>NZ_CAHJXQ010000001.1 GCF_903645325.1 Microbacterium tenebrionis
CTCGTCACCTCTGAGGGGCCGCGCGTCCGAGGCAGCCGCAGCAGGCAGGCGACCGGTCGCGAGGCGACCCCCGCGTCGATGGATGCCGCGATCGCCGCGGTCGTCGGCCACGCACTGGCCGCGGTGCCCCTCGACGCCGCGTTCGTCGGAGCTGGCGTCGGGAGCGCGGGGCCTGTCGACCGGGCCACCGGCACGATCATCCCGGTGAACATGCCCGCCGTCCGCGGCTACGGACTGGCGGACGCGGTCCGTTCGGCGGCATCCGTCGTCCTCGGCCACGACGTCGGCACCGTGTTCGGGCACGACGGCGAGCGCGAGCGCCGCCTGGGCGCAGTCTCAGGGCTGGACGGGCGCGACCGGCGAGGACCTGGCGAGGGATGCCGCGGCGGGCGACGCCACCGCCCGTGCGGCGATCGAACGCTCGGCGCGTGCCGTCGGCGAGGCTCTGGCGGATGCCGCGACCCTCGTCGACCTGGACGTGATCGCGATCGGCGGAGGCTTCTCGCGGGTGTCGGACGACTACATCGACCTCGTGCAGTCCGCCCTCACGGCATCCGCTGCGCACGACTACTCGCGCGCTGCCCGCGTGGTCCGCTCCGGCCTCGGAGACGAGGGGCCGCTGATCGGCGCCGCCGCGTTCGTGCTGCGGTAGCGCCCGACACTTCGGGGGCCGAGGCGACGGATGTCGGACCGATAGGCGTGATCCGTCCGACATGCGTGTCGACGGACCCCCAGAGTGTCGGCCGGTCGAGGTCGTAGGCTCGAGCAATGCGCGTACTCGGCCTGCTCTCCGGCACGTCCCACGATGGCATCGACGTCGCCGTCGTCGACTTCGATGAGAGCGACGGGATGCTGCGCGGCGAAGTCCTGCGCACCGGCAGCGTGCCGTACCCGGCCGCGCTGCGCGCCCGTCTCGTCGCAGCGCTCCCGCCGGCGGCCACCACGCTGGCCGAGGTGTGCGAGCTGGACACGCTGATCGGGCAGGCGTTCGCCGACGTGGCACGGGATGCCGCGGCATCCGTCGGCGGCGTCGACGCCGTGTGCTCGCACGGCCAGACCGTCTTCCATTGGGTCGAGGACGATCGCGCCCGCGGAACCCTGCAGATCGGCCAGCCCGCCTGGATCGCCGAGGCGGTCGGCGCTCCCGTGATCTCGGACGTCCGCATCCGCGACATCACCGCCGGCGGGCATGGAGCGCCGCTGGTGTCGTTCCTCGACGAACTGCTGCTGCGCGAGCACGCCGGGGTCTCGGCCGCCCTGAACCTCGGCGGCATCGCCAACATCACGGTCGTCGGCGACGGCCTGCGCGCTTACGACATCGGTCCGGCGAACGCCCTCGTGGATGCCGTCATCAGCGCGTACGGCCTCAACCCGCTCGGTTACGACGAGGATGCCGCGATCGCGCGCGCCGGCGCCGTCGACGACGAGTTGCTGACGGCGCTCCTCGCCGATCCGTACTACGCCCTGCCGGCGCCCAAGAGCACGGGCAAGGAGCACTTCCACCTCGCATACGTGCGCGAGCACGTCGCCGCTCTCGGCCGGGATCTGCCGATCGCGGATCTCGTGCGCACCCTCACCGAGCTCACGGTGCAGACCGTGGCGCGCGATGTCGCCGCCGCCGGCGTCGGCTACCTCGCGGTCTCGGGTGGTGGTTGCCGCAACCCGCTCATCATGGACGGGCTCCGCGCCGCGCTCCCCGGCACCGAGGTCGTGCTCGCCGATGAGCTCGGAGCGTCGGCGGATGCGAAGGAGGCGATCCTGTTCGCCCTGATCGGCTGGTGCACGATGCACGGCATCCCCGCGGTGATCCCCGGCGGCACCGGCGCGCGCGAGCCCCGCATCCTCGGAACGATCACCCCTGGTTCGGGCCCGCTGCGGATGCCGGAGCCGGTCGCCGCGCTCCGCGGCCTGGAGCTCACCGCCGGCTGAGGAACCGCTACCGCGCAGGCGGAGTTTCGGGCGCGAGGTGGCGCGAATCGTTGCTTTGGCCCGAGTATGGCCGCCGTTCGCGACCCCTGCTTGCGCGGGCGGAGCCGGCCTCGAGCGCGAGGTGGCGCGAATGGTTGCTTTACCCCGAGTGTGGTCGCCGTCTACGACCCCTCTCGCGGGACAGTCGCCCGCGCGTCAGCGCTTGTCCTCGTCCCAGGGCCCTTCCCACCAGTTGCCGCCGCGGTCGTCGGACCCGCCGCGACGGCGTGAGCGCACCCACTGCACGATGATCACCGTGAGCGTCGACAGCGTGATGAGGATCAGCACGAGGAACAACACGTCCTGCTGGGTCATGGGCGCTTCCCTTCTGCGGCATCCGCGACCATCTTCGCGATCCGCGCGGACCGCGTCTCGGGACGCCGTGCCAGCGCGATGTTCGTCAGCCCGAACTTCTTCACCGACTTCGGAAAAGCATCCCAGTTCGCGCGGGCGGCGGGAACAGCATCCAGTGCGGCGGCGAACTCATCGGGCTCGATGCCGGCCTCCGGGCCGTCGAGCATCTCCCACGTGCCGTTCGCCTTCGCGACCTCGATCGCTCGGATGCCAGCGGGAGCGAGCTCTCCGGATGCCTCGAGCTCGGCCAGCCGCGCCTTATTCGTCGCCGCCCATCCGCTCGACGGGCGACGCGGTGAGAACCACTGCGCGTTCGCCGAGTCGAACTTCCGCACCGGTCCGTCGATCCACCCGAAGCAGAGCGCCAGGCGGACGGCATCCTCGTACGACAGCCCAGACGCATCACCGCGAACGTTCAGCACCCAGACCCCCGCGGCGGTCGCGTGGTTCTCCTCGAGCCAGGCGCGCCAGGTCGCGGCATCCGCTGCCGTGATCCGCTCGCCGTCGTCGAGAACGCCCATCATCCCTCGACGGTGCGAACCGTCCCGGTGATGGTCGGCAGCAGATCGGCGACAGAGTCGACGATCTCGTCGGGGCGGAAGGGATACTTCTCGATCTCGCGCTGGTCGCTGATGCCCGTGAGCACCAGCACCGTGTGCAGGCCCGCCTCGATGCCGGCGACGATGTCGGTGTCCATGCGGTCGCCGATCATGCCGGTCTTCTTCGAGTGCGCGCCGATCTTGTTCAGTGCAGACCGGAACATCATCGGGTTCGGCTTGCCGACCACGTACGGCTCGCGGCCCGTGGCCTTGGTGATCAGCGCGGCGATCGCGCCGGTTGCCGGCAGCACGCCGTCGGCGCTCGGGCCGGTCGCGTCGGGATTGGTGACGATGAAACGCGCGCCCTTGTTGATCAGGCGGATGGCCTTGGTGATCGCCTCGAACGAGTAGTTGCGCGTCTCGCCGACGACGACGAAATCGGGGTTCGTCTCGGTCATCACGAACCCGGCCTCGTGGAGCGCCGTGAGGATGCCCGCCTCGCCGATGACGAACGCCGAGCCGCCAGGAACCTGCTGCTTGAGGAAGTCGGCCGTGGCCAGCGCCGACGTCCAGATCCGTTCCTCGGGAACCCGCAGACCGCTGGTGCGCAGCCGCGCTGAGAGGTCGCGCGCGGTGAAGATCGAGTTGTTCGTCAGCACGAGATAGGGGATGCCGTTCGCCTCCCACCCGGCGAGCAGTTCGGATGCGCCGGGTATGGCGTCGTTCTCATGCACGAGCACGCCGTCCATGTCGGTGAGCCAGCATTCGATGTCATCGCGGTGTGCCATGTGCTCAGCCTATTGGTCGGTGCGACGCCGCGGTGGTGTTGCCGTCGGATTACGCCGTGAGCCAGATCGCCTCTGCGGCGCCGTCCGGCAGGGCGACGGGGGAGCCGTCGACCTCGATGCCGTCGGCGGTCACGACGACGGTGTGCCCGACGCCGAGTCCGGATGCCTCGATCTCGCGCAGCAGCTGGGGGTCGACGTCGCTGACTCGCAGCACGCGCCCGGTGTGACCGATCTCGGCGGAGGCGAGCAGCACGAAGGGGTCGCGGACGACCGTGCCCGCGGCATCCGGGATCGCGTCGCCGTGCGGATCGAACCGGGGGTGGCCGAGGCGCGCGTCGATGCCCTCGAGCAGCCGTTCGCTGATCGTGTGCTCGAGGACCTCGGCCTCGTCGTGCACCTCGTCCCACGCGTAGTCGAACTCCTGCACGAGCCAGGTCTCGATGAGACGGTGTCGCCGCACCATCTGCAGCGCGCGCGCCTCGCCGGCATCCGTCAGCCGGACGGCGCCGTACGGCACGTGCGAGACGAGCCCTGCGGTGGCGAGCTTCTTGACCATCTCGGTCACGCTCGAGGGGGCGATGCCGAGCTTCGCGGCGAGCTGCGAGGGAGTGATCGCGGCGTCCTGCCATTCGGTGTGCGCGAACACCGTCTTCAGATAGTCGTCAGCTGCGGGGGATGCCACGCTCCCAGTCTAGGTGGGCGCTGTTCACGCCCCCGTGAGCACCAGCCAGAGCAGAGCCCCGTTGAGCGCGATGAGCAGCACGGATGCCACGAAGCCGGAGGCCGTCGTCCACGCCCGGTTCGCCCACGGGCCGAGCGTGCGCCGCTGCGCCGTCAGCGCGACGAGCGGGATGAGCGCGAACGGGATGCCGAACGACAGCACGACCTGACTCAGCACGAGCGCGAGCGTCGGGTCGACGCCGACGCCGAGGATCAGCAGCGCCGGGATGAGCGTGATGAGGCGGCGGGCGAGCAGCGGGATGCGCACGTGCAGCAGTCCGTGCATGATCTCGGCACCCGCATAGGCACCGACCGACGTCGAGGCGAGACCGGAGGCGAGCAGTCCCACGGCGAAGAACGTCGCGACGACCGGCCCGAGACCCGCGGTGAGGGCGGCATGCGCTCCTTCGAGCGAGTCCGTTCCGTCGACGCCGGCGAGGTTGGCCGCCGCGAGCAGCAGGATGCCGAGGTTCACGGATCCCGCGATGATCATGGCGATCGTGACGTCCCAGCGGGTCGCGGTCAGCAGGCGCCGGATGCGGGATGTCTCGGTGCGGGCGGCCTCGGCGGCGGCATCCGCCGGGCGGGTGCGCGAGTTCGCGCCGAAGCGGTCGCGGCTGAGCGCGGAGTGCGCGTAGATCGCGTGCGGCATGATCGTCGCGCCGAGAATGGATGCCGCCAGCAGCACGGACCCGGTCCCCTCGAAGCGCGGGACGATGCCCGAGACCACGCCTGCGGCATCCGGCGGGGCGATGAAGACGCCGGCGAGGAATCCGACGGTGATGATCACCATGAGGCCGACGATCACGAACTCGAACGGCCGGGCACCGCGACGGGACTGCACCGCGAGCAGGATCATCGAGACCGCGCCGGTGATCAGTCCCCCGAGCAGGAGCGGCACGTCGAAGAGCAGATTCAGCGCCACGGCGCCGCCGATGACCTCGGCGAGGTCGGTGGCCATGGCGACGAGTTCGGCCTGCAGCCAGTACGCACGGCGGCCCCAGCGATTGCGCAGCCGGGTGCCGAGGACTTCGGGCAGGCTCTGCCCGGTGACGACGCCGAGCTTCGCGGACAGGTACTGGATGAGCCAGGCCATGACGTTGCCGGCGAGCACGATCCAGACCAGCAGGTAGCCGTACTGCGCGCCGGCGGTCATGTTGCTGGCGACGTTGCCCGGATCGAGGTAGGCGACGCCGGCCACGAGCGCGGGCCCGAGCAGCCACAGGCTCCGCGGGGGAGCGGCGCTGGCGGTCGGAGCATCCACCGTCAGATTTTTAGGCACGCCGAAATCGTAGCCTATTTTTAGGTGCACCGAAATATCCGGGAGCGGCGTGAGGCGGCCGGATAATCTGGCTGGATGGACGAGCAGACGCCCGAGCGCACCACCCACGGCGTCGGACCCTGGCAGGGCGAGCTGCCCGACGGAGACCAGTACGACCCCGAACTGCTCGAACACGGCGACACCCGCAACGTCATCGACCGCTACCGCTACTGGCGCATGGAGACGATCGTCGCCGATCTCGACACGCGCCGGCATCCCTTCCACGTCGCGATCGAGAACTGGCAGCACGACATGAACATCGGCTCGATCGTGCGCAGCGCGAACGCGTTCCTCGCCGACACCGTGCACATCATCGGCCGTCGTCGCTGGAACAAGCGCGGCGCGATGGTCACCGACCGCTATCAGCACGTGGTGCACCACGAGGACGTCGCGTCGTTCGCAGCATGGGCGGCTTCGGAGCGCCTGCCGATCATCGCGGTCGACAACGTCGACGGCGCCGTCCCCGTCGACAAGGCGGATCTGCCCGAACGCTGCGTCCTGCTGTTCGGTCAGGAGGGGCCGGGCCTCACCGACGAGGCTATCGCCGCGGCATCGGGCCACATCGAGATCACGCAGTACGGGTCGACCCGGTCGATCAACGCGAGCGCGGCGGGCGCCGTGATCATGTACGAGTGGTGCCGGAGGTGGGCGTAGCCTGCCTGAGGCACCCGCCGTGCGGAGCGCGGCAGACCGGCGCAGCGCCGGGTGAGGCCCGCGTGCGGGCCGAGCCGGAGGTGGGCGTAGCACCGGCGCCGCGCCGGATGAGGCTCAGTCGCGCTGAACGCCGAACGTGTGTCGCATCAGCGCGTTGACGTCGGCGTCGAGTCGGTCGAGGCGACGGTGAACGCCCTGGATCTCCGTGCGGATGATGCGGACGAACATCGTCGACATGAGCGTCATCATGCCGAACAGACCCGTGGCGAACACGCCGATCAGGGTCCAGACCTGCGGTTCGGTCATCGTCAGCATCCCTTCATCATGCTCGCTTTCCCGCAAGGATGCCAGGGGCGGGCCGACCTCGTTCGCGGATCCCCGCGAACGGGGGGAAGCCCGCGATTCTCGTCGCCTGTGGAGAACGAGTCGGCCCGACTCAGGAGAACCGGCCCGCCACGCTCAGCTCGTCACCGGTGCCGACGCGGATGTCGTGGAGGCGGATGCCCGATCCCTCGTCGTTGAACATCTCGCCCGCGTCGAAGGTCCTCCCGACGACCTCGCGCACGTGTCGCCGCGCGAACAGCAGCGCGACCTTCACCGCGGGGTTGTGGCTGCCGAGCGTCAGCGCCTTCACGGTGACGACCCCGTCGTGAGTGACGGAGACAGTCGCCTCAGCTCGCGCCGATGCGAAGAGCAGCTTCCAGCGCAGACCGGCTGACGCGCTGATCCGGATGTCGTCGCCAGCGCCGTCGACGGCGATGCGCACCCGACCGAGCCGCACCCCGCCTTCCCGCAGTAGCGGACGCATCACCATCGTGACGAGCGGGCCGATGTCGTCGGCGGCGATGGCGAATCGGAATGTCCCGCGCAGCCCGTCGCGCTCATCGTCCGGAGCCAGGGCGTAGCGGCTCTCGGGGAGGCCCGGCTCCGTCGGCTCGGCGTAGGTGATCCAGGCGAGCGGCAGGTCCTCGACGCGGATGTCGATCGTCACGGGCGTCTTTTGAATGCGCATCGGCAGCGCCGTGAACCGCACAGTTCTCGCGATCCCGACCTCGCGTGCCAGCTCGTCCGGCTGAACGGCGTCGCCCGGCCGAGCGCCCGGCGCCGCGTCGCGGTTCGGCGTGATCCGCAGGTCGGCGCGCGTGGCATCCACGGTCAGCTCGCGCAGGTCGAGGCCGTCGAGATCGGCGGTCACACGGACGCCCTCGAGCCCCCGCACCGCGATCTCGTCGACGGAGGCCGAGTGCCGCAGCACCGCCCGCACCCAGTTCTCGACGGTGGCGGAGTCTCCGGGCCAGGCTGCGCTCATGCCACCATCCTGGCATCGTCCGATCGAAGCCCCTACGCCTCCGCCCGCAGCCAGCCGCCCGTCTTCACCCGCCAGCCGAGGGTCGCGAACCGGGCGAGCATGTACACCCCGAAGAACGCCACCGCCAGCCAGGTGACGCCGGCGGTTCCCGTCACACCGGTGAGCGCGACGATGAGCAGCGCGGGCACGAAGGGCACGAGGTTGAGGCCCCCGGCGATCGCCAGGTAGCGGACGTCCCCTGAGCCCATGAGCACGCCGTCGAGCACGAAGACGATCCCGGCGATCGGCTGGGCGACGGCCAGCACGATGAGTGCCGGCTGGATCAGCTCCGCCACGTCCGGGTCACCCGTGAACGCCAGTCCGATCACGCCGGAGAGGGCACCGATGATCAGTCCGACGATGACGCCGAACCAGGCGCCCCAGGCGACCGTGCGGGCGAGGACGTGCTTGACGCCGGGGATGTCACCGGCGCCCAGGCGCTCATCGGCAAGAGCCTGGGCGGCGATCGCCAGAGCATCGAGGGCGAAAGCCGCGGCCGAGAAGATCGTGAAGACCACTTGCCATCCGGCGAGCTCATCGGTGCCGATGCCCGTCGCGACGCCGACCGTGATCAGCAGAGCCGCGCGCAGACTGACCGTGCGCAGGAACAGCCAGCCGCCCGACCGCGCCGATCCGCGCACGCCGTCGCGCTGCGGGCGGACCGATGCCGAGTGCTTGCGTGCGAGGCGCCCGACGACGATCACGTAGGCGGCGACCATGGCCCACTGAGCGGTGACCGTTCCGACGGCGGATCCGGCGATGCCCCAGCCGAAACCGTAGATGAACAGGAGGTTCAGCAGCGCGTTGGCGCCGAACCCGAGGCCGGCGATCCACAGCGGCGTCACGGTGTCCTGCATGCCGCGCAGCAGCCCGGTCGCGGCGAAGACGATGAGCATGGCCGGCAGGCCCCACATGCTGATCATCAGGTAGGTGTCTGCCTGTTCGGCGACCTCGGTGGATGCGCCGAACAGCGAGACGAGCCAGTCCGACGACGTCGCGCCGACGACCGCGAGAACCGCGCCGAGTCCGAGCGCCAGCCACATGCCGTCGATGCCGACGGAGACAGCGTCCTTGTGATCCCCGGCGCCGAACCGGCGGGCGACGGCCGGCGTCGTCGAGTACGCGAGGAAGATCATCAGGCCGACGATCGTCTGCAGCACGGCGCTCGCGATGCCGAGCCCCGCGAGCGGGACGGTGCCGAGGTGGCCGACGAGCGCGGCATCCACCATGAGGAACGCGGGTTCGGCGACGAGCGCGCCGAGCGCCGGGACCGCCAGGCGCAGGATCTCCCGATTGAGGGAGGCGGGGCGGGCGGTCATCCCTCGAGCCTATGGCCTGCCGGCGACACGGATCCGATGCGCGCGTAGGCTGAAAGGACCGGCATCCGGAGGTGGACGATGACTGATCCTCGAGACGCCGCGGCCCGCTATCGGGCGCGGCAGAACGGCGATCCTGCTGCGCACCGAGGACCGCGAGCTCGATGCGACGCTCGACCGATTCTCGCGCGAGACCGACGTCCGTGAGCTGCTCGAGGACTTCAACAAGCGCGTGATCGAGGCGCGACGGCAGTTGCTGGGCGGACCGCCGGTGGTGACGAAGACCCGCGATGTGGATGCCGAGGCGCGGCGCTGGCGGGAGCGCCGGGCGACCCGTGCCGCCACCGACGTTCCGGAACCCGACCTGGCAGCCCGCCGCGGCTTCTTCCGCCGCCACTGATTCGCGCGCATAGGGTGGACGCATGACTGATGTTCTTCCTGCCGGTCTCGCGACCGAAGAGTTCAGCTCCGACATCCGCCCGCAGGACGACCTGTACCGCCACGTCAACGGCGCGTGGCTCGAGCGCACCGAGATCCCCGGGGACAAGGCGCGCTGGGGGTCGTTCCACATGCTCGCCGAGCAGGCCGAGAAGGACGTGCGCACGATCATCGAGGAGGCGCAGAGCGCCGAGCCCGGCACGCTCGAGCGCAAGATCGGCGACCTGTTCACGAGCTTCATGGACACCGCGCGCATCGACGCCGCCGGCATCCAGCCGCTGCAGGAGACCCTCGCCGAGATCGATGCCGTGGACGGCATCCCCGCGCTGCTCGCCCTCGCCGGGGCCTACGAGCGCGACGGCCGCGCGCACCTCATCGGTCTGTACGTCGACGGCGACCCCGGCGACCCGGAGCGATACGTGCCCGTGCTCGTGCAGTCGGGCCTCTCGCTGCCCGATGAGAGCTACTACCGCCTCGACAACTTCGCCGGCACGCGCGACGCCTACCGGGCGCACCTCGAGCGCCTGCTCGCGCTCGCCGGAGTCGCGGATGCCGCCGGCGACGCCGAGCGCTCGTTCGCCCTCGAGACGGAGATCGCCTCGCACCACTGGGACAACGTCGCCAGCCGCGACGCCATCAAGACGTACAACCTGAAGACGTGGGACGAGTTCCAGACGCTCGTCGGCGTCGACCTGGCCGGATGGCGGGATGCCGTCGGCCCGACGAACCCGGATGCCTTCGCCGAGGTCGTCGTCAGCCAGCCGAGCGCCTTCGAAGGGCTCGGCTCGCTGCTCACGGCAGGCCGCCTCGACGACTGGAAGGCATGGCTGCGTGCGCACGCCGTGCACGCGGCAGCTCCGTTCCTCACCGACGACATCGTGCAGGAGAACTTCTCGTTCTACGGCACCGAGCTCACCGGCGTCCCCACGATCCGCGAGCGCTGGAAGCGCGGCGTCTCGGTCACCGAGGGGGCCCTCGGCGAAGCGATCGGCAAGGTCTACGTCGAGCGGCACTATCCGCCGACGGCGAAGGCCGCCATGGACGAGCTCGTCGGGAACCTCATCGAGGCGTACCGGCAGAGCATCACCACGCTCGAGTGGATGAGCCCCGACACCCGTGAGCGGGCGCTCGCCAAGCTCGACGCGTTCACCCCGAAGATCGGGCATCCCGAGGTGTGGCGCGATTACTCGACGCTCGAGATCGACGCCGCCGACATCTTCGGCAACGTGCGCCGCGCCAACGTCTTCGAGCACGACCGCAACATCGACAAGGTGGGAAAGCCCATCGACCTGGGCGAGTGGCACATGCCGCCGCAGATGGTGAACGCCTACTACAACCCGTCGATGAACGAGATCGTGTTCCCCGCCGCGATCCTGCAGTACCCGTTCTTCGACGCCTCGCGCGATGCCGCGGCGAACTACGGCGGCATCGGCGCCGTGATCGGTCACGAGATCGGCCACGGCTTCGACGACCAGGGCAGCCGCTACGACGGCACCGGCAAGCTCGACGACTGGTGGACGGATGCCGACCGCGCGGCGTTCGAGGAGCGCACCAAGGCTCTGATCGCGCAGTACGACGCGCTCGTGCCGGTCGGCCTCGACGAGGAGAACCACGTCAACGGCGCGCTCACGATCGGTGAGAACATCGGTGACCTGGGCGGGCTCGGGATCGCGCTGAAGGCGTACGAGCTGTCGCTCGGGGGAGCCGAGGCGCCGGTCATCGACGGCCTCACCGGCGTGCAGCGACTGCTGCTGAGCTGGGCGCAGGTGTGGCAGCAGAAGAGCCGCGACGCCGAGACGATCCGTCTGCTGACGATCGACCCGCACGCCCCGAACGAGTTCCGCTGCAACCAGATCGTTCGCAACATCGACGCCTTCTACGAGGCGTTCGGGGTGGCCGAAGGAGATGCGCTGCACCTTCCGAGCGACCAGCGCGTGACCATCTGGTGATCTTCGGCGCAAGCCAGGACAGGTTGTCGACGGCCGGGGTTAGGATGGCCTGAGTCGCCGACGCCCCGGCCGGTGCGGCACCTCCCCACCTTCTCGGAAGGACCTCGCGTGGGCACTCCCCCTGAGCCTGCGATGATGCGCAGATCGCAGCGCAGCACCCGTCGTCTACCGCGCCGTGCAGCCATCGGGCGGAGGTCGTTCGCCGCGACGACGCGGGCCCTCGAGGAGCTGGCGGATGCCGGCGCCCACGTGGCGGTGCACGTGATCGACCTCGACAGCGGCTCGCAGGTGCTCGCCGGAGATGACCACCTCACGCTGCCGATCGCCGGGCTCGGCGTCGTGCCGCTGCTCATCGAGGTGGCATCCGGGTTCGAGTCGGGCGCCCTCGATCCGCTCGAGATCGTGGACCGCGCCTCGCCCGATGCTGTGGCGGCATCGGGCCTGTGGCGCAGTCTGCGCGCTCCCGCCCTGCCGCTCAGCGACCTCGCTGTGCTCGCCGCCGCCGTCGGCGACCCCATCGCCGTCAACATTCTGCTGGAACAGGTCGGGCTCGATCGGGTGCGCGAGCGCATCGCCGCGCTCGGCATGCCGCAGACGGCGGTCCTGGACCGTTTCCGTGACGAGCGCGGGCTCGACGACGCGCCGCAGGTCGCCGTCGGCACCGCACGCGAGCTGGCCGGACTCTTCTCGGCCCTGGTGAACTCCCGGGCTGTGGACGCCGCGGTCAGCGCGCAGGTCGCCGAGTGGCTGAGCCTGAACCAGGACCTCAGCCTCGTGGCGGCATCCACCGGCCTCGATCCGTTCGCGCACGACCACGACGCCCACGGTCTGCTGTTCATCAACAAGACCGGGCGCGATCGGGGCGTGCGCGCCGAGGCCGGTGTGCTCGCCGGCCCCCGATCCGGTGTCGCCTACGCCATGATCGTCGGCTTCGACGACCTCTCGATCGCGCACCGGCTGCGTGTGCACGACGCGTTCCGCGTCCTCGGCGTCGAACTCATGGAGTACGCGCACTGAAGCCCCGCCCGTGATCGGACGGGGCTCCGGATCGAGCGATCAGGCGCGCGCGTGCGCGCCCACCCAGGTCCGCTCGTCGCCGGTCCAGCGGTTGACCGGCATCTGCCGCCGGGCCGACTCCATGTGCATCCGGGCGAAGGCCGGTGCGAAGACCTCGTTCACGGCATCCAGGCGATCCTGCTCCTCCCGGATCCGCGGCATGATCTCGCGGAATGCGGCGAGGACCGCGTCCTCGTCGACGAGAGTGAGCCGGCCGTGCTCGACCGTGACGACTCCGTCGACCATGACACGCACGATCGACGATCCGTTCTCGCTGTAGACGAGGTGGTTCTCGAGGCGGTTGGTGGGCAGGAACGCCAGGGTCGTCGTGTCGAACATGACGAGGTCGGCGCGCTTGCCGACTTCGATGGAGCCGATCGTCTGGTCCAGCACCCCGCTGCGGGCGCCGCCGATGGTCGCGGCGTCCAGCACCTCGGGCACGGTCGGCCAGCGCTCGAAGTCCGGTTCGGTGACCTTGTGCAGGAGAGCCGCGGTCTTCATGACCTCCATGAGGCGCGGTGTGTCGCTCGAGGAGCATCCGTCCGTGCCGAGGCCGAGATTCACGCCCGCGTCCTGGTAGTCGCGCCAGGGCAGGATGCCGGACCCGAGCTTGAGGTTCGAGATCGCATTGTGCGAGACGGAGACGCCCGACCGTGCGATCCGCTCGATGTCGTCGCCCGTGACCCAGATGCCGTGAGCGAACGTCGTACGCGGGTTCAGGGCGCCGATCTCATCGAGGTGCTGCACGAGGGTGCGTCCGCCGTAGAGCTCGTCACCGGTCACCGCCTGCGTCTTCGTCTCGAGCACGTGGATGTGCACCTCGGCGTCGAACTCCGCGGACAGGGATGCCGCCCCCACGAGCAGATCGTCGGTGCAGCGCTGCGGGCCGGACGGCGCCAGCATGTACCGGATGCGACCGCCCGCCGTGCCGTGATGCCTGCGGAAGGCATCACGGGAATAGTCGAGGTACTCCGCCGCGGTGAGCGTCGGTGCCTGCCGCACCTGGCGGACGACCTCCTCGGGCAGCCAATCGGCGACGAACGGCAGGGTGTCGACGAACGGCCGGTTGATGATGTGGCCAGAGACATTGGCCCGGATCCCGATGTCGCTGTACGCGCCGGCGACGGCCGCGAGCTGGTCGAGGTCCTGCCCTGGCGTCTCGAGCACATCGTCGATGAGCGTGGTCACGCCCGACTTCATCGACTCCATCGCGAACATGAGCGTGCGCAGCCGGATGAGATCCGGCGGGGTGGGGCTGCCGCCGAGGATGGGGTAGGAGTACGCCATCCACAGCTCCAGCGGCATGTTGTCGTAGCGGCCCTTGTAGAGGTACTCCCACGAGTGGGTGTGCGCGTTGACGAAACCCGGGGTGACGAGCATTCCCGTGCCGTCGATCACGGTCTCGCCCGGTCGCGCTTCGAGGTTCGTGCCGATCTCGGTGAAGCATCCGTCCGCGATGCGCAGGTCACGCCGCACCGGAGTCGCGTGCGTGTTCGCGTCCATGGTGATGATATCCGCGTTGCGGATCAGGGTTGCGGTCATTCGCCCGCTCCGTTCTGTGCGTTCGTGTGCTGTGCGTTCGCATGCTGTGCGGCGTCCGGCGCCGGTGTTGCGGGAGACGCCGCGACCGCGGCCGGGCGGGTGCTGCGGGCGACCCAGTGGCAGATCGGGGCGGCGATCACGGCGACGAGGACGCCCTGGATGGCCGGACTGCCGATGCCCGTGACGGAACCGAACGCGGCTGCTGCCGTGCCCAGCAGATAGGCGATGATGCCGGGCCAGATGAAGGCCGGGACGTTGTCGAGGTCTGTCCCCGGGTCGCGGCGCCGCCAGACGAACAGGAACGTTCCGATGATGACGCCGCCCAGTGGCGGGATCACCGTGCCGAGCGTGACGAGGAACATGGTCATCGAGTCGGCCAGGCCGCTGACGGCGAGGGCGATGCCGATGATGACTCCGCCGATGATGAAGGGGCGCTTGTCGGCCTTGCCGAACAGCTCGGACCCTGCGACGCCGAACGCGTAGGCCGCGTTGTCGTTGGTGGTCCAGAGGTTGAACGTGAGCATGAAGACGCCGAGGCCGGCGAGGCCCATCGTGAACAGCAACGTGGCGAAGTCGGCCTCGTCGAACGCGATCGCACCGATGCCGCCGAACACGAGCATCGCGGTCTCGACGACCAGGAGCGCACCCAGGCAGACCAGGAAAGCGGTGCGCGCGCTGCGGGCGAAGCGGGTCCAGTTGCCGATCTGCGTTCCGCCGGAGATGAAGGTTCCGATCATCATGGTGATCGCCATGCCGGGGGTGATCGAGCTGTCGCCGCTCGTCGCGAAGAGTCCGCCGATGCCGCCGGCCTCGTCGAGGGAGAGCGCGGTGATCCAGATGCACAGGGCGAACATGAGCGGCACTGACACCCACGAGAGCACTTCGATGCCCTTGAACCCCCAGTAGGCGGTGGTCGCCATGAGGAGGCCGCCGAAGATCGCGAGCGGCCACGACTCCGACCAGCCGAGGGCGGATGCGAGGAGGTTCGCGAAGATGCCGACCGTGATCCCGTACCAGCCGATCTGGGTGCCGCCGAGCACGATCGAGGCCCACTTGCCGCCGACCCGACCGAGGGTGAGGCGCGAGATGAGGACCGTGGACAGACCGGTGCGGGCGCTCGCCGCGCCGAGGGTGGAGATGTAGAGGCCGAGCACGGCGGTCGCGACAGCGCACAGGAGTAGGAACGTGCCGAAGCCGAACGCGCCGGCGACCTGTCCGCCGGTGACCATCGTCGGGGTGAAGAAGACGAACCCGCCGACGACGACGAGGACGCCGAACCAGCCCTGTCGAGAGTGTGCGGGGACGCGGGAGAGCGGATAGTCCTTGTCGACGCGCTCGGCCGCGGGCGGGGCTGCGGGTGTGGCGGGAGGTGCGGATGTGGTGGTCATGGCGCATTCCTTTCGGTCACCGCTCATTGGAGTCCTCGAATGTTTCGGCGCTGTTGCAGGAGGGGATTGTGTGGAGGAGATCACCCGTCCGCGCCTGCGGAGGTGGGGGAGAGCACACCTCCGGCAATCTCGGGGAAACGGTGGCGAAACACGACCGCCTTATCGTCGGGTCATGGTCGGGCGGAGAAGGGAAGACGCGGATGCGCTGGTCGGCGACGTCCGCGTCGCGGACCTGCTCGCGTGGGACGGGCCGCCGATGGCGCTCGCCGGACGGCCGGTCGGCCTCGATAGGGTGATCCGCTGGTCGCTGCCGTCGGATCTGCTCGACCCGAGCCCGTACCTGCGCGGCGGCGAGCTCGTGCTGACCTCGGGGATCTCGATGACCGAGGTCGAAGCGCAGCGCAAGTTCGTGGCGGCCGTCTGCGATGCCGGCGCGTCCGCGATCGGCTTCGCCCTCGGCGTCGTGACCGATGAGGTGCCGGCGCCGATCATCCGGACGGCGAACGCCCTGGGCGTCGCGGTGCTGCGGATCCCGGCCGATGTCGCGTTCGTCGAGATCACGCAGCGCCTGGCGGCCGAGCAGCATCGGCAGGAGCAGGAGGCGCGCGAGCGCGCCCGTGTCGGGGCGATCATCGACATGGTGCGCCGCGGGCAGGCCAGCGCCGTCGTCCTCGGAGCCGAACTCGACAACGCGGATGCTGTGCACATCGTCGTCGCGCCCAGCACGATCCGTCTGCCGCTCCCCGAGGGCTCTGTCGTCGGCACGGTCGGCGCGGACACGGTCGCGATCGTGCCGGGCACCATCGGCGGCTTGCTCTCCGCACCGCACGACATCGATGCTGTGTTCGGCTGGAGCGGTCCGATCGCGCAGGAACGCATCGCGATCGCGCTTCGGGAGGCGTTCGCCGCTGCCGCCATCGCGCCCCGGCTGCGGCGACCGGCAGGTCCCCGCGACCTCGCCACGTGGGAGGGGCTGGTGCACCGGCTCACGCCCGACCAGATCGCTCCGTTCACGGAGCACGTGATCACGCCGCTGCGCCGGTACGACGCGCGTCACCGCACGCAGCTGCTGCAGACGGCCGAGGCTCTCTGCCTGAAGGACGGCGGGGTGCAGGCGGCCTCAGCCGATCTGTTCATCCACGAGAACACCCTCCGCAAGCGCGCCGCGCGCATCGAGGAGATCACCGGGCTGAACCCGCTCAACGCCCTCGATCGCGCGGCGTTCCTTGTCGCCATCCTCGGTGGCATGTGAACAAGCCGCTCCGTTCAGCGCCCTGGCACCCCGAACCGCTGCTGGGGGTCCAGTGCCTCGAGCACGGGTTCGAGGGCATCGGCGAGGTGGTCGAGCTGCTCCGGGTTCAGCCGGTCGAGGACCAGTCGGTGCACGGTGGCGAAGTGGTCGGGCGTCGCGAGCACGAGCTGACGGCGCCCCTGCCGCGTGAGCTCGAGCAGGATGCTGCGCCGGTCGTGCTCGCTCTCCTCACGCTGCACGAGTCCGCGCTGCTGGAGTCTGCTGACGACTTTCGAGGCTCGGGGGAGCGTGGCGTTCGTCGCCGCGGCGAGGTCGCTCAGGCGCATCGCGCCGGTGCGCTGCAGGGCGCTCAGCAGCATGAACTCGTAGTGGGTCAGTGACGCGTCGCGTTGCAGCTGAGCATCCAGAGCCGCGGGGAGCAGTTCGGCGGTGCTGATGAGCGCGAGCCATGCTCGGGACTGCTGCGGGGTCATCCGGGGGAGCGATGCGGCCATGTTCTCCATTCTGTCGGGAATAGTTGCCGAGACAAGGGCGTTTCGATGCGTAGTTGCCGAAGCAAGCAAATGCGGCGGCGGAACAACAGACGAAAGGCATCACAATGACCGCGATCACCGTCATCGGAACCGGGAACATGGGCCAGGCAATCGCCGGCATCGCAGCCAAGGGCGGAGCGAGCGTGCAGATCCTCGCGCGCGACATCGAGAAGGCGGGAACCGCTGCAGCATCCATCGGCGCGACCGCCGGGGTCGTGGGCGACGCGATCACGGGTGAGATCGTCGTGCTCGCCGTGCCGTACCCGGCACTCGCCGAGATCGCCGCTGCGTACGGCGAGCAGCTCACCGGCAAGGTCGTCGTCGACATCACCAACCCGGTCGACTTCGCCACGTTCGACGGTCTCGTCGTGCCGGCCGACTCGTCGGCCGCGGCCGAGCTCGCAGCGCTCGTGCCCGGTGCGAAGGTGGTCAAGGCCTTCAACACGAACTTCGCCGCGACCCTCGCCGCGGGTGAGCTGGGCGGCGAGCCGACCGTCGTGCAGGTCGCGGGCGACGACGACGCCGCGAAGAAGCTCCTCGCCGACGTCGTCACTGCTGCGGGCCTGAAGGTCGCGGATGCCGGTGCTCTCAAGCGCGCACGCGAGCTCGAGGCCCTCGGCTTCCTGCAGATGGTGCTCGCCGTGCGCGAGCAGATCGGCTGGACCGGCGGCTTCGCCGTCCGCGCCTGATCCGATCCCCTGACACTTCGGGGGCTTTCTGTACGGATGTCGGACGGAACAGACGGTTCCGTCCGACATCCGTCGTTTCCGCCCCCGAACCGTCGCGGCCGCGTACCATCGTCGGATGGACGACTGGACCCCGCACCGCCGCGACGACGGCGAGCTGCTCGGCTGGATCCGCCCCTCGGGCGACGACTGGGTGGCCGTCGACGTACTCGGACGCACCGTCTCCGACCCGGTCGACTGGCTCGTGGCCGAGGAGGCGCTCGAGGCGCACGGCCTCGCCTGGCTCGCCGAGCCGTGGATGCTTGAGGACGACGGGCGCCCCACCCGCGTCCGCATCGTCGAGGTCACACCTGACCGCGACGGCATCGCCGGCCGCATCGTCGTGAAGGCCGAGGACTACGGCGACATCACGCGCCCGGCATCCGAGCCGATCGTGCTCGCCTGGCCGCTACCCGCCCGGCTGCGGCCGCCGCAGCCCGGTGATCCGGACGGCTTCACGCTGTAGAGCTGCAGGCCCGAGCCGTCAGCTCGGCAGCGAGGGGTGCTTCTCGAGCGGGCGGATCTTCGGGATGAACAGCGACAGCACGAGCGCCACCAGGCCGGCGACGATCGCGAGCCAGAAGCACACCTGGAACGCGTCGTGGGTGGGGACCGCGACGCCGTCGACGTCGATGGTCATGCTGGCGAGCACACCGCCCATGACGGCCGAGGCGCTCGAGGTGCCGACGGAGCGGAACAGGGCGTTGAGGCCGTTCGATGCCCCGGTCTCGTTCGAGGGCACCGAGCGCATGATGATCATGGGCATGGCGGCGAACGTGAAGCCGATGCCGACGCCGATGATGGCGTTCGCGATGAGGATGTGGATCCACTCGCTCGACCAGATGAGCACGTACACGTATGCGATGACGAGCGCGGCTGCACCGCCCGTGAACAGTGGGCGAGGGCCGATCGTGCGCTCCAGCCAGCCGGACAGCGGCGAGATCACCATCATCACGAGGCCCGCCGGCATGACGACGAACGCCGCCGAGATCATGTCGAGCCCGAAGCCGGATCCGGTCTCGACCGGCAGCTCGAGCATCTGCGGGAACGTGACGTTCGATCCGAACAGCGCGAAGCCCATGCCGATCGCCGCGATGTTCGTCAGCAGGACGGCGGGTCGTGCGGCGACGCGCAGGTCGAGCAGCGGGTCGGTGGTGCGCAGCTGATACCAGCCCCACAGCAGCAGGACGAGGATGCCGCCGATCACCAGGCTCAGGCCCAGCGGCGAGGTCCATCCCCACTGAGCGCCGCGCGAGACGTAGAGCAGCAGCCCGGTCAGGCCGATCGCGAGGCCGATGGCTCCGGGGACGTCGAGGCGTCCGGGGGAGAGCAGCACGTCCTCGGGGACGAAGAGGAGAACGAGCACGAGCCCGGCGACGCCGAGCCCGGCGGCGAGCCAGAACAGCGAGTGCCAGTCGGCGTTCAGGGCGAGGTACGCGGCCAGCGGCATCCCGAGCGCGCCGCCGACGCCCATCGTCGCGCTCATGAGCGCGACGGCCGTGCCGAGGTGCTTGGGCGGCAGGATGTCGCGCATGATCGCGATGCCGAGCGGGATGACGCCGGTCACACCGCCCTGCAGGGCGCGCCCGATGATGACACCGACGATCGATCCCGACATCGCTGCGATCACCGAGCCTGCGATGAGTGCGATCATGAGGGCGATCACCACGCGCCGCTTGCCGTACATGTCGCCGAGCCGGCCCGAGATCGGGGTCGCGATCGCGGCGACGAGGAGCGTGATCGTCACGACCCAGCTCGTGTCCTCGCGGGACGCGTTCAGCAGCGTCGGCAACTCCGCCTGCAGCGGAACGACCAGCGTGAACATGAACGAGGATGCGAGTCCGGCGAAGGCGAGGACCGCGACCGTCAGGGACTTGTTCGGGGTGCGCGAGAGGCGTTTCCTGGCTTTGTCGTCGCTGTCTCCCACCTGTCCAGGCTAGTGACGGATTCCGCAGACGGGCGCGAGAGGGGCAGACTGGGTTCGTGCGAACCATCCGTGACCTCGACACCGTTGAACTCATCATCGACGCGCAGGGCCTGCTGGACTCCATCCGCGGCCCCGAGCGCGTCATCGACGCGGGAACGCTGCGCGCCCTGCAGCAGTCCGGCAACTACGTCGTCGGCCTGTTCGACGACGAGGGAGGCCAGGAGCGGATGGTCGGAGCATCCATCGCCTTCTTCGGCGAGCCCGGAAAGCGCCGGATGCACTCGCACATCACCGCGCTCCTGCCCGACTACCGCGGCCGCGGCTGGGGCCGCGAGCTCAAGGAGCACCAGCGCCAGTGGGCGTTCTCGCGCGACGTCGGCCGCATCACCTGGACCTTCGACCCGCTCGTGGCGCGCAACGCGCACTTCTTCCTCACCGTGCTCGGCGCGCGCGTGACCGGCTACTCGGTCAACAACTACGGCATCTTCGGCGGCGGGGATGCCGGTGACGAGAGCGACCGACTCGACGTCGAGTGGGCCCTCGCCGACATCGCCAAGCCCCCGGCGGACGACGCGGTCGTCGCGACGCTCGAGATCCCGGAGGACGTCGAGGGGATGCGCGAGACGGATGCCGCGGCCGCCCACGAATGGCGCACGCGTCTGCGCGGCGAGATGGAGCAGCTGCTCGGTCGCGGGCTGCGCATCGCCGGATTCGACGTGAAGCGCGGGTACCTGTTCACCGAGTGAGCAGTTCTGCTTTCATGGGCGGATGACCTCCGAACCAGAATTCGAACAGCTCCCGGCCGAGTCGCCGTTCCACGCCCGCCTGCCCATCGGCGAGCGGCTGGATGCATCGGCCCTGACCGACGGCCTGCCGTGGGCATTCGAGGAGATCCGGATGCGGCCCCTCGAGCCGATGGTCGTGCCGGAGAAGCCGCGCGGCGGCGAGACGGACCCATCGGAGTGCCGCCCGTGCATGCCGTCCCCTGGAACGATATGGCAGGACGAACACTGGCAGGTCCGGGTGATGTCGGACCCGAGCGGGCTGCCGTTCATGGCGGCGATCTCGCCCCGCGAGCACTGGCTGCTCGAGGATGCCCCGATCGAGGTGCCCGCCGCGCTCGGTCCGCTGATGCAGCGGGTCTCGGAGGCCGTGAAATCGATCCCCGGTGTCGCCCGCTGTCACTTCGGCCGTTGGAACGACGGTTCCGCGCACCTGCACCTGTGGGCGCTCGCCCGACCAGCAGGGATGATGCAGGGGCGCGGCGCAGCACTCGCGTTCTGGGATGACGTTCTTCCGCCGATCCCGCGGGAGATGGTCGAGGACCATGTCCGCATCGTTGCGGAGTCGCTTGCCGCCGGAGGGGGCGTGACCTTCCCCCATCGTTGATCGTCGCGCGGATGCCTTCCTGACCTCCCTCACGTGGGGCTGATCGACAGCAGGGGCGCGGATAGGATTGGAACGCCCATGTTCCTGGGCGCATTCCCCGTCGCATCCGACCATTGGAGCCACCGTGGCCGAACAGTCCCGCCTCGACAAGGTCATCAGCCTCGCCCGCCACCGCGGGTTCGTCTTCCAAGCGGGTGAGATCTACGGCGGTTCGCGCTCCGCATGGGACTACGGACCCCTCGGCACCGAGCTCAAGGAGAACATCCGCCGGCAGTGGTGGCAGACCTTCGTCCGCGGGCGCGGTGACATGGTGGGCCTGGACTCCAGCATCATCCTCCCCAAGCGCGTGTGGGAGGCATCCGGTCACGTCGCGACCTTCACCGACCCGCTCGTCGAGTGCCTGAGCTGCCACAAGCGCTTCCGCGCCGACAACCTCATCGAGGACTTCGAGGCGCGCAAGGGCCGCAAGGCCGAGAACGGCCTTGCCGACGTGCCCTGCCCGAACTGCGGCAACAAGGGCCAGTACACCGAGCCCAAGTCGTTCTCGGGCCTGGTGAAGACCTACCTCGGCGTCGTCGACGACGAGTCGGGCCTGCACTTCCTGCGCCCCGAGACCGCGCAGGGCATCTTCGTGAACTTCTCGAACGTGCTCACCGCGAGCCGCAAGAAGCCGCCGTTCGGCATCGGTCAGGTCGGCAAGGCGTTCCGCAACGAGATCACGCCCGGCAACTTCATCTTCCGCACCCGCGAGTTCGAGCAGATGGAGATCGAGTACTTCGTGCCGCCCGCCGAGGCGACCGAGTGGTTCGAGCACTGGGTCGAGGCGTGCTGGGACTGGTTCATCGACCTGGGCGTCAACCCCGACAACATGCGCCGGTTCGACGTCCCCGAGGACGAGCGGGCGCACTACTCGGCCGGAACCATCGACTTCGAGTACCGCTTCGGATTCCCCGGCAAGGAGTGGGGCGAGCTCATGGGCGTCGCCAACCGCACCGACTACGACCTGTCGAGCCACACCGAGGCATCCGGCCAGAGCCTGACCTACTTCGACCAGGCATCCGGCGAGCGCTACACGCCGTACGTGATCGAGCCGTCCTTCGGCCTCACCCGCTCGATGATGGCGTTCCTCGTCGACTCGTACGTCGAGGAGGAGGTGCCCAATGCCAAGGGCGGCACCGACACCCGCACCGTGCTCAAGCTCGACCCGCGCCTGGCCCCCGTCAAGGTGGCCGTGCTGCCGCTGTCACGCAACGAGCGCCTCTCGCCGCTGGCCCGTGAGGTCGCCGACTCGCTGCGCGGTCGCTGGACGATCGACTTCGACGACGCCGGTGCCATCGGCCGCAGATACCGTCGCCAGGACGAGATCGGCACGCCGTTCTGCGTCACGGTCGACTTCGACTCGCTTGACGACAACGCCGTGACCGTCCGCGACCGCGACACCATGGCGCAGGAGCGCATCGCGATCGACAAGCTGAACGAGTACCTCGCGGAGCGTCTGAAGGGCGCCTGAGGCTCTTTCCCTTCGCCGGGCCCCCGCTGGTCGCAGACGCCCCTCCGGGCTGACGCGAATCAGCGGGGGCCTCGTCGTGCAGGAGGGACCTCGGCGACGGGGGCGCGCGGGGCGTGCGACGATGGCTGGGTGGAGACGACGACCTTCGACGCGACAGACGGATTCCCGCATACCGCCCTGGTAGGCGTGACGGATGCCGAGCGCACCCTCGCCGTGCAGGGCGACCCGCGCGCGGCGCTGCCGCTCGCGTCCGTGTCGAAGCCGATCACCGCGTGGGGCGTGCTGATCGCGGTCGAACGCGAACTCGTCGACCTCGATGAGCCGGCCGGCCCGGACGGGTCGACGCTGCTCAACCTCCTCGATCACACCAGCGGCCTGCCGTTCGAGGGAGAGCAGACCCAGGCGGCCCCGGGCACCCGCCGCATCTACTCGAACGCCGGCTTCGACGCACTCGGCGCGCGCGTCGCGGAAGCCGCAGGGATGCCGTTCGCCCAGTGGCTCGCCGCCGAGGTGACCGGGCCGCTCGGGATGCAGGATGCCGTCGTCACCGGTCGTCCCTCGGCCGGGTACCGTGCCTCGATCGAGGACCTGCTGATCTTCGGCCGCGAGGTGCTGCGCCCGACCTTGATCCCGGTGGAGCTGCGCGATCTCGCCCTCATGGTGTCGCAGCCGGGGCTCAAGGGCGTCGTGCCCGGCTACGGGTCGTTCGA
This sequence comes from Microbacterium tenebrionis, assembly GCF_903645325.1. Classification (GTDB taxonomy): domain Bacteria; phylum Actinomycetota; class Actinomycetes; order Actinomycetales; family Microbacteriaceae; genus Microbacterium; species Microbacterium tenebrionis. The sequence continues at coordinate 23,428 of NZ_CAHJXQ010000001.1, forward strand.
CGACAACCAGTGGGGGCTGGGCTTCGAGCTCAAGGGCGTGAAGAGTCCGCACTGGCTCGCCGATTCGTTCGCACCCGAGACCGCCGGGCACTTCGGCGGGCAGGGCAGCTTCTTCTTCGTGGATCGCTCGCGCGATCTGGCGGCGGCATTCCTGTCGGGCGTGCCGTTCGGCGACGAGCACAAGCGCATCTGGCCGCCGCTCACCGAGGAGATCGTCACCCGGTACGGCGGCCGCTGACGCGCGCCCGCGATCGCGCGTCCGCGGCCGTGACCGCTCGTCCGCGATCGCGGGATTGCGTCCGTCCCCGGGCCGCGTGATTCCCCGCCCGATTCACAGACCCCGTCTGAACGACGAGACCTCCTCGTAGCAACGTCGGTACGAGGAGGTCTCGTAGGCATGACGGGGTCTGTCAGCGCTGGGATGCGGGATGCGGGATGCGGGAGGCGGGATGCGGGATGCCGGGATGCGGGGAGTGGGTGGATGCGGGTGCGGGATGCCGGGAGCGGGCCGGCTCAGTCCTGCACGGTGATCAATTCAGCACGGTGATCTGGGCGTACTCGTCCCCGCCGGACTCTGTCCAGGACACGACGTCCTGGAGGATCGGGCGCAGCGCATCCAGGTCGACCTTCTCGAGGTCCTTGATGTACAGGCATCCGACGCCCGTGGTGTGGGGTCCGAGCGCGGCCAGGGCAGCGGCGTGTTTCGACTCGCTTCGCTCGCTCAACCTTGTTGCCCCGTGACGCATCAATGCTCCTTCGTCGCATTGCTCCGCGCCGCCGTAACCTTCATCGCTTTCTTGTGCTCGCGGACCTTGGTGAGCGACTCGGGCGAGACGATGTCGGCGACGCTGCGGAACGAGCCCTCCGTGCCGTAGTCGCCCGCCGCCTCGCGCCACCCCGCACCGGTGAATCCGTACTGCTTCCCGAGCAGCGCCAGGAAAATCTTCGCCTTCTGCTCGCCGAAGCCGGGCAGCTTCTTCAGGCGCCGCAGCACCTCCGGCCCGTCCGGGTCGCCCTGGGTCCACAGCGCCGCGGCATCCCCACCCCAGTCGTCGACGAGGGTCTGGCAGAGCGTCTGCACCCTGGTCGCCATGGACCCGGGGAAGCGGTGCACCGCCGGGGTCTGCTTGAACGCCTGGAGGAACTCCTCGGGGTCCATGCCCGCGATCGCGGCCGCATCGGTCGCGCCGGTGCGCTGCTCGATCTTCAGCGGCCCGGCGAACGCCGTCTCCATCGGCACCTGCTGGTCGAGGAGCATCCCGACCAGGAGCGCGAGCGGGTTGTCCGTGAGCAGTTCGTCGGCTGCCGTGTCGCCGGTGATGTGCAGAGCCATGCCCCCAGTCTGGCACCGTGTGGCAACCCCCCGGAGCGCGGGTCCGTCCCCTGTCCTAAGGTAAGGAGCATGGGGGGTAGGTTCAGCGTCGCCATCGTCGACGACCACGCGCTCATCGGGCTGGCGATCGGCCCGCTCATCGAGCACTCGGACGATCTGGTGTTCCTGGGCGCCGTGCGGTCGGTCACCGCCCTCCGACAGGGCGAACTGCATCCCGACCTCGTGGTGCTCGACCTCATGCTCCGCGACGGGACCACACCGGCCGACAACGTGCAGGTGCTGCGCGACCGCGGCGCGCAGGTGCTCGTCCTGACGTCGGGGGAGGACTGCTATCTCGTCCGAGAGGCGCTGCGCACAGATGCCCTCGGCGTGGTGCGCAAGTCCGCCCCGCCGGCCGCGATCCTCGCGGCGATCCAGCGCGCCGCTCGAGGCGAGCTCGTCGTCGACGCGGAATGGGCCGTGACCGTGGATGCCGACCCCGACCTGGAGAGCGCACCCCTCACGGATCGCGAGCGAGACGTGCTCGCGCTGTACGCCTCGGGCATCGGCGCCAAGCAGGTTGCCACGCAGCTGGGCATCAGTGAGAACACGGTCAACGACCACCTCAAGCGCATCAAGCTCGCGTACCAGCGTCTCGGGCGCCCCGCTCCGACCAAGGTCGAGCTGTATCGCCGTGGCGTGGAAGACGGCTTCCTGCCCGTGCCAGGACGGCGATGAATGGCCGGGCCGAGGCCGGTCGGCGACGCCCTGTGCGCGAGCGTTCGGCCCACCGACATGAACTGCTGACCTCGCGGTTGCTCACCGCCGGCAACGGCGCCGTCTCTGCGGTCGCGGCCCTCGGGTTCGCGACCGTCGTCGTGCAGCCGGACGCGCTCGCCCTGCCTCTCCCGTTCCAGGGGGCGATCCTCAGTCTCTACGGCGCGGCCATCGTCGTGGCGCTCGTTGCCCTGGCGTGCTCGCGGCGCGCCATCCGCATGCTCAACGGCGCCGTGGCCATCGGCTACCTGCTGCTGGTCGCGTCGACGTGGCCCGTCGTCGCGCTCACCCGATCGGAGTCCAGCGGTCAGCTCTCCTGGGTGCTCACCGTCAACGCGATCGCCGTGCTCGCGGCCGTCATCGCCTGGGGGCAGGTGGCGGGCTGGATCGTGCTCGGCGTGCTCGCCGTCTTCGTCCCCCTGCTGAGGTTCGCCCTGGCGGATACGACGGCGAACGCGATCACGAACGATCTGCAGGCGCTGGGGGCGGCAATGCTGCTGTGCGCGCTGGCCGGGGCGGCGCTCGGCCGAGCCCGGCGGGCGGATGCCGCGGCAGCGGCCGTCCGCGAGGCCGACGTGCGCGACGCCGAGAGCTCGGCGCGTCGAGACGTCGAAGCCCGCGCCCAGGCGCTGGTGCACGACGAGGTGCTCGCCACGCTGGCTTTCGCGGCGCGGGCCAGTACCGAGATGCTGCCGGTGCTGGCCGCTCAGGCGCACCGCGCCCGTGCGGCGCTCGCCGCGCTCGCGACTCCGCAGACCGGGACGGTCGCGGTCTCGGCGTTCCGGTCCGAGCTGCAGGATCTCGCGCGCGCGCACGGGGCGGAGTTCGTCGAGGAGGGCGCCGAGGAGCAGTCCGTGGAGGTTCCCGCCGACGTGGCGGCCGCCATGACGGGGGCGGCAGAGCAGGCGCTCATCAACGCTCGGGTGCACGCTCCCGACAGCGAGAGCAGTCTGACGCTGAGACACGACGGCCACGGCCTCCGCGTCGCCGTGAGCGACGACGGGCCCGGGTTCGACAAGCGCGGCGTCACCCCTGGGCGGCTCGGGATCGCCGTCAGCATCCTCGCTCGCCTCCGATCGGTCGGCGGCCTGGCTGAGGTGCACACCGAGCCCGGCCGTGGCGTCGTCGTCGACACCTCCTGGCAGCCGGGAGTGCCAGCCGCTGCCATCCAGCCGCCGCCGGTCGGGCTGCTCCCGGATCGCGACATGCGCCTCGCCGGTGGTCTGTTCGCGGCCGGCCACCTTCTCCTTGCGGCGTGCTCGTTCGTATGGCTGCGCAATCCACTGCCCGGGCTTCTCGCCGGCCTCGCCCTCGCCGCGGCCTTCGTGGTCGTCTCCTGGCGCGCCGATCGCGCCCGCGCCGGCGTCGTCGTCTGCGCCGCAGCGCTCGCGGTCGCCGCCGTGTGCACGATGTTCGCCGGTGTGGCCGTTCCCGACACGGCCGGCATGCCGACCTTCGCCGGAATGTGGCCGCTGGTGGGCGCATCCTTCGTTCTCGGGATGCTGTGCCTGCGCAGTCGTCCACGCACAGCGCTCGTCCTTCTCGTGACAGTCGTCGCCCTGGCCGTGATGGCCGTCGTCCCCGGACCGTACACCGAGATGCGCGCCGCCGTCATGCGCGCGGTGGTCGTGGTCGTCGCGACGACCGCGCTCGCCGTCTCGATCCGCACCCTGGACCGGCACGTTGAACGGGACAGGGCCCTCACGCGGGCGGCGAGCACGGAACGCGCGTGGCTCGCCGAGGGCACGGCCCTCGCCAGGGAGAAGACCGCGAGCTGGGATGCGACGATCGGCCCGCTCCTGGACCGCATCGGCGAGGGGACCGCACTCACCGACGCTGAGGTCGCCCAGTGCCTCGTCCACGAGGGCGCGCTGCGCGACGGATACCGCGCCGGTCGCCTCGACGTCCCCGTCGTCGCGGCCGCCGCCGCGCGGGCGCGGTCGCGCGGCGTCGACGTCGTCCTCATCGATGATGTCGCCGACCGCGACATCGACGATGACGTGCTCGAGCGGCTGCGCGCCTGGCTGGTCGGAGAACTCGACCGGGCGGACGGCAGTTTCATCGCACGCATCCTTCCGGACGGGCGGTCCGCCCTCGCGACGGCATCGTCCGACACCGCATCCACCCGTTTTGGTGGCTGAAAGACCTAGTGCCGCCTGGTCAAAGGTCTATATCGTCGAAGTATCGATGACGGGCCGCGTTGATCTCCTGGTGAGATACCCGCGACGAGGGCCGGCATCGGAATGCTGGGGACGAGGCAGAGCCGGTGACCGAGCAGCAGAGGGAACCGGATCAGCCGTCAACGACCGAAACGAAGCTGCGGTCGATGGGGGTGGCGCTCTGGCATGGCGTGAGTGCGGGCATCTTGGGAATGCTCGTGCTCACCGCCGTGCTGGCGCCGGGCATCGGCGCTGATCAGGCCGTCGCGGCGTGTACGTCGTTCGCGTCGTCGGCGGCAGGAGTGATCCCGTAGATCGTCTCGAGCGCTGCGACGAACTCCGCCCCTCGGCCTTCCGCTGCGAGCTCGTGCGCCCGCGTCGTCGGCGTGTGGGTGAGGACACCTGCGAGATGACGCATCGCCTGCTCGACCCGGCCGTCCTCGTCGCCGCGGGCACGGGCGCGCTCGATCTCGGCCTCCATGAGGGCGAAGATGTGCGAGCGGAAGGCGACGACGGCCGGCGTGACACTCTGACGGTCGCCGAGAACGTTGAAGGTGTCCGCCGCGTCGCGCACGATCGTGCGAGCGGCATCCGTCGCCTGGAGCTCCTCGAGCGGCGCGTGCAGGCGGATCGTCTCGAGATCGAGCAGCGCGACGCCCTCGAGCTGCGCGACGGCGGGGTCGACGTTGCGCGGCATCCCCAGGTCGATGACCAGCTGCGAGCGGGCGTGCGTGCTCGGGGCGTGCACAGGGCATCCGATGGCGACCGGAGCGGACGGCGCCTGCAGGTGCTCCGGACCGAGGACGGGTTCCTCGGCCGCGTTCGTGCAGGTGATCAGCAGGGTCGAGCGCGACGCCACGCGGGCGTAGTCGGCGTCTGCGACAGCCGTGATCCCGTGCTTGTCCGCGAACAGCTCCGCGCGGCCCGAGGGCGAATGCACCGAGATGTCGACGGCCCCGCGCTCGCGGAGCGTGGCGAGGGTGACGGCGGCATACGCGCCGGTGCCGACCAGCAGCACGCGCTCCGCCGACCAATCGGCGATGCGGCTGTCGGCCAGCTCGAGCGACAGACGCACGAGCGAGCGGCCGGCACGGCCGAGCGCCGTGACGTTCTTGACCTTGCGCTGCGCCTGGCTCGCCCGCTGGAACAGCCTCTCGAGTTCGGGAGAGGTCGTGCCGTCCTCGCGCGCGGCCGTGAGAGCGCGGCGCACCTGACCGGCGATCTCGCCCTCGCCGGGGACGACGGACTCGAGGCCGGATGCCACCGCGAACAGGTGCTCGGCGACACGTCGCCCCGAGTGCACCTCGTAGGCGCCGTCGAGCTCTGCGGTGGGGATGCCGGTGGACTGCTCGATCGCCTCGAGCACGGCCTCGACGCCCACGGCGCCGGCGGCTGTGACGGGTTCGTCGACCTCGACGTACGCCTCGAAGCGGTTGCATGTGGAGAGCACGACGGCCCCCTGCACGCACGATGTCAGGCGCAGAAGATTCGGCGCGACGTCGTCAGGGGTGCGGCTCAATCGTTCGAGCATGTCGAAGGAGGCGGTCTTGTGACTCGCCGTCAGACACAGCAGCACGAAATCCATTCTAAGCCCGCTCCGCTGGACGCCCGCCCGCGCCGCCGCTGACAGGCGGTTCATGTGCGCCGGATGGGAGGATGGACCCATGCCTTCCCCTCACGCCCCGTTGCTGCGCGCGCTCGCCGGAGACCGACCCGAGCAGACCCCCGTCTGGTTCATGCGTCAAGCCGGACGCTCGCTCCCGGAGTACCGAGAACTCCGCGTCGGAACCCGGATGCTCGACGCCTGCCTCACCCCGGATCTCGCGGCCGAGATCACGCTGCAGCCGGTGCGCCGGCACAAGGTGGATGCCGCGGTGTTCTTCAGCGACATCGTCATCCCGCTGCGGCTGGCGGGCGTCGACGTCGTGATCGAGCCAGGCCGAGGCCCCGTGTTCGCCGAGCCGGTCCGCACTGCCGCCGACGTCGACCGCATCACGGCGATCGATCCGAACGATCTGGACACCACGGCGATCACCGATGCCGTGCGGATCGTCACCGCAGAACTGGGCGACACCCCGCTCATCGGCTTCGCCGGTGCGCCGTTCACGCTCGCCGCCTACCTCGTCGAGGGCGGGCCGTCGAAGGAGCATCTTCGTGCTCGCGCCATGATGCACACCGATCCGGATGCCTGGGACCGGCTCGCCGGCTGGCTCTCCCGCGTCTCCCGCCGATTCCTCGAGGCGCAGCGCGACGCCGGGGCCGCGACCGTGCAGCTGTTCGACTCCTGGGCCGGGTCCCTGAGCCCCGCGGACTACCGCGCCCATGTCGCCCCGCACTCGAAGGCCGCGGTCGAGGGCCTCGGACTCCCTGTGATCCACTTCGGCGTCGGCACCGGACCGTTCCTCCGCGACATGCGCCTGGACGGAGCGGCATCCGCCGTCGGCGTCGACTGGCGGCAGCCGCTCGACGAGGCCGCCGGCATCCTCGGCCAGGGCGTCACCGTCCAGGGCAACATCGACCCCGCGATGCTGCAGGCCCCGTGGCCGATCCTGGAGGCGCACGTGCGCGACGTCCTCGAACGCGGACGCGCTGCCCGCGCCCACATCCTCAATCTCGGTCACGGCGTGCCGCCGGAGACCGACCCCGATCAGCTCACGCGCATCGTCGAGCTCGCGCACTCATGACCGCCGACACCACGGCTGACCTCGCCGCGCGCGCCGCGCACCGTCACGTCGTCGTCATCGGGGGCGGTATCGGTGGACTCGTCGCTGCGCGCGAATGCGCCAAGGTCGGCATGCGGGTCACCCTGCTCGAGGCAGACGATGAGCTCGGCGGCGCGATCCGCCGGGCGGACCTCGACGGCGTGGCCGTGGATGCCGGCGCCGAGTCATACGCGACCAGGGGAGGTCATGTCAGGACGATGCTCGCCGAGCTCGGCCTCGACGACCGGATCGTCACACCGAACCCGGAGGGCGCCTGGCTCGTCGGAGCGCCCGGCGTCGACGCGGCGCCGCTTCCGAAGGGCGGCATCCTCGGCATCCCGGCGAACCCGTTCGCGGAGGACGTGCGACGCATCATCGGCTGGGGCGGCGCGTGGCGCGCGTACGTCGACCGCCTGCGTCCGCCGCTCACCATCGGCCAGGAGCACAGCCTCGGTGCCCTCGTCGCGAAGCGCATGGGAAGCAAGGTCCGCGACCTGCTCGTCGCGCCCGTCACCGCCGGCATCTACTCGGCGGACCCCGACGACGTCGACACCGAGGTCGCGGCCCCGGGGTTGAACGAGGCCCTCACGAGGGCCGGATCGCTGTCCGGCGGCGTCGCGCAGCTGCTCACCGACCGCGCCGACCGTGCCAGAAAGGCTCCGGGTTCTGCGGTCGAGGGGATCGCCGGCGGCATGAGTCTTCTCATCGATGCGCTCGCCGCCGATCTCGGTGGGCTGGGCGCCGTCATCCGGACGAACGCTGCCGTGGAGACGATCGAACGCACCGATGCCGGGTGGGCGGTCGGTCTCGCGCTCGCCACCCCGCAGGACGATCTCTCAGCGGACGCCGGGCTGCTCGCAGCGGATGCGGATGAGCAGGGCGAGACGATCGCGGCCGACGGCGTCATCGTCGCCACAGAGGAGCCCACGGCACGCGCGCTGCTCACCGCGCACGTCGCCGGCCTGGGAGCGGCCGGTCAGGCGCCGCAGATCGAGATCGTGAGCCTGCTGCTCGAAGCGTCCGCACTCGATGCCTCGCCTCGTGGAACAGGCGTGCTCACCGTGCCGGGCAGCCATGTCGCCAAGGCGCTGACGCACGCGAGCGCGAAGTGGGACTGGCTGCGCGAGTCGGCGGGCAGTCGCCACGTGGTGCGCGTCTCATTCGGCGCCCAGGGCGAACCGGCCGCCACCGGCGCGCTCGACGACGACGCTGCGGCGCGGCTGGCGTTGAGCGAAGCATCCGCCCTGCTCGGGGTCGCCCTGCCGGAGTCCGCGCTCGTCGCCGCGCACCGTGCTCGCTTCACGCAGTCGCAGCCGGCGTCGCTCATCGGGGCGTCGAATCGCCGCCGTGAGATCCGCGCCGCAGTGGCGAAGTCCGCGGGTCTCGGCGCGGTCGGTGCCTGGCTCTCCGGCACGGGCCTGGCGCAGGTCGTTCCCGACGCGACCGCCGAGGCCGACCGTGTTCGCCGCGCGCTTCTCTGGGGTTCAGATGGCCGGCTGTCAACCCCCTGAAGGGTAGATGCCGTTTTCGGCATATGGGGCTACGCTAGAACCCTGGCCTACGGCATCCAGCCGGAGGCTCGACCGGAACCAACGTGAGGGAGCCCCGCATGAAGGGAAAGATCGGAATCGTCGTCGGACTCGGCGTCGGATACGTTCTCGGCACGCGCGCCGGACGCGAGCGGTACGAGCAGATCAAGAAGCAGTGGCTGAAGGTCTGGAACCAGGAGCCCGTGCAGCGACAGGTCGACAAGGCGAAGGCATTCGTCGGGGCGAAGGCCTCGGCCGTTCCCGGAGCGATCTGGAACGGTGTGGTGAAGGTCGCGAAGTCCGTCGGCGACGGCGACACCCCCGGTGAGAAGCTCGACTCGGCGATCGCCACGGGAAAGAAGGCGGCAGAAAACATCGAGGACGCCCTCGAAGACGCCGTCGACGCCGCGAAGAAGACTGCGTCATCGGTGAAGAAGACGACGAACACGCGCTCCACGGGTGCGAAGAAGACCACGACGAACGGGAACTGATATGGTCCGCGGATATCGTGACCGCGCCGACGACAGCCTCCTGACGCTGCTGGGCGATCTGCCCGAGCTCGTCACGAAGCTCGTCAAGGCCGAGATCGACGCCGCGAAGGCGTGGGTGTCGCGCACGGCGAAGGATGCCGGGATCGGCAGCGTCTGGTTCGTCATCGCGCTGTTCTTCCTGTTCTGGCTCGGGCCGCTGATCCCCGTGTTCGCGGTCGCCGGGCTCTCGTCCTGGTGGCCGGTGTGGCTGTCTGCGCTGGCCGTACTCGCCCTGCTGCTCGTGTGCGTGCTGTTGTGCGTCGTGTTCGGGCTGCTGAAGTTCCGCAAGGTTCTGCGCCGTGAGAACCCCGGCCAGGCCATCGCGACCGATATTCGAATCGTTAAGGATGCCGGTGATGACAAGCTCTGACTCCCTGCCCCGCACCGTGGTCCCGGCGGGGATCACCGACCCTGTCGAGTCGGCGCGAGCCGAGCTGAAGGCGGCGCTCGCCGCCATCGAGATCAAGGGCAACGTGCCCCGCCGTCTCGAGAAGGCGTCCCAGCGCGGCATCGCCAGGGCGCGCACGTTCGCGGACCGCAATCCGGCCGGAGCCGTGGCCGCCGTGGTCGGCGTCGCCGCCGTCACCGGCGGCCTCGTCTGGGCGATCGCACGGGCCATCGCCCGCTGAGCCCCGCACGTACCCCACGCCCCACTCCAGCCGGCGCTGCGCGCTGACCGGAGCCTCGGGGCGGGTGGGCCCTGCATTCGCTCCCCGCTCCAGAAAGGGGCAGACTGGGGGCATGTCCGAAGCGAGTGAACAGAACCCGTCCGGTTTCACCCTCTGGGCCGTCTGGCGACGCAACCCCGATGCGCCCGTCGTCGAGACGGACGCCACCGAGCTCGAGACGATCGTCGGTCACATCGAAGACTCCGGTGTCACCGTCCGCGGCTTCTACGACGTCTCGGGGCTGAAGGCCGACGCCGACCTCATGGTCTGGCTGCACGGCGAGACCGCCGAGGACCTGCAGAAGGCTCTGCGGCGAATGCGGCGCACCGAGCTGCTGCGCACCCTGCTTCCCGTGTGGAACGTCATGGGCGTGCACCGCGATGCCGAGTTCAACCGTGCGCATGTGCCGGGGTTCCTCCGTGGTGTCGAGGCCAAGGGCTGGCTGTGCCTGTACCCGTTCGTCCGCACGCCCGAGTGGTACCTGATCGATGAGGCCGAGCGTCGCCAGATGCTTGCCGACCACGGCCGCAAGGGCGCCGCGTTCACCGGCGTCATCGCCAACACCGTCGCGGCCTTCGCGCTCGGTGACTACGAGTGGTTGCTTCCGCTCGAGGCGGACGACCCGACCGAACTCGTCGATCTCATGCGCGATCTCCGCTATACCGATGCCCGTCGCTTTGTGAAGGAGGAGGTGCCGTTCTACACCGGGCGGCGCCTGCGCTTCGACGAGATCGCGGACGTGCTGCAGTAAGCCATGTCGACCTCAACCCGACAGCGTCCGATCCGCTTGGGCACCCGGCGCAGTGCGCTCGCCCAGGCCCAGTCCGGGCACGTCGCCGCAGCCCTCGAGAAGATCTCCGGCCGCCCCGTCGAGCTCGTCCCCATCGTCTCCGAGGGCGATACGAACCGCGCCTCCCTGTCCGAGATCGGCGGGCTCGGCATCTTCGCGACGCGTCTTCGTGAGGCTCTGCTCGCCGGCCAGTGCGACATCCTCGTCCACTCGCTCAAGGACCTGCCCACCGCGATCCCCGACGGCCTCGTCATCGCAGCGACGCCCGTGCGCGAGGACGCCCGCGATGTCGTGATCACGCGCGACGGGACACCGCTGCACCGGCTGCCGGCCGGCGCGAAGATCGGCACCGGCTCGCCGCGACGGATCGCACAGGTGCGCATCCGCGCCCGGCGCGCTGAGGTCGTCGACATCCGCGGCAACGTCGACTCGCGCCTCGCGCGCGTCGAGGCCGGCGAACTGGATGCGGTCATCCTCGCCGCCGCCGGCCTGTCCCGGCTCGGATCCGAGACGGCGCTCCAGCGCGAAGAGCTGGGGCTCGCCGAATGGCCGACGGCTCCGGGGCAGGGATCGCTCGCGGTCGAGACCACGGCGGATGCGGCATCCGATCTGCGCGCAGCGCTCGCCGAACTCGACGACGAGAACACCCGTCTGGCGATCACAGTGGAGCGCGCCGTGCTGGAGGGACTGGATGCCGGATGCCAGGCGCCGATGGCTGCGCACGCGGTCGTCACGGGTGACGCCGTGCGCGTCCGGAGTGTCGTCTACGACCCAGCCGGAGAGCGGCGGATCGGACTCGACGTCACGGAATCCCTGAACCGGGGGTATATTCGGAGTCACGGCAGTGGCAACGAAGCGGATGCTGCCGATGGCGCAACCCTGACTCTCGCCGCACGCGAGCTCGGGATCTCTGTCGCCCGTCGGCTGCTCGAACAAGGGGCGGCCGACCTCGTACCCCGAGAGCAACCGTTATGACCACACCCGAAACCAAGCACGACAAGCCACTGTCCGGCTGGCGCGTCCTCGTTCCGCGAGGAGGCCCGTGGGGCGACGGCGTCGCCGCTTCCCTGCGCTCCCAGGGCGCCACGCCCGTCGTGGCGCCGCTCATCAACTTCGGCCCCACCACAGACCAGGCCGCGCTGGACGACGCGCTCGAGAAGCTCGCCGCCGGCGAGTACGACTGGCTGACGGTCACGAGCGCCACGACCGTCGACGTCCTCTTCGCGCACCGCGCCGTCGTGCCGAAGTCCACGAAGATAGCCGCCGTCGGCGAGACGACCGCAGCGGCGCTCCACGCCGTCGGCTACGAGGTCGCGCTCGTGCCCGACGCCGACAACTCCGCAGCGGGCATGGCCCAGCAGCTCATCGCGCTCGAGCCGGAACCGCGCCGCATCCTGACCCTCCGCAGCGAGATCGCCAAGCCCGTGCTGACCCGCTCGCTCATCGCCGCGGGCCACGACGTGTCGAGCATCGTCGCCTACCGCACCGTCGGCGTGCCGGTCACCGAGCGCATCCGCCGCGACGTCGAGAGCGGCCGCATCAACGCGATCCTCATCACGAGCGGCTCGGTCGCCGAGCAGGTGCGCGAGCAGTTCCCCGACATCCCAGATGAGACCCTGCTTGCCGCGATCGGGCCGCGCACCGCGAACGACGCGCGTCGGGCCGGGCTCCCGATCGCGGTGGTCGCCGACAGGCAGACCGTCGACGCCCTGATCGACGCCGTCGCGCACTTCACGCTTCCGCACGCGGCCGACGAGTTCGCGCCGTGAGTTACGCATCCGCCGGCTTCCCCGAGATCCGACCGCGGCGGCTGCGGCAGTCGCCGGGTGTCCGCGCTCTCGTGCGCGAGACGACGGTCGAGCCGCAGCAGCTGGTTCTGCCGATGTTCGTGCGCGAGGGGCTGAGCGAGGCCGTGCCGATCTCGTCGATGCCCGGCGTCGTCCAGCACTCGCTGGACTCCCTGCGCCGCGCAGCCGTCGAGGCTGCGGAGGCCGGAGTCGGCGGCGTCATGCTGTTCGGCGTCCCTCAGGTGCGGGATGCCACCGGCTCCGGCGCGGACGATCCGGACGGCATCCTCAACGTGGCCACGCGCGCGCTGGCCTCGGAGGTGGGCGATCGTCTCGTCGTGCAGACCGATCTCTGCCTCGATGAGTTCACCGACCACGGGCACTGCGGAGTGCTGGCGGACGACGGCTCCGTCGACAACGACGCGACTCTGGACCGGTACGTGGCGATGGCGATCGCGCAGGCGCGCGCTGGATCGCACCTGCTGGGGCTGTCGGGAATGATGGACGGTCAGGTCACGGCGATCCGTCGCGGACTGGATGCCGAGGGCTTCACCGACACGCTCCTGCTCGGGTACGCGGCCAAGTACGCCAGCGCCTTCTACGGTCCGTTCCGCGAGGCGGTCGATTCGCAGCTGCAGGGCGACCGGCGCACGTACCAGCTCGATCCGGGCAACCGCCGCGAGGGCGTCCGCGAGGCGCTGATCGACGAGGCCGAGGGTGCGGACATCGTGATGGTCAAGCCGGCGATGAGCTTCCTCGACGTGCTGCGCGAAGTGCGCGACGCGGTGCGCGTGCCGGTGTGGGCCTACCAGATCTCGGGCGAGTACGCGATGATCGAGGCGGCCGCCGCGAACGGCTGGATAGACCGCCGTGCGGCCGTGCTCGAGTCGTTGCTGTCGATCCGTCGCGCCGGCGCCGACGCCGTCCTCACGTACTGGGCGACCGAAGCCGCCGGCTGGCTCCGCGAACGCTGAGCCGCCCGGGCGCCCGGGTGGCCTCTCGGGCGGGCCTCGAGAGCCTGACTTTCGCGGGTCGCCCCGCGAAGGCGCGAAGCGCCGAAGACGAAACGGGCTGAGCGACCGAAAGCGAGCCGACGCCGAACCGAAGCACGAACAGGAGCCACCATGACCGACCGCAACGACGAGCTCTTCTCCGCCGCGCGCACGGTGACCCCCGGAGGCGTGAACTCGCCCGTCCGCGCGTACGGTTCCGTCGGCGGGACGCCGCGGTTCCTGGCATCCGCCCACGGCGCGTACGTGACCGATGCCGCGGGCGACGAATACGTCGACCTCGTGGCATCGTGGGGGCCGGCGCTGCTCGGGCACGCGCACCCTCAGGTCGTCGCCGCCGTGCAGGATGCCGCCGCCCGCGGCCTGTCGTTCGGCGCTCCCACCGAGGGCGAGGTCGCACTCGCGCGCAAGATCACCGAGCGCGTCCGCCTCGGCGACCTCGCACCGATCGAGCGCGTGCGCCTGGTCTCCACCGGCACCGAGGCGACCATGACTGCGATCCGCCTCGCCCGCGGCGCCACCGGCCGCGACCTCCTCGTGAAGTTCGCCGGGCACTACCACGGCCACTCGGACGGACTGCTCGCGGAGGCCGGTTCCGGCGTCGCGACCCTCGCCCTGCCCGGTTCGGCCGGAGTCCCGGCCCCGATCGCCGCGCAGACCCTTGTGATCGGATACAACGACCGCGACGCGCTCGAGGCCGTGTTCGCCGAGCACGGCGACCGGATCGCCGCCGTCATCGTCGAGGCCGCCGCCGCCAACATGGGCGTCGTCGCTCCCGAGCCCGGCTTCAACCGGTTCATCGCCGACACCGCGCACGCGCACGGCGCGCTCATGATCCTCGACGAGGTGCTCACCGGATTCCGCGTCCACCACGCCGGGTTCTGGGCGCTGCAGGCGGCGACGGGCGAGGAGTACCTGCCCGACATCATCACGTTCGGAAAGGTCGTCGGCGGGGGGATGCCGCTGGCCGCCCTCGGCGGACGCGCCGACGTCATGGATCTGCTCGCGCCGACCGGCCCGGTCTACCAGGCGGGAACCCTGTCGGGGAACCCACTGTCCGTCGCCGCGGGCCTCGAGACCCTCCGCTTGGCCACGCCCGCGGTCTACGCGAAGGTGGATGCCGCGGCATCCCGCATCGCCGACGCCCTGGACGCCGCGCTCACGGAGGCCGGCGTCGTGCACGCCATCCCCCGGGCGGGCAACCTGTTCGGCGTGGCCTTCGCCGAGACCGCGCCGCGCACCTACGCCGAAGCCCAGGCGCAGGAGTCCTTCCGCTACGCGCCCTTCTTCCACGCCATGCGCGAGCAGCGCGTCGCGCTGCCGCCGAGCGTGTTCGAGGCGTGGTTCCTCACCGCGGCCCACGACGACGAGGCGCTGAGCCGCATCGAGGCTGCGCTGCCGGCGGCTGCGCGGGCCGCGGCATCCGCCTCCCGTCCGGCATAGCTCCGGAGTTTCTTCCGATTTCCGCTGTCTTCGTCGCGCCGCACAGCGACGGAGCGCACTTTCTCCGGAGTTGTGCTCGGCGCGACTGAGGAACCGCACAACGCGATCGTTGTCGGGCTGTGAGGAAGTCGCACGCCGTTTACAGGTCGACGCTGGCAGACTGGACGAATGGTGACCCTGTTCCTGGACCAGACGCAACTCGAGGTTGTGCTCTCTCCGGTCGAGCGTGCGGCCACGTTCCACCGCGAGAACCTGCGGATCGCGCGGGAGACCATCACGAAGGTGCAGCTCACCGATGACGCGTGGACCTGGTTGCGCGGCGTCCCGGGGCCGGGCACGCACCTCCCCGGCATCCTCGCCGCGGGCACCTGGAAGGCGGCTGCGACGACGGACTTCGTCCTCATCCGCCGGCGCCGGCCGAGCGTGGTCATCGATCTCGACGGCGACGAGCAGTTCCAGCGGTTGATCTTCACCACCCGGCACGGACTCGCCCTCACGCAGGCGCTTCGGCTCGATGCATCGGAGGAGCCGGTGGACGTCGTCGAACTCGCGGGAACGGCGCCGATTCCGGTCGTGACGGGACGTCAGCGGCCGGTCATCCGGCCGCGCCCGGTCTGAGCTCAGCCCCGGTCGGACTCTTCGGAGTCGTGCTCGGGCGCGCCCTCTGCTGCGCTCTCATCGGGTGCAGTTCCCTCGTGCGGTGCCTCGCCGTCGGCCGGAGCGTCTTCGGGTGCGGCGTCGTCAGTGGCGGCCTCGTCAGGGGCGGCCTCGTCGAACCCCGGGACGATGTCGATCACGCGGGTGGCGTCGTCGGCATCGGCGGTTTCGGACTCTGCTTGGCCCTCGGCTGCTTCGGGTTCCTCCGCGGCCCCGGCCTCGACGGCCCCGGCCTCGACGGCCTCGACCTCGGCCGCCGCGCCGCTCGGGTCGGTGACCGGGTTCGCGAACATGCTGGCGACAGCGGCGAGACCGGCCAGGCCCGGCAGCGGGCGCTCGTCGGTGGATGCTTCGGAGGAAGCAGACGCTTCGCCCGCCTCCGTGGTCTCAGCGTCGACCAGCGCAGTGTCGTCGTCGCGCGGAGCGTCGTCCAGCGGTGCGTCGTCGTCCTGCGACGCGGCGTCGTCGCGCGACGAGTCGTCCTCCTGCGACGCGGCGTCGAGCGAAGCGAGTCGAAGCCGCTCGTCCTCGTCGGAGGCTTCCCCGGCAGCAGCCGGCTCCGCATCCCCGGCATCCGTCATCTCGAACAGCGTGTCCGCGTCTGTCGTCGCAGCCGGCTCCGGGCGGACGTACCGGTCGTTGACGAGGTCGAGGAAGACGTCCTCGAGCGTCGGACCGCGCTGCTGCAGAGTCGTCAGCGCGACGCCGGCGCGCGCCGTGACGCGACCGATCGTCGCGGCGTCGCTGCCGCGGACGGTGAGGCCGGATCGCAGGATCTCGTACTCGTATCCGGCATCCGCCAGCGCACCCGACAGGGCATCGCGATCGGGAGCATCCACGACGACGGGCCCGCTGCGGGGGTCGGCGAGATCTTCCATGGTGCCGGCGAACTTCAGCTCGCCGCGCGCGATCACGAGGATCTCGTCGGCGATCTGCTCGACCTCCGACAGGACGTGCGACGAGACCAGGACGGTGCGTCCTTCGTCGGCGAGGCCGCGGATGAGCGTGCGCATCCAGCGGATGCCCTCGGGATCGAGCCCGTTGGCCGGCTCGTCGAGCACGAGGACTCCGGGGTCTCCGAGCAGAGCGGTCGCCGCGCTCAGGCGCTGGCGCATCCCGAGCGACAGGGCGGCGATGCGGGTGTCGACGTCGGCATCGAGTCCGACGAAGGAGATGAGCTCGCCGACGCGGCCCAGCGGGATGCCGTTCGCCTTGGCCGTCGTGATCAGGTGGCGCTCGACCGTGCGACGGGCGCGGAAGCCGGGGTCGTCGAGCATCGCGCCGATGACGCGGGCGGGGCTGCGCAGCTCCGCGTAGCGGGAGCCGCCGATCGTGGCCGTGCCGCTGGTCGGCCGCTCGAGCCCGAGCAGCATCCGCAGAGTCGTGGTCTTGCCCGCGCCGTTGGGCCCGAGGAACCCGGTGACGACCCCCGGATTGACGCGCGCGGAGAAGTCCGACACCGCGGCGACCGCGCCGAAGCGCTTGGTCGCACGGTCGAACTCGATCAGCTGTCCGTCTGCCATCAAGTGCCTTTCCTGCATGGGCGTTCTCCCCATCTTGCCGGAAAACACGCAGAATTCCGCATCGACCGAGCGCAGAAACCCCAGAACAGGCCCATGTAACGTGGCCAGGGTGACTGACATCGACGCCGAGCCCACCGTTCTCGTTCGCACCGAGGGTGCGCTGGGGCGGCTCACCCTCAACCGGCCGAAGGCGATCAACGCGCTCGACCTCGACATGATCGGGCAGCTCACCGCCGCCCTCAACGCCTGGCGCGCCGACACCGACATCGACATCGTCCTGCTCGACGGGGCCGGCGACCGCGGGCTGTGCGCCGGCGGCGACGTGCGCGCTCTCTACGACCAGGTCACAGCCGGCGAGGCGCAGAGGACGGCAGATTTCTTCCGTGCCGAGTACGCCTTGAACCTCATGATCTCCGAGTATCCGAAGCCGATCGTCGCGATCGCCGACGGCATCACGATGGGCGGCGGCATCGGCCTCGCCGGCCACGCCGCGATCCGCATCGTCACCGAGCGCAGCCGGCTGGCCATGCCGGAGACCCGCATCGGATTCACCCCCGACGTCGGCGGCACGTATCTGCTGGGCCGGTCCCCGGGACGCCTCGGCGAGTACCTGGGGCTCACCGGGGGCATCATGACGGCGGCGGATGCGGTGTACGCCGGCTTCGCGGATCACTACGTGCCCTCGCAGCGGCTCGACGACCTGCGCGAGGCGCTGCGCAACCGCGCCGATCCGACGAGCCCGTCCGAACTCGTGCTGCTGTTCGATGAGACGCCCGAGGCCTCGGCGCTCGCGGGGGAGCGCGCCTGGATCGACGAGGTCTTCTCCGCGGACTCCGTGGGCGAGATCGCGGATCGGCTCTCCGCACGCGCAGAGGTGTCGGCATCCGCCACCGCAGCCACGCTCGCCGAGCTGTCGCCGACGGGCCTCGCGGTGACGCTGGATGCCGTGCGCGAGGCGCGCGAGGGCACCCTTCGGGATGCGCTGATCGGCGAGTACCGGCGCGTGATGTGGTTCGCGACGCAGCATCCCGACCTCGCCGAGGGCATTCGAGCGCAACTGGTCGACAAGGACCGCTCGCCGCGGTGGCAGCCGGCGACGATCGTGGAACTCGCCGAGGATGCCGGTGCCGGCGCTCGCGGATACGTCCCGGAGACCCCGCTGTTCGGCTGACGACGACGTCGCAGGTTCTTGGACGCGGGTGAGAAATCCGGTCTCATCTGCGGGTCGTTCGCCTTGAGCGGATAATCCTCACGGGGGATGGGCAATGTCGGCGGGTCGTGGCACGCTAGCTTCTGGCCCTTTCGGGCTCTTCTCCAGAAGGACTCCTCCTCCATGCTCGGAAAACTCCTCTTCCGCTATCTCTCCAAGTACTGGCCGTTGCTGGTCGGCGTGCTGGTCTTCCAGTTCGCCAGCGCCCTGGCCACGCTCTACCTGCCCCGCCTGAACGCCGACATCATCGACCAGGGCGTCGCGGCCGCCGACACCGGGTACATCTGGCGCACCGGCGCCTGGATGCTCGTCGTGTCGCTGGGCCAGATCGTCTGCTCGGTCGTCGCCACGTACTTCGCCGCGAAGGCGGCCATGAGCGTCGGCCGCGACATCCGCTCCGACGTGTTCGCGCGCGTGAGTAGCTTCTCGGAGCGCGAGGTGTCGCAGTTCGGCGCCGGCTCCCTCATCACCCGCAACACCAATGACGTGCAGCAGGTGCAGATGCTGGCGATGATGGGCGCGACCATGTTCGTCACCGCGCCGCTGCTCGCCATCGGCGGCATCATCATGGCCGTGCAGCAGGACGTCGGCCTCAGCTGGCTGATCGCCGTCTCCGTGCCCGTGCTGCTGATCGTCGCCGTGCTGATCATCATGCGCATGGTCCCGCTGTTCCGCAAGAACCAGGGCAAGCTCGACCAGATCAACCGCGTCATGCGCGAGCAGCTCACCGGCGTCCGCGTCGTCCGCGCCTTCGTGCGCGAACGCGTCGAGGAGGAGCGGTTCCGCGAGACGAACACCGACCTCATGAAGCTCGGCCGCAACATCGGCTCGCTGTTCGTGCTGCTGTTCCCGCTGTTCATGCTGATCCTCAACGTCACCGTGGTCGGCGTCATCTGGTTCGGCGGACTCGAGGTGCAGAACGGCAACGTCGAGGTCGGCACGCTGTTCGCCTTCATGCAGTACATCGGCCAGATCATGATGGGCGTCATCATGTCGAGCTTCATGGCGATGATGATCCCGCGTGCGGCCGTCTCGGCAGAGCGCGTCGGCGAGGTGCTCGACGCCGAGTCGAGCCTCGAGCGTCCCGAGGACGGCGCAACCGACTTCCCGGTGCCCGGCACCGTGATGTTCGAGGACGTCGAGTTCACCTACCCCGGAGCCGACTCCGCGGTGCTCAGGAACATCTCGTTCGGCGCGGAGCGCGGCCAGACCGTCGCGATCGTCGGATCCACCGGCGCCGGCAAGACGACGCTGGTCTCGCTCATCCCGCGGCTGTTCGACGTCACCGGCGGCACGGTGCGGGTCGGCGGCGTCGATGTGCGCGAGGCCGACATGGACGCGCTGTGGAAGACGATCGGCCTCGTGCCGCAGCGTCCGTTCCTGTTCACCGGAACGATCGCGTCGAACCTGCGCTACGGCCGGTCCGATGCCACGGACGAGGAACTGTGGCGAGCGCTCGAGATCGCCCAGGCCAAGGACTTCGTCTCCGAGATGCCCGACGGGCTCGAGACCCGCATCGCCCAGGGCGGCACCAACGTCTCCGGCGGTCAGCGCCAGCGTCTGGCGATCGCCCGAGCCCTGGTGCACCAGCCCGAGATCCTCGTCTTCGACGACTCGTTCTCGGCGCTGGACCTGACGACGGACGCCAGGCTCCGGCAGGCGCTCTGGCGAGAACTGCCGCAGGTGACGAAGATCGTCGTCGCCCAGCGCGTTTCCACGATCACGGATGCCGACCGCATCGTGGTCCTTGAAGGAGGAGAGATGGTCGGCGTCGGCACGCACGACGAACTCGTCGAGACCAACGACACCTACCGCGAGATCGTCGAGTCGCAGCTGGGGGTGGACGCATGAGCGGCAACGCCCCCACTCCTGGGTCCGACGCACAGGTGGGCCCCACCGAGACGCTGACTCCCGAGGAGCAGTACGAGGCGGAGCTCGCCGAGGCGGCGCGTCAGAACTCCGGCGACTGGGACGCCATCAAGCCGGGCAAGGCCGACAACTTCGGCAAGAGCTTCGCCCGCATGATCGGGCTGCTCAAGCCCTCCGCCGCCTGGTTCGTGCTGGTGTCGTTCTTCGGCGCCGTCGGCGTCGTGCTCACGGTCGCCGCACCCAAGGTGCTCGGCGAGGCGACCAACCTCATCTACGAGGGCTATATCTCGAAGGTCCTCGGCGACAACGGCGTACCCGCCGGAACGACGCAGGAGCAGGTCGTCGAGATGCTGCGCTCGCAGGGGCAGGACGACTTCGCGAACATGGTGGCCGCGTTCAGCGACTTCCAGGTCGGCGCGGGCATCGACTTCGACCGCCTGCGCTGGGTGATCATCGCGGTGCTGGCGATCTACGTCGTCGCGGCGCTCCTGAGCTGGCTGCAGGGCTACGTCATCAACGTGATCATGGTCCGCACCATGTGGCGCCTGCGCGAGTCCGTCGAGGCGAAGATCAACCGCCTGCCGCTGTCGTACTTCGACAAGGTGCAGCGCGGTGAGCTCATCTCGCGCGTCACGAACGACATCGACAACATCACCCAGACGATGCAGCAGTCGCTGTCGGGCGTGCTGACCTCGGTGCTGACCGTCATCGGCGTGCTGGTCATGATGTTCTCGATCTCGTGGCAGCTCGCCCTGGTCGCCCTCGTCGCGCTCCCGCTGATGGGCGTCATCTTCGGCATCATCGGCCCGCGCTCGCAGAAGGCGTTCGGAACGCAGTGGCGCAAGGTCGGGCGCCTGAACGCCCGCGTCGAGGAGTCCTTCTCGGGCCACGCGCGCGTCAAGGTCTTCGGCCGCGAGCAGGAGGCCCTGGAGAGCTTCCAGGCCGAGAACGAGGAGCTGTACCAGGCGAGCTTCAAGGCGCAGTTCCTGTCGGGCATCATCATGCCCGCCATGACCTTCGTCGGCAGCCTGGCCTTCGTCGGCATCGCAGTGCTCGGCGGTCTGATGGTCGCCAGCGGCCAGCTGCGCCTGGGCGACGTGCAGGCGTTCATCCAGTACTCGCAGCAGTTCACCCAGCCGCTGTCGGAGCTCGGCGGCATGGCGGCGGTCGTGCAGTCCGGCACGGCGTCGGCCGAGCGCGTGTTCGACTTCCTCGACGCCGACGAGCAGGAACCGGATGCCGAGGACGCTGCGGCCCTGCCCGACCCCGATGTCGCCGGCCGTGGCGTCATCGAGTTCGAGGACGTGTGCTTCTCCTACACGCCGGACCGTCCGCTGATCAAGGATCTGTCGTTCCGGGTCGAGCCGGGTCAGACCGTCGCGATCGTCGGGCCGACAGGTGCGGGCAAGACGACTCTGGTGAACCTCATCATGCGGTTCTACGAGCTGAGCTCCGGCCGTATCCTCATCGATGGACAGGACATCGCCGGCGTCACCAGGGAGGAGCTGCGCTCGCGCACCGGCATGGTGCTGCAGGACCCGTGGCTGTTCGCCGGGTCCATCCTCGAGAACATCCGCTACGGCCGTGCCACCGCGACCGATGAGGAAGTCGTCGAGGCGGCCACGGCGACCTACGTCGACCGGTTCGTGCGCTCGCTCCCCGACGGGTACGAGACGATACTCGATGAGGACGCCTCGAACGTGTCGGCCGGTGAGCGTCAGCTGATCACGATCGCGCGCGCGTTCGTGTCGCAGCCGTCGATCCTCATTCTCGACGAGGCGACGAGCGCGGTCGACACGCGCACCGAGCTGCTGCTGCAGCACGCCATGGCGGCACTGCGACAGGGGCGCACGTCGTTCGTGATCGCGCACCGCCTGTCGACGATCCGCGACGCCGACCTCATCCTCGTGATGGAGCACGGCGACATCGTCGAGAAAGGCTCGCACGACGAGCTCATCGCGGCGCAGGGCGCGTACTGGCGTCTCTACCGGTCGCAGTTCGAGCAGGCCGCGACCGACATCGACGCCGAAGAGGCGCTGAGCGATTCGGTCCCCGTCGTCGTGACGGGCGAGGCGTCGGATGCCGAGAGCGTCGCTGCGGGGAGCGCCGAACAGCGCGGCGACAACTGACGCAGGAGTGAGGGGCGGGGCGACCGGGAGGGCGCCCGCCCCTCAGCGTTCCGGTCCGGTCACTTCGTGATGACGGTCACTTCGTGATGATGCCGAGCAGCTGCAGCGGGTGCGTCAGGCGCCACCAGGGGCTCGGACCCGTGACCTCTTCGGCGAGCGAGACATCGACGGACTCGGCATCCACGGGTCCCTGCACGGCGAGCGTGCCGACGTCATCGCCCTCGGCCCGTTGATCCATCAGATCGAGGGTCACGGTCGCGGCCGAGGCTGCTCCGTTCCACTGCACGACGGTGGCGTCGTCGTCCGTGACGATGTCGACCGTCGTGCCCCAGTCCGTCTGGACTCTGCCGACGACCGTGCCGGCGGCGACGGTCGGTCCGGCAGCTGTGAGGTCGGCCTCGACCTGCGTGAACAGGGAGCGCGTCGCCGCGAGCCGGCCCTCGTCATCGTCCTGCCCGAGGACGGCCGCGTACAGGTGCACCGTGACGTCGTCGACCGTCACGTCCTTGGCGGTGAGGAGGTTCCAGTCCTCGCCGAGCGTGCCGGTCTTGATGCCGACGACGCCAGCGTCTGCCAGCATCCCGTTGGTGTTCGTCACCACCCCCGCGCCGGGCAGCTCCACGCTCTTCGTGCCGACGATCTCGGCGAAGACGGGGTTCTGCATGGCGCGCTCGCCGAGCTTCAGCAGGGCGGCGGGTGTGGCCGTGTTGCGGTCGTCGAAGCCCGACGGCGTGACGATCGTGATGTCGCTCAGGCCGCGATCGGCGAGCCACGTCTTCGCCGCAGCGGCGAATTGCGCCTCCGACCCCCAGATCTCCCGCGCGAGCCGGTCGATGTAGTTGTTCGCCGATCCGAGCAGGGTCCCCTGCAGCAGCTGGTACTCGGTCAGTACGCCGTCGACGGGAACATCGAGTGCGGACTGGTCCGAGACGCGGTAGTCCCAGTACTCGACGCTGTCGGCGTACGTGAACGCGTATTCCGGTCCCTGTTCGCCCAGCGCCAGAGGCAGTCGGTCGAGCACCATCAGGCTCGAGACCACCTTCGTCACGCTGGCGATCGGCACGGCTCCGGTCGCCGACGCGACGGAGGACACTCCTGCGATCCCGACGCCCGAGCTGCCCCCGGACGGCCACGTGATGTCGGATGCCGCGGCCGGCGCGATCCGGACCTCGACGGCCGCGGCCACCGGGGCGACGGCGTGCAGCGGCCACAGGAGCATGGAAGCGCCGTAGGCGACCGTGCACAGCGCGAGGGTGCCCAGCGGTACGAGCCAACGCGTGCGCAGCAGTCCGGAACGGGTCCCGGCGAGCAGGTCGTCACCGGACGGGCGGGTCGCCGCAGCACCCAGATCGGCGGGAAGCGTGGTCTCGATGACATCGGCTGTCTCGAGCCAGAGGAGTGCGGTCGCGGGCCGTTCGGCATCCGCCCACTGGACGGCAGGCTCTTGATCCTCGGGCGACTCCGGCGGCGGAACGGGAAGCGGCGCCTCGACGGATGCCGGTGCCGAACCGGTGGGGACCGTGGTGCGTTCCCGGTGAGCACGGAAGGCGCGACGGGTCGTCACAGGCGTCGCATCGTCAATGGTCACCTGCCCACGCTACCCAATCCCCGGTGTCGATCTTGTAACGCCGGGCGCGGGAGGCGGGTATGATCGAGGGCACAACCACGGGAGTCCGGGCGATGCCGGGCTGAGAGGGAGCGAGAAGCGCTTCGACCGTCGAACCTGATCCGGATCATGCCGGCGCAGGGAGGAGCTCAGATGAGTACGTCTACACGCACGCCCGCGATCGCCGAGACGGTCGCACCGAGTCGCTGGCGCTGGCGCGTCGTCGACATCGTCGTCGCCGCCGTCCTCGGCGTCGCGATCGGCCTCGTCTTCTGGGGCTGGAACACCATCGGCTACGCATGGTTCAGCGCCGCCGACGCGCTGCCCCCCGGCTTCGGCGGCATCGCGGTGGGCATCTGGCTGCTCGGCGGCGTCGTCGGCGGCCTCGTGATCCGCAAGCCGGGCGCCGCCCTCGTCGTCGAACTCGTCGCGGCCATCGTCTCGATGCTGATCGGCAACGTCTGGGGAGTATCGACGATCCTCTCCGGCATCGTGCAGGGTCTCGGGGCCGAGCTCATCTTCGCGCTGTTCCTGTACCGCCGCTTCGGCATCGTCGTCGCCGGTCTCGCCGGTGCGGGCGCCGGCATCGCCGCGTGGATCTTCGAGCTGTTCTACGGCAGCTCCCCGAACATCCTGAAGTCCCTCGAGTTCAACACGATCTACCTCGTGTGCCTGATCGTGTCGGGCATCGTGCTCGCCGGTGTCGTGGGCTGGCTGCTGGTGCGCGCCCTCGCCGCCACAGGGGCGCTCAGCCGCTTCGCGGCAGGGCGAGAGCGCATCCGCGAGGTCTGAGATGAGCGGGGCTGGGACCACCCCGGCCCGCGTGCAGGCGGCGGGCTGGGGCTGGCGTTACGCGGGCCGCAGGCGTCCGGCGGTCTCAGACGTCACCTTCACGATCGAGCCCGGCGAGCGCGTACTGCTGCTCGGCGCATCCGGCGCGGGCAAGTCGACCCTGCTCGCCGGGCTCGCAGGAGTCCTCGGCGACGCCGATGAGGGTGAGCGGACCGGCTCGCTGCTCGTCGACGGCGCGGCCCCCGAGGCCCGCCGAGGGCAGGCGGGGCTCGTGATGCAGGACCCGGATGCCGGGATCGTGCTGTCCAAAGTCGGCGACGACGTCGCGTTCGGATGCGAGAACCTCGGCGTGCCGGCATCCGAGATCCCCGATCGTGTCGCGGAGGCCATGGAAGCCGTCGGCCTCGCCGTGCCTCTGCAACGCGCGACCAAGGCGCTCTCCGGAGGGCAGAAGCAGCGTCTCGTGCTCGCCGGTGTCCTGGCGATGCGGCCCGGTCTGCTTCTGCTCGACGAGCCGACCGCGAACCTGGATCCCGAAGGGATCGCCGAGGTGCGGGCGAGCGTCGAGCGCGTCGTCGAGGCGAGTGGCGCCACGCTCGTGGTGGTCGAGCACCGCACGCCGGTATGGGTCGATCTGATGACCCGCGTGATCGTGCTCGGCGCCGACGGGGGGCTGCTTGCCGATGGTGCACCGGATCGGGTGTTCGCCGAGCACGGCCAGATACTGGCGGATGCCGGCGTGTGGGTGCCCGGGCTCGACGTCGAGCTGCCTGAGCTGCCGCCGGCGCCTTCGGGCGCGGAGCCGGTGCTCAGTGATTTCGGCGAGCCAGTGCTCGCGGCATCCGGTCTTGCGATCGCCCGCGAACCGCGCACGATCGTGCAGTCCGGGCTCGAGGTGCGGGTGCCGGGCGGTCACGCGACAGTGATCACCGGACCGAACGGGGTCGGCAAGTCGACGCTCGCTCTCACCCTCGCCGGGCTCATCCCGGAGCGGGCGGGCAGCATCGAATCGGCGGAGTCGCTCGCAGGAAAGAGCGGGCGGCGGCCGATCCGCTGGACCTCGCGAGAACTGCTCACCCGCATCGGCACGGTTTTCCAAGAGCCCGAACACCAGTTCCTCACCCAGACCCTGCGCGACGAGCTCGCCGTAGGGCCGAAGGCGCTCGGCTGGACGGCATCCCGAACGGCATTCGTCGTCGACGGGCTGCTCGAACGCCTCCATCTCGCACCGCTCGCCCTCGCGAACCCGTTCACGCTGTCGGGTGGGCAGAAGCGCCGTCTCTCCGTGGCGACCGTGCTCGCGGCATCCCCCGAGGTCGTCGTGCTCGATGAACCGACCTTCGGGCAGGATCGCCGCGGCTGGGTGGAGCTGGTCGCGCTGCTCCAGGAGGAGATCGCCTCCGGGACGTCGGTCATCGCGGTGACGCATGACGAGGGCGTGGTCCGGCACCTCGGCGGTCAGCGTAT
Organism: Microbacterium tenebrionis; assembly: GCF_903645325.1. GTDB lineage: Bacteria > Actinomycetota > Actinomycetes > Actinomycetales > Microbacteriaceae > Microbacterium > Microbacterium tenebrionis. Next base: position 49,388 of record NZ_CAHJXQ010000001.1, read on the forward strand.
CGAGCTGAGCCCGCAGGCGGTGCGCGCATGACGGACTCGCGCCTGAACGATTCGCAGGCGGGTGCTGTCGACCTGGAGCCGCGCGCCTGGCTCGATGGCGTCAATCCGGTCACGAAGATCGTTCTCGCACTGCTGCTGTCCGTGCCGCTGTTCGCCTCGATCGACGTCGTCAGCGGACTCGTCGCGATCGCGTTGCAGCTGCTGTGCCTACCGCTCACCGGCCTGCGTCTGCGGACCGTGATCCGGCGCATCCTGCCAATCGTCGTGTTCGCCCCGATCGCCGGTCTCAGCATGCTGCTCTACGCCGAGCCCGCAGGTCACATCTACTGGAGCTTCGGCTTCGCGACGATCAGCGACGACTCGATCTCGCTCGCGATCGCGGTGAGCCTGCGGGTCGTTGCGCTCGGACTGCCGACGATCATGCTGTTCGGGCGCACCGACCCCACCGAGCTCGCCGACGCCCTGGCACAGGTCGCGAAGCTGCCCAGCCGGTTCGTGCTCGGCATCCTCGCCGGTACCCGGATGCTCGGGCTGTTCCTCGACGACTGGCGCACGATGGGCCTCGCGCGCCGCGCGCGGGGGGTGGGCGACAGCGGAGCGATCCGGCGCTTCTTCTCGATGGCGTTCGTGCTGCTCGTGTTCGCGGTGCGCCGGGGGACCAGGCTCGCGCTCGCGATGGAGGCCCGCGGGTTCGGCTCCGGCATCCCGCGCACCTGGTCTCGGCCGTCGAGCCTGCATGGACGGGATGCCGTCGCGCTGCTCGGTGCGCTGGCGATCATGGCCCTCGCGCTCGCCGCCGCCGTGCTCGCCGGCACCTTCCGGTTCGTCTGGAGCTAGTCCTCGTCGAGCCGCTTCACGAGCCGGCGGTACGTGGTCACCCGGTAGGAGGCGTCGACGAGCTCGGAGATCTCCTGCCAGTCGGTGCCGGCGGTGAGGTCGACACCCAGCCAGCCAGACGGCCCGAGATAGGCGGGCAGAACATCAGCGGATGCGCCATCCGGAATCCCTCACATCGGGTCGCCGCGCCGTGCACAGCTTCGGAACCCCGGTGCGACCCGCCGTCGATTAGGCCACCGTCGCGGCGTGTCGAGCGCCGGATCCGAAGTTGTGCTCATGGCAGCAGTGCTCGCAGCGCCTGCTCGAGGATCACGGCGTGGTTGTGCTTCTCATCATGCGCGGCGTAGACGAGGGTGACGGTGTCGTGCATCTTCAGTTCGCCGGCCAGAGCGTCGAGTGCCGCGGCGGACTCGCCGTCGAGCTCGGCGCGGTAGCGGTCGGCGTAGGTGCCCCAGTCATCATCGGATGCCGCATGCCAGGCCTTGCGCAGCTCCGGGCTCGGAGCGGTGTCCTTGGCCCACAGATCGATCGCCGCGCGCTCCTTCGACAGACCCCGCGGCCACAGCCGATCGACCAGCACACGGAACCCGTCGGAGGATTCGGCGGTGTCGTAGGCTCGCTTGCGACGCAGTTCCATGACCCCAGCCAACACCTCCGTGATCGGAATGACCAGAGGTGACACTGAGAACCGCGTATGCTGACACTGAGTTGCAATCCGTTCGAGGGAGAACCATGCAGATCCAGGGATCCGGTGCGCTGATCACCGGCGGAGCCTCAGGGCTCGGCCTCGCCACCGCCCGCGCGCTCGCGGCCGCGGGTGCGCACGTAACGCTTCTCGACCTGCCGTCGTCGGCCGGCGCCGAGATGGCCGCAGAGCTCGGCGGAGCGTTCGCCCCCGGCGACGTGACGAACGCCGAGGACGCCGCATCTGCCGTCGCCGCCGCGAACGAGCACGCGCCGCTGCGCATCGTCGTCAACTGCGCCGGCGTCGCGACCCCGGCCAAGGTGCTCGACCGCGACGGCAACCCCACCGCGCTCGCCGACTTCGAGCGCGTCATCCGCATCAACCTCGTCGGCACGTTCAACGTCGCATCTCAGGCCGCGGCCGTGATCGCGAAGAACGACCCCACCGACGGCGGGGACCGCGGCGTCATCGTGAACACGGCATCCGTCGCCGCGTTCGACGGTCAGATCGGTCAGCCCGCCTACTCGTCGTCGAAGGGCGGCGTGCACGCCATGACGCTGCCGATAGCCCGCGAGCTCGCGCGCTACGGCATCCGCGTGTGCACGATCGCGCCGGGGATCATGGAGACCCCGATGCTCGCCGGCCTCCCGGAGGCGGCGCAGGCGTCGCTCGGCCAGCAGGTGCCGTACCCCGCGCGCCTCGGCAAGCCCGCCGAGTACGCAGCCCTCGTGCAGAGCATCATCGAGAACGGCTACCTCAACGGCGAGACGATCCGCCTCGACGGCGCGATCCGCATGGCGCCCAAGTAAGCATCCGCAGAACCACCACCCAGGGAGACCCATGAGCACCCTCGCCGGAAAGACCATCCTGATGTCGGGCGGCAGCCGCGGCATCGGCCTCGCCATCGCCCTGCGCGCCGCGCGCGACGGCGCGAACATCGCGATGCTCGCCAAGACCGACACCCCGCATCCGAAGCTCGAGGGCACGATCCACACTGCCGCCGAGCAGATCCGGGCGGCCGGGGGCAACGCCCTCCCGATCGTCGGCGACGTGCGCGACGACGATGACATCACCGAAGCGGTCATGAAGACGCAGGGCGAGTTCGGCGGCATCGACATCGTCATCAACAACGCCAGCGTCATCGACCTCTCGCGCTCGCTCGACCTGGGCGCGAAGAAGTACGACCTCATGCAGGACGTCAACGTCCGCGGGACGTTCATGCTCTCCCGCGCCGCCGTGCCGGTGCTGCGCGGTTCGGCGAACCCGCACATCCTGTCGCTCTCGCCTCCGCTGAACCCGACGCCGAAGTGGCTCGGTGCGCACACCGCCTACACGCTCGCGAAATTCGGCATGACGATGGTGACGCTCGGGTTCGCCGCTGAGTTCGCCGAGGACGGCATCGCCGCGAACACGCTGTGGCCGCGCACGACGATCGCGACCGCGGCGGTGCAGAACCTGCTCGGCGGCGACAAGGTCATGGCCGCCAGCCGCACGGCCGACATCTACGCGGATGCCGCGTATTCGGTGCTCACGAAGCCCGCGGCGTCGTACACGGGCCAGTCGCTCATCGTCGAGGATGTGCTCGAGGCCGACGGCGTGACGGACTTCTCCGGCTACGCCGCCATCCCCGGCACGCCCGACGACCGCCTGTTCCCGGACATATTCCTGGACTGAGCAGCCTTCGCTCGCGCTCGGGTCTCGGCGTCAGAACAGCAGGTAGACCGCCCCGACGATCGTCAGACCGATGACGATCCGGTCGAAGAGGCGCTGATCGATCCGCCGGGCGATGCGCAGGCCGATCAGCGCGCCGATCACGACCAGCGGTGCGAGCACGGCATCCATCAGCAGCACCGGGCCGGGGAACAGCCCGAGACCGGCGAGGAACGGCACCTTGACGATGTTCACGATCGCGAAGAACCATGCCGACGTGCCGAGGAACGTCATGACCTGCGCGCGTGTGGCGAGGAAGTACATCGACATCACGGGGCCGCCCGCGTTGGCGACCATGGTCGTGAAGCCGCCGAGCGTGCCGTACGTGCCCGCCAGCAGCAGATTGCCCCGGGGCGATGGCGCAGGAGGAGCATCGCCGCCGTGGAGGTACGAGCAGGGAGCACTGAGGCGAACAGCGCGATCGCGAGTGTGCTGCCGCCCGGCAGCGCGGTCTTCGAGATGCCGATCGTGACGGCGGCCGCCCCGAGCGCCACCCACGCCCAGGGCAGCAGGTCGGGCAGCGTCACCCGCGCACGGCGGCCAGCGCCGCAGCGAACCGAGCGGCGCGCGCCGTGATGTCGTCCCAGTCCTGCGCGGCGATCGACGCCGAGTTCGCGAGGTCGCCTCCCGCGCCCACTGCGACCGATCCGGCGGCGAACCACGCGGCGAGGTTGTCGGGGCTGACGCCGCCGGTGGGCATGAGTGGAGCATCCGGGAACGGTCCGCGCAGCGCGCCGAAGTAGGACGGCCCGCCGAGGGATGCCGGGAACACCTTCACGACGTCGACGCCGAGCCCCAGTGCCCCCATGATCTCGGTCGGCGTCAGCGCGCCGGTCATCACGACCGCTCCGGTGTCGAGCATCGTGCGGGTGAGGTCGGGCAGGGTGCCGGGGCTCACGAGGAACTCCGCGCCCGCCTCCACGGCGGCGTGGGCCTCGTCGGCCGAGGTCACGGTTCCCGCGCCGACGTACGCGGCATCCCCATGGCGGGCGATGAGCTCGCGGATCACCGCCGGCGCATCGGGTGTGGAGTACGTGACCTCGATGCCCGTCACCCCACCGCGGATGATCGCCTCGGCGGTCTCGAGGGCGGACTCGGGGGAGGGGGCGCGGAGGACGGCGAGGACGCCGGAGGTGCGGGCGCGGGCGAGGCGGTCGGTCATCGGGCTCCTTCATCGGGGGATGCCCCATTCTCGCGGACCCCAGCCTGTAATGACAAGTGCCGTGACTCACGCCGCCCCAGGGCCTTTCCACCTCCCAGCCCGTACCCTGGAGGTATGACCGAGAAATCTCCCATCCGCCTGACGGGGCCTGCGAACCCGCAGGTGCGCCCACGCACCGAGGGCTGGACCCAGAAGAAGGATGAGAGCGGTCGTCCACTGCTGCAGTTCGCCAGCCCGAAGCGCGGCAAGCCGCCGGTGCACCTGGCGGATCTGACGCCGGCCGAGCGCATCGAGAAGGTCAAAGAACTCGGTCTGCCGGGCTTTCGCGCCAAGCAGCTCGCGACGCACTACTTCACGCACTACACGTCCGACCCCGCCGAGATGACCGACCTCCCCGCCGCGCAGCGCGAGGAGCTCGTCGCGGGGATGCTTCCGCCGCTGCTCACCGAGGTGCGGCGCCTCGAGACCGATCGCGGCGACACGATCAAGTTCCTGTGGCGTCTGCATGACGGCGCGCTGGTCGAGTCCGTCCTCATGCGCTACCCGGGCCGGATCACGCTGTGCGTGTCGAGCCAGGCAGGATGCGGCATGAACTGCCCGTTCTGCGCCACCGGACAGGCCGGGCTCACCCGCAACATGTCCACCGCCGAGATCGTCGAGCAGATCGTCCGCGCGAACCGCCTGATCGCCGAGGGCGGTCTCGGCGGCAAGAAGGCCGACGACCACAGCATGGAGCGCGTCAGCAACATCGTCTTCATGGGCATGGGAGAACCGCTCGCGAACTACAAGCGCGTGATGGACGCCGTGCGCATCATGGTCGCCCCGCAGCCCGACGGCCTCGGCATGAGCGCTCGCGGCATCACCGTGTCGACGGTCGGCCTGGTGCCGGCCATCAGAAAGCTGGCGAACGAGAACATCCCCGTCACCTTCGCACTGTCCCTGCACGCGCCCGACGATCATCTGCGCGACGAGCTCATCCCGGTGAACTCGCGCTGGAAGGTGGACGAGGCGCTGGATGCCGCGCACGAGTACTACGAGAAGACCGGTCGCCGCGTCTCGATCGAGTACGCGCTCATCAAGGACATGAACGACCACGCCTGGCGCGCCGACCTGCTGGCGGAGAAGCTCAATCAGCGGGGCCGCGGATGGGTGCACGTCAACCCGATCCCGCTGAACCCGACGCCCGAGTCGGTGTGGACGGCATCCGAGAAGGACGTCACCGACGAGTTCGTCCGCCGGCTCAACGACGCCGGCATCCCGACGACCCTCCGCGACACCCGCGGCAAGGAGATCGACGGCGCCTGCGGCCAGCTCGTCGCGACCACCGAGGATGAGGTCGCCGCGGCCGCCCTCTCCGCGGACTGAGGCTTCCGGCTGTCGCTCAGGCGGAGTTTCGTAGCCTCTAGGGATGTCCTATTCCGCGCATCGCCCTGGCCGTATGGGCTCCGACGGGCAGATTTCGATCGACGGCGAAACCCCTGAGGGCTCCGTCACCGACGAGGATCTCGACTTCCTCCGCAGCTACGAGCCCACCGGCAGCGAGGCGTCCGCGACCGGCGACCAGCCGCGCAGGGCCGAACCCGCAGCTGATGAGCTGGGCGACCTCGAGCGGGCGCAGGGCGTGTTCGGACCCACGAAGATGAAGCGCGCGCAGCGCCGCGCCGCGAAGGCGAAGCGCGAGAACAAGCCGCGCACGCGCGGGTCTCGACTGCGCACCATGGCGATCCTCGGCGGCGCGGACGGCGAGATCCTCGACCGTGTTCCCGGTGAGACGCCGCGATTCGTGCAGATGTTCTTCGTGCTCGCAGGTACCGCGCTCGTCTCGGCGATCTCGATGTTCTTCGCCCTCACCACGGGCGTGCAGGCCGCGATGTGGATCGCCGTTCCCCTCGCGATCGTGTGGGCCGGCATCATCTTCAACCTCGACCGGTTCCTGACATCGACCATGACGTCGACGCGCAGCATCGGAAAGCTCATCGGACTCGCGCTTCCCCGAGTCGCCATGGCGGTCCTGATCGGATTCCTCGTCGCCGAGCCGCTGGTTCTGCAGGTGTTCCACAACGACATCAACCGCGAGGTCGCCGCGACGAACATCGTGCAGGCGCAGTCGGACCAGGATGCTCTCGAGAGCGGCCCGGAGAAGAAGGCGCTGGATGCTGCGACCGCACGGGTCGCCGCGCTCGAGAACCAGGCGGCCACGGGAATCGTCGCCGACACCGAGTCGGGTTCGGCATCCACGACCGCCGCGCAGGCCACCGTCGACGACATCACGTCGAAGATGGCCGAGCAGCAGAAGGTCATCGACCAGGCACGCGCGCTCTACCAATGCGAGCTCACCGGTGAAGGCGCGGGCGAGGTCCCCGGCTGCACGGGGGTCAACGGCGAAGGGTCGAGCTCGGATGCCGCCCAGGCGCAGCTCGCGCAGGCCCAGCAGACCTACGATGCGCTGGCCGCACAGCTGCGCACGGCGAACGACGAACTCGCCGCCGCGGAGACCGCCGCCAAGGAGAACACCGCTTCGTCGGAGTCGGCGAACCGCCAGCAGGCGAACGACCAGCTCCCCGCCGCTCGTGAGACGTACGAGCAGGCGCTCGCCGCTTACAACGCCCGCGCCGACTCCGTCGCGCAGGGGAACGCCGGAGCGGTCGGTCTGCTGAGTCAGATCAGCGCCCTGAACCGCCTCGCCGAGGAGGAGCCGACCATCTGGTGGGCGCACTGGCTCATCGCGGCGCTGTTCTTCATGATCGAGCTGCTCCCCGTCATCGTGAAGGTGCTGACGAGTTACGGCGACCCGTCGCTGTACGAGAAGGCGTACGCGATCCGCAAGCAGGTCGATCTGGATCGGGTGACCGCCGAGGGCTTCCGCGATCGGGCGTCGATCGTGACGACAGCGGATGCTGCGGCATCCGACCCATCTCCGGCATCCGAGGCGCCGGCATCTGCTGCCTCGACCGCCGCCCCCTCGACCACCGACGTGCCGACGCAGCCGATCACCCGCGCCGACCTGCGCGAATCGATCGACGCCTGACTCTCGGAGAAGAGTTTCCGGGCCCGGGATCGATTCCGGGCCCGGAAACTCTTCTTCGCTGACGCGCCGGGTGATCTCCCAGGGTGCGCCAATACGGTCGCCGCATGAACGAACCGCGCCGCGCGACCGTCCTCGTCTCGATTCTCGGTGCGGTCGCCGTCGCCGCGTACGCGGTCTGGGGGGCCCTCCAGATCATCGTCCTGACGCCGCTGGCCGCAGTTCCAGGCCGAAGCCTCGCTGGGATCCGGGGCGAGATGGCAGCGGCCGGTGAGTCGCCGTCGGATGCGGGCCCGGTGATGTTCCTCGTGCTCGGCGTCGTCATCGCGGTGGTCGTCGCCGTGCTCGTGATCCGCACCAGCGCGGACCCGCAACTGGCTGCGCTGCTCTTCCTGGCTGTGCTGACGCTCGGCGCTCCCGCGTTGTTCATCGCCTCTTTCGGGCCGGGCATGAGCCTAAGTGACACGTACTTCGTCTCCGGCGGCGTCACGCTGCCCGGCGTCGCGCCATTGTATGTCGTGAGCGTCGCCGCCGCGTTCGGATGCGTCGTGCTCGGGGCGATCGTCAGTGGGCGAAGCGGGCCGGCACGCGTGATGATCTGACATACCGGCGCCGTGCCGGCCGAGTGGCCGTAGCGTTGAGACATGGTCAACTATCGCTATCTCGGTAACAGCGGCTTCAAAGTCTCGGAGATCACTTACGGCAACTGGGTGACGCACGCCTCCCAGGTCGAGGACGACGCCGCGGTGAAGACCGTGCACGCCGTGCTGGATGCTGGCATCACGACGTTCGACACGGCCGACACCTATGCCAACACCGCGGCTGAGGTCATCCTCGGCAAGGCGCTCGAGGGCCAGAGGCGTGAGAGCCTCGAGATCTTCACCAAGGTGTACTTCCCGACCGGGCCCAAGGGCCCGAACGACACCGGGCTGTCGCGCAAGCACATCCTCGAGTCGATCAACGGTTCGCTGAAGCGTCTCGGCACCGACTACGTCGACCTGTACCAGGCGCACCGCTTCGACTACGAGACACCGCTGGAGGAGACGTTCCAAGCGTTCGCCGACGTCGTCCGGGCCGGCAAGGCCCTCTACATCGGCGTGAGCGAGTGGACGGCAGAGCAGCTGCGCGAGGGCCACGCCCTGGCGAAGCAGCTGGGCGTGCAGCTCATCTCGAACCAGCCGCAGTACTCCATGCTGCACCGCGTCATCGAGGGCAAGGTCGTCCCGGCATCCGAAGAGCTCGGCATCTCGCAGATCGTCTGGTCGCCGATGGCGCAGGGCGTGCTCAGCGGCAAGTACCTGCCCGGTCAGCCCGCGCCGGAGGGCTCGCGCGCGACCGATCCGCACAGCGGCGCCCACTTCATCCAGCGGTTCCTGCAGGATGACATCCTCGAAGCCGTCCAGAAGCTGAAGCCCATCGCCCAGCAGGCGGGCCTCACGATGCCGCAGCTCGCGATCGCCTGGGTGCTGCAGAACAAGAACGTCGCGGCTGCGCTGGTCGGAGCATCCCGCCCCGAGCAGCTCACCGACACCGTCAAGGCGTCGGGCGTGACGCTGGATTCCGACACGCTCACCGCGATCGACGAGGCACTCGGCGACACGGTGAACCGCGACCCGGAGGACACGTACTCGGTCTCCCCGAAGGAGCGACTGGTCTGAGTCGATCTGCGATCGCGCTCAGTCGAGCGTGATGTCGACCTGGAGCTCGGAGGTCAGACGCTCCAGGTCGACACGCAAGGCGGCGAGATCGGCGGCTGCCGGGACCGTCGCCGCAACGGACGCCTCGAACAGGCGTCCGCCGGCCATCGCCGCATCCCGGGTCTCGGTCGTCATGTCGTGGATGCTGAGGTCATGAGCGCGGAGCACGGCAGAGACCTCGCGCACGATCCCCGGTCGGTCGTTGCCGAGGATCTGCAGGGTGATGGGCTGATCGCGAGCCGGAGCATCCGCACCCGTGTGCACCGAGACCGTCAGCGTCCCGTCCAGCGCCCGCAGCGCCTGCTGCAGATCCTCCTCCTGCTCGGCGGGGATCGCGACCTGGATGACTCCCGCGAACACGCCCGCGAGCTCGGCGAGCTGGCTGCTCTCCCAGTTGCCGCCATGCGCGTCGACGATGTCGGCGACGGCGGCGACGAGGCCAGGGCGGTCGGATCCGGCGACGGTGAGGATCAGAGTGGTCATGCCGTCATCGTAACCGGGTCAGTCGTTCCAGACCCCGGTGTCGAGGAACCGCTCGAGATGCGCCCGGTGCGGGGCGAGATCCCAGCCCTGATCGGACACCCAGTCGTCCGCATAGTACGTTCCGGCGTAGCGGGCCCCGCCGTCGCAGATCAACGTCACGACGCTGCCGGTGCGTCCGGCGGCGAGCATGCGTGCGATCAGCTCGAACGCGCCGACGAGATTGGTGCCCTGGTCCAGGAGGTCAGGCGATCCCGGACTGCGCCACCTGCCAGGCGATCACGGCGCCAGCGACGGCGGCGAGCACGACGACGACGATGACGGGCACAAGCCAGCGCGCAGCGCGCTTGGGCGGCCGCACGACCGGAGCGGGCTTCGTCAACGGCCCGGGAGTCGGCGCCGGGCGGTCGGTCAGATCGGCGATCGGCGGTACGGAGCCGGTCTCGGGCTTCTGGGTGGCATCGCCCGGGGCGGCGTCATCTGCGGCGTCGACCATCGTCCGTCATCCTCTCCGAGGCGGCACTCGCCTCAGACAGAGACTGTACCCGCCTGGAACGTGCCTCCGCTGCCATCGACATGCAGAAGCGACGCCTGCGACTGCTCCTGACGCAGCTGGAACTCGAACCGCGACCGGTCGCCGCGGTGCAGGGCGATGAAGTACTCGATCGGCGTTCCCGACGCATCCCGGCTGATGCTGCGCAGACGCAGCAGCGCCGACCCGGCGCTGATCCCGAGGTGGTGAGCCTGGTCGTGCGTCGCGACGGTGGCCTCGGCCGAGCGGACTCCGTCCGTCGCCTGGACTCCGTGCTCCGCGAGCAGCCGGTAGAGGGATGCCTCGGACAGGTCGACGTCGAGAGTCAGCGCACCGACCGCTTCCGGCATCCACGTCGTCGACAGCGACCAGGGCTCGCCGTCGACGTGGCGGAGGCGCTCGAGGGCGATGACCGGCGAGCCGACGGGGATCTCGAGGGCCGCCGCGACATCGGCGTCCGCCTCTTCGCGCTCGTGCCGGAGGATGTCGCTGTGCACGTGGCCGCCGCGGCGCTCCACATCGTCGAACAGGCCGATCAGCGTGTGCACGAGAGACTCACTGGTGCGGGGGCGCGAGACGAACGTTCCCTTGCCCTTGACGCGCTCGACCATGCCTTCGTGCTCGAGCTGGGCGAGCGCCTGCCGGACGACCGTGCGCGAGATGCCGTAGCGCTCGCACAGCCGGTGCTCGCCGGGGAGCGGGTCGCCGGGCTGGAGTCCGTCCCGCTCGATGCCGTCGATGATCAGCTGCCGCAGCTGGTCGTACATCGGGGCGGCCGAGTGCCGATCGATCGTGTCGACGGTGGGGGACATCTAGTACGCCACCCCCGCGTGCAGGATCACGTTCGCGTACGGTGTGAACTCGCCGGAGCGGACGAAGGCGCGGGCGTCGTGGGTGAGCTTTTTGAACTCCACGTGCGGCACGAGCTCGATCTCGATGCCGGGGAGGCGTTCTCGCAGCTGCTCCAGCACCTGGGGGCTGTGATCGGCGACCTCGGCAGAGACGGTCGCACCCTCCACGACGAGCTCGGCGAGCACGGTGTCGAGCACGTCGAAGAACGCCGGCGCACCCGGGCGGTAGGCGAGGTCGATCCGATCCGATCCCGGCGGAATGGGCAGCCCCGCATCGGTCACGACGATGAGGTCGGTGTGGCCGGTCTCGCTGATCACGCGGGAGAGCGCGGGATTTATCGTCGTGGACGTCTTTCGCATGGTGGTGGGGCTCCTGTTCAGGATGCGGCGCGCGCAGCGCTCTCGGTGCGCTCGGCGAGGAAGGCGTCGACCTCATGGCGCTCGGGGAGACTCGGCGAGGCGCCCTGCTTCGTGACGGTCAGAGCGCCGGCGGCGGTGGCCAGGCGCACGGCATCCGTCAACGTCGCGCCGTTCGCGAGCGCCGCGCCCAGGTAGCCCGCGTAGGCGTCGCCGGCGGCGGTGGTGTCGACGGCGTCGACGGGCAGCGGTGGGACGATCGTCGTGCCGTCGGGGGTGACGACGCATGAGCCCTGAGCCGCCAGAGTGATGACGGCCGCGCCGACGCCCTGGTCGAGGAACCAGCGGCCGGCCTGCTCTGCGGATACCGCATCGGTCACCTCGATGCCGCTGAGCACCGAGGCCTCGGTCTCGTTCGGGGTGACGATGTCGATGCTCCGCCACACGTCGGCTGCCAGCGGTGCAGCAGGCGCCGGGTCGAGGATGACCGTGAAGCCGAGCTCGCGGCCGCGTCCGGTGATGTGCGCGGTCAGAGCCGACGGCGTCTCGAGCTGCGTGAGCAGCACGGAGCTCGAGCTCGCCAGCGCATCCAGCGCGGTGTCGATCTGCTCCGTGTTCAGCTCGGCGTTGGCGAGCGGGACCATGACGATGTCGTTCTGGGCCGAGGCGTCCACACGGATGTGCGCGATGCCGGTCGGGCCGGGCACGGTGCGCAGATGGGCGAGGTCGACGCCGGCCTCGGTGAGCCCGTCGACGACGAGGTCCCGGAACAGGTCGTCGCCCACGCACCCGACGAAACTGGTGCGAGCACCGGCTAGACCGGCCGCGACGGCCTGGTTCGCACCCTTGCCGCCGAGGAACAGGGTGAACTGATCGCCGAGGATCGTCTCGCCGCGGGCGGGGAGCCGCTGGGAGAAGGTGGTCACGTCCGCCGTGACGCTCCCGACGATGACGACGCCGGTGCGCCCTTCGGTGGGGGAGGTGGGCATGGGGCTCCTTTGACTTCGCCGTTCGCTGTCATTACATTAGCCGAATCCGCACCTGTAACGACAGGTTGCCGGTCCCCTGCGCTCTCGAGGAGTCCCGCATGCCTGTTGCCGCCATCGCTCCGCGTCTGTACGTCGACAGCGCCGACGTCGAACGGGTCTCGCGCCTGCTCGCGGCGCGGGTCGTGCATGGCGTTACGACGAATCCCACGATCCTCGAGCGGGGTGGTTGCTCGGCCGCGCAGATCCCCGAGCTCTACGCCCGGTGGGAGGGCGAGGGCGCGCCCGAGATCTTCTTCCAGACCTGGGGCGGCAGCGCGGCCGAGATGCTCCGCAACGCCGACGCGACCCGCGCGCTGGGCGACCGGGCTGCGGTCAAGGTCCCCGCGACCGCAGCGGGCTTCGCCGCGGCATCCGCCCTCGTCGCCGATGGAGCGAGCGTTCTCGTGACGGCCGTGTACTCCGTCGGGCAGGCGCTCGCCGCGGCGAGCATCGGCGCGCGGTACATCGCCCCCTACCTCGGGCGCCTGCGGGATGCCGGTGTCGACGGCGACGCTCTCATCGCCCGGATGCAGGAGGTCTGCGCGGGCAGCGAGACGAACGTCCTCGCTGCCAGCCTGCGCTCCGCGGACGACATCGTGTCCCTGCGTATGGCCGGTGTGCCGTACTTCACCGCCGCGCCGGACGTGCTCGACGCACTGCTGCAGCACGACGTCAGCGATTCCTCGGCCGCCGAGTTCGAGGCAGCCATGGGGCGGATCGGCGCGTAACTCTCGAGGCTGCCAGGCCGCCCCGAGACAGCGCAGTGATGGTGCAGTCTTGGCGCGGCCCGGGGGATTCGAGGATCAGGCTGTGGCGGCCTGACGCAGCCAGCGCTCGACTCCGGCGATGTGCGCCGTGGCGAGCGAGGTGGCCAGGTTCGGGTCGTGCTGGGCGATCGCGTCGGCGATCGCACGGTGCTCCGACAGTGTCCGTTCGACCGCGTCCTGCTCGGTGAGACCACGCCAGATGCGCGCCCGGACCGTCTGGCCGCTGAGGCTCTCGATGAGGCTGGCGAGATACGCGTTGCCCGCCATGCGGACGATCTCGCGATGGAAGCGGATGTCGTGCGCGACGAGGTCGTCGATGCTGACCTCGGAGCTGACGGCGTCGAGCTCCTGCTGCAGCGCGCCGATCGCGTCGTCGGAGCCGAGCGTGGCAGCGAGGCCCGTCGCCTGGGACTCCAGCATCCGCCGCACGGCGAAGATCTCGAGGAGCGAGTCGTCGTCGTGCATGTCGGCGACGAACGAGATCGCCTCCAGCAGCAGGTGCGGCTCCAAGCTCGTCACGTACGTGCCGTCGCCGCGCCGCACATCGAGCACGCGGATGACCTCGAGCGCCTTGACCGCCTCGCGCATCGAGTTGCGGCTGAGGCCGAGGCGCTCGGCGAGCTCCTTCTCGGGAGGCAGGCGGTCGCCGGGGGAGAGCTCCCCCGACACGATCATCGCCTTGATCTTCTCGATCGCCTCATCGGTGACAGCCATGAGGGCATCCTAGCGATTGATCGGATGTCTGCTCGGGCTGTGTGAGGATGGGGTCATGCGTGTCGTCGACAGCCACCTGCACCTGTGGGATCCCGACGTCCTCACGTACGACTGGCTCCAGGGCGAGCTGGACGGCACCTTCGCCGTGGAGGCGCTGCGCGAGGACCTGATCGACGATGTCGAGCAGCAGGTCGCGGTGTTCGTGCAGGCGGACCCTCTCCCCAAGCAGGCGCTCGCCGAAGTCCGGTGGGTCGAGTCGATCGCCCGGGAAGCCGGAGTGGTCGCCATCGTGGCGGGCGCCCGATTGGACCGCGTGCGCAAGCTCCGCAAGCACCTCGACGCTCTGGCCGAGCACGAACTCGTCGTCGGCATCCGACACCTGCTCCAGGGAGAGGAGGACGGCTTCGCCCGTCGCCCCGCGTTCATCGAAGGAGCTCGCGAGCTCGCCGCCCGCGACCTCACCTTCGACGCCTGCGTCCGTGCGCATCAGATCCCCGACGTCACGGCGCTCGCCGAGGCGGTACCAGGGCTGCGGATCGTGCTCGACCATCTCGGCAAGCCGGCGATCGGCACGCGGGAGCAGCCTCTCGCGCCCAGCGCGCAGTGGATCCGCGATCTGCGCGCGCTCGCGGCCAACCCGCAGGTCTCGGTCAAGCTCTCCGGGCTCCCCGCCGAATCCCAGGGGCAGATCGACGAGGAGCAGATGGAGCCGTTCCTCGACGTCGCCGCGGATGCGTTCGGCGAGAACCGTCTGATGTGGGGCAGTGACTGGCCCGTCTCGTCCTCGACTCACGACGGCAGCCCCGAGGACACGTACTACTGGCCGGGCAATCGCGACGACTGGTGCCACACGGTCCGCAACTGGGCCGAGGCGCGTGGTCTCGACGATGAGAAGCTGTTCTGGTCGAACGCGGTCCGCTTCTACGGCATCCGCTGAGGTTTCGCCGCGGCGCCGGTCACTCGGCCCGCAGGCGCAACTGCGCCATGCCTCCGTCGACCTCGATGAAGGTTCCGGTCGTCGAGCCCGCAGCCGGCGAGACGAGGTAGGCGACGGCCGCTGCGACCTCGTCCGGCGAGACCAGGCGTCCGTGCGGCTGGCGCGCCTCGAGCGCCGCGCGCTCGGCCCCGGGGTCGCTCGCCTGATCCAGCAGGCGCCCGACCCACGGGGTGTCGGCGGTGCCCGGGTTCACGGCGTTGACGCGGATGCCCTCGCGCAGGTGGTCGGCGGCCATGGCGCGCGTCAGTGCCGCGACCGCGCCCTTGGACGCGGAGTACAGCGCGCGCTGGGGGAGGCCGGTCGTCGACGCGATGGAGGCCGTATTGCACACCGCGGCAGACGGCGACTGCCGCAGCCACGGGAGCGCTGCCGAGGTGACCCGTGCGATGCCCGTCACGTTCACGGAGAGCACCCTGGCCCACTCGTCATCGTCGTTCGCGGCGATGTCGCCGACGGCGCCGATGCCGGCGTTGTTGACGACGATGTCGATGCGGCCGAAGCGCTCGGCGACCGCGGCGACCGCGGCATCCACGCTCGCGCGGTCCGAGACGTCGGCCGTGAACGCGGCGAAGCGCTCATCGGCGCCCGACGGGTCGCGGTCGAGGACGGCGATCTGCGCGCCGTCGGCGTGCAGGCGGGCCGCCACCGCGGCGCCGATGCCCGACGCGCCTCCGGTGACGATCGCGACGAGCCCCTCCAGCGGCGCGCTCATCGCTGCGCCTCCCAGGCGGTGAAGGTCTGCCGCTGATGACCCAGACCATCGATCTCGATGTCGACGACGTCGCCGTCCTTCAGGTACGGGAACCGGCCGGAGAGTGCGACGCCCTGGGGCGTGCCGGTGAGGATGAGGTCGCCCGGCTCGAGGGTGACGTACTGCGACAGGTGGTGGACGATCGTGCGGACGTCGAAGATCATGTCGGAGGTGTTCGAGTCCTGGCGGGGCTCGCCGTTGACGAAGCTGCGCAGGTTCAGATCGTCGACGTCGACCTCGTCGGGGGTGACCAGCCACGGGCCGGTCGGGTTGAAGCCGGCCGCGATCTTGCCCTTCGACCACTGACCGCCCGAGACCGCCATCTGGAAGTCGCGCTCCGAGACGTCGTTGGCGACGACATAGCCGGCGATGTGGGCGTCGGCCTCGTCGGGGGAGTCCAGGTACGCGGCTCTGGCACCGATGACGATGCCGAGTTCGACCTCCCAGTCCGTCTTCTCGCTGCCGCGGGGGATCGTCACGGTGTCGTTCGGGCCGACGACGGTGTTCGGAGTCTTCAGGAAGATGATCGGGATGCTGGGCGGCTCGGAGTTCGACTCGGCGGCGTGCTCGGCGTAGTTCATGCCGATGCAGATCACCGCGCTCGGGCGGGCGATCGGGGCGCCGATGCGCAGTTCGGCGGCGTTCTCGAGCTCGGGCAGTTCGCCGGATGCTTGTGCCGAGGCAACGCGAGCGCGGAAGTCGCTCTCCAGGAAGTCACCGTTGACATCGGATGTCACGGCGCGGAGGTCGAGATGGCGATCGCCGTCGATCAGGACGGGAATCTCGGATCCAGGGGCGCCAAGCCGCGCGAACTTCATGGTTCTCCTACTTCGTCGGGGGATCCGCCATGCGGCGGTGCATCTGATTGACAGTATAGACATCGGATGTTTACACTCCAAGGGATCCGTCGAGAATCCCTTCTCGAGAGGATCGGGACTGCACAAGGAGACCATCGCAGTGAGCCGCATCGTCGCACTCGACACGACCGACATCCGCTTTCCGACGTCGCTGAGCCTGGACGGCTCGGATGCGATGAATCCCGACCCCGACTACTCGGCCGCCTATGTCGTGATCCGCACCGATGATGCCGACGGCATCGCCGGGCACTCCTTCGTCTTCACGATCGGCCGCGGGAACGACGTGCAGGTCGCGGCCATCGAAGCGCTCGCCGATCACCTCGTCGGGCGCGAGATCGAGCCGCTGCTGGACGACATGGGCGGAACCTTCCGCGAGATCATCGGCGACTCGCAGCTGCGGTGGCTGGGCCCGGAGAAGGGCGTCATGCACATGGCCATCGGCGCCGTGACCAACGCGCTGTGGGACATCAAGGCCAAGCGCGCGGAGCTCCCGCTGTGGCAGCTGCTCGGCCGCATGAGCCCGGAGGAGCTCGTCGACCTCGTCGATTTCCGCTACCTCACCAACGCCCTCACGCGCGAAGAGGCGCTCGAGATCCTCCGCGCGGGTGCCGTCGGTCGCGAGGAGCGGGAGACCGAACTCCTCGCGACCGGCTATCCCGCCTACACGACCAGCCCTGGTTGGCTCGGCTACTCCGACGAGAAGCTCGAGCGGCTCGCCCGTGAAGCCCTCGCCGACGGCTTCACGCAGATCAAGCTCAAGGTCGGGGACGACCTCGACGACGACATCCGTCGCTTCCGCAAGGCGCGCGAGGTCGTCGGCCCCGACTTCCCCATCGCGATCGACGCCAATCAGCGCTGGGAGGTCTCCGAGGCGATCGAGTGGGTGAACGCCCTCGCCGAGTTCCAGCCGGCATGGGTGGAGGAGCCCACGAGCCCCGACGACGTCCTCGGTCACGCGGAGATCGCCCGTGCGATCGCTCCGATCCGCGTCGCGACGGGCGAGCACGCGCAGAACCGCGTGATCTTCAAGCAGCTGCTGCAGGCGGACGCGATCAGCGTCATGCAGATCGACGCGGTGCGCGTCGCCGGCGTCAACGAGAACATCGCCAACCTGCTGCTCGCCGCCAAGTTCGGCGTTCCGGTCTGTCCGCACGCCGGCGGCGTGGGGCTCTGCGAGGCCGTGCAGCATCTGTCGATGTTCGACTTCGTCGCCGTCAGCGGCGCGCGCGAGGGCCGCCTGATCGAATACGTCGATCATCTGCACGAGCACTTCGTCGTGCCCACCGACATCCGGGGCGGCTCCTACATGGCCCCGACGGCACCGGGCGCGGGCATGGAGATGAAAGCCGAGAGCATCGCGGAATACACCTGGACGGGCGCGCATGTCGCAGCCTGACACGTCGGGGGCCGACACGACAGATGTCGGAAGATCCGCGACGAACGGTCCGACACGTGACGCATCGGCCCCCAGAATGTCGCCGGCCGGCTTCCCGACGCTCGGGTACGGCGCCGCGAACGTCGGGAACCTCTTCCGCGAACTCACCGACGATGAGGCGTGGGCGGTGCTGGATGCCGCATGGGAGAGCGGCATCCGCTACTTCGACACCGCTCCGCACTACGGTCTCGGGCTGTCGGAGCGGCGCCTGGGCGCGTTCCTGCGGACGAAGCCGCGCGACGAGTTCGTGTTGTCGACCAAGGCCGGGCGCCTCCTGCGGACGAACCCGGCTCATGAGCCGGGCGGCCTCGACACGGCTAACGACTTCTTCGTGCCCGACGACCTGCAGCGGGTGTGGGACTTCTCGGATGCCGGGATCCGCGCGTCCCTCGACGAATCGCGCGAGCGGCTGGGCATCGACCGCATCGACATCGTCTACCTGCACGACCCCGAGCGCCACGATCTCGATCTCGCGCTCGCCGAGGGCTACCCCGCGCTGGAGGCGCTGCGCGCCGAGGGCGCGATCGGGCCGATCGGCGTCGGGTCCATGGTCAGCGATGCACTCGCCCGATCCGTGCGCGAAGCCGACCTCGACATCGTCATGATCGCCGGCCGCTACACGCTGCTCGAGCAGCCCGCGGCAGCCGACGTGCTGCCGGCGTGCGTCGACCGCGGCACCGGGGCGGTCGCCGCATCCGTCTTCAACTCGGGCCTTCTCGCGAAGAGCGAGCCGGTCCGCGGCGATCGCTACGAGTACGGCGGCGTCCCCGACGAGATCTGGGACCGTCTGCAGCGCATCGTCGCCGTGTGCGCGGCGCACGATGTCGTACTGCCCGCCGCGGCGATCCAGTACCCGCTGCGCTCGTCCGTCGTGCAGTCGGTGGTCGTCGGAAGCTCCCGCCCCGAGCAGGTGCGGCAGAACGCCGACCTCGCCGTCGCTGAGATCCCGGAGCAGTTCTGGGACGACCTGACCGCCGACGGACTGATCCCGTCGGTCGCCGAGGAGGACTGATGCTCGAAGGAATCAACCCCCTGCTGACCGGTGAGCTGCTGCTGCACCTGGACCGGATGGGCCACTCCGACGCCGTCGTCATCGCCGACGCGCACTTCCCGGCGTGGGCGCTGGGGGAGCGCGTGATCGATCTGCCCGGCACCACGACACCCGAGGTCCTGGCGGCCATTCGCAGCGTGATCCCGCTCGATGACGCCCCTGCCCTCGATCTCATGGAGTCCGCGGACGGCGAGATCCTCTCGGTCCAGCGGGAGCTGATGGATGCCGCGGGCACGGCCGAGCAGACGACGCGCTTCGTCGAGCGCTTCGCGTACTACGACGTCGCCCGCCCCGCCTACCTGATGGTGCGGACGGGGGAGACGCGGAAGTACGGCAATGCGCTGCTGCGGAAGGGCGTTGTCGGCCATGCCTCTGCGTAGCGAGGCCCTAGTTGTACGGGGTCAGGACGTTGGTTGCAGTCGGCTGATCGGGGGGTTGCCTCCGAGGGCTGAGTGGCGTCGTCCAGTGTTGTAGTGCTCGAGCCAGGGGTCAAGTGCTGCGGTGCGGTCGTCGTTCGAGGTGAACGGTTGCCGGTAGGCCCATTCGGTTTGCAGGGTCCGGTTGAACCTCTCCACCTTGCCGTTCTGCCACGGGCAGTGCGGTTTGATGAACTTCTGCCGGATGCCGTGCGCGCCGCAGACGCCGCGCAGCGACCATCGGTAGGCCCAGGCGTTGTCGGTGATCAGCCGCTCGATGCGGGGGATGCCGTGCGCGGCGAAGTAGCCGATGGCGCGTTCGAGGAACGCGGCGCAGGTCGGGCCCTTCTCGTCGGGGAGGACCTCGGAGTATGCGAGCCGGGAGTGGTCGTCGACGACGGAGTGCACGTAGTCGTAGCCGACGACGGTCTGTTTCCGGGCGGCTGTGGAGCCCATCGCTCTGCCGTGCGCCTTCCACCCGCCGCCGTCGGGGATGCGACCGAGCTTCTTCACGTCCATGTGCACCAGCTCGCCGGGCTGCTCGCGTTCATAGCGGACCGCTGTGGTCTTCGACGCGCGGATCCGCTCCCCGGTCATCGGGTCCAGATCGACCAGACGAGGCAGCCCGGACCGGGCGATGATGCGCGACACCGTCCGCGCCGGCACCCCGGTGCGGGCCGCGACCTCGTCACGGCCGACTCGTTCCTTCTTCCGGATCGCGACCACCGCCGCGGCCCTGGCATCGGGGGTGCGGTTGGCGACGTGGTGAGGCCGCGAGGAGCGATCGTAGAGACCGGCTTCACCCTCGGCGCGGTAGCGGTCCAGCCACCGCTTCACGCAGCGTCGGGACACGCCCATTGCCGCGGCGATATGCGCCTGCTTCCACCCGGCACCGGCACGATGGACGATGAGCAGCCTGCCGTGCACGGTCAAGCGGGCATTACGGTGGGACACGAGAACCTCCGAGTTCGTGAAGACGTCAGACATCTCCACTAAGCCCGGAGGTTCTCCCCTTTCACAAGACCGGAAACGCCACCAACCTCATGGCCGGGTACACCTAGTGGCGGTCGATCGTCGCGACCGCATGCATCGCGTCGCGGATGTACCGGTTCGCGTGCGCGGCGAGGTCGTCGGAGTCCTGCCACAGGTTGCGCCAGATGCCGAGCGTGTTGCTGAGCTCGGCGCTCACCACGACCGAGGAGAACGACTCGAACACGACCGGTCCGTCGTACGCGACATCGTGCAGGGCGCGGAAGAAGGTCGCGAAGTCGACGGTGCCCGTGCCGAGGTAGCCGCGATGGCTGTCGCCGATGTGCGCGTAGCCGAGCTTTCCGGATGCGGCGACGTCGTGCACGGGCTGGAAGAAGTCGGACTCCTCGATGTTCATGTGGTACGTGTCCAGGTGAACACTGACATCGCCCGCGACGCCGTCCAGGAACCGCAGTGCGCCGCGGCCGGTGTTGAAGACGTTCGACTCGTAGCGGTTGACGACCTCGAGGGAGAGCCGGACGCCGCGCTCCGCCGCGAAGGCTGCGAGTCCGCTGATCGCCTCCTGGCTGTGTGCGACGCCGCGCTCGGTCACCGGCGCCATGTACTTGCCCATCGCCGAGTAGATGACCCCGCACAGCACGTCGCCGCCCATCGTCGCCACGTGATCGATGCAGCGTTCGAGCAGTGCCCGCCCGGCGGCGACGACTGCCGGGTCGTCGTTGGACAGGTCCGTCGCCGGGGTCAGTCCGAGGGATGCCGTGACGGCGAGGTCGTTGTCGCGCAGCATCCGTCCGGCCAGGGCCGAGTCGAAGGCCGCGGCATCCATCAGAGGGATCTCGATGAGGTCGAATCCCGCGTTCTTCGTGCCCTCGATCGCGCGCCGCAGGCCCGCCTCGTTGAAGGTTCCGGTGAAGACAAGGCCGTGCGCGCCGATGAGCATGTCGATCCCTTCCGGTGCGCATCCGCGCGCACCCGTGACAAAGTTGTTATTACAGGTCTACCATCTGAGACAGCGCTTAGGTACATTTAGGTACAACTTGCGTCGCCGTATCCTGAGCGGCACAATTGATCCGATGTTTGAAATGGATTCCACGACGGAATCGACAGCACGACCTTCAAGGAAGCAGGTGAGCACATGAGTGATCCCATCCTCCGGGTGGAAGGCATCAGCAAGGGGTTCCCCGGGGTGCAGGCGCTCCAGGATGTGCATCTCGAGGTGCGCGCGGGTGAGGTTCTCGTCCTCGTCGGCGAGAACGGCGCCGGCAAGTCGACGCTCATGAAGATCCTCTCGGGGATCTACACGCGGGACGAGGGGACGATCCGCTTCGAGGGTCAGGAGGTCGAGTTGACCGGCCCGCTCCAGGCTCAGCAGCTCGGCATCACGATCATCCATCAGGAGCTGAACCTGATGCCCGACCTGACGGTCGCGCAGAACATCTTCATCGGCCGTGAGCCGGTCTCTGCCGGGATCCTGTCGGAGCGGAAGCTGAATCGTCAGACCGCGGAGCTGCTGGCCAGGCTGAAGATCCGGCTCGATCCGCGCCAGAAGGTGGGCGAGCTGACGGTCGCCGAGCAGCAGATGGTCGAGATCGCGAAGGCGCTGTCGTTCAACGCCAAGGTGCTCATCATGGATGAGCCGACCTCGGCGCTCACCGACAGCGAGGTCGAGACGCTGTTCACGCTCATCGAGCAGCTCAAGCAGAGCGGCACGGGCATCGTGTACATCTCGCACCGGATGGACGAGCTGCGCCGGCTCGCGGATCAGGTGACCGTGCTCCGCGACGGGCAGTACATCGGATCGCTCGAGAAGGACGAGATCAGCATCCCCAGGATCATCGAGATGATGGTCGGGCGTGCGATCGACGAGGGGACGCGTCCGACGCCGCGCGATCACGCCTCGGCGCCGATCGTGCTCGACGTCGTGGGGCTGTCGACGCGGCAGCTGCTGAAGGACGTCTCGTTCCAGCTGCACAAGGGCGAGATCCTCGGGTTCGCCGGGCTCATGGGCGCGGGGCGCACCGAGACCGCACGTGCGGTGATCGGCGCCGATCCGCGCACGGCGGGGACGATCACGATCAATGGCCGGGATGCGCGCATCCACAAGCCGGCGGATGCCGTCCGCCGCGGTGTCGGATACCTCTCCGAGGACCGCAAGCAGCTGGGCCTCATGCTCGAGCAGGATGTCACGTTCAACACGGTTCTCGCGTCGCTGAGCAGCTACGCCGGGGCTATCGGCTGGATGCGCGACGGCAAGGCCAAGAACCAGACCAAGCAGTACGTGCAGCAACTGCGCATCAAGACCCCGTCGGTGAATCAGATCGTCAAGCTTCTCTCCGGCGGCAACCAGCAGAAGGTCGTCATCGCCCGATGGCTGATGCGCGACTGCGACATCCTCATCTTCGACGAACCGACCCGCGGCATCGACGTCGGTGCGAAGGAGGAGATCTACCGGCTGATGCAGCAGCTCGCCGACGCCGGAAAGTCCATCATCGTCATCTCGTCGGAGCTCCCCGAGATCCTTCGCGTAGCCGGCCGCATCGCCGTGTTCGCGAACGGCCGGATCACCGGGACCCTCCGCAACGAGGAAGCCAGCCAGGAGAAGATCATGCAACTCGCAGCCCACGCGGAGGAAGACTGATGAGCACCCCACAGAAGTCCGCCGGAGAGACGACGACTCTCATCCAGCAGGCCGTGAACGAGAACACCGACAAGCGGGACATCGCAGGCTTCCTCAAGCGCCAGCTCCAGCAATCGCTGGCGTTCGGAACGCTCGTGATCCTGGTGATCTTCTTCGCCATCGCGAGCCCGAATTTCTTCACGTTCAGCAACATCGCCACCGTGCTTCTGTCGACCGCGGTGATCGGCATCCTCGCCCTGGGCACGACGTTCGTGATCATCACCGGCGGCATCGATCTGTCGTTGGGAACCGGTATGGCGCTGTGCGCCGTGATGACCGGTGTGATCATCACGAACTGGGGCCTGCCCGTCTGGGTCGGCATCCTCGGCGGCATCGCGACCGGTGTGCTCATGGGGCTCGTCAACGGCGTGAACATCACATTCCTGCGGCTTCCTCCGTTCATCGCGACGCTCGCGATGATGATGATCGCCGGCGGTCTCGCGCTGGTCGTCTCCAACGTCGCGCCGATCTACTTCTCCACGTCCGCCCCGGACTTCAAGAAGATCGCGCTGGGCGTCATCATCCCCGGCATCCCGAACGCCGTCCTCATCACCGCGGTCCTCGCGATCATCGCGGCGATCGTGCTGTCCAAGACGCTGCTGGGCCGCTACACGTTCGCGATCGGCTCGAACGAGGAGGCCACGCGCCTGTCGGGTGTGAACACCCGCCGCTGGACGATCCTCATCTACATGTTCGCCGGCGCCTTCACCGGCATCGCGGGCATCATCATCGCCTCCAGGCTCGACTCGGCACAGCCGCAGATCGGCACCGGATACGAGCTCCAGGCGATCGCCGCGGTGATCATCGGCGGCACCTCGCTGCTCGGCGGCCGCGGCTCGATCCTCGGCACCGTGATCGGCGCCCTCATCATGAGCGTGCTCGTCAACGGTCTGCGGATCATGTCGATCCAGACCGAGTGGCAGAACGTCGTCGTCGGCTTCGTCGTGCTGCTGGCCGTGTTCCTCGACTCGCTGCGCAACCGTCAGCGGACCTGACCGTTCCTTCCCTGTCCACCACCGCCGGCCCCGGCCGGCATCAATCACAGAACAATGGAGTTTCCAATGCGATTTGGCAAGAAGACCGCATTCGCGGCCCTGGTGGCCGCATCCGCTCTCGTCATGGCCGGCTGTGCCGGCGGCGGCGACGTCATCGAAGAGGGTGGCGGAACCGACACCGGCAGCGGCGACGGCGAGATGTACATCGCCCTCGTCTCGAAGGGCTTCCAGCACCAGTTCTGGCAGGCCGTCAAGAAGGGCGCGGAGCAGAAGGCTGAAGAGCTCGGCGTCAGGATCACCTTCGAAGGTCCGGCCGCCGAGACCGAGATCGCCCAGCAGCTCGAGATGCTGACCGCCGCGATCGACAAGAACCCGGACGCCATCGCCTACGCCGCCCTCGACCCGGAGGCGTGCGTCGCCCCGCTCGAGCAGGCGAAGTCGAAGGACATCCCGGTCGTCTACTTCGACGCCCCGTGCAACGGCGACGTGGGCCTGAGCCTGTCGGCCACCGACAGCAAGGTCGCCGGAGCGCTGGCCGCGGAGCACATGGCCGAGCTCATCGGCGGCGAGGGCGAGGTCGGCATCGTCGGCCACTCGCAGATCAACTCCACCGGAGTCGAGCGCCGCGACGGCTTCGTCGAGAAGATCGAGGCGGACTACCCCGACATCAAGATCGTCGACATCCAGTACGGTGACGGCGACCACTTGAAGTCGGCTGACATCGCGAAGGCCATGATCGCCGCTCACCCCGACCTCAAGGGCATCTACGGCACCAACGAGGGCTCGGCCATCGGCGTCGTGAACGCGGCGAACGAGCTGGGCCTCGAGAAGGGCAAGATCAAGATCGTCGGCTTCGACTCCGGCGCCGCTCAGATCAACGCGATCAAGGACGGGACGATGGCCGGCGCCATCACGCAGGACCCGATCGGCATCGGCGAGCAGGTCGTGCAGGCGGCGTACGACGCAGCCAACGGAGACTCGGTCGAGGAGTTCTACGACACCGGTTCGTACTGGTACGACGCCGACAACCTGGACGACGAGAAGATCGCCGCGGTCCTCTACGAGTGATCGTCGTCTGACACGGGCGGCCCCGCACCTTCGGGTGCGGGGCCGCTTCGCGTTCGCGGCTACAGGAATCGTCCCGCCTCGGCACAGATGCAGGACGAATGAACGGATGCAGGGCAGATCCTCGGCCTGTCGCCCTGCATCCGTTCAGGGCCCCGACGTCTGTACCCGGGCCGTACTTCGCCTCAGCGCGACAGCTCGAGCAGCCGCGCGGGGCCTGCGACCAGCATCCGCTCGACGGCATCCGCGCCGATCGCCGACCGCAGCCGCGGCAGGTACCGTTCGCCGAGGTAGGCCAGGCCCGGCATGCCGCCGTAGGCGATGTACCGGGTGCGCCGGGCGACGTCGCCGCCGAGCAGGATGCGGTCGGCGCCGACGTGGCCGACGACGCGTTCGGTCAGGGCGAGCAGTTCGGCGTCGGAGCGCGTGCGGGGGCGGGCGAAACCGTCGTAGCCGAGATAGGCCCCGCGTTCGACGAGCGAGGCGTGCAGGCCCGCATCCGGGTCACGGTCGGCGTGGGCGAGGACGACCCGGTCGGATGCCACGCCCGCAGCATTCAGCAGATCGAGGACCTCGTGCGCCGCGGTGCAGAATTCCAGGTGCACCATGACAGGGGCGCTCGTGGTCCGGTGCGCGGCGGCCAGCGCGTCGAGCGTGGTGCGCTCGAACGGGCTGATGCGCCAGTAGTCGATGCCGGCCTTGAGCATGCCGGCGCGCACCGGGCGTCCGTCCGGCGTCCGCGCGGGTGCACCTGCAACACCGGGGGACACGTGCGCGGCATCCGAGAGCGCCATCCCGTGCTCGAGGTCAGCGATGAACAGTGCGGCGAGCCGGTCGGCACTCCAGGTGCGGGTCGGGTGGTCGGAGGCGTAGTGCGCCTCGCGGTGCCTTCCCGTCGTTGCGACGATGTTCAGGCCCGTCCCGGCGCTGATTCGCGCGAGGGCCTCGGGGTCACGGCCGAGACCGAAGGGCGTGGCATCCACCATCGCGGCGAAGCCGCTTGCCTGCAGGAGCCCGGCCTCGCGGCCCGACGCTTCCTCGTCGTCGAGCTCGTCTCCGGGCAGGAGGGGCGTGACCTGGAAGAGGTGCTCGTGATAGTTCGTCGGCCCCAGCTGAGCGGGATCGATGTCGCCGAGCACCGTGCGGATCATCAGCGCACATCCTCCGCGGCCTGCGCGAGCTGCTCGACGATCTCGGGGGTGAGCTCGAGCTCGAAGACGTCCGCGACGACCTGCGACCATCCGTGGATGAAGTATCGCCAGCCGTCGACGACGTGCAGATTCCGAGCGGCCTCCTGGGCGCGCGCCTGGTGCAGGAACTCCAGCGACCCGCGGTAGTTGAACTCCCAGACGTAGGCGTCGTCGGGGAAGACCGCGTCGTCGGGCAGCGGGGACCCGGGGCGGTCCTTGCCGAGCCCGGTCGCATTGACGATGAGGGAGCCGCGGGGAGCGGCCGCGACGAGGGATGCGGCATCGTCGACGGTGTCCGTCCGCACGTACTCGATGAGACCCTCGCGGGTGCCGTGCTGGCGGTGCACCTCGCGCAAGTGCTCGAGCTTGGCGTCGTCGCGCGCCGTTACGGTCACCTTCGCGGGTGCGTCATCGCGCTCCGACAGCGCCCAGCTGAGTGCCGTCCCCGACCCGCCCGCACCGAGGATGACGACCTCGGCGCCGGTGGTCGCGAAGTGGTCGGCCGGCAGGAAGTCGTTCAGCGCCAGATCGACCGTGATCGGGTCCTTGGCGCGGCCGGACAGGCGCGTGCCGCGCTTGGCGACGCTTGAGATCTCCGAGCACGAGACGGCGAACGGGTCGAGTTCGTCGAACAGGTCGGACGCCGCGGCGTACACGTTCATCTTGTGGGTGGTCACGAGCGCGCCGCGGTGGCGGGGGTCGTCGCGGATCTGCTCGACGAGTGCGCGGTACTGCTTGGGGGAGGCATCCATCGGCAGGTCGTGGCCGATGAGCCGGCGGGTGGGGAGCCCCAGGATGTCGGCCCACAGCGGGAAAACCTTCATGATCGAGGACGAGCCGGTGGTCACGCCGACGAAGCCCATGTAGTCGGCGTCGGGAGCGCTGGTCATGAGGAGCCTTTCACGGGATGGGCGGGCGTGCGACCCGCGAGGACGGCGAGCGCATCGTCGAGCGACATGGAGCCCATGTTGTCGACCGCCTGTGTGGTCTGCGCGCCCAGGTGCGGGGTGACGATCACGCGATCGGCCAGGTCGTCGGCGAGGAGCGCGCTGGATGAGGCCGCGGTGTCGCCGTCGAGAGTATCGGCGGCGTAGCCGGAGACGCGGCCGTCGCGCAGCGCGGCGGCGAGAGCGGACTCGTCGACGAGGTCGGGTCGTGCCGTGTTCACGATGACCGCGCCGGGGCGGATGCCGGCGAGCCGCTGCGCGTCGATGAGGCGCTGCCCGCCGGGGGCGTGCAGCGTGATGAGGTCGGCGGTGCGGAACAGTTCGTCGAGGCCGGTGGGCTCGGCGCCGAGATCGCGGACGCGGCCTGCATCGAGGAACGGATCCGCAGCGAGGATGCGCGGGCCGAAGCCCGACAGGCGCCCCGCGACGCCCTGCCCGATCCGGCCGAAGCCGACGATCCCGACCGTGGCGGCGCCGAGCTCGCGGCCGCGGCGGACGCTCCAGTCGCCCTGTCTGACGCGGCGATCTCCGTCCGGGATGAGCCGGAGCGCGGCGAGCATGAGGCCCACAGCGTGGTCGGCGACGGCATCCGCGTTCGCGCCGGGGGTGTTGGTGACGGGGATGCCGCGAGCGGCGGCCGCGTCGAGATCCACGGCCTCGGTGCCGACGCCGTAGCGTGCGACGACCTTCAAGCGGGGGCCGGCGTCGAGATGCGCGGCGGTGACCGGGCCGGTGCCGGCGATCCAGGCATCCGCGTTCGCAAGGAGCGGGGCCAGTTCGCCGAGGTCGTGGTGCGCGGGACCACGGACGATCTCGTGCCCGGCGGCGGCGGCGCGCGCGACGAGGTCGATGTCGCCGTCCGAGAACGACCGGCTGGTGGCGAGGATGACGCCCATCAGCGCGCGCCTCCCGTGAACCAGGGCGCGAGGGCGTCGTAGGCGGCGGTGAAGCGGCCGTGCCGCTCGGCGTAGACGTCGTGGCGCGCGGCATCCGGCGTGAACTCCGCCGTCACCTCGCTCAGCGCCCTGGCCGCGGCGAAGTCGGCGAGTCCGAGGCCGACCGCCCCGGTCACCGCCGCGCCGAGGCTGTTCGCCTCTTCGACGATCGTGCGCCGCCGCACCGGCACGCCCCACACATCTGCGAGGACCTGCAGCAGCACATCGCTCTGTGCCCCGCCGCCGACGGCGTCGATCCGGTCGATCGTCGCGCCCGACTCGCGGAACGCGTGGATGCTGCTGAGCAGATTGAACCCGATCCCCTCGAGCACGGCGCGGACGAGGTGGCTGCGCGTGTGGTGGCGGCCGATGCCGAGGAACGCGCCGCGGGCGTTCGGGTCCCAGATGGGGGAGCGCTCGCCGAGCAGGTACGGCAGGAAGTAGAGGTCCTCGGTGTCGGCGTCCTCGGCCTCGGCGGTCAGTCGCGCCGTCTCCGGATGCCGGGGATCCGCGGAGAGCGCCTCGGCGATCCATTGGATCGATGCGCCGCCAGCCTGCATCGTCGCGGTCGGCACGAACGACCCGGGTACGACGTTGTCGAATGTGAAGGTGCGCAGGCCGCGGTCGATCAACGGTGCGTCAGCGGCGAACGAGATCCACGAGGAGGTGCCGAGGCACACGTAGGCGCCGTCCTCGGGCGCGACGATCCCGGATCCGACCGCCGCCATCGGGCCGTCGCCGCCGCCCATGAGCACGCGGACCCCGGCGTTCAGGCCGAGGGCGGATGCCGCGGCATCCGTCAGCGTGCCGGCGATCGCGGTCGAATCGAGGATCTCCGGGAACAGCGCGCGGTCGAGGCCGGCTGCAGCCAGCACCTCACCCGACCAGTCGCCCGTGCGCTGGTCGTAGGCGTTCGTGCCGGATGCATCCGAGCGGTCCGTCGCCAGGCGTCCGGTGAGGCCGAGGACGATGTAGTCCTTGGCGACGCAGAACCGCCGCACGCGCTCCCAGACCTCCGGCTCGTTGTCGCGCACCCACATGACCTTCTCGACGGAATAGGTCGGGCTGAGCCGGTGGCCGAGCAGTTCGTAGGCGTGCTCGGCGCCGAGGGCCCGCTCGAGCTCGCGCTGCTGGGCGCCGGCACGGGTGTCGGCCCAGATGATCGCCGGGCGCACCGGGCGTCCCTCTCCGTCGAGCAGCACGGCGCCCATCATCTGGCCGCTCACGACGAGTCCGCCCACATCGCCGGGCGCGGTGTCCGTGCTCGAGAGGAGGTCGCGGGTGGCTCGGACGACGGCATCCCACCAGTCGTCGGGGTTCTGTTCGGCGACTCCGCCGACGGCGAAGTGCGCCGGGTAGCCGACGGTCGTGGCAGCCACGAGCCTGCCGTCGTCGTGGTGCAGCGAGGCCTTGTTCCCGGTGGTGCCGAGGTCGTGGGCGATGATCACAGTTCTTGCCTGCTTCGTTGGTTGCGGTTCCGGATCGTGCTGAGATGGAGTATACCTGTAATTACAAGTCCTGTAGTTACAAGTCGTAGGAGAACATCGTGAGCACCCCCGTCGTGGACGTCCCCGCCCTGCTGGAGATCTCGCCGGAGGGCGGCATCGAGGGGCGGTCGCGCCGCTACGAGAAGTTCCTCGGCGACATGGACGGCGTGTACCGCGACGATCGGGCCTGGCAGGACGCCGTCGGCGAGCGCGGCACGGACGAGCTCGTCTACTGGGTCGACGACCACCGCTACCAGGAGGGGTCCGGAGCACTGATCGTCGGCACGAGCACGCTGCTGCCGGGTCGCTACGGCGAGGAGTTCGCGGTCACGCGCGGCCACCTGCACGCCGTCGCAGACCGCGCCGAGCTGTACTACTGCCTCAGTGGACGCGGGGTGATGCTACTCGAAACGCTCGACGGTCAGAGTTCGGCCATCGAGCTCACGCCGGGCAAGGCCGTCGACGTGCCGGGGCACTGGATCCACCGCAGCGTCAACGTCGGCGACGAGCCGTTCGTCACGCTCTTCTGCTACGCGGCCGACGCCGGACAGGATTATGAGGTGATCGCCGAAGCCGGCGGCATGAAGAACCTCGTCGTGGCGGACGGCGACGGGTGGAAGCTCGCGCCGAACCCGGACCACACCGGGTATCGGGTGCGCTGACGCCTCAGCGCTGCCGGGCGCGATACGCCGCCACGGCGTTGCGGTTCGTGCAGGCGACCGAGCAGTAGCGGCGCGAGCGGTTGCGCGACAGGTCGAGCACGACGCCCTCGCAGTCGTCGTCCGCGCACACCCCGAGCCGGCTGCCCTCGTCGGCGCGGACGACGTCGAGGAGAGCCATAGCCGTCTCGGCGAGGATGCGCTCGGCGAGCGGGCGGTCGTCGGCGACGGCGTGGAGGTGCCAGTCGGCGCCGTCGTGGCGGACGACGTGCGCGTCGAAGACGATGTCGCGGAAGGCGTCGTTGATCTCGTCGACCATGTCGTCGCGCGGGGCGAGGAGCATCCGGCGCAACCGCGGTCGCAGGGCGCGCACGACTGCGAGCTCGTCGGCGTCGCGGTCGATGCGGCCGGTGTACGGGAACTCGGCGAGGAAGGCATCGAAGTCCGCACGGGTGACGAGCGTGTCCGGGTCCTGCGCGCTGTTCGCGAGGTGGACGGCCGCTCGCATCGCCTCGGCCGTGTCATCGGTGAAAATCATGTTGACACCTTACAACCCCGCTCGCTACTGTCATCGATCATGAGGACTTTGACAGATGACACCCGCGTGCGCTCGGGGTTGCGGCTCGGGCTTCCGCTCGCGATCGCGGCGGCCTTCGCGTTCGGGATGTCCGGGGCCTGGGCGCGCGGGCTCATCGACGCCGGCTGGACGCCGGGAGCTGCGGTCACGGTGCGGATCTGGGTCGCAGCGCTCGTGCTGCTGGTTCCGGCGGCCATAGCGCTGCGCGGGCGCTGGATGCTGCTGCGCCGCAACCTCGGAATGATCGCCGCGTACGGACTGCTGGCCGTCACCGCCACGCAGCTGTTCTACTTCCAGGCCGTCGCCGTGATGGACGTCGGACTCGCCCTGCTCATCGAATACACCGCACCGATCGCCGTGGTCCTGTGGCTCTGGATGCGGCGCGGCGAGAAGCCGACCAGGCGCAGCATCCTCGGTGCGCTGATCGCGTTCGCAGGTCTCGTGCTCATGCTCGATGTGCTCTCGGGCCGCAGCGTCGACGTGGGCGGCATCCTCTGGGCGTTCGGGGCGATGATCGGTGCGGCGGCGTACTTCGTGCTGTCGGGGCGGAGCGACACCGGGTTGCCGCCGATCGCGCTCGCAGGGTCCGGGCTGCTCGTGGGAGCCGTGGGGCTCACTGTCGCCGGAGCCGTCGGCATCCTGCCGATCGCCTGGAACACGGATGACGTGACCTACCGGTTCGGAACCGTGTCATGGTTCGTCCCGGTGCTGGCCATCGGGATCATCGCGACCGCGCTCGCGTACGTGCTCGGCATCGCCTCGACGCGGCTTCTCGGATCGCGATTGGCGTCGTTCATCGCGCTCGCCGAAGTTGTCGCCGCGCTGCTGTTCGGGTGGCTGCTGCTCGGCCAACTGCCGAACCTGCTGCAGGGGCTCGGTGCTGTTCTCGTGCTCGCGGGGGTCGTCGTCGTGAAGCTCGGCGAGCCTGCGGCATCCGTCTCGGGCGATCCCGTGCTGGACTTCGCCGAGACCCCTTGATCTCGGGCCGGGGCAGGGCGAGACTTGCCGTGCCGGCGCCTCCCGGCGTCGTCCACGAAACGACGGAAGGACTCGACATGGCACACGGCGACATCACGCACATCGACATCCCGGTCAGCGATCTGGCGAAGGCGCAGGCCTTCTACTCGGGGCTGTTCGGCTGGGAGATCTCGGAGATGCCCGGCTACGAGGGCTACCCGATGTGGCAGGCGCCGAACAAGATCTCCGGCGGCGGCCTCGCGCCGCGCAGCGATGACTTCACCCAGCCGCGCTCCTACGTCGAGGTCGATTCGATCGAGGGGACGATCGCCGCGGCCGTCGCCTCCGGCGCGACGGTGCTGATGGAGAAGCAGCCGATCAGCGAGACGAGCTGGTGGGCGGTCATCAGTGACCCCGACGGGAACTCGATCGGCCTGTACGAGGGCGCGTCCGAGTAGGCCTCTGTATACCTTCGCAACCGCCTGAGGGGCCGCCGCACCCCGGAGCGCGAATTATGTATACAATGATCGTGTGAGCACCACTGTCGAGCGCACTGCCCCCGAGCGCACCCGCGCCAGCGATCGCGCGTATGCGACGCTGCTGGACGAGATCCAGTCCGGCGTGCTCGCGCCTGGCGCCGTGCTCGCCGAGGTCGAGCAGGCGGCCCGCCTCGGCGTCAGCCGCACGCCGCTGCGCGAAGCCCTGCAGCAGCTGAGCGCCGACGGACTCGTCGAGCAGCAGTCGCCCCGCGTGACCGTCGTCGCCGGCGTCGACGCGGATGACATCCGCTCACTGTTCGAGCTCCGTCGTGCGCTCGAGGAATCGGGCGCACGGCTGGCCGCCGTTCGCGGCGACGCCGCGCTGTTCGGGTCTCTGGCCGACGAGTTCGCCCGGGCTGCGGCATCCCTCGACGCCGACACCGGACGCGACAACTACTACGCCCTCATCGCCCGCTTCGACGCCGCCGTCGATGCGGCGGTCGCGAACGACTACATGGCGGCGGCCCTGCGCACCGTCCGCACGCACCTCGTGCGGGTGCGGCGCATGGCCCGCGACAAGCCGGAGCGGCTCGCGGCATCCGTCGCCGAGCACCGGCTCATCGCCGAGGCGCTCGCCGAGCGCGACGGCGACCTCGCAGCCCATGCCACGCACGTGCACCTGCGCAATGCGCTCACGAGCATCCTCGACTCTTTGGAACAGCAGAGCTCCCTGCCGGAAGGAACGAAATGACCGTCAACCACCACGTCCGCGTCTACAAGAGCGAAGAGGACCTGCCCCGTGAGGAGCAGCTGGCCTGGAAGATCGCCGAGGTCGCCGCCGACCCCGTCGCGGTCGAGCAGGACGTCGTCGACATGATCATCAACCGCATCATCGACAACGCGTCGGTCGCCGCGGCATCCCTCACCCGCGCACCGATCGTCGCCGCCCGCGACCAGGCGTTCACCCACCCGGTCTCGACCGGCGGCGCCGGCGCGACCGTCTTCGGCGCACCCCTCGAGAAGCGCACGAGCCCCGAGTGGGCGGCGTGGGCGAACGGCGTCGCCGTGCGCGAGCTCGACTACCACGACACGTTCCTCGCCGCCGAGTACTCGCACCCCGGCGACAACATCCCGCCGATCCTCGCGGTCGCGCAGCATGCGGGCAGTGACGGTGCGGCCCTCGTGCGCGCCATCGCGACGGGCTACGAGATCCAGGTCGACCTTGTGAAGGCGATCTGCCTGCACAAGCACAAGATCGACCACGTCGCCCACCT
Organism: Microbacterium tenebrionis; assembly: GCF_903645325.1. Lineage (GTDB taxonomy): Bacteria > Actinomycetota > Actinomycetes > Actinomycetales > Microbacteriaceae > Microbacterium > Microbacterium tenebrionis. Next base: position 82,972 of record NZ_CAHJXQ010000001.1, read on the forward strand.
CGGCCCGTCGGCCGCGGCAGGCATCGGCACCCTGCTCGGACTCGATACCGAGACGATCTATCAGGCCATCGGCCAGGCGCTCCACACCACGACCGCGACGCGGCAGAGCCGCAAGGGCGAGATCTCGACGTGGAAGGCGCACGCCCCGGCATTCGCCGGCAAGATGGCCGTCGAGGCCGTCGACCGCGCCATGCGGGGCCAGACCAGCCCGTCGCCCATCTACGAAGGCGAAGACGGCGTCATCGCCTGGATGCTGGACGGCAAGGATGCCGCGTACGATGTGCCGCTTCCTGCGAAGGGCGAGGCCAAGCGTGCGATCCTCGACACGTACACGAAGGAGCACTCCGCCGAGTACCAGGCGCAGGCGTGGATCGACCTGGCGCGGAAGCTGCACAACGACGGCGTCGACACGTCTTCGATCGCGGCGGTCGTGCTGCACACGTCGCACCACACCCACTACGTGATCGGCTCGGGCGCGAACGACCCGCAGAAGTACGACCCGACGGCATCGCGCGAGACGCTCGATCACTCGATCCCTTACATCTTCACGGTCGCCCTGCAGGACGGCGCCTGGCACCACGTCGACTCGTACGCTCCTTCACGGGCTTCGCGGGCCGACACCGTCGCGTTGTGGAACAAGGTCACCACGCTCGAGGATGCCGAGTGGACGCGTCGCTACCACTCGAACGACATCAGCGAGAAGGCCTTCGGCGGTCGCGTCGAGATCACGTTCGAGGACGGCACGACTCTCGTCGACGAGATCGCCGTCGCGGATGCTCACCCACTCGGTGCTCGTCCGTTCGCGCGGGAGAACTACATCGCGAAGTTCCGTCTGCTGGCTTCCCCTGTCCTGGACGACGCAGAGATCGAGCGGTTCCTGTCGCTCGTGCAGCGCCTGCCCGAACTGAGCGCTTCCGAGGTCGCGGAGCTGTCGATCATCGCGAGGCCGGGCGTCGTGGCATCCGAGGCCGTCACGCGGGGGCTGTTCTGATGCTGTACTCCTCCACTCCGGCGGCCGAGAAGCGGCGGCTGTTCCGCGAGCGGCTTGCGACCGGTGAGCTGCTGCGGTTCCCCGGCGCGTTCAACCCGCTGTCGGCTCGGCTCATCGAGCAGAAGGGCTTCGAGGGCGTCTACATCTCGGGCGCCGTGCTGTCGGCCGATCTCGGTCTGCCCGACATCGGGCTGACCACGCTCACCGAGGTCGCCGGCCGCGGTCAGCAGATCGCGCGGATGACCGACCTGCCGGCCATCATCGACGCCGACACCGGATTCGGCGAGCCGATGAACGTGGCGCGCACGATCCAGACCCTCGAGGATGCCGGGATCGCCGGCGCCCACATCGAGGACCAGGTCAATCCGAAGCGGTGCGGCCACCTCGACGGCAAGGCCGTCGTCGACGCCGATACGGCGGTCAAGCGCATCCGCGCCGCCGCCGACGCGCGGCGCGATGAGAACTTCCTCATCATGGCGCGCACCGACATCGCCGCCGTCGACGGCCTGGAGGCGGCGAAGGACCGCGCGAAGGCGCTGGTGGATGCCGGCGCCGACGCGATCTTCCCCGAGGCGATGCGGTCGCTGGAGGAGTTCGCGGCGATCCGGGATGCCGTCGACGTGCCGATCCTGGCGAACATGACCGAGTTCGGGAAATCGGATCTCTTCTCGGTCGACCAGCTGCGCGATGTCGGCGTGAACATCGTCATCTGGCCGGTGTCGCTGCTGCGTCTGGCGATGGGCGCGGCCGGGCGGGGCCTCGATACCCTGCTGGGGGAAGGACACCTGACCGGCAGGCTCGGCGAGATGCAGCACCGCGCCGACCTCTACGAACTGATCGACTACGAGTCGTACAACCATTTCGACTCCGGCGTCTTCAACTTCACCGTTGACCGCTGATCCAGCGAAACGCACTGCGAAGGAGCACAGCATGACCGACATCAAGAAGGGCCTGGGCGGCGTCGTCGCCGATGAGACGGCGATCAGCAAGGTCAACCCCGAGACGAACAGCCTGCTCTACCGCGGATACCCCGTGCAGGAGCTCGCCGCCACGCAGCCCTTCGAGGCGGTCGCGTATCTGCTGTGGCACGGCGAGCTGCCGACCGATGAGCAACTGGCAGAGTTCCGCGCGACCGAGCGTGCGAACCGTTCCCTCCCCGCCGAGGTCAAGGAGGCGATCGACCGCCTGCCGCTCGACTCGCACCCGATGGACGAGGTGCGCACTGCGGTCAGCGTGATCGGCGCGATCGAGACGGCCGGCATCACCAATGTTCTGGATGCCGCCGGCACGCCTTCTGAGAACCTGGAGCGGAGCCTGAAGCTGTTCGCGGTGCTTCCGGCGATCGTGTCGTACGGCCAGCGGCGTCGTCGCGGCCAGGAGATCGTCGAGTCGCGGGACGACCTCGACTACGCGGCGAACTTCCTGTGGGTGACCTTCGGCGAGGAGCCGGATGCCGTGGTCGTGGATGCCTTCAACCGGTCGATGATCCTGTACGCGGAGCACTCCTTCAACGCGTCCACGTTCACGGCGCGCGTGATCACGTCGACGCTGAGCGACATCTACTCGGCCGTCGTCGGCGCGATCGGCGCGCTGAAGGGCCCGCTGCACGGCGGTGCGAACGAGGCCGTGATGCACATCTTCGACGAGATCGGCACGGCATCTGAGGTTTCTGCGTGGTTGGACACCGCGCTCGCCGAGAAGCGCAAGATCATGGGCTTCGGTCACCGCGTCTACAAGCGCGGCGACTCGCGGGTGCCGACGATGAAGGCCGCACTCGACACTCTTGTCGAGCACTACGACCGGCCGGATGTCGCGGAGCTCTACGAGACCCTCGAGGACGAGTTCGTCTCGCGCAAGGGCATCTACCCGAACCTCGACTACCCGTCGGGCCCGGCCTACAACCTCATCGGCTATGACACGCTCACCTTCACACCGCTGTTCATCGCGGCGCGGGTCACCGGATGGACGGCCCACATCATCGAGCAGCAGGCGTCGAACGCACTGATCCGCCCGTTGTCGGCATACAACGGCGTGGATGAGCGGCACATCGAGGGGTACGTCCCCGACACGGCTGCGGTCGAGGTGCAGGAGCGGCCCGAGGAGGCGGCGGGCTGAATCGGCTCAGCGCCCGAGCCACCCGCGCAGCATCCGCGTCACCCACGGCAGCACCCAGTACGTCATGATCGGGGTGAGCACGACGGTGGTGGCGAGCGCGCGCAGCCAGATCGGCAGCTGATCCCAGCCGGGGACGGGCGCGATGGCGTAGTTGAACGCGACGTTCACCGGGAAGAACCCCAGCCAGATCGACACGGCCTGCTTCCACCGCGGCGGCGTGTGCACGACGGCCACCGTCGTCGTCCCTCCGGTGTCGGGGTTGGGAATCGTGATCGTCCCGGTCGTCGGCTCGTCGAACCATCCCTCGATCCCGGTTCGCCGCTGGACGCGTTCGCTGAGCACGAAGCCCTCGCCCATGGAGAGCCACCCCGCGCGCTCGGGCGAGCGCTCCCACTGCTCCAGATCCTCGTCCGTCGCGAACCGGTAGAGCATGTGCCAGACACGGGAGTCCGCGCCTTCGCGCACCCACCCGGAGCCGAGGAAGCCCGGGTAGCGGTTGGCGAGGTTGACGCCGGTCTGCACCCAGGCGGTGGCCTCGGGGATGCGGTCGGGGTCGACTTCGCGGCGGATGGAGACGGTGATGGGCTCGGACAAGGTGGGTCCTCAGGATGCTGCTGCTCGGGTCTGAGCGGTACGGGGCGGCGGATGCCCGGATACGAGTGTAGATGAGCGGGGGCGGCCCCGGCTGGGCTGCAGCCGAGGCACAATCGAAGGCATGAGCAACGAAGCCGTGATCGTCGACGTCATCCGCACACCCGTGGGCCGGGGCAAGCCGGGCGGGATGCTGTCGGGCGTGCACCCCGTCGATCTCGCTGCAGGCGTGCTGCAGGCGCTCCTGGAACGCAACGGCCTCGAGTCGGCGCAGATCGACGACGTGCTGCTCGGCTGCGTCAGCCAGGTCGGCGAGCAGGCGATGAACATTGCACGGCAGGCGGTGCTCGCGGCCGGCTTCGACGAGCAGGTCCCGGCGACGACGATCGACCGCCAGTGCGGATCGAGTCAGCAGGCGGTGCACTTCGCCGCTCAGGGCATCGCTGCCGGCGCCTACGACGTCGTGGTCGTCGGGGGAGTGGAATCGATGAGCCGCGTGCCGCTCGGGTCCTCGCTCGGCGGGGCCTCGCCGATGTCGCCGCGGATGCGGAGGCGCTATCCGGACGGGCTCGTGAACCAAGGAGTGAGCGCCGAGCTCATCGCCCAGAAATGGGGCCTCGGGCGTGAGGAGTTGGATGCGTTCGCCGCCGAGTCGCACCGCCGGGCCGCGCAGGCGTGGGAGGACGGATTCTTCGATCCCACTGTCGTCCCCGTTGCCGAGGCTCCCGAAGCGCGCATCGACGAGACCGTGCGGGCAGGCACCACCGTCGAGAAGCTCGCCGGGCTCCCGGCATCCTTCCGCACCGACACACTCGCCGAGCGCTTTCCCGACCTCGACTGGCGCATCACGCCGGGCAACTCCTCACCGCTCACCGACGGCGCCTCCGCCGCGCTGATGATGAGTGCGGAGCGCGCGGATGCCCTGGGACTCGCTCCCCGCGCCCGCATCCGAGCTGTGGACGTGATCGGCGACGACCCGATGTTCATGCTCACGGGCCCCATCCCCGCGACCCGGCGCGTCCTCGAGCGCGCTGGGCTCGGCATCGAAGACCTCGACGCGTACGAGGTGAACGAGGCCTTCGCATCCGTTCCGCTGGCGTGGGCGGCCGAGCTCGGCGCGGACCCGTCCAAGCTCAATCCGCGCGGCGGAGCGATCGCCCTCGGGCACGCGCTCGGGTCTTCGGGGACGCGGCTGCTGGGCACCCTGATCGACCACCTCGATGCGACGGGTGGTCGCTACGGTCTGCAGACGATGTGCGAGGGCGGCGGCATGGCCAACGCTCTGATCCTCGAGCGGCTCTGAACCCGTTCAAGTAACGCAAATGGCCCGATCCGCGCCGTGGATGCGGTCATTTGCGTTACTTGAACGCAGCCAGGGCCGCGGCCACACGTCGGACCAACTCATCGGGATGGTTCAGGAGCGGCGACGTGACCTCCAGAACGTTCCACCCGGCGGCGCGCAGCCGGGCGATGCGCTCCACGTCTTGCGCCCAGCTCGCGCCGTGCAGCATCCCCAGGTACTCGATCGCGACCTTGCGCTCGGGGTACGCCATGTCTACGCAACCGAGGAAGCGGCCCCCGTCGTCGAAGAGGTCGATGTTCAGGCGCGGCTCCGGGAGGCCCGCGGCCACCAGGATGATGCGCACAGCACTTTCCCTCGGCGACCACGAGTCCTCGCGGATCAGGTCGAGGGCCGTCCGCAAGCGGGCTGCGCCGCGCCGACGACCGGCTTCCAACAAGGTCCGCAGTTCGTCGATCTCGGCGAGGGGTGGCGTTCCCACGTTCGGCCGCCCGTAGCCCGGACGCCATCTGCGGCAGAAGTAGTCGCCTGCGGCGACGATATCCTTGAGCGCGAGGTGGCCGAGTTGCACCCATGTAGCCGCCGGTGACGGCACGCGCAGACCATCGTGTTCGTCCGGAACCGTGAGGCTTGCATAGGTCTTGTGCCGGGTCACTCCTGCGGTGCGCGGTATGGGCGCGGGGCCGACGGCGCACACGTGCAGTTCAAGATCCTTCGCCTCGGCGATACGGCCGAACGAATCGAAGAAGAGAGGCAGCGGCGCACCCCAGATCGCGGCCGCCGTCTCGTGACTGAAGAGGTGTCCTGTGTGCAGCCGTGGCGCGTACTGGCGTGCACGAGCGATCCGTCCATGGCGTTGACGCTCGTACGGATCGTCGGATGCGGACTCGGACTCGGTGGGTGGCTCCGTCCGGATGCGGACGCCATGGAACGGAGCATCCAGGTCGCTCCCGTTCAAGCGCGAGCGACTGGTTCCATGTCCTCGCGCGAGCGCGGTGGAGAACGCGGTTGGAAGTTCCGTCGGCAGCGGGGTTCGTCGTCCCATCGCTGCAGGTTGGCACGTTTGCTGACCTCGGTGACGGCGTTATCCACAGCCCCTCGTCTGTTCAGGTAACGCAAGTTACCCGATGCAACGCGGAGATCGGGTCATTTGCGTTACTTGAACGCGGTGGGGAGGCAAGACCCCCGCCGACCCGATTCGGCGGGGGTCTTTTCGGGAGCCGAGCTCACCGAGGCGCGGAAAGCTTCTGACTACCCGATCCGGTCTGAGTCGCTCCGCGCACCAGCAGTTGTATGCGTTCCGGGTGACGTTCGGGTGAACCGCACCTGAACGGCGGGGAGCACCTGGGTCGTGCGCACTCAGTCCTCTTTCTGAAAACGCTTGCACATCGGCGTCGGGTGCTGGTACTTTCGCTTCCACGCACATCGTCGTGCCTGCCGCCGATCCCCCACGGAGCCCCAGTGTCGAAGCAGACCGCCGTACGCCCTGCCGCTTTCCTGACCGCGACAGCTCTTGCCGTCTCGGCGCTCGCCGCCGTCGCCCTCGCCCCGGCGCCGGCATCCGCCGCCGACCGCACGGTCGCGCTGGTCGGCAGCCTGCAGTCCGAGCTCGGCTGCACCGCCGATTGGGCACCCGACTGCGCCGAGAGCGAGCTCGCCCCGACCGGGGCCGAGGGCATCTACTCCACCGAGTTCGAGGTGCCCGCAGGCACTTACGAGTACAAGGTCGCGATCAACGACGCGTGGGACGAGGCATACGGCCTCGACGGCGGCGCCGACAACATCCCGCTCACGATCGCGGGGCCGGCGACGCTGCGCTTCACGTTCGACGACAACCTCAAGCGGGTCGGCGTGGAGGTCGTCGATCTGCGCGGCGCCTACACCGCCGACGACGAGGATCTGATCGCCGACCCGGTGCGTCAGGGCGGCGCGGGGGAGCAGTTCTACTTCGTCATGACCGACCGCTTCGCGAACGGCGACGCGTCGAACGACACCGGCGGGCTGACGGGCGACCGCCTCGTGACGGGGTTCGACCCGACCGACAAGGGCTTCTACCAGGGCGGCGACATCGCGGGTCTGCGCGACAACCTCGACTACATCGAGGGTCTGGGCACGACGGCGATCTGGCTCACCCCGAGCTTCGCGAACAAGCCCGTGCAGGGCGAGGGCGCGAACGCCTCAGCGGGCTACCACGGCTACTGGATCACCGACTTCACCCGCATCGACCCGCACCTCGGCACGAACGAGGAGCTCGAGGCGCTGATCGCCGAGGCGCACGACCGCGGCATCAAGGTCTACTTCGACATCATCACCAACCACACCGCCGACGTCATCGACTACGAAGAGGGCGAGTACGGCTACATCGACCAGGCGACGAGCCCCTACACGAACGCCGACGGCGAGGCGTTCGACCCGGCCGAGTACGCCGGCACCGACGGCTTCCCGGCCCTCGACCGCGCGACGAGCTTCCCGTACACCCCGGTCGTCTCCGAAGCCGAGGCTGACGTCAAGGTTCCCGCCTGGCTGAACGACCCCACGCTCTACCACAACCGCGGAAACTCCACATGGTCGGGCGAGTCGGTCACCTACGGGGACTTCGACGGCCTCGACGACCTCATGACCGAGCATCCGACCGTCGTGAACGGCTTCGTGCAGGTGTACGACCAGTGGATCGACCTCGGCATCGACGGCTTCCGCGTCGACACGGTCAAGCACGTGAACTTCGAGTTCTGGCAGAAGTGGACGACCGCCGTCCTCGACTACGCCCACGGCCAGGGCAAGGACGACTTCTTCATGTTCGGCGAGGTGTACGACGCCGATCCCGTCAAGCTCGCCCCCTACGTGCGCGACACCGACATGAACTCCGTGCTCGACTTCACCTTCCAGTCGTCGGCGGTGAGCTACGCCTCGGGCAACTCGGCCAAGGGCCTGCAGACGCTCTTCGCGGGAGACGACCGCTACACCACGCCGGATTCCTCGGCGACGGCGCTGCCGACCTTCCTCGGCAACCACGACATGGGTCGCGTGGGCTCGTTCCTGCGATCCACCGACGCGCCTCTCGAGCGCGACGAGCTCGCCCACGAGCTGATGTTCCTCACCCGCGGCCAGCCGGTCGTCTACTACGGCGACGAGCAGGGCTTCGCCGGCACGGGCGGCGACAAGGACGCCCGCCAGACGCTGTTCGCGACGCAGGTGGCCGAGTACGCGAACCAGCCGCTGGTGACCGGAGAGAACGCCGGCTCAGTCGATCGCTACGACACGGATGCCGCGCTGTATCGTCACATCGCCGAGCTCTCGGCGCTCCGCTCGGAGACCCCTGCGCTCAGCGACGGCGCCCAGATCGAGCGGTACGCGGCATCCGGCGCGGGCGTGTACGCGTTCTCGCGCGTCGACGCCGACGAGAAGGTCGAGTACCTCGTCGCGGTGAACAACGCCGCGACCGCGCAGACGGTCGACCTCACGACCCTCACGGCGGGAGCGTCGTACGCCGTGGTCTACGGCGACGGTTCGCCGATCACGACGGATGCCGGCGCCGGGACCTCCATCACGGTCCCGGCCCGCTCCGCGGTGGTCTGGAAGGCCGGCGCGACCGTCACTGCTCCCGAAGAGGCGGCTGCCCTGTCGGTGAGCGCACCGGCCGCGGGCGCCGGCATCTCGGGGCAGTCCGCCGTGCAGGCCGACATCGCCGACCAGTGGGCGCAGACGAGCTTCGCGTGGCGCGTCGTCGGCTCCGACGAGTGGCACGCGCTCGGCACGGCGGAGGACACCGAGCCCCGGGTCTTCCACGACGTCCGCGGCCTCGCGAAGGGCACGCTCGTCGAGTACCGCGCGATCACGACCGATGCCGCCGGCGACCACGCCGCCGCATCGACGTTCGCCTCGGTCGGCAACGCGGTCACACTCGAGGTCGGCGAGGAGCCGGAGTCGCCGATCGACATGGTCACGGTGGCGGGCAGCCTGAACTCCGAGATGGGCTGCGCGGGCGACTGGGATCCCGCGTGCGAGAAGGCCAAGCTGACGCTGCGCGCCGACGGCGTGTGGGCCGGCACCTTCGACCTGCCCGCGGGCGACTACGAGTACAAGGCGGCCGTGAACGGCAGCTGGGCCGTCAACTACGGCGCGAACGGCGTGCTCGACGGCCCCAACATCGCGATCAGCCACGACGGCGGTCCGATCACGTTCTACTTCGACCCGCGCACGAACGTCGTGCAGTCGACCGCAGAGGGCCCCGTCGTGACGCTCCCCGGCTCGCTCCAGGACGAGCTGGGCTGCTCCGGTGACTGGATGCCCGACTGCCTCGGCACGCTCATGGCCGACGGCGACCACGACGGCGTCTACGAGTTCAGCACCTCCGACCTCCCGACGGGCGCGTACGAGCTCAAGGTCGCGCACGGCCTGAGCTGGGCCGAGAACTACGGCGTCGACGGCGTCCGCGACGGCGCGAACATCTCGTTCAGCGCCGCCGAGGGCAAGGTCACGACCTTCCGGTACACGCTCGAGACGCATATCCTCGAGATCTCCAGCGACGACACGCCGCTGCCGGGAGCAGGACAGCTGCGTGCGCAGTGGATCGACGAGGCCACCATCGCGTGGCCGGCGACCCTCGGTGCGATCGACCGCGCATCGTACGAGATGTACTCGTCCGAAGACGCGTCGGTCGCGGTCGTCGACGACGAGGTCGAGGGAGGCGGTCCCATCGCCCTCTCGGTCGTGGACGGCGGACTCACGTCGGAGCAGCTCGAGCGCTTCCCCGCGCTCGAGGGCTACCTCGCGCTCCGCGTCGACGACGCGGATGCCGCGGAACGGCTGCGCACGCAGCTGGCCGTCGCCCAGCGCGACACGTCGGGCGCGCTGACGGCCTTCACGGGCGTTCAGATCGCCGGCGTACTCGACGATCTCTACGCGGATGCGCTCGACGCGGCCGAGCTCGGAGTCGACTTCTCCGGCAAGGCGCCCGCGTTCCGCGTCTGGGCTCCGACCGCGCAGCAGACGACGCTACTCACGTGGGATGCCGGCTCCGACGACGAGCCGGTGCGTCACGAAGCCGAGCGCGACGACGCGACCGGCGTGTGGGAGGTCGCGGGCGCTGCGGGGCTCGCGGGCGACGAGTACGCCTGGGAGGTCCGCGTCTACGCTCCCTCCACCGGTGCGATCGAGACGAACGTGGTCACCGACCCCTACTCGGTGGCACTGACGCTCAACTCGGAGCGCTCGGTCGCCGTCGATCTGGCAGACGAGGAGTGGCAGCCGAAGCAGTGGCGGACGACCACGGCACCCGTCGTCGAGCGTCCGGTCGATCGAGCGATCTACGAGCTGCACATCCGTGACTTCTCGATCGGCGACGACAGCGTGCCCGAGACCGAGCGCGGCACGTACCTCGCGTTCACGCGCGATAGCGCCGGCACCGCGCAGCTGCGCGAGCTGGCCGACGCCGGCATCAACACGGTGCACCTGCTGCCGTCGTTCGACATCGCCACGATCGAGGAGGACCGCGAGGCGCAGGCCGTGCCGGACTGCGATCTGGCGTCCTACGGTCCTGCTGACGACGCGCAGCAGGCGTGCATCCAGGCCGTCGCAGACGAGGACGGCTTCAACTGGGGCTACGACCCGTACCATTTCTCGACCCCCGAGGGCTCGTACGCGGTCGACGCCGACGGCGGTGCACGCGTGAGCGAGTTCCGTTCGATGGTCGGTGCGCTGCACGGCATGGGCCTGCAGGTCGTGCTCGACCAGGTCTTCAATCACACGGCGGAGTCGGGCCAGGGCGAGCGCTCGGTGCTCGATCAGGTAGTGCCCGGGTACTACCACCGGCTGAACGCCGCCGGTTCGGTCGAGACGTCGACGTGCTGCCAGAACGTAGCCACCGAGCACCTGGCTGCGCAGAAGCTCATGGTCGACTCGATCGTGACCTGGGCGCGCGACTACAAGGTCGACGGGTTCCGCTTCGACCTGATGGGGCACCACTCGACCGCCAACATGCAGGCGATCCGCGATGCGCTCGACGAGCTGACGCTCAAGAAGGACGGTGTCGACGGCCGGGCGATCTACCTGTACGGCGAGGGCTGGAACTTCGGCGAGGTCGCCGACAACGCTCTGTTCGAGCAGGCCACGCAGGGGCAGCTCGGCGGTACGGGGATCGGCACGTTCAACGACCGGCTGCGCGATGCCGTGCACGGCGGCAACCCGGTCGACGGCGCGTCGACGTTCCAGCAGGGCTTCGGCACGGGGCTGGGCACCGACCCCAACGGCAACGCGATCAACGGGACGACCGAGGAGGCTCTCGCCGATCTCGGGCACCAGACCGATCTCGTGAAGCTCGGGCTCGCGGGCAACCTGCGCGACTTCTCGTTCGTCACCAGCGACGGCGAAGTGACGGCCGGAGAGGACATCGACTATCGCGGTGCCCCGGCCGGCTACGCCGACGAGCCCGACGAGGTGATCAACTACGTCGACGCACACGACAACGAGACGCTGTACGACCTGTCCGTTCTCAAGCTGCCGGTCGACACGTCGATGGAGGACCGGGTGCGCATGAACACGCTGTCGCTGGCGACCGTCGCGCTCTCGCAGTCGCCGTCGTTCTGGCACGCCGGAACCGAGCTGCTGCGTTCGAAGTCGCTCGATCGCGACAGCTACAACTCCGGCGACTGGTTCAACCGCATCGACTGGACGGGCCAGGAGTCGACATTCGGCTCCGGACTGCCGACCGCGGCAGCCAACCAGGAGAAGTGGTCGATCATGGAGCCGCTCCTGTCGAACGCCGACCTCAAGCCCGGCGCGGCGGACATCGGCTCGGCTGAGGCGCAGGCGCTCGAACTGCTGAAGGTGCGTCAGGAGGTGCCGCTGCTGCGTCTGGGCTCGGCCGACCTGATCGAGCAGAAGGTCACCTTCCCGAACAGCGGCGCTGACGCCACCCCCGGCGTGATCGTGATGCAGATCGACGATCTCGTCGGCACGGATGCCGATCCCGCACTCGACGGAGCACTCGTCGTCTTCAACGCCTCGCCCGACGCGGTCACCGAGACCGTGGCCGGTCTCGCCGGTCGCGAGTTCGAGCTGACCCCCGCTCAGGCGGACGGCGTGGATGAGGTCGTGGTCTCGACGACGTGGGAATCGACGACGGGAACTGTGTCGGTGCCGGCGCGCTCCGTGGCCGTCCTGGTCGACGACCAGAAGACGCCGCCCACCGGCCCGGGCGATGGCGATGGCGACGGTGATGGCGACGGAAACGGTGATGGCGACGGCAGCGGCGACGGCGATGACTCCGACGCGTGGGGCACGCTCTCACTGTCGGCCGATCGGGTCGAGCAGGGCGGCTCCTTCACGGCGACCGTGACCGGCCTCGAGCCCGGGCAGAAGATCACGGCGACGCTGCACAGCGACCCGCTGGAGATCTCCGGCATCCCCGCAGCCGACGCGTCAGGGCGCGTGAGCTTCGAGGTCGTGATCCCCATCGACTTCGCGCTCGGCGAGCACACGCTCGTGATCGAATCGGGATCGCTGACGCCGCTCGAAGGCTCGATCACGGTCGTCCGCGCGGGCGAGCTCGCCACCACGGGGGCCCAGGCGCCGTGGGGCTGGGCGCTCGGCGCCGTGCTGGTGCTCGTGGCGGGAGGAGTCCTGTACGCCACCCGCCGTCGCGGCGTGTTCGTCGCCCACTGAAACGACCCGGTGCGCACCGCCGCCTGGTGCGCACCGGGTGACCAACCCAGATCTCCGATATACAAGGGCATCCTCGTAATTATCCGGGTGGCAGAGTAATCTGTTCATCACGCCAACGGCGGCGTGAAGGGACAGTGCACAATGACTCGTACGATCCCGCATCTCATAGGCGGATCGCTGACAGCACCCGAGAGCGGCCGCTTCGGCGACGTGTTCGACCCGAGCACGGGAGCCGTCCAGGCGCGAGTGCCGCTGGCATCCTCCGACGAGGTGCGCCGTGTGATCGGGAACGCCGAGGCGGCGCAGCCGGAATGGGCCGCCACCAACGCGCAGAAGCGCGCTCGGGTCCTCATGCGCTTCGTCGATCTCGTGAACCGTGACATGGACGAACTGGCCAAGCTTCTCTCCAGCGAGCACGGCAAGACCTTCGACGACGCCAAGGGCGACATCCAGCGCGGGCTCGAGGTCATCGAGTTCGCCGCAGGCGCGCCGCATCTGCTCAAGGGCGAGTACTCGACGGGCGTCGGAACCGGGATCGATGTCTATTCGCTGCGGCAGCCGCTTGGCGTCGTCGCCGGCATCACCCCGTTCAACTTCCCGGCCATGATCCCGCTGTGGAAGGCAGGGCCCGCGCTCGCCGCCGGCAACGCCTTCATCCTCAAGCCCAGTGAGCGCGACCCATCGGTGCCGGTGCGCCTGGCCGAGCTGTTCCTCGAGGCGGGACTGCCCGAAGGCATCCTCAACGTCGTCCACGGCGACAAGGAGGCCGTCGACACCCTGCTCACCGACGACCGCGTCAAGGCCGTCGGCTTCGTCGGATCCACCCCCATCGCGCAGTACATCTACGAGACCGCCGCCGCGCACGGCAAGCGCGCGCAGTGCTTCGGCGGCGCCAAGAACCACATGATCGTGATGCCCGATGCCGACCTCGACCAGGCGGTCGACGCTCTCATCGGCTCCGGCTACGGCTCGGCGGGCGAGCGCTGCATGGCGATCTCCGTCGCGGTTCCCGTGGGCACAGAGACCGCGGACGCGCTCGCCGCGAAGCTCACCGAGCGGGTCGCGCAGCTCAAGATCGGCCCTTCGCTCGCTGAGGGCGTCGACTACGGGCCGCTGGTCAGCCGCGCTGCGGTCGAGCGCGTCGAGGACTACATCCAGCAGGGCGTGGATGCCGGCGCCACGCTCCTCGCCGACGGCCGAGGCTTCTGCGTCGAAGGCCACGAGGAGGGCTTCTATCTCGGCCCGACCCTGTTCGACCACGTCACCACAGACATGTCGATCTACCGCGAGGAGATCTTCGGACCCGTGCTCGTGATCGCCAGGGCGAACGACTACGAAGAGGCGCTCGCGATGGCATCCGACCACGAATTCGGCAACGGCGTCGCGATCTTCACGCGCGACGGCGATGCTGCCCGCGACTTCACCGCTCGCGTGAACGTCGGAATGGTCGGCGTCAACGTGCCGATCCCCGTGCCGATCGCCTACTTCACGTTCGGCGGCTGGAAGAAGTCCGGGTTCGGCGACCTCAACCAGCACGGCGCCGACGCCTTCCGCTTCTACACGAAGACCAAGACCGTGACGAGCCGCTGGCTGTCTCACGACACCCGTGACGGCGCCAGCTTCGTCATCCCGACCATGCACTGAGCCCACAAGGACGCACCATGACGATGATCACCACCACGACCGCCGAGGAGCGCGAGGCCATCCTCGGCGCCGTGCGCGAATACGCCGAGACCGAACTCTCCCCGTTCTCGAGCGAGCGCGACGAGAAGCACCTCTTCCCGCGGAAGTCGCTGCACCGCGGCGGCGAACTGGGCCTGGGCGGCATCTACGTCCGCGAGGAGAACGGCGGCACCGGGCTCTCCCGGGTCGACACCGTCGCGATCTTCGAGGAGCTCGCGAAAGGCGACCCCGCCGTCGCGTCGTACATCTCCATCCACAACATGGTCGCCTGGATGATCGACACCTACGGCGACGACGCCCAGCAGAGCCGCTGGCTGCCCGAGCTCACCGCCATGGACGGGTTCGGCAGCTACTGCCTGACCGAGCCCGGCGCCGGATCGGATGCCGCGGCGATCGCGACGAGCGCCGTCCGCGAGGGCGACGAGTTCGTGCTCACCGGGGTGAAGCAGTTCATCTCGGGCGCGGGAGAGGCGGCGGTCTACGTCGTCATGGCGCGCACCGGCGACGCCGGCAGCGGTGCCCGCGGCATCAGCGCGTTCCTCGTTCCCGGCGACGCCGAGGGCCTGAGCTTCGGCGCGCTGGAGAAGAAGATGGGCTGGCACGCCCAGCCCACCCGTCAGGTGATCTTCGACGGCGTCCGTGTTGCGGCATCCGCGATGCTCGGCGACGAGGGAACCGGATTCGCGATCGCGATGTCGGCTCTCAACGGCGGGCGCCTCAACATCGCCGCCTGCTCGCTCGGCGGCGCGCAGTGGGCGCTCGACCGCGCCGTGCAGTACGTGCACGAACGGGTCGCGTTCGGCGAGCCGCTCGCCGAGAAGCAGTCGATCCTGTTCGCCGTCGCCGACATGCGCACCGAACTGCAGGCCGCGCGCCTGATGGTGAGGGACGGCGCGCAGGCCGTGGACGAGAAGGCGCCGGATGCCGCGATGCGCTGCGCCATGGCCAAGCGCTTCGCGACGGATGCCGGATTCGACGTCGCCAATCGTGCCCTCCAGCTGCACGGCGGGTACGGCTACCTTCAGGACTACGGGATCGAGAAGGTCGTCCGCGACCTGCGCGTGCACCAGATCCTGGAGGGCACGAACGAGATCATGCGGCTCATCGTGGGCCGTGAGATGCTTCGCCCTGCGGGCTCCGCGTCGATGCGCAGCGCCGTGAGCGAGCCGGTGAGGAGCGCATCATGACCCGCATCGCCTTCCTGGGGCTCGGCCACATGGGCCTGCCGATGGCCCGGAATCTGGTCACGGCGGGTCATGAGGTCGTCGCCTTCGACGTGATGGATGCTGCGCGCGCCGCGGCTGCCGACGCCGGTCTGGTCGTCGCTCCGTCTGGGCCGGATGCCGCCTCCGGCGCTGAGGTCGTCGTCACGATGTTCCCGGCGGGCAGGCACGTGCTCGAGGCGTACCGGGGCGGGCTGCTGGACGCAGCGGCGCCGGGCACGCTGTTCATCGAATCGTCGACGATCGCCGTCGATGAGGCGCGCACGGCGCATTCCCTTGCTGTGGAGGCCGGGCACCGCAACATCGACGCGCCTGTGTCGGGTGGCGTGGTCGGGGCGGAGAACGGGACGCTCGCGTTTATGGTCGGCGCATCCGACGCGGACTTCGAGGCGGCCAAGCCGCTGCTCGAGGCGATGGGCAAGCGCATCGTGCACTGCGGCGGACCGGGGCTCGGTCAGGCGGCGAAGGTGTGCAACAACATGATCCTCGCGGTGTCGCAGATCGTGGTGGGGGAGGCGTTCGTGCTCGGGGAGCGGCTGGGACTCTCGCACGATGCACTGTACGACGTCGCCGCGAACGCCTCCGGACAGTGCTGGGCGCTGTCGACGAACTGCCCCGTGCCGGGGCCGGTGCCGACGAGTCCGGCCAATCGCGACTACCAGCCCGGGTTCGCCGGGGCGCTCATGGCGAAGGATCTCGGTCTCGCGCTCAAGGCGATCGAGCAGACCGGCACCGACGCGAAGATGGGGCGCCTGGCACAGGAGCTGTACGCCGCGTTCGCCTCGGGCGATGGGGCGGGCCGCGACTTCTCCGGCATCATCACCGGCATCCGTGACGGGCGGGTCTGATCGGCATCCGGCAGACTGAACACGACCCCGATGGAGAGGAATCCGATGACCGAGTACGAGACGATCCTGGTTGAGCAGCGCGGACGCGTGGGCTGGATCACGCTGAACCGCCCGCAGGCGCTGAACGCCCTGAACTCGCAGCTCGCCGAGGAGGTCACCGCCGCCGCGACCTCCTTCGACGCCGACGAGGGCATCGGGGCGATCGTCGTGACCGGTTCGGAGAAGGCTTTCGCTGCCGGTGCCGACATCAAAGAGATGGAGGGGATGACGGCATCCGACATGCTCTCCACCGACCACTTCGGAATCTGGCGCGACTTCGCCGCAGTGCGCACTCCCGTGATCGCGGCTGTCAGCGGGTTCGCGCTCGGCGGCGGATGCGAGCTGGCAATGATGTGCGACATCATCCTCGCCGCCGACACCGCGAAGTTCGGCCAGCCCGAGATCAACCTCGGTGTCATCCCCGGCATGGGCGGCACGCAGCGCCTGATCCGCGCCGTCGGCTATTACAAGGCCGCTGAGCTTGTGCTTTCCGGCCGGCTCATGGGGGCCGAGGAGGCCGAGCGCGCCGGTCTCGTGTCACGGGTGGTGCCGGCATCCGATCTTCTCGACGAGGCGACCGCGCTCGCCGACACGATCGCGTCGAAGAGCCTGCCGTCGCTCTATGCGGCGAAGGCGGCGCTGGATGCCGCGATGGAGACGACCCTCACCGAGGGGCTCGCGCACGAGAAGCAGGCGTTCGCGGAGCTCTTCGACACCGTGGATCAGAAGGAGGGCATGTCCGCCTTCCGCGAGAAGCGGGCGCCGAACTTCACGAACAGCTAGGGTCGCCGGCGCGTGCCCTACGCGCGCGCGTGCCGCGGGCATGCCGTGGCCAGGCGCTGCACGCGCAAACGGCTGGCCGTTGGACGCATGGCTGGCGATCGGGGGATGCTTCTCCAGCCGTTCGTGCGAATCGCCGGCCATCTGGGCGCGGACTCACTCGCGAAACGGCGGGGTCGGGGTACCGGCCCGCGAACTCACGCTGGACGGACAGTGCGCAGCGGGGGTCAGAGGGGATCGGGCTGCGGTCGCGGATCCGTGAAGTCGCCCGCGTCCCGGCGGAGACGGGCGACGATGGCCGTGAGGTCGGCGGTGTCCTCGTCGCTCAGCCCCGGATTGGCGAAGACCTGGCTGTTCAGCGCCGCGGTCGCCCGCTCGACGAGATCCCGTCCGGCCTCGGTCAGCGCGAGCATCGCAGCGCGGCCGTCGTGCGGATGCGGCTCGCGCACGACGAGCTCGTCGCGCACCAGACGCTCCGCTGTGCTCGTGACGGTCGTCGCATGCACCTGGAGGCGCGCGACGACGCTCGACAGCGGAAGGCGCCCGGCGCGGCTGAATGCCAGCAGCCGCAGCACCTCGTACCTGGCGAACGACAGGCGGAACGGCTTGAGCGCGGCATCCACCCGCGCCAGCAGCAGCTGCTGCGCCCGCATCACCGAGATGACGGCGGTCATGCCGTCGGCGGCATCCGTCCACCCGTGCGCGAGCCACTGCCGCTTCGCCTCGGCGAGCGGATCGATCGGTAGCGGACGGGGACGGGCCATGGGTCTACGGTATCGGGTGCGCACAGCCTCCACTGAGAACCTCTTCTGAATCTGAGTATCATGGTTTATGACACTCGATTCCACACCCTTCCGCGGTTAGACTCGACTCAGTCGTGAGGAGCATTCGATGAAGATCTTCGTCCTGGTCAAAGAGGTGCCCGACACCTATGGTGACCGCAAGCTGAATCTGGAGACCGGATTGGCCGATCGTGCGGCCGGGGATGTCGTCCTGGATGAGATCACCGAGCGTGCGCTCGAGGTCGCGTTGAGCTACGCCGACAAGAACGATGGCACCGAGGTCGTGGCGCTCGCGATGGCTCCGGAGTCGTCGACGGCATCCATCCGTCGTGCGCTCGCGATCGGTGCGGCGTCGGCGGTGCATGTCGTGGATGCGGAGCTCACCGGCGCCGACCTCGGACTCACCGCCGAGGTTCTGGCTGCTGCGATCCGCCGTGCCGAGCCCGACCTCGTCATCACGGGCAACCTGTCGACGGATGGCTCGGGCGGCATGATCCCGGCGATGCTCGCCGAACATCTCGGTTTCGCGCAGGCGACGGCGCTGAACGCGGTCGAGATAACCTCCGACGGCGTTTCCGGAACGCGCGCCGCGAACGACGGCAACCAGTCGGTTTCGGTGCCGTTCCCGGCGGTCATCTCGATCACCGAGGCTCTGCCGGATGCGCGTTTCCCGAACTTCAAGGGCATCATGGCGGCCAAGAAGAAGCCGCTGGAGGTGCTGTCGCTCGCCGATCTGGGCGTCTCGGCCGACCCGGCCGCAGCGCCCCGCACGATCATGACGACCGTGTCCGAGAAGCCCCCGCGCGCGGCGGGCGTGAAGATCACCGATGAGGGCGATGCCGGCGCACAGCTGGTGGAGTTCCTCGTGCAGAACAGGCTGGTGTGAGCATGTCGTACCCCGCAGATTCGATTCTCGTCCTCGTCGACGTGACCCCCGCAGGCGATGCCGCGTCATCGACGGCGGCGCTGATCGGCGCCGCGTCCCAGATCGGTTCACCGGTCGCGCTCGTTCCCGGTGGTTCGCAGGCGGCGGTGGATGCCGCGGCTGCCGCCGGTGCATCCGTCGTGCTGACGGCATCCGTGGACGCTGAGGCGCTCACGGTCCCGCTGGTCGACGCGGTTCAGGCCGCTTACAAGCAGGTGCAGCCCGACGCCGTGCTGATCTCGAACTCGATCACCGGCCGTGATGTCGCCGGCCGCCTCGCCGTGCGCGAGAAGCTCGCCGTCTCGGTCGACGCGATCGGCGTCTCGCGTGACGACGAGGGCATCGTCGCGCACCACTCCGTGTACGGCGGGGCGTATCTCACGGATTCCGCGCCGACGTTCGGCGCGCCTGTCATCACGATCCGTCAGGGGGCGGTCGACCACCGTGCGGAAGCTGTCGCGTCGCCGACTGTCGAGGCGCTCGAGGTGGCCGCATCCGGTGCCGTTGCGGCGAAGGCCGGTGCGGTCGAAGTCGTCGAGGTCGAGTCCTCTCGTCCCGAGCTGCGCGGAGCGGCGAAGGTCGTCTCGGGCGGCCGCGGGCTGGGCTCGAAGGAGCAGTTCGTGCTCGTCGAGCAGCTCGCCGACGCACTCGGCGCCGCGATCGGCGCATCGCGCGCAGCCGTGGACGCCGGGTACATCCCCTACGCGCACCAGGTCGGTCAGACCGGTGTCTCGGTGTCGCCGCAACTGTATGTCGCGGTCGGCATCTCGGGTGCGATCCAGCACCGTGCCGGAATGCAGACCGCGAAGACGATCGTCGCGATCAACAAAGACGGTGAGGCCCCGATCTTCGACATCGCCGACTTCGGCATCGTCGGCGACCTGTTCACCATCGTTCCGCAGGTCGTCGAGGCGCTCGAAGCGCGGAAGAAGTAACCATGGCGACGCGGATGCTCCGGCGCGGTCTGCCGCGCGTCGCAGGGGGCGACCCCTGGCCCCCGGCCGGGGATGCCCCGGTGGCGGATGCCGCGGATGTTCCGGCTGAGGCTCCTTCGGCGGGAGAAGGCTTCGATTCCCTGACGGTCGCTCAGCCGGTCCCTGAGTCCGTCGAAGGGTCGTCTGCGCAGCCTGCGGCTGCTCCGCTCAACGACCCGCAGGCTCAGCCCGCCGGAGACGTGACTCTGCGGCGGGGGCTTCCGCGCACTCCCGGCGGAGGGCCGTGGCCTCCGGCTGGTGCCGCTGCAACCGTCGACCCTTCGACAGGCTCAGGGATCGACTCCGTTCCCGAGGAGAGTCCTGCGCGTGTCGCCCCGCGAGTGGAGCGAGCCGAAATCGCTTCCGCCCCCGCAGCATCTGGCGAATCCCTGCGCCGTGGTCTGCCGCGCACGCCCGGTGGGGAGCCGTGGCCGCCGGAAGGGACCGCTGCAACTGTCGCAGTCAAGACCGTCGACCCTTCGACAGGCTCAGGGATCGACTCGAAAGGCTCAGGGATCGACTCGAAAGGCTCAGGGATCGACTCTGACCTCATCGAGGCATCCGACATCCCGGCATCCACCGCTGTCTCGACGGTCGACGTGAGCACCCCGTTGCCGTTCCAGCAGACCGTGTTCCCCGGCGCGACCGCGTTCGAGCGCCCGGCGCCGAAGCCGGAGCCCGAGCGCGTCGGACCGTTCACCAGGGCCCAGTGGGCGGGCGCCGTCATCGTCGGCGGGGCCGCGCTCCTGGGCGCCGCGGCGATGGCCGTGCTGCTCGTCCGCTGGCTGCTGAGCTTCGGCGCCCTGCAGGACTTCGTGGCGACGTTCCCCGGCGAGTACCACCTGCCCGAGGGAGCCCCGGTCGGGTTCCCCGGCTGGCTGGGCTGGCAGCACTTCCTCAACGTGTTCCTCATGGTGCTGATCATCCGGTCGGGTCTGCGCATCCGAAACGAGAAGCGGCCCACCGCGTTCTGGACGCCTAAGAACAACCCCAAGGGCAAGGTCAGCCTGACGATCTGGTTCCACCAGGCCCTCGACATCCTCTGGCTCGTCAACGGCATCGTGTTCGTGATCCTGCTGTTCGTGTCCGGGCAGTGGATGCGGGTGATCCCCACCAGCTGGGAGGTCATCCCCAACGCGATCTCCGCCGCACTGCAGTACGTGTCGCTGGACTGGCCCACCGAGAACGGCTGGGTCAACTACAACTCCCTGCAGCAGCTCGCCTACGGCACGACGATCTTCATCGCGGCGCCCCTCGCCGCCGTCACCGGGTTCCGGATGAGCGGCATGTGGCCCAAGAACGCCGAGAAGCTCAGCAAGGCCTACCCGATCGAGTGGGCGCGCGCCGTGCACTTCCCGGTCATGCTCTACTTCGTCGTGTTCATCGCGATCCACGTATTCCTCGTGTTCGCCACCGGAGCGCTGCGGAACCTCAACCACATGTACGCCGCGCAGGGCTCGACAGACCCGAACGCCTACGCCGACAACTGGACCGGGTTCTGGTTCTTCGTGGCATCCCTCGTCGTCATCGCCGCAGCCTGGGTCGCCGCCAGACCTCTCGTGCTCGCCCCCATCGCGAAACTCTTCGGCAACGTCAGCAGTCGCTGACCGCGCACAGACCCCGCGTTATCGACGAGACCCCGCCCTGCCGACGTCAGCAGGACGGGGTCTCGTCGCGAAGACGGGGTCTGTCGAGGCGTCAGGGGCGGACGAAGCGGACTTCGGTCAGCGTCTCGCCGAGGAAAGGCTCGGTGTGCGTCGCGCCGTCGAGGTGGAACCCGTTGCGCTCATAGAAGCGGTGGGCGCGCGGGTTGTCCTCGGCGACCCACAGGTACAGCGGCTGGTCCTGCTCGACAGCAGCATCGAACAGCTTCTGGCCGAGACCGGTGGAGTGCCACTCGTCGAGCAGGTAGATGAAGTACAGCTCGCGGAACGCGGGAGCATCCTTGTCGCGGGCAGGACCCGAGCCGACGAATCCGACGATCTCGCCGTCGACGAGTGCGGCGCGCATCGTGAAGTCGTCACCCTGCGAGGCCCAGTGCGTCCAGAGCTCGGCCATGCGGCGAGGGGAGACGCGCTCGAGCGCAGCCTTGCTGATCAGGTGGTCGTAGGTCTCGTGCCAGCACTTGGCGTGCACGCGCCCCAGGGCCTCCGCATCCACATCACGGACCGGACGGACAATGACTTCAGGCTGGGCTTCGGCGCTCATGCCGCGACTCTACGCGCGCCCTCTGCTAACGGGAAATCGAGAGCGGGTGAACGGGGAATCGGCCGACGCGACTGTGGGAACTCCACAAACGTCTCAGTGCATCGTGCGCCTGTGGCTACCATCAGACATCGTGAACGTGATCTGGCGAACCCTTCTGGTGATGTGGCGAGCGCGCCGCCGAGTCCGACGTGAGGGACGCCTCGCTCCGGCGGAGATCGGCCGCATCCGCGTGACGACGCTGCCCACCGACATCGACATCCTCCGGCACATGAACAACGGCCGCTACCTGTCGCTCTTCGACCTCGGCCGCTGGGATCTGCTCGTGCGCACCGGGATGCTGGACGTGATGAAGCGCAACGACTGGTACGCGGTCGTCTCGTCCGAGACGATCACGTTCCGCAAGTCGCTCGAGCTCTGGCAGCGGTTCGACGTCGAGTCCCGCATGATCGGTCACGACGACAAAGCCATCTACCTGGAGCACCGGGCGGTCGTCGACGGCGAGGTCTACGCGCGGGCGATCATCCGCAGCCGCATGCTCAAGCGGAGCGGCGGCACCCTGTCGCACGAAGAGCTGTTCGCGGCGGTCGGCCGCCCGGAGGGCGTCCCCGAGATCGAGCCGTGGATCCACGACTGGGCCGACGCCACAGCGCTCCCGCCGACGAGGGCCGAGGCCCCCAGCGTGTGGAAGTGAGCCCCGGAACCTGGTGACCCGGCCGCCGACCTATTAGTGTCGAGCGCACAGGCAGGCGATGAGGGAGCACAGGATGTCTGACGAGCGCATGAACTCCGACCCCGAGAAGTACGGAACACCCGACTACCCCGACCCCATCGCCCCCGTCGCCTATCCGGGTGTCACCGGCCCGGCGAACATGGCAGGCGCGCCCGGCAGCATGCACGAGCAGTACCCCGGCTACACCGGGCCATCGCCGTACCCGCCCGCACCGATCACCGCGAGCAACGGACCCGGCGGCATGGCGATCGCCGCGCTCATCGTCGGGATCGCCGCGTTCGTCCTCGGCTGGGTGCCCTTCGCAGGCCTCATCCTCGGCGTCGGCGGCGTCGTGCTCGGCATCCTGGCGCTGCGCGGTCAGCGCGGCAAGGGATTCGGCGTCGCCGGGCTCGTCCTGTCGGGGCTCGTCGTGCTCATCGGACTGATGATGCTGTTCCTCATCTTCATGTGGTTGCCGTTGGCCGTATCCTGAGCGTGTGCTGCCGATACTGACGACTGCGGGGCGCGTGCTGTGGCGGCACTGGCCTGCGCTCATGGCGTGGTACCTCGCCGGCATCCTGGTGCACTATGTCATCATCCAGGTCGCCGGTTTCATCGGGGCCTCATCGGCGACCCTCGGCTTCCTCGTGCTGCCGATCGCGATCCTCGCCCGCCTCGTGAGCCTCGTGGCGATGTTCCTCGTGCTGCGAGACGGACTGCGCAATCTGCAGGAGGTCGCGCCGCTGCCCGAGCCCGTGGCAGAACGGCGCCGCACGTTCCTGACCGCTCTGCTCGCCGGCATTCTGCCGTTCTTCGCGGTGTACTGGGCACAGGGGCTGCTCAGCGAGGACGTCCGGGCCTATTCGCTGCGCGCTCTGGAGGTGCGCAGCGGCATCATCGCGACGTCGATCTTCGACGGTGGCGAGCCGGTGAGCTCCGTCACGGCAACAGCATAGAGTGTCGCCGCCCCGCTGACTGCCCGCGACCTAGGCTGATCACATGTCAGTGTCGCCCGATCACACGGCGTCTCTCGCCGACCGCGCCGTCGAGCTCGCGCAGCGGTGGATCTTCGAAGCATCCGAGGCCGAGGTCGATCCGGCGGCGGGCCGGCTCGCCGCCGTCCTGCAGGACGACAACGGGCTCCCGTTCACCCTCGGGTTCGTCCACGGCGTGATGCGACCGGAGAGCCTGTCGGCCGCCGCGGGGCGCAGCCTGATCGATCGCGATCGTCCCCGAGTTCCTGCCGTGGTACCTGCGCGGCGCGGTGCGTGTGGGCGGGGCGGTGGCACCGGCGCTGCCCTCGCCGGTCGTGCCCATCGCCCGCCGGGTGCTCCGCGAGATGGTCGGGCACCTCGTCGTCGATGCGCGGCCGGCCAAACTCGGCGCGGCGATCGAGAAGCTGCGCGAGAGCGGCGCCCGCCTGAACCTCAACCTGCTCGGCGAGGCCGTGCTCGGGGAAGAGGAGGCGAAGCGCCGGCTCGACGGCATCCACGAGCTCGTCCGTCGCGACGACGTGGACTACGTCTCGGTCAAGGTCTCGTCCGTCATCAGCCACGTCTCGATGTGGGCCTTCGACGAGATCGTCGACCGCGTCGTCGAACGGCTCACCCCGCTCTACATCACCGCGGCGAAGACCGCGACATTCATCAACCTCGACATGGAGGAGTACCACGACCTCGACCTGACGATCGCGGTGTTCACGCGCATCCTCGAGGACCCGCGGCTGCAGCTGCTCGAGGCCGGCATCGTGCTGCAGGCGTACCTGCCCGATGCTCTCGGCGCCTATCGCGAGCTCGCAGCATGGTCCAGGGATCGCATCGCGCACGGCGGAGCAGCCATCAAGGTCCGCCTCGTCAAGGGCGCGAATCTGCCGATGGAACGCGTGGATGCCACGATGCACGGATGGCCGCTGGCCACCTACGACACCAAGCTCGACAGCGACGCCAACTACATCCGGGTTCTCGATGAAGCCCTGCGTCCGGAGAACGTCGAGGCCGTGCGGCTGGGCATCGCCGGACACAACCTGTTCGGCATCGCGTACGCCTGGTTGCTCGCGGGGGAGCGCGGGGTGCGCGGGCGCATCGAGTTCGAGATGCTGCTGGGCATGGCCCAGGGCCAGGTGCAGGCCGTCTCGCGCGAGGTCGGACATGTGCTGCTCTACGTTCCGGTCGTGAAGCCCGCGGAGTTCGACGTCGCCATCAGCTATCTCGTGCGCCGGCTGGAGGAGAACGCCGAGAACGACAACTTCCTCTCGGCCGCGTTCCACCTGCACGACGACGAGAGCCTGTTCGCGCGCGAGCGCGACCGGTTCCTGCGAGCGCTGGATCGCGCCGACGACCCGACGCTCCGCACGGCGCCGTTCCGCACGCAGAACCGGCAGACGCCCGTCCACGAGTCGTTGCGTCCGTCGGCTCCGACGACCGTCGACGACGGCGACCTGACCAAGGCCGTGCTCGGCATCGCCCGCGGCTCGGGTACGAGTTCGAGCGGCGACGCGTTCGTCGAGACCGCCGTCTACGCGCCGCGCGAGATCGAGGTGGGGTCCGCCGGTGCGCCGGGCTTCCAAAACACCCCCGACAGCGATCCCGCCCTGTCGGCCAACCGGGAGTGGGCACGCGGCATCCGGGCGAACGTCGAGGCATCGACGGCAGGCGACGTCACGCTGCGCGCCGCGCTCGTCGATGACGAGGGGCTGCTCGACGAGGTCATCCAGAAGGTGACCGCCGCCGCGCCCGCGTGGGGCGCCAGGCCGGCTGCCGAGCGCGCCGAGACGCTGCTGCGCGCTGCCGCTGCCCTCGAGTCGCGTCGCGCCGAACTCATCGAGGTCGCGGCATCCGAGACGGGCAAGGTGCTCGCCGAGGCCGACATCGAGGTGAGCGAGGCCGTCGACTTCGCGCGCTACTACGCCGCGAAGGCGCGCGAACTGGATGCCGTGTCCGGCGCCGCGTTCGAGCCGGCACGCCTCACGGTGGTCACCCCGCCGTGGAACTTCCCGT
The DNA here is from genome assembly GCF_903645325.1 of Microbacterium tenebrionis. GTDB lineage: Bacteria > Actinomycetota > Actinomycetes > Actinomycetales > Microbacteriaceae > Microbacterium > Microbacterium tenebrionis. The sequence continues at coordinate 108,798 of NZ_CAHJXQ010000001.1, forward strand.
TGGCGATCCCCGCCGGCTGTGTGCTCGCGGCGCTCGCCGCAGGATCCGGCGTCGTGTTCAAGCCGGCACCGCAGGCGCGGCGGTGCGCGGCGGTGATCGCCGAGGCTCTGTGGGAAGCCGGCATCCCGCGCGACGTGCTCGCTCTCGTCGACATCGCAGAGGGCGATCTCGGGCAGCAGCTGATCTCGCACGAGGCCGTCGATCGCGTCATCCTCACCGGGTCATGGGACACCGCGGCCCTGTTCCGGTCGTGGCGTCCGGACCTCCCGCTGCTCGCCGAGACCAGCGGCAAGAACGCGATCGTCATCACGCCGTCCGCCGATCTGGATCTCGCCGTTGCCGATCTCGTCAAGAGCGCCTTCGGCCATGCCGGGCAGAAGTGCTCGGCCGCATCGCTGGCGATCCTCGTCGGCCCGGTCGGGCGATCCAAGCGCTTCGCGCGGCAGCTGGTGGATGCCGTCCGTTCGCTGCACGTCGGCTGGCCGGCGGATGCCCTGAGCGAGGTGGGCCCGGTGATCGAGAAGCCGCAGGGCAAGCTCGCCTGGGCCCTCACCGAGCTCGAAGGAGACGAGCAGTGGCTCGTCGAGCCGGAGCCTGTCGTCGGCGATGAGACCGGACGGCTGTGGCGACCTGGCGTGCGCGTCGGCGTGCAGCCCGGATCGCGCTTCCATCTCAAGGAGTTCTTCGGCCCTGTGCTCGGGATCATGCACGCTTCGAGCCTGGAGCGGGCCGTCGAAATCCAGAACGCCGTCGACTACGGGCTGACCGCCGGCCTGCACACGCAGGACCCGCAGGACCTCGCAACCTGGCTCGACCGCGTGCAGGCCGGAAACCTGTACGTCAACCGGGGTATCACCGGCGCCATCGTTCAGCGTCAGCCCTTCGGCGGCTGGAAGCGCTCGTCGGTCGGACCGGGTGCGAAGGCGGGAGGGCCGAACTACCTGATCGGGCTCGGCACCTGGCGGGCGAGCAGCCGGGGCGCGACATCCAGCACGCTGCACCTGCGAGGACTCGACTCGCGGATCACGGATCTCATCGAGGCGGCCCAGCCCTCCCTGGACTTCGAGAGCTTCGAGTGGTTGCGGCGCGCGGCGCTGTCCGACGCCCTGGCCTGGGATCGCGAATTCGGCCGGGTGCGCGATGTCTCCGGGCTGGGCGTGGAGCGGAACCTGTTCCGCTACCGGCCGCTGCCGGTCATGATCCGGGCGGTCGGAGGTGCCGGATGGCACGAGCTGCTGCGCGTGGTCGTCGCCGGCATCCGCACCGGGTCGAAGTTCTTCCTCTCCACTCCGGTCGGGCTGCCCGCCGAGGTGCGCCGCACGTTGTCGGAGCTGCGCGTCGCCGTCGCGGTCGAGAGCGACGACGAATGGATCGCGAGGATGGCAGCCGAGCCCGAGAACGAGATCCTCGAGGGGGATGCTCCGCCGCGGGCGTCCCGCGTGCGCCTGGTGGGCCCGCGCGATGCCGTGGCGGCTCTGCATCGCGCGCTCACGACCGCCACGGGCGGCGATCCCGATCTCGCGGTGTACGACGGCGAGGTCACGTCGGCCGGCCGGATCGAACTGCTGCCGTTCGTGCACGAGCAGGCCATCGCCATCACCGCGCATCGCTTCGGCAATCCGGACGACTGGAGCGCCGACATCATCTGACGCACGATGTAAAAGATTCTTGACATGGCTGCTGCTGCGGCGGCGTCGTCATCACGATCCTCTGGGGGATCGTGGCCGGCATCCGCGATCGTGATGGCGCGATGACCGGTGACATCCGCGACCGCGACATCAGTCGCCTGGGCGGACGCGTGGAGTCTTCGTTCTTCACGATCGCCGGGCTCGGCGTGATCGCGCTGTGCGCCGTCGGCGCCGACGTCTTCTGGATTGCGAACACCATGTTCCTCGGCTTCGCGGTGGCGGCCTTCACCGGCGGCATCGCCCGCGTCATCGCCTACCGCCGCGGACTCGTCTGATGGTCAAGCCCACGCTCGTCACCAACAGCATCCGCTCGCGCCGCGAGGAGGTCGGCATCACGCAGGCCGACCTCGCCGGCCGCATCGGCGTCACCAGGCAGACGCTGATCGCCATCGAGCAGGGCAAGTACTCGCCCACGCTCGAACTCGCCTTCCAGATCGCCCGAGCCTTCGGGGTCGGCATCGACGATCTCTTCCAGTACCCGGAGGACTGACGTATGAACATCGCGATCCCGGTCACCATGCCCGCCTGGCTGCGCGAGACGGATGTGTCGAGCATCCCGGCATCCTTCGACGCGATCATCGACATCGCACGCGACCTGCCGCTGCGCCGCCTGCGCAGGCTCCTCACCCCGACCGGCGCCATCGCGATGGTCGGCGGGGAGGGCGGGCGCGTGCTCGGCCCCATCCCGCGGATGCTGCGGGCGATGCTCCTCTCGGTCGGCTCTCGCCGGCGCATCCGCATGGTCATGGCCGTGGCGAAGCGCGAGATCGACGAACAGCTCGTCGCGCTCGCCGCGGACGGCCGCATCACCCCGGTCATCGAGCGGGTTCTGCCCTGGGATGCCGCGGTTTCGGGTCTGGAGCGCCTGGAATCGGGTCGCACGGTGGGCAAGGTCGTGGTGCTCGGGCGGGAGTGAGTTCCGTCGCGGCGGTGGCGGATGCTCAGGGGCGGATGCCAGAATATGAACTGGCGTGCCCTGAGCGCATCTTCCCCGAGTACGGGTCGAACTTCCGCCGGGCCCCTGGACAGCGTCCGCCGCGTCCCCCCTTCCAAGGAGCACCATGTTGACGCCTGAGACCACGCTTTCCGCAGCTGCGACCCGTACCGCGCAGCATCGCCGCTACCTGATGTGCCGCCCGGAGCACTTCACGGTCAGCTACAAGATCAACCCGTGGATGGAGCCCGCCAAGCCCACCGACACGGCCAAGGCCATTGCGCAGTGGCAGAAGCTGTACGACCTCTACCTCGAACTCGGCCACGAGGTCGAGCTCATCGAGCCGCTCGCCGGATACCCCGACATGGTCTACACCGCCAACGGCGGATTCCTGATCGACAACCGCGCGTACGTGCCGAAGTTCTACTTCGAGCAGCGTGCCGGCGAGGCGCCCGCGTTCGCCGAGTGGTTCCGCGCCAACGGCTTCGACACCGTGGAGCCCGAAGAGGTCAACGAGGGCGAAGGCGACTTCCTGCTCGCCGGCGACACGATCCTCGCCGGCACCGGCTTCCGCTCGGCCGGCGACAGCCACCGCGAGGTCGCCGAGGTGTTCGGCCGCGAGGTCGTCACCCTCACACTCATCGACCCGCGCTTCTACCACCTCGACACCGCACTCACCGTGCTCGACCCGGTCATCGGCGCAGAGAACGGCGGGCCCGAGAAGGCCAACATCGCCTACCTGCCCGGCGCGTTCGACGACGCGAGCCGCGCGATCCTGGAAGAGCGCTTCCCCGACGCCATCCTCGTCTCGGATGAGGACGGCGCAGTGTTCGGCCTGAACTCCGCCAGCGACGGCTACAACGTCATCATCTCGCCGCGCGCCACGGGGTTCGAGAAGCAGCTGCGCGAGCGCGGCTACAACCCCATCACCGTCGACCTGTCCGAGCTCCTGCTCGGCGGCGGCGGCATCAAGTGCTGCACGCTCGAACTGCGCGGTGCACTGAGCGAGAGCGGTGCGAAGTGACCACGGCGGAGACGCACGTGGCCGTCGAGGCGCACGTCGCGGAGAACTACCACCCGCTGCCCGTCACCATCTCCTCCGGTGAGGGCGTGTGGGTCACGGACGTCGACGGCAAGCGCTACCTCGACCTGCTCGCCGCCTACTCGGCGGTGAACTTCGGGCACCGGCATCCCTCGCTCGTCGAGGCGACCGTACAGCAGCTCGGACGCGTGACTCTCACCAGCCGGGCGTTCATGAACGACCGGCTCGAGCCGTTCGCCGAGGCGCTCGCGCGCCTGTGCGGCAAGGAGCTCGTGCTGCCGATGAACACCGGCGCCGAGGCCGTCGAGACGGGCATCAAGGTCGCTCGCGCCTGGGGCTACCGCGTCAAGGGCATCCCCGCGGGCAAGGCGCGCATCGTCGTCGCCGCCGGCAACTTCCACGGCCGCACGACGACCATCGTCAGCTTCAGCGACGACGACACCGCGCGCGACGGGTTCGGTCCGTTCACGCCCGGCTTCGACGCCGTGCCCTACGGGGATGCGGATGCCATCGCCGCCGCCATCACCGACGAGACCGCAGCGGTCCTCGTCGAGCCCATCCAGGGCGAGGCCGGCGTCATCATCCCGCCGGAGGGCTACCTGAAGCGCATCCGCGAGATCTGCGACGAGAAGAACGTGCTGTTCATCGCCGACGAGATCCAGGCGGGCCTCGGCCGCGTCGGCGAGACGTTCGCCTGCGACCGCGAGGGCGTCGTCCCGGACCTGTACCTGCTCGGCAAGGCTCTCGGCGGCGGCATCCTGCCCGTCTCCGCCGTCGTGGGGAACCGCGACGTCCTCGGTGTCATCCGCCCCGGCGAGCACGGCTCGACGTTCGGCGGCAACCCGCTCGCCGCCGCGGTCGGACTCCGTGTGGTCGAGATGCTCGAGACCGGCGAGTTCCAGGATCGCGCCCGCCAGCTCGGGGAGCACCTGCGCGCAGGGCTCGAGAAGCTCATGGGCGACGGCGTCACCGGCATCCGCGTCGCGGGCCTGTGGGCCGGTGTCGACATCGACCCGGCACGCGGCACCGGACGCGAGATCAGCGAGAAGCTCATGGAGCGCGGCGTGCTTGTCAAGGACACGCACGGCCAGACGATCCGCATCGCGCCGCCGCTGGTCATCCGCGCGACCGAGATCGACTGGGCGCTCGAGCAGCTGCGCGTGGTCCTCGCGGGCTGACCCACTTTCAAGTAACGCAAATGACCCCATCCGCTGCCCGGATGGGGTCATTTGCGTTACTTGAGCGCCGGGAGGGCTACCTCACCGGCGGGGCCTCGTCGTCGCCGCGGGAGGGGACGTCGTGGTCGTCGTACCCGGACAGTTCGTCCGACGACACCAGATCGTCGACGTCGAGGGGGGCAGGTCCCGAGTCCGCGCTGCGCTCCGCATCGAGGATCGCCTGCGGAATGCGGATGGGCGTCGCGGGCGACACCGGCATGCCCAGCCGCTTCTGCAGCTGGCGCAGCCAGCGCGGCTGCGCACCGATGATCCCGCGCTCATCGCGCGACTCGACCTCGAGGCCGTAGTAGTCGCCGATCTTGTCGATGAGCTGTGCGCGTTCTGCTCGCGCGTATGCACGACGTTCGCGCGTGAACGCGACGATCGTCGACCAGCAGATCAGCAGCATGACCACGCTGAACGGCAGGGCGATCGTGATAGCGGCCGTCTGCAGGGCCGTAAGCCCGCCGGCCAGCAGCAGCGCGATCGCGAGCGCCGCGGTGACGGCGACGAAGAAGGTGCGGATCCAGCGCTTCGGGTTCTGCTGGCCGCCGGTGGCGATCATGCCCATCACGAGGGCGCCCGAGTCCGCCGAGGTGATGAAGAAGATCGCGATCAGCAGCAGCACGCCGATGCTGACGATGCTGCTTCCCGGCACGTGCTGGAGCATCTCGAACAGCGCGCCCTGCAGGTCGACCCCGCCTTCGCTGTTGCGGAGGATGCCCGGGTTCTCCAGCTCCATCGCCAGGGCGGACCCGCCCATGACCGCGAACCAGAGGATGCCGATCACGGTCGGCACGAGGATGACGCCTGCGACGAACTGGCGAACCGTGCGCCCCTTCGAGATGCGGGCGATGAAGATGCCGACGAACGGCGCCCACGACATCCACCATCCCCAGTAGAACGAGGTCCAGCTCGCCTGCCAGGCCTCGCCTGCCTCGCCCTGGAAGGCGCTGACGTTGAACGAGAGCCCGATGAAGTTCTGGATGTAGTAACCCATCGACTGCACGAAGTCGCGCAGCAGGAACTCGCTCGGGCCGACCACGAGCAGGTACAGCACGAGCAGCCCGGCGAAGACGAGGTTGAACGTCGACAGTCACTTCATGCCCTTCGTGACTCCCGAGAGCACCGAGGCGAGCACGAACACCGAGATGATGAGGATGACGACGACCTGGGTCGCCTCGTTCGGGTCGGCGATGCCGGCGACGTCGAGGCCGGCGCTGATCTGGATCACGCCGAGGCCGAGCGAGGTGGCCACGCCGAATAGGGTGCCGACGAGGGCGATGACGTCGATGAGGTGCCCCCAACCGCCCTCCACGCGCTTGCCGAGAAGCGGCTCGAGCGTCCACCGGATCGAGATCGGGCGGTGCCGGCGGTGGATAGCGTACGCGAGGGCGAGCCCGATGACGACGTAGATCGCCCACGCGTGCACGCCCCAATGCAGGTAGGTCTGACCGAGGGCTGCCTGCGCGAGCTGCTCCGGGGTGCCCGAGACGCCGGGCCGCGGGCTGACGAAGTGGGTCAGCGGCTCGGCGACGCCGTAGAAGACGAGGCCGATGCCCATGCCCGCGGCGAACAGCAGCGAGAACCAGCTGAGCATCGAGAACTCCGGCTCGTCATCGTCCTTGCCGAGCTTGATGTCGCCGAACTTGCTGAAGCCGAGGAACAGGCTGAACGCCACGAAGACGGCGGCGATCAGCACGTAGTACCAGTTGAACGCGTTGACGATGCCGGTCTGGACCGCCTTGAACAGGCTCTCGGCGACACCGGGGACGATGAGCGTGAACGCGACGAAGGCGATGACGATCACCGCGGCGGGCCAGAACACCCAGCGCTGCACGGGAGGCAGAGACCGGTGGGGCGGTGCCGCAGCATCCGTCGCATCCGAGACGGTGGATGCCGCGGCATCCCGGTTCTGTGCTTCCCCCGAAGAGCTCATGGCTACACGGTACCGAGAAGCCCCCGGGACCGCAGGATCAGTCGGCGCGTTCCGTGCGGATCGGGGTGGTCGCTGCGGCGACCTCGTCGCTGAACTCCACCGGATCCACCGGAGCGATCGTGATCGGCCGGGTCTCGTCGAGCGTCAGGCGGAACCGCGCGCCGGTCTCGCGGCGCAGTCGGCCGGAGGCGATGATCCACGTCAGTCCGACGCCCGCGGCGACGAGCCCGGCGACGCCGCCGAAGATGATGGCCGCGCGCGGACCTGCGGCATCCGTGATCCATCCGGCGATGGGGGCTCCGATCGGGGTCGAGCCCATCACGACGGCCATGTACAGGGCGAGCACGCGCCCGCGCAGCGCCGGGTCGGTCGTCGTCTGCACGTACCCGTTCGCCGTGGTCAGCATGGTGACGGTCGAGAACCCGACGACGACGAGGACGGCGGCGTACGTCCCGTACGTCGGCATGGCCGACGAGACGATGGATGCCGCGCCGAAGAGCCCCGCCGCGACGATCAGCACGCGCACGCGCGCCCGATCGCGCCGGGCCGCGAGCAGTGCTCCTGCCAGCGAGCCGATCGCGAGGATCGAACTGAGGATGCCGTACCCGTCAGCCTCTCGGTCGAACTCGAGCGCCATCGTGGAGGCGTAGATGGGGAAGTTCATGCCGAACGCGCCGATGAGGAACACCATGACGAACACGACCTTGAGGTCGCTGCGCGCCCAGACGTACCGGAAGCCCTCGGCCAGACCGCCGCGGCCGCTGTTCTTCGCGCGGGGGATGAGCTCGCCGCGGCGGATCAGCATCAGCGCCACGAGCATCGCCAGGAACGTGGCCGCGTTGACGACGAACACCCACCCGGTGCCGACCGCGACGATGAGCAGGCCGCCGACGGCCGGTCCGATCAGGCGTGCCATGTTGAAGGAGGCCGAGTTCAGGGCGACGGCGTTCGAGGCATCCTCGAGGGTCACCATGTCGGACACGAACGCCTGACGCGCCGGGGCGTCGAACGCGTTCGTGATGCCGAACGCGAGGGCGAAGCAGAACATCAGCGGCAGCGTCATGACGCCGGTCAGCAGCAGGGCGGCGACGCCGAGCGCGAGGAGCATGAGCACCGACTGGGTCAGCAGCAGGATGCGCCGGCGGTCGAACCGGTCGGCGACCCAGCCGGTGAGGCTGACGAGCACGAGCGGCGGACCGAACTGCAGCGCCATGGTCACGCCCATCGCAGTCGCGTCGTTGTCGGTGAGCTCGGTGAGCACGACCCAGTCCTGGGCCGTCGCCTGCATCCATCCGCCGATGTTGGAGACGAGGGCGCCGAGGAACCAGATGCGGTAGTTGATGTTCGTGAAGGAGCGGAACATGGCGCTCATCGTTCTGTCACCTTCCGCATGAGGGCCGAGGCTTCGCGCAGGGTGCGCAGCTCCTTCGCCGTGAAGTCGAGTTCGGCCAGGGCGTCGGCGAGGGCGGCGTCGCGCTTGCGCACGGTCGCTGAGACGATCTCGATTCCGGCATTCGTGATCTCGATGTAGACCCGGCGGCGATCCTCCTCGGAGGGTACTCGGACGACGAGGCCCGCCTCGGCGAGGGCGTCGACGCTGCTGGACATGCTCGGAGCGCTCACCCGCTCGCGCTGGGCGAGCTCGCCGATGGCCATGCGGCCGTGCGCTTTCAGATTGGCGAGGACGGCGAAGTGCGCGTCGCTGATGTCGTCGCGGGCGCGCTCGCGGCGCAGCCGGCGTGCGAGCCGGAACGTGGCGAGGCGCAGATCGGTGGCGGTGTCGTGGAGGAGGTCGTCATCGTGGGTCATTACTTAGGTAGTCTAACTAAGTTTTCGGGGGAACGGGGTGCAGTATGGGGGAGGGCGGACCCGAGATCCACGTCCTCATCCGCCCGCGCGCGGGCGGATTCCGCTACGACGCCGACGAGATCGCCGTGTCGGTGCGCGACGTCGAACAGGCCGTCGCAGCCGGAGCGACCGGTGTCGTCATCGGGGATCTCGACCCGGCGGGCGGGCTCGACACGGATGCGCTCGCACGTCGACGTCACCGCGGACCCGGTCGCGACGCTCGAGCAGGCGATCGATCTGGGTCTGCGCCGCGTGCTCAGCTCCGGTGGAGCATCGACGGCGCAGGGCGGCATCGACACCCTGCGCGCGATGGTGGACGCGGCTTCCGGGCGCATCGAGGTCATGGCAGGCAGTGGCGTGAATGCGGCATCCGCCCCGGCGCTCGCCGCCGTCGGCGTGGACGCGCTGCACTTCTCGGCCAAGCGCACGATCGCCGCTCCCTCGGACGGATCGGTGGCGGCGAGCATGGGCGGGCACGACGTCACCGACCGCGACGCCGCATTCGCCGTGCGGAAAGCCCTCGGCCTCTGACGCGCGAGGCTCCGCGACCCTAGACTCGACGCATGCCCCAGACCTCGGAGTTCACCGACGCGCACGGCGTCGCGATCGTCTACGACGTTCACGCGGCCGAGGGGGTGCCCCGAGGCGTCGTGCAGCTGCTGCACGGCGTCGGCGAGCACGCGGGGCGGTACGGCAAGCTCATCGCCGCCCTCACCGCGGCTGGATTCATCGTCTACGCCGACGATCACCGCGGGCACGGGCGCACCGGCATCCGTCAGCACGGAGGACCTGCGAAGCTCGGGCACCTCGGCAAAGGCGGTCTGCGTGCGGCGAAGGATGCCGTCTGGCAGCTGACCGGGATCATCAAGGACGAGCACCCGGATCTTCCCCTCGTGCTGCTCGGACACTCGTGGGGGTCGTTTCTCGCGCAGATGCTCGTGAACGAGCATCCGGAAGCCTGGGATGCCGTCGTGCTCTCCGGCTCGGCGCTGCGCACGATCCGCGACCTGAACGCGGCACCGCTGAACGCCAAGTGGGAGGACAAGGACGCCACCGGGTACGAATGGCTCAGCCGCGACAAGGCCGTCTGGGCGGAGTTCGACGACGACCCGCTGACGACCAACGTGCCGCTGCTGAAGCTGTTCGGGCCGATCGAGGCGTTCAAGCTCTACGGACGGCCGGCGAAGGACCTGGGCCGCGACATCCCGATGCTGCTCATGGTGGGGCGCGACGATCCGGTCGGCGGTCCGCACAGCGTGCACAAGCTCGCGGACGAGTACCGCTCGCGCTCGGGTCTGACCGACGTCACGACGCTCGTGTATCCGGATGCCCGTCACGAGATCTTCAACGAACTGCAGCAGCAGGAGGTCCGCGCCGACCTGCTCGCCTGGCTCGACAAGCACATCCCGAGCCGCTGACGCCGCGGGTGGTTAAGCTGGTCTCGTGCATGGTGAGTACAAGGTCCCCGGTGGAAAACTCGTCGTCGTCGACGTCGAGGTCGCTGACGGCAGACTGACGGACTTCCGGCTCGCCGGCGACTTCTTCCTCGAGCCGGACTCGGCTCTCGACGACATCAATGCCGCCGTCAACGGCCTACCCGCTGAGTCCGACGTCACGGTCATCGCCGACGCCGTGCGGGCGGCCCTGCCCGCAGGTGCCCAGCTGCTCGGCTTCAACCCCGAATCCGTCGGGACCGCCGTGCGCCGCGCACTCGTGACCGCTCCGGGCTGGCGCGACTTCGACTGGGAGATCGTGCACGAGAAAGCCGTCTCGCCGCGGATGAATCTCGCGCTCGACGAGGTGCTCACCTCACGGGTGGGAGAGGGGCGACGGCGTCCGACGCTGCGCATCTGGGAGTGGGACGAATCCGCCGTCGTCATCGGCTCCTTCCAGTCGTACCGCAATGAGGTCGACCCCGAAGGCGCGGCCAAGCACGGCTTCGACGTCGTCCGCCGCATCTCCGGCGGCGGGGCGATGATGATGGCGGCAGGCCAGATCATCACGTACTCGCTGTATGTGCCGGCATCCCTCGTGCAGGGTCTGACGTTCGCGGACTCGTACGCTTTCCTCGACGACTGGGGTGCTGCAGGCGCTGCGCTCGCTCGGCATCGATGCGACCTACCAGCCGCTCAACGACATCGCGAGCCCTACGGGAAAGATCGGCGGCGCCGCGCAGAAGCGCCTCGCCAACGGCGGCGTGCTGCACCACGCGACCATCTCGTACGACATCGACGGCCAGGTCATGACCGAGGTGCTGCGCATCGGGCGCGAGAAGCTCAGCGACAAGGGCACGACCTCTGCCGCCAAGCGCGTCGACCCGCTGCGCACGCAGACCGGACTCAGCCGCGCCGAGATCATCGATCGCTTCACGGACACGTTCCGTTCGTTGACGAATGCCGAGGACGGCGCGATCACGCCCGACGAGTACGCGGATGCCGAGGCGCTCGTCGAGTCGAAGTTCTCGACCGAGGCGTGGCTGCACCGTGTGCCGTGAGTGAGGCAGCATCCGCCGACCCTTCGACCCCTGAGCCCGTCGAAGGGTCAGGGACCGGCGCCGTCCGGATCATCGAGGGCGACAACCTCGACGTCGCGCGCACCCTGCCGTCCGCATCCTTCACGCTGATCTATCTCGACCCGCCGTTCAACACAGGCCGCGCCCAGGAGCGGCGGGTCGTCACCGCCCGGCGGACATCTGCGGATGACGAGCCGGGCGGCGAGGTCCGGCACGGGTTCCATGGGCACGAGTACGAGCGGGTGCGCGGGATGCTGCGCACGTACGACGACCGGTTCGACGATTACGGCGACTTCCTCATGCCGCGGCTCGAGGAGGCCTGGCGGCTGCTCGCGGACGACGGCACGCTCTACCTGCACCTCGACTACCGCGAGGCGCACTATGCCAAGGTCATGCTCGATGCCGTGTTCGGGCGCGACGCCTTCCTCAATGAGCTCATCTGGGCGTACGACTACGGCGCGAAGTCGCGGCGGCGTTGGCCGACCAAGCACGACACGATCCTCGTGTACGTGAAGACGCCCGGAGGGCACGTGTTCAACTCGGACGACGTGGACCGCGAGCCGTACATGGCTCCGGGGCTGGTCACCCCCGAGAAGGCCGCGCGCGGCAAGCTCCCCACGGATGTCTGGTGGCACACGATCGTACCGACCACGGGTCGGGAGAAGACCGGCTACCCGACGCAGAAGCCGGAGGGGATCCTGCGCCGGATCGTCCAGGCATCCAGCCGTCCTGGCGATCGGGTGCTCGACCTGTTCGCCGGCTCAGGGACGACGGGGGCCGTGGCATCCGCGCTCGGCCGCGATGCCGTGCTCGTGGACGACAACCCGGAGGCCATCCGCGTGATGCGCGAGCGGATGCCGCACGCCGAGGTCGCCGGTCCTTGAGGGCAGGCCCGCCCGATGCGGCGGGTTGGTCGGACAGCACTCGCATCCCCCGGCATCCGCCGCTGAAAGAAGAGTTGCCCGCGCCCGAGAGGTATTGGAGGCGGGAAACTCTTCGTTCAGGACGCGGGAGACTCTGGGCGTGCCGGTCACGGATGGCGTCGAGCTGTACTGCGACGCCAGCAGAGCGCAGTCGAAACGATGTCAGACGAGCGGGAGCACGCTGTCGTAGGCATCCTCCGCGATGTCCGCACCGTCGCCGCCGAACACCCGCGCGATGCCGGGAGCGCTCGACCATGCAGGCCAACCCGGGTTTCCGCCGACGATGAACGCCACGGCCGCGGCGTGCATCTCATCCGCCAGCGCCTGCGGCGGGTGCTCCCCTGCAAGGTTCGCCACCCTCTCGCGGTCGAGCCCGTCGAACCAGAACGGCACATCGAGGCAGTGGCACGCCCAGCCCAACGCCTGCGACACCCACGAGAACCGGTATGCCCAGGTGCCGGCATCCGCGTCGCCGCCGCTGCGTCTGCTGCGCGCCTCGGCGACGCGCGGAACGAGCGCGCGGAACACGTGGTCGCTGATGAAGCGGCCGATCATCGCCGCCCCGCCCTTGCGGCGCTGGGCGCGATTGGCGGCCAGGTATGCGCGGCGGACGCACCATGGTCGCAGGAACGGCAGCAGCAGGAGCCAGGACGGCAGCCAGCGGATCCTGGCACCCTCGCGCTCGGCGACCATCGTGAACTCGTCGTCGGCCGCACCGATCAGCAGCGGCTTGTCGGCGCCCACGCCCTCGGCGAGCGAGTCGACGGCCGGGCGCCGGATCAGCTCGCCGTCGATCATCGGCCCCCACGGCAGCCCGTCCTCCAGCAGATCAAGCACCATGCCGATGCCGGTGCGGGGCGTGGCGGCTTGGGGTTGCAGCTGTCGGATGCGGCGCTCGGTGAGCGTGCGCAGCCCGTCGACGTCCGCAGAGACGCCGCCCAGATCGGCCAGCCGCCGGCCGCGGGCCTTCGCCGTGGCGAGCGGCACGTCGGCGAGAGCGCCCGAGAACGACATCGCCCGGTGGAAGAGGTGCTGCGTCTGCGGCATCCCGAGCAGCGTGAGCACCGCGCCCCCGCCCGCCGACTGCCCGCCGATCGTCACGCGGGACGGGTCTCCGCCGAAGGCGGCGATGTTCTGCTGCACCCACTCGAGCGCGGCGATCCAGTCGAGCACGCCACGGTTCGCCGGAGCTCCTTCGATGTGCCCGAAACCGTCGAAGCCGATGCGGTACGAGATCGTCACGGTCACGACGCCGTCGCGGTTGAAGCGTGCCCCGTCGTACCAGGGGCTCGCCGGCGACCCCTCGGTGTAGCCGCCGCCGTGGATCCAGATCAGCACGGGGAGGGCGCCGTCGAGGGCAGGCGTGAAGACGTTGACGTTCAGCGTGCTCTTGCCGGGGATCGCGGGCTCCGGGATGAGGTTGTCGACGCCGGTGATGCGCAGCGGCGTGGCGCCGTAGGCGGTGGCATCCAGCGGGTCGGTCCACGGCTGGGGCGGTACCGGGGCCGCGAATCGCAGCTTTCCGACCGGCGGCTTCGCGAACGGGATGCCGAGGAACGCGGCCGACGCGTCCGGCGTGCCGTGGTCGCGCCAGAAACCGCGCACCGGGCCCGAGGCCGTCTCGACGACGGGGGAGTCGGTCACGCGATGCCTCCTTCGATCAAGAGCGCGTGCTTCGCAGAAATGCACGAACTTCGCACGAATCTACGGAATTCCTGCGAGATGAGTGCAGATCTGCGAGCGAGGCGCACAGCTCAGTCCGCGCTGCCGGTGGGTGCGGCCGTGAGCGCCCTCGTGTGCCGCCGCTCGTGCAGCACCAGTCCTGGTCGTTCCTCGACCTTGGCCCCGCCGTCGGCGTTCCAGCCGTGGCGCTCGTAGAACGCGGCAGCCCGCTCGTTGCCGTCGAGTACCCACAGGTATGCGGTGGCGTGCCCGGCATCAATCAGTTCGCGTTCGACGGCCGCGATCATCGCGTGTCCGATCCCTGACGACCACGACTCGGGCAGCGCGTAGATGCCCCACAGCTCGCCGGTGCCCGGGGCATCCGCATCGCGCGCGGCGCCGAAGCTCGCCCACCCGACGATGCGCCCCTCGTGCTCGGCGACGAGCGTCCGCGAGGCGCGCGACATATCGCCGAGGATGCCGCGCCACCCCTCCGCGCGCTGCTCGACGGACAGCCCGTCGAGCACCTCCTGCGGCATGAGGTCGCGATATGCGGCCTGCCACGAACGGACGTGCACCTCGGCGACGCCGTCCGCGTCTGCGGGAACAGCCGGGCGGACGATCATGACTCAGCCCGCGTTGCGGCGGGCCTCCCAGCCGGTCTGCACCATCTCGTCGACCGTGTAGCGCATCTGCCAGTCGAGGTCGCGGGCGGCGAGCTCGCCGGTGGCGACGATGCGGTCCGGGTCGCCGGGGCGGCGGGGCCCGATCTCGGGGACGAAGTCGATGCCCGTGACGCGCACCATGGCGTCCATGATCTGCTTCACCGACAGGCCGTCGCCCGAGCCGAGGTTGTACGCGGCCTCGATCGGCTCGCCGGATGCCAGGCGCTTGGCGGCCTCGACGTGGGCTGCGGCGATGTCGCCGACGTGCACGTAGTCGCGCACGTTCGTGCCGTCGGGGGTGTCGTAGTCGTCGCCGTTGATCCGCGGGGTCTCACCCGCGAGCAGCTTCTCGAACACGATCGGGAAGAGATTGTGGGGGCTCACGTCGTACACGGTCGGATCGGCCGAGCCGACGACGTTGAAGTACCGCAGCGAGGTGTGCCGCAGGGGTGCGGCGGACTCGGCCGTCGCGATGGCCTGGTCGCGCAGCATCCACTCGCCGATGAGCTTGGACTCGCCGTAGGGGCTCGCGGGCCGCTTGGCGGTGTCTTCGACGACGAGCTCGACATCGGGCGTGCCGAACACCGCGGCCGAGGAGGAGAACACGATATTGCTGACGCCCGCGGCATCCATCGCCTCGAGGATCACGCGGGTGCCCTCGACGTTCTGCGCGTAGGTGTGCAGCGGGCGCTGCACCGAGACACCCGCGTACTTGAACCCGGCGACGTGGATGACGCCCTCGGCCGCGTGATCGCGCAGCGTCTTCTCGACGAGATCGCGATCGAGGATGCTGCCCTCGACGAGGGTCACGTCCTCGGGCACGAACGACGGGATGCCGGAGGAGAGGTCGTCGAGGACGACCGGGGTGAGCCCGGCTGCTGCGAGTGCGCGCACGACGTGCGCTCCGATGTAGCCGGCGCCGCCGGTGACGATCCAGGACATGTGCTCTCCTCGTGCTCGATTCGCAGTGTCTCCATCCTCGCACTCTGCCAACCGCGCGACGTGCGAGCCCGCGCCGTGACGGGTGTGCTCCGCGCGCTCGCTAAGCTCCGAGGATGACGACTGTTGTGATGGCTCCCGACAGCTTCAAGGGGACGATCTCGGCCGCGGAGGCGGCCAGGGCACTCGCTGACGGCTGGCGCCGCATCGATCCGGCTGCGGTGATCCTGTCGCGCCCGATGGCGGATGGCGGCGAGGGGACCGTCGATGCGTTCGCCACGGCTGTTCCGGGTGCCCAGCGGATGCCGATCGCCGTCGACGGTCCGGCCGGGACGCCGACCGATACATCCTGGCTGCTGCTGCCGCCGACGCCGGACTCCCCCGCCGGCACCGCCGTGATCGACATCGGTTCGACGTCGGGCATCGAGATGCTCGACGAGCTGCGTCCCTGGGATGCCGACACCTCTGGCTTCGGACAGGCGATCGTGGCGGCCCTCGACCACGGCGTCTCCCGTCTGGTGCTCGGCATCGGGTCGAGCGCATCGACCGACGGCGGCGCGGGTCTGCTCAGTGTGCTCGGCGCTCGATTCCTCGACGAGTCCGGCGCACCCGTAGCGCCCGGCGCGCGCGGTCTCCTCGACGTCGCGGCCGTCGACCTGACAGGGCTGCGTCCGATCCCCGACGCCGTCGTGCTCACCGACGTCACCAACCCGCTGACCGGCGATCGCGGCGCCGCGGCCGTGTTCGGTCCGCAGAAGGGCTTCGCGGCGGATGCCGACATCCGACGGGTGGATCGCTCGCTCGCCCGCCTGGCAGGTCTGATCGGCGTCGACCCGAGCCTGCCCGGGGCCGGCGCCGCCGGTGGTGCCGGTGCCGCCCTGATGAGATGCGGCGCGCGGATCGAGCCCGGTGCAGCCGAAGTCTCCCGTCTGATCGGACTGGCGGATTCCGTCACCGGTGCCGACGTCGTCATCACGGGCGAGGGCTCCTATGACGGGCAGTCCGGAGACGGCAAGGTCCCCTCGTACGTCGCCGGGATCGCCGCAGCCGCAGGAGCGCGCGCCGCGGTCGTGGCCGGTCGCATCGCACCGGAGGCGGACACCGGCCTGTTCGCGGCAGCCGTCTCGCTCACCGATCTCGCCGGCTCCGCTGAGGAGTCCCTCGGTGAACCCGCCCGGTGGCTGAGAGCCGCCGGTGCGGACCTCGCTCGGCGGCTCTAGCCGCCCAGCGCCTCAGCAACGACCGCTCTGGCCTCCTCCTGGACCTCAGCGAGGTGCTCGGGGCCCTTCAGGCTCTCGGCGTACAGCTTGTAGACGTCCTCGGTGCCGGACGGGCGCGCCGCGAACCAGGCGTGCTCGGTCTGCACCTTCAGGCCGCCGATCGCGGCGCCGTTGCCCGGCGCGTGTGACAGCTTCGCGGTGATCTCCTCGCCGGCGAGCGTCGTCGCCGTGACGGACTCGGGTGTGAGCTTTCCGAGCTTCGCCTTCTGCTCGGGCGTCGCCGGGGCGTCGACCCGCTGGTAGGCGGATGCCCCGAATGCCTGCTCGAGCTCGGCGTAGCGCTCAGACGGGGTCTTGCCCGTGACGGCGATGATCTCGGCCGCGAGCAAGCACAGCAGGATGCCGTCCTTGTCGGTCGACCACACGGATCCGTCGCGGCGCAGGAACGATGCGCCGGCGGACTCCTCGCCGCCGAACGCGACGGAGCCGTCGAGGAGGCCGGGCACGAACCACTTGAATCCGACCGGGACCTCGAGGAGTCTGCGCCCGAGCGACTCGGCGACGCGGTCGATGATCATGGACGACACGAGGGTTTTGCCGACCGCGGCATCCCGTGGCCAGTCCGCGCGGTGCGAGAACAGGTAGTCGATCGCGACGGCGAGGTAGTGGTTCGGGTTCATGAGCCCGGCATCCGGAGTCACGATGCCGTGCCGGTCGGCGTCGGCGTCGTTGCCGGTGAGGACGTCGAAGTCGCCCTTCTTCGCGACGAGGGACGCCATGGCGTTCGGCGAGGACGGATCCATGCGGATCTTCTCGTCCCAGTCCAGGGTCATGAAGCGCCACGTGGGGTCAACCTCGGGGTTGACGACGGTCAGCTCGATGCCGTGCATCTCCTTGATGAGCGCCCAGTAGTCGACCGAGGCTCCGCCGAGAGGGTCCGCGCCGATGCGGACGCCGGCCTTCTTGATCGCCTCGATGTCGATGATCGTCGGCAGATCACGGACGTACGCGTCGCGGAAGTCATAGTTCGGCAGGGCATCCCAGTCGATGTCGGCGAAGCTCTGCGCCTTCACGCCGTCGAGGCCGCCCTCGATCAGCTCGTTCGCACGGTTCGCGATCCAGCTCGTCGCGTCGGTGTCCGCGGGGCCGCCGTGCGGAGGGTTGTACTTGAAGCCGCCGTCGCGCGGCGGGTTGTGCGACGGCGTGACGACGATGCCGTCGGCCCGGCCCGCGGCATCCGCGTCGAGGCCCTTGTTGTACGTGAGGATCGCGTGGCTGAGCGCGGGCGTCGGCACCCACGAGTCGCGGGCGTCGACGCGGATGTCGACGCCGTTCGCGACGAGCACCTCGATCGCGCTGCGCTCGGCGGGGAGCGAGAGCGCGTGCGTGTCGCGGCCGAGGAACAGCGGGCCTTCGATGCCCTGCTGGCGGCGGTAATCGACGATCGCCTGGGTCGTGGCGAGGATGTGGTTCTCGTTGAAGCTGCCCGACAGCGACGAACCCCGGTGACCGCTCGTGCCGAACACGACGCGCTGCGCGGGGTCTGACGGATCCGGATGCCGGTCGTAGTACGCGGCGATCAAGGCGTCGACATCGATGAGGTCACTTTCCTCCGCGGGGAGGCCGGCACGACTGGTCATGGGAACAGTCTGCCCCGATCCGCGCGCCAGCGCATCATCCGCAGGGCTAAGGTGAAACGCGTGACGGAACGGCGCACCTACAGCTACCTGGGTCCTGCGGGCACCTTCACCGAAGCAGCACTGGACCAGGTCGCCGAGGCCCGAGGGCAGGAGTGGCGGCCCGTGCACAACGTCGGCGAGGCGCTCGCGGACGTGCTCGAGGGGCGCAGCCACGCCGCGATGATCGCGATCGAGAACTCGATCGAGGGCGGCGTCTCGACGACGCAGGATGCTCTGGCGACGCTTCCGGGTCTGCGGATCGTGGGCGAGTACCTGGTGAAGGTGAACTTCGTTCTCGTGGCCCCGCGTGGCACGACGCTCGAGGACGTCACGGTGATCGCCGCGCATCCGGTCGCGTACGCGCAGTGCCACGGCTGGCTCGGCGAGCACCTGCCGAACCACGCCCATGTGCCTGCGGCGAGCAATGTGGCATCCGCGATCGGCGTCCTCGACGGATCGTCGCCTGCGCAGGCCGCGATCGCTCCGCCCGGAATCGTGCAGCACTACGACGTCGACGTGCTTGCGTCCGAGATCGGCGACAGCACCTCGGCCGTGACGCGCTTCGTGCTCGTCACCCGCACCACCATGCCGCCCGAGCCGACCGGCGCCGACAAGACCTCGCTCATCGTCGAGCTGCCCGACGACCACCCCGGCGCGCTGCTCGACATGCTCGAGCAGTTCTCGACGCGCGGCATCAACCTGTCGCTCATCGAGTCGCGTCCGATCGGCGACGCGCTCGGGCGCTACCGGTTCGTGATCGACGCGGACGGCCACGTGGCCGACGAGCGGATGGCGGACGCGCTGCTCGGTATCCGCCGGTTCAGCCCGCGCGTGGTGTTCCTGGGGTCGTACCCGAGGGCCGACCGGAAGATCGTGCAGTATCCGGATCGCTACGCCGACGAGGTCTTCGTCGAGGCGCGCGACTGGCTGCGCGGGCTCATCACCGGCGAGCCCGAGGTCTGACCGTCGGTCAGTGCTCCTGGTACCGGGGCCAGGAGCTGCCCGGCGACATGTGCGAGTACAGGGCGCCCTTGGCGACTTCGAGACTCGGATAGCGCCCCGTCTCGGCATCCGCTGCGGCCATCACGACGATGTAGTCGTCGTCCTCGTGGCGGATGCTGCCGACGACCCCGTTCGATCCGTACGCGACCCAGAGTCCGCGCGTCTGCGTTGCGCTCATGAGAGCCCCCTTCCGACTCGATACTGCTGACCGTACTCCCGCACCGACGTTTCGGCCAGAGGCTGGTCAGAGTGCGGCGGAGATCAGCTCGAGGGTCTGCGCGCGGCCGGTCGCGGCATCCATCGCCTCGGTGTCGTAGGCGCCGGCGACGGGGGAGAGCATGACTTCGTCGACGCCGAACTTCTCCGCGAACTCGCGCAGCTCGGCGGCCACCGACTCGCCGGTGCCGACGAACCAGCGCGAGCGCGCGGCTTCGATCACCTGGTCAGTTGCGGGGTCGGATGCCGCGGCGAGGGCCTCGTCGACGGTCTCGAGCGCGATGAGCGGCTTGTTCAGGCGCAGGCGGGCCATCATGCGCAGCTGCGGGAGTGCCCTCTCCTCGGCCTCTTCAGCGGTCGGTGCGGCGACGGCGTTGACGGTGAGGAATGTGCGGGGCGTCGGGTGCGCCTCGCTCGGCTGATATCCGGTGCGGTACAGGTCGAGGGCGCGCTCGAGTCCCTGGCCCGAGAAGTGATTCGCGAACACGTAGGGCAGGCCCTGAGATGCCGCGAGCTGGGCGGAGTAGTCGCTGGAGCCCAGCAGCCACACCTCGGGTGTGCCGGTGGCCGCCGGGGTGGCGTGCACGGTGTACTCGCCGCCCGACGTGAAGCGCAGGCTGGCGCCCTCGGCGCCGAGGAGCAGCGCGATGTCCTGCACGTGGCGGGGGAACTGCTCCACGTCGCTGGTCGTTCCGGCGGTGCGCAGCAGCTGGGTGATCACCGGGTCGCTGCCCGGAGCGCGGCCGAGACCGAGGTCGATGCGGCCGGGCGCGATGGCCTCGAGGGCGGCGAACTGCTCGGCGACGATGAGCGGAGCGTGGTTGGGGAGCATGACGCCGCCCGAGCCCAGGCGCATCGTGGTCGTGCGCGACGTCGCTGCGGCAATGAGCACGGGGGGAGTGGTGGATGCCACGGCAGGCATGTTGTGGTGCTCGGCGAACCAGTAGCGGCGGTAGCCGAGCCGGTCGGCGGTCTCGGCGAGGGCGAGGGAGGCGGCGATCGCCTCGGAGCTGGTCTGACCGGTTCGCACCGGAACGAGGTCGAGCACGGACAGGGCGGGGGCTGCAGCAGTCATCATCTCTGATAACCGGGCGGCGGGCCCCGGCATTCCCCCGCGTAGTCGTTCGGCATGGACGCCACGCTGTTCTCGGTTCTCGGTTCTCGTCGGCTCGGTGGTCGTGGCGGCGATCGCGCGGTGGCGGGGGTGGCCGGCGCCGCTGCTCGTGACGGTCGTGGCGCTCGCGGCATCCTTCCTGCCCTTCATCCCCGAGATGGAGATCGACGGGCACGTGCTGCTGAACATCGTGCTGCCGCCGCTGCTGTACTCGGCGGCGCTGGACGTCTCGTTCGTGGGGTTCAAGCGCAGCCTGCCGCAGATCCGGCGGCTGGGGATCTGGCTGGTGCTGCTGACGGCGGTCGCCGCCGGACTTTCCACGCCCCGACGGCGGTCGGGTCACTCAAGGAAACGCGATCATCTACGTGACGGACGCCATTGAGTGGGAGTGCTGGCTCGGCGTTTGCAATCCCAAGCGCACTATGGCCATCAAAGTCGTGATCGAGAACACTCGCGTAAGTGATGGCTACCACAAAGGCCTCATCACCGCATATTGTATGGGCGTGACGGCTTGCCCCCAATGGGTGATCAACGTAGCTGGCTAGCGGATGATCCGGCATGGGAGTGGAACCCCTCGATCTGGCGCTTGTCCGCGAGGTCCAAAGCGCATGGGATGACGCTCTCGGGACGCCTCTGATCCCCGAAGGCCTGCAACTTCTATCGCTCTGCAGCAAAGGCAACAGGCTCGAAGTACAGACTTCCGATGCCAGGGGCGTCCGATTCGGCTTTTCCGTGGAAGTTCCCGATGGGTTGGCGTTTGGTGCCAGCACGGAGACCGGCACTTTCAAGAATTGGGCCGTTTGGGAAGTAATCGTCCCTCTCGCCGAAGAGATTGAGACGGATGCGGCGCATCGCGTCTCTCCGGACGCCGCCGGCATCAGGTGGGTGTCCGCCACTTAGCCTCGATCCACCGATGAGCCCGTGGCGCGTGGCGTCGGCTTGATCGGCGTGGAGTGACGTGCCGCGGGCAGGGTTGAGTTCCGGGCGTCGCATCCCGGTCGTCCACTGAGTCTCGGTTGTGCCGCGGGCGCGGCGGTGGTCAGGTGGCCGTGGCTGGTGGTGGCGCGTGGGTTGCCGTGAAGAGCCGGGCGAACGCGGTCTGCCAGGGCCAGGCCTCGGGCAGGTGCAGGATGATCCGCCGCGCGGACCGTGCCAGGCGTGCCGGGACGGAGATGAGGGCGCGGCGGATCGTCGCGGTCGTCGCTCTGGCGAGTCGCCCGGCCTGGTCTGCGATGAGTCCGGCGGCGCGGGTGAGGTTGAACGCGATCACGGCGAGGACGAGCCAGGCGCTGTTCGCGGTGAACACCCCGGACGGCAGGTGAGCGAGTGGCCCGGCCTTCAGATCGGCGTGGATCTGTTCGTTTCAGTCTGGCCCGGAGTCATGCGGCCTCCCGGCCACGCTCACGCTGCGACTCGCAGGTTGTTCGTATACCACGGCTTGTACGCATCAGGATTCCGCTGCCGCCGAGCCGCGGCTGCTACACGCTGACGCTCACGGACCTCGTCCGCATGAGCGTCCCGATATTGCTGGGCGTCATCTCTCAACATCTCCGGATGCCGTTCCCGGCAACGCCGCTTGTACTCGCGAACCATATCCGGATGCTGCTCCCGGAATCGGCGGCTCCGCTCTCTCTGCAACTCCGGGTGCTGGGCGTGGAGCTCGCGGCTCCGAGCGATTTTGCGTTGCCGCCGCGCCTCCCGTGCTCGGCGTCGCTAGCGCTGTCCACGCTCACGTTCCGCGCCCCTCAGGATCGGCCGCGCGCAAAGTCCTCCGCTTGGCAGCAAGATCGTGGGCCGCCCCGTCGGCGGAGGACACGTGATCGCTGCGTCCGGAGCCAGCGCGCTGCTCGCATCGCTCGTCGTTGCGACCGACAAGACACTGCGAACGTCCACTGCAGAGACCTAGAGAGCCAGCCGAAAGACCGGCCGGGCGGCCCCTGAGGCACCGCGCGTGTCGCAGAAAGCGGGGATCCCCACGAGGAGTTTGCTGACCGCATGCGCCAGAGAATAGGCGACTTCGCAATAATCGGGACTACCAGTAAACCATCGACTGTTGCAGTGAATGCAACTGTCTACACCTGCTGGCGAGGACTACTGGGATTTCTCAGGCCTTGATGCTCTGACCGTATCAGCGGAATGTCGGGAACCTGTCCGTTCGACTTGACTCGGTGATGCATCCTGTCGTACTTTGTTGCATCTAATGCAAGAGTTTGGTGGTTCCCCTGCGTCACTTCGACTGCTCACGTCGACGTCGAACATCGCGTTGGCGAACCCGGAGCAGCAGATCTTCGATGCGATGGTGGAGGGGTGGCGCAGCCAGCAGCGTTCTCGCGGGCTGCGTGAGCAGACCATCCAGAATCGACTGGCGACGGTCACGCGGTTTCGCGACTTCGTCGACAAGCCGCCGTGGAAGTGGACCGTCGCAGACGTCGATGAGTTCACCGCCGATTCGATGGGCCGGGTTCGAGCGTTGTCGACGCTGCGGAACAACCACGGTTCAATCCATGGATTCTGCGAGTACTTGACGAGCCCGTTGTATGACTGGATGGAGATCTGCGAGCGAGAGTTCGCGGAGATTCCGTCGCAGGTGTGCTTGCCATGGAACACCGTCGCGCATCGGTTCGAGTTCGAGGGTGATGGAAAGCGTCGCCCGTTGGCCTATGACGAGGTGGAGTGTCTCTTCGACACGGCTGATGCGCGCGTGGAGACACTGGTCGGGTCCGGGCGCAAAGGGGCGCTCGGCGCGCTACGTGATGCGCAGCTGTTGAAGACGGTCTACGCGTTCGGGTTGCGGCGCACAGAAGCGGTGATGCTCGACACGGTTGACTTGCACTACACCGCGAAGATGCGGCAGTGGGGCCGCTATGGCGCGATCCACGTACGGTGGGCGAAGGCCGCGGGAGGTGGCGCGCCACGACGACGTACCGTGCTGCTGGTGCCGGAGTTCGATTGGTGGGTGCCGGGCATGGAGCAGTGGGTGGAGCAGGCGCGCGATCGTTTCGCCCCGGGCAGTGATCTTGACGCGCTGTGGGTGACGGAACGCCGCACCCGACTGTCGGCCGGCTATCTCGACCGGCGGTTCGCGGAGCTGCGGGACGAGGCCGGCTTGTCAAAGGCCCTGACTCTGCACAGCCTCCGGCATTCGTACGTGACGCACCTGCTCGAGTTCGGCTACGCCGACCGATTCGTCCAGGAGCAGGTCGGGCACATGCATGCTTCGACGACCTCGATCTACGCCTCCGTCAGCTCGGACTTCAAGAACCGGGTACTCGCGGACGCATTGAAGGCCCTCATCGAAGGAGAAGCAGATGACCGTTGAGCTCGAGACCGCATGGAACCTCCGCAGCGTGATGGCCTCGCGCGGGATCTTCCAGACCTCCAAGCTGAAGCCGTTGCTCGAGGAGCGGGGCGTCGACCTGTCCCGGGAACAGGTGTACCGACTGGTGACGCAAGCACCGCAGCGGGTTCGCATCGACGTGCTCGCCGCGCTGTGCGACGCGTTGGAGTGCTCGCTCGACGACCTCGTGCAGGTCACCCGCCGGGAGGCTGCGGCCCCGGTCGCGGTGGGTGAAGACGCGACGCGGGGTGCGATCGGCGATCTGCGGCCCGTGCGGGCCACGATCCGTCGCCCGCGCTCGAAGTAGGCCGCGGTGGCGAAGCCTCCGCAGGAGCCCAGGGTTGCTGAGGTCGCCGGGCTCGTCCACGCGATCGCGCCGGAGATCCCGGTGGAGCGCCTTGTTGAGATCGTGGCTGAAGTCGCACCCGTGCCGCTCACCCAACGGCGTCTCGAACTCGCACTCCTCAAACAACCTGGAGTCCTCGAAGGGCGACACCGGAACGTACCGGTGACGGTGCAGGATCTGGCCCACGCTCTCGTGAACGAGGGTGCCGGGCGGGTCGTCTTGCCTACATGCGATTCCTGTGGACGTGCCGTTCGGATGCCTCACAAGACGCAGACCGGCGGTCGCCACTGCTCGCGCTGTGAACGGAATGCCCGATCGGTCGCGTGTGCCAGATGCGGACGAGTTCAGCCCGTGCAGCGCACCGTCGATGGGCAACGGTTCTGCCGGGACTGCTGGCGAGCCGATCCGCGGTCGTTCGGCGACTGCTCGCGATGCGGGCAGAACGCCACGATTATCGTCCGTCGCCCCGCGCTCGTCTGTCTCGCGTGCTACACCGCGCCGGTCAAGATGTGCGAGCTCTGCGGGGAGCCGGGCCGCGTAGCGACGCACCTGGACGGCCGACGGGTCTGCGCCCGCTGCTACTACGCGATGCGACGCCCCCAGCCGTGCCCGGAGTGCGGGCGGAAGGTGTTCCTCACTGGCTTCATGAATGGGCACAAGGTCTGCGCCGAGTGCGCAGGAGCTCCCGTGACGATGGCATGCCCGGGATGCGGGACGATCGAAGAGGTGCGCAAGCACCGGCTATGCGTAGAGTGCCAGCGACCTATCGCCACCCAGCAACTGCTTGCTGACGACAGCGGAGAGATCCGCCCCGAGCTGCACCCGCTCGCGGAGTACCTGGTGACGCACCACGGCAGTGCGATCTCCCTCGAGCGGTGGCTGTACAAGAGCCGCTGTGCGGTCGTCCTCCGTGAGCTCGCCGATGGCACGCTGCCCCTCACCGCGGACGCGATCATGACCAGAGCGCACGCCGGCCAGTCCGTGGCATTCCTGCTCTCGCTCCTCATCCGCTCAGGCGTGCTGCCCGATTTCGACATCCAAGCGGCGAGGTTCGAGCACTGGTTCCAACGGTGGCTTCCGACCGTCCCCCATCCCGAGGACCGGCTCCTCCTACGGCGGTACTGCACCTGGGAGCTGCTGCCGTCGGGCAGATCACTCAGGGGCAGACCAGCTACGGCCGTCCGATCCGGCTCCACCTATCAGAAGGTGCGTGCGGCGCTGAAGCGGTGCGCGGCCCTCCTGCAGCAGATCCGCGCGAGCGGCGAAACGCTGACGACATACCCGCAGCGATCTCTCGACGGCTTCCTCACCGGTTCGCCCTCACAACGGGATGCCCTCGCGCCGTTCACCCGGTGGCTGCGACGGCACCGCCTGAGCCGCCTCCGGGTCGAGTTCCGCAGCCATCGCCTCGAAGGGCGCGACTACGCCGCCGACCATCGGTGGACGATGGCACGCGCGTTCATCACGCGAGACGACATGGATCCCGTGACGCGAGTCAGCGGATTGCTCGTCCTGTTCTACGGGCTCCACCTGACCCGCACCGCAGCGATCACCCGCGCACAAGTCGATACGACCGCGCGCTCCATGACGCTGACGGTCGGAACTGAACCGATCGAGCTGCCCGAAGTCCTCGCCGAAGCAATGGTCCAGCTGCTCGACGGCAACCGCTCCGACACTTGGCTCTTCCCGGGCAGGAACCCGGGCCGACCGATCACCCCCGGGCCGCTCAGCCGTCGACTCCGTCAAGAAGGACTCCTCGCCGGCAGCGCTCGTGTCACCGCGCTGATGGACCTCACCCGACAACTGCATCCTCGAATCGTGTCCGACCTGCTCGGCATCACGGCGTCATCAGCTGCCGCCTGGGCACGCCTCTCCGGGGGCGAATGGTCCGACTATCCCGCGCTGCGCTCAACCTCGACCTGAGCACCAATGGCCTCCCGCTACGCTTGCGCCTCCAGTGGGTGAATTATCGGACAGACCCCCGGGCTTGGCTACAGATAGCGGCAGACCTGATCCGAGCTGCACGTGTCGGGCTCGACGTGCTCGGCCTGGTCGCGGAGCCCGGCGAGGGTGTCGCGCAGGTCGTGGAGCTGCCTGAGCTGCTGGTCGATATCGGTGAGGCGTGCGTCGAGGAGGTCGCGGACGTGGCTGCAGGGCGCTTGGCCGTGGTCGCGGATGTGGAGGATCTGCTGGATCTGGGCGAGGGTGAGTCCAGCGGCTTGGCCGCGGTGGATGAAGTCGATTCGGGCGATGGTCTCGGCGGTGTAGTTGCGGTAGCCGCTGGGCGTGCGCCCGGCCGGCGGCAGGAGCCCCTGGTCCTCGTAGAACCGCAACGTCTTCGCCGTGGTGCCGGCCGCGTCGGCGAGCTCTCCGATCCGCATTCCCCGCCCCCCTTTTCGCTGGTCGCAAATTTCGTGCTTGACCTTCCCCTGTGGTGGAAGGTTCATGATGAGTGTATCAGCGGGATGTTCCAAGATGTCCAGGGAGGAATAAGGATGCCATCGAGGTTTGATCTGGCCGTGATTGGGTCGGGTGGCGCGGCATTCGCCGCGGCGATCCGCGCCACCACACTGGGAAAGTCGGTGGTGATGATCGAGCGCGGCACGTTGGGCGGCACGTGCGTGAACACGGGGTGCGTTCCGTCCAAGGCGCTACTCGCGGCCGCCGAGGCCCGCCACGTGGCCGCGGATGCGGGCTCCCGGTTCCCGGGGATCGCCGCCACCGCTGGCCCGGTAGACATGCACGGGCTGGTGGGTGGCAAGCAGGACCTGGTCGAGGCGATGCGGAGTGAGAAGTACATCGACGTGGCAGAAGCCTACGGCTGGCCGGTCCGCCAGGGCGAGGCGGCGTTCGCCGGCACGCCGGATGCGTCGGTCCTCGAGGTCACCGCCGCGGACGGCACCGTCGAAACCATCGAGGCCGCCCACTACCTCATCGCCACAGGCTCCCGCCCGTGGGCTCCTGCCATCGAGGGGCTGGACGGCGTCGACTTTCTCACCTCGACGTCGGCGATGGAGCTGTCCGAGGTGCCTGACTCGCTGCTGGTGCTCGGCGGGGGCTATGTGGCGCTGGAGATGGCACAGTTGTTCGCCCGGCTCGGCTCGAAGGTGACTCTGCTGGTGAGGTCCCGGCTGGCGTCGAAGGAGGAGCCGGAAGTCTCCAAGGCGTTGCAGGAAATCTTCGCCGACGAGGGCATCCGAGTGGTCCGCCGCGCCATCCCCACCCGCGTCACCCGCGACCCGGGCACCGGCCAGATCGTCGCCGCGGCCGAGGTCTCGGGCGGCGTGCAGGAGTTCCGTGCCGACGAGATCCTCGTCGCGCTCGGCCGCGCCCCGGTCACCGACGGGCTCAACCTCGAGACCGTGCAAGTGAAGACCGGCGAGGCCGGAGAGGTCGTGGTCACCGACCAGTTGCAGTCCTCCAACCCTCGCGTCTGGGCGGCTGGGGATGTCACCGGGCACCCCGAGTTCGTCTACGTCGCAGCCCGGCACGGCACATTGGTCGCCGAGAACGCCTTCACTGACGCCAGCACGTCGGTCGACTACACGCGGATGCCGCGGGTCACATTCACGAGCCCTGCCGTCGGCGCGGTCGGGATGACCGAGAAGGAGGTCATCGCGGCCGGGATCCGCTGCGACTGCCGTGTCCTGCCACTGGAGTACGTGCCCCGCGCGCTGGTGAACCGGGACACCCGCGGGTTCATCAAGATGGTCGCCAACGCGGACACCGGCGAGATCCTCGGCCTGACCGCGGTCGCCAAGGACGCCGGCGAACTCGCCGCCGCAGGTGTCCACATCCTCGGCAAGACCATCACCGAGGTCGCCGACGCGTGGGCCCCGTACCTGACCACGGCCGAAGGCATCCGGATCGTCGCCAAGGCCTTCACCACCGATGTGTCGATGCTGTCCTGCTGCGCCTGACCGCGCGCCAGACAGCGGATCCACCCCATCAGAAACTGGAGCCTCGCCATGACGCCCCTCACTACCGACCTGACCGATCGGCTCGCCCGGTCCGAGGAGACAGCCCTGCTGGTTCCGCTCCTGCGGCTGCTTGTCGCCGGTGACCCGGTCACCATCGAGCAGCTCGCGACCGCCACCGCTCTCACCGCCGACGAGGTCCGCACCCGCCTCGCCGCGTCACCGGACACCGAGTACGACGACCAGGGGCGGATTATCGGTCAGGGCCTGACCCTGCGCCCCACCACCCACCGGTTCACCGTCGCCGGTGAGGAGCTCTACACCTGGTGCGCCTTCGATACCCTGATCTTCCCCACGCTCCTCGATCGGCCCGCCCGGGTCGAATCGATCTCCCCGGCCAGCGGCGACACGATCCGCGTCACCGTCGACTCGACCGCCGGTGTCACTAGCGTGGAACCGGCGACCGCGGTGGTGTCCTTGGTCAGCCCCGAGGCCATGCACTCGATTCGCTCCTCGTTCTGCAACCAGGTCCACTACTTCGCTTCCCGCGAGGACGCCGCCGGATGGCTCACGGAACACCCGATGGCCCAAATCCTCACGGTCGCCGATGCCTTCGAGGTTGGCAGCACCCTGATCACCGAGATGCTCGAGCGCCCCCGGACCGGTGCCGACGAACTGTCTGGAAGCTGCTGCGGTCCCGAGACCTGCTGCTGAGACGGCACCACGAGAGGACAGAACACCAATGCCTCCCAACCAGGACGACCAGCGAGGCGGCCGTGGCCTGCTCCTTGGGGCCGTCGCCGCACTGCTCGTGGTCGGCTGCTGCGCCCTCCTTCCACTTCTCGTCGTCGGAGGCACGATCACAGGGATCGGCACCCTCCTCCGCAACCCGTGGGTGATCACGGGCGGTGCCGCACTCCTGATCCTCGCGGTGGTTGCAAGCATCGTGATGACAGCGCGTGCCAGGCGACACCGCCGCGAAAACGACCCCGACTGCTGCCCGCCCCTTCGCCCGACCATAACGAAGACAGACCCGAGGCGAAGGGAAACCGGAACCAAATGATCATGGCCATTAGACCCCGGCATACGGCCCGCCCGATAGGCCCCTAGCCAGCAGGCAAGTCGCCGATCAACGCGCGCGAACTCTGATGTGAAATCTAAAGGTCATCCGCATGGTCCCGGATCAAGCCGTCACGCGGCGGCGACGTCCTGCGCGGTCACGTGCTTGCCTTCCGCGTCGACGCGGCGCGCAGGCCGTTGAGGATCACGATCACCTCGGCGATCTCGTGCACCAGCACCACCGCCGCAAGCCCCAGGACGCCAAAGAGGGCGAGCGGGAGCAGGGCGGTGATGATCAGCAGCGACAGGATGATGTTCTGGTTGATGATGTGCCGCCCCCGACGGGCATGGGCGAACGCGCGCGGGAGAAGCCGCAGATCGTGACCGGTGAAGGCCACGTCGGCCGACTCGATCGCGGCGTCGGAGCCCGTCGCGTCCATCGCGATCCCGATGTCCGCGGCGGCCAGCGCAGGGGCGTCGTTGATGCCGTCGCCGATCATCGCGACCGGCCCCTTCGCACCGAGCTCTGCGATCGCGGCGGCCTTGTCTTCGGGGCGCAGCTCGGCGCGGACGTCATCGATCCCTGCATGCGCAGCGAGGGCGCGGGCGGTGCGGGCGTTGTCGCCGGTGAGCATGGTCACCCCGATGCCCTGGGTCGCGAGGGTGCGGACCACTTCAGGGACCTCGGGGCGCAGCTCGTCGCGGACGCCGATCGCGGCGACCGGGACGCCGCCGCGGTGGACGATCACGACTGTCATGCCCTGCTCCTCCAGCCCCGCGACCCGGTCGCCGAGGGTCCCGGCGTCGAGCCAGCGCGGGCTGCCGACGGTGATCCGCGCGCCGGCGAGCTCGCCCTCGATGCCGTGCCCGGCCTGCTCGGTCACGCCCTCCGCCGCAGGGGCATCCGGCGCTGCGGCGGTGATCGCGGCGGCGAGGGGGTGGGTGCTGTGCTGCTCCAGAGCGGCCGCCCACGCCAGCGCCTCCGCCTCGCTCACACCGTCCACGGTGAGGACGGCGGTGACGGCGGGCTCGTTGCGGGTGAGGGTGCCGGTCTTGTCGACGGCGACGTGGCGGATCACGCCGAACCGCTCGAACGCGGCACCGGACTTGATGATCACGCCGAACTTGCTCGCCGAGCCGATCGCCGCGACCACGGTCAGCGGCACGGAGATCGCCAGTGCGCAGGGCGATGCCGCGACCAGCACGACCAGGGCGCGGGTGATCCACAGCTCCGGGTCGCCGAGCAGCGAGCCGATGATCGCGACCAGGGCGGCGAGGATCAGCACGCCCGGGACGAGAGGGCGGGCGATGCGGTCGGCGAGGCGGGCGCGGTCGCCCTTCTCCGCCTGAGCCTTCTCCACGAGGTCGACGATCGTGGTCAGTGAGTTGTCGGTGCCTGCCGCGGTCGTTTCGACCTCCAGTGCCCCGGCGGTGTTGATTGCGCCGGCGGAGACGGCATCGCCGGGTTCGACCTCGACCGGGATCGACTCCCCGGTGATCGCGGACGTGTCCAGGCTGGAACGTCCCGTGCGGACGACGCCGTCGGTCGCGATCCGCTCACCCGGCCGCACCAACATCAGCTGCCCGACAGCCAGATCCTTCGCGGCGACCTCGACCGAGACGCCGTCGCGGCGGATGGTGGCGGTCTCCGGGACGAGCTTGAGCAGTGCCCGCAGCCCGCCGCGGGCACGGTCCATCGCCTTGTCCTCCAGCGCCTCGGCGATCGAGTACAGGAATGCCAGCGCTGCGGCCTCCTCGACGTAGCCGAGGATCACCGCGCCGAGCGCGCTGATGGTCATCAGCAGCCCGATGCCGAGCTTGCCCTTGAAGAGGTTCCGGATCGCGCCCGGCGTGAACGTCGACGCGCCCAGCAGCAGGCCGATCCAGAACAGCACCAGCGCAGGGATCTCCATCCCGGACCACTCCAGCGCCAGACCGGTGAGGAACGCCACACCGGAGAAGACCGGGACCATGATCCCGCGGTCCCGCCACCAGGGGCGCTCCGCCTCCTCGGCCTCTTCGCCGACTGCGGTCTCAGGCTCGTCGTGCTCGCAGCCGCACGCCGCGCTCACGCGCCCGCTCCCGTCCCGCAGCAGCCCGGCACCGTGCACGAAGCGTCCATGCAGGGCGCGTGCTCGTCCACCGCGAGCGTCACGTCCACCAGCGCGGTCAGCGCCGCCGCGAGGTGCGGGTCCGCGATCTCGTAGCGCGTCTGCCGCCCTTCCGGCTCGGCGACCACGATGCCGCAGTCGCGCAGGCAGGTCAGGTGGTTCGAGACGTTCGAGCGGGTCAGCTCCAGCTCACGCGAGAGCACCGCCGGGTAGCTGGGGCCGTCGAGCAGGGTCATCAGTATCCGGGAGCGCGTCGGGTCCGCCATGGCCCGGCCGAGCCGGTTCATGACGGCGAGACGTGGAGCAATGGTCAGCATGCACTGATCATACAGTGTTGACTGAACTAATCCCAGGATGAATAGTGCACCCTGCGACATGCGGCCCTACCAGTAACGGTCGAAGACGGGCTGCGCGAGGTGTGGCCGCTTGTCGCCGATGATTTCGCTCGCGTTTGGGATCTGCCGAGGGCGCCGCATCCACTCAGGTAGTTGCGGACCTCACAGTCCGGCATCCGACCCGCGCAACGGCGCCAGCCCGATCATCCGGAGCTGAGCCCCGCGGTCTTGTGTTGAGCGCAATCGTGTGCTGTACACGGCATAGCTCCCGGGCCTCTGATCTGGGAGACTGGAGACATGGTCACCGCCGTGCTGTTCGATTCTGAGGCGATCGCTCGCGTCAGTGAGCGTTTCGGTGTGCGCCGGCTCCGTGTGTTCGGCTCGGTGCTGACGGATCGGTTCGATTCGGAGAACAGCGATGTGGACTTCCTCGTGGACTTTCACCCGAATCGCGAGGACCGCCTGGACGACTACCTCGGCCTGAGAGACGCGCTTGCCGAGATCGTCGGTCGCGACGTCGACCTCGTCGTCGCCGACGCGGTGCGGAATCCCTACTTCAAGAAAGCCGCCTTCGGGAGCGCGCAGGACATCTATGCGGCTTGAGAGCGCCAAGCTGCTCTGGGATGCGGGCCACGCCGCACACGCCGTGCGCACATTCACCGACGGCGTGACCAAGGAGCAGTTCTTCACCGATCTCCTTCTGCGTTCGGCCGTTGAGCGGCAACTCGAGATCCTGGGCGAGTCGCTCGTCCGTCTCCGCCGCGACGACTTCGGGGCGGCTGGACGGATCCCGGAACTCCACAAGATCATCGGTATGCGCAACGTCATCGCACACGAATACGGCGACATCGACTACGAGACGGTTTGGGTCGCCGTCACGAAGTACATCGGACCGCTGATCTCCGACCTCGATCGCCTACTGGCAGAAGCCGACCCTCCCAACTGATATGTCGTCCGGTCTGGGCCGAAGCTCGTGAACACGCAGAGCCGTGTCACGGCATCCGCCGCGCCGACTCATGTCCGTGGCATCCGTCAAGATAGTCGTATCCGACCCCGGGAGAATCATGACGGCACTCGTGCGGGCGCACGCGCTCTCGCGCCTGCTCGACGAGCACGTCGCGTGGCGCATGCTGCGAGCGGACATGGCGCCCGTCATCGTCGCCATCCTCAGCGACCACCTCGGCGGCGAGGAGCGGCGCATCGAGAGCGAGGACCTCTACGAGCGCATCGACGCAGACCTCGACGAGCTGCGCGCTCACGGATTCGATCTGCCCGGCACGGCGAAGGCGTACTGCGCGCAGTGGCGGGCATCCGGTTACCTCGTGCGGCGCCCGGCGGAGACCAGCCGGGGCGAGACTTTCGAGCTGTCGCCGGCTGCGCTGACGGCGACGCGCTTCCTCGCCCAGCTCGCGCAGCCGCGGCAGTCGGCCACGGAGTCGCGGTTGACGAGCATCGCGGCGCAACTGCATCGGCTCGCGGTCGACTCCGATCCGGACGCCCGCACGCGCATCGCCCGACTCGAAGAGCAGCGTGCTCAGATCGACGCCGAGATCGAGGCGATAGGTCGCGGTGAGGCGCCTCCCCTCGATCAGGAGCGCGCTGTCGAACGGGTGCGCGACGTGCTCGCGATGGCGGAGGACATCCCGAGTGATTTCGCCCGTGTGCGCGCCGAGTTCGAAGGACTCAACCGTGACCTGCGCGCCCGGGTGCTCGAGTCGGATGCCGCGCAGCGCGCCGTGCTTGACGACATCTTCCGCGGCGTGAACATGATCGACGAGTCCGACGCCGGGCGCAGCTTCAGTGGTTTCGCAGGGCTGGTGCTCGACCCGGAGCGCGGCGAGGAGTTTGAGGAAGACATCCGCCGCGTGCTCGAGCGCGACTTCACGAACGCGCTGAGCGCGGCCGAACGCCGCTTCCTGCGCCGACTGCTGCGAACGCTGAAAGAGCGCAGCGGCGAGATCCACGACGTCATCACCACTTTCGCCCGAGGCCTGCGCCGTTACGTCCAGTCGCAGGAGTACGAGCGCGACCGCGTGCTGCGTCGCGAGCTGCGCGGCGCGCTCGCGACCGGTCGCGCGGCGAGCGGCCGGATCAAGCCCTACAAGCCGACCCGGGTCGGCCTGTCGCTGTCGGCCGTGCCGATGCACAGCGCCGGGTCGCTCCGGCTGCACGACCCCGCCGCGTATGACGCTCCTGAGGAGGTCGTCACACACGAGGCCGCAGCCGTGAGTATCGAGGAACTCCGCGCGCTGGCCCGCGAGACCGAGATCGACTTCGACGAGCTCACCGGCAACATCAATGCGGCACTGCAGGACGTCGATGAGATCTCGATCGCCGAGGTGCTCGCGCGCTTTCCGGCCACACAGGGCGTGGCCAGCGTCGTCGGTCTGCTGGCGCTCGGCGCGGCCCAGGGGGCGGCGAGCGCATCCGAACACGTCGAGTGGGTGGGGTCGGATGCCGTAGCACGTGCTGCATGGATACCCAGTTATCGCTTCACCGGGAGGGTGCTGTGACCGAGAAGGACGGGATGCCGGAGACGGCGACGCCCGAAGAGCGACCAGGTCGGAACCAGGGGCGTGGCCCGGAGACACCGGGACCCTGAGCATCGACGCGCGGCGCGCACTGCTCAAGCTGATCCAGGGGCCGTATCTCTCGGCCGCGCGAGCGCCCGGCCCGTGGTCGGCGCTGCTCGCCGACGAATCGCGCATCCGCTCGCGGCTGCACGACCTCTTCCTCGATCTCGTCCTCGATCGGGATGCCGGCTTCGCCTTCGTGCGCAACGCGGCGACAGGGGAGCAGGAGGCCCCCGTCGCCGTCCGCTCCGAGCAGCTCACCTTCATCGACACGGCGATGCTGCTCGTGCTTCGTCAGATGCTGCTCAGCGGCGAACAGGACGGACGGGTCATCGTCGGGCGAGACGACGTCTTCGAGCAGCTCGCACCGTTCCGTACCGCTGATCGCGATGAGACCGACTTCGCGAAGCGGCTCAACGCCTCGTGGCTGAAGATGCGCAACAAGCTGCGGGTGGTCCACGCGCTCTCGGACGAGCGCGTCGAGATCTCCCCGGTGCTGCGGATGCTGGTCGACGCCGACCAGGTGCGCACCATCGCCGCCGAGTACGAGCGCATCCGCGCGGGCGAGAGCGCCCCATCCGCGCAGTCAGGAGCCGATGACGAGGAGGCGGACGATGACGTTGCTTGATCTGGGCCTCGAGCAGGCGGATGCCGATGAGCAGAGTCCTGGCCAGTGGCGCCTCGCGCGCATCGAGGTGGTCAACTGGGGCACGTTCGACGGCGCCCACCGCATCGACGTGTCCCGCAAGGGGCACCTGATCACCGGAGCATCCGGATCGGGCAAGTCATCGCTGCTCGACGCGATCGCGGCCGTCCTCACGCCCGAGCGGTGGTTGCGCTTCAACGCGGCTGCGCAGGACGCGTCGTCGCGCGCCGACGACCGCGGCCTCGTCAGCTACGTGCGCGGTGCCTGGACGAAAGAGGCCGACGAACTCGAGGATCGCGCCGTCAGCGCCTATCTCCGCCCGCGTGCGACGTGGAGCGGCATCCTGCTGCGCTTCGAGAACCAGGGCGATGCGCCGGTGACCCTCGTTCGACTGTTCCATCTGCCGGGCTCGTCCACCGCCCGTGCCGAGCTCAAGGACGCGTTCGTCCTGCTGCGCAGCGAGGTCGTCCTCACCGACCTCGCCCCGTTCGTCGCGAAGGGCATCGAAGCGCGCAGGCTCAAGGCTGCGTTCCCCGACGGCGTCGTCTCGACGGGCAGCCACGGCGGCTTCTTCACGCGGATGCGACGCCTGTTCGGCATCGGCAGCGACAACGCCCTGCACCTGCTGCACAAGACGCAGTCGGCGAAGAACCTCGGCAACCTCGACACGCTGTTCCGCGCCTTCATGCTCGATCGCCCCGGCACCTTCGATCAGGCCCGCACTGCCACCGAGCAGTTCCGCGAGCTCAACGCCGCGCACGTGCACGTGGTCGAACTGCGCCGTCAGGCCGAGCATCTCGAACGCGTCGAGGAGGCGATGGTCGAGTACGAGCGCCAAGCGCAGGCCGTGACCGAGCTGCAGCATCTCATCGAGGTGCAGGAGCCGTTCCAGGACCGTATGCATCTGAAGCTGGCCCAGGCTCAGCGCGAAGAGCAGACGGCGCAGCTCGCGAGGGCCGCCGAGCGTGCGGCTGCGGCCGGCGCCGCACGCGGCGAGGCCGAAAGCATCCTCAACGAGGCGCGGATGCGGGAGGCCCGGCTCGGCGGAGGGGATGCCGGCCTCATGCGCCGCAGCATCGATGATGCGCGCCGCGAAGCCGACCGCATCCGCGACCATGCCGAGCGATTCGCCTCCGAGCTGCGTGCCGCCGGCATCGAGCACGCACCGACGGATGCCGCCGAGTTCGCCGCTCTGCAGGAATCCGCGCGCGCCGACCTCGCCGTGGCTCCCGAGGCCGACGACAGCCACGCCGTGCACGAGCGGCATGCCGACGCGCGCCGTCGGGTGGCCGAGCTCGACGAGCAGCTGACGGCGCTGAGGAATCGCCGCAGCAACATCGAGCCGCGACTGATCGCCGTGCGCGAGTGGCTGGCGGGCGAGCTGCGCGTCAGCGAGAAGAGCCTTCCGTTCGGTGGCGAGCTGATCGACGTGCTCCCCGAATTCGCGGAGTGGACGGGTGCGATCGAGCGCGTGCTGCGTCCTCTCGCATCGGCTCTGCTGGTGCCGGACGGCGACCTCGTCCGCGTCCGGCGGCTCATCGAGAAGCGCTCGCTCGGGACGCGGCTGGTGATCGAGGCGGTGCCGAGGGAGGCCGCCGCGCCTCGACCGTCCACGGCTCGCGACTCGTTGCTGCACCGCATCCGTGTCTCCGACGGCCCGTTCCAGACGTGGATGCAGTCGCGGCTCTCCGAATCCTTCGACCTCTCCTGCGTCGCCGGACCCGACGATCTCGACGACGTCGAACGCGGCGTGACCATCGGCGGCCAGATCAAGACATCCTCGCGCCGGTACGAGAAGAACGACCGGGTGGCGATCGACAACAGGGAGCACTGGGTCCTCGGATCCGACAACCAGGCGAAGATCGATCACCTCCTCGATCGCCGCGCCGATGCGCAGCGCGAGCTCGACCGTGCGCGTGCCGTTCGCGATGAGCACGTGGCCGTCGGGCAGGCCGCACTGACCAGGCGCCTTCTGCTGCAGCGGGTGATCGAGCGCGCCTGGACCGAGTTCGATGCCACGGCCGCAGATCAGACGATCGCCGACCGCGAGGCGGAGCTCGCGCGGCTCACGGCGAAGAGCCACGATCTCGCGGACGCTTCGCATGCCGTCGCAGATGCCGAGGAGCACAAGCGCGTCGCCGATCGGGAGGCGGATGCGGCGAATGCCGCGCGGGCGCTCGCCGAGAGCGCTCTGAACGCCTCGGACGATCTGATCCAGCACCTCGCCGGGCGGCTCGACGGCGTCACCGTGTCGGATGACGATTCCGCCCTGCTCGAAGCCCGCTACCGCTCGGTCCAGCGGCGCATCGACACCGCGAACATCGCGGAGATCGGCGCGAAGGTGGTCAAGGTCCTGAACGCCGCGGCGCAGGAGGCCGACGAGGCGCGCTCGCGCTCGATGGCCTCGTTCGCCCGGCTGACCGTGGACTTCCAGCGCACGTGGCCGACGGCGGCGCCGAACCTCACGCCGGAGATCGAGGACCGCGCCGGCTACCGCGCACTGCTCGACGGCATCCGCACCCGGGGTCTGCCGACGCACGAGGAGAACTTCCGCCGACTGCTGCGGGAGAAGTCGCGAGACTTGATCGGGCATCTGCTCAGCGAGATCCGGGATGCGCCGAAGCAGATCGAGGAGCGCATCGATCCGGTGAACGCGTCGCTGGGCCGGTCGCTGTTCGACGCCGACCGCTACCTGCGGATCCGGGTGAGGACCAAGCGCTCGCCCGAGGCCGCCGAGTTCATGACCGAGCTGAAGGGGATCGTCGACGGCTCGTGGGACCAGAACGACCTGCGCGCTGACGAGCGGTTCGCCGCGCTCAAGCGCATCATGGACCGGCTCGAGTCGGCCGAGAACGGTGAACGCGCGGACTATGTGTGGCGCCAGCGCTGCCTCGACACCCGCGAGCACGTGACATTCCAGGCGCAGGAGGTCGATCGCGCCGGGCGGGTGCTCAGCGTGCACGATTCGAGCGCCGGCCTCTCAGGAGGGCAGAGGCAGAAGCTCGTGATCTTCTGTCTCGCCGCAGCGCTGCGATACCAGCTCACGGACGACGACCAGGACATCCCCACCTATGGCACGATCGTGCTCGATGAGGCGTTCGACAAGGCCGACAGCCAGTACACCCGTATGGCGATGGACGTGTTCCACGAGTTCGGGTTCCACATGATCCTCGCCACCCCGCAGAAGCTGCTGCAGACGATCGAGAGCTACGTCGGAGCGGTCACCTCGGTCTCGAACCCGACACGCAGGCAGTCGCTGCTGTCGAACGTGCCGTTCGAACAGGTGAACTGATGCCGGTCACGGTCGCGGAAGCTCGAGCCCGAGCGGCCAAAGCGGTTGAGAAGGGGCGGCGGGAGTGGGCGGCGCGTGCGGACGGCGATGATGCGGTGCTCGACATTCCATTGAAACCGCCGACGGAGGCCGCTGTGCTCGCCGGTCCGCGCGCGGCGAGCGAATGGGCCGACTCCTGGCGTGCCGTGGACGGAGGCGACATTCTGGTGCGCTGGGCGCACAAGAACTGGCCCAGCGTCGGCAGGCAAGAGCTTCCGGAGCGGCTGACGCTGTATACGGCGGACGCGATCGCGCGGTTCGCCGGACGCGACGTGAACCGGGACTGGGCGCGGATGCGCGACCGCGCCGCGATGCTCCGCGAGAGATTCGGCGCTCACGATGAGATCGTCGCGGCGATCCGGGCGCGCGGCACCGCCATCGATCGTCTGACGGGCGTCGACTTCGCGCTTCTGCTCGAGGTGCTGGCCTGGCTGCGCCAGCATCCATCCTCCGGCTATCGCCTCAGGCAGGTGCCGATACCCGGGATGCACACCAAATGGCTCGGTGCCCACCGGGCGATGGTCGAGTCGCTGTATGCGGCTATCAGCGGCGAACAGGATCTCGGTCTTGTGCCGTCGCCGGAGAGGCTGCGGATCAGAATTCTCGACCCCGGGATGCGGCCCGGAGGTCTCATCGACGTCACCGCGCCTCTCGAGGAACTCGCCGCGCTGGCGATCCAGCCCCGTGCGATCATCGTCTGCGAGAACCTCGAATCGGTGCTGGCTCTGCCCGAGTGGCCGGGCGTCGTCGCCGTCCACGGCGGCGGGTACGCGGTTCCGATCCACCGACTGCCCTGGGCGCTGTCGGCGCGGGTACTGTACTGGGGCGACTTGGATGCCGACGGGTTCGCGATCCTGCATCGGTTGCGTTCGAACGGCGTGGATGCGGTAAGCGTGCTCATGGATGAGGGCACGCTTCTCGCGCACCGAGAGCTGTGGGTACCCGACCCGAACGGTGCCGCGGCGCGCACGCTGCCGTCGCTCAGCCCGTCGGAGCAGACGGCCCTCGAGAGGATCGCTGCGGAGAGCGGCGTTCGTCTCGAACAGGAGCGCCTTCCTTGGCCGATGGCGCTGGAAGCGTTGCGCGCGGCGGTGGGGCGGTCGCTGGGGAACTGAGTTCTCCACAGGCATAGGAATCTTTGTTCGAATGTCTGTGGCCTCCGAGAGTACGAGATATGGCAACGTTCACCGATGTCGCGGCGTTGATCCCCACCCTGTGCGGTGGCGGCGTCGTAGTCGATGATGCTGCCGCTGCGCAGGGTGTGCTGATGCTGATGCCGGATGCCGATGTGGTCGCGATTCTGCGTGAGGCGGCGTCAGTGGCGAAGCAGCTGGAGCAGATCCAGGTCGCGGCATCCGGTGTGATCGCGGTGCGGTCCTCGCGGGAGCGGGGCCATTCCGGGTTGTCGCAGTCGCGTGGGCATCGGTCGGCGGCGTCGCTGATTCAGGATGTGACGGGGTCGACGAAGGCGGATGCGAATCGGAAGGTGCGGGTGGGTGAAGCGCTGCTCGACAACGAGCTCGAGGAACAGTTACCCATCGGGGAGGGCGTGCCGGAGTCTCGGCCAGCACCCCGCGCCTGGCATCAGCCGCTGCGCGACGCACTCCGCGATGGTCGGGTGACGTCGGCGCAGTTCGATGCGATCAAACGCGGGCTCGGAGACCCGCCCCTGATCGATGCGAACTCGGGCGATGAATCGAGTGACGGTCTGGATGCTGCGGCGCGGGCGGATGCGCAGGATGCTGCGCGTGCGGCGTGGTCGCAGGCGGCGGAGCAGTTGGTCGGTGAGGTGTCGGAGCGGACAGTGGAGGAGTTGTGGCAGGCGGCGCGGACGGTGCGTGACCTGCTCGACCCGGAGGGTGCGGAGGCGCGGTATCTGGCGCGGTTCGACGACCGGTCGTTCCGCACCTATCGCGGGCAGGACGGGCAGAAGCGCGCGAGCATGGTGTTCGAAGACGACGGGGACCTGTTCGTCGAGACGATGATGGCGGCAGCGCTGCGTCCACGTCGGGGCGGACCGCGGTTCGTCGACCCGGACGAGAAAGCGCAGGCCGCGTCGCTGGCGGATGATCCGCGCACGACGGACCAGCTCGCGTACGACCTGCTCATGGACGTGATCCGGGCCGGCGCCCTGGCCGACGCGGAGTCCGTGTTCGGCGCACGCCAGCCGGGTGTGCGTCTCGTGCAGGTCATCGACGCCGACGGTGCACCGGCCACGGTCGCGCACAGCGAGGACGGACTGGTCTCCATTCCCGGAGCCGCCGTCGCGCAGCACATCTGCGACAGCGGGACCGTGCCCGTCGCGGTCGATTCGTGCGGAAATCCACTCGATGTCGGCCGCGAGCATCGTCTGTTCACGCCGAAGCAGCGCATCGCGCTCGCGATCCGTGACGGCGGATGCCGGTGGCGGGGCTGCGACCGGCCCTCCTCGTACTGCGAAGCGCATCACATCGACGAATGGCACCGAGATCAGGGGCGCACGGACATCGACCGCGGGATCCTGCTGTGCCGATATCATCACATGACTCTGCATCACGGCGGGTGGTGGATCACCCGCGACGGCACAGGCGACTTCGTCCTCCATCACCCCTCGGGTGAGACGTTCCCCATGCGACCACGCGCCGCGCTGAGCTACGCGTGGGGCGGGATCGACCCACCCCCGAAACGCTTCCGACCCGCCGCCTGAGTCAGCGCTGGTTGCGGGGATGCTGCCGCGCCGCGCGCTCGTTGCCGCGCTTGTAGTTGCCGGTCCAGCGAGCCATCGCACCCTGCGGATCCGCCTCGGCATCCGCCAGGAACTCCGCGGCACGCGCACCGCGCAACACCGTCGCCTTGCGCCCGTGGTGAGTGATGAGGATGCTCCCGTCGCCGCGCTCCTCGAAAGCGAACCCGCCCGGCGTGCCCATCAGATGCCACCTCCGGTGGTGTGCCCCGCCGGCGCCAGCACGAGAAGCTCGCCCACTTCGCACTGCAACGCGTCGCAGATCGCTCGCAGCGTCGAGTACCGGATCGCCCGAGCCCGATCGTTCTTCAGCACCGACAGATTCACGATCGAGACGCCCACCCGCGCGCTCAGTTCCGTGAGTGTCATGCCCCGCTCGGCGAGCAGCTCATCGAGCCGGCAGTGGATGCCGGTCTCCTCCTCGTCCGAAGCCGCCGGGGTCATACCAGCCCCTCCGTGTCCTTCTGCAGCCGTGCGCCGTCGGCGACCATCATCCCGACGATCGCGATGATCACACCGAGGAGCAGCAGCGTCACATCGACGCGATCGAGCACCCACAGCACATCCCACTGCGGCAGCACGATCAGCTCCGGACCGTCAGCAGTCAGCGTGCCATCGGCGTCGGCCGACACTTCGTACCCGAGCGCACGGACTGCCGCGTCCACGGCCCAGGCGTGCAGCTGCGGGGCGATCGCGCCCGCGAGCATGGTCAGCACGCCGACTGAGCCGAGACCCCATGCCAGCATCCGCACGAACGGCCTGCCGCGCAGCATCCGCACCGCGAGCATCACTGCCAACGCGCCACCGGCGATGATCACCAGGACGCCCAGCCCCTCCGCAGTCGCCTGCAGCACGCGCGGCAGCAGCAACGGCTGGTCGCTGACGATGACGACCTCGCTGTAGTCGACACGG
This sequence comes from Microbacterium tenebrionis, assembly GCF_903645325.1. Classification (GTDB taxonomy): domain Bacteria; phylum Actinomycetota; class Actinomycetes; order Actinomycetales; family Microbacteriaceae; genus Microbacterium; species Microbacterium tenebrionis. The sequence continues at coordinate 150,687 of NZ_CAHJXQ010000001.1, forward strand.
TCGGCCTCGCTCAGCGCTCCGGTAGAGCTGATCGACGGCTCCCGCCCGGTGAGCAAATCGCTGCGTCCGGTCCAGTAGCTCGTGAAGAAGCCGGTGATCCTCGGGATGCTGCTGATCGCCGAACCGATCAGCAGCATCCCGCCGAGTACCAGCGCGACGATCAGTGCGCCGCTGCGCCCCGGCCGAGAAGCTGTCGTGTTCATCAGACGAGCCCTTCCGTCTCGCGCTGCAGATGCGCGCCGTGACGCAGGACCGCCCCGAGAGCAGCGAATGCGAGGCCTGCTGCGATCGGCCAGAACGGGAAGTTCACGACGAAAGCCTCCTGCGGCCACCAGGCGGCGAGCACGTCCTCCACGCCGGCCACCTCCTCATAGCCTCCGCTGGAATACGAGAGCAGCTCTGCCGACGCCATGCTCCCGGCGATGTCCGAGAGCACCTGAGCGGCGACGCCACCTGCGCTGATGATGACCGCGATCACCATCGATGCCTGCGTCAGGACCGGAGCGAAGGCGCGCCCGCGGATCAACTGGAAGCAGGCGAGAGCGACCATGCTGGCGATCGCACCCGGCAGGATCCACCACAGCGCCTGGCCGATCGCCCAGCAGATGCGCGCCCCGAAGCTCAGACCGTTCACGACCACATCGGCGGACACGAACCCACCGCCCTCGCGCGTCGCCGTCGTCCCCTCCACGAACGCGCCGTCGGGTAGCGTCGGCCAGTACGTCTGCGTCGGGACGGTGATCGGCACCGCCGTCTGAACCAGCGTCGTGATCGTCGTGACGATCGCGCCGACCAGTGCGATTCCCGCCCACAGCACCGCGACGGCAAGAGTCACGCGAACGAGCGAGTGGGCGTCATCCGGCGCCATGCGCCGGCGCGCACTCGGACGGAGGAACACGACGATCACCGCGACGCACAGCGCGACGACGAGCGCAGCAGCGGCGACCCACAAGAGCATGCCCATCAGAAGCCTCCATATCGATATTCGTTGTTATCGATGTTCGTTAACATAACGACTCTCGATAACTCCGTCAAGGGCCGGGTATGCCGACGGCGAACACGGCCTTGTGCACCTCGCCTGGTCGTTACTCTCGTAAACAAGCACTCCCGGACCGGAGAGTGCCCAAAGGAGTTGACATGTTCGAGAGATTCACGGACCGAGCCCGTCGTGTGGTCGTCCTCGCCCAGGAAGAGGCGAAGATGCTCAACCACAACTACATCGGCACGGAGCACATCCTGCTCGGCCTCATCCACGAGGGTGAGGGCGTCGCAGCCAAGGCCCTCGAGAGTCTCGGCATCTCCCTCGACGCCGTGCGCGAGCAGGTGCAGGACATCATCGGCCAGGGTCAGCAGCAGCCCACCGGCCACATCCCCTTCACGCCGCGTGCGAAGAAGGTGCTCGAGCTGAGCCTGCGCGAAGCGCTCCAGCTCGGTCACAACTACATCGGCACCGAGCACATCCTCCTCGGCCTCATCCGCGAGGGTGAGGGCGTGGCCGCTCAGGTGCTCGTCAAGCTCGGCGCCGACCTGAACAAGGTCCGCCAGCAGGTCATCCAGCTGCTCTCCGGCGCACCGGGACGCGAGCCCGCCGCCGTCGGCGCGCAGGCGCACGAGAACGCGCAGAGCGGAGCCCAGGGCGGATCCGCCGTCCTCGACCAGTTCGGCCGCAACCTCACCCAGGCCGCGCGCGACAACAAGCTCGACCCCGTCATCGGGCGCGAGAAGGAGGCCGAGCGGGTCATGCAGATCCTCTCGCGCCGCTCCAAGAACAACCCCGTCCTGATCGGCGAGCCCGGCGTCGGCAAGACCGCCGTCGTCGAGGGCCTCGCGCAGGCCATCGTCAAGGGCGATGTGCCCGAGACGCTCAAGGACAAGCAGCTCTACTCGCTCGACCTCGGATCGCTCATCGCCGGATCCCGCTACCGCGGTGACTTCGAGGAGCGCCTGAAGAAGGTCACCAAGGAGATCCGCACCCGCGGCGACATCATCGTCTTCATCGACGAGATCCACACCCTCGTCGGTGCGGGTGCAGCAGAGGGTGCGATCGACGCCGCCAGCATCCTCAAGCCGCTCCTCGCGCGCGGCGAGCTGCAGACGATCGGCGCCACCACGCTCGACGAGTACCGCAAGCACTTCGAGAAGGATGCCGCGCTCGAGCGCCGCTTCCAGCCGGTGCAGGTGAACGAGCCGAGCCTGCCGCACGCGATCAACATCCTCAAGGGACTGCGGGACCGCTACGAGGCGCACCACAAGGTCCAGATCACCGACGGCGCACTTGTCGCCGCGGCGAACCTCGCCGACCGATACGTCTCCGACCGCTTCCTGCCCGACAAGGCCATCGACCTGATCGATGAGGCCGGCGCCCGCCTGCGCCTGAGCATCCTCTCCAGCCCGCCCGAGCTGCGCGAGTTCGACGACAAGATCGCCGCCGTCCGCGAGCAGAAAGAAGCAGCCTCCGAGGAGCAGGACTTCGAGAAGGCCGCAGCCCTCCGCGACGAGGAGAAGAGCCTCCTCGCCGAGCGCCTGCGCCTCGAGAAGCAGTGGCGAAGCGGCGACGTCGCCACCCAGGCGGTCGTCGACGAGGGTCTGATCGCCGAGGTGCTCGCCCAGGCGACCGGCATCCCGGTGTTCAAGCTCACCGAGGAGGAGTCCAGCCGCCTCGTCTTCATGGAGAAGGCGCTGCACCAGCGCGTCGTCGGCCAGGAGGAGGCCATCGCGGCCCTCTCCCGAACGATCCGCCGCCAGCGCGCCGGCCTCAAGGACCCGAAGCGCCCCTCGGGCTCGTTCATCTTCGCCGGCCCCACCGGCGTCGGAAAGACCGAGCTCGCCAAGGCGCTCGCGGAGTTCCTCTTCGATGACGAGGCAGCGCTCATCTCGCTCGACATGAGCGAGTTCGGCGAGAAGCACACCGTCTCGCGCCTGTTCGGAGCCCCTCCCGGATTCGTCGGATTCGAAGAAGGCGGCCAGCTGACCGAGAAGGTCCGCCGCAAGCCGTTCTCGGTCGTGCTGTTCGACGAGATCGAGAAGGCCCACCCCGACATCTTCAACTCGCTCCTGCAGATCCTCGAAGAGGGTCGCCTGACCGATGGCCAGGGCCGGATCGTCGATTTCAAGAACACTGTGATCATCATGACGACGAACCTCGGCTCGTCCGCGATCGCCGGTGGTCCTGTCGGATTCCAGATCGAGGGCAACGCGCAGACCAGCTACGAGCGGATGAAGGGCAAGGTCGACGAAGAGCTCAAGCGCCACTTCAAGCCCGAGTTCCTCAACCGCGTCGACGACGTCATCGTCTTCCCGCAGCTGTCGAAGGACGAGCTCGTGCAGATCGTCGATCTGTTCGTCAAGCGCCTCGGCGAGCGTCTGCTCGACCGCGACATGACGGTCGAGCTGACGCAGGCTGCCAAGGAGCGGCTCATCGACATCGGCTTCGACCCGGCGCTGGGCGCCCGCCCGCTGCGTCGTGCGATGCAGCGCGAGATCGAGGACCTGCTGTCGGAGAAGATCCTGCACGGCGAGCTGAACCCCGGCGACCACGTGAAGGTGGATGCCGCCGACGGCAAGTTCCTGTTCGAGACCGGCCCGCGCGGCGAGAAGGTCGCGGTCGGCGTCGACACCTCGGGCGGCGCGATCACTGCGACCCCCGATCTGGCGGCGGCCTCGGGCGACTGACGACAGCTCACTGAGCGACGGAGGGGCGGATGCTTCGGCATCCGCCCCTCTCGCGTGTCCGGACCGTGTGCACAACTTCGGACCCGAGGGGCGACACGCCGCGGGTCCGTTCCCTCCGGCGGCGTGTCACACACGGCATCCGAAGCTGTGCTCCCTCGACGCGGCGCTCGGGGTCTTGCCGCGGCGAGTTCTAGGCTTGAGGGGTGAGCTACACCGTCCGATCCGCGCGCAGCGCCGACATCCTCGGCATCCACCAGTTGCTGGCGCCCCTGGTCGAGCGGCGCATCCTGCTGGGCAAGGACCTGGCCGTGCTGTACGGCGCGGTGCAGGAGTTCGTCGTCGCCGAGCAGGACGGGCAGCTGATCGGATGCGGCGCCCTGCACGTCATGTGGGAGGACCTCGGCGAGATCCGAACACTTATCGTGCGCGACGACAGGCTGCGTCACGGCGTCGGTCGTGCGATCGTGGAGGCTCTCGAGGAGCGCGCCCACGAGCTCGGGCTCACCCGGCTGTTCTGCCTCACCTTCGAGGTCGACTTCTTCACCCGTCGCGGGTTCTCGCCGATCGGGGAGCAGGTCGTCGACCCCGACGTCTACTCGCAACTGCTGCGCAGCCCGGATGAAGGCGTCGCGGAGTTCCTCGACCTCGCCCACGTGAAGCCGAACACCCTCGGCAACACCCGGATGCTGAAGAACCTGTGACGGTGCGGACCTGATGACACCCAGCAGAGCGGTCTATCGGCGCCGGCGCCTCGCCTTCTTCACGATCCTCATCCTCGTCGTCGCGGCCATCGCGGCCGGAGCATGGCTGCTCATCGCCCAGCCGTGGGCGGGCGCGGACACGCAGGCAGCCCCGACCGACTCGCCGTCCGCCAGCCCGAGCGCGACCGGATCCGAGACTCCGGCACCAGACGGGTCGGAGTCGCCGGAGCCCGAGCCGACGGCATCCGGACCCGCGCCGTGCCGCGCCGCCGACGTCGTCGTCGAAGCGGTCACGGATGCCGAGGGCTATCAGGCCGGCACGAATCCGAAGCTGTCGATCTCACTGAAGAACGCCAGCTCCTCGGACTGCACGATCGACGTCGGGTCGGCGACCCAGGCGTTCACGATCTCCAGCGGAGACGACATCTGGTGGCGATCCACGGATTGCCAGGAGAATCCCAGCAGCATGGTCGTGACGCTCGCAGCGGGCCAGGAAGTGACCAGCGCGGAGCCCATCACGTGGGACCGCACACGCTCCGATACCTCAACGTGCGAGCAGGAGAACCGGCCGCGAGCACCCGGCGGCGGCGCCTCGTATCACGTCGCCGTATCGATCGGCGGATTCGACGCCACGACGACGCGGCAGATCTTCCTTTACTAGCTGGTGCTCATTCTTTGGGATACCATGGAATAGCTCTCGGTACATACCGGTGTCAGCCATCCCCAGTGGCGTCGTATTCAGCGTCCCCAGCGCTTCGACATTTCGCCGGTCGAGAGCCCGCGGGCCCTTCCGAGTCATCCAATCCCCAATAGATTGCTCGGGAGGGCCCCTCTTTTATGCTGGAGGCATGGCGTCCAAGAAGTCCCCCAAGCCCCGCCCCGAGGAGTTCCGCTCCGAGGCCCTCGCCGCGGCGCTCGAGAAGCAGGATGTCGCCGCCGTCGCGCTGGCCCTGCGTCACGGCAACACGGTCGTACCGCTGCTGCGCGCGGGTGCGCGCGACAACCCTCTCGACGGGGGCGAGGTGTGGACCTTCCGCGACCCGAACACCGGAGAGGTCGCGCTGCTGCTGTTCAGCGACGCCAAGAACAAGCCCGCCAACCTGCCGCCCGACATCGGCATCTACTCGCCGGCATGGCTCGAGAAGTTCCTCACCACGCACCGCGAGACGATCACGACCGTCTTCCTCGACATCGCGGGCCCGCATCCCATGCAGGCCTCGCCGGATGAGCTGCTGAAGGCGCTGGCGTAGTTCAGAACGGGGGAACCGCGTCCTCGTGGCGACGCGGAGCAGTGGGCGCTGACCGGCGGCTGCGCACGCGCACGGCATCGAGCGCATCGGCCAGCTTCTCGGATCGTTCGTCGACGACCTGCGTGTAGCCGAGCCTTGCCGCCTCGTTGCGTCGCTGGCCGGCCTGCGTCACCGGACGGATCTCACCGGCGAGCGACAACTCGCCGACCGCCGCGACGGTGCGCGGCACCGAAACCCCGGTGATGGCGCCCGCTACAGCGATCGCGATCGCCAGGTCGGCCGCCGGTTCCGTGAACCGCACACCCCCGACCGTCGACACGTACACATCCAGTTTCGAGGTCGGGATGCCGCCCCGCTTCTCGAGAATCGCCAGCACCATCGCGACCCGCGCGGCATCCAGTCCCGACACCACCCGGCGCGGGTTCGGGGCGGCCGTGTCGACCGTCAGCGCCTGCACCTCGACGGGCAGGGCGCGACGCCCCTCCATCGCGATCGCGACGCAGGTGCCGGGTTCGGTCGAGCCGTGCCCCAGGAACAGCCCGGACGGATCGGGCACCTCAGCGATGCCGTCGCCGGTCATCTCGAAGCATCCGACCTCGTCGGTCGGCCCGAACCGGTTCTTCAGCGCGCGGATGAACCGCAGCGCGGTCTGCCGGTCGCCCTCGAAGTGACACACGACATCGACGAGGTGCTCGAGGATGCGGGGTCCGGCGACCTGCCCGTCCTTCGTGACGTGCCCGACGAGGATGACCGGCAGGTGCCGCTCCTTCGCCACGCGGATCAGCGTCGCGGCGACCTCGCGCACCTGACTGGGCTGGCCGGCGGCGCCGTCGGACAGCGAGGATGCCACGGTCTGCACCGAGTCGACGATCACGAGCTCGGGCTTCACCTCGTCGATGTGCCCCAGGATCGTCGCGAGGTCGGTCTCGCTCGCGAGATACAGCTCGTCGTGCAGGGCACCGGTGCGCTCGGCGCGCAACCGTACCTGCGCCTGCGACTCCTCGGCGCTCGCGTACAGCACGCGCCGCCCGCCGCGAGCGGCCTGAGCGGCCACCTCGAGCAGCAGCGTCGACTTGCCCACGCCCGGCTCGCCGCTGAGCAGGATTGCCGCACCAGGCACGATGCCGCCGCCGAGAACACGATCGAACTCGCCCACGCCGCTCGATCGTCGAGGCGTGTCGGCGGTCGTGATCTGAGTGATCGGCCGGGCTGCGCGCGCCGACCCGGGGGCGACGGCGCTCACCCGCGGCACACCGGCGGTGGACACTTCTTCGACCGTTCCCCACTGCTGACACTCGCCGCAGCGCCCGACCCACTTCGACGTCGTCCACCCGCATTCGGAGCATTTGAAGGGGGCGGGAGCGGGACGACGGGTTGCCATGCGACAAGGCTATCGATGGCATCCGACATCCCTACCGCCGCAGAGCGATTATTCACGGCCCGAGAATCACGGGCTGATCAGGAACTCGCCATAATTGAGGTATGGCTACCGCCCGGCCCGCATGCGGCCCGATCTCGACCTTCTCCCGGGTGCAGATCCTGCACCTGGTGCAGTCGCGATCCCGACGCACGATCGGCGAGCTGTGCGAGGCGACGGGGCTGCACCAGAACACGGTGCGCGAACACCTGCAGCGCCTGATCGACGGCGGCTACGTGCTCGCCGAGACCGAGCACCGCACGACCCGTGGTCGCCCGCGCACGCTGTACAGCGCGGCCACCGGCGCCCCCGAGGCATCCAGCCCGATCGCCCGTGACAAGGTCAGCGCCGCCGCCCGCCGCGGCGACCTCATGCGCCGGGCGCTGCCGTCCACGGCATCCGATCTCGGCCGCGAGGCCACCTATCAGCTCGACGCCCTCGTCGAGCACCTCGAAGAAAGCGGATTCGAGCCCGTCATCGACGACGGCCGGCTCACCATCGACCTCACCCCGTGCCCGCACGCCGCGGCGCGACCCGAGGACCGCCCGGTGCTGTGCCGGGTGCACCTGAGCCTCATGCAGTCTGTGCTGACCGAGGCCGGCGGCCCGCTGTCTGCCGACTTCGTGCGCGACCCTGCGCTGCCTGAGGACTGCGTCGTGCAGTTGAGAGACACCGCGGCCTGACGGCCATGCGTGATTCGAGAGAGGACATATCGTGATGGAGTGGCTGGATCCGCTGGCACTGGCCAGGTGGCAGTTCGGTCTCACGACCGTGTACCACTACCTGTTCGTCCCGCTGACGATCGGCATGGCGCTGGCCGCCGCGATCTTCCAGACCGCGTGGGTGCGCACCGGCAAGGTCCACTACCTGCACCTGACCCGGTTCTTTGGGAAGATCTTCCTCATCAACTTCGCCATGGGCGTGGTGACCGGCATCGTGCAGGAGTTCCAGTTCGGTATGAACTGGTCGGACTACTCGCGCTTCGTGGGCGACGTGTTCGGCGCCCCGCTCGCGTTCGAGGGGCTGCTGGCGTTCTTCTTCGAGGCGACGTTCATCGGTGTGTGGATCTTCGGCTGGGACAAGCTGCCGCAGAAGCTGCACCTGGCATCCATCTGGTGCGTCGCGATCGGCAGCACCCTGTCGGCGTACTTCATCATCGCCGCCAACGCCTTCATGCAGAACCCGGTCGGCTACGAGTACAACCCCGTCACGAACCGCGCCGAACTGGTCGACTTCTGGGCGCTGCTGACGAACCCGGTGGCGCTCGCCGCGTTCCCGCACACGATCTTCGGTGCGTTCATGTTCGCGGCCGGTGTCATCATCTCGGTATCGGCCTGGCACCTCTACCGAGGCCAGCACCTCGACACCATGCGCGTCTCTCTGAAGTTCGGTCTGTGGGGCATGCTCGTCTCGACCGCCGGCGTGGTGCTCTCGGGCGATCAGCTGGGCCTGGCGATGTACGCCGCCCAGCCGATGAAGATGGCCGCCGCCGAGGCGACGTTCAACACCGTCTGCGGGGCGGATGCCTCGTTCAGCCTGTTCACGCTCGGCACGCCGGACGGCTCGTCCGAGCTGTTCTCGATCCGCGTTCCGTACCTGTTGTCGCTGCTGTCGACGCACAGCTTCGACGAATGCGTGCACGGCATCAATGATCTGAACGCAGAGTACGCCGAGACATATGCCGATCTCGGCATCGACAACTTCGCTCCGGTGCTGTGGATCACCTACTGGGCGTTCCGCTGGATGATCGGCCTGGGCCTGCTGCACGCGTTCATCGCGTTGGTCGGCCTGTGGGTCACCCGTAAGGGGGCGAAGCGACCGGTCGCGAAGTGGATGTGGAAGATCGCCATCTGGTCGTTCCCGCTCGCACTGCTCGCCAACATCGTCGGGTGGGTGTTCACCGAGATGGGCCGCCAGCCGTGGATCGTGTTCGGGCTCATGAGCACCCGCGACGGCGTCTCGCCCGGCACCTCGGGCCTCGAAGTGCTCATCTCGCTGATCTCGTTCACCGCGATCTACGCCGCGCTCGCGGTGGTCGAGGTCCGACTGATCGTGAAGGCCGCGCAGAAGGGGCCAGACGCCGACGAACAACCCGCTGACGAGACGGCCCAGCTGCCGTCGACTGTGTACTGAGAGGCGACCATGGATCTCGCAACGCTCTGGTTCGGAATCATCGCCTTCCTCTTCGTCGGATACTTCGTGCTCGACGGCTTCGACTTCGGCGTGGGCATGTCGCTGCCGTTCCTCGGCGGCGTCGGCAAGAACCGCGACGACGTCACGCGCCGGCAGATCATCAACACGATCGGCCCGGTGTGGGATCTCAACGAGACCTGGCTCATCGTCGCCGGTGCCTGCCTGTTCGCGTCGTTCCCGGAGTGGTACGCCTCGCTGTTCAGCGGCTTCTACCTCGCCCTGCTGCTGATCCTGCTCACGCTCATCATGCGCGGCGTCTCGTTCGAGTACCGGCACCAGGGCAAGTCGGAGCGCTGGAAGGCCGGCTTCGACCGCATGATCGTCATCGGCTCGGCCGTGCCCGCGTTCCTCTGGGGCGTCGCGTTCGCCAACATCGTGCAGGGCGTCGCGCTCGACGAGAACCACGTCTACACCGGCACGCTCTTCGATCTGCTGAACGTGTACGCGCTGCTGGGCGGACTCACCACACTCCTGCTGTTCTTCACTCACGGAGCGACCTTCATCGCACTGAAGACCGACGGACAGTTGCGGTCGGATGCGCGCCGTCTGGCGTTCCGGGCCGGCCTGATCACGCTGGTGGTCGCCGCTGCGTTCCTGGTCTGGACGGTCGCCGCGCACTTCTCGATCGCCGTGCTGGTCCTCGCCGCGCTCGCCGCCGTGTCGCTCGTGCTGTCGATCGTCTCGAACCTGCGCGGCCGCGAAGGCTGGGCGTTCACGTTCGGCGCGCTGACGACGCTGTTCGCGGTGGTGACGCTGTTCGCGGCGCTGTTCCCGAACGTGCTGCCGTCGACCATCGACCCGGCGTTCAGTCTCACGATCGAGAACGCCTCGAGCACGGAGTACACGCTGACGATCATGACCTGGACGGCGCTGGTCGCCCTGCCGCTGGTGCTGCTCTACCAGGGCTGGACGTACTGGATCTTCCGCAAGCGCGTCACCCGGGCGCAGATCGAGGGGGCCCCGATCCACGCGTGAAACCCGTCGATCCGCGCCTTCTGAAGTACGCCGGCGCCGCGCGAGGATTCTTCGTCCTCGCGGCGGCGATCGGCGTTGCACAGACCGTGGTTGTGATCGCGTTCGCCTGGTTCTTGACGGATGCTGTGACCGGCGCGCTCGAGGGGCGCTCTGTCGCGTCTTCTCTCTGGTGGATGCTGGCGCTCGCGCTGCTGCGCGGCGCGCTGATCGCGGCATCCGACTTCGCGGGGATGCGTGCGGCGGCGGCCACTGGGACACAGCTGCGTCGGGCGCTGATCGGCGCCGTCGGGCGGCTGGGCCCCGGATGGCTCGCATCGCGGAATCAGGCGGCGCTCGCCGTCACGGCGGGGCACGGGCTCGAGGCACTGGACCAGTACTTCGCGAAGTACCTGCCGCAGCTCGTGCTCACCGTGATCGCGACGCCTGTGATCGTCGTGGTGATGTGGTGGCAGGACTGGCCGAGCGGCCTGACCGCGATCATCACGCTGCCGCTCATCCCGTTCTTCATGATCCTCATCGGCATCGCGACGCGCACGGTGCAGCGCAAGCAGTGGCAGACGCTGCAGCATCTCGCCGCTCGGTTCGCCGACACCGTGCAGGGGCTGGCGACGCTGCGGCTGTTCGGCCGCGAGCACCGGGCGGTGGCGCAGATCGAGGCGACGGCGGATCAGTACCGCCGCGAGACGATGAAGGTGCTGCGCTTCTCGTTCCTGTCGGGCTTCGCGATGGAACTGCTCTCCTCGCTCGCGGTCGCGCTGATCGCCGTGGCGGTGGGGTTCCGGCTACTCGCCGGAGACCTGTCGCTCGAGGTGGGGCTGTTCGTGCTTCTGCTGGCACCGGAGGCGTTCCTGCCGATCCGTCAGGTCGGGGTGCAGTTCCACGCGGCATCCGAGGGCGTCGCGGCGACGGAGGACGTCTTCGCGGTGCTGGACGAGGCAGGGGAAACGTCGTCTGCCACCCCGCACAACTCCGGAGCCTTCTTGCAGAACCCTGGATCCGTGGCTTCGGTTCGCCGCACAGAGGCCGTTTCTCCGGAGTTGCGCGCAGAGAACCTCCGCGTGCGCGACCTCGCACCGGTCTCCTTCACCGCGCGCCCGGGCACCGTGACGCTCATCGAGGGGCCGAGTGGCTCAGGCAAGTCCAGCCTGATCGCAGCTCTCCGGGGCGCCGCACCATTCGCGGGCACAGCGACGCTCGGCGGACGTGACATCCGCGAGCTCGCCCCGGCGGACTGGATCGCCTGGGCGGGGCAGGGTCCGGGCCTCATCCGCGGGACGATCGCCGACAACGTCGCACTCGGCTCGACGGCGGATGCGACCGGCATCCGCCGTGCTCTCGACGCCGCCTGCGCTGAGGACCTCGACGCCGACCTCGAACTCGGCGTGCAGGGGAGCGGGCTGTCCGGCGGTCAGGCGCAGCGCGTCGCGGTCGCCCGCGCGCTGTACCGTCACGCGCAGAGCCCGGACCGAGTGCTCGTGCTCGACGAGCCCTCCAGCGCTTTGGACGCCGATACCGAGGCGCGGCTGTGGGCGACGCTGCGCGAGCGGGCGGATGCCGGAGCGGCCGTTGTGCTCGTCTCGCACCGCCGCACCGCCCGCGACATCGCCGACCAGGTCGTCTCGTTGGGGGTGAACGCATGAGTCGGGCCACGACTCGCGCCCGCGGCATCCTGCGCCTGGCGCAACCGCCCGTACGTCGGTTCGTCCCCGGTCTCATCTGGGGTGTCTTCTCGGCCGTCGCCGCGGTGTCGCTGCTCGCCGTCAGCGGCTGGCTCATCGTGAGCGCCTCGATCGTCGACTCGCTCGTGCCGCTGTCGGTCGCGGTGGTCGGTGTACGCTTCTTCGCCGTCTCGCGGGCGGTCTTCCGCTACCTGGAGCGGCTGTCCGGTCACGACGCAGCCCTGCGTCAGCTCGCGACGACCCGATCCGACATGGTGCGCAGGCTCATCCCGCTCTCGCCGGCCGGGCTCGGCCGCACCGACCGCGGGCGCGTTCTCTCGGCACTCGTGGATGACGTCGAGAATCTGCAGAACCTGCCCCTGCGGGTCGTTCAGCCGCTCGCGGTCGCCGGCATCGTCGCCGTCGGTGCGGTCGGGTTCGTCGCGTTCATCTCGCCGCCCGCCGCGCTCACGCTCGCCGTCTGCCTCCTGGCGGCGGCTGTCGGCGCGATCGGACTGGGCTGGGTGTTCGGCGCCCGCGCCGAGGAGCGGGTCTCTCACGAGCGGGCCGAGCTCTCGGCATCCCTGGTCGACTACTTCGGCAGCCTCGACGTGCTGCTCGCCTACGGCGCGGAGCCGGCGGCCCGCGAACGCATCGAGCGCGCCGACGCGGCGGTGCGCCGCACGGTGACGCGGGCATCGCTGGCGCAGGCGATCGCTGCCGGCGTGGTGTCGGTGCTCGCCGGCGTGGCGTCGGCGTGGGCGGTCGCTGCGGCATCCCCGGGTCTGGCGACCGGTGCGATCGACGGCCCGTGGCTCGCGGTCGTCGTGCTCGTGCCGATGGTCGTGTTCGAGGTGTTCGGCACGGTCCCGGTGGCTGCAGCAGCGTGGCGGAGCGTGCGGGCGAGCGCCGAGCGTGTGGTCGATGTGCTTCCGGCATCCGTGCCGGAGGAGCTGCGGGCGGATGCCGGCAGCGATGACGTGCCGCCGGGAGCAGCCGTGCGCTTGCGCGACGTGCGGGCCTCGTGGCCGGGCGGAGCGCCGGCGCTCCGCGGCGTCACGCTCGACGTCGCGCCGGGGGAGCGGGTGCTCGTCACGGGCCCCAGCGGCGCCGGCAAGAGCTCGCTCGCCGCGGTGCTCGTCGGGTTCCTGCGCGCCGAGGGCGAGTTCACGATCGGCGGGACGGATGCCGCGACCCTAAGCGGACCGGCGCTCCGGCGCACGATCGGGCTGTGCGAACAGCATCCGCAGCTCTTCGACGAGGACATCCGGCAGAACCTGCTGTTCGCGCGCGACACGGCCACCGACGACGACCTGCTCGCCGTGCTCGAGCGCGTCGGGCTGGGGGACTGGGTGCGGGGCGCGGAGGTCTGGACGCCCGCGTCGGCGATCGGGGCGCGCTGGTGTCGGGCGGTCAGGCGCAGCGCATCGCGCTCGCCAGGGCGCTGCTGCGCGGGTTCCCCGTACTGGTCCTCGACGAACCGACGGCCGGCGTCGATCCCGAGGCATCCGACGCGCTGCTGCGCGATCTGCTGGGGGCCGCGGGCGACCAGTCGGTGATCCTGATCTCGCACGTCGCGCCGCCCGAGGGGACCGTCGATCGGGTCGTGCGGATCGAGGCCGGCCGCACTGTTTGAGCCGCGGGCCGCGCAGACAGCCCGACGGCGCGCGCGGAGGGGGCGCATTGTGCGGCTATTTCAACGCGATGGCGACCGTTTGCGCCCCCTCATCGCGTGCAGCGGTGCGGCGGCTCCCGAGAGGGGGCGTGTTCGGCGCTCACGTACAGGGTTTGTCGGCCGTTCGCGACCCCTGCCGCGGTCGCAGGGACCTCAGTAGAGCTCGACCGGGGGCTCCATGACGATGCCCTGCGCCTCGAAGGCGCGCCGGCGTTCCTCGATGCGTCGGTGCTGCTCGAGCCGGGCACCTTCGATCAGCGCCGGGTCGATCGGAACGCTCTCGACATGCAGGGTCCCGTCGTTCTCGGCGATGTAGGCGTCGAGCTCGGGGCCCGAAGTGAGGGACGTGATGAGCGAGTAGCGCGGCGTGCTGCCTCGGTGCCAGACCGCGTGCCAGAAGCGCTGCGTGTCGACGACCATGCGGGTGCCGGCGGGCAGGGGAAGCCGCTGCTCGGTCGCCGGGTCGAACCGGTCCTCGCGGAGGATGAGCAGCGAGTCCGAGTCGTCGGTGAGGTTGACGTAGGAGCGGACGACCCAGCCCGTTCCGTCCTCGTTGAGACGGTTGTTGTCGTCCTGGTGGAGGTTGTAGATCGCATCGGCGTAGGTGTTCGGCTGCAGCTCGATCACGCGGCAGCGCCCGACGTTCACGCCCGGTTCCTGAGCGAGTCGGGTCAGCGTCGGGGCCTGCTCGGTCTGCGAGGCGATCCAGACGCCGTCCTTGTCGGTGCGCGGCGGGGTCTGGTTCCAGAATCCGTTGCATTCGATCTCGCCGGCGTAACTGGCCAGGGGTGCGAAGCGGGTGACGCCGGACGAACGCCATCCGACGTACTCCAGGCCCAGCCATTCGGCCGGATCGATCGGGCTCGCGAGAGGCGAGAGGACGACGTAGCCGGTCTCGGCCAGGGCCGCCGACGTGATGAAGCTCATGGGAACAACCTCCGTAAGGTCATCCTAACCAGCGCGCGCTCGCGTGACGAGATGGGTCGCCGGGGATACTCGGCGGGAGGGGGTGGGATGCCGCGATGCCTCGATTCGCGCGCATCGACGCGGTGTCGTAAACTGATCCACGGTGACGTGTCCGAGCGGCCGAAGGTGCAACTCTCGAAAAGTTGTGTAGGGTAACCCCCTACCGTGGGTTCAAATCCCACCGTCACCGCCAGATCGAAGGCCCCGACTCTCCTGGAAAACGCTGGGAAGTCGGGGCCTTCGTCGTTGCCGGCGTCAGGGGTGGGAACATGCTGGTGCGACCTCGACTGCCGGATCCAGGCCAAGATGGCGGCCTGCGGCAGTACGCGGTGAGGGAGTCCTCGTAGCCGGCATCCGGACCACGCGCCGACGCGCGCTGCCGCCCGGTTGCGGCTCCTGCGCCTCGCAGGCGCCGAATCGTCAACCGAGCACGACGGCCGGATATGCCGAGGCCGCGACGATCGCCGAGTGAGGACAACTCGCGCGCGGAGGTCGTCGCCCGTCACGGCGGCTGAGACCGAAGGCTCCGGCTCACTCGATCTGCTTGTAGCCTCCCCAGCCGGCGCTGATGAGCGTGCGGGCCTTGAGCTTGCCGGTGCCGTCACCGGGGTAGAGGTAGAGCTCGCCGGAGGTCGTGCGGGCGATGATGTCGGCCTTGCCGTCGCCGTTGTAGTCGACGCCACCGGTGATCGCGGTGATCGATCCCCAGCCGCTGCTGACCGTCACGCGGGCGTTGAAGCCGCCGGCCTTGCCCTTGTAGAAGTACAGGTTGCCGTCATTCGAGACGGCCATGATGTCGCCGAGCCGGTCACCGGTGAAGTCGCCGCCGGCGAGCATCCGTATGCCGTTCCAGCCGCTGCCGACCGTGATGTGCGGTGCGGCGAGCGTACCGGCGCCACTGCCGCGGTAGATCGTGAGGACGCCGGATGCCGACACCCCGAGCACGTCGTACAGGCCGTCGCCGGTGTAGTCGGCGCCCGAGGTGACATGCAGCATGTCGTACCAGCCGCTCTCGAGCCGGCTGTACCCGTTGAAGCCGCCGCCCGGGGCGCCGGCGTAGTACTCGAGCAGGCCGTCACTGCGCACGGCGAGCAGATCCGCACGGCCGTCGGCGTTCAGGTCCGTGTACGTCAGGTGACGGTACAGGCCCCAGCCGCTCGTGACGATCGATGCTCCGCCGAACCCGCCGCTGCCGTTGCCCGGCCGCACCTGCAGGTCGCTGTCCGAGGCGAGGCCCAGAAGGTCGGCCTTGCCATCGCCGGTGTAGTCGGCCGTGCCGATCGGGCCAGGGGCAGCCGTCCGCAGACCGGGGAACACGAGCGGCAGCGGGGCGCCGCGCGCCACCGTCGACAGGCACGTGAACCCCTGATTGATCGCGGTGTAGACCGAGCCGTTCCGCCACACCTCGAAGTGCAGGTGCGCGCCCGTCGAGTTCCCGGTGCTGCCGACGACCCCGATCTGCTGGCCGCGTGTGACGCTCGCCCCCGGGGCGACCGTCCCCTGAGAGACCATGTGCGCGTAGCGCGTGACGTAGCCGCCGACGTGCTCGATGTCGACGAAGTACCCGTAGCCGCCGCTGTAGGCGCGCGTCTTGATCACGCCGTCGTACGCGGCGAGGATCGGCGTGCCGCCCTGACCCGAGATGTCGATGCCCTGGTGCGTCGGCCTGCCGGTACCGCAGCCATCTGCGACCTTCGAGCGGATGGTGCCGGATGCCGGGATGATCATCTGCCCGTCCGTCGCCGCCGAAGCAGGGACTGCGGCGGTCACCTGCGGCGCCACGAGTCCGATGAGCACGGCCACTGCTGCGACCATGGCGAGTCGCGCCAGACGCCAGCGTGACCTTCGTCTCATCCCGAGCTCTCCCCGACTCGCGCGGCTGCGTGAGTGCAGCATCCATCGAGGTCACGGTACCAGCGCGGCGGCGTGCGCGCCGTCAGGCCTCACCCGGCCGGTGCCGCGGCCGAGACCAGCTCCTCCTCCGCATGCAGGCCGCGCCCGCCGCGGAACCGTGCCGCCGGGTGCGTGTCCGCCACCCGCGGACCGTCGCCGTGCACGCGCTCGCAAAACATCCCGCATGAGCGTTCAGCGCGTGCGGCGGTAGCGGATGTGCGTCGTCAGCGGCGAGTGCAGCACTCCGACCGGTTCCCAGTCGAAGCGCGAGCCGTCGAAGATGCGCTCGCCTGAACCCAGCAGCACCGGAGCGATGTCGAGCGTGAGCTCGTCGATGACGGTACTCGATGGGCGCCTCAGTCAGCGGGACAACGCCAGCGCCGTCAGCTCAGCACGCGTGCTGGCCCCGACCTTCCGCCTCCGGCCGTGACCAGGCGGAGCACGTCCTGTTCCCGCAGAGTCAGTGTCACACCGTTGACCAGCGGCTCGGCATCCGAGGGGGGATCCAGAGGGATCCGAACCTCCACCGACGATCCCCAGCCCGGTGTAGCATCCACGCTCAGCACGCCGTCGAGCGAGGCGACTCGCTCAGTGATCGGGCGGAGCGACTCGTCGTGCACGGTCAGGTCGCCGCGCCCGTCATCACGGATGCTGACCAGCAGATTCAGCCCGTCGCAGTCCCACTGCACGCGCACCCGATGTGCGTCGCCGCCGTCGACCAGCCCCAGGATGGTGTTGCGCACGATCGCACGCCCGGCGTGGGCGACCTCGCTGGGCAGCGCCCTTCCCGTGGACGGCGGCTCCACGAACTGGATCTCCAGCGAGCCGAATCGCTCCAGCGGTCGAAGATCGCTCCGCAGCCGGGCGAACGCCCCGACGACGGGTTCGAGGATGGAGCGGCTCTGTTCGTCGGCCGCGGTCCGCAACCGCACCAGCGCCGCGGCTGCGGTCTCGATCGCTGACGTCCGAGCGGAGCTGTCGTCGAGTCGAGGCGACCGCAGAATCGCCAGCAACGACTCGAGCTCGAGCGCGTGTCGGTCAGCCTGGTCGGCGACCGTCTGGTCCTGTTCGCCGGATCCGCCGCTCACGCCGACGGCGCCGACGACCACGCCGTCCCGCACGAGCGGGATGCCACCGGCGAAGATCGCGACCTTGCCGCCGTTCGTGTTCTGGATGCCGAAGAACTGCTGGGTCGGCTGGGAGTTGTCTCCCAGGTCCTTCGTCGAGATGTCGAAAGCCTTCGACGTCCACGCCTTGTTGATCGAGATGTTCACGCTGCCGATCCAGGCGCCGTCCTGCCGGACGTGCGCGACGAGATTTCCGCCGGAGTCGACGACGGCGATGTTCATGGGCTGGCCGATCTCGGTGGCCTTCTTCTCGGCGGCCGCGATGACGCGGCGCGCGTCTTCCAAGTTGACAGTGGACATGATCACTCTTTGATGTATCCGTTGGGGTTGAGGACGTACTTGGTGGCGGCTCCGGCATCGAACTCCGCATAGCCCTGGGGTGCCTCGTCCAGGCTGATCGCCTTGGCGTTGACGGCTGCGGCGATGTGCGCCCTGTCGTGCAGGATCGCCATCATCAGCTGCCGGTTGTACTTCATGACCGGGCACTGTCCGGTGGTGAACGACAGCGACTTCGCCCAGCCCGTTCCGAGATTGATCGAAAGCGACCCGACCTTGGCCGCTTCGTCGACGGCACCGGGATCGCCCGTCACGTAGAGCCCGGGGATGCCGATGGCGCCGCCCGCGGCCGTGGCCTCCAGGAGGGAGTTGAGCACGGTCGCCGGAGCCTCCTTCGCCTTTGCGCCATGGCCCTCGCTGCGCGCCTCGAAGCCGACGGCATCGACCGCGGCATCCACCTCCGGCAAGCCCAAGAGCTGATCGAGCTGATCGGGTACGGGCCCCTTACCGACGTCGATCGTCTCGCATCCGAAGCTGCGCGCCTGAGCGAGGCGGTCCTCGTTCAGGTCGCCGACGATCACCACCGCAGCGCCCAGCAGCTGAGCGCCGACGGCCGCGGCGAGACCGACGGGCCCGGCCCCCGCGATGTAGACGGTAGAACCCACCCCGACACCAGCCGTGACGGCACCGTGGAAGCCGGTCGGGAAGATATCGGAGAGCATCGTCAGGTCGAGGATCTTCTCGAGCGCCTGATCGCGGTCGGGGAACTTCAGCAGGTTCCAGTCGGCGTACGGCACCAGCACGTACTCCGCCTGGCCGCCGACCCATCCACCCATGTCGACGTAGCCGTAAGCGCTGCCCGGCCGGTCGGGATTGACGTTCAGGCAGATTCCGGTCTTGCCCTCCTTGCAGTTGCGGCAGCGGCCGCAGGAGATGTTGAACGGCACCGACACGATGTCGCCGACCTTGATGAACTCCACATCGGGGCCCGCCTCGACCACCTCGCCGGTGATCTCATGGCCGAGGACCAGTCCTTCCGGAGCCGTCGTGCGGCCGCGCACCATGTGCTGATCCGACCCGCAGATGTTCGTCGCGACGGTGCGGAGGATCACGCCGTGCGGGATCTTCCGTTCGTGCGGAGGGTTCCGCACGTCCAGACTGACTCAGCCGCGCCGAAAGGCGATACCTACTCTCGGACCGTTCTCACCTACCCGATCAGGTAGGTTCCGGCGACTCGTTCCACGCGGTGATCGGAGTGCGGGCGCGCCGGGTGATGAGGTCGCGGATGCCGAGACCGACGAGGAACGGGATGAGAAGCGTGCCGAACGCCCACAGCGTCTCGCGACGCGTGACCGCTGACGACGCGTCGGGGAGCTGTACTCCGACGAGCCCCATTCGTTAACCCCGACCGAGTACAATGTCGCCCGCTGTGGCGCGGCCCACGGGGGCGGCCCGATCGGAGGAACCTGATGGCCAAGAAGACCAAGGCGCACAAGTCGGCAGAAGCGGCGCTCGACGCCGCGTCGGCAGCCGCGAAGGACGCCAAGAAGCTCAGCAAGACGCTCGCCAAGAAGGATGCCAGGAAGCTGCGCGGGTTCGTCGACGAGGCGAAGGATGCCGCGTCGCCGTCGAAGAAGAAGCTCGTGAACAAGCCGCGCAAGGTCGAGAAGGCCGCGGTCGAGGCGACGGCGCGCCTGACGAAGACCGCCGGCAAGCTCGAGGCGAAGGCCGCTGAGAAGACCGCGGCGAAGAAGTCCGCCGAGAAGAAGGCCGCCGAGAAGGCATCGGCGAAGAAGAGCGCTTCGAAGAAGCCTTCCGGGAAGGCGGCCCGGCAGAGTGCCCCTGCGGCGGCGGATGCGACCTCCTCCGCACCGAAGCCCGATGCCGCCACCACTTCCACCGTCGCATCGACGCCGACGACGGCCCGCAAGCCTGCGACACCCGCGACTACCGCGAAGCCCGCCTCCACCGCGAACCCCGCCTCGGCTCGCAAGCCCGCTCCGGCCCGCAAGCCTGCGGCATCCGCTCCGGCATCCGGCCTCGACGGCCTGACCGTCGCCGCCCTCCGCGATCGCGCCCGCACCGAGGGCCGCACCGGGTACTCGCGCCTGACGAAGGCGCAGCTCATCGCGCTTCTGAGCTCCTGAAAGAAGGCGCAGTGCAGGACGGATACGACCGGGGCGAGCTCGCTCCGGCCCCTCGTACGCTCATCGACATCCTCCGCGACACTGCGGTGCGGCATCCCGATGCCTCGGCGATCGAAGACGCCGACGGCGCGATCAGCTACGCCGAACTGATCGCCCACGTGAACGTCACCGCCGCGCGGCTGCGCGAGCAGGGCGTCCAGCGCGGCGACCGCGTCGGCGTGCGGATGCCATCCGGCGAGCGCGCCCTGTACCTCTCGATCCTCTCGATCCTCGCGGCCGGGGCCGCCTACGTGCCGGTCGATGCCGACGACCCGCAGGAGCGCGCCGACCTCGTCTTCGGAGAAGCGAACGTGCGAGGAGTGATCGGCGCGGGCGGCGTGTTCCACCCCGCCGACGATGCGCGGGGCAAGGGGCGGGGGCTGTTCTCCGATGCCGACCCGCACCCCAGCACGAACGCCGTCCCCGTCGTCGAGCCTCCCACCACCGAGGACGACGCTTGGATCATCTTCACCTCGGGTTCCACCGGAACGCCCAAGGGCGTCGCCGTCTCGCACCGCTCTGCCGCCGCGTTCGTTGACGCCGAGGCACGCCTGTTCCTGCAGGATGCCCCGCTCGGACCCGGTGACCGCGTGCTGGCCGGACTCTCGGTGGCCTTCGACGCCTCGTGCGAGGAGATGTGGCTCGCCTGGCGCTACGGTGCCTGCCTCGTACCCGCACCCCGCGCGCTGGTGCGTTCCGGCGAAGACCTCGGGCCGTGGCTCGTCGGCCACGGCATCACCGTCGTGTCCACCGTGCCGACGCTCGCAGCGCTCTGGCCGCAGGACACCGTCGAGAACGTGCGGCTCCTGATCTTCGGCGGCGAGGCGTGCCCGCCCGAACTCGTCGCCCGCCTGGTCGGCGAGGGCCGCGAACTGTGGAACACCTACGGTCCGACCGAGGCCACCGTCGTCGCCTGCGCCGCGCTCATGCGGCCGGACGAGCCGGTGCGCATCGGCCTGCCGCTGGACGGCTGGAAGCTCGCGGTCGTGGATGGCAACGGGCAACCCGTCGCCGACGGCGAGGTCGGCGAGCTCATCATCGGCGGCGTGGGCCTGGCCCGCTACCTCGACCCGGCCAAGGATGCCGAGAAGTACGCCCCCATGTCGACACTCGGCTGGGAACGCGCTTACCGGTCCGGTGACATGGTGCGCGCCGATCCCGAGGGCCTGATCTTCCAGGGCCGCGTCGATGACCAGGTCAAGATCGGCGGCCGACGCATCGAGCTCGGCGAGGTCGAGGCGGCCCTGCAGGCGCTGGACGCCGTCAGCGCCGCGACCGTGGCGGTGCGCAAGACGGATGCCGGGGTCGCCCTGCTCGTCGGCTACGTCGTGCCCGACGAGGGTTTCGACCGCCAGCGCGCCCGCGCTCAGCTCGCCGAGTCGCTTCCCGCGCCGCTCATCCCGCTGCTCGCCGTCGTCGACGACATGCCCGTGCGCACCTCGGGCAAGGTCGACAAGGCCGCCCTGCCATGGCCGCTCACCGATCCGGATGCCGGCGACTCGACGTTGTCCGGAACCGCCGCGTGGCTCGCCGAGCAGTGGTTCGCCGTGCTCGGCACCACACCGACCGAGGACGACGCCGGCTTCTTCCAGCTCGGCGGCGGGTCGCTCGCCGCGGCTCAGCTGGTTTCGCGCATCCGATCGCGCGCCCCCGAGTTCACGATGGCCGACGTCTACGATCTGCCGCGCCTGCGTCAGATGGCGGATGCCGTCGACGAGGAAGCGGTCGACGAGGGCGAGCAGACGTTCACCGCGGCCCCGCCCACCCCGCGGCGGATGCAGTGGGTGCAGACGCTCCTCGGCGTTCCGCTGTTCATCCTGACGGGCGTCCGCTGGATCACCTGGCTGCTCACGGCATCCTGGATCCTCCGGCTCGTCCCCGGGTTCGAGTTCCTGCCCGCGGCGCCCGCGTGGGTCATCATCCTGCTGCTCGTCGTGTTCGTCTCACCGTGGGGCCGCATGGGCATCGCCGTGGTCGCCGCACGGCTGCTGCTCGCCGGCGTCCGCGGCGGAGACTATCCGCGCGGCGGCGGGGTGCACCTGCGCCTCTGGCTCGCCGAGCAGATCGCTCACCAGGTGGATCCGGTCGGGCTCGCCGGGGCGCCCTGGGTCATCCAGTACGCCCGCGCGCTCGGCGCCCGCATCGGCAAGGGTGTCACCCTGCACTCGCTGCCCCCGGTCACCGGCATGCTGCACATCGGCGACGGCGCATCGGTCGAACCCGAGGTGGATCTGGCCGGCTACTGGATAGACGGCGCCACCGTGCGCATCGGCGAAGTGCGCATCGGCCGTGATGCCACGATCGGCGCGCGCAGCACCCTTGCTCCCGGCGCCAAGATCGGGCGGAATGCCGAGATCGCACCCGGCTCCGCCGTGTTCGGCCGGGTCCGCGCCGGCCAGCGCTGGGCGGGCTCGCCCGCGGTGCGTGTCGGCGGCAAGAGCACGCCGTTCGCCCCGGAGGCGCCGCCGCGCCGCCGGCGGTGGCTGTGGGCGTACGGCGCCGCATCCGCAGCGCTCGGGCTCCTGCCGTTCGTCGCGTTCGCCGCCGGGGCGCTGCTGGTGGCATCCGGCATCCGTCACGCCGACTCGTTCGGAGCCGCCATCGCCGCGACCTTCGCGTGGCTCGTCCCCGCCGTCCTCGTCACGGGCGTCGTGTTCGCGGCCGCGGTCGTGCTGTTCGTCCGGCTGCTGGCCATCGGCATGACCGAGGGGGTGCACCCCGTGCACAGCCGCGTCGCCTGGCAGGCGTGGACGACCGAGCGCCTCCTGGACTCTGCCCGCACGATCCTGTTCCCGATCTACTCGAGCCTGTTCACGCCCGTGTGGCTGCGGATGCTGGGTGCCGACGTCGGCCGCGACGTCGAGGCATCCACCGTCCTGCTCATCCCCGGCATGACGACGATCGACGACGGCGCGTTCCTCGCCGACGACACCATGGTCGCCACCTACGAGCTGAGCGGCGGGTGGATGCGGCTCGCCAGGGCCCGCATCGGCAAGCGCGCGTTCCTCGGCAACTCCGGCCTCGCCGCCACCGGGCACCGCGTTCCGAAGGACGGCCTCATCGCCGTGCTCTCCGTCGCGCCCGAGAAGGCGAAGGCGGGGTCGTCGTGGCTCGGGTCCCCGGCCGTCCGGCTGCGACGCGTGGTCAACGACTCCGACCTCGAGCGGACCTATCGTCCGCTGCCGTCGCTGCGTCTCGCACGGACGCTCTGGGAGCTGTGCCGGATCATCCCGGTCCTGCTCACCTGCGCGCTCGGCATCGCGGTGTTCTACACGCTCGCCTGGCTCGCGGTCAGCTGGGGGCTGCTCGCAGCCGTCCTGCTCTCCGGCATCGTCATGATCCTCGCCGGCGCGATCGCCGCCGGCCTCGCCACCGCGGCGAAATGGATCTTCGTCGGCCCGATCCGTGCGGGGGAGCATCCGCTCTGGTCGAGTTTCGTGTGGCGCACCGAGGTCGCCGACACGTTCACCGAGATGCTCGCCGCGCCCTGGTTCGCGAACGCAGCCGCCGGAACTCCGGCGCTCGTCGTCTGGTTGCGCACGCTCGGCGCGACGATCGGCCACGGCGTGTGGACTGACAGCTACTGGCTGCCCGAGCCCGACCTCGTGAGCCTCGGCGACGGGGCCACCGTCAACCGCGGATGTGTGGTTCAGACGCATCTGTTCCATGATCGAGTGATGAGCATCGACACCGTGACGCTTCAGGAGGGCGCGACGCTCGGGCCGCACTCGGTCGTCCTGCCCGCCGCCACCATCGCGACGGCGGCGACCGTGGGACCGGCATCCCTCGTCATGCGCGGCGAGACCGTCCCGGCCGGCAGCCGCTGGAGCGGCAACCCGATCGGACCGTGGCGCGCCGTCAAGGTGCGTGCCTACCAGGCGGACGGCGCATGACCGTCGATCCGTACACCCCGCAGAGCGGCGACGCGAACATCCGCGTCGAGCGCTACGAGCTCGACCTCGACTACAAGGTCACGACGAACCGTCTGTCGGCGACCGCGACGCTCGACGTCCGCTTCGTCGAACCGGCCGCCGCCTTCTCTCTCGACCTCGTCGGGCTGCGCGTGAAGAAGGTGCGCGGTGCGGGCCGCTTCACCCAGAACGATCGCAAGGTGAAGATCGCGCTCGCCGCCCCCGCCGTCGCCGGCGATGTCGTGCGGGTCGAGATCGTGTACGCCGGGGCGCCCAAACCCCGTCGCACCCGATGGGGGACCCTCGGCTGGGAAGAGCTCGAGGACGGCGTGATCGTGGCCTCGCAGCCCACGGGTGCGCCGACCTGGTTCCCGTGCAACGACGTGCCGTCCGACAAGGCGACCTATGCGCTCCGCGTCGTCACCGACCCCGAGTACACCGTCGCGTCGTCCGTGCCTGCCGTGCGCGGAACCGAGCGCGGGCGTGCGGTGTGGGAGTTCGAGATCGCTGCGCCGACGCCGACGTATCTCGTGACGTTGCAGATCGGCAAGTACATGCAGGAGGGCACCGACCTCGCAGGCATCCGGGGCCGGCTGTTCTATCCGCGTCCGCTCGCCGACCGCGTGCACGAGGACTTCGGCGAGCTCGGGCGTATGATGGCCGTCTTCGAGGAGGCCTTCGGCCCGTACCCGTTCCCCGGATACACCGTGGTCGTCACCCCGGACGAGCTCGAGATCCCGCTCGAGGCGCAGGCGATGGCCGTCTTCGGCGCGAACCACATCGACGGCGAGCACAGCCTGGAGCGCCTGGTCGCGCACGAACTCGCCCACCAGTGGTTCGGCAACAGCGTCGGGCTCCGGAACTGGCGCGACATCTGGCTCAACGAGGGCTTCGCCTGCTACGCGGAGTGGATCTGGTCCGAGGCGTCCGGCGGAGCGACCGCGCACGCCAAGGCGCTCGCGCACCACGAACGTCTGTCCGTGCGCGGCATCAGCGCCCTGCTCGCCGACCCCGGTGCGGACGAGATGTTCGACGACTGGGTCTACAAGCGGGGGGCGCTCACGGCGCACGCCCTGCGGCTGACGATCGGAGACGAGGCGTTCTTCGCGCTGCTGCGGGAGTGGACCGCGCGGAACGCGCACAGCACGGTGCAGACGCGCGACCTGCTGATGCTCGCGGAAGAGATCAGCGGCATCCCGCTGGCCGGTCTCTTCGAGGCGTGGACGAGCAGCACCGACCTGCCCTCGCTGCCCGCCTCGGCGGAGCGATCCGATGCCGCCGCGCCTCTCACCGAGCCGATCCTCGGCCTTGACCGGACCGCTCGACGATCGCGACGCTGATGACGAAGCCCGTCGGCGCCGGCGCGTCGGCGACGTGGAAGGTCGTCCCGTCGAGCGCGGCGCGGCGCGTCCACGGTGCTTTCGCCGCGCGCTGCAGGCGCACCCGGTCCGGTGCGATGCGCAGTCCGAGGCCGGCGGCCTTCACGACAGCCTCGATCGCCGTCCAGTCCCTGATGTCTGGAGCCGGTTGCGGCGCGAACAGAGCGGCGAGGTCGTCCAACGCGCCGCGGCCGCGGTCGACTTCGACGTCGACGCCCAGGGATGCGGCATCCCGCGCCGCGGCGATCGCGGCGACCGCCAGTCCGCCCGCGTAACTGATGCTGACGACCGCGCGTCCCGATGCCGTGCGCAGCGGCCCGTGACCGGCGGAGCCGCAGTTCGGGCAGCGCTGAACGATCTCGTCGGCGGTCGCGTCGTCGCCCGTCTCTCTGCCTGCGGGGAGGGAGGACAGCAGCTCGGTGAGCAGACGCCGCGATGTCGCTCGCCGATCGTCAGCGGCATCCGCCCAGGCGATCCGCACCGGACCGACGGCTGCTTCGGACAACGGCATGCGACCTCCCGGGCTCAGCCTACGCGGCCCGGGAAGATGGTTGACCTTGCTCGACAGTTGCGCAAACGCAACTAACGGAGTATGGTTGACCGAGTTCAACTTTCTATCGCAGGAGAACTCCGCTTTTGACATCCACACCTTCCTCCGCATCGGAGACCACGCGCTCGGCGCGGGAAGTGTTCACCGCGATCTCCGGCCTCATCGTCGGCATGTTCGTGGCCGTCCTCTCGGGCACGGTCGTCTCGACCTCGCTGCCGGTCATCATCGCCGACCTCGGGGGCACGCAGTCCCAGTACACCTGGGTCATCACCGCGAGCCTGCTGGCGACCGCCGTCTCGACTCCCATCTGGGGCAAGCTCGCCGACCTCGTCGACCGCAAGATCCTCGTCCAGCTCGCCCTCATCCTCTTCACCGTCGGAACGGTGATCGCCGGCTTCTCGACCGACACGAACATGCTGATCGTCGTCCGCGTGGTCCAGGGCATCGGCGTCGGCGGCCTCATGTCGCTCGTGATGATCGCCGTGGCCCTCATCATCTCGCCGCGCGAGCGCGGCAAGTACATGGGCGTCGTCGGCGGCATCATGGCCCTCGGCACGATCGGCGGACCGCTGCTGGGCGGGTTCCTCACCGACACGTGGGGCTGGCGCTCCAACTTCTTCGTCGGCGTGCCGTTCGCGATCATCGCGCTCGTGCTGCTGCAGTTCACGCTGCACCTGCCCAAGCCGCAGCGCGCGGAGGTGTCGATCGACTACTTCGGCATCGTGCTGCTCGCCGTCGGCGTCTCGACCCTGCTCATCTGGGTCTCGATGGGCGGCAGCCAGTTCGAGTGGGACTCGATGACCAGCATCATGCTCGCCGTGATCGCAGGCGTCGCGATCGCGGCCTTCATTACCGTCGAGTTCTTCGTCAAGGAACCGATCGTGCCGATGTCGCTGTTCCGCAACCGCACCTTCACGCTGTCGGTGATCGCCTCGATCGCGATCGGCGTCTCGATGTTCGCCACCTCGGTGTTCCTCGCGCAGTACTTCCAGCTCGCGCGCGGCGCCACACCGACCGAGTCCGGCCTCATGACGATCCCGATGATCATCGGTCAGATGGGCGCCTCGATCATCATCGGTCAGCTCGTGAGCCGCTTCGGCAAGTGGAAGGGCTGGATGATCACCGGCGCGATCCTCGCGACCATCGGCGTCAGCCTCATGGCCACGCTCCGCTACGACACCCCGTTCCCGCTCGTCGCCACGTACATGTTCGTGCTCGGCGCAGGGCTCGGCATGGTCATGCAGAACCTCACGCTGATCGTTCAGAACGACACGTCGCCGACGCAGCTGGGAGCTGCATCCTCGAACGTGAACTTCTTCCGCACGATCGCGGGCACCATCGGCGTCACGATCATGGGCTCGCTGCTCTCGACGAGCGTCGCCACCTATGTGAAGGACGGCATGTCCGGCTTCACGCCGAGCTCGCCCGACGAGATCGACGCGCTGAAGCACCTGGCATCCGGCAACGTGCCGAAGGTGGGGGAGCTCCCCGACGCGATCCGCGTGATCGTCGAGAGCGCCTACGGCCACGGCATCGCCGACGCCTTCATCCTCGCCATCCCGCTCGCGGTGATCTCGGTCATCGCCATCGCGTTCATCAAGAACAAGCCGCTGTCGACCAAGAACGCCGCCGAGCAGCTGCGCGACCAGGCCGAGGAGTCGGTGCTCGAGGTCGGCGAGGCCGAGGTGGGGGCGACGATGTCGACCGGCACGATCCGCATCGCAGGGGCCGCGAGTGCGACTCCCTCCACCGGCCCCGTGACCGTGCTCGAGCGCGAGCGCGAGCGCGAGCGAGAGGACGAGGAGCGAGGGCGCTGAGATGAGCGCTGCCGGAGCCGCGGTCCCCGCCGACGTCGACGACGCTCTGGCGGAGTTCCAGGGTCATCTGAACCTGATCTTCGCCAGGGCGCGGGCACTCTGGAAGGAGTCCGCGGCCAGGATCCACCCCGAGCTGCAGCCGGCCGGCTACAAGCTGCTGACCTTCATCGCCCGCGAGGGCAGCACCAACGCCCACCTGCTCGCCGAGCGCTTCGAGATGGACAAGTCCGTGGTCAGCCGTCAGGTGCGGATGCTGGAGGACCTCGACCTCCTCGCATCGCGGCCGGACGACCACGACGGCCGCCAGCGCGTGCTGACCGCGACCCGCACGGCCTGCGTGGTGCTCGCCGACATCCGCCGCGAGCATGCGGACCGGCTGCACGAGTCGCTCGCCGGCCTCACCGCGGACGAGATCCGCGCCGCATCCAAGGTGTTCCGCCATCTCACCGAACTCTGAACCCCGCACGCGCGTCGCCCCGCCGTCTTCGAAACGGCGGGGCGACGCCCATAAACTGGCGGATGTGACCGAAGCGACCGCCGACCCCGCCGCGGAGCCCGCGGACGAGGATGAGCGTCTCGACCGGGCCGTCACCCGGGTCGAGCAGGGGCTCGGCCGATTGTTCGCCCGCATCCGCGTCAGCTGGCGGGATGCCGCCGCCATCGTGCACCCCGACCTGCAGCCGCTGGGCTATCAGGTGCTCGTGTCGATCGCGACGGGCAAGGCCACCTCGGCGGGTGCCATCATCGAGCGCCTGCAGACCGACAAGTCGGCGGTGAGCCGCCACGTGCGCCAGCTCGAGGAGCTGGGCCTCGTCGAGAGCCTTCCCGACCCGGAGGACCGCAGGGCGCGCGTGCTCGTCGCCACCGACCTGGCGCAGGAGCGCATCGCCATCGCGCGGGCCGGTTACGAGGGGCGCATCAAGGATCGCCTGCACGCCTGGTCGGCCGACGACCTCGATCGCTTCGTCGAGCTGCTCGACTCGCTGGGCGGCTGATCGCGCGGGGTCACTCCGCCGGTTCGGGTTCCGCGAACGCCGTCTTGCGGATGCCGATCCACGAGACGATCCCGCCGGCGGCCATGAGCGCCGCGGTCACCCAGGCCGCGCTGTGGAAGCCGTCGAGGTCGAGCGTTCCGCCGACGATCGTCGACAGCATCGCCACCACGATGAGGCCCGCGACGCGCGAGATGGCGTTGTTGACCGCCGAGGCGATTCCGGAGCGTCTCTGGTCGATCGCGCCGAGCACGGCCGAGGTGAGCGGAGCGACGGTCAGCGAGAGCCCGAGTCCCAGCACGATCATCGACGGCAGGACCTGCCACCAGTAGCTGAACTCCGGGGCGACCGTGAGCAGCAGCAGGGCGCCGGCGGCCATGAGCAGAGGGCCGACGGTCATGAACAGTCGCGGACCGAGCCGACCCGCCCAGGCGCCCGCCTGCGAGCTCAGCAGGATCATGAGGATCGTGATCGGCAGGCTCGCCAGGCCCGCCGCTGTCGCCGGGAGCCCCGCTCCCTCCTGCAGATACACCCCGATCACGAAGCCATTGAGCGACAGGGCCGCATAGATGAAGAGCGTCGCGAGGTTACCCCAGGCGAAGTTGCGGGCGCCGAACAGCGACAGCGGCATGAGCGGGTCCGGGGACTGCCGCTGGCGGACGAGGAACCCGACGAACATCGCCACGCCCACGAGACCCGGGATCCAGATCGCCGGCGACCCCCAGCCGAAGTTCGGCTGCTCGATGAGGGCGAACACCACGGCGCCGAGACCGACCGCGCACAGGATGCCGCTCCACCAGTCCACGCGCACGCCGCGAGGATGGTCGGGCAGCCGAAGTCGCGCGAGCAGGAACAGCGTGACGCCGATCGGGACGACGTTGATCACGAAGACCCAGCGCCACGACAGCAGGTCGACGAACAGCCCGCCCAGCAGCGGGCCGGCGACCTGGGCTCCGGTGGTGAAGGCCGTCCAGACGCCGATCGCCCGCGACTGCAGCTCGCCGCGCATCGTCGCCATGATCAGGGCGAGCGAGCTCGGCACGAGCAGCGCTCCCGCAGCCCCCTGCAAGGCGCGCGCGATGATGAGGGTGAGCGGTTCGGGCGCCGCGGCCACGGCGACGGATGCCACGCCGAAGGCGATGAGGCCGATCCGCATGATCCGCACCCGCCCGTAAGCATCCGACAGGGACCCGGCGAGCAGGATCAGGGCGCTCAGCGTGATGAGGTACGCGTCGACCACCCACTGCTGCGTGGCGATGCCGCCGCCGAGCTCATCTCGGATCGCAGGCAGGGCGACCGTGACGACGGTGCCGTCGAGGAAGGTCACGAACGAGGCGAGCGCAGCGATCGTGATCACGAGCCGCTGCATGGCTGAGAAGGCTGGCACGAGGATGACACTACGCCCTGGCTGGGACCGAGGGTCGGGCTTCGCGAGATCACCCTCGACGCACGACGACGACGGGATTACCCTGGCGACAGGCGGGTTGATCAGCCCGTCATCCCGGCGCGAGTCGCGTGGAGGCTCGACCACGATGCGGAGCGAGGTGTGCGGATGGACTCGATGATGATGGGCGCCATGTCCCACGACATGAAGTCGATGAGCGGCATGGAGACGATGGACATGGCCGTCATGCAGGCGTGCATGGATGCGTGCTCGGCGTGCGAACAGGCGTGCACGGTCTGCTCGACGCAGCTGATGGACTGCGCCCCGGCGTGCATGAACTGCGCCGACATGTGCAACACGATGATGCGCTCGATGATGCGGATGCAGGGCATGACCCCCGCGGTCATGATGTCGATGCTGGATGCCTGCATCGCGATGTGTCAGCTCTGCATGGATGCCTGCATGGAGCACGCCGATCACAGCGAGGTGTGCAAGATGTGCGCTCAGTCGTGCAAGGCCTGCATGGACGCGTGCATGGACATGAAGAACATGATGATGAAGGCCGCCTGACCCTTCGACAGGTTCGACACGCGGGTCGTTGAGCGAGCGGAGCGAGACGAAACGGGCTGAGCGAGCCGCAGGCGAGTCGAAGCCGAGACTCCGTCAGATCGCGACGTTGAAGCGCACGCGCCCGACAGCGAGCACGTGATATCGCGTGTGCAGCGCGACAGGCGCGCCGGGCTCGACCTCCAGCGCCGCGCCCTGGGCGCTCCACAGTGCCCACTCCGCGCCGTCCAGGGTGCGAACGACCACGGCGCCCGCGGCGGCATCCGTGCTCTCGACGATCCCGTCGACCCACTCGCTCGGCGTCGCGGCCGCGAGGCGGGCCTGGATCAGGTGCAGCGCGTGCCCCGGAGCGAACGAGGAGCAGACGTCGCCGTGGTCGCACATGCACGCCGCACGCTCGCTCACCTCGAGGGCGGATGCTGTGCGGTGCGCGGTGGACATGATGGGACTCCTGGGTCGGGGAGATGCACGTCGGGTGACGTTCCCGCAAGAGTACGGGCCGGCCCGTGCACGGCGGAACGGAGGCGTCACCGGGGGAAACATTCCGGGTGCGCTCACCGCGGCCGGTGCGCCTCCAGGGCATCGCGCAGCGCCGTGAGGATGGCTTCGATCGCCTCGCTGCCGCGCGAGGACGAACGGGTCGCCGCGAAGATCTCGCGCACGGGGCTCCCCGGCAACTCCAGCAGCCGCACGGCATCCCGGCCGCCCGTCCAGATGAGATCGGGCAGCATCGCCGCTGCGTGCCCGGCGGCCGCGAGTCGCGCGTGCGCGGTGAGATCGGTCGCTTCGTACCGCACATCCGGCTCGAACCCCGCGGCCCGGCACTGCTGCACGGCCCATCGGCGAACGGCTGCGCCCTCGGGCTCCATCGCCCATGCGGCGTCGTGCAGATCGGCGAGTCCGGTGGCGGGCGAGTCCAGTGGCACGACGAGCCGCACGGGGTCGTGACCGAGGAGCGTGCGCTCGATGCCCGGCCGCAGCTCCCGGGTGTGCCCGGGATACTGTTCGGCGACCACGAGGTCGAACGCGTGCGCCTGCAGTTCGAACAGTCCCTCCTCGGGCGCCATCTCGACCATCTCGAGTCGCAGGCTGGGCATGCGTTCGGCGAGCAGCCCCAGCGCTGCCGGGACGAGTGCTTCCGCGGCCGTCGACATCACGGCGATGCGCACGCGCGCCGGTGCATGCTGCGAGGCCGACAGCTCGGCTCGTGCAGCCTCATCGAGCTCGATCGCACGGGCCGCATGTGCCGCGAGCAGCCGCCCCTGAGCTGTGAGCCGCAGTCGCCTGCCGTCGGGTTCGAGCAGCGCGACGCCGGCCTCGCGCTCGAGCAGCGCGAGTTGCTGCGACACCGTCGACGGGCTGTACGACAGCGCGCGGGCGACGTCGGAGATCGTCCCGCGCAGCGCCAGTTCGTGCAGCAGGCGCAGCCGTCTCAGCTCGAACACGACCCCTCCTTCAAGGATTCGATGAAACCGAATGGTATCGATCATGAATGTGCGCTTTTCACGCATGATATCGCGGTTCACACTGAGAGCAGGTCGCGTGGCTCCGCCGCGCCCGTGAGTGAGGAAGCACCATGACCAGGACGACGGAAGTCCGCACCGGCAACGCCGATATCGCAGAGCTCGCGGACGACGCGATTGAGCTCGTGAGGACCTGGCTCGTGGAGAGCCGCGAGATCCCCGCCGACACGGCAGCCGCACGCCTCGCCGGAGTCCTCAGCGATCCGCACGGGCTGGACTTCACCGTCGGTTTCGTCGACGGGGTGGTGCGCCCGGAGGACCTCTCCGTCGCCGCACGCAACCTCCGCGAGCTCGTCCCGCTGACCCCGGCCTTCCTGCCCGCAGCCCTGCGCGGCCTCATCCGGCTGGGCGGCGCGCTCGCCCCCGCGTTCCCCGGCATCGTCGTGCCGATCAGCCGCCGCGTGCTGCGGAGCATGGTCCGCCACCTCATCGTGGACGCCACCGACTCCAAGCTCGGCAAGGCCATCCGCCGCATCCGCTCGGACGAGGGCGTGCATCTGAACGTCAACCTGCTCGGCGAAGCCATCCTCGGTCAGGACGAGGCGGCCCGGCGCCTGGAGGGCACGCGCCGCCTGCTCGAACGCGACGACGTCGACTACGTCTCGATCAAGGTGTCGTCCACGGTCGCGCCGCACAGCCCGTGGGCATTCGGCGATGCCGTCGCGCACGCAGCGGACGCGCTCCTGCCGCTGTACCGCATCGCCGTCGCGAGAAACAAGTTCATCAACCTCGACATGGAGGAGTACAAGGACCTCGACCTCACCATCGCGGTCTTCACCAGCATCCTCGACCGGGACGAGTTCCGCGGACTCGAGGCCGGCATCGTCCTGCAGGCCTACCTGCCCGATGCTCTGGCCGCCATGATCCGCCTGCAGGAGTGGGCGGCCGCACGCGTCGACGGCGGGGGAGCGCCGATCAAGGTGCGCGTCGTGAAGGGCGCGAACCTCCCCATGGAGCAGGTCGACGCCGAGACCCATGACTGGCCGCTCGCCACCTGGCACAGCAAGCAGGCCTCGGATGCCTCGTACAAGGCGGTGCTCGACTACGCGCTGCGCCCCGAGCACGTCCGGAACGTCCGCATCGGCGTCGCCGGTCACAACCTCTTCGACATCGCCCTGGCCTGGTTGCTCGCGAACCGGCGGGGGATCGTCGGCCCTTCGCAGGCAGCAGGATCGGCGGGCATGAGGAACGACCTGCCCATCGAGTTCGAGATGCTCCTCGGGATGGCCTCGGCGCAGGCGACCGTCGTCCGCCGCACGGTCGGCTCCCTCCTGCTCTACACGCCGGTCGTCCACCCGGCCGAGTTCGACGTCGCGATCGCCTACCTGATCCGTCGCCTCGAGGAGGGGGCCTCCACGGACAACTTCATGTCGGCCGTCTTCGAACTCGACGACGAACCCGCACTGTTCGCCCGCGAACGCGACCGCTTCCTGGCCTCGATCGCGTCGATGCCTCAGGACGTCCCGGCTCCCAACCGCACGCAGGACCGTGGGCGCGCCGCCGCGCCCGCCCCGTCCGACTCCTTCACGAACACCCCCGACACCGACCCGAGCCTCGCGGCGAACCGCGCATGGGGCGACGGCATCCGCGCCCGTATGGAATCCTCGACGCTCGGCGACGCCACCGTGAGCGAGAACACGCTGTCGGATGCCGCGGCGCTGGACGCCGTCATCGCCCGGGCCGTTGCCGCCGGCGCATCCTGGCGGGAGCTCGGTGCCGAGGGGCGGGCCGCGATCCTGCATCGCGCCGGCGACGTGCTCGAGGCGCGCCGTGCCGACCTCCTCGAGGTCATGGGCTCCGAAGCCGGCAAGGTGCTCGAGCAGGGCGACCCGGAGGTCTCCGAGGCCATCGATTTCGCGCACTACTACGCCGAGAGCGCCAAGCGCGCCGAGGCGATCGAGGGCGCCGTTCACAAGCCGGTGGGTCTGACCGTGGTCACCCCGCCGTGGAACTTCCCCGTCGCGATCCCTGCAGGCTCAACGCTCGCCGCGCTCGCCGCGGGGTCTCCGGTCATCATCAAGCCTGCGCGCCAGGCGCGTCGTTCCGGCGCGGTCATGATCGAGGCGCTGTGGGAGGCGGGGGTTCCCCGCGATGTCCTCCAGTACGTGCAGCTGGACGGTCGCGAACTCGGCCGGCAGCTGGTGTCGGACCCGGCCGTGGAGCGGGTCATCCTCACCGGTGGCTACGAGACCGCCGAGCTGTTCCGCAGCTTCCGCCCCGACCTTCCCCTGCTCGCCGAGACGAGCGGCAAGAACGCGATCATCGTCACCCCGAGCGCCGACCTCGACCTCGCCGCCAAGGACGTCGCCTACTCGGCGTTCGGGCACGCAGGGCAGAAGTGCTCCGCGGCATCCCTCGTGATTCTCGTGGGGACCGTGGCGACCAGCGAGCGCTTCCGCCGGCAGCTGATCGACGCGGTCGGTTCGTACAAGGTCGGCGACCCCAGCGACGGCGCGAGCCGCATCGGACCCCTCATCGGTCCGGCGGAGGGCAAGCTGCTGCACGCCCTGACCACGCTCGAGCCGGGCGAGAAGTGGGTCATCGAGCCGGAGCGCCTCGATGAGGCCGGGCAGCTGTGGAAGCCCGGCATCCGCGAGGGCGTCGCCTCCGGCAGCCCCTTCCACCTCACCGAGTACTTCGGTCCGGTGCTCGGCATCATGACGGCGGGGACCCTCGCCGAGGCGATCGACCTCGTCAACGCCATCGACTACGGCCTGACGAGCGGTCTGCACTCCCTCGACGAGGACGAGGTCGCGCAGTGGCTCGCCTCCGTCCAGGCGGGGAACGTCTATGTCAATCGCGGCACCACCGGCGCGATCGTGCAGCGCCAGCCGTTCGGCGGCTGGAAGAAGGCGGCCGTCGGCGCGGGCACCAAGGCGGGCGGCCCGAACTATCTCGCAGGTCTCTCCGACTGGGACGACGCTCCGGTCACCGCGGATGCGCCCACCGATGCCCTCTCGACCGCAGCGCTCGCCGCGGCATCCGATCCGGGCGCCGAGGGGACGGGCTGGTTGGCCGGGGCTCTGGCGACGGACGTCGCGGCATGGCGCGACGAGTTCGGCGCCGTGCGCGACGTCACGGGCCTGAAGACCGAGCAGAACGCGCTGCGCTACCAGGCCGTGCCCGTGACGATCCGGATCGAGGATGCGGAGACCGCGCACGCGGTCCGCGTGCTCGCCGCCGGCCTGCGCACGGGATCGCGCCTGAGCGTGAGCACGGCGACCGAGCTGCCTGCGGCGGTGCGGTCGTGGTTGGCGGCTGCAGGTGTCGTCGCGGTCGTCGAGTCCGCCGATGCGTGGGCCGCCCGCGCCGGACGGATCGCGGAGACGGGCGGGCGGATCCGTCTCGTCGGCGGCGACCTCGCCGCTGTCGTGGCCGCGACCGGCGGGTCGCCCGCGGTCGCCGTATACGCCGGAGCCGTCGTCAGCGCGGGCCGGATCGAGCTGCTGCCGTACCTGCGCGAGCAGGCGGTGTCGATCTCGTCGCACCGGTTCGGCACGCCGCGGCGCTATGAGATCGCGGCGCTGACGTCGAGCTGACGCGGCAGGGACAGGCGTAGACTCGCCGGGTGCTGTTCACAGAGAGCGCCCGGCGGGCGCGGAAGGCGGTCGCAGGCGCACATCGCGCCGGCGGCAGAGGCTGATCATCAGCCGGAGGCGGAACCCCGTCGCCGGCAGATCGTCGTACCCGGCATCCGTCTGAGTGATGCCGACTTCGATCTCACGCCAGAACAGAAAGCATCACCATGGGTCCCATCGACGAGCGCGCCATCCGCGCATCCTTCATCAACGCCTCCCGCAAGGAGGCCTCATCGCTCGCCCTTCCCCCGGGCTTCGCCGAGATCGACTTCGACAAGCTCGACTATCTCGGCTGGAGCGACCCGAAGTTCGCCCGCCGGGCTTACGTCGTGGTCGAGATCGACGGCGTCCACACCGGAGTGCTGCTGCAGCGCGCCGAGCAGAGGGTCGCATCCCGCGCCCAGTGCTCGTGGTGCGACGACGTCACGCTCCGCAACGACGTGCAGTTCTTCGCGGCGCGCAAGGCGGGACCTGCCGGTCGCAACGGCGACACCGTCGGCACCCTCGCGTGCTCGGAGTTCGGCTGCTCGCACACGGTTCGCCTGCTGCCGCCGCTCGCATACGAGGGATTCGACCGCGAGGCGGCCAGGCTCGCCCGCATCGAACGGCTCGGCGAGAACGTGCGGGCCTTCGTCGGAGCCGTCGCCGGCTGAGCGTCAGCCCAGTGCATCCCGGACGGCCAGCACGCCGCTGAGCGCCTCCTGATGCGAGGTGCTCAGCGGTGACAGCCCGAGCCGGATGCCGTCGGGGAACCGGAAGTCCGGGATCACCCCGTCCGCCCACAGCGTCTTCGTCACCTCGGCGAAATCCGGGTGGCCAATCGTGACGTGGCCGCCGCGCGCAGCC
Source organism: Microbacterium tenebrionis (assembly GCF_903645325.1). GTDB lineage: Bacteria > Actinomycetota > Actinomycetes > Actinomycetales > Microbacteriaceae > Microbacterium > Microbacterium tenebrionis. The sequence continues at coordinate 187,223 of NZ_CAHJXQ010000001.1, forward strand.
GCATCCCGCGGGCTGAGGAGCCGCACGCCGAGCGGCGCGAGCTCCTCGTCGTAAGCCTGCACGACCAGATCCGTCAGCGTCTTCGACTTCTCGCGCACGGCGTCGATGGTCGCCTGCTCGATGAGGTCGAGCATGCCCTGCATCGCCAGCATCCCGAGCACGGGCGGCGTGCCGCTGATGAACTGGCGGATGCCGTCGGCCGGCGCATACGCCGAGCTCATCGCGAACACGTCTCCGGCGCCCATCCATCCCTGAACGGGCTGGCGCAGCACGCCATGATGACGGGCGTTGACATACCCGAACGCGGGGGAGCCCGGACCGCCGTTCAGATACTTGTACGTGCAGCCGACCGCGAGGTCGGCACCGCACGCGTCGAGCTCGGTCGGGATCACGCCGACCGAGTGGCAGAGGTCCCAGAGCATCAGCGCGCCGGATGCGTGCACGGCATCCGTGATCGCCGCCATGTCGGCCAGCGCGCCCGAGCGGTAGTCGACGTGGCTGAGCACGACGAGCGCGGTGTTCTCGTTCACGACCGCCTCGATGTCGGCGACCTGCACGCCGGCGACCGGGTCGGCAGCGACCCAACGCAGCGTCATCCCGCGCTCGGCTGCGACGCCCTCGGCGACGAACCGGTCGGTGGGGAAGTTGCCCTCCTCGATGACGATATCCGAACGGTTTGGACGGGCGTCCACAGCCGCGCGCATGAGCTTGTACAGCAGCACCGTGGTCGAGTCCGCGACGACGGTCTGCCCGGCGGCAGCGCCCAGGCACAGGGCGCCGATGCGGTCGCCGAGTCGGGTCGGCAGGTCCATCCACTCCTCGTCCCACGAGCGGATGAGGCGCGTGCCCCAGTCTTCGCGGATGAACGCGGCGAGGCGGTCGGGCAGTTCGCGCAGCGGGCGTCCGAGCGAGTTCCCGTCGAGGTAGGCGCTGACGCCGGGCGCGTCGACGAATGCATCACGGTGCGCGGCGAGCGGATCGCGGGCGTCGAGCTTTCTGGCTTCGGCGAGGAGATCGGTCATATCAGGCCTCCAGGTCGGCGGGGGTGAGCGGGCGGGCGAGCAGCGGGTCGGGGCTGTCGCCGGGGATGAACAGTGCCCGCGCTCCGTCGACCGGTGCGAAGGCGCGGATCAGATCGTCGCCGTCGATGCCGGCGTCGCGCAGGGCGCGACCTCGCGCTCGCTGAGACCGGCGGGCGTATCGCCGTTGCCCATGTCGGTGCCGTACAGCACGACGCCACCGGCGGCGTGGAACCGGCGGACGTTGTCGATCGCCGTCGCATACGCCCGGCCGGTGTGGATCGCGAGCGTCGAGATCCACTGCACGGATGCCGCCTGCTCAGCGATCTCGTCATCGGTGAGCCGTTCGGTGAAAGGAGCATGCGCGAGCAGATCGGCGCCGAGCCGTGCCGCTCGCTGCGCCTGGCCGGGTCCTTCGGCGTGCACGACGACAAGCAGCCCGTGGGATGCCGCGAGTTCGAGGATCGCCGTGAACAGGTCGTCGGAGAACACCGGGCCCGCCGTGCTGTTGCTCGCGACCTTGATGCAGTTCGCGCCGGCATCCGCCATCTCCGCGACGGCCGCGGCTGCGGCATCCGCGTCGCCGATCTCGCGCACCGAACCCGCCGGCGCCCAGGCGCGGTCCGACGGGTAGCCGCCCGGGGGCGTCAGGAATGCCCCGGCGAAGGCGATCTGCACCCCGCCCCCGCCGGATAACTCCGGAGATTCTCCGTCGAACGGGGCTGCTTCGGCAGCCGAGAGCTGTGTTGACGTCAGCTCTCCGGAGTTGTGCGAGGCGACGCTCCGCGACAGCCCGGCGATCACCTCCGGGTTCCCGCCGAGGTCCACGACCCGACCCAGCACAGAGCCCGCGAGCAGCGATGCGTCGACCAACTGCAGGTGCACGTGGTGATCGGTGAATCCGCCGACCACGAAGCCGCGGGCGACCCGGCGCATCAGGCCCCGATCTCGGTGCGCACCGTGTACAGCTCGGGGAAGAAGGTCAGTTCGAGCGCCTTCTGCAGGAACCCGACGCCGCTCGAACCACCGGTCCCGGGCTTCATGCCGATGGTGCGCGCGACGGTCTTCAGGTGCCGGAACCGCCAGAACTGGAAGTTGTCTTCGAGGTCGACGAGATCCTCGCATGCCTCGTACAGATCCCAGTGCGTGCGCGGGTCCTCGTAGATCTCGCGGATCGCCGGCACGAGGGACGGGTGCGGGCGGTACGGTTCGCGGACGTCGCGCTCGAGGATCTCTGCCGGGATCGGGATGCCGCGCCGCGACGCGTAGCGCAGGAACTCGTCGTACAGCGTGGGCCGCTCGAACTCCGCCGTCAGCAGGGCCAGGTTCGCGGGGTGGTCGCGGAAGACTGAAAGCATCCGCTCGTTCTTGTTGCCCAGCGCGAACTCCACGGCGCGGTACTGCACCGACTGGAATCCGGACGAGTTCCCCAGCGCTCCGCGGAACTGCGCGTATTCGGTCGGGGTGAGGGTCGCGAGCACGGACCACTGCTGGGTCATGACGTCCTGGATGCGCTTGACGCGCGCGACGCGCTTGAGTGCTTCGCGCAGGTCGTCGCTGGCGAGCAGCGTGCGCGCGGAGGACAGCTCGTGCAGCATCTGCTTCAGCCACAGCTCGGTGGTCTGGTGCTGGATGATGAACAGCATCTCGTCGTGGTGCTCGGGAACACTGACCGGATGCTGCGCCGAGAGCAGCTGATCGAGGCCGAGATAGGACCCGTAGGTCATGCGTCCCGACAGATCGGTGACGATCGTGTCCTCGAGCCGCCGTTCGTTTCCGGCCGTATCGTCCGCTTCGGTGCCCATGATCCTCGAGGATATCCTGAACGATCGGTCAGGCGTCAGCAGCATCGCCGTGCACGTCCCGGCCGCGGGTGCCGTGTTCGTCGGCGATGCGCTGACGACCAGGCATGTGCTGACCGGACATGAGGGAGCGCAGCCGGCGCCGTTCACGGACGAGCCTGCCGAGGCGCTCGCATCCCTCGATCGGCTCGCCGCCGTTTCGGCATCATGGGTGCTGCCCGGCCACGGCGCCCCGTGTCGGGGGAGCCCGGCCGAAGCCGCGGCCGCGGTTCGGGCCGCCGCCTGACGTCGAAGCCGGCTCAGCGGCCGGCGAGCACCTCGGCCGTCGTTGCGAGCGTCAACTGTGGCGGATACAGCCCCATGACGTGCAGCGCCGCGGCGTGGTTCTCGGCGGTCGAGCCGGCGCAGGCGTCGGTGGCGATTGTGACGCGCGCCCCCGCATCCGCCGCGGCCAGCGCCGTGGAGAGCACGCAGCAGTCCGTCGAGACGCCCGCGAGAACGAATCGTCCGCCGCGGCCGACGATCGCCTCCAGTTCCGGGCCCCACTTCCCGAACGTCGGCAGGTCGAGCGTCGGCCGGGTGGACAGCGTGGCGGCGTCCGGAACCAGATCGAAGAGCGGGTCGCTCGGCGGCTGGTCGGCGAACGGCCACGCGGCGAAGTACTCGCCCCATGACGTGGAGCGGTCTGCGGTCGGCATCCATCGCGTGACGATCACACGCTCGCCGAACGCGTCCGCGAGCGTGCGGATGCGCGGCATCGCCTCGGCGAAGAACGGCGATCCCCAGTCCGAGTCGGGCGACGCGAAGATGTTCTGCGGGTCGATGACGACCAGCCACTCCTTGGTGGGCTCAGGCCGCGAGGAGCTCATGCTTCCTGCCGCCGGATCTTCGCCGCCCGGGCGAACCACGTCACGAGGAACGACAGCACCAGCGCGAAGAAGACGCCGAGGTTCGCGTATGCCCAGTCGCCGTCACGCCCGCCGATGGCGAACAGCAGGTATCCCTGCCAGTTGTTCCACGCGGCATCTTCGGCGAAGTTGTTCACGACGAGTCCCCAGCCGATGACCGACGTGACGACCATCGTGATGATCGAGGTCCAATCCCACGCGCCGTAGCGGCCGCGGGCATCGAACAGAGCATCTTCGTCGTAGTCCTTGCGGCGGCGCAGGATGTCGGCGATGAGGATGCCGGCCCACGACGCCAGCGGGACGCCGAGCGTGATGAGGAACGACTGGAAGGGTCCGAGGAAGTCCGTCGCGAAGAACACCACCCAGATCGTGCCGAGCGTGAGGATGACCCCGTCGATCGCTGCTGCCGACGGCCGCGGGATGCGGATGCCGAGGCTGATCAGCGTCAGACCCGACGAGTAGATGCCGAGAACCGCGCCCGAGACGAGCGCGAGCACGGCGGTGAGCAGGAATGGCACGAGCACCCAGATCGGCAGGAGCGTCGCGAGTGCTCCGATCGGGTCGGCGCCGACAGCCGCCATGAGGTCTTCGTCGGATCCGGCGAGCAGCAGACCGAAGACGACGAGCAGCACGGGTGCGATCGCGCCGCCGAACGTGTTCCAGAAGACGATCGCGCCGTCCGATGCCGTGCGCTTCTGATACCGCGACCAGTCGGCGGCGATGTTGATCCAGCCGAGGCCGAAGCCGGTCATGACCATGACGAGCGCGCCGATCACGGCGCCGATGCCGCCGGCGGGCAGGGCCATGACCGCGGCGAAGTCGATGTGCGGGATCGTGAGGATGACGTAGAGGATCGTGACGGCACCGGTGATCCAGGTGAGCACCGACTGCATCTTCATGATCGTGTGATAGCCGAGGACGGATGCCGCGACGATGAGCGCTGCGACCACGACGGTCGCGATGATCTTCAGTGCGACGCTGTCGCCGTCGCCGCCGAGTTGCGTGATGACGGTCGCAGTGGCGAGCACCGCCATGATGGCGAGGAACGTCTCCCACCCGATCGACGTGAGCCACGACACGATGCCGGGCACCTTCTGACCGTGTACGCCGAATGCGGCGCGGGAGAGCACCATCGTGGGCGCCGAGCCGCGCTTGCCGGCGATCGCGATCAGCCCGCACAGCGCGAACGAGATGACGATGCCGATGATCGACACGATCGTCGCCTGCCAGAACGAGATGCCGAAGCCGAGCACGAACGACCCGTACGACATGCCGAACACCGACACGTTGGCCGCGAACCACGGCCAGAACAGGTCGCGCGGCTTCGCCGTGCGCTCGGATTCGGGAATCACTTCGATGCCCGCGCGCTCGATCAGTGCCGGCGCTGCTGCGATCTTCTCTGACATGCCCCCATATTGGCACTGCGGCGGTGACCGCGGGGCGCGACCGTTCGGCAGGCTCAGGGATCGACCGTCAGGCGGAGAAGAACGCCTCCGCGACGCGGGTGAGGTCGTGCAGGTCGGTGACGCCTGCGAGCTCACGGGCCGAGTGCATCGACAGGATCGGGATGCCGACGTCGACCGTGCGGATGCCCAGGCGCGTGGCAGTGATCGGGCCGATCGTCGACCCGCACGGCACGCTGTTGTTCGACACGAACTCCTGCGATGCGACCCCGGCGCTCTCGCACCACGACGCCCACGCGGCTGCGCCTACGGCATCCGTCGCATAGCGCTGGTTCGCGTTGATCTTCAGGATCGGACCCGACCCCAGCAACGGCTGGACGACCGGGTCGTGCTTGAACACGTAGTTCGGGTGCACCGAGTGCCCGACGTCGCTGGAGAGGTGCCAGGATGCCGCGTACGCGCGGCGCTGCTCGGTCGCATCCGCGCCAAGGCCGGCATACACGCGCGACAGCACATCCTCGAGGAAGGGACCTGCGGCTCCTGAGCGCGATGCGGAGCCGAGCTCCTCGTGGTCGAATGCCGCGAGGACGGCGATGCTGCCGGCGTCATCCTTCAACGTGGAAGAGAGGGCCACGACGCCGGCGTGGACGGATGCCAGGTCGTCGAGGCGGCCGCTGGCGAAGAACGCGCTGTCCTTGCCGAACACGGCTCCGCGTGCCGAGTCGGCGACGACCGCGTCGAATCCGCGGACGTCTGCGGCGTTCACACCGGCGGATGCCGCGAGCTCGCCGAGCAGGTCCTCCTCGAGCGGATCGCCGAGCCCCCAGACCGGCTGCGTCTGCATCTGCTTGTCGAGGGACAGAGCCTTGTTCGCCTCGCGGTCCAGGTGGATGGCGAGCGCGGCGAGGCGCAGCGGCGCTCCGGTGTCGGCGAGCACGACAGCGCCGTCGGCGAGCGCGAGGCGCCCGGCCAGGCGCGGCTCGCGGTCGAACCAGGAGTTCAGCGCGGTCCGCCGTACACCTCGACGCCCGCCTGCGCCACCCGCGTGAGCCGGTCGTCGGCTGCGGCTTGAGCTTGAAGCCGGGGGAGTCGGTGTGCGCGCCGAGGATCTGCGCGGGCATGGTGGGTGCGGCATCCGCCGGCACGACCCAGGCGATCACGGCTCCGTCGCGGACGACGACGAACCGCCCGCCCGGCTGCGCCGGCCAGTCCTCCAGCTCGTCCAGCCGGGTGAATCCGACCTCCTCGAGGCGGCGCGCCACCTCGGCGGCAGCGTGATAGCTCGAGGGCGATGCGGAGACGAAATCGGCGAGGTCCTCGGCATGAGCGAGGGCGGCGGGAGTGACGACCATGGGTTCGATCGTATCGGCGTCGCATGCACCACCTGCTGTTCACAGCGGGGTGTTATGGTGTCGCGCGACAGTGCCTAGGGTTCCGGGGCTTACGCCCGACTGGTCCGAGCGGCACCACGGCGGGCCTACGTGGGCCGGTCGTCATCTGACAGGACTAAAAGCCCGGAGGAGCCCGTTCGTCGCGCCCGCTGACGGACAGAAGGCTCCCATGTCTGCACTCGCTCTCGTCCTCGTCTTCTCCGCCGCCGTCGCGCACGCCGTGTGGAACGTCATCGCCCACGGCATCAGCCGTGCCGGCATCCCGTTCCTGTGGTGCGGGGCTGTCGCCGGCGCCGTTATCTGGGGCATCGCCATCCCCTTCACGGGCGGGGTGCAGCAGAGCGATCTGACCGGCTTCCTCATCGGCGTCGGCGTCTCGGGAGTGCTGCACGTCGTCTACATGCTCGTGCTCCAGCACGGCTACCGCGTGGGCAACCTCTCCACGGTGTACGCGACGGCGCGGGGGAGCGGTCCGTTCCTGGCGGTGATCGCGGCCATCGTCATGCTGGGGGAGCGGCCGTCCGGGTGGGCCCTGGTCGGGGTGGCGGCCATCATCGCCGGAGTTGTCGCGCTCGGCCTGGTCGATCGCCCGTCGCGCGGCGACACCCGTCGGTGGGTCGATCCCTCGCTGGTGTTCGGTCTGCTCACCGGCGTCGCGATCGCGACGTACACGATCTGGGACACCCACGCCGTCCGCGCATGGCACCTGGCGCCCATCCCGTACATGGTCGGGACGTGCGTGATGGAGATCGTCATCTACTCCGTGATGCTGCGCGGGCGGTGGCGTGAGACGGCGGCGTTCGCCCGATTCCAGTGGCGGCGGATCGTCGTGTTCGGGTTCCTGTCCCCGCTGTCGTACATCCTCATCCTCGTCGCCGTCACCCTCGCGCCCGTCGCGCTCGTCGCACCGCTGCGCGAGGTCAGCGTCGTGCTGGTGAGCCTGTTCGGCGTGGTCGCGCTGAAGGAGAGCAGGCCGGTGGCGAGGCTGGGGGCATCCGGGATCGTCGTGGCCGGGATCGTACTGCTCGCGCTCTGAGCGCGCGAGGTGGTGCGGTCAGTGGAAGCTGACGAGTCCTGCCTGTGCGGCGGTGACGAGGATCTGCACGCGGTCGCGCACATGCCACTTCGACATGATGCGCCCGAGGTGTGCCTTGACCGTGCCCTCGGAGACGATGAGCGCACGCGCGATCTCGGCGTTGGACATGCCCTGAGACAGGCACTCGAGAACCTCGGTCTCGCGCTCGGTGAGCGCTTCGAGCTCATCGGCGCGGGCGCCGGTCGGCGCCTCGTCGCGGACGTGCTTGATGAGGAGCGACGCGATCGAAGGGGACAGCGAGCTGGCCCCGCTGTGCACCTCGCGGACGGCGGCGAGGATGCTGTCGGCGCTGGAGTCCTTGAGCATGTAGCCGGATGCTCCTGCGCTCAGCATCGGCAGAACGGTGTCGCTGCCGTCCAGAGTCGTGACAGCGAGGATGCGCACGTCGGGCCAGCGCTCGGCGATCCTGCCCGTGGCCTCGATGCCGTTCATCTCGGGCATCTGCACATCCATCATCACGACGTCGGGGCGGTCCTTCTCGACGAACGCGATCGCCTCGAGCCCGGTCTCCGCCTCGCCGATGACGTCGATCTCGGGATCGCGTGAGACGAAGTGCGAAAGCGCGGTGCGCACGAGGGGATCGTCGTCGACGATGAGGACACGGATCTGCGGCATGAGGGAAGCCTAACGGGGGGTACTTGTGCCCAAGGCGCCTACATAGACGTTTGGCTATCAAAAAGTAAACGAGAGTCAGATGTGCTCTCGGATCCCCACCGAGAGGATGAATACAGACATTCGACGAAAGACGTAATTTAGGTGGTGAACACTATGTCGTTTTGGGAACAGCTTGCTCGCGCACTTGGCATCATCCGCTAGATTACCTGGCGAATAGGAGATAGTGAACCTATGCGCCTCACATCAGCCAAGGACAATCCGGGCCTCCTTCGGCTGACACGCGAAGAATCGCTGAGCCTCCCCGAGCGGGTGACGATGCTCGCGGTCATCGGGGTCCTGGTCATAGGCGATGTCATCGGCATCATCTTCACGCCCGGCGCGGATGTGCCGGCGCTGCTCCTCAGCGTCGCAACCACCTCTGCATTCGCCCTCTTTCTGTGGTCGCCGTGGATTGCCACGGCCACACTGGGGATCGTGTTCGGGTTGTCGTTTCTGACGGGAACCGAGTTCACCGTGATCCTCGCTGCAGCGGTGGCGGCTGGTCTCGTGATGAGGCTGGGCAGTACCGCACTGATATTCACGTACCTCGGTTCCTTCCTGGTTGCTACGGCGATCGTGGCCTACGGCGATCTGGGCACCCCGGTCAACGTCGGCATCTACCTGATCATCGCGACCGTGGCGGGTGCGATCGGCTTCGCGCTGCGCGTCGCCTCCGCACGCGGACATCGCCTCGAGGAGAAGCTCGCCGTCCAGGCCGAGCAGGAACGCCAGGCCGTCCTCGCCGAGCGACGATGGATCGCCGGCGAGCTCCACGACAGCATCGCGCACCATCTCACGGTGGTGGCTCTGCACGTCCAGATGCTCGACGACCCCAAGATCAGTCGTGACTCGCAGGAAGCGATCAGCGCCGCCGCGCGCAAGGCGATGGCCGACCTGCGATTCGTGATCGAACTCGCCGACGACGGCCCCCGCGCTTCGGTCGTGCAGACCGGTGACCTCGCCGAGGCCATCGATGAGGCCCGCACCGAGATCGAGGCTGCCGGGCACCCGGTCGTCACCGAAGGCGATCCCCGCGACGGACGCCTGCCCCGCATCGCCGAGATCGTCCTCGGCCGCATCGTCCGCGAGTCGGCGACCAACATCCTCAAGCACGCCGGTGCCGGCGAAGTCGTCATCCGCCTCGTGGTGGATGACGAGGCTGCCGCGCTGACGATCACCAGCCCGCTCCCGCACACCCCGCGACGCGACCTGCCCTCGAGCGGGACCGGCCTGAACCGCATGGCCGAGCGCGTCATCGGAGCCAGTGGCCAGTTCAGCGCGCAAGCCGTCGATGGGCAATGGCGAGTGTCCGCCAGGCTTCCCGTCACCTGAGCCGCCGAGGCATTTCTGGTCGAACGTCCAATGCGGAATCGACATTCGTGCCTTATGGGTCGCCCCAGTGAGTTCTACGTTCGGAGTACCCCAGAAATAGCGTCCCCAGCGCTGACCGCGGGCGCGGACGATCTGAAGCATCGCGCTCGCGGTTTTTCTCTGCCTTGACGGCCCGCCGCGAACGTCGTCAACGCCCCGCGGCCGCTCGGTTCAGCCCGTGTTCATGCCGCGAGGACAAGGGCGACAGTCGGGTAAACGCCAGGGAAACTCTTCCCGGTTCGGCGCGGGGCTCCGAGATTCGGATGCCACAGTGGATCTCACTTCCCCTCGCTCCGAAAGGTCATCATGACGCGTCCACCCGCGCCTGCGGACTCAGCCGACCTCGTGGTCGTCGGGGCCGGCATCGTCGGGCTCGGCACCGCGTACGCGGCGGTCCGGCGCGGGCTCCGTGTGATCGTCGTCGATCGCACCGAGAAGCCCGTCGGTGCGACCATCCGCAATTTCGGTCACCTCTGCATCGGCGCTCAGACAGGCCTGGCACGCGAGCTCGCCGACATCGCGCGACCCGTCTGGCTGCACCTCGCCGCGGCCACCGGGTTCTGGCTCCGCGAATCCGGGACGCTGATCGCAGCGCGGGATGCCGACGAGCTCGCCGTCCTCGAACGCGCCGCCGACGACGGCGGAGTGAACCTGCTCTCCGCGGACGAGCTCCGCAGCAGCGCTCCGATCCGCGAAGGCGCCGTGGTCGGCGGTGCCCGCATCGCCGCAGACCTGCAGACGAATCCGCGTGAGGCCGCCGGCGCGATCATCCGGCATCTCGCCGAGCTCGGCGTCGAGTTCCGCTTCCGCACCGCCGTCACCGCGGCATCCGGTACGCGCGTCGAGACCACACACGGATCGATCAGCGCCGGACGCGTCGTCGTCGCCGTGAACCACGATGTCGACCAGCTGCTCCCGGAGGTCGCCGAGCGCGTCGGCGTCGTCCGCTGCGCTCTCGACATGATGCGCGTGAGCGCGAGCATGCCGCGTCCGCTGGAGGCGCCGCTGCTGACGGGATGGTCGCTGCTGCGCTACGGACGCTTCGCCGCGTACCCCGAGACCGCACGCCTGCGCGACCGCATGCACGCGGAGCGCCCCGACCTCGCCGCCCTCGACCTGAACCAGATGTACACGCAGCTGCCCGACGGCACGCTCATCCTCGGCGACTCGCATGCCCGTGGCATCCAGCCCTCGCCGTTCCAGCCCGAGTCGGCATTCGAGGCGTTCCTGGACGAGGCGCGTGCGCTGCTCGACCTCGGCGACCTCCGGATCGTGGAGCGCTGGCAGGGCGTCTACGCATCCGGCCCCGACGAGTTCCTCATGGAGGAACCGGAGCCGGGCCTGCACGTCATCGGCGCGACGACGGGAATCGGCATGACCACCGGTTTCGGACTCGCCGAGCACACGATCGCCGCAGCATACGAGCGAGCACCGCAGCTCGCAGAAGAAGGAGCATCATGACCGCCATCGAACTCGTCGTCCTCGACATGGCAGGGACGACCGTCCGAGACGACGGCGTGGTGGAGCAGGCATTCCAGCGCGCGGCCGCGCGCACCGGCGTCGCCGATCGGATGCCGTGGCCCGAGGCGCTGCAGTACGTGCGCGACACGATGGGCATGTCGAAGATCGACGTGTTCACGCACCTCGCCGCCGGCGATGTCGCCGCAGCCACCGCCGCGACCGCGGCCTTCGAGGGCGCCTACGCCGAGACCATCGCCGAGCAGGGCGCTGAGGAGATTCCCGGCGCAGCCGATGCGATCCGCGCCCTGCGCGACGCCGGCCTCTCGGTCGTCCTCACGACGGGCTTCGCCCCGGTCACGCGCGACGCGCTGATCGACGCACTGGGTTGGGGCGACCTCGTCGACCTGGCGCTGTCGCCGATCGACGCCGGTCGTGGGAGGCCGGCCCCCGACCTCGTGCTCACCGCACTGCTGCGCACCGGCGCATCCTCGGTGCAGGCCGTGGCCGTGGCCGGAGACACCGCGAGCGATGTCGAGACCGGTCGCAGGGCGGGTGCCGGCTTCGTCGCCGGCGTCCTCTCGGGGGCGCACGACCGTGGTGCGCTCGCCGGCGCCGATGTTGTGCTCGAGAGCGTGGTGGACCTTCCGGCAGTGCTCGCGGAGCGCGGTCTGGTCCGTTCCGTCCTCGCAGTCCGGACGCCGTGACATGCGTGTTCTGGCTCCGCATGAGGAGCGACACGACGTCACTTTGAGGCCGGCCGCGATCGCGAGGGTGTGGCTCGGCGCAGGGCAGGCGCACGAGACGGTCGCCGTGCCGGGAGTCGCGCTAGGGCCCGCCGATGCTCTCGTCGCCGTCGAACTGTCGACGGTGTGCGGTTCGGACGTGCACACCGTCGCCGGGCATCGCCCCGCTCCGACGCCGCTGGTGCTCGGGCATGAGAGCGTCGGCCGCGTCATCGCGGTCGGCGACGACGGCGTGAAGACGGTCGACGGATCCGATCTGCGCGTGGGCGACCGCGTGGTGTGGTCGGTGACGGTGTCGTGCGGCGCGTGCGATCGGTGCAGCGCGGGTCATCCGCAGAAGTGCCGCTCACTGCACAAGTACGGGCACGAGCGGATCGGCCCTCGCTGGGAGCTGACCGGGGCGTTCGCCACGCACGTGCACCTGTGTGCGGGCACTGCGATCGTCCGGGTTCCCGAGGCGCTGCCGTCCGCGGTCCTCGCGCCGGCGTCGTGCGCGGCGGCGACGGCGTGGGCGGCCGTGGGTCGTGGCGCGGCCGGTCGTGATCTGGAGGGGCGTCGCGTGCTCGTGTACGGCGCGGGCCTGGTCGGGCTGTCGGCGGTCGCCATCGCGGCGGATGCCGGCGCCGAGGTGACGGTCGTCGACCCGTTGCCCGCGCGCCGCGCGTTTGCCGAGCGGTTCGGCGGGACCGCGGCGACCATCGCATCCGAGCCGGCCGACATCGTGATCGAGGCATCCGGTCACGCCGTCGCCGACGCCTTCGCCGCCGCGGACGTGGGCGGAACGGTCGTGCTGGTGGGGAGTGTCTTCCCGGCAGATGCGGTGCCGTTTGACGCCGAGTCGGCCGTACGGCGACTGCTCACCGTCACCGGCGTGCACAACTACACCGCGCGGGAGCTCGCGGCGGCGACGGCGTTCCTCGCCGGCACCGGACGCGCGTATCCGTTCGCGGATGCCGTCGGTGCCGTATTCCCGCTCGACGATGTGGATGCGGCTATCGCCGCGGCATCCGTTCCCGACGCTCCGCTGCGGGTGGCCGTCAACCCGCGCTGAGGTCGTGGCCCCTCGCCTTTCAAGTAACGCAAATGACCCGATATCGCGCGGCGATCGGGTCATTTGCGTTACTTGAACTGGTGGTTCACCCGGCCAGCGCGTGCGTCCACGGCGGACCGGACGGTGCCTGCGCGGCGATCGCGTCGCTGAGCGCCGAGCGGAACGCGACCACGGCGGGGTGCGCCGACCGTCCCGTGCGTGCAGCGGTCTGGAGCACTCGGTGCGGCTGCCCTGGGAGCCCGATGAGGTCGATCCCGGACAGGTGGTCCGGCGCGAGCAGCGCGGCCATGAACGCGGCGGCGAGCCCGGAGCGCACGAGGTGGGCGTGCACGAGCGGGTCGGGGGAGTCGAAGCGCACGTGCGGTTCGAACCCGGCCCGGCGGCAGAGCGTGCGCGCCCAGACTCCGGTCGGGGTCGAGACCGGGTCGAGCGCCCAGGGGATCTCCGCGAGATCGGTCAGGGTGCGCGGCCGGACCGCGTGCGGGCCGTGCGAGGGCAGTGCGAGGCAGATCGGGTCGACGAGAAGATCCGCGCGGTCTATCCCGGCTCGGATCACGGGAGTCTCGTCGGGGTACTCCTCGCCGATGATGAGGTCGAAGGCGGTGGAGCGGAGGCCGTCGTAGGCTTCGCCGACCTCGCGCTGGGTGACGTCGATCTGCAGATGCGGATGCCGTTCGGCCATGAGCTGCAGCGTGCCGGGCAGCACGGCGAGCACGACGCTCTGGAACGACGCGACGCGCAGGGTCCCGGTGATTTCGGGCTGGGCGGCGGCGAGCTCCGATTCGGCGAGTTCGAGGCGGTCGAACACGGCCTCGGCGTGCTCGACGAGAGCGATCGCCGCCGGCGTCAGCGTCACGCCGCGACCGATGCGCTCGAGCAGTGCGACGCCGCTCTCGCGTTCGAGCTGCGCCAGTTGCTGTGACACCGCCGACGGCGTGTACGACAGGGCCTGGGCGGCGGCCGCGATCGTGCCGCGCACGTGGAGTTCGCGGAGCAGGCGCAGACGGGGAACACTGAGCATAAGTACAGCTTATGAGTTCACGTTAGAGACAGTTGCTGGATTGAACGATGGTCCGAGATCAGACTGGATGCATGACCTCGACGACCACCACACGCACACCGACCGGCGCGGCTCTGGTGCTCGGCTCGTGCGTGTCGCTGTCGTTCGGCGCGGCGCTGGCCACAGAGCTGTTCCCGACCCTCGGAGCGTGGGGTGTGACGGCGATCCGTCTCGGCATCGCCGCCGTCATCCTGCTCGTGGTGATCCGGCCTGCCGTGCGCGGGTGGGATCGGCGTCAGTGGAAGGCGGCGATCACGTTCGGCGTCGCGCTCGGCGGCATGAACGCGGCCTTCTACGCGGCCATCGACCGCATCCCGCTGGGCCCGGCCGTGGCGATCGAGTTCCTCGGCCCGCTCGTTCTGTCGGCGATCCTGACCCGACGTCTCGCGGACACGGCCTGGCTCATCCTGGCGGTGTCGGGCATCACGCTGCTGGGAGTCGACGGGCTGATCGGCAGCGACGCGCTCGACCCGATCGGGATCGGCTTCGCGCTGATCGCCGCCGCATTCTGGGCGTTCTACATCCGGGCCTCCGCACGCGCGGGTGCGGTGATCCCCGGGCGCGGCGCGCTCGCTGTCGCATTCGTCGTGGCATCCGTCCTCATGCTCCCGTTCGGCGTGCCGGCGGCGGTCGTCGCGGTCACCGATCCGACGCTCGTGCTGCTCGCGATCGGCACGGCGCTGCTCGGATCGGTGATCCCGTACACGCTGGAGTTCAGCGCACTGCGGCTGCTGTCGCAGCGGGTGTTCGGCATCCTGCTCAGCCTGGAGCCCGCGACGGCGACCCTCGCCGGCTGGCTGCTGCTCGGGCAGAAGGCGAGTCCGCTCCGTCTCGCTGCGATCGCGCTGGTGATCGCAGCCAGCGTCGGGGTGAGCCTGGTGCGTCCCCGCCGCCGGATCGCCCCTGCGGCTGCTGTCGCCTCCTCGCTCAAGTAACGCAAATGACCCGATATCGCGCGGCGATCGGGTCATTTGCGTTACTTGAAGGCGGGCTGGACCGGCAGCGGGTAGCGCCGCCGCAGGATCACCCGCTGCACGAGGGTCCACGCCACCGTCACCGTCAGATACAGCGATGCGGCCAGCGGCACAAACACCGCGAAGACCGCGGTCAGGTAGTGCAGGGCGTTCATCATGCGCAGCAGCCCGGGGGAGGAGAGCGGGGAGTCGTCGACCGGCGTCGGGCGGAAGGCCCGCCGCGTGAGCTCGGCGACCGCGATCATGATCGCGATGAGCGCCACGTAGACGAGGAGCGTCGGCAACGAGAACGGCCCCGCGACCAGCACGTGCACGAGGCTCGTGCCCAGCGACGCTCCGAACAGGTCGTGGCTGAGCAGGTCGTTCGCATGGCCGGCGGTGTCGGTGCGCAGGAACAGCGTGTAGAGGATGCCGACGACGGGGGCCTGCAGCAGCACGGGCAGGCATCCGGCGAAAGGTGAGGTGTTCTCGTCCTTGTAGAGCTGCATCGTCTCGCGCTGCAGCCGCTCGGGATTCTTCTTGTGGCGCTTCTGGATCTCGCGCAGCTTCGGGGCGAGGCGGGCGCGGGCCTGCTCGGCCTTCGCCTGCGAGATGCCGACGGGGATGAGCAGGGCGCGGATGAGGAGGGTGACGAGGATGACGGCGGCCGCGGATGCCGCGGTACCGGCGAGAGGTTCGAGCGCTGCGGAGAGCGCGGTCAGGGCGCCGTAGGCGGCGTCGAGGATCGCCGCGATGGGTGGGAAGGCATAGATGTCCAAGGGAATGTCCGTTCACAGAGTCGGGATGGTCGGCTGATGCCGTGCTCCCGACCCGAACGGACGGTCACACGGCGCGCGCGACTCCCGGCGCCCGCGGACGCGGGTGGCCGTCGGCATCCGGATCGCTCTGTGCGAGCAGGACGGATGCTCCGATGGCGCGGAGCGGATGCGGTGCAGAGCCCTGGCCGGTCGGCACGAGGCCGAGCGTGATCGCCGTGACGAGGGCGGTGACGGCGAGGAGCGCCACGGCCAGGGTGAGACCCGCGAGGTCGAGTGATGCGAGATCGGGCATCGCGACCAGTCCTAGCGCAGACAGGATCAGCTGCAGCAGCTGCTCGATCCCGTCCGTCATGTCACAGAGGGTACCAGCGCGTGGCTGCGGCGTAGCTTGGGGAGCATGAGCGATCTGCGCGAGGTCCTGGGCATCCGGCATCCGATCCTTCTCGGTGCGTTCGGCGGGCTGTCGTCCGTGGCGTTGACCGCGGCGGTCAGCGAGGCGGGCGGGCTCGGCGCGTACGGACTGTACGGGTACGACGGCTCGCGGATCCGTTCGACGGCTGCGGCGCTGCGAGAGGCCACGGACAAGCCGTTCGTTCTCAACATCTGGCTGCCGACCGGGGACGAGGTGGAGCCCGGGCCGCAGCACACGGTGTTCGCGCAGGCGCTCGAGCCGTTCTACGAGGCGGTCGGCGTCGAGGTGTCGGCGCGCCCTGCGCAGTACCTGCCCGCGCTCGAGGAGCAGCTCGAGGCGATCTGGGATGCCGCGCCCGCTGCGCTCAGCGTCGTCTACGGGGTGCCGTCGGCGGATCTCGTCGCCGAGGCGCACGACCGTGGCATCCGGGTGATCGGCACGGCTACCACCGTCGCCGAGGCGGTCGCGCTGGAGGAAGGCGGCGTCGACGTCGTCGTCGCGTCCGGAGCTGAGGCGGCGGGACACCGAGTGTCGTTCCTGCGGCCGGCGGAGGATTCGCTGGTGGGCACGTTCGCGCTCGTGCCGCAGGTGGTGGATGCCGTCGGCGTCCCCGTCGTCGCCGCGGGCGGCGTCGCCGACCGGCGCGGAGTTGCGGCAGCGCTCGCGCTCGGGGCGGCAGGAGTGCAGGTGGGCACCGCGTTCCTCGCGACGCGCGAGTCGGCGGCGACCGAGGCGCATCGTGCGGCGATCCGTCAGGCGGCGGCGGACGAGACGGTGCTGACCCGCGCGATGAGCGGACGCCTCGCGCGCGGAGCCCGCAATCGCGCGGTGCGGGCGATCGAGGCGAGCGGCACGATCGCGCCGTTCCCGATGCAGAACTGGCTCACCGGCAAGTTCCGCGCAGCGGCGGGTGAGCAGAACCTCGGCGAGCTGCAGTCGCTGTGGATGGGGCAGGCCGCAGGGCTGTCGCGGCTCGACACGGCGGACGAGGTGTTCGCGGAGCTGGCTGCGGGGCTCTGAGGCGCGGCCGTGCGGCGGCGCCGAAAGCGGCGGGTCAGCGTTTCGGCGGGAATCGGTTTCGACAGGGGGTTTCGGCGGGGCGGATCTCGGCGTGTTGCGCGCCTCGTCGTTGTCGCCGACGAGACTGCCTGAAACGATCGTTTTCGGCTGGCCGATCACACGTCTTTGAATGGAAACTGCCGACCGATGGACAATCTCCGGAGCTGCGGACATGAACTAGGTAAAGACTGTCCTGCAACGAAGAGAGCTCATGATGAATGACACGGACTTCGAGCGCGTGCTCCGCGAGTCATCCCCGCAGGTGGGGACTTCAACGAATCTCGCTCCACACCAGGATCGGATTCTGCGCGAGGCACGTGTTCGCCACGGTCGGCGGCTGCGGGTGTGGGCAGCAAGTCTGGGTGTGTCAGCACTCCTGGTCGGCGGTGGTTCTGCGGCGATGGCCGGTGCTGGAATGGAGACCCCCTGGGGGTGGGTCGCGGACAATGTCTTCTCTTTCTCCAACGGCGCTGACATGTGCTTCGCCGGTATGCAGGTGCATTTTGAGGGCGTTAGCGCAGACTCCGACATCGTTCTGGACGCCCGAGACTTCGTGAGTTCACTCGACCTAGAATCGCTCGACACTAGCCTGGCCGAGGCCGAGTTGCGAGATGGAAACGGCGCCGCCCTCGACGAGGATGGGAACCCGTCACCGGTCACGATGAGCGAGGCGATGATCAAGCAACAGGTTCTCTCGCAGACGGTCTCGAGAATGATGTGGGAATACCTTGAGGCGAAGGGATACCCCACCGACCCGAGCCCGGTCAGCTTCTACACGCGTTCCGCGGGTTGCAACGAATGACGGCCAGGGATGACCGGGCCAGCTCGTTCGACGACGCGGTTACCACTAACCGGGATGCGTTGTTGGCGTACTTTCAACGGCGGTTGTCGAACCCGGCTGACGCCGCCGAAGCGTTTGGTGAACTGCTTCTTACGGCTTGGAGGGCACGACGACGGATGCCGGAGGGTGAGACCGAAACGCGCATGTGGCTCTACGGAATCGCCCGTAACGTGCTTCGGAACGCACACCGCACACTCGCGCGTCGCTCAGCTGCCGTGGAAAAGCTCAAAGAAGACTTCACCGCCGCCGCTTACGAAGTAGAACCGCCCCATGGAGAAGTATGGGAAGCCATCGCGACACTGCCAGCCGAAGATGCAGAGCTGTTGCGCCTCGTCTACTGGGACGGGCTGAACTCGCACGAAGCGGCACAGATTGTTGGCATCAACGCCTCAACCGCTCGCTCGCGCCTGTCGAAGGCGAGAGCCACGATCCGCACGGTCCTCGAGCAAGCCAACGCACCGGCAGGAGAACGCCATGTATGAACCGCGACCCGACGACGTCATACTCCCTCCCACACAACCGATCGACCTTTCCTGGCTCATCGCGCACAACGCTGAGTCCGTCGAGGACAAGTGATCGCCGCCGACTGAGTGCCACTACGAAGTACGTTCGAGGGATGAGGACACGGCCAGGCGTGACACGCAGAACCGAAGAGGAGCCGATGAGCTTCTCGCGCTCTGAGTTTCTTAAAGGTGCTCTCGCCGCGTGGCTATGGTTCCTTGTGATCCACCAGGCGCTCTTGCTCGTGCCCACGGGTGGCTACGGATTCGTCGCGTTGTGCCTCACTCTTCCGTGGTCATTCGGCGCGCTCGTGATCGGTTCGCCGCTAGCGTTCTCACTCGGTCAGGCGTTGCGGCGTCAACGCCGATCATGGGTGCACATCGTCGCGTTCGCATTCTTCGGGCTCATCATCGGCGTACTCACCACAGCTCTCGCTACGTGGCTGTCAGGTGAAAGCACGCAGTATGGGTGGTTTCTGTTCGCCTCGCTAACAGCGGTCTCCGCCTGCCCTGCCGTTGTACTCGGCTGGTGGCACGCCGCACGGCACGCCCGCAAATCGGATTCCGAGAAGGCGACGAAAGCCGCAGACATCGACGCGGAATACGAAGATTCGCTCTGAGGTAGTTCGACGTCGACTCTCTGCTGCGCAGCAATTACGACAGGCGTTTGTGACGCCGACCTCTTGTCCGCGCCGTAAACGATCGTTTTCGGCGGGTGCACATCCTCGTCGCTAACGTGCCCACCATGGTCCTCACCGCAGCCCAGCGAGCAGGTCTGACCCAGATACTCGATACAGCGGCCGATCTTAACCGCTGGCGTCTCAGGACTCATCGCGTCGAGGAGCCCCGGCGCGGAAGTGAGCTCGATGGCTGACCGAACGTCGTGGTGATGTGACCGCAATCCGAACTACAACCGCGACGATCAACCTCGCTGAGATCATCGTCGCCGCAGCTGACCACGCGTTCCTGGACCGGACGTCGCGCGACGCCGCCCGGCGGTCGTGGCGTGAGATGAGCGCTGACGCTCACGTTCTTGGTTGGTCGCTCTTCCAGCGGACAGCCTTCGGACCGCGGCACTCTCGACAGTTTGCCGGCCAGAATCGCGGGTCACCCCCCGCGATTGGGAGACACGCCCTAGCTCTGGGCCTCGCCGAGGCGCGCTTCGGGCGTGAGGTCGGCGCGGAGACCGCCGCCGGTCGCAGCCCGAGCAAGAGCGCGACCCAGCGCAGGTGCCTGCTTGAACAAATTGTGACCGGCCACAAAAAGGACAGAGCCTGCCTCCCACACGGCCACGCCGTCCTCACTCCACGGGAGATCGGTCACCCAGCAGTGAAGGAAGTCGCGCGGCTCCGGGTGGAGACCGGGCAGCGCCCGTGTCACGTATTCGCGTGCGCGTTCGTCCAGCGATCTAATCGCCGACGGGTCGATGAAAGTTCCGTCGTCGCGGACGCCGACGGTTTCGCTGAGTCCGACCGAATAGCTGCTGTTGCCCGGTAGCGGCGTCGCGTAGACGCCGACTTCGCCGAAGACGCCGCTGCTGTCCTGCAGGCACGCCACTCGTGCCGGGGCGGCGGCTTTCACATCGAAGGTCAGCCTGACGTGTGCGGCAAGCCGAATCGGCAGCGACAGGCCGACGCTGCGTGCCAGGCGGGCGGTTTCGCGGCCGGCGCACACGACCACCTTGGAGTAGACAGCCCGGTCGGTGACGCTGCGCACCTCGACCGTCCCGTCGGCGCGGGGATCGATCGAGATGACCTCACCGGTGGTGACCGCATCTGCGAGGGCACCCGTGAGTGCCGTGATCGCGGCTCGGGTACGGATCGCGCCGCCCGACTCGTCGAGCACAGCTGGCCCCGAATACCCAGCAAGCAGCGGCATCCGCTGGGCGACCTCGGCCGCGTCGATCTCGTGCGCTTCCACGCCGCCGACCTGGTCGAGCACCCGCAGCCGCGCCAGGGCGCTGTCTCCGATCGCCAGGACACCGTCTGATGAGACCAGCTCGACGTCGAAGTGTTCGGCCCACTCATCCCATACGCCGCGGCTTTCGCGCGCGAAAGCGACGAGTCGCGGGTCGTCGTGGGCATGCCGGAAGATCCGCGACTCGCCTGCGGACTGACCCGTCCCGGGCACACCAGCCTCGTACAAGCGCACCGGTACGCCCTGCTCCCGTAGCGCGTACGCCGTCGACAGACCGACGATCCCGCCCCCGATCACTGCTACCTCGGGTGAACGCGTCGTGGCAACGCCGTCGTCAGTTCCTGTCATCGCGGTTCCCCGATCTGTTGGTGATTAGCGGTAGGACGCAAGAGAAGGGGCCGCTGCCACGACGTCAGCGGGCTGTGCAAGCCCGAAGCCACCGCGCGCAAACGACCCCTCCTTCCTGGGCCAGTACTCCCGGTCTGTGGTGTCAGGCGGGGAGTTTGGAGCCCAGGACGTCGAGCTTCTCGATCGTCGGCTCGCTGAACAGTTTGCCCGTCTGCTCGCCGAGAGCGGTCGCAACTGCGCCGGACAGGTGCGCGTCGCGGCCGGCGTCATCGGGGAACACGTCGAAGATCCCGAATGAGGACGGGCCGAGACGGATGGCGAACCACGCGGTGGTCGCCTGCTCGTCCTCAACAAGCGCACGGCCGCTGTCAAGGAACTCCTTCACGTCGTCCTCCTTCCCGGGCAACGCGTCGAACTTGACCAGCAATCCCTTGGTCACACTCATGACTTCTCCTCTTCCTTTGTCGTGGTGCCCGCGAGTTTGGTCACTATCGCCCCGGAGAACGCCGGCAGATCCTCCGGCGAACGGCTGGTGATCAGGTTCCCATCCACCACGACGTCCTGATCGACGACGTCCGCACCAGCGTTGCGCAGGTCCGTGCGGATGCTCGGGAACGACGTCAGGGTGCGACCGGCGGCCACGCCGGCCTCGATCAACGTCCACGGTCCGTGACAGATCGCCGCCACGGGCTTGCCGCTCTCGACGAACTCGCGAACGAAGGAGACGGCGTCCTTGTCGACCCGGAGCTGGTCGGGGTTCACCGTGCCGCCGGGAAGCAGCAGGGCGTCGAAGTCGCCCACCGAGGCGTCGGCGACCAACCCGTCGACGGTGAACGTGCCCGCTTCATCCAGGTCGTTCTCACGGGCCTTGATCTCGCCGTCGTGGATCGAGAGGACCTCGGTCTGAGCGCCAGCCCGCTCCAGTGCTTCGCGGGGTTGCTCGAGCTCAACGCGTTCGACTCCGTCGGCGGCGAGGATCGCGACCCTCTTGCCCTGAAGATCAGCTGCCATTTCAGTTTTCCTTCTTTCCGTTTGACATGCCGGGCTTGATGAGAACCTTGGTCCAACCCTTGGACCTGGCGTCGAAGTTCTTGTAGGCATCGGCAGCCTGGTCCAGCGAGATCTCGTGGGAGACGATCCACGAGGGGGTCGCCTTGCCGGCCGCGATCAGGTCCCGCAGCTGTCGGTTGTACCGCTTGACCGGGGCCTGTCCGTTTCCCATGGTCTGCCCCTTGAACCAGTGTGTGCCGAAATCGATGGCCGCCTTGCCCTGCTTGGCCAATTCGTCCTTGGCCCCCGGGTCCTGGGGGACGAACACGCCGACGGTGCCGATTCTTCCGGTGAAGCGGACCGAGTTGATGAGCATGTTCAGGGTGGCGGCGTTGTCCTCGTTGCCCTGGGGATCGTGGGCCTGGTAGCCCACGCATTCGCAACCGCGGTCAGCTCCGAGCCCCATCGTCTCGTCCAGCACAGCCTGCACGGGGTCGACCTTGGAGTCGTCGATGGCAATCGCGCCGATCTGCTCGGCCAGCGCGAGCCGGTCAGGGTGGCGATCGACCACCATCACCTTTGCGGCACCCTTGATCGTCGCGGACAGGGCGGCCATCAGCCCGACCGGACCCGCCCCGGCGATCACGACGCTGTCACCGGGGATCACGCCGGCCATCTCGGTGGCGTGGTAGCCGGTGGGGAAGATATCGGAGAGCATGACGTAGTCGTTCTCCTTCTCCTCCGCATCCTCGCCCAGGCGCAGCGCGTTGTGATCACCGAAAGGCACCCGGAGCAGTTCTGCCTGGCCACCGCCATAGGGACCCATGTCGGCGAACCCATAGGCCGCACCAGCGAGTGATGGGTCGGGCTGAGTGGTGAGGCAATAGTTGGTCAGGCCGCGTTCGCAGTTCTTGCAGAACCCGCACGAGATGTTGAACGGCAGCACAACCCGGTCGCCGACCCTGATCTTCTCCACGCCACTACCTACCTCGATGACCTCCCCCATGTTCTCGTGACCGAACGTCCGGCCTACTTCGAAGGAGGTCCGCCCCTCGTACATGTGGAGGTCCGAGCCGCAGATGTTCGTCGTCGTCACCCTGACCAGGACGTCGGTGGGTCGCTCGATCTTCGCGTCCGGGACGTCCTTCGTGCTGACCTGACGGGGTCCCTCGTACACCACTGCTTTCATGTCTGCTCCGATCCGATTGCGTTGCTCGATGTCTTTCTCGCAAGGCCTCTCCGACGCCGGCCCCTCGCTAGACAGCCAACGCCCCCAGGAACCACGAGTCAAGGGGTTCGCCTTGAGTTGATGTGTAGCGATCGAGCCGGGATAATGCCCGGGTCCGCTGCGCGATCCCAGGGCATACGCGCTGTACGCGCTTGCGGTGGTCGCGCCATTCGTCCTTGTGCTCGTTGACGTTGACAGCGCTTCTGATGATGAGGCGGTACCGCAAAGGGGTAAGCGTCACGACCGCGGTCGTCAGCGCGGCCCTGTGTCGACCAACGCGGCTGTGCGAATCAGCGGCGAGTTGCGCGCCGCTTGCGCTGGCTGGGCAGGAAGCCGAGCGCCAGTGGAACAATGACTCCGAGGGCGCAGACGATGGCGATGATCGGGGTACTCATACGGCCGATCGTCCCATGGATAGTCTTGAAGGACCTGACGCTGCCAGCCCAGGATTCGTAACCGGCGCACGCAGATCGCGGGCGTGAACCAATGACGAAGTGATCTTCGGAATCGGCAGCCATCGCGCCAGCGTAGTGGACGCCCGACGACCCCTCAGACATCAGTCTGACTGAGCACGACCCTACTCGAGCAGGGGGTACTCGCTGGTCGGATGCGGCGTAGCCAGCACCGCGGTCAGCGCCACGAGAACGACCGCTGTGCCCAACGCCACGATGACCCACGCCGTAGCATGCCGAGCACGCGTCGGATCGCCGCCCCGCAGCCCCGTCACCAGGGCGGACGACAGCAGCATGAGCCAGACGACGAGCGCGATGATGCCCGTTCCGATGCCGATCGACCGCTCGGAGTCATCGGAATCGGAATATTCGATCATCGTGAGGCCCGGGCCCGCCAAAGTGAGACCGGACAGGCCGAGCATCAGAGCGCCGAACAGCCCGGCAAGCGTCGTTGCGATCGCGAGGGAGACACTGCCGACGATCCGCACGGACCCGTACTGGCAGGGGCTGAGCGCGTCAGATCATCGATCGCCGAGGAATGCGTCCACCGTTGCCGCGAACTCGGGATGATCCTGGGGCCGGTGCTCGTTCCCCCGCAGTTGCACGTGCTCGGCACCCCGCTCCGTCAGAACATCGGCGATCGCTTCGTATTCCGAGTTCCATCCGCCGGTGACGACGAGCGTCGGTACGCCGGCGATCGCGGATGCCTCAACGCCGAAGCCCCAGGGAGGCTGCTTGGCTTCGAACCTCGCCGCTGCATCCCGTTCGGCATCCCATTGCGAGCGCTCGGCTGGGCCGCCGAACATCAGGGGACGCACGATCGACCACCAGCCGAACAGGTCACCGGCGGCGGACAGGGCTCGGGCGCGGGTGATCGCCTCGACGTGACGTTCGATCGCCGGGGTGCCTCTGGCGATGTCGTAGAGTCCGGGCTCCAAAAGCACGAGTGCGCGCAGTGCGAGCACCTCAGCCTGCAGGGCGAGGAAGACGGGAACGGCGCCGGCGGAGTGCGCGAACACGGTCGAATCCCGCGGGGTCAGGGCTGTGAGCGAATCGACGTTCTGCTCCATCGGCCCGGTGAAGTCGAGACTCGCGAAACGCGACTCCTCGCCCTCAGCCGAAGGCCAGGCGTCGCGCCCCTGACGGCCTGCGCCGTGAACGTATACTCGCATCCGCCCAGCGTAGACGCATGTCTCCGCGAGGTCTCGGACCGCACCGTGTTCATGGACGGCGGCGTCGTCGTCGAAGAGGCTGCGCCCACCGAGCTGTTCGGTTCGCCCACGAGCGACCGGCTGAAGGACTTCCTCGCGAAGGTCCTGTAGTCGTTACAGGATGACGGTCGAGCGGCCGTGCACGATCACGCGGTCCTCCGCGTGCCACTGCACGGCCCGCGCGAGCACCAGACGCTCGACGTCGGCGCCGCGGCTCTGCAGCTCGGCAGCCGACTCGGAATGCGTGACGCGCGTGACGTCCTGCTCGATGATCGGACCCTCGTCGAGGTCGGCCGTGGCGTAGTGCGCCGTCGCACCGATGAGCTTCACGCCGCGCTCCTTGGCGCGCGCGTACGGGTTCGCGCCGATGAACGCCGGCAGGAACGAGTGGTGGATGTTGATCACCGGGGCGCCGACCTTCTCGATGAAGTCGTCCGTGAGGATCTGCATGTAGCGCGCGAGCACCACGAGGTCGACATTGCCCTGCAGCAGTTCGAGCTGGCGGGCCTCCATCGCCTCCTTGGCGTCCTCTCCGGTGCCGCGCGGAATGTGCACGAACGGCACACCGAACCCGCGGACGGCCTCGGCCAGGTCGGGGTGATTGGAGACGACCATCGTGATGTCGACGTCGAGCTGGCCGCGCTGCTGGCGCCACATCAGCTCCATGAGGCAGTGGTCGTACTTCGACACGAAGATCGCGACGCGCTTGCGACGCGACGTGTCGTGCAGCGACCACTCCATGCCGAACCTCTCGGCGACCTCGTCGATCGACGCCTCGAGGGCCGGGCGGGCCGCGGAGAGCCCTGGGAGGTGGATCACCGTGCGCTGGAAGAAGCGCCCGCCCGCGGCATCCGTCGAATGCTGATCGAGCGAGATGATGTTCGCGCCGTGCTGAGCGAGGACGTTCGCGACGGCGGCGACGATTCCGGGCTGGTCATCGCAGGCGATGAGCAGGCGTGCGGTATCGGTCTGAGGCATGGATGCTCCTTGCAGGGGTGTGCATCGATTCTGCCGCGTCGGTGGTCGAGGCGGCGAATCGGTAGCCTGGGCGGATGACGACGACCGCAGCGCTGCTGGATGCCGCTCGGGTCGCGCTCGCGGGCGTTGCGAAGGAAGCCCTCGGTGAGGAGCGCTCTTCGCGCTGGCGCGGCGAGCGCATCGTACGGATCGGCCAGGCCTGGCACGTGGGCGTGCTGCTGCTCACGGACGACCGCGTGCTGGCGACGGGGGAGGTCCTCCGTGCGGCCGACCCTGGACGCCGCGGATACACGGCGGAGTCGGCGCGCGAGCGCGCGGCGCGACGTCAGATGGCGCTGCGAAGCGGGTTCCGCGAAGGCGAGGTCGTGCACGTCGGGTGGTCGGTCATCGAGCTGGATGCCGTGGATGCCGGCGGTGCGTCCGGCCCGCTGGCGATGCGCGACGGCGTGGTCTCGGTGCGGTGGTCGGGGGATTCGTGGCGACCGCTGGAGGGGTATCTCAGCGAGCAGGTCGAGCTGCTGCTCGCTCGGTGAGCGTTTCCGCGAAGCGGCGCAGCAGGTCGGTGCCGGTGGGCGCCGAGGCGAGTACGCGCTCGGCCGTCAGATCGTACTCGTGCGGGTCGAAGTAGCCCGTCGTGCGGTAGTAGGCCATGCGGTCGACGAAGTCCTGCGGTGTGACCTCGGGGTGGAACTGCGTCGCGTACAACCCGGCCCCAGCGCGGTACGCCTGCACGGGGCAGTCCTCGTTCGTGGCGAGCAGGACGGTTCCGGGCGGAGGCTCGATCGAGCCCTCCTTGTGCGCCGTGAGCACGGTCATCGAGGGCGCGGACGGTCCGAACACCGGGTCGTCCGCGGCGGCGGCCGTGATGTGGATGCTCGTCGCGCGCGTCGACTCCGAGACCGCCGTGCCGACGGTTCCTCCCAGCATCCTCGTCGCGACGCCGATGCTGTAGCAGGTGAACATCGCCGAGAGTCTTCCGTCGACGGCATCCTGCGCGAGCGCCTCGAGGTTGTTCTCGACGCGACGCTGCAGGTAGTCGCGCTCTTCGGTGACCACGTTGAACGGCGATCCGCCGATGACGACGCCGTCGTAGCGATCCGCGACCGACTCGTCCAGGGGCCGGTCCAGCAGATCCCAGCGATCGAGACCGGGTACGCCGAGGGCGCGCCGGAACGACCGGTGCTCGGCATCCGCCGCGCCCTGCTCCGGCCTCACGCAGACGTACAGGATCGAGGCCACCAGAGAATTCTATTCGGCGCCGTGGGAATATTCGACGCAACCCCGCGTTGAAGTTGAGCGTAGTACACTCAAGTTCCGTATCTGAGTGAACAGCACTCAACTTTCAGGAGGCCCTCGTGGCAAACGACTTCAGCGACACCGGTGCCGGCTCGTTCGACGAGTTCCTGGCCCGGTATCTCGCCGGCGAGCAGGCTCGGCAGTCCCGGTCGATCGACCTCAGCCGGTTCCTCACCGCGCGCACGCAGCGCATCCTGCAGCGCGCCGGCCGCTTCGCCCTCGAGCGCGGCCAGACAGAGCTCGACGCGCTGCACGTGCTGCGCATGATCGTCGAGGACGACGCCGTCGCGCGTGCGATCGAGAACGTCGGTGCAGATCCGGCGCAGATCATCCAGGCCGTCGAGTCCCGGCTGCCGCTGCCCGGTGAGCCCGCCGGTGTCGAGGCCGCGACGATCACATCGAGCGCCAGCCGCGCGCTCTTCCACGCGTACCAGGTCGCCCGCTCCTCCGGCGCCACCTACATCGATCCCGAGCACGTGTTCTTCGCGCTCGTGCTCGGACAGGACGTGCCCGCGGGGCAGATCCTCGCCCGCGCCGGAGTCACGGCCGAGGCGCTCACCCAGGGCGTGCGCGAGCACGTCGCTGCTCCCGTCGGCGGCGACGCGGCCGGAGCAGAGGCGCCGGCATCCGACTCGCCGATGCTCGACACCTACGGTCTCGACCTGACCGCTCGGGCGCGCGAGGGCGCGCTCGACCCCGTCATCGGCCGTGCCGACGAGATCGAGCAGACCATCGAGATCCTCAGCCGGCGCACCAAGAACAACCCGGTGCTCATCGGCGAGGCCGGCGTCGGCAAGACCGCGATCGTCGACGGCATCGCCCAGGCGATCGTCGACGGCACGGTGCCGGCGCAGCTGAAGGACCGTCGCGTCATCGCGCTCGACCTGCCCGCCATGCTCGCCGGAGCCCGCTACCGCGGCGACTTCGAAGAGCGCCTGACCAAGACCATGGACGAGATCGCAGCCCGCAAGGACGAGATCATCGTCTTCATCGACGAGGTGCACACGGTCGTGGGCGCGGGCGGCGCCGGTGACGGTGCGATGGATGCCGGCAACATCCTCAAGCCCCGCCTCGCCCGCGGCGACCTGCACATGGTCGGTGCGACCACGCTCAAGGAGTACCGCCAGATCGAGAAGGATCCGGCGCTGGAGCGCCGCTTCCAGCCGGTCAAGGTCGACGAGCCGTCGACCGCGGATGCTGTACTGATCCTCGAAGGTCTCCGCGGCGCGTACGAGGACCACCACAAGGTCTCGTACACCGATGCTGCTCTGCAGGCGGCCGTCGCCATGAGCGCGCGCTACCTGCCCGACCGCGTGCTGCCCGACAAGGCGATCGACCTGATCGACCAGGCCGGTGCCCGGCTGCGGTTGAAGCTCGGCGTGCCCGTCGACACGTCGGACCTGTTCGCCGAGCTCGCCGAACTCGAGGCGCGCAAGAACGCCGCCGTCTCCGCGGAGAAGTACGAGGAGGCGTCGCACCTGCGCGACGAGATCTCGGCTGTCCAGGCGCGCATCGACGCGGCATCCACCGGGCGCACCGATGTCGCCGAGCCGATCGTCGACGAGCGCGAGATCGCCGAGGTGATCTCGCGGGCGACCGGCATCCCGGCCAGCCGCCTCACCGAGGGCGAGCGCGAGCGCCTCGCCGACCTCGAGACCGAACTGCACGCCCGCGTGATCGGGCAGGACGACGCCGTCGCCGCCGTGGCCCGCGCCGTCCGTCGCAGCCGCACCGGCATGGGCGATGCCCGCCGTCCGGTCGGATCGTTCCTGTTCCTCGGCCCCACCGGTGTCGGCAAGACCGAGCTGGCCAAGGCCCTCGCCGACCGCCTGTTCGCCGACGAGAACGCCGTGATCCGCTTCGACATGAGCGAGTTCGGCGAGCGGCACACCGTGTCGCGGCTCGTCGGCGCCCCTCCGGGATACGTCGGCTTCGACGAGGCAGGGCAGCTCACCGAGCGCGTGCGGCGCAACCCGTACTCGATCGTGCTGTTCGACGAGATCGAGAAGGCGCACCCCGACGTGTTCAACCTGCTGCTGCAGGTGCTCGACGACGGGAGGCTCACCGACGGTCAGGGCCGCACGGTCGACTTCCGCAACACGGTGATCGTGATGACCTCGAACATCGGCTCGGAGTTCCTCGCCTCCCGCTCTGGCGCCCTCGGGTTCGTGTCGAGCTCGGATGCCTCGGCGAATGGGTTCGCGTCCGCGGCCGACCTGAAGGCACGCGTGATGGGAAAGCTCCGTGAGGCGATGCGTCCGGAGTTCCTGAACCGCATCGACGAGATCGTGCTGTTCCAGAAGCTCTCGCGTGACGAGCTCGGCGAGATCGTCCGCCTGATGCTGGGCGCGACGACGGCGCGGCTCGCATCGCGGCAGATCGCCGTCGAGGTGACGGATGCCGCGGTCGACTGGCTCGGCGAGCACGGCTACGAGCCCGAGTACGGGGCCCGGGCGCTGCGCCGGCTGATCCAGCGCGAGCTCGACGACCGGATCGCCGACCTGCTGGTGTCGGGGGACCTCGCCGACGGCGGCTCCGTGCGGGTGGATGCCGCAGGCGACGAGCTCCGCGTCGAAGTGCCGGTGCTCGTCGGCTAGCGGGAGGAGTTCGCGGTGCGGCCGCGGACGATCCCGATGAACGTCTCGACGTCCTCCGTCGTTCGATCTCGCAACCAGGCGAGACCGACGGAGGACGTCGGCGCATCCAGGAGCGGCCGGTACCCGGCATCCTTGCGCTGATGCAGGCGCGCGAGCGACATCGGCACGACGACGATGCCGACGCCTGAGGCGGCCGTGGCGACCGCATCGGCGGTCGTCGGCAGCTGAGGGAACTTCGGCTCGGCCGTCGGGAGCCCCAACGGGCCGAGCACGTCGTCGGCCGGCGTGATCAGAACCTCCCCGGCGAGGTCGTCGGCTGTCAGCTCGTCGGCGGCCATCAGGTGCGATTCGGCGGATGCCACGACCACCGTGACCTCCTCGTAGAGCGGGATCACGTGCAGCTCGTCGGGGTCATCGACAGGGCGGCGGACGAGCGCGGCATCCAGCCCCTCCAGCGCCGCGCGCTGCGAGGTTGCCTCGATCGGCACGAGCTCGAGCGAGACCCGTGGCATCCGCTGCTTCCAGGTGTCGATCCACTTGCCGGGCGTCGCCCCGGGGACCGCGCCGAGGCGGAAGGTGCGGGGCTGGGGAGCGTCGGATGCCATGTGTTTCAGGCTACTCGGACGTTCACACCGAGTTCACGGGGCATCTCTACCCGCGCACGTCGTCGGGCCTGTCTTGGATCGTCACGTCGGCCGCTCTGCCGACCACCTCACCCTGCACCCGCACCTTCGAAAGGTTCCTCCATGCAGTCCACCCTCAAGCGCGGTCTCGCGATCGCCGCCGACCAGATCGACATCGCTCAGATCTCGGCATTCACCTACTACCAGTCGCAGAACGCCGGCGCCGAGATCGAGCCGATCGGTGCGCAGATCACGCAGGAGGGTGCCGAGCCCGGCTACTACTCCGTCGCCGTGAAGAACCCCGCCGCGACCGACGTGACGTCCCTCGAGGACTTCGCCGACCGGCCGGTCTGCTTCGTGAACCCGACCTCGACCTCGGGCTTCGCCGTTCCCATGGGCGGACTGCTCGAGGCGGGCGTCACCGTCTCGGAGGACAACCGTCTCTTCGGCGAGGAGCACGACCTCAACGCCCGCAAGGTCGCCGAGGGCACCGACTGCCAGGTCGGCTTCGCGCAGGACATCGACGCCGACCCGCTGATCGAGTCGGGCGACCTCGAAGAGGTCACCCGCGTTCTCGTTCCTGCCGCACCGATCGTGATGCAGACGGCGCTCCCGCAGGACGTCAAGGACCAGCTGACCGAGGCCCTCGCCGACAGCACGCAGTCCGACCTGACCGATGCCGGCGTCGAGCTCAACGAGTTCCTCACCGACGGCTGGTTCGGCTTCGGAAAGGTCGACGACGCGTACTACGACCTGATCCGCACGCTCTGCTCCGAGATCGCCGACGAGGTCGAGGCCTGCCGGGCCTGACCCCGCTCTCCGACCACGTAGACAGAGCCAGGAGCCATTGACATGACGAACAGCGACACCCCCGCCGTCCGGATCGCCGATCTGGGCAAGACCTACCCCGGAGCCAAGGCCCCGGCGCTCACGGGGGTGTCGCTGTCCGTCGAACCGGGGGAGATCGTCGTCCTGCTCGGGCTCTCCGGCTCGGGCAAGTCGACGCTCCTGCGTCACGTGAACGGACTCGAGGTCCCCACCGCGGGGACCGTCACCTCTCTGGGGCAAGAGGTCGCGGCGCTGCGCGGGCGTGACCTGCGCGCGCTCCGTGGCCGGATCGGCTTCATCTTCCAGCAGTTCGAGCTCGTGGGCGCGCTCCCGGTGCTCGAGAACGTGCTCACGGGCGGGCTGTCGTCGCTGCGCGGCCCGCGCGTGGGCATCTTCACCTACCCCCGCGCCATGCGCGAGAAGGCGCTCGGGCACCTCGACCGCGTCGGGCTCCTCGAGTTCGCCTATCAGCGAGCCGACCAGCTCTCCGGTGGGCAGCAGCAGCGCGTCGCGATCGCGCGCGCACTCATGCAGGACCCCGAGATCCTGCTCGCCGACGAACCCGTCGCATCGCTCGACCCCGAATCCAGCGGCCAGGTCATGTCGCTCATCCGCGAGATCGCCGCCGAGCGATCGCTGACGGTCATCTGCTCGCTGCACCAGGTCGACCTCGCCCTCAGCTGGGGCGACCGCATCGTCGGCCTCCGCGCCGGCGAGGTCGTGCTCGACACCCGCACCGAAGGTCTCAGCCGCGAGCAGGTCATGGAGATCTACGGTCGCGTCGCGACCACGACCGGCGAGATCGAGGCCCTCGAAGAGGAGCTCGCCGAGGCCCGCGAGCAGATCCGCGAACGCGAGGCCGAGCGCAGCGCCGGACGCGAGCGCCTCGCCGAGGACTTCGCGAACGAGGAGCCCGCGTGACCACCGTCGCCTCTCGGCCGGTGCCCGGCCTCGCCGAACGCATCGCGAACGTGCCGCGCCCGGCACCGCGTCTGTCGACCGTCGTCTCGTACGGGGTCATCGTCGCGATCCTCGCCCTCGGGGTCTGGTCGTTCATCGGCCTCGACTACAGCCTGAAGAGCCTCGACACGACCGGCAAGAACATCGCCCGGTTCCTCGGCATGGCAACGCCCATGCAATGGCCGGGGTGGGAGGTCACCGGTGAGCGCCTCGCCGATGGGACGACGGCATACGTGACGACCTGGGTCGGCTTCGAGCCGATCTGGGAGATGCTCCTCACGATCGTGATCACTCTCGCGCTCGTCGTCGCCGGTACCGCGCTCGCCGCAGTTCTCTCGGTGCCCGTCGCATACGGCGCGGCCCGCAACACGACACCGCACGCGCTCGTGATGGCGGTGTGCCGCGGCATCGGCGTCATCGCCCGAGCAGTCCCTGACGTCGTGTTCGTCGTGATCTTCGCGTTCCTGTGGTTCAACTCGGGAACCCTGCCGGCGATCGTCGCGATCGGCCTGCACTCCGTCGGCATGATCTCGAAGATGTTCGCCGACGCCATCGAGCAGATCGACGAGGGCCCGCGGCTCGCGATCCGGTCGGCCGGCGGATCGAAGGCGCAGGAGTTCTGGTCGGGCGTCGTGCCGCAGGTGCTGCCCGCCTGGGTCGCGGTCACGCTGCACCGCGCCGACATCAACCTGCGCGGCACCGTCATCCTCGGTGTCGTGGGCGTCGTCGGCATCGGCTACGAGCTCGACGAGGCGCTGCACGGCGGACCGGCGGGCATGCGCCGCGTCATCCCGCTCGTGGTCATCATCATCGTGCTGTGCGTACTGTTCGAGATCGTCTCGTCGCTGCTGCGCACGCGTCTGCTCGGCGTCCAGCCGACCGGCAGGGGACTCGGCGACACGGTCGCGCGGGCCGTCTCACGTCGCCAGGCGGGCGAGGCGGATGCTGTGAACACCGCCACGATCCGGATGCTCGACCGCAACGCCCGTATCGAGGCGGCCATGCACCGGCCCTGGGACCGCAACCGCCTCGGCAACACGCTGTGGATCTGGATCGGCGTGCTCGTCGTCGTCGCGGCGTTCGTCTACGCCGCGCCCGACGTGACGAAGATGCTCGCGCCGTCGTGGAACGAGCTCGTCGACCCGGAGCGCGATCGTACGATCTGGCCGCCGCACTTCGGCAGCCGCAGCTGGGCGGACGTCATGGCCGCCGTCATCACGACCATCCAGATCGCGTTCGCCGCGACGCTCATGGGCGCGATCATCTCAGCCGTGGTCGGGCCTCTCTCGGCACGCAACGTCGCCCCGAACAGCTGGGTGCGCAACACCTTCCGCGGCATCGCACTCGTGATCCGCGCGATCCCGGACCTCGTCGTGGCGATCCTGTTCATCATCGCGGCCGGCATCGGACCGCAGGCCGGCGCACTGGCGCTGGGCATCGGAGGCGTGGGTCTGCTCGCCAAGCTCATCGGCGACTCGATGGAAGAGGTGCCGAACGGCCCGGAACGCGCCCTGGCCGCCGGCGGAAGCACCCGCACCCAGGTGTTCTTCTCATCGACGATGCCGATGTCGGTGGCCGCGATGGTCAGCCACCTCATGTACCTGCTCGAGCAGAACATCCGCTCGGCGACGCTGCTCGGCATCGTCGGAGCCGGCGGCATCGGCTTCCTGCTGCTGAACGCGCTGCAGGGGCGTCACTTCGATGAGGTGCTCGCGTACGTGCTCGTCATCATCGGCATGGTCGTGCTCGTCGAGAGCGCGTCGATCCTCATCCGTCGTGCACTGAAGTAGCTCGAATCACCAAGGCTGCGCCGAGACAGCGTCGAATCGACGCAGTCTCGGCGCGGCCTTGCAGTCTCGTGAGATGGGTGCGCGGCGATCAGGCCGCCAGCCACAGGCCCTTGCGGTCGGTGGCGATGCGGAGCCCTGCAGCGACCGTCTCGTCATCGCCGATCTTCGCTCCACGCGCGATGCGCGCCCCCGCGCCGATGTCGGTGCGGACGCCGATGTGGGCCCCGTCTCCGACCGAGGCGCCCTGGCCGATGTGCGCATGGGCGTCGATGTACGCGTTCTCGCCGATCACGGCATCCGGTTCGATCCACGCCCCGCGGACCACTCGGGCTCCCGCGCCGACGCGGGCCCCCGGTTCGATATAGGCGCCGACTTCGACAACGGCCTTCGGATGCACCTTCGCGCCGTGCGCGACGAGACCGCGGCCGTTGACGTGCTTGCGGTAGCGCAGCGTCGTGCCCTGGTCGTCCTCGATATCGATGTAGTTCTTACCCAAGATTCCTCCCAGTCCGGAACTTCCCGGATATATCAATAACCACGGGAGTGCGCTTTTCATTCCCCATTGGGGATGAGCGGTCCCTGATGCCCGTCGAAGGCTCAGCGCTGGCAGTTCGGGCACCAGAAGGTGACGCGTTCGCGGGTCGGATCGGCTCCCTGCGCGCCGCGTCTGATGCGGGTGCCGCAACGGCGGCAGGGGCGATCCGCCCGCCCGTACACCCAGGTCGTCTGACCGGGCCTGTTCACTCCGGTGAAGGTGCGGTCCGGGCGGTCGCGGTTGGCGCGGATCGTGCGTGCGCCGAGAAGGATGAGGGCGGCCGTGTCGACCTCGGCAGCCGGTGTCGTCGGCAGGATGCCGCGCAGGAACAGCAGCTCGGCGGCGTATTCGTTGCCGAACCCGGCGACGTTGCGCTGATCGAGGAGGGCGACATGGATGCTGCGGGCGTCGCGGCCCACGCGGGCGGCTGCTTCCGCGGCGTCCCAGTCGTCGGAGAGCGGGTCGGGGCCGAGATGTCCCACGAGCTCGTCCTCGTCGCGCGTGCGCACGAGCTCGATGTCGGCGATGTCGACGCCGACGGCTTCGCGCTCGGCGGTGCCGACGATCGCGCGAGCCTTGAAGGCCGGATGACGCCATCTCTCGCCGGGACGGTAGACGAACCAGGCGCCGTCCATGCGCAGATGCGAATGCAGCGTGTACTCGCCGATGCGCAGCAGGAGGTGCTTGCCGCGTGGGACGCAGCCGTGGATCGTCTCGCCCGTGAGGTCGGCGGTCGCTGCCCGCGGCACGCGGAGGTCGAAACGGGTGACCTCCTGCCCCCCGAGCGCGTCGTCGAGACGCCGAGCGGTGCGGAAGACGGTGTCGCCCTCAGGCACGCGGACTCGCTGGGGGCGGAGGTGGTGCGGGCGGGGTCGCATTCGGCTGCGTTGCTGCTGGGATGACGGCCGTTCGCGCCCCCTGGCCGGGGGCTTCGGCGCTGGCGTCTGCCGGAGGGGGCGCAGATGGTTTGGTGCGCCGCCCCTTGGCCACCTCTTGCGCCCCCTGACCGCCGTAGGCAGCGCGTCGACGCAGATCGTGTGCGAGCAGCGTCGAGCCCGCGACCGCGGCGGGCATCGTGACGATCGCACCGAACGGTACGAGGAAGCACAGTTGCGTCGCTACGCCGAAGCCGATCACACGGGCTCGGCCCGTGCGCAGCATCCCGGATCGCGAGTGCCCCGTCACGCCGCGCGCGTCGAACGCGCGGCCGGTGAGTTCGCGGGCGAGCAGGCGGCCGTTGAGGATGACGCCGATGATGGATGCCGTGACCCCGCCGACCACCGGGATGAACCCGATCACGAGGGTGAGCAGGGCGACGAGGACTCCCATCGTGATGAGCCGGATGCCCTCGCCGACGGTCGACCAGAAGCCGGACTCGCCGGTCGGGTCCTCGCCGAGTGAGCGCTCGACGCCCTTCCAGATCCGCTGGTAGAACGGGTCGCCGATCGTGAGAGTGAGGGCGGTGAAGACCGCGGCCGACAGCGCGAGAGCCGCGACGACGATCACCGCGCCGAGCCCGAACCGCAGGATGCCCTGCCAAGGCGCCGTCCACCCGTCGGCGAACGGCGTCATCCAGTCGGTGATGTCGCCGAGCCAGATCAGCAGCGGAACGATCGCGGCGAGCAGGACCGCCCAGGCGATGAACGCGGGGATGAGACCGAGGGCGAGGAGCCTCGTGTGCGACTTCCACATGCGGAACCCGCGCAGCAGTGTGCCGACGCCGGCGGCGAACTCGCGCATCATGAGTCCAGCGTAGGCGTGTCGATGCCGGTCATCGCCCCGCCTACAGCACCTTGCGCAGGGTGAAGCCGCGCGGGGTCGCGACGAATCCGGCCTCCTGCAGAGCCGTCGCGAACGGGGTGCCGTAGATCGGCTCGCCGTTGATCTTCTCGACGGTGAGGGTGTCCAGGCGCCGGGCGCGTGCGGTGGCGACGAGATCGGATGCCGCAGCACGTAGCGCCTCCGGGTCGTCATCGAACGCGAGCACTGTGCGGCCGCCGCGTTCGAGGTAGAGCACAAGCGCGCCGTCGACGAGGACGACGAGTCCACCGGCCTTGCGCCCGGGGCGATGCGACACGCCCTCGCGCCGCGGCCACGCGAGCGCCGCGCCGTACGGGTTCGCCGGGTCCGTCGCCGCGAGGGTGATCGCGCGCAGCGGTGCGGGGTCGGGCAGGTTCGCGAAGGTGCGCAGACGGTCGACCGTCGTGGATGCCGCGAACTGCGCGGCGCCCAGCCTCTCGATGACGTAGCCGCGGCGGCAGTGGCCGGCCTCCTCGAAGCCGGCGAGGATGCGGTACGCCTGCGCGAAGCCGCCCGGCGTCCCCTCGGACTGCACAGCGCCGCGAGTGACCACGCCGTAGCGGTCGAGGAGAAGACCTGCCGATACGGTCGCCCGGCGGCTCGCAGCGGCGCCGCTGTCTGCCCGGTCGGTCATCAGCAGCGACCACCGCCCGCCCGTCGCGGTCGGTCGCGGGGGCGCGGTCGACCCACCGCTGAACGATACGCTCCCCAGCGAAACCCCGCGGAACGTTCGCGTGCGCGGTGCCCGCCGCACGGACTTGTGCGCCTGCGATCCGCCGGCGAGCAGGGTGCGCACCGGCGCGAAGGTGTCGTTGGTCACCCGTCCCGCCCATGTCAGGTTCCACAGCGCCTCGAGCACGGACTGCTCGTTCTCCGCCCCTGCCATCTCCTTGAGCTGCGAGGCGAAGTACGCGCCGCCATGGCCGAGTGCCTCCAGCAGGGCGCGCTCCAGGTCGCCGCTCCCGCCGGACGCAGAGTCGTCTGGGGCCTCCGGGATCGGCAGGGTGAACGGGGCGAGATCGGCGGGATGCAGCGACACCCAGCCGTCGCGCCCCGGCAGCGTGCCGTGCCCGGCCCACACGACTTCGCCGCTGGAGGTCAGTTCATCGAGCATCGCGGGGGAGTAGTCCCGGATCCGCGACGGCAGCACGAGAGACTCCCACGCGCTTGCCGGAATCGGCACTCCGGCGAGCTGCTCGACCACGGCAAGCACACCGTCGACACCCTCGAGCGGACGCGACAGATGCTGCCAGTCGGGCAGGAATCGGGCGTACGCCTCGGGGGCGACGGGCTCGACGCTGCCGCGGATCGCTGCGAGCGAGCGCATCCGGAGGCGTCGCAGCACCTCGGTGTCGCACCACTCGTTCTCCGTCGCACTGCCTGCGGCATCGGGCAGGAAGTAACCGCTCGTGATGCGCCCGGCCTGCTCGAGCCGCTGCAGCGTGTGCCGTGCGACGGCGGCTCCGAGACCGAAACGCGTGGCGACGGCATCCGTCGTGAACGGGCCGTGCGTACGCGCGTGGCGCGAGACGAGGTCGCCGAGCGGGTCGGCGACGGGTTCGAGGAACGCGACGGGGATGCCGGTGGGCAGGGCCGCGCCGAGCGCATCGCGCAGGCGCCCCGCGTCTTCGATCGCGGCGACATGGGATGCGCCGGCGATCGTGACGGGGATCGCGCGGCGGGCGGAGATCAGGGCGTCGAGGTGGGCGGACGCCGTCGCTTCGTGCTCATCCTCCGGCTCGAGGCGCGCGGCGACCTCGGCAGCATCGAGCGGACCGAGCGTGCGGAGCAGATCGGCGACGCCCTCGAGTCCGCGGGCACGACGCGACGGATCGAGCCGCTGCGCCTCGCGCTCGAACTGCGCGATGACCTCGGGATCGAGCAGCTCGCGCATCTCGACGGTGCCGAGCAGCTCGCCCAGCAGCGCCGGGTCCACCGACAGCGCGGCGGCCCGGCGCTCGGCGAGTGGCGAGTCGCCCTCGTACATGAACGCGCCGACGTACCCGAAGAGCAGATCGCGCGCGAATGGCGAGGGCTGCGCGGGTTCGGTCTCGACCAGCCGCACGCGGCGCTCGGCGATCGCAGTGGTGAGCCTGCGCAGCGACGGCAGATCGTAGACGTCCTGCAGGACCTCGCGCAGGGTCTCCAGGATCACCGGGAACGTCGGATGCCGCCGCGCGACCTCGAGCAGCTGCGCCGACCGCTGCCGCTGCTGCCACAGGGGCGTGCGCTTGTTCGGATTCATCCGCGGCATGAGCAGCGCTCGCGCGGCGCACTCGCGGAACCGTGAGGCGAACAGCGCCGACCCGCCGACCTCGTCCGTGACGATCTGCTCCAGCTCGTCGGCGTCGAACACGAACAGCTCGGCGCCGGGCGGCTCGGCGTCGGCATCCGGAATCCGGACGATGATGCCGTCGTCGCTCGCGACAGCCGAACCATCGACACCCAGGCGCTCGCGGACGCGGGCGTTGATGGCCAGCGCCCATGGCGCGTGCACCTTCATGCCGTACGGGGAATGCAGGATGACCCGCCAGTCGCCGACCTCGTCGCGTCCGCGCTCGACGGTCAGGTTCCGGTCGGTCGGCAGCGTGCCGGTGGCTTCGCGCTGCTCCTTCAGATGCGCCAGCAGATTCCCGCGGGCCTGCTCGTCGAGGCCGGCGTCGATCAGACGCTGCGCGGCCTTCTCCGCAGGCGCGGCATCCACTTCGCGCGAGAACGCGCCGAGCGCCTCACCGAGCTCGTACGGGCGGCCGATCCCGTCGCCGTGCCAGAACGGCACCTTTCCCGGCTGCCCGTACGCGGGCAGCACGTTAACACGATCGTGCGTGATCTCGGCGATCCGCCAACTCGTCGTGCCGAGGGTGAAGACGTCGCCGACGCGCGATTCGTAGACCATCTCCTCATCGAGCTCGCCGACCCGGCGGCCGGCGCCCTCGCCCGCGACGAAGACGCCGAACAGCCCGCGGTCGGGGATCGTGCCGCCGCTCGTCACCGCGATCCGCTGCGCGCCGGGGCGGCCGGTGAGGGTGCCGGCATCCCGGTCCCACACGAGGCGCGGGCGCAGCTCGGCGAACTCGTCGGACGGGAACCGGCCCGCCAGCAGGTCGAGGGTCGCCTCGAACGCGGAGCGCGGAAGCGACTGGAACGGCGCAGACCGCCGAACTGTCTCGAACCACTCCTCGACGCTGATGACGCCCTGCGCGCACGCAGCGACGGTCTGCTGCGCGAGGATGTCGAGCGGATTGCGCGGCACGGCGATCGCCTCGATCTTGCCTGCCAGCATCCGCTCGGTGACGATCGCGGTGTGCAGCACGTCGCCACGGTGCTTCGGGAACAGCGCGGCGCGGCTCACCTCGCCGACCTGGTGGCCGGCGCGTCCGACGCGCTGCAGACCGGATGCCGCAGACGGTGGAGCCTCGACCTGGATCACGAGATCGACAGCGCCCATGTCGATGCCGAGCTCGAGGCTGCTGGTCGCGACGACGCAGCGCAGGACGCCGGACTTGAGCTCTTCTTCGACGAGGGCCCGCTGCTCCTTCGAGACCGAGCCGTGGTGCGCCTTGGCGAGTACGGGATCGGCGCCGGCCGTGGAACCGGCCTGGGCCATCATGGCGGCCGGAGGCGCCGGTGCGTCGGGGAGCGGAACCCCGATGCGTTCGGAGTAGATCTCGTTCAAGCGGCCGGTGAGCCGCTCGGCGAGGCGGCGGGAGTTCGAGAACACGATCGTGGATTTGTTCTCGAGGATGCGGTCGACGATCGCCTCTTCGACATGCGGCCAGACCGATCCGGTGACTTCGGTGTACTCGGCCGCGTCGTCGTCTGTCGGCGGTGCACCCGGGGGCGGAGGCGGATTCGTCATGTCGTCCATGGGAACGGACACCGACAGCTCGAACGTCTTCGAGGCCTTCGGTGCCACGATCTCGACCGGCGCCGACCCGCCCAGGAATCGGGCGACCTCGTCGATGGGACGCACAGTCGCCGACAGCCCGATGCGCTGAGCCGGGGCATCCGCCCCTGCTGCCCGCCGCAGTGCGTCGAGGCGCTCCAGGCTCACGGCGAGATGCGCGCCGCGCTTCGTGGCGGCGACCGCGTGCACCTCGTCGATGATCACGGTGTGCACGCCGCGCAGGGTGTCACCCGCCCGGCTCGTGAGCATCAGATACAGCGACTCGGGCGTCGTGATGAGGATGTCCGGCGGATTCGCGACGAGCTTGCGCCGGTCGCTCGAGGTCGTATCTCCCGAGCGGACTCCGACGGTGACGCCGGGGGCGTGGATGCCGAGGCGGCGGGCCGACTGGCCGATGCCGACCAGCGGCGACCGGAGGTTGCGCTCGACGTCGACGCCGAGCGCCTTCAAGGGCGAGATGTAGAGGATGCGGGTGCCTGTGCTGTCCGCGGCATCCGCCTTCTCGCGGAACACGCTGTCGATCGCCCACAGGAACGCCGACAGGGTCTTGCCAGAACCGGTCGGCGCGACGACGAGGGCGTGCTTACCGGCAGAGATCGCCTCCCACGCTCCGGCCTGCGCGTTCGTGGGCGCGGCGAACGCACCCCGGAACCAGTCTTGTGTGGCCGGGGTGAAGCGATCGAGAACGCGGTGCGCTGAGCCTGTCGAAGAGTCACCCACACGTCCATCTTCGTGCAGGCGTCCGACATGCGCTCTCGACAATGTCCGTGCAGGGGTGGATGGTGGTGTCATGGCTGACCACACGACGAACTACAGCGGCACGTTCATCGAGGTATCCGAGGACTGTCCGATCGACCACGGAGTGGAGCCGCCGATCGCCGAGAACCTGTCGATCGCGGCGCTGCACTACCGGCTCATCTCCGAGAAGCCCTATGGCCGCACGTCCGACGACGTCATCTTCGAGACGCATGCCCTGCGCAAGGGCATCGATCCGAACGACCAAGACGCCAGAGCGGAGTTCTTCTCGAAGGGCCAGCCGTGCCTGCGGTCCTCACCGCTCGGCAAGAGGTACGGCTGGGGCACGCATCACGACGCGGAGGGGCGCGTCGCCCTGGTGCCGCGGGATTCCGAGGAGTACGCGGCGCTCGCCGCCGACCCCTCTCTCGCGCACACCAGGGCGATGCGCAGCAGCCGCGCTAAATAGTCGGCGCCACGACCTCGGTCAGGTTGCCATCGGCGTCGAGCTCGAGGATGAGATCGAGGTCGAGCCGGGCGAGGAACCCGTCGTCGTGGCTCACGACGAGCACCGCGCCACGGTAGGCGCGCAGCGCCTCGACGACCTGGTCGACCGTGTTGAGGTCGAGGTTGTTCGTCGGCTCGTCCAGGACGACGAGGTGCGGAGCGGGATCGGCGAGGAGCAGCGCCGCCAGAGCCGTGCGGAAGCGCTCGCCGCCCGACAGCGTGCCCACCGGCCGGTCGGTCGCATCACCGCGGATGAGGAACCGGGCGAGCCGGTTGCGCAGCTCCTTCTCGGGGATGTCCGGCGTAGCCAGAGCCACGTTCTCGATCACCGATCGCGACTCGTCGAGCCCGTCGACGCGCTGCGGCAGGTAGCCGATGCGGTCGGTGTGCGCTGTCACCTCGACAGAGGTTGCCGCCGTTTCTCCTGCACAACTCCGGAGAAACTCCGGATCGGTCGAGTCTGAGGCCGAATCGACACTGATCTGCGAAGAAGCTCCGGAGTTGTGCAGGGCGCCGCCCGCCACCAGCCGCTGCAGCAGCGTGGTCTTGCCGACGCCGTTGCCGCCGATGAGCGCGACGCGCTCCGGTCCCTGAATGACCCAGGATCTCTCGGCGTCGCAGATCGTCGCGATGCGGCGGCTGCGCGACACCTCGGGTTCGGGGAGCTCGATCTTCATCGAAGCGTCGCCGCGCACCCGCCGCCCTGCCGCATCGAGCGCGTCGCGCGCGATGCTCTCCTTCTCGGCGACCTCGGTGCGCAGCCTCCCAGCCGACACCTGCGCGGCCATCTTCCGCCCGTTGGCGATGATCTTGGGCACGCGCTTCTCGACGTGGGCCTTGTTCGCGACCGTGGCGCGTCCGGCGAGCTTCGTCTCGGCCTCGATGCGCTGCCGCTTCTCCTTCTTGAAGGCTTGCTTCGCGTCGCGTTCGGCCTGCACAGCGGCGCCCTGCTCGGCATCCAGCCAGGCCCGCCATTCCGAATACGGTCCGCCGAACACCGTCAGTTTGTGCGCGTACAGTTCGGCGGTGGCATCCATCAGCTCGAGAAGCGCCACGTCGTGACTGACGACGATGAGCGTGCCCTTCCAGGCGCGCACCATCGCCGCGAGCTTCGTCCTGGCATCCCGGTCGAGATTGTTCGTCGGCTCGTCGAGCAGCGTGATCGACGCACGGCGCAGCCGGATGCCGGCGATCGCGACGAGCACCGCCTCACCGCCGGACAGCTCTCCGATCCGGCGATCGAGGAACGTCGGATCGAGCCCTGCTCCGGCTAGAGCTGCCTGTGCGCGAGCCTCGATGTCCCAGTCGTCGCCGACGGCGTCGAAGTGCTCGGGGTCCACGTCGCCGCCCGCGATGGCGCGGACGGCGTCGAGCGCCTCAGCGATGCCGAGCAGGTCGGCCACCCGCCGATCTGTGTCGAGCGTGAGTCGCTGCGGCAGGTAGGCGACCTCGCCCGAGGTCGTCAGCGACCCCGACGTCGGCGCGAGGTCGCCGGCGATCAGGCGCAGCAACGTGGACTTGCCGGAGCCGTTGCGGCCCACGAGGCCTGTGCGCCCGGCGCCGAACGAACCGTCCACGCCGGCGAGGGCCGTGGATCCGTCCGGCCAGGTGAAGGTGAGTCGGTCGAGCGTGACCGAGGAGTGAGGGGTCGATGCCTGCATGCGTGTCTCCGTGTTGTGCGGGTGCACTGACACCGGTCGCCCATCGACGCCGAGAGACGGCGGAGGCGGAACCGCAGGGGAAGGAGTCGTGTCAGCGCGCGGAAAGATGGGCGCGGGAGCGACGACTCAGATCAATGAACTTCCAAACACGGCGGACAGGACTCGTCGATGCTACCCGGGCGTGTCGCATCGTGCAACACCCGGGCGTGTCGGATCTCCGTCGTGCGGCGGATGCCGTCGCCGACGCATCGCCGTACCGTGGAGACATGGGCGACGAGCAGATGAGCGGTCACGAGGTCCGTCAGCGGATGAGCTGGGGGATCGGAATCGCTCTCAGCATGGGCGCCGGCGTGGCGATGGGCTCCGCGCTGGACAACATGGGCGCCGGGATCGCGATCGGCGTCGCCATCGGGATCGTGTTCGCCGTCGCGTTCGGCGCAGCCGGGAGCCGGCGGCGTGCCGCGGATGACGGCGGGGGTGCCGACGCGGAGGAGCCGGACGACGATCAGACCGGCGACGACGAGCCCGACTCAGCTCGCTGAGTCGTCCCGCCACTTCTCGAGGAACACCCGCACGTCGGCGAGCTCTTCCTCCGAGACGCTGTGCGTGAGGCCGGGGTAGACGCGGCCGGTGAGATCGGCGTGATCCGGGAGCCACTGCGACGTGTGGTCGATGAGCGGCTGCGGGATGACGTCGTCGTGGGTGCCGCGACCCCAGAAGACATGCGGCCTCGTCGTCTGGATTTCTTCGTCACCCGGGAGGTCGCCCGGTGTCGCGTACCCGCTGAGCGCGACGATCGCACCGAAGCGCCCGGCATCCAGCCTCATCGCCTGCAGAGACACCGCGGCGCCCTGCGAGAAGCCGAGAAGTGCGATCTTCGGGGCCTCGGCGGCGTGCTCGTCGAGCCAGCGCAGCAGCGCCTCGGCCGCGGCCGTGGTTGCGGCAGGACTCCGACCCTCGAGGCCCTCGATGGGATACCAGGACCGGCCCGACATCGGAAACGGC
Organism: Microbacterium tenebrionis; assembly: GCF_903645325.1. Taxonomy (GTDB): domain Bacteria; phylum Actinomycetota; class Actinomycetes; order Actinomycetales; family Microbacteriaceae; genus Microbacterium; species Microbacterium tenebrionis. The sequence goes on from NZ_CAHJXQ010000001.1 coordinate 231,094, forward strand.
GGGGTCAGGGGCGCTGCGACCGAAGCGACCGCGATCCCCTCGGGGAGGAACGGGCGCAGCGCGAACAGATCGTTCTCATCCGAGCCGTAGCCGTGCAGGAGCACGAGAAGGGGCAGGCCGTCGCGGTCCGCGGGCGCCCAGCGCGTGGCATCCGCATCGATCGTCAGGGAGTCGCTCACGCGTCCATCCTGCCAGCGCAGACCGACACTGGTAGAAATGGAGCATGGCGGTGCGCACACCAGATCCAGACCCCGACGGCGAGGGCGACGACCTCTCGCAGTTCAGCGAGCCGCCGGCCGGTGCGGGCAACCCCGCCTGGCTGAGCGAGTTCGAGCTCGCCGAGGCGCGGCGTCGCCTGCCGATGCTGTACGTCGAGGCGATCCCCGTGCGGACCGACGGTACCGGGCAGGTCACCGAACTCGGCATCCTGCTGCGATCGACCCCGCTGGGGGAGATGACGCGCACGATCGTGTCGGGGAGGGTGCGGTTCGGCGAGACCGTCCGCGACGCGCTCTTCCGCCACATCGAGAACGACCTCGGACCGATGGCGTTCCCGCTCCTGCCGCCGCAGCCGGTGCCGTTCACCGTCGCCGAGTACTTCCCGATCCCTGGGGTGAGCGCGTTCCACGATGATCGGCAGCACGCGGTCTCGCTTGCATATGTCGTGCCGGTGACGGGGACGTGCGAACCGCGTCAGGATGCACTCGAGGTCACCTGGTTCTCGCCGGAGGAAGCGGCGTCCGACGCGCTCTCCGACGAGATGGAGGGCGGGCGCGGCACGCTGATCCGCAACGCCCTCGCGAGCCTCGGCCTGCTGCGCTGACGCCCGCACACGGTCTGGCGCGCTCGCGCTTACGCCTCCCGCGCTCGTCGATCCCCGCTTATTTCATCGAGACGGGGTTTGCAGCACGAGACGGATGCTGGTGGCACGGGTTTCATGCTGCAAACCCCGTCTCGTGATCAAAGGGCGGCCGTCGCTCCTAGGCGCCGGTCGTCAGCCGCCCCAGCGCCTCGATGAAGGCGTCGACGTCGGACTCCTGCGTGTCGAAGCTGCACATCCAGCGGACCTCGCGGCGGGCGGCATCCCAGTCGTAGAACCGGAAGACCTCGCGCAGCTGGTCGGCGACCCCGGCCGGAAGCGTCGCGAAGACGCCGTTGACCTGGGTCGGCTGGGTGAACTCGACGCCGCGGATCGTGCCGGCGGCGAGACCAGCCTCGATTCCGGCGCGCAGACGCGCGGCCATCGCATTGGAGTGGCTGGCGTTGCGCTTCCAGAGGTCGCCCTCGAGCAGGGTGATCAGCTGCGCCGACACGAAACGCATCTTCGACGCGAGCTGCATCGAATACTTCCGGCTGTAGATGAGCCCGTCGGATGCCTCGGGGTTCAGCACGACGATCGCTTCGCCGAGCATGGCTCCGTTCTTCGTGCCGCCGAAGCTGAGCACGTCGACGCCGACGTCGCGCGTGAAGGCCGCGAACGGCAGGTCGAGGGCGGCGGCGGCGTTCGAGATGCGCGAGCCGTCCATGTGCAGCTTCATACCGCGCTCGTGCGCGTGCTCGGCGAGGGCACGGATCTCGTCCGGTTTGTAGAGCGTGCCGAGCTCGGTGGACTGCGTGATCGAGACGACCAGCGGCTGTGCGCGGTGCTCGTCGCCCCAGCCCCACGCCTCGCGGTCGACGAGCTCGGGGGCGAGCTTGCCGTCGTGGGCCTCGACGGTGAGCAGCTTCATGCCGCCCATGCGCTCGGGGGCGCCGCCCTCGTCGACGTTGATGTGCGCGGTGGATGCCGCGATCACCGCGCCCCAGCGCGGGAGCATCGACTGCAGGCCGACGACGTTCGCGCCGGTGCCGTTGAAGACGGGGAACGCCTGGATGCCGTCGCCGAAGTGGCTGCGGAAGACCTCCTGCAGCCGCTCGGTGTACTGGTCCTCGCCATAGGCGATCTGGTGGCCGTCGTTCGCCGCGGCGATGGCCGCCAGGACCTCGGGGTGGATGCCGGAGTAGTTGTCCGATGCGAAGCCCCGGATCGCGGGGTCATGCAGTGTGCTCACCGGACAAGCCTACTTGCGAAGTTTCGGGGGAACCCCTGTCCAATGTCGGTCCCCCGAATTAGTGTTCTCGGCATGGAACGCACAGCCGCGAGGCGAGCATTCGTCGGCGTCCTCGTCAACACGTTGATCGCGAACGTGACGACGAGCTTCCTATGGTTCGCGCTCACGTTCTGGGTGTACATCGAGACCAGATCTGTGCTCGCCACGGGCATCATCGGCGGTGCGTACATGCTCTTCGTCGCCGTCTTCGCGATGGTGTTCGGAACAGTCGTCGACAGGCACCGCAAGCACGCCGTGATGCTGCTGTCGAGCATCGTCTCCGCCGTCGCGTTCGGCGTCGCAGGGGTTCTCTTCGTTTTCTTCACGGAAGAGCAGATCCTCGATCTCGGCGCCCCGTGGTTCTGGGTGTTCGCCGCGGTCATCCTGTTCGGCGGCGTGATCGAGCAGCTTCGCAACATCGCGCTGTCGACCACCGTGACGCTGCTCATCGAAGAGGACAAGCGCGCCAACGCCAACGGCCTGGTCGGCACGGTGCAGGGCATCGCGTTCCTCGTGACGAGCGTTTTCTCGGGGCTGTCGATCGGCTTCCTCGGCATGGGATGGACGCTGGTGATCGCGATCGTCTTCATGGCTGTGACGTTCGTGCATCTGCTGTTCGTCCGCATCCCCGAGGAGGAGCCGCAACCCGACCCGAACTCGTCCGGCGCGCTCGACTTCCGCGGCAGCGTGCAGGCGATCCGGATGGCGCCGGGGTTGTTCGCCCTCATCATCTTCTCGACGTTCAACAACCTCATCGGCGGCGTCTACATGGCGCTGATGGACCCCTACGGTCTGACGCTGTTCAACGCGCAGCTCTGGGGCATCGCGCTGGCCTTCGGCTCGACGGGCTTCCTCATCGGCGGGGCGCTGGTGGCCAAGTTCGGGCTCGGCAAGCGGCCGGTGCGCACCATGCTGCTCGTCGTGATCGCGATGGGCCTGCTCGGGGCGGTCTTCATGCTGCGGGAGTGGTGGCCGCTGTACGTGGTGGGGATCTGGATCTACATGATGCTCGTGCCGCCGGTCGAGGCGGCTGAGCAGACGGTGATCCAGAAGGTCGTGCCGTTCCGGCGGCAGGGGCGCGTGTTCGGCATGGCTGCGGCGATGGAGGCCAGTGCCGCCCCGATCACGGCGTTCCTCATCGCCCCGATCGCCGAGTTCCTCATCATCCCGTTCATGGACAGCCCTGCCGGTCAGCGCCAGTGGGGCTGGCTGCTGGGCGAGGGTGAGGCGCGCGGGATCGCCCTGGTGTGCCTGTTCGCCGGGCTGATCATGGTGGTCGCCGCAGGGCTCGCGTTCTTCACGCGCTCGTACCGCAAGCTCACGCTGCTGTACGAGCAGGCTCCGGAGCAGGAGATCCCCGACGGGTCGGGGGCGGATGCCCCACCCGTCGTTCCCGGCATCCCGCCGGGGCGCCGCGACTGAAGCCGGGCACGGATCAACCCAGGTTGATCACGTGATCGTTCAGGTCGTCGGCGGGGGAATCCCATAGTCCAGTCGCAGCCGTCGCGAGCACCTCCGGTTCGAGCGCCTTCGCGCGGAAGACGACGGATGCCGCACGCAGCGGCGTCTCGGCATCCCGCGCGCTCTTCGCGAACCCGTGCGCCACGGCGCGTGCCCATGCCTCGCTCGCCGCCTTGACCGCCGCGTAGTTCGCGCCGCCGGCTAGGGGACGGGCCACCGCGGTGGATGACACGATCGCGAAGCGTCCGGCATCCGACGCCTGCAGCAGCGCATCGAACGCGCGCGACGTCGCGCGCACGGCCTCGAGAGCCGGCATGAGGGCGGCGAAGTCCTCGTCGGATTGTCCTCCGAGTCCGCCGCTCCCACGCCAACCGCCGACGAGCGGGAACACCCCGTCGACGGCGCCGAGCGCCCCAGCGAGTCTTGTCATGTCTTCGAGTGAGGTCGCATCCGCGACCACGGCCTCTGCGCCGGCATCCCGCACGGCGGCGAGTCCGGACTCCGATCGTCCGGTCGCGATCACGCGGGCACCGGCATCCACCAGCGCCCGCGCGATCGCTTTCCCCGCAGCGCTCGTTCCTCCGGCGAGCACGATCGTGCGTCCCTCAGCAGTCATCGCGCGCCTGCCTCGTCGCGGCCGAGCGCGAATTTCGCAGAACGACAGCAATCACGCACGAATCGCGCGGAAACATGCGAAGTCGCTGCAGTTCTGCGACGAACGAGCACGCCCTCGTCACCCATCGGTGCCGCGGATCCCCGACGTCGACGCGATGACGTCGCGCATCTTCTTCTCCAGCGCCTCGAAGAACATCGACAGCGGGAACTCGTCGTCCAGCACCGCGTCGGTGTAGCCCTTGGGTGCGCCGGCGAGCACCTCATCCGGCAGCCCGCGGGCCCAGACGGATGCCGGGTTCGGCGCCACCACAGAGCTGACGAGCTCGTATGCGGCAAGCCAGTGCGCGGTCTTCGGGCGGTCGATCGAGCGCCAGTACAGGTCGTCGATCGCCTCTCCGAGCGCGATCACGGCCTCCGGAACCCCGTCCCAGTCGAACGCCAGCCGGGTGTCGGTCCAGTGCAGCACGCCGCGCTGGTGCAGCCAGGCGAACAGCAGCTGCCCGCCGAGCCCGTCGTAGTTGCGCACACGCGACCCGGTGATGGCGAAGCGGAAGATCCGGTCGAAGATCACGGCGTACTGCACGAGGCCCGCGTGCTCGAGCATCTCCTGCTCGGTGGCGGTCAGGTCATCGCCTTTCGACAGGCTCAGGGACCGAAGGCGGCGCTGGATCGCGACGGACTCGCGGAATGCGGTCAGGTCGCAGCGCAGCTCCTCGAGCGAATACAGGAAGAACGGCATCCGCTGCTTGATCATGAACGGGTCGAAGGGCAGGTCGCCGCGCATGTGCGTGCGGTCGTGGATGATGTCCCACATCACGAACGTCTTCTCGGTGAGGTCCTGGTCATCCAGCATCCGCGCCGCGTCTTCGGGCAGCTCGAGCTTGGTGATCTCGGATGCCGCGCGCACCACGCGGCGGTAGCGGGCTGCCTCCCGGTCCTGGAAGATCGCGCCCCACGTGAACGGCGGGATCTCCCGCATCGCGACGGTTTCGGGGAACAGCACGGCCGAGTTCGTGTCGTAGCCCGGGGTGAAGTCGATCAGGCGCAGTGAGACGAACAGCTTGTTGCCGTAGTCGCCCGCCTCGAGCTCGCCGATGAAGTCCGGCCAGATGGTCTCGACGATCAGCGCCTCGACCAGTCGGTCGCTCGACCCGTTCTGGGTGTACATCGGGAAGACCACGAGGTGCCGGATGCCGTCGACCCGGTGCTCCTGCGGCTGGAACGCCACGAGTGAGTCGAGGAAGTCGGGAACATCGAAGCCCGATGCGGCCCAGCGGTCGAAGTCCGTCACGAGTGCGGACAGGTATGCGGCGTCGTGCGGGAACGCGGGGGACAGGGCACGGATGCCGCCGACCACGACGCCGCGCGTCGCCACGTCGCAGAGATCACCGCCGGCATCCGGGATCGACCCGTCCTTGACCTGCAGGTCGCGGATCGCGACGGCGGCGTCCTTCAGCATCCGCCACGCGGCACTCGACTCGGCGTGCGCAGCGTCCTCGACGACCTCGGGCTCGCCGATGATGGCGGTGTTCTGCAGGGGAGTGGTCATCGGGACCTCCGATCCGTGACGTGGCGGAAAATATCCGGCGAAAGTGCGTGAGTACCGATACTATTCCACCCATGGAGGATGCTGTCGACCGCCGGATCATCGCCGAGATCTCTGAGGATGCTCGGGCGACGCTTGCCCAGTTGTCGGAGGCCGTCGGCCTGTCGACGTCGGCCGTGCAGTCGCGACTCCGCCGTCTGGAGTCCCGCGGTGTGATCGCCGGGTACCGGCCGATCCTGGATGCCGAGGCGGTGGGCAAGCCGCTGTCCGCGTTCATCGAGATCACCCCCCTCGACCCGGGCCAGCCCGACAACGCCCCCGAGCTTCTCGAGCCGATGCCCGAGATCGAGGCGTGCCACTCGATCGCCGGCAACGCCAGCTACATGCTGTTCGCGCGCGTCGCGTCGCCCAGGGCGCTGGAAGAGCTGGTCAACGGCATCCGTACCGTTGCGAACGTCAGCACCCGTACGACGGTCGTGCTGCAGACGTACTACGAGAACCGTCCGATCGCCGTCGCCACGGAAGAGTAGGGCCACAGGCGCCAGGACTAGAATTTTCCTTCGTGGCAGCATCCTCCAAGCGCAAGAAGAAGGTCGGGAACCGCAGGCCGGTTCGAACCAGCGGGAACCCCGCCAAGCGTCCGATTGTCGAGGCCCCGCCGATCACCGCGCGCGACTGGATCGGCGCGGCTCGTCTGCGCACGCTACCGCTGGCCATCGCCCCCGTCGTCATCGGCACCGGCGCGGCCCAGCTCGGAGGCCGGGAGCTGCACTGGGTCATCGCGCTGGCCTGCCTCGCAGTCGCCGTGCTGCTGCAGATCGGCGTGAATTTCGCCAATGACTACAGCGACGGCGTCCGCGGCACGGATGCCCACCGCGTCGGGCCAGCCCGCTTGACGGCATCCGGCCGTGTCGACCCGCGCACGGTCCTCATCATCGCCCTGTCGTTCTTCGCACTCGCCGCCCTCGTCGGGCTGGCGATCGTCATCCGCACCGGGCAGTGGTGGATGCTCGCGGTCGGTGCCGTCTGCATCGTCGCGGCGTGGTTCTACACCGGCGGCAAGCGGCCGTACGGCTATTTCGGCCTCGGCGAGGTCTTCGTCTTCGTCTTCTTCGGCCTCGTCGCCACACTCGGCACCACATGGGTGCAGGCGTTCCAGCTGCCGCAGGAGGCCTGGATCGGGGCGGTCGCAGTGGGACTCTTGGCCTGCGCCGTTCTGCTGGCGAACAACCTGCGCGACATCGATCAGGACCGCCGGGTCGGCAAGCGCACGCTCACCGTGCTGATCGGACGCAGGGCGACCCAGATCGTCTACACCGTGTTCCTGCTCGTGCCGTTCCTGCTCTCGAGCAGTCTGGCGCTGCTCTACCCGATCGCCTGGCTCGCGCTGCTGGCCCTGCTCGCAGGGCTGCCGGCCATCCTCATCGTGTGGACGTACCGCCAGCCGAAGGAGCTCGTGGTCGCGCTCGGGCTCACATCGCTTTGTGCGCTCGCGTACGCGTGCGCGCTCTACTGGGCGTTCGTCGGCTGAATCAGCTCTCGCGCTGTGCGCCCGAGTCGCCGGATGTCGGCGCGTCGAGCGCGGCATCTTCGGCGTCGGCATCCTGCGCTGCCGCGCTCTGCCGGCCGGGACCGCGCGACTCGCGCCGCTCGTAGATGTCGGCGGATGCTCCGGAGAGGGGCTTGCGCAGGAACAGCACCGACAGGCTCATGCCGATGAGCGCGGCGAAGATCGCGGTCAGCCACCAGTACTCGCGCATGATCGGGAAGAAGAACCACATGATCGCCAGCGGCACGAGGAACGCCAGCAGCCGCAACACGGAGTAGACGAGAATCGGCGGCAACTTCATCCCTCCAGTGTAGGTCGGCGCGAAACATGGCGACATTCAGCGTCGCTTTCCGAGATCTTCCGTCCGAACCTGGTCGCCTGCATCCACGCCCGGTAGCGTCGAAGACATCGCGACGGTCCGGGTGGTTCCGGGCTCCGGTTCATACCCGGAAGCGCAGCGGGTTCGAATCCCGTCGTCGCGTCGACGCCCGCCCAGGCTCACCGACCCCGCATAGGAGAACCGGCCTAGACTGGAGGCGTGGCGAGAGTACTGATCGTCGGGGGCTTCCTGGCCCTCGTCTTCTGGGTGTTCAGCATCGTGGACTGCGCAGTGCAGCCGGCGACGCGGCACCGGGGCGTGCCCAAGGCCGCCTGGATCGCGATCGTCGTCCTCATCCCCGTGCTCGGCGGCATCCTGTGGTTCGTCCTCGGACGACGCCGTCGCAGCGACCAGGAGAGCATCCGCTCCGTCGCGCCCGACGACGACCCCGAGTTCCTGCGCAGCATCAGCAAGACCGAGCAGGATGAGCGCATCCGCCGGCTGGAGGAGGAGCTCGCCCGCCTTGACGACGAGACCGACGGCCCCGCCGCCGACTCGCGTTCATGACGGCATCACCGGCAGCGGATGCCGCGGCATCGCTCCTCGCCGAGCTCGTCGCTCACGGCGTCCGCGATGTCGTGATCTCGCCGGGTTCCCGATCGCAGGCGCTTGCGCTCGCCGCGACCCATCTCGCCCGGCAGGGGTCCATCCGCGTGCACGTGCGCATCGACGAGCGCGTGGCGGGCTTCACCGCTCTCGGCCTCGCCCGTGAGACGCGGGTGCCGGCTGCCGTCGTCTGCACCTCGGGCACGGCCGCCGCGAATCTGCTGCCGGCGGCCATGGAGGCGTTCCATTCCGGGATCCCCCTGCTGCTGCTGACCGCTGACCGACCGCCTGAGCTGCGCGGCGTCGGCGCGAACCAGGCGACGATCCAGCCCGGCTTGTTCGGGGCGTTCGTGCGCTGGCAGCATGATGCGCCGGTGCCCGGCGATGGTTCGTGGGGTGGTCTCGGCGCGCGTGCCGTCGCCGCGGCCATGGGAGCGGATGCCGAACAGGTGGGCCTGCCGGGTGTCGCGGGCCCCGTGCATCTGAACCTCCCCGCCCGCGAACCGCTGTCGACGGCACTGCCGGACGACTTCACGGCAGCGCCCGGGGCGGCCCCGACGGCGGATGCCGGCGAACCGATCGTGCTCGAGCACGGGCCCCGCACCGTCGTCATCGCGGGTGCGGATGCCGGACCCTCGGCGGAAGACGTCTCGCACGCCGGATCCTGGCCCCTGATCGCCGAGATCGTCAGCGGGTCCCGGTTCGGCAGGTACGTCGTACACGGCTACCGGGAGCACCTGCGCGATCCTGACCTCGGCGGACGCATCGAGCGCGCCGTGGTGCTCGGCCACCCGACTCTCAGCCGCGAGGTCGCAGCCCTCCTGAAGCGCGACGACGTCGAGGTCGTCGCCGTCGCGGCGGCGAGGCGCTGAACCTCAACGGACGCTCGCGGGCAGCGGCATCCGTCACCATCGCTCGCGGCGACGCCGACCGCGCCTGGCTCGGTGAATGGATGCAGGCGTCCGCCGCATCCGTCGTCGACCTCAGCGAGAACGCCCCCGACCAGGACGGCCTGCACTCCACGAACCTCTCGGCCCGTCGCGACGCCATGCGCGCCGAGCTCGCGGCCGTACGCCGCCCGCTCGATCGCGAGCTGCTGGTGGATGCCGTGTGGCGGGCGACCTGGCCGCACGACCGGCTGATGTTCGGTTCGTCCCGGCTCGTCCGGGTCGCCGACGCCGTGCTCGGCGGCAAGAAAGTGCCCGTGCACGCGAACCGCGGACTCGCCGGGATCGACGGCACGATCGCGACCGCCACCGGCATCGCGCTCGCGAGCCAGGCGGACGGCGCAGCCGGCGTCACCCGCGTGATCCTCGGCGATCTCGCGTTCCTGCACGACGTCGGCGCCCTCCTGCTGCCGCCCGACGAAGTAGAGCCGCGTCTGCAGGTGATCGTCGGCAACGATGGCGGCGGGACGATCTTCGACGGACTCGAGGTCGCGGCATCCGCACCGCGCGAAGACCTCGACCGCGTGTTCTACACGCCGCACACCGCGCAGCTCGAGCAGCTGGCCGCAGCATACGGGTGGGGCTATCAGCGCATCACGACCCGCGCGGCCCTCGACCAGGCACTGACCTCTCCGGTCGCCGGTCGCCAGCTCATCGAGGTGCCGCTGCCGCGCTGACGCCTCCGGCGGCCGCGCCCTCCGTTGGGCACAACTTCGGATGCCGCGGCCGACACTCCGGGCTGATGGCCCCGGCCCTGGCGTGTTCGTGCTCCCATCCGAAGCTGTGCACGGGGTGGACCGGTCTGTGATCCGAAGCTGTGCACGGGGTGGATCGGGGGTGTGATCCGAAGCTGTGCTCGGGCAGGATGGGCAGATGGGCAACCGAGGCTGGACCGACGAGGCATCCGAGATTCTGCGCGTGGGGGAGGGATTCCGGCTGTCGGACGTCGATCCGGGCAGCCACCCCGGCTACGCGGGAGGCAAGAAGAGCGCCGAGAAGGAGCTCGCCGTCGGGATCGAGGCGCTCAGCGAGCTGCAGGAGCGCCTGTTCGCGGCGAGTCGCACCGGCAACGCGAAGGACGCCGTGCTGCTCGTGCTGCAGGGGATGGATTCCGCGGGCAAAGGCGGGATCGTCCGGCATGTCGTCGGCGGGGTCGACCCGCAGGGCGTCGAGCTCGCGGCGTTCAAGGCGCCGACGAAGGAAGAGCTCGAGCACGACTTCCTCTGGCGCATCGAGAAGCGACTGCCGCAGCCCGGCTTCATCGGCGTCTTCGACCGCTCGCACTACGAGGATGTGCTCGTCGGCAAGGTTCGCGCGCTCGCGCCGGCGGACGAGATCGAACGCCGGTACGACGCGATCAACGCGTTCGAGGCGCGGGTCGCGGCATCCGGCACGCGCATCGTGAAGGTCATGCTGCACATCTCTCGGGAGGAGCAGAAGGAGCGACTGATGGAGCGCCTCGAGCGCCCCGACAAGCACTGGAAGTACAACCCCGGCGACGTCGACGAGCGGATGCTGTGGCCGCAGTACATGGCGGCGTATCAGACCGTCTTCGAGCGGACCTCGACCGAGGCCGCGCCCTGGCACGTGGTCCCCGCGGACAGCAAGTGGTACGCCAGGCTCGCCGTGCAGGAGCTGCTGCTGACGGCCGTGGAGGACATCGACCCGCAGTGGCCGGCCGCCGACTTCGACGTCGAGGCCGAGAAGAAGAGGCTTGCCGCCACTTAGGCCAGCGCGTCGACGAGCGGGCGGAACTTCACCCGGGTCTCGAGCAGCTCGGTCTCCGGGTCGCTCGCCGCGACGATCCCCGCGCCCGCATACGCCGTCACCGCGATGGCCTCCGGCCCTGCCGTGAACTGCGCGCAGCGCAGCGCGATCGCCCACTCGCCGTTCCCGTCGCCGTCGATCCAGCCCACCGGGCCCGCGTATCGACCGCGGTCGAACGGCTCGATCTCGCGGATCGCCGCCACGGCGGCCGGCGTCGGCGTACCGGCCACGGCCGCTGTCGGATGCACGGCCCCGACGAGGTCGAGCGCGGACTCGCCTTCGGAGAGTTCGGCCTCGACATCGGTGGCGAGGTGGAACAGGTTCGGCAGCTTCAGCAGGAACGGCTGCTCACTCGCCGCCATCGCCCGCACGTGCGGGCGCAGCGACTCCAGCAACGACTGCACGGCGTACTCGTGCTCGTCGATGTCCTTCGTGCTCGACGCCAGATGAGCCGACGCGGCGGCATCCTCGTCGGCATCCGCTCCGCGCCCGATCGTGCCGGCCAGCACTCGTGCGGTGACCGTGCGATCCTGCACGGTCACGAGGGTCTCGGGGCTCGCGCCGATCAGGCCGTCGACCGCGAACGTCCACGTGTCGGGATACCCCGTCGACAGCGCCCGCACGAGTCGGCGCAGATCCGATCCGGCCGGAATCGTGCCCGCCAGATCGCGGGCCAGCACGATCTTGCTGGCCTCGCCGCCTGCGATCCGCGTCAGCGCCGCGCGGACGGACCGCTGATACCCCTCGGGCGACTGCGCGCCCGGCCCGACGGTCCCCGCCCAATGCGGCCCGTACGCTCGTGATTCGAGCGCGGCGTCGGGCTGGTCCTGCGGCAGGTCGTCCCCGGCCTGCGCGATCCGGGTGATCCACCCGCGCCCCTGGTGCCTGCCGAGGATGATCGAGGGAACGAGGAGGATGCTGTCGGCATCCGAACCCTCATCGAACGTCAGCGCCCCGAACCCGACCAGTCCGGTGCCCGGCAGGCCGACGGGGTCGTCGACCTCGGCGTTCTCGGAGAGCGCGCGCCAGGCATCCGCCATGATCGTGCTGCGCAGCGCTCCTTCGCCGGCGGGCACCCGGATGGATGCCAGCACCGTGTCGCCGACGGCGACGATCCCGTCACCTCGGCGGAGCCACGCGAGCGGCCGATCGGGGTCGGCATACGCCAGCAGGTCGTCGACCGGATCGAATTCTCGGGTCTGCACGATCAGGCGGTGGGTCACATACCCAGAATAGTTCGCACCCGCGCCCCGGCAGGCGTGCCGCGTAGTGTGGGGGAGTGAGCACGCGTCCCGCACCCGGAACCGAGATGATCTTCCAGTGGCGCAAGTGGGACGGCTCGCCGCACTGGCGCCATGAATGCGTGTACCTGGGCGCGGATGAGTGGGGCGACTGGGTCGGTCAGCCGATCGGCTGGCACAGCATCCGCCCGGGTGCGGAGTTCTACGCCGAGGCGTCCAACGTCACCCTCGTGCCGCCGTCGGGCGACTTCGCCCTGACGGTCAATCGCGACCATCCGATCGGGATGCGCGTCTACATCGACCTCGGCTGGGACGTGCGCTGGACCGACGACCCGCTGCTGGCGACGGGCATCGACATGGATCTCGACGTCATCCGCCTCGAGAATGAGCGGGATCCGGTCGAGGGTCCGAGCGGCACCTGGGTGGACGACCGCGACGAGTGGGCCGAGCACAGCATCCGGTACGGCTACCCGGCGGATGTCATGAGCCGCCTCGAGGCGCTGACCCTCGACCTCGAAGACCGAGTCCGGCGTCAGGTCGCGCCGTTCGACGACGCGACCGCCGACCGCTGGCTCGACCGCCTGGAAGCGCTCGGGCTCGAGCGATCTAGACTGGACGCGTGAACGAGCCCAACCGCGCCGACCTCGGCAAGGACCCGAAGCGCGTCAGCGGCATGTTCGATCAGGTCGCCCCCGGATACGACCGGACCAACACCGCCATGACCTTCGGCAACGATGCGTTCTGGCGCGCGGCGACGACCCGTGCCGTGGCCCCGAAGCGCTACGAGCGGATTCTCGATCTCGCTGCGGGCACGGCATCCTCCTCGGCATCCCTCGCTGCCAGCGGAGCAGACGTCGTCGCCGCGGACTTCTCGCCCGGGATGCTGGCCGAGGGCAAGCGCCGCCACGGTCACCTGCCCAACCTCTCCTTCGTGGAGGCGGATGCCATGAACCTCCCCTTCGGCGATGACGAGTTCGATGCCGTCACCATGTCGTACGGCCTGCGCAACGTGCAGCAGCCGAAGAAGGCGCTCGCCGAGTTGTTCCGCGTGACGAAGCCCGGTGGACGCATGGTGATCAACGAGTTCTCCACCCCGCCCGGCCGAGCCTTCCGCGGCCTGTACCGCTTCTACAACGCGCAGGTCCTCCCGCGTGTCGCGCGCCTCGCCGGCACCAACGGCGACGCCTACGACTACCTGAACGAGTCGATCGCCGACTGGCCGGACCAGAAGCGGCTGTCGGCGTGGATCCGCGAGGCGGGATGGACCGAGGTGCACTACCGCAACCTCTCCTTCGGCATCGTCGCCCTGCATCGCGCGGTCAAGCCGGCGGCGCCCGGCGCGATCAACCCGCCTCGTGCGACGAGCGCGGCCTGAGCCGCGGGTAGGGTGGAGATCGTGACTTCGAACCCCGCCGCACCGGGTTCGCGCCTCGCGAGCCGACTCGGCTTCAGCGACCGTGTTTTCGTCGGCCCGGCCGCGCGACGCGTCGTTCGCCAGATCGAAGACGGGCTCGACCTCGTCGAGTCCGGGCTCGCCGATGAGTTGCACGTCGCGGACTCGATCGCCGACGCCTCGGCACGCTATCTGTACGAGGCCGGCGGCAAGCGCATCCGTCCCGTGCTGACGCTCCTGACCGCACAGCTCGGCGAGGGCAACATCCCCGCCGTGATCGACATCGCCAAGGCGCTCGAGATGACCCACCTCGGCTCGCTGTACCACGACGACGTCATGGACGGCGCCGACCGCCGCCGCGGGGTCCCGGCCGCGCACGCGGTGTGGGGCAACAACGTCGCGATCCTCACCGGTGACATCCTGTTCTCGCGGGCGAGCCAGCTCATGTCGAGAAACGGCGAGCGCGCGATCCGGCTGCAGGCCGACACGTTCGAGCGCCTCGTCCTCGGGCAGCTGCACGAGACCGTGGGTGCGCAGGAGGACGACGACCCGATCGAGTTCTACATCCAGGTGCTCGCCGACAAGACCGGATCCCTCATCGCCGCGGCCACGCAGGGCGGCGCGATCTTCTCGAACGCCCCGGCCGAATATGAGGAGCCGCTGCGCGTCTACGGCGAGAAGGTCGGGGTCGCGTTCCAGCTCCTCGACGACGTCATCGACCTCTCCGCCGATCCCGCTGAGACCGGCAAGGTCCCCGGCACCGATCTGCGCGCCGGCGTGCCGACGATGCCGTACCTGCTGCTGAAGGCCGAGACGGATGCCGCATCCGCCGCGCTCGCCGCGCGCATCGACGACGGCGTGGCCCGGATCTCCGACGGAGCCGACCCCGCCATCCTCGACCAGCCGCTCGCCGAACTGCGCGACCACGCCGTCACGCAGAAGACGCTCGAGCTCGCGCGTGCCTGGACCCGCGACGCGACCGCGGCGCTCGCCCCCCTGCCCAAGGGCACGGTGCGCGACGCCCTGATCCGCTTCGCCGAGACTCTTGCAGACCGCAGCAGCTGACCGATCCGCGCAGCTGCAGCATCCGAAAGGACACCCATGACCAAGCTCAGGCTTGCCATCGTCGGCGCAGGCCCCGCCGGAATCTACGCGGCGGACATCCTGCTGAAGACCGAGCGCTCCTTCGACGTCTCCATCGACCTGTTCGAGCAGCTCCCCGCACCCTACGGCCTGGTCCGCTACGGCGTGGCCCCCGACCACCCCCGGATCAAGGGCGTGATCAACGCCCTGCGCGACGTGCTCGACCGCGGCGACATCCGCATCTTCGGCAACGTGCGCTTCGGCGAGGACATCACGCTCGACGACCTGAAGAAGCACTACAACGCCGTGATCTTCGCCACCGGCGCCATCCGCGACTCGGCCCTCGACATCCCCGGCATCGACGCCGAGGGCTCGTTCGGCGCCGCGGACTTCGTCAGCTGGTTCGACGGCCACCCCGACGTGCCCCGCGAGTGGACCCTGGACGCCGAGTCCGTCGCCGTGCTCGGCAACGGCAACGTCGCGCTCGACGTCGCCCGCATCCTCGCCAAGCACGCCGAGGATCTGCTGCCCACCGAGATCCCCGACAACGTGCACGCCGGCCTCGAGGCGTCGAAGATCACGGATGTGCACGTGTTCGGCCGTCGCGGCCCCGCCCAGGTGAAGTTCACCCCGCTCGAGCTGCGCGAGCTCGGCGAGCTGCGCGATGTCGACATGGTCGTCTACGACGAGGACTTCGACTACGACGAGGCTTCCAAGGACGCCGTCGCCAGCAACAAGCAGGTCAAGGTCATCGACCGCATCCTGCAGCAGTGGCGCACCCGCCCGTCGGTGAACAACGCCGGGGGAGAGGCCTCCCGACGCCTCCACCTGCACTTCTGGGCCAAGCCCGTCGAGATCAAGAAGGATACAGATGGCAGGGTCGCGGCCATCGTCTACGAGCGCACGCAGCCCGATGGCTCGGGCGGCGTGACCGGCACCGGCGAGTTGCGCGAGATCGCGATCGGCCAGATGTACCGTGCGGTCGGCTACTTCGGCTCGCCGCTGAAGGACGTGCCGTTCGACAAGAAGCACGGCGTGATCCCGAACCGCGAGGGCCAGGTCATCGCGAAGGACTCCAACCAGCGCGTTCCCGGCATCTACGCCACCGGCTGGATCAAGCGGGGGCCGGTCGGTCTGATCGGCCACACGAAGTCCGACGCGATGGAGACCGTGCAGCACCTCGTCAACGACCAGGGCTCGTGGTGGCAGCCGGAGGACCCGTCCGAGGCCGCTATCCCCGCGCTGCTCGAGTCGCGCGGGGTCCAGTGGACCGACCTCGACGGCTGGCACCGCCTCGACGAGCACGAGATCGCCCTCGGGGGGCCGCACGACCGCGCCCGCATCAAGGTCGTTCCGCGCGACGAGATGGTCCGCATCTCCCGCGGGGAGTAGCGAGTCGAAGCATCCCGCCCGCGGCTAGACTGACGCCATGACCGCGTGGCTGCTTGACGTCCTCGGGGACGAGTTCGAGCAGACCACGCTGCCGCTCGGAGAGGATCACGAGGGTGAGGTCGTCGCGACGCTGGTGCGTGCTCTGCCGCCGGCGCCGCCCGAGCCGCCGAGCGGCTGGGAGCGGTTCGTCCGTCGTCTGCGCGGGATGCCGCAGGCGGACCCGCCCCCGATGCTCGACGGGGTCGACGTGCTCTACGTGCACGGCTGGTCGGACTACTTCTTCCAGAAGCGGCTGGCCAGGTTCTGGACGTCTCAGGGCGCCCGATTCTTCGCCCTGGACCTGCGCAAGTACGGCCGCAGCCTCCGTGACGGCCAGACGCCCGGCTACGTCACCGATCTGAAGACGTACGACGAGGACATCGCCGCGGCGCTCGAGGCGATGCGGTCGGATGCCGTCGGCGATCGTCGGCTGGTGCTCATGGGACACTCGACCGGTGGCCTGGTGCTGAGCCTGTGGGCATCGCGTCATCCGGACGCTGCGGATGCCGTGATCCTGAACTCGCCGTGGCTGGAACTGCAGCTCGCGCCGCTGCGCGCCGCGATCATCCCGATGATCGAGCTGCAGGCGCGGCTGCGCCCGATGGAAGCCGCTCCGCAGATCGACCTCGGCTTCTACGCCCGTGCGCAGGCGGCGGTCGCTGACCCCGACGACCTGATGGAGACGAATCCGACGTGGCGCCCGGTGCCCGCGATGCCGGTGCACGCCGGCTGGCTCCGCGCGATCACGCGCGGTCATCGAGCCGTCGCCGACGGCCTGACGATCACCGCGCCGGTGTGCGTGCTCCTGTCGAAGCGCTCGGCGCTGCCGACGAGGTGGTCGGACGAACTGACCTCGGCCGACACGGTTCTCGCCGTCGACGGGATCGCGCAGCGGGCGCTCGGGCTCGGATCATCCGTGACGATCGAGCGCATCGACGGGGCGCTGCACGACGTGTTCCTGTCGCGCAAGGACGCGCGCGATGACGCCTACGCGCGGCTGGAGCGCTGGGTGACCGGGTGGGCGGCGGCTCAGCGGTAGTTGATGAACTGCAGGTCGATGTCGAGGTCTGAGCCCTTGAGAAGCGCGATCACGGCCTGAAGGTCGTCGCGGCTCTTTGACTGCACGCGCAGCTCGTCGCCCTGGATCTGGCTCTTGACGCCCTTCGGGCCCTCATCGCGGATGATCTTCCCGATCTTCTTCGCGTTCTCGGACGAGATGCCGTCCTTGAGCGTCGAGACGATCCGGTACTCCTTACCGCTGGCGAACGGGTCGCCCGACTCGAGGCTCTTGAGCGAGATGCCGCGCTTTATGAGCTTGGACTGGAACACATCGAGGACGGCCTTCGCGCGCTCCTCGGTGTTCGCCTTGATGAGGATCGACTCGCCGCTCCACTCGACCGAGGCGCCGGTGCCCTTGAAGTCGTAGCGCTGCTCGACCTCCTTGCGGGCCTGGTTGAGGGCGTTCTCCGCCTCCTGGTGGTCGACCTTGCTGACGATGTCGAACGATGAGTCTGCCATGGCGCCATCCTATCGATTCGCTGTTCGCCCCACGATTCTGAAAGCGCGTCCATGCTCGCGGCCCGGTCGCCCGCTTCTGTTACAGCTTGGTATCGGCCGCTTCTGCGATTGCCAGACCGGGCGCCTGCCATGCATACTGTAAGCGCTTGCAGTTCTGCGAGCACCTAACGCATCAAGAGAGGCACACACCAATGAAGGTGAACAAGAGGGGCATCCTCGCGTTCGGCGCCGTCGCCGCCGTTTCCACGCTCACGCTCGCCGGCTGCGCTGCAGGTGGAGCAGAGAACAACTCCGGTGGCGACGAGTCCACCGATTCCTCGCTCACGGTCTGGGTGGATGCGGAGCGCGTCGACGCGCTCCGGGGCGCTGCTGACGCGTACGAGGAGAAGACCGGCGTGAAGGTCGAGATCGTCGGCAAGGATGTCGACACCATCAAGGACGACTTCATCCAGCAGGTTCCGACCGGCAAGGGCCCCGACATCACCATGGGCGCGCACGACTGGCTGGGCGAGCTGTCCACCAACGGCGTCGTGGCTCCGCTCGAGCTCGGCGACTCGGCATCCGACTACCTCGATGTGGCCCTCCAGGCCTCGACGTACGACGGCTCCGTGTACATGCTCCCGTACGCGGTCGAGAACATCGCCGTGCTGCGCAACGCCGACCTCGTCGCCGAGCCCGCCACCGACTTCGCCGACATGATCGCCAAGGGCAAGGCCGCGGGCCTCGACCAGCCGTTCGTCGTCGAGCAGGGCGCCGAGGGCAACCCGTACCACCTGTATCCGTTCCAGACGGCCTTCGGTGCCCCCGTCTTCGGCACCGACGCGTCCGGCAGCTACGACGCCGCCGATCTGCAGCTCGGCAGCGAGGGCGGCACCGCCTTCGCCCAGTGGCTCGGGGAGCAGGGCGCCGCGGGCGTGCTGAACACCGACATCGACGGCGAGATCGCCAAGCAGCAGTTCCTCGACGGCAAGGCAGCCTTCTGGCTGACCGGCCCGTGGAACGTCGGCGCCGCGGTCGACGGCGGCATCAACGTCGAGATCGACCCCGTCCCGAGCCCCACCGACCAGGTCGCCTCGCCGTTCGCCGGCGTCAAGGGCTTCTTCGTCAGCTCGGAGTCCGACAACAAGGTCGCTGCGAACGACTTCCTCGTGAACTACCTCGGCACCGAGGACGTCCAGCTCGAGCTGTTCAAGGCGGGCAACATCCTCCCCGCCCTCACCGCTGCGGCCGACACCGCGGCATCCGACCCGATCATCGCCGGTTTCCAGACCGTCGGTGCCGACGCCGTCCCGATGCCCGCCATCCCGGCCATGGGCGCCGTGTGGGAGTTCTGGGGCGTGGCCGAGGCCGCCATCATCAACGGAGCCGACCCGGCCGCGACCTGGCAGAAGCTCGCCGACGACGTCGCGGCAGCGATCAAGTAACACCAGTGAGCCTGTCGGGGCGAGCGCAGCCGCGCTCGCCCCGACAGCGTGATGACGGGATGAACATGAGCGACACCACCGAGGCGGAGCAGACCCCGCCCCCGACCCGGCGCCAGCGTCAGGCTGCGAGCATCGCCGAGGCGGCGTCCGGACGCATCGGCTGGATGCTGCTGAAGATCGTGCTCCTCGCGATCGTCGATGCGATCGCCCTCTACGCGGCCTTCGTGCTGTTCACCCACCACGAGTGGGTCGTGCTGGCGCTCGTCGTCCTCGTCACGCTGCTCGTCAACTACATCTACTTCTCGCGCAAGGCGGTCCCCGCGAAGTACCTCACGCCCGGCGTGATCTTTCTGATCGTCTTCCAGGTGTTCACGCTGCTGTACACCGGCTACATCGGATTCACGAACTACGGAACCGGTCACAACGGGTCGAAGGATCAGGCCGTCGCCGCCCTCATGCGCTCGGCGCAGGAGCGCGTCGAGGATTCGCCCGCCTACCCGGTCACCGTCGTGGAGCAGCTGGGCACGCTCGGCCTGCTCGTCACCGACCCGGATGACGGCGACGTCAGCGTCGGAACGAACGACCAGCCGCTCGCAGACGTCGACGGCGCGACGATGGACGGCGGCAAGGCCACCGCGGTCGACGGATGGGCCTCTCTCAGCTTCGCGGAGGTGCTGGCCCGCTCGAACGAGATCGAGCAGCTCTCGGTGCCGTTCAGCGACGACCCCAACGACGGCGCCATCCGCACGCCCGACGGGCAGAACGGGTACCTGTACGTCTCCTCGCTCGAGTACGACGAGGCCGCCGGCACCATGACCGACACCGACTCGGGCACCGTCTACGAAGACATCGGCACCGGCGCGTTCACCTCGGCGGACGGCGAGGAGCTGCTGCCCGGCTGGCAGATCACCGTCGGCTTCGACAACTTCGTCCGCGCGGTGACCGATGAGTCGATCCGCGGGCCGCTCATCTCGGTCACGATCTGGACCTTCGTCTTCGCCCTGATCTCGGTGGCGTCGACCTTCTTCCTCGGCCTCCTGCTCGCGCTGGTGTTCAACAACACCCGGATGCGTTTCCGCAACGGCTACCGCATCCTGTTGATCCTGCCCTACGCGTTCCCGGCGTTCCTGTCGGCCCTGGTGTGGGCGGGCATGATGAACGAGAGCTTCGGCTTCATCAACCAGGTGATCTTCGGCGGAGCATCCATCCCCTGGCTGACCGACCCTGTCCTCGCCAAGGTCTCGGTGCTCATCGTGAACCTGTGGCTCGGCTTCCCGTACATGTTCCTGGTGTGCATGGGCGCTCTGCAGGGCATCCCCGAAGAGGTCAACGAAGCCGGTGTCATGGACGGCGCGAACCCGTGGCAGATCTTCCGCCAGATCAAGCTGCCGCTGCTGCTGGTCACCGTCGCGCCGCTGCTGATCTCGTCGTTCGCGTTCAACTTCAACAACTTCAACCTGATCTACATGCTCACCAACGGCGGCCCGCGGTTCGACGACGTGTCGATCCCGGTCGGCCACACCGACATCCTGATCTCGATGGTCTACAAGGTCGCCTTCACCGGCCAGACCCGCGACTACGGTCTGGCATCCGCCTTCACGATCATCATCTTCATCGTCGTCGCTGTGATCTCGATCATCAGCTTCCGCAAGACCAAGGCGCTCGAGGAGCTGAACTGAGATGACCACCACGACCCCCACCAAGGTCCGCCGGCGCTCGTTCGGCGCCTGGTTCGCCGACACCGGATGGCGTCACCTCGTCGCCGTCGTCGTCAGCATCTTCGCGATCTTCCCGCTGCTGTACGTGTTCTCCGCGTCTCTGAACCCGCGGGGCACCCTCACCGGATCGAACCAGCTGTTCTCCGCCGTCGGCATCGACAGTTACGTGCGCATCCTCACCGATCCGCAGAACCCGTATGCGAAGTGGTTCCTCAACACGCTGATCATCGCCGTGGTGACCGGGTTCGTGACGGTGTTCATCGGGGCCTGCGCCGCATATGCCTTCTCGCGCATGCGCTTTGCAGGACGCCGCGTGGGGCTGGTCACGATCGTCGTGGTGCAGATGTTCCCTCAGCTGCTCGCCGTCGTCGCGATCTTCCTCCTCATGACGACGCTGGGGGACTGGTTCCCCGCGATCGGCCTGAACACGCACACCGGCCTGATCCTCGTCTACCTCGGCGGCGCGCTCGGTGTGAACACGTACCTCATGTACGGCTTCTTCAACACGATCCCGAAGGAGCTCGACGAGGCAGCCCGCATCGACGGCGCCGGTCACGCGCGCATCTTCTTCACGATCATCCTGCGCCTGGTCGCACCGATCCTCGCGGTGGTGGGGCTGCTGAGCTTCATCGGCACGGTCAACGAGTACGTGGTCGCGAGCGTCATGCTCATCGACCCCGAGCAGCAGACGCTCGTCGTGGGTCTGACCAAGCTGGTCTCGAACCCGCGCTACGCGGACTGGTCGGCGTTCTCGGCGGGCGCCGTGATGGCGGCCATCCCCGTGATGGTGCTGTTCCTCTTCCTGCAGAAGTACATCGTCGGCGGGCTCACGGCGGGGGCGACGAAGGGCTGATGGCGCCGCTGCGCTCTCCCTCGCGTGTCCGTCCGGCGGCCGCCGGGCACCGGTCGTACCGTGGAAGCATGGCACGGGCGGACGGCAGCAACATGGCGCTGAGCTGGATAGCGGGCGTGATCTGCACCGCTGTCGTGGCGGCGCTGTTGTGGCTCGCCGTTCCGATGGGGCCGGTCATGGTGCAGTTCGTCGGCGACACGCTCCGCTCGGTCGCGCCGGGCACGGCAGAGACCCCCTGAGCGTCGCCGCGCCGCGCGATCGCGGGTCGGACGACACGTCGGCACGCCTCCGCTTCGGGGCGCCGACGCGACGATATCCTCGCACTGCACATTCCGACGAGAGGCGCCCCCATGAGTGACCCCGAGGTCCCCCAGCACGAGCAGAAGTCCGACGTCGACGACGTCGTCGACAGCGCGAACGCCGGCCTCGCCGAGGCCGAGGCGGCGCGCGCTGACGTGAACGGAACGCCGGCCGCAGATGCCGACACCACGCAGAATGCCGTCCCGGCGGATGCCGCGGACGCCACCACGACGCACGATGCCACCGCGACGCAGAACGAAGCGACGGCGGACGCCGTCGACCCCGACCTCGCCGCCTTCGAGGCCGCAGAGCGCGACCACCCCGGAACCTTCGCCGCACCGGCCTCGGCATCCGATGAGGGCGGTTTCCGTCCTGTAGCCGCCGAGCCTGCGGCGTCCGTCGCTCACGACGATTCGATCGCCGACACCGCGTACCGTCCGACCGTGCAGGACGACACCGACACGCGCGTGGTGCCGTCCGAGCCCGTCGTCGGCGCAGCCGCCCCCGCGGTGGTGTCCGTGCAGCAGCAGCCCATCTTCGTGCAGGCCCCCGAGCCGCCGCGCGAGCGCGGCAACCGCGGCACGGCCGGCGCGATCGGTCTGCTGGCGACGCTCGCGTTCGCCGTGCTCTACCTCGCCGCTCAGCTCGGCTTCGGTGCGCTCGCCGGCGACGTCACGGCGGACAACCTCGCCGATGCCGCCCTCGCGCCGCTGATGACGTGGGGCTTCTGGACGCCCGTCGTCGTGTTCTTCATCGGCTTCTGGCTCCTCGGCGCGATCATCAACCGCGGCCGCTGGGGTCTGTGGGTCGTCTTCGGCCTGCTCGTCGGCGTCGCCGCCTATCTCGGGTACATCCTCGGCCAGCTGTTCGAGGCGCCGTTCTGGCTGATCACGGCATCCGAGGCATCAGAGCTCGTCGGGCAGCAGCTGTTCACCCCGCTCGCCCTCGCCGCCTTCGTGCTCGGGCGCGAGCTGACCATCTGGTTCGGTGCCTGGGTCGCCCGCAGCGGCGCCCGCAAGACCGAGCTCAACGACGAGGCCCAGCGCGAGTACGAGCGCACGCTCGAGGCCGGTCCTCAGCTGTCCAGGTAACCGCATCATGTCTACGCCAGACCCCCGCGGCCCGGTGCCTGCGGGGGTCTCGGCCGTTCTGGCGACGGCCATGACGACGATCGGGTTCTTCGCCCTGGCCGTCTTCGGCCTCGGCGCACTGAGCATCGCGACGGATGCCGACGTCATCGCCGTCCCCGGGCTCGGGCAGGCCCCGGGCATCGTGGGCATGGTCGCGGCGGTCGCCGTGTTCGCCGGCGTCCTCTGGCTCGCCGTCCGGATCGCTCGCCCCCGGTTCCGCTCCGTCTGGACGATCGCCCTGGCCGCGGCCCTCGCGCATCTGCTCCTGGTCGGCATCGCCGCCCTCGTCGTCAGGGGCGAGTTCGTCACGGCGCTGGCGGTCATGGGAGGACTGATCACCGGGGGAGCGAGCCTCGTGGTCCTCGTCGCGGCGGCGGTCGCCGGCTGGGCGGGGGTCGCGCTCCGGCGCACGCGCGCGTCTCACCCGCGCTGGCCGTGGGAGAAGGACGATCCCGATCATCCGTGACGCGGATGCCATAAATCTCCGGTCCGCGCACGGTTCGCCGTACCCTTGACCTGTGGAGCGCTCGCTGGAGACGCAGGTCGACCAGGCCGTGGAGGCCTGGCTGCGTTGGGTGCCGCGCTGGGAGCCGGCCACCCACCGCGGCCGCGTCGCGCCGTGCCGGCGCTGCCTCGGCTCGCCGATCCTCTCGGCCGTGGGCATCGGATCGAACGTGCCGCACGGCGTGCAGCACGGTCTCTCCACCCGGATCAAGACCGTCGTCGACCACGCGGTCGCCGAGTACACCGCACGCAATCTGCCGATGCTCCAGGCCGAACTCGATCAGCAGGCTGCTCGCAACCGCGCGCGCAGCTATCGTCCGTCCGAGGACCTCGACCCCGAGTACGAGGGGATGCCGCTGGACCCGGATCCTGTGCCGGGCGCTCCGTTCCTGTTCACGATCGCCGCTCTCGCCGACGATGACGTGGCCGAGCTTCCGCCTCTGCCGCCGCTGTCGGACGAGGCGAAGGCGGCGCTGCGTCAGGAGGTCGGTCTCGCCGACGAGTACGCGAACATGATCGGGCGGGAGATCTGCGGGATGCTCCTGCGGCATCGTCTGGCCGTGCAGGGTGCGATCTCGCAGTACGTGGAGCCGCAGATCGAGGCGCTGCTGGCGGAGCTGACCCAGGCGCTGGACTCGCCGTTCGATCCGGAGACGCCGTAGCACCGCATCCGATCTCATTTGACCGCTTGCGTTACGCGGGATTACACTTGGTCAGGTGTGTGCACGTCTCTGCGTGCCTGCACACGGGCTCCGGTCCATACCGGTCAGCCCCCACGGCATACCCACCACACCAAAAGCTCGCCTGATCGGGCGCGCCGGTGGGTCATGATGTGAAACCCATCACGCTGTCACCGTGCAGCACTATGAGGAGAGAACGTGCCAACCATTCAGCAGTTGGTTCGCAAGGGTCGTTCGCCCAAGGTCACCAAGACCAAGGCGCCCGCCCTGAAGTCGAACCCCCAGCAGGCCGGGGTCTGCACCCGCGTCTACACCACCACCCCGAAGAAGCCGAACTCGGCGATGCGCAAGGTCGCTCGTGTGAAGCTCCGCAACGGCACCGAGGTCACCGCCTACATCCCCGGTGAGGGCCACAACCTGCAGGAGCACTCGCTGGTGCTCGTCCGCGGTGGTCGTGTGAAGGACCTCCCCGGTGTGCGTTACAAGATCGTCCGCGGCGCCCTGGACACCCAGGCTGTCAAGAACCGTAAGCAGGCTCGTTCCCGCTACGGCG
The DNA here is from genome assembly GCF_903645325.1 of Microbacterium tenebrionis. Classification (GTDB taxonomy): domain Bacteria; phylum Actinomycetota; class Actinomycetes; order Actinomycetales; family Microbacteriaceae; genus Microbacterium; species Microbacterium tenebrionis. The sequence goes on from NZ_CAHJXQ010000001.1 coordinate 255,822, forward strand.
CGAAGAAGGGTTGAGTTAGATGCCTCGTAAGGGACCGGCCCCCAAGCGCCCCGTCGTCAACGACCCCGTATACGGCGCTCCGATCGTCACCTCGCTGGTGAACAAGATCCTCGTCGACGGCAAGAAGTCGCTGGCCGAGTCGATCGTCTACGGCGCCCTCCGCGGCGTCGAGGCGAAGAACGGCCAGGATGCTGTCGCCACCCTCAAGAAGGCGCTCGACAACGTGCGCCCCACCCTTGAGGTCCGCAGCCGCCGCGTCGGTGGCTCGACGTACCAGGTGCCGGTCGAGGTCAAGCCTCACCGCGCCAACACCCTCGCGCTGCGCTGGCTCGTCAGCTACGCCAAGGGTCGTCGCGAGAAGACGATGACCGAGCGTCTCCAGAACGAGATCCTCGACGCGTCGAACGGCCTGGGCGCTGCAGTCAAGCGTCGTGAGGACACTCACAAGATGGCCGAGTCGAACCGCGCGTTCGCTCACTACCGCTGGTAAACAGCTTCGCCGGGGTCGATCCCCGAGCCTGTCGAAGGGCTCGATCCCGGCACCCCCTCTCTTCGCAGTCGCACTGCTAGACAGAAAAGGACACTCCTGTGGCACAAGACGTGCTCACCGACCTGAGCAAGGTCCGCAACATCGGCATCATGGCGCACATCGATGCCGGCAAGACCACCACCACCGAGCGCATCCTGTTCTACACGGGCGTGAACCACAAGCTGGGCGAGACGCATGACGGCGCCTCGACCACCGACTGGATGGAGCAGGAGAAGGAGCGCGGCATCACGATCACGTCTGCCGCCGTGACCTGCTTCTGGAACAACAACCAGATCAACATCATCGACACCCCCGGTCACGTGGACTTCACGGTCGAGGTCGAGCGCTCGCTGCGCGTCCTCGACGGTGCCGTCGCCGTGTTCGACGGCAAGGAGGGCGTCGAGCCCCAGTCCGAGACCGTGTGGCGTCAGGCCGACAAGTACGGCGTTCCGCGCATCTGCTTCGTCAACAAGATGGACAAGCTCGGTGCCGACTTCTACTTCACCGTCGACACGATCGTGAACCGCCTGGGTGCGAAGCCCCTCGTGCTGCAGCTCCCGATCGGTGCCGAGAACGACTTCGTCGGCGTCGTCGACCTCATCGAGATGCGCGCGCTGGTGTGGCCGGGTGACGCCAAGGGTGACGTGACGATGGGTGCCTCGTACGAGGTGCAGGAGATCCCCGCCGACCTCCAGGCCAAGGCCGAGGAGTACCGTCAGCAGCTGCTCGAGACCGTCGCCGAGACCGACGACGAGCTCCTCGAGAAGTTCTTCGGCGGCGAAGAGCTCACCATCCCCGAGATCAAGGGCGCCATTCGCAAGATGGTCGTCGCGAACGAGATCTACCCCGTGCTCTGCGGCTCGGCGTTCAAGAACCGCGGTGTCCAGCCCATGCTCGACGCCGTCGTGGACTACCTCCCCAACCCTCTCGACGTCGGCGCCATCCAGGCTCACGACCCGAAGGACGAGGAGAAGATCATCGAGCGTCGCCCCAGCGCGGACGACCCGTTCTCGGCCCTCGCGTTCAAGGTCGCGGTGCACCCGTTCTTCGGTCGCCTGACCTACGTCCGCGTGTACTCGGGGCACCTCGAATCGGGTTCCGCCGTGATCAACTCGACCAAGGGCAAGAAGGAGCGCATCGGAAAGATCTTCCAGATGCACGCCAACAAGGAGAACCCGGTCGACTCGCTCACCGCGGGCAACATCTACGCCGTCATCGGCCTGAAGGACACCACCACCGGTGACACCCTCGCCGACCCGGCCGCCCCGGTCGTCCTCGAGTCGATGACGTTCCCCGAGCCCGTCATCGAGGTCGCGATCGAGCCGAAGACGAAGGCCGACCAGGAGAAGCTGGGTGTCGCCATCCAGAAGCTCGCCGAAGAGGACCCGACGTTCCGTACGGAGCTCAACCCCGAGACCGGTCAGACGACCATCAAGGGCATGGGCGAGTTGCACCTGGACATCCTCGTCGACCGCATGAAGCGCGAGTTCCGCGTCGAGGCGAACGTCGGCAAGCCCCAGGTGGCATACCGCGAGACCATCAAGAAGGCCGTCGAGAAGCACGACTACACGCACAAGAAGCAGACCGGTGGATCGGGTCAGTTCGCGAAGATCCAGTTCACGATCGAGCCCCTCGAGGTCACGGCTGAGAAGACGTACGAGTTCGAGAACAAGGTCACCGGTGGCCGCATCCCGCGCGAGTACATCGAGCCGACGAACCAGGGCTTCCAGGACGCCATGGCCACGGGTGCCCTCGCCGGCTACCCCATGGTCGGTGTCAAGGCGATCCTGATCGACGGTGCGTCGCACGACGTCGACTCCTCGGAGATGGCGTTCAAGATCGCCGGCTCCATGGGCTTCAAGGAGGCCGTGCGCCGCGCGAACCCCGTGCTGCTCGAGCCGCTGATGGCCGTCGAGGTCCGTACTCCCGAGGAGTACATGGGCGACGTCATCGGCGACCTGAACTCGCGTCGTGGCCAGATCCAGTCGATGGAGGACGCCACCGGCATCAAGATCGTGCGCGCTTCGGTGCCGCTGTCCGAGATGTTCGGCTACATCGGCGACCTGCGCTCGAAGACTTCGGGCCGCGCGGTCTACTCGATGGAGTTCGACTCGTACTCCGAGGTCCCCAAGGCCGTCGCGGACGAGATCATCCAGAAGACCAAGGGCGAGTAAGCCCTTAGCCGACCGGCCCCTTCGCGGGGCCGGTCGGACAACACACAACTTCACAAAGCACTCTCTACTAAACTGAGAATCAAACCCCGTAGAGAACCGGTCACAATCCAGTGCCCGGCAATCTCTACACGAACGTCCTGAGGAGGACCCAGTGGCCAAGGCCAAGTTCGAGCGGACCAAGCCGCACGTCAACATCGGAACCATCGGTCACGTTGACCACGGCAAGACGACGCTGTCCGCAGCCATCTCCAAGGTGCTCGCCGACAAGTACCCGTCGGACACCAACGTTCAGCGTGACTTCGCTTCCATCGACTCGGCGCCGGAAGAGCGCCAGCGCGGTATCACGATCAACATCTCGCACATCGAGTACGAGACCCCCAAGCGTCACTACGCGCACGTTGACGCCCCCGGCCACGCCGACTACGTCAAGAACATGATCACCGGTGCTGCTCAAATGGACGGCGCCATCCTCGTGGTCGCCGCCACCGACGGCCCGATGGCTCAGACCCGTGAGCACGTCCTGCTCGCCAAGCAGGTCGGCGTTCCGTACCTGCTCGTCGCGCTGAACAAGTCCGACATGGTCGACGACGAGGAGATCCTGGAGCTCGTCGAGCTCGAGGTCCGCGAGCTGCTCGCCGGCCAGGGCTTCGACGAGGACGCTCCTGTCGTCAAGGTCTCGGCGCTCAAGGCGCTCGAGGGCGACGAGAAGTGGGTCGACTCGATCCTCGAGCTCATGCAGGCCGTCGACGACAGCGTTCCGGACCCGGAGCGCGACCGCGACAAGCCGTTCCTCATGCCGATCGAGGACGTCTTCACGATCACCGGTCGTGGAACGGTCGTCACCGGCCGCGCCGAGCGTGGAACCCTCGCCATCAACTCCGAGGTCGAGATCGTCGGCATCCGCCCGACGCAGAAGACCACGGTCACTGGTATCGAGATGTTCCACAAGCAGCTCGACGAGGCATGGGCCGGCGAGAACTGTGGTCTGCTGCTCCGTGGCCTCAAGCGCGAGGACGTCGAGCGCGGCCAGGTCGTCGTGAAGCCGGGTTCGGTCACCCCTCACACCAACTTCGAGGGCACCGCCTACATCCTCTCGAAGGAAGAGGGCGGCCGTCACAACCCGTTCTACACGAACTACCGTCCGCAGTTCTACTTCCGCACCACCGACGTCACCGGCGTCATCACGCTGCCCGAGGGCACCGAGATGGTCATGCCCGGCGACACCACCGACATGACGGTCGAGCTCATCCAGCCGATCGCCATGGAGGAGGGCCTCGGCTTCGCCATCCGTGAGGGTGGACGCACCGTGGGTGCCGGTACGGTCACCAGCATCATCAAGTAAGCACCAGCTTCCTCGTAAAGAGGGTCGAGCCGAAAGGCTCGACCCTCTTTTTCGTTCCCGCGAGCGAAGATTTCCGTCAGATTGACGTTCGGCAGTGGCATCTGCCCTTTGTTATCCGTTAATATAGCCAGAAGGCCATAGCAGACGCGTGCGCAATAGACTTTTGACTATAGTTGGGGTGAACGTTCGTGGGTGCTGGGGCGAGGGCCGGTCTGTGGAGTGCGCGCGCGGTCGCCGCAGCCTCCGTCGTCGGAGCCCTCGTCATCGGCGGTTTCGTGCCGTCGGCGGTCGCCGCAGACGACACGCCAGCGCCGGTGCCGGCGTCGACGGCCCCGGACCAGTCCGATGACGCGGCCGAGCCGTCTGAGCCCGCGGCTGAGGAGTCCAGGCCCGCCGACGAGTCCGCGCCTGTCGACGAGTCCATTCCTGGCGGCCAATCCGCACCGGGGACCACTCCCGAGGCGAGTGATGAGCCGTCCCCTTCGCCGAGTCCGACGGTGACGCCGTCCGTTGCCCCGAGTGGGACGGCGCCCGACACGGGCGTCACGAAGCCGCGCAGCCTGTCTCGCATGGCGGTACTCGCCGCCGTTGCGAAGGCTCCCACCGAGGTGTGGACCGAGGAGTTCGATACGCAGGCATCCCATCGGGGAACCGTCATCAGGCTGGATCAGGTGCGGTTCTCGAACAATTACACGGCCGATGCCTTCTGGCTCGACTACGCGAAGTGCAATGGCGTCGTGGTCGACTACACCGTCTCTACCTACCCCGACGGCGTCTGCGCTTCTTCCAACACGAACAATCAGACCAATGCGCGAGTGAACGTACGCCGACTGGCCGATGTTCTCGGCCAAGTCGGTGCGGGACTCACCCGATCCACGGCGAGCACCCAGCGGAATCGAGTGCTGGTCGAGTGGACCGACAGCGGTCAGGGTGCAGCGGGTGCGAACCGCGTCTTCCAGCGCACCACGAGCCTGGGACTATCGCAGACCTTGGCGCGCTACTATGCGGCATCCATCGACATCGCCGAAGCCTCGTGCGGTACAACCTCGCAGCGTTCGCAGCTCACGCTCGCGCTCACCGCTACGGGCTCCCCGGTGACCACCACGGCGATCACGGCGTGCACTGATTCGCGCGCTCTGCCGTACACCTCGCCGTTGCCGTCCGGCTTCAGAAACTGGGTGTTCGGCGGAGACAGCGTGCGGGCCGGCCGCTTCACCTCGGACACCGCACTGCTCATCCAGCCGAACCAGCTCGAGATGCTGCGCCCGACGGTGCGCAACCTCAACAACAACAGCGGCGGCAACGACTTCGCGATCGACAACCTGCGGATCGTCGACGTCACGCCCACGCTCGGCAAGGCGTTTAGCCCGGCGACTATCACTGCCGGTGAGAAGTCCACCCTCACGTTCACGATCACGAACACCTCCGAACTCGCGGCGAAGCCCGACATGTCGTTCACGGACGCCCTTCCCCGCGGTCTGGTGGTCGCGCCGAACCCGGCGGTGAGCGGTACCTGCCGGAGCATCACGGGCGCGGAGCTCGCATACTCGGGCAACCCCGGCGCAACGTCGATCTCGCTGTCGGGATTCGATTTCGCATCGGGCGAGGCCTCCTGCACAGCCACGATCGACGTCACCGCAGCCCAGCAGGGCACCTACGCCAACGGGTCCGGCAACCTCACAACGATGCTCGACGTGACCCAGACTGCGACTCTCACCGTGCTGCCGAAGGCTACCCTGACCCTGGTCAAGAGCGCCGGCTCGGCGACGGCGACCGCCTGGACGCTGTCGGCGACCCCGACGAGCGGCGCCGCACTCACGGGCGCGACCGGCTCTGCCGGAGTCACCGACGTCGTCGTCGCTCCGAACAGCCAGTTCCAGCTCTCCGAGACCGGTGGCCCGGCCACCTACGTGCAGACCGGGTGGAGCTGCAAGGACAAGGCAGGAGCGTCGGTCGCCGTGGCCTCCGACAAGAAGGTCACGATCGCGCCCAATGCGGAGGTCACCTGCATCTCGACGAGTGCAACCGCACGGATCACCCTCATCAAGCAGGTGCTGAATCCGCCCGCCGGCGTGAAGGAGGGCGCGTGGACGCTGACGGCGACGCCGGCGGCGCTCACCGGGCTGACGTCGTCGAGCGTCCTGGGAAGCAGCACGGGAACGGCGATCGACGTGCGGCCGGGCCACGCCTACACGCTGAGCGAGGCCACAACAGCGGCGAACACCCCGCGCACCTGGTATCAGACCGTGTTGCAGCAGTGCACTGACGCGAGCGGAGCGAACTGCACGGAGGTGGGATCGTCCATCACCGCCCCGGCGGTCGGCCAGAACGCCTACTACCGATTCGTCAACGCGCAGGCGCCTCAACTCTCGCTGCCGCTCACCGGCGGTCCCAGCGCCGATGCGTTCCTGATCGCCGGCGGGGCGACCATCGCCGTCGCCCTCGTCGCCGCTCTCATCGCACGCCGCCGTCGCCGCCAGGAGTCGGTCGCCTGATGGAACAGCATCGCATCCGTCCTCATCCACCCAGCAGACGCGCCGCCGCCAGGCAGCGCCCCGCCATCCGCAAGACCAACATCAACACCACATCGATCTCGGGGGAGAAAGATCACATGAACACCACCATGAAGCGGGTCACCACCGCACTCGGTGCGATCGCGCTCGGTGCGATCGTGACTCTGGCGGGCGCGGTTCCCGCGAACGCCGTCGACATCACCAACAGCACCCCGGTCTCGCTGACCATCCACAAGCACGAGAAGACTGCGACCAACGGCACGACCACCGGCACCGGCAAGGAGGCCAACGCGTCGGTCGCAGGCGCCGGCATCGACGGGGTGTCGTTCTCGGTGCAGCGCGTCGGCTCGATCGACCTCACGACGGACGCGGGCTGGAAGGCGGCCGCCACGATCCGCGCGAAGGTCGCTGCGGGCGAGTCGGCGACGCAGGCGGTCTCGGGCTACACACTCGGCACGGCGATCACCGGCACGACGGCGACCGTGAACGGCGAGAAGGGGTACCTCAAGTTCGATCAGTCCAACGGTCTGACGAAGTCGATGTACCTCGTCACCGAGGTCAGCGCCCCGAGCAACGTCACCACGAAGGCCGATCCCTTCCTCGTGACGCTGCCTCAGGCCGACACCGCGTCCGACAACTGGATCTACGACGTCCACGTCTATCCGAAGAACGGTGTGAGCTCGCTCACCAAGACGGTCGTAGCGCCCACCGCCGCTGAGACGGCTGCCGGCCGCGATCTCGTCCGCTGGAACATCAACACCACCGTGCCGTACCTGCCCACCACCTCGCAGGCCACGGCGATGACTTCCTTCGTCGTCTCCGACACGATCGATCCCGCCAACCTCGCGTTCGTGACCACGCCGCCTGCAGGTGTCGCGGCCTCGACGGCGACCCTCGTCAACGCGGCGGGCACGAGCGTGGCGCTGACCGTCGGCGCAGCGAACACCAACGACGTCACCATCGCCGCCAGCGGCGCGACGCAGCTCAAGGCAACGTTCAACGCATCGGGTCTCACGAAGCTTCAGGCGAACCAGGGCGGCACCGTGACGTTCTCCGTGCTCACGCGCGTGATCAACGTGCCCGCGAACGGTCAGATCGCCAACACCGCCGGCACGTCGATCAACGGCGTCACGAACGGTGCGTTCGATGGCGTGCAGACCGGTCCTGTCATCTCTGCCACGACCCCGTTCGCGAACCTGACGATCTTCTCCTATGCAAAGGGGACGAGCACCACTCCGCTCGGCGGTGCCGTTTACGTGCTGCAGGACGCGTCGGGCAACCCCGTGATCGTCAACGGTTCGGCAGTCACCGGCACGGCCGACCCGGCCACCGGTCAGGTCACGTTCAAGAACGTCCCGGCGGGAGACTATAAGGTCGCCGTCACGACGTCCGTGCCCGGCTACACTGTCGACGGTGCCAGCGAGCGTTCGGTGACGGTCGTAGCCGGCACACAGGTCATTCCCAGTGACCCCAAGGCCGCGGGGAACAACTACGTGCCGGTCCCGTTCACGCAGGTGCCCGCGTGGGCGCTGCCCCTCACCGGTGGCGACGGCGGCCTGTGGTTCGGCATCGGCGGTGCCGCACTCATCGCGATGGCCATCGGCGCTGCCGTGATTATCGGCGGACGGCGGCGTCCGGCTGCCGTGGTCGCGACCGTCGAGGCGTAACCGACGAGCAGATTCGGCCGGCCGCTGCGAGCGCAGCGGCCGGCCGAACGCATGACCGACGAGACCGAGGAGAGCGATGTCCGATGATACGGGTGCCGTCCGGCACACACGGCGTCGCCGCAGTCGTTCCGCGGATCGTCGCCCGCAGCTGCCGATCTTCATCGCCGTGATCGCCTTCGCGGGGCTGCTGCTGCTGCTGTATCCCACCATTGCCGCGTGGTTCACGCAGTACGAGCAGTCCATGGAGATCGATCAGTACTCAGGCACGGTCCGCAACCTGGGGCCCGGTGATCGCACCGGCGAGCTCGATGCCGCCGATGCCTACAACGACTCGCTGACCGACGGCTCGTCCATCGTGGCTGCGAACGAGCGCAAACCGCTTTCCGGAGACGACGCGGCGCTCCACGACGTGTACGAGTCCCTCCTCGACGCGGATGGGCAGGGTCTGATGGCACGACTGCGGATTCCATCCATCGAGGCCGACCTGCCGATCTTCCACGGGACGACCGACGATGTGCTCGAGAAGGGCATCGGACATCTCGAGGGCACGGCTCTGCCGGTGGGCGGCGAGGGAACACACGCCGTGCTCACCGGACACCGCGGCCTTGCGACGGCCGAGCTGTTCGACCATCTCGACCAGGTGAAGATCGGCGACACGTTCACGATCGAGGTTTACGGCGAAGTCCTCACGTACCAGGTCACGAGCACGACTGTGGTCGAACCGCAGGACACGCAGACCCTCTATCCCCAGGCCGGTGAGGACCTCCTGACGCTCATCACCTGCACGCCGCTCGGCATCAACAGCCACCGCATTCTCGTGACGGGGGACCGGGTGCTGCCGACGCCTGTCGAGGATCTTGCGTCCGCTGGAGAGCGTCCGGAAGTCCCGAGGTTTCCCTGGTGGGCGGTCGGACTCGGCGGATCGATCGTCGTGCTCGCTCTGTACGTCTGGGTCGCGAGGCGACCGCACCGAAGTGAAGCGGCGCGTACCCCCGTGATCCCGGGGACTACCGGATCGGCGGCTGGACGAGCAGAATAGGTATGCCGCGCAACAGCCGGCGCATCCGATCGAAGGGGGCACCCGCATGGGCATCGACGACATCGTGAACAAGGGCAAGGGCCTGTACGAGCAGAACAAGGAAAAGGTCGACGGAGCTCTCAAGAGCGACCAGGCCGAGGACATCAGCGACAAGGTCCTCGACGGCGTAGCCGACTTCGCCAAGAAGATCGCCCCCGGAGCATCCGAGAAGATCGACGAGATCCGCGACGCGGCCGACAAGTCGATCGGCAACGAGTAAGAGAATCCTCGAAGGCGGCGCACCATCGGGTGCGCCGCCTTCGCAGTGTCCGCGTGGCATCCGAGCGCGACACGCCCGGGTTTGCGCAAGTGAAATCCGGCATGGCAGAATAGACAGGTTCCACATTCCGGCGGTGCGCAGTGCGCGCCTGACGGATCACTGCCAGGGCAGTGCATAGACGGCATCCGTTCTCCCGAACATGAGGATGCAGGGTTCTAGGCCGCGGGCAGCAGAACGACACCACCTCCACCAGGAGGTTCTGCCGTGCGCCGAGAGGTGCGCGGGCTGACAGAAGAACAGTGGTGCGCATCCCTTCGACAGTCATGTCGTCGGGGGAGTGCCTGGCGCGAACAGCGCCGACGTGCGTCCAATGCCCCTGGGTCACCCGATCCAGGCCGGTACGACGCCTTAAAGAGAGTGAGCAGACAATGGCGGGACAGAAGATCCGCATTCGCCTGAAGTCGTATGACCACGAGGTCATCGACACGTCGGCGCGCAAGATCGTCGACACCGTGACCCGTGCGGGCGCGACTGTCGTCGGCCCCGTGCCGCTTCCGACGGAGAAGAACGTGGTCGCCGTGATCCGTTCTCCCCACAAGTACAAGGACAGCCGCGAGCACTTCGAGATGCGCACCCACAAGCGTCTGATCGACATCGTCGACCCGACGCCGAAGGCTGTCGACTCGCTGATGCGCCTCGACCTCCCGGCCGACGTCAACATCGAGATCAAGCTGTAAGGGGTCTGGAATGGTTGACATCAACGCAAAGATTTCGAAGGGGATGCTGGGCACCAAGCTCGGCATGACCCAGGTGTGGAACGCGGACGGCAAGCTCGTCCCCGTCACCGTCATCGAGCTGGCTCCGAACGTGGTCACCCAGGTTCGTACTCCCGAGAAGGATGGCTACAACGCCGTTCAGATCGCGGCCGGCCAGATCGACCCCCGCAAGGTGAACAAGCCCCTCACCGCCCACTTCGAGGCTGCCGGCGTCACGCCGCGCCGCCACGTCACCGAGATCCGCACCGCGGATGCTGCTGACTACTCACTCGGTCAGGAGATCACGGTCGACGGCGTGTTCGAGGCGGGCCAGCTGGTCGACGTCGTCGGCACCAGCAAGGGCAAGGGCACCGCGGGTGTCATGAAGCGCCACAACTTCAAGGGCGTCTCGGCATCGCACGGTGCACACCGCAACCACCGCAAGCCCGGTTCGATCGGCGCATCGTCGACCCCGAGCCGCGTCTTCAAGGGAATGCGCATGGCCGGCCGTATGGGTGGCGAGCGCGTGACCGTCCTCAACCTGACGGTGCACGGCATCGACGCCGAGAAGGGTCTGCTGCTCGTCAAGGGCGCCGTCCCCGGTGCTCGTGGCCGCGTCGTCTACGTCCGCAACGCAGTGAAGGGGGCCTAGTCCATGACTGACTCGACTCTCGCGCTCGACGTCCTCAAGGCCGACGGCAAGAAGGCAGGCTCCATCGAGCTGCCCGCCGCGCTCTTCGACGTCAAGACGAACATCCCGCTCATCCACCAGGTCGTCGTCGCGCAGCTCGCGGCGGCTCGCCAGGGCACGCACTCGACCAAGCGTCGTGGCGAGGTCTCCGGCGCCGGCCGCAAGCCCTTCAAGCAGAAGGGCACGGGTAACGCCCGCCAGGGCTCGATCCGCGCGCCGCACATGACAGGCGGTGGCATCGTCCACGGCCCGAAGCCGCGTGACTACTCGCAGCGCACCCCCAAGAAGATGATCGCCGCCGCCCTCCTGGGCGCGCTCAGCGACCGTTTCCGCGGTGAGCGCCTGCACGCCATCGAGTCGTTCGGCATCGACGGCGTCCCGTCGACCAAGGCCGCCGCGAAGTTCCTCGCGACCGTCGCCACGTCCAAGAACATCCTGGTCGTGACCGAGCGCAACGACGAGCTGACCACCAAGAGCATTCGGAACCTCTCGAACCTCCACGTGATCAGCTTCGACCAGCTCAACGCCTACGACGTGCTCGTCTCCGACGACATCGTCTTCACCCAGGCCGCTCTCGAGGGCTTCATCGCCTCCAAGACCGGCGCAACCGAGGAGGTCTCGGCATGACCGAGCAGAACGGCGCCCTCCAGACGGCGTTCAACAAGGACCCCCGCGACATCATCCTGAAGCCGGTCGTCTCTGAGAAGAGCTACTCGCTGATCGACGAGGGCAAGTACACGTTCCTCGTCGACCCGCGCGCGTCGAAGACCGAGATCAAGCTCGCCATCGAGAAGATCTTCGATGTCAAGGTCGCGTCGGTCAACACGATCAACCGCGTCGGCAAGGCCCGTCGCACCCGCTTCGGCACCGGTAAGCGCAAGGACACCAAGCGCGCCATCGTGAGCCTGAAGTCGGGCACCATCGACATCTTCACGGCAATCGGCTGATCCGGGGGATAAAGGACAATCATGGCTATTCGCAAGTACAAGCCCACGACCCCGGGTCGCCGTGGCTCGTCGGTGGCTGACTTCGCCGAGATCACTCGATCGACGCCCGAGAAGTCGCTGCTGCGCCCGCTCTCGAAGACCGGTGGTCGCAACAACCAGGGCCGCATCACGACCCGTCACATCGGTGGTGGCCACAAGCGCCAGTACCGTGTCATCGACTTCCGTCGCAATGACAAGGACGGCGTCAACGCCAAGGTCGCTCACATCGAGTACGACCCCAACCGCACCGCGCGCATCGCGCTGCTGCACTACTTCGACGGCGAGAAGCGCTACATCCTCGCGCCGAACAAGCTGAAGCAGGGCGACATCATCGAGAACGGTGCATCGGCTGACATCAAGCCGGGCAACAACCTTCCGCTGAAGAACATCCCGACCGGTACGGTGATCCACGCGATCGAGCTCCGTCCCGGCGGCGGCGCCAAGCTCGCGCGTTCGGCCGGTGCATCCGTCCGTCTCGTCGCGAAGGACGGCCCGTACGCGCAGCTCCGCCTGCCCTCGGGTGAGATCCGCAACGTCGACGCACGCTGCCGCGCCACCATCGGCGAGGTCGGCAACGCCGAGCAGTCGAACATCAACTGGGGCAAGGCCGGCCGCAAGCGCTGGAAGGGCGTCCGCCCGACCGTCCGCGGTGTTGCGATGAACCCGGTCGACCACCCGCACGGTGGTGGTGAGGGCAAGACGTCCGGTGGACGTCACCCGGTCACCCCCTGGGGTCAGGCTGAGGGTCGTACCCGTCACGCCAACAAGGAAAGCGACAAGTACATCGTGCGTCGTCGCACCGCCGGCAAGAAGCGCAAGTAGGAGTAGAAGAAGATGCCACGGAGTCTCAAGAAGGGCCCCTTCGTCGACGAGCACCTGCTTCGCAAGGTCGTCGTGCAGAACGAAGCCGGTACCAAGAACGTCATCAAGACCTGGTCTCGCCGGTCCATGATCATCCCGGCCATGCTGGGTCACACGATCGCGGTCCACGACGGTCGCAAGCACATCCCTGTGTTTGTCACCGAGACCATGGTCGGTCACAAGCTGGGCGAGTTCGCGCCCACCCGCACCTTCCGCGGCCACGAGAAGGACGACAAGAAGGGCCGTCGCCGCTGACGCGGGGACGATAGAGGAGAGAGAAATGGTGGAGTCCATCGCACGCGTGCGACACATCCGCGTGACCCCTCAGAAGGCTCGTCGTGTCGTCGCGCTCATCAAGGGCAAGCAGGCCCAGGAAGCTCTGGCGATCCTCAAGTTCGCCCCGCAGAGCGCCAGTGAGCCGATCTACAAGCTTGTCGCGTCGGCCATGGCCAACGCGCAGGTGAAGGCGGATCGCGACGGCGAGTTCCTCGACGAGCAGGACCTGTACGTGGCCAACGCGTACGTCGACGAGGGCACGACGCTCAAGCGTTTCCGCCCCCGCGCTCAGGGTCGCGCTTTCCAGATCAAGAAGCGCACGAGCCACATCACGGTCGTGCTCTCGACGCCCGAGGCCGCTGCTGCGACCGACGGCGACAGCAAGAAGAAGGCGAGCAAGTAATGGGCCAGAAAGTAAACCCGTACGGCTTCCGCCTCGGAATCACCACGGACCACGTGTCCCGTTGGTTCTCGGACTCGACGAAGCCGGGCCAGCGTTACGCCGACTACGTGGCCGAGGACGTCAAGATCCGCAACCTCCTGAAGACCCAGCTCGACCGGGCCGGCGTCTCCAGCATCGAGATCGAGCGCACTCGTGACCGCGTCCGCGTCGACATCCACACCGCCCGTCCGGGCATCGTGATCGGTCGTCGTGGCGCCGAGGCCGAGCGCATCCGCGGCGACCTCGAGAAGCTCACCGGCAAGCAGATCCAGCTGAACATCCTCGAGGTCAAGAACCCCGAGGCCGACGCTCAGCTCGTCGCACAGGGCATCGCCGAGCAGCTGTCTGCTCGCGTGGCGTTCCGTCGTGCGATGCGCAAGGGTCTGCAGGGCGCTCAGCGCGCCGGCGCCAAGGGCATCCGCATCCAGGTCTCCGGCCGCCTCGGCGGCGCGGAGATGAGCCGCTCGGAGTTCTACCGCGAGGGCCGTGTGCCGCTGCACACGCTGCGCGCGAACATCGACTACGGCTTCTACGAGGCGAAGACCACCTTCGGCCGCATCGGCGTGAAGGTCTGGATCTACAAGGGCGACCTCACCAACAAGGAGCTCGCTCGCGAGCAGGCCAACCAGAAGCCTTCGCGCGACCGTGGCGGCGACCGCCGTCGTGGCCCGCGCAACGAGGCCCCTGTTGCAGAAGGAGCGTCGGCATAATGCTCATCCCCCGTAAGGTCAAGTTCCGCAAGCAGCACCACCCGGGTCGCTCGGGTCAGGCTACCGGCGGCACGAAGGTCTCCTTCGGAGAGTTCGGCATCCAGGCCCTCACCCCCGCTTACGTGACGAACCGTCAGATCGAGGCTGCTCGTATCGCGATGACCCGTCACATCAAGCGTGGTGGAAAGGTGTGGATCAACATCTACCCCGACCGTCCGCTCACGAAGAAGCCCGCCGAGACCCGCATGGGTTCCGGTAAGGGTTCCCCCGAGTGGTGGGTCGCAAACGTCAAGCCGGGTCGCGTCCTCTTCGAGGTCGCCGGAGTCAGCGAGGAGCTCGCACGCGAGGCCCTGACCCGAGCCATTCACAAGCTGCCGCTCAAGGCACGCATCATCAAGCGCGAGGAGGGCGACGCGTAATGGCGATCGGCACCAAGGAGCTCGCTCCGGCAGAGCTCGACACGTTCGAAGACCAGCGCCTCGTTGAGGAGCTGCGCAAGGCCAAGGAGGAGCTGTTCAACCTCCGTTTCCAGTCGGCCACCGGCCAGCTGGAGAGCCACGGCCGCATCCGCGCCGTCAAGCGCGACATCGCACGCCTGTACACGGTGATCCGCGAGCGCGAGCTCGGCATCCGTGCGACACCGGCTCCGGTCGAGGCTCCGGCCAAGAAGGCGACCAAGTCGAAGGCGAAGAAGACCGAGGACACCTCGGCCGACGCCGAAGGGAAGGCTGAATAATGGCCAAGAAGGAAGCTGAAGCTCCCGTCTCGCACGACGTGCGCGACGAGGACGCTCGCGGTTACCGCAAGACGCAGCGCGGCTACGTCGTCAGCGACAAGATGGACAAGACCATCGTCGTCGAGGTCGAGGACCGCGTGAAGCACCCCCTGTACGGCAAGGTCATCCGCCGCACGGAGAAGCGCAAGGTGCACGACGAGAACAACTCGGCCGGCATCGGCGACCTCGTCGTCATCAGCGAGACCCGTCCGCTCAGCGCCACCAAGCGCTGGCGTCTGGTCGAGATCGTCGAGAAGGCCAAGTAAGCCCTCGGCTTGCTTAAGGAGTAATAGTGATTCAGCAGGAATCCCGCCTCAAGGTCGCCGACAACACCGGCGCGAAGGAGCTGCTCACGATCCGCGTTCTCGGTGGCTCGCGCCGTCGCTACGCCGGTCTGGGCGACACCATCGTCGCCACCGTCAAGGACGCGATCCCGGGCGGCAACGTGAAGAAGGGCGATGTCGTCAAGGCGGTCATCGTCCGCACCGTGAAGTCCACGCGCCGTCCCGACGGCTCGTACATCAAGTTCGACGAGAACGCCGCCGTCATCCTGAAGAACGACGGGGAGCCCCGCGGCACCCGTATCTTCGGCCCGGTCGGTCGTGAGCTTCGTGACAAGAAGTTCATGAAGATCGTCTCGCTCGCCCCGGAGGTTATCTGATCATGGCGAACATCAAGAAGGGTGACCTGGTTCAGGTCATCACCGGCGCCAAGCAGGAGCGCGGCGGCGACCGCGGCAAGCAGGGCAAGGTCCTCGAGGTCCTCGCCGAGCAGAACCGCGTCATCGTCGAGGGCGTGAACTACATCACCAAGCACACCCGCGTCGGACAGACGCAGCGTGGCACCAAGACGGGCGGCATCGAGACTCTCGAGGCTCCCATCCACATCTCGAACGTCGCACTCGTCGACCCCGAGACCAAGAAGCCGACCCGTGTCGGCCGCCGGGTCGAGGAGCAGACCAAGGACGGCGTCAAGCGCACCGTTCGCGTGCGCTACGCGAAGAAGTCAGGTAAGGACCTCTGATGAGCACCGACACTGCCGCGCCGGCTGGCAAGATCCAGCCGCGCCTGAAGCAGAAGTACAAGGCCGAGATCCAGCAGAAGCTGCAGGATGAGTTCGGCTACCAGAACGTGATGCAGATCCCCGGCCTCGTCAAGGTCGTCGTCAACACCGGTGTCGGTGAGGCGGCTCGCGACAGCAAGGTGATCGATGGCGCGGTCGACGACCTCACCAAGATCACCGGCCAGAAGCCGATCGTCACGAAGGCCCGCAAGTCCATCGCGCAGTTCAAGCTGCGCGAGGGCCAGGCCATCGGCGCGCACGTCACCCTCCGCGGCGACCGTGCGTGGGAGTTCATCGACCGCCTGGTCTCGCTCGCTCTGCCCCGCATCCGCGACTTCCGCGGACTGTCGGCCAAGCAGTTCGACGGACACGGCAACTACACCTTCGGTCTCCAGGAGCAGAGCGTGTTCCACGAGATCGATCAGGACAAGATCGACCGCGTTCGCGGCTTCGACATCACGGTCGTCACCTCGGCGAAGACGGATGACGAGGGTCGGGCTCTGCTCCGCCACCTCGGCTTCCCGTTCCAGTCGGAGGACGCCAAGGCGTGACGCTTCGAACCCCCGCCCGTCCGGGCGGGGGTTCCGCGTGCCTTACAATTGAAGATTGTGTGTTCACGAAGGTCGGCGTCTGTGTAACGGGCGTCGAAACCTCATGATCGAAAGAAGAAGAATATGACAATGACAGACCCGGTCGCAGACATGCTGACCCGTCTGCGCAACGCGAACTCGGCGCACCACGACACTGTGTCGCTCCCGTCGAGCAAGCTCAAGACGCACATCGCCGACATCCTCCAGCAGGAGGGCTACATCGCCGGCTACGAGGTCACCGACGCCCGCGTCGGCCAGAACCTCACCCTCACGCTGAAGTACGGCCCCAACCGTGAGCGTTCCATCGCGGGCATCAAGCGCGTCTCGAAGCCCGGTCTTCGCGTCTACGCGAAGTCCACGGAGCTCCCCAAGGTCCTCGGCGGCCTCGGCGTGGCCATCCTGTCCACCTCCTCCGGTCTCCTCACGGACCGTCAGGCCGAGCAGAAGGGCGTGGGCGGAGAAGTTCTCGCCTACGTGTGGTAATTCGACATGTCGCGTATCGGACGACTTCCCATCGAGATCCCCGCGGGCGTGACCATTTCGGTCGACGGCCGTGCGGTCGCGGTGAAGGGCCCCAAGGGTGAGCTCACCCTCAACGTGGCCAGCCCCATCGAGGTCGCGGTCGAGGACAACCAGGTGGTTGTCACCCGTCCCGACGACGAGCGCGAGTCGCGGTCGCTCCACGGCCTGACCCGCACGCTCATCAACAACAACATCATCGGCGTCACCCAGGGCTACACCAAGGGCCTCGAGGTCGTCGGCACCGGCTACCGCGTGCAGCAGAAGGGCAGCTCGGTCGAGTTCGCCCTCGGCTTCTCGCACCCGGTCCTGATCGACCCGCCCGCGGGCATCACCCTGACGGTCGAGGGCACCAACAAGCTCACGGTCAGTGGCATCGACAAGCAGGCTGTCGGCGAGGCAGCTGCGAACATCCGCAAGATCCGCAAGCCCGAGCCGTACAAGGGCAAGGGCGTGCGCTACGCCGGCGAGGTCGTGCGTCGCAAGGCCGGAAAGGCTGGTAAGTAATCATGGCTGTGAAGTCGAAGTCCGACGCCCGCGCGCGTCGTCACGCCCGCCTTCGCAAGAAGATCGAGGGCACCGAGGCGCGTCCGCGTCTGGTCGTCAACCGTTCGGCCCGCCACGTCTTCGTCCAGCTGGTCGACGACAGCAAGGGCCACACCGTCGCCTCGGCATCCACGCTCGAGACCGAGCTGCGCTCGTTCGACGGTGACAAGACCGCCAAGGCCCGCAAGGTCGGCGAGCTCGTCGCCGAGCGTGCGAAGGCCGCCGGTGTCACCGAGGTCGTGTTCGACCGCGGTGGAAACCGCTACGCCGGTCGCGTCGCGGCCATCGCCGACGGCGCCCGCGAAGGGGGGCTGGCACTGTGAGTGACAACAAGGAGAACGAAGTGACCGAAACGGCTGCTGCGGCTCCCGAGACGGCCGCTGCCACCGAGGCAGCCGAGCCCGCTCGCGAGCAGCGCGAAGGCCGCCGCGGCGGCCGTGACCGCAACCAGGGCGGCCGCGACCGCAACTCGCGCGACCGCGGCGACAACCAGTTCCTGGAGCGCGTCGTCACCATCAACCGCGTCTCGAAGGTCGTGAAGGGTGGACGCCGGTTCAGCTTCACCGCTCTCGTGGTCGTCGGTGACGGCAACGGTCTGGTCGGCGTCGGCTACGGCAAGGCCCGCGAGGTGCCCCTGGCGATTTCCAAGGGTGTCGAAGAGGCCAAGCGGAACTTCTTCCGCGTGCCCCGCGTCGGCACCACGATCCCGCACCCGGTGCAGGGCGAGGCCGCTGCCGGCGTCGTGCTGCTGCGTCCGGCCGCTGCCGGTACCGGTGTCATCGCCGGTGGTCCCGTCCGCGCCGTGCTCGAGTGCGCCGGTGTCCACGACGTCCTGTCGAAGTCGCTCGGCTCGTCGAACACGATCAACATCGTGCACGCGACCGTCGAGGCCCTCAAGAGCCTCGAGGAGCCGCGCGCCGTCGCCGCTCGTCGTGGTCTCGACTACGACGCCGTCGTTCCGGGCATCATCATCCGCAACGAGGCAAAGGCCGCCGCTGCGGCTGCTGCGAAGGTAGGTGCCTGATGGCCGCCCGTCTGAAGGTGACCCAGATCAAGTCCAAGGTGAGTGAGAAGCAGAACCAGCGCGACACGCTGCGCAGCCTCGGTCTCAAGCGCATCGGTGACACCACCGTTCGCCCCGACGACGCGCAGACGCGCGGCTACGTCAAGACCGTCGCCCACCTCGTCAAGGTTGAGGAGATCGACTAATGGCTGAGAAGAACGAGGCCGTGGAGGCGGAGAAGGCCACCAAGGCTCCCGCCAAGAAGGCCGCCGC
The DNA here is from genome assembly GCF_903645325.1 of Microbacterium tenebrionis. Lineage (GTDB taxonomy): Bacteria > Actinomycetota > Actinomycetes > Actinomycetales > Microbacteriaceae > Microbacterium > Microbacterium tenebrionis. The sequence continues at coordinate 274,834 of NZ_CAHJXQ010000001.1, forward strand.
TCCCAAGGCTGCTGCCGAGAAGAAGCCGGCCGCCAAGAAGGCTCCGGCGGGGGCTGCTGCCGCAGCCAAGGCCCCCAAGGCCGAGGCTGCCCAGAAGCCCGCTGCGTCGGCGGATGCTTCGGCATCCCGCCCCGGCGTCCTCAAGGTCCACCACCTGCGTCCCGTCCCCGGCGCCAACACCGCGAAGACCCGTGTCGGTCGCGGTGAGGGCTCGAAGGGCAAGACCGCCGGTCGCGGCACCAAGGGCACCAAGGCCCGCAACACCGTTCGGGTCGGCTTCGAGGGTGGGCAGATGCCGCTGCACATGCGCACCCCGAAGCTGCGCGGGTTCAAGAACCCGTTCCGCGTCGAGTACCAGGTCGTGAACCTGGCCAAGCTCGCGGAGCTCTACCCCCAGGGCGGCGATGTCACCGTCAGCGATCTGGTCGCCAAGGGCGCCGTTCGCAAGAACGAGAAGGTCAAGGTTCTCGGCGACGGCGACATCGACGTGAAGCTCACCGTCTCGGTCGACAAGGTCTCGGGTTCTGCCGAGCAGAAGATCGTGGCTGCGGGCGGATCCGTCAAGTAACCGCGTCAGAGAGGGGTCGGAGATTCTCCGGCCCCTCTCTGCGTTACGCTGGTCTTTCGGCCGTCCGTCGCGGACCGGCTACCCCTTTCTGGAGGAACGCCCTTGTTTAGCGCTATCGCGCGGATCTTCCGCACCCCCGACCTGCGTCGGAAGATCGGTTTCACTCTGGCGATCATCGCCATCTACCGGCTCGGCTCTCACGTGCCTGCTCCGTTCGTGCACTTCCCGAACGTCGAGGAATGCCTCCGCATCAACGCAGGCACAGAGGGCCTGCTGAGCCTCGTCAATCTCTTCTCCGGCGGCGCGTTGCTGCAGCTGTCGATCTTCGCCCTCGGTGTGATGCCGTACATCACGGCGACCATCATCACCCAGCTCCTGCGCGTGGTCATCCCGCACTTCGAGGCGCTGCACAAGGAGGGGCAGGCCGGCCAGGCCAAGCTCACCCAGTACACCCGTTACCTCACGATCGCACTCGCGCTGCTGCAGTCGACGACCCTGGTGACGGTGGCCCGCAGCGGCCAGCTCTTCGGCACGACCGACGTCGCGGCCTGCCAGCAGCTGCTCACGAACGACGTGTGGTGGGCGCAGCTGCTCATCATCATCGCCATGACCGCCGGTACTGGCCTCATCATGTGGTTCGCCGAGCTCGTCACCGAGCGCGGCATCGGCAACGGCATGTCGCTGCTCATCTTCACCTCGATCGCCGCGACCTTCCCGGCCGCGATGTGGACGATCTTCGAGACCAACGGGTTCGAGACGTTCCTGCTCGTCCTCGCGATCGGCATCGTCGTCACCGGGCTCGTCGTCTTCGTCGAGCAGTCGCAGCGACGTGTGCCGGTGCAGTACGCCAAGCGCATGGTCGGCCGGCGCACGTACGGCGGCACGAACACCTACATCCCGATCAAGGTGAACATGGCGGGTGTCATCCCGATCATCTTCGCCTCGTCGCTGCTGTACATCCCGATGCTCGTCGCGCAGTTCAACACTCCGCAGGACGGCTCGGAGCCGGCCGCATGGGTGGTCTGGGTCTCGCAGTACTTCACGACGGGCGATCACCCGCTCTACATGATCGCGTACTTCCTGCTGATCATCGGGTTCGCCTACTTCTACGTCGCGATCACGTTCAACCCCGTCGAGGTCGCCGACAACATGAAGAAGTACGGCGGCTTCATCCCCGGCATCCGTGCCGGGCGTCCGACGGCCGAGTATCTCGACTACGTCATCACCCGCATCACGTTCCCCGGTTCGATCTACCTGGGTCTGATCGCGCTCATCCCGCTCGTCGCCCTGGCGACGGTCGGCGCCAACCAGAACTTCCCGTTCGGCGGTGCGTCGATCCTCATCATCGTCGGTGTGGGTCTCGAGACGGTCAAGCAGATCGACGCACAGCTCCAGCAGCGCCACTACGAAGGGCTTCTCCGTTGACAGCATCCGCACGACTTCTCATCGTCGGCCCGCAGGGCTCCGGCAAGGGCACGCAGGGCGTGCGCATCGCGGAGGCCTTCGGCATCCCGGTCGTCTCGACCGGTGACATCTTCCGCGCCAACATCAAGGGCGGAACCGAGCTCGGCCTCCGGGTCACGGCGATCCTCGATCGCGGCGACCTCGTCCCGGACGAGCTGACCGGTGAGATCGTGCGGGACCGCCTGTCGCAGGATGACGCGCAGTCGGGCTTCCTGCTGGACGGCTACCCCCGCAACGCGGCGCAGGTCGGTCATCTCGACGAGTTCCTCAGCGCACGCGGCGAGGCTCTGGATGCCGTCATCCTGCTCGACGTCCCGCGCGAGGAGAGCATCGCCCGGCTGTCGCTGCGCGCACAGGAGCAGGGCCGTTCGGACGACACCGAAGAGGCGATCGCCCACCGACTGGACATCTACGAGAACGAGACCGCCCCAATCCTCGCCGTCTACGGCGAACGCGGGATCGTCGACCGCATCGACGGCATCGGCTCGCTGGACGAGATCACCGAGCGCATCACCTCGGCTCTGGCTGCGCGCGGCCTGACGCTTCCCGCCTGACACTCGCCGCCTGACGTGTTCCGCCGCTCGATCTACAAGACACCCGCCCAGCTGCGGGCGATGGTCGAGCCCGGCCTCATCACCGCGGCGTCGGTGGATGCCGCGGGAGCGGCCATCGCGGCCGGCGTGACGACGGCTGCGGTCGACGAAGCGGCCTCGTCTGCAGTGCTCGCGCGCGGCGCCGAGTCGAACTTCAAGCTCGTGCGCGGATACCACCACACGACGTGCATCTCGGTGAACGAGCAGGTCGTGCACGGCATCCCGGGTTCTCGGGTTCTGGAGCCGGGCGACATCGTCTCCGTGGACTCCGGAGCGCAGTACCAGGGCTGGAACGGCGACAGCGCACGGACGTTCATAGTGCCCGATCCGTCGCGCCCCGATCTTGTGGCTGCACGTTCGGAGCTGTCGCGGGTCACGGAGGGCTCGATGTGGGCGGGGATCGCGGCGATGGCGTCGGCTCGTCATCTCGGCGACATCGGCGCGGCGATCCAGGACTACATCGAGGCGCAGGGGGAGTACGGCATCCTCCGCGAGTACGTCGGGCACGGCATCGGCCGCAAGATGCATGAGGCGCCGAGCGTGTTCAACTACCGCACTCCCGACCTCGGTGCCGAGGTGAAGCCCGGGCTCGTGCTCGCGATCGAGCCGATGGTGACCGCCGGGTCCGACCAGACGTTCGTCGAGGACGACGACTGGACGGTGTCGACGGTCGACGGCAGCGACGGCAGCCACTGGGAGCACTCCGTCGCGGTTCACGCTGACGGCATCTGGGTTCTGACGGTCGCGGACGGCGGCGCCGCCGGCCTCGCCCCCTTCAACGTCACCCCCACCCCCATCCCGTAGCCTCGCGCCCGCGCATACTCGCGCCCTTTTCCGCCCGCTTCCTCGCGCCCTCTTCCGCCCGCGCCCTTTAGCGAGACGGGGTTTCTGGCGCGAAACGGGTGTGGGTGACACGGGTCTCATGCTGCAAACCCCGTCTCGTGTGCGGGGACGTGCGGGAAACGTGCGGAGTGACTCGTTCTGCACAGCGATGGTGTGGCGGACGAGGCTGTGGTCAGCCGGTAGAGGGCGCCACGCGCGGGCAGAATGTGCGGATGCCGTTGCTCATGTCCGACCGTGCCCAGCTCGTATCGCCCTTGCCGATCCATTCCCGCGAGGAGGTTCGGATGCTCGGCATCAGGCTGCACCCGTCGACGTGGGTACGCATTCGCAAGGGGTTGTATGTTGAGCGCGCGGCATTCGAGAAGCTGTCGCCTTGGGATCGGTACGCGGTCCGCGTGCACGCCTACGTGCGGATGCATCCGACGGCGGTGCTCTGTCTGGAGTCGGCGGCACTGGTCCACGGCATCCCCGGGTTCGACGAACCGAAAGACATCCATGTCTTCGATCCGGACCTGCCCAAGACCTGGCGTCACGCTGACGCGCTCACGCATACGAGCGTCGACCCCCGCGAGATCGTCGTGGTCTCCGGCATCCGCGTGACCGGCTTGCGTGACACGATCGTCGATCTGGCACGGGTTGCGCAGCCCGCCCACGCGCTCGCGATGGTGGACGCCGCGATCTCGCCTGTGCAGGGCGGGGGTGCCGAGCTGGGCGATCTCATCGAACGTGCTGAGGATCAGCGCAACCAGCGAGGCAGGACGCGGATGCGGTGGGTCTTCGAGAACGCGGACGAGCGAGCGGAGTCACCGCCGGAGAGCGTCAGCCGCGCCGTGATGCTCTGGAGCGGGTACGAGGCGCCGGAGCTGCAGCGGGAGTTCTCGTACGACGGATTCCGCGATCGTTCGGACTTCTACTTCCCTTCCTGTCGTGCGATCGGTGAGGTCGACGGGTGGAGCAAGTACGAACTCGAAGAGCCTGAGAAGGCTGGCGAGCGGCTGAAGGAGGAGAAGCGCAGGGAGGGCCGGCTACGGCGGCGGGGGCATCCGTTCGCGCGATGGGAGCCGCGTGACGTTTGGCAGGTGGCTCCGATGTGCCTGGCGCTCGATGCCATCGGCATCCCCGTGGTCGAACCGCCCCAACCTGCGATGCTCGCGACTCTGCGCCGCAACCCGCGTGCCAAACTCCGGCCCCGCCGCTGAGCCATTCTCCCTCTGGCGCGCGAGACGGGGTTTGCAGCACGAAACCCTTGTCAGCAACACACGTCTCGTGCCACAAACCCCGTCTCGCGGAAATGCACGGGGAGGGGAGAGGAGGAGGATGGGGAGCGGCGGAGCTCACAAGCGGGGCATAGGATTGCGCGGGAAGATTGAGCATCCCCTTGCACTGACCCGCTCACAGCGCGGGCATCGAAGAACGGAAGAGCATGGCTGCTGCCGCCAAGAGCAACACCAACTGGTTCGCTATCGGAATCTCCGCCGCTGTCGTCGTCGTCCTCGTGGCCCTCGGCGGCCTCGTCGTGTTCCTGAACAACCAGGCCACGTCCCCGGGCACCGCACCCGAGAGCGCGATCGTGAACGAGGAGACCGGCGCGATCACGTTCGGCACGGGCGACACCGAGATCGACACGTTCGTCGACTTCATGTGCCCGATCTGCGGCGACTTCGAGGACACCTACGGTGCCGCCCTGCAGGACGCTGCGGCGAACGACGACATCACGCTGAACCTGCACCCGATCTCGATCCTCGACCGCTACTCGCAGAACACTGAGTTCTCGACGCGTGCCGCGGCATCCGTGTACTGCGTCGCCGCCGAGGCCCCCGACTCCGCGCTCGACTACTTCAACCTGCTGTTCGAGAACCAGCCGGCCGAGAACACGGCAGGGCTCACCGATGACGAGCTCGCGGCGTTCGCCGATCAGGTCGGGGCAGGCGCCGCCGCGGACTGCATCGCTGACGGCACGTACAAGCGCTTCGTCACGTCGCAGACGAACCAGCACGACATCCAGGGCACGCCGACCGTCGAGATCGACGGGGAGCGCATCGAGAACTCCGAGATCGGCACCCGTTTCGCCGACATCCTCGGCTGATATCCACGATCCCGCGACGGGCCGCTCCATCCGGGGCGGCCCGTTCCCGTACCCGAGTTGCCGGGCGACACCATAGCGGATAAGATAGACCGTTGGTGCCCTGCGCCCTGTTTCGGCGTGTCCGTCAGTGCGGGCATCACAATCATCCATCCACCGCAGATCGACCGATCTGCAGAAGCGTCAGCGAGGCTATGGCTAAGAAAGACGGTGTCATCGAGATCGAGGGTGTCATCTCCGAGGCTCTGCCCAACGCGATGTTCCGCGTTGAGCTCACCAACGGACACAAGGTGCTCGCCACGATCTCCGGAAAGATGCGGCAGAACTACATCCGCATCATCCCCGAAGACCGCGTGGTCGTGGAGCTCAGCCCCTACGACCTGACCCGCGGCCGCATCGTCTACCGCTACCGCTGATCGGTCGAGAAGTAACACCCCAGGCGCTTCCGCCTGCCCGGTGAAGACAGCGAACAGGAAACATCATGAAGGTCAACCCCAGCGTCAAGCCCATCTGCGATCACTGCAAGGTGATCCGCCGTCACGGCCGCGTCATGGTGATCTGCAAGAGCAACCCCAGGCACAAGCAGCGGCAGGGCTGATCACTCTTCAGATCTGACACACAACTCCATACGAAACAGGCAGGGTCAAGAAGCCGTGAAAGCGGCCGACACCTCGGGACAGAGGCCCGGGTCCACATCCTGCTCCACACCTCTACTCAACTCAGGAGAACCGCATGGCACGTCTTGCCGGCGTTGACATCCCGCGCGACAAGCGCGTGGTGATCGCCCTTACCTACATCTACGGCGTCGGCCGTACCCGCTCGGTCGAGATCCTCAAGGCCACTGAGATCGACGAGTCGATCCGCGTCAAGGACCTCACCGACGACCAGCTCGTCGCACTCCGCGACTACATCGAAGGCAACTACAAGGTGGAGGGTGACCTGCGCCGCGAGGTCGCCGCAGACATCCGCCGCAAGGTCGAGATCGGCTCCTACGAGGGCCTCCGCCACCGTCGTGGCCTCCCGGTCCGCGGTCAGCGCACCAAGACCAACGCCCGTACCCGCAAGGGCCCGAAGCGCACCGTCGCCGGCAAGAAGAAGGCCCGCTAAGCAGCGGCCAGGGAATAGGAGAACACTTTCATGGCTGCACCCAAGGCCGCCGCGCGCAAGCCGCGCCGCAAGGAGAAGAAGAACATCGCGCTGGGCCAGGCCCACATCAAGTCGACGTTCAACAACACCATCGTCTCGATCACCGACCCGTCCGGCGCTGTCATCAGCTGGGCATCGTCGGGTGGCGTGGGCTTCAAGGGCTCGCGCAAGTCGACCCCGTACGCCGCTGGCATGGCGGCCGAGTCGGCCGCCCGCCAGGCTCAGGAGCACGGCGTCAAGAAGGTCGACGTCTTCGTGAAGGGTCCGGGCTCCGGCCGCGAGACCGCGATCCGCTCGCTCACGGCCGCCGGCCTCGAGGTCGGTTCGATCCAGGACGTCACCCCGCAGGCGCACAACGGCTGCCGCCCGCCGAAGCGTCGCCGCGTCTGATCTGCTGCAGCGAGGGATGCTCCGGCATCCCTCGCTCTGCCCGTCGCGGGCACTGACTTCCACAACTCAAGACCTCACCCACCACATGTCATATAGCGGGCATGTGATCGAAAGGAACACAGAGTGCTCATTGCACAGCGTCCCACACTGACCGAGGAAAAGATCGCCGAGAACCGCAGCCGGTTCATCGTCGAGCCGCTCGAGCCCGGCTTCGGCTACACCATCGGAAACGCGCTGCGTCGCAGCCTGCTCTCGTCGATCCCCGGCGCTGCTGTCACCAGCATCCGCATCGATGGTGTCCTGCACGAGTTCAGCACCATCCCCGGCGTGAAGGAGGATGTCACCGAGATCATCCTCAACATCAAGCAGTTGGTCGTCTCGTCCGAGCGCGACGAGCCCATCACCGCTTACCTGCGCAAGACCGGTGCGGGCGAAGTGACCGCCGCTGACATCTCGGCTCCGGCCGGTGTCGAGGTCCACAACCCCGAGCTCGTCATCGCGACGCTCAACGACACCGCCAAGTTCGAGCTCGAGCTCACGATCGAGCGCGGCCGCGGCTACGTTTCGGCGACCCAGAACCGCAACGAGTACGCCGAGGCCGGGCAGATCCCCGTCGACTCGATCTACTCGCCCGTTCTCAAGGTCAGCTACCGCGTCGAGGCGACCCGTGCCGGTGAGCGCACCGACTTCGACAAGCTCGTCCTGGACGTCGAGACGAAGAACAGCATCCTCCCGCGGGATGCCGTCGCCTCGGCCGCGAAGACCCTGACCGAGCTGTTCGGCCTCGCCCGCGAGCTGAACGTCGAGGCCGAGGGCATCGAGATCGGCCCGGCCCCTGTGGAGCCCGTGCTCTCCAGCGAGCTGTCCATGCCGATCGAGGACCTCGACCTGTCGGTCCGCTCCTACAACTGCCTCAAGCGCGAGGGCATCAACACGGTGTCCGAGCTCGTGGCGCTGTCGGAGACGCAGCTCATGAACATCCGCAACTTCGGCCAGAAGTCGGTCGACGAGGTGCGCGACAAGCTCATCTCGCTCGGTCTGTCGCTCAAGGATTCGGTGCCCGGTTTCGACGGCGCCCACTTCTACGGCGCAGGCGAAGACGAGTCCTTCTGACCTTCCCGAATATCTGACCAGGAGTTAGACGAATATGCCTAAGCCCAACAAGGGACCCCGCCTCGGAGGCGGCCCCGCCCACGAGCGCCTGCTGCTTGCCAACCTCGCATCGGCGCTGTTCACCCACAAGTCGATCAAGACGACCGAGACCAAGGCCAAGCGCCTGCGTCCGCTCGCCGAGCGCATGATCACGTTCGCCAAGCGCGGCGACCTGCACGCGCGTCGCCGGGTGCTCTCGATCCTCGGCAACAAGGACGCCGTGCACGTCCTCTTCGCCGAGATCGCTCCGCTGGTCGCCGAGCGCGAGGGCGGCTACACCCGCATCACGAAGGTCGGCAACCGCAAGGGCGACAACGCCCCTATGGCCGTGATCGAGCTCGTCCTCGAGCCCGTCTCGCCGAAGGCGAAGAAGGCCGCCCCGAAGGCTGAGAAGGCTCCCAAGGCCGAGAAGCCGGCTGCTGACGCCGGTGCCGAGTCGCAGGAGGAGGGCGCAGCCGCTGAGGCCGTGGCCGCCGCTGCGCTCGTCGACGGTGAGTTCGGTGCGGACTCCGCCGCTCCTCTCGAGGACGGCTCCGCTCCCGAAGGCTTCGACATCAAGGGCAACAAGGACTCCATGAAGTTCCACCGCCCAGATGGCCAGTGGTACGAGCAGACCGTCGCCGAGGTGTGGTTCCGCACCGCTGAGGCCGCTGAGGCCGCAGGCTTCACCGAGGCCGGCAAGTAACACGCCGCCGAGAAGGCCCGCCATCCCGTTGAGGGACGGCGGGCCTTCTCGCGTCTCCCGGCGCAGGAGCAGGATGCTCCGAGCGATAGGCTTGCGCGAGTGAGTGAGATTCAGGATGCGAGGGTGCGCGGCCCGCGCGCATACCTGACCTTCATCGTGATCGGCATGCTGGCCGGTCTTCTCTCGGGCTTGTTCGGCGTCGGCGGCGGCACCGTCATCGTGCCGCTCCTCGTCCTGATGCTGCACTTCGACCAGCGACTCGCCGCCGGAACGTCGCTGGCAGCGATCGTCCCCACCGCGAGCGTCGGCGTCATCTCGTACGCGGCCAGTGGATCGGTCGCCTGGATCCCCGCACTGATCCTCGCCGCCGGCGCGGTCGTCGGCGCCCAGATCGGAACGCGACTGCTGCCCCGAATCTCGCAGCGCGCACTGCGCTGGGGATTCGTCGTGTTCCTCGTGATCGTGATCGTCAGCCTGTTCGTCGTCATCCCGTCGCGCGACGCGGTCTTCGAACTCGGCTGGATCAACGGCATCGCCCTGGTTCTGGTGGGTGTCGGCACTGGCGTCATCGCGGGTCTCATCGGCGTGGGCGGAGGCGTGGTCGTCGTCCCCGTGCTCATGCTCGCGTTCGGCACGAGCGACCTCGAGGCCAAGGGCACGTCCCTGCTGATGATGATCCCCACCGCGATCTCGGGGACCTTCGGCAACCTCCGTCACCGCAACGTCGACCTGGTCGCAGCCGGGATCATCGGACTGTCCGCATGCACGATGACCGCGCTCGGCGCCTGGCTCGCCACGCTCATCGATCCGTTCGTCGGCAACATGCTCTTCGCCGCATATCTGGCGTTCATCGCGATCCAGATGGCGATCAAGGCCCTGCGCTCGCGTCCCCGCCGCGGTTGACGCGGCATCCGCTCGGTAGACTTGACCGGTGCCTGTGAACAACGATCTCGTCGGCCGGGAGTTCCCGCCGACCCCGCCGTATCTGGTCGGCCGTGAGAAGGTGCGCGAGTTCGCCCGCGCAGTCTTCGCCGACGCCCCGCTGCACACCGACGTCGAGGCGGCCCGCGCGCTCGGCTACGCCGATGTCGTCGCACCGCCGACCTTCGCGATGGTCATCCAGGACATGACGCTGCAGCAGCTGCTTGCCGAACCCGACTCGGGCATCGAGCTGGCGCGCACCATCCACGCCGAGCAGCGGTTCGCGTACTCGCAGCCGATCGTCGCGGGCGATGAGCTGACGGGGCAGCTGAAGGTCACCGGCATCCGCATGATGGCGGGCAATGCCATGATCACCAGCGAAGCCGAGATCACGGATGCGGACGGCGCCCACGTCGTCACCGCGACGAGCGTGCTGCTGGTCGGATCCGACGACGCGGAGGCTGCGGCATGACGTACGAGGTCGGAGACGTGATCGCCGAGCGCACCGTCCATCTCACCCGCGAGTCCCTTGTCCGCTACGCCGGTGCGTCGGGCGACTTCAACCCGATCCACTACCGCGATGACGTCGCGGCAGCCGTCGGGCTGCCCGGCGTCCTCGCCCACGGGATGCTGACGATGGGTCTGGCCTCGTCCGTCGTCGTCGCCGCGCTCGGCGACACCACGAGCATCACCGACTACGGCGTGCGGTTCACCCGCCCCGTCGTCGTCGACCCCGAGGACGGCGCCGACGTATCCGTGCTCGCGAAGGTCGGCGCGGTCGACGAGGCATCCGCGCGCATCGATCTGACGGTGAAGCACGCCGACACCACGGTGCTCGTCAAGGCGCAGCTGCGCGTCGCGCTCTGATGCCCGAGATCGCGCCCGCTCGCCTCGCGGACCTCACGACGCTGCGCACCGGCGCCGCCCCAGAGCGGATGCTGGATGCCACGACCACGGATGAGCTCGTCGAGTCGCTCCGCGACACGTGGTCGCGCGGGGATGAGTGGTTCGTGCTCGGCGGCGGGTCGAATCTCTTCGTCGGCGACGAGCCGTTCGAGGGCACCGTCATCCGCATCCTGACGACGGGCATCGAACGGCTCCCGTCGCCGCACCCCGGCCGCGTGCGGCTCCGGGTCGAGGCCGGACACAACTGGGACGACCTCGTCGCCTACACGGTCGTCCACGGTCGTGCGGGCATCGAGGCGATGAGCGGCATCCCGGGCACCGTGGGAGCCGCCCCCGTGCAGAACGTGGGTGCGTACGGACAGGAGATCCAGGAGACCCTCGTCGAGGTCGACCTCATCGACGAGTCCACAGGCGAGGTGCAGACCGTGCCGGCATCCGAACTCGGACTGGGCTTCCGCACGTCGGTGCTCAAGCATCACTACGGTGGAGCGCCGATCCGCCGAGCCGTCATCCTCTCGGTGACGCTCGACCTCGCGGAGGTCGGCGAGGCGGGACGGCCGATCGGCGGCGAGCAGCTGCGGCGCGCCCTGGGGATCAGCGGCGACGAGCGCGTCTCGCTCGCGCACGTCCGCGAGCGGATCCGTGCGACCAGAGCGGCCAAGGGGATGCTGCTGAACCCCGACGACCCCGATACGGCCAGTGCCGGGTCGTTCTTCCAGAACCTCATCGTGCCCGAGACGGTCGCCGCCCAGCTCCCGCCGGAGTGCCCGCGCTGGCCGGTCGAACCCGATCTGGATGCTGCGACCGTGATCCCGCTCGAGTCGTTCGACGGCTACGTTCCGCCCGCGAAGACGACGCGCTCCGACGTCAAGGTCAGCGCCGCGTGGCTGATCGAGAACTCCGGCATCCGCAAGGGATTCCGACTGCCGAGCTCGCGAGCCGGTATCTCGACCAAGCACGCGCTGGCGCTCACCAACCGCGGCGGAGCGACAGCGGGCGAGCTGGCCGAGCTCGCCCGGTACATCCAGGCGCGGGTGCACTCGGAGTTCGGTCTGCTGCTGCAGCCCGAGCCGGTGCTGGTGGGCGTCGAGTTGTAGGACGAAGCGGGGGAGTAGTCTCGCTGGCATGAGCGGACTCGTAGCCTACCTCTTCTTCCCCGGCACCGCCGCCGAGGCACTGACCTTCTACCAGGACGTCTTCGGCGGAGAGCTGCAGCTGTTCACGTATGAGCAGTTCGGTCGTACCGACGGACCGGGCGATGCGATCGCGCACGGCGCGCTGAACGGTGCGGTGCAGGTCTTTGCCTCGGATGCCGCTGGCGACGAGGATGCCGTGCACATCGTCGGCGCGATGTTCTCTCTGCTCGGCACCGCCGATGCTGAGACGCTGCAGCAGTGGTTCGCCGCGCTCGGTGACGGGGGCACGATCACCGACCCGCTGCAGAAGCGCCCGTGGGGCGACTACGACGGGCAGGTCACGGATCGCTACGGCATCCGCTGGCTGATCGGGTACCAGGAGTCCTAGCGCCCGCGACGCGCGGTTAGGCGAACAGGCGCTGCAGGCGCTGCACGCCTTCGAGCAGGTGGTCGTCGCCGAGGGCGTACGACAGGCGCAGGTATCCGGACGGGCCGAACGCCTCGCCCGGGACCACGGCGACCTCGGCCTCATCGAGGATGAGATCGGCCAGCTCGAGCGACGTGGTCGGAGTGCGCCCGGCCCAGGTGCGGCCGAGCAGCCCCTGCACGTCGGGGTAGGCGTAGAACGCGCCGAGCGGATTCGGAACGCGCACGCCGTCGATCTTCGACAGTTCGGAGACGATGAGCTTCCGGCGACGGTCGAAAGCCTCGCGGAACTGCTCGGCCTCGGTCTGCGGCCCGCTGAGGGCTGCGATCGCCGCCTTCTGCGCGATGTTGTTGACGTTGCTCGACAGGTGCGACTGCAGGTTGCCCGCGACCTTGATGGCGTCGGCGGGGCCGACCATCCAGCCGACGCGCCAGCCCGTCATCGCGTAGGTCTTGGCGACGCCGTTGACGAGGATCGTCTGGCCGGCGACATCCGGCACCGCCTCGACGATCGAGGTCGCCTTGACGCCCTCGTAGGTGAGGTTCTGGTAGATCTCGTCCGAGATGATCCAGATGCCGTGCTCGAGCGCCCACTCGCCGATCGCGCGGGTCTCCTCGGCGGTGTACACCGAGCCGGTCGGATTCGACGGCGACACGAACACCAGGACCGTCGTACGTGAGGTGCGCGCGGCCTCGAGCTGCTCGACCGTCACCTTGTAGTCCTGGTCTGCCCCGGCGAAGACCTCGACCGGGATGCCGTCGGCCAACCGGATCGCCTCGGGATAGGTGGTCCAGTACGGAGCGGGCAGGAGCACCTCGTCGCCCGGGTTCACGACGGCCTGGAACGCCTGGTAGACCGACTGCTTGCCGCCGTTGGTGACGATCACCTGGCTGGGGGAGACCTCGAGCCCCGAGTCGCGCAGCGTCTTGGCCGCGATCGCCTCGCGCAGTGCCGGGAGGCCGGGGGCTGGGGTGTACCGGAAGTTCGCGGGATCCTTCAGCGCGTCGGCTGCGGCATCCACGATGAACTGCGGCGTCGCGAAGTCGGGCTCGCCGGCGGCATAGGAGATGACCGCCTTGCCCTCGGCCTTGAGCGCCTTGGCCTTGGCATCGACCTTGAGCGTCGCCGACTCGGCGATGGCGGACAGCTTGCGGGAGAGAGGTGCGCGTTCGGTCACACCTCAGATGCTACTCGGGCCGGTCCGAAGCCCTGAGACATGCTCTGGTTGTGATACTGAGTCCCAGCTATGATGGTTCTCAGTCTCGTACCGTCTACTCAGGAGTGAACGATGAGCGCAGCCACCCCGTACGTCCCCCCGATCGCGGACTACGCCTTCCTCTACCGCGAGGCCTTCGGGCGAGACATCGTCGCCGCGGCATCAGGTGGAGCGATCACCGCGGACGACGCCGTCGAGATCATCGCAGGCGCCGGCGAGTTCGCGACGGAGGTGCTCGCGCCGCTCGACCGCGCGGGCGACCGGATCGGCGCACGCCTCGAGAACGGCGAGGTGCACCTGCCCGACGGATTCGCCGACGCTTACCAGGCGCTCATCGAGGCGGGCTGGGTCAGTGCGACCGCGCCGGAGTCCGCAGGCGGCGACGGGCTGCCCGAGTCCATCGGAGCCGGCCTCGGTGAGATCTGGAACGGCTCCAACATGGCGTTCGCGCTGTGCTGGATGCTCAGCGCAGGGGCGATCCACGCGCTCGACGCCGCGGCATCCGATGAACTGCGCGAGACCTACCTGACCAAGCTCGTCAGCGGCGAGTGGACCGGGACGATGAACCTCACCGAGCCCGAGGCGGGCAGCGACCTCGGAGCGATCCGCACGACGGCGACTCCGCGCGAGGACGGCACGTACGCGATCAGCGGCCAGAAGATCTTCATCACCTGGGGCGACCACGACGTCGCCGAGAACATCGTGCACCTGGTCCTCGCCCGGACCCCTGGTGCGCCGGACGGCGCCAAGGGACTCTCGCTCTTCGTCGCACCGCGCACGCTCGTGAACGCGGACGGCTCGCTGGGGGCGCGCAACCGCGTCGAGACCGTCGCGATCGAGCACAAGATCGGCATCCACGCGAGCCCCACCTGCGTGCTGTCCTACGAGGACGCCACCGGCTACCTCGTCGGAGAACTCCACGGCGGCCTCGCCGGCATGTTCGTGATGATGAACTCGGCCCGCGTCGGCATGGGCCACCAGGCGACCGGCATCTCCGACCGTGCATACCAGGGCGCTGCGGACTACGCCGCCGGCCGTCTGCAGGGGACGGTCCAGGATCGACCCGCCGGCACGCCGATCGCCGAGCACCCCGACGTGCGCCGCATCCTGCGCTCCATGTCGAGCCAGGTGTTCGCGATGCGGGCACTCGCCGTGCACGTCGGCGACCTGTTCGACCGCGCCCACGACGACGCCGACCTGCTGCCCATGGCCGAGCTGTTCGTGCCGATCCTCAAGGGGTGGACGAGCGAAGAGGCGCTGCGCGTCACGAGCGACGGCATCCAGGTCTACGGCGGCATGGGATTCGTCGAGGAGACCGGCGCAGCCCAGCACTACCGCGACGCGCGCATCATCCCGATCTACGAGGGCACGACGGCGATCCAGTCCAACGACCTCATCGGGCGCAAGGTGCTGCGCGACGGCGGCTCGACCGTCGGTGCCCTCTTCGCGCAGATCGACGAGACCATCGCCGCGCTGCGGGCGGCCGAGGGTGCTGTGGCGGTTCGCGTCGCGGACCGTCTCGCGCGCGCCGTGGATGCCGCGCGGCGCGCCACCGACGCACTGCTCGCCTTCGGCCCGGGGCGGGATGCCTCGGCCGTCAGCGTCCCGTATCTCATGCTGCTGGGCACGCTCGCGGGCGGCTGGATGCACGCGCTCGCCGTGGTCGCAGTCGCGGCGCACACCGAACCCGCGGAGGCGGATGCCGCACGCCTCACCGACGCGGACTTCTATGCTGCGCACCACCTCGCCCGTGTGCACGCGCTCGCCGAGACGGTGGCGGCGGGCGAGATCGCCTAGCCGACGCCCGCTGTCACGCGAGAATCGCCCTGCCGCACGAGACTCGTGCGGCAGGGCGATTCTCATCGTGCAAGGCGATTCTCGCGAGCGAGGGCCGCCTCGAGGTCAACCCTCCTCTACGAGGTGCTTCGAGTAGGCCGACAGCGTCAGGAACGCGGGGAACTCCGCCCCCAGCGACACCTCGCGGAAGATGTCGGCCGCCTCGTCGAAGCGGTCGCCGGCCGAGCGCGTGGTCTGGGCGAGCACCTCGGTGATCAGGCCCTCGACGTACTCGGCGGTGATGCGGGTGCCGTCGTCGGTCGACCGGTCCTGGTGGATCCACTGCCACACCTGCGAACGCGAGATCTCGGCGGTCGCGGCATCCTCCATGAGGTTGTCGATCGCCACGGCGCCGAGGCCCCGCAGCCACGCCTCGATGTATCGGATGGCCACGGAGACGTTGTCGCGCACGCCCTGGGCGGTGATCGGGCGGCCGATGCGCAGGTCGAGCAGATCGGATGCCTTCACGTTCACGTCGTCGCGCTGGCGGTCGACCTGGTTCGGGCGGTCGCCGAGCACGGCGTCGAACTCGGCCTGAGCCGTGGGGATGAGATCGGGGTGCGCGACCCAGGTGCCGTCGAAGCCGTCGCCGGCTTCGCGCTTCTTGTCGGCGGATACCTTCTCGACAGCTGCCGCCGTCACCTCGGGGTCGCGACGGTTGGGGATGAACGCGCTCATGCCGCCGATCGCGAAGGCGCCGCGCTTGTGGCAGGTCTGCACCAGCAGCTCGGTGTACGCCCGCATGAACGGCACCGTCATGGTGATCTCGCTGCGGTCGGGCAGCACGAAGCGTGCGCCGCGACCGCGGTAGTTCTTGATGATCGAGAAGATGTAATCCCAGCGCCCGGCGTTCAGCCCCGCGCAGTGGTCGCGTAGCTCGTACAGGATCTCGTCCATCTCGAAGGCCGCCGGCAGCGTCTCGATCAGCACCGTCGCGCGGATCGTGCCGTGCTTGATGCCGATGTACTCCTCGGCGAACGTGAAGACGTCGTCCCAGAGCTTGGCCTCTTCGCTGGACTCGAGCTTCGCGATGTAGAAGTAGGGGCCACGGCCGCCATCGATCAGCGCCTGAGCGTTGTGGAAGAAGTACAGCCCGAAGTCGACGAGCGAACCGGATGCCGCCATGCTGCGGCCCGTGCGGTCGATGAACGTCAGGTGCTTCTCGACGAGGTGCCAGCCGCGCGGGCGCATCACGATCGTCGGGGTGCGCTCGGCCGTGACCTCGTAGCGCTTGCCCTCGGGGGAGGTGAAGCTCAGTTCACCGCGGATCGCGTCGCGCAGCGACAGCTGGCCGCCGATGACGTTCTGCCAGGTGGGGCTGGTGGCATCCTCCTGGTCGGCGAGCCACACGCGGGCGCCGGAGTTCAGCGCGTTGATCGTCATCTTCGGGTCGGTGGGGCCGGTGATCTCCACGCGGCGGTCCTCGAGGCCCGGGCCGGCGCCGGCGACGCGCCAGTCGGCGTCCTCGCGGATGTGCCGGGTGTCGTCGCGGAACTGCGGGTCGTGGCCGCTGCCGATCTCGAAGCGGCGGCGCAGACGGTCGGCCATGCGGTCGTGGCGGCGGTTCGCGAAGCGGTGGTGCAGCTCGGTGAGGAACGCGATCGCCTCCGGCGTGAGGATCTCGTCGAACCGGTCGCGTACGGGACCTGTCACCGTCAGGGCGGGGCCCTGCTGGATGGTCTGGGTCGGAGCGGTGGTCGGAGGAGCGGTGGGAGTGGTCATGATCTGGATCCTTGCGTTGAGACGGTTGCTGGTGTCTGTCGGCCCGGATGCTCTGGTGTAAGCGATGGGCGATCGAGGCGTGTCACCTACTCTGCGTGAAGTTCGAGCGCTACGAACGCCATTCTCGGGGTGAAGAATTTCAAAACTTCTGCTTTCGTGACAGAATCAGCCGCATGACCGCCGTTGACGCCGCAGAAGACACCGACGCCCTCACGATCGGCCGCCGCATCCGGCAGCTGCGCACCGCCCGGGGCATGACGCTCGACGACCTCGCCTCGGCCGTCGACCGCGCCCCGAGCCAGATGTCGATGATCGAGACGGGCAAGCGCGAACCCAAGCTCACGCAGCTGCAGGGGATCGCACGCGCCCTCGGCGTCACCATCGACGCCCTGCTCGAGGGCGAGCCGCTCGACGAGCGCAGCGCGGCCGAGATCGCGCTGGAACGCGCGATGAAGGGGCAGACCTTCCAGGCGCTGGGCATCGAGCCGTTCCGCATCGCGAAGACGGTGCCGACCGAGGCGCTCAAGGCCCTGCTCGCGCTGCACGGCGAGATCGACAGGCTGAAGGACGAGCGCGCGGCGACGCCGGAGGAGGCCCGCCGCGCCAATGTCGAGCTGCGCCATCTCATGCGCAGCCAGGACAACTACTTCGAAGACCTCGAGGAGCATGCGTCGCGCATCCTCACTGCCGTCGGGCATCCCGGCGGGCCGCTGACCCAGCGCACGGCATCCGAGATCGCCGCGTATCTCGGGTTCACGCTGCACTACGCGCCCGACCTGCCGCAGACCACGCGCTCGGTCGCCGACCTGGCCAACGGGCGGCTCTACCTCTCCACCAGCATCCAGGCCAAGGGCGACGCCCGCACGTCCGTATTGCAGGCCCTGTCGAGCCGGATCCTCGGTCACGCCGAACCGCACAGCTACGCCGAGTTCCTGCGCCAGCGCGTCGAGACGAACTACCTCACCGGGGCGTTGATGATCCCCGAGTCGCACGTCGTGCAGTCCCTGAAGGACGCCAAGGAGCGCAGGGCGATCTCGATCGAGGACCTCCGCGACGCGTACTCGGTCTCGTACGAGACGGCGGCGCACCGCTTCACGAACCTCGCCACCCGGCACCTCGACATCCCGGTGCACTTCCTCAAGGTGCACGAGTCCGGCACGATCACGAAGGCGTACGAGAACGACGACGTGAACTTCCCGACCGACCGCCTGGGCGCGATCGAGGGACAGATGTGCTGCCGCCGCTGGACGAGCCGGGTCGTGTTCGACGAGGACGACCGCTTCAACCCGTACTACCAGTACACCGACACGGGCAACGGCACGTACTGGTGCACCGCCCGCGTCGAGGCGTCCAGCGAGGGCCTGCACTCGGTGAGCGTCGGGGTGCGCTTCGACGACACCAAGTGGTTCGTCGGCAGGGACACCCCGCACCGCGGCGTCTCGAAGCACTCGGTGGAGGTGTGCTGCCGCCGTGCACCCGCCGACCTCGAGGAGCGCTGGCGCGAGCAGTCCTGGCCGAACGTGAAGACCCCGCGCACGCTGCTGGCGACCCTGCCGACGGGGTCCTTCCCCGGCGTCGACACGACCGACGTGTACGAGTTCCTCGAGGCGCACGCCCCGCGCTGAGCCGGAAGTCGGGCGCAACGCCGGGGCGGAAGTCAGACCCGCCGGGTCAGGTAGACGTCGATCTCGTCTTCCTCGTACGGCTCGAAGCCGTACCGCTCGTACAGGCGCCGTGCCGGGCTGCCCTGCAGCACGTTCAGGCGGTAGGCGCCGGGCTCGCGCAGGACGACGTCGAGGATGCCGCTGCCGATGCCGCGGCCCTGCACGGCGGCATCCAGGTAGAAGTGCTCGATCCAGGTGGCGTCCTCGGCGACGCGGAGGGCGATGGATCCGGCATCCCGGCCGTCGACGACGATCACGCGGGTGCAAGCTGGGTCGAACGCCGCGCGAAACCGCTCCCGCACCCGCACCGGGTCGAAGCGTCCGAGCCGTTCGAGGTCGTCGCGCAGCACGTTCGCACGCAGCTCGACGATCCAGTCGGCATCCTCGATCCGGCACGGGCGCAGCGTCCAAGTCACGCAAGCAACCCTAACGATGCGCGCGCGTCGCGCTAACCTGGCGAGGTCGTGACTTCAGGAGGGGATGCCATGACCGCCGAGCCGGACGCAGAATCCGATGCGCGCCTGTGGAGGGACGAGTTCCGCGCGATGGTCAGCGGGGTCAGCCTCGTGGTCCTCATCGCAGCGATCGCGCTCGCCGTGTGGGGCGTCTTCGATTCGATGACGGATGCCGATGGAGACCGGTTCTGGGGCAATTTCATCGTCGCCTCCCCGGGGATCTATGCGGGCTGGTTCATGCTCGAGGTCGCATGGAAGCGGCTCGCTCACGTCGGCACCGTGCTGCTGCGGCTCATCTCCGCCTGCATCATCGCTCCGGCGCTCGTCGCGATCCCCGTCGGCGTGATACAGGCGATCGCCGTGGCATTCCCCGGTGTTCGCGACACGATCACGGAGGCCACGAGTCTCAACGGAGGGTTCCATTACTGGTGGGACGAGGGCTTCGCCACCCAGTTGCTCCTCGTTCCGCTCGCCGGCTACGCAATTGGCATGTGCATCCCGCTCGCCGTCGCCCTCATCATCGCGCTGCCGGTGATCTCGATCCGTGCTCCGCAGATCGTAGCGCAGGGCTCGCACATCGAGAAGGTCGAGGGGGCGAAGCAGTTCTCGACCACGGCGTTCGTGTTCTGCGGTCTGGGAGCGATAACGCTGGGCATCATCCTGTGGGTGTTCGGCGAGGGGCGCAGCATCGTGGAGTTCCCGGAGTACCTCGGGCGCTTCATCCGCACCATGGAGCAGGGCTACGTGTACTGGGAGGACGGCATGTGGCTGCTCGGCGTCGTGTCCGTCGTGGTCGGGGTGGGGCTGATGGGCTGGGGCGCGTCCGCGTGCTGTTCGCGCGGGGTGCCGCCGCGCGAGGCTGATCGCAGAGGAGACGAGGTTTGCAGCACGAGACCCGTGTCACCGGCCGCCGTCTCATGCCGCAGACCCCGTCTCAGGCGATCGGCGAAGCCTGCAGCAGCGCCCACAGCTCGGCGCGCGCCGGAAACACCGACAGATCGAGGCCGAGGAGGCGCGACGCCTGTGCGACGCGCGAACGCAGGGTGTGGCGATGGATGCCGAGGGCGGATGCCGCCGGATCCAGACGCGCATCGTGCTCGAGCCAGACGCGCAGCGTGTGCTCGAGGTCGGGGTCCGCAGCGCGCAGCGGCGCCAGCCGGGACTGCGCGACGAGCCCGGCGTCGTCCGTGCGCAGCGCGGCGAGGATGCCGGATGCCGACGCCTCCGCAAAGCGGGTCACGCCCGACCCGCCGCGGCGCAGCGCGCTGAGCGCCTGCCCGTGCGCGTGCGCGAACGCGGTGTAGTCGACACCGTCCGACGCGCCGATGCGGATGCCGAAGCGTTCGGCGGCCTCGTCGAGCAGCGCGGTATCCGTCTCGGGAAGGCACACGACCACACCCTCCTGCGAGCTCGCCAGGAACGCGCGGGAGCCGCGCTCAGCCCGCCGCCGCTCCCACCACTCCTCGAGCGCCCCTGGTACGGCATCCGGTGCGACGGCCACGATGACCGGCGGCGTGGGCAGCGTTCCGAGCACCTGCCGGGCGAGAGCGTCGTCGTCAGCGAGGAGCGACACCAGCAGCTGGGAGTGCAGGCGCCGGCGGGTGTCTTCGAGTTCCTCGGTCTGCTCTCGTGCGAGGCCGGCCATCGCGATCACCGAGGCGACGACGGCGCGTGCCTCCGAATCCAGGCCCGGCGCGGCGATCGCGATCGCACCGCGCAGGCCCCGCGAACGTCCGAGGGTGAACAGCTGCAGGGCGTGCCCGTCGAGCACGACGGACCGGCCTGCTTCCGCGCCCCGGGCGAGGACGTCCGAGACGTGCCCGTCGAGCTCGGCGCGGGCGGCGGGGGAGATACCGCCGGGGGGATGCTCCAGCGTCAGCGCGCCCGCGGCGTCGAACATCGCCACCCAGGCGTCGAGTCGTCGGCCGAGTTCGGCGATGATCGCGACGAGTCCGTGCGGACGCAGCGCTGCAGCGGCGAGTGCGCGCTGCGTGTCGAGCGCCCAGCTGCGGCGGGCGAACGCCTGGGCGGCGACCGCCTCGGCGTGAGCGCGGGCGACGGCGATGAACGGCGTCGCGTACGGCACCTCGAGCAGGGGCATCCCGGCGCTTGCGCATGCCTCGACAAGGGCAGCAGGCACCTCAGGATGCCGCACGCCGGTGCCGAAGCCGAGCCCGGCGACGCCGCGCGCGGCGAGCCGATCGACGTACTCCGCGGGGGACGTCTGCCCGTCGAACTGGCCGCCCGTCGTGAGGAGCGCGAGGTCATCGGCGAGGAACGGCGTCGGGTCGGCGAGGTCCGTGGAGTGCACCCAGCGCAGCGGGCGATCCAGCGCGTCGTCGGGACCGGAGACGAGCCGGAGGGCGAGTGCGGGTGCGGAGAGCAGTCCGCGGAGAGTGGTGTCCGACACGGATGTCCAATCGGGTGAACAGCTTGCCGAAATTATACAGTTCGGCGAATGCATCCGGGAATCGGTCGGAATACGCTCGCGATATGAGCCTTCTCGACACCCTCCCCGCCGGCGGACCGACCCTCGCCCAGGAGCGCCGCCTGGTTACTCCACTGCCGGGCCCGCGTTCGGCCGAGATCCTCGCCCGCAAGGCGGATGCCGTCCCCGCCGGCGTCGCGCACACGGTGCCGATCGCCGCGGTCGCGGCCGGTGGTGGCATCGTCGTCGATGCCGACGGCAACTCCCTCATCGACCTGGGCTCGGGAATCGCCGTCACCTCGGTCGGCAACGCGCACCCCAAGGTCGCCGCAGCCGTCGCCGCGCAGGCCGCGCAGTTCACGCACACCTGCTTCATGATCTCCCCCTACGAGTCGTACATCGAGGTGGCCGAGGCGCTGAACCGACTCACCCCCGGCGACTTCGCGAAGAAGACCGCGCTGTTCAACTCCGGCGCCGAGGCCGTCGAGAACGCGATCAAGATCGCCCGCAAGCACACCGGTCGTCAGGCCGTCGTCGCCTTCGAGCACGGCTATCACGGTCGCACGAACCTGACGATGGCGCTGACCGCCAAGGCGATGCCGTACAAGAGCGGATTCGGTCCGTTCGCCCCCGAGGTCTACCGGGCGCCGCTGTCGTACCCGTTCCGCGACGGCCTGTCCGGGGCGGATGCCGCGACCCGCGCCATCACGCAGATCGAGAAGCAAGTCGGCGCCGACAACCTCGCGGCCGTCATCATCGAGCCGATCCAGGGCGAGGGCGGGTTCATCGTCCCGGCGGACGGATTCCTGCCCGCGATCGCGCAGTGGTGCCGTGCGAACGGCGTGGTGTTCATCGCCGACGAGGTGCAGACCGGCTTCGCCCGCACCGGCACGATGTTCGCCTCGGAGCAGTTCGACATCGAGCCCGACCTCGTCACCACCGCCAAGGGCATCGCCGCCGGCCTCCCGCTCGCCGCCGTCACCGGCCGCGCCGAGATCATGGATGCCGCGCACGCCGGAGGCCTCGGCGGCACCTACGGCGGCAACCCCATCGCGTGCGCCGCGGCGCTCGCCGCGATCGACGTGTTCGAGAACGACGGGATGGTCGAGCGCGCCCAGCAGATCGGCGCTCTGCTGCGCGAGCGTCTGAACGCCCTGGCCGCCGCGGACTCCCGCATCGGCGACGTGCGCGGACGCGGCGCGATGACGGCGATCGAGTTCGTCGAGCCGGCCACGAAGGCACCGGATGCCGCCCTCGCCGGCGCTGTGGCCAAGGCATGCATCGCCGAGGGCGTGATCGTGCTGACCTGCGGCACGTTCGGCAACGTCATCCGCTTCCTGCCTCCGCTGTCCATCGGCGACGAGCTGCTGAACGAGGGCCTCGACGTCCTCGCCGGCGCCCTCGCCGCCGCCTGATTCGTCCCGCAACGCCCGAGAACCTGGAGTGTCCATGAGCATCACCGCATCCGACGAGAAGACGCTGCTCGACAGCATCCCCACCGGTCTGTACATCGGCGGCGAGTGGGCGCCCGCGACCGGCGGCCGCACCTTCGACGTGCACGACCCGGCCACCGGGGCCGTCATCCGCTCGATCGCCGACGCGACCGCGGAGGACGGCATCCGCGCCCTGGACGCGGCGGCCGCCGCGCAGGACGAGTGGGCGGCGACGCCCGCCCGCACCCGCAGCGACATCCTGCGCCGTGCATTCGACCTCGTGCAGGAGCACAAGGAGGATCTCGCGCTGCTGATGACGCTGGAGATGGGCAAGCCCCTCGCCGAGGCGCGGGGCGAGGTCGCCTACGGCGGAGAGTTCCTGCGCTGGTTCAGCGAGGAGGCCGTGCGCATCAGCGGCCGTTACGGGCAGAACCCCGAGGGCACGGGGCGCATGATCGTGTCGCAGCGCCCGGTGGGCCCCTCGTTCTTCATCACCCCGTGGAACTTCCCGTTCGCGATGGCCACGCGCAAGATCGCCCCGGCGCTCGCTGCGGGCTGCACGGTCGTCATCAAGCCGGCGGCACTGACGCCGCTGACGACGATCCTCTTCACGAAGCTCCTCGAGCAGGCCGGGCTCCCCGCCGGCGTCGTCAACGTCGTCCAGACCTCGTCGTCATCGAAGCTCTCGGCGCCGATCATCGCCGACCCGCGGCTGCGGAAGCTGTCGTTCACCGGGTCGACCGAGGTGGGCCGCAAGCTCATCGCGCAGGCGGCCGACGGCGTGCTCCGCGTCTCTATGGAGCTCGGCGGCAACGCGCCGTTCGTCGTCTTCGAGGACGCCGATCTCGACAAGGCGGTGGAGGGCGCGATGCTCGCCAAGTTCCGCAACATCGGGCAGGCCTGCACCGCCGCGAACCGTTTCATCGTGCACGCCTCGGTCGCCGACGAGTTCGCCGACCGGATCACCGAGCGCGTGAAGGCCATGAAGATCGGCCGGGGAACCGAGGACGGCGTCGCGATCGGTCCGCTCATCGATGCGGATGCCGTCGACAAGGCCCGCGCGCTCGTCGAGGACGCGGTCGAGCGCGGCGCGACGGTCCGCACCGGCGGCAACGCCGTCGAGGGCGAGGGCACGTTCTACGAGCCCACCGTCGTCACCGAGGTGGCAGCGGGCAGCGACATCCTCCGCGAGGAGATCTTCGGCCCGGTGCTCGCCATCGCGACCTTCGAGGCCGAGGCGGATGCCGTGCGCCTGGCGAACGACACCGAGTACGGTCTGGTCTCCTACGTCTTCACGGAGGACCTGGCCCGCGGACACCGCATGATCGACGCCCTCGAGACGGGCATGATGGGCCTGAACGTGGGCGTGGTCTCCAACGCCGCAGCTCCGTTCGGCGGCGTCAAGCAGTCCGGTGTCGGACGCGAGGGCGGCTTCGAGGGCATCCACGAGTACCTGTCCACGAAGTACACCCTGATCCCGAACTGAACCACCCCGCACACCCCGCGAGAGGACGAGGATGACCGACTACGACTACGCCGTGACCAACCCCGCCACCGGTGAGACCGTCGCCACCTACGAGACCGCGACGGACGCCCAGATCGAGGATGCCGTCGCCCGCGCTCACGCCGCGGCATCCGCCTGGGGAGCGACGCCACCGGCCGACCGCGCGGCGGTGATCCGCCGCATCGCCGAGCTGCACCGGGAACGCAAGGACGATCTCGGCGCGGTCATCGTGAAGGAGATGGGCAAGCCCATAGCCGCTGCGGTCGGCGAGGTCGAGTTCGCCGCGGACATCATCGAGTTCTACGCCGACAACATCGAGCGGATCACGGGCGACCAGCCGCTCGACATCCTCGGCGACGGAACCGCGGTGATCCGCCGCGCGCCGCTGGGCGTGCTGCTGGGCATCATGCCGTGGAACTTCCCGGCGTATCAGGTCGCCCGGTTCGCGGCTCCCAACCTGGCGATCGGGAACACGATCATCCTCAAGCACGCCCCGCAGTGCCCCGAGTCGGCGGCCATGATCGAGGGGATCTACGCGGATGCCGGGCTCCCCGACGGCGCGTACGTCAACGTGTATGCGACCAACGAGCAGGCGGCGACGATCATCGCCGATCCGCGCGTGCACGGCGTCTCGGTGACCGGATCCGAGCGCGCGGGCGCGGCCGTCGCCGAGGTCGCCGGTCGCAACCTCAAGAAGGTCGCGCTGGAGCTCGGTGGTTCGGACCCGTTCATCGTGCTCTCGACGGATGACCTAGATGCCGTCGTGCAGAACGCCGTCGACGCACGCCTCGACAACAACGGTCAGTCCTGCAACGGCGCCAAGCGGTTCATCATCGCCGACGATCTCTACGATGCGTTCGTCGAGAAGTTCGTCGCCGCGCTCGCCGCCGTCGATGCCGCCGACCCGACGCAGGAGGACACGATCCTGGGGCCGCTCTCGTCGCTGGCCGCGGCCGAGCGCCTGCAGGATCAGGTCGATCGCGCCGTCGCCCAGGGCGCCACGCTGCTGACCGGCGGCACGCGCGAAGGCGCGTTCTTCGCGCCGACCGTGCTGGCCGATGTCACCGCCGACATGGACGCGTACCAGGAGGAGCTGTTCGGCCCGGCCGCCGTCGTCTACCGCGCGGCCGACGAGGCGGACGCGGTCGCGATCGCGAACGGCACCCCGTTCGGGCTCGGATCGTACGTCTTCACGACGGATGCCGAGCAGGCCGAGCGCGTGGCCGACGGCATCGAGGCCGGCATGGTCTACGTCAACCTCGTCCTCGCCGACAGCCCCGAGCTGCCCTTCGGCGGCGTCAAGCGCAGCGGCACCTCGCGCGAGCTCGGTCTGCTCGCCGCGGACGAGTTCGTCAACAAGAAGCTCATCCGGAAGGCCTGAGCGGGGGCGCGTGCGCGCTCGCGCTAGCGTTGTCCCCATGAAGCCCGAGCGCATCACCCGCACGCAGTCCGTCGTCGACGGGCTGCTCGACGAGATCATCGCCGGGCGACTGGTCGCGGGGGAGACGCTGCCGGCCGAGGCCGATCTCGCCGCTCTCCTCGGCGTCTCCCGGCTGACGCTGCGCGAGGGGGTGCGCCTCCTCCAGGCGCAGGGCGTCATCGTGCCTGTGCCGGGCAGCCGCCACCGCGTCGCGCCGGTCGACGAGTGGACGGGGCTCGAGGCCGTCGTCCGGTACTCGCGCAGCGGGGGAGCGCGCCGGCGCTCGTCGCTGGATCTGCTCGACATGCGAGTGATGTTCGAGACCGGGGCGGCCGAGCTCGCGGCTCCTCGCGCCACGGCCGAGCACATCGCCGAGCTCCAGATCCTGCTCGAGCGCATGCGCACCGCGCACGATCAGGGCGACGTCCCGGGGTTCGTGAATGCCGACCTCGCCTTCCACGACGTGATCTTCGCCGCCGCCGACAACAGGATCCTCGTGGCATCCGTTCGTCCGCTGACCACGATGCTGCAGGACTCGCGCAGTGAGACGAGCGCCGTACTCGAGATCCGCGAGCATGCGCTCGTGGAGCACGCCGCGGTGCTCGAGGCGATGCGCACGCGATCGGCGGATGCCGCCCGCGAGGCCATGGCGAGCCACATGCGCCAGACGCGCGACGACCTGCTGCACTATGTGCTCGGCGAGTAGGCGCTCGCGCAGTAGCGCGCTCGGTGAGTAGGCGGCCGAACACTGTTGCGTGGGGGAGATATCCGGCGTACCCTCGTTATCTGATATCGGATAACCCGCTCCGATCTCCTCAGATCCTCTGAACGAAGGAGTTCTCGTGCACATCGACGCGCTGCTCGCCGGCATCCCGGGCCCGGTCGATCTCAGCGCGGCAGAGGTCCGCGCATCCCTGGATCCGAACGGGGTCCTCGTCGTGCTCGACGATGACCCGACCGGCACGCAGTCAGTCGCGAACCTCCCCGTGCTCACGCGCTGGGAGCACGAGGACCTCGCCGGCGCCCTCGCGACCGGTGCCCCCGCCGTGTACGTCCTCACCAACACGAGGTCGCTCGACGAGGCGGAGGCCGCACGGCGCAATCGCGAGGTCGTCTCCGTGGCGCTCGCAGCCGCAAAGGATGCCGGCAAGCACGTGACCTTCGTCTCGCGAGGCGACTCCACCCTCCGAGGTCACTTCCCCCTCGAGACCGACGTGCTCGCAGCCGAGATCGTCGCGCACGGCGGGGAGGCCCCGGCCCTCACGCTGTTGATCCCCGCCTTCCCGGACGCCGGACGCATCACGGTCGACTCGGTGCACTACTGGGTCACCGGCGACGAGGCGACACCGGTGGGCGAGACGCCGTTCGCGCATGACGCGACCTTCGGCTTCACCTCCTCGGATCTGCGCGACTGGGTGGCCGAGAAGACCGAAGGGCGCATCCCCGCCGGCGAGGTGGCCGCCCTCACTCTCGAGATCATCCGCGCCGGCGTCGAGTCCGTCGGGTCCTTCCTGCGCTCGGTGCCGGTCGGTTCCGTCGTCGCCGTCGACGTCGTCGAGGAGAGCGACATGCGCGTCCTCGCGCTCGCTCTGCACAGCCTCGATCGCGACGTGCTGCTGCGCGTCGGTCCTCCGTACGTGCGGGCGCACATCGGCCAGGAGATCGCCGAGCCGGTCTCGGCCGCCGACATCCCCTTCGCGTACGACCACGGCGGGCTCGTCGTCGTCGGCAGTCACGTGCCGCTCACCACGGCCCAGCTCGCCGAGCTCCGCCGCCAGCGCCCCGACACGGTCACGATCGAGCTCGATGTGCGGCAGCTCATCGACGACCGCCGCGACGCGCATCTGGATGCTCAGGCCCACGCGGTCGCCGAAGCGCTGGCATCCGGCTCCGTCATCGTGCACACCACGCGCGAGCTCGTCACGGGCGCCGACGGCGACGCCAGCCTCGAGATCGCCCGCCAGGTCTCCAGCGGCGTGGTCGACCTCGTGCGCCGTGTGCTCGCGATCGCTCCGCCGCGATTCATCATCGCCAAGGGTGGCATCACCTCCAGCGACGTCGCCAGCGAGGCGCTCGAGATCCGCCGCGCCACCGTGCTCGGACCGATGCTCCCCGGCATCGTCTCGCTGTGGCAGCCGCAGACCGGCCCCGCCGTCGGCATCCCGTACATCGTCTTCGCCGGCAACGTCGGCGACACCGACTCCCTGGCCCGCGTCGTCGCGACGCTCGCCGACGCAGAATGAACCCGAAAGGAACGCAGATGACCTCCACTGTCGCCGTCATCGGTCTCGGAGCCATGGGGCTCCCGATGGCCTCCCGTCTCGCCCAGCGCTTCGAGGTGCGCGGCTTCGACATCGCCGAGGCCCGTGTCGCCCTCGCCGCCGAGCAGGGCGTGCAGCCCGCCGGCTCCGCGGCCGAGGCGGTCGCCGACGCCCAGGCCGTTCTCGTCGCCGTCCGCACCGGTGCTCAGCTCAACGAGCTCCTGTTCGGCGAGAGCGGGCTCGCCTCGCACCTCGCGGACGGTGCGGTCGTGATCCTCACCAGCACCGTGGGCACCGACGGGATCGGCGCCATCGCCGAGCAGCTCGCCGAGCACGGTGCGCAGCTCGTGGATGCTCCGCTCTCGGGCGGACCCGTCCGCGCAGGCGAGGGCGACCTGCTCATCGTCGTCGGCGCGGCGCCCTCGGCGCTCGAGGTCGCTCGCCCCGTTCTCGACCAGCTGGCCTCGACGCTGTCGATCGTGGGCGACAAGCCCGGTGACGGCCAGGCGCTGAAGACCGTGAACCAGCTGCTGTGCGGCGTGCACATCGCCGCCGCCGCCGAGGCGCTGGCCCTGGCCGACGCCCTCGGCCTCGACCGCGAGAAGACGCTCGAGGCGCTGACCGCCGGGGCTGCGAACTCGTTCATGCTCGGCAATCGTGGCCCGCGCACCCTGCAGGCCTACGACGACGAGGGCGCCGAGGTG
Organism: Microbacterium tenebrionis; assembly: GCF_903645325.1. Classification (GTDB taxonomy): domain Bacteria; phylum Actinomycetota; class Actinomycetes; order Actinomycetales; family Microbacteriaceae; genus Microbacterium; species Microbacterium tenebrionis. Next base: position 303,791 of record NZ_CAHJXQ010000001.1, read on the forward strand.
CTCAGCCGCCTGGACATCTTCGTGAAGGACATGGGCATCGTCGGAGACGCCGCCCGCGCCGCGCACCTGTCCACTCCCGTCGCGAACGCCGCCGAGCAGCTGTTCCTGCTCGGCGAGGCGCAGGGACTCGGTGCTCACGACGACTCCGCCGTCATCCGCGTGATCGCCCCCGAACGACTCTCCTGACACCGAACCCCACCACTCGGGCGCACCCGCGCCCATGAAACCGAAAGAAGAGATCCAGAGATGCTTCCTCTTCCCGCGCTGATCGCCATCGGCGTCGCAGGCCTCGCGCTGCTGCTCCTGCTGATCATCCGCTTCAAGATGCAGGCGTTCTACGCCCTCATCCTCGTCTCGATTCTCGTCGGCCTCGCCGCGGGCCTGCCCATGACGACGATCCCGGCCTCCGGTGGCACCCCGGAGCAGCTCGGCATCATCCAGGCGATCATCGCCGGAGTCGGAGGGACGCTGGGGTCGGTCGCCGTGCTCGTGGCGCTCGGCTCGATGCTCGGCAAGATCATCGAGCTGTCGGGGGGAGCGGAGTCGCTCGCGGGCAAGTTCACGAAGTGGCTCGGCCCGAAGCGGGTCGGCATCGCGCTGGTCATCGCCGCCGGCATCCTGGCGATCCCGGTGTTCTTCGACGCCGGCTTCATCATCCTCGTGCCGATCATCTTCGCCTTCTCGAAGATCGCAGGCCTCAACCCGATCAAGTTCGGGCTTCCCGTCGCGGGCATCATGCTCGCCGTCCACGTCGCCGTCCCGCCGCACCCGGGCATCGTCGGCGGATCGACGATCCTCGGCGCCGACCTCGGCTGGGTGCTGATCTTCTCGCTGATCATCTCGATCCCGCTGGCGGCGCTGTCGTTCTGGGTCGGCAAGGTCATCAATCGACGTGAGTTCGCCATGATCGAGGCGACCAAGGAGATGTTCGACAGCTTCGGAACCGAAACGCCCTCGGCCAACGCCGGCCTCCGCGACGGCGAGAAGGCGCCCAGCGCGTTCACCGTCCTGGGGCTCATCCTGCTGCCCCTCGTGCTCATCATGCTGGGCACGACCGTCGCTCCGGCGTTCGAGGCCGGCAGCTTCTGGAACGGCTTCCTCGCCATGATCGGTCAGCCGATCTTCGCGCTCATGGTCGCGATCGCCGCGGCGATGTTCTTCCTCGGCGTCCGCCGCGGATGGTCGCCCGCGAAGCTCGGCGAGGTCATGGAGTCGGCGCTGCCGTCGGCCGCGGTCATCATTCTCGTCACCGGTGCAGGTGGAGCCTTCGGGCGCATCCTCACCGAGACGGGCATCGGCGGTGCGGTCGCCGAGCTCATGGCGGGCAGCGGGATGCCGGTGCTCCTGGCCGCGTTCCTCATCTCGCTCGTCATGCGAGCGGCCCAGGGGTCTGCAACCGTCGCGATCACGACGACGGCGGGTCTGCTGCTGCCGACCGTCGCGGTGCTCGGCCTGGACCCGATCCACATCGCTCTCGTCGCCGTGGCGATCGGCTACGGCGCGCTCGGCCTGAGCCACGTCAACGACTCGGGCTTCTGGGTCGTCACCCGCTACCTCGGTCTGTCCGTCAAGGACGGCCTGCGCACATGGACGCCGCTGACCACCGTCCTCGGCATCGCCGGGTTCCTCCTCACCTGGCTCACGTACGCCCTGATCCCGATGGCGTAGACCTGGGAGTCCTGCGGGGAGGGGGCGGTTCGGCGCGGTCACGACGCCGGGCCGCCCCCTCGCCGTGCGACAGGCGTACGCTCGGAACCATGGCCACCGTCGCAGAGAACATCGTCCGTACCCTCCGGGCCAACCGGATCGACCGGGTCTACGGCATCCCCGGGGACTCGCTCAACGGATTCACCGACGCCCTTCGCAAGGACGGCACCATCCGCTGGCTGCATGTGCGTCACGAGGAGTCGGCCGCTTTCGCCGCCGCAGCGGATGCCGCCATCACCGGCAACCTCGCAGTCGTCGCGGGCTCGTGCGGCCCGGGCAACCTGCACCTCATCAACGGGCTGTTCGACGCCCAGCGGTCACGGGTGCCCGTGCTCGCGATCGCCGCGCACATCCCGACCACCGAGATCGGGACCGGCTACTTCCAGGAGACGCATCCGCAGGAGCTGTTCCGGGAGTGCAGCGTGTACGCCGAGTACGTCGCCGATCCTGCGCAGATGCCGCGTCTGATGGAGATCGCGATGCGCGCCGCGATCGAGGAGCGCGGGGTCGCCGTGCTCGTGATCCCGGGCGACGTCGCACTCGCCGAGATCGAGGACGACCGCGCCGTCGTCATCGAGCGGGCGCATCCGGTCGTCGTGCCGAGCCCCGCCGAGCTCGAGAAGACGGCAGAGCTGCTCAATGCGTCGAAGAGGATCACGATCCTCGCCGGCGCCGGGGCTGAGGGCGCGCACGATGCGGTCGTCGCGCTCGCCGACCGGCTCGCAGCTCCCGTCGTGCACGCGCTGCGCGGCAAGGAATTCATCGAGTACGACAACCCGTTCGACGTCGGAATGACGGGCCTGCTCGGATTCGCCTCCGGGTACCGGGCGATGGAGTCCGCCGACACGCTGCTCGTGCTCGGATCGGACTTCCCGTACGCGCAGTTCTATCCGGACGATGCGACCACCATCCAGGTCGACATCCGCGGATCGCAGCTCGGCAAGCGGCATCCGCTCGATCTCGGTCTCGTCGGCGACGTGCGGGCGACCGCCGAGGCGCTGCTCCCGCGCATCGCGGCGAAGACCGACCGCTCGCACCTCGACGATGCCGTCGCTCACTACCGCAAGACGCGCACGAAGCTCGACGAGCTGGCCGTGCCCGCCAAGGGCAGGAACCCGATCCACCCGCAGTACCTCGCCCGCCTCCTCGACGAGAAGGCGTCGGACGACGCGATCTTCACAGCCGACGTCGGTTCTCCCACGGTCTGGGCGGCGCGCTATCTCACGATGAACGGCCGCCGCCGGCTGATCGGATCCTTCACGCACGGCTCCATGGCGAACGCCCTGATGCACGGCATCGGTGCGCAGGCTGCGCAGCCGGAGCGTCAGGTGGTCGCGCTCGCCGGCGACGGGGGACTGGCGATGATGCTCGGAGAACTCATCACGCTCACGCAGAACAGGCTGCCGGTCAAGACGATCGTCGTGAACAACTCATCCCTGAACTTCGTCGAACTCGAGATGAAGGCGGCCGGGTTCGTCACCTACGGCACCGACCTCGACAACCCCGACTTCGCAGCGGTCGCCCAGGCGCTCGGCATCTTCGCGCGCCGCGTCGAGCGCAGCGAGGATCTTCCGGATGCCGTCGCCGAGGTGCTCGCGCACGACGGGCCGGCCCTGCTGGACGTCGTCACCGAGCGCCAGGCACTCTCCATGCCCCCGGCGATCACCGCCGAGCAGGTCAAGGGCTTCGCGCTGTACGCGATCCGCACCGTCATGTCGGGTCGGGGCGACGAGCTGCTCGACCTCGCCCGGGCCAACTGGTGGCAGCTGTTCTGAGGTCCACCGGGTCCCTGAGCCGGTCGAAGGGTGCCGCCGGTTCGCCGGGCCGCGCACCATGCCGTACACTGGACAGGCAGTTGTCTGCATCCTTTTCTCGTGCCTCCAGGCGCGAGGGGGGGCGCAGACCCAGGGCCTCCCGGGGCTCTAGGGCGGTAGCTCAATTGGCAGAGCAGCGGTCTCCAAAACCGCAGGTTGCAGGTTCGATTCCTGTCCGCCCTGCGCGTCAGCGCCACGCTGGCACACGAAAGGTACATTCAGGATGGATCAGGACGAACCGCGCGGCGAGATCGTCGCGGCAGGCGGCGCCGCCGGTGTGAAGAGGCTCGGCTTCTTCGGGCGGATCGCACTGTTCTTCCGCCAGGTCATCGGCGAGCTGCGCAAGGTCGTCACGCCGACCCGCAAGGAACTGTTCAAGTTCACTGCGGTGGTGCTGGTGTTCGTCGTGATCGTCATGGCCTTCGTGTACGGTCTGGACACCGCGTTCTCGTGGCTGACGTCACAAGTCTTCGGAGTGCCGCAGTAAGCGATGCTCCTGCGGCACCGTCCGCACTGAATGGAAAGAAACAACGTGTCTGAACGATATTCCGACGACGCCGACTGGGCGACCGCAGCGGAGCAGTCCAGCGAGGACGACGAGGCGCAGGAGGGCAACGTCCTCTCCGCCGAGGAGAAGGCGTCCTCCGCAGCTGAACGAGAGGCCGTGCACATCGAGGGCGACGACGAGAGTGCCGACGATGAGGGCACGGAAGACATCGACATCGACGACCCGGAGGCGGACGCGATCGTGAACGACGCTCTCAACCTGGACGAGACGGCAGAGACCGAAGCTGCCGCCGAAGTCCTCAACGACTCGACGGCCGAAGAGGCCGCCGACCTCGAAGCTGCTGCAGCCGACGAGGTCACGCCCTACGACGGCCCGGACGTGAACGGCGACGAGGACCGTCCGTCGGAGGAGGACTCCGAGGAGGACCCGTACGAGGCCTTCCGCATGGACCTGCGGATGATGCCGGGCAAGTGGTACGTCATCCACTCCTACGCTGGCTTCGAGCGCAAGGTGAAGGCCAACATCGAGCAGCGCAAGTCCACGCTCGAGGTCGAGGACGACATCTACCAGGTCGAGGTCCCGATGGAGGACGTCGTCGAGATCAAGAACGGCCAGCGCAAGATGGTCACCCGTGTGCGCATCCCCGGCTACGTGCTCGTGCGCATGGAGCTCAACGAGGACACCTGGTCCGTCGTCCGTCACACCCCGGGTGTGACCGGCTTCGTCGGCAACGCCCACAACCCGACGCCGCTGCGCTTCGAAGAGGCGTTCAACATGCTCAAGTCCCTCGTCGAGGTCAAGGACGTCTCCACCGCGAAGAACGTCCAGTCCAAGGGCGGGGTCGCCGTCGCGCGTCCTGCCGTCGCCGAGGTGGACTTCGAGATCGGCGAGACCATCACGATCAAGGAGGGCTCGTTCGCAGGCCTCCCCGGTTCGATCAGCGAGATCAAGCCTGAGAGCGGCAAGCTCACGGTGCTCGTGTCGCTCTTCGAGCGCGAAACCCCGGTCGAGCTGTCGTTCGACCAGGTCACGAAGATGATCTGAACAACGCTTTCGGAACGGCCGTCCTTCGGGGCGGCCGTTCTGCGTTTCCGGCATCCTGCCCGGATCAGGTAGACTTGCTTGGTTTGTGTGCGCGTTCAGGCGCGCCCGCATGCAGCACCGCGATCCGGAGATGCCGGATCCGCGGGAGAGGGATGCTCCGGCATCCGCTCGATGAAAGGAACAGAGAATGGCACCCAAGAAGAAGGTGACCGGCCTGATCAAGCTCCAGATCAACGCCGGCGCCGCGAACCCGGCGCCGCCGATCGGCCCCGCGCTCGGTCAGCACGGCGTGAACATCATGGAGTTCTGCAAGGCGTACAACGCCGCGACCGAGTCGCAGCGCGGCAACGTCATCCCCGTCGAGATCACCGTCTACGAGGACCGCAGCTTCACGTTCATCCTGAAGACGCCGCCGGCCGCAGAGCTCATCAAGAAGGCCGCAGGCGTGCAGAAGGCCTCGGCCACGCCGCACACCGTCAAGGTCGGCAAGATCACCAAGGACCAGGTCCGTCAGATCGCTGAGACCAAGCAGGCCGATCTGAACGCGAACGACATCGAGGCCGCCTCGAAGATCATCGCCGGCACCGCCCGCTCCATGGGCATCACGGTCGAGGGCTGAGGGGAATAATCATGGCAAAGTCCAAGGCTTATCAGGCTGCCGCCGCGAAGATCGAGGCAGACCGCTACTACACCCCGACCGAGGCAGTCGCCCTCGCGAAGGAGACCGGCTCGGCGAATTTCGACTCGACCGTCGAGGTCGCGCTGAAGCTCGCCGTCGACCCGCGCAAGGCGGACCAGATGGTGCGCGGCACCGTCATCCTCCCGCACGGGACCGGAAAGACCGCCCGCGTCATCGTCTTCGCCACCGGCCCCGCGGCCGAGGCGGCGATCGCCGCTGGTGCCGATGAGGTCGGCGGCGCCGAGCTCATCGAGAAGGTCGCCGGCGGCTGGACCGACTTCGACTCGGCAGTCTCGACCCCTGAGCTCATGGGCCAGGTCGGACGTCTCGGCAAGGTGCTCGGTCCCCGCGGCCTCATGCCGAACCCGAAGACCGGCACCGTGACCCCCAACACGGCCAAGGCCGTCGAGGAGATCAAGGGCGGAAAGATCGAGTTCCGCGTCGACAAGCACGCCAACGTTCACTTCGTCGTCGGCAAGGCCTCGTTCTCGGCTGAGCAGCTGGACGAGAACATCGGCGCTGCTCTTGAGGAGATCGTGCGTCTGAAGCCGTCGAGCTCGAAGGGCCGTTACATCCAGAAGGGCGCTGTGTCGACCACGTTCGGCCCCGGCATCCCGCTGGACGTCAACGCCATCTGACGCTGACACGAACGACAGGCCTCCACCGATCCGGTGGGGGCCTGTCGTCGTTGCGGGGGCACGCCGGCGGGCCCGGGATTCCGCGGCCGGCGGGCGCGACACGCCAGGGAAACGGCCTCGATTTGCCCGGACCCCGGATCCCGCGTAAGTTATTACTTGTTCGCCCCACAGGGAAGCGGAGAGGCTCAGAGCCTCACCCCCCTCAAGCGGAGAACCACCTCCCGAATCTCTCACTTGAGAGTTCTGACGCTTGCGTCTAGAATGGGAGATCCCACCTCTTCTGCGGTTCATCTCGACCGCGCAGCGGATCTCAGATCCGGTCGGCGCGTCGATTTGACAGGCCGGATGAGGCTGGTAAAATAGAGAAGTTGCCCTGCGGGCCTGGTTGTGATGACTGGGTCGTGGGTGCGTCCGATCCTTGAGAACTCAACAGCGTGCACTTGTCAAATGCCAAATAACCTCGACTCTGCTTCGGCAGGGTGAGATTCCTTTGGATCAAAGACCAACCCTTTCGGGGGTTGGCAACGGATAGTCAGCAATGATTTATCTCTTTGGTCAGTTTCAAACTCGCAGCCTTGACCTTATTCCGGTTTTGGTTTGCTTCTTTTTTTACGGAGAGTTTGATCCTGGCTCAGGATGAACGCTGGCGGCGTGCTTAACACATGCAAGTCGAACGATGAAGCCCAGCTTGCTGGGTGGATTAGTGGCGAACGGGTGAGTAACACGTGAGCAACCTGCCCCTGACTCTGGGATAAGCGCTGGAAACGGCGTCTAATACTGGATACGAGTAGCGATCGCATGGTCAGTTACTGGAAAGATTTTTTGGTTGGGGATGGGCTCGCGGCCTATCAGCTTGTTGGTGAGGTAATGGCTCACCAAGGCGTCGACGGGTAGCCGGCCTGAGAGGGTGACCGGCCACACTGGGACTGAGACACGGCCCAGACTCCTACGGGAGGCAGCAGTGGGGAATATTGCACAATGGGCGGAAGCCTGATGCAGCAACGCCGCGTGAGGGATGACGGCCTTCGGGTTGTAAACCTCTTTTAGCAGGGAAGAAGCGAGAGTGACGGTACCTGCAGAAAAAGCGCCGGCTAACTACGTGCCAGCAGCCGCGGTAATACGTAGGGCGCAAGCGTTATCCGGAATTATTGGGCGTAAAGAGCTCGTAGGCGGTTTGTCGCGTCTGCTGTGAAATCCCGAGGCTCAACCTCGGGCCTGCAGTGGGTACGGGCAGACTAGAGTGCGGTAGGGGAGATTGGAATTCCTGGTGTAGCGGTGGAATGCGCAGATATCAGGAGGAACACCGATGGCGAAGGCAGATCTCTGGGCCGTAACTGACGCTGAGGAGCGAAAGGGTGGGGAGCAAACAGGCTTAGATACCCTGGTAGTCCACCCCGTAAACGTTGGGAACTAGTTGTGGGGTCCATTCCACGGATTCCGTGACGCAGCTAACGCATTAAGTTCCCCGCCTGGGGAGTACGGCCGCAAGGCTAAAACTCAAAGGAATTGACGGGGACCCGCACAAGCGGCGGAGCATGCGGATTAATTCGATGCAACGCGAAGAACCTTACCAAGGCTTGACATATACGAGAACGGGCCAGAAATGGTCAACTCTTTGGACACTCGTAAACAGGTGGTGCATGGTTGTCGTCAGCTCGTGTCGTGAGATGTTGGGTTAAGTCCCGCAACGAGCGCAACCCTCGTTCTATGTTGCCAGCACGTAATGGTGGGAACTCATGGGATACTGCCGGGGTCAACTCGGAGGAAGGTGGGGATGACGTCAAATCATCATGCCCCTTATGTCTTGGGCTTCACGCATGCTACAATGGCCGGTACAATGGGCAGCGATACCGTGAGGTGGAGCGAATCCCAAAAAGCCGGTCCCAGTTCGGATTGAGGTCTGCAACTCGACCTCATGAAGTCGGAGTCGCTAGTAATCGCAGATCAGCAACGCTGCGGTGAATACGTTCCCGGGTCTTGTACACACCGCCCGTCAAGTCATGAAAGTCGGTAACACCTGAAGCCGGTGGCCTAACCCTTGTGGAGGGAGCTGTCGAAGGTGGGATCGGTAATTAGGACTAAGTCGTAACAAGGTAGCCGTACCGGAAGGTGCGGCTGGATCACCTCCTTTCTAAGGAGCACTGCAGAACTTCGGTTCTGACAGAGCCGGTTCCGGAACACACGTTTCCGGCCGGAGCTCATGGGTGGAACATTTGACTTGGCATCATGGATGCATGGTTTTCGTTAGTACGCTGCTTCGGCGGTTGGAACGGGGAGGTCATGGGGATGTGGTGTATGCACGCTGTTGGGTCCTGAGGGACCGGAACCGGGTTCGTCTTCTTCGGAGGGCGGATCTTGGGACTGTACCTCTGGGCCCCTTTCTGGTTCACCGGTTGGTGAGTTGGTGGGGGTACCGCCCGTACTTTGAGAACTACACAGTGGACGCGAGCATCTTCAGCATCGCAGCCGGCCCTTTTAGGGTGGGTTGTGGTGTTGTGAAAGATGATCTTAAAGATCATTAGTCAATTTCAATTTTGACGATTCGAACTCATGTTTTGTTTCAAGTCTTTAAGAGCAAACGGTGGATGCCTTGGCATCTGGAGCCGAAGAAGGACGTAGCAATCTGCGATAAGCCTCGGGGAACTGATAAGCAAGTTTTGATCCGAGGGTGTCCGAATGGGGAAACCCCGCTGGGCGGCGTGCCGACCTAGTGACTCCCGCCTGAATATATAGGGCGGGTAGAGGGAACGTGGGGAAGTGAAACATCTCAGTACCCACAGGAAGAGAAAGCAACCGCGATTCCGTTAGTAGTGGCGAGCGAAACCGGATCAGGCTAAACCGAGTGTGTGTGATATCCGGCAGGAGTTGCATGTTCGGGGTTGTGGGACTCACCTGTCATCTCTGCCGAGGTGGCGACGTTACAGAAGCGTATAGACGAACGGTCTTGAAAGGCCGGTCATAGAGGGTGCCAACCCCGTAGTCGAAATGCGTGTTCTGGCGTGGAGAGTATCCCAAGTAGCACGGGGCCCGTGAAATCCCGTGTGAATCTGTCAGGACCACCTGATAAGCCTAAATACTCCCAGATGACCGATAGCGGACAAGTACCGTGAGGGAAAGGTGAAAAGTACCCCGGGAGGGGAGTGAAATAGTACCTGAAACCGTTTGCTTACAAACCGTTGGAGCCTCCTTAGTAGGGGTGACAGCGTGCCTTTTGAAGAATGAGCCTGCGAGTTAGTGATATGTGGCGAGGTTAACCCGTGTGGGGTAGCCGTAGCGAAAGCGAGTCTGAATAGGGCGATTCAGTCGCATGTCCTAGACCCGAAGCGAAGTGATCTATCCATGGCCAGGTTGAAGCGCGTGTAAGAGCGCGTGGAGGACCGAACCCACTTAGGTTGAAAACTGAGGGGATGAGCTGTGGATAGGGGTGAAAGGCCAATCAAACTTCGTGATAGCTGGTTCTCTCCGAAATGCATTTAGGTGCAGCGTTGCGTGTTTCTTGCCGGAGGTAGAGCTACTGGATGGCCGATGGGCCCTACAAGGTTACTGACGTCAGCCAAACTCCGAATGCCGGTAAGTGAGAGCGCAGCAGTGAGACTGTGGGGGATAAGCTTCATAGTCGAGAGGGAAACAACCCAGACCACCATCTAAGGTCCCTAAGCGCGTGCTAAGTGGAAAAGGATGTGGAGTTGCTTAGACAACCAGGAGGTTGGCTTAGAAGCAGCCACCCTTGAAAGAGTGCGTAATAGCTCACTGGTCAAGTGATTCCGCGCCGACAATGTAACGGGGCTCAAGCACGCCACCGAAGTTGTGGCATTGACATTTTTGGTAGGCCTTCGTGGTCCAGCCGTGTTGATGGGTAGGAGAGCGTCGTGTGGCCGGCGAAGCGGCGGGGTGACCCAGCCGTGGAGGCTACACGAGTGAGAATGCAGGCATGAGTAGCGAAAGACGTGTGAGAAACATGTCCTCCGAAAGACCAAGGGTTCCAGGGTCAAGCTAATCTTCCCTGGGTAAGTCGGGACCTAAGGCGAGGCCGACAGGCGTAGTCGATGGACAACGGGTTGATATTCCCGTACCGGCGAAGAACCGCCCAAGCTAATCCAGTGGTGCTAAGTATCTGAATCCTCATGACCGGATCCCTTCGGGGTGATGGGGTGAGGCCTAGCGTACGACCCCATGCTGGTGCGGTTAGCGTATTAACAGGTGTGACGCAGGAAGGTAGCCCAACCCGGGCGATGGTTGTCCCGGGGCAAGTGCGTAGGCCGAGTCATAGGCAAATCCGTGACTCATGTGGCTGAGACACGATGCGGATAAAAAGTGGGTGATCCTATGCTGCCGAGAAAAGCATCGACGCGAGGTTCTAGCCGCCCGTACCCCAAACCGACTCAGGTGGTCAGGTAGAGAATACCAAGGAGATCGAGAGAATCGTGGTTAAGGAACTCGGCAAAATGCCCCCGTAACTTCGGGAGAAGGGGGGCCATCCACTTATTAGGACTTGCTCCGAAAGGGTGTGGTGGCCGCAGAGACTAGTGGGTAGCGACTGTTTATTAAAAACACAGGTCCGTGCCAAGTCGCAAGACGATGTATACGGACTGACGCCTGCCCGGTGCTGGAAGGTTAAGAGGACCGGTTAGCCGCAAGGCGAAGCTGAGAATTTAAGCCCCAGTAAACGGCGGTGGTAACTATAACCATCCTAAGGTAGCGAAATTCCTTGTCGGGTAAGTTCCGACCTGCACGAATGGCGTAACGACTTCCCAGCTGTCTCAACCGCGAACTCGGCGAAATTGCACTACGAGTAAAGATGCTCGTTACGCGCAGCAGGACGGAAAGACCCCGTGACCTTTACTACAGCTTGGTATTGGTGTTCGGTGTGGCTTGTGTAGGATAGGTGGGAGACTGTGAAGCGTGGACGCCAGTTCACGTGGAGTCGTTGTTGAAATACCACTCTGGTCACTCTGGATATCTAACTTCGAACCGTGATCCGGTTCAGGGACAGTGCCTGGTGGGTAGTTTAACTGGGGCGGTTGCCTCCCAAAAAGTAACGGAGGCGCCCAAAGGTTCCCTCAACCTGGTTGGCAATCAGGTGGCGAGTGTAAGTGCACAAGGGAGCTTGACTGTGAGACTGACAGGTCGAGCAGGGACGAAAGTCGGGACTAGTGATCCGGCAGTGGCTTGTGGAAGCGCTGTCGCTCAACGGATAAAAGGTACCTCGGGGATAACAGGCTGATCTTGCCCAAGAGTCCATATCGACGGCATGGTTTGGCACCTCGATGTCGGCTCGTCGCATCCTGGGGCTGGAGTAGGTCCCAAGGGTTGGGCTGTTCGCCCATTAAAGCGGTACGCGAGCTGGGTTTAGAACGTCGTGAGACAGTTCGGTCCCTATCCGCTGCGCGCGTAGGAAGTTTGAGAGGATCTGACCCTAGTACGAGAGGACCGGGTTGGACGAACCTCTGGTGTGTCAGTTGTTCCGCCAGGAGCACCGCTGATTAGCTACGTTCGGGATGGATAACCGCTGAAAGCATCTAAGCGGGAAGCCGGCCTCAAGATGAGACTTCCATGGACCTTGTGTCCGAGAGGCTCCCAGTAGACGACTGGGTTGATAGGCCAGATGTGGAAGCACGGCAACGTGTGGAGCTGACTGGTACTAATAAGCCGATGACTTGATAACACCCTTATTTTCATCAGTTCGAATTCTTTCTGATGCCGCGTCCACTGAGTGGTTCTCGATGTACGGTCGAGAACCGCAAACGAGAACAATGTTTTTCGTTATGCGTATGATTGAAACATCAATAGTGTTTCGGCGGCCATAGCGTGAGGGAAACGCCCGGTCACATTCCGAACCCGGAAGCTAAGCCTCACAGCGCCGATGGTACTGCAGGGGGGACCCTGTGGGAGAGTAGGACACCGCCGGACTCCTTTTAGTCAAAATGGCCACCCAACGCAGGGTGGCCATTTTGCGTTAATAGCCGCAAGGCGAACAAGACCAGAGAGGTCTCTCACACATGTCGCGTCGCGTCACCGCAGCATCCGTTCTCGCCATCGCAGCGCTGGCCCTCGCCGGCTGCACGAGCACGGGTGAGACGGCGCCGGAAGGCGGCGACGAGTACGGTCTCGTCACCCCCGGTACGCTGACGGTCGCGACCGAGGGCACGTACCGTCCGTTCAGCTTCCACGAGGGTGACGGCACCGGTGCTCTCGTCGGCTACGACGTGGAGATCATCGAGGCGGTCGCAGAGCAGCTCGACCTCGAGGTCCGTTTCGAAGAGACGCAGTGGGACGCGATCTTCGCCGGCCTCGATGCCGGGCGCTTCGACCTCATCGCCAACCAGGTGACCATCAACGACGAGCGCGAGGCGAACTACCTCTTCAGCGAGCCGTACACGGTCTCGCCGGGTGTCATCGTCGTGAACGCCGACGACGACTCCATCTCGTCCTTCGACGACCTCGACGGCAAGACGACGGCGCAGTCGCTCACGAGCAACTGGAACGAGCTCGCGGTCTCCAGCGGCGCCAAGGTCGAGAACGTCGACGGCTGGGCGCAGGCGATCTCCCTGCTCAAGCAGGGTCGCGTGGATGCCACGATCAATGACAAGCTGACCTTCCTCGACTACGTGCAGACCGAAGGCGACACCTCGGTCAAGATCGCCGCCGAGACCGATGAAGCAGGGCTGTCGGCGTTCGCGTTCACCCAGGACAAGCAGGCTCTCGTCGACGCGATCGACGGAGCGCTCGACGAACTGCGCGCCGACGGCTCGCTCGCCGAGCTCAGCGACAAGTACTTCGGCGCCGACGTCACCGAGTAGTCATGGACCTGTGGGATGTGTTCCTCAGCTCGTTGGGGCCCATCGCCCTCGCCGGGCTCGTGAGCACGATCCCGCTTGCACTGATCTCGTTCGCGATCGGTCTCGCCCTCGCGCTCGGTACCGCACTCATGCGGATCTCCGAGCACCGCATCCTCTCGCTGATCGCGCGGGTGTACATCTCGGTCATCCGCGGCACGCCTCTGCTGGTGCAGTTGTTCGTCATCTTCTACGGGCTCCCGTCCATCGGCGTGGTCGTCGATCCCTGGCCGAGCGCCGTCATCGCCCTGTCGCTGAACGTCGGCGGCTACGGCGCTGAGGTGATTCGCGCGGCGATCCTGTCTGTCCCGAAGGGGCAGTGGGAGGCCGCGTACACGGTCGGGATGGGGCGGACGCGCACGCTGACGCGCGTCATCCTGCCGCAGGCGGCTCGGGTGTCCGTGCCTCCGTTGTCGAACACCTTCATCTCGCTCGTGAAGGACACCTCGCTCACCTCGCTCATCCTCGTGACCGAGCTCTTCCGCGTCGCCCAGCAGATCGCCGCGTTCAACTACAAGTTCATGGTCGTGTACCTGACCGCAGCGCTCGTGTACTGGGTGTTCTGCCTGGTCCTCTCGGCCGGGCAGAACCTGCTCGAGAGGAGGCTCGATCGCCATGTCGCCGTCTGAGAGCGCAGCTCTTCCGAGCCGCGCAGGCAGCCCGCTGCTCACAGCCCGTGGTCTGCACAAGAGCTTCGGCTCGAACGAGGTCCTGAAAGGTCTCGACCTGACCGTGCACCGCGGCGAGGTCGTCGTGCTGATCGGTCCGAGCGGTTCCGGCAAGACCACGGTGCTCCGCTCGCTGAACGGGCTCGAGACGCCGGATGCCGGCATCCTCACCGTCGAAGGGGGACCGGAGATCGACTTCGCCGCCCGACCGGGCAAGGCCACGCGCTTCGCGCTGCGCGACCGTTCGGCGATGGTGTTCCAGCACCACAATCTCTTCCCGCACTTCACCGTGCTGCAGAACGTCATCGAGGGGCCGTGGCGCGTTCAGGGGCGCCCGAAGGACGAGGCGATCGCGGACGCGCGGATGCTCCTGGCCCGCGTCGGCCTCGCCGACAAGGAGACCGCCTACCCGCACGAGCTCTCCGGCGGTCAGCAGCAGCGCGTCGGCATCGTCCGGGCCCTTGCGCTGCGCCCCGACCTGCTGCTGTTCGACGAGCCCACCAGCGCCCTCGATCCCGAGCTCGTCGGTGAGGTGCTCCTCGTCATCAAGGAGCTCGCCGACGAGGGCTGGACCATGGTGGTCGTCACCCATGAGCTCGCGTTCGCCCGTGAGGCCGCGGATCACGTGCTGTTCCTGGACGGCGGCATCGTGCTCGAGGAGGGGCCGCCGGAGCAGCTGTTCACGGCTCCGCGGCACGAGCGCACCCGACGCTTCCTCGCGAGGATCCTGCGCCCGCTCGACGGCGGCGACGACCTCAGCCGCTGACCGCCTGCACGACGAGGCTCACGGCGATCGCGATCATGATGACGGCGATCGCACCGTCAAGGATGCGCCACGCGCGCGGGGTGTCGAGCCAGCGGCCGAGATGGCGGGCGCCGTACCCGAGGGCTGTGAACCAGAGGATGCTCGCGCACACGGCTCCCGCGGCGAAGACCCACCGCGCGTCGCCGTGCGTCGCTGCGATCGAACCGAGCATCAGGACGGTGTCCAGATACACGTGCGGGTTGAGCCAGGTCAGGGCGAGCACCGTGAGCGCGACCGGTGCGAGGCGGACGTCCGGCTGCGGCCGGGAACCGGCTTCCGTGTGCAGGCCAGCATCGGAGCCGCGCAGTGCGCGCCGGGCGGCGAGCAGCCCGTACGCGAGCAGGAAGGCGGCGCCCAGCCACTGCGCGACCACGACGAGCCACGGCATCCGTTCGATGACGAATCCGAGGCCCGCGACGCCCGCGACGATCAGCACCGCGTCGGAGAGTGCGCAAATGATCACGACGGCGAGGACGTGCTCCCGCCGGATGCCCTGGCGAAGCACATAGGCGTTCTGCGCCCCGATGGCGATGATGAGGGAGAGGCCGAGGCCGAGACCGGAGAAGAACGCGAGCACCCTTCCACGCTAGAAGACGCTGTGCATAAGCACCAGCGAACGATTCTCACCTTCCATTAGCATGACTTCATGGCGTCGATCGCTCCGGAACTCGCATCCACGGTGGCCGCGATCGTCGACGGCGGCAGCCTCGAAGCGGCTGCGCGGGCGCTCAGCATCACTCCGTCGGCGGTCAGCCAGCGGTTGAAATCCCTCGAGCAGCAGCTCGGCCGGGTGCTCGTCGTCCGAGGGCGCCCGGCGACGGCCACGCCCTCGGGCGAGGCGGTCGTCCGCATGGCCCGGCAGATCGCGCTCCTCGAGCACGAGACGCTCGCCGGACTCGGGCTCGACGCCGCGGACGGGCGGGCGAGCGTGCCGTTGGCCGTCAACGCCGACTCCATGGCGACGTGGTTCCTCGCGCCGCTCGCGCGGCTGAGCGAGACCCACGACATTGACTTCGACCTGCACAGAGACGACCAGAACTTCACCGCTCGACTGCTCGAATCCGGCGAGGTCATGGCGGCCGTCACCGCGGAGTCGACCCCGGTGACCGGTTGCTCCGTCGCGCCGCTGGGCATCCTCGTGTACGAGGCGGTCGCGACGCCGGCGTTCGTCCGACGCTGGTTCGCCGACGGCGTCAGCGATGACGCGCTGCGCCGGGCGCCGTTCGTCGACTTCGATCGCCGGGACGCGCTGCAGCAGCAGTGGCTCGCTGCGCGCGGCATCGAGGCTGAGGGCGTGCCACGGCACTACGTACCGGCATCGCACGACTTCGCCGCGGCGGTCGCCCTGGGACTGGGTTGGGGGATGCTGCCCGGCCCGCAGCTCGCCGACGCGCTGGCATCGGGGGCCGTCGTTCCGCTCGGGGGTGAACCGATCCGGGTGCCGCTGCACTGGCAGCAGTGGAACCTCCGCTCCGCACTGCTCGACGCCGTCGCCGCCGAGGTCGCCGCAGAGGCCGGGGCCGTGCTCGAGCCCTACCGGCACTGATCGCGGGCGGTCCGGTCGGGGCGGGTCAGTCGGCCAGGGCGAGGGCGCGGAAGACGTCGCGCTCGCGAAGGGCCTCGCGACGGGACGGCGTCTCGGGATGCGCGGTCGGCGGCCGGTTGCCCGTCGTCCGGTGGTAGAGCTCGTCGATCAGGCGGGTCGCGAGGCCGACGAGCTGGTCGATCTCGCGCTCGTCGCGGTCGATCCACACACAGCGCGGCTCGTCGTCCACCGGGCGGAAGTCGTCGTGCTCCTCCCAGACGAACAGCGTCCGGTCGGCGCCCAGAACGTGCTGCTGCCACCACACCTGGCGCAGGTACGTGCGCGGGATCGTGCGCCAGTTCTTGTTGGTCGTCTTGATCTCGGCGAGCAGGATGCGCCCGCCGGCATCCTGGACGATGCCGTCCGGAGTGGCGAGATGACGGTGCTCGACCTCGGCGCGGAAGAGCGCGGATGACGGGCGGATGCCGTGCGTCGCGGCCACCCATGCGGCGATCTCCGGCTCGCGCCGACGTCCGTGGTCGGTGTAGGCGTTGCCGCCGAAACGGGCTCCGCCGCCGAGCTTGGCGTCTGCCGCGCGGATGATCGACTTCTCACCGGAGAGCCCGGCGACATCCGTCGCGGTGATGCCGCGTGCTCGCGCCCGGAGCCAGGCGACCCTGTCGCGGGAGTCCGCGACGATTCGAGCCTGAAGTTCCGGGGTCACCTCTCGAGGCTACCTCCCGCCGCGGACCTCCGAGGCTCTGCCGCGCCGGGTGGCAGGCATGCGAGGCGGTCCCGTCAGCCCACGTAGGGCCAGTGCGGCGGTCCGGTCGACCCCGCCGCGTACTCCTCGAGCGGCACCTCGTCAGCGCGCCAGGCATCCAGGATCGGCTGCACGATCCGCCAGCACTGCTCGGCTGCGTCCCCGCGCACGGACAGCATCGGGTCGGCGTCGAGGATGCCGGAGAGCACTTCGGCGTAGGCGAGCAGCTGCCCGGCGCCGAGGTCGGCCGACAGCGTCACCCGCTCCAGCACGAGCGGGTCGTCCGCGCCGTTGAGGTTGAGTTCCAGCGACACCCGGTCCGGTCCCAGTGAGAGCCGCAGCACGGCACCTTCGGCGGAACCGCGCAGCCCCTCCGGTACGTGCCGCACGGCGCGGAAGCGCACGACGATCTCGCGGGCCGGGTCGCCGATCGCCTTGCCGGAGCGCAGTGTGAACGGTACGCCGGCCCAGCGGGCATTGCGCACTTCGAAGGTCGCCTGGGCGAGCGTCTCCGTGCCGCGCTGCGGATCGACATCCGTCTCGTCCACGTACGACGGCTTGTCGGAGCCGTCGACGCTTCCTGCCGTGTACCGCGCTCGCCACGATGACGTCGTCGGATCGTCGTCCCACACACGGGTCGCACGCAGGACGGCCGAGGTCGCCTCCCGGAAGTCGGCTTCGCCGATCGTGGCCGGCTGCTCCATCGCGACGACCGCGAGCACCTGCAGCAGGTGGCTCTGGATCATGTCGACGAGCGCGCCGGCTCCGTCGTAGTACCCCGCTCGTCCCTCGAGACCGAGCTTCTCGTCGTACACGATGCCGACCGATTCGATGCTATCGGCCGACCACAGCGGTTGGAGAAGGCGGTTCGCGAAGCGCGCGCCCAGCAGGTTCAGCGTGGTCGACTTGCCCAGGAAGTGGTCGACGCGGAACACCTGCGTCTCGGGGACCAGCGCTTCCAGACGCTCGTTCAGCGCTCGGGCGCTGGCCTCATCCGTGCCGAACGGCTTCTCGAGGGCGAGCATGGCGCCCTCCGGGAGCATGTCGGCGGTCATCGCCTCGCAGGCGCGCGCGGCGATCGCCGGCGGGACGGCGAAGTAGAGGGCGACCTGACCGTCCAACCCCTTCAGCAGCCGCTTGAGATCGGCGGCCTTCGTGATGTCGGCCCGGTGGTACTCGACCTCGACGCGGTCCAGGGCGGACTCGGCATCCACCGTCGCGAACGATGCGCGCACCACTTCGGCGAGCCGATCCGTCGTCCATTCCTCGATGCCGGCGCCGATCACGCGGACCGTCCGGTCCTGCTCCGTGACGAGCAGCTGGCCGAGAGCGGGGAGGAGCAGTCGCGAGGCGAGATCGCCCGTGGCTCCGAAGACGACGAGGGTTGTCGCAGCATCCATGCGCCCACGCTAACCCGAGGTCGTGCGCCGCGGCCAGGGTTTGCGCGTCAAATGAGGGCAGACGCGCACCGAGCGGATTTGGGAAGCCGGGTGCGGTGAGGTACAGTTGTCCTAACCGAAGACCGCTGGTCATCGGCGTGCGCGCAAGCGCAGGCCGATTGAAGCACTGCACTGCAGGGGCCCGCGCAGGGACATGATCGTTTCTCCAGGTATCTGGATTCCACGCTCCGTCGCTTGCGCCGGAGCGTTTCTGTTTGCATGCGGCGGTTCAGGTCGGTGCCCCACGCACGTGCGGCATCTCGTACCCACCAAGGAGTGACCATGGCGCAGAAGGATGCATCGGTTGCCGAGCTCACGAAGTCATTCGAGAACTCGAACGCCGTCCTGCTGACCGAGTACCGCGGTCTGACGGTTGCCCAGCTCAAGGAGCTGCGCAACAGCATCCGTCAGGACGCTGAGTACGCCGTGGTGAAGAACACGCTGACCAAGATCGCGGCCAACAAGGCTGGGATCTCCGCGCTGGACGACGACCTCAAGGGTCCGTCGGCCGTCGCGTTCGTGCACGGCGACTTCGTCGCCACCGCGAAGGCTCTTCGTGATTTCGCCAAGGCCAACCCGCTTCTCGTGATCAAGGGCGGCGTGTTCGAGGGCAATGCCCTCACCGCCGACGAGGTCAACAAGTACGCCTCGCTCGAGAGCCGTGAGGTTCTGCTGGCGAAGGCTGCGGGCATGATGAAGGCGACGATGGGCAAGGCTGCCGCGACCATCGACGCGCTTCGCGAAAAGCTGGAGACCGCACAGGCCGCGTGAGCGACCCGCGATCTCGTTCCACAAACCCCACCAATCTAGGAGATACATCATGGCGAAGCTCACCACTGAGCAGCTGCTCGAGCAGTTTGCAGACCTGACCCTCGTCGAGCTCAGCGAGTTCGTGAAGGCGTTCGAGGAGAAGTTCGACGTCACCGCTGCTGCCCCCGTCGCCGTTGCCGGCGCCGGCGCCGCAGGCGGCGACGCCGCTGCCGAGGAGGAGAAGGACTCGTTCGACGTCATCCTCGAGGCTGCCGGCGACAAGAAGATCCAGGTCATCAAGGCTGTCCGCGAGCTCACCTCGCTCGGCCTCGGCGAGGCCAAGGCCGTCGTCGACGGTGCTCCCAAGGCCGTCCTCGAGGGCGCCAACAAGGAGACCGCTGACAAGGCGAAGGAGGCCCTGGAGGCCGCCGGCGCCACGGTTACCCTCAAGTAATCGCGTTTTCGCGCAGCACGAAGGCCCCGGGGCATGCCCCGGGGCCTTCGTCGTCCCAGCACTCGGGTTCAGATGGTTGCGTTGTCGTGACCTTCCAATGGTTGTGGGAGCGCTCTCGGGGGAATAGGTTGGCAGCAGGTGGTCATCGCTGACCCCAGCGCAGGAAGATCTCCTGCGTCACTCTAGGAGGCACTCATGAGTCAGTCCAAGCGGCGCGTCCTGCTCGCGTCCCTTGCAATTCCGACGGTTCTGGGGCTCACGCTCGTTGGCTGCGCCGAGGGCGGGTCCGGCGACGGCGGCGGTGACGCCACGAACAAGACCGTCCGCATCTCCGGAGGCATCACGGGAACAGAGGCCGACGACCTCAACGCGTCGTTCGACAAGTTCACCGAGGATACCGGCATCAAGGTGCAGTACACCGGTGACAAGAGCTTCGAGGGCAACATCGTCACCAAGGTGACCGGTGGCGACGCGCCCGACATCGCCATCGTCCCCCAGCCCGGCCTGCTCAAGACTCTCGTCGACACCGGCAAGGTGCTGGCGGCACCCGAGGCAGTCGAGTCCGCCGTCGACGAGAACTGGTCCGCGGACTGGAAGAACTACGGCACGTTCGACGACACGTTCTACGCAGCGCCGATGCTCGCCAACCTCAAGGGCTACGTCTGGTACTCGCCGACGAAGTTCGCGGAGTGGGGTGTGGAGGTTCCGGAGACCTGGGACGACATGATCGCTCTCACCGACACCATCAAGGAGAAGTCCGGCGAAGCGCCGTGGTGCGCCGGATTCGCCTCCGGCGATGCCTCCGGGTGGCCGGGAACCGACTGGATCGAGGACCTCGTCCTGCGCCAGTCCGGCCCCGACGTGTACGACGACTGGGTGGCCGGCGACGTGAAGTTCACCGACCCCGAGATCGCCGACGCCTTCGAGGCCGTCGGCTCCATCCTGAAGAACCCGGACTACGTCAACGCGGGCTTCGGCGACGTCAAGAGCATCAACTCCACCGCGTTCGCCGATGTCGCGGCCAAGGTCGCCGACGGCACCTGTGCTCTGACGCACCAGGCATCGTTCCTGTCGGCGAACTTCCTCGACGTGAAGAACGCCGATGGAGAGACGCCGACCGTTGCTCCCGACGGCGATGTCTACGCGTTCATCATGCCCGGTGAGACGGCAGGGGAACTGCAGGTCGAGGGCGGCGGCGAGTTCGTCGCCGGCTTCTCGGACGATGAGGCGACCCAGAAGGTGCTGGAGTTCATGGCGTCTCCCGAGTTCGCTGATGCCCGTGTCGAGCTCGGCGGTGTGATCTCGGCCAACAAGAACGCCGACGCGAGCCTGGCATCGAGCGAGTTCCTGCAGGAGGCCATGGCGATCATGCAGGATGACTCGACGGTCTTCCGCTTCGACGCATCCGACCTCATGCCGTCCACGGTCGGCTCTGGCTCGTTCTGGAAGGGCATGGTCGACTGGATCGACGGCAAGGACACCACCCAGGTGCTCTCCGACATCCAGGCTGGTTACGAGAACTAGCAGTGCCTATTCTCGAGATGTGACGGTTCGCGGGACCGGGCTTCCAGCTCGGTCCCGCGAACCGCTCGAGCCCAGAGCCGTACTCATAAGGAGTGTCCATGTCGCACACTGCCGCCGACGAGGCGCCTGTCGCGGAAACGCACGCGACGAACGAGGTGTCCGCGAGACTGCACGGCACCGACGCTCGGGGGCGCAGGATCACGCGCGTCGTCGTGATAGCAGCGTTCGTCCTCATCGCAGCACTGGTCTTCCTCCTGCTCATCAGCCAGCCGGTTGAGGACCCGCAGCGCATCACGATCGGCTTCTCGCTCAACAGTCTGTTCGTCTGGATGGGCGGGCTGCATCCGCTGGTGCAGATCCCCGTCGTTCTCGTGCTGTTCGGCGTCGCCGTGGCGGTCCTGCTCGTGCTCATCGAGTACGCACCCCGGCCCGGCCGCGGCTATTTCGTCATGCGCCTGGTCGCCTGCCTGGCCATTCCCGCACTGGCGTTCCTGCTACTGCGCCCGTACTCCAACGCCGTGCTGTACGTCGTCGCGATCGCGCTGCTCGCCGGTGGCCTGCTGTTCTTCGCCGACTACCGCTCCCGTCAGGGAGCCGGGTACCTTTTCCAGCTGATCCTGTTCATGGCGCCGGCCACGATCATGCTGCTGATCGGGCTCATCTACCCGGCGATCTCGACGTTCGTCAAATCGTTCTTCGACAAGAGCGGCGCGAACTTCGTCGGCCTCGACAACTACTTCTGGGTGTTCACCAACCCCACCGGAACGGCGTCGGTCATCAACACACTCATCTGGGCGCTGCTGGCCCCGACTATCGCTGTAGGCATCGGCCTGGCCTACGCGGTGTTCATCGACCGGGCGCGCGGCGAGAAACTGCTGAAGGTGCTCGTGTTCATGCCCGTCGCGATCTCGTTCGTCGGCGCCGGCATCATCTGGAAGTTCATGTACGACTACCGCCAGGGCGACCAGCTGGGCCTGCTCAACGCGATCGTGACGATGTTCGGAGGCGATCCTGTCAACTGGCTTGCCGTGAAGCCGATCATCAACACGCTCATGCTGCTCGTGGTGTTCATCTGGACCCAGACCGGGTTCGCCATGGTGATCCTGTCCGCGGCCATCAAGGCCGTGCCGGCGGAGCAGATGGAGGCGGCCGAACTCGACGGCACGAACGCCTGGCAGCGGTTCACGAACGTCACGGTCCCCGGCATCCGCTCCTCGCTGATCGTCGTACTCACCACGATCACGATCGCATCCTTGAAGGTGTACGACATCGTCGCCGTGATGACCGGCGGCCGTGACGACACAACCGTCCTCGGCTTCGAGATGGTGAACCAGCAGCAGCGCTTCCAGAGCTACGGGCACTCCTCGGCGCTCGCCGTCGTGCTGTTCATCTTCGTGCTGCCGCTGATCATCTACAACGCCCGATCCATGCGCAAGCAGAGGGAGATCCGCTGATGAGTGCCACGCAAGCCGTCGTCACGGATACGCGCACCAAGCGGCAGGTCGCACGCGACACGCGCCGCAACGAGGCGATCGCGCACAAGAAGCTCACCTCGAAGGGCGCCACCCTCGCCGCCGCGATCATCGCGATCTTCTGGACGATTCCTACCTTCGGACTCCTGGTCACCTCGTTCCGACCCGGCGCCGACACGCAGTCGACCGGATGGTGGACAGTCTTCACCGACCCGGAGTTCACCTTCGAGAACTACATCGAGGCGCTGAATGCCGGAGGCACGTCGACGACGCTGGCATCCGCATTCGTGAACTCGCTCGCGATCACGATCCCGGCAACGGTCTTCCCGATCGTCATGGCCGCGCTCGCGGCCTACGCCTTCGCGTGGATCGATTTCAAGGGACGGAGCATGCTCTTCGTCTTCGTGTTCGCCCTGCAGATCGTGCCGCTGCAGATGGCGCTGGTCCCGCTGCTCAGCCTGTTCTCGGACGGACTCACCGTCGGCGATGTGATGATCTTCCCCGGGTTCGGGCTGAACGATGTCAGCTACAGCTTCGCGCGGGTGTGGATCGCGCATGCCATCTTCGCGCTGCCGTTGGCGACATTCATGCTGCACAACTTCATCGCCGAGATCCCCGGCGAGATCGTCGAAGCCGCTCGTGTGGACGGCGCCGGCCACGGACAGGTGTTCTTCCGGATCGTCCTGCCGCTGGCCATGCCCGCCATCGCATCCTTCGGCATCTTCCAGTTCCTGTGGGTGTGGAACGACCTGCTCGTGGCGACGATCTTCGCCTCGCCGGGTGCCCTGCCCATCACCCAGGCGCTGAACTCGTTGTCGGGGACATGGGGGAACAGGTGGTTCCTGCAGTCGGCGGGAACATTCATCTCGATCATCGTGCCGCTGATCGTGTTCTTCGCCCTGCAGCGCTTCTTCGTACGCGGTCTGATGGCTGGCGCGACGAAGGGGTAACAGGAGCCCGCACCGGCACGTCGCCGTCTACGCTGGGGCACATGCAGTACGCCGAGCACATCGCCGACCTCGTCGGCAACACCCCTCTCGTGAAGCTGCAGCACGTCACAGAGGGTGTGGAGTGCACGGTGCTGGTCAAGCTCGAGTACCTCAACCCCGGCGGATCCGCCAAGGACCGCATCGCGCGACGCATCATCGATGCGGCCGAGGAGTCCGGCGACCTGAAGCCCGGCGGCACGATCGTCGAGCCGACCAGCGGCAACACCGGCGTGGGCCTTGCTCTGGTCGCCCAGCAGCGCGGTTACAAGTGCGTGTTCGTCCTACCCGACAAGGTGGGCGAGGACAAGATCGACGTGCTGCGGGCGTACGGCGCAGAGATCGTCATGACGCCGACGTCGGTGCCCGCCGACAGCCCCGAATCGTACTACAGCGTCAGCGATCGGCTCGCGGCGGAGATCCCCGGCGCGTTCAAGCCGAACCAGTACGAGAACCCGAACGGGCCCCGGAGCCACTACGAGACGACCGGACCCGAGATCTGGCGCGACACCGACGGCCGCATCACCCACTTCGTCGCGGGCGTCGGGACGGGCGGCACGATCACCGGAACGGGGCGCTATCTGCGCGACGTGTCGGACGACCGGGTGCGCATCGTCGGCGTCGATCCCGAGGGAAGCGTGTACTCAGGCGGCACCGGGCGCCCGTACCTCGTCGAAGGCGTGGGCGAGGACATCTGGCCCGGGGCATACGACGCGACGGTTCCGCACGAGATCGTCGCGGTGGACGACGCCGAGTCGTTCGCGATGACGCGCCGGCTCGCGCGCGAGGAGGGGATCCTCGTCGGCGGATCCAGCGGCATGGCCGTCGCCGGCGCGCTGCGGGTGGCCAAGGACCTCCCCGCGGATGCGGTCATGGTCGTGCTGCTGCCGGACGGCGGCCGCGGGTATCTGTCGAAGATCTTCAACGACTCGTGGATGCGCTCGTACGGCTTCGCCGACGTCTCCGAGGGCGAGACTGTCTCCGAGGTCCTCGAGATGCGTCGGTCGGCGCGGCAGTCCCAGGGCGTCGGCGGTATCCCCGATCTGGTTCACGTGCACCCCAGCGAGACCGTGCACGACGCGATCGCCACGATGACCGAGTTCGCCGTCTCGCAGCTGGTCGTGCTCAGTGCCGAACCGCCCGTGATGATGGGCGAGGTCGTCGGCACGGTCGACGAGCGCGGCCTTCTGGACCTGCTGTTCCGCGGTGACGCGAAGCCCACCGACGCGGTGGGCGCGCACGTCGGTTCGCCGCTGCCCCTCATCGGCATCCACGCGACCGTCGAGCAGGCGCGGACCGCGCTGGCCGAAGCGGACGCGCTGCTGGTGACCGTCGACGGGCGCCCGCACACCGTGCTCACCCGGCAGGACCTCGTCGGCTACCTCGCGCGCTGACGCGAACCGTAACGCAGCAGCCGGGATCCGGGGCCGGACGTAGGCTGAAGGCATGTCCGATCACGCCTTCGCCACCCGCGCCATCCATGCCGGTCAGGAACCCGACCCGGTCACCGGAGCGATCATCCCGCCCATCTACCAGTCGTCCACGCACGTGCAGGATGGCATCGGCGGATTCCGCGGCGGCTACGAGTACAACCGGGCGGGAAACCCCACGCGCACCTCGCTCGAGACACAGCTCGCAGCGCTCGAGGGCGGCGTCAGGGCGCTGTCGTTCTCCTCGGGCCTCGCGGCCGAGGACGCGCTGCTGCGGGGCATCCTGCGCCCCGGCGACCACGTCGTGCTCGGCAACGACGTCTACGGCGGAACGTACCGCTTGCTGACCAAGGTGCACGCGGCATGGGGCATCGACTCGACGATCGTCGAGCTCGGCGATGCCGACGCCCTGCGCGGAGCGCTGCGCCCCGAGACGAAGATCGTCTGGATCGAGACGCCCAGCAACCCGCTGCTGAAGGTCGTCGACATCGCGAAGACGGTCGAGATCGCCCACGCCGCTGGCGTCCTCGTCGTCGTCGACAACACGTTCGCGTCGCCGGCCCTGCAGAACCCGCTCGCCCTCGGCGCGGACTTCGTCGTGCACTCGACCACGAAGTATCTCGGCGGGCACTCCGACGTTCTCGGCGGGGCGGTGATCTTCGGCGACGACCGGTTCGTCGATCCGGTGAAGTTCCAGCAGTTCGCCGTGGGCGCCGTCTCCGCGCCGCTCGACGGCTGGCTGACGACCCGCGGCATCAAGACCCTCGCCGTGCGCATGCGTCAGCACAGCGCCAACGCGCAGGCCATCGCCGAATGGGCGGCGGCTCGGCCGGAGTTCGAGACCGTGTACTACCCGGGTCTCGCCTCCCACCCCGGTCACGAGATCGCCGCGTCGCAGATGAGCGGTTTCGGCGGGATGCTCTCTCTCGCACTGGCTGCAGGGCCGCAGGCCGCTCGTGCCTTCGCCGAGTCGACCGAGCTGTTCCAGCTCGCGGAGTCGCTCGGCGGCGTCGAGTCGCTGATCGGCTACCCGCCGGACATGACGCACGCGTCCGTGCGGGGCACGGAGCTCGCCGTCCCCGAGAACGTCGTGCGTCTGTCGGTCGGGATCGAGGACATCGCGGATCTGATCGCCGATCTCGAGCAGGGTCTCGATCGCCCCACACGCTGAGCGGCGTCCCCCGCGTGCGCCCGGTATCGGGCACAATGGCGGGATGATGCGTCCGGTTCTGCTGTGGTGGGGGAGCGGCGCGCTCCTCGTCGCTATCGT
This sequence comes from Microbacterium tenebrionis, assembly GCF_903645325.1. Lineage (GTDB taxonomy): Bacteria > Actinomycetota > Actinomycetes > Actinomycetales > Microbacteriaceae > Microbacterium > Microbacterium tenebrionis. The sequence continues at coordinate 330,103 of NZ_CAHJXQ010000001.1, forward strand.
GCTCGGGGTCGTGGTGACCTGGGGCGGCGTCGGAGCCACGGCCGTGGATGTGGCGTGGAACACGCTGATGGGTCAGATCCGCACCCCGGTCCTCCTCGACATCGCGCACGCGCTCGACCGCATCGGCGGAGGGTGGGTCGCGACGTACCTGATCCCGCTCGTGGTCATCGCGGCTCTGCTGCTCGCTCGACGATGGCGGGCCGCCGTGTTCGCCGCAGCGACGATGCTGATCAGTGTGGCTGTGGTGCAACTGCTCAAGAGCGTGTTCGGGCGCGCCCGGCCCGAGGACATGCTTGTCCTGTCGGACTACGGTTCATTCCCGAGCGGGCATACGGCGAACGCCGCGACGCTCGCGACGCTCGCCGTCGTGTTGTTCCCGCGGTTGTGGGTGCTCATCGTCGCCGTCATGTGGGCGCTCGCGATGGCACTTTCGCGCACCCTCGTCTCCGTGCACTGGCTCAGCGATACGCTCGGCGGAATGCTGGTGGGTGCCGGCGTCGTGCTGCTGCTGGGCGGATTCGCGCTGACGTGGGCGCGCTCGCGCGGACGCGAGCCCGACCTGCCGGGGCGGGAGCCGCCGCGGTGACGATCCTCCGCCCCTATCGTTCCGAGGACCGCGAGGAGGAGCGGATCACCGAACTCGCTTACGTGCGCGGAGTCGGGCCGGAGCCGTACGCCGCCGAGTATCCCGCGCACCTGCACATCGATCTGCTGCCGGAGGCGCCGGGGCAGGGGGCGGGGCGCCGCCTCATCCAGACGCTGTTCACCGAACTGCGTCGCCGCGGCGTGCCGGGCCTGCACCTGGGCATGGACCCGGCGAACACCTCAGCCGCGGCGTTCTATGAGCGTCTCGGGATGCAGCGACTGCCTGGCGCGGACGGTTCGCTGGTCTACGGCATCCGGCTCGCTGCGCTCGTACCGACCCGAATCCGCAGCACTGGATAAATGAATGAAGGGCCCCCGCTGCGCGGACGCCCTTCATTCATCTGGCGGTGACGGCGGGATTCGAACCCGCGGTTGCTTGCACAACACACGCTTTCCAAGCGTGCTCCTTCGGCCGCTCGGACACGTCACCAGGGAACAACCTGAACAGTCTAGCCGATCGCGTCGGGCACCCGTGACGCTCCCAGGCTCGCGCGGGACGCCCGGATAGGCTGACCGCATGATTCGGCAGTCGCCTCGACGCACGGTCCCCCGCCACGGACTGCAGAAGCCATCCCGGGGGCGGCGGCTGCTCAAGGCGCTCGGCATCGGCCTCGCCGTCGTGCTCGTCGCGGCGATCGGCGTGACCGCGTGGCTGTACATCGACCTCAGCGGCACCTTCGGCGAGGACGCCGTCGAGCTGCAGGGCGAACAGCCCCCGGCGTTCTCGGAGTTCGAGGGCAGCGCGAACATCCTCGTCGCCGGCACCGACAACTGCGAACCCGAGTACGCGGCCCAGTTCGGCGACCGCTGCACCGACGCCGAAGACGGTGTCCGCAGCGACGTGCTCATGGTCGTCCACATCTCCGAGCCCCCGCGCCGGGTCACGGTCGTGAGCTTCCCCCGCGACCTGCTCGTGGACATCCCCTCCTGCACGGACGCGAACGGCAACGAGACGTACGAGGCGTACGGGCAGATGATCAACTCGGCGTTCGGCACCGGAGGCCTGGCCTGCTCGGTGGCGACGGTCGAGAACCTCACCGGGCTCGACATCGGGTACGCGGCATCCATCAACTGGGGTGGTGTGATCGATGTCACCAACGAGATCGGCGGCGTCGAGGTGTGCCTGGCGAGGGCCATGAAGGATGCCGATTCCGGCATCGACCTGCCCGCAGGCACCCACGAGCTCAAGGGTGCCGAGGCTCTCGCGTTCCTGCGCGCCCGCAAATCGACCACCGACGGCAGCGACACCGCGCGCATCGGCAACCAGCAGCTGTACATGTCGAGCCTCGTTCGCAAGATCACCAGCGAGCAGGTGCTCAGCGACCCGGCGCTGCTTCTGCGCCTCGCCAGGACGATCCTCTCGGCCGTCGACCCCAGCACGAGCCTGACCAGCCCGGTCACACTGGCACAGATGGGGCTCGCGCTGAAGGACATCCCGATCAGCGACTACGTGTTCGTGCAGTACCCCGCGACGACCTCCGTCGTCGACGCCAACCGGCTCGACCCGCTCCCTGACGCCGCTGCAGCCCTCTTCGATGCGCTCGAGAGGAACGAGCCGCTGGCGCTCGCCGACGAGGGCGGCGAGACTCCGGACCCCGAGACGCCGGCCCCGGAGGCGCCCGAGACGGGCACGCCCGCGCCCACGGCTTCCGCGACGCCGGACCAGGAGCCCGTCACCCTGCCGGGGGAGGTGACCGGCACCACCGGCGACACCGAGGGATGCGCAACCGGCCGCGTGTACTGAGCTCGAAGCGGGTCCCGAGCCGCGCCGCCTACAATCTCCAGGTGAGCACACCCAAGATCGTCCTGTTCTACGTCTTCGCGCCCCTCGCCGACCCCGATGCGATCCGGGTGTGGCAGCGCGACGTCGGCGAGATGCTCGGACTCCGGGGCCGCGTGCTCATCTCGCAGCACGGCATCAATGGAACGCTCGGCGGCGACCTCCGTGCGTTGAAGAAATGGGCGCGCTCGTTCCGCTCCTACGGCCCGTTCAAGACCGTGGATCTCAAGTGGGGCGAGGGGACCGGGCTCGACGCCGACGGTCTCAGCGTGGACTTCCCGAAGCTCAGCGTGAAGGTGCGCGACGAGATCGTCTCGTTCGGGGCGCCGGACGAGCTCCGTGTCGACGAGCACGGCGTCGTCGGAGGCGGCATCCACCTCTCGCCCGAGAGCCTCCACGACCTCGTCGAGTCGCGCCATGACGTCGTCTTCTTCGATGGTCGCAACGCGCTCGAGGCCGAGATCGGCCGGTTCCGCGGCGCGGTCGTCCCCGACGTCGAGACGACCCGCGACTTCGTGCGGCTGCTCGACTCGGGCGCGTACGACGACCTCAAGGGCAAGCCGGTGGTCACGTACTGCACGGGTGGCATCCGCTGCGAGGTGCTCTCGAGCCTCATGGTCTCGCGCGGGTTCGGCGAGGTGTACCAGCTCGACGGCGGGATCGTCCGCTATGGCGAGGAGTACGGGGACGACGGCCTGTGGGAGGGGTCGCTGTACGTGTTCGACAAGCGCGGCTCGGTCGACTTCAGCGATCACGCGGCCGTCGTCGGGGTGTGCGCCGGGTGCGGAGCTGCGACCAAGCGCACCGCGAACTGCCCGGATGCGTCGTGCCGGAGGCAGTTCGTCGTGTGCGAGCAGTGCGATGCGGTGCCGTGCGCGCAGCACGGTGCCGTTTCGACTCGCTGACGCTCAGCGATCCCGCCTGACGACGAGCGAGCGGGGGAGCAGGCGCGCGGTGACACGGTCGCGCGTGTCGACGCTCCGCCGGAGCTGCGCCGTCACCCGGCGAACAGTCCGTGAGAGATCGCCGGTCGCGGTCGCGACCCTGGCGTAGCTCGACCGCTCCACGGCGTCCACGAGCACGTCGACCGCCGCCGGATCGGCACCGCGCTCGACGAGCGTCGCGCCGCGCATGCGCGGAGTGTCGGCATCCGACACCGAGACGCCCAGGTCGACGAGCGTCGCGCGCACTTCCTGCCATGCCGCCGCCGCGTCGCCGTGTCGGGCGCGTCCGGAGCGCGCGGCGCCGACGCCGAGACGCACGAGCATGGGCACGAGCAGCAGGAACAGGATGCCGGCGCCGACGAGGACGACAGGCCCCGGGTCCACCCGCTGCAACGAGTCGCCACCCGGCGTCTGCGACGCCCCCGGGTCCTGCTCGGCGCGCGGAGCGGTCGACGGTTCGCTCGACGGAGTCGCCGACGGCTCCGGCAGCGTCGGGTCGGACACCGAGCCGCCCCCCGTGTTCGCGGGGAGGAAGCCGGTCGGGTTGCCGAGCGACGCGGTCGGCTCGAACGGCACCCAGCCGATGCCGGCGAAGTGCACCTCGGGCCAAGCGTGCAGCTGATCGCTGCTGACCGCGTAGATCGTCTCGTCGCCGCGCTTCTCATCCGTCATCGATCCGGGCAGGTAACCGACGACGATCCGCACCTGCATGTCGAGGGCCTCGGCCATGAGGGCGAACGCCCCGGAGAAATGGATGCAGTAGCCCGAGCGGACCTGGAGGAACTCCTCGACGGCATCCGTGCCCGTCCCGTCGAAGTCGCCGTCGACAGGGGCGTCGAGCGAGTACGTGAACTCGGAGCGGAACCAGCTCTGCATCGCGATGAGCCGGTCGTAGTCGTTGGTGGCGCCGGCGGTCACCTCGCTCGCCGTATCGGCGATGAAGGCGGGAACCTCGATGTCCGCCGGTGTCGCCCCGGCGGCCTGGATCTGCTCGAGCGTGGGGGCGACGACCTCGGAGGTGACGGTGTAGTCCTCGTCGGCGGCATCCCTGATCGCCGAGGTCACGGTGCGGTTGTCGGGCATGATCTGCCATCCGGATGCCACGCCGACGATCTTCGTGGCCGCATACGGAACGGGCAGCCAGGAGCCGGAGATCCCGGTGACGCGGATCGACGTGCGGCTCTGCACCGTCTCGATCTGCTCGGTCCAGTCGGGGTCGCCGAATCCGTCGGTCACAGCCTGCACGTCGCCGTCGTCGGACGACCAGGTCGAGCCGTCGAACTCCGACAGGGTGGCGATCCGCAGATAGGGGGCGGATGCCGCGCTCGTGGCCAGCGTCATCACCGTGAAGGGCGTGGGGCGGCGCAGGTCCTCACCGAGGCGCAACGACGGATCGAGCTGGGTGCTCGTGCCGACCCCCACCCAGGTCGACGAGATCGGGAGCACCGGGGTGACGACGAGTGCGGCGGCGATCGCCGCAGCGCCCGTTGTGACGGCGAGACCGACGGATGCGCGTCGTGGGCGCCGCCCGTCGTGGCGGACGCTGTGCCGCAGGAGGAACAGCGAGATGACCGCGAGCATGACGAACCAGGGCACGTTCGCGTCGCCGAGCGCGACGATCATCGGGATCGCGCCGATCGCGGTGATCAGGATGATCGCAGGCAGGGCGTAACGCGCCGAGATGAGCTGATCGAGCAGGATCGCGGCGAGGGCGAAGCCGACGGCGAGCATGGTGCGCAGACCCGGGGTGTCGGCCAGCGGCGCGGTGCCGAAACGGACCTCGTCGAGCGCCTGGACGGCGAGCCGCCCGAATGCGGAGGCGGTCGTGCCGGTGGGGATGATGCCGAGCAGTGCGCCCTGCGGCACCAGCAGCAGCGTGAGCGCGCCCGTGCCGACGACCAGCTGCGCGAGGAACGGCAGTGCGCCGTCGGCGAATCGGCCGCCGCGGATCAACCGGACGACCATGCCCGTCGCGACGATCACGACGATCACCGTCACGCTCAGGATCGACCAGGGCCCGGCGACGACGACGGAGGTGTACGGCCACAGGAGCACGACCGCGGCGCAGACGGACAGAACGGCGGCGGCGAGCGTGCGGTCGCGGGGGCGCATCCGTCGCTCGTAGTCGACCGCCGGGCGACCGGCCGCGCGGGGCTCAGCGCGGAACATGCCCACCCCCGGGTGCCACGTGGCCGGCGATGGCGTGATCCCACGCGGCGGACACGTCGTCGAGCTCGCCGGTGTACCAGCCGGTGGCAGCGGCGGCTTCCAGTGCGCCGGGCAGGGGCTCGGCGGCGAGGAGGATCGGGGTCCCCGCGCCGCCGTGGCGCCGCAGCGCGGCATCCTCTTCGTCGATCCGGCCGGTGATCATCCCGGGCGGGCCGGGAGGGGCCCCGTCGAGCAGCGAGACGAGGTCGCGCGTCTCGCCCTGCGGTGTCACCATCGCGAGGGCGACGAGGAGGGAATCCCGATCGTCCTCATGGCCGCGCAGTGTTCCCAGCGTGCTCCCCGCGGAGTCCCGCACATCGACGCTGTACCCCTCCTGCACCAGGTGCAGGGCGGTCGAGGCGCAGGCGGACACGGCCGCTTCGAAGCCGGGGTCGACCTCATCCGAGTGCGGGCCCCAGCGCCGGCTGGCGCGGTCGAGGACGACGATCGCGTCGGGGCTGGACTCCTCCTCTTCCTGACGCACCATGAGGTCGCCACGATGGGCGGTGGCGCGCCAGTGGATGCGCCGCATGGAGTCGCCGGAGACGTAGAGCCGCGGAGACAGGTTGTCGCTGCCCTGGCCGAGCCGTGCGGATGCCGTGTGCGCGGTACCCCCCGCGGCGCCGGTGTCTCCGGTCAGCGGTGCGAGCGGGACGACCTCGGGGACGACGGTCACTGTTCCGGTGTCGCCGAAGTCCTGCAGGCGCTGTGCGAAGCCGAACGGGTCGATCGTGCGCAGCGACAGCGGGCCGACGGCCCAGACGCCGCGTCGCACTCCGGTCATCGTGTAGCGGATGCTCGTGCCGTTGTCGGTGGGGAAGTCTCCCTCCGCGTCGCCGGTGACGGCATCCGGCAGTTCGTCGCGCCAGGTGCCGAAGGGCACCCGCAGCGCGCGCAGATCGAACCGCACGGCGACCTGCGACGTCTCGCCGACCGTGAGGAGGTCGGTCGAGATGCGCCGGGTCACCGAGCCGCCCCGCCGCGGCACGTGCACGACGAGGATCCCGAGGATGAGGAGCGCGAACAGCAGCACGGCGACGTACAGCAGGACGGGCGCCGCCAGCAGGTTCGCGGCGATCGCCAGCAGGACGCCCGTCAGCAGTGTGGCGAGGCCGCGCACGGTCAGGGGTCTGCGCGATCGCATGTCGTCAGGCTCGGGCGATCAGCGGCACGCGCACGCGATCCACGATCTGGCGCAGCGCCGCCTCGACCGGTTGCGCGCCCGACCGGTGCACGCCGCGGGCCGGGAGCAGGCGGTGCGCGAAGACCGGGATGATGAGGGCGGTGAGGTCGTCGGGGATGACGAAGTCGCGTCCGTCCAGCGCCGCCCACACCTTCGCCGCGCGCACGAGCTGCAGCGTCGCCCGCGGGCTCGCGCCCAGGTGCAGGCTCGGGTCGTTGCGGGTCGCCTGGGCGAGGGCGACGGCGTACTCCTCGACGGCGGGGGAGACATGCACGGAGCGCGCCCATCCGATCATGCGGGTGATGGTCTCGGCATCCGCCACGGGTCGGATCGAGGAGAGCGGGTTCACGCTGTCGCGCTGGCGGAGCATGAGGGCTTCCGCGGCGGCATCCGGGTATCCCATCGAGATGCGCATCATGAACCGGTCGCGCTGCGCCTCGGGCAGGGCGTAGGTGCCCTCCATCTCGAGGGGGTTCTGGGTGGCGACGACGAGGAACGGATCGGGGAGCATGTGCGTGCGTCCGTCGACGGTGACCTGGCCCTCCTCCATCGCCTCCAGGAGCGCCGACTGCGTCTTAGGCGAGGACCGATTGATCTCGTCGGCCAGCACGATCTGGGCGAACACGGCGCCGGGCTTGAACTCGAACTCGCGGTCGACGGGGTTGTAGACGCTCACGCCTGTCACGTCGCCCGGCAGGAGGTCGGGGGTGAACTGGATGCGGCGGACCGTGGCGTCCACGCTCGCGGCCAGTGCACGCGCCAGCATCGTCTTGCCGACGCCGGGCACGTCCTCGATGAGCAGGTGCCCTTCGGCGAGCAGGCACACGAGCGCGCTGCGCACGGCGTCCTCCTTGCCGTCGATCACCTCGCTGATGGATGCCAGGATCGCCGACGTGTGCGTCGCGAACTGCTCGGCGGTGATCGGGCGCTCTGCGCCGTCGAACGGGTCGGGATCGTCCATGCGCTGCCTTTCGCCCGCCGTCGGGTTTCCCTCCGATCGTATCCCGGCCAGGGGCAAGAGGCTCGGCGGTTCTTCGGGCTCGGCCTGAGCAGGTAGACTGGCATGCGGCTCTCCGCGTGGCAGCATCCAGGCCAATTCCCCCAGGACGGAAACGTAGCAAGGGTAACCGGGCTCTGCTGGGTGCGCGGAGGGTCTTTTCTTCTGCCAGGATGCCGTTCGCGCCCCACAGGTTCACCTGGGAGAATCCTCGTGTGAGCACTCCCGTCGACTCCCGCTCCAGCGCCGTCTCGCGGTTCGCGTCGCCGGCGCTGCTGGTGGCGCTGATGTGGGCGATCCAGTTCGCCGATGCGATCCTGCCCGGCTCGTTCACGGGCTTCGGGCTGCGCTCGTGGGACACGGGAAGCCTGCCCGGACTGGTGCTGGGGCCGCTGCTGCACGCGAGCTGGCCGCATCTGATCGGCAACACGCTCCCGCTTCTCGTGCTGGGATGCCTCGTGGCCGTGGAGGGCGCAGCACGGTTCTGGCTCGTCACCGCGCTCGTCGCGCTCGTCGGCGGGGCCGGTACGTGGCTCGTCAACGCGCCGGGCACGCTCACGGTGGGCGCGAGCGTCCTCGTGTTCGGGTACTTCGCGTACGTCGTCGTCCGGGCGGTCTCACCGCGGCCGATCGCGCACCGGCTCGCCTACGCGCTCGTCGCGCTGGTCGTCATCGTCCTCTACGGCGGGTCGATGCTGGCCGGCATCCTCGGCGCAGGGCCCGGGGTGTCGTGGCAGGCGCACCTGTTCGGTGCTGTCGGCGGTGGACTCACCGCTCTCGCCGGCAGCGCTCGCGACGGAGCACGGCGGGCGTGAACGTCAGGACGAAGCGTCGGCGTCGCGCGCGCCGATGGGGATGGCTCCCCGGCGTCCTCATCGGCGCGGCGACGCTCATCGCACTGCTCGTCGTCCTCGTGCCGCTGGCGGCTTCCCGTGATCCGCTCGCGCTGTGCGCGACCGAACCCTCGACATTCCCCGATTCCGGTGCCGGGTGGGACCGGGAGCAGCTCGAGAACGCCGCGATCATCGTCGCAACCGCACGCGATCGCGGATTTGAACGCGACGGTCAGATCCTCGGCGTCATGGCGGCGATCGGCGAGAGCAGCCTGCGCAACATCGACTACGGCGACTGGGAGACCTCCGGAGTCACCAACCCGGACGGCTCGCGGACCAGCAGCATCGGCCTTTTCCAGCAGCAGGACTGGTGGGGGAGCGTCGGGGAGCGCATGGATCCGGCGACCGCCGCCGGCCTGTTCTACGCGCGCCTCGGCCGCCTTGCCGGATGGCAGGAGCTCGAGCCGACGATCGCGATCCACCGGGTGCAGATCAACGCCGACCCGCAGCACTACGCTCCGTTCCAGGAGCGTGCCGCCGAACTGGTGGATGCGCTGTCTGGACCCTGTCCCGGGTGAGCGCGTCGCAGCTCTCAGATGGCCGTGCGGGATGCTCTCCGTCGGGTGCGAGCTTCGACAACCGACGAAACTCATCCCGCATCGTTCGGAGGATGAGGATCTAAGCTGGATGCGTGGCGCGGAGCATCTACATCACATCAGCCGAAGGCCATTCCGGAAAATCCACGATCGCTCTGGGCGTTCTGGATGCTTTGATGCGCGTCTCACCGCGCGTCGGCGTGTTCCGGCCCATCACCCGCTCCACGGATGAACGCGACGATGTGCTCGAGGTCATGCTCGCCCACGACGGCGTGAATCTCGACTACGAGGACTGCGTCGGCGTCACCTATGACGACGTGCGCGAGGATGCCGATGCGGCGCTCGCCACGATCGTCGACCGCTTCAAGGCCGTCGAATCGCTCTGCGACGCCGTCGTCATCCTCGGCAGCGACTACACGGACGTCGCCAGCCCCGCCGAGCTCGGCTACAACGCGCGCATCGCCGCGAACCTCGCGGCCCCGGTGCTGCTCGTGCTCTCCGGACGCGACCAGCAGAAGCGCGCCGAGCAGCTCGGAACGACGACCCCCCGCACGCCCGCCCAGATCGGGCAGATCGCCGCCCTCGCGGTCGCCGAACTCGCCGCCGAGCGCGCGGAGCTGTTCGCCGTGATCGTCAACCGCGCAGACCCCGACAACCTGCAGCAGACGATCGACGCCGTGCACACCGAGCAAACGCCCGTGTGGGCGGTGCCGGAGGACCGCGCCCTGGTCGCCCCCTCCATGCGCGACATCGTCCACGCCGTCGACGGGCGTCTGATCAAGGGCGACGGCGACCTGCTCGACCGCGAGGCGTACGACGTCGTCATCTCAGGCATGTCGATGGTGAATGTGCTGCCCCGCATCACCGAGCGCGCCGTGCTCGTGATCGCCGCCGACCGCACCGAAGTGCTGTTAGCGGCGCTGCTCGCCTCGGCATCCGGCACGTTCCCCGAAATCGCCGGCATCGTCCTCAACGGCCCGTTCGAGCTGCCGGAGCCCATTGTGACTCTCTTGGACGGCTTCGAGGTGAACCTGCCGATCGTCGCGACCGACCTCGGAACGTTCGACACCGCCGCCAGGATCATGGGCACGCGCGGACGGATCGCGGCATCCGACCGCCGTTACGAGTCCGCCCTCGCCCTGTTCCAGAACCACGTCGACATCAACGAGCTCACGATCGCGATGGGGCTTGCGGAGTCTACTGTCGTCACCCCGCTCATGTTCCAGTACGGGCTCATCGAGCGCGCCCGCGCCGACCGCAAGCGCATCGTGCTGCCCGAGGGCGACGACGATCGCATCCTGCGCGCGGCCGCGACCCTGCTGGCCCGCGATGTCGCCGATCTGACCATCCTCGGTGACGAGGGCGAGATCAGAGCCCGCGCGACGGCGCTCGGCATCGACCTGTCGCGGGCGCAGATCCTCAGCCCGACTGATCCCGAGCACGTCGAACGATTCGCCGAGGAGTACGCGCGGTTGCGCGCGCACAAGGGCGTCACCCTGAGCCAGGCCGCGGACACCGTCACCGACGTGTCGTACTTCGGCACGATGATGGTGCACCTGGGGCTCGCCGACGGCATGGTGTCGGGGGCCGCGCACACCACGGCGCACACCATCCGACCCTCGTTCGAGATCATCAAGACGAAGCCCGGCGTCGACGTCGTCTCGAGCGTGTTCTTCATGGCGCTCGCCGACCGCGTGCTCGTCTACGGCGACTGCGCCGTCATCCCCGACCCCACCAGCGCCGAGCTCGCCGACATCGCCATCTCGTCGGCGCAGACGGCCCGGCAGTTCGGCATCGAGCCGCGTATCGCGATGCTGTCGTACTCGACGGGGGAGTCCGGCTCCGGCGCGGACGTCGACAAGGTCCGCGCGGCGACCGCCCTCGTGCGAGAACGCGCTCCCGAGCTGCTCGTGGAAGGTCCGATCCAGTACGACGCAGCCGCGGATGCCGCCGTCGCGAGGGCCAAACTGCCGCACTCGGCGGTCGCGGGACGTGCGACGGTGTTCATCTTCCCCGACCTCAACACCGGCAACAACACGTACAAGGCCGTGCAGCGCTCGGCGGGAGCCGTCGCCATCGGGCCGGTGCTGCAGGGGCTGAACAAGCCGATCAACGACCTGTCGCGCGGCGCTCTCGTCGATGACATCGTGAACACGGTCGCGATCACCGCGATCCAGGCGCAGGGAGGTGACGCGTGAGCGTCGTGCTCGTGATCAACAGCGGCTCGTCGTCGCTGAAGTACAGCCTCATGGACATGGAGCGCGAAGTTCCGCTCGGCGAAGGGCTGATCGAGCGCATCGGTCAGGACACCGGCGAGATCTCGCACACGGTGCGCCGGGTGGCGGATGCCGGCGAGCCTGCTCCGACGACGCTGGATGCCACGCACCGCAGCCGACGGCCCATCGCTGACCACGACGAAGCCGTGCAAGTGATGCTCGACCAGTTCTCGGAGCACGGACCGCAGTTGGCGGAGTATCCGCCAGCGGCCGTCGGCCACCGCGTCGTCCACGGCGGGGCGCGCTTCTTCGCGCCGACGCTCATCGACAATCTCGTCGAGATCAACATCGAAGACCTCTCGGTGCTCGCGCCGCTCCACAACCCCGGCGCGGTCGCCGGCATCCGCGCCGGTCGGCGATCGTTCCCCGGGGTCCCGCACGTCGCGGTCTTCGACACGGCGTTCCACCAGAGCCTCCCGACCGCCGCTTACACCTACGCGATCGACCGTGCGGTCGCCGAACGGCACCGCATCCGTCGATACGGATTTCACGGCACCAGCCACAAGTTCGTCTCCGAGCAGGCGGCCGCGTTCGTCGGGAAGCCGCTGGACCAGCTGAAGCAGATCGTCTTCCACCTCGGCAACGGCGCCTCGGTCACCGCGATCGACGGCGGCCGATCGGTGGAGACCTCGATGGGCATGACGCCCCTCGAAGGACTCGTCATGGGCACCCGCTCCGGCGACATCGACCCCGCCGTCGTGCTGCACCTCGGACGCGTCGCCCAGCTGGAGAGCCGTGAGATCGACGAACTGCTGAACAAGCGCAGCGGCATGCTCGGGCTCGCCGGACGCATCGACATGCGCGACATCCTCGCCGGCGTCGAGGCGGGCGAAGAGGCGGCGACCCTCGCGTTCGACGTTTACACCCACCGCCTCCGAGCGTATGCCGGCGCGTACATCGCCCAGCTCGGCGGCGTCGACGTGATCTCGTTCACAGCCGGCGTCGGAGAGAACGCGGCCAGAGTCCGCGCCGAAGCGCTCGCGACCCTCGGATTCCTCGGCATCGAGATCGACCACGACCGCAACGAGCGGCGGCAGCCCGGCATCCGCCGCATCTCCACGGATGCTTCGAAGGCCGACGTCCTCGTCGTGCCGACGGACGAGGAGCTCGAGATCGCCCGCCAGGCGCTGAGTCTGACATGATCTCTGTGCGTCCGACCGAACCCACCCCCGAACCGATGGGAGAACCGCGTGTCTGAGAGCCTGCCTGACCTGCGCCGCGCAGACGGCGTCCTGTTCGATCTCGACGGCGTGCTGACGCCCACGGCCGAGGTGCACATGCGCGCCTGGAAGGCCGTCTTCGACGGCGTCTTCGCCCAGTGGGGCATCACGCCCGAGTACACAGATGCCGACTACTACGCCTACCTCGACGGCAAGAAGCGCTACGACGGCGTCGCGAGCCTGTTGCGCAGCCGCAACGTCGAGATCCCCTGGGGGGATGTGACCGACGAGCCGACGGCGGACACGATCTGCGGCATCGGCAACCGCAAGAACGCCGCCTTCGCCGCCGCGCTGCGGCGCGACGGCATTGCCCCGTACCCCGGCTCGCTCGAACTGATCCGCCAACTGCGCGATGCCGGCATCCCGCAGGGGGTCGTCTCGAGCTCGAAGAACGCCGAAGAGGTGCTCGAGAGCGCGCACATCCGCGACTTCTTCACGGTCGTCGTCGACGGGAAGGTCGCAGAGCGGGATGCTCTGGCGTCCAAGCCCGCCCCCGACATGTTCCGGGCCGGCGCCGTCGCGCTCGGCGTCAACCCGGCCGACAGCGTCGCCGTCGAGGATGCCCTCTCCGGAGTGGCATCCGCCGTCGCGGCAGGCTTCTCGACCGTCGTCGGCGTAGACCGCGGAGCCGGCGCCGAAGCGCTGCGCGCTGCCGGCGCCACACACATCGTCGACGACCTCGGCCGACTGCTGCTGACCCCACACACCGACGACCGTCAGGACAACGCATGATCGATCGCGAACGCTTCCCCGTCGACCCCTGGCGGCTGACCGAGACCCGCTACAGCGAGGACGGCGTCTCGGAGACGATCTTCGCCGTCGGAAACGGCTACCTCGGGCTCCGGGGCAACCACATCGAGGGCCGCGGAGCCCACGAGCACGGAACGTTCATCAACGGGCTGCACGAGACGTGGCCGATCCGCCACCCCGAGCAGGCCTATGGATTCGCCGAGGTGGGGCAGACGATCGTCAACGCCCCGGATGCCAAGATCATGCGCGTCTACGTCGACGACGAACCGATCTCGTTCGACGAGGCCGAGGTGCGCGAGTACGAGCGCGCGCTGGACTTCCGCACCGGCGTGCTCTCGCGCAGCTTCGTGTGGGAGACACCGTCGGGCAAGCGCATCCGCATCCGCGACGAGCGCCTGGTCAGCTTCGAGGAGCGCCACCTGGCGATCCTGCGCCTCGAGGTGACCGTCGAGAACGCCGACGCCCCCGTGACGATCAGCTGCCAGCTGCTGAACCGCCAGGACGGCGGCGACGTGTACGCGGGCACGCCGACCGAGGCGAAGTCGGCGACCTTCGATCCGCGCAAGACCGAGAAGATCACCGAGCGCGTGCTGCAGCCCGCCGAGTACTGGCAGGACGGACTGCGTTCGGCGCTGTCGTATCAGGTCGCCAATTCCGGCATGACGGTCGCCGTCGTGGCCGACCACGTCATCGCCACGGACAACGACTACAGCGCCCGCACGCTCATCGAGCCCGACGTCGCCAAGAACGTGTTCCGCGTGCAGGCCAAGGCCGGCATCCCGACCACGCTCACCAAGCTCGTCAGCTATCACACCTCGCGCGGCGTACCCGCCCGCGAACTCGTCGACCGCTGCCGCCGCTCCCTCGACCGGGCGGCCGTCGAGGGCATCGACGTCCAGTTCGATCGTCAGCGCGACTGGCTCGCGGCGTTCTGGGAGCGCTCGGACGTCGTCATCGAAGGTCACGACGACATGCAGCAGGCCGTGCGCTGGTGCCTGTTCCAAGTGGCGCAGGCCGCCGCGCGCGCGGACGGTGCCGGCGTGCCGGCGAAGGGCGTGTCCGGCTCCGGTTACAGCGGGCACTACTTCTGGGACACCGAGATCTACGTGCTGCCATTCCTGACCTACACGACCCCGCGGTGGGCGCGCAACGCGCTGCGCGCCCGTGTGCTCATGCTGCCCGCGGCCCGGCGCCGCGCGGCGCAGCTGAACGAGGCGGGGGCCCTGTTCCCCTGGCGCACGATCAACGGCGAAGAGGCGTCGGCTTACTACGCGGCGGGCACCGCGCAGTACCACATCAACGCCGACGTCAGCTTCGCGCTGGGCAAGTACGTCCGCGCCACCGGCGACGAAGACTTCCTCCGCCGTGAGGGCGTCGACATCGCCGTCGAGACGGCTCGTCTGTGGGCGACGCTCGGATTCTGGCGTGGCTCGAACGGTGACGCCGCCTTCCAGATCCACGGAGTGACCGGGCCCGACGAGTACACCACCGTCGTCAACAACAACCTCTTCACGAACGTCATGGCCCGCTTCAACCTGCGCTTCGCCGCCCGTGCGGTCAGGGAGATCCGGGAGGACGACCCGCGGGCGTACGCGGCGCTCGTGGAGCGCACGGGGCTGGATGTCGGTGAGCCCGATGCCTGGGACCGAGCGGCCGAGGCGATGTTCATCCCGTTCAGCGAGAGCCTCGGAATCCACCCGCAGGACTCCCTGTTCCTCGAACGCGAGGTGTGGGATCTCGAGAACACGCCGAGCGATCAGCGTCCGCTCCTGCTGCACTTCCACCCGCTGGTGATCTACCGGTTCCAGGTGCTCAAGCAGGCAGATGTGGTGCTGGCGCTGTTCCTGCAGGGGAACCACTTCACCGCGGAGGAGAAGCTCGCCGACTTCGATTACTACGACCCGCTGACAACCGGGGACTCGACTCTGTCGGCTGTCGTACAGTCGGTGCTCGCCGCCGAGGTCGGGTACCAGGACCTGGCGCTGGAGTACTTCCGCCAGTCGCTGTTCGTCGACCTCGGCGACCTGCACCACAACGCCTCTGACGGCGTGCACGTGGCGTCGGCCGGCGGCGTGTGGACCGAGCTGGTGTCGGGCTTCGGCGGCATGCGCGACCACCGCGGTGAGCTCAGCTTCGACCCCCGGCTGCCGGCCGACTGGCCGTCGCTGTCGTTCCCGCTGCAGTGGCAGGGCTCGGCCCTGCAGATCACCGTGACCCGCGACGAGCTGCGCGTGCACGTGCGCACAGGGGAGCCCGTGACGTTCACGGTGCGCGGGGCGGAGTACTGGGCCGCCGTCGGCACCGACGCGGTCGTCGCGCTCGCGGATCAGGGCCCCGTGCTGCCGGATCGCCCGCGGCTCGGCCAGTTCGAGGACGCGCGTCGTGAGGACGGCACGCGGATCTCGGCATCCGTTCCCGTCGTCACCAACGCGATCCCGCTGATCGGCGCGTACGAGGACTGATCCTCATGGCCGGACCACGTCCACAGCGATCTCGGTCGAGAAGGGCGCGTGTCGGTGGCACGCCGTAGGCTGGGACGGTGACCACAGCCCTGTATCGCCGCTACCGGCCCGAGAACTTCGCGGAGATGATCGGGCAGTCGCAGGTGACCGATCCGCTCATGACGGCTCTGCGCAGCGACCGGGTCGGGCACGCCTACCTGTTCTCCGGCCCGCGCGGGTGCGGAAAGACCACATCGGCGCGCATTCTCGCCCGGTGCCTGAATTGCGCCGAGGGCCCGACGGACACGCCCTGCGGCACCTGCCCGAGCTGTGTCGAGCTGTCGCGATCCGGCGGCGGGTCGCTGGACGTCGTCGAGATCGACGCCGCCAGTCACAACGGCGTCGACGACGCCAGAGACCTGCGCGAGCGCGCCACGTTCGCCCCCAGCCGCGACCGGTTCAAGATCTTCATCCTCGACGAGGCGCACATGGTCACCCCGCAGGGGTTCAACGCCCTGCTCAAGCTCGTCGAGGAGCCACCGGCGCACGTCAAGTTCATCTTCGCGACGACCGAGCCCGACAAGGTGCTCGGCACCATCCGCTCGCGCACCCACCACTACCCGTTCCGTCTCGTCCCGCCCGCGGCGATGCTCGAATACGTCGAGAAGCTCTGCGGTGAAGAGGGCGTGAAGGTCGCACAGGGCGTGCTGCCGCTCGTCGTGCGCGCCGGCGGCGGATCGCCCCGTGACACGCTCTCGCTGCTCGACCAGCTCATCGCCGGCTCCGACGGCGATTCGGTGTCGTACGAGCGCGCCGTGTCGCTGCTCGGGTACACGCACGGCGCGCTCCTCGACGAGATCGTCGACGCGCTCGCCGCGGGGGATGCTGCAGCCGCCTTCCCTGCGATCGACCGGGTCGTGCAGACCGGCCAGGATCCGCGCCGCTTCGTCGACGACCTGCTGGAGCGCCTGCGCGACCTCATCGTCATCGCCGCCGTCGGCGACGGGGCCTCTGCCGTGCTGCGCGGTCTCGCCGAGGACGAGCTGGCGCGCATGCGCGCGCAGGCGAACGCCTTCGGCGCCGCGCGCCTGTCGCGGACAGCGGATGTCGTCAGTGCCGCTCTGGACGACATGACCGGGGCCACTTCGCCCCGCCTGCACCTCGAACTCATGATCGCCCGCGTGCTCAGCGCCGCCGGGCAGGGGTCTGCGGATGCCGGCTTCGACTCGGCCAGGCTCGCTCAGTCCGTTTCGTCTTCGGCGCCTGCGGCGCCTTCGCTCGACGCCCCGCATCAGGCTCCCGCACCGTCCGCTCCCGCACCGTCCGCTCCCGCACAGGCCGCTCCCGCTGAGGCCGCTGAAACTTCTGCACGGGTCGCCCCGCGAGCCGAAGGCGGGACGAAACGGGCTCCGCGAGCGGAGCGAGTTGAAACCTCGACCCCGGCATCCGACGCGCCCGCGGCGCCGGCCCCCGCCCGGTCCGGCCCGGTCGACATCGACCGCATCCGTGCCGTGTGGCCGGCGGTGCTCGGCAGGCTCGAGAGCGTCAGCCGCACCTCCTGGCTGCTCGTCACCGCCGTGCAGCCGCTCGACTACGAGGCAGGCACCGAGGTGCTCACCGTCGGTTTCGCGAGTCAGCAGGACCTCGCCAAGTTCAAGGGGCAGACACCCGGCAACGGCGCATCCGATCACCTCCGCGCGGCCATCGAGCAGGAGCTCGGCGTCAAGGTGAAGTACCGGCCGGCTCCGTTGCCGCCGACGGCGTTATCCGAGGCGGCTGCAACCGCACCCGTCCGCACCGCCCCGGCTCAACCTGCTCCGTCTCGGCCCGCGCCGTCTCAGGCCGCGCCGTCGACGCCGAAGGCCGAGAGCGCGCCGCCGACTCCGGTCACCGATTGGGCGGTCGCCGCGATTCCGGCGGATGCCCCGGCATCCGCCCCGCAGCCGCAGTTCCCCGTCGACGACGAGCCGGCCGATGTTGAGGCATCCGGACCGCCCTCGCCGCAAGACGGGCTGGTCGACCGCGACGAGCCGCCGGTCCCCGATGACGATGAGTCGCCGCCGCCCGACGACGAGCCGCCGTACGAGCCGTCGCACGAGGCTCCCACCGCCACGGCTCCGGCCGCGCAGGCTCCGTCCCCGCAGGCGCCGGCTCGCCAGGCGCCCGCGATCACGGAGCGTTCGCCCGGCGGCGTGCAGCGGTACGGCGAAGCAGTGATCCGCCAGGTGCTCGGCGCGACCTTCGTGCGCGAAGAGCCCTACGAGCCCCCGATGAGGTTCGCCTGATGTACGACGGCATCGTTCAGGAGCTCATCGACGAGTTCGGTCGGCTCCCCGGGATCGGGCCGAAATCCGCCCAGCGCATCACGTTCCACATCCTGCAGACGCCGTCGTTCGACGTCGCCCGTCTCGCCGAACTCCTCACAGAGGTGCGCGCGCGTGTGCGGTTCTGCGAGATCTGCGGCAACGTCTCCGAGCAGGAGCGGTGCGCGATCTGCCGCGATCCGCGTCGCAACCCGGCCCTCATCTGCGTCGTCGAGGACGCCAAGGACGTCTCGGCGATCGAGCGCACGCGCGAGTTCCGCGGTCTCTACCACGTGCTCGGCGGTGCGATCAGCCCGATCGCCGGTGTCGGACCAGACGACCTGCGCATCGCCCAGCTCATGTCGCGGCTCGCCGACGGCACCGTGCAAGAGGTGATCATCGCCACGAACCCGAACCTCGAGGGCGAGGCGACGGCCAGTTACCTGAGCCGCCTGCTGCTCACGATGCAGATCACCGTGTCGCGACTGGCGTCCGGCCTGCCCGTCGGCGGCGATCTGGAGTACGCCGACGAGGTCACCCTCGGGCGCGCGTTCGAGGGCCGGCGCACCCTGTGAGCGCGCGAGGCGCCCGGCGCCCGCTCGTGACCGCGTGAACGCTCAGGGCGGGTTCACCCGCAAGGGATGGATCCTGTTCGCCGTCATGGCGTTCGTGTGGGGGATCACCTACCTCTTCATCAAAGAGGCCGTGCACTCGATCACGCCGCCGGCCGTCGTCGCCGGGCGCACTCTTCTCGGCGGGCTCGTGCTGCTGCCCTTCGCGCTCCGCAGCGGCGCGCTGAAAGCCGCGTGGAAGCACTGGCCGTGGGTGCTCGCCTTCGGTCTCGTCGAGATGGCGGGTCCCTTCCTGCTGCTCAGCCACGCCGAGACGCAGCTGCCCTCGGGCCTGACCGGGCTGCTCGTCGCGACGGTCCCGCTGTTCGCCGTCATCATCGCGCTGCTCCGGGGCGATCGCACGGCGCTCGCCCCCGTGCGTCTGGGCGGGCTGCTGCTCGGGTTCGTCGGCGTCGCGGTCGTCGTCGCGGGCCCCGGACTCTTCCCGAGCGAGTCGGCCAGCGTCGTCGCGATCGGCGAGATCCTGCTCACGGCGGTGCTGTATGCGATCGCGCCGTTCATCATCGCGCAAAAGCTGTCGGACGTGCCCTCGATCGGCACGATCACCCTCGCCCTGTTCGCGATCGGCCTGGGCTATCTGCCCGCGGCGCTGCTGACCCAGCACGAGATGCCGACGCTCCGATCGGGCATCTCGCTGGTTCTGCTCGGCGTCATCTGCACAGCCGTTGCGTTCGTGGCATTCTTCGCCCTGATCCGCGAGGTGGGTCCGGTGCGCGCCCCGCTGTTCACCTACGTGAACCCGATCGTCGCGATCGTCCTTGGCACGATCTTCCTGGCGGAGCCCATCACGCCAGGGCTCCTGATCGGCTTCCCGCTGGTCATCGTCGGATGCTGGTTCGCGGGCACCGGCGGAAGGCTGCGCCCTCGCAAGGAGACGCTGCCTCCGCCGCAGATGCCCTGACCGCGCCCGAGCAGGCCGTCACTTCTCGCTGCGGATGCGCGAGAACAGCGAGATCAGCAGCAGCACGAAGCCCGCGCCGACGAGCATATGGCCGAGGCCGGCGATCCCGGCGATCATCTTCGACGATTCCAGGCCCCGCACCTGCAGCATCCCGTGCCAGATCAGCATCGACGAGGTGAGCACGACGCCGGCGTTGTAGATCCAGAAGAACCAGCGGAACAGCCTGCTCGTCGACACGGCGAAGGTCTTCTCCAGAACGAGCACGATCAGGAGCACGATCATGCCGAGCGTCAGGATGTGCGTGTGGGCGAGGCCGAGCTGGCCCGCCATGCCCTCCTCGAAGCCGTTCAGCTTGGTGAACTCGCGGTAGAAGACGCCCGCGGCCAGGCCCAGCACGGTGTACACCGCCACGGCGGTGAGGAGCTGGAGCTGTGCGGAGCGCGTAACGGCGCGCGACGTTGTCGTGGTGGTGTCTGTGGTCATGGACCCAGCCTCCGCTCGCGCGGCCCCCGCCGGATCCATCGAAAGATCGATATCGGCTCCGGGTGTTCCGGCATCCGCTGCGAGAGAATCGGAGCATGTCCTCGTCGCCCGCTTCCGCAGCGCCGGGCGCCGATCCGGCACGGCAGCGGATGCTCACGGTCGCGCGGTTCGCCCTGCACCTGATCACGGCCATCCTGTCGGCGGTCACCGCGTTCCGCGCGATCGCGACCGGCGTGCCGTTGCTGCCGGCCATGCTCGCGGCCGGTGCGTTCCTCGCCTGGTACGCCACCGGCGCAGCGTTCGCCCGCGGTCGGTTCAGCACGTGGTGGCTCGCGGGGCTCGGCGTCCTGTGGGGCGGGATGCTGCTGATCTCCGCCGAGTTCGTCTGGCTCTCCTTCCCGCTGCTGCTGCTCGCGGGGCACGTGCTGCGGCGCTGGAGGTCTGTGGCGTTCGCGCTGCCGGTGCTCGTCGCGGCGATCGCGGCTCCCATCGTGCATCAGGTGCCGATCACCTTCGCGCACATCGCCGGTCCGCTGCTGGGCGGCGGCTTCGCCCTGGCCATCTCGCTCGGCTACGACGCGCTGCTGCGGGATGCCGCCGAGCGCGAGCGCCTGATCGCCTCGCTCGTGCGGACGCAGGACGAGATGGCCGCCGTGCAGGAGGAGCTCGCCCGCACCCAGCGCGACGCCGGAGCCGC
This sequence comes from Microbacterium tenebrionis, assembly GCF_903645325.1. GTDB lineage: Bacteria > Actinomycetota > Actinomycetes > Actinomycetales > Microbacteriaceae > Microbacterium > Microbacterium tenebrionis. Next base: position 350,992 of record NZ_CAHJXQ010000001.1, read on the forward strand.
GCAGGAGCGCACGCGCCTGGCGCGCGACCTCCACGACACGATCGCGCAGGAGCTCAGCTCGATGGTGCTCATGGCGCGGAGCGGCGACGCGGAACGCCTGCCCGAGATCGAGTCGCTCGCGCAGCACTCGCTCACCGACCTCCGCCGCATCGTCGCCGCTCTCGCGCCGGCCGAGCTGGAGGGTGCGGCGCTCGCCGCGGCGATCGAGCGAATGCTGGATGCCGTGCGCCGCGACACCGGCATCGAGACGTCGTTGCATGCCGACGCCGACCTGCCGCCGCTGTCGACCGCCCACGAGGTCGCGTTCCTCCGGGTCGCGCAATCCGCGCTGGCCAACGTCCGCCAGCACGCAGGGGCAGCAACCGTGAGCGTGGCATTCGCGGCGGATGCCGGGACGGTCACCATGACCGTGACGGACGACGGCGACGGCTTCACCGTGGGCGAGACGGCCGGGTCGACGACGTCCTACGGGCTGTCGGCGATGCGTTCGCGGCTGCGGGAATTCGGCGGAGCGCTGGAGCTGCGCTCAGCGCCGGGCGAGGGCACGACCCTCGTGGCGGCGCTGCCCGCGTTGCCTTCTCCCCCAGGGGCGTTGCCTTCTCCCCGGGCAGGGGACGGGCGATGAGCGCGAGCATCCTGCTGGTCGACGACCATCCCATCGTGCGGGCAGGGCTGCGCTCCGTCATCGAGGCGCGCGGCTTCACCGTCGTCGGCGAGGCGTCGACGGGGGAGGAGGCCGTGGCGCTGGCATCCGCTCTGCATCCCGACGTCGTGCTGTGCGACCTGCGTCTGGGGTCCGGCACGGACGGTGTCGACACGACCGCGCAGCTGCGCCGGATGCCGAACCCGCCGGCCGTCGTCATCCTCACAACTTTCGACCACGACGCGCAGATCATCCGGGCGATCGAGGCGGGCGCGGCCGGCTACCTGCTCAAGGACGTCGACAACGACACGATCGTCTCAGCCATAAGCGACGCCGCCGCGGGCGCCATGGTGCTCACTCCCGGCGGCGACAGCCGGATCATCGCCGCTCTCCGCGCCCCGCGCGTGACCCTCACGGACCGTGAGCGCGACGTGCTGATGCTCGTCGACGAGGGCGCGGGGAACAAGGAGATCGCGTCGCGACTGTTCATCTCGGAGTCCACGGTGAAGACGCACGTCGTGCACCTGCTCGAGAAGCTCGGCGTCGCGAGCCGGGCGGCGGCGGCAAGCGAGGCGCGGCGGCTGGGGCTGCTCTAGCCGTCACATGCGTCAGGGCGCATACGCGTCGAACGTAGAATGACGCGTGGGCGGATCTGCCCGACATCCCTGGGAGTGAACGTGGCCCTCATTGTGCAGAAGTACGGCGGCTCGTCCGTCGCCGACGCCGAGAGCATCAAGCGCGTCGCGAAGCGCATCGTCGACACCCGGCGCGCCGGTCACGACGTCGTCGTCGCGGTCAGCGCCATGGGCGACACCACCGACGAGCTGCTCGACCTCGCGAACGAGGTCGCCCCCATTCCCGCGCCGCGCGAGATGGACATGCTGCTCTCCAGCGGCGAACGCATCTCGATGGCGCTGCTGGCCATGGCGATCCACTCCATGGGCTTCGACGCCCGCTCCTTCACCGGCAGCCAGGCCGGCATGATCACCGACGACCACCACGGTTCGGCCCGCATCGTCGATGTGACGCCGGTGCGTCTGCGCGAGGCGCTCGACGAGGGCGCGATCGTCATCGTCGCCGGTTTCCAGGGGTTCAACCGCGACACCCGCGACATCACGACGCTCGGACGCGGCGGCTCCGACACGACCGCTGTCGCGCTCGCCGCGGCCCTCGACGCAGACGTCTGCGAGATCTACAGCGACGTCGACGGCATCTACACCGCAGACCCGCGTGTCATCCCGCGGGCGCACAAGCTCGACCACGTCTCCAGCGAGGAGATGCTCGAGCTCGCGGCCAACGGCGCGAAGGTGCTGTACATCCGCGCCGTCGAGTTCGCACGCCGGCACGGCGTGCTCATCCACGCGCGCTCGACCTTCTCGTCGAGCGAGGGCACTTATGTTCTGGGCGAGGGCATGAAGAACCCCCGCGAAAATCAGGGAGAAGTCATGGAAGAACCGATCGTCGCGGGCGTGGCCACCGACAAGGGCCAGGCCAAGATCACCGTGACCGGTGTGCCGGACGTGCCGGGCAAGGCCGCCGAGATCTTCAAGATCGTGGCGAAGTCCGGCGCGAACGTCGACATGATCGTGCAGAACGTCTCCGCCGCCGCCACCGGCCTCGCCGACATCTCGTTCACCCTGCCCAAGGCCGACGCAGCCTCCGCGCTCAAGGCGCTTGCCGCCGAGCAGTCCGAGGTGGGCTTCCACAGCCTCGTCCACGACGACCAGATCGGCAAGCTGTCCGTCGTCGGCGCGGGGATGCGCGTGCACTCGGGCGTCTCGGCGACCCTGTTCGAGGCGCTGTCGACCGCCGGCATCAACATCGAGATGATCTCGACGTCCGAGATCCGCATCTCGGTCGTCCTGCGCGACACCGACCTCGCCGACGCCGCTCGCATCGTGCACACCGCCTACGGCCTTGATGCCGAGGACGAGGCTGTCGTGCACGCGGGCACCGGCCGCTAGCATCCACCGTTTCGACACCCGGGGGCAGGAGGATGCCCCCGAATCAGGACGTTCTGCCCCGAATCCTCCGGATCCCGGTCGCTGTTCCTGATTTCGGGCCGGATCGTCGGCCTCAGTAGACTCGCCCACACACCATCAGCAAGGACGATCATGACCCGCATCGCAGATTCCGGACACTCCGTCGCCATCGTCGGCGCCACCGGCCAGGTGGGCACCGTGATGCGCGAGATCCTCGCGGAGCGCTCCTTCCCGATCCGCGAGCTGCGGCTGTTCTCGTCGTCGCGGTCTGCCGGCACGACGATCGACTTCGGCGGCGTCTCTGTCATCGTCGAGGACGTCGAGACCGCTGATCCTGCCGGCATCGAGATCGCCCTGTTCTCGGCCGGCGCGACCGCGAGCCGCGCGTACGCCGACCGCTTCGCCGCAGCCGGCGCCGTCGTGATCGACAACTCCAGCGCGTGGCGCAACGACCCCGAGGTGCCTCTCGTTGTCAGCGAGGTCAACCCGCACGCCATCGACGAACGTCCGCGCGGCATCATCGCGAACCCGAACTGCACGACGATGGCCGCGATGCCGGTGCTGAAGCCCCTGGCCGAGGCGGCCGGCCTCGAGCGGCTCATCGTCTCCACCTACCAGGCCGTGTCGGGCTCGGGTCTCGCCGGAGCGCAGGAGCTGCTCGGTCAGGTCGAGGGCGTCCTCGCCCAGGGCGACACGCTGCGGCTCGTGCACGACGGCTCTGCCGTCGACTTCCCCCAGCCGGAGAAGTACGTTGCCCCGATCGCCTTCGACGTCATCCCGTTCGCGGGGAATCTCGTCGACGACGGCGACAACGAGACCGACGAGGAGAAGAAGCTCCGCAATGAGAGCCGTAAGATCCTCGAGCTGCCCGACCTCCGCGTCGCGGGCACCTGCGTGCGCGTGCCGGTCTTCACCGGGCACTCGCTGTCGATCCACGCCGAGTTCCGCGACGACATCACCCCCGACCGCGCTCGGGAGATCCTGGCATCCGCGCCCGGCGTCGTCCTCGAAGAGGTGCCGACTCCGCTGCAGGCCGCAGGCAACGACCCGAGCTACGTCGGCCGCATCCGCGCCGACCAGTCCGCGCCCGAGAACAAGGGGCTCGTGCTGTTCATCAGCAACGACAACCTGCGCAAGGGAGCGGCGCTGAACGCCGTGCAGATCGCCGAGCTCGTCGCCGAGCGCCTCGCTTCCTGAGAACGCCTGGCATCGCGCCGGCGTCGCCGCACGCTTGCAGGGACATCGAACGGATGCAGGGCGAAACCACGACGTTTCGTCCTGCATCCGTTCACCGCCCCTACATCCGTCCCGAGGTCGAGGGGTGCTGTGAGGCGAACTAGGATGGACGGGTGACTGAATCCGTCGACGTCGTCCTCATCGGTGGTGGCATCATGAGCGCCACCCTCGGCACTCTGCTGCACGAACTCCAGCCGGACTGGAAGATCGTCGCCTTCGAGCGACTGAGCGATGTGGCCCAGGAGAGCTCGAACCCGTGGAACAACGCGGGCACCGGCCACGCGGCCCTCTGCGAGCTGAACTACATGCCGCAGAACGGCGACGGGCCGCTCGACCCGGCCAAGGCGATCTCGATCAACGAGCAGTTCCAGCAGAGCAGGCAGTTCTGGTCGTCTCTGGTCGAGAAGGGCGTGCTCGACGCGCCGTCGAGCTTCATCAACGCCACCCCGCACATGACCTTCGTGCGCGGTGAGAAGGACGTCGCCTACCTCAAGGACCGCTACGAGGTCCTCAAGGAGCAGCCCCTCTTCGAGGGCATCGAGTTCAGCGAGGACTCCCGCGTCATCAACCAGTGGGCGCCGCTGCTCATGCAGAAGCGCCGCAAGGGCGAGCCGTTCGCAGCGACGCGCGTGCCCGCGGGCACCGACGTCGACTTCGGCGCTCTCACCAAGCAGCTCTTCGACCACCTGTCGGACTCCGGCGTCGACGTGCGCACGAACCACGAGGTCCGCTCGCTGAAGAAGCAGAAGGACGGCAGCTGGACCCTGAAGTACCGCAACAGCCTCGGGCGCACCCCCGGCCGCATCAACGCGAAGTTCGTCTTCGTCGGCGCCGGCGGCTGGGCCCTGAAGCTGCTGCAGCGCTCCGGCATCCCCGAGATCAAGGGCTACGGCGTCTTCCCGATCGGCGGGCAGTTCCTCAAGACGACGAACCCGGCCGTCGTCTCGCAGCACAAGGCCAAGGTCTACTCGCAGGCATCCGTCGGGGCCCCACCGATGTCGGTTCCGCACCTGGACACCCGTGTGGTCGACGGCGAGGCGTCGCTGCTGTTCGGACCGTTCGCGACGTTCAGCCCGAAGTTCCTCAAGAACGGCTCGATGCTCGACCTCGTCACGCAGGTGCGCACCCACAACCTGTGGCCGATGCTGCGCGTCGCGTTCGCGAACCCCGACCTCATCACGTACCTCCTCGGCGAGCTCGTCAAGACGCACCGCAAGAAGGTCGACAGTCTGCGCGTGTTCATGCCCACGGCGAAGGACGAGGACTGGACGCTCATCCAGGCCGGTCAGCGCGCGCAGGTCATGAAGAAGGACCCGAAGAAGGGCGGCATCCTGCAGTTCGGCACCGAGGTCGTCTCGGCCGCCGATGGCTCGATCGCCGGACTCCTGGGTGCGTCCCCCGGCGCGTCCACGGCGGTGCCGATCATGCTCCAGCTGCTCAAGAGCTGCTTCCCCGAGCAGTACGCCGGCTGGGAGCCGACGCTGCGCGAACTCATCCCGACGTACGGCCACACGCTCAACGACGACCCGGCGGCAGCCGAGAAGTCGATGGCGGCGACGGCCGACGCCCTGGGCATCTCGAAGTGATTCCGCGCCGTGGCGAAGCTGTACTTCCGCTACGGGGCGATGAACTCCGGCAAGTCCACGGCGCTGCTGCAGGTCGCGTACAACTATGAGGAGCGCGGTCAGCACGTGCTGCTGGCCAAGCCCGAGATCGACACCAAGGGCGCATCGCAGATCGAGAGCCGACTCGGCGTCACGCGCGAGGTCGACTTCCTGATCCCCGCGGGCGGCGACGCTCGTGCGCTGTTCCGGGACGAACGCGAGCGGATGCTGCGGCGCGGCGCCGAGGGACTCATTCCCGCCGAGCCCGTCGACGTCGCGTGCCTGCTCGTCGACGAGGCGCAGTTCCTGTCCGCGCAGCAGGTCGACGATCTGTTCCGGATCGCCGTCGAGGACGGCATCCCCGTCATGGCGTACGGGATCCGCAACGACTTCCTCACCCACGCGTTCCCGGGCTCCGCGCGGCTGCTCGCGATCGCTCACTCGCTGGAGGAGATGAAGACGATCTGCCGCTGCGGCCGCAAGGCCGTCTTCAACGGCCGCGTCGTCGGCGGCCGCTTCGTCTTCGACGGCGACCAGGTCGCGATCGACGAGGCCGCCGGCGGGGGAACGGCGCCAGACGTGGTCACCTACGAGTCGCTGTGCGGCAACTGCTACCTCGAGGAGTCCGGCGGCCGCCTCGGCTGAGCGCCCTTGCGTGGTCTGACCACATGGGCTACGCTGTGGTCAGACCACAGGAGGATGCTCATGGCAGAACGCGCCTGGCAGACCGTGCTCGAGCACATCGAGCGGGACCTGCTCGAGGGTCGCCTCGGCCCGGGCGACCGTCTGCCGTCCGAACGCGATCTCGCCGCCGATCTCGGCGTCGGGCGCTCGAGCGTCCGTGAGGCGCTGCGGGTGCTCGAGGTCATGGGACTCATCCGCACCGCGTCGGGCTCAGGGCCCTCCTCCGGCGCGATCGTGATCGCCACGCCCTCCGGGGGCATGTCTGCGCTGCTGCGCCTGCAGGTGGCCGCACAGGGCTTCCCGCTGGCCGATGTCGTGAAGACCAGGCTCGTGCTCGAGGACGCGGTCGCCGCATCCCTCGCCTCCGCCGATGTGCGCAACACCGCCGACGCCCACCGCATCCTCGACGCCATGGATGCCGACGGACTCGCCGCAGGGGAGTTCCTCGCACTCGATGCGCAGCTGCACCTCGCGCTCGCCGAATCGGCCGGCAACGCGGTGATCGCGTCCATGATGGCGGGGCTGCGCACGGCCGTCGAATCGTACGTGCTCGCCGGATCCGAGCTGATCGAGGACTGGGATGCCATGGCCGATCGTCTGCGCGCGGAGCACCGCGCGATCGTCGCCGCCGTCGACGCGGGCGATGCGGATGCTGCGCGCACCCGCATCCACGACCACATCACCGGCTACTACACCGCCACCGGGCTCACACCCGCCGGCACCGACTGAGAGGAACGCCATGGTCCAGCGCCAGCTGCCCAATCCCGCCGAGCTCCTCGAACTCATGAAGTTCAAGAAGCCCGAACTCGACGGCCGGAAGCGCCGACTCGACGCCGCGCTGACGATCAGCGACCTGCGGACGATCGCCAAGCGCCGCACGCCCAAGGCCGCGTTCGACTACACCGACGGCTCGGCCGAGGGCGAGATCTCGCTCGCCCGCGCCCGTCAGGCGTTCGAGGACGTCGAGTTCCATCCCGGCATCCTCACGCCGGCACCCGACGTCGACACCTCCGTCGAGATCCTCGGAGGGCCGAGCGCACTGCCCTTCGGGATCGCGCCGACCGGGTTCACGCGTCTCATGCAGACCGAGGGCGAGGTCGCCGGCGCCGGAGCGGCCGCGGCCGCCGGCATCCCGTTCACCCTCTCCACGCTCGGCACGACCTCGATCGAGGGCGTGAAGGCGGCCACCCTTCGACAGGCTCAGGGACCGGTTCCCCCGCGTAACTGGTTCCAGCTGTACGTCATGCGCGACCGCGAGATCTCCTACGAGCTCACGCGCCGGGCCGCCGCCGCCGGATTCGACACCCTGCACTTCACGGTGGACACCCCGGTCGCAGGAGCCCGCCTGCGCGACAAGCGCAACGGGTTCAGCATCCCGCCCCAGCTGACGCTCGGGACGATCATCAACGCGATCCCGCGCCCCTGGTGGTGGTTCGACTTCCTCACCACGCCCAAGCTCGAGTTCGCCTCGCTCAGCACGACGGGCGGCACGGTCGGAGAGCTGCTGGATGCCGCGATGGACCCGACGATCAGCTACGACGACCTGGCCGTGATCCGCGATCTCTGGCCCGGGAAGATCGTCATCAAGGGGGTGCAGACGGTCGAGGACGCCGTGCGCCTGCGCGATGTGGGCGTCGACGGCATCGTGCTGTCCAACCACGGCGGGCGTCAGCTCGACCGGGCTCCCGTCCCGTTCCACCTGCTGCCGTCCGTGCGCACCGCGGTCGGTGACGACTTCACCGTGATGATCGACACCGGCATCATGAACGGCGCCGACATCGTGGCATCCGTCGCGCTCGGCGCCGACTTCACCCTCATCGGCCGCGCCTACCTCTACGGCCTCATGGCCGGCGGGCGGCAGGGCGTCGATCGGGCGATCGCGATCCTGCGCACCGAGATCGAGCGGACCATGCGTCTGCTCGGGGTGGCGTCGCTCGCCGAGCTCGAGCCGCGGCACGTGACGCAGCTGCAGCGCCTGGTGCCGGTCGCGCGGGACGCCGCGGAGTCCGCCGCGCGGTAACAGACCTCTCATCAGCGACGAGACCTCTCCGTATTCACGTGGTTACGGAGAGGTCTCGTCGCTACGGAGAGGTCTGTGATCGCGGCGTGGTGACCGACGTCATCGCGGCGCGGCGACCGTGAGCGTCGGGAGCAGGGCGTCGAGCTCGTCCGCCGTGTGCTGCCAATCGTCGACCGCCACAGAGGGCACACCGAGCGCGAGCACGGGGTAGTCGTTGCCGCCCTCGTCGAGACGGTCGCCGTAGAAGAGCATGTCTTCGAGCGGGATGCCGGTGTTCTCGGCGAGTGCGGTCATGCCGTACGCCTTGTCGATGCCCGCTCTCGTGATGTCGATCGACGTCGAACCGCCGGCGCGCACCTCGAGCCCGGGAAGACGAGAGGCGACCGCATCACGCAGCCGCAGGCGCTTCTCGCCCGAGGGGTCCCAGGCGTGCTTGGCCTGGCCCGGCGCCTGCTGTCCGAGTGCGGAGAACGTGATCTGCGAACCGCGGTCCTCGAGGATCTCGCCCCACGGGTCCGGCTCCCACAGCCCGAGCCGCTCAGCCTCTTCGCGCAGCGCCAGCAGGGCCGCCGCCTTCTCGTCATCCGACAGGTCGTGCGCGTAGACGGCGACGAAGTCCGAGCCGTCGTGGCGCAGGTAGCGGGTACCGCACGTCGGGAGCAGATGCAGGCGCGCGAGCTCGGACGCATCGGCATCCCCGAGATGGGCGATGACCTGGGAGCGGAACTGGGTCTCGTTGCCGCCCGAGATGATGGCGACGTCCACGACGCGCAGGAGCGCGCGCAGCTGCGCGGCGATGCGCGGGTCGATCGCGCTCTTGGACGGTGCGAGCGTGTCGTCGAGGTCGAAGGCGACCAGGCGCGGGGCTGTCGGGCGAGAGGCAGTCATGATGTCTCCAGGATACGGAAGAAGGCCGCCCCAGAGGGCGGCCTTCCTGCAACGTCGGGGTGACAGGATTTGAACCTGCGGCCTCTTCGTCCCGAACGAAGCGCGCTACCAAGCTGCGCCACACCCCGTTGCAACCGTTCGAGTCTACAGGGAAATATCTGCAGCGCCGAATCGGGGGCCGTGCCGTGATCAGGCGGGCGTGTCCCGTGCGGTCAGGGTCAGCAGCGTCGCCTCCGGGCGGCACGCGAACCGCACCGGGGCGTAGATCGAGTGGCCGATGCCGGCGCTGACGTTCAGCGGGATGCTGCGCCCGCCGTGCGTCCACGCGCTCAGGCCCTTGGCCTGCTTCAGGGGGATGTCGCAGTTCGCGACCAGGGCGCCGTAGAACGGCAGGCACACCTGGCCGCCGTGGGTGTGGCCGCCGAAGATCGCCTGCGCGCCGAGGTCGGTGAACCGGTTCAGCACCCGCTGGTACGGGGCGTGCGTGACGCCGAGCAGGGGAGTGGCGGCATCCCGCTCGCCGAGTCGTGCGATGGCGCCGGGGAGCGCATCGAGATCGTCCCACTCGCGGTGCGCGTCGCTCACGCCGAAGAAGTCGAGACGCCGACCGCCCACCTGCACGCTCGCGGCGGTGTTGTTGAGGTCTGCCCACCCGAGCTCGTCGCTGAGGAAGGCATCGAGAGCGGCCGTGTCGAGAAGATCGGGATCGGCGTGGCTTTCCGATGGACCGGAGAAGTACAGCAGCGGATTCTTCGGGGTCGGCTCGTGCACGTCGTTGGAGCCGTGGACGAACACACCGGGTACCCCGGCGAATGGCTCGAACGCGCGGCGCAGACCTGCGAGTCCGTCGCGGTGGCCCAGGTTGTCGCCGGTGTTGACGATCAGGTCGGGCTCGAGGTCTGCCAACGATGCCAGCCACTGCTGCTTGCGGCGCTGCCACGGTGCCATGTGCGCATCGGAGATGTGCAGCACGCGCAGCGGAGCGGAACCGGGCGGGAGCGCCGCGGCCGTGGCCTCGCGGACCGTGAACAGATAGCGTTCGATGCCGATGCCCCACACGGCGCACGCGACGCCGACGGCCCCCACCGCGCCGAGCGCGGTGAGGGCCGGATGGGCCGGCCTACGGCTCAATCGTTCCCCGCGCACCGCACCGCCACGGTGGACCCGGCGGGCGCGTCCCCGCTCGCGGGGTTCTGCGCGGCCACATCGTCACCGTTCTTGCAGCCGTTGGCATCCACTGAGAATCCGGCATCCTCGATCGCCTTCTTCGCCTGTGCGAACTTCGACCCGACCACGTTCGGCACCGCGGCGGCCTTCGGCGTGCCGCTGCTCGGCGAGATAGTCACTGTCGTGCCAGTGGTGACGCGGCCCGCCCCGGGGCTCTGCTCGGCGATGAGGTCCTTGGCGACGTCACTGTCGACGGCCGCGCCGACAGTCACGGAGAAGCCCGCGTTCCTCAGCGTGTTCGTCGCCTCGTCGATCGACATGCCCACGACGCTCGGCAGGTTCACGTAGATCTGACGGGTGAGGTTCTTGTCCGGCTGCGGGAATGCGTCGCCGCCGCCGAGAGCCTGGTTCGCGGCGCTCTGCATGTCGCGGGCGACGAGGTAGCGGATGTTCTCCAGCAGGTTGCCGTTGTACATGTAGCCCCACATGTTCGCGTCGCCCTGGGTGCGGCCGACGAAGACGGCGGTGGTCGCCTTCGTGCTGGACTCGATCATCATCGTGGTGATCTTGTTGTGCGATCCGGTCTTGCCGATCACGGGCGTGCCGTCCCACGGGTTCGCCTGCGTACCGGTTCCCCCGGAGGCCATGACGCCCTGGAGAGCGTAGGCCGCGGTGGCCGCGACCTCGGGAGTGATCACCTGCGAGCAGTCCGCCTGCGGGACGTCGAGCTCCTCACCCTTCTGGTTGACGATCTTGTCGACAGCACGGGGAGCGCAGTAGACGCCCTTGTTCGCGACCGTGGCGTACGCGCCGGCCATCGCGAGAGGGGAGATGAACTTCGACCCCAGTACCGAAGCGAACGGCCCGTTCTCCTTCTCGTACGTCTTCGACCCGTCCTTAGCGATCGTCACTCCCATGCGGTCGGCGACTTTGTTGATCTCGCAGAGATCGAGCTTCGCCGCCATCGCGAAGTAGCCGGAGTTCAGCGAGTTGCGCGTGAACACCATCGGTGTGCCCCGATAGCCCGGAGCATCCCGGAAGTTCCCGACGCTCTTCGTGTCGAATCGCCCGCCCTCGCCGGTGCACGAGTCGGTCATCGTCAGCACCTGGTTGTTCCCGTTGACATTCTCGTTGACCGAGTGCCCCTTCTCGAGCCAGTCGATCAGCGTGAACAGCTTGTACGCCGACCCCACCGGGAAACCGCCTGACCCGCCGTGCGCGTTGTCGGAGGCGTATACGAGGCTCGAATAGGCCTGGTCGTCCGTGTTGGTCTCACGGAATTCGGTGTTCTGCGTCATCGCCAGCACGCGGCCGGTCGCGGGCTCGACGGTGACGCCCGCGGCACCGAAGTACTGGTTATCGAAGTTCGGCGGAACGCGGTCCTTGAGCGCCGCGACGGCGGGATCCTGGATCCGCAGATCGAGCGACGTGTAGATCTGCAGCCCGTCGCGCTGCAGTGCGCGCGTGCGCTCCGCACGGCTGTCGCCGAGGGTGTCATCCTCGAGGAGGAGCGACTTGACGTACTGGCAGAAGTAGGCATTGTTGCCGGCCGCGCCGCAGCCCTGCGTGGGGGCGTTGATGTTCGGAACGATGTCGGACGCGTCGGCTTCATCGAACTGCGCCTGAGTGATCTTGCCGTCGGCCAGCATGCGGGTCAGCACGTAATGACGGCGATCCTTGGTCAGCGACCAGCCGTCCGCCTCGCCGTTGACGGCCTCGCCGGCGTCGTTGGTCGTCGTGCCGTCCTTGAGGTCGATGCGGAAGGTGTTCGGGTTCTGCACGATGCCGGCGAGCGTCGCGGCCTGGGCCACGGTGAGATTGGCGGCGCTGGTGTTGAAGTAGTAGCTCGCCGCGGCCTCGATGCCGTAGACCGTGCCGCCGAAGCTCGCGATGTTGAGGTACCCGAGCAGGATCTCGTTCTTCGAGTAGTCCTTCTCGATCTGGATGGCGTAGCGCATCTCCTGCAGCTTGCGCTCGATGCCATCCGTTCCCGTCGCGTTCGTGGCATCCAACCAGCACTGCGCGGTCTCGTCCTCGTACTTCTGCTGGGCATCTTCCCCTTCGCCGAGGAGGACGCCCTGTTCGCACTGCTGCACGAGGACGTTCTTGACGTACTGCTGACTGATCGTCGAGGCGCCACGCGAAGACGTTCCACGAAGGTTGTCGATCACGGCCTTCACCGTCGCGCCGATGTTGACGCCGCCGTGCTCGTAGTAGCTCTTGTCCTCGCTGGAGAGGATCGCGTCGTACATGACGGGGCTGATCTGGTCGAACTCGACCTGCTGGCGGTTCTGATCGAAGAAGGATGCAAGCTCGACGGGGTTGCCGTCGGCGCCGGTCGCGTAGACGGTGCTCGGCTCCATCGGCTCGTCCGGCTTCAGGTAGGACGGCAGATTCTCGAACAGATCGAGGGCGCTCGAGCCGGCGGCGCCGGCCACCGCGAGAGCCGGAGTGACCGTGGCTGTGATCAGGATGCCGGCGACGGCGCTCAAGCCGACGAGGCCGAGCAGACCGCCGAGCACGCCTGATGCCGTGCGATTCTTCTGGGGCATACGCTTGATGGTAGGGGAGTTCCCTGAATAACCGCCCTTGACGCACGGATGCCGGGCGTCACCGACGCCAGGAGTGCCATGACAACGTGGGAGTACCTCACCACCCCGCTGCTGATCCACAACACCGCCGCGATCCTCAACAACTGGGGTAAGCAGGGGTGGGAGCTCGTTCAGGTCGTCCAGGGCCCTGAAGGCGGGCTCGTCGCCTACTTCAAGCGCCCGGTGACCGCAGACGGCTCGAACACCGCCGGTCTCGCCGCGGCGGAGCAGGCCGCCCGCCAGTTCGACGGAGGTGTCGCATGAGCATCGCCGCACGCCTCGCAGAACTCGGGATCGAGCTGCCGGAGGTCGCGCCTCCTGTCGCTTCCTATGTCCCCGCCGTCGTGCACGGCGGTCTCGTCTACACCTCCGGTCAGCTCCCGTTCGCTTCGGGTGAGTTGCCGGCGACGGGCAAGGTCGGTGCAGAGGTGCCCGCAGAGGATGCCAAGGGCTATGCCCGCACCTGCGCCCTGAACGCGCTCGCCGCGGCGGCGTCCGCAGCCGGAGGTCTGGAGAAGATCGGCGGCGTGCTGCGCGTCGGCGGGTTCGTGGCATCCGCCCCGTCGTTCACCGGGCAACCGGGCGTCATCAACGGAGCGAGCGAGGTGCTCGGCGAGATCTTCGGCGATGCGGGACGGCATGCTCGTGCCGCCGTCGGCGTCGCGGTGCTGCCCCTGGACACCCCCGTCGAGGTCGAGGTGACCTTCACGCTGGCGTGACGCTGCGCCGCTGAATCCTCAAGGCCGCGCCGAGACAGCGTCGAATCGACGCAGTCTCGGCGCGGCCTTGCAGTCTCGTGGCTACTTCACCTGGCGCCGGCGGCCTCCGTCCGTGTCACCTCATCAGACGCGCGCCCGGCGTCGCGTCCGGAGCGATGAGCCGATCAGCGCGCCCGCTCCGAGCACGAGCAGTGCTGGCCCGACCCAGAGCGCCGGGCTCAACTCGCCTCCGGTCGCGGCGAGTTCATTGCGCTGCACGGTCACCGCGGCAACGACGGTGAGGCCGATGTCGTCGAAGCTGAGGATGAGGTGGTGCTCCCCGTCCGTGACGCCGGTGAGGTTGAAGCTGCCGGTGATGGCGGCGCTGTCCCACTGGACAGTGCCGAGCGATACCGGGGTCGATCGCATGTTGCCGATGATCGACGACCGCGAACCCTGCATCTTCGTCAGGAATGAGGACATCAGGTCGAACGCTTCACTGCGCTTGTCGGTCAAGCCGGCCAGTCGCAGCACGTCCATCTGCTGAGCGTTCGTGACGGCGTCGAGTTCGATGCGCGCGTTGCGACGAGGTCGGCGCGGCCGTTCTCACCTCGGTGGAGTCCGACGTCGCCGAAAGGAGAACGTGCGACTCCTCGGCCGGGCGTGCGGCCGCGATCGCAGTGGCCAGCGACTCATCAGTCGGCCCGGCGACGTATGCGTTCAGGGCCGTGATGGCCGCGTTGAGCGTGACCACGCGGGCGTTGCGTTTCTGCACATCTGCGACCTGAGAGGAAAGCTGCTGGTCGAGCAGCTTGACGCGCTGATCCTGGACGGCGTGCAGAGCCCCTTCGAGATCGAACGCGGTGAGCGAGATTTCGTTCACGGTCACACCCGGCAGCCTGGAGACCACCGGCGACAGCAGCTGGGACGCGGCGGCCGCCTCGTTCGTAGACGGCCGCTCCGCGAGGCCGAGCGCCTGTCCCGAGCCGTTGAGGAGAGGGAATGTGACATTCGGTGTGGCCGCCGCGGCCGCGAGCAGGTCGGCAAGCTCGGGCTCCGAGATGCCGCTGAAAGCGCCGGTGAGGCCGACATCGTCCGGGCGCTGGAAGACCGCGATGTAGGCCTGCTGTACCGGGTCGGTGGTGGGGGGGGTGTCGGTGTCGGGGTGTCTGTGGGGGTGGGTGTCGGTGTCGGGGTGTCTGTGGGGGTGGGTGTCGGTGTCGGGGTCTCGGTGGCTGTAGGTGAGGGGGTCGGTGCCGCGGTATCCGAGATGAGCGCGAAGGAGCGGGTCACATCGACGAGGCTGGGACTCTCTTCGCCTCGGGGAAGCGCGAAGGCGGGATTGTCCGACGGCTGCGCATCCGCGAGCGTGAATCCCGTGGCCGGCTCGAAGCGGATGCTGTAATCGTCGGTGGAGGTCGTCGGCAATGAGCCTGATCGGAATGTGCCGTCTGCGGCGACGGCGACGCGCTGCACTGCCGTGCCGCCACTGAGGATGGTGACGCTCGCGCCCGAGAGGTCGGCGAGAGGGGAGGCATCCGATGTCGCGGTCACCGCGCCGCTGATCTCACCGAAGGAGCCCTCCAGCGGGAGGGTGACGGGATCTCCCAGCGTGGGGTTGAACTCCCTCCTCACCGCGGGTTCGAGGAGGTCGCCGACAGCGCCGGGCCAGGATGCCTCGGCGATGAAGCTGGTGTCCGTCGCGGGTATGCGCACCGACACGGTTCCGTCTGCCGAGGTGGTGCCGGTGGCGATGACCTGGTCGAGCTCGCCGGTGGAGAGCACGGTCACCGTCGCGCCGCCGAGCGGAGCGGATGCCGTCCCGTCGGAGAGAGTCGTCGTGATGAGTATGTGGCCTGCTTCGGACTCCGCGGCGCTGGCGATCGCGGGCAGCCCCACCAAGACAAGGCCGGTGGCTACGGACAGCACACCTGCGGTGCGTAGCGGGGAGAGCAGATTCCGACGTCGTCGTGCCGCGGTGTGAGCCATGGTGATCCCTTCTGATGGTTCATGGCTAAGTATGGACTCAGTCCAAACTTTTACGCAACCCAGGAATATTGACCTAATCTGGGATGAAGGGAGAGGAGGGACGGCGATGACGGAAGGGCTCCGCGAGAAGAAGATGCGCGTCGCGCGTCGGGCCATGGAGGAGGCCGCAGTCGGAATCGCCTATGAGGAAGGCGTTCACGCCGTGACGGTCGACCGCATCTGCGAAGAGGCGACGGTGTCGCGCAGCACGTTCTTCAACTACTTCCCCTCGCTCGAGCATGCGATCTTCGGATCCGCTCTGGTCTACGACCCTGTGCTCACCGAGCGCATTTTGAGCGCGCACCGAGACGACCTCGTGATCGCCGCCTCGCGGATCGTGATGGAGACCGTCCGCGGGCAGGGTGGCGACGAACTCCTGCGCAAGCGGTTCGCACTTTTTGCCCGAGAGCCGGGCACGACGACGACGGTGTCGTGGGCGGCCGGGACGAGTCGCGCCGGACTGCAGGACGTGATCCAGAACTGGCTCGATGCGCATCCGGCATCGGCTCGCCTGACGGACGCCGATCACGCCACCGAGGCGCGGATGATCGTGAACTTCTCCATCACACTCGGCGACGAGGTTATGCGGCTGGTGGGTGAGGACGGCGGGGACTTCCCGTTCGACCCCGCCGTGTTTCGCACGGTGCGCGAGCGGATGAGGGCGCTGAGCGTACCCGCACGGTGAACCCCCGCACCGCGATCAGCGGCACGAGGTGTTCGGACCGCCGCTACTTGACCTGTGCCGAGATGATGCTCATGACCGCGGTGTCGGCGAGCGTGGTGGTGTCTCCCACTTCACGGCCCTCGGCGACGTCGCGCAGCAGCCGTCGCATGATCTTGCCCGAGCGGGTCTTGGGCAGCTCGCCCACGATGTAGACGTCGCGCGGGCGGGCGATCGCGCCGATCTGCTCGCCGACCCAACTGCGCAACTGTGTGGCAAGGCCCGCCGGATCGTGGGCTGCGAGGTAGCTCTCCTTGATGATCACGAAGGCGACGACGGCCTGCCCCGTGGTCTCATCGGATGCGCCGACCACCGCGGCCTCGGCCGTTGCCTCGTGAGCGACGAGCGACGATTCGATCTCGGCGGTCGAGAGTCGGTGCCCGGAGACGTTCATGACGTCGTCGACGCGGCCCAGCAGCCAGAGGTCGCCGTCGGCGTCGAGGCGGGCGCCGTCGCCGGCGAAGTAGTAGCCCTGCGTCTCGAACTTCTCCCAGTAGGTCTCCTTGTAGCGCTCCGGGTCGCCCCAGATGCCGCGCAGCATGCTCGGCCATGGCTCGGTGATCACGAGCAGACCGCCGTTGCCGTTTCCGACCTCTTCGCCGGATTCGTCCACGACGTCGATGGAGATGCCGGGGAGCGGCACCTGCGCTGAACCGGGCTTGGTCGCCGTGATGCCGGGGAGGGGAGAGACCATGATCGCGCCTGTCTCGGTCTGCCACCACGTGTCCACGATCGGGGCGCTGCCGCCGCCGATGACCTCGCGGTACCACATCCACGCCTCCGGGTTGATGGGCTCGCCGACCGAACCGAGCACGCGGATCGACGACAGGTCGAACTTCTGCGGGATCGCGCGCCCCGTCTTCATGAACGAGCGGATCGCCGTGGGCGCGGTGTAGAAGATGCTCACGCCGTACTTCTGGATGATCTCCCACCAGCGCCCCGGGTGCGGGGTGTCGGGCGTTCCCTCGTACAGCACCTGGGTGGCGCCGTTCGCAAGAGGACCGTAGGTGACGTAGCTGTGCCCGGTGATCCATCCGATGTCGGCCGTGCACCAGTAGACGTCGCTCTCGGGCTTCAGGTCGAAGACGTTCCGGTGCGTGTAGGCGGCCTGGGTCAGGTATCCGCCGGAGGTGTGCAGGATGCCCTTCGGCTTCCCGGTGGTTCCGGACGTGTAGAGGATGAACAGGGGGTTCTCCGCCGGGAACGGCTCGGCGACGTGCTCGGCGGATGCCGTGGGGACGACGTCGTGCCACCACACGTCACGTCCCTCCACCCAGTCCACCTCGTTCTCGCCGCGCTTGACGACGAGAACGTGCTCGACCGTCTGCTGCTCGCCGAAGCGGTCGTCGCTGAGCGCCTGGTCGACGGCGGGCTTGAGGGGAGAGACCTTGCCCTTGCGGTAACCGCCGTCGGCGGTGATGACGACCTTGGCCCCGGCGTCGTCGATCCGCGAGCGCAGGCTCTCGGCGCTGAATCCTCCGAAGACGACCGAGTGGATCGCGCCGAGCCTGGCGACCGCGAGCATGGCGGCCACGGCCTCGGGGATCATCGGCAGATAGATCGCGACCCGGTCTCCGGCGCCGACGCCGAAGCTCTCGAGCACGTTGGCGACGCGCTTGACCTCGTCGGTCAGCTCGGCGTACGTGATGCGCCGTTCGTCGCCGGGCTCGCCCTCCCAGAGCAGGGCGACGCGGTCGCCGTTGCCCGCCTCGACATGCCGATCGAGGCAGTTGTACGCGACGTTGAGCTCGCCGTCGTCGAACCACTTGGCGAACGGAGGTGTCGACCAGTCCAGCACGCGGGTGAAGGGCGTGTGCCAGTGCAGCAGCTCCCGTGCCTGATCGCCCCAGAAGCCCTCGCGGTCGGCCGCTGCGCGCTCGTACAGGTCCGGCTTCGCGACCGCGGACGCGGCGAACTCGGCGGACGGCGGGAACTGACGGCTCTCGTCGAGGAGGTGATCGATCTGGCTGCTCATGGACGCGCTCCTTTGCGGTGGACGAGGTCGTGCACAGGTCACGACTGTGAGGTGAATCTAGTCTCGCGCCTGCCGTGCCAGTACCTCCGAAAGTGGGTAGGCGGGCACAGCGCAGTCGTTCTGCACCGGGCTGCACGCTGCACTGATTGCGCACAGGCCGCGGGTTTCCGCCCCCGGCGAGGATGCTGTCGCGCCTACCGTCGGGGCATGCCGCAGCCGTTCGTCATCCGTCCCCGCGCATCTGCCGTGGTGCACGCAACCGGCGAGCGTGCACCGCTGCCTCCCGAGCTGGATGCCGCGCTCGGCCCGCTCGCGGAGCACTGCGCCGATCCCCTCGTCACCGACCTGTTCGTCAACGGCACCGACGGACTCTTCGTCGATCGCGGGTCCGGAGCCGAGGGCGTGCGCGACTGGGCGGCGTCCGAGCGCGAGGTGCGAGATCTGGCCGTCGCGCTGATCGGCGCCGGCGGCAGGCACTTGGACGACCAGTCGCCCTGCGTCGATGTGCGGCTCGCCTCCGGCATCCGCGTGCACGCCGTGCTGTCGCCGGTGTCGGCGTCAGGGACGGCGGTGTCCATCCGCATCCCGCGCGTCGGGGCGAGCGATCTCGACGCGCTGGCCGCGCTCGGCGCCTTCGACGCGCCGCAGCGGGCATGGCTCGAGTCGCTCGTGGCGGCCAGGGCGAACGTCCTCATCACGGGCGGCACGGGCACGGGCAAGACGACGCTGCTCTCCGCGATGCTGCGCGCCGTTCCTGCCCGCGAACGGATCGTGACCATCGAGGATGTCGCGGAACTGCGCCCGGAGCATCCGCACCACGTCGCCCTCGAAGCACGGCAGTCGAATCTCGAGGGCGCCGGCGCCATCACGCTCGCGCGCCTCGTGCGGGAGTCGCTGCGCATGCGCCCTGATCGTCTGGTAGTCGGCGAGTGCCGCGGCGAAGAGGTGCGCGAGCTGCTGTCGGCGTTGAACACCGGGCACGACGGCGGTGCGGGCACGATGCACGCCAGCGGCATCGCCGACGTGCCTGCCCGTCTCGAGGCGCTCGGCGCGCTCGCCGGGATGGATGCCACGGCTCTGGCCCGTCAGGCCGTCAGCGCCTTCACCGTCGTCCTCCACCTCGACCGTGATGCCGGCGGCATCCGCCGTCTCGAACAGGCCGGCCGGTTCCTGCTCCGAGGCGAGCGACTCGACATCGAGGTCGTGCAGCCATGGTGATCGGGCGCCGCGGGTCCGCAGCCGTCGACACCGCCGAGGCGGCTGCCGTCGCCGTCCGGACGCTCGCCGTGCTGCTGCAGGCGGGATCGGTGCCGCTGAACGCCTGGCGCCACCTCGCCGACTCCGGCGATGCGAGTGCGCGCCGGGTCGTCGATCGCTGCGGCGAGGGGCTCCCGCTCCCGGCGGCGATCGAAGCCGAGGGCGGAGCGTGGCGCGACGCCGCCGCGGCGTGGGAGGTCGCGACGACGGTCGGCGCACCGCTCGCGGAGGTGCTGCGCTCCCTCGCCGAGAGCATGCGGGATGCGGCGTCTGCTGCCGACGACGTGCGGATCGCCCTCGCGGAGCCGGCGGGAACCGCGCGTCTGCTGCTGTGGATGCCGCTGGCGGGGCTGCTGCTCGGATTCGCTCTCGGGTTCGACACCCTCGGCATCCTGTTCACGCATCCGATCGGCATCGCGTGCCTGGTCGCCGGGCTCCTGCTCGTGCTCGCGGCCCGGCTCTGGACGCGGCGCCTCCTGCGACGGGCGCAGCCGGAGCCGGGGAGCCCCGGGATGCACGCCGAGCTCGTGGCCGTCGCACTGTCCGGCGGGGCGTCGATCTCCCGGTCGCTGCAGCTCGTCGACGACACCCCCGCGCGAGACCACCTGCAGGGCGATCGCACGGCCTCGGTGCTCGATCTCTCGCGTGCCGCCGGCGTCCCTGCAGGCGAGCTCCTGCGTGCGGCCGCCGCGCAGGAGCGCCACGACGCCCGGGTGCAGGGGCGACTGCGAGCGGCGAGGCTCTCGTCACAGCTGCTGATCCCGCTGGGCGTATGCACTCTCCCCGCATTCCTCCTGCTGGGCGTCGCACCCCTCATCCTCTCCGTCCTCTCATCCACCCCGCTGCCGATCTGACGGCGGCACACACAGAAAGAAGGAACACATGAACACCGTCCCCACCCTCACCAGACGCCGCGCGGCGTCGCTGTTCACCGACGAGTCGGGAGCGGCGACCGCCGAGTACGCGATCACGACGATGGCGGCTGTCGCGTTCGCGGGACTGCTCGTCGTGATCATGCGCTCGGACGAGGTGCGCGGCATCCTCACCGACCTCGTGCGCCGAGCCCTGACTGTCTCGTGAGCGCATGCGCGGCTCCTCCCACGACTCCGAGCGCGGCTCCGTGGCCGCCGAGCTCGCCCTCGCCCTGCCCGCCGTCGCGCTGACGCTACTGCTCGGTGCCGGCGCGCTCGGCGCCGCAGCGCAGCTCGTCGCCGTGCAGGATGCTGTGGCCGATGCCGCTCGGCTCCTCGGCCGCGGCGAGAGCGCAGCGGCTGCGGAAGCCGCGGTGGCGGCATCCGTCGACGGCGCGCGCGTCAGCAGCCACACCCGCGACGAGTTCGTCTGCGTCAGCGCGCGGATCGATGCCCGGCTCGGACGGATCATCAGCATCCCCCTGTCGGCCTCGAGCTGCGCGCTCGCCGGGGGACTGTGATGGCGGGCACGGCGCTGTCGGCCTCCGTGCTCGCGGTGTCCGCAGCCCTCGCTGTCGGGCTCGCCGCGGTCGGCGGTGCGGCGGTGACCGCGCAGCGCGCGGCAGGGGCGGCCGACGCGGCGGCGCTCGCCGCAGCGGATGCCGCCTCCGGAGCCGTGATCACGGACGCCGAGCCGTGCGCGCTCGCCGCGCGCGTCGCCGCAGCGTCCGGAGCGGTGCTCGTCGAGTGCACGCTCGACGGACTCATGGCGACGGTGCGCGTGGAAGCGGCGTACGCTGGACTTGCTGCCGTCTCCCGAGCCCGCGCAGGGCCGCCCGAGGGATTCTGACGGCATCGACCCGAGACCCGCTCACAGTTCTGCTGTGAACACGCCACGACAGTGGTGTGTATGGTGTGCTTCGAAGAAAGGATGCACCCTTGGCTGAAGGCAAGAAGCTCGTCATCGTCGAGTCCCCGACGAAGATGCGGTCGATTCAGGGATACCTGGGCGACGACTACGAGGTGCTCAGCTCCGTCGGCCACATCCGCGACCTCGCTGATAAGAAGGACATCCCGGCCGCCGACAAGAAGGCCTACGGCAAGTACTCGATCGACATCGAGAACGGCTTCGACCCCTACTACGTCGTCTCCGACCGCAAGACGAAGACCGTCGCCGAGCTCCGGCGCGCGCTGAAGAGCGCCGACGAGCTCCTGCTCGCCACGGATGAGGACCGCGAGGGCGAGGCCATCGCGTGGCACCTCCTCGAGACGCTCAAGCCCAAGGTCCCGGTCAAGCGCATGGTGTTCCACGAGATCACCAAGGACGCGATCCAGGCGGCCGTCGGGAACACCCGCGAGCTCGACCTCGCACTCGTCGACGCCCAGGAGACCCGGCGCATCCTCGACCGCCTCTACGGCTGGGACGTCTCGCCCGTGCTCTGGTACAAGGTCAAGACTGGCCTGTCGGCCGGACGCGTGCAGTCAGCGGCGACGCGCATGATCGTCGAGCGCGAGCGCGAGCGCATGGCCTTCGTCTCGGCCGACTACTGGGACGTCGAGGCCTCGGCATCCAGCGGCAGCTCGTTCCGCGTGCGCCTCGTGCGCGTCGACGGTGGGCAGCTCGCTCGAGGAACCGACTTCGACGACACCGGAAAGCTCAAGAAGGCCGTCGTCGTCCTTTCCGAGAAGGACGCGACAGCCCTCGCGCACGCCGTTGACGCCGCCGGCGCCGGCACGGTCACCAAGGTCGAGGCCAAGCCGGGCACGCGCAGCCCGTACGCCCCGTTCACGACCTCCACCCTCCAGCAGGAGGCCGGTCGCAAGCTCTCGATGAGCGCCAAGCAGGCGATGAGCGTGGCCCAGCGCCTGTATGAGAAGGGCTTCATCACCTATATGCGAACCGACTCGGTGGCGCTGAGCACCCAGGCGGTGCAGGCGGCGCGCAGCCAGGCGGTCGCGCTGTACGGCGACAGCGCCGTGCCGCTGAAGCCCCGGGTGTACAAGTCCAAGAGCAAGAACGCGCAGGAAGCGCACGAGGCGATCCGTCCGTCGGGCGAGAACTTCCGCAAGCCCGCTTCCGTGTCCGGCGAACTCGACCGCGAAGAGCTGCGCCTGTACGACCTGATCTGGAAGCGCACGGTCGCCAGCCAGATGGCCGACGCCAAGTACGAGACCACGACCGTCACGATCGCGGTCGATGCCGACGGCCGCAACGCCGAGTTCACGGCATCCGGAACCGTGTACACGTTCAAGGGCTTCCTCGAGGCGTACGAGGAGGGCAAGGACGAGAAGCGCGGCGACGCCGACGCGGACTCGAACCAGTCTCTCCCTGCCGTCACCGTCGGCGACAAGCTCGCGATGTCGGATGCCGAGGCGAAGGGCCACAAGACGACGCCGAAGCCCCGCTATACGGAGGCCTCGCTCGTGAAGGCGCTCGAGGAGCACGGGATCGGCCGCCCGTCGACGTTCGCCAGCATCATCGGCACGGTCATCGACCGCGGCTACGCCACCAAGCGCGGCCAGGCGCTCGTGCCGACCTGGATGGCGTTCAGCGTCGTCCGGCTGCTCGAGGAGCACTTCTCCGACCTCATCGACTACGACTTCACCGCCGCCCTCGAGGACGACCTCGATGCGATCGCCCGCGGCGAGCAGAAGCGCGTCGAATGGCTGCACTCGTTCTACTTCGGCTCGGATGCCCACGTGGGTCTGCGTCAGGTCGTCGACAACCTCGGCGAGATCGACGCTCGCGCACTGAACTCGACGCGCATCACCGACAACGCCACGCTCCGCTTCGGCAAGTACGGCCCGTACCTCGAAGTGGTCGACCCGGCCAAGCCCGATGAGCGCGGACGCATCGTGAACGTCCCCGAGGACCTCGCGCCCGACGAGCTCACCGCCGAGAAGGCGCAGGAGCTCATCGACGCACCGGTCGCCGGCGACCGCGTCCTCGGCGAGAACCCCGAGAACGGGCGCGTCATCGTCGTCAAGGACGGCCGCTACGGACCCTACGTGCAGGAGAACCTGCCCGAGGAGGACCCGCAGATCGACGAGGCCACCGGCGAGGTCGTCGAAGCGCCGAAGAAGAAGACGGCGAAGAAGGACGCACCCAAGCCTCGGACCGGGTCGCTGTTCCGCTCGATGTCGGTCGACACGGTCGATCTCGACACCGCGCTGAAGCTGCTGAGCCTCCCGCGTGTCGTCGGCACCGACCCCGAATCGGGCGACGAGATCACCGCGCAGAACGGCCGGTACGGTCCGTATCTGAAGAAAGGGACGGACTCGCGGTCGCTCGAGAACGAGCAGCAGATCTTCGACGTGACGCTCGATGAGGCACTGGCGATCTACGCGCAGCCGAAGTACGGCGCCGGCTCCCGCCGGGCGTCCAGCGCGCTCGCCGAGTTCGACGCCGACCCGGTCAGCGGCAAGCCGATCCGCGTGCGCGATGGACGCTTCGGGCCGTACGTGACCGACGGTGAGACGAACGTGACGATCCCGCGCGGCCAGAAGCCCGAGGACGTCACCTTCGAGATCGCTGTCCAGATGCTCGCCGACAAGCGCGCCAAGGGCCCGGCCCCCAAGCGCGGGCCGAAGAAGGCCGCGGCCAAGGCCCCGGCCAAGAAGGCGGCGACCAAGAACACGGCGGCCAAGAACACGGCGGCCAAGAACACGGCGGCCAAGACGGATGCCGAGAAGGCGGCCGCCCGTTCGGCTGCGGCGAAGAAGGCCGCCGCGACCCGTGCGGCCAACGCCGCGAAGGCGAAGGCGTGACGAGGCGCTCCGGCCTCTGGATCACGCTCGAGGGCGGCGACGGCTCGGGCAAGACGACGCAGGCGGAGCGCCTCGAGCACTGGCTCATCGAAGAAGGGCGCACCGTCGTGCGCACCCGCGAGCCGGGCGGCAGCGAGGTCGGGCAGCTGATCCGGGAGATCGTACTGCACCACCGCGGCGACATCGCCCCGCGCGCCGAGGCCCTGCTGTATGCCGCCGACCGAGCCCACCATGTCGCGACCGTTGTGCGACCCGCGCTCGAACGCGGCGAGATCGTACTGCAGGACCGCTACCTCGACTCGTCAGTCGCCTACCAGGGAGCGGGCCGTGTTCTCGATGCCACCGAGGTCCGCGACCTGTCGCTGTGGGCCGCCGACGGTGCGCTTCCCGATCTCACGCTGCTGCTCGACCTCGATCCGGCGGCGGCGCGGGCGCGCCTCGATTCGGCCGACAAGCCGTTCGACCGCCTCGAGGCCGAGAAGGTCGACTTTCACACGCGCGTCCGCGCGGCGTACCTCGCGCTGGCGGATGCCGAGCCCGAGCGATTCCTCGTCGTGGATGCTGCGGCATCCCCCGACGAGATCGCCGAGGCGATCCGCGCCCGCGTCGCCGCGATCCTGCCTCCCGCCGCCTGACCGCGAGGGCGGGCGGACGCGCAGGTACTGTCGGCAGTGACGGATAGGCTGAGACCATGACCGCGACCCTCGCCCCGTTCCCCTGGGCGGACGTGTGGGGGCAGGAGGATGCGGTCGACGCGCTGCGGTCGGCGGCAGCCGATCCTGCGGCGCTGTCGCACGCCTGGCTCATCACCGGTCCGCCCGGATCAGGCAGGTCGACCCTCGCCTATGCGTTCGCCGCGGCGCTCATCGCCGACGGGCCCGAGGACGAGCAGACCATGCGGCAGGTCCTCGCCGGCACGCACCCCGATCTCACGGCGCTGCGCACCGACAAGGTCATCATCACGATCAAGGAGGCGCGCGCTCTCGTCGAACGGTCGTACTTCGCGCCATCCGCCGGCCGATATCGCGTGATCGTCGTCGAAGATGCCGATCGCATGGTCGAGCGCACCTCCAACGTTCTCCTCAAGGCGCTCGAAGAGCCTCCCGAGAAGACCGTCTGGGTGCTGTGCGCCCCGAGCGAGGCCGATCTGCTGCCGACCATCCGCTCCCGGGTGCGTCCGCTGCGGCTGCGCGAACCCGACGTCGCCGACGTCGCCCGACTCATCGTCGAACGCACCGGAGCCTCTCCCGAGGTCGCTGAGCAGGCCGCCCGCCATTCGCAGCGCCACATCGGCATGGCCCAGCGGCTCGCGACCGACGACGCGGCCCGCCCCCGGCGCGACAGCACCCTGCGATCCGTGCTCTCGGTGCGCGGCGTCGGGACGGCGGTCGAGGTCGCCGGCGAGATCATCCAAGCCGCGACCGACGACGCCAAGGCGCTCACCGCCGAACGCGATGCGACAGAGCGAGCCTCGCTGCTGCGCACCGTGGGCATCGCAGAGGGGCATGAGGTTCCCCCTGCCGTTCGCGCACAGGTCTCAGCGCTGGAGGACGATCAGAAGAAGCGCGCGACGCGCAGCCTGCGCGACGGCATCGACCGGGTCCTCACGGACCTGCAGTCGATGTTCCGCGACGTGATGATGCTGCAGTACGACCGCGGCGACGACCTCATCAACAGCGAGCTGCGCACCGAGCTCACCGCACTGGCGTCGGCCTGGCCCGTGGCCCGTACCCTGGTCGTGCTCGACCACCTTGCCGAGACCAGGGATTCCCTGGAGCGCAACGTCGCACCGACGCTGGCGCTGGAGAGTTTGCTCGTGACGATCGCGAGCGGGAGGAAACCGTGAACACTCGACAGACTTCTCGCCTGCGACGGCTCGCGACGATCACGGCCGGGCTGGTCGCGGCGTCCATGATGCTGAGCGGATGCCTGTACTCGATGATCCCCGAAGGGGCCCAGCCCCGCCCCTCGGTCACGAACACTCCCGACACCGAGGGCGTGCCGGCCGAACTGCTGCCGTTCTACGAGCAGACGCTGGAGTGGACGGCCTGCGACCGGGGAGGCGCGACCTTCGACTGCACGTACGTCACGGCGCCGCTCGACTGGGAGAACCCCGGCGACGGTGAGATCCGGTTGTCGGTCGTGCGCCATCAGGCCAGCGGCACGCCGGTCGGATCGCTGCTGACGAACCCGGGCGGACCGGGAGCCAGCGGCCGGGACTTCATCCTCGACAGCTTGAGCTACGCCGTCAGCGCCGACCTCGCCGACGCATACGACGTCATCGGATTCGACCCCCGCGGCGTCGGCGATTCCACCGCGGTGCGCTGCTTCGACGCCGCCGGCATGGACGCGTACCTCTACGACATCCCGGCGGCGCCGCGCGGCACGGACGAGTGGGAGGCCGAATTGACCGAGCGCAACAAGGCGTTCGCCGAAGCGTGCGACGCGAACAGCGACGGCATCCTGCCCTTCATCACCACTGTGAACTCCGCCCGCGAAATGGATCTCATCCGCGCGGTCCTCGGCGACAAGCAGCTCAACTACCTGGGCTATTCGTACGGCACGTTCCTCGGCGCGACGTACGCGAACCTCTATCCCGAGAAGGCGGGGCGACTCGTGCTGGACGGCGCGATCGACCCGGCGGTCTCGGGCATCGAGGTCGGCACCACGCAGGCCCTCGGCTTCGAATCCGCGCTGCGCGCGTACATGCAGGACTGTCTAGACTCCGGGTCGTGCCCGTTCAATGGAACGCTCGACGAGGCGATGGCCGACCTCGGCGCTCTGCTCGCCGCCGTCGACCGCACCCCGCTCGAGAACGGCGACGGCCGGATGCTCGGCGCCGACTCC
Organism: Microbacterium tenebrionis; assembly: GCF_903645325.1. Taxonomy (GTDB): domain Bacteria; phylum Actinomycetota; class Actinomycetes; order Actinomycetales; family Microbacteriaceae; genus Microbacterium; species Microbacterium tenebrionis. The sequence continues at coordinate 378,012 of NZ_CAHJXQ010000001.1, forward strand.
CTCATGACCGCGATCATCGCCGCGCTCTACTCCGCCGACAGCTGGCCGTACCTCACTCAGGCGCTCGACGAGGCTCTGCAGGGCGATCCGTACACGGCGTTCGTCCTCGCCGATTTCTACAACGCCCGCGAGGACGGCGCCTACCTCGACAATTCCAGCGAGGCGTTCCGCGCCTACAACTGCATGGACTACCCGGTCGAGGACGACCAGGCCGCCCAGGACGCGGCGGACGCGAAGATCGCTGAGGGCGCCCCGACGATCGCGCCGTACTGGAGCGGCCCGGACCCCTGCGAGGTGTGGCCGTACCCGCCCACCGGAACCCGCGGAGAGATCCATGCCGCCGGCGCAGGCCCCATCCTCGTCGTCGGCACGACCAACGATCCCGCGACCCCGTACGAGTGGTCGGTGTCGCTGGCGGACCAGCTGGAGGAGGGCGTGCTCATCACCCGAGTGGGCGAGGGGCACACCGGCTACAACAAGGGCAACAGCTGCGTGGATTCCGCGGTCGACGCGTACTTCCTGGACGACACCGTGCCCTCCGGCGACGTGAAGTGCGAGTGAGCGCCCCTGGCGTGGCACGACGCATCGGGTGATTTCGCGGTGACGGTGCGGACAGGGTAAGATTCTTGATCGTGCCGCTTTCGCAGCGCACGCCCCGATAGCTCAGTGGTAGAGCATTCCACTCGTAATGGAAAGGCCGTCAGTTCAATCCTGACTCGGGGCTCCACAGGTCCCGTGACGCGTCCCGCGTCACGGGACCTTCGCTTTCGTCCGAGCGCCCGCGTACGCTCGAGACATGGGCAGAGCACTTCTCATCGTCGACGTGCAGAACGACTTCACCGAGGGCGGGGCGCTCGCGGTGACCGGAGGGGATGCCGTCGCATCCGCGGTCTCGGAGCTCCTCGCCGCGCACCGAGCCGAGTACGACGTCATCGTGGCGTCGCGCGACTGGCACGACCCGGCCGGCGACAACGGCGGGCACTTCGCCGATGACCCCGACTACGTCGACACCTGGCCGGTGCACTGCGTCGCGGACACTGACGGCGCCGCCTACGATCCGCTGCTGGTGACCGAGGCCGTCACGCACCATGTGCGCAAGGGGCAGGGCGCCCCGGCGTACTCGATGTTCGAGGGCGTGACGGACGACGGAGCGACGACGGCCACGATCCTGCAGGACCACGGCATCCTCAGCGCGGACGTCGTCGGCATCGCGACGGATCACTGCGTGCGCGCTACTGCACTCGACGCGATCGCGCACGGCGTGCACGTGCACATCCTCACCGACCTCGTCGCCGGAGTCGGGGCGGAGTCGAGCGCGGCGGCGCTGGGCGAGCTCGCACACGCCGGCGCGGAGCTCGTCGAGAGTGGTTCGCGGCGGTGACGGCACGCTTGGACAGCGGCGACCTGGCGTGGATGCCCGGGCAGGCATGAGCGGGTCCCGCCCTTCCACGATCGCCCGCGTCGTTGATCACGAGCTCGTGATCAAGAAGTCGCGCTTCATCGCCCGGATCGCACCGGTGTCGTCGCCCGAGGATGCTGATGTCGTGATCGCCGCGGTCAGGAAGCAGTCGTGGGATGCTCGGCACCACTGCTCGGCGCAGATCACGGGCCCGCTGGGCGAACGCGCGCGCTCATCGGACGACGGAGAGCCGTTGGGGACGGCGGGAGTACCGATGCTCGAGGTTCTGCGCCGACGGGAGCTGACCGACGTCGTGGCGGTCGTGACGCGCTACTTCGGCGGCGTGAAGCTCGGCGCCGGAGGGCTGGTGCGCGCATACTCGTCATCCGTGTCGGAGGCTCTCGACCTCGCGACCGTCCTCGACCGGCGGATGCTCACCGCCGTCGAGGTGAACGTTCCGCACGTCGACGCGGGACGCTTCGACAATCTGCTGCGCGAGTGGGTGCACAGGCGGGGTGGGGCTCTCGACGAGCCCGTCTATGCGGCGGCGGCGTCGTTCGTGGTGTGGGTGCGGCCGGAGGTGGTGCCAGAGCTGGCCGCGGCGATCGCGGAAGCCTCGGCGGGGGCGGGGACGGGCCCGCCGGCCGGTGTCGAGAAGCTCATCGACGTGCCCAGGGGTGCGTCATGAGCGGTCACGTCCCCGGCTGCACCGTGACGGTCAGGGCGATCGGCGGCAGCTGGGACGTCGGGCTCAGGTCGATGCGGCGAACGCCGCAGTCGGCGCAGACGACGTAGAGGATCGTCCCCTCGCTCGTCGCGTGCCGGGACTCCACGTCCCAGCCGTGCTCGTGCGTGCCGTCATCGACGAGCGGCTCGAGATCGTCGACAAGACGGACCCCGATGCGCGAGCCACGCTGCTGAACACGCGCCTTGCCGAATCGGCCGCGTACCCGCGGTTGACGAACCATGACGGGGAGGGATGGCACCTGCACTACCGCGACGATGTGTGCCGTCGATGCCGTTCGTTCTGCGAGCGATCATCAACCTCGGAACGGCGCTGCATCTCGTGACGCGGGGGATGGACAGGCATCGGTCGATGCCAGGCTCCACCGTGCACCAACGTGGTCGCCGATGTGACGCGCAACGGCCGGCAGAGGTTCTGCTCCGTTCGCTGCGCGAACCGTGCGGCCGTGCGTCGTCACCGCGCGCGCGGCGTCTGAGCTCCGGGGCCGTCGACGCTGCCACCGAGCGCCAGTTCGCGCGAGACGACTTTCTGTTGAAGTCGGTCAACGGCGTGACCTCCTGGCAGGTGCCGCATCTCTTCATGCGCAGACGGTATCGCTGAGGTCTGACTTTGTGCGGTGGGCCCCATGGGGCTCGAACCCATGACCCGCGGATTAACATGCCACTTCGGCTTTCGCCGCCGTCCCCATGGACGTTCGTGGTCTGGACTGTCCCTTCACCCTGGCTTGCGCTTTAGGTGCCACCCGTCCAGTCTCTACACCTTCCGGACTCGCGTCCGGCTTGGCTCGGGATTGCCATCTGGTCTCCCAGGAAGGGTTCCCCGACTTTGAGTGGTGTCATCCCCGGAGTTTCCCCCGAGGCGCTCCTATTTATGTTGAAGTCCGATGCTCTGCCAACTGAGCTAGAGGCCCGCGTATGCGAGTCTATCGGTTCTTCTCGTGACCGGGCCACGCACCGGCGGCGACGACGAGCGCAGCCGTCCCGGTCTCGAGGGTGGGTGCATCCGGTCGACCGGTACGCGTCCATGTCGGCGCGGAGCAGCACTGTCGCGCCGTCGCCGTTCCTCAGGATGCCGACGACACCCGTGCCGCTCGGATGGACTCGTAGCCGATCAAGATGCCGGTAGGACGGCTCACTCGGATGCCCTTCCTCGTCGAGGCTGACCCTTGGCGTGCGGGATGCGCCAGCGGAAGCGCAGCGAGAGCACTCGGAAGGCGAACACGACGGCCGCGGCGATCGTCACCGTGGCCAGGTTCGGAAGCGCCGTGAACCAGGCACCGGCCACGATCGTGGCTCCGATGAACGCCGGGACGGCGTACAGGTCGGAAGAATTGAACAGCTGCGGGTCGCGGTTCGCGACTACGTCGCGCAGGAGGCCGCCGCCGACACCGGTGGTGACGCCGAGCAGCGCCGCGGCGACCGGGTTCATGCCGGCTTCGAGCGCTTTCACCGTCCCGGTCGTGCAGAACAGCGCGAGCCCCGCCGCGTCGAAGATCAGCAGCGGCCGCGAATAGCGATCGATGCCGTGGGTGAGGAAGAACACCAGTGCGGCAGCGGCGACGGGCGCGGCCAGATGCACGGGTTCGGCGAACGCCGTCGGCGGCACCCCGATGATGAGGTCGCGGATCACGCCGCCGCCGAGCCCGGTGAGGCTGCCGAGCAGCAGCGACCCGACGATGTCGTACCCGCGTTGTGCGGCCAGTAGGGAGCCTGAGATCGCGAAGAAGAAGACGCCGACCAGGTCGAGAGTGAGTGCCCAGTTCATGAGGACGCGCCGAGTCCGGTCGATGAGCACATGAGGCCAGGATATGCGGCGCGGTGAGAGCTTCTGCACTTACACACGGATGCGGCCGTCTGCAGCTCTTCGCCGCAGACGGCCGCACCGCGCCAATGCCAGACTCCCCCGTCTGGCAGGTCCGCTCACTCAGCCGGCGGCATGAGGACCGAGTCGATCAGGTAAACGGTCGCGTTGGCGGTCTGCACCCCACCGCAGATGACGTTCGCGTCGTTCACCATCCACATGTCGCCCTCACCGGTGACCTCGAGGTCGGCACCCTGCACAGTCTTGTGCGTGCCGGCGATGTCAGCCGGCTCGATCTGACCGGGAACCACGTGGTACGTGAGGATCGACGTCAGGGCGTCCGAGTCGGTCTTGAGCGAATCGATCGTGGCCGCGTCGATCTTGGCGAACGCGTCGTCCACCGGGGCGAACACCGTGAACTCATCGCCGTTGAGCGTGTCGACCAGGTCGACGTCGGGGTTGAGCTGACCGCTCACCGCCGAGACGAGGGTCGTCAGCATCGGGTTGTTGGATGCCGCGACCGCGACGGGGTCCTGGGACATGCCCTGGATCGAGCCTGCTCCATCGGGAACCTCTTCCGCGTATGCCTCGCAGCCGGGGCCGACCAGGTTCGCAGCCGGGTCCATCGTCTCGGGCGCAGCCTCTTCCGACGATTCGGGCGCCGAAGACTCCATCGATTCGTCCGTCGAGTCGCCGCCGCTCATGGAACATCCCGCCAGCACGAGCACGCTGGCGAATCCGAGCGACAGTGCTGCGGTCATCTTCTTCTTGGTGCTGAACATCTCTCTACCTCCGGGTTCGGAGCCGCGACATCTCCGCGGCGTTGACTGGTGTTCGGAACCCGCGGCGCTTCGGATGGGAAGAATCTCAGAATTTTTCTCATCAATCCGAACGGGTCCCCACGCCGAAGAACTCGCAACAGAAGCGAGGAGCTCATGGACCTGGTACTCATCGGCCTGCTTGGAGGGCTCATCACCGGCATATCGCCGTGCATCCTGCCCGTCCTGCCGGTCATCTTCCTGACCGGAGGCGCGCAGTCCGCGAGCTTCGACGGCGACGGCGAGGTGATTCCAGCACGTCGCAGTCGCCCGTACCTCGTGATCGCCGGACTCGTTCTGAGCTTCACGCTCGTCACGCTCGTCGGATCATTGATCCTGGGTCTGCTGGGACTCCCGCAGGACGTGCTGCGCTGGGCCGGCATCATCGTGCTGATCATCATCGGCGTCGGGCTCCTCATCCCGAAGTTCGAGCAGCTGCTCGAGAAGCCGTTCCAATGGCTGCCGCGCAAAGAGGTCAAGAATCAGGGGAGCGGCTTCGGAGTCGGGCTCGCTCTCGGAGCCGTATTCGTGCCGTGCGCCGGGCCTGTGCTCGCCGCGATCATCGTCGCCGGATCCACCGGCCAGATCGGCCCTGGAACCGTGCTGCTGACTGTATCGTTCTCGATCGGCGTCGCGATCCCGCTGCTGGCCTTCGCGCTCGCCGGACGCAGCGTTGTCAACCGCATCCGTGCTTTCCGCACCCGCGAGCGGGGGCTACGTATCGCCGCCGGCATTGCGATGATCGCGCTCGCCGTCGGGCTCGTCTTCAACGTGCCGCAGACGCTGCAGCGGCTGCTGCCCGACTACACCGCCCCGCTGCAGCAGGAGCTCACGGAGAACGACGCCGCAGAGGAGGCCCTAGGCCTCGGTGGCCTCGTGAACGCTGAGAACCGCGACCTCGACAAGTGCACGAACGGCGCGGACGAACTCGAGTCCTGCGGCACGGCGCCGTCGATCCGCGGGATCGAGCAGTGGCTGAACACGCCGGAGGGCGAGGCGATCGACCTCGAGGACCTTCGCGGCCAGGTCGTGCTCATCGACTTCTGGGCGTACTCGTGCATCAACTGCCAGCGATCGATCCCGCACGTCGTCGGGTGGGACGAGACCTATCGTGACAGCGGGCTGCAGGTCATCGGCATCCACTCGCCGGAGTACGCGTTCGAGAAGGATGCGGGAAACGTCGCAGCCGGCATCCGCGATTTCGGGATCGAGTACCCCGTCGCGCTCGACAACAGTCTCTCGACCTGGACCAACTACCGTAACCGCTACTGGCCGGCGCACTACCTGATCGATGCCGAGGGCACAGTACGGCACATCTCGTTCGGCGAGGGCAACTACGAGGCGACCGAGAAGATGATCCGGGAGCTCCTCGTCGACGCGGATCCCGACGTCGAACTTCCGGCCGAATCCGGCGTTGCGGATGAGACACCAGCGCTCGGCTCGACCACGCCGGAGACCTTCCTCGGGTCGTCCAAGGACGTCAACTACGGCGGCGATGACAACTACAGCGCCGGAACGTCGGAGTTCGTTTTCCCCTCGGATCAGGCGGAGGACACATTCGCCCTCGATGGCACTTGGGAGATCGCCTCGCAGTACGCCGCCCCGGCAGGTTCGGGTGCCGAGGTGCGCCTCAACTATCGCGCCTCCGAGGTGCGGATGGTGCTCGCAGGCTCGGGAGAGGTCACCGTGACCACCGATGACGGCGAGAGCCGAGCGATCGACGTCTCGGGAACCCCGCGGTCGTATCGCCTGCTGCAGAGGGACGCGGGGGCCGGACAGCTGACGGTGAAGATTCCCGAGGGCATTCAGGCCTATTCGTTCACCTTCGGATGAGCCGACCAACGGTGAGTGGTCAGGATGAGGGGCGTTGATACGGCATGCTTGTGGAGATGGTGATCGACGGCGTGGACGTGCCGGAGGACGGTTCGGCGGGAGATCCCGTCGCCGACCTTCTGGTCAGCGTCGCGCGCGGAGACCAGCGAGCATTCGCCGAACTCTACGATCTGCTGTCCTCTCGCGTCTTCGGGCTCATCCTCCGTGTGCTGGTCAACCGTGCGCAGAGCGAGGAGGTACTGCAGGAGGTCTTCCTGGAGATCTGGCAATCCGCCGGCCGCTTCGCTCCGAACAAGGGGCAAGGACGCACCTGGGTTCTCACGATCGCCCACCGCAGGGCGGTCGATCGTGTGAGGGCGTCGCAGTCCAGCTCGGATCGGGACGTCAGGGCAGGATTCCGCGACGTTTCGGTCGCGCATGACAGCGTCGCCGAACAGGTGGAGCTGAGCATCGAGGGCGATCGCGTCGTCACGGCGCTGAGGACGTTGCCCGAACCGCAGCGCGAGGCAATCGTGCTGTCGTACTACGGCGGTTACAGTCAGAGCGAGATCTCTGTGCTCATCGGAGCCCCGCTGGGAACGGTCAAGACGAGGATGAGAGATGGACTCTCACGCCTGAGGAACGAGATGGGGGTGAACGCATGAACGAGAGCGAGTTCGCGGAGCTCGCGGCGGGCCGGGCCCTGCACGCGCTGTCGGATGCCGATGAGCGCCGATATGCGGACGCCCTCGCCGCGCACCCGGAGTGGGCCGCGATCGCCGAGCACGACGCGGAGACCGCCGCGCTGCTGGCCGACGGTTCTCCTGCCGTTGCACCACCTGCCGGCGTCCGCGACGCGCTCCTCGCCCGGATCGCGGTGACCCCGCAGGGGGAGCCGACTTCACCGACCGGGGTTGCGCCCGATGCTGGGGGCGCTCCCGCAGCGCCGGCGAGCCGCTGGAGCCGTCCCCTGTTCGCGCTCGCCGCATCCGTCGTCCTGATCGTGGGGCTGGGCATCACGGCCGCTGTCGCGATCGCGCAGCTCACCCAGCCGGCATCCGTCGTCGCGCTCGAGAAGATCGCAGCCGCCCCCGACGCTCAGCAGGCCACGGTCGAGATCGGATCCGGTGCGGAGGCGACCGCGCATTGGTCGGCATCGGTCGGCAGCGCCGTACTCGTCACGGACGGGCTCGCGGGGCTGGACGAGGAACAGACCTATCAGCTCTGGCTCGTCCGGGGGGACGAGGCGCTGCCGGCCGGACTGTTCGAGACGGATGGCGGTACGGCGACGGCACTGCTTGACGGCGCCATGCACGAGGGCGATGTCATCGCCGTGACCGTCGAGCAGGCGGGTGGATCGCCGACCGGGCAGCCCACGACGGATCCGATCATCGCGATCCCGACCGCCTGAGCACGAGTACCCTGGACGGATGCCCGAGCAGTTCCACCGCCCCGTCCGCAGGCCCTCCGCGGCCTTCGACAACCTGGTCGGTTCGCCCGATTCGGCCGAGACCATCCGGGTCGCGCATGCCACGGCATCCGCTCTGCTCACGCGCGCACGCGAGGACTCCAGCGGCGAGAGCGCGGAGCGCCTGATCGCGTTCACCGCCCAGCACGGCATCGACGACATCGCCGAGCTGTGGGCGCAGGCACCGGCCGTCTCGCTGCCGGGAGCGCTGTGGCGGCTGTACCTGCTTCAGCTCGCGATCCACACCGATCCGCAGACCTCTGCGCTGCTGTACGAGCGCGGCCGTGTCGAGCTGGGATCCGCGGATGCCGTCGTCGCCGGCGCGCCTGTGCCCGCGAGCCCGGAGGAGCTCGTCGCCCTGATCGACACGATCCTGCGCGGAGTCTTCCGCGGTGACTTCTCGATCGCGCTGGAGCGCGCGGCGGCATTCTGCCGTGTGCAGGTGTCGGGCGCCACGCACGTCGCGGACGACTACGAGGCGACCGAGCCCGACCGGGCGTCCGAGCTCACCGTACGGGCACGCCGGTTGAACAGCTACGCGGCCGACCTGATGGCGGCCGCCGGGCTGTGGCGGTCCGGCGGCCTGACCTGACCGTCCGCCCCTCGCACCCGCCCCCGTGCGTGCACAGCTTCGGATGCCGGAGGCGACACTGTGCACAGCTTCGGATGCCGGAGGCGACACGCCGTGCGACCGCCCGGGCCGGCGGCGCGTCGTCGTTCACATCCGAAGTCGTGCACGGCCAGGGCCGATGTGGGGATCGGCTGGGGGCAGGAAAGAGAAAGACCGGGCCGCAAGAACGCCTCTCGGCGGAAGGCCGCTCTAAGCGGCAGAAGTTGGAGCCCGGGGTTATGCGGCCCGGCCACTCCAGTGTAACGTCCCCGCGCCCTGGGTATTCCTGAGTGGCCGTAGAGTCTTCTCATGGCCCAGCGCTTCGCTCTGATTCTCGACCCAGCCGATGCCGCTGAGGAGCGCGCCGACTTCTCCGGCACCTTCACGGTGGTGGATGCCGGAGCACCGGCGCTGAGCGTGAGCGAACTGAGCACCCAGCGAGGCGACGGCGTGTTCGAATCGATCGGCGTGATCGATGCGCACGCGCAGGAGGTCGTGCCGCACCTCGAGCGCCTGGCGAACTCCGCCCGGATCTGCGATCTGCCGGCGCCGAACCTGGAGCAGTGGCGTCAGGCGGTTGCCGTCGCCGCTGCGGAATGCCCCGCCGGCGAGTGGGTCATCAAGCTGATCCTCAGCAGGGGAGTGGAGCACGGACCGACACCGACCGCCTGGGTGACGGCCGCACCGGCATCCGACTTCTCGGAGGTGCGTAGGGCGGGAGTCTCCGTCGTGACGCTGGATCGCGGCTACCCGCTCGACGTCGCCGAACGCGCGCCGTGGTTGCTCCTGGGGGCCAAGACGCTGTCGTACGCCGTGAACATGGCGGCGCTCCGCGAAGCGCACCGCCGCGGCGCCGATGATGCGATCTTCCTCTCCAGCGACGGTTACGTGCTCGAAGCCCCCACGGCATCCCTCATCCTGCGGCTCGGCGACCGTTTCGTCACGCCGGCGCCGAGCGGCGGCATCCTGCAGGGCACGACGCAGCTCAGCGTGTACGAGTACTTGGAGGGTCGCGGTTTCGAGGCGGGGTACGAACAAGTGCCCGCGTCGCGGATCGCCGAGGCGGATGCCGCATGGCTCGTCTCGAGCGTCCGTCTGGCCGCACCCATCACGGCCGTCGACGGCCGGCCCCTGTCCGTCGACCACGCCCTCACGACGGACCTGAACCAGTACCTCCTCTCGCCCCGCGACTGACGGCACCGTTCGCCTCCGGGGCGTGCACAACTTCGGATGCCGGGGGCGACATGCCGAGCCTCGCACGAGAGCCGCGGCGTGTCGAACGCCCGGTCCGAAGTTGTGCACGGGGAGACGGGGTCAGACGGTGTGGCGAGTGGCCATGGCAGCGAGGATCGCGCGTTCGACGGCATCCCAGTCGTGGACGATCATGGCGTAGTCGAAGCGCAGCGTCACGTAGCCCCAGGCGGCGGAGTTCGCGTCCCTGACGAGATCCTTGTGCCGATGGCCCTCGCTGTCGTGGTTCTCCTTGCCGTCGGCCTCGACGATCAGCCATCCGTCGATGAGGAAGTCGACCTTGCCGGTGCCGAAGACCCATACCTGGCATTGCAGGTCCCAGCCGTGATGCCGTATTCGCAGCCGGATCAGCGATTCCAGACCGCTGTCCGCGTCGTCGCGGGAGAACGTGATCAGATCCTGGCCCCGACGATCGATCAGGCGGTGCAAGCGTCGCAGAGCCGGCGCGGAGATGAGACCCTTCCTGCGTGCCGACTCCAGCGCGACGAAGAAGCTGTCTGCGCCGCGGCATCCGTAGACCTGCAGGAGCACTCGTTCGACTGCGGGCAGGCCGAAAGCGGACGGGGCGTCGGCGTGATCCCAGTGCGGTGTGCAATCGCACTCGGCCTTCTCGCCGTGCCCGTACTGATGGCGGTCTCCGCGCATCCACACGTGCACGCCGTCGACATCGTCGAGTACCCAGAGGCCGAGATGACGGGCTGCGGTCTCACACGCGAGCGAACCGCCGTGCGCGGCAGCATCCACCGCATCCGTGCACGCGTCCAAGCCGGCGTAGACGCCTCGGCGCACCCGACGGAGGAGTCCGACGGAGTGCTGCGACTCTATCTCGCGACGCTTGAAGTCAGCGCGCAGTTCGGCATAGGTCCAGATCGCCGGAGCCGAGGTCTCGCACATGAGGTCGAGCCTGCGGCATCCGTCCGTTTCTCTGCGTCGTGATTTGCGCGTTCCGTGGAGCATCCGCCCGCTCGCCACGCTGTGCAGAACAACTCCCCCCGGGCACAACTTCGGATCTGAACGGCGACACGCCGCCGATCAGAGCGATCGTGCGGCGTGTCGTATGCGGCATCCGAACTTGTGCACGGATACGGATGCGGATGCGGATGCGGCGGTGAAACGGCCCGGCTCAGCCGAAGCGGCCGGAGACGTAGTCCTCGGTCGCCTGAACCGACGGGGTCGTGAAGATCGTGGCGGTGTCGTCGTACTCGATGAGCTTTCCGGGCTTGCCGGTTCCGGCGATGTTGAAGAACGCCGTGCGGTCGGAGACGCGCGAGGCCTGCTGCATGTTGTGCGTCACGATCACGACGGTGTACTGGGTCTTGATCTCGGCGATCAGCTCCTCGATCGCGAAGGTCGAGATCGGGTCGAGCGCCGAGCACGGCTCGTCCATGAGGATGACGTCGGGAGAGACGGCGATCGCACGGGCGATGCACAGACGCTGCTGCTGACCGCCCGAGAGCCCGGATCCCGGCTTCTCGAGGCGGTCCTTGACCTCGTTCCAGAGGTTCGCACCGCGCAGCGACTTCTCGACCAGGGCGTCCTGGTCGGACTTGGCCATGCGCGTGTTGTTCAGCTTGACGCCCGCGAGCACGTTCTCCTTGATCGACATCGTGGGGAACGGGTTCGGACGCTGGAAGACCATGCCCACCTGACGGCGCACGAGCACGGGGTCGACGCCCGAGCCGTACAGGTTCTTGCCGTCGATGAGCACCTCGCCCTCGACGCGCGCGCCGGGGATGACCTCGTGCATGCGGTTGAGGGTGCGAAGGAACGTCGACTTGCCGCAACCGGACGGACCGATGAACGCCGTCACGGTGTTCGGCTTGATGTCGATGCTGACGCCCTCGACGGCGAGGAAGTCGCCGTAGTAGACGTTGAGGTCGTTGACTTCAATGCTCTTGGACACTGGAATCCTTCTTGTCGGGTCGGAGGGCCGCTCAGCGGCCGGTCTTGGGCGCGAACACCTTCGCGATGATTCGGGCGACGAGGTTGAGGACCATGACGACCAGGATGAGCGCCAGAGCAGACGCCCAGGCCCGATCGATGAACGCCTCGGCGGGGATGCCGGGATACTTGGCCTGCATGTACGTGAAGACGGGGAGCGTGGCCATCTGGCCGCTGAACAGGTTCGTGTTCAGGCTCTGGACCATGCCGACCGTGAGCAGCAGTGGCGCGGTCTCGCCGATGACGCGGGCGATCGCGAGCACGATGCTCGTGGTGATGCCGGCGATGGCCGTGGGCAGGACGACCTTGAGGATCGTCAGCCACTTCGGCACACCCAGGGCGTAGGCGGCCTCACGGAGCTCGTTGGGGACGATGCGCAGCAGCTCTTCGGAGCCGCGCACGACCACGGGGATCATGAGCACGGACAGCGCCAGCGAGCCCATGATGCCCATGCGGGTACCGGGGCCGATGAGGAGGGCGAACACCGAGTAGATGAACAGACCAGCGACGATCGACGGGATGCCGGTCATGACGTCGACGAGGAACGTGATGCCGCGCGCGAGCTTCTTGCCCGCGCCGTACTCGACCAGATAGATCGAGGTCATCAGACCGATCGGCACCGAGATGATCGTGGCGGCGAGCGTGATGAGCAGCGTTCCCCACAGGGCGTGGACGGCGCCGCCTCCCGCGCCGACGACGTTGCGCATCGACATGCTGAAGAAGTCGGCGTCGAAGCGCACGAGACCGTTGACGACCACGGTGTACAGCAGCGAGACCAGCGGCAGGAGGGCCACGACGAACGCGGCGGACACCAGGGCGGTCATCAGGCGGTCGGTGGCGTGGCGACGGCTCTCTGCCACGGTGGAGACGATGAAGATCAGCACCATGTAGAGCAGCAGACCGACCACGAGTGTCATGGCGATGTTGAAGTCGGCGGGGTCTCCGCCGCTGTTCGCGAATGCGAAGATCGTGGCCGCGATGGCGAGGCAGACGACCAGCAGCGCCCATGGCGCCCACTTGGGCAGGTGGCCTGCGGTGTTCGAGGAGGTGACGGAGGCGGGGGCGACGGCAGTGGTGCTCATGTCAGTTGGCTCCCGAGAACTCGGCGCGCCGCGAGACGATCCAGCGTGCGATGAAGTTGACCGCGAAGGTCACGATGAACAGGATCAGACCCGCGGCGATCAGGGTGTTGACGCCTTCGTCGTGCGCCTCGGGGAACCGCAGGGCGATGATCGCGGGGATCGTCGTCGGGTTCTCGGGGTTCAGGAGGTTGAAGGTCACGATGCCGAGCGGGGAGAGCACCAGGGTCACGGCCATGGTCTCGCCGAGGGCGCGGCCCAGGCCCAGCATGGCGCCCGAGACCATGCCGCTGCGTGCGAACGGCAGCACCGCCATGCGGATCATCTCCCAGCGCGTCGCGCCGAGCGCGAGGGCGGCCTCTTCGTGGAGGCGCGGCGTCTGCAGGAAGACCTCGCGGCAGATCGCGGTCATGATCGGGAGGATCATCACGGCGAGCACGAGGGATGCCGTGAGGATCGTCTTGCCGGTTCCCGACGGGGTCCCACCGAAGATCGGGATCCAGCCGAGGTTCGTGTTGAGCCACTTGTAGAACGGCACGAGCATCGGGGCGAAGGTGAGCGCGCCCCAGAGGCCGAAGACGACCGAGGGGACGGCGGCGAGCAGGTCGATGATGTAGCCGAGGACACCGGCGATCTTGCGCGGCGCATAGTGCGAGATGAACAGCGCGATGCCGATCGCGAGCGGCGCGGCGACGATGAGTGCGATGGCGCTCGCGTACAGCGTGCCGAAGACGAAGGGCCAGACCCAGGTGATGAAGGACTGGCCTTCGAGGATGTGGTTGTTCGAGGTGTCGGCCTTGAAGGCGGGAATCGACTGGACGATCAGGAACACCGCCACGGCGGCGAGGGTGACGAGGATGATGATTCCGGCCGCGAGCGCCGTGCCGGAGAAGACGCGGTCACCCACGCGCTTCACGGATCGGGGCGCCGCAGACGGGCGGGTGGTGTCGGGTCCCGTCGTTGTGGTTGTCATCTGAGCGGCTCCACGGTTTCAGAGAGAAGAGCTGGTGTTCGGGTCTTCATGCGGGTGCCCCCGCGGCGCTTGTCGATCCGTTCGATGAGCGCCACGGGGGCGTGTGACTGTCTCAGTGCGAGCTGAGAGTCGGGTCTTACTCTGCGACGATCGCGTCGATCGCGGCGTTGACCTTCTCGCGGAGGTCGTCCGAGATCGGGGCACTGCCGGCGGCCTCGGCCGAGACGTCCTGGCCCTCGGCCGACGCGACGTACTGGAAGTAGGCCTTGACGAGCGAGGCGACCTCGGCGTCCTCGTAGTTGACGCAGCCGATCAGGTACGAGACCAGGGCGATCGGGTACGAGCCGGCGGGCGCTGCGGCCGGGTCGACGGCGAAGGCGAGGTCGTGAGCCGAGCGGCCTTCCTCGATCGGCGAAGCGGCGACGAGAGCCGAAGCGGCCTCGGCGGAGTACGAGACGTACTCGCCCTCGACCTCGATCGCGACCTGGCCGAGGCCGGAAGCCTGCGAAGCGTCGGCGAAGCCGATGTAGCCCACGCCGTTGGTGATCGCGTTGACGACACCGGAGGTGCCGTCGGCTGCCTCACCGGTCGAGAGCGGCCACTCGTCGCTGGCCTCGTTCGTCCACACGTCGGGTGCGACGGCCTCGAGGTAGGTGGTGAAGGTCTCCTGCGTGCCCGAAGCGTCGGCGCGGTGGACCGGGACGATCGCCTGGTCGGGCAGCTCGACGCCCTCGTTCTGCGAGGCGATGGCCGCGTCGTTCCAGTTGGTGATGTTGCCGGCGAAGATGCCCGCGATGGTCGCACCGTCGAGGTTCAGGGTGTCGATGCCGTCGAGGTTGAAGGCGACGGCGACGGGCGAGATGTAGACCGGGACCTCGACGATCTCGTCATCGGTGCAGGCGCCGAAGCCACCGGCGGCGATCTCGTCGGCGCTGTACGCGCGGTCAGAGCCGATGAAGTTCGAGGAGCCGGCGATGAAGTTCTCGCGACCCGTGCCGGAGCCGGTCGAGGTGTAGTTGACGGTGGCGTCGGGGTTGGCGGTCTGGAACGCGGCGACCCAGGCCTGCTGAGCGGCCTCCTGCGAGGAAGCGCCGGTGGCCTCGATGGTGCCGGAGACGGTGGACTCGGGAGCATCCGAGCTGCCGCCTTCGGGGGTGGCCTCGTTCGCGGCGCAGCCGGCGAGTGCGAGAGCGGCGACGGCGCCGATGGCGCCGATGCGAGCGATTCGGGAGATCTTCACTGTGGGATCCGTTCGATCGTGGATGGGTTGAGGCCCGGTGCAGGGCACACAGTGACGCTAGGCGCGGCGGTTAACGAGAATCGACCCCGCGGGTAAACGGGAGGTGAACGGAATCGGGCCCGTTGGGGCGGATGCCGGTCACGCCTTGGGGACGTGGGTCTCGATCGAGATGATGCCCGAACCGGGGTTCGTGGCCGACAGATGCGCGACGGAGAACGCGGCGACTTCGAGGGCCGACGCGCTGCCGACGTACGACCCGTGCATCGTCCCGGTGGCGAGGGCGAGCTCGGAGAGGATGTCGGGGAGCACCGGCCCGTGGCTGCAGATCACGGCGGGCTTGCCCGAGCGCACGCGCTTGCCGATGACGGTGCGGACGTCCGAGACGCCGTCCTCCCACGCATCCTGGCTGATGAGCTGGGTCTCCACCGGGCGCCGGTCGAGTGCTCGGGCCAGCGGCGTGACGGTCTGAACGCAGCGGACCGCGTCGCTGGTGACGATCTTGCGGATCCCGAATGCGCGCAGCGGCGCGACGATCGCCTCGGCCTGTTCCTTGCCCCGGGCGGTGAGCGGCCGTGCGGCATCCGGTCCGTCCCAGTCCGACCTCGACGCCGCCTTCGCGTGCCGCAGCGCGATGATCGGGAACGTGCGCAGCGCGCCGTCCGACACCAACCGTTCGAACTCGTCCAGGATCTCGAGGTCCACCGGATAGCTGAGGTTCTTGCGCGCCTTCTTCAGGCTCACCCACTCGAGCGCGGCGATCTCGCGGTTGGGGACGAAGGTGGACTTGCGGATCGCGTCGTCCGTCGCCTCCGCGGCCCAGTAGTGGACGACCTTCTGTCGCTTCGGGCGCATGAAGTAGCGGCTGACACCCACCGGAACGCCGAGGTGCACCCGGATGCCGGTCTCCTCGTGCACCTCGCGCACGGCCGTCTGCGCGAGCATCTCGCCGGGGTCGACCTTTCCCTTGGGCAGGGTGACGTCGCGGTACTTGGTGCGGTGGATCAGCAGGATCCGGAGCTTGCCCTCGGTCTGGCGCCACACGACCGCACCGGCGGCGTACACCGCCTTGTCGTCGCGGACGACCTGCACCGTCTGCGTCATCGCACCGAGCGGGAACGGCGACGGCGACGGATCTGGCTCATGGTCTTATCCTGCAGATCGACCAGCGGCTTGCCGTCCGCATCAACGGAGTGTCGCTCCCAAACCCCGTCGGCGCCGAGGTGCCATGTGCTCGTCCTGTCGTCCATCGCGAGGTCGAAGAAGTCGAGCAACTCCGATACGTGGTGCTCGTCCGTGACCCGCACGAGCGCCTCGACGCGACGGTCGAGGTTCCGGTGCATCATGTCGGCGCTGCCGATGAACACCTGCGGGTCGCCGTCGTTGTCGAAGGCGAAGATGCGGGAGTGCTCGAGGTAGCGCCCCAAGACGCTGCGGACCGTGACGTTGTCGCTCACGCCGGGCAGGTCGGTCTTGATGCTGCAGATGCCGCGGACCCAGATGTCGACCTTCACCCCGGCCTGGCTGGCGCGGTAGAGGCCGTCGATGATCTCCTCGTCGACCATCGAGTTCACCTTGATGCGGATGTGCGCGGGCTTTCCGGCGACGGCGTTCTTGCGCTCGTTGTCGATATGGCGCAGCAAGCCCTTGCGCAGGTGCAGGGGCGCGACGAGGAGCCGCTTGAACTTCTTCTCGATCGCGTATCCGGACAGCTCGTTGAACAGGCGCGTGAGGTCCTTGCCGACCTGGGCGTCTGCGGTGAACAGCCCGAAGTCCTCGTAGATGCGACTCGTCTTGGGGTTGTAGTTGCCCGTTCCGACATGTGAGTAGTGGCGCAGCTGCCCCTCCTCCTCGCGGATCACGAGCGCGAGCTTGCAGTGGGTCTTCAGGCCGACGAGGCCGTAGACGACGTGCACGCCGGCCTTCTCGAGCTTGCGCGCCCAGACGATGTTGTTCGCCTCGTCGAACCGCGCCTTCACCTCGACGAGCGCGAGGACCTGCTTGCCCGCCTCGGCCGCGTCGATCAGGGCCTGAACGACGGGACTGTCGCCGGAGGTGCGGTAGAGCGTCTGCTTGATGGCGAGCACATGCGGGTCGCGCGCCGCCTGCTCGAGGAACGCCTGCACGCTCGTCGCGAACGACTCGTACGGGTGGTGCACGAGGACGTCGCCCTTGCGGATGGCCGCGAACACATCGGCCCGATTGCTCGAGCCGGTCGGCTGGAAGGCGACCGGGGTCGTCGGCAGGTGCGGCGGGTAGCGCAGGTCGGGGCGATTGACCTTGGACAGCGAGAACAGGCCGCGCAGGTCGAGCGGGCTCGGCAGCCGGTAGACCTCCTGATCCGTGATGTCGAGCTCCTTGATCAGCAGATCGAGGGTCACATCATCCATGTCGTCGGCGATCTCGAGGCGGATCGGCGGGCCGAAACGGCGGCGCAGCAGCTCGGCCTCGAGAGCCTGGATGAGGTTCTCGCTCTCGTCCTCCTCGATCTCGACGTCCTCATTGCGGGTGAGGCGGAAGGCGTGGTGGTCGAGCACCTCCATCCCGGGGAACAGATCGTCCAGATGGTTGGAGATGAGGTCCTCGAGCGGGAGATAGCGGGCGATCTCGCTCGTGCTGGGCACCTCGACCAGACGGGGAAGCATCGGCGGCACCTTGAGGCGCGCGAACTCCTGGCGCCCGGTGCGGGCATTGCGGATGCGGATGGCGAGGTTCAGCGAGAGCCCCGAGATGTAGGGGAACGGATGCGCCGGGTCCACCGCGAGCGGCATGAGCACGGGGAACACGTGGAGTTGGAAGTACTCCGTCAGCGCGGCGCGCTCGGCGTCGTCCAGGCTGTCCCACTCGGTGATCTCGATCCCGGCATCCGCGAGCGCGGGGCGGACGAGCTCGGTCCAGGCCTTCGCGTGCCGCAGCTGCAGTGCGTGCGCCACGCGAGAGATGTCGGCGAGCACGTCGGACGGCGCGCGTCCGACGTTCGTGGGGACGGCGAGGCCGGTGACGATGCGGCGCTTGAGACCGGCGACGCGGACCATGAAGAACTCGTCGAGGTTGCTCGCGAAGATGGCCAGGAAGTTGGAGCGCTCGAGCTCGGGGATCATCGGATCCTCGGCGAGTTCGAGGACGCGCTGGTTGAATGCCAGCCAGCTGATCTCGCGATCGTGATAGCGGTGGTCGGGCAGCAGCGAGTCCGGCGCCTCGATGGCGTCGAAGTCGTCGTCCTCGGCGTCGCCGAGACCGGCATCCGTGATTGCAGCATCGATCATGGACTACATCTTCGCACCGCCAGGTGACGTGCGTGTGAACGAGTCGCCCGCCGCGTCAGGATGCGGATGCGCTGACTGCCTCGTCGTCATGCACGTTGAACCGGTAGCCGACGTTGCGGACGGTGCCGATGATCTGCTCCTGGTCGCCGAGCTTGGCGCGCAGGCGCCGCACGTGCACGTCGACCGTGCGCGTGCCGCCGAAGTAGTCGTAGCCCCACACCTCGCTGAGCAGCTGCTCGCGCGTGAAGACGCGGGACGGGTGCGTGGCGAGGAAGTGCAGCAGCTGGAACTCCTTGAACGTGAGATCCAGCGGGCGTCCGCGCAGCTTCGCCGAGTAGGACTGCTCGTCGATCGTGACACCCGAGGCCTGGACCCTTGTGGGAGCGGCCGTGGATTGCGCCTTCGCGATCGCCAGGCGGATCCGCGCGTCGGTCTCGGCGGGGCCGGCGTCGAAGAGCAGGACGTCGTCGATGCCCCAGTCGTCGGACAGCGCCGTCATGCCCCCCTCCGTGACGACGAGCAGCAGCGGTGCGTCCTGCCCGGTCGCGCGCAGCAGGCGGCACAGGGACTTGGCTCCTGCGAGGTCGGTCCGCGCGTCGACGACGACCACGTCGCTGTCGGGGGCGTCGACGAGCTGAGCCGGCTCGGCGGGGATCCTGCGCACCTGATGGGCGAGCAGTTCGAGCGCGGGCAGGACCTCTCCGGAGGGGACCGAAGACAGAACCAGGATCGAAGCCACGCGTATTCCTTTCGGGTGACGGGACCGCCACCCAGACCGGCGGCCTGCACGGCGCCGTGCGCCCATGATACCGATGCGTCACAATGGAGGCATGTCCGAACCCGCCCTCGCGCCCCGCAACGCCCTCGTCGGAGTCGTCATCGTCTGGGCCGTGGCGCTCGTCGCGGCGGTCGTGATCGGCATCGCCGTTCCCGAGGAATGGCGCGTGCCGTGGCTGCTCATCGGGTTCGGCGGAGCCGTGCTCCTCTCGTTCGCGCTGCAGCTGTGGTACGGCCAGACGAAGGGGTTCATCTTCCGGGTCGCGGCCAGCACGATCGGCGCGATGCTGCTTCTCGGCGTCGTCTCGGCCGGATTCGGTCTCGCAGCGCTGATCCCCGCGTGAGCGCTGCGCGGTAGAGTGGTGCCATGGATCTCGTCGCCCTCGAATTCTTCTTCATCGGACTCCTCGGTCTCGCGAGCCTCGCGATCGTGTTCGTCGCCGGCGTCGTGCTGCGGAACCTGTTCCGCGGCCAGCGCTGAGCCCGGCTGACTCCGAGTCGTCATGCTCGAGCTGCCGACCGATCTCCCCGCCGATCTCGCACCGCTGAGTTGGCTCATCGGCGTCTGGGAGGGCACCGGTGTCATCGAGTACACCGCGGGCGAGCATCATTTCCAGGGCGAGTTCACGCACCGGGTGAGTTTCAGCCACGACGGAACCGGCCATCTGAACTACTCCGCCACGGGCTGGATGAACGATCAGCAGGGCGACGCGCATGCGCCCCTGGTCGCCGAGACCGGTTTCTGGCGTCTGTCGCGTGCGGCGACGGAGGCGGATGCCGGGCCGGCACTTCTTCCGCCGATGCGCGAGGCGCCCGCGCGCACCGTCGACGACGTCGAACAGTTGCGTGCGGCGTCCGGCGGGTTCCCGATCGAGGTGTCGCTCGCCCACTCGGACGGCGTCCTGGAGCTCTACCTCGGCGAGATCAACGGCCCGCGCATCGACATCGCGACAGATGCGATCGTGCGCCCCGCCGGCGCCAAGGAGTACGGCGCGGCCAGCCGCATGTACGGCCTCGTCGATGGACACCTGCTCTGGGCCTGGGATATTGCGGCGCTCGGCGCCGGGATGTCCTCGCACGCCTCGGCGCGCCTGGCCAAAGTATGATCGTGTCCCTTCTGCACGACGCGCTCGCCGCGCGAGACGGAGCCGTCGAAGAGGATGGCGTGATCACGCACTTCGGCGATCCGATGCGCGAGCAGCGCCGTCTCGTCGACGGTTCGGCGGTCGCGCTGCTCGACGACCGCGTCGTCATCGAGGTGGCGGGTGAGGACCGTCTGACGTGGCTGGACTCGATCACCTCGCAGGCGCTCACGCGGCTGGGAGCGGGGGAGAGCACCGAACTCCTCGTGCTCGACCCGCAGGGGCGCGTCGAGCATGCGGCCGGTGTGCTCGAGGACGGCGCGACGGCGTGGCTCATCGCCGATGCCGCAGACGCCGCGCCGCTCGCGACGTGGCTGCAGCGCATGGTGTTCCGCTCGCGGGTGACCGTGACCGTCCGCACGGACCTCGAGCTGCTCGGCTTCTTCGCCGGCGGTGCGGCCGAGGCTGCGGTGGCCGGGATCGCGGCGTCCCCGAACTCCACACCACTGGTGTGGGCCGATCCGTGGAGCGTCCTCCAGCCGGGCGGCTATCAGTACGCGCAGGTGGCGGAGCATCCGTCGGCCGAATATGCCTGGCGGGTCGCAATCGCTGACGCGGATGCCGCGGCATCCGCCCTGCCCTCGCTCGAAGCCGCAGGTGTGCTCGCGGCCGACGCGCTCCGCGTCGCCGCGTGGCGTCCTCGGTGGTCGGCCGAGGTCGACGAGCGATCGCTCCCGCACGAGTCCGACTGGATCCGCAGCGCCGTGCACCTGAGCAAGGGGTGCTACCGGGGGCAGGAGACGGTCGCGAAGGTGCACAACCTCGGGCACCCGCCGCGCAGACTCGTCGCCCTGCACCTCGACGGCAGCGACGATCTGCTGCCTGCCCGCGGCGACGCCGTCGTCGCAGGCGACGATGAGGTCGGCACGATCACGTCGGTCGCCCGCCACTTCGAGGACGGACCCATCGCGCTGGCGATCCTCTCCCGTCGTGCGCCCCTCGGCGACCTCGTCGTGCGGACGGACGGCGGCGACATCGCCGCAGCGCAGCAGGTGATCGTGCCGGCCGACGCCGGCGCCACCGCCGACGTCCCCCGGCTGACGCGCCTGTCCCGGAGGCCAGCAGGTCAGGATCCGCGCAGGGCCTGATCGATCGGAGCCACGGAGCTCCACGCGACGGTGAGTTCGCCGAGCCTCCAGCGTGCGCGTCCGCCGAGCACCGCCCACCCCTGGTCCTTCAGCGCTTCGACGGCAGCGATGAAGCGCTGCGTGGCGCCGAACGTCGACATCGGGGAGGCTCGGTCCCATTCGCGATCCAGGGCCACGAGCAGATCGTGGATGCGCTCACCGGGAACATTGCGGTGGATCAGAGCCTTCGGCAGACGCTCGGCGACGATTCCCGGATGCTCCAGCTCGGCCAGTCGCAGCGAGATCGTGAAGCTGGACGGTGCGCCGCTGCCGTCGACGTCCACCCAGCTGGCGATACGGCCGATCTCGTCGCAGGTTCCCTCGATCAGCACACCGCCGGGGGACAGCCGGTCGCTCATGGTCTGCCAGGCGGAGCGGACGTCGGCCTCGTCGTACTGGCGCAGCACGTTCATCGCGCGGATGATCGCCGGTCGTCTGCCTCCGAGGATCGGCACCTCGAAACCGCCGCGTGCGAACGACACCGGCAGGTCCGCCGCGAACGGCGTGACGCCCGCTCGCACCTCGGCGAGCTGATCGCGCGCCGTCGCGACGCGCGCGGGGGCGAGCTCGAAGCCGACGACCTCGACGTCGGGGCGCACTTTCCGCAGCCGCGTGGCCAGCTCGAACGCGGTCACACCGCTGGCCCCGTACCCGAGATCGACGACCAGTGGATCAGCGGCACGCCGCAAGGCGGCGCTCGCCGCGATCGCGCGGTCGTTGCGCCGCAGCCGGTTCGTTCCGGTCGTGCCGCGCGTAGGGCGACCGAGCGGAGAAGGGGCCATGAAGCCATTCTCCCAGAGCCATAGACTGGAGCCATGACCCGCACCCTCATCCTGCTCCGCCACGGCCAGAGCGAGTGGAACGAACTGAATCTGTTCACCGGCTGGGTGGACGTCCGCCTCACCGAACAGGGCAAGGAAGAGGCCCGCCGCGGCGGCGAACTCCTCGCCGAGTCGGGGCTGCTCCCCGACATGCTGTACACCTCGGTTCTCAGCCGCGCGATCCAGACCGCGAACATCGCACTGGACTCGGCCGACCGGCTGTGGATCCCGGTCAAGCGCTCATGGCGGCTCAACGAGCGCCACTACGGTGCGCTCCAGGGCAAGGACAAGGCGCAGACCCTCGAGGAGTTCGGTCCCGAGCAGTTCCAGCTGTGGCGCCGTTCGTTCGATGTGCCGCCGCCCCCGCTCGACGACGACAGCGAGTTCAGCCAGGTCGGAGACGCGCGCTACGCCGGCATCGACGGCGAGGTCCCGCGCACCGAGTCGCTCAAGATCGTCATCGACCGTCTTCTGCCGTACTGGCACGACGAGATCGTCCCCGACCTCGAAGCGGGCAAGACCGTGCTGGTCACCGCGCACGGCAACTCGCTGCGCGGGCTCGTCAAGCACCTCGAGGGCATCAGCGACGACGACATCGCCGAGCTGAACATCCCCACCGGCATCCCGCTGGTCTACGAGCTCGACGACCAGAACGTGCCCGCCGGTCCCGGTCGCTACCTCGACCCGGAGGCCGCTGCCGCAGGCGCAGCCGCCGTCGCGGCGCAGGGCAAGAAGTAGCCCGACGCCCGCACAACGACGAGACCCCGCGTGAACGACGAGACCTCCTCCTGCTGACGTCAGCAGGAGGAGGTCTCGTCGTTAGGACGGGGTCTCAGGCCTCTGCGGCGGGCGCGTGCGCCTCGGCGGCGGCGGTGATGTCGTCGTCGCCGACGGCCCAGTCGCCGGTGGCGAGGTAGACGACCTTCTTGGCGACCGCGACGGCGTGGTCGGCGAAGCGCTCGTGGTAGCGGCTGGCCAGGGTCGCGTCGACCGTCGCCGTGGGCTCGCCCTTCCAATTGTCGCTGAGGACCTTCTCGAACACGCGCGCGTGCAGCTCGTCGACCTCGTCGTCGGCGTTGCGGATGACGTCAGCAAGGCGCAGGTCCTGCGTGCGCAGCAGTTCGGACAGCGTGCGCGAGATCTCCACGTCGCGCTCGCCCATCTTCGTGAAGGTGCCCTTCAGGCCCTTCGGGATCGCGCGCTCGGGGAAGCGGAGGCGTGCGAGCTGAGCGATGTGCTCGGCCATGTCGCCCATGCGCTCGAGCGACGCGCTCACGCGCAGCGCGAACACGACGATGCGGAGGTCGCGGGCGACCGGCTGCTGACGAGCGAGGATCTCGATGGCCAGTTCATCGAGGCTGACGGCCAGTTCGTCGATCTGCGCATCGTCCGCGATGACCTCCTCGGCCATCGCCACGTCGCTGTTCGCGAACGCCCGGGTGGCCTTGTCGATCGCGATCGTGACGAGGTCGGTGATCTCCACGAGGCGGGACTGGATCTCCTCGAGGGACTGGTGGAAGACTTCGCGCATGAGCGGCGCAACCTTTCGTTCGGAAATCGGGCGGTTCGGCCCGCCGATGGACGGGCGAGGCGGCATCCGCACCCGCTCAGCGATTCTGTGCGCCGAAGGTTAACGAACGGTGCCCGTTATGTGAATACTACTTCTCGGCTGCTTCAGGTGGCGCGGAATCATGCGGAAGCGGAGGTGAACGGGCCCTACGCTTGAGGCATGACCACGGGAAGCATCGCGCTGATCGCGCTGGCCGCCGGCCTGCTGATCGGCGTCGGGCTTTCGGCGATCATCGTGTGGGCCTACCGGGCCAGGGCGCAGGTCGTCGAGGCCGCTTCGACTCTCGTGCCGCAGGGGACGGAGGACGTCCTCGACAGCATGGACGATGCCGCCTGCGTCGTGGACGCATCGGGACTCGTCCTGGCCACCTCCCACCCGGCTGCCCGTTTCGGGATCGACGTGGGCGCAGTCCTCGAGAACACCGAACTGCGCCAGCTCGCCCGGGCCGTGCGGTCCAGCGGCGTCGCAGCGACCGAGACGATGCGCATCACCCGCTCAGGCGTCGGTCTCGATCCTCGCCTGGTGTCCGTCCGCGCGAGCACCCTCGGCGGACAGCTCACCCTTCTCATGATCCGCGACGTCACCGAGCAGGAGCGCCTCGACCAGATGCGTCGCGACTTCGTCGCCAACACGAGCCATGAACTGAAGACGCCGGTCGGCGCGGTCAGTCTGCTCGCCGAGGCCATCGAGTCCGCCGCGGACGATCCTGCACAGGTGCGCATCTTCGCGTCGCGGATCTCGGCTGAGGCGACCCGCCTGGCCCAGCTGACCGGACGCATCATGAGCCTGTCGCGGCTGCAGGCATCCGACGGGGTCGCGGATTTCAGCGTCGTCGCGTTGGACGAAGTGATCACGGCATCCATCGAGGGCCACGCCGTCCAGGCCGATTCGGCCGGCGTCGAGCTCGTCAGGGGCGGCGATCGCGGAGCGCATGTGCGCGGCGACGCGCAGATCCTCATCGAGGCCGTCGGCAACCTCGTGGCGAACGCGATCCTCTACTCGCCCCGGGGATCGCGGGTCGGGGTGGGGGTGACGATCGAGGGGGAGACCGTCGAGATCGCCGTCTCGGACCAGGGCATCGGCATCACCGAATCCGACCGGGAGCGCGTCTTCGAGCGCTTCTACCGTGCCGACGAGGCGCGGTCGCGGCGCACCGGAGGGACGGGACTCGGCCTGTCGATCGTCAAGCACGCGACGCAGCGGCACGGCGGGGAGGTGCGGCTGTGGTCGCGCCCCGGCCGCGGCTCGACGTTCACGATGGTGCTGCCGCGCATCGATGCGACCGCACCGGATGCCGAGAAGAAGACCAAGAAGAAGAAGAAAAAGAAGAAGCGTGCGCGCACGGCTCTGGGGACCGAAGCCGCGCGCATCCGAAACGGAGAGAACGCATGACCCGCATCCTTCTCGTCGAGGACGAGCCAGACCTCGCCGACCCTCTCGCCTATCTGCTGCGCCGCGAGGGCTATGAGGTCGAGATCGCCGAGGACGGTCCGGGCGCGCTCGGCGCTTTCCGTGAGCGGGGAGCCGACATCGTCCTGCTGGATCTCATGCTGCCGGGGATGCCGGGCACCGAGGTGTGCCGGCAGATCCGCTCCACCTCCGCCGTGCCGATCATCATGCTCACGGCGAAGGACTCCGAGGTCGACATCGTCGTAGGACTCGAGCTCGGCGCGGACGACTACATCACCAAGCCCTACTCCTCCCGGGAGCTGCTCGCGCGCATGCGGGCCGTGCTGCGCCGGGTCGTCCAGGCCGAGAGCGATCTGGACGAGCGCGTGCTCGACGGCGGCCGCGTCTCACTCGACATCGACCGCCACACGGTGACGGTCGCCGGCTCCGAGATCAACATGCCGCTCAAGGAATTCGAGCTGCTCGAGGTCCTCATGCGCAACTCCGGCCGCGTGCTCACCCGCGGTCAGCTCATCGACCGGGTGTGGGGCAGCGACTACTTCGGCGACACGAAGACGCTCGACGTGCACATCAAGCGCATCCGCTCACGCATCGAGGAGAACCCCGGCGAACCGGTCATGCTCGTGACCGTCCGCGGTCTGGGCTATCGCTTCGAGGGCTGAGCCCGACACGGAAGAGGCCGCCACCCGGATGGGTGGCGGCCTCTTCTCGGTCTTCGATCCGAGGTCAGTCGGTCGGCACGAGGTCCGCGTAGTAGGGGAGGGTTCCGTCGAGCACCGGGACCTCTGCGGTCGCGCCGGTCGCGTCTCCGGACTGGAAGTACATTTCAACGGTCGCACCCGGCTTGACGCCGAGGTCGTCGATGCGCAGCGGCTCGGCGTCCGCGCCCAGGCTCAGCGTGTCTCCGGCGCCCACGCGCACCGTGAGCGGGGCGAGCCCCTCGGCCTCGATCGTCAGGACCTCATTCTGGTCGGTGTCGTTGACGATGGCGGCGACGAGGTTGCCGACGGAGCCGTCCTCGTTGGCGATGATCATCGCGTTGCGGATCTGCAGCGGGCCGTCCGAGTCGGGGATGTTGATCCCGTCGGAGGCCGAATACTGGATCTCGGTGGACTGCGGGGTGATGAACGTGCACCCGGTCGCGCCGAGCAGAACGAGGGCGCTGAGGGCGGCAGACGCTACAAGGCGCGATTTCACGGATCCTCCTGGAGCTGTGGGATATCCCGTCCATTCTACGGGTATCGCCACGGGCAGCAGGGACGCCGCGGGGGCAAACCTTAGCGCATGTCGCCTGTGGTATTCTGGAGGTTGCCGAAAGGACACGATTTTATGCTTTTTGAGGTTGGCGAGACGGTCGTCTATCCGCACCATGGGGCCGCGACGATCATCGAGGTCAAGGATCGCGTCATCAAGGGCGAGACGAAGAAGTATCTGAAGCTCAACGTCACCCAGGGCGACCTGATCATCGAGGTTCCCGCAGAGAACGTCGACCTCGTCGGCGTGCGCGATGTGATCGGCCAGGAGGGCCTCGACCACGTGTTCGAGGTTCTGCGCGCCCCGTTCACCGAGGAGCCGACGAACTGGTCCCGCCGCTACAAGGCGAACCTGGAGAAGCTCGCATCGGGCGACGTGATCAAGGTCAGCGAGGTCGTGCGCGACCTGTGGCGCCGCGATCAGGACCGCGGACTGTCCGCGGGCGAGAAGCGGATGCTGGCGAAGGCCCGTCAGATCCTCATCTCCGAACTCGCACTCGCTGAGAAGTGCGACGAGGACAAGGCCGGCACTCTGCTCGACGAGGTCCTCGCGTCGTAGTCTGAGAGCGTGACTCTCCTTCCTGCGCCGACGACGGCGATCATCGTCGTCGCGGCCGGTTCCGGCACGCGCCTGGGGGCTTCGGCGCCCAAGGCGTTCGTCGGCATCGATGAACGATCCGTACTGCGTCACGCGCTCGACGGCGTGTTCGCCGCGTCTCCGGCGCAGGTGATCGTCGTCGCCCCGGCGGGGCACGAGGGGGATGCCGAGAGCGAGCTGCGCGCAGCGGCCGGCGATCGCGTCGACCTCGGCCGCGTCGTCGTCGGCGGCCGGACCCGTCAGGAATCGGTCGCCGCGGGTCTGGGCGCGCTGTGGGGCGACATCACCACCGTGCTGGTCCAGGACGCCGCCCGCGCACTGACGCCTCCGGAGCAGATCGACGCGGTCGCTGATGCCGTGACGGCGACCACTGGGGTCATACCGGCGCTGCCCGTCGTGAACACGCTCAAGCGGGTCTCGGGCGACGACGTCGTCGAGGCGGTCGACCGTGCAGAGCTCGTGGCGGCGCAGACACCGCAGGGCTTCCCGCGGGATCTGCTCGAATCGGCGTATGCCGCGGCGCTCGCGGCGGGTGGGGAGTACACCGATGACGCAGCCGTGTTCGCGGCGGCCGGGCATCCGGTCACCCACATCGCAGGATCACCTCTCGCCTTCAAGATCACCCTGACCGCCGACCTCGACCGTGCACGGCAGCTCGTGGCGCCGGCCCAGCAGGCTCCCGCGATCCCGCGCGTCGGCGTCGGCACGGACGTGCACGCGTACGGCGGCGGCGGCGATCTGTGGCTGGCAGGTCTCGAGTGGCCGGGGGAGCCGGCTCTCTCCGGCCATTCCGACGGAGACGCCGTCGCCCACGCCATCGTCGACGCGCTGCTCGGAGCCGCCGGACTCGGCGACATCGGCGAGCATTTCGGCACGTCCCATCCCGAGTACGCAGGAGCGCACGGAAGCGTATTCCTCGCCCGGACGCGCGAGATCCTCGAGCGCGCAGGGTTCACGATCGGCAACGTCTCGGTGCAGATGCAGGCGAACAGGCCGCGCTTCAGCGGTCGCCGTCTCGAGGCGCAGAACGCCCTGTCGGCAGCGCTCGGGGGAGCGCCCGTGTCGATCACCGCCACGACGACCGACGCGCTCGGCTTCGCAGGCAGGGGAGAAGGCGTCGCCGTCACAGCGGTCGCGCTGGTGCTGCCCGGTACGCTGGAGCAGTGACAATCCGCCTCTACGACACCCGCGCGCAGCAGCTGCGCGACTTCGTGCCTCTCGACCCCGAGAACATCACGATGTACGTGTGCGGACCCACAGTCCAGTCCGGCCCGCACATCGGGCACGTGCGCGCGGCGCTGAGCTTCGACATCCTGCGCCGTTGGCTGTCGCACCGGTACGGACGGGTGACCTTCGTGCGCAACGTCACAGACATCGACGACAAGGTCATCGCCAACGCGACCGATGCAGAGCCCTGGTGGGCGCTCGCCTACCGGATGGAGCAGGAGTTCGCGGCCGCATATGCCGGCGTCGGCATCCAGCCCCCGACGTACGAGCCGCGCGCGACGGCATCCGTGCCGCAGATGCAGGAGCTGATCCAGGTGCTCATCGAGCGCGGGCACGCCTATCCGGCGCCCGACGGTTCGGGCGATGTGTACTTCGACGTGCGCTCCTGGTCGTCGTACGGAGAGCTGACGAATCAGTCGGTCGAGGCCATGGAGGCCGCGCAGGATGCGGACCCGCGCGGCAAGCGCAACCCGCAGGACTTCGCCCTCTGGAAGGGCGCCAAGCAGGGCGAGCCCGCGGATGCCACATGGGCGTCCCCGTGGGGTGCCGGTCGCCCCGGGTGGCACATCGAATGCTCGGCGATGGCGAAGCGCTACCTCGGCTCCGACTTCGACATCCACGGCGGCGGACTCGACCTGCGCTTCCCCCACCACGAGAACGAGCTCGCGCAGTCGACGGCGGCAGGCGACGGCTTCGCCCGCTACTGGGTGCACAACGGGCTCGTGACCGTCGACGGGCAGAAGATGTCGAAGTCGCTCGGCAACTTCACCCTCGCAGCCGATGTGCTCGCCGAGCACGAGCCGCTCGTGGTGCGGTATGCGCTCGCGGCGGCGCACTACCGTTCGACCCTGGACCTCTCCGCGGCGTCGTACGCCGAGGCCGAGGCGGCACTCGGCCGCATCGAGACCTTCCGCCAGCGCGTGCTGCGCGTTTCCGACGCGGACCCCGTGGCCGCCGCGCCGGGTGCGCTCCCGGGGGCCTTCGCCGCCGCGATGGACGACGACCTCGGAGTGCCGCAGGCGCTCGCCGTCGTGCACGACACCGTGCGTGCGGGCAACGCTGCTCTGGATGCCGGTGACACGGCAACGGCGGTCGAATCCGCGCGCTCGCTCACGGCGATGCTCGCGGTCCTCGGGTTCGACGGGCCCGGCGCGTCCATCGCAGGGGGCACCGAGGCATCCGCCCTGGACGCGCTGGTGCAGGAGATGATCGCCCAGCGCGCACAGGCGCGCGCCGACAAGGACTGGGCTGCGGCCGATCGCATCCGCGATGCGATCGCCGCGGCAGGAATCACGCTGGAGGACACTCCGGCCGGAACTCATTGGAGCATCGATGGCTAAGCCAGGAAACCCCTCAGCGGGCAAGGGCAAGAAGAAGGGTCCCACCAAGGGCACCGGAGGACTCGGTCGCAAGGCGCTGGAAGGCCGCGGACCGACGCCGAAGGCGGAGGACCGCGCGTGGCACGTCGCCGGCAAGCGCAAGGCTGCGGCCGAACGCTATGCCGCCGCGGGCGGACGCGGCCGGCCAGGGCGGCAGACGTCCGGCGGCAACCCGAACCGCACCGCCCGCGCCAAGGACAACACGTCCGACACCGAGACGGTCACCGGGCGCAACTCCGTACTCGAGGCGCTGCGCACGCGCATCCCCGCGACCGCGATGTACATCGCTCAGCGCGTCGAGATGGACGACCGCGTCAAGGAGATGCTCTCGATCGCGACGCACCGCGGCATCCCCGTCCTCGAGGTCACCCGCCAGGAGCTCGACCGCATGGCCGGATTCGACGGCGTGCACCAGGGCGTCGCGCTGAAGGTTCCGCCCTACGAGTACGCGCACCCGCAGGATCTGCTCGAGAAGGTGATCGATCGCGGCGAGGTCCCGCTGTTCGTGGCGCTGGACGGCATCACCGACCCGCGCAACCTCGGGGCGATCATCCGCTCGACCGCGGCTTTCGGCGGGCACGGGGTCATCCTCCCGCAGCGCCGCTCAGCCGGCGTGAACTCGGCCGCGTGGAAGACGAGCGCCGGGGCCGCTGCCCGCATCCCGGTGGCCATGGCGACCAACCTCACCACCCAGCTCAAGGAGTTCAAGAAGCAGGGCGTGTTCGTGCTCGGTCTCGACGGCGACGGCGACGTGTCGCTCCCGGCGCTCGAGCTGGCCGACCGGCCGGTGGTCGTGGTCATCGGCTCCGAGGGCAAGGGGCTGTCGCGCCTCGTCACCGAGAACTGCGACCAGATCGTCTCGATCCCGATCTCGGCGGCCACAGAGTCGCTGAACGCCGGCATCGCGGCCTCGGTCGCGCTGTACCAGATCTCCACTTTCCGGGCGGCCGGGCGGAACTGATCCGCAGACCGCGGAATACTTGCCACGGCAGGTTGTTGCTCCCGGGGAGCGCAATCGCGCCCCATCCACGAAGGGAAAACCATGGCACGCATCGCCGTCATCGGAGGAACCGGCTACGCCGGATCGAACATCGTTGCAGAGGCGGTGTCGCGCGGACACTCCGTGGTCTCCGTCGCACGGTCCGTCCCGAGCGAGCGCGTCGAGGGCGCCGTGTACCTCGAGGGCAACATCCTCGACGTCCCGGGACTGCTCGCGCAGCTCGGCGAGGTCGACGTCGTGATCCAGGCGCTCTCGCCGCGTGGCGACATGACCGGCAAGGTCCGCGCGGCGACCGCTGAGCTCTATGCGGCCCTCCCCGAGAACGTGCGCCTCGGCGTCGTCGGCGGTGCGGGCGGAAGCCTCGTCGCCCCCGGTGGCCCCCGCGTGATCGACGCGGGCTTCCCGGAGGAGTTCAAGCCCGAGGCTCAGGAGGCCATCGGCATCCTGGAGGATCTCCAGGCGAATGCCGACGGCAACGACTGGTTCTTCGTCCATCCCGCCGCCGGCTTCGGCAATTGGGCGCCGGGAGAGCGCACCGGGACCTACCGCGACGGCGGACAGGTTCTCGTGACCGACGAGAAGGGCGAGTCCTTCATCTCCGGCGCCGACCTGGGCGTCGCATTCGTCGACGAGATCGAGAACCCGAAGCACCACCGCGAGAACTTCGCCGTCGGCTACTGACTGCGAGTTTCACCACCGCTCTCAGACCAGGTCGCGCCAGTCGACCTCGTCGTCCTCGTCGTCCTCGTCGGGCACAGGAACCGCTCCGGTGACCACGGGGATCGACACGGTCTCGGTCGGCGGCCCCATGATGGTCGCCTCGTCGCGCCGGTGCCGCAGCACGTCGTTGATGTACGAGGTGAGCACTTCGGCGAGCGGGATCGAGCGCCCGTGGCCCTGGGAGAGGTACCACCGGTGCTCGAGCACCTGGTGGAACACCTCGGCGGGTTCGAGCTTCGCCCGCAGCTCGTAGGGGATCGCCCGCACGACCGGCTCGAACACGCGCGTGAGCCACTCGTGCGCGTACATCTCCTCGTCGGCCCACTCCTTGGTCGAGCGGGCGCGGAACTCGTCGAGGTCGTTGAGCAGGCGCCGGGCCTGGTTCTCCTCGACGTCGAGACCGGTCAGCCGGATGAGGCGGCGCTGATGGTGGCCGGCATCGACGACTTTGGGCTGGATGTGCACGACCGTGCCGTCCGTGGTCGTCGCCATCGACATCTCGTCGATGTCGAACCCGAGGGCGTTGAGGCGTTCGACACGCTCGGTGATGCGCCAGGTCTCGTTCGCCGAGAACGATTCCTCGGCGGTCAGTGCTGCCCACAGCGAGTGGTAGGCCGAGACGATGCCGTCGGCGATCGCGACGGCATCCACGCCGTGCTCGAGGCGCCCGCCGGCGGCGAGGTCCATGATCTCGCCGGCGATGTTCGTGCGGGCGAGGTCCAGGTCGTAGAGACGCTGGCCTTCGGTCAGACCCTCCTCGTGCAGCTCGCCGGTCTCGGCATCAACGAGGTAGGCGGCGAACGCGCCCGCATCGCGACGGAACAGCGTGTTCGACAGCGACACGTCGCCCCAGTAGAAGCCGACGTTGTGCAGGCGGACCAGCAGCAGCGCCAGCGCGTCGACGAGACGCGTCGCGGTGTCCGGGCGCAGCACGCGGGTGAACAGGGCGCGGTACGGCATCGAGAAGCGCAGGTGCGAGGTCACCAGAGCTGCAGGCAGGGCATCTCCTGCGGAATCGGTGCGTCCGTCGATCACGGCTACACGGTCGACGCACGGCACGTCGAGCCGTGCGAGGCTGCCGAGCATCTCGTACTCGCGCTTGGCCATCTCGGCCGTGGTCTCCTTCACCGCGACGACACGGCCGGAGAGATCGGCGAAGCGCACCAGGTGGCGGGAGAGCCCTTTGGGCAGCGAGACGATGTGTTCGCTCGGCCATTTTCCGAGCGGCACCGACCAGGGAAGCCCCAGCAGCCCGGGGTCGACCGTGCTGGCGGTGATCCGCAAAGCGTCTTGCATGGCCCTCCTGGATGCCGGGGAAGACGACGCGGCGCGGGTGACCTGCTGGTCAGCCCGCGCCGCGCGTGTGACGAGGTTACGAGGCCGAGACGACCGGCTTGTCGTTCAGGCGATCGCCCGACTCGAGGTCGAAGGCGTGCACGTGGCCGGGGTTGGCGGCAAGCGTCACGGTCTCGCCCGCGTTCGGGTGGTTGCGGCCGTCGACGCGCGCGACGATGTCGGTGCGCTTGCCGTTGATTTCGGTGTGGCCGTAGAGGTAGCCGTCGGCGCCGAGCTCCTCGACGAGGTCGACCGTCACCGACAGGCCCTTGCCGTCTGCGGGGCCGACCGTGATGTCCTCGGGGCGGACGCCGACCGTGACCTGCGAGCCCGTGGCGCGGCCGACGGTGTCGCGGTCGAGCGGGACGACCTCGGTGCCGAACCGCACGCCGCCGTCGGCGAGGTCGGTGGTGAACAGGTTCATGGCCGGCGAGCCGATGAAGCCGGCGACGAAGACGTTGTTCGGCTTCTCGTACAGGTCGCGCGGGCTGCCGACCTGCTGGAGCAGGCCGTCCTTGAGCACGGCGATGCGGTCGCCCATGGTCAGAGCCTCGGTCTGGTCGTGGGTGACGTAGACCGTGGTGACGCCGAGACGGCGCTGCAGCGAGGCGATCTGGGTGCGGGTCTGCACGCGCAGCTTGGCGTCGAGGTTCGACAGCGGCTCGTCCATGAGGAACACCTGCGGCTGGCGGACGATGGCGCGGCCCATCGCGACGCGCTGACGCTGACCGCCCGAGAGCGCCTTGGGCTTGCGGGTCAGATACTGCTCGAGGTCGAGGAGCTTGGCTGCCTCGAGGACGCGCGCTGCGCGCTCCTCCTTGGCGACGCCGGCGATCTTGAGCGCGAAGCCCATGTTCTCGGCGACCGTCATGTGCGGGTAGAGCGCGTAGTTCTGGAAGACCATCGCGATGTCGCGGTCCTTCGGCGGCACGTCCGTGACGTCGCGGTCGCCGATGAGGATGCGGCCCTCGTTGACCTCTTCGAGGCCGGCGAGCATGCGCAGGGACGTGGACTTGCCGCATCCGGAGGGGCCGACCAGGACGAGGAACTCGCCGTCTCCGACCTCGAGGTTGAGCTTGTCGACGGCCGGGCGGGTTCCGCCAGGGTAGAGCCGAGTGGCGTTGTCGAAAGTCACCGATGCCATGATGTTTCTCCTTCACCGGCAGGTACGTGCCGGACGATCCGTTGTGATGGAAGCGGTGGAGAGACCCCACCGTGGCCCGTCGTCGGGCCGGTTTCAGTATGGCACGAAGCGCCCCGTCTGGGTATTTCCCAGCCTGGCTGGATACCATCGAACACGGTCCGGAGCACACACGCAGGCCGTGTGTCCGACGGGTGCCGGGGAACCCGTCCCCGCCCAGATCTTCAAGAGGAACGATGTCGAGCGACGAAACGCCGAACGTCCCCACCCCTCGCACGTCCCGTGAGGCGGTCCGGGAGAAGGCCCAGCAGGTGCACGCCAAGCAGTCGCGTGCCCGCATCATGCGACGCATCATCATCGGTGCCATCGCGATCGTGGCCGTCGGAGCCATCGGCACCGCCGTCACGATGGCGATCAGCTCGAGCGTCTCGAAGCCCGTCCTGAGCCCGAAGGGCCTCGACGGCGACGGCATCGTCGTCGGCAGCGTCAGCGACATGTCGGCGGAGACCGTCCCGACCACACCCGTGCCGGAGGAGAGCGGTGCGGGCGAAGCGACCTCGGAGCCGGCGCCCACGGCGACGCCCACCACGGCCCCCGTCGACGTGCACATCTATGTCGACTACCTCTCGCCGGGCGCGGGAGACTTCGAGCTCGCCAACACCCGCCAGCTCGCCGGGTGGATCAACGAGGGCGCCGTGACGGTGACCTACCACCCGGTGGCGATGCTCACGGCCAGTTCCAACGGCACGAAGTATTCGCTTCGCGCGGCTGCCGCTGCAGCCTGCGTCGCGACGCATTCGCCCGACAAGTTCTACGCGTTCAACCACGAGCTCCTCGTGGACCAGCCCGAGGTCGACAGCCCCGGCGGCACCGACGCCGAGCTCGCCGACTTGGCCGTCGCGGTCGGCGTCGACAGCGCCAAGGTCGTGCGCGCCTGCATCGAGGATCAGGACTACATCACCTGGGCCAAGAACGCGACCTCGCGTGCTCTCGAGGGTCCGCTGGACGGATCCGACGACCTCGTCCTCACCAGTGCGCCGATGATCGTCGTGAACGGCGAGGCCTATGTCGGGTCGCTCAAGGACCCGGCCGAGTTCTCGCAGTTCGTGCTCACCGTCGCCAGCGAGACCGAGCCGACGCCGGAGCCGACGACGACGTCGTCGCCCACGCCCACCGAGGCCCCTGCGTCGTAGTTACCGACTCGCGCGTCCGGCTCGCTAAGCTGGACGCCGTTCGCCGACTTAGCTCAGCTGGTAGAGCACCTGTCTTGTAAACAGGCGGTCGCGGGTTCGAGTCCCGCAGTCGGCTCCGTAGTTCTCCCGGCGTCAGCGCTCGCTGTTCGGCCGGCGTCCGCGCCGCGGGCGATCGTGCCAGGCCGCGATGGCCTCCGGCGTCAGGTCATCGCGATCCCAGAGGTATCCCGAGACGTTCCCGATCGGGTCGATGAACGCATCGCTCGCGGGCGAGGCCTCACCGGCGTCCCGGCGTCGCATCGTCTGCCGCAGCGACACCGGCGTCACGCCCAGGAGCTCGGCTACCTCTTCGATGGTCGCGTAGCGCGCCGCGAAGCGCGGTTCCGTCGTCCCGTCGCGCAGTGCGCGGGGACGCGGGCGGTCGTCTTCGGACCCCATGATCTCTCCCGATCTGTGCAGTCAGACCACGATAGCCGACCACTACGATGGCGCCATGGGCGATGCCGTCTCCCGTCTCGATGTGCCAGGGACGTACAACTTCCGCGAGGTCGCGCCCGGGGTACTGGCGCCCGGCGTGCTCTATCGTTCGGATGCGCTGCACCGGCTCGACCGAGCAGGCCGGCGACGCATCCGCGAATTCGGCATCGGGACCGTGCTCGATCTGCGATCGACCATCGACCGCGGTGTGAGCGGTCGTGATCGTCTGCGCGGCACGGGCGCCGTCCGGGTCGGCATCCCGATCGACGGCACACCCCGGCGGATCGATCTCGACACGATCAGCCTCTCCGGTGTATATCGGACGATCGTCTCCCGCCATCGCTCTGCGCTGGGGCGCATCGTCCGAGAGATCGCGGCGTCCGACGGCGCCGTCGTCGTGCACTGCACCGCGGGCAAGGATCGCACGGGTCTGGTCGTCGCGCTCGTGCTGGAGGCGATCGGCATCGACCGCGCGGTGACGCTTGCCGACTACGCCGCGACGGCGGCGAACCTCGAGGGGGAGTGGACGGAGCGGATGCTGCGCAAGGCGCGCACGTTCCGTGTACGGATCACCGACGAGGTCGTCGCGGTGCTCACCGGGTCGCCGTCCCAGGTCCTCGCCGACGCCCTCGACTGGATAAACGACGAGTACGGCGGCGTGTCCGCGTATCTGGCCGGCGCCGGCGTCGACGACAGTGTGCTGACGGCGCTGAGGGACAAGCTCCTCAGCGCTCGTCCGCCCGCGGCGCAGCGCTGACCCTGCCGGCGACGTCGGCGGACGCGATCAGCGCCTCGTCGATGAGTTCTCGACTCGGGGCTCCGGTGAGCCAGTCCGCACTCATGGCCGGCGGGATGAGCACCGGCATCCGGTCGTGGATCTCGACGAGGTGATCGGGCGCCGGAGCCATGACGATCGAATAGCAGGTGACCCACTCGCCGTCCGGGGTCCGCCCGCGCTGCGTGACCGCGGCCATGCCGAACAGGGCGCCCTCGTCCACGCGGAACTCGTGCCAGACCCGCTCGGGCTTGCGCATCTCGAACCACCCGGTCGTGGGCACGATCGCGCGGCCGCGCATCTTGCCCGGCTGATCCTGCAGACGCTCGGAGCGGGTGTTGATCGAGGGGAACTTCGACGGCTGTCCGCCCACGAGGAACCCCCACCACGCCGTCTCGAGCGCGGCGGGCCCGTCGTCCGCCGGCACGATGAGCGGGTTGAGGTTGCGCAGATTCCTCCCGGTCGGTCGCAGCGTCTCGCCATCGTTCGCCTGCGCCCACGAGCGCAGTCCTTCGAGAATGTCGGCGTCGGCCTCGGCCAGGAGCTCGACATCGGTGAAGCGTGGATCCAGCCCATAGCTCGCGCACATGCCCGTCAGCGTACCCGCCGCCGCAGACATCGGCGCCGCGCATCCTCGGGTACTGTGCTGAGGTGACCCCGAACCGCCGACTGCCCGCCCCGGTCGCACTCGGCGGGGCCGTCGCCATCGGGGTGATGACCGCTATCCAGGCGCGGGTCAACGGCGTCCTGGGCGTGCGCCTCGGCGACGGCATCGTGGCCGGGCTCGTCTCGTTCACGGCGGGGCTGATCATCCTCGTCGCCGTCACGGTCGCAGTCCCGTCGTCGCGAGCAGGCGCCGCACGCCTGTGGAACGGTCTGCGCACCCGGCACGTGCCCATCTGGATGCTGTGCGGCGGCGCGTGCGGCGCACTCACCGTCTCCACGCAGGGGCTCACCGCCGGTGTCCTCGGCGTCTCGCTCTTCACCGTCGGCGTCGTCGCGGGGCAGACCGTGAACGGACTGATCCTCGATCGCCTCGGCGTCGGCCCCTCAGGCGTCGTCGCCGTCACACCGGGCCGCGTGCTGGGCGGGCTGTTCGCGCTCGCAGCGGTCGGGATCTCCCTCAGCGGCGACGCTCTCGCACGCGCACCCTGGTGGCTGCTCGTGCTTCCGTTCGCGGCCGGCGTCGGGATCGCCTGGCAGTCGGCGGCGAACGGTCGGCTCGCGCAGCGGGTGGCGTCGCCGGTGACGGCGACGCTCGTGAGCTTCGCGGGCGGCACAGCCGTCCTGGCACTCGCCGCCGCGCTCAGCGTGGCGTTCACCGGGATGCCGCAGGCCCTGCCCGCTGAGCCGTGGCTGTACCTCGGCGGGGTGCTGGGCTTCGCCTACATCTTCCTCGGCGCGACGATCGTCGCTCACACCGGTGTGCTGCTGCTCGGCCTGGGTTCCGTGCTCGGGCAGCTCGTCACCTCGGTGATCATCGACCTGCTGTGGCCGGCCTCCGCGGGCCCTGCACTGTGGCAGCTCCTGGCGATGATCGGCGTCGCGGTGGCATCGGTGATCGCGGCGCTCCCGTGGCGG
The DNA here is from genome assembly GCF_903645325.1 of Microbacterium tenebrionis. GTDB lineage: Bacteria > Actinomycetota > Actinomycetes > Actinomycetales > Microbacteriaceae > Microbacterium > Microbacterium tenebrionis. The sequence goes on from NZ_CAHJXQ010000001.1 coordinate 415,937, forward strand.
CGCCGCTGAACGCTAGCCCTTCGGGCGCTTCTTCGGCGCGTCCGGCTTCTTCGACTTCTTCGACGGCATCCGCGTCAGGAACGCCTCGGCGTCGATCGTCTTGCGCCGTTCGGGCCGGGAGCGCTCCGGTTTGCCGCCGACATAGAGCCAGCCGAGCAGTTCCTCGTTCTTCTCGAGGCCGTGCGCCTTCGCGACCGCGCGGGAGCGCGTGTAGTGCCCCGTGCGCCACAGCACGCCCCAGCCGGCTTCGTCCAGGAGCAGACTGAGCGTGTGCGCGACGCCCGCGGCGACGGCCTCCTGCTCCCAGCGCGGAACCTTGGAGCTCTTGCGGAAGCTCGCCACCACGGCGATCAGCAGCGGCGCCCGCAGCGGCTTCGTAGACGGGCGCGAGCGCTCGGCCTTGCCGATCGCCTTGCCGAGCCGGTGGCGGTCATCCCCGCGCAGCTCGATCAGGCGCCACGGCCGCAGCGACGAGTGGTCCGCCACCCGGCCCGCCGCGGAGATCAAGCGGACGAGATCCTCGTGCGATGGCGCATCATCGGTGACCTTCGACCAGGATCGCCTGGTCAGCGCCGCATCGAACGCGCTCAAGCTTCGGGAGTCTCGGGGCTGAAGTTCAGAGCCAGGGAGTTCATGCAGTACCGGTCGCCGGTGGGCGTGCCGAACCCGTCGGGGAACACGTGGCCGAGGTGCGAGCCGCAGCTCGCGCAGCGGACCTCGGTGCGCTGCATCCCCAGGGTGTTGTCCTCGAGCAGCTGTACCGCGTCGGGTCGGATCGACTCGTAGAAGCTCGGCCAGCCGCATCCGGAGTCGAACTTCGTGCCGCTCTTGAACAGTTCGGCGCCGCACGCGCCGCAGGTGTACAGCCCGGCGCGGGACTCGTCCAGGAGCTCGCCGGTCCAGGCGCGCTCGGTGGCGGCTTCGCGCAGAACCGCGTACTGATCGTCGCCGAGCTCTTCGCGCCATTCGGCGTCGGTCTTCTTCACGCTGTAGTCCATACGTCCTCCTGAGTCGCTTCCATTGTCCCCCGTCCACGAGGCAGGAGGGCCATCATGACGAGAGGTGACGACGGCGGAGGGAGAGAATGGAGCCATGACGGATGCTGTTCGCGAACGCTACGAGCGCTTCGCGCGCGACGAGGCGCCGGGCCGGTCGGACCTCTACACGGAATGGGCGCGGGGTGCGGCATCCGATCCCGAGGTGCGAGCGATCCTCGCGCGCATCCCTGAGAACCGGCGCCAGCCGCCCCTCGTCTTCGCCGTCACCCGGATGCTGGGCGCACCGCTCGACGGATACCCGGTCTGGCGCGCCTTCGTGCGGGCGAATGCGGACGCCGTCGTCGCGGAGTGCGCCGCGCGCAGTGTGCAGACCAACGAGCCGCTTCGTCTCGCCCCGCTGCTGCCCGTTCTCTCGGAGATCGACGGCCCCATCGCGCTGCTCGAGCTCGGAGCGTCGGCCGGCCTGTGCCTGTACCCCGACCGCTACTCCTACCGCTTCGTCGACGAGGACGGACTGCTGCGGGCGAGCCTCGACCCGTCGGGCGGCGTCTCGTCGGTCGTGCTCACCAGCGAGGTCCGCGGTGCCATGATGCCGGCCCTGCGGATGCCCGAGGTCGTGTGGCGCGCAGGCATCGACCTCGCACCCCTCGACGCCGGGGATCCGCGCGATCGCGCCTGGCTGCAGGGTCTCGTCTGGCCCGGCGAGACCGGGCGCGAGGAGCGGATCGCCGCGGCGCTCGACATCGCGGCATCCGATCCTCCGTCGATCGTGAAAGGGGATGCATCGCAGGTCGCAGCGGTGGCGGCATCCGCCCCGCCGGACGCGACACTCGTGATCACCACGCCCGGCGTGCTCGCGCACATTCCGCGTGCGCAGAGGCTGGCGCTGATCGACCGCGTGCGCGGTCTGCCCGCCCGCTGGATCACGATCGACGCGCCCGCGCTGCACGAGGCATGGAACCCGCCCGTGGACGCCTCGACCTGGCCGGGCTTCGTCGTCGCTCTCGACGGCGACGTGCGCGCCGCGGCGGATCCGCTCGGCGGCTGGTGGGAGTGGCGCGCGAGCGCAGGGCCGTCGCGCGCCTAACCTGGACCCATGCTCGGAGACCTCACCGATCGCGATCGCGCGATCCTCGCCCTGGAGGCGGCCTGGCCGCGCCACGGCGGGAGCAAGGAGGAGGCGATCCGCAGCACGCTCGGCATGAGCCCCGCACGCTACTACCAGCTGCTGGGCCGGCTCATCGACACCGAGCAGGCGCTCGAGCACGACCCGCTCCTGGTCCGGCGGCTGCGCCGGTTGCGCGAGCATCGCGCAGATCAGCGCAGTGCGCGGATGCGCGGTTTCGCCGGGTAACATCAACGGGTGCCCCAGCCCGTGAGAGACCGCTTCGACGACATTTCCCGAACCTCAGGACGTGTGGGGGCGCATCGCGCCGAGGCACCGGGCATGAACGGCTGGATCGTGCTGCTGTGGTCGGTCGTCGCAGCACTCGTCCTCATCGTCGCCGGCATCTTCGTCGCTCTCGTGATGATGGGGCGGATCACGCTGTTCCCGGTCGCCGAGGATTCCGCGGCGCCTCTCCCGGAGGAGACCGGGGTTGTCGACACGAGCTACTCCGTCCTCATCCTCAACGCCACCGCCGAGGAGGGGCTCGAAGAGCAGGTGCGCGAGACCCTTATCAACGCGCAGTGGCCGGATGAGCTCATCAGCTACGGCCCCGCGGGGCAGCAGGACTTCGCCGAGACCACCGTGTACTGCGTCGCCGACGACGAGCGCGAGGCGGCGCTGGGCCTCGCCGATCTCATCGGGGGAGCCCTGGTCGACCAGAGCGACATCTACGCCGATCCCAATGACCCGGAGCAGAAGCAGCTCGTCGTCGTGATCGGTCTGGACCGCTCGAGCACTCAGCCGGAATCCACCCAGACGCCCGCCGAGTAGACGCCGCCCTCACGGCTTGCACTCGATGGGGTCGAGTGCCAGAATGGGCGTTAGCACTCTCTTCCTCTGAGTGCTAAACCGAACGCATACGTCCAGGAGGGACGACAAAACTCATGGCAAAGATCATCGCTTTCGATGAGGAGGCCCGCCGCGGCCTCGAGCGTGGCCTGAACATCCTCGCCGACGCTGTCAAGGTGACCCTCGGCCCGCGCGGTCGCAACGTCGTGCTCGAGAAGAAGTGGGGCGCCCCCACGATCACGAACGACGGTGTGTCGATCGCCAAGGAGATCGAGCTGGACGACCCGTACGAGAAGATCGGCGCGGAGCTCGTCAAGGAGGTCGCCAAGAAGACCGACGACGTCGCCGGTGACGGAACCACCACCGCGACCGTCCTCGCCCAGGCGCTCGTGCGCGAGGGCCTGCGCAACGTCGCCGCCGGCGCCGACCCGATCTCGCTCAAGCGCGGCATCGAGAAGGCTGTCGCCGCGATCACCGAGGAGCTGCTCTCCAGCGCCAAGGAAATCGAGTCCAAGGAGCAGATCGCCGCCACCGCGTCGATCTCGGCCGCTGACAGCGAGATCGGCGAGCTGATCGCCGAGGCCATCGACAAGGTCGGCAAGGAGGGCGTCGTCACCGTCGAGGAGTCGCAGACCTTCGGCACCGAGCTCGAGCTCACCGAGGGCATGCGCTTCGACAAGGGCTACCTGAACCCGTACTTCGTCACGGACCCCGAGCGCCAGGAGGCCGTGTTCGAGGAGCCCTACATCCTCATCGCGAACTCCAAGATCTCGAACATCAAGGACCTCCTCCCGATCGTCGACAAGGTGATCCAGGACGGCAAGGAGCTCGTCATCATCGCCGAGGACGTCGAGGGCGAGGCTCTCGCGACGCTCGTGCTGAACAAGATCCGCGGCATCTTCAAGTCGGCTGCCGTCAAGGCTCCCGGCTTCGGCGACCGCCGCAAGGCCCAGCTGCAGGACATCGCGATCCTCACCGGTGGTCAGGTCATCACCGAAGAGGTCGGCCTCAAGCTCGAGAACACCACGCTCGACCTGCTCGGCCGTGCGCGCAAGGTCATCATCACCAAGGACGAGACGACCATCGTCGAGGGCGCCGGTGAGGCCGACCAGATCGAGGGTCGCGTGACCCAGATCCGTCGCGAGATCGAGAACACCGACAGCGACTACGACCGCGAGAAGCTCCAGGAGCGCCTGGCGAAGCTCGCCGGCGGCGTCGCCGTCATCAAGGCCGGAGCTGCGACCGAGGTCGAGCTCAAGGAGCGCAAGCACCGCATCGAGGACGCCGTCCGCAACGCGAAGGCTGCCGTCGAAGAGGGCATCGTCGCCGGTGGTGGCGTCGCGCTCATCCAGTCCGGCACGAAGGCGCTCGACGCCCTCGAGCTGTCGGGCGACGAGGCGACCGGCGCGAACATCGTCCGCGTCGCCATCTCGGCTCCGCTGAAGCAGATCGCGATGAACGCCGGCCTCGAGCCGGGTGTCGTCGCCAACAAGGTCGCCGAGCTGCCGACCGGTGAGGGCCTCAACGCCGCCTCCGGCGAGTACGTCGACATGTTCGACGCCGGCATCATCGACCCGGCCAAGGTGACCCGCTCTGCTCTGCAGAACGCGGCATCCATCGCCGGTCTGTTCCTCACCACGGAGGCCGTCGTCGCCGACAAGCCCGAGAAGGCCGCGGCTCCGGCCGGCGACCCCACGGGTGGCATGGACTTCTGATAAGCCCAGTCCGTACAGAAGCGCCCCGGCCGTCACGCCGGGGCGCTTCTGCGTTCCGTCGGGGCGGTCAGTGCCGGAACAGGCTCGCGGAGTACTGATCGGCGTCGGAGTACTGCGTCGCCGCGGATCCGAGCGCTGTGCCGATCGAGTCGAGGACCTGCTCGACGTGCAGCTGGGCGGCCGCCCACTGGTCGCTGCATCCCTGGAAGGCGGCCGATGCCGCACCGGTCCAGGACGACTGCAGCTGGGTGAGCTGCGCCTTCAGTGCCTGTGATTCGCTGCGCAGTCGCTCCATCGTGGCTCGTGTCTGGCCGTGCGCTGCGAAGACCGCCTCGGTGTCGACTGTGAAGACGGACATGAGAACTCCTCTCGTAGGGAGCTCTCACGCTAGAGGAGCGGTCGTCCGGGCGTTCTGCGCGAACGCGGGACCCGTGGACGGACGGCCGCGGCGCGGGTATGTGCAGAACGGGTCAGACGTCGTCAGGAGACAGCCGCTCGATCGGCTGGGTGTCTTCGAGCAGATGCTCGGGCGTCGCCTGCGCAGGCGCGAGCGGGAGGGTCACGGTGAACGTGGCACCGCCGCCGGGCGTCTCATCGACGCGGACGCTTCCCTTCAGAGCCGACATGATCGACGCGACGATCGCGAGCCCGAGGCCCGATCCACCGGTCTCCCTCGCCCGGGAGGTATCTGCGCGCCAGAAGCGCTCGAAGATCTGCTCGCGGATCTGGGGCGGGATGCCTTCGCCGTGGTCGACGATCGAGATACTGGCCGTGCCGGCGACGCGGTCGGCGTCGACGACGAGCTCGATCGGCGCATCCTCGGGTGAGAACCGGCGGGCGTTGCCGAGCAGGTTCGCGATCACCTGGCGCACCTTGTTCTCCTCGCCGAGCACGATCGGGGGCGTCGGCACCGGGACATCCTCCGCCTCGGTGAAGTCGATCTGCGGCATCGGCTCGGCGGTGCGCGGGCGCCGCCGCAGACGCGCGAGCGCGCCGGCGCGCGGCTTCGGAGCCGGCGGGTGCAGTTTCGGCAGTGCGGGCCGGGTGCGAGCAGGTGCCGCCGTGCGCGCATCCGCGGTCCTGTCGACGACGGTGATCGTCCTGTTCGGCGCGGCGGCGCGGACGTCGAGAGCGGCATCCCTGGCGATCGGGCGCAGGTCGAGCGGGTCGAGCTGGAGCTCTGGCTGTTCGTCGAGCCGGGCAAGGTCCAGCAGGTCCTCGACGAGGACGCCCATCCGGATGGCCTCCTTCTCGATGCGCTCCATCGCCCTGGCGGTGTCCTCCTCGCCGCGGATGGCGCCCATCCGGTAGAGCTCCGCGTAACCGCGGACGCTCACGAGGGGTGTGCGCAGCTCGTGACTCGCATCGCCGATGAACCGTCGCATGTGCTGGACGGTGCGGTCGCGCTGGGCGAGCGAGCGGTCGATGCGCTCGAGCATGGTATTGATCGCGAAGTTCAGGCGCCCGACCTCGGTGCTGGGCTCGAGGTCCGTGAGCCGCTGGCTGAAATCGCCCGAGGCGATGAGCATGGCCGCCGATTCGACCTGTCCGAGCCGGCGGAACGTGAGCGTGACGAGTCCGCGGGTGAGGAGCGCGGCGAGCAGGATCGTCACCAGCGCGACCGTCGTGTACACGCCGAAGTACTGCGCGATGATGGAGTCCGCCTCCGCGAGGGGGAGGGCGACGAACTGCACGTACAGGGTGCCGTCGGCGCCCGGCACCACCCCGACGGCGCCGCGGAACTCGTGGCCGTCGGCACTGCGCAGCGGGATCTTCTCGCCGTCCAGCGCGTGCGCCTGCTCGAGTGCGAGCGATGCGTAGAAGGCGGGGGCGGCGTCGCCGGTCGCCCCGCCGGCCCTCGCGAGGAACGTGCCGTCGGCTGCGTACACCGTGAAGGTGTAGTCGGCTGATCGGGGCGCGTTCTCGGAGAGCACGAGCTTCTGCTCGCCGTCGACCGTCTCGACGTCGAACCACCGGCTGACGAGGTCGCTCGCGGCGAGCGAGGGCAGCTGGGACTCGATGTTCTGGATGAGCGAGCTGCGCAGCAGCGGCACGGTGCCGATCCCGGCGATCACGAGACCCAGGGCGAGGACCGCCACGGTGACACCGGTGACCTTGGCGCGCAGGCTGATGCGTCGCCACCAGCTGGTGATCGCGTCAGGTTTGTGCGCCATGCGCGCTCCCTTCGCGGTCTACTTGCCCACCTTGAGCATGTAGCCGAAGCCGCGCTTGGTCTGGATGACGGACTCCTCGGTGTGCGGGTCGATCTTGCGCCGGAGGTATGAGATGTAGCTCTCGACGATGCCCGCATCGCCGTTGAAGTCGTACTCCCACACGTGGTCGAGGATCTGCGCCTTGGACAGCACGCGGTTGGGGTTGAGCATGAGATAGCGCAGCAGCTTGAACTCGGTGGGGCTGAGCTCGATCTGCTCCTTGCCGACGAAGACATCGTGGGTGTCCTGATCCATCGACAGCTCGCCGGCGCGGATGATCGACTCCTCGTCGGCCTGCATCGTGCGGCGCAGGATCGCCTGCACGCGGGCGACGATCTCGTCGAGAGCGAACGGCTTGGTCACGTAGTCGTCGCCGCCGGCGTTGAGGCCCTCGATCTTGTCCTGCGTGTCGTCCTTGGCGGTGAGGAACAGGATCGGCGCGGTGAACCCGGCTCCCCGCAGGCGCTTGGTGACGCTGAATCCGTTCATGTCGGGGAGCATGACGTCGAGGATGATGAGGTCGGGCTCCTCCTCGAGGACGGCCGAGATCGTCGCGGCGCCGTTGGCCACCGTCTTGACCTGATAACCGGCGAAGTTCAGACCGGTGGACAGCAGGTCTCGGATGTTCGGCTCGTCGTCGACGACCAGGATGCGTGCATCAGTCATGCCCCCATTATGGTGACTTCAGCCATGCGGGGGCTGATTGTCTTGCGGAGCGCCCGTATTGTCGTGTTGTCGTGGACGGTCATGCGGACCGCGAGAGCGATGGATGCCACCCCCGGGGCGCCAGGGTCGACGGTGAGCCGGTGCGGATATGCGGGTTCCCGCCGTCGGCCCGCTCCTGTTCGTGGTCTACTTCGGCTCTCTCGGCGTCGCGATCGCCGCGTCGATCGTGTGATCAGGCCGCGGCCAGCGCGTCCGCATCGAGGATCGTGTAGCTGTAGCCCTGCTCGGCGAGGAAGCGCTGGCGGTTCTGCGCGTAGTCCTGGTCGACGGTGTCGCGGGCGATGAGCGTGTAGAAGCTCGCCGTGTGCCCGGACTCCTTCGGGCGCAGCAGGCGACCGAGACGCTGGGCCTCCTCCTGACGTGACCCGAACGAGCCCGAGACCTGGATCGCGACGGACGCCTCGGGAAGGTCGATGGAGAAGTTCGCGACCTTCGACACGACCAGCAGCTCGATCTCACCCTCGCGGAACTGCCGGTACAGCTCCTCGCGCTCGTCCACCGGTGTGGCCCCGGTGATCTGCGGCGCGTTCAACGCCTCGGAAAGCGTCTCGAGCTGGTCGAGGTACTGGCCGATCACGAGGATGCGCTCGCCGGGGTGCTTCGCGATCAACTCGCGAACGGCGTCGATCTTCGCCGGGGCGGATGCCGCGAGGCGGTAGCGCTCGTCATCCGTCGCCGCCGCGTACTCGAGCCGGTCGTCGGCGGGCAGGTCGACGCGCACCTCGTAGCAGGCCGCGGGCGAGATGAAGCCCTGCGCCTCGATCTGCTTCCACGGCGCATCGAAGCGCTTGGGTCCGATGAGGCTGAACACGTCGCCCTCGCGGCCGTCCTCGCGCACGAGCGTCGCCGTCAGGCCGATGCGCCGCCGCGCCTGGAGGTCGGCGGTCAGCTTGAAGACCGGCGCGGGCAGCAGGTGCACCTCGTCGTAGACGATGAGGCCCCAGTCCATCTCATCGAGCAGAGACAGGTGCGCGTACTGGCCCTTCCGCTTCGCCGTGAGGATCTGGTACGTCGCGATCGTGACCGGCTTGACCTCTTTCGCCTGCCCCGAGTACTCGCCGATCTCCTCCGGGGTGAGGCTCGTGCGCTTGAGCAGCTCGTCGCGCCACTGTCGGGCAGAGACGGTGTTGGTCACGAGGATCAGCGTGGTCGTCTTCGTCGCGGCCATGGCGCCGGCGCCGACGATCGTCTTGCCCGCGCCGCAGGGGAGCACGACGACGCCCGAGCCGTCCTTCGAGAACGCGTCGACGGCATCCTGCTGGTAAGGGCGGATCTGCCAGCCGCTCTCGTCGAGCTCGATCTCGTGCGGGGTGCCGGGTGTATAACCGGCGAGGTCCTCGGCGGGCCAGCCGATCTTCAGCAGCTCCTGCTTGATCTGGCCGCGCGCCCAGGCGTCGACGACGAAGGTGTCGGCGGAGGGGTGGGAGATCAGCAGGGGCTGGATGCGCTTGTTGTTCGCGACCTGGGCGAGGACAGCCGGGTCCGTCGACCGCAGGATCAGGGTGCCCTCGTCGTCGCGCTCGATCACGAGACGCCCGTAGCGGTTCACGGTCTCGCGCAGATCGACCGACACGGAGGGCGGCACGGGGAACCGCGACCAGCGATCGAGGACCTCGAGCATCTCTTCGGCGGTGTGCCCGGCGGCACGAGCGTTCCACAGGCCGAGCCGGGTGATCCGGTAGGTGTGGATGTGCTCGGGCGCGCGCTCGAGCTCGGCGAAGATCGCCAGTTCGTGGCGGGCCGCCTCGGCGTCGGCGTGCGCGACCTCGAGGAGCACGGTGCGATCGCTCTGGACGATCAGGGGGCCATCGGACATAGCTTTCGAGTCTACCGTTCCCCGGTCGCCGTGGCCCCTGATCCTGCCGAAGGGTCGATCACGCGGGCAGAGCGGATGCTGCGCACGGGCAGGGTGCGCTCCACGTCCGCCGCCCGATCGCGTCCGCGCAGGCGGCCGCCGCCGAGCCCGCTGGCCTCCAGCTGCAGTTCCCGCGCCGTGCCGTCGGGCATCTCGATCTCGACGAGCAGGACGGCCTTGGAGCGCACGGCCGCCTCGAGCTCGCGGTCGAGCCATGCGGCATCCGCATCGGGTCCCTGGCGCTCGCGGAGCCGGGCGATCAGCGGCAGGTAGTCCGGGGCGGCCGGAGGAGCGTGGCCGGGGGCGGGGTTGCGGTCCACGACGAGGGGCGTCCGTCGTCGCCGACGATCATCGCGGGGTAACGGGCATCGGTCAGGGTCCAGTACACGGTGTCCCTGCCGGCCCTCGAGGTGAGGCCGTCGGCATCCCTGGCGAGCGCCAGCGGGCGCAGCGCCTGGTCGACGCCCATCGCGTCCAGCAGGGTCGCGTCGACGCTGGCGACGCGTGTGCGGCCCGACGCATCCGTGAACACCCGCACCAGGCCGTGGCGCTGATCGGTCTGGGTGACGAGGTACTCCAGTGGCTGAGGGATGCCGGTCAGAGAGATCTCCGCGAGGAAGTCGAGGATCGAGGCGGCCGTCTCGCCGGAGGTCAGCGCCTGCGCGACGGAATCCGCGGTGAACCGGTACGACGATGCCTGCGCGGCCGACTCGCGCACAGCGATCCGGCGCAACCGCACATCGAGGGCGGGTTGCAGCGGCCCCGGCGCGATCGCCGTGAGGTCGTTCTGCAGGAAGATACGGTCGACCTCGGTGGGGAGCATCCGCTGGAGGGATGCCGGGTCCGCCGGTGCTCCTTCGCGCAGCGGAACGGCCCACTCGGGCTCGGAACCGTCGTCGGCGATGAGTCCCAGCAGTCGAGCCCGCTCCGCGATCGCGGAGCACTGCTCGGGCCACGCGGTGCTCCAGGGGTACTGAGCAGCCCAGGCCGTGGTCGGGAGCCACCCGTCCCCGTCGCGCAGACCTCGGGGGAGCGCCGCGCGGAACGCCTGGACGAGTCCGGTCCATCGCGCAGACGCGGACTCACGCAACCAGGAGTCGGCCGACTCGGTTGCGACGAGGCGCCGGTCGAGCGCCGCGAGGAGTCCGGCATCCACGGCGATCGCGGCGAGGTCGTCGAGGGTCTCCGGTGCCGTGCCCGTCGCGGCGATGCGGCGCTTCTCGCCCGACGCGAGTGCCCCTCCGGTCAGGAGGGCGAGCGGCGTATCGGAGGCGAGGAGCACGAGGTCGGCGAGCGCGGCCACCGTCGTGAACGCGCGCTCCGCGGCGCGCGCCGCCGCGCTCTCATCCGACGGCTCAGGGGGCGGGGTCTCGGATGCCGTGGGATCCTGCCGTGCCGTGACGGCCTCCGCCACCGGAGGGGCGGGCGTTCCGTCGGGGCGCAGCAGCGCCAGCGCGATCAGCGGTCCGGCGTCGTCGCCGGCGTCGTCACCGTTCACCGACCGGCGCAGAGCGACGGCCTCGGTCAGGGGCAGCCGGGGAAGGGCGCGCTCGATCGATGCCGGCTCGAGCAGAGCCTCGGCGGCATCGAAGAAGTCCGACCAGGCGACGTCCGCCCGCACGCCGCGCGCCTCGAACAGGGCGGCCAGCTGCGCGTCGGGCGCTTGGGCCAGCCACACGGCGAGCGGGCGTGCGTGCGTGCTCATGTCACGAGCGCCTCGCGGCCCGTCCCTTCCGCACGAAGCTCATCACGAGCAGTGCGATGATCATCACGAACGCGAGCGGGAGACCCCAGAGCGGGATCGCCGCGACGACCGGCCAGACGCCCTCGCTGAACGAGGCCTGGTCCATTCCGGTGGCGCTGCCGATGATGATGGCGAAGAAGCAGATCACCGAGAGCGCGGCCAGCGTCAGCGCCGTGAACGCCAGGATGCGATCGATTCGACCGACGGGAGCCTCCGGCCCGGATTTCTGCGTGCTCATCCGTCTCAGCCTAGCCCCTGGAACACCGGTAGGCTGGGGTGTGGCCGCGCATGAGCGGGCCTTTATATCGGCACCATCACCCAGCGAGGTTCTCCTATGCCCACCGGCAAGGTCAGGTTCTACGACGACGAGAAGGGTTTCGGCTTCATCGCCACAGATGACGGCCAGGACGTCTTCCTCCACGCCTCAGCCCTGCCCGCCGGCGCCACCGTCAAGTCGGGCGCCCGCGTGGAGTTCGGCGTCGCCGACGGCAAGCGCGGCCTGCAGGCGCTCTCGGTGCGCGTGCTCGAGGCTCCGGTGAGTCTGTCGAAGGCCAAGCGCAAGCCCGCCGACGACATGGCCATCATCGTCGAGGACCTCGTGAAGCTCCTCGACGGCATCGGCGGCGACCTGCGGCGCGGCCGCTACCCTTCCAGCAGTCACGGTCGGAAGATCGCGGCGGTTCTGCGCAAGGTGGCCGATGACCTCGACGCCTGAACCCCCTGCCGAAGAGTCCTCTGCCGAGGTGGATGACCGCCTGATCGGCGCGCACGCCCTCGCCCTCGCGGCTCTGCAGGAGATCACGCCCGCCTCGACGATCGGTCCGGCCGCCGGATACGTCGCCGAGGAGGACGGCTCGGTCTCGCTGCGGTTCGAGAACCGCCTGCCGGGCTACCCGGGCTGGTACTGGACGGTCACGGTCGCCCGTGTCGACGACGCCGAGCCCACCGTGCTCGAGGTCGAGCTGCTCCCGAACGAGGGTGCGCTGCTCGCACCGGAGTGGGTGCCGTGGGCGGAGCGTCTCGCGGAGTACCGAGCGCACCAGGCCGAGCTCGCCGAGCAGGCAGCGGCGGCAGCCGAGGGCGGAGACGCGGATGCCTCGGATGACGACGCCGCCGCGGACGACGACCTCGACGAGCTCGATGAGGACGACGACGCGGACGAGCCCGACATCCTGCATGCGGGCGACCTCGACGGCGTCGACATCGACGAACTGGACGAGTCCGGCGCGGACGACGCCGACTCCGACGAAGTCGACGACGCCGATGACGTGGACGACGCCGACTCCGACGAAGAGGAGTGAGCGCCGGATCAGGCGCCGCTGTTCTCCAGCACGTAGTCGATCGAGCGGATGAGCTGACGCACATCGTCCGGCTCGATCGAGACGAACGTCGCGATGCGCAGTTGATTGCGACCGAGCTTGCGATACGGCTCGGTGTCGACGATCCCGTTTGCGCGCAGCGTCTTCGCGATGCCTGCGGCGTCGATGCTGTCGTCGAAGTCGATCGTGACGACGACGGGGGAGCGGTGCGCGGGGTCGGTGACGAACGGCGTCGCGACCTCGGATGCCTCAGCCCAGTCGTACAGTGCTTGCGATGACTCCGCCGTGCGACCGCCCGCCCAGGCGAGCCCGCCGTTGTCGTTGATCCACTGCAACTGCGAGTCCAGCAGGTGCAGGGTGGTCAGTGCGGGGGTGTTCAGCGTCTGGTTCAGACGGGAGTTGTCGACAGCGTTCTTGAGGCTGAGGAATTCGGGGATGTAGCGGTTGGACGCCGCGATCCGCTCGATCCGCTCGATCGCGGCCGGGGACATCGCCGCGAACCAGAGTCCGCCGTCGGAGCCGAGGTTCTTCTGCGGGGCGAAGTAGTAGACATCCGTCTGCGTGACGTCGAAGTCGATGCCGCCGGCGGCGCTGGTCGCGTCGATCACCGTCAGCGCCCCGTCGGCTGCGACGCGCTCGATCGTGGCTGCGACACCGGTCGAGGTCTCGTTGTGGGGCCAGGCGTAGACGTCGATGCCCTCGATGATCTCGGCCTGCGCGCGTGAACCGGGCTCGGCGGCGCGGACGTCGGGCGCTTCGAGCCACGGGGCCGCGCGGCCTTGGCGAACTTCCCGCCGAACTCTCCGAAGGTCAGGTTCTGGTGCGTCGCTCGATGAGGCCGAAGGCGGCGGCATCCCAGAACGCGGTCGAGCCGCCGTTGCCGGTCACGATTTCGTACCCGTCCGGAAGACGGAACAGGGTTCCCAGCTGCTCGCGGACGCTGCCGACGAGGTTCTTCACGGGCGCCTGGCGGTGCGAGGTGCCGAGGATGCTCGCCCCAGCGGTGACGAGCGCCTCGAGCTGCGCCGGGCGCACCTTCGAAGGACCGCAGCCGAATCGGCCGTCGACGGGCAGGAGGTCACGCGGAATCTCGATCGCCATGGGTCGATTCTAGGTGCGCGTGCGGAGTGCCGATCGCCGTGTGACCTCGTCCGACCTCGCGCGAGGAATGTAGGCTTGCCTAAGAAGACCCGGAGGGCCAGATGACGGACTTGATCGACACCACGGAGATGTATCTCCGCACCATCCTCGAGCTCGAGGAGGAGAACATCGTTCCGCTGCGCGCTCGCATCTCCGAGCGCCTCGGGCACTCCGGGCCCACCGTCTCGCAGACGGTCGGCCGCATGGAGCGCGACGGCCTCGTCGTCGTCTCGGAGGACCGCACGCTCGAGTTGACGGATGCCGGGCGCCGCAAGGCCGTCGATGTCATGCGCAAGCACCGCCTGGCCGAGCGCCTCCTCTCCGACGTCATCGGTCTGGACTGGGCGTTCGTCCACGATGAGGCCTGCCGCTGGGAGCACGTCATGAGCGAGCAGGTCGAGCGCCGCCTCGTCGAGCTGCTCGGCCACCCCACCGAGTCGCCGTACGGCAATCCGATCCCCGGCCTCGACCAGCTCGGCGATGCGCCGGCGCGTCAGTTCGAAGAGGGCGTCATCGGGCTCGTGCAGAAGCTCAACGCCGCCGGAGAGCCCGTCGAGGGCACCGTCCGCCGGCTTGCGGAGCCCGCCCAGGTCGACCCTGAACTGCTGCAGCAGTTGCGCGACGCGGGCGTCGTCCCCGGTGCTCGCGGCAACTACCGCTACAGCGAGGGCTACGTGCTCATCGAGATGGAGGGGGCCGAAGAGGGCCTCGAACTTCCCGTCGAGCTGGCCTCGCACATCTTCCTCGTGGGTGAACCCGCCTGACCGCTCTCGGAAGATTGCCAGCCCTGCAGGGGTGACACGATCGTTATCTTCCGGTAACCTCGGACAGGTCGTCGGCGGAGAAGCCCGCCGATGACAGCCCCCGCGAGGATCGCCTTCCCGGCTCGTCGTCCTCGCGGTCACATCGCACGAAGTACCCGAGCTAGTGCCACGAGAGCAGAGTGCTGACGAGCCAGCGCACCCGAGCGCTGAGGCGCAGGAGGACACCTTTGGCCGAAGTCATCGAACCGATCACGACATCTGAACAGAGCCTGAAGCGCCGGCGCACCGTCGCGCCGCGCGAGGCCGCCCGCAAGATGGTCGCCCCGATGCGTTCGATCGCGATCTTCGGCGCCGTCGGTGCGCTGGTCGCCGCCGGCGCGCTCCCCGCCTACGCCGCGTCGTCCGGGTCTGGATCCGCTGACGCCACAGCCACGCTGCAGCAGGTCGCGGTCGGCGACGCGCAGTCGCTCGTCGTGGCATCCCAGGCGACGGCATCGCCGCTTGACCGCTCGACCTACTCCGCGACCACCCCCGAGGAGATCGCCGAGAAGAAGGCCGAAGAGGCTGCGAAGGCCCGCGCGGCAGCCGCCGCGGCAGCGGCGTCCGCGTCCGCGTCCGCATCCGCCGGGGCGCGGACGTTCGACGTCGGCAACTATGCGCTCGTCTCCCCGGGATCCGGTGAAGTGCGCTACCCGCTCCCTCGCGGTTCGTACACCGAGGGTCGCACGATCGGCGGCGGGCACAACGGCGTCGACATGCTCGCGCCTCAGGGCACGCCCATCTACGCCGCAGCGGCGGGCGTCGTCCGCGCCTCGGCCGAGAGCATCGGCGGCTACGGCGTCGCCGTGATGATCGACTCGGTCGTCGGCGGGCAGAGCCTCGCGACCACCTACGGTCACATGACCTACGGGTCCCGTCAGGTGCAGGCAGGCCAGACGGTCGTGGCCGGGCAGCTCATCGGCTTCGTCGGCAGCACTGGTCGTTCGACGGCGACCCCCCTGCACTTCGAGGTGTGGGTCAACGGCAGCCTGTACGAGCCGTACGCCTGGCTCGCCGCCAACGCCGGCTGAGTCTCCGGCTCGCTTTCCGCCTGGGCGACACGCGCCCGAGTGTTCACCGACCGTTTCGTCATCTCGCGGCCTGATGGGCTAGCCTGTTCCCGTCGTCGCACGGACGGGAGAAGCTGATGGAAGGAACTCCGGGCATCCGCACCATGGATGCACTCGGTCGTCACGTCCTTCGGCATTGCCCGCAGGGATGCACCGAGCTTGTCGTGTGCGCGAGGCGTCGTCCATAGGACGGCGCCTTTTTTCGTCTCTGCGTGTCGTCTGTCGCCCTCGCGGCGTCATTGGTTCGAGAGTGCCGGGAAGCCGTCCCGGCGGATCGAGAGGATGACGATGCGCACACTAGTTCTGAACGCGGGCTACGAGCCGCTGGCTGTGGTCTCGTTCAAGCGAGCACTCGTGCTCGTGATGAATCACAAGGCGACCGTGATCGAGCGGGTGGAGGACGATCCCGTCCGGGCGTCGGGCGGGCCATACGACAGACCAGCCGTCATCATCCTGTCCCGATACGTCCGCGTTCCGATGAGCCGGCGCGTGCCGGTCACGCGGCGGGGAGTGCTCCGCCGTGACAATCACCGGTGCGGATACTGCGGCAAGGCGGCATCCACGATCGATCATGTCCTGCCGCGCTCGCGCGGGGGAGCGGACTCGTGGGAGAACCTCGTCGCCTGCTGCCTGCGCTGCAACAACGTCAAGAGCGATCGCACGCCCCAGGAGATGCACTGGGAACTGCGATTCACGCCTCGCCAGCCGAACGGCAACAGCTGGACCGTCCGCGGAACCGAGCGCAGCGACCCGTGCTGGGAGCCGTACCTCGCGCTCGCCGCGTGACGCCACGCGCGTCAGTATCGAGGCGGATGGTGAGCGATCCGTGTCGGGCGGTCGGCTCGTGAAGCGCTGCCGCCCGAGACCGCCTCGTCGAGCTCGGCGAGGAGTTCGTTCAGCGTGCGGTAGCGCGACCGCGACGGGCACGGGCTGCGGAGCCACAGCACGTCGTAGGTGCCGATATCCGTGCGGTCGACGTAGGCGATCAGCCGCGAGGCATCTGACACACTCCGCGCGGGATCGCAGATGCGCCAGGACTTGCGGCTGATCGCGATCACCTCCCACTCGGCGCCGCGGTGGGGGAGATCATCGGTGGTCATCGTCACAGGATCTCCTCGGGCGGCTCGGTCGTTCCTCATGATTCTTGCTTCAGGCGGTACGTCGGCCAAGGGGGTTGACAGCGCAGGGACCGTCCGGGGCGCACAACTCGTCGTCGGCGTCAACCCCTCGCGGAGGTGCATCGACTGTGGAAACGTGGGCATTCCGAACGAGGAGGACCGCACATGAACTCTCGCAACGAGCGCCAGCCCTATCAGCCCACGACGACGCACGCCGGGTGGGGCGAAGGCGACCCCCATCTGACCGTGACTCGAGAGGATGATCGCTTCGTCTTCGCGCTGACGGCCGACCTCGTACGGATCGGATCGGCGGCTGACAACGAGCTCCGTCTCGATGAGACGGATCCCGTGCACGCCGAGATCGCGCACGACGATCGGGACGAGTACGTGCTCACGATGCGCGGCGAAGGAGAGACGAGTGCACGCACGGACGTCGCGGCCACCGGCACAGACGACGATTCGATGATCCTCCGGACCGGAGCGAGATTCACGGCGGGGCCGTGGACTCTGGTCTTCGGTCGAGCGGAGTCCTCCGATCACGGACGACCCTACGGTGGACGCGTCGGCGGGGAGTTCTCCGACCAGCGCGAACAGCCCTCGCGCCCGGACTACGCGCAGGGCGCTCATCAAGCGTCGGACGACGACCGTCCCCCGCAGGGCGGCGCCGACGAAGTCAAGGACGGATGAGAGGAGAAGCGGATGCCACGCGGAGCGAACTCACGATTGAAGGATCCCGAGCTCTATGAGGAGCTTCGAGACGACGGCGCATCGAAGGAGAAGGCTGCCCGGATCTCGAATGCGACGGGCGGCACCAAGAAGGGACGCTCGGAGGTCGGACGGCGCGGGGGCAAGGCCGGCGACTACGAGGACTGGACCGTCGACGAGTTGCGCAAACGGGCGAAAGAGCTTGGGCTGACCGGTTACTCCGGCAAGCGCAAGGCTGAGCTGATCAGCGCCCTGCGCAATCACTGACACCCAGCACAGGAACGATCCATACGGTGGCGCGGACAGCGTGATCCATCGACGAGGATGCAGACTGCCCGGGACGGACGTCAGTTGCCGTTGCCCGCCGCCGGGGCCGAGGCGCCGCCGAGCAGACGTATGATCGCGATCTCGGCGCTGGTGATCTCGGGACTCCCGCCTACGGGGTGGGGATGAGTCGCGTCAGCGGGTGGCTAACGAATCGGCAGCGGGTGTCCGTGGAGCGCCGGAATCCGCGGGTTCCGGCACGACGTGCAGTCCAGTGGGGGAGTTGGCCGTGAAGGCCAGCGCGTCGACCCATGCACGGTTGATGGCTGGTCGCCGGCTGCCGTAGTACTTGAAGACCAGGGCGCTGCCCGCGTGCAGCCAGACCGTGGTTCGACCGCCGCCGATGCTCACGTCTTCGCGCCAACTGAACGGGAAAGGCTCGCCACGACGCAACTTCGCGCTGATCACGAGCTGCACGTGCGCGAGTGCCCTATCTTCCAACTCGTGCTTGACGTTGCCCTCGTAGATGAACTGACCCATGCGAACGCGCTCCCTGGTTGCGCACGATTCGTCGTGCACCGCTGGCGCTTCGCGCTCAGACGGACTTGTGCCTCCTCGACAGCATAGGTGCGTTTCGCCGAGCATCGGCTCGTTCGGATCGTCCGGCCACGAGCCGATCGGAGGCTCAGGAGTCCGTCGCCGCATCAGGCTCGGTCAGGGGTCGCCCGATGACGCCGATCCCCACGGCTTCATGGCTCGGCTCCGCGTCGTCATCCACGGGCTGGCGGGGTTCGTCGCCCGGCTCCTTCTCCGTGCTCGGCTCCTGCATCTTATCCGTGGTGGGCTCGGTCACCGGCTTCTCGCCATCGCTCCCGGCGCCCTCGCTGTCTGCGCGCTGGTCAGTCATCAGCTCCTCCTTGATCGCGTTGTCCTGGTGAGGCCATCGTCCCGCGCTGGCGCGCAAAGGGGTACCCCCGTTGACAGCGACGCCAGGAGCGGGGTAGCGGCGAGCATCACGCTCGCGGTGCCGAAGCGGAGAGTGCCCCTGGAGGGACTCGAATGCGAATCGAGCAATTCGCATCCCGGCATAGACCGACAGACTCCGCGTAATTACGCGGATTTTGGAAGTCGCGACGACATCAAACTACGTCCGAAAACCGCTAGTTGGAAACAGGATGCGGCCAAAAGGCGGCCACGCCGCGGCTCTGAAGACCTGTCCTGAAGGGGCGCTCAGATGTATGCCGAAATGGGATGCGTTCAGACGCGAGATGGCCGAATTGTCGAAGGCCATTTTTTGAGCAGTTTGTCGCTGATTGCTTGCCATGGGTGAGCAACTCGCACATTTGACGTTTCGCGCGGCGCGTTGCTGTTACCGGTCGATCGATGGGCCGGAAGGTGATCCTGGAGGCTGGTGGGGCCGCATCTGTTCGTCGTTGTCGGCGCGCATCCTGTTGTGTGTCTCGCGGGTGATCAGGTCGACGGCGAGGCCGGCTTCGCGCGCCCGGGCCATCATGCGCGTGGCGGTGCTGACGCTTACGCCGAGCTGCTCCGAGACGAGCTTGAGGGGCGCCAGGTTCACCGTCGCCGCGATCCGGTACAGCGTCACCGCGTCGCGCACCGTCTCCTCGTAGGTGCGATCGGTGCGTGACTTCACCTCTGCCAGGTACTCGCGGAGAGGTTCGCTCTTGCTCTGCGCTCGGGTCACTTCGACCACGCGCATCGATGAGACCGCGACGAGGTACTGCACCCGTACGTCACGGAGGGCGGCCGCTGTCACCTCCGCGCCCTCCTCCGCGCGATCGAGGCGGACCGATGACGCGACGGTGCGGCGCAGCTGCTCGTCGAACACCACGCGGAGATGGATGGCTCCAGCGACGTTCGGCTCGCCGGTGGCGACGACATCCCATGCTTTCGGGATGCTCACGCCGTCGCTGACATCGATTCGCTCGTTGTCGGTCACCTCGACTGCCACGTCACTCATGCCGTGAGCCTTTCACGAATAAGGCCGGATGAGCAATACATGTCGCGGATTGCTCACGACAGGAGTACGGTGTGGGCAAGTGCTGACATGCATTGCTCACGATAGGAGAAGGACATGAACAAGACAGACACTTCACTCGCCCTGACGATGAAGGATGCTGCCAAGCTCGTCGGCGTCGACTACCGCACCATCAAGCTCGGCATCGAGAACGGCACCATCCCCACGGTCCAGCTCGGGCCCCGCCGGATGATCCCGCGTGTCCCGCTGCTGCGCGCGTTTGGCGTCGACGTCAGGTAGTCGCGCGACAACAGTGCTGCCTGCCGCCCGGTAGCCAGCGGTACAGCGCGATCCCCGAACGGGCAACGCCCGGAAGTGGGTCCCGCTTGTGCGTCGGAACCCCTACAAGTCAGAGCGCGTTTATCGCCGCAAATATGGCATAGACGGCTGCAGCCAGTAGAGCAGCCGTGCCGATCACTCGAGTCCAGCCTGAGACCCGCGGATAGACCTTCGGGGCCTTGCCTGAATACAGATTGAGTCCCGCGGTTACATCGGCGACCATCACAAGGATCGTGCCGAGCGCTCCGACCACCACTGCAACGAGATTCAGTGGCGCCGGGTCCATGTCCGTGAGATTGAGGCAGATGAATACCAGGGCGCCCGAGAGGAATGCGACGTACAGGGCGACGCGAATAGCACGGCCAATCTTGCCGATCGCAAGCTCGGGGTCGACTTCGTTTGCCGGGGCGGTGGGGTTGGGCACACGTCATCCTATCGACGATTCGATCCCGAGACGGGCATCCGTGTGTCGTCGGGGCCTCTCAGGGCGCGTCTAGCCGAGCTTGCCCGGGCCGAGGGAGCCATCAACGGCGAGGGCAAGCCGGTTGAGTCACCGATCACCTCGTGGAGGCTAACGGACTCCTGGTCTGCGGCGCGCTGAGCGCCCGCGGTCGACTCAGCCATCGCGGTTGGGGTTCGGGCGAGAGACGCCGCGTTGCGGTTGATCGCAGGGTTGTTGCACGTGTGGGCAACAGGTTGATAGTCACCTTCACGTGCACTATTCGCAGCCGCGCGACATCGGCCTCGCCGAATCAGCCGGAAGAGCCCCGACGTTCGGCCGGGACCCTTCCGGGAGGTCACTCGTCGTGCGGACGTGCGGTCTCGATGAAGCGCTCGCGCGGTGGTTGACCGCCGGTACCGAGAATCGTTTCTTGCCCTTCCGTCACGCGCTCGAATGCCGCATCGTCCGTTTCCGGCTTGGGCGGCCAGGAGCCATCGTTGTTGTTCGCCATGTCACCTCCTCTCACAGCCCACGTGAGATAGCGACGGCCGCAAGGATGAGGCTGACACCCAGCAGGCCAAGGCCCGCCTTGACCAGCCGCATGCGCAGTGAGATCCACGCTTCTCGCCGTTCGATTAGTGCCAGGTACTGGTCAACAAGGTAGAGGTTGGCCGAGTCGACGTCCGTCTCGAGCAGCCGCTGCCGAACTCTCGCTGGTTTCAGCTCCTCGATCGACTTCGGGAAGATTGTGGCGATACCGAATCCCGCCGCCGCGATGTTCACCACAAGCGCCAAGAGCACGCCGTACGACATCGGCGTTGCCACCAGGAGCCCGGCGAAGACCGCTGACGAGGCGATGAGCACGCCGGAGCGAGATTCCGCGTTCGCCATCCTTCGGTCCTGGCTCGCGAGACGCCGCTCGAGCTCGCCGAGCAACAACGCGAACTGTGCAGCGTGGTCAACCATCGGCTCGGACGCCGAGAACTGACCCACCTCTGGAGCGGCTTGACCACTACTCCTGCGCAAGCGGGACCACAGAGTCATCCTTACAGCATCCCAGAACGCGTTGGAACTGCGCATGTCGGGCAGGCGCACCCTTTACGGGTGGACGAACTTCGAACATCCCAATCCCCAATCGGGCGTCGCGCGATGATGAGGTTCCGCCATGCGCTCGACCCGCAGGACGCGAGTGCGATGCCTGAATCGACGAAGTGACGAAGCGCAGGGTGCCATGCTGTGTCGACGATGCTCGAGGGTGAACCACGGGAGCAAAGAGGGTTAAGCAGAGTGTCGCCGCTGACAACGGGGCGTCGTGCGAAAGATTTGGGGGATGCTCTTGGAAATCGTCCACTACTGGCTCGAGGTCTCGTACTACGTACTCGGCGGACTCGGGCTGTTTCTGCTTGCCCTTAGCACGCTCCTCTTCACAACCTCGAAGCGCGGCATCCCGCAACTTCGCGGTGGTGTCAGTCACCGACACGTGGGAGATGGGCCGGCGGAAGCTTGCAGCACAAGCCTTGCAGCACCGGGCAGGTGTGACTGGTCGGCCTACATCGAGTTAACGAATATCGGTGCCGAGTTTCTAGTCTTGCAGCACGGCGGCATTCGTACTGCTGACGGCGGAACCTCATTCGACGGGGAGAATGTCTGGCGGGTCAGTGGCGAAGGGCGGCACGGCCCGTTCAGTCTCGCGCCTGGAGAGATTGCGACGAGATGGGTCAAGCAAGGCCAGGATCCCGCGAGCATGACGGATGTTTCGCAGGTGAATCTGCTTGTTCGCCCACGCTTCAAGAAAACACTCGAGGAGGCTTATATGCGAATCGGTCCCAAGGGATCGACAAACAAGGTGACGTTCGGAACGTCCTGACGTCTGGTATGAGATATTCGGCTGGGAATCGCCCACGACGGATCCTCATGCGCCCACGCTTAGTCCGTACAGCTTGCGCATCGATGCTGCTTTTTGCCGGGCGCAGCAGAGCTAGGCAGTACGCTCGGTAGGACACCCCAGATTTTGGGCGCGAGTCCTCCACGGTGACATCGTACCCACTATTTTTCGGGACCTAGGCGATCCTGTTGCCTTCGAACGCTTGCCGGTGTCTACCGAGCAAGCCGCGGCATGTTTATGACCAGCCGCCCACCACGCTCGCTCGTCGTGCTGATTGCGCCCAGGCTCCTCAGGCGCTCCGCCAGCGCAAGGTGTGCAGCATCCGCGTCAAAGGATGGACGCTTGCCGTTGTGCTCTGTCAGCTCCGCATACTTGCCGCCAAGTGCCTGCAAGACTGGTCGAATTTCCGCCCACGTTAGCTCGGCACGGTGCAACTCGAGAAGACCGACAACTGTCGCGCTGGCGACACGGTTTTGAGCGAGCCTGAGTATCTGGTCGATGGTGATCGCGCGCCCCGTCCGGACCGCAAACCGCCCGGCACCAGACAGCACGCTTGTCGAAGCGCCGTCGGTGAACTCGGCGAATCGCTCGATGATTGCGTCCTTCATGACAGGGGTCACATCGTTGTGCTCGAGCACTGATACGAGGACCGTCGGCGGAATCTCGGTGGGCGAGACAAAACCGAGTGCCTGTTTCGACTTTGAGAGGGCAAAGACGAGTCCGCCAACATCCCCCGGCACCAGCGCTGCGAACGCAGAGGCGGCGTCTTCGAGGTCGTTACCCGCAATAAGGTGGCCGACAAGCTCACCGATCTCGCGGGGTACTTCGTCCGGCTCGATGTAGGACTCCAACTCCAGACTCTTCACGAGCGCGGCGCGAAGCGCCGCGCTCGGTATAAAGTTGCGTGCCTTCAATATCTCCAGCGAGAGCGTGGCCTTCGCGTCCCCCTCATCCTGCGCCGTAGTTTCGATTCCCGCCGCTGCCGACAATAGGGCACCGAGGTGCTCGTCGATGTCGTATTGGTCGACGTAGGCAGCGACGTTGGGGACGGTCAGCGGGAACCGACCGCCATGCTCGGCGAGGCTCGGCCACGTCGCACTTGGAACAAGAGGCAGCTCGGCCACAACGCAGACGTCCGAAGCCCGCCGGACGAACTCGTTGACCTGATCGGGCGCAGACGCGTGCACATCACCGACTCGCGCTGCGAAATGATCCGAATCAGTCGCTGTGACCTCATCTGAAGCGAGCGCATCTAGGTAGGCGTGAATGTCTTGAATTGCGCTGCGGTACACCTTTTCATTCGTCGCCCACACAGTATCGAGGTCGAGGCCGAGGTCAGGGTCCCCAAGGGCGAGCAAGAGGTTCTGGCGCGTGACCGTGTAGGTGCCTCTCGAAACAATCTCAGTCCGCACGCTCGCCCCGAGCGGCGCGAGATCCTTGAGCTGCAGCTCAGCGCGTGCGACCAGGTCCGCAAGGGACGACGCGCGTGCCGGGCTTGTGGAGTCGGAGGAAAAGGTGTCGAGCGACGCGTAGGCGTCGTTCAGGATGGCGCTCACGTCAGCGTTGAGCGTGAATTCAAGGTCGGGCGGCAGCGAATCCAGTGCCACGTTCACGAGGCTCATGCGACGTTCATCGTCGATGATCTCGTCCTCGACGATGAGAACTAGTGTGTCGATCCATCGCTCCGCTAGGAGCGACACGAGTTTCGCATGGAAAACACCGCGCTGAAGATAGAGGTGCAGGAACGCTCGCTGCTCTGCGTCGGATTGCGTGAGGCGCGAAACGAACTCGTCCAGACCTTCGTGGTCGCTACCAATGATGTAGTCAAGGAGCGCGATGTTGTGTGCCGCCCGCTGCGCGAGAACTTCGGGCCGTTCTCGAAGTACCGCCTCGGCGTCCTGCGCAGTCAGTGCGAATGTTGGATCGCTGCGGTGGCGGTTCACTCGCTTCATGAGGAAGTTCGTTGCGTTGGCACTGACCCGCGACGCGTGGAACGTCGAAGTGTAGAGCGTGAAGTCCTCGTCGATATGGCCCGTGCGCACCAGCTCGACGGCGAGCTCGGATTTGAGCGTGTCCGTCACCGCTTGCTCGAAGCTTATCGCCTTCTTTCCGATGGTGACCTTGTAGTTGTGCGCCGCCATGAGGCCTGACATCTCAGCGCCGATAAGCCAGTCGCGCTGATTGGTGTCTGCCGCGATCGCGTCGGTCGCGCGGGTGCGTTCCGCCTCAGTCCATTCGCTCGTGCGGAGCGCCTCGCCGACGATTGACTCGAGATCGGCGTGCGGCACCTGCATCGAATGGTGGTTGTACTGGCTGCGGTACGTCACAGTGATCGCGTCCTCGGCATCGGCGATTCTCTCCCAGAGAGAATCGGTGGAGAGATCGTCGCTACTGACGACAGCGCCCTGGTACGAGTACTGGAGTCGACTTCCACCCTGGAGACGCATCATCTGATCGATGTACTCGGTGAATGCAACTCCGAGCCGTGCACCGCGCCCACCGGGTGGCCGGAGCGCTCTGAGCGCCCTTCGATTCTGGCCAATCCGAGTATCGAGTTCCTTCACGTTGTCGTTGACGAGGTCACGGTAGTACGCGTAGACGGTGTCCAGATCGCTGCGCCCGTATCGGATTGCTTCAAAGTCCGCCAGGTGAGTGCTCTTGTAGAGCATCATCGCGAACACGCCGTTTTCGCTCAGATCGAGCGAACCTTTTTCGATGACTTGGCGCTTGAAGATGAGGAACTCGTTGCGGATGTTCTTGATGAGACGCATATCCGCCACGTGTCGGGCCGTTAGGTCGATGAGCTCAGGCGACACGGAGTGATGGACATCCTCCAGGACATCGGCAAGCAGATCGCGCGCGCTGCGGTGGGTGATGAAGGGCACAACGGGGATGACGAGATCGAAGAACTTGGTTCTGTTCGCGCGAGCCACCTGCACTTCCGCCGCATCGTCTCGCCCCGCATCCGCGTCCCCGACATCGTCAGTCGCGGCCTCTTCATCCGCGGCGCGCGCACCGAGCTCGTCGAAGACGCTGTCCTTGATCGCGTAAATGAAGCGCACGTTGCGCCCGTTAAGCTGTCGTGCGCTGTTCAGAATCGCGTTGAGCGAGCGGAGTGTTTCGAAGATGCCCGCGTCGTCGAACCTATCGATGTCCTCGAAGATAACGATGTTCCGCTTGATGTTCTCGAAGTAGTACACGATCTCGTCGAGATACTCGTCGAAGTACGTCGCCGACTCGGGCGAGAGTGCGATCCCTGCGTCACCGGCAGTCAGCTGGCTGATGTGGAGACGGTTGTAGGTGAAGTACCGCAGGCCGAACAGCAGGAGTAGAAGCGCCAGAAAGACGACCGCATGCGGGAGAAGCGACAACTCCTCGGGCAACTGTACGAGCGCTGATAGCCTCGCGGTCCATCCGAGCAGGAAGAAGGCGACGGTGACGGGCACCGCGATCAGTGCGGCAAGCGCCAGCTCTCGCCAGAACTTGAACTTGGAGACACGGTGATACTTCGACCCCGGAAGCTTCGATGGATCCTGGCTGTAGAGGAGTTGCTTGACGATTTCCTTCTGGATGCGATTCGTCTTGGACTCAACCCTGCTGTGCGATCCCTCCGCATCGTCATTCTCGTGTCCGAGAGATGAAAGCGAGATGGCGATCGCACGACGTCGGTGGCGTCGGCGCAGCTCGGCCAGGATGCTGCTCTTACCAACGCCATAGCTCCCTGTTAGCGCGATGTTGCGCACGCCCGTCTCGCGGTCGGTGAGCTTCAGACCAGCCTCGATGGCATCGACGTAGACCTCGTGACTGTCCCCGTCGTAGCGAGGGGTGAGCGGTACGAGCGCTATCGGCGAGTTCTCGGCGGTCGACTTTCCCCACTTCCTCGCGGCCTTCGCGGCGCTCTCAAGCAGATCAGCGATGCGCCGTTGCAGCTTGTTCTGTTGTGTCTCCATACTGCGCCTGATTATGACAGTGACCCCGCATAGGTCAAAGCATGTGCAAGATCATCACCGACGCGAGCGCGAGCACACGCGTAGAAAGGACTACCGACTGGACCAGCCCTCCCTAAGAGTCGAGTGATGGCGAACCTGAGCCTGAGCGCATCACGGCTGAGGGGTGCTGGCGGGGAAGACACCTGACGCTTTCGCCATCCTAGTCGGGTTCCTGCTGGCCTTTCTCGACGCTTTGGCAGTTGCTCGTACATCGGTCTCCCAGCGTGCGGATGCCGGTCGACCAGGGGAAACCGAGAGCTCGTCGACTCGAGGCATTAGCGCGATCAAGTGGTCTTCCGGCGACGCTGCCACCATGGAGATGTTCGGATTTCCCTCAGCACAGCAGCCTCGGAAGCTTCAGTCGTTTTGATCCGCTGTGCGTCGCGAACGCGATCGGGTCCAATCGTCGCGATGGCGAGGCCAACCACGTACGACACGACGCCGATACCGACGGTTGTCCAGCCAATCCAGAGCGCCACGCCATCGGCGATCTGCGCGACCACGCTACCGATCACGAAGGCCAGGCATCCGATCGCGACGATACCGAAGCCGGCGACGGTGAGCCGGGCGCGCTGCTTTCGCGTGAGCTCCGCAACGGCCAGCTCGACGAAGTAGTAGTCCACCCGGTCGGCCGCAATCTTCGCCTGATGCTCATTCCGCGCATTGTTCAGCACCTTCACCCAGAGGTCGTAGCGAACTGATGCGCTGACTTGATTGGTGATCGTGATGGCTACCGTCGCGAGGGCAGCGGACCCGGCGAGCACCGTGCCAATCACCATCCAGTCCATACCCCTGATTATGGCGGCCGATGCGACCATCTCGGTTCCTCAGGACACGACAATCGAGCACATGACAAAGCGGTCCTTCAAGCAAATCGGCGACGATGTTCCGGTAGCGATGCTGAGGCACCGCTTACATCGCACGTATGGCCCGCCCGAGCGCTCTCTCGCTAGGTGTACTGACCCGGATCGTTGTTGACGTAGGAGAGACCTCCGTAGTCGAGTTGGAGCTGTCTAGGTTCCCTCGAGTCCACGGAGGTCTCTCGTGTCCCACGCTAATGCCCGGCTGACTCCGGCCGGCAGGTTGATCATGGTCCAGCGCATCGAGTCGGGGCGTGCGGTCGCGCATGTTGCCGCGGAAATGGGGATCTCCCGCACGACTGCGTGGCGGTGGTGGCGCAGGTTCCGGGAGTGCGGCCCGGCGGGCCTGATCGATCGTTCCAGCGTCGCCCGCTCCCACCCTCGCCAGACCAAAGCGTGCGTGGAGGCGAGGGTGCGGATCATGCGGCACCTCACTCGGCGTGGGCCGGTGTTCATCGCTGACAAGCTCGGCTTGCAGGCCTCAACGGTCGGTAGGGTGTTGCGCCGCCACCACGTGCCGTTGCTGCGGGAGCTGGACCCGGTCACGGGGTCCGTGATCCGCGCGACCCGCCGATCCGCGCAGCGTTACGAGCATGATCATCCCGGGTCCCTGATCCACGTCGATGTGAAGAAACTCGGCCGTATCCCCGACGGCGGCGGATGGCGTCTGCATGGCCGCGGGCAACGTCCTGCGCGCAAGCGGGGCCTGGGTTACGACTACGTGCACACCGTCATCGACGACCATTCCCGAGTTGCTTACGCGGAGATCCACGACGACGAGAAAGGCACCACCGCGGCGGGCGTCCTCGACCGCGCGATCGCGTTCTACGCGCGCCTCGGCGTCACAGTCGAACGCGTCATCAGCGACAACGCGTTCGCTTACCGCCACTCGGCCGCGTTCAAGGCCGTGGTCGACGCGCACGGCATCCGACAGCGGTTCATCAAACCGCACTGCCCCTGGACCAACGGGAAAGTCGAACGCCTCAACCGCACCCTCGCCACCGAGTGGGCCTACGCCCGCCCCTGGAGCTCGAACGACGACCGAAAAGCAGGGTTGACGACCTGGCTCGACTACTACAACCTAGACAGGCACCACCTCGGCATCGGAGGCCGCACCCCCATCGACCGAATCAACAACGGTCGAGGTCAGTACAGCTAGGCGCCCGCCAATCGGTCGCCTCTGCATCCCTGCCCGCACCCGGCACCCTCACCCAGACGCCGCAACGTGGGTGCCGCGTAGTCGGGACCGTGGACCCCAGGTGCACCATGTCGAACCTCATCGCAGTGTTCGAATGCCTTTCGCGGAGCCATCACGTCACGAGTAGGTGGGTGTCGCCCACGAAAGCCACGGCGACACCCGCTCAGCGACCACGGCGCCGGGTGCGATGAGGATGAGGGAACACCAACGGCTACGCATCAGCGCCCGGACATCCGCCGAATCACCGACGCATACGCATCCAGCGCATCGAAGATGCCGCGATGCTGCCAAACCCGACCGCGGCTCCTCCCCGTGGTCTCGGTGAGAACCTCGCGTTCGGTGAGTGAATCGAGCGCGCGAAGCGCGGTCATCTCGCCGAGACCGAGCGTGTTCTTGAGGTACTTGACGTTCACCGCCGGCTGACCCATCAGGCGAGGGAGGATCTTCCACGCCGCGGCATCCGCCCGAATGCCCGCCATCTTCTCCCGCGACTCCTCGAGCTGCTCGACGAGAGCGTCGACGAGCTGCGTGCCCGTCGTTGCCGCGATCCTGCTCGCCCCCGCGAACCCGCGAATGATCGGACCGGCGTCGCCGCCGCGGAACGAGCTGAGTGCATCGAAGTAGCGCTGGACGTCAACGAGGAGGCCGGCCGATATCGGCACAGCGGTCGATCCGACGAGTCCCTTGTTCCGCAGGATCGACTGCGCGAGCGCGCGGCCCGTGCGGCCGTTGCCATCTGGGAACGGGTGGATCGTCTCGAACTGTGCGTGCGCGACAGCGACCTGTACGAGAACCGGCATGTCCTGGCGCTTCGCGAAGCTGACGAGATCCCCGATCGATCCGGGAACGCGGTCGTGATGTGGCGGAACGAAGTCGGCGAGGCGAGGGCCGGCTTCGCCCCGTCCGATCCAGACCTGCTCGGCACGGAATCGGCCCGCGTCCTCGGGAGGGAAGCCCGAGTGGTGGAGCATGAGCGCCTTGTGCATCGCCAGAATGGAGTCCTCGCTGATGTCATCGGCCAGCTGCAGAGCGGCCTCCATCGCGCGGACGTTGCCCACGACAGTGAGCGCGTTCGTCTTGTCGCCCTCGTCGATCTCCGCGAGAGCGAGCTGCTTGGCCGACGTCGTCAGCTGCTCGATCTGGGAACTCGAGGCTGACTCGGTGCGCAGCAGGATCGCCGTCATCGGCCCCAACGCGGGGTTACCGGTGCCGAGCTTCCGCTGCGCGTGATGGTCGAATTCCACCAACTGGCGAGTCGCGTCCTCGACATCCGCCGAATCCTCGCTCGAGAGGACAGTCGACCACGCCGCTATGGCTGGAGTGACCGCAGCGTCGTATGGTCCGGTCTGTCGCTCCACCTCGGCGCGTGAGTGAATCTCGGGCGCGCGCGGCACCCAATCGTAGGTCTCGTGGGTCACCGCATCGATGGGGACGAGATCGCCCGTAGGTGTGACCATCCCCGTAGTTTACCAACAGATACAGCGATAAGTGTTAGTAACCGAGCTCCTCGCCAACGGATGCTGCGGGCTCACGTAGCGTCGGTCAGTTCCGTGCGCTCCCAGCCTTCGGTCTCCGCAGCGTGCGAGGCGGCACCTTCGCTCGACGCGTCGATCGCAGACTTCAGCAGGTCGAGACGCCATCGCCTGTCCTCAGCATCTGCGAGATGCGCGAGGTGCGCGCCGAGCGTGAGCCCGTTACGCGCGGCTTGCTCTTTGAGGCGGTCGCGGAGCTCGTCGCTGACTTTGATGGTCGCAGTCATACGCAAAGTATGACCGACGAGCGATCAACTGCAGCGAGAGCCCGATGAGCGCAGGCCATGAGTTCGGCACCTAGACCCCGATCCAACTCACCGAACCTGGCGCCTCGACGACAGGCCCTGTCGCGTCCTTGTCCCGTGCTGCACGCCGCAGCTCCGCCTCCGCCGCGCGCACGGCATCCTGCATCGTCAACTCCTGCGTCCCCCGCTGCATCGATTCCACGAGGCGCTCGCGCGCCGCGGCATCCGTGGGTGCCACCACGACCGCGAGGTTGTGCACCCGTCCGCGCGTGAGGCCGACGTACAGTCCCGCGGCATCCACATCCGGTCCGACGACCGAAGCATCCGCGGTGTCGCCCTGCACTCCGTGCACGGTGGACGCGTAGGCGAGCTGCAGATGCTCGCGCGCGTACTCGGCAGAGATGCGTGCCACCTCGCCACTGTCGCCCACAGAGACAAGGGACACCTGTTCGTCGTGGATGCCGCGCACGATCCATTGCGCGCGATTCTCGACACCCGTATACCGGTCGTTGCGGCGGGTCTGGACGGTGTCGCCGATAAGGATGCGCTGCTCCCCCATGCCCCAGGCGACGATGCCGGCGTCGA
The DNA here is from genome assembly GCF_903645325.1 of Microbacterium tenebrionis. Taxonomy (GTDB): domain Bacteria; phylum Actinomycetota; class Actinomycetes; order Actinomycetales; family Microbacteriaceae; genus Microbacterium; species Microbacterium tenebrionis. Next base: position 446,617 of record NZ_CAHJXQ010000001.1, read on the forward strand.
GCTCGCCCCGAGCGATTCTCCGCTGCTGGATGGCGTCATTGATGGCATCCGCCTCGGCATTCGAAGCGGATACCAGCGTCACCCGCTTGCCGTGCGCGTGCCACTCGAAGTACGCCTCGATCATCCGCTCACGCGCCGCGTCCTGATGATCGACCCTCGCGACGTGGCCACGCTCGACGAGCTCAGCGGCGACCGGCAGCGCATGCTCGCGGTCACCCGCGTCCCGGAGTCGCAGCGTGAGCGCCGCGTAGGCGGGATCGCGGAACCGATGCACCGTGTCGAGCTCGACCGCGGCGTTCGCGTGCCGGATCGCAGACCCCATCGCCCCTGCGTGACCGACCGGCAGCGCCTGATGCGTGTCACCGACGAACGCCAACCCGACGCCGCGCTCGAGCGCGAGTTCGACGAGCGCGTTCGCCGCCTGCAGGTCGACCATGCCGGCCTCGTCGACGACGATCCGATCGCGCGGATGCAGCGGGAACCGTGCCGGGCCGGCATATGCGACTCCGGTGGTCGGATCGGCCTCGCCGACCCGAAGCCGCGTCCAGACCATCGCGCCCGCTTCATCGGCTCCCCACCGGTAGCCGTGATCCAGAATCAAGGCGTGGATGCTGGATGCCACGGCGCCGACCTCGCGGAATGCCACCGACGCGGCCTTGCGCGTGGGAGCGACGACGAGCATCCGCCGTCTTTGGGTGGAGAGCGCTGCGAACGTGGCCCGCAGCATCGTCGTCTTTCCCGCCCCGGCGGGGCCGGTCACCGTCACGAGCCCGTCCGTGCCGGCGATGGCGCCGGCCGCGACGCGTTGTGAGGCATCCAGCGTCGAGAGATCCTGCTCCGGCGCGAGCCGGCTCAATTCGGTCGGCAAGAGCGAGCGGCCCGGCCGCGCGATCGCATCCAGGCGGCCTGCGAGACGCACCTTGGCGCGCACGGTCTCGGTTGCCATGAAGGCCTTGACGTGCGGCGGCGGGTCGTCCGGAACGAGCCGATAATCGGCACGGATGGCGCGCGCTGTGAGCTCGGCGATCACGGCGTCGAGCTGGTCACGATCCACGACGACGCCTGTTCGCGAGAGCGCGCGGATCGCACCGGCGCGGAGGTCGAAGCTGCTGAATCGTCCGCCGCAGCAGGTGGATCGCTCGTCTGCATCGACGACCGACTGCGCAGCGAGCAGGTCCAGATCGACGACATGCAGGTCGGTGGCATCGACCTGTATCGGCGCGCGCGGGGTCGTGAGGTTCGGGGCGATCGCCGTGATCTCGTCGCGGACGTGCGCCTCCCAGGAGGCCTCATCGAGATCATTTGGCTTGTTGGCCGGGCAATGGCCCAGGCGCGCCGATCGATCTGTTGGAGTGCTTCGATGCTGGGTGCCGAGCCTCCGTGCGCCGCGGACCACTCCGCGAGCAGGCGTGCACGGTTCGCCTCGATCTGAGCGGACCGACGCGAGAGCGGACGCACGGCGCTGGCGAGTTCGGCGATCTCGCCGGTCTCGTCGAGGGTGTATCCGTGCCGGGCGAGCGCGGCGATCCAGGCGGGATCGGTGCGGGCGGCGAGCTCGCCCTCGGCGTTGACGACGGTGTGCAGTTTCATCGCGACGCGCGAGTCGAGGTTCGACCACTTGCCGTCGGCGCCGAGCACCTTGATGTTCAGCCAGAGGTGACGGTGGATGTGCGGGTCGAGCGCACGCGAGCGCCGATGCTGCAGCTCGACGACTTCGATGCGGGTGATCTCCTCGCGGATGAGTCCGCCGTGCCCGCGCCGCGCGTTGAGCTCGGCCTGCCAGGTGAGCAGGATGCGTTCCCGCAGCCGGTCCTGGAGCGCCTCGAATTCGGTGGCGAGTTCGGGATGCAGCAGCGCGGCAATGCTGTACGACTTCGGGTGATTGAGCGTTCCGTCGAGAAGCAGGTCGGCGTCGGGGCTCGGTCGCTGATGGCCGCGATCCTCGCCGGTGATCGGGTCGTGGCCGGTGAGCCAGACGCGGAGGCCGCCGGCAGTGAGTTCGTCGGAAGCGATGACGCCGTTGTCGACGATGAACCGGGAGATGGTCGAATCGGATGCTGCGCTGTAGGCCTCGAGGGCGTCGACACCGGTCGCGTGCTGAAGGTGGGCATCGCACGTGCCCTCGAGCGCGTAGGAGATCGCGTGTCGAACCCCGCGGGATTCGACACCTCGTTTCCAGCGCTCGAGGCCTCCTCGCATGCCGCCAGGATAGGTCGCGTTTTGCCGATTATCCAGGTATTTTTGCAGTCTGCAGGTACGTGTGGGTGAGTGCTTTTAAAGGGTGTCGGTCACCCTGGGTGCCTGCGTGCATTGCACTTGCTGTTCGCCTGTTTGAGGCGGGTTGACTACGAGCCGCCGGTGCCGCTTTCAGGGGCAGCCGAATACTCACCACGTCCGTTTCGGCGTGAATCGGAATTCCTCATTCGCACGCAGGCGGCTGAGCGAGAATTGAAGCGGATTCAGCGAACCAGACGCGCGATGGCCTGGGACGCCTCGCGCACCTTCTCTTCGGCGATGTCTGCGCCGGCGCGTGCGGCATCTGCCACGCAGTGGCGCAGGTGGTCTTCGAGGAGCCCAACGGCAACGCTTTGCAGGGCGCTGGTCAGAGCGGAGATCTGAGTGAGGATGTCGATGCAGTACTTCTCGTCCTCGACCATGCGGTGGATGCCGCGTGATTGTCCTTCGATGCGCTTGAGGCGGGCAAGGTAGCGGTCTTTGTCGGTGATGTAACCGTGCTCGCCATGGTCACAGGACGTTCCGGGATCGAGGGTGTCAGTCATCTGAATCTCCTCTATGGGTGTCGTCATCGATTCAGGATGGCGCGGGTCGTGGTGTCGGGCCGCAGATCGAGTCGGCGCAACAGCTGTGCGTTGAGGGCGACGACGATCGTGGACAACGACATGAGGATCGCTCCGACCGACATCGGAAGCACGAAGCCGATGGGGGCGAGGATGCCGGCGGCGAGGGGCACGGAGATGAGGTTGTAGCCGGCGGCCCACCACAGGTTCTGCTTCATCTTCCGGTACGAGGCTCGGGACAGTTCGATCACGGAGAGCACTGAACGGGGGTCGTCGCTGGCGAGGATGACGCCGGCGGAGGCGATCGCGACATCTGTGCCGGCACCGATCGCGAGACCGACGTCGGCCTGCGCGAGGGCGGGGGCGTCGTTGACGCCGTCACCGACCATCGCGACCTTCCGCCCCTCGTTCTGGAGCTCCTGAACCTTCGCCGCCTTGTCTTCGGGGCGGACCCCGGCGAAGACGCGGTCGATGCCGAGGTCCTGGGCGACGGTGTGCGCGACGGCTTCGGCGTCGCCGGTGATCATCACGACCTGAACGCCGAGTGCGTGGAGGGCGTCGACGGCTTCGCGGGATTCCGTACGCACCTCGTCGGCGAGCTTCAGAGCTCCGACAACGCGGCCGTCCTGGGTGACGTGGAGGATGATGGCGCCATCTGCACGCCACTGATCGGCGACCGGGAGCTCCTCCGCGCTCTCCTCGACGAGCAGGTGCGGTCCACCGACCCGAACAGTTGTCCCCTCGACCGTCGCGGTGACGCCCACAGCGGGCGACGATGTGAAGTCCGCACTGCGCGGGACGGTGAGCTGCTTGTCGGCGGCGGCGCGGACGATGGCCTTCGCAAGGGGGTGCTCGCTGTCGGCTTCCGCGGCTGCGGCCAGGGCGAGAACCTGGTCGGGGTCTGTGTCGTCGACGGCGGTGACCTCGGAAACGACGGGCTCGCCCTTGGTGAGGGTGCCGGTCTTGTCGAATAGGACCGTGTCGACGGTATGCATGCTCTCCAGCGCGAGGCGGTCCTTGACGAGCACGCCTCCGCGCGCTGCGCGTTCGGTGGCGATGGAGACGACCAGCGGGATGGCCAGGCCCAACGCGTGCGGGCAGGCGATGACCAGCACCGTAATCGTGCGGATGACAGCAGCGTCGGGGAACCCGATGAGCGTCCACACGATCGCGGTGATCGCCGCAGCACCGAGAGCGAACCAGAACAACCACGCGGCCGCCCTGTCGGCGAGACGCTGTGCGCGGGACGAGGAACTCTGCGCCTCCGTCACGAGACGTTGGATGCCGGCCAGGGTCGTATCGTCGCCGGTCGCGGTGATCTCCACCCGAAGCCCCGAGTCGGTGGCCACGGTTCCCGCCGTGACCTGGTCGCCGATGCTGCGCTCCACCGTGCGGGATTCGCCAGTGACCATCGACTCGTCCATCGATGCGCGTCCATCGACAATGCGTCCGTCCGCGGGGACACTCCCACCGGGTCGCACCACCACGACGTCACCGACGATGAGTTCGGCAGGTGAGACCGTCACGACCCGGTCGCCCTCGACACGTTCCGCCTCATCCGGCAGGAGTGCGGCGAGGGAGTCGAGGGCAGACGTGGTCTGCGCGAGGGAGCGCATCTCGATCCAGTGCCCCAACAGCATGATGACGATGAGAAGGGCAAGCTCCCACCAGAAATCGAGTTCATGGTGCAGGATGCCCAGCGTCGCACCCCACGAGGCGACGAACGCGACCGTGATGGCCAGACCGATCAGGAGCATCATCCCCGGCCGACGAGAGCGGAGCTCACTGATCGCGCCGACGAGGAATGGCTTGCCACCCCAGGCGTACATGATCGTGCCGAGGACGGGCGACACCCAGGCAAGGCCCGGAATGTCGGGGAGGGTGTAGCCGAGGATCATCGCGAACATGCCGGAGAGTGCGACGGTGGGGACGGCCAGAACGAGCATGATCCAGAACAGCCGCCGGAACTGTCCCACGTGATCGCCGTGTCCCTCATGGCCGCCGTGTCCCGCGTGGGTGTCGTGTCCGGACGGTGAGCCATGGCCTTCGTGCGACGTCGGCTCGCGATGCTCGTGCGGTACTGCGGGATGGCCCGTCGGTGAACCGTGCGCTGCGGCGGTCACCGCGGCAGGATTCGACGGGGTGTGGCTGTGTGCCGTGTGGTCGCTCGGGGCGTGTGCGTGCTCGGTGCCCTCGTGGTGCGGGGTGCTCATGGTCCTATCCTCTCGGGGTTGACGAATCGTGCGGGCTCAGTTCATGCTGCGGATCCGCGCGAGGATGCCGTTCAGGCGGTGACGTACTTGGTGGGGTCGGCGTCGAAGGCGGGTCCGCATCCGGCGCAGCAGAAGTAGTACCGCTCGCCGTTGTAGTCGCGGAACAGGCCTGCGGCTTCCGCGTCGGCTTTGACGACGGTGCTGCCGACCATGACGGGGCATTCGGCGTACTGATCCGCCGACCGGGCGAGGAGATCCTTGCGTCCTTCGGCGGCGACGGCGCCAGGGTTGTGGCTGCAACAGGATCTCGTGGTGGAGTCGGACATGCGCGGTTCCTCTTTCTCTCGATCGGTGTGCGGATCGTGTGTCTCTGTCCGGAACACTATACCCCTGGGGGGTATTCCCGCTACGATGGACAATGCCTTGGGGGTCATTCCTGTTGTCGGTGCGCAGGCCATTCGGTCACCCCGAGGATGCGCATAGTCCGCGGTGTTAGCATCCTGAGCAGGATGGAGGGTTCCCACATGCATGTCGCGTTTCGCAGCGCACGCCCGCAGTTGTCGCTGCGCGCGCTGTTGATGCTCGGCGCGGCCACGCTCATGGTCATCGTCGGGCTGTTGGCGATGCATACCTTCACCGCGGAACCTGCCGGGCACGGTGCGTCCGGACTCTCGCATTCAGCATCCGTGGCAGGCGGCGATCACGTCACTGCGACGGGCGGCGCTGACAGCGCGGGCATCCCGTGCGATGGCCCCTGTCATGCGATGACCGGGCCCGGGCAGGGTGACCACGACATGCTGACGGCCTGTGTGCTCGCGTTGCTCGCCGGCCTTCTTCTGCTGCTTCCTCCGGTGCTGGGCCGCGGTCGCGGCGTGAACCTTCAACGGGTCATGAGCCGGGTGAGGTGGGACGCGTCCGGTGTTCTTCCGCGTGCTCCCTCGCTCACGTTCCTGTCGATAAGTCGCACCTGAGCAGTCGCCGCCCACCCTGACCGTGACCGGTCGGCTTCGTGGCGCCTCCGGGCGCCGTTACTTGCGACCTCATTACGACTTATCGAAGGAACAATCATGAACAAGAAGATCCCCCTCGTCGTCAGCACCGGCGTCCTGACCCTCGCGCTGGCGCTCACCGGGTGCGCTGACAACAGCACCGCGCCATCCGGCCAGACCACCTCTTCACCTCAGTCGTCGTCGGCTTCGACGGCGACTGACGCCGATGAGATGTTCGTGACGATGATGATCCCGCATCACCAGCAGGCCATCGACATGGCCGACATCCTGCTCGCCAAGGACGGGGCCGACTCACGCGTGATCGAACTCGCCGAGCAGATCAAGGCCGCGCAGGGGCCGGAGATCGACACGATGCTCGGATGGCTCGAAGACTTGGGTGTCGACTACGACCCGGACTCGATGGACGGCATGGACCATGGGTCGATGGGCGGTGACGGCATGATGTCCGAAGAGGACATGACCCTGCTGGAGGATGCCGACGCCGCCGAGGCCAGTCGCCTGTTCCTCGAGCAGATGATCATGCATCACGAAGGCGCTGTCGACATGGCGCGGACCGCCCTTGACGACGCGCAGAACTCGGACGTCCTCGACCTCGCGCAGCAGGTTATCGACGATCAGACTGCGGAGATCGCCACGATGCAGGAACTCCTGGCACAGCTCTAGGACGAACCCGGGCGGGCCGACGATCAATCGGCCCGCCCGTTCGCACCACCTGTCGCACCGCGACATTGATTTGCATATTGTCGCGCTCCTGCTGCGCGACGTAGAAGCCAGGCCGTCCCGCGGCCGCCACCGGAAGCCATCATGAAACGCTCGCTCCTCTTGACCACTGCCACTGCGACCGTCCTGGCGGTCATCGTCACCGGATGCACCGCCGCACCGCTCGGAGACCCCGGCGCGGCACCCCGCATCGACCACATCCACGGAATCGCCGCCGACCCGCGTGGCGATGATCTGTTCGTCGCCACACACAACGGCATCTTCACTCTCGCCCCCGACGGGACGATCTCCGGACCGATCGGCGGACACGATTTCGACGCCATGGGGTTCACCGTCTCTGACGATTCGCTGTTCGCGTCGGGACATCCCGGGGAAAACACCCCGGCTGACCTCGGAGTCCCGAACCTCGGCATCATCCGCAGCGACGACTACGGGAACTCCTGGTCCCCGATCGCCCTCAATGGGACCACCGACTTCCACGTCCTCACTGCAGGGCCGGACGACGTGCTCTACGGCATCCCCTCCAGCCAAGTGAACCTGCTCACCAGCACCGACGGGGGAAACACATGGACTGAGCGTGCACCTCTCGGCGCCGCTGACCTCGCCGCCGCCGAATCCGGCGTCTACGCCGCAGCGGAAGAGGGCCTCCTCGTCAGCACCGACGGCGGCAATACCTTCACGCCCGTCGACGCGGCACCCGTTCTCTACGCTCTGGAAGCGCGCACGGACGGCACCCTACTCGGCGCCGGCACCGACGGCGTCCTGTGGTCACAAGACGACAGCGGCGCCTGGCAGCAACTGGAATCATTGCAGGGCGCGGTCCAAGCGCTCACCGTCGTCGACGACCGCATCATCCTCGTCGACGACCGCGGCATCGTCGAAGTATCCACCGACGGCACGAACGTCCTCAGCCCCGCCCAGTGACCATGGATAAGCGCAAGAACCCGCTGCACAATCTCACGTTCTTCATCGCGGTGGCCACGATAGCCGTCGTCCTCCTCGCCGCCGCCAGTTTCCTCGCGATCGGAGCGATATTCCGATGAACCGCGCCAGCTCCCAACCGCCTACTGATCCGGCCCGAACACACCGACGTCTCGTTCGTCTCGGATACGCGCTCCTGGCCACCGGCCCGCTCCTTGCGCTCGCGCATCTGGTGACCGACACGCAATCGACCGACAGCCCCTGGTGGACCTACACGATCGCCAGCTACGACATCACAGTGATCATCGTCATCATCGCCACGGCGCTGATCCTACGAGCGCCCCCTCACCCGAGGTCGGGAACGAATCCACGAGATCGTGCGCCGTGAATGTCGAGGCATGCATGCGGCTGCGGGCTTGGGTTAGCCAGGTCGCTTCGAGTGCCTCGCGGGTGTCCGAAATCGGCTGCCACCAGAGCAACCTCATTGCGGTTCGGGGCGGACAAGGTCTATCTCACGGCTTCCCGCTCCGACAATCAGCCGCCCCAGCGATCGGGCACGGCGCAGTGCTCGTCGTCGAACGGCTGCTAAGCGGAGCGCGTCAGCGCGGCGTCTGCAAGGAGTGAGCGGCGAGAACGGAGCCGTGCCGATCGCTACACTCTCGGCGTCGGAGGGAGGTGCCCCTCGATCCCAACGCCAGTTGACGACGTCGTCCGCCATCTCTCCACATGTCTCACCGGCCGCATTGACGGGATCCGATCAGTGTCCGACACTGGCCCGATACTACCGTCAAGCGCGTCACGAGCGGAGGTCGAGATGGGCAGCATCACGCCGTACGAATCGGCGAAGGGCCGCCGCTACCGCGTGCGTTATCGCAAGCCGGATCGCACCGAGGCGGAGAAGCGTGGCTTCACGACGATGCGCGAAGCGAAGCTGTACCTCTCGATGGTCACTGTGTCGAAGTCGAAGGGCGAGTACATCGACCCGTCCTCGTCACGGGTCCCGGTGCGGATGTTCGCCGACAGCTGGCTGCGATCCAAGCAACCGCCGATGTCGAAGCCCTCGTACTACATGACGCTCGAGCGGGCGTGGAAGAACCACGTTGCGCCCGTCTGGGCCGACAGGGAGATCTCGTCGATCCGGCGCTCGGAGGTCCAGGATTGGGTGTCCGATCTTGCGACGCAGAAGTCGCGAACGGTCGTTCTTAGAGCATTGGGAGTCCTCGCCGGCATCCTCGACGTCGCCATTGACGATCGCCGCCTCGCGAGCAATCCGGCCCGGCACGTGCGCAGCCTTCCTCGTCGCGGGCCGGGCAAGCGTCGGGTCTACCTCACGCATGACCAGGTCGGGACGCTGGCGGCGTGCTCCGCGTATCCGACGCTCGTGCTGACGCTGGCGTACACCGGTCTGCGCTGGGGTGAGGCGACGGGGCTGCGGGTGCGCAGCGTGAACCGGCTGCGCCGGCGCTTCGTCATCGAGGAGAACGCGGTGATGATCGCGTACGAGATCCACGTCGGCACGCCCCAGACGCATGAGAAGCGCTCGGTGCCGTACCCCGAGCGTCTGGCCGCGATGATCGAGCAGGCGTGCGCCGGCAAGGGCCCCGAGGGGCGGCTGTTCGGCGACGGGGTCAACCACATGCGCAACTCGGGTGCGCAGGGCTGGTTCGCGAACGCGGTCCGCCGGGCGCAGGAGATCGACCCGTCGATCCCGCGGGTCACCCCGCACGACCTTCGGCACACCGCCGGCTCGCTGGCGATCAGCTCGGGCGCCAATGTGAAGGCCGTGCAGCGGATGCTCGGGCACGCGTCGGCGGCGATGACGCTGGACACGTACGCCGACCTCTTCGACGACGATCTGGATGCCGTCGCATTGCGGCTCAACGCCGCGATGCCGCTGATCGCGCTGCCGACGGGGCCGCAGAAACGCGACGCCCGACCGACGTGAGTGCCGAGAGCAGATTGCTCAGTTCTGCGACGGCCCACGCGACGGGCGTGATGCCCGTTTTCGGCGTCTGAAGACGCTCGATGAAGCCCCTTGTCGGGCCTCGTCTGAGACCCCTTTTCGGCCTCATAGGAGATTCAAATGCGGCCAAGATGCGGCCAAAATGGCATCTCTGTGGTCTGGCCTCAGAAGAAATCCCTGGTCAGAGCGAAAAAGAGGCGGTGCCCCTGGAGGGACTCGAACCCCCAACCGTTTGCTTAGGACGCAACTGCTCTTCCATTGAGCTACAGAGGCTGGCCCGACAAGTCTAGCCAGTCGTCGACAGCGCTCGACAATCCGGGTGGTGCGTCCGCGGGTGAGTCGTGGCCCTACGATGAACGAATGACCCCGATCGACGCCCTCGCCGTCGTCGGCGAGGTGCTCTCGTGGGTCGGGCTGGGGATCGGCATCCCGCTCCTGGTCATCGCGGGGATGGTCGCGCTCGCCGAGGGACGATGGGAGCGGATCGACATCGCCGTGATCGAACGCGACGGCGTTCCGATCGCGCGCTGGTTCGCCGCCGGTGACTTCCACGAGCGCCCGCTGACGTCGCGCGAGCGGATCGCGGACGACTGGCATCAGGGTTTCGTGAGCTCGAGGGATCCGCGCAATGCTCGCCTGCATCCGCCCTCGGCGCGCCGGATGCTGTTCGCGCTGGGCGCCGTGTTCACCGGAATCGGCGTCATCGGGTTCGTCGTGTCGATGATCCCCGCGTTCCTCTGACCCGAAGCGACGCGGTCAGCGTTCGCCGCGGCTGAGGCCGGACGGCCACCAGATCGCTCGGCCGATGTCGTACGTCAGCGCAGGCACGAGCAGCGAGCGCACGACGAACGTGTCCAGCAGCACGCCGAACGCGACGATGAACGCCAGCTGCACGAGGAACAGGATCGGGATCACCGAGAGCGCAGCGAACGTCGCCGCGAGCACGAGGCCGGCGGAGGTGATGACGCCACCGGTGAGCGTGAGTCCACGCAGCACGCCTTCGCGCGTGCCGTGTTTGATCGCTTCCTCACGCACGCGGGTCATGAGGAAGATGTTGTAGTCGATCCCGAGTGCCACCAGGAACACGAATCCGTACAGAGGGACGGCCGGGTCGGCGCCCGGGAAGTCGAAGATGCCGTTGAAGACCAGGGCGGACACGCCCATCGCCGTGCCGAAGGACAGCACGGTCGTCAGCACCAGCAGCACGGGCGCGAGCACGGAGCGCAGCAGCAGCATGAGGATGACGAGGATCACGCCCAGGATCAGCGGGATGATCAGGTTGCGGTCGTGGATCGACGCATCGTTCGTGTCGACCTGGGTCGCTGTGACTCCGCCGACGAGAGCGTCGGCGCCATCGAAGTCCTGACGCAGATCGCGTACCGTCTGGGCGGCAGCATCCGAGTCGGCCGCATCGGTCAGCGTGCCCTGCAGCAGCACATCCCCGTCAACGACTGTCGGCTCGGGCGCCGGCGTGCCCGGCGGACCGAAGGCCGAGATGCCCTCGGACGTCACATCCGCCGTTCCGCTGGGCGAATCCGACGACGCGACCGTCACGCCGTCGATCCCGGGGCTCGCGAGGAGCACGTCCGCAGCATCCTGCAGCGATTCCTCGGCGACCACCACGTACACGGGACTGCCCGAACCGCCGGGGAAGTGCTCCCCGAGCGCCACCTGGCCGTCTCGGGCCTGCGAAGCGCCCAGCACGAGGTCGGACTGCGGCACCCCCGACGCGTTCAACTGCGTGACCCCGGCAGCCCCGGCGAGGAGCACGAGCGACGTGACGATCCAGATCAGGCGCGGGCGGCGCCCGATCACCCGGGCGAGTCGCGCCCAGGCCCCGGTGCCCGAGGCCCCGTGCTCGGTACCGGCCCGATCAGGCTCGAATGCGGGACGCCGCGGCCAGAACGCGGCCCGACCGAACACGAACAGCAGGGCAGGGAGAAGCGTGAGCGCGGACAGCATCGCGAAGACGATCCCGATGGATGCGACAGGGCCGAGCGTGCTGTTCGATTTCAGATCGCTGAGCAGCAAGCACAGCAGCCCTGCGATGACCGTCCCGCCGGACGCCGCGATCGGTTCGAGGGAACCCCGCCACGCGGCGGCGATCGCCGCGCCCTTGTCCTCGGTGTGTCGCAGCTCTTCCCGGAACCGCGCGACGAGCAGGAGCGAATAGTCCGTGGCGGCGCCGATCACGAGGATGAAAAGGATTCCCTGCGTCTGACCGCTCAGCAGCAGGATCTCCCACTTGGCCAGCCACCACACCACCAGCAGGGCGACGCACAGGGCGAACAGGCTCGTGGACAGCACGACCACCGGCAGCAGCAGCGACCGGTAGACCAGGACGAGGATCAGGAGGACGGCGGCGAGTGCGACGCCCAGGAGCAGCCCGTCGATCCCGGCGAAGCCGGCGACGAGGTCGGCGGAGAAACCGGCGGGACCCGTGACATAGACGCTTACACCTGCTGGCGCGGCGTCCGCAAGCACCCCGGCGAGGGCTTCGACCGTGTCGCCCAGGTCGGCGTCGGCGGAGACGGGGATGAAAGCCTGCACAGCCATGCCGTCATCCGAGCGGATGCCGGGGGAGACCTCGTCGGCGATGCCCTCGAGGTCGGGCGCATCCGCGATCGCGTCGTCGATCGCGGCGAGCTGGTCGTCGTCGAGAGTATCCTCGCTGACGAACACGACCACGGCGGGCACGGCGTCGGAGTCGGTGAACTCTCCGAGGCGCTGCTGCACCTGCGTGGCGTCGGCCGAGGACGGCAGGTAGCTCGTCTGATCGTTCGATGAGACCTCGTCGACCTTGCCGAACAGCGGGCCGCCCATGCCGGCAGCGACCAACCAGCCGACGATCAGGAGGGCGGGAAGGAGCACGCGCACCCAGGAGCGTCGCCGCACACGCGTGCGGGCGGTGGATCGGGTGTCCTGTGACATGGCTCGCCCTCGTTTCGTTAGCCTGGCGAGAGATAAGCCTATCTCTGATCCGGTGGGCGTCGCGGACACGACAAGAGGTCGCCCCCTGCGGTGAGCCAGCGGCGACCTCTGAGGACGTGCCGGTCAGTGGGCGGCGCGGTACGCGTCGATGACGGCGGCCGGAATGCGTCCGCGCTCGGAGACCTTGTGGCCGTTGTCGTTCGCCCACTCGCGGATCGCCGCCGTCTCGGGCGATCCGGTCGACCGCTTCCTCGTCGACCCGGTACGAGTGGAGGATGCCGATGCGCGGCGTGCGCCGGCGATGTACGGTTCGAGCGCCTCGCGGAAAGCGTCGGCATTCTCTGTCGTCAGGTCGATCTCATAAGCGGTGCTGTTGAGCGAGAAATGCACGGTCTCGCCTTCTCCGACTCCGAGAACGGTTCCGTCGATATCGTCTACGAGCTGGTGCACAATGCGTCGGGCCATTCCGCCAGCATACGCACCGGAAATGGCGCAGACAATGTCGGTTGCGGTATTGCGGAATACGGAACGATCGGAATCAGGGGAGAATTCCGGCACGCCGCGCTCTCGCAACCGCGGCGTGGCGCGTCGAGGCATCCAACTTCGACATCGCCGTTCCCAGATACGCCTTCACCGTGCCTTCGCGAAGCCCCAACCGGGCCGCGATCTCCGCATTCGTCGACCCGAGAGCGGCGCACGCGAGCACGTCCTTCTCGCGGGGGGAGAGACGCACGGTCGGGATCGGCGCGGTGATCGGCGCCGCAGCCGTGGCGTCGTCGCTCGCGAGGGCGAGGAGACGGTTCTCCAGACGCGCCAGCCGTTCGCGAAGCTGCGCGTCGTCGACATCGGCGGAGATGCTGCGCAGCTCGGCGAAGCTCTCACGAAGCTCCTCCCGATCCGCGGGCGTGAACGTCGACGCAGCGGCAGGCAGCGCCCGCACACGTCGATCGACCTCGTCGCGGATGCGCAACTCGGCCGCCATCTGGTTCGCGACGGTCATCGCCGGTGCCGTCGTGACGCCCCCGACCAGGGTGTCCCGCCATGCACCCGCGTACAGCACTCCCCGGGCGCGGCCGTCGACCACGATCGGGATCGCCAGCAGTGTGCGCAGGCCTTCGCCGAGGATGTAGCCGTCATAGTCGTGGGTGAACTGCTGGGATGCCCCGTAGTCACTGGTCATCCGCGGGCGCAGCTCGAGCATCGCGCGCCCGCCGAGCCCGAGCTGGGGGCGCACGCGGAGTCCTTCGATGCTGTGAGTGCGAGTGCCCACGATGCTGCTCACGGTCACCCCGCCGTCTTCGAACAGCCCGCCGAAGGCTACGGGGAACCGGGTGCGCTGAGCCAGCTCGCGCACGGCCTGTGCGACGAGATCAGCGTCCGGATCAAGCGCGATCGTGGGCTCCTCGGGGTACCGACTTTCGGGGGTGACAGCCTCGTCGCCCCTGTCGTAGCGTCGACCCTACCACTCGCGGGCCCACTGCCGCGCGACGATCCGCATGAGGCAAGGAGGCCGCATGACCGACCGTATCCCGGAGGAATCGGCGGGGGGAATCGACTACATCGCCGTCGAAGAATCCCCTCGCTTCCAAACGCTGAAGAGAACGCAGCGCTCGTTCATCTTTCCGCTCGCCGCGCTGTTCCTGATCTGGTATTTCGTGTACGTCCTGCTCGGCGCTTACGCGACGGAATTCATGGGCCAGCGGGTATGGGGACATATCACCATCGGGCTGCTGCTCGGATTGGGTCAATTCGTGACGACATTCGCCATCACGATGGCCTACGTCGCCTTCGCGAATCGAAAGCTCGACCCCAAAGCGCAGGAGATCCGTGAAGAACTCGAGAATGCGCAGGCCCGAGCATGAACGTGGTCCATCTCGCAGCCGCACCCGCCGGTGAGAACAATCCTGTTCTGAACATCTCGATCTTCGCCGCGTTCGTCGCGGTGACGCTCTTCATCGTCATCCGCGCCAGCCGCAACAACAAGACCGCTGCGGATTACTACGCGGCGGGGCGGTCGTTCACCGGCCCGCAGAACGGGTTCGCGATCGCCGGCGACTATCTTTCGGCCGCATCGTTCCTCGGCATCTGCGGCGCCATCGCCGTAAACGGCTACGACGGCTTCCTGTACTCGATCGGATTCCTCGTCGCCTGGCTGGTTGCCCTGCTGCTGGTCGCCGAGCTGATGAGGAACACCGGCAAGTTCACGATGGCCGATGTGCTCTCGTTCCGCCTCAAGCAGCGTCCGGTCCGGATGGCGGCAGCCATCACCACGCTGGCCGTGTGCTTCTTCTATCTGCTCGCGCAGATGGCCGGCGCCGGTGGCCTCGTCTCGCTCCTCATGGGCATCGACGGCCGTGTCGGACAGTCCGTGGTCATCGCGGTCGTCGGCGTCCTCATGATCGTCTACGTCCTGATCGGCGGGATGAAGGGCACGACCTGGGTGCAGATCGTGAAGGCCTTCCTGCTCATCGGCGGCGCGATCGTCATGACGATCTGGGTGCTCGCGATCAACGGCTTCAACCTCAACACCCTCCTCGAATCGGCGGTCGAGGCCTCTCCGCAGGGCGACGAGATCCTCGCGCCGGGGCTGCAGTACGGCGCCAACCCGCTCGACTTCGTCTCGCTGGGCCTCGCCCTCGTGCTCGGCACCGCCGGACTCCCGCACGTGCTGATGCGCTTCTACACGGTGCCGACGGCCAAGGAGGCCCGGCGCTCGGTGGTGTGGGCGATCTGGCTCATCGGCGGGTTCTACCTGCTCACCCTGGTGCTCGGCTACGGAGCAGGCGCTCTCGTCGGGCCCGAGGTGATCCAGGCGGCCCCCGGCGGTGTGAACTCCGCGGCACCGCTGCTCGCGCAGTACCTCGGCGGTCCGCTGCTGCTCGGCTTCATCTCGGCTGTTGCGTTCGCGACGATCCTCGCGGTCGTCGCCGGTCTCACGATCACGGCTGCGGCGTCGTTCGCGCACGACATCTACGCGAACGTGATCCAGAAGGGCCGGAAGAAGGCCGACGGCACGCCCGTCGACGCCGACCCGAACGCCGAGGTGAAGGTGGCCCGGCGCACCGTGGTCGTCATTGGCATCCTCGCGATCGTCGGCGGCATCGGGGCGCAGGGGCAGAACATCGCCTTCCTCGTCGCCCTGGCCTTCGCGGTCGCGGCATCCGCCAATCTGCCGACGATCCTGTACTCGCTGTTCTGGCGCCGCTTCAACACCCGCGGAGCCGTGTGGAGCATGTACGGCGGACTCGGCTCGGCGATCATCCTCATCGTGCTCTCACCGGTGTTCTCGGGATCCGAGACCTCGATGATCCCGACGATCGACATCGCCGTCTGGCCGCTGAACAACCCGGGCATCGTCTCGATCCCGCTGGGGTTCATCCTCGGCTGGCTGGGCACGGTCACCAGCCGAGTGCCCGAATCCAGAGAGCTGGCAGCGGAGATGGAGGTGCGCTCGCTCACCGGCTTCGGCGCCGAGAAGGCGGTCGAGCACTGACCCATCGCTCGCACTGAACGTCGCTCAGCGCGACGATGGCGGGAACCCCCGGCGGCCCACACGCCGGGGGTTCCCGTCGTCTATCCGCGCTCCAGATCGATCAGGTAGCGCTTGCGCTCGGGGTGAGCGCCGTACTGACCGGCTGATCCGTCCGAACGCACCACCCGGTGCACCGGCACGATGATCGACAACGGCGTGATCCGGCATGCCGTGCCGACGGCTCGCGCGGCGCCCGGGCTGCCGGCGAGCACGGCGACCTCGCCGTAGCTCATGGTCTGCCCCCACGGGATCGTGAGGATCGTCTGCAGCGCCGTGCGATGGAAACCGTCTGCGAGGCGCCAGTCGAATCGGAGGTGCTCGTCGAAGGCGACCGGAGCGCCGGCGAAGTAGTCGTCGAGCAGATGGGCGAGTTCATCAGCGGCACCCGGGTCGGGGACGGGCACGGCGCGGAGCCTGTTGGAGATGCCCTCGAGCAGCCAGGGCACCGACGGGTCGGCGGATTCGGAGAGGTCGAAGCCGACGACGCCCTCGTCGGAGAAGACGACCAGCGCATCGCCGAACGGAGTGGGGGCGAAGTCGTAGCGGAAAGTCATGGGCCCATTCTGAAGCGTTCCCCACTCCCGCGAAGGCGCTGATCCGTGAGTGGGGGAGAAACACCGGAACACCCTCCGATGTGGAAGAAAAGTGGATCAATCCGGTGAAACCCGCTCAGGATACAGGGTGCGCAGGGCGCCGGAGCCTAGTCTGTCCTATGTGTGGCGACGTGAAGACAAGGCCGCGGATGCCGCAGCAGCGGAAGCGGCGATGACGATCGGCGACCAGCAGGGCGACCCCTCCGCCGTGGTGATCGCACACGTCGCCGACGCCGAACGCACCAGGCTCCGCGCCGAGGCCGCCGACCTCGGCGGACGCTCGCCCCTGATCACCTTCCGGGATACCCCGGAGGGTGGCATCGACATCTCGAAGGCTCACCCCGGGAGCCTGCCGCAGTTCATCACCGGCAAGTCGACGCTGCTGTCCAACCTGTTCCGCGACGAGGTCGGGCTCCGCACGGCCCGGATGGCCGCCGAGCGCATCACGGCGAAGAACACCGAGCTGCGCATGGTTCGCGGGATCGACGCCGTGCACCTCGCCGTCGGCATCGCGAGCTGGCGGATCGGTGGCGCGGACTTCGCCGCACCCGTGCTGCTGCGTCCGCTGGCGATCCGGCGACACCACACCGACTACGAGCTCAAGCTGCAGGGCGCGTTCTTCGTGAACCCCGAACTGGTGCGCGTCGCGCGCGAGCACTTCGGCATCACCATCGACGCCGAGGCCCTGGCATCCCTCGCGTACGACGGCGGCATCTTCAAGCCGCAGCCCGTGATCGATCGCCTGCGCGCGGCGACCCAGTCGATCGACACCTTCACGGTGCTGCCGCGCCTCGTCGTGTCGACCTTCGCCGACATCGGCGCATCCATGTCGCGCGACGGGAACAGCCTCGACCACAGGGTGCTCAACGCGCTCGCCGGTCACGTCGCGGACCGCGAGCAGATAACCGAGTCGCGCCCGCAGCCGCACGTCACGGGCCCGGATGAGCGCGCGCCCGCCTCGGACACCCTGCTCCTGGATGCGGACGCCGAGCAGGAATCCGTGCTCGCACGGATCGCAGCCGGCCATTCGCTGGTCGTGTCGACCCTGCCGGGCACCGGCGGCACGCAGACCGTCATCAACGCGCTGGGCGAGCTCGTCCGCGCCGGCCGGCGCGTGCTCGTCGTCTCCGCTCGGCGGTCCACACTCGAGGGTGTCCGGCACCGGCTCAGCGGGATTGGCCTCGACAGCCTGGCTGTCTCGCCCGGCAGCATCCGCCGTGACCTCGTGCGCGCCATCGGACGCAACGAGAAGGCCACGGCGCCGAAGGTCAGCGAGGTCGACGATGCGCTCGTGCGCCTGCGCTCCGTGCTGCTCGACTACCGCAAGGCGCTCGGCGCGCCGATCGAGGGCCTGGATGCGACGATTCTGGACGCCACGCGTCACCTCACCCGACTCGCGTCGCTGCCGACCCCGCCGTCGACGACCGCGCGGCTGAGCTTCGACACGCTGCGCAGGCTCGCCGGCGATCGCAGCCGCGCGGCATCCGCGCTCATCCAGGCGGCGCGCCTGGGAGAGTTCCGGTTCGGCCCGGGGGATTCGCCCTGGTACGGCGTCAACTTCCGCAGCACGCAGGACGCCCGCTCCGCGCACGAACTCGCCGGACGCCTGCACGCCACGAGCGTTCCCGATCTGCTCGAGCGCGGCTACGCGCTGATCTCGCAGACGCGCATGCGCCCCTTCTCCACGATCGACGAGCTGGGGGAGTACCTCGGTCTGCTCGAGGGCATCCGCGACTCGCTCGATCGGTTCAGCCCGACGGTGTTCGAACGGCCACTGGGCGACCTCATCCAGGCCCACGGTTCGCGCCGGGACGCCCCGGCGATGTCCGGTGCCAACCGG
Organism: Microbacterium tenebrionis; assembly: GCF_903645325.1. GTDB lineage: Bacteria > Actinomycetota > Actinomycetes > Actinomycetales > Microbacteriaceae > Microbacterium > Microbacterium tenebrionis. Next base: position 465,138 of record NZ_CAHJXQ010000001.1, read on the forward strand.
CGGCGTCTTCGCCGACTCGCCAAGGAGTACGTCCGCCCCGGAGTCCACATCCCCGAGATGCACGAGGCGCTGCTGAGGATCCAGCAGCAGCGGACGCAGTGGCAGCGCTTCGTCGATGCCGGCGTCGCGCCCGAGGTTCCGCTGGGCCTCGCAGAGGTCTCCGCCTCATGGCAACGTGTCACCGATGAGCTGTCCGAACTGGATGCCGCGCTCGGACGCCGCGAGCCGCTCGCGACACTGCCGGTCGAACGACTCGTCCGCACTCTCGCCGGGCTCGCAGCCACCTCGGACGTGTTCGACAACATCGTCGAGCGCGCCACGATCCGTGACGAGCTCGCAACGCTCGGCCTCGAGCCGCTGCTCGCCGACCTGTCGGTGCGCCACGTCGCCGACGACCGCGTCGCCGACGAGCTCGAGTTCGCGTGGTGGCAGTCGCTCCTCGAGCGCGCGCTGCAGGACAACAGGGCGCTGCTCGGCGCGAACACCGCCGTCGTCGATCGCCTCGAGCGCGACTTCCGGCTGGTCGACGAGGCGCATGCGGCGATGGCTGGGCCCCTGCTCGCCTGGCAGCTGGCGAACCAGTGGCGCATCGCGATCGTCGACGAGCCGGACGAATCGCAGAACCTCCGCCGGGCGCTCACCCAGGGCAGCCCGACGACGGCCGAGATCATCTCGGCGGCGCCGACGCTCATGAACGTGCTGGCGCCGGCGTGGATCTCGTCGCCCTATCTCGTTCCCGAGATCCCGGACTCGGTGGAGTTCGACACCGTACTGCTCGTGGACGCCGCGGCGATCAACCTCGCCGAGGCTGCCCCGGCGATCCGCCGCGCCCGCCAGATCGTGGCGTTCGGAGACCCCGTCACGCAGCGTCCGACCCCGTTCGAGATGGCCGTGGATGCCGGTGACGAGTGGGAGCCCGAGGTTCCCTTCGACGAGACGTCCGCGTTCGAGCGTCTGGCCGAACTGCTGCCGGTGATGACGCTGACGCGCAGCTACCGCGCCGGCGGCGAGGATCTCGCCGAGCTCATCAACGACGCCTTCTACGGAGGGGAGATCGTCTCGCTGCCGTGGGCCGGTTCCTACCTCGGTCGCGGAAGCCTCACGGTCGACTACGTCGAGGGCGGCGTCGGTGCTCCCGATCCGGTCTCAGGTGCCGTCGAGAGCCCCGATGCCGAGGTCGCGCGCGTGGTGACGCTCGTCGTCGAGCATGCCGTGCACCGCCCGAACGAATCGCTCATGGTCATCACCGCCAGCGCCCGCCATGCGGAGCGCGTGCGCGCAGCGGTCACGACCGCGTTCGCCGGCCGGTCGGACGTCGCCGACTTCGTCGGCCGCGACACCGCCGAGCCCTTCGCCGTCCTCACCCTCGAGGAGTCGGTGGCAGAGAGTCGCGACCGCGTGATCTTCTCGCTCGGCTACGGCCTCACCAAGCACGGACGTGTGCTCAGCGACTTCGGCGACCTTTCCACCGCAGACGGTGAGCGGCTGCTGACGGTGGGGATGACGCGCGCTCGCCGCTCGATGGTGATCGTATCGTCGATCCGGCCGTCCTCGTTCGACGACGGGCGGCTCGAGTACGGCGCGGCCACTCTCATGTCGATTCTCGGCGGTCTCGCCGCGCGCTCCCGCGACTCGCGACTGGAAGACCTCGCCGACCCGCTGACACTGGTGCTGGCCAGGGAGCTGCGACGCCTGGGCGCATCCGTCGACGTCGACTACCGCGGCCTGCTGCCGCTGGTGGCGCAGCACGGCGGCAAGGCCGTCGTGATCGAATCCGACCCCGAGACGCTGGGCGACTCCCTGCGCGAGAGCCTGCGCCTGCGCCCGCACGTCCTGCGACGCCTGGGATGGCACTACGTCCGGGTGCACGCCTTCGACCTCTACAGCGACCCGGTCACCGCGGCATCCCGGATCGCGGCCGTCCTCGGGATCGCTGCCGACGCGGTCAGGGCGGAAACCGACACCCAGCCGATCGACCTCCCCGGCGATGCCTGATCGGGATGCCGCGACGGACGACGCAGAACGGGAGCGTCAGCGGATCATCCGGGTCCCCGGCAGCCGCCGAGCACGGCTGACGCCGGCTCCCGGGACGGATCCGGCTCCCGACGTGCCGCGGAAGTCGGCGCGCCCAGAGCAGCGAGGGGCGAAGGGCGCGAACGACGAGCAGCTCCTGCGCGACGTTCCGCCGCACTACTGACGCGCCGAGAAGAAAGGGCCCCCGCAACGCGGGAGCCCTTTCGACGTCAGGTTCGTGGTCAGAGACGTGGTGCTGTGCCGGCGGCGCCGTTGCGCAGGGCGTCGCGGATCTCGATGAGCAGCTCCTGCTCGGTGGGCAGGGTCTCCTCTTCGACGGCCGGATTCTTGGCGGCCTGGCGCTCCTTGTACGTGTTCATCGGCAGGACGAACACGAAGTACACGACCAGCGCGACCGCGAAGAAGCTGATGATCGCGGTGATCAGGTCGCCGATGGGGAAGGTGACCTCCTGGCCGTAGAGACCGGTGATCGTCGGACCGACGACGCCGTCCTCGCTGGGAGCGTAGAACAACGCGACGAGCGGGTTGATGATGCTCCCGACGACCGCATTGACGATCGCCGTGAACGCACCGCCGATGACCACGGCGACAGCCAGGTCGATGACGTTGCCCTTGGTGATGAATTCTTTGAATCCCTGAATCATGGGAACCCCCGTGATGTTCAGACCTCAGCTCGAGGCTGGTGCCGCCGCGGGTGCCGGTTTGGCGCTCGTCGACGTTTCCGACTTCGATGATGCCGATGAGCTGGGCTTTCCGCCAGAGCCACTCCGAGAATCGGTCCGATAGAAGCCGGATCCGTTGAAGGTCACACCGATCGACCCGTACTGCTTGCGCAGTGCGCCGCCGCATTCGGGGCACACGGTCAGGGCGTCCTCGCTGAAGGACTGGACGGCGTCGAAGGCGTGGCCGCACGACGTGCAGATGTAGGCGTAGGTGGGCATGTTCTGTCTCGGGATGGTCAGGGTCGCGCAGGCGACAGATGGAGGGTGCGAGTGGGCGTCACGACGCCGGTGACCGGCTGATCGTGCAGCTCCCGGGGGAGGGAGTCGAGGATCTCGGAGTCGTAGGTCACCGCGTAGACGGGCGGGCACTTCTCCATGGATCCGATGGTCTTGTCGAAGTAGCCGCGCCCCCACCCGAGGCGGGTTCCTTCCGCGTCCACGGCGGCGGCCGGGATGATCATGATGTCGACGTCGTTGACCGCGATCGGACCGAGCACTTCACCGGTGGGCTCCGGCAGGCCGAACAGGCCTTCGGCCACCTCGTCGGAGTCGTCGGCGACCGCCCAGTCGAGCAGGCCGTCCGCACGGGTGATCGGCAGCAGGACGCGGATGCCGCGCCGCACCGCTCCGGCGATGAACGCCCGGGTGTCGGGCTCGGTCGTGGTCGAGAGGAAGCACGAGATCGACTGCGCGTCGTGTGCGGTCACGAGCGCGTCCAGCTGCTCGGTGATGCCGGATGCCGCGGCCTCGCGCTGCTGGTCGGACAGCAGCTGCCGGCGCTCGCGCAGTTCGGCGCGCAGCGCGCGCTTGGCTTGTTCGACGTCAGGCGACATGCTGCGATTCTACGTGTCGGATCTGACCTGGTCCCCCAGTAAGCTGGCCAGATGGGAAAGCATTCAATCAAGGCGGTCATTCCGGCGGCGGGTCTGGGCACTCGCTTCCTGCCCGCCACCAAGGCGATGCCGAAGGAGATGCTGCCGGTCGTCGACAAGCCGGCCATCCAGTACGTGGTCGAAGAGGCGGCATCCGCCGGGATCGACGACATCCTCGTCATCATCGGCCGCAACAAGAACGCCATCTCCAACCATTTCGACTCGGTTCCCGAGCTCGAGGTCAAGCTCACGGAGAAGGGCGACATGCAGCGCCTCGAGCGCGTCATGAAGTCCAGCGACCTCGCTGACATCCACTACCTCCGCCAGGGCGAGCCCAAGGGTCTCGGCCACGCCGTGCTCCGCGCCAAGACGCATGTGGGCGACAGCTCCTTCGTCGTGCTGCTCGGCGACGACCTCATCGACGACCGCGACCCGCTCATCACGACGATGATGGCCGAGCACGAGCGCACCGGAGCAGCCGTCGTCGCCCTCATGGAGGTCGACCCCGAGAACATCCACATGTACGGCGCCGCCGCGGTCGAGCGGACCGACGATGACGACATCGTGCGCGTCACCGGCCTCGTCGAGAAGCCGGCCAAAGAGGATGCGCCCTCGAACCTCGCCGTCATCGGACGCTACGTGCTCCCGGCTTCGGTGTTCCCCATCCTCGAGCGCACGGAGCCGGGCAAGGGCGGCGAGATCCAGCTGACCGACGCTCTGCAGGAGCTCGCGGCCGACACCGAGGGCCCCGGGGTCTTCGGCGTCGTCTTCCGCGGTCGCCGTTACGACACCGGAGACCGGGTCGATTACATCAAGGCCATCGTGCAGCTCGCCTCCGACCGTGAGGACCTCGGCCCGGACCTGCGGCCGTGGCTCAAGGAGTTCGCCGAGCGCCTCTAGGCCCGTCCGGCTGCGAGGAGCGATGGAAATCCTGCAGGGTCACCGTCACGGTCCGGTCGAGCTGAGACTCATCCGGAGTCGTGACGCGCGCGCGCTCCAGCAGGAGCTGCTGGAGAACCGCGCGTGGTTGCAGCGCTGGGAGGCGACGGTGCCGAACGGCTCCGCCTCGTTCGACATGCGCTTGAGCATCAGACGGCTCCTGCAGCAGTACCGCGACGGCGGGGGCTACCCGTTCGTGATGCTGCATGAGGGCGAGATCGCCGGGCAGTTGAACGTCTGGGGCGTCGCCCGTGGGTCGTTGAACTCGGCCACGATCGGCTACTGGGTGAGCGAGCGGTTCGCGGGGCGCGGGATCACCCCGACCGCGGTCGCGCTCGCCACCGACGCCTGCTTCACCGAGTACGGGCTGCACCGCATGGAGATCTGCATCCGTCCCGAGAACGCGGCGAGCCTGCGCGTCGTGCAGAAGCTCGGCTTCCGCTACGAGGGCTTCCGCCGCCGGTTCATCCACATCGATGGCGACTGGCGCGATCACTACGCGTTCGCGCTGACCCGCGAGGACGTGCCGGAGGGGGTTCTCGCACGCTGGCTCGACGGGCGGGCCCCGCAGGAGGCCGCGAGCATCCCGCCAGCGGACCGCCTGCCGATCTGATTCCGTCGTATCCGAGCGCGACACGCGCCGCGACACGCGGGTGAGCGGCGCGCGGTCGCATACCGTTGAGGCTATGAACGGACCGGTGCTGAGTGGGGGCGTCATCGTCCTCGTCGCCGTGCTGCTCTGGATGCTCTATCTGCTGCCGTCCTGGCGCGGAAAGTACCAGTACAACGCCGCCGAGCGCAATGCGGTCCGCCTCAACCAGGCGCTGCGGGTGCTGGCCGAGACGAGCGAGACGCCTGAAGAGGTCCGCCTCGAGCTCAACGCCCGCACCGCGCTCGCCCAGCAGAAGCTCGCCAAGCGGCTGCAGTCCGAGAAGGAGGCCGCCGAGCTCGTGAAGCTGCGTGCAGAACTGGCCGCGACGCGCGCGGATCCGGTGGTCCGCCAGGCAAGGGCTCGTCGCCGGGTGCGCGTCGTGGCGGCATCCGTCCTCGTCATCGGGTCGGCCGTCACCGGTCTAGGTGTCTGGCAGGTCGTGACCGGTGGTTCGCAGGTGCTGATCTGGGTCGGCGCAGCGGCCGCGGTCGCCGGTGCTCTGGCGCTGCAGAAGATGGCATCCGTCGCCCGCCGCGCACTCGCGCGTCCCGCAGCGGAGGTCGTCGCCGCACCCGCCTCGCGGGTCTCACCGCCGTTGCACGACCAGGGGCGCGCATCGTGGACACCTCGTCCGCTCCCGGCTCCGATGGTGCAGGTGACCGGTTCGCTGGCGCAGACGGCACGGGCCGAGATCGATGCGAAGCAAGAGCTCCTCCGCGCCGAGCGGATGGCCGAGCTCCGTCGGCGTGCGGCGCAGATGGCCCCGGCCCAGCCGGTCACCCTTCCGGCGCCGACAGCAGCCGAAGAGGCCTCGCCGTACGCCCGGATGGGTTTCGTGGACGACGCGGAGATCGAGCAGCACGTCCGCCGGATGCTGCAGCGCCGGGCAGTCGGGTGAACACGGCCTCGGCGCGTCACCCCGTTCGGGCGTGATAATCTAACTGAGGTTCATGGGCCTATGGCGCAGTTGGTAGCGCGCCTCGTTCGCATCGAGGAGGTCAGGGGTTCGAATCCCCTTAGGTCCACCGATCGACCAATGAGAAAGCCCCCGGGTCTTCCGGGGGCTTTCTCATTCTGCATACCGCTCAAGGAGCGAGAGACTGCGCAGGATCCGTCGGGCGACCAGCATCCCGGATGATGTCGGCGACGGCATCCGCATCGAAGTGGAAGACCATCTCATCGGGAGTCAGTCGCTCGACGAACGGCACCACGCGCACGCGGTCGCCGTCGACCGTGACGACCGACCCGCCGAAGCCGTTGATCGCCGCCTCCTCGGCCGGGTCTCCGAACGCGCACGAGACGTTGGTCACGCCCGGTGCCACCGTCACTGGAACACCCGAGACGACCTCGGTGACCGGGAGATGGTAGTGACCCGACAGGATCACGCGCACGTCCGTGTCGCGGACGATCTCGATGAGGTCGCGGCCGTCCGCGTCGTCGAGTGCGAGCGCCTGCAGCAGGTCGGTCTGCGCTGCGACGGGCGGGTGGTGCACGACGACGATCGTGCCGTGATGGGCGGGTTCGGCGAGCGTCTCGCGCAGGAACTGCTTCTGCTCGGGTTCGAGGTCGCCGTACCCGAAACCGGGGATCGAGCTGTCGAGCACGACCACACGCCAGCCCTCGTGCGCCGCCACCGAGGCCACGGGGCGATCAGATGCATCGCCCGAGGGCACCCGCTCATCGGCATCCGGCTGCCCGCCGCCCAGCACGGCGCGGAACCCTTCACGTCCGTCATGGTTTCCCATCGCGAACACCAGGCGGGCTCCGCGCGCCTGCGCCCACGGCTCGAGTTGCGCGCGAACGCGCCGGTACGACTCCTCCGTGCCGTCTTCGCTGACATCGCCGGAGACCACGACGAGGTCGAACAGCAGGTGGCCGACGTGGGCGAGTGCACGGCGCAGGTGCTCCGCCGTGTCGACGACGCCGTAGTGCCGGCCGCCGTCGCCCGAGAAGTGCGTGTCGCTGAGATGAAGGATTCGCAGGCCGCTCATGCCCTCACTCTGCCAGAGGCCGGCGACATGCCGGATTCAGCCGAGCAGCAGAGTCGCCGCGAGCAGTACGGGGATGCATCCGATCGTGGTGATGAAGACCGTGTCCCTCGAGATCGACTCGCCGATGTCGTAGCGCTGCGAGTAATTGAACACGTTCTGTGCGGTGGGCAGCGCCGCGAGCACGACGGCGATGAGAACCTCGTGCGCGGACAGACCGAAGACGAACTGCGCCACGACCCAGGCGAGAACGGGCATCACGAGCAGCTTCAGCCCGCTCGCCAGGAGCACATCGCGACGGTGGCCCGACGAGCCGAGCACCCGCTGGCCGAACAGCGAGATCCCGTAGCTGATCAGCAGAACCGGCACGCACGCGTTCGCGATCAGCGTCGCCGGTTCCATGACGATCGGCGGGAGTTCGATGTCGAGCACCGAGACGAGCGTGCCGAGCGCCGAGCCGACGATGATCGGGTTCGTCGCCGTGCGGACGAACGTGCGCCACACCGAGGTGCGTCCGCTGGTGACGGTGTCGAGGATCGTCAGCGAGATCGGCGTGAAAACGAGCAGCTGCATGAGGATGACCGGCGCCGGGTACGCGGCGCTGCCCAGCAGATACAGCGACAGTGGGATGCCGATGTTGTTGGAGTTCACCTGTCCGGCGGACAGCGCAGAGCACGCGTGCATCCGCCTGGGCGAGCACGGTGAACAGCAGGAACGGGGAGAGGACGAAGAACGTCAGCCGGCCGAGGACATGACGCGCGTGCGGACCGAGCAGATCGATGCGCCCGAGAAGATACCCGACGGCGATCGCGAGTCCCACGACGGCGAATCCGGTGAGAGTCTCGAGCACTTTGCGAGCCTAGTGCCGGGTGCACAGCTCCTCAGCGCAGGCGTCGCTGCAGCTCGGTCGCCGTCTCGCGGACGGCCGAGGCGGCATCCGCCTCGCTCGGGCCCGTGTCGCTCGACCAGGTCACGGCGACGGCGGCCATCGGCCACCCCGCGGTGTCGAGCACGGCGGCCCCGACGGAGCGTGTGCCGTCGGTGATCTCGCCGTCCTCTGACGCGTATCCGGCGGCGCGGATGCTGCGCAGCAGCTCGCGCAGCTCACCGACTCGACCGGGCCCGAGTCCCGTTCGCGTCGAGAACGCGGAGACGTTCGGATACAGCGCCCGCACCTGCTCGCGCGGGAGGGCTGCGAGCATCGCGCGCCCGGTCGCCGTCAGGTGCGCAGGGAGGCGCACGCCGACGTCCGTCACAAGAGCAGGGCGCCGCGGTGCGCGCTCCTCGACGATGTAGACGACGTCCGAGCCGCTCAGCACCCCGAGGTGCGTGCTCTCGCCGAGCCGGTCGGCCAGCGCCGCCACGAGCGGACGGCCCAGGCGCGCGAGCGGCTGCTGCCTGGCGAAGCCTCCGGCGAGCTCGGACGCCGCCGTTCCCAGAGCCCAGCGGCGCTCCTCGCGCAGGTGCAGCACGAATCCGTGGTCGGCGAGGGTGTTGAGCAGGTGGTGCACGGTCGAGCGCGGAAGGGCGAGCTCTCGGGCGATCGCGGATGCCGCGACCGGGGCCGGTCGCGTTGCGAGGTGTCGAAGGATCCGCAGCGTCTGGTCCGCAGCGGGGACCTGCGCCGAGCGGGACGCATTGTCTGGGATCACAGACACAGGATGCCACGACCTCCTGTTCCCCGCCAGCACACGGGTATGGAATCGACTCATGCCCAACCACATCCGCATCGGTGCCGACGTCCTCACCCCCGCACAGGTCGTCGCCGTCGCCCGAGACGGCGCCCCCGTCGAACTCGACAGCAGCGCCCTGGACCGCATCGCCGAGACCCGTGGCGTCATCGACGCGCTCGCCGCGGATCCCCACCCGCACTACGGCGTCTCGACCGGGTTCGGCGCCCTCGCGACGACGTTCATCGCTCCCGAGCGCCGTCGTCAGCTGCAGGCCAGCCTCATCCGCTCGCACGCTGCAGGGACGGGCGCCGAGGTCGAGACCGAGGTCGTCCGCGCCCTGCAGCTGCTGCGTCTGCAGACCCTCGCGTCCGGACGCACGGGTGCGCGCCCCGTTGTCGCAGAGACGTACGCGGCCATGCTCAACGCCGGCATCACGCCGATCGTCCGTGAGTACGGGTCGCTCGGATGCTCCGGCGACCTCGCACCGCTCGCTCACATCGCGCTCGCCGCCATGGGCGAGGGGGATGTCCGCGTGGGCGATGACCCTTCGACAGGCTCAGGGACCGTCCCGGCATCCGACGCGCTCGCCGCCGCCGGTATCGAGCCGCTCGTCCTCGAGGAGAAGGAGGGGCTCGCGCTCATCAACGGCACCGACGGAATGCTCGGGATGCTGCTGCTCGCGCTGCACGACCTCGAGATGCTCGTCACCACGGCCGATCTCGCCGCCGCCATGTCGGTCGAGAGTCAGCTCGGCACGGATGCGGTGTTCGCGGCCGACCTCATGGCACTGCGTCCGCAGGACGGGCAGGCGGTCTCCGCGGCAAACCTGCGGGCCTTCCTCACCGATTCCCCGATGGTCGCCAGTCACCGGGGACCCGAGGACGGCCGCGTGCAGGACGCTTACTCGCTGCGCTGCTCGCCGCAGGTGCACGGCGCTGCACGCGACACCATGTCGCATGCAGCGATGATCGCCTCGCGCGAGCTCGCCAGCGTCATCGACAACCCCGTCGTCACGGTCGACGGCCGGATCGAGTCCAACGGCAACTTCCACGGGGCGCCGGTCGCGGCCGTCCTCGACTTCCTCGCGATCTCGGTCGCCGATGTCGCCTCGGTGTCGGAGCGGCGCACCGACCGGGCACTCGACCCCGCTCGCAGCCACGGGCTGCCGCCGTTCCTCGCGCACGAGGTCGGCGTGGACTCCGGCCTCATGATCGCCCAGTACGCCGCTGCGGGCATCGTCTCCGAGCTCAAGCGGCTCGCCGTTCCGGCATCCGTCGACTCGATCCCGTCGTCCGCTATGCAGGAGGACCACGTGTCCATGGGCTGGGCCGCAGCGCGCAAGCTGCGCCGCGCGATCGACGGGCTCGCCCGGGTGCTCGCGATCGAGATCATCACCGGAGCCCGCGCGCTCGACCTGCGAGCGCCGCTCGAGGCAGGGCCCGCGACGGGCGCCGTCCGCGACCTCGTGCGCACCGTGGCCGCCGGCCCCGGTCCCGACCGGTTCCTCTCGCCCGAGATGGAAGCCGTCACCGAACTCGTCCGTTCGGGCGCCGTCGCCCGCACCGCACAGGAGGCAACCGCATGACCCGCACGATCCACGCCGCACGCGGCGCCGAGCGCACAGCGAAGAGCTGGGGCGCCGAGGCCGCCAAGCGCATGCTCATGAACAACCTCGATCCCGAGGTCGCCGAGCACCCCGAGGACCTCGTCGTCTACGGCGGCACCGGCCGCGCCGCACGCAGCTGGGAGGCCTACGACGCGATCGTCCGCACCCTCGACGAGCTCGAACCCGATGAGACGCTGCTCGTGCAGTCCGGCAAGCCGGTCGGCGTCTTCCGCACGCACAAGTGGGCGCCCCGGGTGCTCATCGCGAACTCCAACGTCGTCGGCGACTGGGCCACGTGGCCGGAGTTCCGCCGCCTCGAGTCGCTCGGCCTGACGATGTACGGGCAGATGACCGCCGGCTCGTGGATCTACATCGGCACGCAGGGCATCCTGCAGGGCACCTACGAGACCTTCGCGGCCGTCGCTCGTTCGCTCGGCCGGGACTCGCTGACCGGAACGCTCACGCTCACCGGCGGCGCCGGTGGCATGGGCGGTGCCCAGCCCCTCGCGGTGACCATGAACGGGGGAGCCGTGCTCATCGTCGACGTCGACGAGACGCGGCTCGCCCGCCGTGTCGAGCACGGCTACCTCGACGAGTACACCGCCGATCTCGATGCAGCGGTCGCCCGCGCCGTCACCGCGAAGGATGCCGGCGAGGCCCTGTCGGTGGGGGTCGTCGGCAACGCCGCCGATGTCTTCCCCGAGCTGCTGCGCCGCGGCATCCCGATCGACATCGTCACGGATCAGACCAGCGCGCACGACCCGCTGGCCTACCTGCCGCAGGGCGTCTCGGTCGCGGACTGGAAGGCGGAGGCCGAGCGCGATCCGCAGGAGTTCACGCGCCGCTCGCGCGCCTCGATGGCCGAGCACGTCGCCGCGATGGTCGGGTTCCAGGATGCCGGTGCGGCTGTCTTCGACTACGGCAACTCGATCCGCCGCGAAGCCGAGCTCGGCGGATTCGAGCAGGCGTTCGCGTTCCCCGGATTCGTGCCGGCATACATCCGTCCGCTGTTCGCCGAGGGCAAAGGCCCGTTCCGGTGGGTCGCGCTCTCAGGGGACCCCGCCGACATCGCCGCCACGGACCGCGCCGTGAAGGAGCTGTTCCCCGAGGATGCCGCCCTGCACCGCTGGCTCGACCAGGCCGGGGAGAAGGTGCACTTCGAGGGACTGCCCGCGCGCATCTGCTGGCTCGGCTACAAGGAGCGCCACCTCGCCGGGCTCAAGTTCAACGAGATGGTCGCCTCCGGAGAGCTGAAGGCGCCGGTCGTGATCGGCCGCGATCACCTGGATGCCGGATCCGTCGCGTCCCCGTACCGCGAGACCGAGGCGATGGCCGACGGCTCCGACGCGATCGCCGACTGGCCGCTGCTGAACGCGCTGCTGAACACGGCATCCGGAGCGTCGTGGGTGTCGCTGCACCACGGCGGCGGGGTCGGGATCGGGCGCAGCATCCACGCCGGCCAGGTCACGGTCGCCGACGGCACCGCGATCGCCGCCGAGAAGCTCGAGCGCGTGCTCACGAACGACCCGGGCACCGGCGTCATGCGCCACGTGGATGCCGGATACGAACGCGCCCGCGAGGTCGCGCGCGAGCGCGGCCTGAACGTGCCGATGCTGTGAAGATGAGACCATGCGCACCCTGATCACGAACATCGGCGAGCTGAGCACCTGCACGATGCAGATCGACGGCGGTGCCGGGATCATCCGTGACGCCGCTGTCCTCGTCGAGGACGAACGGATCGCATGGGTGGGCGCTGCCGCAGACGCGCCGGTTGCCGACGAGATCGTCGACGCCGCGGGACGCGCGATGATCCCGGGCTTCGTTGACAGCCACAGTCACATCGTGTTCGGCGGCGACCGTGCCGCGGAGTTCGAGGCGCGGATGGCCGGGGAGAAGTATGCCGCGGGCGGCATCCGTTCGACCGTCGCCGCCACCAGGGCCGCGTCCGACGAAGAGCTGCGCGCGCGACTGCGCGGATTCATCGCCGAGATGCATGCGCAGGGCACGACGACCGTGGAGATCAAGAGCGGGTACGGCCTGGATGTCGAGACCGAGGAGCGCCTGGTGCGCCTGGCCGCAGAGGCGACCGACGAGGTCACATTCCTCGGGGCGCATGTCGTGCCCGCCGAGTACGCCGACGACCCGGACGGCTACGTCGATCTCGTCACCGGGCCGATGCTGGATGCCTGCGCTCCGCATGCGAAATGGATCGACGTGTTCTGCGAGATGGGCGCGTTCACCGTCGAGCAGTCGCGCCGCGTGCTCGAAGCCGGCATCGCCCGTGGCCTTGCACCGCGCGTGCACGCGAGCCAGCTCGGCCCCGGCGACGGCGTGCGGATGGCGATCGAGCTCGGCGCGGCATCCGTCGATCACGGCACCTATCTCACCGATGGCGACGTGGCCGCGCTCGCGGCATCCGACACCGTGCTCACCCTGTTGCCCGGCGTCGAATTCTCCACACGACAGCCGTACCCCGACGCCCGGCGACTCATCGATGCCGGCGTGACCGTCGCGCTCGCGTGCGACACGAACCCCGGGTCGAGCTTCACCTCGTCCATGCCGTTCTGCATCGCGGTCGCCGTGCGCGACATGGGCATGACGCCCGCCGAGGCGCTGTGGGCGGCCACCGCCGGGGGAGCGGCTGCACTGCGTCGCGACGACATCGGCGTGATCGCTGCCGGCGCCCGCGCCGACCTCGTGCTGCTGGACGCGCCGAGCCACGTGCACCTGTCGTACCGGCCCGGTGTGCCGCTGGTGAGCACGGTCTGGAAGGACGGGGCGCTCGTCGCAGGCTCCGCCGAGCGCGGAGGTGCAGCATGACGCTGCCGGTCGATGACAAGTGGCCGCGGGCGGGCGGATGGCCCGCGTTCGACGCGGCGGAGCGGGCGGATGCCGTACTTCTGGGGGTTCCGACGTGGCGCACATCGCTCTCGCCGACCGGCGCGCACGCGACGCCCGCCGCGATCCGCGCGGCGCTCCCGCGGTACAGCGCCGCCCTGATGGGGCCGCCGGCGCTCGATCTGAACGACGCTCTGCGCATCGCGGATGCCGGTGACATCGCCGAGCCCGACGACGAGGACGGCATCGCCCGGGCGGTCGCGCGCGTGGCCGAGATCGCGGGTGCGAGCGACCTCGTCATCGCCCTCGGGGGCGATAACTCGCTCACCTATCCGGTGGCTCGCGGCGCGGCGGCGACCGGCCTCATCACGATCGACGCCCATTTCGATCTGCGTGATGGGGTGTCCAACGGCTCGCCGGTGCGCAGGCTCGTGGAGGACGCGCCCGCGTCGGAACGCATCGACCCGCGCCGGATCGTCCAGATCGGCATCGGCGACTTCGCGAACTCCGCGTCCTACGCGCAACGTGCCGCAGACTGGGGCATCCGGGTCATCACGATCGACGAGGTGCGTCGCCGCGGCATCCCGGACGTCTGCGCCGAGGCGCTCGAGATCGCGGGCGGCGGCGACGCACCTCGCATCCACCTCGACGTCGACGTCGACGCGGCCGACCGATCCGTGGCTCCCGGCTGCCCGGCGAGCGTGCCAGGGGGATTCGCGGCCTGGGAGATGCGGTCGCTCGTGCGCGGTCTCGTCACCGATCCGAGCATCGTGAGCGCCGATCTCGCCGAAGTGGACGCCACCGCCGACACCGACGACGCGCGCACCGTGCGACTCGCGGCGCTCTGCGTGCTCGAGATGCTGGCGGGCCTCGCCGCGCGCCGATGACTCAGACGCCGGGGATCAGCGCGTGCGCGATCGAGAAGATCGCCAGTCCCGCCAGGGCGCCGACGACGGTGCCGTTCAGTCGGATGTACTGCAGATCGCGGCCGACCATGAGCTCGATCTTCTCGGTGGTCTCGGCCGGGTCCCACCGCTCGACCGTGTCGGTGATGATCGACGCGATGTCGTGCCGGTAGCGGTCGACGAGGAAGACGGCGGCCTCGGATACCCAGGTGTCCACTCGGCGCTGCAGCGCGGCATCGGTCGCCAGCCGCTCGCCGACCTCTTCGATCGCCTGCACCGCCCGCACCCGCAGGCTGCTCTCGGGGTCGCCGAGCGATCGGATCAGTCCGTTCTTCGCGGTGTTCCAGGCCTCGGCGGCCAGGGCCCCGACGCGGGGGCTGTCGAACAGCGACGCCTTGGCGTTCTCGAGCTTGCGGCGTGTGACGGGATCGTTCTGCAGGTTGTCAGCGAGGCGGGCGAGGTAGCCGTCGATCGCGATGCGGGCCGGATGCCGCGGGTCGGCCCGAACGGCGTCGACGAACTTCACGGCCTCGTGATAGACGGTGTCGTCGACGAACCGGTGCGCGAGTTTCGGCACCCAACCCGGCAGACGTCGGGAGACGAGCCCGTGGAACGCATCCTCGTTGGCGATGAGCCACGTGCTGATGCTATCGGCGGCGAGATCGATCGCGCCGCGGTGGGCGTCGGATTCGACGATCTTCTCGAGCCAGTTGCCTGCCGGCGGCCCCCACTCCGGCTGCACGAGGTGCTCGCGAGCGAGGTCGGTGATGAGATCGCGGACGTCGTCGTCGCTCAGTGCGTTCAGAACACCCGTGGCGATCGCAGACCCCTCTGCGGCCACCCGTTCGGCGTGGGCGGGCTGCTTCAGCCACTCGCCGGCACGCAGCGCGATCGCCGTAGAAGCGAGTTTCGTGCGCACGACGTCGGCGGCCAGGAAGTTCGTCTCGACGAATTCGCCGAGCGTGCGCCCGATCTCGTCCTTGCGGTTCGGGATGATCGCGGTGTGCGGGATCGGCAGCCCGAGCGGGCGGCGGAACAGGGCTGTGACGGCGAACCAGTCCGCGAGCGCCCCGACCATGCCGCCCTCGGCCGCGGCGCGGACGTACCCCAGCCACGGATGCCGCTCCTGCAGCCAGAACGCGATGACGAAGACGATCGCCATGAAGATCAGCGCGCCCAGCGCGATGCCCTTCATCAGGCGCAGGGCGCGCAGGCGCTCCTGGTCGGCGGGGGAGAGCAGAGCCATCGGAGTGCGCGGCATGCTGTCATCCTCGCACGCGGGGTGCGCTGAGGACGTCGTCACCGCGGTACACCCGCAGGGCCGTTGAACGAATGTCGGGGCATCCGGCGGCGTGTCACCCTGCATCCGTACGGTCCCCCTGCGTGTGTTCGAGGGTTCGGTGCGGGGTAGCCTCGTCTCGTGATCGAAGACATCAAGAAGCGCGCGCTGCACCGCACCAGCATCCTGGAGGGTCAGCTGCGCGGCGTCGCCCGCATGATCGAGGGCGAGGAGTACTGCATGGACATCATCACGCAGTCCCGCGCCATCCAGAAGTCCCTGGAGTCACTGAACCGCCTGCTGCTGGAGAACCACCTGCGCACGCATGTCACGCACATGTTCGAGCAGGGCGGCCACGAGCGCGATCGGGCCGTGGACGAACTGCTGAAGGCGTTCGACTTCGACCGCAAGTAGTCACTCGACCGCTGAGCCCTTCGACAGGCTCAGGGACCACCTGTCGAAGCGTCAGGGGCCGTCGATCGGCCCGAGCAGCGCGCTCGCCGCGGTGGAGTGCGCCGACTCCGGGTCCGACGGATGGAACATGCCCGCCAGCACGTCGCGGTACAGCTGCGAGAGCTCGTTCGAGGAGAAGTACGATCCGCCGCCCGCCGTGAGGATCGCCTGATCCACGACGTGCTTGGCCATCACGACCGCGCGGTGCTTCGTCCCCGCCAGCAGCGTGAACCACCGCGCTCCGTGGTCGCCGAGTGAATCGACATCGCGTGCGAGGGCTGCGATCTGCGGCGGCAGGGCGTCGTACGCCAGGCTCATGTCGGCGATGCGCCAGCGGATGTCGGGATCCTGGCTGTACGCCAGGCCGGTCTTCTTCGATGTGCGCTTCTGCACGGTCTGAACCGCGAGGTCGATGGCGCGGCGGGCGATGCCGGTGTAGACCGAGGCGAGCAGCAGCTCGAACACGCTGAATATGCCGAAAACGATCGGGTCGGGGGAGGGGCCGGGGTCGATGCGCCGCACGACGTGCTCCGGTGCGGCGACGGCGCCCTTCAATCGGGTCGTGCGGCTCTGCGTCGCGCGCATGCCGAGGGTGTCCCAGTCGTCGCTCGTCTCGACGGCATCCGTGCGGTCGATGAACGCGAAGACGAGCTTGGGTGCGTCTGACGAGGTCGTGTCGAGCCCGTGCAGTCCGAGCATCGTCCACACCGGCGCGAGCGACGTGAAGATCGTCGTCCCCGTGAACGCGTACGAGCCGTCCTCCGCCGGCACCGCCGAGGTGTCGCTGCCGAACAGCACGAGGTCGTTGCCGCCCTCGCTGATCCCGAAGGCGAACACCTCGCCGGCGGCGGCGCCGTCCTGCACGAACTCGAGCCCCGGCACGCCCCGGTCGCTGAACACCTTCGCGACGCCGGTCCAGACGAGGTGCATGTTGATGCACAGGGCCGTGGCGGGGGATGCCGTCGCCAGCCGCTGCTGCAGGATCGCCGCCTGCTCGAGTCCGAGCCCGGCGCCGCCGCGCTCGGTCGGGACGAGGATGCTCAGGTAACCGGCATCCCGGAGCTCGTCGAGATCCTGCTGGGGGAACGTGTTCTCCCTGTCGTGGATCGGCGCGCGCTCGCGGATGCGCTCGAGCAGGTCGTCGGGAAGGTGGACGGCCGGGTCGAAACTCATGACAGTGCCTCCAGCAGGTGGCGGACGGTGTCGTCCGGCTTGTCTCGGTGCGGGGAGTGCCCGGCGCCGGACACCACAGACATCGAGATGTTCGCGTTGGCGGCGAGCACCTCGGCGGCGACCTCGCCCGTGAACAGGCTGTACACCTCGGGGTCGGCGCCGATGATGTGCGTCGGAACCGTCAGGCGGGCGGCATTCGCCCGCACATCCCACGGCTGGTTCTGCGCGCTGGTCTGCTCGACGGCCCAGCGACTGCCGCGGGCGACCGCATCGATCTTCAACTCGTGATCCTGCGGATGCCAGTGCGGATGCTCCGTCTGCACGATCTCGATGCGGTTGTCCGCGAACGCGCGCTCCTGGCTGCGGCGGACGATCGTCGCATCGCGGCCGTCGACGAGGATGGCCGGGTCGATGAGGACGAGGCGCTTCGTCCACTCCGGGTCCGATGCCGCGGCCGCTGTGCTGGATGCTCCGCCCAGGGAGTGCCCGATGACGGCATCCCATGCTCCGCCGCGGGCGGGCCGCGTGGCTGATAGATCCCGCGCGTAGGCGGCGACTGTGTAGTCCAGCGCACGCGGAGCGTCTCCGTGCCCGCGGAGGTCGACGGCGACGGCGTGCCAGCCGGCGTCCGCGAGGGCTGTTCCCAACCGCCACATCAGGGCGCCGGACGAGCCGAGCCCGTGCACGAGGAGGGCGGTCTTCGGAGATGCCGGGTCGCCCCATGACAGCCGGGGCAGGGTCACAACGCTCACAGGATCAGCCTAGGAGTACCGGATCAGTCGATGGGCAGCATGTCCGCGGCGATGCGCAGCACCCGCGCTGCGGCGTCGTGGCCGGCCTGCAGGGGCTCCGCCATGGGTCGGTCCTCGAGCGTGGCGGCGAGGAATCCTTCGGCGACGTTGGACTCGGCGCCGGCGAGGCTGATGGTCGCCTGATGCGCGTCCGCGAGCCGACCGTCCGTCGGCGTCACGAGGGCCGTCGTCTCGCCGATGCAGATGATGTCGGGGGTGGCGGAGGCGTCAGCGGATGCAGTCATGCGGGTGAGATCGTCGTCACAGGTTCGGTGTCGGGGAACGGGCTGGGATCGCGATGGCGCAGATCCGGCAGGAACCGGACGAACGCGGCGGACACGATGACACCGACGATGGCGAACAGCGCCGCGGCGAGGTAGGCGCCCTGCGCTCCGCCGGTGCCGTCGACGAGGAAGCCGGCGATCGCGGAGCCGGCCGCGGCGCCGATCAGCTGCCCGGTGCCCGCCCAGCCGAACGCCTCGGCCGTCTCGCTGAACTTCACGCTCGCCGTCGTGATGGCGAAGAGCACGGCCAGGGCCGGAGCGATGCCGAGACCGGCGATGAAGAGGGCGCCGCCGAGCCAGAAGATGTTCAGCATCACCATGGTCAGGGCGAGGCCGGCCGTCACGAGGATGAGGCGACGGGCCATCGCCCACGGGCCGATGGGGATGTGACCGAACGAGAGGCCGCCGACGAGGCTGCCCACGGAGAAGACGGCCAGCACGAGGCCGGCTTCCAGGCTGCCGTGGTCGAAGGTCGCCACGACGCCGACCTCGACGGCCGAGCATGCGCCGATGAGGAGGAAGCCGATCACGGTCGCCAGCATCACCGGCGGCTTGAGCAGCACCTTGCCGAGGCTTCGCCTGCTGCGCGGGATGCGGACCCTCCCGAGTTCGGGAGCGGCGATGAACCAGCCGCAGCCGAGCACGAGGATGATCGCGACGAGGAGGAGGCCCTCCGTGGTGCCGACCTGGGTCGAGACGAGGGTGATGACGACCGGGGCGAGGATCCAGATGATCTCCTGCAGGGAGGCATCCAGGGAGAACAGAGGGGTCAGCTGCGAGGAGTTGACGAGCTTGGGATAGATCGTGCGCACGGCGGACTGGATCGGCGGGGGGGACAGGCCCGCGAGCATGCCGAGCGCCATGTAGCCCGGCACGTTCAGGGGCAGCAGGGCGAGACCGAGGACGGCGAGGGTGCACACCACGGCCGTCAGGGAGATGACGCGTCGCATGCCCCACACGCCCATCCAGCGGCTGGTCACCGGGCCCGCGACGGCCTGACCGATCGAGGTGGCCGCGAGGACGAGTCCGGCAGCGCCGTACGACCCGGTCTGCTGCTCGACATGCAGGAGCACGGCAAGGGAGGTCATCCCGCTGGGGAAGCGCGCCGTCAGCTGAGAAGCGATCATGCGCCCGACGCCAGGGGTGCGAAGAAGGTCCCGATATCCCGCCACGGGACAACGCTACTGGGCGGTGAACGCCCCGCGCACGCACGTCGGCATCACGACACGCCGCGACACGCCGCGCGGCGCTTTCCACAGGAATTCGATTGTCCGAACCCCGGCGTAGCGTCCGGTCTGTGGATGGATTTCTGTACGGCTCCTGAGAACCGCGGGATCACGCGCTTCTCGAGGCTCGGAATCGACCTCGGGACTGTGGATGAAACGGTGGACAACCTGTGTTGTAACCAGTGGAGAACGGTGGAAAACTACACGGATGTAACTACTATCCCTTGTGGTCACTCCTAACGTCCGTCCCTATATGTAGTATTGAGATCCCGACGGGGGTCTGTCGGAAAACTTGGATCTGAGGGGAAAGAACATGTCGATCACGGTCTACACCAAGCCTTCGTGCGTGCAGTGCAATGCGACTTACCGCGCGCTCGACGCGAAGGGCATCGAGTACGAGATCCACGACCTCTCCGAGGACGCCGCAGCGCTCGAGCAGGTCAAGGCGCTCGGCTACATGCAGGCACCCGTCGTCGTCACCGACGAGGGTCACTGGTCGGGCTTCCGTCCCGACAAGATCGACGAGCTCGCAGCCCGTCTGGCGTAAGGGATCCGATCATGACTGCGGTGGCCACCCGGGCGCCGCTCCTGGTCTACTTCTCCAGCACCTCGGGCAACACCGCCAGGTTCATCGAGAAGCTCGGCCTGCCGGCTCGTCGCATCCCGCTTCATCGCGCGGATGAGCCGCTGATCATCGACGAACCCTTCGTCCTCGTCACCCCCACGTACGGCGGCGGCCAGGGCAGGGGCGAGGAGAAGGGCGCTGTGCCCAAGCAGGTGATCCGGTTCCTCAACGACGAGCACAACCGGGGACTCCTGCGCGGAGTGATCTCCGCAGGCAACACCAACTTCGGCGATGCGTTCTGCCTCGCCGGCGACATCATCAGCCGCAAGTGTCACGTGCCGCACTTGTACCGGCTCGAAGTATTCGGCACACAGGACGACGTTGATCGCGTGAGCGACGGATTGGATCGATGGTGGACATCGCAGTTGACGAGCAGGCAGTGACCGAGCAGATGGCGTTCAAGGTCAACCCCGCGTACGAGGGGCTCGACTATCACGCGCTCAACGCGATGCTCAACCTCTACGACGCGAACGGCCAGATCCAGTTCGACGCCGACAAGCGCGCGGCGCGGGAGTACTTCCTGCAGCACGTCAACCAGAACACCGTGTTCTTCCACTCCCTCAAGGAGCGCCTCGACTACCTCGTCGAGAAGGAGTACTACGAGGGCGAGCTCATCGCGAAGTACTCGCTGGAGTTCATCCAGAAGCTCAACGACCTGGCCTACTCGAAGAAGTTCCGCTTCGAGACCTTCCTCGGCGCCTTCAAGTACTACACGAGCTACACGCTGAAGACCTTCGACGGCAAGCGCTACCTCGAGCGCTTCGAGGACCGCGTCGTCATGACCGCGCTCGGCCTCGCCGACGGCGACGAGCAGATCGCCATCGACCTCGTCGAGGAGATCATCTCCGGCCGCTTCCAGCCGGC
Organism: Microbacterium tenebrionis; assembly: GCF_903645325.1. GTDB lineage: Bacteria > Actinomycetota > Actinomycetes > Actinomycetales > Microbacteriaceae > Microbacterium > Microbacterium tenebrionis. Next base: position 486,062 of record NZ_CAHJXQ010000001.1, read on the forward strand.
CACCCCGACCTTCCTCAACGCGGGCAAGGCGCAGCGCGGCGAGCTCGTCAGCTGCTTCCTGCTGCGCATCGAGGACAACATGGAGTCGATCTCGCGCGGCATCAACTCGTCGCTGCAGCTGAGCAAGCGCGGCGGCGGCGTGGCGCTGCTGCTGTCGAACATCCGCGAGTCCGGTGCGCCGATCAAGCAGATCGAGAACCAGTCCAGCGGCATCATCCCGGTCATGAAGCTTCTCGAAGACAGCTTCAGCTACGCCAACCAGCTCGGCGCCCGTCAGGGCGCGGGTGCGGTGTACCTCAACGCGCACCACCCCGACATCATGCGCTTCCTCGACACCAAGCGCGAGAACGCCGACGAGAAGATCCGCATCAAGACGCTGTCGCTCGGCGTCGTCGTGCCCGACATCACGTTCGAGCTCGCCAAGAACGGCGAAGACATGTACCTCTTCTCGCCGTACGACGTCGAGAAGGTCTACGGCGTGCCGTTCGGCGACATCTCGGTCACCGAGAAGTACCGCGAGATGGTCGACGACCCGCGGATCAAGAAGACCAAGATCAACGCGCGCGAGTTCTTCCAGACCATCGCCGAGATCCAGTTCGAGTCGGGCTACCCGTACATCATGTTCGAGGACACGGTGAACAAGGCCAACCCGATCAAGGGTCGGATCAACATGTCGAACCTCTGCAGCGAGATCCTGCAGGTGAACACGCCGACCACGTACAACGACGATCTGTCGTACGACCAGATCGGCAAGGACATCTCCTGCAATCTCGGCTCGATGAACATCGCGCTCGCGATGGACGGGGCAGACCTCGGCGCGACCGTCGAGACCGCGATCCGCGGCCTCACCGCGGTCAGCAACCAGAGCCACATCTCGTCGGTGCGCTCGATCGAGGACGGCAACGACCGATCGCACGCGATCGGCCTCGGGCAGATGAACCTGCACGGCTACCTCGCCCGCGAGCACGTGCACTACGGCTCCGAAGAGGGGCTCGACTTCACGAACATCTACTTCTACACGGTGCTGTACCACGCGCTGCGCGCCTCGAACAAGCTCTCGATCGAGCGCGGCGTCGCCTTCGACGGCTTCGAGGACTCGACGTACGCGTCGGGCGAGTTCTTCGACAAGTACATCGACCAGGCATGGGTTCCCACGACGGAGAAGGTCAAGGAGCTCTTCGCCGGTCACAGCATCCCCACGCAGGCCGACTGGGCCGAGCTCAAGGACAGCATCCAGAAGCACGGCATCTACAACCAGAACCTGCAGGCCGTCCCGCCGACCGGCTCGATCTCGTACATCAACAACTCGACGTCGTCGATCCACCCGATCGCGTCGAAGATCGAGATCCGCAAGGAGGGCAAGCTCGGTCGCGTCTACTACCCGGCGCCGTTCATGACGAACGAGAACCTGGAGTACTACCAGGACGCCTACGAGATCGGCTACGAGAAGGTCATCGACACGTACGCCGCGGCCACGCAGCACGTCGACCAGGGCCTGTCGCTGACGCTGTTCTTCAAGGACACCGCCACCACGCGCGACATCAACAAGGCGCAGATCTACGCATGGCGCAAGGGCATCAAGACGATCTACTACATCCGCCTGCGTCAGCTCGCCCTCGAGGGCACGGACATGAGCGAGTGCGTCAGCTGCATGCTCTGAGGCATGTGAATACAGTTCTGGTCACGGAGAGAGAAAAGAAGAGATGACCCCCGAATCGCTCAAGCTGGTCGAGCACGTGCAGGCGATCAACTGGAACCGCATCGTCGACGACAAGGACCTCGAGGTCTGGAACCGTCTGGTGAACAACTTCTGGCTGCCCGAGAAGGTGCCGCTGTCGAACGACGTCCAGTCGTGGAACACGCTCACCCCCGAGGAGCAGCTGCTCACGATGCGCGTGTTCACCGGCTTGACGCTGCTCGACACGATCCAGGGCACGGTCGGCGCCGTCTCGCTGATCCCCGACGCGATCACGCCGCATGAAGAGGCGGTGTACACGAACATCGCGTTCATGGAGTCGGTGCACGCCAAGAGCTACTCGTCGATCTTCTCGACCCTCGCGTCGACGAAGGAGATCGACGAGGCGTTCCGGTGGTCCACGGAGAATCCGAACCTTCAGAAGAAGGCGCAGATCATCATGGACTACTACCAGGGCGACGACCCGCTCAAGCGCAAGGTCGCATCCACGCTGCTCGAGTCGTTCCTCTTCTACTCGGGCTTCTACCTGCCGATCTACTGGTCGTCGAAGGCGAAGCTGACGAACACCGCCGACCTCATCCGCCTCATCATCCGCGACGAGGCCGTGCACGGCTACTACATCGGCTACAAGTTCCAGAAGGGACTCGAGAAGGAGACCCAGGAGCGCCGCGACGAGCTGAAGGACTACACCTTCAACCTGCTCTTCGAGCTCTACGAGAACGAGGTTCAGTACACGCAGGATCTCTACGACGGCGTCGGTCTCACCGAGGACGTCAAGAAGTTCCTGCACTACAACGCCAACAAGGCGCTGATGAACCTCGGATATGAGGCGATGTTCCCGTCGACCGTGACGAACGTGAACCCGGCTATCCTCTCGGCCCTGTCGCCGAACGCCGACGAGAACCACGACTTCTTCTCTGGCTCGGGCTCCTCCTACGTGATCGGCAAGGCCGAGGCCACCGAGGACGAGGACTGGGACTTCTAGGAGCTTCTCTCTGAGGTGCCAGCGAAACAGCTGGTCAGAGGCCCGGATCCGCGAAATCTCGCGGGTTCGGGCCTCTTTCGTGCCCTCTTCGAAATGACAGAGGAGGACAGACATGACCAGAAATATCCGTTCGGTGGGGCACGCCGGTGGCACGAGCACACCTCCCTCATGGAGACGAGAGAGTCCGGCACCCGAAATTTCGGGTTGGCGAGCGGCTGGGGGCGTGCCACTTCGTGCCACAGGTGACCTACGGAATTCCTCAGATCTGCGGAAATATGCGGATCCTGGGTCTCATGGGCGTCGAGTGGCACGGAGTGGCGCGACCGTCCACGCTCGTTCGTCCGAGTCCACGGGAGGGCACGATGAGTGCATCGAAGCGAGAGTCATGGGGTAGCCTGCGCAAGCTCCCCTCTGGCCGCTGGCAAGCGCGCTATCCCGGACCCGACGGAGAGACGTACACGGCTCGGACCGAGGGTGACGAAGCGCTGACGTTCCTCACCAAGACGGACGCGCGGACATGGCTTGCCGCCGTGCACGCGAAGATCTCGCTCGGCCAGTGGAACCCGCCAGCGGCCGTAGCGGCACAGAATCGCGCCGAAGCCCCTGCTCAGAAAGCGCGGTCGATGGGGTTCGAGGAGTACTCGGAGCGATGGGTGCAGATGATCAAGACAGAGCGCAATCGCAGCGGCAAGATTCGGGCAATCGCAACCGTCCGCTCGTATCAGAAGCAAGGTCAGCGGTTACCTCATTCCGGAGTTCGGCGACACTCCGGTGAGGGAGATCGACGTGAACCGCACCCGAGTGATGACGCAGCGACTCGACCGGATCCCTGCGCCATTGAATCCAAAGTCGAAATTCAACGGGATCACGCGGCCGGTGCTGATCGTGCTCATGATGATTTCGCGCCAAGCGGCCCGTGACGGGATCATCCCGGCGGCACCGAGCGTCTCCATTCCGCGTCAGGAGTCGGTGCGTCACGATTCTGACCACGACGAAGGTGAGGATGTCGTGGCGCCCAGGCAGGTCGAAGCGCTCTACAGGGCGGTTCCCGGGCAGTGGGCGATCATGGTGCCGCTTGCCGCTTGCCGCTTGCCGCTTGCCGCCTGGTGCCAGCTGCGTCGCGGGGAGTGCCTCGGACTCCAACGACGCGACATCGAGAGGCACGATGACGGCAGCGCAACCTTGCATGTGCGTCGTCAGCTGAACGCCAACACTGGTGACTACACCGACACCAGGAGCGATGCCGGCAAACGGTCGCTCACCATCCCAAAGCTCATGACCGCTCGACTCAAGCAACACCTGGCTGACAACGTCACCGCCGAAGCCAAAGCGCCGGTCGTTCCAGCGAGCGTCAGGGCTGGCGATCGCGGCTGAGAGCTTGGGTGTCTCGGTCAAGACGATCCGGCGTCGAATCTCCGACGGCACCGTCCGGGAATACCGGGTCGGACGACTCATCCGCGCCGACCCGGACGAGCTGCGGCGGAGTCTCGTCTCGAAGATCCCGACGGCGGGGTGACCGCTACAACACTCGAGTGTTCGGCGAGACAACATGATGTGCCCCGGGGCGGATCGCATTCATCCTCGCCATCATCACCACGATAGCCGGTTCCCAGTGGGACATCCTCGCCAACCTACAGAGCTTCCCGCGCATCCCCATCACCCCCGAGACAGCTACTCTCACCGGCATCCTCACCGCCCTCGGCGCGACCGTGGTCGCCCTCATTGGAGCAATCCTCGATGGTCTCCGCCGCGGCGTCGGCGGCCTCCTCCGGGGTGGTGCCGTTGCCGAGTCCGACAGCGGCACCGATCGCGGCGACCAGGGCGGTCAGGAGCACTGTGGTGCCCATCGCGGTCAGCCATCCGAAGAACGCGGATCCGAATTTGAAACCGCCGAATTCTGCCTTCTCACGCTCGTGGACATCGGTGCGGAGCGTGTGATTCGCATCGACGGGGACGGCCGCGTGAGAGGAGTCCTTGTCGTAGACGGGTGCGCCGGGTTCCCGGGGCTGTTGGGAATCGTTGCTGTTCATACGGCGAAAGTAGGCGCGCACCGAACGAGCACAGGACGTGGTTGCCTCTGGGGATCGGGGCGCGTACTGTATGCAGACTTACAAAGTAAGGCTCTTCTATGACCGACCTGAATACACCGTAAGTCTGCTGGAAACAAGGGTCCTGACGCAGTCGGGAGAGATGGTCTAGAACGGGTTCCACCGATCGGTTCGGTCGGTCCGCGAGAGGAGCACAAATGTCGGACAACTATGAGACGACCAGCCCGAGCGGCTCGGACGTCCACGCCGCCGGTTCTTCGGGCAAGGTGGATGCTGCCAAGCAGGAGGCCGCCGACCTGAAAGACACGGCGGCGACTCAGGCGAAGGACGTTCTTGGCACTGCCAAGGATGAGGCTGCGACCGTCGTGGGGGAGGCGAAGACGCAGGCGAAGGATCTGTACGCGCAGACCCAGCGGGAGCTGTCGGAGCAGGCGAGCACTCAGCAACAGCGCCTCGCCGGTGGTCTTCGCTCTGTCAGCGATGAACTCGGCTCCATGGCCACCAACTCGGAAGGTAGTGGCGTCGCGAGCGATCTAGTCCAGCAGGTCTCCGGGCGTTTGTCTGCTGCCGCAACCTGGCTCGGTGACCGGGACCCTGGTGCTGTGCTTGCGGAGGTCAAGCGGTACGCACGTCGCAAGCCTGGCACGTTCATCCTCGCCGCCGCGATCGGCGGCATCGTTGTGGGGCGCCTCACCCGCGCCCTCACCGCGAATGCCTCCGACGACAAGGACGCTGCACCCGTGCCCGCTCCCGCGCCGGCACCTCGCCAGGTGTACCCTGACCCGTCCGTGTCCGTTCCCGTGGTGAACGGCGCGGGCGTTGGCGCACCGCTCTACTCGCAGGCGGAGGCAAGCCGCCCGGACATTGTGGGGGAGGACGGCTATGACCGACCCGACACCGTCTGAAGCGAAGGCCGCATCGACGTCGATCGGAGATCTGCTCGGAGAAGTGTCCCGTGACATTTCGACGCTGATGCGCCAAGAGGTCGCACTCGCTAAAGCAGAGTTGAAGGACTCGGCCACGAAGTCCGCCAAGGGTGCGGGACTGATGGGTGCTGCCGGCTACGGCGCACTGATGGCGGTGTTCTTCCTGTCCGTCGCGCTGTGGTGGGCTCTGGGCACGCTGATGGGCGGCGGCTGGTCCGGCGTTGTCGTCGCGGTCCTGTGGGCCCTCATTGCCCTGATTCTGTTCCTGGTCGGCCGCAGCCAGATCAAGCAAGTGAAGGGCGTCCCACAGACCGTGGACACCCTGAAAGAGATCCCCGAAACGTTGAAGAGAAATGAGGAGAACCGATGAGCGATTCACCCGATGAGATCCGCGCCGACATTGAGCGGACCCGCCAAGACCTCGGCATGGACGTGGACGCCCTGGCCGATAAGGTCTCCCCGTCGAAGATCGTGGACCGGCAGGTCGACAAGGTCCGGGGCGCATTTACCTCCGTCCGTGAGCGCGTGATGGGCGCGGCGGATGACGCTGGCTCGTCGCTATCGGATGCGGGCTCTCATGCGGGAGATCTGAAAGACCGCGCGGTCGCGAAGGCGGAAGGGAACCCGCTCGCCGTCGGTCTGATCGCCTTCGGCGCCGGCCTGCTCGTCGCCTCGCTGATCCCCGCGTCATCGAAGGAGAAAGATCTCGCTGCAACCGTGAAGGAGCAGGCGCAGCCGCTGGTTGACGAGGTCACCGATGCCGCGAAGGAAGTCGGCGAGCATCTGAAGGAGCCTCTGCAGGCGTCGGTCGAATCCGTGAAGGCGTCGGCGCAGGACTCAGTCGCCACCGTCAAGGACGAAGCCCAGGTCGCGGTCGGCGACGTGAAGCACCAGGCTCAGCAGGCGCGCGAGAACATCTCCGACAGCTGAACCCGCAGGAATCGGGCGGGCCCGTCAAACGACGGGCCCGCCCCTTTACGAAGGAGCTCGCGATGAGCAGCAAAGCCCCCGCCACCCCGCGCAACGCCCCGGACCCGGAAGCGTCAGGAAAGCCAGATTCCCCGGACGATCTTCACAAGAGGTCCTGGAAATACGTACTGCGGAAGACGATCCGTGAGTTTTCCTCGGACCAGTGCACGGACATCGCCGCGTCGCTGACGTACTACGCGGTGCTGTCGCTCTTCCCGGGCCTGATTGCGATCTTCTCTCTACTGGGTGTCGTCGGGCAGGGAAAAGCCGCCAGCGACGCGGTGCTGGGAATCATCGAGCAGGTCGCTCCCGGCGACACGGTCGACACGATCCGCGGGCCGATCGAGCAGATCGCCGAGTCTCCGGGTGCCGGTTTCGCTCTCATCACCGGCATCGTGCTGGCCATCTGGTCGGCATCCGGCTACGTGGGCGCGTTCAGCCGTGCGATGAACCGGATCTACGAGATCGAGGAGGGCCGCCCGTTCTGGAAGCTGAAGCCCGTCCAGCTGCTGGTCACCGTGATCACGATCGTGCTGCTCGTGATCGCCGCGATCATTCTTGTCGTCTCCGGCCCGGTCACCAAGGCGATCGGCGACGCACTCGGCATAGGCGACGTGCCCCAGACGGTTTGGTCCATCGCCAAGTGGCCGTTGCTGGTGTTCATCGTGGTGTTGGTCGTCGCGATCCTCTACTACGCCACCCCGAACGCGAAGCAGCCGAAATTCCGGTGGATCAGCATGGGCGCCCTGCTAGCGATCATCGTGCTCGCTCTCGCTACCGCAGCCTTCGGGTTCTACGTCGGAAACTTCTCGAACTACGACCGCACCTATGGATCCCTTGCGGGCGTCATCATCTTCTTGCTCTGGCTGTGGATCGCGAACCTCGCGCTGCTGTTCGGCGCGGAGTTCGATGCTGAGCTCGAGCGAGGTCGCCAGCTGCAGGCGGGCATCGCCGCCGAGGAGGACATCCAGCTACCTCCGCGCGACACCCGCAAGAGAGACAAGGCCGCCGAGGAGGAGCGGCAGGACATCGAGAAGGGCCGAGAGATCCGACAGAATGCCGACCCCGACGACACAGCCAAGGACGCGACCACCCCCGGTCCTGCCAGAGAACACTGACGGACGGCCTCGCTCGGGGCGCTCACGCCGCAGCTACTGGGACAGCTCCCCGGCGAAACGGTCGAGGAGTACTTCCAGCGATACTTCGAATTCTTCGTCGGAATGGTCCTCGCTCAGAAGAGCCCGTAGCCGACGGACCTCCGGAGCGTCATCCAAGCCGATGCTCCCGTCACGCTCGGGTATATCCGCGTTTCCTTCGTCGAGCGGTTCTTCCACCGGGCCGGTCTCAGCTCCCCGAACCGCGGATTCCAGCAAGAGTTGACCGAGCAGGAAGCTGCTAAAGGCACGGTACGCATCGACCGCTTGCGCGTCCGTGAACCCGTGCCCCAGCAGGGTGCTGAGGAACGTGTTCACGACCTCGACGCTGCGTAGCGGGGGTCGTAGCCAGGGCGCCGCGGGATGCCGGGTCGCCACTAACGGAAATGCCTGAGGATGATCGATCGCGATCTGACGTACCTTATGGGCGACATCCTGCAGGAAGCCCTGCCAGTGCTCCGCCAACTCGTCGTCCAGGTTCGATGTCAATTGTCCGAGGAGCAGAGCGATCACACCCTCGAGCAGATCCTCACGCCCGTGCACGTACCGGTAAAGAGACATCGCTTCCACACCCAGTTCCTGAGCAAGGGAGCGCATAGAGAGGCCCTGTGCCCCGGCGCGATCGATCTGGCCTAGGGCGGTCTCGATGATGAGTTCGCGACTTAGGCGCCCGGCCGCTGACCCTCGGGGCTCCCGGCTAGATTCTCTCGACATGACGCGTCATCCCTCCCAACGGTCAGGAACGCACCGCCCCTGCGGGTGCAGATCGGACCGACCGATATATGCCACGGTAACCCTGCTTACAACGTAAGCAGGGTTACCTGCCCTCGGTGCGGTCCTGTACCCACCGAGCGATCCCGATCATGAGACGCGCAGAGCTTGCTTCGCGGATCGAAGAGTGTTTGGCCGGACGCGAGAGCCTGCAGGTCAGTTTTCTCCGTTGGCGGCTTCGTCTTCTTCTGGGTTGAAGTGCGAAGGCGAGTCGGACAGGCCTGCGGCTACCCCGTCGGGGTTCGCGGGGATGGTGTTGTCTTCGCCCAGACCCCCGGGCTTGACCGTTCCCTCGGAATCGTTGGTCGGAGCATCGGTATCGGAGTTCTCGAAGCGTGACGCATTGCTGTCGTTGGTCATGGCCCTCTGCTTTCTCTTTTTCCTGTTTCGGGAGACGGCTAGAGTACCTCCTGCGAACACCCGGTCGCACACAGCGGGAAGTGACTCTGCCCGGGCGTTCGGCGGCGATCAGACCCGCGGGAGCAGGTCATCGCCGTGGTGCCGATCGCGGAGCGATCGACAGCTCTCGCGTCAGGGACGATGTCCACAGAGCATGTGTCGAGCTCGCGCGCCGAATCTGCGAGTTCTCTTTGGAGGTCCCCCGTTCCGCCGTCACAGCCCTCCTCGGGTGCCCGGAAGTGAGGTCCATACCAGCCTCGCCCTCTTCGATGAGGAGTGGATTATCGGGTCTCGGGTCCGGGGTGGAGTGGAGGGGGAGCAGTGCCACCTCCCTCCGCCATGAGCACGGGCAACGACGGCAAAGGTGCCAAGTTGCCGATCTCGTCGAGCATCATGCAGATCGGCGGGTCGAGCCTGGCACCTGGCGAGCGGACAGCCATGCGGCGGGCGACCTCGACCAGATCCTCGATGAACGCCGCCACGAGCGGCGCCGAAGAGGATGCGCCCGAGCCGGTCGCGAGGAGGTACAGCGTGCCGCGCTTGGCGATGAAGCTCTCCGGGTCGAACTCGTCCCCGGCTGTAGGGGTGACGGCCTCCATCACGCGCGGGTCGGCGAGCGACTGGAACGCCAGGCCCACGCCCTGCCAGATGGAGTCCCTCGTCCGTGGATCCGAGGTGACCATCGACTCCAGCGAGTCGGCCCACCCTTCCGCAGCCTGGATGGAGCCTTGCAGGATCCGCACCGCATCCATCGCCGCAGTCGGTGACAGCGCCCACTGGTACAGGGCGCGCGCGTCGCGGCCGTCGATCGCACTGGCGGCGATCGCATCCGACGCGACCGAACTGTTCTCCGGCGTCCGCGCCGCGCAGTTGCGCGCGTGCACCGGCCCCAACTGCCCGCTCTTCTTCCTCCAGGACCGACCCCGCCGGCATTGGTGCTCACCCGGGTGCGGCACACGCGCTCGGGCGGCGGCGGCATACAGCCGCAGGACCGCCGGGAGAAGGCCGACGCCTGCTGCCGGTTAGCGGAGGCCTCCCCGGCGCCGATCCACCCGGTCACGCGCCGACCCGTTTCGCGGGTCGCGGCCAGAACCGGGACTGCTGAAGAGCAGTCGGCCGAGTAGTCTGCACACCATGGGAACCCTCGAATACAACAGCTCCCGCCCGCCGATCAAGGTCGACGACGACACTCTCGCCCACCTGAAGATCGTCATCGGGACGAAGCTCCGTCGCCACGAGAGCTTCATGATGACCTGGCTGCCCGAAGGAGAAGGCGATGGAGGGCGGATGACGATCTGGATGAATCCGAGCATCCCGTTGATCCTCTCCTTCGACGGCTCGACGATGCCGATGATCGATTCGAAGCGCGTCGAAGCGATGATGGAGAACCTCAGTGCCCGCGGGGAGCTCGTGCTCGACCAGCTCTCGTGAACAGGACGGCCGGTCCGCCGACTATCCTGGAGTGAGCATTCACAACAGGAGGCAGCCGTGATTCTCAGCTTCATCATCTTCTTGGTCATGTTCGTCGGCGGGATCTGGGTGATGGGCATCTCGCACGGCGTGCCGATGGACTTCCAGGCGCTCACGTTCTGCGCCGGCCTCGCCCTGGTCTGCCTGTCGATGGCGTGGATGATGCGCGAGGGTAAGAGCGGTGCCACCCGTCGCTCGAACAACTGGGACGGCGGCCCGGCCGCCAACTGATGAAGTCCGTTCCCTTCGGACCCACGACGGTACCTGCGGTCATCGCGGGGATGATGCGCATCTCCGACAAGGATGACGTGCAGATCAGCGAGCTGTATCGCACCGCACGTGACGCCGGGATCGACTTCTTCGACCACGCCGACATCTACGGCGGTGCCATGCACGCCTGCGAGCAGAGGTTCGGCGATGCGCTGAAACTCAGCTCGTCTGAGCGGGCCGAGATCACCCTGCAGTCGAAGTGCGGCATCGTGCCGGATGCGGGCATGTTCGACTTCTCCTACGAGCACATCGTCGCGCAGGTCGACGGGTCCCTGCGGGCGCTCGGCACCGACTACCTCGACGTGCTGCTGCTGCACCGGCCGGACGCGCTCGTCGAACCCGATGAGGTCGCACGTGCATTCGACGAGCTCGAATCGTCGGGCAAGGTGCGCGCCTTCGGCGTCTCCAATCACACGCCGCGTCAGATCGACCTGCTGCGGACGGCCGTGCGGCAGCCGCTCATCGCCAACCAGGTGCAGCTGTCGATCACGCACGCTCCGATCATCACGCAGCCGATCGCGATGAACATGCTCGGCGAAGAGCAGAGCATCGTCCGCGACGGCGGAGGCATCGTCGAGTACTGCCGCATCAACGGCATCACCCTGCAGGCGTGGTCGCCGTTCCAGGCCGGTTTCTTCAGCGTCGTCTTCCTCGGCAACCCCGACTACCCGGACCTCAACGCGGTCATCGATCGGCTGGCCGCCCAGTACGGCGTGACGCCGATCGGCATCGCGACGGCGTGGATCACACGTCATCCGGCGAACATGCAGGTCGTGCTCGGCACCACTAGCCCGCAGCGCGTCGCGGATGCCGCGGCCGGTGCCGACATCGTCCTCACCCGCGCGGAGTGGTACGAGCTGTTCCGGGCCGCAGGGCATCTGCTGCCCTGAGCACGCGTCCCCGCACGCGCAGCGTCACCTCGAGCGGCGCTTCGCGAGCCGCGCTTCGAGGTTCGCCCTGACCGCGGGCCACTCCGGCTCGATGACGGAGTACTCGACGCTGTCGCGCAGGGCGCCGTTCCGGTACCGCGAGATCGCCCGCATGACGCCGTCCTGCTTGGCGCCGAGTCGCTCGATCGCCGCGCGCGACTGGAAGTTCACCCACTGCGTCGTCAAGCCCACCCGGTACACGCCGAGCGTCTCGAACGCGTGCCGCATGAGCAGCAGCTTCGACTCGGCGTTCGTCCCCGTGCCGTGGGCCGACGGACGATTCCACGTGTACCCGATGTGGAGCCGGGGCACGGATGCGTCGAGGTCGTAGTACGACGTCATCCCGATCACACGCCCCGCGGCGTCGAACGCCGTGAACGGCACCATTTCGCCGGCATCGCTCAGGGCGAGGCGTCGCTCGATCTCATCCGCGACGCCGTCCGGGGCGGGCACCGAGGTGTACCAGGCCGTCTGCCACAGGTCGCCCTCGCTCACGGCATCCCTGAGGCCATCGGCGTGCGAGCGGTCCAGCGGGCGCAGCTCGACGAGAGCACCGGTGAGGACGACGGGCGAGGGGGAAGTCAGAAACGGCACCTGCTCATTCAATCAGCCGTCGTCTACGCTGAGGGCATGCCGTTCGTCTCGCTCCTCATCATCGCCGTGCTGATCGTCGCACTGATCGACATCATCACGCGTGACGAGTCGCAGGTGAAGCACCTGCCGAAGCTGGTCTGGATCCTCCTCGTCGTGCTGCTGCCGATGATCGGGAGCATCCTGTGGTTCCTGATCGGTCGCGAGTACGGCGAAGGCGGAGTCTCGCTGCCCCGGATGCCGCGCCGCGACGCGCGCACCCAGGCGCCGCCTGCCCCGCAGTACGCGCCGCCGGCCGCAGACACCCGCACCACCGAGCAGCAGATCGCCGATCTCGACCGCGAGATCGAGGAATGGCGCCTCCGCGAGGAGATCGCCAAGCGGCGGCACGACGAGGGCGACGCATCCTGAGCAAGCCGAAGCGCGCCGTCCTGGGCGGCGGATCGGGCTTCCTCGGCAGGGTGCTCGCGAGTGCCCTCGAAGCGGACGGGTACGAGGTCCGTGTGATCGGCCGGTCGGGTCCTGATGCGACCTGGGACGACCCGGCATCCGTTCTGCGCGTCGTCGACGGCGCCGACCTCGTCATCGGGCTCGCGGGGCGGATCGTCGACTGCCGATACGACGACGTCAATCGCGACGAGATCCTGCGATCGCGCATCGACACGACCCGGATGCTCGGCGAGGCGATCGCCCGCTCGGAGCATCCGCCGGCCGTGTGGCTGAACTCGAGCAGCGCGACCGTGTACCGCTACGCGCTCGACCGGGCGCAGACCGAGGCCGACACCGACTTCGACACGGGGTTCTCTCCCGACGTCGCTCTGGCCTGGGAGGAGGAGCTGTTCCGCCTCGAGCTCCCGAAGACGCGCCGCGTCGCGATGCGCATCACGATCGTCCTGGGCGATGGGCCGGCGACGACCATGCTGTTCCGCCTCGCCCGGCTCGGGCTCGGCGGGCCGCAGATCGACGGCTGGTGGTTCCCCCACAACCGCTACCGCGGCATCGGACCGCACCCGACCGAGCGGCGCAGACCGCTGTGGGTGCGCTCGAAGGGGCGGCAGAAGTTCAGCTGGATCCACATCGACGACCTCGTCGGCGCGATCCGCTTCCTCCGGGACACCCCGACGATCGCGGGGCCCGTCAACCTGTCGGCGCCGACGCAGAGCGACAACCGGTCACTGATGGCGACGCTGCGCCGCATCGTGCGGATGCCGCTGGGCATGCCGGCGTGGCGGTTCATGCTGGAGCCCGCCATGTGGGTGCTGCGCACCGAACCAGAGCTCGTTCTCAAGAGCAGGTGGGTCGCGCCGCAGGTGCTGCTCGACGCCGGCTACCGCTTCGCGCACTCCGAGCTCGAACCGGCGCTGCGCGACATCCACCGCAGGATCAGCGGTCGCGGAGCCTGACCAGCCGTTCGTGACCGGTCTCCTCGAGCTCCGCGATCTGCTCGCGGGACTTCAGGAAGTCCGAGAACGACCGGTACCCGAGCCCCTTCTCACTGAACGACGGATCCATGCGGCGCATGTGCGTCTTCACGGCCGAGCTGTGCAGCCACTCGTCGGCATCGGCCTTGTCGTGACCCAGGCGCAGGGCGCGCTGCAGCAGCGCGGTCGCCTCGTCCTGGTCGCTGAGCTGCGTTGTCTCGGCATCCTGCTCGACCGGCTTCTTCTTGGCCCTGTTCCGGCTTGTGGCTCTGGTCTTGGCCGGCGTCTCGTCCTCGGCTTCAGCAGGGACCGGTGCGGCCTTCTTCTGAGCCGGTCGCGACACTCCCGGCAGCGAGTCGTAGGACTCGAACTCGTCGCAGGCCGCCGCGAGCGACTTCGCCGTGGACCCCGCGACACCCACGCCGATCACGTAGCGCCCGAGCCGCTTGCAGCGCTGCGCGAGCGGGACGTAGTCGCTGTCGCCCGCGACGAGCACGACGTGGGTGAGGTCGGAGAGGCGGAACATGTCCTCCACGGCATCCACCGCCAGTCGGATGTCTGCACCGTTCTTCGCGTAGGCGGCGGCGGGAAAGAGCTGCACCAGGTCGACGGCGCGCGCGACGAGCTGCGAGCGGTACTCGGCGTTCACCGGCGATGACCAGTCCGCGTACGCGCGGGTCAGCACGAGAGTGCCGAAGGATGCCGCGTAGTCGATGATGGCGCCGACCTCGATCATCGCCTCCTTCAGACGCTCGACGACCTCGGGGTCGTTCGGGTTCTCGGCGATGCGCTGGCGATCCTTGCTGTACGCGTTCCGGCCGTGCACCCGGTCGAACCACGAGATGACGATGTTGTCGAAGTCGAGGTAGACCGCGACGCGCGGGTCCTGGGGGTCAGCCATCGGTGCGCTCCTCGCTCGGGTACCGGACGCCGATCTGCGCCCGGATTTCATCCAGCGTTCCCATGATGGCCACGCTCTCGGCGATGGGCAAGACATCGCCCTCCAAGATGCCGTCTCGCACGAGCCGCTCGGCGGCGAGAGCCTGGAACTGCATGCCGCGCCCGTCGACCTCGGACGCGTAGCTCTCGCGCACCTCGCCGTCCGGCGCGATGACGCGGAACGTGGTCGGCGCGTACCAGACGCGGTCGATCTCGATCCGCGCCTCGGTGCCGACGATCGACGCCGAGGTGGCGCCTGCGGCACGCGACGACGACAGAGTCGTGGAGAGAGCGCCGCCGGCATGCGTCATGATCGTGGCGACCTCGGTGTCGGCTCCGGTCTCGCCGAGCCGGCCGGATGCCGTGACGGTCTCGGGCGCGCCCAGGACGTCCCAGACGAACGAGACGGGGTAGATGCCGAGGTCGAGCAGAGCTCCGCCTCCCAGTTCGAGGGCGTTCAGCCGGTGTGCCGGGTCCGAGGGGAGCAGCTGGGTGTGATCCGCCGTCACCGCACGGATCTCGCCCAGGGTGCCGTCGGCGATGATCTCGCGGATGCGGACCATATGCGGCAGGTATCGCGTCCACATCGCCTCCATGACGAGGAGCCCTCGCTCGGCGGCGATCCGCTGCAGGTCCGCGGCCTCCGCCCGGTTGAGGGTGAACGGCTTCTCCACGAGCACGTGCTTGCCGTTCTCGAGTGCCAGGCGTGCGGTGGCGTGATGCATCGGATGCGGTGTCGACACGTACACGATGTCGACGCCCGGGTCGGTCACGAGCGCCTCATACGACGCGTGCGCAGCCTCGATGCCGAATTCCGCGGCGAACGCGTCGGCCGATGCTTGCGAGCGCGAACCCACCGCGACGAGGTCGAGTCCTGCGGTGCGCAGGTCGGAGGCGAAGGCGTGGGCGATGCCGCCCGTGGCGAGGATTCCCCAGCGCAGTCCAGTCATCCTCTCAGCGTAGCGAGTGCTCTCTGCTCGATGAGCGGGAAGACCTGCTCGGCGATGCGTTCGAGCTCCTCGTCCAGAGGCGAGGACTGGATCAGCAGCAGCGTGATTCCGGCTACTACGACCTGGGCGTCACGCGGTTCCTGATCCGCGGCTTCGATCCGCTGAGCGACGTGCGCGACTGGGGCGAGGAGCTCGTGCCGCTGCTGCGCGAAGGCGCACGGCGCCGGGACGAGGCAGGGCAGGAGCAGGTCGCCTGACCTGTCCGTCACTGGGATAGCTTGGGTCTGTGGCGGGCGAGAGGATCGGGGCGACCAGCGGGATCACCCTTCAGCAGCTGAGGTATTTCGTCGAGGTCGCAGCCGAAGGATCCATCAGCGCCGCCGCGGACCTGCTCTACGTGTCGCAGCCGACGATGTCCGGCGCCATAAAAGATCTCGAGCAGCGGGTCGGTTGCACGCTGCTGATCCGTTCGGCACGCGGTGTGAGCCTCACCGTGGACGGCACCGAGTTCCTCGGCTACGCGCGCCAGGTGGTCGAGCAGGCCGGCCTTCTCGAGCAGCGCTATTTCGGGGGCCAGCCGTCGCGGAGGATGCTCGCCGTGTCGACGCAGCACTATTCGTTCGTCGTCGAGGCGTTCGTGCGGATGGTGAGGGGCGCGGATGCGGCGGAGTACGCGTTCGCCCTCCGCGAGACCCGCACCTGGGACATCATCGAAGACGTCCGCACGTTCCGCAGCGAGCTGGGCGTCCTGTACCGGAACGACTTCAACCACAAGGTCATCGACAAACTGCTCCGGGATTCCGGACTCGGTTTCACTCCGCTGTTCCTCGCCACCCCGCACATCTTCATCGCCCGGTCGAACCCGCTCGCCGACCGCGAGCGCGTAACCCTTGACGACCTCGATGGTCTGCCGCGGCTCACCTTCGACCAGGGGGCGAACAACTCGTTCTACTTCGCCGAGGAGATCCTCTCCACACGCTCGTCGACGCAGGACATCCGCGTCAGCGACCGGGCCACGATCTTCAACCTCATGATCGGTCTGGGCGGCTACACGATCTCCACGGGCATCATCTCCGACGATTTCGATCCGTCGATCGTCGCCGTCCCGCTCGACGTCGACGAGCGCATCGAGGTCGGTTGGATCGGGCAGTCCGGCATCCCGCTCACCGAGCAGGCGCTACGTTTCGTCGCAGAGATGCGCGATGTCGTGTCGGGATACGGCGTCGAAACCCTGTCGTAGTGCGGCATTCGGGGGTATAGGGAAAGCCGATCGCAGGGCATCGCGACCCTCGATGGAGCTATCGCTGTTCGGTGTGCATACGCTGACGAACCATGAGCAGCCCATTCGAGTTCCGCATCCGGACGGCCCGGTTCGACGAGTCGTATGCGCCGTCGGCCACCTCGCGGACCACCACCAACTTCGCGAACCTGGCCAGGGGCGAGAACCGTCGGCAGAACCTCCGCAGCACCCTCGCGATGATCGACGATCGGTTCAACGCTCTCGCGCGCGACGACAACCCGACTGCGGATCGCTATTCCGTCGAACTCGAGATCGTCTCCGCCGACCTGTACTTCGACGCGGACGGCGTCGTGGTCGAGTTCCCGCTGATCGAGATCCTCGACGTGACGATCCTCGACACCCGCACCAGAGAGCGCATCGACGGGATCGTGGGGAACAACTTCTCCTCGTACGTCCGCGACTACGACTTCAGCGTGCTGCTGCCCCGGCACACGGCGGATGCCGCGCAGTCCGGTCTTCCGGAAGGCTTCGGCGACCTGCACGGCGGTCTGTTCCAGCGCTTCCTCGACTCCGATGCCTATCGGGAGCGATTCTGTCAGCCGCCCGTCATCTGCATCAGCGTCTCGAGCAGCAAGACCTACCGCCGACTCGGCACCGATCACCCTGTTCTCGGAGTCGAGTACCAGCAGAGCGAGTTCTCCCTCACCGACGAGTACTTCGCGAGGATGGGGATGCAGGTGCGCTTCTTCATGCCGCCGGGTGCGGCCGCGCCGCTGGCGTTCTACTTCCGCGGCGACCTT
Source organism: Microbacterium tenebrionis (assembly GCF_903645325.1). Lineage (GTDB taxonomy): Bacteria > Actinomycetota > Actinomycetes > Actinomycetales > Microbacteriaceae > Microbacterium > Microbacterium tenebrionis. The sequence continues at coordinate 503,620 of NZ_CAHJXQ010000001.1, forward strand.
CTGGCGGACTACTCGGATCTGGCGCTCATCGGCACCATCAGCACGATGGAGACGTTCCAGAAGATCTATCGTCCTGAGATCTACAACGCGACCGCTCAGGCGCAGGAGGTGTACCGGCCGAGGCTGGACAACCCCGAGTACACAGAGACGGCGATCACGTATGACCGTGCCGAGCGCAGCAGGCTCGGGATCACGCAGGGGAAGTACACGGAGGAGCACCTGATCACGCCGTTCCGGAGCGTCCTGGAGCGATGGGCCGGGGAGCCGATCGCCGCGGGGAGTCACGCATGAACGCACAGCTGCCCACCTCGATCGTCGGCAGTCTGCCCAAGCCCGCCTGGCTCGCCGAGCCGGAGAAGCTCTGGGCGCCCTGGCGGCTGCAGGGGGAGGAGCTCGTCGAAGGGCAGCGCGACGCGCTCTCGCTGTCAGCCGCAGAGCAGGCTCTTGCGGGTCTCGACATCATCAGCGACGGGGAGCAGACCCGCCAGCACTTCGTCACGACGTTCGTCGAGAGCCTCGGCGGGGTCGACTTCGAACGGCGCGAGACGGTGCGCATCCGCGACCGCTACGACGCGAGCGTCCCGTCGGTGGTCGGGGCGGTGAGCCGGGAGCGGACGGTCTTCGCCGAGGATGCGAAGACCCTTCGTGCGCAGACCGATCGCCCGATCAAGTGGGCGCTGCCCGGCCCGATGACGATGATCGACACGCTTTACGACCGCCACTACGGCAGTCGCGAGAAGCTCGCCACGGAGTTCGCGAAGATCCTCAATGAGGAGGCCAGGGAGCTCGAGGCGGCGGGGGTCGACATCATCCAATTCGATGAACCCGCCTTCAATGTGTTCTTCGACGATGTGAAGGACTGGGGTGTGTCCGTGCTCGAACAGGCCGCAGAGGGGCTCCGCTGCGAGACCGCCGTGCACATCTGCTACGGCTACGGCATCAAGGCGAACAACGACTGGAAGGCGACGCTCGGAGACCAATGGCGTCAGTACGAGCAGTCCTTCCCGCTGCTGCAGGAGTCGGCGATCGACATCGTCTCGCTGGAATGCCAGAACTCGCGCGTCCCGATCGAGCTGATCGAGTTGCTGCGCGGCAAGAAGGTGATGGTCGGCGCGATCGACGTCGCGGGCACTGATATCGAGACTCCCGAGACCGTGGCCGACACGCTTCGCGGCGTCCTCCGATTCGTCGATCCGGACAAGCTCTACCCGAGCACCAACTGCGGGATGGCGCCCCTGCCGCGTCAGGTGGCGCGTGCCAAGATGGTCGCGCTCGCGGCGGGAGCGGAGATCGTCCGGGGGGAGCTGGCGCTCACGGAATGAGGGTGATCTTGCCGTGCGCCTCGTGCGCCTCGATGAGACGGTGCGCCTCGGCCGCTTCCGCGAGAGGCAGCTCGGCGCCCAGCTCGACCTGGAAGTCTCCGCTCGCGATCAGGTCGATCGCGACGGCGATGCCCTCGGACCGCCAGGCGATCTCCTGCTCGGTGAGGGGCATGGGCGAGCCGCCGCTGAAGGCGCGGATGCCGAGCTCTGCGGCATCCGGACCGCGAACGATGGTCGCGATGCGATCGTGGTCGGCCACGAGCTCCTTGGAGACCGCAATGGCCTCGTCCGTGCCCGCGCAGTCGAGCGCGACCGTGACGGCGTCGTCCACGGCTGCGCGCACGCGGTCTGCGAGGCCTTCGCCGTAAGCGACCGGGATCGCGCCCAGGTCGCGCACCTGCTCGTGGCGCGCGGGGCTCGCCGTGGCGACGACGGTCGCGCCCCAGGCGACGGCGAACTGGATCGCCGCCTGCCCGACCGCGCCGGATCCGGCGTGCACGAGCAGCACGTCGCCCTCGCCGACCTCGAGCGAGCGCAGGCACTGATAGGCGGTGCCGACCGGGATGCCGAGACCGGCGGCCTCAGCGGCGGTCACGGAATCCGGAAGAGCGTAGAGGTGGTCGGCGGAGATGGCGATGTGCGTGGCGTATGTGCCGGATGCATCGCGGACGGCGACGCGGTCGCCCACGGAGAAGCCCGTGACGCCGTCGCCGACGGACTCGATGGTGCCGGCGCCGTCGAACCCGACCCGGTGGGGTTCGGTGATCGGCGGCATCGGGCGCTTGCCGCTGCGGCGCTTGGCGTCGAGCGGGTTGACGCCGGCCGCTTCGATGCGGACGACGACCTCGCCGGGACCGGCGACAGGGCCCGGGATGTCGACGAGCTGGAGGACGTCAGGGGAGCCGAGTTCTGTGTAGACGATCGCACGAGCCATGCCGCCAGGCTGCCCGTCCACAGCGGTCCTCGCCCGGCGACCTTCGCGCGTGCACAACTTCGGACGCCACTGGCGACACGCCGCGTGGATGCGCCGTGCCACGGCGTGTCGGAGCTCAGGTCCGAAGTTGTGCACGGGCGGGCGGGGGCGTGGGGGTGGGGCGGAGAGGTCAGGAGGGTGGTCAGGGGCGCAGTGCTTTCGCGATGCGCTGGGGAGACACCGGCTGCGCGGTGCCGAGACGTTGCGCGAACACGCTGATGCGGTACTCCTCGAGCAGCCAGCGCGCCTCGGTCAGCGCCGCGGGTGCATCGGCGGGCAGCGGGGTCGTGCCGCCGGCATCCGCGAACGCCTGCGCGACGCGCTCGAACTCGGTCATGCGGGCGCGATCCCTGCCCGGCTCGTTCGCGAGCGTCTTCAGCCGGTCGAGCATCCCGTCGAGGTAGCGGGGGAAGTGCGCGAGCCGGTCGATGCCGGCCGCCGAGATGAAGCCGGGATGCAGGAGGGTGTTCAGCTGCGAGCGGATGTCGTTCAGCGGGCCGAGCAGCGCGAGCGAGTTCTGCGCCTTGATGCCGCGCTCCACGTCGCGCGACTTCGTGAGTATGCGGGCGATGAGAGAGACCGTCTGGAACAGGTCGTCGACGAGGGCGGTGCTGACCGCATCCCTCGCCTGCTCGAACGCGGCCTTCGTGCGGATGACACCTGCGGGAAGGGCCGCCTGCACGACTGCGCGGCGGGCGTCCTCGACGAGGGCTGCGACGTTCGGGTACGGGGACGCCGCCAGGGCGAGCTTCTCCTGCGATGTCAGGTGATCCTGCACGTACGAGGCCGGCGACGGCACGTTCAGCAGGATCAGCCGCAGCACGCCGTCGCGGGTGAGGCGCGCGGCGGCATCCGCCGTGGCCTCGACGCGCACGGCGACGGTCTTGCCCTCGTCGACGATCGCCGGATACCCGCGCACCACGCCTCCGGCGACGCGCGTGTCGAGCACCTCGGGGAGGTCGTCGAAGGTCCAGGCCGTGAGACCCTGCCTCTCGATCGACGACGGACGCGTCGCCGTGGCGACATCACGGACGTCGGGCTTCTGGGGCTTCGCGATCGTCCGTGCGACGCTCGCCCTGGCCCGGTCCGACAGGGATCGTTGCAGGTCGCCCAGATCCCGGGCGGAACCGGCGACCCTGCCGCGTTCGTCGACCGCGCGAAAGTTCATGCGCAGGTGCCCCGGTACGCGTTCGTCGTCGAAGTCCGAGGCTGCGACGGGCTGATTGGCCAGCGGCTGGATCAGGCGCGCGAGTGCCTCCTTCAGCGAACGCTCCGGCAGGCCGTCGTGGCCCTCCGGACCCTGTTCTGCCAGCTCGGCGCCGAACTTCTCCGCCCAGTCGGCGGCCGGGACGACATGGCGGCGGATGGTCTTGGGCAGAGCGCGCAGCAGTGCGGTGACGAGCTCGGCCCGCAGCCCCGGCACCTGCCAGTCGAACCCGCGATCCTCGATCTGGGCGAGCAGCGCGAGCGGGACGACGACGCTGACGCCGTCATCCGCAGCGCCCGGTTCGAACCGGTAGGCGAGGCCGAGCACCTGGTCGCCCTGCCGCCAGCGCGTGGGGAACTCGTCCTTGTCCGCGCGGTCGTCGTCCTCGATGAGGTCGCTCTCGCGCATGACGAGCAGCTTCGGAGTCGTCTGCAGCGCCTCGCGCCACCACGCCTCGAAGGAGCGCACGTCGAACACGTCTGCCGGGACGCGCTCGTCGTAGAAGCGGAAGACCGCCTCGTCGCCCACGAGGATGTCGCGGCGGCGCTCGCGCTCCTCGAGCTTCTCGAGACGGCGTCGCAGTTCGAGGTTGCTGCGCCAGAAAGCACTGACGCGCTTGTCGATGCGTCCCGGGTCCCATTCGCCCTCGACCAGGGCGTGCCGCAGGAACAGCTCGCGGGATGCCGCGCGATCGACCCGCGCGAACTGGATGCGGCGACGCGGGATGATCTCGACCCCGAACAGGGTGACCTTCTCGTAGGCGATCGCGGCCCCGGCATCCTTCGACCAGTGCGGTTCGGACACCTGGCGCTTGGCGAGATCGCCCGCGAGCGTCTCCGCCCACGCGGGGTCGATCGCGGCGACCGTGCGGGCGAACGTGCGCGAGGTCTCGACGATCTCGGCGGCCATGACGGCCTTCGGGCTCTGCTTGCGCAGGCCGGAGCCGGGGAAGACCGAGAAGCGGATGCCGCGGGCGCCGCGGTATTCAGGCGTCCGGCGCTTCTCCTTCTTGCTCTTGTCCTTGGTCGTTCCCTTGGCGTTCCGCTCGTCGAGGATGCCGATCTGCGACAGAAGGCCCGAGAGCAGCGCGCGGTGGATGGCGTCGCCGTTGGTGTGGCCCTGGGGTGCGGTTTCGACTCGCTCCGCTCGCTCAACCCGTTTCGTCTCGCTCCGCTCGCTCAACGACCCGCGGCGGGGGCTCTTCACGAGACTTCGCAGCTGGCGGTGCACGTCGAACCATTCCCGAACGCGCACGTAGTTCAGGTGCTCCGAGCGGCACATGCGGCGGAACGCGCTGGATCCGAGCTCCCGCTGCTGCTCCCGAAGGTGATTCCAGAGGTTGAGGATCGCGAGGAAATCGCTCGTGGGGTCGGTGAAGCGGGCGTGCATGCGGTCTGCGGCATCCCGGACCGCCTGCGGTGCATCCTGCGACGGGCGCTCGCGGACGTCCTGGATCGACATGCCCGCGACGATGGCCAGCACATCCTCGGACACATCCCCGCGCTGCGCCTCGAGCAGCATCCGTGCGAACCGCGGATCGATCGGCATGCGCGAGATGTCGCGGCCGATCTTCGTGAGACGGGCGGTCCCTGAGCCCGTCGAAGGGTCGACCGCGCCGAGCTCGGTGAGCAGGTCGAAGGCGGCCTTGACGCCGCGCGAGTCGGGAGGCGTGAGGAACGGGAACGCTGTGATGTCGCCGAATCCCAGCGACAGCATCTGCAGAACGACGGACGCGAGCGAGGTGCGCAGGATCTCGGGTTCGGTGAACTCGGGCCGCTTCTCGAAGTCCTCTTCGGAGTACAGGCGGATCGCGATGCCGTCACTGGTGCGGCCCGCGCGGCCGGAGCGCTGGTTCGCCGACGCCTGCGAGATCGCCTCGATCGGCAGCCGCTGCACCTTGGAGCGGTTGCTGTACCGCGAGATGCGCGCGGTTCCGGTGTCGATGACGTACTTGATGCCGGGGACCGTGAGGCTCGTCTCGGCCACGTTGGTCGCGAGGATGACCCGGCGTCGGACGCCCGCGACACGGCTCGGCTCGAACACGCGGTGCTGCTCGGCGGCCGAGAGTCGCCCATACAGGGGGAGCACCTCGACGGGGGCCTTCGTTGACGTGTAGGCGGAGCGGACGGCATCCGCGGCATCCCGGATCTCGGCCTCGCCGGGCAGGAAGACGAGCACGTCGCCCGGTGCCTCGCGGTCGAGTTCGCGGAGAGCTGCGACGATGGCGGAGACCTCGTCCTCCTCGGCATCCTCATCGGGGCCCCGGTACCGGATCTCGACCGGGTAGGTGCGCCCGGAGACCTCGATCACGGGTGCGGGTTCCTCGTCGTCGCCGGCGAAGTGCTTCGCGAAGCTCTCGGGGTCGATCGTGGCCGAGGTGATGATGACCTTGAGGTCGGGGCGCTCGGGAAGGATCCGGGTGAGGTAGCCGAGCAGGAAGTCGACGTTGAGGGACCGCTCGTGCGCCTCGTCGATGATGATCGTGTCGTAGCGGCGCAGGAGCCGGTCGCGATGGATCTCGTTCAGCAGGATGCCGTCGGTCATCAGCGCGATCTTCGTGTCGGCCGAGACTTGGTCGGTGAAACGGACCTTGAACCCGACCAGGCCGCCGAGCTCCACCTGCAGCTCTTCGGCGACGCGCTCGGCGATCGTTCGTGCGGCAAGGCGCCGCGGCTGCGTGTGCGCGATGCTCTCGCGGCCGAGCTCGAGACAGATCTTCGGCAGCTGCGTCGTCTTGCCCGACCCGGTGGCGCCGGCGACGACGACGACCTGGTTGTCGCGGATGGCGGCGGCGATCTCCTCCCGGGCGGCACTGACGGGCAGCTCCGGGGGATAGGAGATGACGGGAGATGACATAGCCCTCCATCGTATGACGGCCGAGCCTGTCATCACAGGTCGTAGGCTGGACGGCATGACGATTCCCCTCATCACTCTGAACGACGGTCACACGATCCCGCAGCTCGGCTACGGGGTGTTCAAGGTCGACCGGCCGACACGGAGCGCACGGTCTCCGAGGCCCTCGAGGTCGGCTATCGCCACATCGACACCGCCGCGATCTACGGCAACGAGGAAGGGGTGGGTGCCGCGATCGCGAAGAGCGGCATCGCCCGGGACGAGCTGTTCATCACGACGAAGCTGTGGAACGACCGCCACGACGGCGACGAGCCGAACGCCGCGATCGCCGAGAGCCTCGAGAAGCTCGGCCTCGAGCACGTCGACCTCTACCTCGTGCACTGGCCGACCCCGGCCAAGGACAACTACGTCCACGCGTTCGCGAAGCTCATCGAGCTGCGCGAACAGGGTCTGACCCGAAGCATCGGCGTCTCGAACTTCCTCGTGGAGCACCTCGAGCGCGTCGTGAAGGAGACCGGTGTCACCCCGGCTGTGGATCAGATCGAGTTGCACCCGGCGTACCAGCAGCGCGAGGTCACCGCGTGGGCCGCCGATCACGGCGTGCGCATCGAGGCGTGGGGCCCGCTCGGCCAGGGCAAGTACGACCTGTTCGGCACACCCGCCGTCGCCGATGCTGCAGCGGCGCACGAGAAGACCCCGGCGCAGATCGTGCTCGGCTGGCACCTGCAGAAGGGAAACATCGTCTTCCCGAAGTCGGTGCGGATCGAGCGTCTGCGCGAGAACCTCGACGTGTTCGACTTCACCCTGACGGACAGCGAGATCGCGGCGATCGACGCCCTCGACCCGCTGGACGGCTCGGGCCGCGTCGGAACCCACCCGAACGAGTTCAACTGAGACGACCTGTGTCGAACGATGACGCCCTGTGTCGCTCCGCGTGCCACAGGGCGTCGTCGTGAGTAGCGTCGCCTGCATGACCGCTCCCTACCGCATCGTCGCCGTCTCCGGCTCGCTCCACGAGCCCAGCAAGACGACCGCGCTGCTGCGCGCGATCGCGGATGCCGTCGCCGAGCGCGCGGACGCCGAGATCCAGCTGATCGAACTCACCGAGATCGGGCCCTCGCTGGCCGGAGCCCTGCGGCGCGACCAGCTGCCTGCCCACATCGAGGAGCAGCTTGTCGCGATCGAACAGGCCGATCTGCTGATCGTCGGAAGCCCCGTATACCGAGCATCCTTCACCGGGCTGTTCAAGCATCTGTTCGACTTCATCGGCCAGTACGAGCTCGTCGGCAAGCCGGTGCTCCTCGCCGCGACGGGAGGCGGAGAGCGGCACGCGCTGATGATCGAGCACCAGTTGCGGCCGCTGTTCGCGTTCTTCCAGGCGCTCACGCTGCCGCTGGGCGTCTACGCCAGCAACACGGATTTCGACGGCGACCGGGTCGCCTCCGAGGTGCTCGAGGCGCGCATCGCGCTCGCCGCGGATCGCGCCCTGCCGCTGGTGGGCTACGCGGCGACGCGCACGGTGGATGCCCTCGTCTGACGCCGGCATCCCGTCTGACGCCGGCACCCCGTCAGATGCGCACGCCGTCAGATGCGCACGCCGCGCGAGCGCAGGGCGTCCCGCAGGCCGGATGCCCCGCAGAAGTGGTGCGTCGGCATCCCGAGCTGCTCGGCACCCGTGAGCTTGCTCGGGGAGTCGTCGGTGAAGAAGACATCCCCCGCTGAGAGCTCGAGCGCGTCGAGCACATGCTGGAACGCCCGCGGGTCCGGCTTGGCGTAGCCGATCTCGGCCGAGTTGAAGATGCGATCGAAGTGCGGGGTCAGCCCGAGCGCGTCGATCTCGGACTTTACGGTGTCGGTGCCGTTCGTGAGGATCGCCGTGCGGTGCCCGGCGGCGCGCACGGCGTCGACGAGGCGGACCATCTCGTCGTCGACGATGCTCGGGGTCCGGGCCCACTCCGCTGCCGCCTGCTCATTGCCGACGTGCCGGCCGATCTGGTGGACCCACGTGGTGCGGGCGATGGCGCCGGTGACGACCGGGGTCAGCACATCGTCGGCGAAGGCGAAGCGCGCGATGGCTCCCGGATCGAGCCCGTGGCGGGCCTCGACGGCGGCGATGTGGTCGTCGGCGAAGTGCCGCATCACGCCGTCGAGATCGAAGAGCACCGCGCGAATCGTCGTCACCATGTCGCGATCACACCCACGTCGGCAGCCAGTTGTGCACGAGCCAGAACTCATACGGCACGCTCATGCCCGTCCACACCGGGTAGTAGAACGCCGACACCAGCACGACCACGACGAGGAACACCATCACCGTGCGCTCGCCGGCCTGCCGACGATGCAGTGGATCCTCACGGCGGCCGCCCATGTCCCGGAGGGCGAGTGTCAGGGCCAGGACCAGGAACGGCATCATCACCACCGTGTAGAACTGGAAGATCGTCCGCTCCGGGTACAGGAGCCACGGAACATACGTGATGGCGAGGCCGACGAGCGGCACGCCGTAGGTCCACGGCATCGGCCGGCGTTCGATGAGGCCGCGCACGAACCGGTAGAGCAGATAGGCCGCGGCGGCGACTCCGGCGTACCAGATCAGTGGATTCGGCACCGTGGAGATCACCGAGATGCAGTGGTCGGTGCCGCAGCTCTGGTCGTCGCCGGTCCACACCGCCGTCGGACGGATCAGGAAGGGCCACTGCCACGCCGGGCTGGCGTACGGATGCCCCGAGTTGAGGCCCACGTGAAACGCGTAGATCGCCTCGTGGTATTTCCACAGCGCGGTGAACGGGTTCGCGTCGGACTGCCGGTCGTAGCCGCCGGCCGTCAGCAGCCATCCCGTCCATGATGCGAGATACGTGAGCGCGGCGGCGGGTACCAGCAGCAAGAACGTCACGGGGCCCTGGCGGGCCGCGGCATCCATCGGCCAGAAGGCGATCCCGGCGCGGCGGCGCGCGAGCGCATCCGTGACGACGAGGTAGATCCCGAAGCCGGCCAGTGCATACAGTCCCGACCACTTGACGGCGGTCGCGGCGCCGAGGGCGACACCGGCGGCGATGAGCCAGGGACGCCGCCAGATCACGGGGCCCCAGAGCGCGCTCTCGGAGTTCTCCACGAGTGGGATGCTCCGCCGCCGATCGAGCAGCACGAAGAGGAGCCCCAGCAGGATGAAGAAGGTCAGGATGCCGTCGAGCAGCCCGATCCGGCTCATCACGATGCTCAGCCCATCGATGGCGAGCAGGAGCCCGGCGACGCTCGCCGCGACGACGGAACGGGTGAGCTCCTTGGCTACGAGGTAGACCAGCAGCACGGTGGCCGTGCCGACCAGCGCGACCATCAGTCGCCACGCCGCGCTGTTGCCGGCACCGAAGAGGCCCATGCCGAGGGCGATGATCCATTTGCCGAGCGGCGGATGCACGACGAAGCTGCCGGTCTCGGTCAGGGCGGTCGTGTCGCCGGTCAGGAACTGCTCGTTCGCGCCGTCGCCCCAGGTGCCCTCGTAGCCGAGCGTCCACAGTGACCAGGCGTCCTTGACGTAGTAGGTCTCGTCGAAGGCGAGGGTGTGCGGGTGGGCCAGGTTCGCGAGGCGCAGCACGGCCGCGAGCGCCGTGATCACGAGCGGCGCGAGCCACCGGATCATGCGACTCCAGTCCGGATCGACGAGAACGCGATCGCGCAGGCGCCCCCACGCCGTCAGGCGCTCGGCCGGAGGCGGGAGCAGGGGCACGGGTGCGGACACGCGACCAGCCTAAGCTGAACGGGTGATCATCCTCGCGGCGACCCCGATCGGCAACCTCGGCGATGCCTCCCGACGCCTGATCGAAGTGCTCGAGAACGCGACCGTCGTCGCTGCCGAGGACACCAGGACGACGGCCCATCTGCTGAAGGCGCTGCACATCGCGAACCGGCCGCGGCTGATCGCGCTGCACGACCACAACGAGAAGCACAAGGCCGCGGAGATCGTCGCGCTCGCCACCGACGAGGACGTCGTCGTCGTCAGCGATGCGGGGATGCCGGCGGTCAGCGACCCGGGGTACGGACTGGTCGCCGAAGCCGTCGCGCAGGGCGTGACCGTGACGGCGATCCCCGGGCCGAGCGCCGTCATCATGGCCCTCGCGATCTCGGGGATGCCCACCGACCGTTTCACGTTCGAGGGGTTCCTGCCGCGCAAGCCGGGGGATCGGCGGCGCGAGCTGCAGGCGCTCGCCGCCGAGTCCCGCACGATGATCTTCTTCGAGTCGCCGTCGCGTCTGGCCTCGTCTCTCGCCGACATGGGGGCGGTCTTCGGCGACGACCGCCGCATCGCGGTGTGCCGCGAACTCACCAAGATGTACGAAGAGGTGCGGCGCGGCACGGCATCCGAGCTGGTCTCGTGGGCAGAGGGCGGCGTGAAGGGCGAGATCGTCGTCGTCGTCGAGGGGGCGACGCCCGTCGTCGCATCCGCAGAGGATGCCGGCGTCCAGGTGCAGGCGCTCGTCGAGGGCGGCGTGCGGCTGAAGGATGCGTGCGCCGAGGTCGCCGCCGCCACCGGCCTCAGCTCCCGCGACCTCTACCAGCAGGCTCTCGCGTCACGGAAGCGATGACGCCGGCGTCGATCGGCGCGGCCTACAACGCACGCGCCGCGGAGTACGCCGAACTCGCCGGCGACGTCGAGCAGATGAATGCCGCAGACCGATCTCTGATCGCACAGTGGCGGGATGCCACGCCTGGTCGGCTGCTGGACGCGGGCTGCGGCCCGGGACTGTGGACCGATTTCCTCGACGGCGAGAACCGGGATGTCATCGGCCTCGACATCTCGGAAGAGCTTCTCGCCGCCGCGCGCAGCCGCCATCCGCACCTGCGCCTCGAGCAGGGCTCCTTTTATGCGCTTCCAGTCGCAGACGCATCGCTCGGCGGCATCCTAGCCTGGTACTCGCTGATCCACACACCGCCCGTCGAACTCCCCGCTGTGCTCGAGGAGTTCGCACGCGCGGTCGCTCCCGGCGGCTCCCTCCTCATCGGTTTCTTCGACGGGCCGCCGCGCCAGCCGTTCGCGCACGCGGTGACCGAGGCCTACTTCTGGTCAGCGGAAGCGCTCTCCGACCTTCTCGCGTGCGCCGGTTTCACGGTGTCGCACCAGGAGCGCCGCGAACGCGCACCCGATGAAGTCAGCATCCGCCCCCACGGCGCACTGATCGCGACTCGTCACTGACGGGCTCGCTCGCTCGCCATGGGGCCGCGCGCCACCTGCTTCACCGTCTCCCACACCGGCCATCCCACGAACCAGATGCCGGTGACCAGCCACACCCGCCAGATCCAGCTGACCAGTTCCGCAGTGCGTGCCGGATCGCCGACGAACCACGTGATCCCGCCGAGGACCAGCGAGGCGATGACCGCACAGAGCACCATCCGTCCCCAGTCCTTCCACTCGTGCGCCAGCCGCGCCGGGCCGTCCTGCGGCACCTTGATCGGTTCCGGACCTCCAGCGAACCGGTGCGCGAACCAGGCGTCGACCCGGGCGATGACCGTGTGCCCGAACGCGACGGTGAAGCCGAGGTACACGGCGCCCAGGCCGTGGGTGAAGTCGGCGGTCGCTCCCGCGACGCCCAGATCCCACGCGATCAGGATGAGCAGCGCGACGTCCAGGAGCGGCACGCACAGCAGCAGCACCGAGGAAAGCCGCTTCAGGCGCAGCAGATACCGGGCGGCGAGGCCGCCGAACAGGACGACCCAGAAGCCGATTTCGCACGCGAGGATGGCGATGACGATGTTCATGCTTCTCACAGTGGAACGGTTCGGGGCCACGCGGATCCTGCGATCGGCGCCGTCGCCTCCCCCGATCGCAGGAGGCGGCTCAAGAGCGATTCGGGCAGGATGAGGGCATGGCGTGGTCTCGGCTCAGGGCGGTGGTGGAGGGCCTGAACACCCACCCGCGCAGCCGGGATGCTCTGGCCGCCGTCGCGTACCTGCTGTTCGGGATCCTGCTGCTGCACTTCGGCGTCTACGGCATCTGGGGGCCGGCTACCGCGATGCCGTCGAGCGGACTGTGGAGCGCCGAGACCGCGTTCCTCGTGCTGCTGATCCTGATGTCGGCGCTGGCGACAGCGCGCTCCACGCACCCGTTCCTCGTCCTCGGTGTGGGCGTCCCGCTGCTCGCCGCCGATCTGATCATCGGCAGCAGCCTGGGCGTGGTCCTGCTGTTCGCCGACTTCGTCTATTGCGCGTTCCGCTACGGCGGAGATCGCGGAGTCCGCGTCGTCCTGGCGGCCATCATCGCCTCGTGCGCCATCACGACGCTGGCGCTGCTGCTCTGGCCGTCGGTCGACGCGGGGGCGGTGACGCTCGCCATGCAACTCGCTCTCATCGTGCTCATCGCGGCGCTGTGGGGATGGAACGTGCGCAGCGAGCGGCAGCGCACCCGAGCGGCCATGACCGATGACCACCGGCAGGCCACGCAACGGCTGCGGCAGGAGATCGCCCACGACCTGCATGACCTCGTCGCCAACCAGATCGCCGTGGCCGGTCTGAACATAGAAGCCGCCCGGCTGCGCATTGCGCAGATGTCCGAGCCGTCCGACGAGATCGATGAGAGCCTCGCACAGGCCGCCCTCGGCACCGACGAGGCGCACAGTCAGCTGCGGCGGCTCATCGCCGTGCTCACGACCGTCGACGATTTGAGCCCGGATACGGCGACGGTCCCGGGCGATGGTCAACTGGACACGCTTGTTCCCGTCGGCCGCGCTCTCGTGCGACGCGGGGCCGGCGTCCACGAGATCCTCGACCGCGCTCCCCGAGCAGCCGGCATCGTGATGCGGGTGCTGCGGGAGCTGGTCATCAACGCCGTCAAGCACGGTGAGGGCGACGTCATCCTCACGACCAAGGCGGACGACTCTGGTGGAGTGCGGGTACAGGTGACCAACCGGATCCTGGCCCCGGACCGGGTCACCCCGTCCGCCCGCGCAGGAAGCGGCATCGGCATCACCGGGGCCGCGCTGCTGTTGAACGGCATCGACGGGCACCTCGAATCAGCCGCGACGAGCGACGGCCCATGGCACGCGACGATCACCATCCGGAAGGAACATCTTGTCTGACCGCATCCGCGTCATGATCGTCGACGACCACGAGGCGGTCCGCAGCGGCGTGGGCGCCATCCTGCGGGTGGATCCCTCGATCGAGATCGCAGGAGAGGCGGAGAACGGCTTCGACGCCGTCGCCCTGTGCCTGCGCACACAGCCGGACGTCGCTCTGGTCGATCTCCGCATGCCCGATACCGACGGCATCTGGGCGACCGAGCGGATCACCGCGCAGACTGCCACGCGCGTCCTCGTGCTCACGACGTTCGACTCCGACGACCTCATCGCCGCAGCGCTGGCGGCCGGGGCGCACGGATATCTCCTCAAGACCACCCGTGGGCCGGAGCTGATCCAGGCTGTGCACCACGTCGCCGCCGATCGACATGTCATCGACCCGGCAGTCGCCGGCAGCCTCATCGCGCAACTGAATGAGCGCCAGGACACCCGGCCCGCCACGCCCCTGCCCGAGCTCACGGGACGCGAGGCCGACGTGCTCGGCCTCCTCGCCGAGGGACTGACCAACCAGCAGATCGCCGACCGTCTCGGCATCGGCATCACCACGGTCAAAACGCACGTCGGCGCTCTGTACGACAAGACCTGTGCGACCTCCCGCGTGCAGCTCGGGCGTCTGGGGGAGCGGAGCATCGACCTTCCACGACACAGGAATGGCCGACCCGCGCATCCCGCCTAGAATTGACCGCATGCCCGCAGGCGAATCGTTTTACATCACCACGCCCATCTACTACCCGTCCGATGTGCCGCACATCGGCCACGGGTACACGTCGGTGGCGGTCGACACGCTCGCGCGCTGGCACCGCCAGTCGGGTGATGACACCTGGATGCTGACGGGCACCGACGAGCACGGCCAGAAGATGCTCCGTGCCGCCGCAGCGAACGGCGTCACCCCGCAGCAGTGGGTCGACAAGCTCGTGTCCGAGAGCTGGTTCCCGCTGCTGAAGACGCTCGACGTCGCGAATGACGACTTCATCCGCACCACGCAGGAACGGCACGAGAAGAACGTGCAGGTGTTCTTCCAGCGGCTCTACGACGCGGGCTACATCTACGCCGGCGAATACGAGGCGCTGTACTGCGTCGGCTGCGAGGAGTTCAAGCCCGAGTCCGAGATCGTCGATGGCACCGGGCCGTTCGAGGGGCTCAAGGTGTGTGCGATCCACTCCAAGCCGCTCGAGCTCCTGCAGGAGAAGAACTACTTCTTCAAGCTCAGCGAGTTCCAGGACCGCCTGCTCGAGCTGTACCGGAACGAGCCGGACTTCGTGCGCCCGCACTCGGCCCGCAACGAGGTCGTCTCGTTCGTCAGCCAGGGTCTGAAGGACCTCTCCATCTCGCGTTCGACCTTCGACTGGGGCATCCCGCTGCCCTGGGACGAGTCGCACGTCATCTACGTGTGGGTCGACGCGCTCCTCAATTACGCCACCGCCGTCGGTTACGGCTCCGACGAGGAGACCTTCGCCCGCCGCTGGCCCGCGTACCACGTGGTCGGCAAGGACATCCTGCGCTTCCACGCCGTGATCTGGCCCGCGCTGCTGATGGCCGCCGGCGTCGATGTGCCCAAGGGCGTCTTCGCGCACGGCTGGCTGCTCGTCGGCGGCGAGAAGATGTCGAAGTCGAAGCTCACCGGCATCGCGCCGACCGAGATCACCGATGTCTTCGGGTCGGATGCGTACCGGTTCTACTTCCTCTCGGCGATCGCGTTCGGACAGGACGGCTCGTTCTCGTGGGAGGACCTCTCCGCTCGCTACCAGGCGGAGCTCGCCAACGGCTTCGGCAACCTCGCCTCGCGCACGATCGCGATGATCGAGAAGTACTTCGACGGCACGGTCCCCGAGCCCGCCGAGTACGCAGAGCAGGATCTCGCGATCCAGAGGACCGTGGCAGATGCCGCCAAAGCGGCGGATGCCGCGATCGAGCAGTTCCGCATCGACGAGGCGATCCGCTCGATCTGGACGATCGTCGACGAGCTCAACGGATACATCACCGACAACGAGCCATGGGCCCTCGCCCGCGACGAGGCTCAGCGCGGACGCCTCGGCACCGTGCTGTACACGTGCGCCGAGGGCCTGCGGGCGCTCGCCGCGCTGCTCTCGCCGGTCATGCCGCAGTCGACGCAGAAGCTGTGGTCGGCACTCGGCGCCGCCGAGACGCTCGGCGCTCTGCAGGAGCAGCCGCTCCGCGAGGCTGGCGCCTGGGGGGCGCTGCGACCGGGCACGAAGGTGCAGAACCTCGCACCCCTCTTCCCCCGCGTGGAGCAGCCGGCTTGACGGACAACCCGAGCCAATACGTTCGTGAGCGGGCGACCGGGGGCCGCAAGGACCTCCGGTACCCGCCCGCTCCCGAACCTCTCACGGTGCCCGTCTACGACAACCACGCCCACCTCGAGATCGTGGACGGCGACGACCCGCTCACGCTCGCCGAGCAGCTCGACCGGGCAGAGGCCGTCGGCATCCTCGGCGTCGTGCAGGCCTCCGGCGACGTCGAGTCGTCCCGCTGGGCGGTGGCTGCCGCATCCGCCGACCCCCGCGTCCTCGCAGCCGTGGCGATCCACCCGAACGATGCTCCGGTCTACGCAGAAGCGGGGCGGCTCGATGAGGCCATCGCGATCATCGACGAGCTCGCCGCGCACCCGCGGGTGCGGGCGATCGGCGAGACGGGTCTCGACTTCTTCCGCACCGGACCCGAGGGCCGCGACGCCCAGTTCGCGTCGTTCGAGGCGCACATCGCGCTCACGAAGAAGCACGGCATCGCGATGCAGATCCACGACCGCGACGCCCACGACGAGGTCCTCGAGACACTCGCCAGGGTCGGCGCACCGGAGAAGACGGTCTTCCACTGCTTTTCGGGCGACGACGTCATGGCGCGCACCTGCGCGGATGCCGGTTACCACCTCTCGTTCGCCGGGAACGTGACATTCAAGAACGCGCAGAACCTGCGCGATGCGCTGAAGGTCACCCCGCTCGATCGCATCCTCGTCGAGACGGATGCGCCGTTCCTGACCCCGACGCCGCTGCGGGGTCGCCCGAACGCTCCCTACCTCGTGCCGATCACGATGCGATTCATGGCGTCCGAGCTCGACATGCCCGTCGATGAGCTCGCCAACCGGATCGCCGAGAACACGCTGCGCGTCTACGGTTCGTTCACCGACTGAGACAATGGCAGGATGACCGTGACACTGCTCGGCGCGACCGAGATCCGCCGCCTCGCCGCCGAGCTCGACGTCACCCCGACGAAGAAACTCGGGCAGAACTTCGTCGTCGACGCCAACACCGTGCGCAAGATCGTGCATGTCGGCGGCGTACAGGCGGGGGAGCGCGTGGTGGAGGTCGGTCCGGGCCTCGGATCGTTGACGCTCGCGATCCTCGAGACCGGAGCATCCGTCACCGCCGTCGAGATCGACCACCGGCTCGCGGCCCGTCTGCCGCAGACCGCCGCCGAGCACGGCGTCCCGGACGACGCCCTCACCGTGGTCGACGCGGACGCGCTGCGCGTCGCCGAGCTCCCGGGCGACCCCGCCGTTCTTGTGGCGAACCTGCCGTACAACGTCTCGGTGCCGGTTCTGCTGCACTTCATGGAGTCCTTCGACAGCATCCGCCGTGGTGTCGTCATGGTCCAGGCCGAGGTGGGGGAGCGTCTTGCCGCCCCACCCGGCAGCAAGGTGTACGGCGCGCCGAGCGTGAAGGCGGC
The DNA here is from genome assembly GCF_903645325.1 of Microbacterium tenebrionis. Lineage (GTDB taxonomy): Bacteria > Actinomycetota > Actinomycetes > Actinomycetales > Microbacteriaceae > Microbacterium > Microbacterium tenebrionis. The sequence continues at coordinate 520,717 of NZ_CAHJXQ010000001.1, forward strand.
CTGGTACGGGCCTTGGCGGCTGGCGGGCCACGTGTCGCGGCAGGTCTTCTGGCCCGTGCCGAACGTCGACAGCGTGCTGGTCGCGTTCGAGCGCGATGACGAGCCGCGAGGCGATGAGGCGCTGCGCCGGGCGACGTTCCAGATCGTGGATGCCGCTTTCCAGCAGCGGCGCAAGATGCTCAGGCAGGCTCTCGCGACGGTTCTCGGCGGATCGGCCGCCGAAGCGTCCGCGGTTCTCGAGCGGGCCGGGGTCGCACCGACCGCGCGAGGCGAGCAGTTGACGATCTCGGACTTCGTGCGGATCGCGCTCGCGCGTCAGGGCTGACGCTTCGGGACTAACCTGGTTGCGTGACCGATTCGCCGCGCTACCGCTCCGACGTGCCAGACATCCATCGTCCCTATGCGGCGGACGCCGCGCGCTATGAGCAGTTCGAGTACCGCCAGGTGGGTTCATCGGGACTCTTCCTGCCGCCGATCTCGCTCGGCCTGTGGTGGAATTTCGGCGACAACATCCCCCTCGACAACCAGCGCGCGCTTCTCCGTCACGCGTTCGATCGCGGCATCACCCACTTCGACCTGGCGAACAACTACGGCCCCCCGCACGGTTCGGCCGAGAAGAACTTCGGCCGGATCTACAGCGAGGACCTCCGCCCCTACCGCGACGAGCTGATCATCTCGTCGAAGGCCGGGTGGGACATGTGGCCGGGGCCGTACGGCGACCTCGGCAGCCGCAAGTACATCCTGGCCAGCGCCGAGCGGTCGCTCGCGAGCATGAACCTCGACTACGTCGACATCTTCTATTCGCACCGGGTCGACCCGGTCACCCCGATCGAGGAGACGATGGGCGCGTTGGACACCCTGGTCCGGCAGGGCAAAGCGCTCTACGTCGGCATCTCCTCGTACAGCGCGGAGCGCACGGCCCAGGCTCTCGCGGTCGCCCGCGACCTTGGCACGCCGCTCGTGATCCACCAGCCCTCGTACTCGATCCTCAATCGGTGGATCGAGCCGGAGCTCACCGACACGCTGCGCTCCGAAGGGCTCGGCGCCATCGCCTTCACCCCGCTCGCGCAGGGCCTGCTGACCGACAAGTACCTCGGCGACGGCACCGCGCAGCGCGCGCAGAAGCGCGGATCCCTGCCCGAGGGCAGGCTCTCCGACGAGGCACTCGGGGTGCTGCGCTCGCTGAACGAGATCGCACAGGAGCGCGATCAGACCCTCGCGCAGATGGCTCTGCAGTGGACGCTGCGCGACCCCGTGGTCGCCTCCGCGCTGATCGGCGCATCGCGCCCGGCGCAGCTCGATGAGAACATCGCGGCGGTCGGTGGCCCGGCGTTCAGCGTCGAGCAGCTCGAGCGCATCGATGCCCTCGCCGGCAGCATCGACGTCAACCTGTGGGCCGTGTCCTCGTCGCTGTGAGCGGATCATGAGCATCGCCCAGTCTCCCGCTTCCGTCCACGTACGGGCCCCGGGGAAGATCAACGTCTACCTCGGCGTCGGTGGGCGGCACGAGGACGGCTACCACGCCCTGGCGACGGTGTTCCAGGCCGTGTCGCTGTACGAGGACGTGATCGCCACGGCCGCAGACGACTTCAGCCTGAGCATCGCGGGATCGAGCGGTGCCGGTGACGGCGGGCCGAGCGATGTGCCCGCCGACGATCGGAACCTCGCGATGCGCGCCGCGAAGCTGCTCGCTGCCGCGACGGGGTTCGCCGGCGGCGTGCACCTGGAGCTGCGCAAGAGCGTGCCCGTCGCAGGAGGCATGGGCGGTGGGTCGGCGGATGCCGCCGCCGCTCTCGTCGCGTGCGACGCGCTGTGGGGCACCGGGCTGTCCACGCAGCGGCTGCATGAACTCGCCGCCCGCCTCGGCGCCGACGTGCCGTTCGCGCTGCACGGGGGGACGGCCGTCGGGACGGGTCGCGGCGACCAGCTCAATCCCGCTCTCGCACGAGGGCGGTTCGACTGGGTTCTCGTCACGAGCGAGCACGGTCTGTCCACACCGGAGGTATACGCGCGCCTCGACTCCCACCGCGCCGAGAGCGGCGCCCTCGCGGATGATCCGCCGCTTTCGCTGGATGTTCCCATCCCCGTGCTGCAGGCGCTGCGCTCCGGGGACCCCCATTCGCTGGCGGCGTCGATGTTCAACGATCTCGAGGTCTCGGCGCTCCTCGAGCGCCCGGCCCTGGATGACATCATCAGCGAAGGGCTGCGTGCAGGGGCGCTCAGCGGCATCGTCTCGGGTTCCGGACCCACGATCGCGTTCCTCTGCGAGAACCCGGAGAGCGCGCAGTACGTTCAGGCCCAGTTGCAGGACGCCGGACGCTCGGCGCTGCACGTGCACGGTCCTGTGCCCGGGGCGCGCATCATGTCTTGACGCACACCGGCGCGTCGTGCCGCGAATCGTGGCGAACGGACAACCGGAGTGCGCTGACGTGTGCGCTCGTTGTGCGCTCGGGACATAATGGGTTGAGAATGTGACCGTGCACACGCAAGGGAGGCGATGCCATGGCGGCCTCCGGCGAGCGTGCACGCGTCCCCAGCATCCGCGATGTCGCGCGTCTGGCCGGAGTCTCGCACCAGACCGTCTCCCGCGTTCTGAACGACCACCCCAGCATCCGTCCTGAGACGCGCAAGCGCGTGGAGGACGCGATCGCGGTTCTCGACTACAAGCCGAATCTCGCCGCCCGAGCTCTCGTCACCAGTCGGACCCACACGATCGGCGTGCTGTCGGCGACGATCGGGGAGTTCGGTCCGACGTCGTCGATCGCGAGCATCGAGGATGCCGCCCGATCCGAGGGCTACTCGGTGACGACGGTCAATCTTCCCGAGACGACGCCCGAGGCGATCGGCGATGCGATCCGCCAGCTCGGGCGCGAGCAGGTCAGCGGCATCGTCGCGCTCGCGCCGCAGGTGCGGGTGTTCAACGTGCTGCGCGGCATGGCCGTCGGCGTGCCGCTGGTCAGTCTTCAGACGGCATCCGGGTCGGACGGATACACGCTCTCGGCCGACCAAGTGGCCGGTGCGCGCGCGGTCACGGAGCACCTGATCGAGCTCGGCCACACCGACATCCTGCATCTGGCGGGCCCGCAGGACTGGATCGAGGCGGAATCGCGCATGCGCGGATATCTCGATGCGCTGCGTGAGGCCGACCTTCCGACGTTCCCGCCGATCCGCGGCGACTGGACGGCCGACTTCGGCTACTTCGCGGGGCAGGAGCTCGCCAGACGGCGGGACTTCACGGCGGTCTTCGCCGCGAACGACCTCATGGCGATCGGTCTGATGCATGGCTTCCGCGATGCTGGGATCGACGTGCCGCGCGAGGTGAGCGTGGTCGGTTTCGATGACATTCCGGTCGCGGCACATGTCTGGCCGCCGCTGACGACCGTGCACCAGGACTTCCCGACGCTGGGCCGCCGCGCGGTGGAGATCCTGCTCGCCGAGATCCGTGGCGAGCAGACGTCGAAGTTCGGGTCGGCTGTGCCTCAGCTGCGGCTGCGCTCGTCGAGCGCGTCGCGATAGGGACACGAAATCCGGCCCCCACTTGACACCGGGGGCGGGTGAGCGCAAACTTGTGTCTCATGTGAACGGTCACATCGAAGGTGACCGTCAAGTATCGAGGAAGATCCGTGAGCAGCACAGCGACGTTGCCGACCGTGTCAGGGCCGATCCTGGAGATGCGCAGCATCACCAAGGAGTTCCCCGGCGTGAAGGCGCTCTCCGATGTGTCGATCGCCGTACGCGCTGGAGAGATCCACGCCATCTGCGGTGAGAACGGCGCAGGCAAGTCCACCCTGATGAAGGTCCTCTCGGGCGTGTACCCCTACGGAACGTACGAGGGCGACATCCTGCTCTACGGCCAGGAGCAGCGCTTCAAGGACATCGCATCCAGCGAACAGGCCGGCATCGCGATCATCCACCAGGAGCTCGCACTGATCCCCGAGCTGTCCATCACCGAGAACATCTTCCTCGGCAACGAGATCCGCCACGGCGGCGTCATCGACTGGCGCGCCTCCAAGACTCGCGCCACCGAGCTGCTCGCCCGTGTCGGTCTCTCCGAGGACCCCGACATCGCGATCAAGCATCTCGGCGTCGGCAAGCAGCAGCTCGTCGAGATCGCCAAGGCCCTGAACAAGGACGTCCGCCTCCTCATCCTCGACGAGCCGACCGCGGCGCTGAACGAGAACGACTCCCAGCACCTGCTCGATCTGATCCTGGGACTGAAGGCCAAGGGCATCGCGTCGATCATGATCAGCCACAAGCTCAACGAGATCGAGCAGATCGCCGACGAGATCACGATCATCCGCGACGGTCGCACCGTCGAGACCCTCGACATCACCAAGGGCGAGATCAACGAGGACCGCATCATCCACGGCATGGTCGGCCGCTCCCTCGAGAGCCGCTACCCGGATCGCACCCCCGACATCGGCGAGGTGTTCTTCGAGGTCAAGGACTGGTGGGTGCAGCACCCGACCGTCAGCGAGCGCATGGTCGTGAAGGGCTCCTCCATCAACGTCCGCCGCGGCGAAGTCGTCGGCATCGCCGGCCTCATGGGCGCCGGCCGCACGGAGTTCGCCCGCAGCATCTTCGGCCGCTCGTACGGCACGTTCCTCGGCGGCCAGCTGTTCAAAGACGGCGAGGAGGTCGAGATCCGCGACGTCGCCTCGGCGATCCGTCACGGCCTCGCCTACGTCAGCGAGGACCGCAAGAGCCTGGGCCTGAACCTGCTGGACACCATCAAGCGCTCCATCGTTTCGGCCAAGCTCTCCAAGATCGCCCGCCGTGGCGTCGTCGACAAGCGCGAGGAGTTCACGATCGCCGAGCGCTACCGCAAGGCGCTGCGCATCAAGACACCGACGGTGGACCAGGGCGTCGGCACCCTCTCCGGCGGCAACCAGCAGAAGGTCGTCCTCGCCAAGTGGATGTTCACCGACCCCGACCTGCTCATCCTCGATGAGCCCACGCGCGGCATCGATGTCGGCGCCAAGTACGAGATCTACACGATCATCAACGAGCTCGCCGCATCCGGCAAGGGCGTGATCGTCATCTCCAGCGAGCTGCCCGAGCTGATGGGCATCTCCGACCGCATCTACACCATCTTCGAGGGACGCGTCACCGACTGCATCCCGGCAGACCAGGCAACCCCGGAGGCGCTCATGCGCAGCATGACCTCCACGAATCAGAAGGCGAGCGCATGAGCACCAGCACGACACCGACCGAGAGGCGCGGTTTCCACTTCGCAGACATCCGGAAGATGTTCGGCGGGGGAGGGACGTCGTCGCTGCGTCAGTTCGGCATCCTCGGCAGCCTGATCGTCATCATCGTGCTGTTCGAGATCCTCACCCTCGTGCGCAACGGCCCGAACGGTGCGACGCTGACGCCGGGCAACCTCATCAACGTCATCAACCAGTACTCGTTCATCCTGATTCTCGCGATCGGCATGGTGATGGTCATCATCATGGGTCACATCGACCTGTCGGTCGGCTCGGTGGCGGCCTTCGTCGGCATCATCGTCGCGAAGTCCATGGCCGACTGGGACCTTCCGTGGCCCGTGGCGATCCTCTTCGGCCTGCTCGTGGGCGCTCTGGTGGGCGCCTGGCAGGGGTTCTGGGTCGCCTATGTCGGGGTGCCGGCGTTCATCGTGACCCTGGCCGGCATGCTGTTCTTCCGCGGCGCGCAGCAGTTCATCGGCGACGCGCAGACGATCCCCGTTCCCAAGGGCTTCCAGATCATCGGCACCGGGTACCTGCCTGAGCTCGACATCCCGCTGAACTTCAACGTGCTCACCATGGTGCTCGCGCTCCTCGGGGTCGGCTGGGTCATCTTCTGGGAGATCCGCACCCGTCGCATCCAGCGCAAGATGGGCTCGGCCATGGCACCGCTGTGGGTCAGCTCCACGAAGGTCGTGCTCATCTCGATCGTGATCCTCGCCGCCGGCTGGATGTTCGCCACCGGTCGCCCCGGCACGAGCTTCCCGGTCCCCGGCCTCATTCTGCTCGCGCTGGTCATCCTCTACTCGTTCGTCACCAACAGCACCGTCTTCGGCCGTCACATCTACGCCGTCGGCGGCAACCGTCAGGCCGCGCGCCTCTCGGGCGTCAAGGATCGCTGGATCGACTTCTTCGTGATGATGAACATGTCGATGCTCGCCGCCCTCGCCGGCATGATCTTCGTCGCCCGGTCGCAGGCCTCCGGCCCGAACGACGGCACCGGCTGGGAGCTGGATGCCATCGCCTCGGTCTTCATCGGCGGCGCGGCCGTCGCCGGCGGCATCGGCACGGTGATCGGCTCGATCATCGGTGGTCTGGTGATGGCGTTCCTCAACAACGGCCTGGCCCTGCTCGGCCAGGGTGCCGATGTCGTCTCGATGATCAAGGGCCTCGTGCTGCTGGTCGCCGTCGGCATCGACGTGTGGAACAAGCAGCAGGGTCGCCCCTCACTCATCGGCTTCATCATGCGCAAGCGCAACAAGCCGGATGCTCCCAACCTCACCGACTTCCCTCAGTCCAAGTAACCGCACCAACAATCAGAGAAAGAGATCGCATGAAGAAGATCGCACTCGCAGCGACAGCGCTCGTCGCCGCATCAGCACTCGCCCTCACCGGCTGCTCCGGGCAGCGCGGCGGCGACACCGGAGGGGACACCGGGTCGGAGGAGACCACGGGGTTCGAGGCCGGCTCGACGATCGGCATCGCGCTTCCGGACAAGACCAGTGAGAACTGGGTCCTCGCCGGCAAGCTCTTCGAGGACGGCCTGGCCGAGGCCGGCTTCAAGGCCGACGTGCAGTACGCCCCGGCATCCAACACCGTCGCCGAGCAGCAGAACCAGATCCAGGCCATGGTCACCAACGGCGCCAAGGTCATCGTGATCGGCGCGAAGGACGGCAAGCAGCTGGCCACGCAGGTGCAGGCGGCCAAGGACGCCGGCGCCTACGTCATCGCCTACGACCGCCTGATCGAGAACACCGAGGCCGTCGACTACTACGTCGCGTTCGACAACTTCAAGGTCGGCCAGCTGCAGGGCCAGGCCCTGCTCGACGGCCTCGCCGAGCGCGCCGGCCACGACGCTCCGTACAACATCGAGCTGTTCTCGGGCTCGCCCGACGACGCGAACTCCGCCGTGTTCTTCAACGGCGCCATGGACGTCCTGCAGCCGAAGATCGACGACGGCACGCTCAACGTCGTCTCGGGACAGACCGCGATCGCCCAGACGGCGACCGAGGGCTGGCTGGCAGAGAACGCTCAGAACCGCATGGACACCCTGCTCACCGGCTCGTACAGCGGCGACACCGTGCTCGACGGCGTGCTGTCCCCGAACGACACCCTCGCCCGCGCCATCATCACCTCGGTGCAGCAGGCCGGAAAGCCCGTCCCGGTCGTGACCGGTCAGGACTCCGAGGTCGAGTCGGTCAAGTCGATCATGGAGGGCATCCAGTACTCCACGATCAACAAGGACACCACGCTCCTCGTCGAGCAGACCATCAAGATGATCGGTCAGCTCCAGAAGGGCGACGAAGTCGACGTCAACGACACCGAGCAGTACGACAACGGCGCGAAGGTCGTTCCCGCCTACCTGCTCGAGCCGCTCATCGTCACGAAGGAGAACGCGGCCGAGGCGTACGCCAACGTCCCGAGCCTCCTCGAGATCGTCGAGTCCTACAAGTAAGCAGTTCCGCGAAGGGCCGTCCGAACACGTTCGGGCGGCCCTCTTGCGTACTCTTGTAGGGACATGGCACATCTTCTCGGGGCCGAAGGCCTGCATCTGGAATACCCGACCAAGGTCGTCTTCGACTCCATCACCCTGGGGATCGAAGAGGGCGACCGGATCGGCATCGTCGGCCGCAACGGTGACGGCAAGAGCTCGCTGCTCGCGATGCTCGCCGGGCGCAAGCAGCCCGATGCCGGGCGCGTGACCGTCCGCGCCGGAACGACGGTCGGCGTGCTCGACCAGGCAGACACGCTCGACGACTCGTTCACGATCGCGCAGTCCGTCGTCGGCGACGTCCCCGAGTACGAGTGGGCGGGCGACGCCCGGGTGCGCGACGTGATCCGGGGCCTGCTCGCAGATCTGGCGTGGGATGCTCCGGTCGCGGGCCTCAGCGGCGGTCAGCGCCGCCGGGTGGCCCTGGCAGCGCTCCTCGTGAAGGAGTGGGACATCATCGCGCTCGACGAGCCGACGAACCATCTCGACGTCGAGGCGATCACGTGGCTCGCCGGTCACCTGAAGAAGCGCTGGGCTGCGAACTCCGGCGCTTTCCTCGTCGTCACCCACGACCGCTGGTTCCTCGACGAGGTGTGCACCGAGACCTGGGAGGTGCACGACCGGATCGTCGAGCCGTTCGAGGGCGGATACGCCGCGTACATCCTGCAGCGCGTCGAGCGCGACCGGATGGCTGCCGCCACCGAGGCGAAGCGGCAGAACCTCGCCCGCAAGGAGCTCGCGTGGTTGCGCCGCGGCGCACCCGCGCGCACGAGCAAACCGAAGTTCCGGATCGACGCGGCCAACGAGCTCATCGCCGACGTGCCCGAGATCCGCGACAAGGTCTCGCTCCAATCATTGGCGACGTCCCGGCTCGGCAAGGACGTCGTCGACCTGCTCGATGCCGGCGTGCGCTACGGCGACCGCGACATCCTCAAGGACGTGGAGTGGAGGATCGCGCCAGGGGAGCGCACCGGCATCCTGGGCGTGAACGGTGCGGGCAAGTCCACTCTGCTGGGCCTGGTCGCCGGCACCATCGAGCCCACCAGCGGCCGTGTGAAGCGCGGAAAGACCGTCCAGGTGCGGACGCTGACGCAGCGCATCGACGAACTCGAGCAGCACTGGAACGATCCGGTGCGCACCGTGATCAATGGCCTCCGAACCGAGTACACCTTCGGCAACGGCTCCAAGGCGCAGTCGCTGACGCCTGGGCAGCTGCTCGAGCGCCTCGGGTTCTCGTCCGCTCAGCTGTCGACGCAGGTCAAGGACCTCTCCGGTGGTCAGCAGCGTCGCCTGCAGCTTCTGCTCGTTCTGCTCGACCAGCCGAACGTGTTGATCCTCGACGAGCCGACCAACGACATGGACACCGACATGCTCGCCGCGATCGAGGATCTCCTCGACTCCTGGCCGGGCACGCTCCTCGTCGTAAGCCACGACCGGTACTTCCTCGAACGCGTCACCGACCAGCAGTACGCGGTGATGGGCGGGCATCTCCGGCACCTTCCCGGCGGTGTGGACGAATATCTGCGGCTGCGGGCGGCATCCGAATCGGGTGACGCGGCGAAGACGCAGGCTGTATCTCCGGCATCCACTCTCTCCGGGGCCGAACTGCGCGCCGCGCAGAAGGAGGTGTCCGCCCTCGAGCGGAAGATCCAGAAGCTCACCGAGCAGATCGACAAGGCCAAGCTCGCTCTCGTCGATCACGACCAGTCCGACTACGAGGGCCTGGCCGGGAAGATGAAGGACATCTCGGCGCTGGAGGCCGAGGTCGAGGAGAACGAACTGCGCTGGCTGGAGCTCAGCGAGCAGCTCGACTGATGCTGTGATCGTCCCGTGACACAGTGACGCTGTGTGACAGGCGATTCGGCCCCGGCCGGATCACCTGCTTACTGTGGATGCATCCCACCAGGAAGGTTCTGTCCATGTCTCGTCGTGTCGTCTCCGCTGTCGCCGCTCTCGCCGCGCTCCCTCTTGTGATCGGCCTCGCCGGCTGCGCCACCGGCGCCGGAAACGCCGGAGGTGAGGACGACGTCGTCACGATCGGTGTCGTCGGCAAGTCCGACGAGCAGTGGCCCGCCTTCGTGGATGCCGCAGCCGAAGAGGGCATCACCGTCGAGCTCGTGGACTTCGGCTCCTACGAGCAGCCCAACCCCGCCCTGACCGAGGGTGAGATCGACCTCAACCAGTTCCAGCACATCGTCTACCTCGCGCAGTACAACGAGGCGTCGGGCGAGGACCTCACTCCGATCGGCTCCACGCAGATCTACCCGCTCGGGCTGTACTCGACCAAGTACGACGATGTCGACAGCATCCCGGATGGGGAGACCGTCGCCGTCCCGGATGATGCATCGAACCAGGCTCGCGCGCTTCTCGTGCTGCAGGCTGCAGGGCTGGTCGAGCTCTCCGACGGCGGTACCGCGTTCTCCGATGTCGCGGATGTGGACGAGTCGGCATCCAGGGTGAAGGTCAAGGCGCTCGAAGCGGCGCTCATCCCCACCTCGCTTCCGGACGTCGCAGCGGCCATCATCAACAACGACTTCGTCCAGGATGCAGGCTTGAGCTTCGACGACGCCCTCTTCACGGACGACCCGTCCGACGACAGCGCCCTGCAGTACGTGAACATCTTCGCCGCCCGAGCCGAGGATGCCGACAACGAGACGTACGCCAAGCTCGTCGAGATCTTCCAGACGAACGAGGCGGTCCAGGCCGGACTCGACGAGTCATCCGGCGGCACAGGAGTCTCGCTTCAGACACCGGTGGACGAGCTGGTCGACCTTCTGGCCTCCGTTCAGAAGGACGTTGCGGCCAACGACTGATCAGCACGACGTGAAAGAATCGGGCGGCGCCACGGCGCCGCCCGATTCGCCGTCCTCACCCCGAGAGCAACCGGAGAACCCATGCCGATCGTGACACTCGAGAACGTCTCCAAGACGTATCCGCCGGCCAGTCGTGACGCGCAGCCGACGATCGCCGTCGACGACGTGTCGCTCCAGGTCGAGAAGGGCGACGTCTTCGGCATCATCGGCTACTCGGGCGCCGGCAAGTCCACGCTCGTCCGGCTCATCAACGCGCTGGAGCCCGCCACCGGCGGCACGATCACGGTCGACGGCACCGACATCACCGCGCTCAGCGAGCGGGACCTCCGGGCCGTGCGCGGCGGCATCGGCATGATCTTCCAGCAGTTCAACCTGTTCGCCGCGAAATCGGTTCGGGCGAACATCGCGTATCCGCTGAAGCTCGCCGGCTGGTCGAAGCCCGACATCGACGCGCGCGTCACAGAACTACTGGCCTTCGTCGGCCTCAGCGACAAGGCGAAGGCATTCCCCGAGCAGCTGTCCGGTGGCCAGAAGCAGCGCGTCGGCATCGCCCGCGCTCTCGCCACGAGACCGGCGATCCTGCTCGCGGATGAGGCGACCAGCGCGCTGGATCCGCAGACCACGCACGAGGTGCTCGCACTGCTCAAGCGGGTGAACGAGGAGCAGGGCGTCACGATCGTGATCATCACGCATGAGATGGACGTGATCCAGACCATCGCGACCAAGGTCGCCGTCATGGACTCCGGCCGCGTGATCGAGCAGGGCGATGTGTTCGAGGTATTCTCGGACCCGCAGCATCCGGCATCGCAGCGCTTCGTCGGGACGGTGATCAAGGGCATCCCCTCACCGGCCGAGCGGGCCGTGCTCCAGGAACGGCACCGCGGCCGCATCGTCACGTTCTCATTCCGTGACGGCGACTCGTCGCAGGCGCAGGTATTCCTCGACCTCGCCGCCGCCGGGCTCGAGTTCGAGCTCATCTACGGGGGCATCAACGACATCCGAGGCCGCGCGTTCGGGCACCTGACCCTCGCCGTGCGAGGCGCGGATGCCGCGATCGACGCAGCCCTCGAGAAGATCGGCGCCCACGTCACGGTGACGGAGCTCGCCGGCGACGCCGGACTCGAAGGGGAGGTGCGCTGATGGATCGCCTCATCGAACTCCAGGGCGACTTCTGGGCCGCCGCCGTCGAGACGCTGTACATGACGTCGTTCGCGCTCGTGCTGGGCGGCGTCCTCGGCCTCGTGATCGGTGTCGCGACCTACGCCACGCGCTCGGGCGGAGTGATGCCCAACCGTGTGGTCTACGGGATCGTCAACCTCATCATCAACTTCTTCCGGCCGATCCCGTTCGTGATCTTCCTTGCCGTGCTGCAGCCGTTCACGCGGCTCGTCGTCGGCACGGGGATCGGTGTGACGGCCGGCGCCTTCGCGATCGGCGTCGCGGCGTCGTTCGCGATCGGACGAATCGTCGAGCAGCACCTGGTCTCGGTTCCACCCGGCGTGGTCGAGGCCGCCCGATCGATGGGCGCGGGGCCATGGCGGATCCTCCTCACCGTGGTGATCCCGGAGGCCCTGGGCCCGCTCATCCTCGGCTATACGTTCATCGTCGTGGCCGTGATCGACATGACGGCGATGGCCGGCGCCATCGGCGGTGGCGGCCTGGGCGCCTTCGCCCTGATCTACGGGTTCCGCCAGTTCGAGCCTGTGGTCATGTGGGCTGCGATCGTGCTGATCGTCGTGTTCGTGCACCTGGTGCAGATGCTCGGCACGTGGCTGGCGCGACGGGTCATGCGTCGCTGACGCTCCTCGCGCCGCCCTCTGCGGGATGCCCTCAGCGTGGGGCGTACTGCAGCGTGCGCCGCGTCACGAACTCGCGCGGCCGGCCCGACAGCGGGTCGACGAATCGCAGTTCGCGTGCGAGCAGCTGCAGCGGCCGGTCGTGGTCGTCGGGCTGCTCGTCGGTGAGCACGGGATAGAGGTTGTCGTGCAGGATGCCGATGCCGATGCTCGCCAGGTGCACCCGCAGCTGATGCATCTTGCCGGTGTGCGGGCGCAGCAGGGTGTGGATCACGTGGTCGGACTGGTCGATGAGTTCGATCAGGGTCTCGGAGTTCGGTTCGCGCTCGGGATCGACGACGACGCACACCTGCCCGCGGAACTTCTCGATGTGCAGTCGCACCGTCTGCGGGAAGGACCTTGTCCAGTCCGCCGGCCGGGCGGACACGGCCTCGTAGACCTTCTCGATCGCCCGGTCCTGGAACAGCATCTGGTACGCGCCGCGGGTCTGCGGCCTGGTCGAGAACATCAGCAGGCCCGCGGTGGCGCGGTCCAGGCGATGGATCGGCGTGAGGTCGGGGTTGTCGAAATCGCGGCGCAGCCGCACCAGCGCCGAGTTCTGCACATACTTGCCCGCAGGAGTGGTCGGCAGGAAGTGCGGCTTGTCGACGACGAGGAGGTCGTCGTCGTGGTGGACGATCTCGAGGTCGAACGGGATCTCGACCTCGACCGGCGGCTCGCGGTAATACCAGACGAACTCCTCGACACCGAGCGGAGTCTCGCGGGTGAGGGCCGATCCGTCGAAGGCGACGATCTCTCCGCGGTCGAATCGCCGCAGGAGCCGCTCGGGGTCGAGGTGGAAGAAGCGCTCGACCATGTAGGCACTCACGGTCGGCCAGGGGCCGCTCATCGGCACGTGCAGGCGGGTCGCGCCGACTCCGTCGCGCACCGGCAGCGGCGATCGCATCGCCATCAGGATGCCGCCATCACAGGTCGAAGGTCAGACTGAGCTTGCGCAACAGCGCGGCCATCCGCTCGCGGTCCGCCCGAGAGAGGGACTTCAGCAGATCGGCTTCGACGTCGACGAGACGGGTGATGGCGGCATCCACGCGGATGCGCCCGTCGTCGGTGAGCGTCACGAGCACGCTGCGTCCGTCACCGGGGTCGGCTTCGCGCCGGACGAAGCGCCGCCCGACCAGTCGGTCTATGCGGTTGGTCATGGTGCCACTGGAGACCAGTGTCTGCTGCAGCAGCTGCTTGGGGGAGAGCTGGAAGGGTGCGCCGGCGCGACGGAGCGCGGAGAGCACGTCCCACTCCCATGCCTCGATGTCGCTGCGGCGGAACACCTCGCGCCTGGCCCGGTCGAGATAGCGCGAGAGCCGATCCATGCGGGAGAGCACCTCGAGGGGCGAGAAGTCCAAGTCGGGACGCTGGGCGTTCCATGCGCCGACGATCCGGTCGACCTCGTCTGCCTCGCTCATCTGTCCATTATCCGATGCAGGACGTCGGTCCTTGGGCAGATTCAGGGATCGACAGGCTCAGGGATCGACAGGCTCAGACGAACATCACGCGGGGCGCGGGGTCGTCGATGTACTCGCGGCCGAGCGGGCTGCGCCAGACGAGCGTGCCCTCGTCGTGCTGCGTGACCGTCCATCGATGTCGCGCGTCCACATCGGGATGCTTGAGCGGATGATGACTGTTGCAGAAGCAGGCGAGGTTGCACAGTGCGGTCGCTCCGCCGAATGCTCGGTCGCAGTTGTGGTCGATCTGACATCGCGATGTCTTGGCGCGGCATCCGGGGAACCGGCAGTGCTGGTCCCGTGCTCGCAGGTATTTCTTCATCCGGCCCGACGGGACGTAGGTGTCGACGTTCGTAACCATTCCGCTCGGGTCGAGGAACAGGCGACTGAAACTCGGTGCCCGGCCGGCGAGGTCGCGGGCGATGTCCGGGTGGACCGGGCCGATCCCGTCGATCTCGGCCATCATGTCGTCGCGCCCGACGAGAGTGCTCGCGGCGATCGTCACCTGAACGGTCGGCCGGAAGGCCTCCATTTCGGTGCCGAGCCCGGTCGAGGGGGCCGCAGTGAGCACAAGATCGCAGAACAGGTCGGCGCGACGCTGATCCATCGTCCGGTCATCGTCGATCTCGCGTGCCATGGCGCTGAGGCGGTCGTGAATGCCGTGCGCGAGGATCTCGGGGACGACGGCGATCAGCTGAGCCATGCCGTCCGCGGTCGGTTGAATCCGCACCTCACGCTCGTCACGAGCTTCGCGGTGCGATTCGAGCTGCGTGACCGGTTGCAGCTTCGCTGTCACCGCCCGGGCATGAGCCTTGGTCCGCGGCGCGGTCGTGCGGCAGGCGTAGGGGAGCACGTCGTGCTCATAGGCGGCTCGATCAGCGGCTCCGCCGTCGGCCGCTTCACCTCGATCGTCGCGCGGCCCGGCCTCGACGATCACTTCGGCGTGGCGCCTGCTGATCCGGCCCTCCTTCAACGCGTGAAGCGTCGCGGGGAAGCCGTTCACGAGCGCTGCGGCGTGCGCGAACTGCACGCTCATCGTCCCGGGGGAGACATGCCCCGCGGCGGCGAACTCGGCGACCATCGATCGCTCGGCCATCGAACTGTGCACGATCTTCGGACCGGCCTCATAGGCGAGCAGGTCAGCCCTCTCGGCGAGCACCTCGGCGCGGCGCGCCTCCAGTGCGGCGATCTGTTCGCCGAGATCCATCCATTCATCCAGCAGAGCTGCGCGGCGCTCGTCAGCGACGGGTCGCTCTGTTCGATGCTCCGCGGTGAAGGTCATATCTCATTATCGAACAAAACAACGATGAATGCAAGGCGTGAGCGCAGAACAATAGAAGAAATGTTCGGATACGTTTCTACCCGCTCTTGACCCACACGGCCGTGTACCGCCATAACAGCCCGCGGCGCATCTTGACCCCTGGCAGGATCTCGGAGGCGACCGAGGTGATCTGATCGAAAGTCTCCGACGGCTCTCGAGCGAGCGCCGTCATGCTCTCGGGCACGGTCTGCGCGCGGCGCGGGTGGCGGATCGCCCCGATCACGGGGTTGAGTGCCGCAGCACCCACGGCGAATAGGCCGCGTTGTGCGACCACGGGTGGGATGCGTTGAACCTGCTCAACGCGCTGAGCGCCCGCTTGGTCGCCTGATTCGTGCCAGGAGTCTACGAGCAGGGGTGGAAATCAGGAACCTGCAAGAGCCCGCACTCCGGCCGTGGCAGACTTGTCAGGCAGCCCGTGCGGCTGCGGTCCGCCGTGGTGTAATGGCAGCACGACAGCCTTTGGAGCTGTTAGGTCTAGGTTCGAGTCCTGGCGGCGGAGCATGACGGAGAACAACCTCGCCATCATCGTGCTCGCTGCAGGCCAGGGCACCCGGATGAAGTCAGCGTTGCCCAAGGTGCTGCATCCGATCGCCGGACGACCGCTCGTCGGCCACGTGCTCACGACGGCATCCCGCCTCGGAGCCGACCACATCGAAGTGGTCGTGCGTCACGAGCGCGATCGCGTCGTCGAGGTGCTCTCGAAGCAGTACCCCGAGGCGGTCATCGTCGATCAGGACGAGATCCCCGGCACCGGCCGAGCCGTCCAGGTCGCCGTCGACGCGCTCCCGTCGGATTTCGGCGGCGACGTCCTCGTGCTCTCGGGCGATGTGCCGCTGCTCGAGGCCGACACGCTGTCGGCTCTCGTCGACGCGCATCGTTCGGCGGCGGCATCCGCCACTGTGCTCAGCGCCCTTCTCGACGACCCGACCGGGTACGGCCGCGTCATCCGCGACGACAGCGGCACGGTGGCTCGCATCGTCGAACAGAAGGACGCGACGGCCGATGAAGCGGCGGTCACCGAGATCAACTCCGGCGTGTACGTGTTCCGCGCGGCATCCCTGCGCACGCACCTGACGAAGATCGACCAGAACAACGCACAGGGCGAGCTGTACCTCACCGACGTGATCGGACTACTCCGTGAAGCGCAGGAGACCGTCGCGGCCGAAGTCGCGACGGACACGGCCGCGACCTTCGGCGTCAACGACCGCGTCCAGCTCGCCGAGGCCGGCAGGGTCCTCAACGACCGCATCGTCCGCCACTGGCAGCGCGCCGGCGTCACGGTCGTCGACCCCGCGACGACCTGGATCGACGACGACGCCAAGCTCGCGCCCGACGTCACGCTCTTCCCGAACACGTACATCGCCGGTGCCACCGTCGTCGAGTCCGGCGCCGTCATCGGCCCCGACACCTCACTGCTGGACTGCGAGGTCGGCGAAGGCGCCGTCATCCGCCGCTCCGACGCGACCCTCGCCGTGATCGGTGCAGGCGCCACCGTCGGACCGTTCGCGTACATCCGACCGGGCACGACTCTCGGGGCAGGGGGCAAGATCGGCACCTTCGTCGAGACGAAGAACTCGCAGATCGGCGACGGGAGCAAGGTCCCGCACCTCTCCTACATCGGCGACGCGACGATCGGGGAGCGCGTGAACCTCGGCGCCGGCGCGATCACGGCGAACTACGACGACATCGTCAAGCACCGCACCGAGATCGGCGACGAGGTGCACACCGGCTCGCACAACGTGTTCGTCGCTCCCGTTAGGATTGGAGACGGTGCGAAGACCGGAGCAGGAGCGGTCGTCCGCAAGGACGTTCCCGCTGGAGCCCTGGCCCTGAGCGTCGCCCCTCAGCGCAACATCGAGGGGTGGGTCGAGAAGAATCGTGCCGGTACCGGCGCCGCTGAGGCGGCGTCCCGGGCCGGCAAGGCCGCAAACAGCGAAGCTGCAGAGTAAGGCAGGTCATGGCGCGCAAGAAGAAGACCGTTGAACTGGATCGGGACAACGGCGTCGCGCCGGGACTCGTCGCCAAGACGAAGAAGCGGCTCGTCGTCGCCGGCGGACGCTCGCACCCCGAACTGACCGCGGCGGTCGCCGCGGCCCTCGGCACCGAGATCGCCCCGACCGAGCACCGCACCTTCGCGTCTGGCGAGATCTACTCGCGCTTCGAGGTCTCGATCCGCGGATGCGATCTGTTCCTGGTGCAGACCTTCGGTGAGCCGGTCAACGAGTGGCTCATGGAGACGCTCATCATGATCGACGCGGCCAAGCGCGCCTCCGCCAAGCGCATCACCGTCGTCGCCCCCTACTACCCGTACTCCCGGCAGGACAAGAAGGGCCGCGGCCGCGAGCCCATCAGCGCCCGGCTGGTCGCCGACATGCTGAAGACCGCCGGTGCCGACCGCGTCATGAGCGTCGACCTGCACGCGGCCCAGATCCAGGGCTTCTTCGACGGCCCCGTCGACCACCTGTTCGCCAAGCCCGTGCTGCTCGAGCACTTCAAGGCGAACCTCACGGCAGAAGACCGCGAGACCCTCACGATCGTCTCGCCCGACATGGGTCGTGTCCGCGTGGCTGACACCTGGTCGGACAGCCTGAACGCGCCGCTCGCGATCATCCACAAGCGTCGCGACCCGAAGGTCGCCAACCAGGTCTCCGTCCACGAGATCGTCGGAACGGTCGAAGGGCGCACCTGCCTGCTCGTCGACGACATGATCGACACCGGCGGCACGATCGTCAAGGCTGCGCAGGCGCTGAAGGCCAACGGCGCCCGTCGAGTCATCGTCGCAGCGACCCACGCGATCTTCAGCGATCCGGCCAACGAGCGCCTGCAGGACGCCTCGATCGACGAGGTCGTCGTCACCGACACGATCCCGCTAACCGAGTCCCGCCGATGGGACGCTCTGACGATCCTGCCGATCGCTCCACTGCTGGCGCGCGCCATCCACGAGGTCTTCGAGGACGGCTCCGTGACGAGCATGTTCGGCGGCGACGCCTAGTCTCATCGCGTCTCGACAGCGCAGACACAGCCCGCCCATAGCGGCCGGCCCTACGCTCGATCCCATGATCAGCCAGGCCGTCTCACCCACCGTTCGCAAGGGCGCCGCCGTCGTCGGCATGGCCGGCATGCTCGTGCTCGCCGGATGCTCCGGAGCGGCCGATACCGAGGATGCCTCGACCGATTCCACAGGGAATTCCGGGAGCGACGGCGGGGCGCCATCCGGAGACTACGCCGATGGCACCTACACCGCCGAGGGCTCGTATCAGACCCCCGAGACGGTCGAGCAGATCTCCGTGACGCTCACCCTCGCAGACGGCGTCGTGACCGACGTCGAGGTCACCGGCGACCCCCAGGCCCGCGAGACCGAGCAGTACCAGGGGCAGTTCATCGCGGGCATCGCCGATGAGGTGGTCGGTATCGCGATCGACGAGCTGAACGTCACCCGCGTCGCAGGATCCTCGCTCACCAGCGGCGGGTTCAACGCGGCCCTCGAGGACATCAAGGACCAGGCCGCGAGCTGACGATGGCGACCTGGCGATTCGACGCCATCGGCACGAGGTGGGAGATCGAGACCGCCGAGGCTCTGACCGGCGCGCAGCGCTCTCGCATCGACGCGATCGTCGCCGGGTTCGATGCCACGTGGTCGCGGTTCCGGGCCGACTCGCTCGTCACCCGCTTGTCGGTCGCCGGGGGCCAGGCGGACACCCCGTCGGACGCCGTCGCCATGTTCGATGCGTACCGCGAGCTGTCGGATGCGACAGCCGGCGCGGTCAACCCTCTCGTCGGCCGGAGCCTGAGCGCTCTCGGCTACGACGCTGCGCACTCGCTCTCTGCACGCGATCCCGAGCCCGCGCCCGCCGACTGGCAGAACGTCCTCGACTGGGACGGCGAGCAGCTGTCCCTGGCATCCGGCGCGATCATCGACGTCGGCGCACTCGGCAAGGGCCGTCTCGTCGATCTCGTGGCGGCCGAGCTCGACGACGTCGACGGCGACCTCGTCGTCGACGCATCGGGTGACCTCATCGTGCGCGGCGAAGCGCGCATCGGGCTGGAGCATCCGTTCGACCAGGCCAAGGCCATCGGGATCGCGACGATCCGCGATCAGGCGCTGTGCGCTTCGGCGACGAACCGGCGAGTCTGGGGAGACGGCCTGCACCACGTGCTCGACGCCCGCACCGGCGCGCCGGTGCGGGCCTGGGCGGCGACGTGGGCCATCGCCGAGGACGCCATGCACGCGGATGCCGTCGCCACCGCGCTGTTCTTCGACGGCGGACCGCAGCTCGCCGAGCGCTGGGGCGTCGAGTGGGTGCGGATGAGCACCTCGGGTGCGGCCGAACACTCGCAGAACGCCCCCGTCGAGCTGTTCATGCGGAAGAGTTGAACCGTGACCTCATTCACATCCCTCCGCCAGCGGGTGCTGGCCGTCCTCGGCGCCGTCTCGATGTACCGGCTGACGCTGTCATCGCTCGCGATCCTCGCCGCCATCGCGTTCGTCCTGTCGTTCTTCGGCCTCGTGGGCCCGTCGCCGCTCGAGCTCGCGCTCTCGTTCGTCGTGCTGGCGATCGTGATCTCACTCGTTGATGCCGCAGCGCAGCGCCTGCTGCATCTGCCGTGGCGCCTCGAGTCATCGCTTGTCACCGCGCTCATCCTCCTCTTCGTCATGCGCCCCGGTGCCGATGCGACAGCCCTCGTCGGGCTCGCGCTCGCCGGTGCCATCGCGAGCGTGTCGAAGTACCTCATCGCCTGGCGCGGCCGGCACATCTTCAACCCCGCTGCGTTCGGCGCGGCCGTCGTCTCGATCGCCGGTGCATTCGGCGCCTTCGCATGGCTCGGCACGTCGGCATCGTGGTGGGTGGGGACGCCGGCCATGGCGATCCCGGTCGCGCTGTTCGGCCTCGCCGTCCTCTGGCGCACCGAGAAGGTGCGGGTCGTTCTTGTGTTCCTCCTCCTCGCCGTGGGCGCCGCGGTCGTGCGACAGGCCGTGCAGGCACAGCAGTTCAACATCGCGTTCGACCTGCCGACGGCGCTGTCGTTCGCCGTGCTGCAGTCGCCGTTCCTGTTCCTCGGCGTGTTCATGGTCTCGGAGCCGCTCACGAGTCCGCCGCGACGCTGGCAGCAGTTCTGGGTCGCCGGGGTCGTCGGCGTGCTCGCCGGCTGGCCGATCCCCGTCGGGGACCTCTTCACGCTCGGCCAGGAGCGGGCGCTGCTGATCGGCAACCTGCTCGCGCTCACCTTCGCACTGCGCGGATCGGTGCGGCTCACGCTCGAGAAGCGCGAGTTCATCACCCCGACCGCGCAGGAGCTCACCTTCCGAGCCCAGGGCAGGCTGCGGTTCCAGCCGGGGCAGTACCTCGAACTCGACGTCCCGCACCACCGCCCCGATGCGCGGGGCACCCGTCGCGAGTTCAGCATCGTTTCCGCGCCGGCTGATCTGCCGACGCTCCGGATCGCGTACAAGAACGGCGATCAGAAGCATCCGTCGTCCTACAAGCGCGCGCTCGCCGCGGCCGAACCGGGCACGGTGCTCGCCGTCACCGGAACCTGGGGCGACTTCCTGCTCCCGAAGGGCGAGGCACCCGTCCTCATGGTCGCGGCCGGCATCGGCGTGACGCCGTTCGTCTCGCAGCTGCGCGAGCTGCAGGCCGCGGGGCACAACCGCGACATCGTGCTCGTGTACGTCGCATCCGAGGCATCCGAGCTCGCGTTCCGTTCCGAGCTCGAGGCCACAGGAGTGCCGGTCGTCGTCTTCACGCGCGACCGGCCGGAGGGTCTCCCCGCGCACTGGACGTGGGCGCAGGGCGTTCGGCTGGATGCCGAGGGCCTCGAGCGCGTCGTGCCGGACATCTCGTCACGGCACACGTTCATCTCGGGTCCGCCGCGCCTGATCGCCGACCTGGCGCCGGCGCTGCAGAAGGCGCGCTCGGTCACGACGGACGCGTTCGCCGGGTACTGATCCCTCCTCCCTGCACCGCACGGATGCAGGGAGAATGAACGGCGGGAGGGCGATGTGCCGACGGATGCCCTTGCATCCGGTCGGCGGCCCTGCATGTGTACGGGACGACTCGTTCTGCACAGTCGATCCGGGTTGCGGACCCATCCCCAGAAGCGTCATCTCAAGCCCGTCGATGGCGTTTCGTGGGCAAAGATCGTCGGATGCTCCAGCCATCACTTCTGATCAGTCATGAAGGCGGTATCGCCCGCGGCGTACGCCTGCAGGAATTCGGGCTTTCGCGACGGATGCTGTCGGAGGCGGTGAAGGACGGCACGATCCTGCGCGTGCGCCCTGGTGTATTCGCGACACCGTCGACCGACCACCGCCTGGTCGCCGCTGCCGAGCACGGCGGAGCCCTGACCTGCGGCGGGGCTCTGCGGTTGCACGGAATCTGGACGCTCCAGGACGATCTGGTGCCGCATGTGTGGCTCGGCGGCACCGGGCGCGTCCACCACCCCCGAGAATGCACGTGCGTCGGTCACTTCTTCGGCGGGGTCATGCGACTCGGACTGGCGCCGTTGGAGATCGTTCTCGTGCATGTCTTCCACTGCCACGGGGATGAGGCGTTCTTCGCGGCTCTCGAGTCCGCTCTCCGCACGGGCCGCATCACGGCGGCGGCGAAAGATCGTATCCGGCGCAGGCTCCCCGCCGGGGCGCGTTGGCTCGTCGATCTCGCTCGGAATGACGCTGACAGCGGTCTGGAATCGCTGCTCCGGCTCCGACTGCATGTCCTCGGCATCCGACTCGTTTGTCAGGTCGACATCCCGACCGTCGGCAGGGTGGATTTCGTGATCGGCGATCGGCTCATCCTCGAGGTCGACGGCAAGGAGAACCACGACGGCGAGGTCCATCGGCACAAGGACCTCGTTCGCGATGCCGCAGCATCCGCTCTCGGTTATGAAACGCTCCGGTTCGACTACGCTCAGATCGTCCACGATTGGCAGAGCGTCGAGGCGGCCGTCCTCGCGGCGCTCGTCCGGACGTGATCCCGGGACGGATGCAGGTTCGTTGAACGGATGCAGGGGCAATCACCGGACGATTCTCCTGCATCCGTCCGATGACCCTGCATGCGTGCGGATGTCGGACGAGAGGTCACGCCGTCCGGCGGGGCGTCAGCGGGAAGCGGACCGTGAACGTCGTGCTCCCCGGCTCCGATGTGACGTCGATCGTGCCGTGGTGGCCTTCGACGATCGCCTTCGCGATCGCCAGGCCCAGCCCTGTGCCTCCGGTCTGGCGCGCTCGCGAGCTGTCTCCGCGAGCGAAGCGCGCGAACAGCTGATCGCGGACGGCCGGCTCGATACCCGGCCCGTCGTCATGCACGCGCATCACGGCCTCGTCGCCCTCGCGGGCGACGCTCAACGTGATCTCCGTCCCCGCCGGTGTGTGGGTCCTCGCGTTGGCGAGCAGGTTCGCCACGACCTGGTGCAGGCGGCCCGCGTCGCCGAGCATGACGACCGGCTCGGCGGGCACGTCGATGTTCCAGACGTGCTCGGGGCCGGTGGGGCGGGCGTCCGACAGGCCCTCGAGTGCGAGCTGCGTCAGGTCGACGGTCCCGTGGACGAGCTCCTGCCCCTCATCGAGACGGGCGAGGAGCAGGAGGTCCTCGACCAGGCGCGTCATGCGCAGCGACTGGGCCTGGATGCGCTCGAGCGCGGTCTCTGTGCCCGACGCGTCCGCCCCCTGGTGCAGGGCTCGCAGCGAGAGCTCGGAATACCCGCGGATGGATGCCAGGGGAGTGCGCAGCTCGTGGCTGGCGTCGGCGACGAACTTGCGCATGAGCGCCTCGTTCCGCTGACGCGCTGCGAGGGAGTCGTTGACGTGGTCGAGCAGCTTGTTCAGCGAGGCGCCCACGATGCCGGTCTCCGTGCGCGGATCGGCCTCGGCCGCCGGAACGCGCTCGGTGATCTCGACCTCACCGCGGTCGAGGGGCTGATTCGCGACACGCGTCGCCGTGCGTGCCACGGCGCGCAGCGGCCGGAGGCTGTAGCGGATCGTGACCGCCGTCGTGAGGGCGAGCAGGATGAGTCCGCCGAGAGTGGCGAGCGTGATCACGGTGAGCAGCTGCGCCATGGTGCTCTGGATCTCGGTGCGGGGGAGGCCCGTGACGATCCCCACCCCGTTGCGCGAGGTGACGGTGACGAGGAAGGACCCGACCCCCTCCAGGTTCACGGAAGCGTCCGGAGAGCTCTGCACGGCTTCGTTGATCGCCAGCAGCTGGGAGCGGCTGAGCTCGATGGTCTCGTCGGACGTCACGACCACCCCCGTCGCCCCGTCGGCCGATGCGATGGCGAGGAGCACGCCCTGGCCCTGAAAATGCTGGCCGGAGAGCACGCGCTCCGCCGTGATCGGCTGCCCGTCGACGGCCGCGGCCTGCGTCCGCTGTGCGACCAGAAAGCTCGTCTGCGACGCCGTCGCCTTCACCTGATCGAGCAGGCGCCCCTCCAGGGCGGTCCCGAGCGTCGCGCTCGTGATGACGGCGACGATGATGAGGATGATCGACACGAACCCGATGACGGCGGTCATGAGCCGCGCCTGCAGGGTCAGCGGTCGACGCAGCCTCGGTGCGATCACTGCGGAGCCTTGATCATGTATCCGACGCCACGGACCGTGTGCAGCAGCGGGGTGCGGCCCGCGTCGATCTTCTTGCGGAGGTACGAGATGTACAGCTCGACGACCGAGGACTTGCCGCCGAAGTCGTAGCTCCAAACGCGGTCGAGGATCTGCGCCTTCGACAGCACGCGGCGCTCGTTGCGCATGAGGTAGCGCAGCAGCTCGAACTCGGTCGCGGTCAGCTCGATCTCGGTGCCGTCGCGCTCGACCTCGTGGCTGTCCTCGTTGAGGGTGAGATCGCCCACGCGCAGAATCGACTGACCGTCGTCGGACGTCGCCGAACCGGTCCGGCGGATGATCGCACGCAGGCGCGCGATGACCTCCTCGAGGCTGAACGGCTTGGTGACGTAGTCGTCGCCGCCGGCGGTGAGTCCGGCGATGCGGTCGCCGACGGCATCCTTCGCGGTCAGGAACAGTACGGGCACGAGATTGCCGGACTCGCGCAGACGGCGCAGGACGCTCATGCCGTCGAGGTCGGGCATCATGATGTCGAGCACGAGGGCGTCCGGTTCGAACTCCCGCGCCACCTGCAGGGCCTCGAGGCCCGAGGATGCGGTGCGCACCTCCCAGCCCTCCATCCGCAGCGCCATCGCGAGCAGGTCGGTGAGCATCTGCTCATCGTCCACGGCGAGGATGCGCAGCGGGGATCCGTCAGGGCGGTGCAGTTCGGGCAGATCGGTGCTCATGGCTCCATTGTGCGCATCCGATCGGAGCGAATCCATAGAGCGCGCTATGCGATTCCTGTGAACCGCTGGTCATACGATTCTCATCACCCGTTGATCGCGCGCCCATCGATCGCATTCCTACTGTCGAATCCGTTCCGCGACGCACGCGGCAGAAGGAGAGACATGTACGCAACGTATCTGCGGCGCGAGCTGGCGGGCCGCAAGAGACAGACCATCATCGTGGCGGTCGGGCTCGGGCTCGCGATCGCCCTCGTGATCGTCGTGAACGCGCTGACCGCCGGAGTGCGCGACGCGCAGACGCAGGCGCTGGAGTCGGTGTACGGCGTCGGGACAGACCTGACCGTCACGGGTGCCGCTGCCGAACCCGGCGAGGGCGGCGGACAGCGGTTCGAGTTCGGCTCCGAGGCGGGGGAGGAGGCCGGCGACACCACGACGCTCGACCAGTCGATGCTCACGACCGACTTCCGCCGCGGAACGCTGGATGCCTCGGTGCTCGCGACCGTGCTCGGCACGGACGGCGTCGTCGCGGCATCCGGGACCCTGAGCCTGACGAACTCGACGTTCTCGGGCGAGCTGCCCAGCGGCGGGGTCGGGCGCCGGGGGGGGGGACGCGCGGCGACGGCGAGGCGCCGCCGACCGGCGGGCGGACGGCGAGGGCGGCAGCGCCTTCGGCATCGATTCCTTCACGGTGCTCGGCATCGACCCCGGTGAGGATGCCATCGGCCCGCTGGCCTCGGTGGAGGTCAGCGACGGCCGCGGATTCGACGCCGCCGACAGCGGCGAGCTCGTCGCCCTCGTGGACTCGTCGTACGCCGCCACGTCCGCGATCGCCGTGGGTGACACGATCGACGTCGCAGGCTCCGACGTCGAGGTCGTGGGCATCGTGGCATCCACCTCCGACTCCGCCGACACGGCCGCGAATGTCTACCTGCCGCTGGAGACCGCGCAGGAGCTTGCGGGCGTCGAGGACGTCCTCTCGACCGTCTACGTGCAGGCCGATTCGGCATCGGCCATCGACTCCGTGCAGGCCGCTCTGTCCGACGAGCTCCCCGACGCCACGGTGAGCTCGCAGTCGGATCTCGCCTCCACGGTCTCCGGGTCGCTCTCCAGTGCCAACGAGATGATCACGAACCTCGGCACCTGGCTGTCGATCATCGTGCTCGCCGTCGCCGTCATGATCTCGGTGCTGTTCACGATCTCGGGCGTCACGCGGCGCACGCGGGAGTTCGGAACGCTGAAGGCCATCGGATGGTCCAATGGCCGCGTCGTGCGCCAGGTGGCAGGGGAATCGATGGTCCAGGGGCTGATCGGCGGGGCCGCCGGACTCGTGCTGGGTCTGGTCGGAATCCTGCTGATCAACGTCATCCAGCCGACGATCTCGGCCGCGGCTGAGACGCCTTCGGGCATGGGCGGGCCCGGCGGCGGCATGGGGGGCCCGACCGGCGGCGGAGGCGGCGGGATGTTCGAGACCGCGCAGGCGACCGACATCGTCCTGAGCGCGCCCCTCACCCCCTGGGTGCTCTTCGCCGCCGTCGGACTCGCGGTGCTCGGCGGACTCGTCGCCGGCATGTTCGGCGGGTGGCGCGCCGCCAGGCTGAGCCCCGCCGAGGCCCTGCGCTCGGTCGCGTGACCGGCGCCGATCAGTGAACCACGACAAGGAGCAAGAGATGACCATGACAGACACCGTGCCTGCAGAGCGGACTCCCGACGCACCGGCGACGCTGTATCGCTTGGAGGGTGTCACGCGCACCTACACGCAGAAGCAGCGCGTCGTGAAAGCGTTGACCGGCGTCGACCTCGAGATCGGCTTCGGCGAGTTCGTCACGATCCAGGGACCAACGGGAGGGGGCAAGTCGACGCTCCTGCAGCTGCTGGGAGCGCTCGACAAGCCCACCTCCGGGTCGATCAGCCTCGGCGCCGCCGAGCTCTCGTCCGCGTCGCCGACGGCGCTCGGCCGGATCAGGGCCGAGGAGATCGGATTCGTGTTCCAGGGCTTCAATCTCATCCCGACGCTGACGGCCGCCGAGAACGTGAACATGGCGCTCGAACCGCTGGGGCTGAGCGGTGCAGAGCGGAAGACGCGCGTCGACGAGGCCCTGGCGCACGTGGGCCTCGCGGATCGTGGTGACCACCTGCCGACCGAACTCTCCGGCGGCCAGCAGCAGCGCGTCGCCATCGCGCGAGCGATCGTCAAGCGTCCGCGAGTGCTGCTGGCCGACGAACCGACTGGAAACCTGGACGAGAGCATGCGCGACGAGATCCTCGTGCTCCTCGAGCGGCTGTGCGCCGAGGGATTGACGCTCGTCATCGTCACCCACGACTCTGCCGTCGCCGCGCGGGCCAGCAGGCGATTGCGGCTCGCGAAGGGAGTGGTCACCGACATCACGCGCGGATGAAGCGCGAGAGGCCGGCAACCTGACGGTTGCCGGCCTCTCGTCGCAGACGCACGCGGTCAGTGCGTGTCTTCCGCCTCGATCTCGGTGCGGTCGCCCGACCACTGCGTGTGGAAGGTGCCGTCCTTGTCGATGCGCTTGTAGGTGTGGGCGCCGAAGAAGTCGCGCTGGCCCTGGACGAGGGCCGGGGAGGCGGTCGGCGCGGATGCCGTCGTAGTACGACAGCGACGAGCTGAAGGCGGGGGCGGGGATGCCCGAGGTCGCGGCGGCGATGACGACGCGGCGCCAGGCGGCCTGTCCGCGGGTGAGTGCTTCGGCGAAGTACGGGGCGGTCATGAGGACCGGCAGGTCCGGGGCCTCGTTGTACGCGTCGGCGATGCGGTTGAGGAACTGGGCACGGATGATGCATCCGCCGCGCCAGATCTTCGACACGGCGCCGAGGTCGATGTTCCAGCCGTATTCGGCGGCTCCGGCGCGGATTTCGTCGAACCCCTGGGAGTAGGCGACGATCTTCGACGCGTACAGGGCCAGGCGGACGTCTTCGATGAACGCGTCGACGTCCTCGGTGGGGACGGTGAAGTCGCCCTCCGGGCCGGGGAGGGCGGTGGCGGCGGCGCGCTGCTCGGGGTGCGAGGACAGCGACCGGGCGAAGGTGGCCTCGGCGATCCCGGAGACGGGGACGCCGAGGGTGAGCGCGGTCTGAACCGTCCAGGCTCCGGTGCCCTTGGCGCCGGCCTGGTCGACGATGACGTCGACGAGAGGCTTCCCGGTTTCGGCGTCGACCTGGCGGAGCACCTCGGCGGTGATCTCGATCAGGTAGGACTCGAGCTCGCCGGTGTTCCAGTCGGCGAAGATGTCGGCGATCTCGGCCGGGGTCTTGCCGGTGCCGCGGCGGATCAGGTCGTACGCCTCGGCGATGAGCTGCATGTCGGCGTACTCGATGCCGTTGTGGACCATCTTCACGAAGTGCCCGGCACCGTCGTGCCCGATGTGCGTGACGCACGGCTCACCCTCCGCGACCGCGGCGATGGAGCGCAGGATCGGTCCGAGGGTGACCCAGGACTCGTCCGACCCTCCGGGCATGATCGACGGCCCGGTCAGGGCGCCCTCCTCGCCGCCGGAGATCCCGGCGCCGACGAAGTTGATCCCGGTCTCGCGGACGGCCTTCTCGCGGCGGATCGTGTCGGGGAAGTACGCGTTGCCGCCGTCGACGATGATGTCGCCCGGCTCGAACACGCGCACGAGCTCGTCGATGACCGCGTCCGTACCGGCACCGGCCTTGACCATGATGATCGCGGTTCGCGGCTTCTGCAGCGACGCGGCGAACTCCTCGTAGTCGAATGCGGGCACGAACCCCGCCTCCGGGTGCGCCGCCACCAGCTCATCCGTCTTCGACCGCGACCGGTTGAACACGGCGACCGTGTTCCCCTCACGCGACGCGAGATTCCGCGCCAGATTCGAACCCATGACGGCGAGTCCAACGACTCCGATATTCGCTGATGCTTCGGGCACAGATACTCCTCGATCGTGAAGCCAGGGGGATGGACTTCAGCGTATCGCTGTGCGAGCGACCAGGGCGCACTGTGTGACGCCTGGCGCTGACGTGCTCAGTCCTTGCGGTAGCCCGAGCGGCCCAACGAGAAGAGGGCACCGATGCTGAAGACGGTCGCGCACACGGTCATGGCGCCGATCAGCCATGCGATGGCGTGGGAGAGGAATGCGCCGTCGATCATGCCGGACTCCTGTTTCTTCGTGGTGGGTTCTGAGGGCGTCAGAGGTCTGGGTTTCAGCCTATCGGGTCTTCGGGTACGATAGATGAGTTCCTCGGCGAGGGATGCTTCGCGTGCGCAGCATCCGTAATCGACGCGGCGAATCCAGCCTCGTGGCTCTTTCGCACGTCTGCGTCCGGGAAGCCGATCACAAGACCACCACGCGGCGAGCAGTTCGCCGCGTGCCCCGAAGGAGAACCCATGTCTGAGGACACCAAGGTCCACGCCGAGGTCCGCGAGCAGTTCGGCAAGGGCTTCGCCCGCCGCCTCCGCGCCGCCGGCAAGATCCCCGCCGTCATCTACGGCCACGGCACCGAGCCCGTTCACGTCGCCCTCCCGGGCCACCAGGTCTCGCTCATCATCCGCCGCGCCAACGCGCTGCTCGAGCTCGACATCGAGGGCAAGGACCAGCTCGCCCTGGTCAAGGACGTCCAGAAGGACCCGGTGCACCAGATCATCGAGCACATCGACCTCCTCGTCGTGAAGAAGGGCGAGAAGATCCAGGTCGACGTCCCCGTCGTCGTCACCGGTGAGCCGTTCGCCGGCACCGTCGCCAACCTCGACGCCACCTCGATCGCCGTCGAGGTCGAGGCCACGCACATCCCCGAGCACGTCGAGGTCTCCGTCGAGGGTCTGGAAGAGGGCGCGCAGATCACCGCCGCCGACGTGAAGCTGCCCAAGGGCGCCACGCTCCTCGCCGACCCCGAGACGCTCGTCGTCGCGGTCTACGTTCCGACCGAGGAGCCGGAGGCCGAGGAGGGCGACGAGGCCGCTGAGGCCGAGGCGCCTGCCGACGAGGCCGCAGCAGAGTAAGACATCTGCTTCGACGAAGGGGACGCGAGCTGATCGCGTCCCCTTCGTCGTATTCTGGCGACCGAGAAGACAAGAGATGAGAGACGCATGGCCGACACCTGGCTGATCGTGGGGCTGGGCAATCCCGGTCCGCGGTACGAGGCGACCCGGCACAACGTCGGGCAGATGGTGGTCGACGAGCTCGCCGGCCGGCGCGGCGAGAGCTTCCGCGAGCACAAGGGCGGCGCTCGTGTCGTCGAGACGTGGTTGCGCCCCGGTGCGGACAAGATCGTGCTGGCCAAGCCCAACTCGTTCATGAACGTCTCGGGCACCCCGGTCGCGGCCCTCGCGCGCTTCTACTCGGTGCCTCCCGAGCGCACCGTGATCGTGCATGACGAACTGGACATCCCGTTCGACGCCCTCAAGCTCAAGACCGGTGGCGGGCACGGAGGGCACAACGGCGTTCGCGATGTCGCGCGTGCCATCGGGACGGCGGACTTCCCGCGGGTGCGCGTCGGCATCGGGCGCCCGCCAGGACGGCAGGACCCAGCCGACTGGGTGCTCTCGCCGTTCGGCAAGACGGAGCGCGAGACGCTCCCGATCCTCGTGTCGGATGCCGCGGATGCCGTCGAGCTCCTCGTCGCGGAGGGTCTGCTGGCAGCTCAGCAGAAGCACCACGCACCGCGGTGACGGTTGAACCTTCGGTGCTTCAGGGTCCGTAGGTAGAGACCGCACCAGCACCCGCGCCGGCGCCGAGGGTCGCACCGAGTACGACGAAGAAGATCACCGGCCCGAGCACGGCGAGGATCAGGGCCACCACGCCCCAGACGCGACCCGCCCGCTTCACGATGGCCATGATGCCGAGGACGATCGCGGCGATGCCGCCGAGAGTGCCGACCCAGAAGCCGATCTCTCCGATGAGCACCTGATCGCGCACCGGCGAGAGGAACGAGAGGTCTGAGGTCGTCGGGTCGACGTACTGGGTGACGGTGGGCAGCTGGAACCCGATCTGGTACCCGGCGAAGCCGGCCACGATCGGCGCGACGACGGCCGCGACGATGGACAGCACGAACGCCACGATGCCCAGGACCGCCGAGCGCGGCTGTGCGGGAGCAGGAGCCGGCGCCTGGTAGCTGCCGGCCGGTGCTGCGTAACCGCCCACGGGCGCCGCATACGCGCCGGGCGGCGTCTGGTACGACGGCGGGTTCTGGTACGACGGCGCGGTCTGCGACGGGGGAGTGCCGTACGGAGAGGGCGGACTCGGAATCGGCGGGACCGATCCGTGCGGGGTGGTCGGAGGAAGCTGCGGGTCGGTCACGCACCCATCCTAGGGTGCGCGACCGACCCGATCGTCACACGCGGCGCAGCAGGCCGACCTTCTCGTAGACGTCGGCGAGCGTGGCATCGGCCACGGCATCGGCGCGCTCGGCATTGGCGGCGAGGATGCGGTCGAGCTCAGCCGGGTCGTCGAGCAGCTCGAGGGCGCGCGAGCGCACCGGCTCGAACTCCGAGACCACGACCTCGGCGAGGCCCTTCTTGAAGTCCCCGTACCCGCGGCCTGCGTACTCGTCCTCGATCGCGGCGACCTGGCGGCCGCTGAGGGCCGCGTAGATCGTCAGCAGGTTCGAGACCCCGGGCTTGTTCTCGCGGTCGAAGCGCACGGAGCCCTCATTGTCGGTGACGGCCCGCATGATCTTCTTCGCCGATTTCGCCGGGTCATCGAGCATCCACAGCACGCCCGCGTCCGTCTCGGCCGATTTCGACATCTTCGACGTCGGATTCTGCAGGTCGTAGATGCGCGCGGTGTCCTTCTGGATGACCGGCATCGGCACGACGAACGTCTCGCCGAAGCGGGCGTTGAAGCGCTCCGCGAGATCGCGCGTGAGCTCGACGTGCTGCTTCTGGTCATCGCCCACGGGAACGACATCGCTCTGGTACAGCAGGATGTCGGCCGCCATGAGGACCGGATAGGTGAACAGGCCGACGCTCGTGCCGTCCTGCCCGTAGCGACTGGACTTGTCCTTGAACTGCGTCATGCGTCCGGCCTCGCCGAAACCCGTGATCGTCGAGAGGATCCAGGCGAGCTCGGCGTGCGCGCGCACGTGCGACTGCACGTACAGCGTCGACTTCGACGGCTCGATGCCCGCGGCGATGTACTGCGCGGCAGTACGCCGGGTCTTCTCGCGCAAAGACGCGGGGTCCTGCGCGACCGTCAGCGCGTGCAGGTCGACGACTGAGAAGAACGCGTCGTAGGACGCCTGCAGATCGCGCCACTGCAGGAGAGCACCGATGTAGTTGCCGATCTGAAGCGAGTCGGCGGATGGCTGCATTCCTGAGTAGAGACGAGGTCTGGTCACGGATCAATCCTATGGTGCTGGGGCGACCGCCCTGTCAGTACGCGTAGTCGACGACCACCGGCGCATGATCGCTCCACCGCTCGGCATACGTGGCGGCGCGTGCCACCCGGTAGTCCTGCACGCGCTCGGCGAGCGCCGGGGTCGCCAGGTGATAGTCGATGCGCCAGCCGGAGTCGTTGTCGAACGCCTGCCCGCGCATGGACCACCACGTGTACGGACCGTCGACCTCGCCGTGGAACCGGCGCCCGACGTCGACCCATCCGAGCCCCGTGCCGACCGTGCCGTCGACGCCGGTCACCTCGGCGCCGGCATCCCCGAGAAACCGGTCGAAGTACGCCCGCTCGCGGGGGAGGAATCCCGCCTTCTTGCGGTTCCCGCGCCAGTTCTTGATGTCGAGTTCGCGGTGACCGACGTTCAGGTCACCCGTGACGAGCGCGAGCGCGTCACCCTGCCCGAGGTCGGCGAGGCGCGCGCCGAACGCGTCGAGGAACTTCCACTTCTCATCCTGCTTGGGCGTGTCGGCCTCACCGCTGTGCACATAGGCGCTGACGACGGTCAGCGGGCGGCCGTCGATGAGGAAGTCGCCCTCGATCCAACGGCCCTTCGAGTCGAAGTCCTCGGCCCCGAACGCGGTGCGCGAGGCGAGCGCAGGGGTGCGGCTCGCGATCGCGACGCCGGCTCGACCCTTGGCCGTCGCCTCGTCGTGGACGATCGACCATCCGGGCAGCGCTGCTTCGAGGTGCTCGTCCTGCCCGCGCACCTCTTGCAGGGTCAGGATGTCGACGTCGGCAGCATCGAGCCACCCGCTCATGCCGTTGCGGGCCGCGGCCCTGATCCCGTTGACGTTGACCGAGGCGATACGCAGATGAGGCATGGATTCAGCCTAACGAGGGCCGGTGACATCCTCCGCCTCGGCACCCTCGATGGCGATGGCCAGAGCATCCTGCGCGCGCCGCACCGCCCGCCCGGCCCAGAGCCTGCGGTACCAGGGCGCGTCCTCGTACGCGTCGCGGGCCCGCCGCAGCTGCACGCGTGCGGCGAGCACCAGGGCCTCCTGCTCGGCCAGCCGGGCGGCCTGCTCGTCCTCGAGCTCCAGCGGGTGGTCGTTGTCGGCCGCGGTGACCGCGATCCACGAGGCCGCCACGAGCACCACGCTCGCGAGCAGACGGCACCACAGGAGGAGCCCGATGATCACGGCGAAGGACGCGAGCAGGGGGTTGCTGGGCACGCGGGTGAGCAGGAAGCCCGCGATGAGCTGGAGGACCACCATCGCCCCGCCGCCCAGCAGCGAGGCCGGCCAGATGAAGCGCCATCGCAGGTCGGCGCCGACGAGGAAGCGCACGAGGGCCGCCAGGGCGCCGGCATCCACGATGAAGGCGCTGGCCATCCACAGTACGCGGGCCATCCCCGACAGCACCCAGGAATCGCCCCAGCCGAACAGGTCGAACAGCCACTCCAGCGCCCAGACGCTCAGCACGCTCAGCGCCGCACCGAGCAGCAGCGCGAGGCCGAACAGCACGCCTGCGAGCAGATCGCGCAGCTTGAGCAGCCAGTAGGAACGCGTGTCGAACGGCAGGCCGAAGATGTCTCGGATCGCCCGTCGCGTGAAGGTCACCGCCGCGATCGCGGTCCAGGCGGCGAAGCCGACGGCCACGGCACCCGTGATGCCCAGCAGGCTCGTGCTGCCCTGGGCGATCTCGACGACGTCGTCGCGGCCGATCAGACCGGGGTCGCCGATGAGCCCTGGCAGATAGCTGTTTGCGAGATCGATGAGCGCTTCGATCGCGCGCGGGCTGGCGCCGAGCCAGATCCCCACACCGGCGAAGCTGACGTAGATGACCGCGAACAGCGAGAACAGGACGTAGTAGCTCATCCCCGCCGAGAGCAGGAAGCCGTTGCCGCGGAGGAACCCGCGCCAGACGCGCACGGGGAACGCCGCGAGCGTGCGATCCTTCAGCTCCGCGGCGCGTTCGAGGGGTCCTTCGAAGCGCTCACGCAGCCGGACTCGGTCCTCCGACATGCCCTCACCCTATCCAGGGGAGCACCGATGCGAGGCGGAGGTCAGGGCCGGCCGCGCAGGATGGCCTGCTTGACCTCGGCGATGGCCTTCGTGACCTCGATGCCGCGCGGGCACGCCTCCGTGCAGTTGAAGGTCGTGCGGCAGCGCCAGACGCCCTCCTTGTCGTTGAGGATGTCCAGACGCACGTCGGCGTTGTCGTCGCGCGAGTCGAAGATGAACCGGTGCGCGTTGACGATCGCGGCAGGGCCGAAGTACTGGCCGTCGGTCCAGAACACCGGGCACGACGAGGTGCAGGCGGCGCACAGGATGCACTTGGTGGTGTCGTCGAAGATCGCGCGGTCGGCGATCGACTGGACGCGCTCCTTGCCCTTCTCGGGCACGCTGTTCGCGACGAGGAACGGCTGCACCTCGCGGTAGGAGGCGAAGAACGGCTCCATGTCGACGATGAGGTCCTTCTCGAGCGGCAGACCCTTGATCGCCTCGACGTAGATCGGCTTCGAGATGTCGAGGTCCTTGATCAGCGTCTTGCAGGCCAGTCGGTTGCGGCCGTTGATGCGCATGGCGTCAGAGCCGCAGATGCCGTGCGCGCACGAGCGGCGGAACGACAGCGAACCGTCGACCTCCCACTTGATCTTGTGCAGCGCGTCGAGCACGCGGTCGGTGGAGAACAACTCCACGTCGTAGTCGACCCAGCGGGGCTCGGCGTCCTGCTCGGGGTCGAACCGGCGGACGATGAAGGTGACCAGGAAGGACTGGACGGCCGGGTCTGCGGCGGCGGGCGCCTCTGCAACAGCGTTCGACATTCTCAGTACTTCCTCTCCATCGGCTGGTAGCGGGTCTGGACGACCGGCTTCGAGTCGAGCTTGATGTGATCTGCGGGCGTCGACGAGTGCGGGTCGCCCGTCAGGTACGCCATGGTGTGCTTCATCCAGTTCTCGTCGTCGCGCTTGGGGAAGTCGTCGCGCATGTGACCGCCGCGGCTCTCCTCGCGGTTCTGCGCGGCGTAGACGACGACCTCGGCGATGTCGAGCAGGAACCCGAGCTCGACTGCCTCGAGGAGGTCGGTGTTGAAGCGGTGGCCCTTGTCGTCGATGTAGACGTTCTTGTAGCGCTCGCGCAGCTCGGCGATGACGCCCAGCACGTGCTCGAGGGACTCGTGGGTGCGGAACACCTGGGCGCCGCGGTCCATCTCCTCCTGGAGCTTCTTGCGCAGCACGGCGACGCGCTCGGTGCCGTTGCTGCCGCGCAGGTTCTCGAGCATGTCCTTGACGAACCCGGCGGGGTTCTCGGGGAGCGGCACGAACTCGGCGGTCTTGGCGTACGCCACGGCGTTGTTGCCGGCGCGCTTGCCGAACACGTTGATGTCGAGGAGCGAGTTGGTGCCGAGGCGGTTCGAGCCGTGCACCGAGACGCACGCGCACTCGCCGGCGGCGTAGAGACCGGGGACGACCGTGTTGTTGTCGGCGAGGACCTCGGCGTCGTTGTTCGTCGGGATGCCGCCCATGGCGTAGTGCGCGGTCGGCATGACGGGGACGGGGTCGGTGACCGGGTCGACACCGAGGTATGTCCTGGCGAACTCGGTGATGTCGGGCAGCTTGGTCTCGAGGACCTCGGCACCGAGGTGCGTGCAGTCGAGGTAGACGTAGTCCTTGTGCGGGCCCGCGCCGCGGCCGTCGAGGACCTCCTGCACCATGGAGCGCGCCACGATGTCGCGCGGTGCGAGATCCTTGATGGTGGGGGCGTAGCGCTCCATGAAGCGCTCACCCGAGTCGTTGCGCAGGATCGCGCCCTCGCCTCGCGCACCCTCGGTGAGCAGGATGCCGAGACCGGCGAGACCCGTCGGGTGGAACTGGAAGAACTCCATGTCCTCCAGCGGCAGGTTCTTGCGCCAGATGATGCCGACGCCGTCACCGGTGAGGGTGTGCGCGTTCGAGGTGGTCTTGAAGATCTTGCCGAAGCCGCCCGTCGCGAAGACGACCGACTTGGCCTGGAACACGTGCAGCTCGCCCGTGGCCAGTTCGTACGCGACGACGCCGGCGACTCCGGTCTTGCCGTCGTCGTCCTTCACCGTGATGAGGTCGAGCACGTAGAACTCGTTGAAGAAGTTGATGCCGAGCTTGACGCAGTTCTGGAACAGCGTCTGCAGGATCATGTGACCCGTGCGGTCGGCGGCGTAGCACGCGCGGCGGACCGGGGTCTTGCCGTGCTCGGCGGTGTGACCGCCGAAGCGGCGCTGGTCGATCTTGCCCTCAGGGGTGCGGTTGAACGGCAGACCCATGTTCTCGAGGTCGATGACCGCGTCGATGGCCTCCTTGGCGAGGATCTCGGCGGCGTCCTGGTCGACGAGGTAGTCGCCGCCCTTGACTGTGTCGAAGGTGTGCCACTCCCAGCTGTCCTCCTCGACGTTCGCGAGGGCGGCGGCCATGCCGCCCTGCGCCGCGCCGGTGTGCGAGCGGGTGGGGTACAGCTTCGTGATCACGGCTGTCTTCGCGCCCGGGCCCGCCTCGATGGCGGCGCGCATGCCTGCGCCTCCTGCGCCGACGATCACGACGTCGAACTGGTGGTAGTGAACGCCGTCGCGGACGACGGAATCCTGCGTCTCAGTAGTCACTTCTCGATGCTCTCTTGTCAGTTTCCGACGACGCCCGCAGCCACGCAGGTGTCCCACAGCGTGCTGGACTCGGTGACGCCCAGGCACGGGTCGAACGTGAAGACGACCAGGGTGCCGAGGATGATCAGCAGGCCCGCTGCGAGGACGATCGCGCCGACGAGGGCCTTGCGGACCTTGTCATTGGTGGCGTAGTCGTTGACGATCGTGCGCATGCCGTTGCCGCCGTGGATGAAGGCGAGCCACAGCATCAGCACGTCCCACCACTGCCAGAACGGCGTGGCGAACTTGCCGGCGATGAATGCGAAGTCCAGCGCGTGGATTCCGTCGCCGACCATGAGGTTGACGAACAGGTGGCCGAAGATGAGGACGATCAGCACGACGCCGGATGCTCGCATGAACATCCAGCCCCACTTCTCGAGGTTGACGCCGCGGCGGCGGCGCGCCGGTGCGGCGATGGTCTGTGCGGACATCAGTGACCCCCTCCGAACCCGGCGAACGCGAGCGACAGGTGGCGCCCGGTGAAGCCGGCCATGAGCACGACCCAGACGGCGATGACGCCCCAGAACATCTGGCGCTGGTACCGCGCGCCCTTCGACCAGAAGTCGACGAGGATGATTCGCAGGCCGTTCATGGCGTGGAACACGATGGCGCCTACCAGCACCACTTCACCCAGAGCCATGACGGGGTTCTTGTACGTGCCGATCACGGCGTTGTACGCCTCGGGGGAGACCCGGATCAGTGCCGTATCGAGCACGTGCACGAGAAGGAAGAAGAAGATGGCGACTCCGGTGATGCGGTGAAGCACCCATGACCACATGCCCTCACGACCGCGGTACAGAGTGCCGCGCGGGGTCTTGGACGTGGTTTCCGAAATCGACGGTGTCAAGCGTGTGCCTGCGGACACGGTCGTCCTCCCTGATCGATGCGAGGTCGGGTAGCACGTGCGGGTCTGAACAGACCGCTGGACGTGCCCGGCCGTGCACCATCCTATTCCTGTCAGAACGCTGGGTGCGACGAAGGCGACCCTAAGGGGCGGGGCGATCATGTTCGTTCTGCATCGTCACGATTCGGCTCGGCTATCGTGCCGAGGGGCTCCGGATCGGCGGCGGATAGGCTGAGCGCATGGCGCCGTTCGACGACTTCTACGCAGTGATCCCCGCCGGCGGAATCGGCAGCCGGCTCTGGCCGCTGTCCAGGGCGGACGCACCCAAGTTCCTGCATGATCTCACCGGCTCCGGCAACTCCCTGCTGCGCGACACCTGGGATCGACTCGAGCCCATGACGGGCCCCGATCGGATCGCGGTCGTCACCGGGCGCGCGCACCGCGCCGCCGTCGAGTCCGAATTGCCCGGCATCCCCGATAAGAACGTCTTCCTCGAGTCCGAGCCGCGGGAGTCGGCCGCAGCCATCGGACTCGCGGCGGCGATCCTGCACCGTCGCGACCCGGACGTCATCATCGGCTCCTTCGCCGCAGACCACGTCATCCGCGGCACGCGCACGTTCGAGTTCGCCGTCCAGCAGGCCGTCGCCGTCGCTCGTGCCGGCTACATCTGCACCATCGGCATCCAGCCGTCGGAGCCGTCTGTCGGCTTCGGATACATCCAGAAGGGCGACGAGCTGGTCGTCGACGACGCCCCGGAGGCTGCGACCGTCGAGCGCTTCGTCGAGAAGCCCGATCTGGAGACGGCCAAGCAGTACTACGCCGACCGGTCGTTCCTGTGGAACGCCGGCATGTTCATCTCGAAGGCGAGCGTGCTGCTCGACGAGCTCGCCGCGAACGAGCCCGAGCTGCACGCCGGTCTCCTCGAGCTCGCCGAGGCGTGGGACGACCGCGCCCGCCGCGGTCCCGTCGTCGACCGGGTCTGGCCGCGGCTGAAGAAGATCGCCATCGACTACGCGGTCGCCGAACCCGCCGCCGACAAGGGGCGCCTCGCCGTGATCCCCGGACACTTCGACTGGGATGACGTGGGGGATTTCGCCTCGCTCACCAAGCTCATCTCGGGCGGACGCAAGAACGACCTCGCCGTCCTCGGCCCCAGGGCCCGCGTGCTGTCGGATGCCGCGACCGGGATCCTCGTCAGCCAGACCTCCCGCGTGATCAGCCTGGTGGGTGTGAAGGACATCGTCGTGGTCGACACCGAGGATGCTCTGCTGGTCACCACGGCGGAGCACGCGCAGCGCGTGAAGGGCGTCGTCGAATCGCTCAAGCTCACCGGTCGCGGCGACGTCCTCTGAGCGCACGCCACGGGTCTGTTGCGAGTTTGTAACCATTAACCGTCTTGGGCGGTGCGGACGCCGTGACACTGGGTAACTTAGCCAGACGGACCCTGCGATCGGCGCAGGCCAGTAGTCGTGGAGGCTTACGTGACCATTTCCACCCGAAAGCGCGCTCTCGCCGCGATCGTGGCGACCGGCGTCGCCGTCGCACTCGCAGGCTGTGGAGCCGCTCCCGAGAGCAACGGCGGGAACGCCGGTGGCGAGGAGATCGACTTCCTGCCCTGCATCGTGTCCGACATGGGCGGATTCGACGACAAGTCGTTCAACCAGCTGTCGTTCGAGGGCTCGCAGAAGGCCGCGGACGAGCTCGGCGTCGACCTCAAGGACGTCCAGTCCAACGCCGAGACCGAGTACGGCCCCAACGTGACCAACCTCGTCGACGAGGGCTGCAACGCCATCGTCGCCGTCGGCTTCGCGCTCTCGGCCGCGACCGTCGAGGCGGCGAACGCCAACCCCGACGTCGACTTCATCCTCGTCGACGACGCCGCCGACAACGACTTCGACGGCAAGAAGGACGCCGAGAACGTCAAGCCGCTCCTGTACGACACCGCTCAGGCGGCATTCCTCGCCGGCTACCTGTCGGCCGGCTACTCGAAAACCGGCAAGGTCGGAACCTTCGGCGGCATGGAGTTCCCGACCGTGACGATCTTCATGGACGGCTTCAAGCAGGGCGTCGACCACTACAACGAGGTCAAGGGCACCGACGTCCAGGTCGTCGGGTGGGACGGCAAGACCGGCTCGTTCACCGGTGGCTTCGAGGCCAACCAGGACGCCAAGCAGGTCGCCGTGAACATCCTCGACCAGGGTGTCGACGTCATCCTCCCCGTCGGCGGACCGATCTACCAGTCGGCTCAGCAGGCGATCAAGGAGTCCGGCAAGGACATCGCCCTCATCGGCGCCGACGCCGACCTGTTCGTGACCGACCCGAGCACGGCCGACGTCGTCCTCACCTCGGTCCTGAAGGCCATGGACCTGTCGACCTACCAGGCCGTCCTCGCCAGCGGCAAGGGCGAGTTCGACCCCGCGGCGTACATCGGAACGCTCGAGAACGAGGGCGTCGGCATCGCCGACCTGCACAACTTCGCCGACAAGGTCGACGCAGGTCTGCAGGACGAGGTCGCACAGCTGCAGCAGGACATCATCGACGGCACCGTGCCCGTCACGTCCTACCTCAGCGAGTGACGCTCTGAGACGGGGAGGCCGGCGAGAGCCGGCCTCCTCGTCTCGTTCTGTCCGGCTACTCCCGCAGACCGAGGTCTGCTGAATAGGATCGACCACATGAAGCTTGAACTGCGCGGCATCACGAAGAGATTCGGCGCGCTGACGGCGAACGACCACATCGATCTCGCCGTCGAACCCGGCGAGATCCACTGCCTCCTCGGCGAGAACGGCGCCGGCAAGTCGACGCTCATGAACGTGCTGTACGGCCTGTACCAGGCCGACGAAGGCGACATCCTCCTCGACGACGAGGTGCAGCACTTCTCCGGCCCCGGCGATGCGATGGCCGCCGGTATCGGCATGGTGCACCAGCACTTCATGCTCATCCCCGTCTTCACCGTCGCCGAGAACGTCATGCTCGGCAACGAGCAGACGAAGTTCGGCGGACGGCTCGACCTCGCCGCCGCCCGCAAGCGTGTGCGCGAGATCTCCGATCGCTTCGGGTTCGACGTCGACCCGGACGCGATCGTCGAGGAGCTCCCTGTCGGCGTGCAGCAGCGCGTCGAGATCATCAAGGCGCTCTCCCGCGACGCCCGCGTGCTCGTGTTCGACGAGCCGACTGCGGTGCTCACCCCGCAGGAGACCGACGAGCTGATGAACACCATGCGGCAGTTGAAGTCGCAGGGCACCTCGATCGTGTTCATCACCCACAAGCTGCGCGAGGTCCGCGAGGTCGCGGACCGCATCACCGTCATCCGCCTGGGCAAGGTCGTCGGCGAGGCCTCGCCGACCGCGACCAACGAGGAGCTCGCCTCCCTCATGGTCGGGCGCGCCGTCGAGCTGACGGTGCAGAAGGACGCGCCGAACGTCCGGACCAACTCGCTCGTCGTCGAGGGACTCACGGTCACCGATCGGGTAGGCACCGTGCTCGTCGACGAGGCCTCCTTCGAGGTCCGCGGCGGTGAGATCCTCGCGATCGCCGGTGTGCAGGGCAACGGCCAGACCGAGCTCACCGAGGCGATCATCGGTCTGCAGGACCACGTCCGCGGCAGCATCCGCCTCGACGGGCAGGAACTGATCGGCCGGTCGGTCCGCGACATCCTCGACGCCGGTGTCGGGTTCGTCCCCGAGGACCGCAGCGTCGACGGCCTGGTGAAGGAGTTCACCATCGCCGAGAACCTCATGCTCGACCGCTCGCACGGCGCACCCTTCGTCAGCGCGGGTACGGTCAGGCGCGGCGCCCTCGACGCGTTCGCGCGCGAGAAGATCACCGAGTTCGACATCCGCACGCAGGGCCCGTCGCAGGCCGCGGGGCGTCTCTCCGGCGGAAACCAGCAGAAGGTCGTCCTCGCCCGCGAGCTGAGCCGCGACCTGTCGCTGTTCGTCGCAGCCCAGCCCACCCGCGGCGTCGACGTCGGTTCCATCGAGTTCATCCACAAGCGCCTGATCGACACCCGCGACGCCGGAGTGCCCGTGATCGTGATCTCTACCGAGCTCGACGAGGTGGCCGCCCTTGCCGACAGGATCCTCGTGATGTACCGGGGCCAGGTCGTCGGCATCGTGCCGGGGAACACCTCCCGTGAACGCCTCGGCCTGATGATGGCCGGCATGTCCGAGACCGCCGCGACCGAGGAGGCCAGCGCATGAGCGCCACCCAGCCGCAGAGCCCGCTCGCCGCACCCGAAACGAAGGTCGCTCCGTCCCGCTGGCGGCTTGCCATGCAGGCGATCGTGCAGGGCAACGGGATCATCTCGGTTCTCGCCGTTCTGATCGCGGTCGTGGTCGGCTCGATCATGATCGCCGCGACCAATGAAGAGGTCCAGACGACTGCCGGGTACTTCTTCGCCCGCCCGATGGACATGATCGGTGCCGTCTGGGATGCCGTCGCCGGTGCCTACGCCGCTCTGTTCCGCGGAGCGATCTACAACTTCAACGCCGACAGCTTCGCTATCGGCATCCGCCCGCTCACGGAGACGCTGAAGTTCGCCACGCCCCTGATCGCGGCCGGCCTCGGCGTCGGTCTGGCCTTCCGCGCCGGCTTGTTCAACATCGGTGGTCAGGGGCAGATGCTCATGGCCGCCGCGGCCGGCGGCTACGTCGCCACCCAGTGGGACCTGCCCATGGGGCTGCACCTGATCGCCGCGATCGTCGCCGGTATGATCGCCGGTGCGATCTGGGCCGGCATCGCCGGTCTCCTCAAGGCGCGCACCGGAGCCCACGAGGTGATCACGACGATCATGCTCAATCACATCGCGTTCTACCTCCTGGCGTGGATGCTGGCGACGCAGGGCATCCTGCAGGCGCCGGGCTCCAGCAACCCGAAGACAGCCCCGATGCCCGACACCGCGGTGCTGCCGCAGCTGCTCGGGCCGCAGTACAAGCTGCACGCCGGCTTCCTGCTCGCCCTCGTCGCTGTCGCGTTCACGTGGTGGCTGCTGGAGCGCTCGTCGCTCGGCTTCCGGTTCCGCGCCGTCGGTGAGAACCCGGCCGCGGCGCGCGTCGCCGGCATCGACGTCGGACGCATGTACCTGGTGGTCATGCTCATCGCCGGCGCCCTGGTCGGCATCGCCGGCATCAGCCAGATCCTCGGCACCGAGACGAGCGGCTTCGGCGGCGCGATCGACGCCGGCATCGGCTTCGACGCGATCACCGTGGCACTGCTCGGCCGTTCCTCTCCGCTGGGCATCCTCGCCGCCGGCCTCCTGTTCGGTGCGTTCAAGACCGGCGGGTTCACGATGCAGTCGTCGCAGGGCATCCCGATCGAGATCGTGCTGGTCGTCCAGTCGCTCATCGTGCTGTTCATCGCCGCCCCGCCGCTGGTGCGGGCGATGTTCGGCCTGCCGCAGCCCGGAGCCCGCAAGAAGCCCAAGAAGCCGAAGAAGAATGCGGCGCAGATCGCCGAGGAGGTGTCCGCATGACCGTCACGGCCGAACCCGTCGTCAGCGACGAGCAGCGTCGAGTGACCGTCGTCTCCTGGAAGGCACCGGTGATCTTCGCGATCTTCACCGTGCTGTTCGCCCTGCTGCCGCTGCTGGCCCCGCGCGAAGGCGCGACGACCTTCCGACTGTCCGCAGGTGAGGCGTTCTTCACCGTCCCCGACGTCGTGCTGCCGGCCACGGCGACCGCCTGGATCGCCGTGGTCCTGCTCGCCGCAGCCACGGTGTTCGCGTTCCTCCTCGTATCCGGGAGGCGCAAGATCCCGCTGTGGCTGGTCATCGTCTACGTCGCGGTGCTCATGATCGGGTTCCTCGCGTGGGCTGCCGCCGGCAGCACGTTGCCGATGATCGGACTGCTCGGTGGCGCTCTGGCGCTTGCGACACCGCTCATCTTCGGCGCGCTCGGCGGCGTGATCGGCGAGCGCGCCGGTGTTGTGAACATCGCCATCGAGGCGCAGCTGCTCGCCGGCGCCTTCTCGGCCGCCGTCGCGGCCTCGCTCGCGGGTTCGCCGTGGGCGGGCCTGGTGGCCGCCATGGTCGCCGGCATGCTCGTGGCCCTCGTGCTCGGTGTGTTCACGATCACGTACTTCGTCGACCAGGTCATCGTCGGCGTCGTCCTGAACGTGCTCGTCATCGGCCTCACGACGTTCCTGTTCCGGCAGGTGCTGGCGCCGAACACCGAGACGCTGAACAGCCCCGAGACGTTCAACGCGGTCGCGATCCCCGTCCTCAGCGAGATCCCGGTGATCGGGCCGATCCTGTTCCGCCAGTCGTTCATCGTCTACCTGATGTACGTGGTGGTCGCCCTCGTGTGGTTCGGCCTGTACCGCACCCGCTGGGGACTGCGGCTGCGCTCGGTCGGCGAGCACCCGCAGGCGGCCGACACCGTGGGCATCAAGGTGCTCGCGACCCGCTACCGAGCCGTGCTGCTCGCCGGTGCTGTGGCCGGTCTCGGCGGGGCGTTCTACACGCTCGTGTCGGTTCCGCGCTTCAACCAGGA
The DNA here is from genome assembly GCF_903645325.1 of Microbacterium tenebrionis. GTDB lineage: Bacteria > Actinomycetota > Actinomycetes > Actinomycetales > Microbacteriaceae > Microbacterium > Microbacterium tenebrionis. Next base: position 564,436 of record NZ_CAHJXQ010000001.1, read on the forward strand.
GATGACCGCCGGTGCCGGCTTCATCGCCCTGGCCGCGGTGATCTTCGGAAAGTGGGACCCGATCCGGGCGACGTTCGCGGCGCTGCTGTTCGGGTTCGCGACGAACCTGCAGGGCGTTCTGTCGGTGATCGGATCGCCCGTGCCGAGCCAGTTCATGCTCATGCTGCCGTACATCGTCACGATCTTCGCGGTCGCCGGACTCGTCGGCCGCTCCCGGGCACCCGCCGCAGACGGCGAACCGTACATCAAGAGCTGAGTCGAGAAGGAGCCATGACAGACATCGATTGGGACGAGCTTCGTCACGTCGCCACCGAGGCCATGCAGAAGGCGTACGCCCCGTATTCGCGGTACAAGGTGGGTGCGGCGGCTCTCGTCTCCGACGGCCGCATCGTCGCCGGATGCAACGTCGAGAACGCGTCGTACGGCGTCGGACTGTGCGCGGAGTGCGCCCTGGTCGGCGATCTGCACATGTCCGGCGGCGGTCAGCTCGTCGCGTTCGTGTGCGTGAACGGCGAGGGACAGACCATCATGCCGTGCGGGCGCTGCCGCCAGCTGCTGTTCGAGCACGCCATGCCCGAGATGCTGCTGGAGACCGTGTCCGGCATCCGGACGATCGATGAAGTCCTGCCCGACGCGTTCGGGCCGCGCGACCTGGAGGACGTGCGATGACGACTCCGGAGCCGTTCGACGCGATCGATGTCATCAGGGCCAAGCGCGACGGCGGCGCCGTCCCCGAGCCGGCCCTGCGCTGGATGGTTGACGCCTATACCCGCGGCTACGTCTCGGACGCGCAGATGGCGTCGTTCGCGATGGCGGTCTTCCAGCGGGGGATGGAGCGCGACGAGATCCGCGTGCTCACCGACGCGATGATCGCGTCGGGGGAGCGGATGAGCTTCGGCGAGCTCGGCAAGCGCACCGTCGACAAGCACTCCACGGGCGGTGTCGGAGACAAGATCACGCTTCCACTGGCTCCGCTGGTGGCATCCTTCGGCGTCGCCGTCCCGCAGCTGAGCGGTCGGGGTCTCGGCCACACCGGCGGGACGCTCGACAAGCTCGAGTCCATCCCCGGGTGGCGCGCGGCGCTGTCGAACGAGGAGATGTTCGCGCAGATGCAGGGCGACGTCGGCGCGGTGATCTGCGCTGCGGGTTCCGGTCTCGCCCCCGCAGACAAGAAGCTGTACGCGCTGCGCGACGTGACAGGAACGGTCGAGGCCATCCCGCTCATCGCATCGAGCATCATGTCGAAGAAGATCGCCGAGGGCACCGACGCGCTCGTGCTCGACGTGAAGTTCGGCTCCGGGGCGTTCATGCAGGACATCGACCGTGCCCGCGAGCTCGCACAGACCATGGTGGCACTCGGAACCGATTCCGGTGTGGCCACGACGGCGCTTCTGACCGACATGAACGTGCCGCTCGGCCTCGCGATCGGTAACGCCAACGAGGTCCGCGAGTCCGTCGAGATCCTCGCCGGCGGTGGGCCCGCAGACGTTCGCGAGCTGACGATCGCCCTGGCTCGCGAGATGCTCGCTCTCGCGGGTCTCCCGGATGCCGACGTCGAGCGCGCGCTGGACGGCGGAGCCGCGATGGACGTATGGAAGGCCATGATCCGGGCGCAGGACGGCGACCCGGATGCCGCGTTGCCGACGGCTCGCGAGACGCACGTCGTCACGGCAGAAGCCGACGGTGTCGTCGCCCGCATGGATGCCCTGCCGTTCGGCATCGCGGCCTGGCGCCTGGGAGCGGGTCGCGCTCGTGCCGAGGATCAGGTCGTCCACGCCGCCGGCATCGACCTGCACGCCAAGCCCGGAGACCGGGTGAGCGCAGGGCAGCCCCTGTTCACGCTGTCCGCCGAGGACGAGGCGCGATTCGCCAGGGCGCTGGAGGCCGTCGAGGGAGCCTGGGAGATCGGCGACGCCGCACCCGAGATCGGCCCCCTCGTCCGCGAGCGCATCACCGCGTAGGCTGGGGCGGCTGGCGGTCGGGGCGCACGTTTCGACTCCCTCGCTCAGCACACCGCTGTCTTCGCTCGCTCAACGACCCGCTCGCTCAACGACCCGCAATCGGGAGGACACCCCATCATGTCGATCGCATCCGACGGTGACGTCAAGGTCCAGGGCGCGTCGCTGCGCTCCCTGCCGAAGATCTCGCTGCACGACCACCTCGACGGCGCCGTACGCCCGGCGACCGTCGTCGAGCTCGCACAGGAGATCGGGCTCGAGCTGCCGCACACTTCGACGGGCTCAGTGAGCGACGGGCGCGCGCTCGGCGACTGGTTCGGTTCTCAGGCCGACTCCGGGTCGCTGGTGAACTACCTCAAGACGTTCGACCTGACCGTGGGCGTCATGCAGTCGGCCGAGGCGCTCACGCGCGTCGCGCGTGAGTTCGTCGAAGACCTCGCCGAGGACGGCGTCATCTACGGCGAGGTGCGCTGGGCGCCCGAACAGCACTTGTCGGGCGGACTCTCGCTGGATGACGCCGTCGACGCCGTGCAGCAGGGGATCGAAGAGGGGGAGGATGCGGCGGACCGCGATGGTCGGAGCATCCGCGTCGGCCAGATCCTCAGCGCGATGCGTCAGAACGACCGGGCTCTCGAGATCGCCGAGCTCGCCCTCGACCACCGCGAGGACGGCGTGGTCGGCTTCGACATCGCGGGCCCCGAGGACGGGTTCCCGGCATCCGATCATCGCGAGGCGTTCGACCTGCTCGCGGCGAACTTCATGCCCGTGACCGTGCACGCCGGAGAGGCGGCGGGTCTCGCGTCGATCCGCAGCGCGCTGCTCGACGGCCGGGCACTGCGTCTGGGGCACGGTGTGCGCATCGTGTCGGATCTCGAGGTCATGGGCCGCGACGGAGAAGAGGTGCAGGTCCGCTTCGGCGACCTCGCCCGCTGGGTACGCGACCGCGAGATCCCGCTCGAGCTCTCGCCGTCCTCGAACGTGCACACAGGCGCGATCGAGGCGTGGGGCGCCGAACTCGCCGACCACCCGTTCGACCTGCTCTACCAGCTCGGGTTCGCCGTCACGGTGAACGTCGACAACCGCACGATGAGCCGCACCTCGCTCACGCGCGAGCTCGCCCTGCTCGTCGACGCGTTCGGGTACGACCTCGACGACCTGGAGACCTTCCAGTTCAACGCCGCGGCGGCGACGTTCCTGCCCGTCGAGGAGCGCGAGGAGCTCGTCGAGATGATCGCCGAGGGTTTCCGGCGGGCGTGAGGCGTCTGTCATGAGTTCGGCCGTCTTCATCGCGGGCCCCGCGTCGTGGAACTCGATCATCGTGCTGGATCGGCTGCCGGAGCCCGAGCCGCACATGCAGTTCGCCCAGGCGAGCTGGGACACGCTCGGGGGAACCAGCGCCGGGAAGGCCCTGAGCCTCACCGCTCTCGGCGTGCCCGCGACGCTGTACGCCCTCGCGGCCGACGATGACCACGGTTCGCGGGTGCGCTCGGCGCTCGCTTCTGCGGGTGTCGAGACGGTCTGGGGGCAGACCGAGGCGACCGAGCGCCACGTGAACCTCATGACGGCGGCCGGTGGCCGGGTGTCGCTGTACCTCTCGGCGCCGTCGGCATCGGCCCTTCCGCCTCCGCGCGAGGTGCGCTCCGCCATGGCGCAAGCCGAGATCGTGGTGCTCGACCTGGCGGAGGAGCCCCGCCGCCTCCTGCCGCTCGCGGAGGCGGCCGGCCGGCCGGTCTGGGTGGACGTGCACGACTACGACGGCGCCGCCGCGTACCACCGACCGTTCCTCGCCGCCGCGGACGCGGTGTTCTGCAACGCCGACCGCCTCGCCGACCCCGTGGAGTTCCTGCGCTCGCGCGTCGCCGCCGGCGCATCGCTGGCCGTGTGCACGCTGGGCGCAGAGGGAGCCGTGGCCGTCGACGAGGCAGAGGAGGTGCACCGCGTGGATGCCGTCCCCGCCGATGTCGTCGACACGAACGGCGCCGGAGACGGGTTCTTCGCCGGCGTGCTCGCCGCCCGGCTCGCGGGTGCGCCACTCGATCGCGCGCTGCGGGCCGGTGCCGAAGCCGCAGCGGTCGTGCTCGGCAGCAGGCACCTGCATCCGCTGCTCGACGCCGTCCTCTGAGCGGCGGGCCGGCCGGCCCACCCCCTCCGCACGGGGCGGATCAGAGCGCGCGCAACTCCCGCTGACGTGCGGCGAACACCGCGTGCACGGCGGAGAAGAGCGGATGCCCCGGCTCGAGGCCGGTCACGTCCGCGGTGAGCGCGACGGGGTCGTCCGCACCCAGCCTCCGCTGCAGCTCGACGGACTGCTCGTCGGCGGGGTCGTCGAAGGCCGTCGTCGCCGCGATCGCGGCGACGACGGCCGATGTCGGCAGGCCGCGCTCCGCCGCCTGCGCCGCCGGCCCGATGAAGCGCTCGTGCCGCGACAGCTTGCGCAGCGGCTGGCGGCCGACGCGCTGCACGGTGTCGACGAGCTCGGGATTGCGGAACCGGTCGAGGATCTTCGCCCGATAGGCGGCGAGCTCCTCGGGATCAAGCCCGTGGACGGCCGAGAGCATCGCGCTGGTCTCTTCGAGGGCGGCGCTGACACGCGCGGCGATCGACGGGTCGGCGAGAGCGTCGGAGATCCGCTCGATGCCCGCCTGCGCGCCGAAGTACGCCGTCGCGGCGTGACCGGTGTTGACCGTGAACAGCTTGCGCTCGATGTACGGGCCGAGGTCGTCGACGAAGTGCGCGCCGGGGATGCTCGGCAGGTCGCCCTCGAACGGCCCGGACTCGATCGCCCACTCGTAGTACGGCTCGACGGTGACGTCGATGCCGGCCCCCGCCGGCTGCGCGGGCACGATCCGGTCGACGGCCGTGTTGGCGTAGACGGCGCGTCCCGCCGCCGCGGGGTCGATCTTCTCGATCTCGGCGCGCAGCTGATCGGTGGCCCCGATCGCGTTCTCGCACGCCATGACCTTCAGAGGCGGCAGATCGGGGGAGCGGCGGGCGAGGCCCGCTACGATCGCCGGGGCGATGAAGCGCAGGACCGTCGGCCCCACGGCGCACGTGACGACATCGGCTGTCGCGACCTCGTCGGCCACGGCATCCGGGTTCTCGGCGCTGTTGACGGCACGGTACCCGGTGACCACGCGGTCGACCCCGCCGGGCCCCGCCTCGTGGACCGTATACGAGTCCGTGGCGTTGATGGCGTCCACCAGCGGGCCGGCGACGTCGGAGAAGACGAGCTCGTACCCGCCCTCGTGGAGCAGGAGCCCCACGAAGCCGCGCCCGATGTTGCCGGCGCCGAAGTGGACGGCCTTCATGCCTCGTTCACCGCCGACAGGAGGGCGAACAGTTCGTCCGGCGTCTGCGCGGCGTTGAGCTTCGCGACGTCGTCCTCGTCCGAGAACAGGATCGCGATCTGCGAGAGGATCTCGAGATGCTCGTCTCCGCGACCGGCGATGCCGATCACGAACGTGGCCTGCTCACCCGCCCAGTCCACGCCGCCGTCGTAGCGGACGACCGAGAGCCCGGAGGCGAGGATCGCCTCCTTCGTCTCGTTCGTGCCGTGCGGGATGGCGAGGCCGTTGCCCATGAACGTCGACACGGTCTCCTCGCGCTGACGCATGGCGTCGACGTACGCGGGGGTCACGGCGCCGGCGGCGACGAGGATGTCGGTCGCCTCCTGCAGCGCTTCCTCCTGCGTCGCAGACCCTGAGTGGATGCGGACCTGTCCGATCTCGAGAACGCTCATTCCGTCTGCTCCTTCTGGGACTTGACCATTTCGACGACCTCTTCATACTGCGGTGCATTCATGAAGTTGTCGACCGAGACATGGATCGAGTTCGGGGACTTGCCCTTCGCCCGGTCGGTGAGCTGCTGCTGCGTGATCACCAGGTCGGCCGCGCCGTCGAGGTTCGCGATGGCGGCATTGGTGACCGTGACGTCCTCGATGCCGGCCTTCTTGAGCTTGTTGCGCAGCACGCTCGCGCCCATCGCGGACGACCCCATGCCGGCATCGCAGGCGAACACGATGTTCTGGATCGGTGTGGTGGCGACAGCCGTCGCGGCCGGCGCCGACGCACCCGCAGTGGAGCCCGTGCGTGCGGCGAGGTTCGACAGGTGCTCGGACTTCTTGCCCTTGTTCGCCTCGGTCTGCGCGATCGCGGCAGCGAGCTTGTCGCCGCCGGCTGCCTCGGCCTCGAGGTCGCGTCGACGCGTGGCGAGCAGGAACGGCATGCAGACCACGAACGTGACGGCAGCGGCCAGGATGACCGACAGGATGACGCCCAGGTGGCTTCCCGGTGCGGTCTGGAACAGCACGGCGAAGATCGACCCCGGAGCCGCAGGAGCGACGAGACCGGACTGGAAGATCACGTTGGTGAGCACTCCGGTGGCACCGCCGGCGATGAGGCCGAGGATCAGTACGGGCTTGGCGAGGACGTACGGGAAGTACACCTCGTGGATGCCGCCGAGGAACTGGATGACCGCAGCGCCGGGAGCCGTGGCGCGCGCCGCGCCGACACCGAACACGGTGATCGCCATGAGCAGGCCCAGGCCCGGGCCGGGGTTGGCCTCGATGAGGAACAGCAGGCTCTTGCCCGTCTGTGCCGACTGATCCGTTCCGAGCGGAGTGAACACACCGTGGTTGATGGCGTTGTTCAGGAACAGCACCTTCGCCGGCTCGACGATGATGCTCGCCAGGGGGATGAGTCCGGTCTCGACCAGCCATCCCACGGCGCCGCCGAGGATGTCGGTGAGCCACTTCATCACAGGAGCGAGCCAGAAGAACGCGGCCAGCGATGCGAAGAACGCCACGAAGCCGGCCGAGAAGTTGTCGACGAGCATCTCGAAGCCGGGCTTGATCTTGCCCTGCCAAGGCTTTTCGACGTACTTCAGGATGAGTGCGGTGAGCGGACCGGCGATCATCGCGCCGAGGAACATGACCGTGCCCTCCGCGCCGATGATGACGCCGAACGCGGCGACGGCGCCGACCACGCCGCCGCGGTGACCGTGCACCATCCGGCCGCCGGTGAAGGCGATCAGAAGCGGGAGCAGGTAGTTGATGATCGGGCCGACCAGACCCGTGTACTGCGTGTCGCCGATCACGCCGCCGCCGAGGATCGCGGAGTCGGCCCACCGCCATGCCTCGATCGGGCCGTCGTTGCCGACCCAGCCTTTGTCGATGAACAGGGCGGTGATGATGCCCCAGGCGATGAACGCTGCGATGTTCGGCATGATCATGCCGGACAGGAACGTGCCGAATCTCTGCACGCGAACGCGGATACCGCCACCGCTGGCGGGGGCGGTCGTTGACGTCGTCGTCATGATGTCGTCTCTTTCTGGTGTGAGGGTAGGTCCGTGACGGCTTCTGCCACGGCATTGCGTGCACCGGCTGCATCATCTGCACCCAGGGCGATCTCGGCGAGGCGACGCGCCTCGTCGAGCGTGCGCTCGGAGAGCGCGAGTCTGACGTCCGCCAGGGCGGCGGGGGCCATCGAGAGGCTCGTGACGCCGAGCCCCACGAGCACCAGCGCGAGCAGCGGGTCGGCAGCGGCCTCGCCGCAGACGCCGACCGGTTTGCTCGTGCGTGCACCGGCTGCACCCACCTCGCCGACCAGCCGCAGCACCGCAGGGTGCCACGGGTTCTGGAACGAGGCGACGGAGCCGAGCATGCGGTCGGCGGCCATCGTGTACTGGGTGAGGTCGTTCGTGCCGATCGACGCGAAGTCCGCGTGGGCGAGGACGCGGTCGGCCAGCAGGGCGCTCGCCGGAACCTCGACCATGACACCGGCGGTCTTCAGGCCGTACTCGCGGGCGAGGCCGGTGAAGTACTTCGTCTCCTCGACCGTCGTCACCATCGGAGCCATGACCCACAGGTCCGCCTCGGTCTCGGCATCCGCCTCGGCGAGCGCGGTGAGCTGCTCGCGGAGGATGTCCTCGCTGGCGCGCAGGGATCGGAGCCCCCGAAGGCCGAGCGCGGGGTTCTCCTCGTGCGCGTCGTTGAGGAACGCCAGGGGCTTGTCGGCGCCGGCGTCCAGCATCCGGACGACCACCTTCTTGCCGGGGAACGCGCTGAGCAGGTCGCGGTAGGACGTACGCTGCTCGGCGACGGTCGGGGCCTGCGATGCGGAGAGGAACAGGAACTCCGTGCGGAACAGGCCGACGCCCTCCGCGCCGCGCGCGACAGCCTCCGCGGCATCCGCGGGCTTGCCGAGGTTCGCCAGCAGCGCGATCTTTGTGCCGTCCGCGAGCGCGCCGGGGGAAGGCGGAGCGTCGACGGCCGCGGCTCTGGCGTCGGCACGCGCCTGCGCGCGCTCGAGCTCCTCGGCCGAGGGATCGGTCGTGACGGTGCCGGCGGCGGCATCGACGATGACCTGCTGTCCGTTCTCCAGCGAGGCCGCGTCCGCAGCGCCGACGACCGCGACGATGCCCTTCTCGCGGGCGAGGATCGCCGTGTGCGAGGTGGGGCCGCCGTCGGTCGTGATGAGCGCGAGGACCTGGTCGAGCTTCAGCAGGGCCGTGTCGGCCGGCGCGAGGTCGCGGGCGACGAGGACGAACGGATGCCCGGGATCGGGGACGCCCGGTGCGTCGACGCCGCGCAGGTGGGCGAGCACGCGCTGGGCGATGTCATCGAGGTCGGCCGCGCGCTCGCCGAGGTAGCCCCCGACCGCCTCGAGGGTCGCCTTGAACCCGGCGAAGGCGTCGTGCACGGCCCATTCGGCGGTGCCGCCGTCGTTGATGCGCGCGTCGACCTCGTCCTGCAGGGTCGGGTCCTCGGCGATCATCGCCTGCGCCTCGAGGACCTCCTGCGCCGCGCCGCCGGCGGTCTCGGCGCGGCTGCAGTTCGGCGGCGACCGCCGCGACGGCCTCGCGTGCCCTGGTGCGCTCGGCGTCGGCGCCCGCCGTACTCGCGGTATTCTCCGGCGCTGGCAGCGCCTCGGCCATGCGGACCACCGGGCCCTGGGCGACGCCCTGGCCGATGCCGACGCCGCGGATCTCGGTCATCAGGCGGGCTCCTGGTCGTGGTCGGTCGTCAGGAGCTCCGTCAGCGTGTCGATGACGCCCTCGGCGCCGTCGCCGTCAGCCGTGAGCGTGACGTAGTCGCCGTGCTCGACGGCCAGCGCGATCACGCCGAGGATGCTGGCGGCATTGACCGGCTTGCCGTCGCCCTTGGCGATCGTGACGGGGATGCCGGAATCCTTCGCAGCCTGCGCGAACAGCTTCGCGGGGCGGGCGTGCAGCCCGTGGGAGGAGCCGATGCGAACGGTGCGGGAGATCTCGGTCATGATTTTCCTTTCGCGGTGGACGGTGGGGAATCAGCGAGTGCGGCTTCGACGATCGCGAGCGTTCGGGTGCCGTCGCGGTCGGCGAAGACGTCGTCGGGGAGCACGATCACGGGGCCACGGGTCGCGGCGCGGATGCGGTCGACGCGGTCGGCGAGGTGGGGGCCGATGAGCACGAGATCGGCGAATGCCGTGGCGATCGTGCTCTCTGTTCCGGCGGCGGTGTCCCAGTCGCGACCGGCCGCGGAGGCGGCCTGCCGCAGCCGCTGGGCGACGAAGGTGCTCGACGCGCCCGCGCCGCACACCACCAGGATCCTCATCGATGCCACCTCACCCTTCGCACTTCACCGAGGCTTCTCCCATTCTGGGAACGCGCTGAGAGCGCCGCCACCACGTTCCTTTCCGCCCCTGCGGAACGATCGCTTCCGCCCGGAGCCCGGCGCGGTGCTGGCATCATGGGAGGCATGTCGCGACAGCGCCAGGACCGGCTCCTGCAGACCCTGCTCCGGCAGGACCAATGGGCGACCGCCGCGAGCCTGGCCGACCTGCTCGGGGTGACTCCGCGCAGCGTCCGCTCCTACGTGTCGGCGCTGAACGCCCGGACTCCGCAGGGCGACGCCGTCGAGTCCGGACCGGCGGGATACCGCGCCGGCCAGGGCGCGCACGAGGCGCTGCGGGTGCGTGGGGACGGCGAGACGGCACCGCGCGATCGCCTGCACGCCCTGGTGCGGCTTCTGCTGGATGCCTCGGACGGCATCGACGTCTACGAGACGGCCGAGCGCGTGCACGTGAGCGAGGCGACCCTCGAGTCCGACCTCAGCCGCGTCCGCGGGCTGCTGGACGGCATGGACCTGCGCCTCGAGCGCGACCGAGAGATCGTGCGCCTGCGCGGCGCCGAGGTCGCGCAGCGCCGGCTGCTGAGCCGGCTCGCGCACGACGAGATGGATGCCGGATCGTTCCACCCCGAGAGCATCAGGCGCGCTCTGACCGGCACGGCCGTCGCGGCGCATGGAGCCCGGCCGTTCAAAACCGCGCTGGTGCGCGAGCTGGGGGCGCTCGGCTACTACGTGAACGAACTGGCGATCTCGGACGTCCTGCTGCACATCGCGATCGCAGCCGACCGGGTGGCCGCAGGCCGCGCGCTGGAGACGCCGGCCAGCGGAGCATGGCAGGAGATCCCGAAGCTGGGTGCCGTCATCCGCGATCTCGCAGCAGAGCACTTCGACGTCGCCCTGGGCGACGGCGACAGCGCGCACCTGGCGACGCTCGTGCTCACACGGGCGATCGCGCCGGGTCAGGACGCCGCGTCGGATGCCGTGCGCAGCGGCGTGGACCCCACGATCGAGGCGGCGGTGCGCGCCGAGATCGTCCAGGCCGCCGCGGACTACCAGGTCGACCTCGTCGATGAGAAGTTCATCCTGCGGCTCGCGCTGCACGTGCAGAACCTGCTGCGCAGAGCGCAGGAGCAGGCATGGACGCGCAACCCGCTCACCCGTTCGCTGAAGTCGTCGTACCCGATGATCTTCGAGGTCGCCGTCTCGATCGCGAGCGGCCTGCACGACCGGCTGGGCGCCCCGATCCACGACGACGAGATCGCGTACATCGCCATGCACATCGGCGGTCGCCTCGAGCGCAGCCGCAAGGCCGAGTCGATCCTCACCGCCACGATCGTCTGCCCCGGCTACTACGAGCTGCACGAGCTGCTGCGCTCGAGCGTCGACCGGTCGCTGGGGACATCCGTCGAGGTCACCGGCGTCGTCACGACGGTCGACCCGGACTGGGCGAGCATCGACACCGACCTCGTGCTCACGACGATCGACCCGGGGGAGAGCGGAGACCGCTACGTTCGGATCCAGCCGTTCCTCACCGATGCCGACGTGGACCGCGTGACGCAGACCGCCGCCCGCATCCGCCGTGGGCGCCGGCTGAACCGGCTGCGCGAAGAGCTGTCGCGGTACTTCTCGCCCGAGGCGTATCTGCATCCGCTCCCCGATGAGGGCGAGGAAGCGGTGATCCGGCACCTCGGCGGGATGCTCGTGGCATCCGGCCTCATCGGCGACGACTACGTCGAGAACACGATCCTCCGGGAGCGCATGTCGTCGACGGCCTTCACCGACGCGCTCGCCGTGCCCCATGCGCTGCAGATGACCGCCGAGCGCACCGCGATCGCCATCGGCGTCGCCGACGGCTCCGTGGCCTGGGGCGACGGCCGTGTGCAGGTGGTGGCGCTCGCCGCGTTCAGCGAGACAGATCGCGCGGCGTTCCAGACCGTGTTCGAGCAGCTGGTCGAGGTGTTCAGCGAGCGCGACAGCGTGCAGCGGATCGTCCGCCGGGGCACGACGTTCGAGGCGTTCCTCGACGAGCTCGTCGCCGTCATCGACGGCTGAGGCCGTCGTTTTCCCCGCGACGGCTCAACCGCGCGGGGCGAGCACGCCCGCCATGGCATCGAGGACGCTTTCGGCATCGGGCGAGGAGGCCGTGCCGAGGACGACCTCGTCGCCCTCGGCGAGCCCGAGCTCCATCACGGACAGGACGCTGGACAGATCGACGACCGATCCATCCGGCGTGGTCAGGTACACAGGAGCCGGATGCTCCAGCGCGAGCCGCACGAGCTCAGCGACGGGCCGCGCGTGCGCCCCGTGCGCGGCGGTGATCGTCACGCGTCTGGTGGGCATCCGGCACCAGCGCTAGGAGCGCTCCTCCAGCAGCGTCCGAACACCGGCCTCGAGTGCGCTGACGACATCCCGCGCCTCCGCGGCGGAGTCGGCCTGAGCGTCGAGGTAGACCTTGAGCTTGGGCTCGGTGCCGCTCGGGCGCACGATGACGCGCGAGCCGTCCGCGAGCCGGTAGCGGAGCACATCGCCGGAGGGCTGCCCCGGTGCGGCCTCGAGCAGGTCCTCCGTCGACGCGATCGCCGTGTCGCCGATCCTGGTCGGGGGGAGCGTGCGCAGCGCCAGCATGACCTTCCCGATGATCGACAGGTCGTCGACGCGGATCGAGACCTGACCGCTCGCGAAGTGCCCGTACGTCTCGCCGAGGTCGGCGAGGAGGTCCGCGATGGTCTTGCCGCGCTCGTTCGCCTCGGCGGCGAGGCCCAGCACGGCGACGGCCGCCGAGATGCCGTCCTTGTCGCGCACGGTCTCGGGGTTGACGAGGTACCCCAGCGCCTCTTCGAACCCGAAGACGATGCCGGGTGCCCGCGAGATCCACTTGAAGCCGGTCAGCGTCTCGTGGAAGTCGAGGCCGTGGTGCGCGGCGATCGCCGCGAGACCGGGGGAGGACACGAGCGAGCAGGCCAGGGATGCTCCGGGCGTGCCCGCGTGGGCGCGCGCAGCGCGGGCGCCCAGCAGCAGTCCGATCTCGTTGCCGCTCAGCCGGCGCCAGCCGCCATCCGCGGACTCGTCGGGGATGGCGACCGCGAGGCGGTCGGCATCCGGGTCGTTGGCGAGGATGAAGTCCGCCCGCGTGCGGCGTGCGGCCGCGAACGCGAGATCCATGGCGCCGGGCTCCTCCGGATTGGGGAACGCGACGGTGCGGAACGTCGCATCCGGGCTCAGCTGCTCGCCGACCGTCTTCGGGCGGGGGTAGCCGGCGGCATCCAGGATGCGTGCGAATGTCTCCCATCCCACGCCGTGCATGGCGGTGTAGACCCAGGTGAGGCCCTTCGCCGACGCGGGAGCCGGGGCGACCGCCGCGGTCGCGGCGATGTAGGCGTTCACGACGTCCTCGCCCGCGGTCTCGTACTCCGTCGAGCGGGGGAGCGCAGAGATGTCCCCGGCGTCGGCGACCTGCTGGATGTGCGCGGCGATCTCGGCATCCGCGGGGGAGACGATCTGCGATCCGGCATCCGCCCCGCCGAGGTACACCTTGTAGCCGTTGTCGTTCGGCGGGTTGTGGCTCGCCGTCACCATGACCCCGGCATCCGCGGCGAGGTGGCGCACGGCGAACGCCAGCACCGGCGTCGGAAGCAGACGGGGCAGCAGGATGGCATGGAGCCCTGCGCCGGCGAAGAGCTCGGCCGAGTCGAGCGCGAACCGGCGCGAGTTGCGCCGCCCGTCGTAGCCGACGACGACCGTGGGGGTCGCGCCGCCCGCGCGCTCGCGCAGGTACGCGGCGAAACCGGCGGCGGCCTGCGACACGAGCACGCGGTTCATCCGGTTGCTGCCGGCGCCGAGCTCTCCGCGCAGTCCCGCGGTGCCGAACGCCAGGCGAGCGCCGAAGCGGTCGTCGAGGTCGGCTGCGGCCGCGGCGTCGCCTGCGGCCGCACGCGTGATGACGCCGGCGAGCTCGTCGCGGGTCTCGGCGTCCGGGTCCTGGCGCAACCAGGCGCGGGCCTGCGCGAGACGCGCCTCGAGCGCCTCGGCGTTCACAGCGCCTCCACGACGCGGGCCAGCAGCGCCGAGATCACCGGTTCGGCGGCCTTGCCCGCCTCGATGACTTCGCCGTGGCTGAGGGGGGTCTGCTGGATGCCGGCGGCGAGGTTCGTGATGAGCGAGAAGCCCAGGATCTCCATGCCGGCCTCGCGCGCGGCGATCGCCTCGAGCGCGGTGGACATGCCGACGATGTGTCCGCCGATGGCCTTCGCCATCTGTACCTCGGCGGGCGTCTCGTAATGCGGACCGCGGAACTGCGTGTACACGCCTTCGTCGAGCGACGGGTCGATGCTCCGGGCGATCTCGCGCAGGCGCTTCGAGTACAGGTCGGTGAGGTCGACGAACGTCGCGCCCTCGAGCGGGGAGTCGGCGGTGAGGTTGAGGTGATCGCTGATGAGCACGGGCTGACCGGGCTTCCACGTCTCGCGGATGCCGCCGGCGCCGTTGGTCAGGACCATGACCTTCGCGCCGGTCGCTGCGGCGGTGCGCACGCTGTGCACGACGCGGCGGACCCCATGGCCCTCGTAGTAGTGGGTGCGGGCGCCGATGACGAGAACGTTCTTCCCGCCGGGGGTGCGGATGCTGCGGAGAGTCCCGACGTGGCCCTCGAGAGCGGGCTTGGAGAATCCGGTGACCTCGGTGGCCGGGATCGTGGCTACGGTCTCGCCGATGAGTTCGGCAGCCTTCCCCCATCCGCTGCCGAGCGTGAGAGCGATGTCGTGCTTCTCGACGCCGGTGAGCCGGGCGATGTCCGCGGCGGCCTCGGCTGCGATCGCGGACGGGTCTGCGTCCGGAGCGTCGAGCGGGTTGTCGTGAATGTCGGTCATGGATCCACTCTAAGGAAGGCGACGGCAAGTCGGTGAGGATTGCGGAAGAATGGAGGTCATGTCTTCGACTCCTTTTGAGCGCACTCAGCGCGTCGCCGTACTCGGCGGCGGCCCCGGCGGATACGAGGCGGCGCTGGCCGCCGCCCAGCTCGGTGCCGAGGTGACGCTCGTCGAGAGGGTCGGTGTGGGCGGATCGGCGGTTCTCACGGATGTCGTGCCGTCCAAGAGCCTCATCGCGACGGCGGATGCCGCGGTCGCCATCTCGGAGGCCAGTGACCTGGGCGTGCAGTTCTTTGCCAAGGGTGCGCACGGAAAGCCGCTCAAGCCCGAGATCGCGATCAACCTCGCTGCGGTCAACAAGCGCCTGCTGGCGCTCGCGGGGCAGCAGTCCGAGGACATGCGCTCGACCCTGCTGGAGTCCGGCGTCCGCATCCTCTCAGGCCACGGCAGACTCGAGGGCCCGAACGCGATCATCGTCTCCACCGGTCCAGGCGGCACCGACTTCGACCGCGTCGAGGCCGACACCATCGTCGTCTCGGTCGGCGCCTCGCCGCGCGAGCTCGACTCCGCCAAGCCCGACGGGGAGCGCATCCTCACCTGGACCCAGCTGTACGACATGAAGGCGCTGCCCGAGCACCTCATCGTGGTCGGCTCCGGTGTCACCGGCGCGGAGTTCGCCTCGGCGTACATGAACCTCGGCGCGAAGGTGACGCTCGTCTCCAGTCGCGACCAGGTGCTCCCGGGGGAGGACCCGGATGCCGCGCACGTGCTCGAGAAGGTCTTCAAGCGCGGGGGCATGACCGTGCTCTCGAAGGCCCGTGCCGACAGTGTGGTGCGCACCGAGAACGGCGTGCTGGTCACGCTCGCCGACGGACGCACGGTCGAGGGCAGTCACTGCCTGATGGCGGTCGGCTCGATCCCGAACACCGCAGGCATCGGCCTCGAGGACGCCGGCGTCGAGCTCACCGAGTCCGGCCACGTCCGGGTCAACAAGGTCGCTCGCGCCTCGGTGCCGAACATCTACGCGGTCGGCGACTGCACGAACTTCTTCCCGCTGGCATCCGTCGCCTCCATGCAGGGGCGCACGGCCGTGTTCCACGCGCTCGGCGACATCGTCATCCCGCTGGAGAAGGTCAAGGTCACCTCGAACATCTTCACTGCGCCCGAGATCGCCACGGTGGGCCTGGGCGAGAAGGACATCGAGAACGGTGCGGCCGAGGGCCTCGTCTACAAGCTGCCGCTCGCCGCGAACCCCCGCGCGAAGATGATGGGCATCAAGGACGGCTTCGTGAAGATCATCGCGCGCAAGGGCTCGGGCACCGTCATCGGCGGCGTGATCGTGGCTCCGAAGGCGTCCGAGCTCATCTATCCCATCGCGGTCGCGGTGGAGCGCCGGCTCACGGTCGACCAGGTCTCGCGCGTGTTCGCCGCGTACCCGTCGCTGTCATCGAGCATCACGGATGCCTCCCGCGCGATGCACCTCGTGAACATCTCGTAGCGCCCCAGCGGCCTACAGAACGGGGGCCGAAACGACAGATGTCGGACCGAATCTGCAGAACGGTCCGACATCCGTCGTTTCGGCCCCCGAGCCGTTACGACAGGTCTCGTCAGGAGATCGTGAGCAGCTGATGCCCGGCGGCCACCGTGGTGCCGGCATCCGCGTTGATGTTGCCGATCACGCCGTCTTTGTGCGCCTGCATGGGCTGTTCCATCTTCATCGCCTCGAGCACGACCACGAGGTCGCCCTTGACGACCTGCTGGCCCTCTTCCACGGCGATCTTCACGACGGTCGCCTGCATGGGCGACTTCACGGCGTCGCCGGATGCGCCGGCGGACGCGGTCTTGGCGTGGCGCGGCGGGACGGGGGACGGCGGCAGGGCGGCCGGCGGTACCTGCGGCGACCGTCACACGGTCGGGAAGGCTCACCTCGAGGCGCTTGCCGGCGACCTCGACGACGACGGTGTGACGGCTCTCGGCAGCGGCCGGCGATTCGAGCTCGCCGTCCCACGCCGGGATGTCGTTGTCGAACTCCGTCTCGATCCAGCGCGTGAAGACACCGAACTCGCCGTCCTCCGCCGTGAATGCGGGGTCGCGGACGACCTTGCGGTGGAAGGGCAGGACGGTGGGCAGGCCCGCGACCTCGAACTCGTCGAGCGCGCGGCGGGCGCGCTCGAGGGCCTCTGCGCGGTCGCGGCCGGTGACGATGATCTTCGCCAGCAGCGAGTCGAACGCGCCGGAGACCGAGTCGCCTGCGGTCACGCCCGAGTCGAGGCGGATGCCGGGGCCGCCGAACGTCTTGAAGACGTGGATCGGGCCGGGCTGCGGCAGGAAGCCGCGACCCGGGTCCTCGCCGTTGATCCGGAACTCGAACGAGTGGCCGGTCGGCGTCGGGTCGTCGTAGTCGATGGTGCCGCCGGCAGCGATGCGGAACTGCTCGCGCACGAGGTCGATGCCGGTGACCTCCTCGGAGACCGGATGCTCGACCTGCAGACGCGTGTTCACCTCGAGGAACGACACGGTGCCGTCCGCGCCGATGAGGAACTCGCAGGTGCCCGCACCGACGTAGCCGACCTCCTTGAGGATCGCTTTGGATGCGGCGTACAGCTGGCGGTTCTGCTCGTCCGTCAGGAACGGCGCGGGGGCCTCCTCGACGAGCTTCTGGTGACGGCGCTGCAGCGAGCAGTCGCGCGTGGAGATCACGACGACGTTGCCTGCGGCATCCGCCAGGCACTGGGTCTCGACGTGACGCGGCTTGTCCAGGTACTTCTCGACGAAGCACTCGCCGCGGCCGAACGCCGCGACTGCCTCGCGGGTGGCGGACTCGAACAGCTCGGCGACCTCGTCGAGTTCGCGGGCGACCTTGAGACCGCGTCCGCCGCCGCCGTAGGCGGCCTTGATCGCGATCGGCAGGCCGTATTCCTTCGCGAATGCGACGACCTCGTCGGCGGTCTCGACGGGGCCGGGGGTGCCGGGCGCGAGAGGCGCGCCCACCTTCTCGGCGACGTGACGCGCGGTGACCTTGTCGCCGAGCGATTCGATGGCTTCGGGGGAGGGGCCGATCCAGGTGAGGCCGGCGCCGATCACCGCGCGCGCGAAGTCGGCGTTCTCGGCGAGGAAGCCGTAGCCGGGGTGAACGGCGTCGGCGCCCGAGCGGCGGGCGATCGAGAGGAGCTTCTCGATCTGCAGATAGGTCGTGGCGCTCGTGTCGCCGTCGAGGGCGTAGGCCTCGTCGGCCAGGCGCGTGTGCAGTGCGTCCCTGTCCTGATCGGCATAGACGGCGACGGAGGAGATTCCCGAATCGCGAGCAGCGCGGATGATGCGTACGGCGATCTCACCGCGGTTGGCGATGAGCACCTTCTCGATTGGCATGAGTGCCAGCCTAGCGAGGTCGAGGGCGATATTTTTGAGCACTCTCCACAAGAAACGCGGAAGAACGTGGCGGGATGTCTACGACCACAGCTCCGGCCACGAGACGTCGAGCTGGTTCACCAGGCGCCGGATCGTCGACAGCGACATGCCGACGACGGTCGACGGATCCCCCTCGACGCGGGTGATGAACGCGCCGCCGAGGCTGTCGACCGTGAAGGCTCCGGCGACGTGCAGGGGCTCTCCGGATGCGACGTACGCGGCGATCTCGGCATCCGTGATGTCCGCGGCGAACGTCACGGACGCCTCGGCGACGGCGGTCGCCTCGCGCGGCTCCTGGCCGGGCCGGATGCGGAAGACCGAGTGCCCGGAGTGCAGGACACCGGTGGCACCGCGCATCTCCCGCCAGCGCCGGGTGGCCTCGTCCGGCGTGTACGGCTTGCCGTACACCCGGCCTCCGAGGGCGAACATCGAGTCGCCGCCGATGACGATGCCGTCGAACTCCGGCGTCTCCGCCGCGAGCCGCCGTGCGACGTCTGCCGCCTTGGCGCGCGCGAGCAGCAGCACCAGTTCGTCGGGCGGCAGGTCGGCCCCGCGGTCGGCCGCGGCCTGCGCGGTCACGGCATCCTCATCGGTCTCGGGCGCTCGCGTGAGCGGCTCGATCCCGGCCTGCCGCAGCAGCATGAGGCGAGCGGGGGACGTGGACGCGAGGCAGACCTGCATGGACTCCACCGTATCCTCGAAGGATGGCCCCCTCAGCATCCGACCTGCTCGATCTGGACATCACCGGCATCGCCCACGGCGGCACCTTCATCGCCCGTCACGAGGGGCGTGTGGTGTTCGTCGCCGACGCGATCCCAGGGGAGCAGGTGCGCGCCCGGATCACGGACGCGTCGAAGCCGTCGTTCTGGCGGGCGGAAGCCGTGGAGGTTCTGGATGCCTCGCCACATCGCCGGGCGCACGTCTGGGCTGAGGCCGACATCTCCCGGGACCCGGACGACCGCGCCGGCGGTGCCGACCTCGGCCACATCGCGCTCGACCACCAGCGCGTCCTCAAGCGGCAGGTGCTCGCCGAGGCGCTGGACAAGTTCGCCGGCGGCGGTCTCGAGGCGCCCGAGGTCTCGGCCGTCGACGACGGTGACGGCACCCGCTGGCGCACGCGCGTCTCGCTCCACGTCGATGACGACGGCATCGTCGGGCCCTACGCGGCCCGCAGCCACCGGGTGATCCCGGTGACGTCGTTCCCGCTTGCGCGTGCCGGCGTCGAGGCCGAGGCGCTCGCTCTGAAGAACCTCAAGCCCGGACGCGTCGACCTCGTCGAATCGGCCGACGGCGCGGTCCACGTGCTGCGCAGACCCGAGCGGGGCAAGCGCCATGCTGCTCCGGCGATCATCGAGCGGGTCGGCGACCGCGCCTTCCGCCTGGATGCCGACGGCTTCTGGCAGGTGCATCCCGCCGCAGCGGCCACGCTCGATGCGGCCGTCCGCCGTGCGCTCGACGGGCGCGTCGATCCCTCGGCCACGCACCTCGACCTCTACGGCGGCGTCGGCCTGCTCGCCCCGTCGCTCGCCGCGGCCGGTGCGACCGACATCGTGACGGTCGAGTCGAGCAGGCAGGCGACCGGGCACGCCGCGGACAACCTCGCCGACCTCGGTGCGACGGCCGTCACCGCGCGGGTCGACCGGTATCTCGCATCCCTCCCCGAGGGATCCGCCGCCGGCGCCGTCGTGCTCGACCCGCCGCGCGCCGGAGCGGGCAAGACCGTCGTCGAGGGCGTTCACGCGCTGCGCCCGGACGCGATCGTCTACGTCGCCTGCGACCCCGTCGCGCTCGCGCGCGACCTCGGCACGTTCCGAGGGCTGGGGTGGGAGGTGCAGTCGCTGGACGCCTTCGACCTGTTCCCGCACTCGCACCACTTCGAGGCGATCGCCCTCATGACCCGCTGACGCGCGGGGCGGTCGATAGGCTGACTGCATGAGCAGGGTCGCGCTGATCGACGATCACGAGTCCGTCCGTCTGGGACTGGAGCTCGCGTGCGAGCGCGCCGACGAGGGCACTGTGGTCTTCTCGGGCAGCACCGTCGGGTCGTATCTGGACTGGCGGACGGGGACCGGCGCGACGCCGGCGGACGTCGTCGTGCTCGACCTGACCCTCGGCGACGGCACGACGGTCACCGAGAACGTGACCGCGCTCGTCGCGGACGGTGCGAGCGTCGTCATCCACAGCGTCGCCGACCGGCCGGCAGCCGTGCGCGAGGCGCTCGCCGCCGGTGCGGCCGGTGTCGTGAGCAAGTCCTCGTCGCTCGACGACGTTCTCCACGCGATCCGCACGGTCGCGTCGGGCGAGGCGCTGAACAACGTCGAATGGGCCAGCGCCGTGGAGGGCGACCGGGAGTTCGCCGACGCGCAGCTCTCCGTGCGCGAGCGCGACGTGCTGCGCCTCTACGCGACGGGCCTGCCGCTCAAGGCCGTCGCCGAGCGCCTGGGTGTCGCCTATTCGACCGCCAAGGAGAACATCACCCGGGTGCGTGTGAAGTACGTCGAGGTCGGGCGCCCTGCGCCGACCAAGGTCGATCTGCTTCGACGCGCCATGGAAGACGGCATCGTCGCCTCCGACGGAGCCGTGAGTGCAGGCTGACGCCGCTCTGCGGGCGGCGTGGGGACAGATCCCGTCGCCGGGCACCGCGGGCACGGAGTTCGAACGCTTCACGGGCAAGCGCATGGAGCGCATCCTCGCGACCGTCGTCGCGATCGGCTCGGGGATCCTCGGCGTGCAGGCGCTGTTCGCGGCTTTCGCGGGGCAGGGCGAGAAGACCTCGTTCGTCCAGTACATGCTGCTGCTCATCGTCTACGTGCCGCTCGTCGCGATGCTCGTGGCCTGCGTTGTCGGTCGTGCCGTGCGCGTGGTCGCCGGATGCTTCGCGGTGATCTACGTCGCGGCGCTCGCCGCCTGGCCGTACGTCGTCGAGTCGCACGGCCTCAGGGCGGGCCAGCCGTGGATCTTCTTCCTCGTGAACGTCGGCGTCGTGGCCGCCATGCTCGCCTTCCCCATGTGGACGCAGGTGCTCTGGGCCTTCGGGGTGCCGCTCGTGTACGGGTACGTCCGGCTTGTGGAGGGGGAGTTCACCGGGGCGTACTGGACGCGCACGGCATTCGACGTGTCGTTCACGATCATCCTCGGCGTCGTGATCGTGTCGCTGGGCTGGATGTTCCGCTCGGTCGCCGCGGGAGTCGACGAAGCCCGCAGCAAGGCGGTGGCCTCGTACGCTTCGGCGGCGGCGGGAGCGGCGGCCGAGGAGGAGCGCGTCGCGATGGCCGCACTCATGCACGACAGCGTTCTCGCGGCGCTGATCGCGGCCGAACGCGCCGACTCGGACCGTGCGCGCGATCTCGCCGTCGCGATGGCGAGGGAGGCGCTCACCAGGCTCGCCAACACCGAGGCTGCGGTCGCGCAGGAGGGCAGCGACGATCCGGTCGGCGCCGCGCAGATCGTGGCGGAGTTGCGGCGCGCGCTGTCGGAGCTCGGTGCCGACGCGATCGTCGAGGAGCGCGGAACCGGCGGTCTGATCCCGGGGAGAGCCGCGCGAGCGCTCGTGCTCGCGGCACGGCAGGCGATCGGCAACGCCATCGCGCATGCAAACGGACGCGGCCTGCACGTGATCGCTGAAGGCCACGGCGACGACGGGCTGACGGTGACGGTCGTCGACACCGGTCCCGGATTCGATCTCGACGAGATCGGCGAGGATCGTCTGGGCATCCGCGCCTCGATCATCGCGCGGATGGCCGGGGTCGCCGGATCGGCGAGCATCGATTCGGACGCTACGGGCACGCAGGTCACTCTCGGCTGGCGGCGATCGTGAACCGGTCGGTGCGCAGCGTCGCCACGGCGATCGCCGTCGGCTTCGCGGTCTACTTCGCTGCTCGTGCGGTGTGGTGGACGGTTCAGCCGTCGGCGCCGTTGCTGATGGTCGCTGCGATCCTGCTCTACCTCATCGTGATCATCGCATCCGTGCTCGTCGACGGCCCGATCGGGGTCCGACTGCCGGCATGGTGGGGCGGGATCGCGATCGCAACCGGCATCGTCGTCCCCGTCCTCGTGAGCACCTCGCTCCTGCCCGCGCATCGCACCGAGCCGTTCGCCACCTGGTACATCGGGGGATTGGGCCTGTTGGCCGTCGTGTGCATCGTGCGGCGCCGGCCGGTGGTCGGCTGGCTCGTCATGGCCGTGCTGATCGTGACCTCGAGCATCTATCTCGGTCCGCTGATCGCGCTCGAGCTGGGCCTGGTCGGCTCGATCATGTGGGCGGTCGTGGCTCACCTGCTCGTGCTGTTCTGGGACCGGGCCGTGAAGGACACCGAGCATCTCGCCGACATCCAGCGGGCCGTCTCGGCCTGGCACGCGACGCAGCTCGTGCGTCAACGGGAGCGCCGGGTCCGCGTCCAGTACGCGCTGGGCGCCGCAGGGCCCGTGCTCACCAAGACCATCGCGTCCAGGGGGCAGCTGACCGACGATGATCGTCTGCAGGCGCGGCTTGCCGAGGGGCGCCTGCGGGACGAGCTGCGCGGTGCGAGCCTGCTCAACGATGCGGTCCGCGGCGCCATCCATGACGTGCGCCTCCGCGGGACGGCCGTGACCGTCTTCGACGAGGGCGGGCTGGACGAGCTGGACGAGTCGCGTCGCGATGAGATCCGAAACGAGCTGGCCGATGTGATCTCCCGGGCGCAGGCGGAACGGGTCATCATCCGTGCGGCCCGTGACGCGCGAACGGCGGTCACGGTGGTCGGGCGCACGGGAGCGGGAGATTCGTCCGATGACGACGCCGTGGGGCTCTGGCACGAGATCCCGCGGGAGCGCCGGGCCGACGCCGCGAGCTGAGCGGTGCGCTGGAGCGCACCGAAGAGAAGGGCGAGGGGCGGCGAAGCCGCCCGCCCCTCGCCAGATGCGGTGTGGTTACCCGAAAACCCACCGCAGGAGATCGATCACCGTCTGCCTACCCTGGGGCAGAGAGACCGATCGAACGCGAAGCGTCGATATCAGTCTGACGACGCGCAAGAGGTTTGTCTGTAGGTATTTCGGGGGACAACGATGCGACTGAATACGTTCAGCCGGAGAAGCGTCCCCAAGGGATGTCACGGCGCAACGGCGCGCGCATCGGACGCTGCGTGCGCTGCCACGCCGAGATCCGCGGCGTCTCTGCGACGGCTGCGGCCGCTTCGCGCTCGTAGGTGTCGGAGACGACCGCGATGAGCGCGGCCAGTTCCTCCTCGTTCGCGCTGCCGCGGACGATGCGCAGGTCGGGGGATGCGTGCTCGCCGGTCACAGCGGGATGTTCCCGTGCTTCTTCGGGGGGAGCTCCGCGCGCTTGCCGCGCAGGGCACGCAGCGCCTTGGCGATCGAGACGCGGGTGTTCGCCGGTTCGATGACGCCGTCGATCTCTCCGCGCTCGGCGGCGAGGAACGGGCTCGTCACGCTGTACGTGTACTCGTTGGCGAGCCGCGTGCGGACGGCGGCGACGTCCTCGCCCGCCTCTTCGGCGCGCTTGATCTCGTTGCGGTACAGGATGTTCACGGCGCCCTGCCCGCCCATGACGGCGATCTCGGCGGTCGGCCAGGCGAGGTTGACGTCCGCCCCGAGCTGCTTGGAGCCCATGACGATGTACGCGCCGCCGTACGCCTTGCGGAGGATCACGGTGACCAGCGGGACGGTGGCCTCGGCGTAGGCGTAGATGAGCTTGGCGCCGCGGCGGATGACGCCCGTCCACTCCTGGTCGGTGCCGGGCAGGTAGCCGGGGACGTCGACGAGGGTGACGATCGGGATCGAGAACGCGTCGCAGAAGCGCACGAAGCGGCTGGCCTTCTCGCCGGCCTCGATGTTCAAGGTCCCGGCCATCTGCGAGGGCTGATTGGCGATGATGCCGACCGAGCGCCCCTCCACGCGTCCGAAGCCGATGACGATGTTCGGGGCGAACAGCGGCTGCACCTCGAGGAAGTCGTCGTCGATCACGTGGTCGATGACGGTGTGGATGTCGTAGGGCTGGTTCGCGGAGTCGGGGATGAGGGCGTTGAGGGTGCGGTCGGCATCCGTCGTCTCCCACTCGAAGCCGGACTCGTAGCCGGGGATCTCGGCCATGTTGTTGTCGGGCAGGAACCCGAGGAGCGTGCGCGCGTAGTCGATCGCGTCGTCCTCGTCCTCTGCGAGGTAGTGCGCGACACCCGAGCGGGTGTTGTGCGTCAGCGCGCCGCCGAGCTCCTCCATGCCGACGTCCTCGCCGGTCACGGTCTTGATGACATCCGGTCCGGTGACGAACATCTGGCTGGTCTTGTCGACCATGATGACGAAGTCGGTGAGGGCGGGGCCGTAGACCGCACCGCCGGCAGCCGGGCCCATGATGATCGAGATCTGCGGGATGACGCCCGAGGAGCGG
Organism: Microbacterium tenebrionis; assembly: GCF_903645325.1. Lineage (GTDB taxonomy): Bacteria > Actinomycetota > Actinomycetes > Actinomycetales > Microbacteriaceae > Microbacterium > Microbacterium tenebrionis. Next base: position 588,655 of record NZ_CAHJXQ010000001.1, read on the forward strand.
GTGTTCAGGCGGAAGATCTCGCCGTACTTGCTGAGCGCCAGTACGCCCTCTTGGATGCGGGCTCCGCCGGAGTCGAGGATGCCGATGATCGGCATGCCGCTGGTGAGGGCGAACTCCATGATCTTGATGATCTTGTCACCGGCCACCTCGCCGAGCGAACCGCCGAAGGTGGTGAAGTCCTGCGAGTAGACGGCGACGGTGCGGCCGTGGATGGTGCCGATGCCGGTGACGACCGAGTCGCCATACGGGCGGTTGCGGTCCATGCCGAACGCGGTCGTGCGATGACGGACGTACTCGTCGAACTCGACGAAGCTGCCGGGGTCCACGAGCAGCTCGATGCGCTCGCGGGCGGTCATCTTGCCCTTGGCGTGCTGCTTCTCCTGCGCGATCTTCTCGGGCTCGGTGACCGCCTCGTTCAGGCGGGAGCGGAGGTCGGCGATCTTGCCGGCGGTCGTGGAGAGGTCAGGGGTGTCCGTCACGGATTCCACCCTAGCGCCGGGATGCCGCGCCACGTTGGATGCCTCGCACAACGGGGCGCCCGTTCCTTTGGCGGGTCGAGCAAAGCCCCGGCGCAGGTGAGAATCAGACGGTGCCCGACGACAGCTCCTCGTAGGCCAGTCTGCCGAGCAGTCGGATGAACTCCGCGCGCCGGTCCTCGCGCGCGAAGAGGTGATCGACGAGCCTGTTGTTGGTGTCCTGATTGCTGAGCACGGCGCCAGTGACGGCATCCGAGAGGTCGGGCGACTCGAGGAACTGCGTCTGCGAGTTCGCCGCTGCCTGCGCGCGGATGCGGTCGTCGTCGACGAGGACGGTCACGACGCCCTGCGCCCATGACTCGACGCCCGAGGACGTGAAGTCCTCATCGGCGAACAGCTCGTTGATGCGACCGAGGATCTCGGCGAGCCGCGCGAGCTTCGGATCGCGCGCCTGACCCGTTCCGCCGGAACCGGGAGGGTCCATGGGCGATGCCGTGCCGGCATCCAGGTCGAGGGTGTGGTCCCCGCTGCGCGTCTGCTTGATGTGCGTGAGCTCGACGGTCGAGAAGTCGATGGGGTCCTTGGTGACCCGCCCGGTGAGGCGGGGGAGCAGCAGGCGCAGGTACAGCGACCGCTTCTCGAGCCCGGTGTCGCCGTAGTCGAAGATCTGCGACAGGAAGTCGTACATGCGCACGAACGTGCCGACATCCTTGCGGAACAGATCCAGAGCATCCTGCTCGATCTTGTCCTCTGCGGCCACCGCGGCCGCATAGCGCTGATTGAAGCGGTCGGATGCCGCCTTCAGGGGCGCCGTGTGCGGACCGTGTTTGGGCAGCGTCGCGGCTGCGAGGAACGCCTCGGTGAACGCGTCGATCTCGGCTTCGGTGTAGACGCCCGCACTATCCAGTTTGACCTGCAGGTCATGGATCTGGTCGGGGTCGCTGGTCTCGCTGAGTTCGGCCGTGCGGTGATACTGCCGGAACGTCTCGAGGATCTTCTCAGGGTCGTTGACGAAGTCGAGGATGAAGGTGGTGTCTTTGCCTCGCGCAGGGTAGGTGCGATTGAGGCGCGACAGCGTCTGCACGGCCGTGACGCCGTCGAGGCGCTTGTCGACGTACATCGCGCACAGCAGCGGCTGATCGAAACCGGTCTGATACTTGTTCGCGACGATGAGGATCTGGAAGTCGTTCGAGGCGAACGCGGCCGGGAGAGTTCGCCCCCGCAGACCTGTGTTGAGGTTCGCCTCGGAATACGGCGGCTCGACCCCGGCGAACGCGACACCGGGAACCTGTGCGGCGGTCATCGTGCCCGAGAACGCCACGAGTGTGGCGAGCCGGTACTTCTTCGAGGCGATATAGGCATCGATCGCCTCCTTGTAACGGATGGCATGCTCGCGGGACGACGTCACGACCATCGCCTTGGCGTGGCCGTCGAGCAGGTGCCGCACGTTCGCGCGGTAGTGCTCGACGATGATCTGCACCTTCTGGGCGATGTTCGTCGGGTGAAGTGAGACCCAGCGCATCAGGCCCTTCGTGGCCTCGGCCTCGTCGACCTCGTCCACGAGCTGCAGGTGACGCTTGGTGCGCTCTGCGAGTCGGAAGGCTGTGTCGTAGGTGGTGTAGTTGCGCAGCACGTCGAGGATGTAGTCCTCTTCGATCGCCTGGCGCATCGAGTAGACGTGGAACGCCTGCGGGATGCCGTCGGCATCGGGCCGTCCGAACAGCTCGAGGGTCTTCGGCTTGGGAGTGGCGGTGAACGCGAAGAACGAGAGGTTGGGGGATGCCGCGCGGGCGGTCATCTGCGCGGCGAGAACGGCTTCGGCATCCAGCTCTCCGCCGTCGTCGAGCGCCTCCTGCTCGCCGGTGGTGAGCACTTCCCGGAGCTTCTGCGATGCGCTGCCCGTCTGGGAGGAGTGCGCCTCGTCGGCGATGATCGCGAACCGGCGGTCGGCGAGCCCCTTGTTTTCCTGGATCGCGGTGAGCGCGAACGGGAACGTCTGCAGCGTGACGATGATGATGAGCTTGCCCGACAGCAGCGTCTGGGCGAGCAGGCCCGACTTCGAACCCTCGCCGGCCTTGCGCACCTCGTCGGCGTTGATCGTCGCGACCGTGCCGTCGACGCCTTCGATCTGCTTGATCGCCTTCTGCAGCTGGTCGTCGAGCACCGTGCGATCGGTGATGACGATGACGGAGTCGAACACCTTGCGATCGTCATCGTCGTGCAGATTCGCCAGGCCGTGGGCGAGCCACGCGATCGAGTTCGTCTTGCCGGATCCCGCGGAGTGCTGCACGAGGTAGCGCTGGCCAGGGCCCTCGTCGCGGGCCGCCTGGACGAGCGAGGTCACGAGCTCCCACTGGTGGAAGCGCGGGAACAGGAGCGTCGTGCTCTTGGTGACCTCGCCGGTGATCGGGTCGGTGGACGTGGACTTCTCGATATGCAGCAGGCGACCGATGATGTGCAGCCATGCGTCGCGCTGCAGAACCCGTTCCCACAGGTAGCTCGTGGCGGCGGCGCCCGGGTTTACCGGGTTGCCGGCGCCCTGATCTCGCCCGAGGTTGAACGGCAGGAAGCGCGTGCCGGGGCCCGCAAGGCGAGTGGTCATGGCGACTTCGTCGGTGGAAACGGCGAAGTGGACGAGGGCACGGTTGGCGAAGCCCAGGAGAGGCTCGCCCTTGGGATCGCGGGCGCCGCGGTACTGTGCGATCGCGTCGTCGACGGACTGCGTGTTGTCGGTCTTGAGCTCGAGGGTGGCCACCGGGATGCCGTTGACGAACAGCACCAGGTCGATCGACGCGTTGCGCTTCGTGGAGTAGAAGACCTGGCGAACGACGCGCAGGCGCACCGCCTCGTAGTCTCTGATCGACTGGGCGTTGCGGGTCGTCGCAGGCTTGAACGCGCACATGCGGAACGATGCCGGGGTCTTCTTGAATCCGCGCCGGAGGACGTTGAGCGTGCCACCACCGGCATCCAGCGGGACATCGAGCGACTTCACCAGTCGGTCGAGGAGCTGTTCCTTCGCTTTGGCCTGCTCGGCCTCGGATGCCTCAGGCTTCACGATCTTGGCCCACTCATCGGGCTGCGTCTGCTGCAGCCAGGCGAAGACGTCTTCGGGGAAGAGAGCGCGGACCTTGTCGTAGCCGTGGGTGTTCTCGGGCTCGTAGATCCAGCCGTTCGCGGCCAGGTGATGGCAGATCTCGTCTTCGAACGCCTTCTCGTGTTCAATCCCCATGCATGTAAGCATGTCGCATTTATGCGTGCGGCGTCGGCAGTGTGCACGGGGAGTGCGGCGCCTCGTGATCGAGGCGCCGCGTGGTCAGGCTGCCGGGCGTTCGATGCGTCGCACGCCTGCGAGGTCGACAGTCTGACGTGCGTGCCACAGGTCGTATGCCTGCTGCATCGTGAGCCAGCTCTCGGCGGAAGCGCCGAGAGCCTTCGACAGTCGGAGAGCCATCTCCGGTGTGACCCGCGCGGTGCGATTCAGGATGCGGTTCAGCGTAGACGGCGCCACGCCGAGTTCGATGGCCAGCTCCCGCGCGCTCATCTCCCATTCCGCGAGGTACACGTCAGCGATGATTTCGCCGGGATGCGGCGGATCGTACATGGGGCCGATGTCGTCGTTCATCAGTGATAGTCCTCGTAATCCAGAATGTAGGCGTCGCCGCCATCGAATTCGAAGGTGACTCTCCAGTTTCCGTTGACCCAGATCGCCCAACGGCCTGCGCTCTGCCCCTTCAGTGGATGGAGCCGGAACCCGGGCCGGTCGACATCGTCGATGGAAGCCGCAGAGTCGATCACGGCCAGTTGCAGTTTCAGCCTCCGTGCATGCTGGGGTTGCACGCCGGTGGCCTTGCCGGATTCGAACAGTACTCTCAAGCCCTTGTGTCGGAAGGACTTGATCATCGCTCAAGCATAGCGTGTTGCGCAACGCGAATCAATGGAAGGGGCGCAATCAGTGCCCCGTGCCGTTCGTCAGACAGTTCGATGAATCATTCAGCGTGCTACGGTGTGCTACATGTCGACCGCGAGCACGATCAGTCACCGAGAGATGCGTAACAACAGCGCCGAGGTGCTGCGACGTGTCGAGGCCGGCGAGACGATCATCGTCACGAATCACGGGCGCCCGGTCGCGCAGCTCGGTCCCGTCGAGCGCTCGGCGATCGACGACCTGATTGCACGGGGAGACGTGCGACCTGCACTCCACGGGCCGGAGGTGCTGCGCGGACTCCGACGAGCGAAGCTCGCCGACGGCGTGACGAGCGCGGATGTCATCGCCGACATCCGCGGATACGACCGCGGATACTGACCGTGCTCGCGTATCTGGATACCTCGGCGGCGCTGAAGCTCGTCATCGACGAGCCCGAGTCCGACGCGATGGAGGAGCTCATCTGGGATGAAGAACGGGTTGTCGTCTCTTCGTGGCTTCTGCACACCGAGCTCCACTGCGCGCATGCACGGCGAGAGGGAGTCGGATCGGCGCTCATCGACGCGGTGCTGGGAATGACCCGACTGGCCGAGGTGCACAGGGCCGACCTGATCGCGGCTGCGGGTCTCGAGCGGTTGCGCACGAACGACGCGATCCACCTCGCGACCGCAGTACGGCTCGAAGCGCAGGAGATGATCACCTACGACGCCGAGCTCGCCGCGGCCGCGTCGCGCCTCGGGATGCGTGTGCTCTCACCGGGCCTCGCCCGCCGAACCCCGGACTCTAGCCTGCAGGAACCTCGATCTGCCCGGTGACCGCCGCCGTGATCAGCGCAGCGCGCCGCTCCTTCGAGAGCTCAATGAACCGCTCGGCCTTCGCGATGAGGGTGTCGATCTGGTCGAGCTCAGATCGAAGAGCCGCCACAATCGTGTGTTGCTCATCGATCGGAGGAAGTGGGATGCGGAGCGCTGCAGCGATTGGTTGATAGATCGTCTTGTGCGTCGAACCGATCATGAGAGACAGCAGGTGGTCGCGCATCGCTCGGAACGTGTACATGAGGTACTCGGGAATGATCCGCGGTCCGCACACCCAATTCCAGAAGTCCTGACTAGTTGCCATCGGCACGGGCATGATCCCGGAGAATCCGACTGAGGCGGTGCGTGACAGGATCACCGTCCCTGCCGGCAACAGATCGGCCGCCGAATTTGCCAGGCCGAGTTCACTGATATTGCTCGCAGTCTCGCCGAGGAACGTCCGCCGAGCGTCGCGCAGTTGCCACACATCGGCCAGGGTGAACCACGGAATCGTCGTGTTCTCCCAGAACTCGGGATTGCTCTTGCTTGGGGTGTGTCCTGTCCGCATGTCAGCAACCCGACGGATGTTCAGCTCCGTCCAGTGCGAAGGAGTCCGACGTGCCCAATCCAGTGAGCTCTCGGTGAGAACCACGCCACTTTCGACCCCTTGCGTCACTGCCTCGAGAATCCGGGCAGCCCGCCGCTCCCGGAGGCCGGCAATGAGCTGCTCCTGCTTCGCGATGAGCGTGTCGATCTGGGCGGTCTCGCGGTCGAGGTAGTCGGCGATCGCTGTCTGCTGACGTCTCTCGAAAGCAGTCACGGGAAAACTCTGGACGAAGTTGGTCGTTACGCGTCGGAGGTTTCCCACACCTTGCAATGAGGCTGCACCGAGCTGAAGGAAGGGAAGAGAGCGTGCGATGTACGCGAGGAATCGCGGGTCAGAGTGGCTCTTCGCGCGCAGCACGTGGACTTCCGTGGTCGCGGCGCCAAAGCCTGTTTGGATGTTCGCCGGGAAAACTCTCCCCGCTTCGAACGTCGGCGTGATCTTGGGTAACAGCACATCTCCGGATCGGAAACGGGTGTACCCGCTCGCGACTGTGGACTTCGTTGCGCGCCGTGAGAGGTCGGCTCGACCGTCAGCCCAGCAAGCTTCCAGCGGCATGAACGTAATCGACGCGTCGGAGGGAGCCTCGTCGAACTCCGGCACGGGCGGATTGACCTCCGCGAGGCGTCGAAGCGCGACGCTCACCGCTCCACTTCCCGAAGCAACTCCATGATCTCGCCGACGAGCTGGTTGAGTTCGGCGTCGATCTCTTCGAGGGGTCTCGGCGGCACGTACTCGTAGAAGTGCCGTGTGAAGGGGATCTCGTAGCCGATCTTGGTCTTCGCGGCATCCACCCAGGCATCCTCGACGTGGGGGAGGACCTCTGCTTCGAAGTACGCCTGGATCACAGCATCCCGGGCGGATTCGCCCTGCTCGTTGCCACCCCAGGTGAACGGCACGTTCTCGGTGTCGCGCAGCTTCGGATCGGGCTTTGCATTGCCCTTGCGATCGCGGACGATCTCGTCATCTTCATTGCGGAGCGGACGCTCGACAGTGATCGTCCAGTATCCGAACTCGTCGTTGCGGAAGATCTTCGAGTGCTTCTGCTCGACGTGCTCGTCGTACAGCCGCACGATCTCGGCTCTGTTCGCGGCAGAGACCTCGCGGTTCTTCTGCCCGAGGTTCTTGCGCAGCTTCGACCAGAATCCGGTGCCGTCGATCAGCTGCACGGTTCCGATGCGCTCCGCCGGCTTGGCGTTGTCGAGCAGCCACACATACGTGGCAATGCCGGTGTTGTAGAACATGTTCGTCGGCAGCGCGACGATGGCATCCACCAGATCATTCTCGAGCAGCCACCGACGGATCTGGCTCGGACCCGACTCGGCCGCACCTGTGAACAGCGGTGAGCCGTTCAGGACGATCCCCGCGCGCCCGCCACCCTCGTGCACAGGCCGCATCTTCGTCGCCAGGTGCTGCAGGAACAGCATCTGCCCGTCGCTGATCGGCGGCAGTCCACCGGGAAAGCGACTGAGCTCGCCGGCATCCTGAATGTGGGCCTTCACCGCTGCCTGCGACGCCTTCCAGTCCACCCCGTACGGCGGATTCGAGAGCGCGTAGTCGAAGTGCTGCCCGGCGAACAGGTCGTCCGACAGGGTGTTCCCGAGCCGGATGTTCGTGGCATCCTGCCCCTTCGCGATCATGTCGCTCTTGCAGATGGCGTACGACTGCGGGTTGATCTCCTGGCCGTACAGACGCAGCCTCGCGTCGGGGTTCATCTCGAGCAGATGCTCTTCGGCGACCGACAGCATCCCACCCGTCCCTGCGGTCGGATCGTAGATCGACCGCACGACGCCTTCGTTCGCGAGCGCCTTGTCGTCGCCGGCGAACAGCAGATCCACGATCAGCCGGATCGCGTCGCGCGGAGTGAAGTGCTCTCCGGCGGTCTCGTTCGACGCCTCGGCGAACTTGCGGATCAGTTCTTCGAACAGGTCGCCCATCGCGGCGTTCGGCAGCGCATCGGGGCTGAGGTCGACGTCGGCGAAGCGCTGGACGACGAGCAGCAGCCGGTTGCTCTCGGCCATCGCCTCGATCTGGTCCTCGAACTTGAACCGGTCGAACACATCGATGCTCTTCGAGAAGCCCGAGATGTAGTCGACGAGATTCGCCTGGAGCCCCTCCGGGTCGCCGAGCAGGCGCGGGAATGTCCACGAGGTCGTGTTGTAGAAGCCGAGTCCAGTCTGCTGACGGATGCGCACCTCGCGCAGATCATCGTTGTCGGTGCCGGCGAGCACCTCGGCGATCGCCTCGCGATGGGCGGTCATGATGCCGTCGAGCCGGCGCAGGATCGTCATCGGCAGGATGACGTCGCCGTACTGATGCGGTTTGAACGGGCCTCGGAGCTGATCCGCAATCTGCCACACGAAAGTTCCAAGGCTGCTCACCGCTTAACCATGGCATAAATGCCCACTCCTGAATGCGCGTGGCTGGACTGGGTGGCGCTTGGATGCTGGAGGGATGAAAGCGCCCCGGTCTCGAGCCTCCGAGCATGTCGGAATGCTCATCCGAGACCTCCGCGCCAAAGCCGGCATCCCGCGCGCCCGGCTGGCCGACCGCGCCGACATGGACGTCTCGCACCTCGCCCGGATCGAATCCGGCGACGGCAACCCGACGCTGTTCGTGCTGATCCAGCTCGCCACCGCACTCGACGTCAAGCCCGAGGTCTTCATCACAGGCCTCACGGCCGCAGACCTGCCCGAAAATCTCAAGCCCTACTCCGAAGCCGACTTCCGCCGCGAGCTGCGCCGCCGCGAGGGCGCCTGACGCTTCGACGGGCTGAGCGGCCGGGTGCAGCGGCCGCCGGCTCAGTGGCCGGCGGCGGGCGGCGCATCACACAACGAACCGCCACACGTACTCCAGACCGTCGGCCGGCCGGAACCAGGCGAGCGTGACGACCACCTCGTCGGGGTCTGCTGCGCACAGGCACAGTTCGATGTCCTCCGACGGCAGCACCTGGCCCCACAGTTGCGTGCCGTCGGCGCGCTGGTCGTCGCGGAAAACCCGGACGAAGTCCGCGCTCTCAGCGCTGCCGTTCGTGACGACGGGATGCTGGGGGTCGGCGCGATCGATCAGCCACGGAACGCGATAGGCGGGCGGAGGAGGGGCATCAGACGGATGGATGGCTCGCAACATGCCGCCACGCTAGGAACGACCGCCGACGCCGAGTGCGGCATCGGAGTGCCCAGGCAACGACCGGGGGAGAAGCCCTATGAAGCCGAGTCTGTGGAGAGCGAGTCGATCTCGTGTCCGCCGAGGGCGTCCTGCGATGCGATCGCATCCGTCGAGCCGGCGCCGTTCTTCCTGCCCGCACGGCCCACGGTCCGCGCGACCGTGCCTGCACCGCGCGAGACCACGCCGGCGACGCCGGTGATGGCCGAGCCGGCGTAGCGGACTCCGCGCAGCATCCGCCGTTCCAGCTTCTCGGCGCCGGCATCGGGCTCGAGCTCCGCAGGGAGCACGGCGGGTGCGAGGCCGAACGCCTTCCGCGACGTGGTCAGCACGCGTCGGCCGAGCAGATGGTTGCCCGCGCCGCCGACGGCGGCGCCGATCCCGAACGGCATCGCCTTGCCGACCAAGGATGCTCCGCCTGCGGCGGCGAAGTGCTTCACGAACCGGGTCTTGAGCTGGTCGACGACGGGACCGATCGCAGCCCGGGGCAGCGACTTCGTCACGAGCTCGCCCCAGTAGGACGACCGGTTCGCGCCCTTCCCCGTGGCCTGCCGGGCCAACTGGCCGACGAGATCCACGCCCTCCTTGCCCAGCATCAACGTCATCACCAGGGCGCGAGCCCGGTCGGGATTCTCGATCGCGATGCCGTGCACTTCGGCGAGGGACTGGGCGAACAAGGCCGTCGACTCCAGGAACCCGAGCGTCTCCACTCCGGACAGCGCCAGCGTCACACCGGTGCCGATCCCCGGCACGACCGCGGTCGCACCCACCGCTGCGCCACCCGTCGTGACAGCAGCGAGGTAGCGGCGCTCGAGGATGCGGACGATGCGGTCCGGCGTGGCAGTCGGATTGCGCAGACGGATGCTGCGGATGTGCGCCAGCACGAGCGGCCGCTGAATCGAGAGCACCTTGTCGAGCCCCCGCACGGTCAGCGGATGCTCGTCGGATCCCACTGGCGGCACGCCCTTGTCCCAGGCGGAATCATCCGGCAGCGAGTGGATCTTGTGCACCTTCTTGGCCATGGGCAGATCCTATGCACGTCGTCCGCGAGAATGCCGAAAGCCCGGCCCCACGCGGGACCGGGCTTTCGGAACGAGGCTCAGACGAAGAGGTTCGCGCGCTCGAGGTCTTCGGCGAAGTCGACCTCGACGGCGTAGAAGTCCGAGACGTCCATCGGCTCGAGCAGCAGGCCGTCCTCGGCGATGGCCAGCTCCAGGCCGCCCTCGAAGTACTCCTGGTCGTCGACGCGCGCGAGCTGGCGCATGAAGGCCTTCTTGTACGTCGACGAGATGTAGTTGATGCCGATGGCCTCGCCCAGGCCGCCCTTGACCGACTTGGAGAGCTCCTTGATGAACCCCTCGGCGGTGACGGTGTACTTGACCTCTTCGTCGCTCACCTTGGAGGTGTTCACGGAGACGAATGACTGGTCGCGCTCGATGTACTCGATCGCGCGTCCGAGGATGCGGGGGTCGAAGACGACGTCGCCGTTCATCCACAGCACGCCCGCCTTGCCCGTCGCGCCCAGTGCGCGCAGCAGGCTCTTGGAGGTGTTCGTCTGGTCGTAGCGCTCGTTGTGCATGTAGTTGGCGTTCGGGAACGCCTCGATGACGGTCTCGGCGCGGTATCCGACGACGGTGGTGATGCGAGCCTCGCCGCCGAAGACGGCGCGGATGTTCTCGTGCTGCTGCTGCATGATGGTTCGGCCGTCGCTGAGCTGGGTCAGCGGCTTCGGCAGTGCGCGCCCGAGGCGCGATCCCATGCCTGCGGCAAGAATGACGGTCTGAAGAGTCACGAATACTCCTAAAAAGAATCTGTGTTCACGGCCGGTTCACCGGCCAGACACTTCTTCGTGCCGTGGATCATGCTAGCGATGCCCGCTGGGAAGCCCCGGGGTGAGGCCTGCCCGTTGCCGTTTCGTGATCAGGTACACACCGAATCCACAGGTGCGCGATCCGGAACATCTCCTGTGCCGATTGTTTCGTCGGACCCCGAGAAAGTCCAGGGCCGTTGATACGTTAGGACGGTGACTGCTCCAGTGGATGACCACGACGAACAGCCGGATGTCGCCTCCGCCGCACCGGCCGAGGAGAAGGCGGCCACCACGCGGACCTCGGCGGTCAGGATCGTCGCCGCGCGCCCGACCAAGAAGCCCGCAGGACGCGCGTCCGCACCGCGCACGACCGCGGCCAAGGCTGCAGCCGTGAAGTCCGCCTCGGCGCGCAACGCCGCGGCGAAGGCCGATTCCGCGGATGCTGAGAACAAGGTCAAGGAAGCCAAGTCCGCCGCCGCGAAGCGAGCCGCAGCCAAGGCTGCCGCCACGCGGGCCGCGAAGGCCGCCGCGGCGCGGGAGGCGAAGGAGAAGGCGCAGGCCGAGCGCGAGAAGCAGGAAGCGCAGGCCGAACGCGAGAGGCACGAAGCGCAGGCCCTCGCCGAGGCAGAGGCGGCGGCGCTCGTCGCGCAGGAACCCGACGAGGCGACGGAGGAGCCGATCCTGCGACCTTCCGCTCCGGCCGCTTCTCCGGAACCTGAACTCGAGCCGGCACCCGCTTCGGGCTCGGAGTCCGAGTCCGAGCCCGAACCGGTGCCCGAACCGGAACCGGTGCCCGAACCGGAGCCCGAGCCCGATGCGGCGGCCGCCGCCGAGGCGGTGGTCGTCGACGTGCATGCGCCGGTGGCATCCGACGCGATCGTCGTCCGTGGCCTGGTCAAGGACTTCGGCGATCAGCGCGCCGTCAACGCGATCGACCTCACCGTGCCCGCCGGGACGTTCTACGGAATCGTCGGACCCAACGGCGCGGGCAAGACCACGACCCTGTCGATCCTCGCAGGCCTCCTGCGCGCTGATGCGGGCGAGATCGAGATCTGCGGCATCGACCAGGCGAAGAATCCGCTCGACGCGAAGCGCGTGATGGGCGTGCTGCCCGACCGGCTGCGCACGTTCGACCGCCTCACCGGCCGCCAGCTGCTGCACTACTACGGGCTGCTGCGAGGGCTCTCCGCCGACGTCATCGAGAAGCGCTCCGCCGATCTGGTGCGCGCCTTCGACCTCGCAGGTTCCGTCGGACGCGTCGTCTCGGACTACTCGGCCGGCATGACGAAGAAGATCATGCTCGCGGGAGCCATGATCCACTCGCCGCGCGTGCTCGTTCTCGACGAGCCGTTCGAGTCCGTCGATCCGGTCTCATCCGCCGTGATCCTCGACATCCTCCGCGCCTACGTCGATCATGGCGGCACGGTCATCCTCTCCAGCCACGGCATGGACCTCGTCGAACGGGTGTGCTCCCGCGTCGCGATCATCGTCGGCGGTGAGGTCCTCGCCGAGGGCACGGTGGACGAGGTGCGGGCGGGGCAGACGCTCGAGTCCCGCTTCGTCGAGCTCTCAGGAGGCGCGAGCGAGGTGGAGGGGCTCGAGTGGCTGCACACGTTCTCCGACTGAGGCTCGCCCTCATGTTCGGCGCCCTCCGGGGCGACCGGGTCGTGCGCACCATCGCCGGGGTTGTCGTCCTGGCCGCGGTCACTGTCGCCGTCTGCGTCGCGCTGCTGAGCCTCGCCGATGCGCCGCTGCCGGTGGCGAGGACTGTGATCGTCCTCGGCGGGGCAGCCGCGGTCCTGGGCTTCCTCGTCGGGCCGATCCTCACCGGCACCGCGGATCAGCTCGATCCGCGACGCTTCCGCGTCTTCGGCGTCGATGTGCGCGCGATGCCGTGGATCCTCGCGCTCGGCGCCCTCGTCAGCGTGCCGTCGATCGCCCTTGCGGCCGTGGCCGTGTGCTTCGTCATCACCCTCATCGCGCTGGGAACTCCGCCGGTCTTCGCGATCCTCGCCGCGGTGTTCGGAGTGCTGTCCCTCGCGATCGCCGCGCGCATCGGCATGGCCGTCAGCGCGCTGCTGCTCCCCGAGCGGCGCTCGCGCGAGCTCACGGCACTGTTCGTGCTCGCCGTGATCGTCGTCGCGTTCCCCGCGGCCGTCTTCTTCGCCTCGCTGGAATGGGACGGTCTCGTGCCGGATGCCGTGGCATCCCTCGCCTCCGTGATCGCCTCGACCCCGTTCGGGGCGGTGCCGGGCTTCGCCCTCGCGGTCGCCGCCGGCGACGTGCCCGGAGCGTGGCTCAGCGGACTCGTCGCCCTCGTCACCGTGATCGCATTGGGCGCGTTCTGGGCATGGCTCGTCGCACGCCTGCTCACGCACACCGATCGGCCGGCGACGGCGCGCGAGCGGTCGGGTCTCGGATGGTTCGGGCTGCTGCCGTCGAACGCCTTCGGCGCGATCGCGGCCCGCAGCCTCGTCTACTGGTCGCGCGACCGCCGGTACATCGTCAACGTCGTGATCGTGCCGATCGCCGGGGTGCTGACCGTGTTCCCGCTGCTGGTCGCGGGCGTTCCGCTGTACATCGCCGCCCTCGTGCCGGTGCCGGTGATGGCTCTGTTCTTCGGCTGGCTCCCGCACAACGACGCCGCGTACGACTCCACGGCCCTGTGGATCCACGTCGCCAGCGGCGTCCGCGGCGCGGCAGACCGCTTCGGGCGTCTGGTGCCGATCGCACTCGTCGCGCTCCCCGTGCTCGCCATCGCGATCCCCGTCAGCCTCGCCCTCGTGGAGAGCTGGTACCTGCTCATGCCGATGATCGGCCTTGCGGCCAGCCTGTTCCTCGGCGGACTCGGCGTCTCGAGCATCCTGTCGGTCACCTCGCCGTACGCCGTCTCGAGGCCGGGCGACAGCCCGTTCCAGCAGCCTCAGCGTTCGGCATCCCGTGCCGGATACGCCCCCGCGATCGGCTTCATCGCGACCCTCGTGCTCAGCGCACCGACGATCTGGCTGTTCGTCATGACCATCCTCGAGAACGACGCCTACAACCCGGCGACGTTCTGGGTCGGACTCGCCACCGGCGTCGTCGTGCTCGCCGCCGGTGCGATGATCGGCGGGCGCGTGTGGGATCGCGGCGGTGAGCGCCTCATGGAGTTCGTCGAGACCGCGTGAGACCGCCCGCGCGGGGCTTCCGACGATTAGACTCAGCGCATGAGTACTCCGCTGGACAGCCCCGATCAGGGCGGCGTGGCAACGCTTGATCGCGAACTGGAAGAACTTCTCAAAGAAGAGAATCTCGAGCCCGGCGACCACGAGCGCTTCTCGCACTACGTGAAGAAGGACAAGATCCTCGAGTCCGCCATCACCGGCAAGCCCGTACGCGCGCTGTGCGGCAAGAAGTGGACGCCAGGGCGTGACCCGGAGAAGTTCCCGATCTGCCCGACCTGCAAGGAGATCTACGAGTCGATGGTCGGCTGAGACCGTTCGACAGGCGCACGGGTCGGCTCGACGGGCTCAGGGCTCGGCGATTACTCCTGATCGACGAAGACCGTCGGGATGGCCGGGTCGGACTTGCTGAGCGCGAGCGCGCGCACCGGCAGCTCCTCCCGCACGCGCAGGTGGTGCTCCCGCGCGGATGCCGTACCCGCCGTGCCCTCGTACGACTCATCGATCTCGCCGGCGTCGACGAGCACGACCTGGAGCGGGCGCGAATCGGGGTGCTCCGCCGCCGTGCCGAGCGCCTCGAAGCCGTCGGAGACGACGATCGTCTCGGATGTCGCGACGCCGCTTGAGAGCGTGCGGAACGCCGCCTTGCGGCCGCCCTTGGAGCCCTTGTCCGCCGAGGCCTTCGCCACCGGAACCCAGGAGCCGGTCGCATCCTGCCTGGCGACGAGCTTGTAGACCATGCCGGCCGTCGGGTAGCCCGAGCCGGTGACCACCGACGTGCCCACGCCGTAGAAGTCGACGGGGGATGCCGCGAGGGCCGCGATCGCGTACTCGTCGAGATCGCTCGTGACGGTGATCTTCGTGCCCGTCGCGCCGAGCTCGTCGAGCTGGGTGCGCACGGCGGCGGCCACGGTCGGCAGGTCTCCGGAATCGAGTCGGACTCCGCCGAGGCCGGTTCCGGCGACGCGGATCGCGGTGTTCACACCCTCGCGGATGTCGTAGGTGTCCACGAGCAGCGTCGTCCCGGTGCCCAGGCTGTCGATCTGCGCGCGGAAGGCGTCCTCCTCGGTGTCGTGCAAGAGCGTCCACGAGTGCGCGGCGGTGCCCATGGTGGGGATGCCCCATCGGCGTCCCGCCTCGAGGTTGCTGGTCGCGCCGAACCCGGCGATGTACGCGGCGCGTGCGGCAGCGACCGCGGA
Organism: Microbacterium tenebrionis; assembly: GCF_903645325.1. Classification (GTDB taxonomy): domain Bacteria; phylum Actinomycetota; class Actinomycetes; order Actinomycetales; family Microbacteriaceae; genus Microbacterium; species Microbacterium tenebrionis. The sequence continues at coordinate 603,786 of NZ_CAHJXQ010000001.1, forward strand.
GTGCTCTGCGGCGCGGCGCGAGCCCATTTCGGCCAGGGGGCGCTCGCCGGCGGCGATGCTCATCCGTGATGCGGCGGTGGCGACCGCGGAGTCGTGGTTGAGCACGCTCAGCGCCAGGGTCTCGAGCACGACGGCATCCGCGAACGATCCCTCGACGGTGAGGATGGGGGAGCCGGGGAAGTACAGCTCGCCCTCGCGGTAGCCGTGGATGGACCCTGCGAACCGGTAGTTCTCCAGGTACGTGAGCGTCTCGGCATCCACCACGTCGTTGTCGCGCAGGAACCGCAGCTCGTCGTCGCCGAAGCGGAAGTCGCGCAGCAGCGAGAGCAGTCGCCCCGTTCCCGCCACGACGCCGAAGCGCCGTCCGCCGGAGAGGCGCCGGGCGAAGAGCTCGAAGACGCTGGGTCGCGCGGCGGTTCCGTCGCGCAGGGCCGCGCCCAGCATGGTGAGTTCGTAGCGGTCGGTGAGCAGCGCCGTCGACGAGGTCATCCGCTCAGCTTAGTGTCGAGCGCCTCCGGCGTTTCGGCGGGCTCGATGACCGGGAAGGGTAGGCTGGGGACTCATGAACGCGGCACCGATCGGCATCTTCGACTCCGGTGTCGGCGGACTGACCGTGGCCCGCGCGATCCGCGCCCAGCTGCCGCGCGAATCCTTCGTCTACATCGGCGACACGCTGCACTCGCCGTACGGTCCCAAGCCCATCGCCGACGTCCGCCGCTACTCGCTGGAGGTGCTCGACACGCTCGTCGACCAGGGCGTGAAGATGCTCGTGATCGCCTGCAACACGGCATCCGCCGCGATGCTGCGCGACGCCCGCGAGCGCTACGACGTGCCCGTCATCGAGGTGATCGGCCCCGCCGTGCGCCGGGCCATCTCGACGACGCGCAACGGGCGCATCGGCGTCATCGGCACGGTCGGAACGATCGGATCGCGCGCGTACCAGGACATGCTCGAGGTCAACGAGCAGCTCGAGGTGTTCACCGCTGCCTGCCCACGGTTCGTCGAGTTCGTCGAGGCGGGCGTGACCGGTACGCCAGAGGTGATCGCGACGGCCGAGCAGTACCTCGCGCCCCTGCGGGATGCCGGCGTCGACACGCTCGTGCTCGGATGCACGCACTACCCGTTCCTGCGCGGCGCGATCAGCTACGTCATGGGCGAGGGCGTCTCCCTCGTCTCCAGCGACGACGAGACGGCCGGCGACGTGTACCGGCAGCTCATGCGGAGCGATCTGCTGGCCCCGCCGGATGCGCGGGCGACCTACGTGTACGAGGCCACCGGGGAGTCCACCGAGGAGTTCACCGCCCTCGCGAACCGCCTGATGGGCACCGAGGTCCGCGATGTGCAGCACGTGCAGACCGGTGTCATCACGCTTCCCGACCTCTCAGAACTCGCCGACGATTCGGCATCCGACCCGAAGGAGACCCATGTCTGACATCGTCCGCGCGGACGGCCGCGCCACCGACGAGCTCCGCGAGATCACGATCGAACGCGGCTGGAGCGCGAACGCCGAGGGCTCGGCCCTCATCAGCTTCGGCGGCACGAAGGTGCTGTGCACGGCATCCTTCACGAACGGCGTCCCGCGCTGGCTGACCGGCAAGGGCAAGGGCTGGGTCACGGCCGAGTACGCGATGCTGCCGCGCGCCACGAACAGCCGGAACGATCGTGAGAGCGTCAAGGGCCGCATCGGCGGACGCACGCACGAGATCTCGCGTCTGATCGGCCGTGCGCTGCGCGCCGTCGTCGACACCAAGGCGCTGGGCGAGAACACCATCGTCATCGACTGCGACGTGCTGCAGGCCGACGGCGGCACCCGCACCGCCGCGATCACGGGCGCGTACGTCGCGCTCGCGGACGCGATCGAATGGGGTCGGGAGAAGAAGTTCATCGGCAAGAGCGCCACGCCGCTCATCGACTCGGTCGCCGCGGTGTCGGTCGGCATCATCGACGGCGAGCCGATGCTCGACCTGCCGTACGTCGAGGACGTCCGCGCCGAGACCGACATGAACATCGTCGTCACCGGTCGCGGTCTGTTCGTCGAGGTGCAGGGCACCGCCGAGGGCGCCCCCTTCGACAAGCGGGAGCTCGACGCTCTGCTCGAGCTCGGCGTCGCCGGATGCGCGACGCTCAAGGAACACCAGCTCGCAGCGCTCGCGGGCGAGTGATCATGCAGGTCGTCCTCGCCACTCACAATCCGCACAAGGTCGCGGAGTTCGGGCAGATCGTCGCGCTGACCCGCCCGGACCTCGAGGTGATCGGATACGACGGTCCTGAGCCGGTCGAGGACGGCGTGACCTTCGCCGAGAACGCGCTCATCAAAGCGCGCGCCGCGGCCGCGCACACGGGGCTTCCCGCCATGGCCGATGACTCCGGCATCTGCGTCGACGTGCTGGGCGGATCGCCCGGCGTCTTCTCGGCGTATTGGGCGGGGCAGAAGAAGGACGCCGCGGCCAACCTCGAGCTGCTGCTCGATCAGCTCCGCGACATCGCCGACCCGCACCGGTCGGCGCACTTCACCTCGACCATTGCGCTCGTCGCACCGGACGGCGTCGAGCACGTGGTCGAGGGGATCTGGCCCGGTCGCCTGGCGCATGCTCCGGCGGGGGAGAACGGCTTCGGCTACGACCCGATCTTCATCCCCGACGGCCAGCAGGCAGGCGCCGAGCGCACCGCGGCCGAGCTGAGCGGCGACGAGAAGCAGTCCCAGTCGCACCGGGCCCGGGCGTTCGAGGCGCTCGTGCCCCTGCTGAAGACGCTCTGACTCCGCGCCGCGCGGCGACGTCGAGCGCGGCGCTACTGAGAATCGTTACCCTTCCCGACTAGCGGGAATGGCCTCTGACGGCCGATTCCGCTCGTAGCCTGGATGCATGCACGATCATGCGCACGGGATCCGAGGGGCCGGCAGTCGACGACTCCCGACGATCCCGCTGTGCCTGACGGCGACGGTGATGGCGGTCCAGATCGTCGGCGCGCTGATGACCGGATCCCTCGCGCTGCTCGCCGACGCGGCGCACATGTTCACCGACGCCTCGGCCCTCGTCATCGCGCTCATCGCCAGCACGGTGGCCGCGCGCCCGGCAGACGATCGGCGCACGTTCGGTTACCAGCGCGCCGAGGTGCTGGGCGCGCTCATCAACGCCATCATCCTCATCGTCCTGGCCACGAGCGTCGGCATCGAGGGCGTTCGCCGGCTCGTCGAGCCCGCAGAGGCCGAGGTCGCCGGCCCTCTCATGCTCGCGGTCGCCGTGATCGGACTCGTCGCCAACGCGGTCGCGATGTGGCTGCTCAGCTCGGCGCAGAAGACGAACATCAATGTCCGAGGCGCATACCTGGAAGTCATGGGCGACCTGATCGGCTCGGCGGCGGTCATCGTCGCCGCCGTCATCATCGTCACGACCGGATGGATGCCGGCAGATGCCATCGCCTCGCTGTTCATCGCCGTCATGATCATCCCGCGGGCCATCACGCTGCTGCGCGAGGTGTTCTCGGTCCTCGCCGAATCCGCGCCGAAGGACACCCACGTCAGCGAGATCCGCGACCACGTGCTCGGCTTCGACGGAGTCACCAGCGTCCACGACGTCCACGTGTGGCAGCTCACCCGTGGCGCGCCCGTGTTCACCGCGCACGTCGGCGTCGACCCCGCGGTGTTCGCACGGGGACAGGCAGGAGCACTGCTCGAGCAGCTCCAGGGATGCCTGGCCGAGCACTTCGACGTCGCGCACTCGACGTTCCAGCTCGAGCCGGACGGCCAGGCCGAGTGCACCGAAACGCACGCCTGAACCCGCACGCGGGTCACTCCACGCGGATGTCGGCGACCTCCTTGTCGGGCCGCAGGCCGCGCCAGCGCGCGTGACGCAGCGAGCCGTCACCGGTCCACCCGGCGAACTCCACTTCGCCGACGAGTTCGGGCCGCACCCACAGCGCGTCGCTCGCGTCGAGGTCGGGGACGCCCTCGAGATCGGTCTCCTCCGCGCGCAGCGGAGTGAGTCGCTCGAGCAGATCGCGCAGCATCCGATCGTCGAACCCGCTGCCGACGCGCCCGACGTAGCGCAGTGTTCCGTCGGCATCCGGAACGCCCAGCAGGAGTGACCCGAACGTCGCGGCGCGGTTGCCTTTTCCGGGGCGGATGCCGGCGATCACCACCTCCTGCGTTCTCGTGTGCTTGATCTTCAGCCAGTCGGCGGAACGGGTGCCCGGACGGTAGCGCGAGCCCGCGGCCTTCACCACGACCCCTTCCAGGTCGAGGTCCCGGCTGGTGCGCAGCGCGGCACCCAGATCGTCGAAGACCGGGGGCACGATGACAGGCCGGTCTGCGCTCTCGCCGAGCGTCTCCAGCAGGGCACGGCGGTCCCGCAGCGGGGTGCCGCTGAGATCGTGGCCGTCCAGTCGGACCAGGTCGAACAGGTGGTACGCGATCGGGGTGCGGACGACCTCGCGTTCGATCTCCCGCCCCTTCGTGAGGTGCATGCGGCGCTGCAGCAGCCCGAAGCTCGGTCGGCCGGACGCATCCAGCGCCACGATCTCGCCGTCGACGACGGCATCCGCGCACGCGAAGTGCGGGGCACCATCGGCGGTGAGTTCGGGGTAGCGCTCGGTGATGTCGGTGCCGCTGCGCGCGTGCAGGCGGAACCTGCCGTCCTGCCAGGTGCCGATGGCGCGGATGCCGTCCCACTTGATCTCGCTCCACGTGTCCTTCAGTGCAGCTGCGAGACCGGGCGTGCCCGTCTCGGCGAGCATCGGGCGGACGACACCCGCCGGGGAAGCCGGTTTCTGGTCCCTCATGCGATGCAGCAGCCAGGAGGACTTCTCGCCGGACCCGTCCGTGCGGATGAGGGCGAGCCGGGCGCGGCCCAGGGGGCCTTCGCCGCTGAACGTTCCGATGACCTCGTCGTCGCGCCACTTCTCGAGCTCGACGGTGCCCGAGTCCCAGATCGTCATGGTGCCCGCCCCGTACTCGCCGCGGGGGATCTCGCCGTGGAAGGTCAGATATTCGAGCGGATGCGGCTCGGTCATCACGGCGAGGCGGTTGCGCGCAGGGGCCTCCGGGACCCCCTTGGGCACAGCCCAGCTCACGAGCACGCCGTCGTGCTCGATGCGCAGATCGAAGTGCTTCGCGCGCGCATGGTGCTCCTGGATCACGAACCGGGGGAGCGGCCCCGCCGCGGTGACCGCTGTCCGCTCGGGAACGGGCTCGGGCGTGCGCGCGGCATCGCGCTTGGCGCGGTACGGGGCGAGCGCGGCATCCGCAGACGACGGTCCGAAGCCGGCGAACGGGTCGATGCCCTCCTCGGCCCGCTCGGCGACCTCGTCGAGGTCGAGATGGCGCAGCCCCGGGTCGTCGAGCTCGGCCCATGTGCGCGGCGCGGCGACGGTCGGCCGCGCTCTGCCGCGCAGTGAGTACGGCGAGATGGTCGTCTTGGAGCCGTTGTTCTGACTCCAGTCGATGAACACCCTGCCACCGCGGACGGCCTTCGTCATCGTGCTCGTCGCGAGGTCGGGGTGATCCGCCTCGATCGAACGGGCCAGCTCGTGCGCGATCGCTGACGCCTGGTCGCTCGTCTGACCACCATTCAGATGCGCGTACAGATGGATGCCCTTGCTGCCGCTCGTGACCGGCACCGGGTCGAGGCCGATGTCGGCGAGGATCTCGCGCGCGAGCCGGGCGATGTGGGCGCACTGGGCGAGATCGGCCCCCGGCCCGGGGTCGAGATCGAGGACCAGCCGGTCGGGGTTCCGGCGCTCGCCGCCTGACCCGAACCGCCATTGCGGAACGTGCAGCTCGACGCTGGCGATCTGCGCCATCCATACGAGGGTCGCCAGATCAGCGGCGATCGGGTACTCCTTCGCACCGCCGGAGTGCTCGATCGGCAGGCGCTGCACCCATTCGGGCGCCCCGCGCTCGATCTGCTTCGCGAAGAACGCCTCGCCCGGAGCATCCGCCGTGCCCACGCCCTCGACCCAGCGCTTGCGCGTGACGGGCCGGCGGGCCAGCAGCGGCAGCATCCGCGGGGCGACGCGCGTGTAGTAGGCGATCATCTCGCCCTTGGTCGTTCCCGTCTCGGGGTAAAGCACCTTGTCGAGGTTCGTCAGGCGCAGACGCCTGCCGTCGACCTCGACGACCTGCGCAGCGCTCGGCATGTTCGAAAGACTAGCCTCTGGCACCCGGGGCCCTCGGCAGTGTCTACTGGTCTCATGAGGTCGATCTGGAAGGGCGCCCTGACGTTCGGGCTGGTGAACGTGCCGGTGAAGGTGTACTCCGCCACCGAGGACCACGACGTCTCGCTGCACCAGGTGCATGACGAGGACGGCGGGCGGATCCGGTACAAGCGCACCTGCGAGGTGTGCGGCGAGGTCGTGCCGTACCAGAACATCGACCGCGCCTACGAGGACGACGGGCAGCTGGTCGTGCTCACCAAGGAGGATCTCGACGCGCTCCCCGCCGAGCGCAGCCGCGAGATCGACGTGGTCGAGTTCGTGCCGAGCGATCAGGTCGATCTGCTCACTCTCGACAAGGCCTACTACCTCGAACCCGACTCGAAGTCGCCCAAGGCGTACGTGCTGCTGCGCAAGACGCTCGAGCAGACCGATCGTACGGCGATCGTGCGCTTCACGCTTCGGCAGAAGACGCGGCTCGCGGCCTTGCGCGTACGCGGGGACGTGCTCGTGCTGCAGACGCTGCTGTGGGCCGACGAGGTGCGCGAGGCGTCGTTCGAGTCGCTCGATGAGGACGTGAAGATCTCGAAGAAGGAGCTCGAGCTCTCGGCGAACCTCGTCGACAGCTACTCGGGCGACTTCGACCCGGAGGCCTTCGTAGACGAGTACCAGAAAGAGCTGCGCACCCTCATCGACGCCAAGATCGAGGCCGGAGACACGTTCGACGTCGCCGAGACGTTCGCGGGCGGCGAGGATGCCGCGGGATCCGGCGGCGAGGTCATCGACCTCATGGAGGCTCTCAAGGCCAGCGTGGAGAAGTCGCGGGCCAAGAAGAAGGACGCGAGCTAGTGCTTGCCGTCTCCGTCGAGATCGGGTGCGCGGTCGAACACCTCTGAGTCGAGCGTGAGCGCGCGGGCCTCCGCGGCATCCGTGTCGGGATCGCCGCCGGCGACGAGCTCCTTGCGCACCTTGCGGCGTTCCGAGAAGTAGTGCCACAGGGTGATGATCGCGGTGCCTCCGACGGCGGCGAGCAGGATGATGTCGATGTACTCGGTCACCAGGTGCGCCACGAAGGGGATGTACGCGATCAGGTAGCCGAGCATCGTCAGCCCGAATCCCCAGAGGATCGCCCCGATGAGGTTGTACAGGCTGTACTTCTTCCACGGCATGTGGCCGACGCCCGCGGCTACAGGCGCGAAGGTGCGCACGATCGGCACGAATCGGGCCAGGATCACGGTGAGCCCGCCGAAGCGCTCGAAGAACGCGTTCGTGCGCTCGACGTTCTTGCGGCTGAACAGGCCCGACTCCTTGCGCTCGAAGACCGCCGGTCCGCCCTTGTGGCCGATGAGATAGCCGACCTCGCCGCCGACGAAAGCGGCGAGGCCGATGAGCAGCGAGACGACCCAGATGTTCATGCCGAACACGTCGCTGGTGTGCGTCAGAAGGCCCGAGATCACCAGCAGCGTGTCGCCGGGCAGGAGGAAGCCGACCAGCAGCCCCGTCTCGGCGAACACGATGAAGCAGACCACGAGCAGCGCCCAGGGTCCGGCCGCTGCGATGATCACCTCGGGGTCGAGCCAGGGGATGAGTGCGATCTGGTGCATGAGGTCCCGTCGTAGAAGAAGTCGTGCGGCGCTCAAGGGCTCTGGCCGAGCGGCCGAAGGCCGCTCCGCCCCCGGCCGAGGGGGTGCGGGGAGCATCATTCGTGATCCTGAGTTCGTCGTTTCGCGTGTGTTCGTCCGACGGTCAGAGCCTCGCTGGATCGAGTGTAGCGGCGACCTCCTGGGAAACCCGTAGGGAGGCTGGTCCCCGAGGATGGCGCGATCCCGGTCGCGTTCCATGTCCCGTTACACGGAATTTACTTGGGATGTGGTGGTGTAGTCGCGGGTTCTGTCCTATGGTTGCCGACATGGAACAGCGTGCCACGTCGTATCACTCGCAGGGCCTCGTGCGTGCGATCCGCCTTCTCGGCGCCCTCGAAGAAGCCGATCGTCCCCTCAGCCTTGCGTCGCTGTCGACGAGCCTCGACCTGCCCAAGTCGACCTTGGTCCGCCTGCTCGCGATCCTGGAGGAGCACGACTACGTGTTCCGCGAGGGGACCCCGCCCACCTTCGGCATCGGCCACGCCGTCTTCGAGCTCTCCGAGTCCTATCGTCGTCAGGTCGACGCCGACGCCCTCGCCTCGCCGTACCTGCGACGCGTCGCGGACGACACGGGCCTGACGGCCAACGTGGGGGTCCTTCAGGGCAGGTCCGTCCTCCACGTCTGCGTCGAGGAGCCCAGCCGCCCGCTGCGCTTCCGCTCCGCGAGCGGTTCGCTGGACCACGCATACTGCACGGGCCTCGGGAAGATGCTGCTCTCCGCCCTCGACCGCGACGCCGCGACCGCCCATCTGCCGGAGGAGCCGTTCACGGGGTACACGGACCACACGCTGACCAGCCGCGAGGCGCTCGATGCCGAGCTGGAGGCAGTGCGCGGGCGCGGCTTCAGCATCGATGACGAGGAACGAGATCCCGGTGTCACCTGCATCGCGGTGCCGATCGTCGCCGGATCGGTGAACGCGGCCGTCAGCGTTGCGGGCCCCTCGGCCGAGCTCGCCCCTGCCCGCCGCGCCGAACTGCTCGACGTCCTCCGGCGCAGCGCCGCCGAGCTCGCCGCGGACACACGCTTCGTGTCCGCCCTGCGGCTGTCCCGTTCCGCGTCGACAAGAGAGGATGCGTCCCGATGATCGTCGATGTCCATACCCACAACCTGCAGCCCGAGCACTGGGGCGAAGAGCATAAGAACAACTGGGAGCCGGCGTACGGTGAACCGTACCCTCGGATCTCGCCGCAGCAGTACGACGACGCCATGATCGAGGCTGGCGTCGACGTCGCCGTCGTGTTCGGGCTGGCGGCCAGCCGGGCCGGCGTGCACACCCCGAATGCGTTCGTGGCCGACTACTGCGCGCAGGTCACGACACCCACGGTCGCCTTCACCGCGCTCGATCCGCTCGACGTCGACTGGCGCGACCAGGTCGAGGAGGCGGTGTCCCTCGGGTTCCGCGGCGTGAAGCTCTACCCGGTGCTGAGCCTCTTCGACCCGCTGTCGGAGGACTTCGACGACTTCTACCGGCTGTGCGTCTCCCACGGGCTCGTCGTGCTCTGGCACATGGGCGCCACACCGAGCCCTCAGGGCCGGCTGTCCGTGAGCCAGCCGCTCGTCGTTGAGGAGGTCGCGCGCCGGCATCCGGAGCTGACGCAGATCATGGCGCACATGGGCCATCCCTGGCAGCTCGAGACGATGGTCGTCCTGCGCAAGCACGCGCGGGTGTTCTCGGACGTCTCCGCATCGTGGACCCGTCCGATGGCGGGGTTCCAAGCCCTCGTCGCGGCGCAGGAGTGGTCGGTGGCCGGCAAGCTCCTCTTCGGCTCCGACTTCCCGCTCTGGCGCCCGAAGGACGCGATCGCCGGCCTGCGCAGGCTCGCGGAGCTCCGCGCCGGGAACCTCCCGTTCGTGCGGGAGGAGACGGTGGAGGGCATCATCAACCGCGACGCGCTGGAACTGCTCGGGATCCCGGACCCGCGCGGCCGCAGCTGACGTCCGGCCGTCGACGCGGCTATTCGGAGGACGTCGTCGACACCGGCGGTCGGGGAGAGGACATCGACCCGACCGGTGCTCGGAGACCCCGGGCACCCCAACGATCTCGTATGCGCGAGAAGAAGGAGAGCAGGACAGTGGCACAGACAGCCTCGGAGATCACCGCCGAAGCGAGGGCCGTCATCCCCGGCGGCGTGAACTCCGCGACGCGCAACATCGGACAGCCGACGGGCTTCCGAACCGCATCGGGATCCCGCATCGTCGACTTCGACGGCAAGGAGTACATCGACTATCACGCCGCATTCGGCGCCATCCTCCTCGGCCATCGGGACGAGCGTGTCTCTTCGGCGGTCGCGGCGGCGCTGGAGGACATCGACCTGGTCGGCCTCGGCGTCACCGAGCTGGAGCTCGAGGTGGCCCGGCTCACCGCGCGACTGATCCCGTCGGTGGAGATGTCGATCAGCACGATGAGCGGGACGGAGGCCACGATGCAGGCCGTGCGCCTCGCCCGTGCGGTCACGGGGCGGAAGTTCCTCCTGAAGTTCCAGGGCTGCTTCCACGGATGGCACGACGCCGTCGCCCGCAACGTCATCTCCAGCCCGGAGCGCGCCTACGCCGTCGACCCCCTCTCGTCCGGCATCCTCGACGACGCGCTCCAGTCGACGCTGGTGGCCGAGTTCAACGATCTAGCCAGCGTCGAGGAGCTTTTCGCCGCCCACCCCGACCAGATCGCCGCCGTCATCCTCGAGCCGGTCCCGCATAACGTCGGAGCGCTGCTCCCCGACCAGGCGTTCCTGCAGGGACTGCGCGAGCTCACGCGCAAGGAGGGGAGCCTACTGATCTTCGACGAGGTCATCACCGGCTTCCGCCACGCCCCGGGCGGCTACCAGGAGCTGTGCGGGATCACCCCCGATCTCACGAGCTACGGCAAGGCGATGGGCAACGGCCTAGCGGTCGCCGGCCTCGGCGGGAGCGCAGAGCTCATGTCCCGCTTCTCCTCCGCGGGGGGCGACGTGGTGCTCGCGGGGACGTTCAACGGGAACCCGGTTTCGATGGCAGCGGCGATCGCGACCATGACCGTGGCGAGCGACCCCGCGGTCGGACTGCACGCCCACACGTCCCGCCTGGGCGATCGGATGCGCGACGGCATGCGCGGGATCGTCAATCGACTCGGCATCCCGGCCGTGGTCACGGGCATCGGCTCCGTCTTCGTCACGTACTTCCTGGAGGGCGAGGTCAAGGGCTATCGCGACCTGCTACGCAACGACGACACCGCGTACGCGACGTTCCATCGGCGGATGACGGACGCGGGGCACATGATGTACCCGATGTCGCTGAAGCGGAACCACATCTCGCTAGCGCACACGGCCGAGGACATCGACAGCACGCTGGAGGCGGCGGAGAGCGTGCTCGCGGGGATGCAGAAGGACGGTCTGCTCTCGTGACGGGGCGGCGGGTGCTCATCGTCGGCGCCGGTGCGATGGGACGGATCCACGCCGCAGCCGTGCGCGCGGCGGGCGACGTCATCAACGCCGTCGTCGACGCCGACACCCGCCGCGCCCGGACGCTCGATCCCGGGGCGGAGCTCTTTCTCTCCGTGGCGGACGCCCTGTCCGCGGGGGGAGGGCTGGACGCCGCGGTGGTCGCGACCCCCTCCAGCGCCCATCTCGAGCAGGTGCGTGCGCTCGCGGAGGCGGGTGTGCCGGTGCTCGTCGAGAAGCCGCACCGCGTCCCCGGTGAGGACCCGTCGTCGCTCCTCGAGGCGGAGCGCAGGGGCGCACGCGTCTTCGTCGGCATGTCGACGCGGCACTGGCCTGGCATCGAGGCGGCTGCGGATGCCGTCCGGGCGGGAGAGCTCGGCGAGATCCTCGCCTACACCGACCGGATGGCCTTCCGGCTGGCCGAGGAGAGTTTGCCGGCCTGGTACTTCGACGCGGCGGTCAGCGGCGGCGGCATCCTCGTGACGAACGGCGTGCATGCCCTGGACCGCGTTCGCAGCATCCTGGGCGCTCCGACCATCGATGCGGCGGAGATGCGCCGCATCGTCGACAGGGGCGACGTCGAGGAGATGGCGGTCCTGCGCGGGACGGTCGATCGGAGCGCCGTGCTGATCGAGTTGCTGTGGACCGGTTACCCGCCGCTGGGCGAGGGGCTCGTCATCAGCGGGACGAGGGGAGCGGCCTCGGTGCGGATGGACGGGAGCTGGTGCATCACGACCCAGGGGGGGGAGCGCAACGGACCGGCGATCGACCTGGACGTCACCCCGTTCCGGAGACAGTGGACGGCGTTCACGAACGCCGCCCCGGGCTTTTCGGTCCGCGACCTCGAGCCCACTCTCACCCTTATCGAGTCCATCTACAGGGAGCACAGCGATGACTGACCTCACCCTGCTTCTCTACCCGTGGGACGTGCAGGCCGCGGGGCCAGAGCGGATCGTCGCCGACGCCGCGGCGCTCGGTGTGACGCGCCTGCAGATCGCGACGGCGTATCACTCCGCAGAGATCATCGCTCCGCGCCGACGGACGGGTGTCTCGACGGTGGCTGAGGCGAACACCGTCCATCTCCCGTTGCCGCAGGGGACCTTCGGCGACCTCGCCATCCCCGCGTCACGAATCGCGACGACGGACCCCGACCTCTACCCGCGCCTGCGCACGTCCGCTGACGCCTCCGGCATCACGCTCGACGGCTGGACGGTCGCGCTCCACAACACCTCCCTCGCCACCGCGCGTCCCGATGCCGCCATCGAGAACTGCTTTGGCGACCGGTTCGTCCACGGCCTCTGCCCCGCCTCGCCCGCCGCGCGGCGTTACGCGGTTGAGCTCGTGGCAGGGGCCGCCGGCACGGGTCTCTTCGACCGGGTGATGGTGGAGAGCCTGTCCTACCTCCTGGTGGGACACGGACACCCCCACGAGCTGTGGGGCGCGAGGCTCGACGCCACGACGAGGTTTCTCCTCTCCCTCTGCTTCTGCGGGCACTGCCGGTCCGCCGCGGCGACGGCAGACATCGATGCCGACGAGGTGCGCGCCGCCGTCTGCGACCTGCTCGACCGGCTCTGGAACGCGGAGCACCCCCAGGGCCGTGACCCCGACACCGGCAACGAGATCACGTCGCTCCTTCTGGTGTGGCCGGACCTGGCGGCATACACGAGGATGCGAATGGACGTCGTGACGCGACTCGTCGTGGACGTCGCCGCCGCCGCCCGTGCGCGCGGGGCGAGGCTCGACCTCAGCGCTGCCGTCTGGGGCCGCCCCGCGCCGACCAACTGGACGGAGGGCGTCGACATCGCCCAGTCGCTGAGGACGGCCGACGGCTTCGTGCTGGAGAGTTACTTCCCCACGGCCGGGGAGGTGGCGGCGGAGATCGATCACGTCGACACGATCCGTCGGATCACCCCCGGCGCGACGGCCGATCTCGCCGTGGCGATCACGCTGTGGCCGAGCCTCTCTCCCACACGCGACTCCTTCCGCGCGAAGGTCGATGCTGTCCGCGGTGCCGGCGTCGGGACGCTCACGCTCTACAACTACGGGACGGCTCCGGCTCCCAGCCTCGACTGGGTCAGGGACGCCGCCGAGATGATGGGAACGCTGCGATGACGACCCTCACCGACACGCCCGTGCTTGTCCTCGACGAACGGCGCATGCAGCGGAACATCGATGAGATGGCGGCGGCCGTCGCCGCCGCGGGCGTGAGCCTCCGTCCGCACTTCAAGACGTCCAAGATGATCGAGGTCGCCCGGCGGCAGCTCGCCGCCGGCGCGGTCGGGATGACCTGCGCGACCCTGGCCGAGGCGGGTGCGCTCCTCGACGCCGGCATCACCGACCTCTTCTGGGCGAATGCGCCGGCGACCGCGCACAAGGCGGCGGCTGTCGTCGCGGCGAACCGCCGTGGCCGCGTGATCGTCGGCGTCGATTCGCTGGCGCTCGGCGAGAACCTCAGCGCGGCGGCGCGCGCGGAAGGCGCGGTCGTCGAGGTCCGGCTCGAGGTCGACACGGGTCTGCATCGCACCGGCGTCGCGCCCGAGGCCGCGGTCGAGCTCGCGCTGAGCCTCGCCGCGTTTCCCGGGATCGCCCTCGAAGGCGTCTACATGCACGAGGGGCAACTCGCCTCGATCCGCGGAGACCGTGCCGAGGTCAAGGCGGCAGGACGATCCGCATCGCATATGCTCGTCGAGACCGCCGATGCGATCCGCGCCGCCGGTCTCCCCCTGTCGTCCGTGTCGGTCGGGTCGACGCCCGGGTGGGACTCCGCTCCATTCGTGCCGGGGGTGACGGAGGCCCGCGCCGGCACCTACGTGTTCTTCGACGCGAACCAGTGGCGGCTGGGCTCTGCGCCGCTCGAGCGCACGGCGCTCCAACTGCACAGTACGGTTGTGAGCGGCCCCAGGGACGGCGAGGTTGTGATCGACGCCGGCATCAAGGCACTGAGCTCCGATGGCTCGAACCGCGACGCCACGTTCGGCATCGTCGTCGACGAGTCGCGGACGCCGCAGCGGATCGTCTTCGACCGCGCCTACGAGGAGCACGGCATCCTGCGCGGACCCGACGCGACGACGCACGCGGTGGGGGACCGCGTGCGGATCGTCCCGAACCATGCCTGCGGGATCGTCAACATGTGGAGCCGGGTCGTCGTCGTCGACGGGGACCGCGTCGTCGAAGAATGGCATCCCGTCGGCCGCTATTGAAACAGTGACGACGTCATACCCGATCGTCGTCAGCCACCAGAGAGGAAAGCCCGTTGAACACCAGGACCCCCTTCCGTGCATCGGCGGTGAGCGCCGTCGTGCTCAGCGCCGTCGTGCTCGCCGGATGCTCCGGAGCCAGCGATTCCGCCCCGTCCGACGCGGGCACAGCCCCGGAGACGGTCGTCGCGCTGGCCGGCGACATCGACAACTTCGACCCGCACACGAATCAGCTCAACATCTACGAGTACGCGATCAGGGAGCTGGTCTTCAGTTCCCTCGTCGACTACGACGTAGATCTCAACCTGCAGCCCGACCTAGCCGAGTATGAGGTCAACGAGGACGCGACGCAGTTCACGTTCTCCCTCGACGCCGACGCCGTCTTCCAGGACGGCACCGACGTCGACGCCGCAGCGGTCGTCTCCTCACTGGAGCGGGCGGCCGACGCCTCGAACTCGATCTGGTCGGGCCGACTGGCCGACGTCAAGAGCTACGAGACTCCCGATGACGACACCGTCGTGATCACACTGAACAGCCCGAATGCCGCGTTCCTGGCGGGCCTCGCCTCGATCGCGATCATCGCCCCGGACGCGACCGCCGACGTGGCCAAGAAGCCGGTCGGCTCCGGCCCGTACTCGTTCGTGAGCTGGACACCCAACAGCGAGATCGTGCTGGAGCGGTTCGACGACTACTTCGGCACCCAGGGTGCCAGTGAGAGGATCGTCTACAGGCCGGTCTCCGATCAGCAGGTCGCGCTGAACAACCTGTACAGCGGCGACATCGACATCATCAGCTCGATCACGTCGGCCACGAAGGGGCAGTTCGACGCCACCCGGGCTCAGCTCGTCGAGCCGAGCGCGAGCAACTCCATGTCGCTCATCGAGTTCAACTCGTCCGGTGCGCTGGCGGACGTGCGCGTGCGGCAGGCCCTCGCCTATGCGCTCGACAAGGACGCGATCCGCGAGATCGCGTACGGGGGTGCGGGCGCGAGCACGTGGAGCCCGCTGCCGGAGTCGAGCTGGGCGTACGCGGAGCAGACCGGTTATCCGTACGACCTCGACAAGGCCGAGGCGCTGCTCGTGGAGGCGGGGGCCGAGGGACTCAGTTTCACGTTGGAGATCCCGTCCGGGTTCCCCGACGCCGAGCAGATCGCACGCGTCTGGCAGTCGTCGTTGGCCGAGATCGGCGTCACACTGACGCCGAACGTGACCGAGCTCTCCGTCTGGCTGGACGCATACGTGTCCCGGTCCTACGACGCGACCTGGAACACGTTCAATGTAGGCGCCGACCCGAACTCGTACTTCGACATCATCATGCAGCCGCACCTCGCCGATGACTATCCGAACGCCCAGGTGCAGCAGCTCGTGTCCGACGCCGTCGCCGTCTCCGACGAGTCGGAGCGGGCGGAGATCTACGCGCAGCTGCAGAAGATCCTCGTCGACGAGCTGCCGGTCATGACCGTGCAGTCGACGCCGATCTACTCGGCGGCCGCGAACGGCGTGTCGGGATATGCCGTGAACCCCCTCGGCTGGTCGCTGCTGGCCGGGGCGTCGGTCTCCGAGTGATCCGGGGAGGGCGAGGAATATGAAACTGGCGAGACGCGCGGCGGTCGAGGCCGCCAAGCTCCTGGTCGTGCTCTGGCTCGTATCGGTGCTGGTGTTCCTCGCCCTCCGTCTCACACCCGGGGACCCCGCGGTCCTGCTGCTCGGCCCGCAGGCAGGGCGCCCGGACGCGGCGGCGACATTGGAGCGGCTTCGGCAGGAGATGGGGCTGGACCAGCCCTGGCCCGTGCAGTACGCCATCTGGCTTGGCAACATCCTGGGGGGAGACTTCGGGGAGTCGGCGCGTAGCGGCGAGCCAGTCGTCGCTCTCATCCTGCAGGCGTTGCCGTCGACGCTCTGGCTGATCGGGCTCACCGTCCTCGTGTCGGTCCCGATCGCGGTGCTCCTCGGGATGAGGGCCGCCTACCGGCCGACGGGGTGGCTCGCCCGGGTCGTCCGCGGCGGCACGACGGTCGCGATCGCCGTGCCGGGTGTCTGGCTCGGCCTGCTCCTCATCATCCTGTTCTCCGTGACTCTCCGCGCGCTCCCCTCCGGCGGCTTCGTTGATCCGTTCGACGACCTCGGCGGCTTCCTGTCGCATATGGTGCTGCCCGTGCTCACCCTCGCGGTCTTCCTCGCCGCCGTGCTCACGCGCTTCGTGTACGCGGAGGCCGTCGACGTGTTCCGCCAGGACTACATGCGCACGGCCCTGGCGATGGGGCTGTCCGAACGGAGACGCGTCTTCGTGTACGCGACGCGCAACGCCGTGCTTCCGATGATCACCATCGTCGGCGTGCAGATCGGTGCGCTGATCGGCGGGGGAGTCCTCGTCGAGGCGGTCTTCGGCCTCGGAGGACTCGGGCAGCTGCTGCTCAGCAGCGTCTTGAACAGGGACTATCTCGTCGTACAGGGCGCGGTGCTCCTGACGACGGTCTTCGTCCTACTGATCGGCTACCTCGCCGACATCGCGTACCGTCTCGTCGACCCGAGGATCAGCAAATGAGCACATCGACCCTTCGCGTCCCCGTCCGCGAGCGCGGCGGCATCTGGGCGCCCGTGCGTCGTCTTGGCCCCGCCCGCCTCGTCATGATCGTCTTCGGGGTGGTCGTGCTCCTCATGGCGCTGTGGCCGGGCCTCTTCTCGCCGCACTCGCCGACGGCCATCGATGCCACGGCGATCCTGCAGCCGCCGAGCCTGGCGCATCCGATGGGCACCGACGAGGCGGGTGCGGACATCTGGGCGCGGATCGTGCACGCCGTCCGGCTCGAGATCCTCATCGCGGCGGGCAGCGTGCTGATCGCCCTCCTCATCGGCGTGCCCACCGGTCTCATCGCCGGCAGCTCACGCCGCTGGCCGGACTGGGCCCTCTCCAGCACAGCCTCGGCGACGCTGGCCTTCCCCCTCATCCTCTTCGCCATCCTCATGGTCGCGAGCTTCGGGGCGAGCGGGACAAGCCTGACGGCGATCATCGGCTTCCTGTTCTTCCCCCGTGTCTTCCTTCTCGTCCGGGCTCAGACCAGGTCGCTGCGGGAGCGCGATTTCATCACCGCCGTCCGCGTGGTGGGGGCGGGCCCCGTCCGCACGCTCGTGCGTCACATCCTGCCGAACGCCGCCGGCCCTCTCGCCACCCTCGTGCCGCAGCTCATGTCGGAGGCCATCCTCATCGAGGCCGGTCTCAGCTACCTCGGCCTGGGCGTACCGCTTCCTCAAGCGACCTGGGGGACGATCCTCGAGTCGTCGAAGGACTACTACATGACGGCGCCGTACTATGCGGTCGCCGCCGGCGTCGCGATCACTCTCGTCGCCGCGGCGCTCATGTACGCGGGCGAGCTCATTGCGGAGTCCACCAATCCGCTGCGCCGGAGGAGGACCGCATGACCGGGTTCACGATCCGCGGAGCGCGTGTGGTCGACGGCACCGGTGCACCCGCCGTCACCGCCGACGTCGTCGTCCGTGACGGGCGCATCGCGACGATCGGCGAGGGTGAGTCCTCCGGCCGTCGCGTCGACGCCGACGGCCTCGTCCTGGCGCCGGGGTTCATCGACATGCACGCGCACTCCGACCTCTCCCGGTTCGCCTATCCCGGCGGGGAGACGAGGGCGCTCCAGGGGATCACCACGGAGGTGGTCGGCAACTGCGGCATGAGCCCGGCGCCGGCGTCCGACCCGGGCTTCCGCGACACGATCGGCACGATCGACGTCGCGCCCCTCGGGGACTTCGCCTGGAGCACCCCGGTCGAGTACCTCGACGCGGTGGCCGAGGTGGAGGCCTCGACGAACATCGTCGCGCTCCTCGGCCATGGGGGAGTCCGTCGCGCCGTCCTCGGCGCGGACACGGCCCCCGCGGGGGAACGGGAGCGGGCGCAGATGGCGGCGATCGTCGACGATGCGATGGCCGCGGGCTACGCGGGGCTGAGCCTCGGACTGATGTACGCCCCGGGGGAACTGAGCGACGCGGCAGAGCTCGTCGCCCTCGCGGAGGTCGTCGCCAGGCGCGGAGGGTTCCTCGCGACCCACATGCGCGCGTACGACGCCGCAGAGTTGCCCGCCGCGATGCGCGAGGTCCTGGAGATCACCGCCGCCGCGCACGTGCCGTTGCAGATCTCGCACCTCCGTTCGATCGCAGACCCGTCCGGGGCGGGGCTGGACGAGGCTCTCGCACTGCTGGACGACGCCGGTGCCGACGTGGAGGCCGACGCCTATCCCTATCTCGCCGGGCACACCACGGGACTGCAGCTGCTGCCGTCGCGTCTGCGCGCGCTCGGACCGGGAGAGGCGCTCCGGCGACTCCGCGAGGAACGCGCCGACGTCCTCGCCAGCTCTGCTCGGAGCGGGCCTTCGGCGCCGACGCCATCACGGTGGCACGCACCGGCGTGCGCCCGACGGCGGACGTCGGGCGCACGCTCGCGGAGATCGTCGCGGCGGACCCCGGGCGCGGGGACTGGGCCGGCATCCTGCTCGATCTTCTCCTCCTGCACGACGGACTCGTCGACGTCATCGTCGTCGGGACCCGCCCGGAGGATGCGAGGCGGGTCATGCAGCATCCGCGGGTCGGCATCGCCTCGGACGGTGTCGCACTCGGGCTCGACCACGACCTCAATCGCCCCCATCCCCGTTCCATCGGCACGTTCCCGCGCGCGATGCGGGAGCTCCTCGACGACGGCATGGGCATCGAGGAGATCGTCTGGAAGATGACGGGGAAGGCGGCGCGGCGGCTCGGGCTGGTCGATCGCGGGAGGATCGAGGTCGGCGCGGTCGCGGACCTGGTTCTGTTCGACCCCGACCGCGTTCACGATCGCGCGACCTATGCGGATCCGCTCGTCGTCCCCGCCGGCATCGAACGCGTGTGGGTCGGCGGCCAGGTCATCGCCGAGGACGGCCACATCACCGGGCGGCTGCCCGGGGGACTGCTGAGGAGGCAACGGTGACAGGTGCACTGCTGGAAGTCGACGGACTCGCCATTGACTACGGGACCGGGCGCAACATCGTCGAGGGCGTGTCCTTCGCGATCGAAGCCGGACGCACCCTCGGCATCGTCGGAGAATCCGGATCGGGGAAGTCCTCGGTGGCTCGCGCCGTGCTGGGACTGACCCCCTACGCGGGGTCGGCACGGTTCGACGGACGCGAGCTCGCCGCCCAGTCGAGGACGGTCTGGCGGGCCACGCGTGCCCGGCTGCAGATGGTCTTCCAGGACCCCTACTCGACGCTGGATCCGCGGATGCGCGTCGGCGCCCAGATCGCCGAGCCGCTGCTCGTGCACGGTGCCGCCGACGCACGAGCGGCCCGCCTGCGCGTGGGGGAGCTACTCGAGCGCGTCGGGCTCGACCCGGCGATGGCGACTCGGTATCCGCACGAGTTCTCCGGGGGACAGCGTCAGCGCATCGCGATCGCTCGGGCCGTGGCCCTCAACCCGGATCTCATCGTGTGCGACGAGCCCACCAGCGCGCTCGACGTCTCGGTCCAGTCGCAGGTTCTCGATCTGCTCCAGGACCTGCAGTCCGAGTTCGGCATCGCCTACCTGTTCATCGCGCACAACCTCGGCGTCGTGCGCCGCATGTCCCACGACGTCGCCGTGATGAGCCAGGGGCGCGTCGTGGAAGCCGGCGCGGTCGACGAGGTCTTCGACCATCCCACGGATCCGTACACGCGTGCGTTGCTGGACGCGGTCCTCGAACCGGACCCGGTGGAGCGGCACCGGGCGCCGTCGATCCCCGAGGGGCTGACCAGCCCCCTGCACACCCTTTCTTCCGAGGAGGGGGAGGAGCGATGACCCTGCTGTCGATCGAGAACCTGAGCATCACGTTCGAGGGAGCGCCCGCACCGGCGGTCACCAGCGTGTCCATCGAGGTCGAGCCCGGAGCGCGCGTCGGCATCATCGGCGAGTCCGGGTCTGGGAAGTCTGTCACCGCGATGAGCGTGCTGAGGCTCAACGACGAGTCGATTATGGTGTACGGAGACGCGTCGCGTGTGATGTTCGACGGCAAGGACCTGCTGCGCGCAGACGACCGTGCACTGCGAGAGATCAGGGGTCGGCGCATCTCGATGATCTTCCAGGACCCGATGTCCGTCCTCAACCCCGTGTTCACGGTGGGTGCCCAGATCGTCGACGTGCTGCGCGCGCACTCCTCGACGACCAGGAAGGCGGCGCGCAGTGCCGTCGTCCGCAGCCTCGCCGAGGTCGGCATCCGCGATCCCGACCGCGTCTTCGATCAGTACCCGCACGAGCTGAGCGGCGGGATGCGGCAGCGCGTGATGATCGCGATGGCCATCGCGTCCCGTCCGCGGCTCCTGATCGCGGACGAGGCGACCAGCGCCCTCGATGTGACGGTCCAAGCTGCCGTGCTCGGCACGCTGGATCGCCTGGCCGTCGAGCGCGACATGGCGGTCCTGATGATCACGCACGACATGGGCGTGGTGGCCAGGTTCTGCGACGTCGTCTACGTGATGTATCGCGGGGACGTGGTTGAGCACGGTCCCGTCAGCCAGATCCTGCTCGCGCCGCAGCACGAGTACACCCGACGTCTGCTGACCGCCGTCCCTCGCCTTCGGGGATGACGGTGCGGACATGACAAACAAGAGAGAGGACCCCATGATCTCCAACGTCTCCAGCCCGGATGCTCCGCCTCCCGCCGGACCCTACGCGCAGGCCGCCCTCTCGGGGGGATTCGCCTTCCTCGCGGGCCAAGGGCCCTTCGATGAGAACGGGCAGCGGGTCGGTGCGACCTTCGCAGATCAGGTGCGACGGACCTTCGCGAACCTCGAGACAGTCGCGCAGGCCGCCGGCTCGAGCCTCGCCAACGCGGGGCGCTACGGCGTGTATCTGCGCAACCCCGACGACTTTGCCGAGTTCAACGAGATCGCGCGCGAGTTCCTCAGCGAGCCGCTGCCGGCCCGGACGACGATCGAGGCCGCGCTGCGCGGATTCGACATCGAGATCGACGCGATCGTCGTCGTTCCTGGTGATCGCTGATGCGCCTGTGCGTGCTCGACGGCCGCTCCACGCTACTCACGGCTGAGGGTGAGGTCGACGTCGAGACGGCGAGCGGCGGGCGGTTCTCCCGCGATGTCGCGCGCCTCTACACCGAGTGGACGGTCTTCCGTCTCTGGGCGGATGGATTCGAGGACGCACCGGGGGACGCCCAGCCCGAGCTCGACCGTCTCGGCGCGCTCTCTCCGTCGCCCTCACAGGTGCTCGCGATCGGCCTCAATTACGTCGACCACGCCGCGGAGTCCGGTTTCGCCGTCCCCGAGGTCCCGATCGTCTTCACCAAGTTCCCGTCGTCCGTCGCCGGGCCGGGGGAGGACGTGCGTCTCACGGGCGACGAGGTCGACTGGGAGATCGAGATCGTCGCCGTGATCGGTACCGGCGGGCGGTCGATCCCCGCCGAGCGGGCGTGGGAGGCGATCGCGGGTCTCACGATCGGGCAGGACTACTCCGATCGGGCCGTGCAGTTCGCGGGCGCACCGGTGCAGTTCTCGCTCGGCAAGTCGTTCGCCGGCTTCGCGCCGATCGGTCCTGTGCTGGTGACCCCCGACGCGCTTCCCGATCCCGCGGAGGTTGTCCTCGAATGCGCGGTGGCGGGGGAGATCATGCAACGTGCGCCCCTCGCCGACCTCATCTTGCCGATCCCCGCACTGATCGAGTTCCTGTCGGACGTCGTCGAACTGCGACCGGGCGACCTCGTGTTCACGGGGACGCCGCCGGGCGTGGGCTTCGGGCGTGAGCCTCGGCGATACCTCGCCGCAGGCGAGACTGTGCGCTCGAGCGCGACCGGGATCGGCTGGATGAGTCAGACGTTCCGCTGAGGGCCGTCGTCGGCTTCCTGGCCGAGGGACGGGCAGGTGGAGGCCGATCCGTGCGGAAGGCGGGACTTGAACCCGCACGCCCTGAGGCACAGGAACCTAAATCCTGCGTGTCTACCGATTTCACCACTCCCGCGCAGGGTTCAGTCTAGATGCCCGCCGGCAACCGCCGCAGACGGGAAGCCGTCGCGATCGTGACGGGGATCCTGACGCCGCCTGTGGATAACTTTCACGGCCGATTCGGGATTCTTGCGAGGATGCCGGGGTGAGCCAGCCGTCCCTCGTCGTCGCCGAACGCGTGCGCCGTCGTCTGCGCGCCGAACGCACCGATCCCGCGCTCGCCCCCGACGAGGCCAGACGCATCGCGCAGGCCGAGGTCCGCCGCTACAACGACCTCGCCCTGTCGCGCGGCGACGCGATGATCGACGACGAATCGGCGCTGGTGCGCGACGTGCTGGCGTCGGTCAGCGGATTCGGCGTTCTGCAGCCGCTGCTGGACGATCCGACGATCGAGGAGGTCTGGCTCAACGGCCCCGATCGCGTCTACGTGGCTCGGGGCGGCGTCTCGGAGCGCATCGAGCTAGGGCTCACCGATGCCGTGCTGCGCGACCTCGTCGAGCGGATGCTGCAGTCCACGGGCCGACGCGTCGACATCAGCCAGCCGTTCGTCGACGCGTCGCTGCCGGACGGGTCAAGACTCCACGTCGCGATCGCGGATGTCGTCCGCGGGTCGTGGGCCGTGAACATCCGCAAGTTCCTGCCCGGCTACCGCACCCTGGAGGCGCTCGTCGAGCTCGGCACGATGCCGGCCGACGTCGCCGAGCTGCTGCGGCGGGCGATGCGCGACGGATCCAGCATCATCGTCTCGGGCGCGACCCACGCGGGCAATACCACATGGAATCTCTGACGCCACTACTGAGTACGCGCAGCGCGAAGCGTACGGCGGGCGAACGCTCATGAGAGCGACTACGAAGTAGGGTCCACCTGCATCTGCGATCTAAGCTCTTGCCCGATTGGTGCCCGAGCTAGCGAGGGCCACACTGCTTGTCCCAATGCCGCCGTGGCGCTCCAGTTCTCCGGTCCGAGCGCCCCTAGCGAGATTTCGAGGGCGGTCCCGACCTCGCCGTCTCGTAGCCCTGCGGTCGTGAGAGGCAGCGCTGCTGGCAGTGTTGCGAGTAGTCGCTGTCGTCCGGCGTCCCAAGCGGCCGTGAGAGCCGTATCGCGAAGCTCGTTGACGATGCTGTCCAGCGATTGGCGAGCGGTGCCCGACAGTCCGAGCTCGGATAGCTGGGGCTCAATGAGGTCGGCCAACAGGGCGTTCGACCCGGTGGTCTTGACGCCGGACTGCTTCTCGCGGGAGGTTTGTGCCTCCGGTATGGGTGCGCCGAACTGGCCTATGGTCAAGATGGAGTGCGCGATCGTGCGCGCGATGGGGGTTCCCGCGAACGCAGTTTTGAGCGCGTTTCGGATGTACATCAGGTCATTCCCCACGCTGGCATTTGAGAGGCCTATTGCGACGGCGCGATTGTCTTGGGGGACCGGACCTGAGAGCGCTCTTAGCGCGACGTCGATGAGCCGTCGCTGCCATCGGGGAGTTCGCGCCGCTAGGCCATCGTCGAGGAGGTAAGCCGCCAGTTCCGGTCCGATTGCGCATAGCCAGCCTGGCCAGTTAGCGCTCTTGTCCACGTTCTCCACGACTTCGGTGACGAGGTTCCGGCGATGGTCAGGGCCTTCGGCGAATGTCCGTCCCGCCACGAACACCCATGTATTGCGCCAGTGTGGGCTAGGAGCGGTTGTTGAGAGGTGGGCGTGTAGTTGCTCGTCGGTGACGTTGCTCAACGCGCGGGCAGCCATTAGTTCCTGAAGGCTGCGTATTTCAAACGAGACGCCGTCGTCTTCTGCGGGCACCAACAGCACCAGACGTTCGGTAGTTGCCTGCACAATCCGATCGGCGATCCTGTCCACCTCTGGGCCGAGCTGGTGACCGACCTGAACGAGACGTTGGACGGCAAGTTGGCGGAGTTCAGCTTTGGTAAGGATCGAGCGCGCATCGGTCGAGGTTTCGGCATGGATCTGTAGCGAGAGCCCGACGGATTCGTGCAAGTCTGTGATCGCTGGTCGATGTTCCGTGAGGAATGGTGCGAGGTTTGTGGGCTTTGCTGACTCTCGCTGATAAATGGTTTCGAAGTAGCGCCAGAAGAGTTGATATCGGTCGGCGGGGAGGACGCCGAACTGTTCAAGAATCAGGGTCATGATGAGGACTTGTAGAGGCGTCTTCATGAGTCGCAGCATGGTCGCGTCGGAGGCCTGCTTCTCGAAGCGGCTAATCACCTGATCCCGCCGATCCAGGTCATCGGACAGGCGGCGAGACGTGATGTGGCGCCCGTAGCTGATTGCGGTCGGAGCATCCAGGTACTTCAAATCGAGCTGGGTGAAGAGCTCGGGCATGATCTGTTCCGTGTAGCCCATAGGCCGCGTAGTGACGACCACGAGAAGGTCTGCATCGTCCTGGTGCGCTTCCTCGACGAACGTTCTGATCTCGTCCAGGACGCGGGGGCGTACTTCTGGCGCGGTGACTTCATCGAGCCCATCAAAGACTACAAGGCAGGGCCAGTGTTGAATCCACCTCTTCAACGTGTGCGGCTTGATATCTAACTCGGCGCGCGCGGTCACGCGTTCGCTAAGCCATCTCAAAAGGCTCTTGTCGCCACTTGGACCAAGCTCGTCGGCATAATGCGCGAGGTTCACCCGAATCGGCCAGCGATGGTTCTTTGGTGGTCGTACGTTGATGCGTTTCAGAGCGGCCGCGGTCCCATCGACGATGGCGGACGTCGTTGGGGTCAGCGATTCGTCGGCAGCGAATCCGGACCGATACATCTGGGTCAAGAACGACGTCGTTGTGCTCTTGCCGCTGCCCGGCTGTCCTGTTAGGACGAGATGGGGTGGCGTGGGATGGAAAGATGGCTTCAATACTGAGTCGCCGCGATCAATCACCTCGTGCATCAGCGTCATGTTCTCGGCACGAGTGCCATCAGCCTTGAGATCGATGATGACCTCGTCAACGGACTGTCGAGTTGTTCCGCCCGCATCGCTGAAGTTCACCCATCGTTCCACACCCAGAGTTCTCATTGCGTGAGCCTTCAGTACAGGCTCGAACTGAGAAGGCTCAAGTAACCCGCCAAGCGCACCGAGTCGAGTGAGGATATCTCCGACCGTCAGCATTCCCTTGAACGCGTTTCGGATTCCGTCGTTCACAGTCAGCAGGCCGTTGAGTTGGTCACGATGCCAGACCTTTGCGGCGCGAAGGCCGCGGGCTGCGAGCGAGTCTTTACCGTCTGAGCCCGGCACTGGCGCGCTGATTCGCTGCCGGATGCTGGCATTGATCTGGTCGATTCCTCCAGCGTCCGCGACGCTGCTTAGCCTCGCGTTCGTCACGAAGACTATGTATTGAGGAAGCCGGCCTCGCTTGCTGTCATTGGCCAACCAGGAGTCGAACTCTTCGGAAACCTGCTTCAGCAGCCAAGAGGCGTTCTGCGCCGGAGTGCCGAGGGTTTCCTTCTGCTTCGCTTGAAGGACGACATACCCGTCCCACGAGTCGGCACCGAACCCCGTTGTCGCGGACCAATTCACTGGGCCCGTGTACGTCGCTTCGCGGCCGCCATCCGGACCCGACCCGAAGGCCTCGACTCCATGCCCGAGTACCTTAAGAGCCAACGCGACCGTGAGTTGTTCGAACGCACGCGGACTGAGTTCTTCCAACGGGTAGTCCTGCGCCATCGAGCCGCCTCCCGTGAGTAGTCCTTCTACATAATCCCATCGGGCGCGGGCATCGACGCAGAGGCCGCCCGCGTGGCCTCGATCTGGAGTGTCCGGCTGCCTGCCCGGCGTGAGCCATTCGCAAGCGGAGTGCGTCGATATGCTGATACCACGACGACGTGAGGGGGCAGAGTGACGGATCAAGCTCCGGTGCAGTTCTCCGAGGACCGCCGCCAACATCTGGCCTTCATTCAGACGGCGATTGGGCGGATGTCCTCCGCATCGGCCGTTGCCAAGGGATGGGCGCTGACAATCGCGACCGCTGCATACGGCTACGCCGGCACGAACTCATCGGCTGTGGTGGCGTTGTTGGGTATGTTCGCGGTGCTGCTGTTCGCCGCCGTTGACGCCCGTTATCTTCGCGAGGAACGCAAGTATCGGTTGCTGTTCGACGCGGCCCGAGATGAGGCCGTTGACGTCTACGAGATGAACGCGACCCGGTACTGCGGAACCCTCACTCGCGCCCAATGCGAGTCGATCGGATGGGGCAAGGTGGTGTGGTCATGGTCCGTGCGTGACTACTACGGCATCATCCTGCTGGTGGGCCTGGCTGTCTTGGTGTGGCTTCACTGCCGATAGCCCGACAAGCCGCCCGCAACACCTCCCAGGCATCGTCTTTCTGCGCCTCGCTGTAGTTACTCTCCGGGGGCCAAATCCGTCCGATGCGATCACCCTCGGTGCGCGGCACCAGGTGCACATGCACGTGCAGAACACTCTGGCTGGCCGCCTCACCGTTTGACTGGATGACGTTCAACCCGTCCGGGTGCAGGCTGTCGCGGATCGCGGTCGCGATCCGCAGTGCGGTCACGCTGAGCTGCTGGGCCTGGACGTCTGTGAGATGCCAGATGTCGGGAACATGTGCACGGGGGATGACCATAATGTGGCCTAGTACGGCTGGCTCGGTGGGGAAGAAGGCGACCGTGTGCTCATCCCGGTAAACCTCGCGGGCGTCCGGATCGTCACGGTCAACAATCTCGCAGAACGGGCACTCTTCCTCCCCGCCGGCCGTGCTCATGAGCGGGCGTACGCCTGGTCGACCCAGCTGGACAGATTTGCTTTGATGCTTGCGTGAACCTCTTTGCTGGTCGAACCGCCGGGAGTGATGACCTTCACATAGTCGGAAATCTTGGTTCCATCCTTCAACGAAACCTTCTCGAAGGGGTTCACGCCTGCGGTGGCGGTGTTGCCAGACGAATCGGCGAGGCCATTGATGCGGATGCCAATGAGCGGCTTCTTCGCATTCCACGCCTTACGAATCTCGTAGTCCACCCACGGGCGGTCGGCCGTCTCTGACCCGATCAACACGACCACGGCCTTCTTGTAGGCCATCTGGTCGTCTATCCACTTCTCAATCGCGGCCTTGCCCTTCTTCTTCACCTCCTCCCATTCCTGGGAGTTCAGCAGCGGCTGACCCTCGACAACACCCATGTTGATGATCTGCTGAACCCGCCACGCATCGTTGTCGTAGTGGAAGCTGTAGAACACTGACTTGGCCATTTCGTCCTCTCTATGCGACCTCGTTGGCGCCCTTCCAGGCTACCGGCGGGAAGTGACATGCGAAGGGGGCAATGCGTCGTCGGTGGCTGGCCGTCGAACTCTGATGCGCGCAGAACGGTGCGTGACCAGCGATGTCCTGCCCCTGCCCCTGCCCCTGTCCATGCCTACGCCGCAGATAGATGCAGCGTGAGTCGGTAGCGTCGTGTTCATGACGATCGCTCCGTGCCCCTTCTGCGGTTCGCTGGGCCGCAAGTCCAAGGAGCATCGCATCCCGGAGTCGTGGAAGCCTTACTTTCACCTCGTGTCCGAGGTCGTCCACAGCACGTCGATTGCGGGCGAGGTGCAACCTCCGCGTTCAAGTAGTCGCACTCAACTCGACTTCCAGTACGGAGGTATCTGCGAAGCCTGCAACAACGGGTGGATGCGTGAGATTGATGAGGCTGCAATGGTCCGTCTGGTCAATCTGGCGTGGGCGAAGACGACGGAGATTCCATCGTCTGAGGTCTTGACGGTGATGCGGTCCGTCGTGCGTGCGGCGCTGGTCACGGCGTGGGGCAAGCGGCGGATCGGTGGTCATCCGGAGGCCTCAGCGGAGGAGTTCTATCGGACTCGCCTGCCGCCGCCCGGAACCCATGTGTTCATGGGTTTCTCCGACTGGATCTTCCTACACGCGGCCGGGCATCACGCGGTCTGGCCTGTCGATCCAGATGTCGTCGGAGGCGTTCACATCGTGGCGTGGGGCCTTGAACGTCTTTACACGATCGTGGTGTTTCCGAAGGACGGCGACCTGGTGATGGCCGGGCAGACTGCCGCCGCGATCCGTCGTACAAGCAAGGGGGTTCTTCGCGAAGTATGGCCGCACGCGCCTGGTCGGCCGATTGTTGTCCCCCTTGCTCGATCTGGGGAACTTGATCGAGTATTCGCCGCCCGTGTAACCCAGGCGCGGCCGCTGTTGCTGAACGAGGCGCCTGTGATCCCTTCCGAAGACCCTCCGAACATCGTGGCTCGGAATGAGGGCCGTGATCCGATGGACTTGCTTGCTGAGTATGTTCGCCCGCCGACGAAGGCCCCGCCGTCGCTTCCGACATGACGATTCACCGAGTGTCGGCGAACGGGTCCACGACGGTGTGGACTCCGTGGGCGGGACAGATGAATGAGACCCGGATGCCAGCACCGGCGCTGTCGAATGGTGCGGGCTCGCAGTCGAGCCCGCATTGAGGGCAGATGCGGTAGTCGTCTCCATCGGGGATGAACACGCTTCGAGCGTACTGACCCGCCCGAAGACGGGCCTTCTCATGCGGGCTTCTATGCCCCGATAGTTGCGTAGCGTGCGGACTTCATCGCGTCGCTTTGCCGGCGGACACGGCGGCGTTCGGCGGCTTCGTGGATGCGGGCGCGGATCAGGTGGGTGAGGCTGACGGGCCCGATGAGGATGAACTTGAGTGCGTTCCAGATGAACAGGATCACGAGGAGGTTGAGCCAGCCGGGTCCGCCGTCTGCGATGAGGTTGGTGCAGATGTTCGCGGCGAGCAGGTAGGGGGCGGCGAGGAGCATCGCGGGCAGGCCCCATTTGAGGCCGCGGCGGGTGCGGATGCGGTCGAGCAGGATGTTGGTGGGCATGTAGCGGCGCAGGAAGTAGCGGGTGCGGACGCTGGCCGCCCAGAGCAGTCGGAACATGGTCGGGCCTCTCATCAGGACGTGTTTCTCCGTCGAGGAGGCAGGAACTGTGATGAGTGGCCCCGAAGGGACTGTCCCGAAGGACCCGCAGAGATGTGAAACGCTGCCTCCCTTCCAGGGTACGACTTCCCGGCGACATTCGTAAGGGCAGTCGCGGGTTCCGTCCGATGGCAGGGCGCTACAGTCTCGGCCCGAGCGGTCGCGTCGCGGTGCGTCGAGGCTGTTCGCGTTCGGTTCGGCCGGTGCCGGCCAGCGCGAGGGCCCGGTCGAGTGCCGCCCGGGCGCGGGCGGCGTCGATCTTCTGCGCGTCGTCCTCGGCCGGCGCGCCCAACGGTGAGGCATCCGTGATGCCGTAGCGGTCGCGGTACGCGGTGACGGTGCGGGCGGCCTGCCGCCACGCGGCCGCGGTGCGGGGCTGCTTCGGTGGAGCGCCGAGAGTCTTGGTCCAGCCGTCGTGTTCGGTGAGCGCCGCGTCCAGGAGTGCGTCGGTTCGGGCCTCGATGAGGTCGCGGCGCTCGGTGAGCGCGTGGTGGAACTCGGCGCTCATGGTGCCGGTGGCCTCGGGGATCAGCCCGGCGATCAGCCGCGGTGTCTTCCTGACTCGCCCCGATCCCGCCGGCCGCTGCGCGGCGTGGGCGAGACGGTAGTGGAGGACGGCGGCGATGTCGTCGGCGTCCCGGAACCCGCGCGCTCGCACCAGGCGCGGCACCAGGCTTTCGATGTCGTGATGGTTCGCCTCGGCACGGCGCAGCTCTGCGGTGAGCGCCCCGAACGCCGGGGAATGGATCGCGGCCTCTGTCTCCTCGTCGGTGAGCCCGGAGGAGGAGACGAGCGTGACCCAGCGGTCACGTTGCGCGGCGGCGGCGATCGTCTCGTACTCGGCGGCGAGCTGGCCGATGTTCGCCCAGGCGTCCTGCTCGGCGGTGATGGTCTCGTGGGCGGAGAGCTCGGCACCGACGTGTGAGAGCACTCCGAACAGCACGCTTCGGGCGGTCGCTTCGGTGTTGTCGCCGGGGTGCGGGCCGTCGTGGGAGTCATCGGGCTTGTCGATGGCGACGTAGGCAACATTCGTCTGCCGTCCTCGGGTGAGCGCGACATACAGGTTCTCCCTGGTCATGCTCCCGTCGACCAGCACGTGCGCGGCGTCGACGGTGATGCCCTGCGCCCGGTGAGAGGTCACCGCGTAGCCCAGGTCCAGGTCCTCGGCCACATAGTCGGCGGGGAGGACGACCGATCCGCCCCAGCGGGCCGTGGCGCGGCGCAGCGTGAGCGACCCGTCGTCGCGGACCTCGGTGACCGTCCACCTGTCCCCGTTGCGCACCCACCCGCGTCCCGCGCGCAGGCGGCGGTCGTTGCTGCGGGTGATGACGGAATCGCCGACTGCGGCGCGGGTGCTGTCGTGGAGCTCGACTTCGCGGCGGGGGTTCACGGTGCCGTCGAGGATCAGATCGGTGCGGGCGCGCTGGTTGAGGGCGAGGACGGATTCGTTCGAGTCAGAGACCAGCACTGTCGCCCGGCCCGCTTGCCGGTCAGCCCGCCAGGCGGCGTAGGCGGCATCGACCATCGCCTCAGTCTCCCCGCCCTGGATGCGGTCGTGGTCGAGATAGGTGTCGATGACTTCGGTGCGGCCATGCCGCAGGCCCAGGGAAGCGGTCTTCTCCCACTCGTTGACGAACCTGTGCACGTCGACCAGCTCGGGGGCATCCTCGCGGTCGTGGACGAGCAGCGAGAACGCACCGCCGGCATCGACGGACTGGAGCTGTGCATGGTCGCCGGCCAGCAACACCTTCGCCCCCGCGCCGGCGGCAAGGCTGGTGATGCGGTCGAGGGAGAGGGTGCCGGCGAGGGAGGCTTCGTCCACGATGACGAGCTGCCCCATACCGAACGTGTCGCCGTACATGAGGTGGTTCTGCCACCACTTTGCGGTGTTCTCGGTCTGGATGCCGAGGTCGTCGGCGAGGACCTGCGCGGCGACCGCGGACGGCGCGAGCCCGACCACGGCCCCTCGTCCGTGCTCGTGTTCCCACGCACGCCGCAGCGCGGACATGGCCGTGGTCTTGCCCGCGCCGGCGGGGCCGACGAGGACATCGACGAGTCGGCCGGAGACGGCGACCTTTGCCAGCGCGGCGGCTTGGTCGTCACCGAGGGTGTGGCCCTTCTGGTCCGGCCGCGCCGCGATCTTCTCGACGGTGGAAAGCGGAACGGTCGGGCCGGTGGTCGTGTGGGCACGCTCGAGGAGGCGGTCTTCGGCGGCCAGCAACGAATCGGAGGAGAACACTGCCGAGTGCTTCGGCCGGAACACGCTGGTCCCGTCCGGCCGGCGGAACACGGCCGGGCTCGATGCGAGCTCGGGCGGGGTCAGCCGCAGGGAGGCGGCTTCGGCGGCGTCCACGACCATGCCGACGATCGCTTCCCGATCCGTGGTGGACGCGAACCTGTAGCGCATCGTCTGCCGGGCCGCCTCGGCCGTAAGGTTCCACCGCCGCCACGTCGACCGCTTCTCACCGACGACATCCACGACCGACTGCCCGAGCGTGCCGATCACGTCCAACGGCACGTCATCCGCGCGCAGCAGCAGAGGCGCGTCGTTCGCCG
Organism: Microbacterium tenebrionis; assembly: GCF_903645325.1. GTDB lineage: Bacteria > Actinomycetota > Actinomycetes > Actinomycetales > Microbacteriaceae > Microbacterium > Microbacterium tenebrionis. Next base: position 635,621 of record NZ_CAHJXQ010000001.1, read on the forward strand.
TCACGATGCGCGCCCAAGAAGTTGCGTTCTGCCCGAGGATGTGCCCCGCCCGCTCCCGCCACTCGGCAGTCAGGTCCGCGAGGGAGCGGACCTGCTTCTCCGGGCGGGTGCTGAGCGTGGCCTGCGCGCGCAGTTTGATGATCGTCGCCGCAGACGGCTGCCGACCATGCCGGGCGACATACTCGGCGATCAGCCGATCCTTCTCGACCTCGATGTGCCGGGACCGGGACGAGAACTCCGCGACCAGCTCCTCCGGCACCGAGGCGACCGCCCAGGCCGGGTTGCGGTCGCGACCCATCTCCCGCGCCTCCCACTCCACACCAAACGTCCGGGTCAGGTGGTCGGCGAACACCGCCTCGTGCAGCTCGGAGAGCGCGACGGTGGCGGCGTGCATTGGACGCCCGTCGAGAGAGCGCCATTTGCCGTCGAGGACGGTCTGCACCTTGTTCGAGATGACGACGTGCGTGTGCAGGTGCGGGTCACCGGCTCGGGAGTCGTAGTGGTCGAACGCGGTGGCGATCAGCCCGTGGACATCGACCTGCGCAACCGCGCCGGCGCGGCCGGTTGCACCGGAGCGGGTGGCTGCAACCTCCCGCTCCATGAACGCAACCACCTCTGCAACCGCCGCATGGTGCGCGTCCGCGATCAGCGCTTGCGTCCCGGCGTCGGCAACCGCCCACAACACGGAGGCGGACTTCGGCACTGAGAACGTGAAGTCGTATCCCGCGACCGCGCGGCGCGTCCCGCGCGCCGCCTCCTCGGCCTGGATCGCTGCGACCGCCTCGGTCCGGGTGGCCGGCCCGATCGTCGGATCGAGGGCCGAGACACGCTCCGCGACGCGCTCGGCCACCGGCCGGTACTCGGGGTAGGCGCGACCCAACGGTGCCCCGGTGATCGGGTCACGGCCCATGCCGACCAAGAGCTGGAGCTGGGCTTCGGAGACCTGATCGCCCTGGGCGATCTGCCCGCCACCGAGAGTCCCCACGCCGGAACCGAGCCAGAAACCGGGCGGGCTTCCCTCCTCGGCGTAGTAGCGCGTCAACGGCGTCGAGAGCGACCTGTCCCCGTCGCCCGCCGCGACGGTGCGCAGCAGGTACTTATAGCCGTCACCCGCCGACATCACACGCATCGAGACCGTCACTCAGGCCGCCTCCCTCCCGCTCGATGAGGAGGTGGGCGGAGGCGGTCTGTCGCATCAGATTTGACGCGGCGAATCGCGCGACGCCCTTGATCTGCAAGACGCGTGGCAGCTCAGAAGCGGAGACGTAAGCGACGGCGCCGGGATTAGACGGCAGGCGGGGTGACGGGGTCCGGGGAGCGCGGTGAGCACCTGGCAGATGACCAGCCCGGCGTTGAACTCGTGTGCAGAAGATCGCCAGGATCACCCGATCGGCGGAGTCCGTATGTCAGAAGTCGAGAACACCAACGACGGTCGCCTACGGGTAGGGTCGCTGTTCTCCGGCTACGGCGGGCTCGACCTCGCCGTCGAGGAAATCTTCGACGCCCGCACCATCTGGTTCTCCGAAATCAACCAGCCCATCGCCCGCGTCTTCTCCCACCACTGGCCCGACGCCCCCAATCTCGGCGACATCACCACCATCAACTGGAATACCGTCCCGCCGGTGGACATCCTCTGCGGCGGCTTTCCTTGCCAGGACGTGTCGACGGTCGGGAAGATGGCCGGCCTCAAGCCCGGCACTCGCTCCGGACTCTGGTCTCACATGGCCGCAGCAATCGATGCTCTGCAACCGGAGTGGGTCGTGATCGAGAACGTCCGCGGGCTGCTATCTGCACCCGCGATCCGCACGATCCCCGAAGGAGACAACGATGAGCAACGCAACCCCAGAGGTGCAACTCCCAGCGGCGCAACCCCTCGCGGTGTGGAATCCGACTCGTGGCATTTGGGAGAAACCGCAGCTCGACCTCTTCGGGCAGCAGGAGCAGTTCTGGGAGACCTGGCCGACCTCCGGTATGACGCGCAATGGATCGGTCTACCCGCTTCCCACGTCGGCGCACCCCATCCCCGATACCGGGTCTTCATCCTCGCCCACCGCACTCTTCCGAACCCCACTGGCGTCGGACGCTTCACGCGGCGGGGAGAGCTTGCAGCAGGTGAAAGCGCGCCGTGGCACGATTGCACTGAGCCATCAGATCATCGACCTCGCCCTCCACGGGCCGAACGGCTACCCGCGCCCGGAAGAGTCCGAGAGCCTGTGGTCGTTGATCGGGCAGCTCTTCGACGCTGGGGACGATACGCCGAAGCTGTGACCCGCTGGGAGCAGATCAGTCGCCGCGCTGCTCCGTCACCGGCGATTCTGAGCGACGAGACCGGCCCGCGTCCAGCACCCCTATTCGTCGAATGGCTTATGGGGCTACCGTCCGGATGGGTGACCGATGCGTGTCATGCGCTGACCACCAACCAACAACTTGCTTCGCTCGGGAATGGTGTTCTCCCGAGGCAAGCTGTCGCGGCTTTGAGAACGGCCTGGGAGATGCTCAATTCCTGACAGACTCCAGCACTGCAAGGACCCGCTCGTTGCCCGCATGCTCACCAAGGCTGAGCGCGGCTAAGCTGCTCCCGGTGCCGCATTCGATCGAGACGCGACAGTCAATGGATGGAAACAAGTAGTGGCTCCTGCTGCCTCCGGCGGCGCGGTGCTCGGGCTTTGGTGTTGGGAATGCGTTAGGAACCCGCGACGATCTGCGGGCTTGCTGCATGAGCTCCGTATGGCGCTCTCGCGGTGGCCTCGTGATCGGGTGAGCATCAGTGCATGTCTCTTGTAAGTTCCACACCCGGCCGGGCGCCACAGCCCAGCGGCTCTCGGCTGCCACGACCCGTGCGCTGGGGCTCCATATATCACGCTGTTGCGCGTCACGGGGTAGGAACGTCCCGGCTCATCGTTTATTCGCCGGTGTCGTCGGAGCATGAACGGTTCTGGGCACGGTCGGCGAGTGCTTTCGCGCCGATGTCCCTGAGCGTGGGTCTGCTGCTGTGGCTTCTGCTTGTCGCGATTGGCGCGTCTCCTGAGGCGTCGGCGGTCGGGATCGTGCTGGTGGGGGTGTCGACCGGAGCGTTCCTGTGGTGGAAGGCACGTCCCCTTCGTGGACGCGTGGCAACGGCGTGGTCGAGCCGGTTCGTGCTCTGGCCTCATCGTGATGATGAGGATCGTGAAGAGATGATCACCACGCTGTCGTTGCTGATGGAGCGCGCAACACAGGATCTTCGCCACGGGAGAATCACGCGAAGCGTGTACGACCATGTGTGGATGGCCGTCTACGAGGAGACGCATGCACTGTCTCCCGGGCGAGATAAGTAAGCACCCGGATTCGCGCTGGGAGCCCCCACCCGTGACCATCGATGGCTCCACGGGTAGGGGCTTCCACGACGCTAAAGAAGTGCTTCTGCGGCGGCGGCGGCAATGGATCTGTGTGCGATCTGATCCCAGGAGGTCGCGTAGTGGCTCTCGAGAGGTGTGGTGGTAACCCTCTGGTGTACGCGTTCGGTGAGTGCTGCGGGGTCGGTGCGGCAGGTGGTGACGATTCCGGTGATGCAGATGTCTCGACCGTGGCGCATTTCGATCTCGGCGTGGTGTGCGCAGATTGCTGCGGACAATGCGTTGACGGCGCGGTCAGGGGTCGGTGAGTCAGACGGGACTTCGACGATGTAGAAGATGTGCCGCACCAGGGGGTGCGTGCGCAGCGGTTTCGCGAGGATGTCATGCGCTGCCCGGAGCTGACTCCGGAGCGCTTGCCGAGGGTGGTTCGTGTCGGGCACGCGGACTCCCACAATCATGGTTCGCGCCCTCCGATCGTCGAGTGCGCCGTGATTGTGAGGAGCGGCCGCGGCAAGATACGCGAGGCTGTCGAGCGAGTCGCCGTAAAGGAGCAAACGAGCCTGCCCAGGCTGCGGGCCTACCGGAGACGAGCGGATGGTGTGTCGGGTGGTGTCCATTATTTGAGGCACCTGCCTTGCCACTGCTCGCCGTCACTGCCGGGGTGGATACGGGTGGGGTGGCTGGTGATCTGCCCGAGTGTGATCGTGCCATCGCAGGTGAGGGCGAGGAGGTCACCGGGGGCGCAGGTCTGCGGAAGCAGCACCCTGATGGCGGTCTGCGTGTGCGGGGAGCGCAGCAGGGTCGTCTTACGGCGCCGCGCGTTCGGGCACTGCACGGGCAGGACGTCAAGGACGCGGGAATCGAGGGCGGACAGGTCGCAGTCGACCGTCAGTTCCATGGGGTGTCGGAGCCCGCGGCGCGGTGTGCGGGCGAGGATTGCCGTAATGACGACGCTGCGGTAATCCTCTCCTCGCGCCGACGCGTTGCTGGGCGCGATCAGGAGGCAGGGGGTGCCGCGTTGTGCGGCGAGGGTGGAGAGTGATTGCGCGCCGATGCTGATGTCGCGGTCGGCGAACGTCGTGTCTGCGGGCCAGGGTGGGCAGTCCTCGTACAGGGCAGCAAGCGCCATCGCACGGGAAGAGATCAAGGTGTGCATGATGCTCATCTGGCCACCGCGAGTTCCCGTGCCTGTTCTGCGGGTACGAAGGCTTCCTGCGGACGCGGGCGCACATCGCTGAGTGTGACCGCTCCGGCGCAGGGGACGGTGAGAAGGTCGCCTTGGTGGATGTCTGCGGGAAGGGTGACGATCGGGTACGGCCAGGGCGCAGACCCGGTTTCGCCCGGGATGAGTTCTATGGTGGTGTTCTTCGCCGTCGAGGTGCGGCCGATGAGTCGGCACTCGTCCCAGTACGGTGTTACCCGGTCAAATCCGCAGTCGGTGAGGGCAACGCGTTTATCGCTGTCAGTGTCGATGCGGAGGGTGACCTGGAAGACGAGGACGGTGACATCGTTGCCGATCCCCTGGGCGCGCGCCTGGGCCGGTTTCGGGTGCGGCAGGTCCCCGGTGAGGAGCGCCGGCGTGCCGCTGATCTCCACCAGTCGCCTCAGGGACACTCCGCCGATCACGACATCCGAGACCGTGGGGACGGTGTGCTCGGGCCAATGCCGGGGTTGGAGAGGGTCGGGGATGGCGTCTGAGGGTGGGGAGAATGGCGGTGAGGGTCATGCCTCCACTTCTACGCGGCAACCACCGGGCAGGGAACAGCCCCTCACGGAACTCATGCGCCTTCCCGGCCTGCCGCTAACAGCACCACGCAGAGGAGGGTAGCGACCCGCGTCCGTGCCCGCGGCGCGCTTTGCGGGCCCGTCGTGTTAGCGGCGCGTCAGAGTCCGCCCGATCCTCGTATGGGTTCTGTTAGGACGCCTGTTTCGGTGGTGTGGGTGGGTGTTTGATCGTGAGTTGCGCCCGCTGTTTCGGGTTGCGCGGCTAGTGGTCCTGCTGTCGCTTGTTATCCGAATGGAGCTTGTTGTGCTTGACATCGTCTACGTGCTCGGCGTGATCGCCTTGTTCGTCGTCGTCGGGCTGCTGGGGAAGGCGGTGGAGAAGCTGTGATCGTTTTTGAACTTCTCGCCGCCGGTCTCGGGGTCGCGGCGATCGTGTATCTCGTGTTCGCTCTCGTGAAGCCGGAGCGTTTCTGATGGAGTGGTGGATGCTGATCGCGAGCGTCGCAACGCTCGCCCTCGCCCTGGGTCTGCTGTACCGGCCCGTCGGCGATTACATGGCCTGGGTGTTCACGACCCGGAAGAACTGGAAGGTCGAACGCGGGATCTATAAGGTCATCGGCGTTGACCCGTCGAAGGAGCAGTCCTGGCAGGTCTATCTGCGGTCGGTGCTGTACTTCTCGGTCGTCGGCGTGCTGCTGCTGTTCCTGTTGCAGCGCACGCAGCAGTGGTTGCCGTATTCCCTGGGGAACGAGAACATCGACTCGGGGGTGGCTTTCAACACGGCTATCTCGTTCGTCACCAACACCAACTGGCAGGCGTACTCCGGTGAGGACCTGTCGTACACCGTGCAGTTCGCCGGCCTGGCGGTGCAGAACTTCGTCTCTGCGGCGACGGGTATCGCCGTGGCCGTGGCACTGGTGCGCGGGTTTGCGTACCGCCGCTCGGGCACCATCGGCAACTTCTGGGTCGACCTGGTCCGTGGCACGTTCCGTATTCTTCTTCCGCTCTCGATCGTCGGGGCGATCGTCCTGATCGCCGGCGGCGTCGTGCAGAACTTCAACGGCTACGTCGATGTCACCACCATCACCGGGGGCACGCAGACGATTCCGGGTGGGCCGGTAGCGTCCCAGGAAGTCATCAAGGAGCTCGGCACGAACGGCGGTGGCTTCTACAACGCGAACGCGTCACACCCGTTTGAGAACCCGACCGGGTGGATCAGCCTCTTCCAGTGCTTCTTGATCCTGCTGATTCCGTTCTCGCTGCCACGTACCTTCGGCAAGATGGTCGGCGATAACCGGCAGGGGTACGCCATCCTCGCTGCGATGGGCACGCTTTACCTGGCCTCGGTCGCGGCGCTTGCGGCGTTCGAGTTCGCCGGCGACGGCACCGCCCCGCAGTTGGCGGGCGCCGCCATGGAAGGCAAGGAGGCCCGTTTCGGGCTCGCGCAGTCCGTGATCTACGCCGGCACGACCACCCTCACCTCCACCGGGTCGGTGAATTCCATGCACGACTCGTACACGGCTCTGGGCGGGATGATGCCCATGGTCAACATGCTGTTGGGCGAGATCGCTCCAGGTGGTGTCGGTGCGGGTCTGTACGGGATGCTGATCATCGCGGTAATCGCCGTGTTCGTCGCGGGACTGCTCGTGGGACGCACTCCCGAGTACCTGGGCAAGAAGATCGGCCCGCGGGAGATGAAGCTGGCGAGCCTGTACATCCTGGTGATGCCGCTGCTCGTCCTCGGTGGTGTCGCGCTCAGCTTCGCGATCCCCGCGCTGCGAGACAGTATCGTCAACGAGTCGCTCACGAACACCGGATCGCACGGCCTGTCCGAGGTGATCTACGCGTTCGCGTCGGGCGCGAACAACAACGGGTCCGCGTTCGCGGGACTGACCGCCAGTACCCCGTGGCTGACGGCCGCGATCGGTGTCGCGATGTTGTTCGGCCGGTTCATCCCGATCGCGCTGGTCCTCGCCCTGGCAGGCTCCCTCGCCGCGCAGGACAAGATCCCCGCGACCGCAGGAACCTTGCCCACGCACCGGCCGCTGTTCGTCGGGCTCACTGTCGGCACCGCAGTCCTGGTGACCGCACTCGTTTTCTTCCCCGTTCTCACGCTGGGTCCCCTGGCGGAAGGGCTGCTGTAAACCATGTCAACTCTCACACACACCCCTGTTCCCGAGGCGCCGAAATCGTCGGCGCCCGCACGGCGCAAGACCCTGACCTGGGCGCAGATCCAGGCCGCGCTCCCCGGTGCGCTCCGCAAGCTCGACCCTCGCGCCCAGTGGCGCAACCCGGTGATGTTCATCGTGTGGGTCGGCGCCGCGCTCACCACGCGCCGCCGTCGTCGAGCCCTTCCTCGGCGGCCCCGCGGAGTCGGGTGGCACGAGCGTGCCCTGGTCATTCACCTGGATCATCGCCGTTTGGCTGTGGTTGACGGTGCTGTTCGCGAACCTCGCCGAGTCGATCGCCGAAGGCCGCGGCAAGGCGCAAGCCGACACGCTGCGTAAGACCCGCACCAGCACCACCGCGCACCGGGTGGTCAGCTACCACCCCGGCACCGATCCGGCAGCGGAGCAGACCCCGGCGGCGGACGTGTCCTCGGCGGATCTGCGGCTGGGCGACATCGTCGTGGTGTCCGCCGGGGAGCTCATCCCCGGCGATGGGGACATCGTATGGGGCATTGCGAGCGTGGACGAGTCCGCGATCACCGGTGAGTCGGCCCCTGTGGTGCGTGAGTCCGGCGGTGACCGGTCCGCCGTCACCGGCGGCACCCGGGTGCTCTCGGACCGGATCGTCGTGCGGATCACGTCCAAGCCGGGCGAGACGTTCGTGGACCGGATGATCGCGCTCGTGGAAGGCGCGGCCCGCCAGCGCACCCCGAACGAGATCGCGCTGAACATCCTCCTCGCGTCGCTGTCGATCGTGTTCGTCGTCGTCGCGCTGACGCTGAACCCGATCGCCTCCTACCCGGCGAGCCCGGCGAGTATCACCGTTCTGGTGGCGCTGCTGGTCTGCCTCATCCCCACCACGATCGGAGCGTTGCTGTCCGCGATCGGCATCGCGGGCATGGACCGTCTCGTGCAACGCAACGTCCTGGCCATGTCCGGGCGGGCGGTGGAAGCGGCCGGAGATGTGACCACGCTGCTGCTGGACAAGACCGGTACCATCACCTACGGCAACCGCCGCGCGACCGCGTTCGTCCGGTTGGACGGCGTCCGCGAGCGGGAGCTCATCGAGGCCGCCGCACTCTCGTCCCTGGCCGACCCGACCCCGGAGGGCAAGTCGATCGTCGATCTTGCCCACGTAGAGGGAGTCGACGCGGAAGCCGCAGGGAACGGGGAGATCGTGCCGTTCACCGCGCAGACCCGCATGTCCGGGCTGGACATGCCCGACGGGTCTCAGATCCGAAAGGGCGCCGGCTCGGCGATCACCGCCTGGCTGGAAGAGGACGGCACGCGCCTTCCCAGCAGTGTGCTCGCCGAGTTGGATGAGCACGTCGAGCACATCTCCTCCTCCGGCGGCACCCCGCTGGTGGTGGCGGTCAAGACCGGGACAGGACAGCGACGGGTGCTTGGAGTGGTCCACCTCAAAGACATCGTCAAGGAGGGCCTGACCGCGCGGTTCGCGGAACTGCGCGCCATGGGCATCCGCACCGTGATGGTCACCGGCGACAACCCGCTCACCGCAGCGGCGATCGCGAAGGAGGCCGGCGTGGACGACTTCCTCGCCGAGGCCACCCCCGAGCAGAAGCTCGCCTACATCCGCAAGGAGCAGGAGGGCGGCAGCCTGGTCGCGATGACCGGTGACGGCACCAACGACGCGCCCGCGCTCGCGCAGGCCGACGTGGGCGTCGCGATGAACACCGGCACGTCGGCGGCGAAAGAGGCCGGAAACATGGTCGACCTGGACTCCGACCCGACCAAGCTCATCGACATCGTCGCGATCGGCAAGCAGTTGCTGATCACCCGCGGCGCGCTGACCACGTTCTCGATTGCGAACGATATCGCGAAGTACTTCGCGATCATCCCGGCGATCTTCATGGGCGTGTTCCCGGGCCTGTCGGTGCTGAACGTCATGGGGTTGCACTCGCCCGCATCGGCGGTGCTGTCGGCGGTGATCTTCAACGCGATCGTGATCGTGTTCCTCGTGCCCCTCGCCCTGCGCGGCGTGAAGTACCGGCCGATGAACGCGTCGAAGATCCTCGGCCGCAACCTCGCCGTCTACGGCCTGGGCGGCATCATCACCCCCTTCATCGGCATCTGGCTCATCGATCTCCTCGTGCGCCTGATCCCCGGATTCTGACCTGCGAAAAGGAACACACCCCATGAACACTGCAACACGCAGCAGCGGACGGACCCTGTGGGTCGCTACCCGTGCGCTGCTGATGTTCACCGTCGTCCTCGGCATCGGCTACACCCTGCTGATCACCGGGATCGGACAACTCGCCTTCCCCGCCCAGGCCAACGGATCATCCCTCACGAACAATGAGGGCGACGTCGTCGGGTCTTCGCTCATCGGCCAGTCCTTCACCGACTCCGACGGCAACCCGTTGCCGGAGTACTTCCAGAGCAGGCCCTCCGCTGCCGGAGACGGCTACGACGGGCGCTCCTCGTCGGGAACGAACTGGGGCCCGGAGAACGAAGACCTGATCGCGGCGATCACCGAGCGTAAGGCTCAGATCGCGGAGTTCAACGGCGTCACCGAGGCCGACGTGCCCGCGGACGCGGTGACCGCGTCGTCGTCGGGACTGGACCCGCACATCAGCCCCGCCTACGCGCAGATCCAGATCGACCGGGTCGCCGACGTGCGCGGGATCCCCGCCGAGCAGGTGCGGGAACTCGTCGCGGCACACACCCAGGGCCCCGACGCCGGGTATTTGGGAGAATCGAGGGTGAACGTTCTGGAACTGAACCTCGCCCTGGACGAGTTGGAGGACTGATCATGCCGAAACGGGGGCAGCTTCGGGTGTTGCTCGGCGCTGCCCCCGGCGTCGGCAAGACCTTCACCATGCTGGAAGAAGGGCGACGCCTCCTCGGGAACGGGAAAGATGTCGTCGTCGGGATCGTGGAAACCCACGGCCGCGCAGCAACAGCGGCGATGACCGCGGGAATCCCGGCCGTACCGCGCACACGCATCGAACATCGCGGGGTTGCCCTCGAGGAGATGGACCTGCAGGCGGTGCTGGACCGTGGCCCCGAGATCGCGCTCGTCGACGAGCTCGCGCACACCAACGCGCCCGGCTCGAAGAACGACAAACGCTGGCAAGACGTCGAAGAACTCCTCGCCGCAGGCATCGACGTCATCTCCACCCTCAACATCCAGCACATCGAATCCCTCAACGACGTCGTCGAACAGATCACCGGCGTCCCGCAACGAGAGACCGTCCCCGACAGCTTCCTCCGCGGTGCGGAACAGATCGAGGTCGTCGACCTCGCCCCGCAAGCGCTCCGCGACCGGCTCAGCGGCGGATTCGTGTACCCGGCCGAACGCATCGACGCGGCCCTGTCGAACTACTTCCGCCTCGGGAACCTCACCGCGCTACGCGAGCTCGCCCTCATTTGGCTCGCGGACGAGGTCGACCAGGCGCTGAAGGGATACCGCAAAGACCACGGCATCGACAGCACCTGGGAAGCCCGCGAACGCGTCGTCGTCGCCCTCACCGGCGGCCCCGAAGGCGAGACGCTGCTGCGCCGCGGCGCGCGGATCGCGGCCCGCTCCGCCGGCGGCGAGCTCATCGCCGTGCACATCACCAGCCAAGACGGGCTCCGCACCGGGAACCCGGCGACCCTTGCCGAACAGCGTGCGCTCGTCGAAAAACTCAACGGCACCTACCATCAGGTCATCGGGGAAGACATCCCCACCGCCCTGGTCGAGTTCGCCCGCTCCGTCAACGCCACCCAGCTCGTCCTCGGCGCCAGCCGCCGCGGACGCGTCACCGCCGCGTTCACCGGACCCGGAATCGGCGCCACCGTCGTCCGCGAATCCGGCGACATCGACGTGCACATGGTCAACCACGCCGCCGCCGGCAAACGCTTCACCCTGCCCCCTCTGACCGGAGCGCTCACCCGCAAACGACGCATCCTCGGCTTCGTCGTCGCGCTCCTGGGCGGGCCCGCGCTTACCGCACTGCTAAGCCTGTTCCGCAGCGAAGACTCGATCACCACCGACGTCCTCAGCTACCAGCTCCTCGTCGTCATCGTCGCGCTCGTCGGCGGCATCTGGCCAGCCCTGTTCGCCGCCGTCCTGTCGGGCATCACACTCGACTTCCTATTCATCGAACCGCTGTACACGATCCACATCCACCAGCCGCATCATCTGCTGTCCCTGATCCTGTACGTCCTCATCGCGAGCCTGGTGAGCTTCGTCGTCGACCGGGCCGCCCGTTACACCCGAGCTGCCCGACGCTCCGCCGCCGAATCCGAACTCATCCAGACCATCGCCGGCAGCGTCCTGCGCGGAGACAACGCGATCCAAGCACTCATCGACCGCACCCGCGAAGCCTTCCAACTCCCCGGCGTGCGGCTAATGCGCGGCGAAGACGTCCTCGCCCGGTCCGGGGAACCGCTGCCCGACAACCATCACGCCAGCCTCCGGATCACCGACGACACCACCCTGGAACTGCACGGCCCCGACCTCGCCGCATCCGAGCAACGCCTCCTTGCCGTCGTCACCGCACAACTCGCCGCAACCCTCGAACACGAGCACCTCACCGAGACAGCGAAACAGATCGAACCGATCGCGGCATCGGACCGGGTGCGCGGTGCGCTCCTGTCCGCGCTCAGTCATGATCTGCGTCGCCCGCTCGCGGCTGCATCCGCCGCGGTCGGTGGGCTGAAAGCGGCGGGACCCGACCTGGCGTCCGCGCAGAAGAGGGAACTGCTCGACACCGCCGAGGAGAGCCTGGGTGCACTCGCGACCCTGGTCACCGATCTCCTCGACGTCAGCAGGCTGCAGGCGGGCGTTCTCACTATCGCGGAGGTCCCGACCGATCCCGCCGAGACCATCGCGCCCGCCCTCGACGAACTCCACCTCGGCCCCACCGACGTGACTCTCGCGCTGAATCACGGTGACGCGGTGGCGCACGCCGACCCGGTCCTCCTCCAACGTGTGCTCGTCAACCTCCTCACCAATGCGCACCGCTACAGCGCGGCCGGCACCCCCATCCACGTCAGCACCAGCACCTTCGGAGACCGTCTCGAAATCCGCATCGTCGACCGCGGACCCGGCATCCCACCCGAGAAACTGGACGATATCTTCCTGCCGTTCCAACGCCTCGGCGACACCGACAACACCACCGGCCTGGGCCTCGGCCTTGCCCTATCTCGCGGATTCATCGAAGCCATGCACGGCACCCTCAACCCCGAAGACACCCCCGGTGGCGGACTCACCATGGTCATCTCCCTCCCCACCATTTCCACGAGCCAGGAGCCGTCATGAAGATCCTCATCGCCGACGATGACCCCCAGATCCTCCGCGCCCTGCGCATCACTCTCACCGCCAAGGGGTACGAGATCTTCACCGCCGCCGACGGCGCCCAAGCGATTACGGCAGCCATCGACCATCACCCGGACATCTTCCTCATCGACCTCGGCATGCCTGAACTCGACGGCATCGAAGTCATCCACGGCATCCGCGGGTGGTCCCAGGCCCCCATCCTTGTCGTGTCCGGCCGCGCCGGCGCCGGCGACAAGGTCGAAGCCCTCGATGCCGGCGCCGACGACTACATCACCAAACCCTTCGCCGTCGAAGAACTCCTCGCTCGCATCCGCGCCCTTACACGGCGTGTTCCCCAAGACGATGCCACGCCCGTGGTGCACCTCGGCAACGTCACCATCGATCTCGCCGCCCACAGCGTCACTCGCGACACCTCCGATGGGCGGAAACAGATCCGACTCACCCCCACCGAGTGGCAGTTCATCGACATCCTCATCCGCAACGCCGGGAAACTCGTCACCCGCCAAACCATCCTCACCACCATCTGGGGCACCGAACACGCCGAAGACACCGGCTATCTTCGCCTCTACATCTCCCAGCTCCGCCGCAAACTCGAAGAAGACCCCAGCAACCCCGCCCACCTGCTCACCGAACCCGGCATGGGCTACCGGCTCGACGGCATGACCACCTAGCTTCAACCCACCCCGCAGCGATGAGCATCACCGACATCATCGGAATCGTCGGCGAAATGCTGTCCTGGATCGGTGCAATCATCGGCATCCCCTTCCTGATCGCAGCGCTCATCATCGCCGCCATCGACGGTCCGCGCACCCCAACGAACGTCACCATCGTCGAGGACCTCGAACAGCAGCAGATCGCGATATGGAGCGCGAAGGAACGCACCTATACGCGCCCCCTCACACCCCGCGATGATCTTCGCGACCACGATTCGACCACCGTCACCGGATACGTTCCCGAACGCCGGCCCGACCGACTCCACCTGCACAAACGCTCCCACCCGGAACGTCTCTGCCGCACCCTCGCAATCACCATGCTCTGCACCGCAGCAGTAGGATTCCTCGCATCTCTCCTCCCGATGGTCTGGTGACCTTACCTCGGCGCAAACTGCACGCAAACTGTTCAACGTGAGGTAGCCGTTAGGGTTCTGGCAAGCGTCATATGAGTACCGTTAGGGGTACTCGATTCTCAGACGCGAGTGCCCTTCGATTGCCAACTATGACTGGCGATGTTCGGTGGGAGGGGCCTACGGAGTCTGCTGGTGTGCCGGTGGCGCCGGTGGCCGCGTTCTCGCCGTTGCTCGCCCGAACGCAAGTCGCGCACGCGCCGGTTGAGCCGATCGCTTTCGATTGCGTCAAGTTCATTGTCATACGGGCGGGTCGGGCTCGACTCTTCAGCGAGTTTGGCGCGCACTTTGTCAGCGTCGGTGATGTTGTTGTTCTGGCGGCGAACACTCTCTGTGGTGCTGAGCCCGATGGGTGGGTAGCGACCACGACGCTCTATCTCGACCGAGACTATGTCATTGATCAAGTGTTTTGGCAGTATGCTTCACGGTTCCAGGAGCGGCTCGACGCGAGCCAGTTCCTCGATACGCATTATGCGGAACCCACCCAGGTTCTGCGCATCGGTAAGCACCGGGCGGGGCTGATGATGCCGTGGCTTGACGAGTTGGCTGCCTTGAGTGTTGAGGGTGTTCCTCCTGATCGTTTCTATCGGGCGCAATCGCTCGTCTCTGCCGTATTCGATGTCTTGGTTCCGTTTCTCGTGGTCGCCAATGAGGGAACCGCTGTCGCGCGGCGAAACGCGTCGGTTCCCACCGTGCCACGTCATCGCCTCTTCCGCCCTGTACGTCCTGAGGTGCTGGATATTGCAAAGTCCTTGCGTGTGGAGTTGGATCGCCACTGGACGGTGACCGAGCTCGCGGCGCGAGCGCATTTGTCGGTGTCTCAGCTGCGTCGAGTTTTCGTCGACGCGTTTGGGAAGTCACCGATCTCGTACCTGACGATGCTCCGTGCCGAACGAATGGCCCACCTCCTGCGCGTGGAGGATGCACCTATCTCGGACATCGCCGCCAGGGTGGGTTGGAACGATCCTGACTTCGCTGCACGTCAGTTCCGCAGGAGCATCGGCGTGTCCCCGTCGGAGTATCGGAGAATCAGCAGTGGTGCTCCGGCACGCTCAAACCCTGACTGAACGCGCGTATGCCCAGGCGAAACGCTCATGTTTTGGTGCTCAGATCGCCAGGGCGCCAGCGGATGATGTAGACCGAGTTTGACCACGTCGGGTTCAGCGCTGCGCCTGGCGGTCGCCAACTTTGCCCGTCGTCCGTCTCGACCTTCGCTGTTCCTCTTGGCGCACCTTCTGGTCGCAGGAGTCATCCGCCGTGTGCGGTGTGACACGCCGGGAGGAGGACACCGATGGCCGCGACCGAAGATCAGCGGGCCGCGCGGGATGCGAAGCTCGACGCGCTGCATGAACGGCTGGCGGCTGCGGTCGGTCAGCTTTCCTCCGGGGACGACTGGCGTCGCGCGCTCGAGTTCGCAGCCCGGTTCCGGTCGCGGTCGTTTGGGAACACGCTGCTGATCTGGGCTCAGCATCTCGACGCTTTCGAGCAGGGGCGGGTGTCGGCGCCGGAGCCGTCGTATGTCGCCGGGTACAAGCAGTGGCAGACACTCGGCCGTCAGGTGGAGAAGGGCCAGCCGGGGTACATGATCTTCGCCCCGGTGACGGGCCGGTTCGCGTCCTCGACCCCGCAGGACTCGTTGTCGTGGCGCCGGCTGGGGCGGTTCGAGAAGCCGAAGCCGGGCGAGGCGGTGCGCTCCCGGATGGTCGGCGCGAAGCCGGCCTATGTCTGGGACGTGTCGCAGACGACGGGTGATCCGATCCCTGAGCGCGCTGCGCCGGTGCTGCTGGAAGGCGCCGCGCCCGAAGGGCTATGGGAGGGCTTGGCCGGCCTGGTGGAAGCGGAAGGATTCGCGGTGCTGCGGGTCGAGCACGCCGGGCTGATCCACGGCGCGAACGGCCTGACCGACTACACGAATCGCACGGTCTCGGTGCGGATGGACATGGACGATGCCGCGCAGGTGAAGACCCTCGCGCACGAGCTCGCGCATGTGCGCCTGCACGGCCCCGACAACCCGGATGCGACACGGCATCGCGGGATCGGGGAGGTGGAGGCGGAGTCGGTGGCATTGATGATCGGCGCCGCGCACGGCATGGACACCAGCTCGTACACGATCCCGTATGTGTCGGGGTGGGCCGGGACGGTGAAGGACAAGGACCCCGCCGAGGTGGTGCAGGCCACAGGCGAGCGGGTCCGCAAGACCGCCGGGGCGATCCTCGATGCCCTCCCGACCGTGCAGCTCGGCGGAGGCGACCCGCCCGGCCTGAACCGCGACGCCCCGCGTACCGAACGCCCTGCGCGGGCGGAGCGGCCTGCGACGGCGGCGCGGGTGGAGCCGGCGCGGGCGTCTCGGGCGGCGGATACCGCGGTGAGGGGCTTGTGATGCGGGCCGCGTCGCTGTTCACCGAGGCCGCGGGCCTGCCGTTGCTTGCGGCCGCGGCACGGTTCGCGGACGCTGGGGTGCCGGTGTTCCCGTGCGTGCCGGACGGCAAGCGCCCCCTGACCGGGCACGGGTTCCACGACGCGAGCACCGATCCCGCCCAGGTGTCGGCGTGGTGGCGACGCTGGCCGGGCGCGAGCATCGCCGTCCCGACGGGTGCACCGTCTGGGCTGGTGGTGGTGGATGTGGACGTGCACGGCCCGGTCGACGGGCGGGCGAGCTTCCGCCGTGCCCGCGACGCCGGACTGGTTGAGGGGTGGGAGTTGCTGGTGCGCACCCCCACGGGTGGCATGCACGCCTACTACCCGGCGACACCGGGCGCCGCACAACGATCCTGGCAGGCTGGGCGCGCGGGAGTCGATTTCCGTGGTGACGGCGGCTACATCATCGTCCCGCCCTCGACCCGACCCATCGGCGGCGCCACGACCGGATACCGCATCGTCCAGGCGGCCCCTGAGCCCGGACGCGAGCTGGACGCGGGCAAGTTGCGGGACTTCCTCGACCCCCGCCCTCCGATCCGCCCTCGTCCGTTCGGCGGGCAGCGGGTGGGTCGGGAGGATGCGGAGCGGTTGGCGCGGTGGCTGGACCGGCAGGACACCGACCGCAATCTCAAACTGTTCTGGGCCTCCTGCCGGTTGGCCGAGGGCGGCGTCCCCCTCGCTGATGCGCTCGATGCGGTACTGACCGCCGCGAAATCGGACTTCGGGCCGCGGGAGATCACCGCGACCGTGCGCTCCGCCTACCGCGCCGTCCACCCCGACCCCTCCCGGCGCGCGACGGCCTCCGCGACGCAGGGCGCGTTACCGGCAGGGGCCGGCTGGTTCGACCGCCGGCCTGGGCCGGCTCGCCCGGCCGTGCCGGGGAGGGGGTTGTGATGGCGACGCAGGCAGGGAGGCGGTGGGCGGTGGTGACCGCGGCGGGCGGGACGGTGTTCATCGCCGCGGGAGCGTTCTGGCTGTCGTTCACCGCTCTGGCGGACCTGGCCCGGCGTTCCGGGATCGAGGCGGGGCAGGCGTGGGCGTGGCCACTGATCGTGGACGGCATCATCGTCGTCGCAACCGTCGCCGTGGTCGCCCTGGCCGGGCACCGGCAGGCCTGGTACCCGTGGGGGCTGCTGGCCGCCGGCGCGGTGGTGTCGGTGACAGCGAACGCGATCCATGCCGTCGTCGCCGCCGACGCCGACGTGCCGGCCGTGCTCGCCGCGTCCGTCGCGGCGGTGCCCCCGCTGGTGCTGCTGGCGATCACCCACCTCACCGTCATCCTCACCCGCCCCACCCGGACGCCTGTATCCGATCTGTCTACCGAGCGGCCGACAGCGCCTGTGGCCGACTCGGGCCAGGCGGTGGTGGCGTCCGTCCCTGTGGCGACGGTGGCGGTCTCGCGGGGTGCGGGGCGTGAGGCGGCGGTGCTGCTGCGGGAGGCGGAGGGGTGGTCGAACAAGCAGATCGCCCGGCACTTGGGCGTGCACCCGTCCACGGTGGGCCGGTGGTTCGCCCGGCCGGCGCTGACCGGCCCCGACTCGGAGGAGGAGACATGAACGACGACAACCAGAACCTCGCCACGCACGATCAGCCCCCTGCGCTCTTCCGCGACGGTCACCGGGATGAGTCTGCGGCGGCGACCGAGGAGCCGCGTCGAGGAGGGGACGGGGAGGTGTCGGAGCTGGCCCGGCACGGCGACCCGTCCGTGACGAAGCCGAAGGCCGACGTGGAGGCGGGGAGGCGACGGTCGGGGGTGGAGTGGGTGCGGCCCACTGATCTGCTGGCTGCGCGGACGGGCAGAGTGGCCGGGCAGGGCATCGACTTCCATGCCGAGCTCGCCCGCCGCACCCGCCAAGCACCCGGACAGGCCTACCCGGGGGTGCGCACCGTCGCCCGCTCCGGGGCACGGGCGGTCAGCGAGCGGGCGCGTCGCCTGCCGCCGGTGACCGTTCGGTCGCGGCGGGAGCGCCCGGCACTCGTGGGTGTCGCGGTCCGGAATCGGGTTGGGGTGAGCCGGCGATGCACAAATCCCGAAAACCGAGGTACCCGATCACGGGTGGGAGTCCCGTGCACCTGCTGTGCAGGAGGTGCTGTGATGACACCGGAAAGCACCCGCGAACAGCGGGCGAGATTCGAGGACTCGGAGGCGCTGCGCGCGCTCTTGAACCGGCTGCACGAGGCGGGCACGGGCGCGTGGCGGCACGACCCGGAGGCCGCCTTGCTGATGCGGCATGCCGCCGACAAGTACGCCGCGCTCGCGAAGAAGCACGGCCTGGACCCGTGGGAGGCTGCCTCGGCCGCGTTCGAGGCCATGCGGGGAGCGGCGACCCGCCGGGCGGATGACCCGTGGGCGGTGGTCACCCGCGCGGTGCAGGTGACCTGCATCGGCGAGGAACGCGGTGATCGGGAGAACCCGCTGCCCGACTACCACCCCGCCTTCCATATCGCCCCCTTCGCCGACACCGACGAGGAGCAGGACGGCGATGAGGTGGTACCGGAGCGTACGGTGAACGTCACCGTCGCGGTGGAGGACACCATCGCGCTGCTTTCCTGGGTGGGCTGGGAGCCGGTGACGGCGCGGGCGGCGGTGGAGTACATCACCGGCCGGCTTGCGGAGTCTGTCTCGCGGGCGTCGGCGTTCGAGACGCTGCGCCGTGACCGGCAGGCCCGCGCCCTGCTGGATATTCCCGGCTCGTCGTGGACGACGCTGCTGCGGATCGTGCTCGGCCACCCCGACCCTGCCCTGTCCGGCACCAACACCGGGCGCGGCCTGTTGCTGCGGCTGCTGAACGGCGAACCCCTCCGCGCGCTGCTGCGCGACGACGACCTCGTGCTCACCGCAGGGCTTGCCGCCCCCGACACCGGGGGCGATCTGCCATGAGCACCCCGCCGGGCGGCCACATCGAGCTGGAACGGGCCGTGGATTCCATCGGCGTCGGGTCCCGGCACCGGCAGGACTACGGCGACCTGGCACCGCTGGTCGAGTCGATCCGCCGCAATGGGCTGCTGCAACCGATCACGATCACCCTCGGCGGGCACCTGATCTGCGGTGCCCGCCGCCTGGCGGCGATCCGGCAGCTCGGGTGGAAGACCGTCAACGTGTGGGTCCGGTCCGGGGTGTCCGACCGGCTCGGGCAGCTTCTGGCCGAGCAGGACGACAACCTGCTGCACAAACCGCTCACCCAGCTCGAAGCCGCCGCCCTCTACCGGGAGCTCAAAGTCCTCCTGACCGAAGGGGCCACGCTGCGACAGGAGGCCACCCGGTTCCAGGCCGCCGACGCAGGCGGGGAGGACGGTGCCGTTAACTTAACGGCACCGTGGGAGGGTTCCGGGGAGGCGGCGGTGCAAGCCGCGCAGATGGTCACCGGCCGCGACTCCCACACCACGATGGAACGCATCGTGCGCCTCGAAGACCTCGCCGCCGACCCCGCCCAGCCCGACGCTGTCCGGCAGCGTGCGGCGGAGGAAGTGGAGCGGATCAGAGCCGGCGGGAAGGTCTACCCCGCCCACCTGCGCATGAACGCGGAACTGTCCCTCGCCGAGCTCGACCAGCTCGCCGCCGACCCCACCCAGCCGTCCGAGCTGCGCGAGCAGGCACGGGCGGAGGCCGCCGGCGTCCGGGCAGCG
Organism: Microbacterium tenebrionis; assembly: GCF_903645325.1. GTDB lineage: Bacteria > Actinomycetota > Actinomycetes > Actinomycetales > Microbacteriaceae > Microbacterium > Microbacterium tenebrionis. Next base: position 655,304 of record NZ_CAHJXQ010000001.1, read on the forward strand.
GAACGGGACGCTCGCGCCGTGGAGCTGGAGCACCTCGCCAAAGACGCGCTCGCCCGCGTGCAAGCGGCGAAGAAGACCGGCCGCAACCCCCGCCCCCGACTGACGGCGGTCGAACCGGGCGAGGCGGTGCCATACCCGCTGACCGTCTTCCTCGCGATCTGGGACGACCTCGCGAACTGGTGGGCGCACCACGACCCCGCCGAGGTCGGCCCGGCGCTCACCGACGAGCAATGGTCGCGGTTCGAGGACACCATCGCCGGGACCGTCGCGTTCGCCGACGCCGCACGCGCGTCCCGGCAGGCCGAGCGCCGCGCGAACACATCGCCTAACCGTCGCCGCCCTGGCCGGCGCCGATGTGATCGGCCTTCGGGGTGGCGGGGTGCACCTTCCTGGCGACCACTTCTGTCGCCTTCTGGGAGGAGCCCGCATGGACCCCACCGCCCCTGCCGATGATCGTCGCCGCCGCCGTGTGCTGATCGCCCTGATCGCCGCAGGGCTCGTCCTCGCCCTGCTGGTCGGTGTCGGCATCTACGGGCTGCTGCGCGGCCCCGCACCCCGCACCGAACCCGCCCCCACCGGCACACAGGCCCCGACCATCACGGCCCCGCCAACCGGAACCTCCCCGGCCGGGCCAGCGCCCGTGTCACAGCTCGGCGGGCCGGAGGCGTTCGCCCGGCAGGTCGCCCAGGCACTGTTCGGCTGGGACACCACCAGCGGGTACGGGCCGGCCGACTACGCCCAGGTCATCGTGGATGTCGCCGCCGGCGAGGAGGCGGACGCGCTGGCCGGCGATGTCCGCGCCTACCTGCCCGGCGCGGAGGCGTGGGCGCAGCTCCGGCAGCACCAGACCCGCCAGTGGCTGACCATCGACACCGCCACGATCCCGGAGGCGTGGGTGACCGCGACCTCGCAGGCAGCACCCGGCCAGATTCCCGAAGGCGCCGTTGCATACACCATCGAGGGGACCCGGCACCGGGACGGCACCTGGGGCACCGAACCCGTCGAGGCCTCCCGCCCGGTCGTCTTCACGGTGTTCATCGTCTGTACCCCGGTCGTCGCCAACCGAGGGATCACCGGCACGCACTGTGAGCTGCTGCGGCTGTCCCAGCTCGACAACCCCCTGCGATAGACGGCGGTGTCCTGATGTGGAAGAAACTCGCCGCCGCCGCGGTGGCCCTGCTGTTCCTGGCCCCCTCGGTCGTGCTCGTCGGGGTCGCCGCGGTGGTCAACCCGGCGATGACCGCCTGCGCGCCGGGATCGCTGATCGTCGGCCCGATCCCGGACTCCCTGACCGCCACCACCCGCAACGGGGAGACCGTCACCCTGAACAAGACGCAGCTCACTCACGCGGCGACGATCATCGCCACAGGCTCCCAGACCGCCGGGGTGGGCCGGCCCGGCGTGGTGATCGCGCTGATGGCCGCGCTTACCGAATCGCACCTGCGGATGCTCGCCAATACCGGCACCTACCCCGAATCGGCGGACTACCCGAACGACGGCAACGGCAGTGACCACGACAGCCTGGGTCTGTTCCAGATGCGCCCGCAATCCGGCTGGGGCACCGTCGCCGACCTCATGGACCCGACCTATCAGGCGCGCGCTTTCTATGGCGGACCCACCGGCCCCAACTACCCGAGCCCCAGAGGGCTGCTCGACATCCCCGGCTGGCAGCAACTCGACCCCGGTGAGGCCGCGCAGGCCGTCGAGGTCTCCGCGTACCCGGACAGGTATCAGAACTATCAGCCGGTCGCCGAAGCGATCCTCGCCGCACTCACCCGCCCCGCACCCACCGGGGCCGGCGGTGATCCGGTGGTGCCGGAGACCACCCGCATCGTGTTTTCACTGCCCGAAGGGACGTGGGTGGACACCGGCAGTTTCGGGTGGCGCACCGACCCGTTCACCGGGGAACGCGCCTTCCACGCAGGCTCCGACCTCGCCGCCGCAGACGGCACCCCGATCCTCGCCATCGCCGACGGGGTGGTCGTGCACGCAGGGTTCAGTGGCGGGTTCGGCGGGCTGGTCATCATCGAGCACACCGTGCGAGGTGAGCGGGTCGCGTCGTACTACGCGCACATGTGGGAGACCGGCATCCACGTCGCCGAAGGGCAGAGCGTGACCGCGGGACAGCACATCGGCGATGTCGGCTCCTCCGGCCGCTCCACCGGACCCCACCTGCACCTGGAAATGCACCCCGGCGGGCGCGGTTCCGACCCGGTGGACGCCACCGCCTGGCTCGCCGAGCACGGCGCAGAAGGCGTCACCGGCGGGGACACCGCCCTCGCCGGCTGCACCACGACAGGGGGTGCGTGATGGATGTGTTCCCCGATTTCGGCGGCGTCGGTGGCGCCTCAGACCTGCGCGCCATCGTGGGCGCCCTGTTGATGTTCGTGCTGATCGTTGCGGTGCTGATGCTGATCGTCTGCGCCATCGTGTGGGCGATCGCATCCAGCAGTGGCAACTACCAGGCCGCCACCAAAGCCCGCACCGGCCTGTTCGTCTCCCTCGGCGCCGCTGCCCTGGCCGGTGCCGGGGTTGCGTGGGTCAACTTCCTCCTCGGCGTCGGCGAACAGCTCTGACCGCGATGCGGCCGATCAGTCCGAGGCGGGCCGGGTTCGGCGGGCGATGATCGCCCCGTGCGGCCGGGCGCCGGGGTCCGTGCGCGTGTGCCGCGCGGTCACTGTGAACCCGGCCTCCTCGACCCTTTCTGCGAGCGCGTCGACGGGCCAGACGTACGCGGTGGTCACCGTGTGATCGAACGTCGCGACCACCGGGCCGTCGAAGAATCCGAGCGTGAGCGATCCGTCCAGGGTGAGGGCGCGGGCGAACCCGCCGAGCACGGCCGGGACACGGGCGGGGTCGGTGTGGATGAGTGAGTACCAGGCCAGGATGCCGCCGAGACCGGCGTCCGCGACGTGCAGATGCTCGGCCTGTCCGACACGGAACGGGACACCCGGATAGGTCGCCGTGGCGTGGTCGATGAACGCCGGCACCGGGTCGACGCCCTCGATGTCGTGACCTCGTTGGTGCAGCCAGGCCGTCCAGTGTCCCGGCCCGCACCCGACATCGAGGATCAGGCCGGGGACGTCCTCCGCCCATGCGCCGATTAGTTTCCGGTCCTGCTCGGCCGTGGCCTCGATGAACCCCAGGGCGTCGATGTACTCGCCCGCACGCTTCGCATACGCGGCCACCACTCGACTCACCACCACCTCTCCACGATACGAGCCACCGGCCGCGCTGCACGGATGCCGCCACGGGGTGATCGGGCGCACCTGACCGTCGAGAACACGTCCCCGTGAACAGTCAGGAGCATCCTCGTGATCGACATCGACCCCAACAGCTCAGGTCTCCCCGGTATCGAGCAACTGCGCATCATCGTCGGTGCGGTGATGACCGTGGGCCTGATCCTCTCCGTCCTCGCGCTGATCGTCTCGGCGATCGTGTGGGGCTTCGGCGCCAACTCCTCTAACCCGCACCTCGCCAGCCGGGGCAAGGTCGGTGTGCTCGTGTCGTGTGGGGCGGCGATCATATGCGGTGCCGCGGTGACCCTCATCAACTTCTTCTGGGGCGTCGGGCAGGCCGTCTGATGACCACTCCGACAACGCGCCGCCTGTGGGGGTGGGTGCGGTGAGTATCTGCGATGTCCCGGTCATCTCCTCCGTGTGCGACGCGGTCGGTGAGGGCACCGCGTCGCTGATCGCGGCGCCGTTCGACTGGCTCGGGCAGGCGATGGCCGGTGCTGCGGCGTGGCTGTTCGAGGCGGTGTGGTGGGTGTTCGACACCACCACGCTCGTCGATGTCACCAGCCCGGAGTACATCGGTGTCTATAACGTGCTGTTCGGCGTCGCGATCTTCGTGATGCTCGTGTTCTTCTGCCTCCAGCTCATCACCGGCCTCATCCACCGCGACCCGACCGCCCTGTCCCGTGCCGCGCTGGGCCTCGCCAAGAGCGTGCTCGGGTCGTTCCTGGTCATCACGCTGACCGCGCTACTGCTGGAAATCACCGACCAGCTCGCGGTCGGGATCGTTCAGGCCACCGGGAACACGATGGAAGGAATGGGAACCCAGATCGGGCTCCTCGCCACCGGGCTCGCCGGGATCAACATCGCCGCCCCCGGCGTCGGCGCGATCCTGACCATCTTCCTCGCCGGTCTCGCCATCAGCGCAGCCGCGATCGTGTGGTTCTCCCTGCTGATCCGCAAAGCCCTCCTGCTGGTCGCGATCGTGTTCGGACCCATCGCCCTCGCCGGGGCGACCTGGGATGCGACCAAGGGATGGTTCGCCAAGTGGGCGGCCTTCGTGATCGCCCTCATCTTCAGCAAGCTGGTGCTGGTCGTCATCTTCCTCGTCGCCATCGGCCAGGTGTCCGCCCCGATCGAGGCAGACCTCGCCTCGATCAGTGATCCGATCGCGGGGGTGGTGCTGATGTTCATCGCCGCGTTCGCCCCGTACATCACCTACAAGTTCCTCTCGTTCGTCGGCTTCGACATGTACCACGCCATGTCCAGCGAGCAGGAGGCGAAGTCGGCGCTGAACCGGCCCGTCCCCGTCCCATCCGCCCCGCAGGGCGACACCGCCAAGAAAGTCCTCGACGGCGGCAACACCGGCACCAGCGCCAGCGGTGCCGGTGGAGGTGGAGGCGGAGCGGCCCCGAAGGGTGCCGCCGGGACCACGGCCGGCGCGGGAACGGCCGGGACCGCCGCAGGCACAACCGCCGCATCGGGCGGAGCAAGTGCCGGAGCCGGCGCGGGCGCCGGCACTGCGGGTGCGGGTGCTGCGGGGCTGGGGCGGCGGCCGGTCCGGTCGGTGCGGCCGTGGTCGTCGGGGGCGCGGTTGTCAAGGGCGCCGCGACCGCCGGGCCGAAGGCCGGGACCGCCGTCGGCGGAGCCGCCGAGGGCCACGCCGGGGCAGCGAGCGGAGCAGGCCGCCCCTCCGCCGGTCCCTCCCGCCACCGCGAACCCCGCCCCGACCGTCCCGGCGGCAGTCCCCGTCGGGGTCGGTGCCGCGCCGTTCCCAGCCGGCCCCGCCGCCGTCGACCAAGCCTGCCGCTTCTGGGAAGGAGTGACCCCTGATGGTCACCACGACGCATGCTGATTACCCGCTCGCTCCGGTGCAGTTCTCTCGTCTCGCTCGCCGCGGAATCTTGCTGGGACTGTCGTTGCCGCAACTGATCGTCCTCGGCATCGCGATTCTCACCGTCGTTGCCTCTCTCTACGCGGCAGGCGGTATGGGTATGGCCTGGACCTCCCCGGTCTGGGCCGGCGCTGCGCTTCTCGCGGTCATCCCCGCCGGCGGGCGGAAGGTGATCGAGTGGGTGCCCATCCTTGCCCGCTGGGCGGCGCGGACCTATCTCGGACAACTCATCCACCGCCGCCGAGTCATCGCCCCGCGCCCAGCCGGAACCCTCGCCCTGCCCGGAGATGCCGCGTCCCTGCGGGAGTGGGAGGACCCGGAGACCGGGGCGGGCATGATCCACGACCCCCACGCCCAGACATTGACGGTGATCCTCGGCGTCTCCCATCCCGCGTTCGTGCTCCTGGACCCCGGAGAGCAGCAGCACCGCGTTGCCGGGTGGGGGCGCGTGCTGGCCGCCGCGTGTCGGTCGGGGCGGATCGCGCGGATTCAGGTGTCCGAACGGACCCTGCCCGACTCCGGGACGGGGCTGGCGGAGTGGTGGGCCACGCACGGCACCGACGACGGGTCGTGGGCTGCGACCACCTACGCCGAGCTCATCGACCGGGCCGGTCCCGCCGGGGAACGCCACGCCACCACCATCAGCCTCGCCCTGGACATGAAAGCGGCTGCCCGGCAGATCAGGACCGCCGGCGGCGGGATACGCGGAGCCGCCGCGGTGCTGCGGCAGGAGATGACCACGCTGACCACGGCACTGCGGGCCGCGGAGCTGTCCAGCACGGGGTGGCTCACCCCGGGCGAGGTCGCTGTCATCCTCCGCTCCGCGTACGACCCCGCCGCCGCTCCCGCCCTGGAACGCCACGGCACTCTGGGTCGTGACCTCGCCACGGCCGGCCCGGTCGCGGTCACCGAGACGTGGGAGCGGCTGCGGTCGGACAGCGCCCACCATGCGGTGCTGTGGATCACCGAGTGGCCCCGCTCCCAGGTCTATCCGGGTTTCCTGGCCCCGCTCGTGCTCACCGGCGGCATCCTGCGCACCCTCTCCCTGCACTACACCCCGGTCCGCGCCGATCAGGCCGCCCGGGACCTGCGGAAGAAGAAGACCGAACTCATCAGCGATGCCGCCCAGCGTCGCAAGATCGGGCAGATCGAAGACGCGGGCGCGTCCGCCGAGTTGGACGACGTGCTCCAGCAGGAGGCCGACCTGACCGCCGGACATGGCGTCCTGCGTGTCACCGGCCTCATCAGCATCTCTGCACCCACCGTCGATGAGCTCGACGCCGCGGTCGCCGCGGTCGAGCAGTCCGCGATCCAAGCGTCCTGCGAGACCCGCCGACTTGTCGGCCAGCAAGCCCAGGCGTTCACCGCCGCCGCGCTGCCGCTGTGCCGAAACGTCTGACCACACCCACCATCCGCCCGCACTTGCGAGGAGATTCCGATCATGCCGACCTTCACCCATCCCGTAGACGACGCCGCCGAAGCATCCCAGGCGCTGCGGGGCCTTGCCCACGCGACCCGCACGTTCCCCGACCCGGCCGACACCTACTCGGTGCTCGGTGATCTGCTGGCGGGGGTGCGGTCGCTGCGGCAGGTGCTCGACCAGCTCGCCGCCGCCCACATCGGAGGTCGGTCCCGCGCGCACGACGACGCCGGCAACCAGACGGCCGGCGCGACCGCGGCGCTGGCGGCGGCCGACGAGCTGCACCAGGCCGGCACCCTGCTGGACGCGGTACACGACCGGGTGAACGCCGCGATGTCGCAATCCGGGCGGATCGCCTGGCGCCCCGCACCCGAACCGCTCGACACCTCCGGTGCTGTGCGGGCCACGGTGCAGGCCGGGAAGCTGACGTTGACGGTGTGGCCGGATGCCCCCTTGGGTGAGCATCAGCGGTACGCGTACCTGATCGAGCACCCCGCCACCGGGCAGAGCATCGAAGGGCGGGACCTGTTCACCGGGACCGGGGCCCCGGTGTCCCCAGCTCGGGCGCTGCGAGAGCTCGCGGTGTTCCTGTCCGCCGCCGGCGAGTCCCGACAGTACGCCCTCGACCACCCCGGCGACCACACCGACCACGACGGGGCGTTCCCCGAATGGGTGGCCGACGCCGCCCGCCGCGACCCCGACAGCCTGGCCGAGCTGATCGACCACGACCCCGACCTGCCCCACACGCCCGACCGGCGATGGGTGAGTGTCGTGTTCCTCCAAGGGGAGGACGCGGACCGGGTGCTCGACATCATCGACCGAGACGGCACGGACGCCGCGATCGACCACCTCACCGGGCACGACTTCGGGGAGGAGACGACCCAGGCCGCGCTCGAGAACGGGTACGTCTACGACACGCCCCCTGTCGGGACCCTGGACCGCACCGCGACCCACGGCTCCTACACCCTCACCTACAGTCCCTTCCTCAGCCACGTCTCCCTGCTGCGTGCCCACCACGCTGCCCCAGACCCGGAGCTGCGCGCGATCCACACACCGGCCCCCGCCTCGGCGTCGGCGTCGGCCGCGGGGACGGCGGAGCGTGCGCGGCGATCCGAGGGGAAGGACTGGTTCGCTCGCCGGCCGGGTGCGTCCGTGTCGCAGGGGCGGGGGCTGGCGCTGTGAGCGGGCAGGAGGAGGGCCGGCTGCATACGGCGGTGCTGGTCGGACCGGAAGGCGAACGCCGCCAGCACCGTAAGGCCCGCAGGCGGGCCGCGACCCGGATCGAGACCACCGCCCGCGAGAGGCGGAAGGCGCAGGCGAAAGCCCGCTGGCAGGCCGAGCAGGCCGAGAAACGCGCGACGAGGTACCTGCCCGCCGCGGGTGAGCCGGGACCTGCGGCGCTGCGGACGCCGGGCAGGTTCCGGCTCCCCAAGCATCAGGACACCTCCGCGACCCTCGCCGGCCAGTACCCGTTCCTCGCCGAAGGCGGCCTCGGCAGCCAGGGCGTGTTCGTCGGCCAGGACCTCTACAGTGGCGGGTCGTTCGTGTACGACCCGTGGGTGCTGTACCAGCGGGGCCTCATTACCGCGCCGAATGTCGTGCTGGCCGGGATCGTCGGGTCGGGGAAGTCGTCACTGGCGAAGTCCCTCTACACCCGCTCCCTCCCGTTCGGGCGCCGCGTGTACGTCCCCGGCGATCCGAAAGGCGAGCACACGCCGGTTGCCGAAGCCGTCGGCGGACGCGCGATCGTGCTCGGCCACGGCCTGTCGAACCGGCTCAACCCGCTCGATGAGGGGCATCGGCCGTCCTCGGTGTCGGATGCGGAGTGGGCGATGCAGGTCGCCTCCCGCCGTCGCGACCTGATCGGCGCGCTCGCGGAGACGGTGCTGGACCGGCCTCTGTCGCCGCTGGAGCACACCGCCATCGACCTCGCCCTGAGGGACGCTGTGAGGTCGGCGGAGGTGCCGATCCTGCCAATGGTCGTCGACCGCATCCTGGCCCCGGGCCCCGCAGACGACAAAGACGGCCGCCTCGCCGAAGACGGCCGCCTCGCCGGGCACGCTCTGCGCCGCCTCGTCGCCGGAGACCTCCAAGGACTCTTCGACGGCCCCTCGACGGTCCGGTTCGACCCGTCCCTACCGATGGTGTCCCTTGACCTGTCGAGAGTGGCGGAGAACGCCACGCTCATCTCCGTGCTGATGACCTGCTCCTCGGCGTGGATGGAATCGGCGCTGTCGGACCCGGACGGCGGCCAACGGTGGGTGATCTACGACGAAGCCTGGCGACTCATGCAATACCCCGCCCTGCTGCGCCGCATGGACGCGCAATGGCGGCTCGCCCGGCATTTCGGGATCGCGAACATGCTGATCTTCCACAAACTCACCGACCTCGACAACGTCGGCGACCAAGGTTCCGCCATGCGCGCCCTCGCCTCGTCCCTGTTGGCGAACGCCGAGACCAGGATCATCTACCGGCAAGAGCCCGACCAACTCGGCGCAACCGCCCACGCCCTCGGACTGACCGGCACCGAGCAGAAGCTGCTCCCCGGGCTCGGCACCGGGCAGGGCCTGTGGCGGATCAAGGACAGGTCGTTCGTCGTCCAGCACCAGCTCCACCCCGCCGAACTCGCCGCGTTCGACACCACCGGACGCATGACCGGGGAAAGTAACGGGTTCCGCGGAACTCGGTCGGAAATCTCGGGAACCTGAGTGCTCTCGGCCGCTATTCAAGCTGGTGGAGCGTGCGGGTTCACGGAACCTAGGCTTCCTCGTGGGCTGCGAAGACGTCGCAGCCCGCCTTCCCCGGGCTTCGTGGCGCTCGCGCTCGCAGGGCTGGTGTGCGTCAGTTGGTCGCGGCCCCGGGTCGGCCGCTGATGCACGTAAACCACGCGTGGTCTATGAGCGCTGATACACGTCGGGAATACCGTCTCCGTCCTCGTCAACGACTTCGGCCTGCGCGATCCGGCGGTAGCGGCGATTCCGGCTGGTGAGCAGGATCGACGCGATCGCGGCGGCAAGCACGGAGGCGAGCAGGATCGCGACCTTGGCGTGATCGTGGTGTGGATCGGCCGCGGTGAAGCTGAGCTCGGTGACCAGCAGCGACACCGTGAAGCCGATACCTGCGAGCAGACCCACGCCGACCAGGTCGATCCATCGCAGGGCCGGGTCGAGGCGGATGCCCCGGATGCGGGTGGTCAGCCAGGTGACCGCCACAATGCCGACCGGCTTCCCAACGACCAGCGCGAGAACGATGCCGATCGTGACCGGGTCAGTCAGTGCCGACAGGAACCCCGCGAGGCCGCCGAGGGCGACGCCGGCGGAGAAGAACGCGAACACCGGGACCGCGAACCCGGCCGACAGCGGCCGGAACCGGTGCTCGAACACCTCGGCCAGTCCCGGCTCGGTGTCGGCGACACCGTCGCGGCGGCGGTGCAGGACGGGGATCGTGAAGCCGAGCAGAACCCCGGCGATGGTCGCGTGGATGCCCGAGGCGTGGACGAACGCCCAGGCGACACCACCGAGCGGCAGCAGGATCAGCCACGCCGCGGCGGGCTTGAGGCGGAAGAACTGCCGATACCGCTGGGCGAGCACCGCGTACACCGCGACCGTGAGAAGGCCCAACAGTATCGGGACGATCTCGATCGTGTCGGTGTAGAAGACGGCGATGATCGTGATCGCGATCAGGTCATCCACGACGGCGAGAGTGAGCAGAAAGATCCGCAACGAGCTCGGCAGGTGCGAGCCGATCAGCGCGAGCACCGCGACGGCGAACGCGATGTCCGTCGCCGTGGGAATCGCCCATCCACGCATCAGCGCCGGGTCCTGCCCGACGACCGCGAGGTAGAACAGCGCCGGCACGGCCACCCCGCCGGCCGCGGCCGCGACGGGGACGATCGCGGTGGAGAAGCGGCGCAGGTCGCCGGCGACGAACTCTCGTTTGAGTTCGAGGCCGACGAGGAAGAAGAAGATCGCGAGCAGCCCGTCCGCCGCCCACGCGCCTAGGCTGAGCTGCAGGTGCCAGGGCTCGTACCCGATCTCCAGGTCGCGCAGCGCGAAGTACCCGTCCGCCCAGGGCGAGTTCGCCCAGACGATACCGATCACGGCCATGAGCACGAGCAGCCCACCGCCAACGGTCTCCTTGCGCAGCAAGGACGCGATGCGCCGAGCCTCAGTGTAGGTTCCGCGGGCGGGGAATGTGGCACGCTGCGGCGTGCGGCGGGCAGGTCGACGAGAAGTCATAGGCAGGTCCGATCAGGGTCGACAAGAGACAGAATGTGTCGACCAGACTTCCCGACGCGCCACACCCAGCCTACCGTGCTGTGGTCCACCGCACCTTGGGCGGCCACTCAGATGTACTCGCTGCTCGCCGCGTTGCGAATGCTCTCGTTGCGGATGTCGTTCCAGCCCAGAGCGGCCGCTCCGGCGAGCCCAGCCGGTTGCCGCGACATCTCCTCCAGACGTTCCCGCAGAAGTTCCTGGTCGTCGAGATCAGAGATGTCGAGAAGAACGACATCGACATCACGTCCCACCCGTAGCTCGATCTTCGTGTGCAGCCGTATCGCGACCGCCCGCGCAAGACGCTGCAAGGCCAGGCTCATGGCCGGCTCGGCCCGGTACGCCAGAAGCAGGTGGCGGATGCCCGGTCGGCCCCGGCAGGCATCGAACGCCACGTGGGCTGCGGTCTTCAACGCCGCCCGTGCGGCACGTCTGCCGGCCGTGTCGCGGAGATCGCTCACCCACACGATCGTTCGGGCCGGCTCCGAACGCGAAGGTTTGACGACGGGCGGTGGGAGGAACGAATCACCCAGAAACAGAACGGCGCCCGTCACGACCCACCCGTACTAGCCGTGATCCGGGCAATGACGGCGGCGGCTGTGGCTGGGCCGTTCTCGGCGCGCATCCGCTCGGCGACACGGTCGACCGCTGGTCGACGATCGGCCGCATCGGCGATCGCCGCGTGCACCCGGTCCGCGGTGAGGCGATCTCGATCAAGTGGTGGACCAGTGAGCCCGGATCGGTGCAGGAGCCGAGCCCAGAACGGCTGGTCCGCGAGAAACGGGACCAGAACCGAGGGTGTGCCGGCGCGGGCGGCAGCGTGGACGGTGCCGGCTCCACCGTGGTGGATCGCGACCGCCGCCCGAGGAAGCACCACGTCATGCGGTACCGACGACACGACCAGCACGTCGCCCCCCAGACACCGCTGCGGAGGCTCCAAGCCACCCCAGCCCGTCGCCAGCAGAACCCTCAGCCCTGCCCGCCGTCCGCCGTCGACGATCGCTTCGGCGCGTGTCGCAGCGTCCCCGCCCCGCATCGACCCGAACCCGGCATACAGGTACGGGGCCTCACCGGCGGCGAAGTCCCGTACCGCCGTATCCAGGTTGCCCTCGGGCGACGGCTGGCGTGACCAGTCGCCCGTGAGATGGGCCGTGGCCGGCCAGTCCGCCGGACGCGGCAGGAGCGTCGGGCTCACCGCGACCAGCGACCCCGAAGGCGGAGCGAGGTTCTGCGTGCCGGAGAGGCCAAGGCGCTGCCGCGCCGCGCGGATGTCCGCCCTGAACATGCGCTCGCCCACCGCGGCGGCCCGGTAGCTGAGCCGGTTGATCGCCGGTCCGAAGGAGCGGTTCAGAACCCCGGCGGCAGGGAACTCACTCGTCGGAGTCAACACAGGGGTCAGCTCAACCGTGAGATACGGGACTCCCAAATGCTCGGCCACGACGGGCACCGTGAGGAGCTTTGGGTGGGCGACAATCACATCCGGCTGCCAGTTGACAGCCTCATCCACCACGCGCCCCAGCATCGTGCGCATCGCCGGACGGATGTGCTCCCGAAACGCCCGCATCCCGCCGATATCGGCAACAGCCCGCCCGAGTTCAGCGAAGCTCACCCCGAGACTCACCACGTCAACATCGCGCCCCGCGTCCGGGTCCTCGGGCGCGGCGACCCGCACAACGTGCCCGGCTTCACGCAACGCCGACGCCAGCGAGAAGAAGGGCTCCACATCACCACGACTGCCGGCCGTCGCCAGGAGAACGCGCATTGACCGTCCCTCTACCAGCGCCTCAGCCATCGCAGTTCTCTCTGAGGCACCGAGCTGCCACGCGCTTCGTCCATCCTCCGGAGGAGGAGCGAAGACAATGCGGTTCTACAGCGGTCTTGCACGTCATGGTTCTCCTCTGGAAGTACCGCCGACCCGACAGGCCGGCGTCGATGTCGACCAGACTTCCCGACGCGCCGCCGCCAGCCTACGCCAACAGCACCCCAGATTCGGAAGCCGTCTTCACGGCGAGTCGAGCCCGAGGGCACGACGGACCGGTATCTCGTCGCAGAACGCGGGTCGGCCGAGGGTGGCGGTGTAGCGCATCGCAGTTTCGATGCCAACGCCGAACAGATCGCAGATGCGGCGGCCGTCGCCGCCGGTGGCGTGGCTCTCCGCAAGGATGCGGTCGGCGCGCAGGGACTGCGGGTTCAGGCCAGCTTTCCTCCAAGGGAAGGAATGGCCGGGGCGGCGAGGCGGCGCGCGGTGTCCTGGAACGCGCGGGTCTGCGCGTTGTTAAGGACGCGAAGCATCGACACTCGATCTTCCCAGCCTCACGAACCCATCAGCCTGGTGGCACGGCGCACCTACCCCACATGAGGACGCCGGAAGAATTCGTAGCCGTGGAGACAGAACCGCGAAAGGTCGGTGAGGCTGACGAACAGTCACCCTCACCGACGGTTCCAGCGACGGATGGTGAGGCATGATGGCCCGCCCCCGCTACAAGCGCACCACCCCCGACCCCGGCCGCGGAGCGAGACACCGCCGGTCCCGGTCGTCTGCCGCAGGTGGTCATCACCGTTGCGCCTACCGGGACCATGACGGTCACCGTGGACGGGGAGCAGGTTGCGCCGGAGCCGTTCGCGCCAGCGTGGCGGCGGGAGGACTTCGCCCGCGTGCTCGACCAGCTCACCGAGGCGCACCGTTCGGCGGTGCGGGTCGAGGTCCGTGAGGCGGACGGGACCGTCACCGACATCATCACCCCCGGCAGCCGCCGCCGGCCCGCACCCGACCCCGCCTCGGATCGCCCCGCACCGCGGGTGATGCCGGAACTGGTCGTCCTGCGCGGGGAGGGGTTCGTGCCCGGTGAGGATGTCACCATAGCGGTGGTGATCGCGCACGGCGATGCTGCCCCGGACGGCACCATGCGCGCCCTGCTCACCGGCGAGCAGGCTGGCGCGAGTCCGACCCGCGAGGTGATCCTGCTCGGCCGCGTCTCCGGCACCCTCACGATCGGGCACCCCGGATGAGCACCCCCAGGCCTTCCGGGGCGCTCGGGGACGAGCTCAGCAACCTCGGCATCGGCATCCTCATCTCAGCCGCGATCCTCTCCGCCATCCTCCGCGGCGCCGGGTCCGTCGCCGCCTGGATCACCGGCACCACCCAACCTGCCGGCGGTGTCGAGGCCGGCTTGGGCGTGCTGCTGAACCCCGGCGACCCGGCCACCGCACTCGACGCCCCAGGGCTCGGCGCGGTCGCGTACTGGATCACCGCGAGCGTCCTCATCCTTGCCACCGGGTCGGCCGGATGGTGGGTGTGGCGACTGCTGCGCGATCACGGCCGGCAGGTGAAGACCGACCCGTACCGGATCGCCGGGATCGCCACCCGCACCGAGGTCGCACGCGCTGCGTCCGAGAAGGCGCTGTTGCGCCGTGCCGGGCACATGCGTCCCTCCCTGGACGCGCCCCATCCCGCGGACGTGGGGTACCGGATCGGGGCGTCCCGCGGGCATGGGGTATGGGCCTCGGTGGAGGACTCGATCCTGCTCCTCGGGCCGCCGCGTTCCGGGAAAGGCGCAGGGGTGGTTATCAACATGCTGCTGGACGCGCCGGGCGCGGTGGTGACCACCAGCACCCGCCCGGACAATCTCACCGCGACCCTCCGCGCCCGCCAACGCACTGGCGGGCCGGTGGCGGTGTTCGACCCTCAGCACCTCGCCGAAGGCGTCCCCGCCGGGCTGCGCTGGTCACCCATCCGCGGATGCGAGGACCCGCTGACCGCGATGATCCGCGCCACCGGACTCGCCGCAGGCACCGGCCTGTCCGCCGGCGGTGTCGAAGGCGGCGGATTCTGGGAAGGCAAAACCCGCACCGCCCTCCAAGCCCTCCTCCACGCTGCCGCTCTCGACCACCGTCCGCCGGGCGAGCTGTTCCGGTGGACGCTGGACCCCTCCGCGGCGGCGGACGCGGTGGCGATCCTGACCGCGAACCCGAACGCCGCTGTCGGGTGGGCGGAGGGCTTGCAAGCGATGATCGACTCCGACCCGAGAACCCGCGACTCCATCTGGCAAGGCGTCTCCCTCGCCCTCGCCGCCCTCGCAGACCCCCGCGTCCTCGACGCCGTATCCCCGCGGGAAGGGGAAGACTTCGACCCCGAAGCGTTCCTCCGCGCCAAAGGCACCCTCTACCTCCTCGCGACCGGCGCAGGGGCGAACAACTCCGCCGCACTCGTCGCGGCGTTCGTGGAAGACGTGGTCGAGGCCGGACGCCGGATCGCCGCGACCAGCCCCGGCGCGCGCTTGGACCCGCCGCTGCTGCTCGCGCTGGATGAGGTCGGCAACCTCGCCCCGCTGCCGTCGCTGCCGACCCTGATGGCCGAGGGCGGCGGCACCGGGATCACCACCATGCCCGTCCTCCAAAGCCTCGCCCAAGCTCGCGAGAAGTGGTCCGAGAACGCCGCCGGCGCCATCTGGGACGCCAGCATCGTGAAGATCATCCTCGGCGGCGCATCGAACTCGAAAGACCTCCACGACCTCACCACCCTCATCGGCGAGCGGGACGAGGTGACCGACTCCACCACCGTCGGCGACCACGGCTCCCGCACCGCGCAACGCTCCATCCGGCGGGTGCCGATCATGCCACCCGACGCGATCCGCACCCTCCCGTTCGGCACCGCCCTCGTCCTACTCCGATCCGCCCCGCCCATCGTCACCAGGCTCCGCACCTGGACCCAGCGGCCCGACGCGGCCAGGCTGCGCGCGGACCGGTCAGAGGTCGAGGCGTTGCTGCAACAGCAACCGTAGGGACGGGTGAGCGCACCTGCCTGGCATGGAGGCTCCGGATTTGCGGGGTCGTTGATGTCAGGAGGAACTCTGATGGCTGTTCGCACTCACCAGTCCTTGTCGGGGTATGTCGCCACGGAGCCGTCCACGGACCCGACCCGTGACGGCACGCTCCGCTTCTATGCCCGCGCCGGTCAGCGGCAGGGCCGCCGCGAACCGGACGGCACCTACACGAAGCTGCCCACCGAGTACGTCCCCATCGTCGCCTATGGTGACGCCGCCGAGGAAGCCGCCGCGCTGCTGTCCAAGGGGGCCGGGTTCGTCGCCGAGGGGCGGTTCCGCCCGGTCCGGGACCGCACCGACCCAGCCACGGTCATCGGGCAGGAGTTCGAGATGTGGAAGGTCGGACGCCGCCCCACCGCCACCGAGCAGGCCGCCGCCGTCCACGACGCCCCGACCAACCAGCCCGCCCGGCACCGGGACCTGTCGGCGCAGTTCACCGCACCGCGCAGCACCCGCCCGTCCACGCCTGCCCCGGCACTGTGAGGATGTGATGACCGAGCACACCGCCGCCGCGCCCGCACCCGACGCCGCCGCCCCAGAGCCTCCCACCGACATCGACATCGACACCGAAACCGAGGACGCCGAGGAGGATTCGGGCGTGAGCGGCGAGGGCGAGGGGCTGCCGGAGCCGCCGCATCCGGTCAACTGGAACCTGCTCACCGCCGACGAGGCCAAGGTCGAGTGGCGGGAGCTGAACAAGTGGGTGAACTGGTTGCGTCGCACCTACGGGCTTCCCGCCAGCGTCCTCCCGCCGTTCTGGCACCGGCACCCCGAGTTGGTGTGGGAGCTGAGCGCGTTGCATCTGCACTGGCTGTGCGCGTATGACCCGGAGGAGAACGGGTCCGCGCCGCTGGGCTGGCACCGCGACTTCGCTGAGGCCCGAGGACGACTGCGGGAGTGGGTCGCGGCGTCAGGTACCCGCTTGGACCGCGACCGTCCCACCCGGCAGACCGCTTGGCCCGGCGAGAAGCCCGCCCCGTCCGTCGAGGACATCGTCATCGCGAACCGCGATACGGACTTCGCAGAGTTCACGGGAGAAGATGTCGCCGCCCGACGTCAGGCCGAGGACGAGTTCTACGCCGGCCTCAACCCGGACACCGGAGAACTGCCATGACCACCACACCACGGCCCGAACGCCGCCCGGACACTGTGCCGGAGGCTGGTGCAGCGCCGCACAAGCAGGCGCTGCTCGGGGACTTCGATGTCCGGGAGTGGACGCGGCAGGCGTGCGAGGCATCCGGGGTGTCCTTCGCGGTCACCGATCCGGTGGCACTCGACCGGCTCCGCGCGCTCGTTGCCCACCCCGGATGATGCCCGCCCGCCCCTGTGCGGGCGGCTGCGGGTCAGGCTTTGAAGGTGAGCTGGACCCGTTCGGGCCGGAACCGGGAGCCGCAGTTCGGGTCCGGGAGGACGACGAGCGTGTCGATCAGCGCGTTCAGGATCGCCCGCTTCTGACAGACCGTCCATTCCTCGTACCAGGCGTGCCGCAGAGCGGCCTCGTCGCCGATGGGGAGCCCTTTGAGGGCGTCGCCGCGGTTCAGGGTGCCGAGGGTGGTTTCGGCGTCTCTTACGGCGTTCTGCGCTGCGACACGGCCCGCGTGGTACTCGCTGCGGGCCAGCAGTCCCGCGCCGTAGTCGCGGGCGAGGTCTTCCATCCGGTGCCGTGCCGCCATGATCCGCCCCATCGCCTCCGCGACCGCGCCGCCTGTCTTGCCGTCATCGGCGGGCAGGGTCGTCGCCGCGAGCCTGGCGATCACCGCCTCAGACACCACCGTCTCCAACCCGGTCGCCGTCACCGACAGGCCGCCGCGTTCCGGGTGGCCGGGGACGGGCATGCACCGGTAGTAGCGGCGCTTCGCATCCGAGGGGCCGCGGCGGTTCTTGCCCGACACCAGCCCGGAGCCGCACTTCCCGCACGTCGCGATCGCCGACAGCAGGTTGATCGAGGAGGCACCGACCCTGCGGTCCGGGTGGGAAGCATCGCCCGGATACGGGTCGTCTCCTCCGGGGTGATGATCGCCTCCCAGTTCCCCGGCCCCAGAATCTCCCGCCCCGCCGGAGCATCCCCAGACTTGCGGGCCGGCTCATAGGCGCGCTGCCCCGAGATACGCGCGGACACAAGGATTGACTTCACCGTCGTCGCGTGCCACACCCCGAGTGTCTTGCCCGTGTGCGCCTGCGGGGAAGGGAACCCTGACTCCTCGTTCAGCCACGCGGTGATCGACCGCAGCGACTGGCCGGCCAGGAACCTGTCGGCCATTTCACGGATCACCGCCGCTTGTTCCGGGATCAGGACCCCGCCGGTGCCGTACCCGAACTTCGCCGCGCCGTGCCAGTCGCCCCGCTCGGCCTTCTGCCGGTTCGCGCGCCTGATCCGGTCGGCCTTGTGCCCGGACTCGTACGCGGCCATCGCGACGAGCTGGCGGGCCATCAACCGGCCCTCGTGCGTGTTGAGATCGAAAGCGCCACCCATCACCGCCTCGATGCGGATCGGGTGCGACTCCACCAAGTCGATCAGGTCTTCCAACTCGCGCGGACGGCGGTAGAGGCGATCCACATGCCACACCACGACCCGCGAAGGATCCTGCCGCACCCGGGCCAGCATCTTCTCGAACTCGGGACGCTTCTTGTTCAGATACGCCGACGTGTCGTTATCCATGAACACGTCCCCGGCGGCCACATCCAGGCCAAGGCGACTGCACAGCGCCAAGCAGTCATCGCGTTGCCGCTCCACGCCGGCCTCCTCGCCCGTCCGGTCCTCGCTGATCCGCAGATACACCAGCACTTGCTCCGCGACACCAGCAACTTCGCCCGTCCGCGGCCTCTCCAACGCACTCATCGCCATCTCGACACCTCCACTCGATAGGTGCGTCATTCGCACCAAGTGGAGAAGACGACGCTCCTGGGAGCGCTGCTGGCCTCGTGCGCCGACGCGCAGCGCATCGTCACGGTGGAGGAGACCTTCGAGCTCGCCGTCGACGGCCCGGATCTCGTCGCCCTTCAGGGGCGTCAGGCGAGCCTGGAGGGAACGGGCGAGATCACCCTGCGCCGACTGGTCAAGGAGGCGCTGCGCATGCGGCCCGACCGGCTCGTGGTCGGCGAGGTGCGCGACGCCGAGGCGCTCGACCTCGTCCTCGCACTGAACACGGGCGTGCCCGGCGCGGGGACGGTGCACGCGAACTCGGCGGTCGAGGCGCTCGAGAAGCTCACCCTTCTGCCGCTGCTGGCCGGGCGCAACATCGATCGCTCCTTCATCGCTCCCGCGCTGGCGACCTCGGTCTCGCTGGTCGTGCACTGCGCTCGGGACGCCGCCGGCGCCCGATTCGTGCAGGAGGTCGTCGCACCCACGGGCGCGGTGGTCGAGGGGCGGATCATCACGCGGTCCGTCTACCGCCGGGAGCCGGGGGCATGACACTGCTGATGGGAGCGCTGCTGGCGGCGGGCGTCCTGCTGTGCGCGTCGCCCTGGCTGTGGCCGGCGCGCGAGCGGGTCGAGCGGACCGGACGCCGCGACGACCACCTGACCCGTCTCATCGAGGAGGCGGGGCTGGCGTCCGTTGAGCGGCACAAGGTGCTCGCGGTCATCGTCACGCTCGCACTGATCGCCGCCGCGGCCGTGTGGCTGCTCACCGGCATCCCGGTACTGGCGCTGCTCGCGGCGATCGCTGCCGGTGCCGCCCCGGTCGCGTACCTCCGAGCCCGACGCCTGCGCCTGCTGAAGGCGCGCAGGCAGATGTGGCCGGACGTGTGCGATCTGCTCGTGGCGGCGATCAGGGTCGGGCTCTCGCTCCCCGACGCCGTCGCGAGCCTTGCCGAGTCCGCGCCCACCGCGGTCCGGCCCGCGTTCGTCGTCTTCGCCAGGGACCTCCGAGCGACCGGTCGATTCGAGAGCAGCATCGAACGGCTCAAGACGACGCTCGCCGATCCCATAGCCGACCGCATCATCGAGGCGCTGAAGATGACGAGGCAGGTCGGCGGAACCGAGCTCACCGGCGTGCTAAGAGCGCTGTCGTCCTCGGTGCGCGCAGATGCCGCGCTGCGCGGCGAGGTCGAGGCGAAGCAGTCGTGGATCCGCGGGGCCGCCGTGCTCGGCGTGATCGCGCCCTGGGTCATCCTGCTCCTGCTCGCGCTGCGCCCGGAAGGCGCCCAGGCATATGCGAGTCCGGAGGGCGTCATGGTCATCGTCGCCGGGGCGGTCGTCTCGGTCATCGCCTTCCGCATCATGATCCGGATCGGGCGTCTGCCTGAGCCACGGCGGTGGTTCGCATGAGCATCGTGACGGATGCCGCGACGGCGATCCTGCTCGGGGGTCTGCTGGGCGCAGGGATCATCTGCATCCTCATGGCGGCCCCGCGCTGGCGAGCCGCTTCGCTGACCGCGCGCATCGCTCCCTACGTGCGCGACGCGGTGGACGACGCCGCTCTGCCCGCGGGTGTCCTTCCCGTCGCCGGCATCCTGCCGGTCGGCGGGACGGGGACCATCGGTCAGCGGCTGCGCACCCGCCTCCTGCACGGCATCGGCGACACCGAGGCGCTCGCGCACCGGCTGGCGCAGGCGGGCTCCGACGCTCAGCCCGCGTTGTTCCG
>NZ_CAHJXQ010000002.1 GCF_903645325.1 Microbacterium tenebrionis
CGCCAAGGAAGGCGGAGAGGTGTTCGCGCACGCCTGGATCGAAGTCGAGGGCGTCGCGATCGACGCGATGCGCGACCGCGCCTATCACGTGCCGAGTGGGGGAGCAGGAGCATGAACGAGAAGCGCGTCGCTTACGGGCTCGTCGTGCAGTCGGAGAGGGAACTGTTTCCTTTCGCGCGCAAGGCGTCGCCGGAGGATCCCGCAGATGTACGCGTCTTCTTCCGCGAAGAAGTGCTCGAGCGAGGAATCGAGGACGAGCTGCTGCTCAGCTTCGACCGCGATGGTGTCAGTTATTTCGCCGAGAGGCATGCCGATGGGGCCATTCGGCTCGTGTTCCGCGGTTCTTGCGAGTTCCGCATCAGCGCGGACCACGTCGAGGTCGCGGTGCACCGGTACCCCGGGGCTAGAAAGGACATCGAGAATGTTCTGGCCTCGGGCGCGCAGATGGCGTTCCAGCTCTATCTTCGCCGGACGCTGGTCCTGCATGCGAGTGCCGTGCAGGTCGGAGAATTCGCCATCGCCTTCACCGGTGGATCCGGTCGTGGCAAGTCGACGATGGCGACGCTGCTGTGCGGGGACGGCGCCAGAATCCTCACCGACGACATCCTCGCCGTCGACAGCCGGGGCGGCCGGCAGATTGCCAGGCTGGGCTCGCCTGACATCAGGCTTCGCAAGGGAGCAGAGTCCCTTCTCGCATCTTTCGGAGAGAGCAGCCCGGAGCGCCGGACGAGCGCCGATGCCCGCCAGGTACTCACTCCAGCCGACCGCGCGGACAGCGATATCCCGGTCCGCGCGATCTACCTTCCGATCCCGTCGCGGGAACTGGAACGTCCGCTGATCCGGCGGATGCGTGCAAGCGACGCGCTGTTCGTGCTGGTGAACACTCCGCGACTGTTCGGGTGGCTCGACGCCGACATACGGGCGCAGCAGTTCGAGATGTTGGCGCGCCTGGTCGAGACAGTATCCGTGAGCCTTGTCCACGTGCCCTGGGGGCCGCCGTTCTCCGCCTCGATAGCCGAGGAGATCATTGCGGACAGCCTCGCCGACCGTCCGCAGGTATCGCTCGAGGAAGCGATGGAGATGACGGGGATCAGGTCATGACACCCCGGCATCGGGAAGGTCTTCGACGACTCCTTGTGGAATCGGCCCGTGGCGACGGAGCGGGACCGCTGGGCGCGGTGTGCGATCTTCCCATCGAGACGGTGGCAGCCGCAGCCGCGCAGCATCGCATCGCGCCCGCGGTGGCGCGCCGAGTCGACGCGGCGCCCGATTCGCCATCGTCGTGGCGGGGGACGCTCCGGACGAAGCGCTATGAACAGCTGCTGAGGCACATGCAGGCCAGCGGCGATCTGCAGGTGCTCGGCGGAGTGCTCGGCGATTCGGAGATCCGGTGGGCGCTCGGCAAGGGGCCGATGGCGGCGGATCTGCTGTGGCCGGCCCCCGATATGCGCGAGTACTACGACGTGGATGTGTTCATCGCTCCCGCCGACTTCGAGCGGGCGCTCGCGCGGCTGATCGACGCCGGATTCGTGTACGTCGATCGCAATTGGCCCGAACTGCGCCGGACCATGAGAGCGGAGATTGCTCTGCGGGGCCCGGCGGGGAGCCACCTCGACCTGCACTGGGACATCGCGGTGCCGGAGTCCCTGCGCGGGGCGTTCCGCACTGGTCTGCCGGAGATGCTCCGCCGCAGCGAGGAGGCAGTTCTGGGCAGCGGAACACCGGTGCGCGTGTTCGATCCGGTCGATACAGCGCTCCATCTGATCTTCCATGCGGCGCAGAACGGCGCCAATCGGCTGATGTGGATGGCCGACGTCTGGTTCGCGACGCGCCGTGACGAGTTCGACTGGGAGCTGTTCGTCCAGCGCGCCGAGCACGTGCGGATGTGCGTGATGGCCGGGCTCGTGCTGCGGCGTGTGGAGAGCACGTTCGATCCGGTCGGCGACGGATGGTGGCCCCTGACACGGCGCAACCCCGCGTGGAGACGATTCGCGGGCGCCGTGGGCAGGCGCGCGAACTTCCCGTCTCTCCCGGGAGACAAGCACGCGGGGGGGATGGAGTTCTCCAGCGCGCGCGACACTCTCGGCGCCTCCGTGGCGCAGGCACTCGTTCGCACGTGGGCTCTTCACAGCATCGAGCGCCGAGAGGCCAAGTCCCCGGCCGTCGATCGGGTGCTTCACCGGGACGTGGATGATGCCGAAGCCAGAGCGGACTACTTCGAGGGGGTTCGACGTGCCGCGACGCGGTGAAGATGCGCTGACGGGTGTGCTCGGCGGCGGCGGTTATCCAGACAGCATACTGACGGCAGCACGCGAGCGCGCCGCCGTGCTGCCCACATTCTGCGGTCCGGATGAGCGCCTGGGCCTGGTGGACTCCCGCGACGACACGGCGCTGATCGACCTGCTCGCCGGCATCTTCGCCGGCGTCCCGCTCGCCCTGCTCGGAACAGGCGCGGTAACCAACGCCGCGCGTGAGCTCGCACGGCGTGCGCAGTGCGCTGCCATCCTGCACTGCGGCGAGACCGAAGAGATCGAGTACATCCCCGATGCCGCTGCGAGCCCGCGCTTCGGCCTCTCCGAGTCGGACTCGCTGGAGGCGGTCGTCCTGTTCACCTCCGGCACGACGGGAAGACCCAAGGGTGTGCGGCTCTCGCGCGCGAATGTGCTGTCCAATCTGACTGCGATGCTGCGGATCACCGACCCGTGGACGCCGGCGGACCGTCTTGGCCAGGTGCTCACGATCTCTCATTCTTTCGGACTGTCGATGGCGCTCATGGCGATCGCGCGCGGCACCCCCATCGTCTGGCTGCCCGACGGCGCCCCGGGACGCGCGATGAGCGAGGCCATCGATGTGCACGGAGTCACGGTCTTCGCGTGCGTGCCGTACTTCCTGCGGCTGATGGCGCGTCGCGGCATCAGTCTCGGCGGCGAATCGGCTCGGAGCATCCGTCGCCTCTTCCTCGCCGGCGGAGGAATCGCGGACGGCGAGATCGCTCAGCTTCTCCCCGATCTGGGCGGACCACTGTATCTGATGTACGGCTTCACCGAGACCACGGCACGGGCTGCGGTGCGCCGACACGGTGACGGCGCTCCGACAGGATCGGTCGGGCTTCCACTGCCGGGTACCCACATCGACATCGTCTCACCGGAGGGAGTCGTGATGCCGATCGGCGCTGAGGGGCTAGTGCGCGCGACGGGACCGAGCTTGATGATCGGGTATCTCGGCGAGCCGCCGCGCACACCGGGCAATCCCATCACCACGAGTGACCTGGGCCGGCTGGACGATGGAGGGAACCTCTTCATCACCGGGCGCGAGGTCGAGATGATGAACTTCCGCGGCAATCGTGTCTCGATCGTGCGGATCGAGGCGCAGGCGATGAGGGTCGACGGTGTGCTGGATGCCCGCGCCATTCCCGAATCGCGCGCGGAGGACGCGCAATGCCTCCTGAGAGTCGTGCTCGCGGAGGGCGCGCAGATGAGCAGCGTCCGCCGGGTGCTCATCGCGACGATCGAGCCGCGCGGCATCATCGCGGGCATCGCGCGAGTCGAGTCCTTGCCGAAGACGCGCTCCGGCAAGGCGATCCGTTTCGAGGACTGACTCATGCCACGACTCTCGGTACATATGACGGCATACAACGCCGAGGCGACGATCGCCAGTGCGGTCGGCTCGACGCTGCGGGCGTTGCCGCAGGACTCCGAACTGGTGGTGCACGACGACGGATCGTCCGATGGAACATCCGCTGCCCTGGACGCGTTCGCAGACCGCAGGCTTCGGCGCCTGCCGCTGGTCGGCAACCTTGGGTATGCCGCGGCTCGGCGGAGGCTCGTCGTCGAGACCGACAGCGAGGCGGTCGCGATCATGGATGCCGATGACATCTCGCTGCCGGGTCGTTTCCGCATGCAGCTGCCGATGCTGGATCGGGTGGACGCGGTGGTCTCCCCGGTGATCCGCTTCTCCACGGATCCGCTCCGGTTGCGCCCGGGGATGCCGGGCTCGATCCTCGCGTCCACGCTCCCTTTCCTGCTCGCGTTCGGCTGCCCTCTCGCTCACCCGACGCTGGTCATCAGGCGCAGCACGCTGGAGGCGGTCGGCGGGTATCGCGAGGTCGTCGCCGAGGACTTCGACCTGTATGTTCGCCTGATCGCAGGGGGCGCGCTTCTAGCGCAGAGCAGAGGGTATGGACTCGCGTACCGACTCCATCCGGCGCAGACGAGCCGCGCCGAGGCATTCGACGAACGGATGCGAGACGATCGGCTTTTTCAGCGGGCATTCGATGAATTCGTGTGGTCGTGCTTCGGGCTCCGGAGGTCCGGGAATGCGCCTCTGCTCGACGACGGCGAGGCGAATGCCGTGCTCCGCCTTGCCGATGAACGTCTCGATCCGGCCGGAATCTGGCGGGTGCGTCGTTACGCACGCGCGAGGGGGATCCTCATCGGGAGGACGACCGCCGACGACCGTACTGCTGGAATCTCATGAAAAGACAGAGGACCTTCCTGGTCAGGCGCACCGATGTGGATCCGGCTGGTGGCAACGCCGGCCGGTTCGCCTCGCGACAGTTGTTCCGCTGGGGAGTCCCTTCGGCGTTTGCGCGGATGCTCGGAGTGCTGTGCGTCGACACCCGTGAACCCGTATTCGCATTGACGTATGACGACGGTCCCGACCCTGACCACACTCCTCGGATTCTGGAGGTGCTCGCCCGGCACGGTGCGCGCGCCACCTTCTTCGTCATGACGGATCGCGCAGTCGAGCACGACGATATCGTCAAGAAGATCATCGCCGGCGGGCATGAAGTGCAGGTGCACGGGCGCGACCACGAGAGCATGCTCACCCGCGGGGTAGGCGAGTTCTGGCGCCACGTGCGCCGAGCCCGCCGAGACCTCGAGTCGGTCGGCGTGCGGCCGACGCTCTACCGGCCGCCGTACATGCAGTTCCGCCGCAGCCAGATGATGGCCGTGCGCCTGTCGGGGCTCACGCTCGCACTGGCCTCGGGGGATTCGCGAGATTGGGAGCACGACGACGAGGGTGCCATCGCTCAGCGCGGAGCCGCGGCGGTCTTCCCTGGAGCGGTGCTGCTCATGCACGACTCCCGCGCCGATCCGCAGACCGCCCGAAGCGAGGCAGAGCTGCCGCGCTTCGATCGCGCGGACGTGATCGATCGTCTGCTTCAGGAGGCCGCGGTGCGCGGGCTGACGGCAGTGACGATGACCGAACTGCTGGGACGGGGGGCGGCCGTCGCCGCCCGTGCCTATCATCGGGGTCCGCGATGACCGCGCCTGTGGCGTCGATCATCGTTCCCGCCTACGATGCGGAGGCAACGATCGGCGAGCAGCTGGAGGCGCTGCTGGCGCAGGACGCGCAGGAGGCGTGGGAGCTCCTGATCTGTGACAACGGCTCCACGGACCGCACCACGGACATCGTGGCGGAGTACCTGCCGAAGTTCCCGTCTGCACGCCTCGTGGATGCATCGCACCGGCGGGGCGCGGCAGCGGCCCGCAACGCCGGGGCGCGCGAGGCGGCAGGAAGATGGCTGCTCTTCTGTGACGCCGACGACGTGGTCGATCGCTCGTGGATATCTGATCATCTGCGTGCGCTCCGGCACGCTGATCTCGTGACCGGGGAGGTCGAGTACGAACGGCTGCGTCCGGTCGGCGTGCTCGGACCGAGCTGGCTCACGCGGGGTCCGCTGGTGTTCAGGCTCCCGGCGCTGCCGTGGCTCGACGGGGCGGGAAGTGGAAACCTTTCCGTCGCGCGGGAAGTCTTCCTGAGCTCAGGCGGATTCGAAGAGCGGCTGCGCACCGCGGAGGACGCCGATCTCGTCTGGCGGTTGCAGCTCGCGGGTACAGAACTCGCCCGGGGCGGAGGCCTGTGCCATATTCGCGTGCGTGGGACTCTCAGAGAGCTGAGCCGCCAGGCTTTCGCCTACGGCTCGGTGTACAGGATGCTCGAACGCCGGTACGCAAGGGTCCGAGGCGCCGCGTCGTCGCGCGAGAACCTCGTCGACGGCTCCGGCGCGGACGTCCGATCGAAAAGAACAGTCCGGGGGGCGCAACTGTACAGCGTGCTGCGTCGGCTTTCTGGCTCCGGAGATCCGCAGGTACGGATCGACCTGCTCTGGGGGTTCTTCCACCGACTCGGCAGGCAATGGGGACCGAGTACCACGCTTCCGCAGGTGCAGTCGGATGGGAGGGTCGCGAATGACGACTGACGAAGTGAATGCATCGGGCGGTGCATCGACCGGACCGACTGCCGCCATGCTGACCCCGCCCACCCGTTGGCATCCCCCCGGCAGGCTCGCGCTTCTGCGGGTGATCCGTGATGATCTGCGAGCCAATTCGTGCCACGGCCTCAGCGGACTGATGAAGCCTGCGGCACACGCGTTCATCGTCTACCGGTACGGCCAGTGGATTCTCGCGCATCGCGGCGGGGGACGCGGTTGGTGGTTGGGGGAGAAGCTGTACTGGCTGCTGTTCAGTGCCGTCCGCAACAGGTCCGGTATCGAGCTGGTCGCTACTGCGAAGGTCGGGCGCGGGGTGAGAATCGAGCATCAGCACGGCATCGTCATCCATCCGTTCGCCGTGATCGGCGACGGGGTGCAGATCCACCACGGCGTGACGATCGGCCTCAAGGACGAGAACGAGCTGGCAGGCATTCAGGAGAGCGTTCCGCGCATCGGAGCGCGGGTCGTCATCGCCGTCGGAGCGACCATCATCGGGGCTGTGTCGATCGGCGATGATGCCCGGGTGGGACCGCATGCCGTAGTGACTCGGGATGTCCCGCCCGGCGCTACCGTCGTAGCCGCGCCGTCCCGCATCCTGCGCCTCACCGCGGGAGCCGATGATGGCTGAAACGGCCGGACGGCCACTCGGTCCAGGGAATCGACGCTGGACGACCGCCGTCGGCGCGGTCGTCTTCGGGCTCATCGTAGGAGTGGTCGCCATCGGAGGATTCTTCATGTTCAAGCAGGACGCTGTTACGCGTACGACGCAGGTGGATATCCCGGAGGCGACGGCAGACGATGCGACGGCTGTCGGGCAGGGACGGGTGTTCTTCGCACATCAGTCAGTCGGGCAGAACCTCATCGATGCGCTCCCGGAGGTGACCTCCCGTCTGGGAGTGGCCGAGATCCCGGTGACCGGCATCGATGAGGCAGACCGGGGCATCGCGGAGGTGGCGATCGGCGTGAACGGCGACCCCCTGGGCAAGCTCGAGGAGTTCGCATCGCTGTTGCGAGGAGGACTGGCCCACCGGGTCGATATCGCGGTGCTGAAGTTCTGTTTCATGGATTTCGAGCCGCCGGCGCCGCCTGCCGAGGAGGTGTTCGAGGCGTACCGGGCGACGATGGGCGAACTCGAGACGGAGTTCCCCGACGTCACGTTCGTCTACACGACGGTTCCACTCGTCACGGACCGAACCATCGGCGACCGCGTCCAGAATCTGCTGGGGAGATCAACGCACCGGCTTCCGACGCACAACGTCGCGCGTGAGGAGTTCAACTCGCGCATCCGTGCGGAGTACGCCGGCACCGGGCGCCTGTTCGACATCGCCTCCTTCATCGCGGCCGATGCGGGCGGAACCGTCACGTACCGGGAGAGCGGAGGCCGCGAGTACGCCGCGATGGATGGTCGCCTCGCCTCGGATCCAGGGCATCTGAATCCCGATGGCGCCGCGTTCATCGGATCGGCGTTCGTGGCGTTCCTGGCGGGCCTGGATTAGTCGATGTCGAGACGGAGGACGCGATCGTCGCCGGGACGCGGCTCGATCCAGCCGGCGGTGTTGCTGGTCGTGATCCACAGCGCGCCGTCGGGTGCCGCGGCGACGGCGCGGATGCGTCCATACTCGCCTTCGAGCAATCGGAACGTCGCTCCTGCGCGATCTCCGGTCAGCGGGACGGCGAAGAGCGCCGTCCCGCGCAGCGCTCCGAGGTAGGCGATGTCGTCGACGATCTCGAGCCCGGAGGGGGATGCCGTGCTCGTAGGAGTCCAGCTGGCGAAGGGGTCGACGTAGGCCGGGTCGCCGTCGGCGCCCTCCTTCTCGGGCCATCCGTAGTTGCCCCCGGCCTCGATCGGGTTCAGTTCATCGGTCGTGTCCTGGCCGAACTCCGTCGCCCACAGTCGGCCCTGGGAGTCGAAAGACAACCCCTGTACGTTCCTGTGCCCGTATGAGTACACCCGGTTCCCGAACGGGTTGCCGGGGATCGGGTCGCCGTGCTCGTCGACGCGCAGGATCTTGCCGTTGAGCGAGCTGGTGTCCTGCGCGAGCGACGGGTCCGCAGCATCGCCCGTCGAGACCAGCAGGTTGCCGTCCGGATCGAACATCAGCTGCCCGCCGTTGTGGTTCGCGGCGCGCGCGATCCCGGTGACGATCGGGGTGACGTCCCGGATCGAGCCTCCAGCGATGGACATCCTCACTACCCGGTTGTCGGTGCTCGAGGTCAGATAGGCGAAGAGAATGTCCTCATCGCCCGGCTTCATCGCGAGGCCGAGCAACCCGCCCTCGTCGGTGTCGCCAGCGACGCCCGGGACGATGCCGTAGCTTGTGCGTTCCCCGTCCGGCGAGACGCGCAGCAGTTCTGCGGTATCGCGCAACGAGACGATCGCGTCGCCGTCGTCGAAGAAATCGATGCCCCAGGGGACTCCCACCTCGGTGATCACCTCGTCGACGGCAGCGATGCTCGGTTCCGACGGCGCCGTCGCGGTTGCCTGCGGGGAATGTTCAGCGGGGGCGGTGAATGCCGGCGAAGAAGGCGCCGATTCGGGTGCGCAGCCGGTGCCGACAGCGAGCAGGCCGACCGCGAGAGCGGCGAAGGCGAACCGGACGCGCATCGTGGGCCGGTCAGCTCGAGATGGTCGTGGTGAGGTACGCCGTGTACTCCGCTCGGCGCGAGTACAGGTCGTAGTACTTCTGCACGTCCTCTTCGGCGAGTCCGGTGTCCGCGGCGACCGCCGCGAGATCATCACCGCGATGCCAGCCCAACCAGAGCCTGTCGCCGGTTTCGATCGATGTGCCGTAGAAGTACTCCTCCTGCGTCTGCTCGGCGCTGAACGTGTCGGTCGTCGGCGCTCGCTCGATCACCGATCGCGGCACGCCCACCACCTTCGCCACGTCATACACCTGGCTCTTGAGCAGGAACCGCAACGGGAAGACATCGCCGCAGCCGTCGCCGTGCTTCACGAAGAAGCCCTGCTCGATCTCCGGGCGGTTTGAAGTGCCGATCACGAGCAGGTTTGCCTCGTCCGCGATGCGGTAGGCGGAGAGCATCCGTACGCGCTGCTTCTGATTTGTCGCGGCCATGATCGTGAGGAAGTCGCGGCCGCCGAGCCGGTAGGACTCCGTGCCGCCGGAGCGCTCGACGTTCAGCATGAAGCGCTGCAAGCGGCCCGCCTCGCCTTCTGCCGAATCGAACTCCACCGAGAACTTGTCGCCGTGCCTTTCGTCGAAATCCGGTACGTGCTTGCGCACGACGGCGACGCGGTCGTTGTAGGCGCCCAGGGCGGCCAACGGCTCCGTGATGTCGCGCACCTCGAGCGGCACGCCGAAGGCGTCGGCGACCTCCTGCGCGTACCCGACGGTCCTGCTGGAGCTCTCCTTGTCGGGTAGGGAGATCGTACGCACTCGGCCGGTGCCCAGCGCCCGCACTGCGAGCCCGACCGAGGTCGACGAGTCGATCCCGCCGCTCAGCGCCACCACGGCGCCGACACGCCGGAACCGTCGCGCGGTTTCGCGGATGTCGTCCACGAGCTGCGCGGTCACTTTCTCCGGGTCGGCCAGGTGGACCCCGGCCTCCAGCTCGGTGAGATCGACCATCGTCTGCTCCAATCGCTCATTCCAGGTCATCGAGGTCTCCGAGGCCGTACTGGGCCGCCAGCATCTGCACCGAAACGATCCAGAGCAGCGCCAGGTCGTCGTGGAAGCTCGTGCGCGTGCGGCGCAGTTTGTCCACTAGCCAGGCCACCCGCTTCGGGTCGAAGACGCCGAGCCGCTCCACCGCCGCGGTCGAGGCGTGCAGCTCCAGCAGTTGCGCGCCCGTCGGGGACCGGAACGCATCGCCTTCCGGCGCCGTGTAGGGCTGCTTCACCCGGTGGACGATCTCGTCGGGGACCGTCCCTGCTGCAGCGGCCTTCACCACCCGCTTCTCCTCTGCGCCGCGCAGCTTCGAATCCTGCGGGAGAGTGAGCGCGTAATCCACCACGTCCTCGTCGAGGAATGGATAGCGCGCCTCGATGCTGTGCGACATGTACGGACGGTCGCATTGATTCGCCAGCAGGGTGTGCGCGAGAAAGTACCGGACCTCGAGGAACTGCGCGCGCTCCACCGCCGACCAGGTCTCGAACCCCTGGGGGAGGCGCTTTCTGACACCGTCGAGGACGCGGCTGAGCGAGTATTTTTCACGCAAGTCCGCCCGCAGGTAACGCGTGATGTGGTGGGCGGACGCCCACCGGTTGATGTGCGAGAAAACGGGATCGTCCGGCGCATCGACGCCCTGCTCGTAGAACGCCCGCTCTACGGCACGACCGAGGTTCTTCTGCTGCGCCATCACAGCCTCGAGCGCGTCCAGACGGTCCGGGCCCTCGGGATCGCGCGCCCAGGCGTCGCGGATCTCCGCGACCTTGAACAGGTCGTATCCGCAGAACAGCTCGTCTGCACCCTCGCCGCTGAGGACGGCGCGCGTCGCACGATCCTGGATGCGGGCGGCGAGCCGGATCGTTGCGGCCGGTGCTGTCCGGACCAGCGGCGATTCTGCGTGCCGGACCGCCTCGGCGAGGCCGCGGGCGATCGCCTCGTCGTCGCACACGATTGAGTCGTGGGCCGTGCCGAAGCGCTCGGCTGCGAGCTGCTGGAATGGCGACTCGTCCAGTGCCG
Source organism: Microbacterium tenebrionis (assembly GCF_903645325.1). Lineage (GTDB taxonomy): Bacteria > Actinomycetota > Actinomycetes > Actinomycetales > Microbacteriaceae > Microbacterium > Microbacterium tenebrionis. The sequence goes on from NZ_CAHJXQ010000002.1 coordinate 10,861, forward strand.
ACGAGGCGAATCGGATCGAATATGTGTCGATGGGCGAGTCCGGCAGCATCGAGCGCAACGTTGCGAGGACGGCGCTCGAGTCCAGTCCGCCTGACAGCAGCACAGCAGGATCGCCCTCTTCGGGGACTCGGCGGGCGACGGCGGCGGCGAACAGCGCACGCAACTGTGCGGCCTGCGCGTCGATTCCCGTCGTGTCACGTTGCTCGGCGAACGCGAATTCCCAGTACAGATCCTCGCGCACGGAGCCGTCGACGACGGTGATGAAGCCGCCGGGGCATACCGAGCGGACGCCCTGGAAGCAGGAGCGACCGGGGTGCACTCCCCAGAGCACCCCGGAGTCGATGACGTCCGGGAGGGAAAGGGGCGTCCGGTAGCCGCCGGCGGCCAGCGCCTTTACCTCGGAGGCGAATGCGAACTCGGCGTCTGCCTCATGCCAGAACAGAGGGACGATTCCGAAGCGATCACGGGCGAGCATCAGGGTGGAGGTCGCGGCGTCCCAGAAGGCGAGTGCGAATTGCCCACGCAGCCGGCGCAGGGCCGCTTGCCCCCACACGATCAAGGACTGCAACAGCACTTCGGTGTCGCCGGTCGTGCGGAATTCGGCCCCGAGCTCCGTGAGCTCGTCGCGCAGCTCCCGGTAGTTGTATATCTCGCCGTTGAATGACAGTGCGTAGCGGCCGGACGGATCGCTCATCGGCTGCCGGGAGGTCGGCCGGTCCACCAGCGCCAGGCGGACTGTTCCGAGTGCGGCTGAGCCGCTGACAACCCATGCGGACGCATCCGGTCCGCGATGAGAGATCGACGCGAGCATCAACGGCAACCGCGTCGACGCCGATGCGGCGGGTCCAGCGGTGACGATGCCCGCGATGCCGCACATCGTTCAGTCGTTGGCTGCGATGAAGTCGATGATCGAGTCGATGTTCGCGAACGTCGCCCGTGTCTCCTCTTCCGCGCGGAGCGTTCGACCGATCTTCTCCTCGATGAAGACAGCGAGTTCGGCGATGCCGAGCGAGTCGAGCACGGTGTCGACCAACGGCGTCCGGTTCGTCAACTCGTCGTCCTCGAGCGGAACGAGATCGGTGAGAATGAGCTGACGGAGCTCGTCAGCGAGCGCGCCCGTGTCCATATGCGACTCCCCAGTCATACGGTGTTTGAGAAGAACCTACACCATTCGTGCGCGCTCGCGTCCGCTCACCGTTCTATGAGTAGAGACTTCTCCCGCAACTGCGTCAGGTACGCGTCGACATCGGCGCGGGCGCGCTCGACGTCGATGTCGAACTCCTTCGCCAGCGCATCGACCAGGTCCTGCTCAGTGCGTTCCTCGGTGAGGTGCTTGGCCAGAAGGGCGCCTGCGGCGTTCGTTGTCAGGTAGGCCGACGTCTTCAGGTCCAGAAGGACCAGCTCGCTGTCGATCTCCTGCCAGGTTACTCCGTCGGTACGGATCCTCATCGCGACCTCCTGTCGTATCGCCACCGATTATGGCGCATGACGGCTGTCTTGGGGTGGCGGAACGCTTCGCGCCACGCCGACCGCACCACCTCGGCCGAAACTGCGATGTCGAATCGCGATCGCACCATCCGCTGCGCGTTCGCTGCGCGTTCGGCGGCGCGATCCGGATCCGCGAGACATGATCCGATCGCCTGAGCGAGCGCGACCGCATCGCCTGCGGTCACCAGCGTGCCGAACTCGGTCAGCGCGACGGAGGAGAGCGGGTCGCTCGTCTCGTCCGGATCCACGATCTCGGGGACGCCTCCGGCTCTGGTCGCGATCACCGGAGTGCCGGCCAGCATCGCCTCGAGGATGACCTGACCGAACGGCTCGGGGACGGGGGACGCATGGACGAAGACGTCGAAGCCTGCCAGCTCTGCGGACGGGTCGTCGCTCCATCCGGCGAACTCAATGACCGATTCCGCACCCAGCGACGCGGCGTCAGTCCGGAGCGCATCGGCGTAGTCGTCCTCGCCGAACAGTGCCGCTCCGACGATGCGGAACCGCGTGCGGGGCTGGGTCCTGATGACGATCGCCGCAGCCTCGATGAACTCACGCTGCCCTTTCGTCGGGCTGACGCGGCCGAGCATCCCGACGACCGGCCCGCCGTCTCGCGCGCGCCGCTGAGCCGGCGGGCCGATGTCCGCGCCGGGGTACGCGACGCGCGTGTTGGAGCCCGTGCAACGCGGCAGAGTCGCCCTGACAGCATGTGAGTTCGCGATGATCATCGCAGGGCCGACGACGGCGAGGCTTCGCAGGAGCAGCACGGCGACCCGCGGCAGATAGTCGGTCGCTATCCGGTCGTGAAGATGCCACACCCACCGCCGGCGGGCGAGAGGTGCTACAACGGCGACGAGCAGGGCGGACTTCAGGGAGTTCGCCACGATGAGGTCGGCCCCGAGCTGCCGCACCTGCCGCACCAGAGCGGGTACCGCACGAGCGCTGCGGAGAAAGTTGACCAAGAAGGAACCCGGCCGGAACGCGGCTTCGCGCGGTGTAGCGGCGATGCGAGGGTCGAGGTCGTGCACGATCGCGGGCACGCCCGCGTCTCGCAAGCGTGCTTCGAGCGGGCCGTGCCCGAGAAGCAGGACCCGCACGTCCACGCCGTCCATACGCAGTTGCCCTGCCAGACGCGTCAGTGCGATCTCGGCACCGCCGAGAGCCGCTGTGTGATCGACGGCGAGGACCCTGATCGGGCGCGGGTTGCCGGTCATGGCCAGTGCTCCTGTCTGCGGCATCCGCGTCTCGGCTATGCTTCGTGTCATGTCGCCCTCGTCGGCGACGCGGCTGAGGGGAGGCCACGTGACCATCGGGTGGATCCGCGCCGATTCCGACGCCCTCCGCTGCTGCCACGGTCATCATACGGAACCAGCCTCGAGCGTCCGAGAGGCGTTGCGGTGAGCGGCGTCATCGTCCACGAGTGGCTGGAGCAGGTCGGCGGCGCCGAGAAGGTCGTCGACCGGTTCGCGGCGGTTTTCCCCGACGCCCCGATCCACGTGCTGTGGAATGACGCGCCGGATCGGTTCGCCTCCGAGCGCGTCCACGAGTCGTTCCTCGCGCGCACATCTCTGCGCCGGCACAAGGCCGTGGCCGTCCCGGCGATGCTGTCCGCCTGGCGTCACCTCGGCGCGACGGACGCGGAATGGATGCTCGTAAGCTCTCATCTCTTCGCGCACCATGCGCGGTTCGCCGGCCGTGACCGAGACATGGCCAAGCTCGTGTTCTGCCACTCGCCGGCCCGCTACATCTGGGAGCCGGACCTGGACACCCGCGGGGACGGCGTCGCGCAGCGTCTGGCGTCTCTGCCGTTGCGGGCGATCGACCGGAGCCGCGCACAGGAAGCGACCGACATCGCGGTCGTCAGCGAGTTCGTGCGGGAACGGGTCGAACGGTGCTGGGATCGCGATGCGCGGATCATCCACCCGCCCGTCGATGTGCGGACGTTCGGCGCCGCGACGGAGACACTGTCGGCCGAGGACGCCGCGACGCTCGACGGGCTGCCGTCGGAGTACCTTCTCGGGGCGTCGAGATTCGTGACCTACAAGCGGCTCGACCTCGTGATCTCGGCCGGTGCGACCAGCGGTCTGCCTGTCGTGCTCGCCGGTGACGGGCCGAGACGCCGGGAGCTCGAGGACCAAGCGGAGGCTCGCGGGGTGCGCGTCGTGTTCGTCGGACGCACCAGCGATGACCTGCTGCGCGAGTTGTACCGGCGTGCCGTCGCGTACGTGTTCCCCCCGGTCGAGGACTTCGGCATCATGCCCCTCGAGGCCATGGCCGCAGGTACGCCGGTGATCGCGAACCGTCTCGGCGGTGCGGCCGAAACCGTGGTCGACGGGGTCACCGGCTTCCTGGTGGAAGACTTCGGCGGTTCGGAGGTTCGCGATGCGCTCGAGCGGGTGCGGCAGATCGACACCGCGGCACTCACGACGCGAGCCGAGGCCTTCGATTCGGAGGTGTTCGATGCGAACATCTCCGAATGGGTGAAGACGATCGGTGCACGAGGAGCATGACCCGTGTCGCGCTCGTCACCAGTTCCTTCGCCCCGTACATCGGCGGCGTCGAGACCCACGTCCGGGAAGTCGCCCGCGAACTGGCGGGACGAGGACATGACATCGAGGTGTGGAGCGTGGCTCGCGATGGCGTCCCCGGTGAGCGGGTGGACTCGGATATCGTCGTCCGGGATCTGCCGGCGCCGTTGCCGGCGCGCGACACGAGGGCGGTCCTGCGGTTCGCGCAAACATTCGCTGCCGCACGCCGCACATGGAGTCTGGCGATCGCGAACTTCGGACCGGAGATCCTGCACGTGCAGTGTTTCGGCCCGAACGGCGCCTATGGGACGGCGTTCGCGCGGTCGCGCGGGTTGCCTCTGGTGGTGAGCTCCCACGGCGAGACGATCGCCGACGACGACGACGTCTTCGGCTCGTCGGCGATCGCACAACACGCCCTGCGCCGGGCACTGCGTGATGCGGCAGCCGTCACCGGATGCTCCCCGGTGGTGCTGGATGATCTGCGCGGGCGATTCGGCCTCGCCGCCGGGCGCGGCGAGGTCGTGCCGAATGGCGTGGAACCGTCGATCGCGGCGGAGCCGCCCGCCGGGCTCCCGTCGGTGTACTTCGCGGGGGCGGGACGACTCGAGCACATCAAGGGCTTCGATCTGCTCGTGCGCGCCTTTGCTGCAGCCGGGCTCGGACCGGACGTGGAGTTGGTTCTCGGCGGCGACGGGCGATTGGCTCCATCGCTGCGTTCGCTGATCGACGAGCTCGGCCTCTCTTCCCGGGTCCGGCTGCTCGGGCGCCTTTCTCCGCCCGCCGTGGCCGGGTTGCTCGAGGGAGCGCTCGCGGTCGTGGTGCCCAGTAGGTTCGAGGCGTTCGGCATCGCCGTGCTCGAGGCGTGGCGCGCGCGACGCCCGCTCGTAGCGGCGGACCGCGGCGGCATACCCGGACTCGTACGCGACGGTGTCGACGGGTTGCTGGTGGACCCCGAAGATGAGACGGGGTTCGCGCGTGTGCTCGAGCGGATCGCACGCGACGGCTCTCTTCGGGAGCGCATCGCCCGGGAGGGCGCGCTCAACGTGGAACGCTTCCGATGGGCTGATGTCGCCGCCCGGTACGAAGCGATTTACGATCGGATAGCCGGAGGCTTCGGATGAGCAGGCTGTGCATCGCGTCCATCGCGACCTCTGTGCCGATGGGCGCGCAGGAGTACCAGGAGCAGATCGCATCCCGCGCGGCCGCGGCGCTGAACGGCCGCGGCGATCACTGGAATGTCGAACGGCTCGTCTTCCGTTCGATGCGCTCGGATCTGGCGGGGAACCGACGGGTCCCGCTCACTTGGCTGAACAGGGCGAACACGCGCCAGCGGCGTGCCATCGGCGCGCTCGTCTATCCCCGCGGTGCTCTCGTGCACCGGATGGAGCTGGGGCTGCCGCCGGGTCGGGACGAGGTCCTGACGATGCATGACACCGTGGCGTGGCGATACGAGGACGAGGCCGACCCGCCGGCCCATGCGGCGGAGGAGCTTCGCGCGGCAGCCGCGGTCATCTGCGTCTCCCAGTTCACCGCTGACGACGTCGCCCGACGTTTCGGTCTCGATCGCGTGCATGTCGCGCATCTCGGGATCGACCCGAGATTCTGGTCGGCGGTGCCGCTCAGTCCGCAGGAGCGCACGGATGCCGGCATCCCGCAGCGGTTCATCCTCCACGCCGGCGGGGCGACAGCGCGCAAGAACCTCGAAGGTCTTGCCGGCGCATGGGAGGCGCTGTCAGCGAAGCATCGCGATACGTCGCTCGTGCTCGCCGGCCCGGAGCACCCGCGCCGCACCTCGCTGTTCGGCGGGATGGACCGCGCCGAGATAGTCGGGAGGGTCCCGGCCGAGATGCTCCCTCGGCTGATGGCTACTGCCGAAGCTGTGGTCGTGCCATCCCATGACGAAGGCTTCGGCCTGCCGGTGCTTGAGGCGATGGCCGCCGGGGCGCCGGTCGTGGTGGCCAGGACGAGTTCGCTCGTCGAGGTTGCGGGGCCTGCGGGCATCCTGGTCGGGACCTCACCTGGCGAGCTCGCCGCGGGCATCGATGCCGTCCTCGAACCAGGCTTCCGGCGGAAGCACGTGGTCGCGCAGGGACGGGAGTGGGCGAGTGGATTCACCTGGGAGCGCAGCGCCGCTGCGCACGCAGCGGTGTGGCGCGCGGTCGTCGCCTGACGGCGCCGGTATCAGTCCGTGATCTCGTCGAGCACCCGTTCGAATTCCGTCCAGCTCCACGCCCAGTCGTGGGCGACGGCCCGCTCGCGAGCGCGCTCAGCGAGTGCCGCTCGATGCGCCGGGTGGGCGATGAGATCGGTCAGTACGGCAGCGAGCTGATCGGGATGATCCGGGTCGAACAGGATCCCGGCATCGCCGAGCGCTTCCGGGATCCCGCCGCGGTCGGCCGCCACGACGGCGAGGCCGGTCGCCATGCCCTCGCCGATCGTCAGGGGGCAGGGGTCCGGCCAGCGGGACGGGATGACCAGGATGTGCGCGGTCTGCAGCAGTGCGGGCAGCGCGGTGCGCTCGACGAACGGCTCGAACCTGACGATGCCGGCAACATCGTCCGCGAGGGCGCGGAGCCGCTGTTCGTATGGGGAGAGCGCGGTCGTCGAGTTGAACTCGTGGCTGCCGACCACGACGAACTCGACGTCGTCCCGTCCGATCAGCCGTGCTGCCTTAAGCAGGACATCCGGTCCCTTCTCGGGGATCGCCCTGCCCAGGAACATCACTCGCACCGGCCCCTCGGAGTTCGGGCCGGGGACGAACATGCCGGTGTCGACGCCGTTGCCGACGACGCGCAACCGCTCACGCAGCGATGGCGGCAGATGCGGAGTCAGCTGGTCGGCCAACGACTCGCTGACCGCCACGATCCTCTCGAAGCCCTCCAGCGCGCGCGACGCCTCGTAGCGCGAGTAGGTGCGGAGGATGTCGTTGTGCGCATGAAGCACGCCGCGGTGCGCCGTGCGCTTCAGCAGCCTGCCGACCGCCGGCGCGTTGTGCGCGACCACGATCCCCGGCTCCCGATCTTGCAGCGCGTCGACTGCCGGCTGGAAATAGTGCTGGATGCTGCGGCGTGGGAGACCGAGCAGACCTCGTGCCCCGTCCAGATAGCGTCCGGATGGGGTCGGCACGACCGGACGCGGGTACTCGATGACCGGCGCTGAGGTGTAGTACGGCTGATATGTGCCCTCCTGAACGATCACGTGGTTGTGGAAGGGCGACTCGGCCATTCCGCCGGCAAGGCCGTGCACCACTGTGGGAACAGCCGAGCCGGTCCGCGGCGAGAAGTGATCGCCGGGCGTGATGATGTGGAAGACGTTCGTCATGTGGCCGCCGGTTCCTTCTCCGACGCGCGATGCGGTGACCAGCGTCGCCTCGGCAGCTCGCGGGTGATCGCCAGCGCCCGGTCGCGCGCTTGCACTCCGTAGCAGACGCCGGCGATGATCCACAGCAGCGACGCCTGCCCCGCCACCCAGTACAGGTCGAACTGCGCCTGGGTGAAACGGGTGAGCACGACGGCGACGCCGACCGTTCCGTACGCGGGATCCATCCGCAGCAGGAACCACAGCGCACCGCCGAACATGGCGAAGAAGCCGAGCAGTCCGACGACGCCGACGGAGGTGAGCACCTCCAGCTCCGCATTCGGCGGCTGGAAGGCGACGCTGAAGCGGTCGGTATACCACCATCGCAGCCCCACTCCGAATACCGGGGACTGGCTCCAGACATCGATGGAGTCCTGGTACCACGTGAGCCGCTGATGCGCCGAGTTGAACCGATTGTCAGAGCTCAACTGGGCGTTGACCTCTGAGACCACGTAGATCACCGCCGGGATGACCGCCAGCCACACCCACCAGGCCCTCCTGCCGGTCTGCGGACGTGGACGCAGCGCGATGAACAGCACGCCGACGGCCGCTCCGATCAGGGCCTGGCGTGACTGGGCCGCGAGCATCCCGATGCCGCACAGCGCGAGCACGGTGTATGCCCATCGCCTGCTCCACCCGAGCCACACGGGGCGGGCGAACGCGATCACAGCGGCGACGGCGAGCATGCCGCCGATCGTGTTCTTGTGCAACTCGGGCAGATACGCCGGTTCGAAGGCGCCGGTCCGCGCATACGACAGAGCCGCGACGACTGCTGCGGCGATTCCGATGGCTGAGCATGCGGCGACGTACACATTCATCGCGAGCTTCGCCTTGCCTTCGCGTCCGATGACGAAGCCCACCAGCATGCTCCCGAGCACAAGCACCAATTCGTGCGCCCACTCCATGATGTTCGCTGTGTACGGCTGCAGGATCTGCACGGGGAGGGCCGTCGCCAAGTAGATCGCGCCCGACCACAACAGGGGCTGCATCGGTCTGAGCTCCCTTGCCCTGATCATCAGCAATGACACCCCGGTTGCGAGGATCAGCACGACGTCGCTGACGCTGAGCGCGCCGCCGACCCGAAGCATCACCAGCGTCGCGGGCACGGCGAGGACGGGGATCGCGGACAGATCGATCGCCGCGATTCCGATCAGGAGGACGGCGATCGCGGCTCCGACGGCGAAGGTCGAGTTCTGCACGGTGAGCAGTCCGAGTGCCGCGGCCACGGCGATCAGCGCCAGGAGACCGAGAGCGGAGAGCGCGAATCCGCGCACTCGCTTCATCACTTCGGATGCGCGCACATCTCACATGTTAGGCCGGAGGAGTATCCTTTGCACGAGCGGCGGGCTCGCCGCCGCTGGGTTGCGAGAGACAGTTCTGGGGAGTGTCGTTGCGCAAGCGGACGAGAGCATGGCTTCTGGGGAGCGTGGCTGCGGCTGCTGTCGTGTCTTCGGCGATGATCGCGGTGACTCTGGTCGCGCCGGAACCTCATCCAGCGCCGGCGCCCGTACTCGCAGTTCCCCTGGCGACGAGCGAGACCGATGTCTGCGGATTCCCGGGCGCGCTCGTGAGCAGCATCACCGCCGATCGCCCGCGGGACGCACCGGAGCCCGCATTCGAGACCTGGCCGGTCGATCGCGCCGGAGATGGCGCCGTCGGACAGATCTATGTCACCGACGAGGTCCCCGTCGTCGCGCGAGCAGCCGCGACAGGTGCGACCGCGCTGATCTCCTACGACCGTGCCACGGGCGCATATGCGTCTACGATCGAAATCGATGTCCGACCGGATCCGATGATGGAGGGCCACGACAACGGTCCGCTGGAGATCGCCTCCGACGGGACGATCTACGCCATCGACTCCTACCAGGGGCGCCGCGCCGTCGTCTCATTCGATCGCAACGGCGAGCCGCGCGGATCCTTCGACATTCCCGAATCCGATCTGACGACCGGGCACCCGCTCGAGCTGTCCGGGATGACCTGGCTGCCCGACTACGAGGGGTCACCGGCTCTGGTGGTCAGCGAGGGCGAGTCGTTGCTGCACCTGTTCCGCACCGACGGCGAGGTCCTCGGAGTCGTCGATGACGCTCCTGCACAGGTCCTGGGACGCGTCGGCAGCAGTTCCGTCGCCGGTGTATCGGGCGGGCAGGAGCTCGCGCAGCTTCGGGTCACCGATCTTTCGACCCACGTGGATTCCTTCTTTGCGCCGTTCGCTCCGGCGGAGGAACCGAGCACGCCGTCGCCGCTGCGGCTGCAGTCCCTCGTCACCCGGTCCGGTGACGAGGGGTTCCTGGCGGCGAGTGCCGAGGGAGTCGAGTGGCTCGATGCCGACGGACTGCGCGTCGGGCGATGGCCGAACGGAGCCGCCGGACTTGATATCTGGGAATGGGGCGACCTGGCCGAGGCGGACGGACGCTACTGGGTGCTCGGGAGCGGGGAGGACGGGCCGGCGGTGACCGCGCTCAGCGGCGATGAGATGCGGGCCGCGCTGGCGCTGCCGACGACGCTGACGGCCGCCGAGGAGGGGAGGCTGACCCGACTCGGGATCGGGATCGGGCTGAGTACCACCGCACCGTTCAACCACTTCGATGCGGATGCCAGCCCCGTCGTCTCTCTGCGCGCCGAGGACGGTTGGGCCGAACTCGGCGGCTCTGACCTCGTAGCGACGTACACGGTGACCGGAGACCCCCTCTCGGCGCGCCCGGTGGTGCAGGAGGCCCGGCTCGCCGCAGCCCCGTCGGGCGGGGGCGAGGTCGTGCTGGAGGTCCCCACGCTCCCCGGTGCCTACGAAGTCAGCGCATGGCTGACGCGCGAAGGTGACGAGCAACCGGTCTCCGCGACCTGCCTCCGTTATTCGGTGGGCGCGCCGGGTCTCGAATTGGATCTGGAGGGACTCAGCCCCGGGGATGATTGGGGCGGCCCGGCACCGTTGCGCGGGGTGGAGCTGGCCTCGCGGCTCGGCACCGGCAGCCATCGGATCCAGCTGGACTTCGGCGCACTGATCGCGTATCCATCCAGACAGCCGGACCCCTCCGCTGTGAACTGGGCAGCGCTTCCGGGCGCGGAAGGGGAAGCACCCGAGACCGCGTTCGGCGAGATCGCACGTGCGGCGGCAGCGGCCGAGGAAGCGGACATCGATCTGATCATGCAGGTCGGCCAAGGCGGGGATGCCGAGCGTGCGGCCGTCGACGCCAGCACCTGGGAGGGATGGGTGGAGGTGCTGGCCGCCGGATTCGCCAGGTACGCTCCGCAGATCACGTCGTGGTCTCCCTGGAACGAGCCCAACAACACTTTCGGTTCCGGGGCGGAGTACGCCCAGCAGGTCGCCGCGCCGTTCGCACGCGGCGTGCGCCGTGCCGATCCTGCCGCGAGGGTGATCGAAGGGAATACGCTCGGTTTCGCCGTCGACTGGTGGGCTCAAGCGGTGCCCGCCGGGATATGCAGCAGCGCGGACGCGCTTGCGGTGCATCCGTACACGGGGTGGAACCGCTCATGGGAGCAGGAGGGCTTCACGCTGTCCGGCGCCGGGTTCGAGCAATTGAGGCACACTCTCGGTGCGGAATGCGGGGACCTGCCGATCTGGGACACCGAGTCGGGCTGGACGGCCGATGGTTCGTTCGCGAACTGGGCACAAGCCGCGAACATCGCCCGGAAGCTCCTCTGGTACAAGAAAGACGACATCGCCGGATGGACGTACTTCTTCACCGAGGGCGGCTGGGGCGAGAGCGGGCTGAGCTGGTCGCTGATCCAGTACCGGTCGTTCGTGAAGCCGGGCGGGCTCGCGTTCGCCGCCGTCAGCCGACTGCTCGCGGGCTACGAAGCGGCCGCCCCGATGGACACCGGCATCCCGCTGGCTCACGCCATGCACCTGACCGGCGCCGTCGATCCGGCGGTCGCGATTTGGACCGACGATGCTCGAGTCGACGCTCTGGTCTCGGCCGAGGGCCCGCAGGTGAAAGTCGCCGACCAATACGGGGCGGTGACCATCGTCGGGCTCGAGGACGGAGTCGCGAGGATCCCGCTGTCCGGAGCCGTGCAGTTCGTCTCCGCCGTCGACGGGGGAGCGGTGTCGATATCGCCTGTCGAGGCGTTCGGCGACGATGTTCTGAGCGGGCTCGCGGTCGAGGCGTCCTCGACCCACCCGGACACCGACGCGCAGGTCATCACATCGGGCACTGTCAACCCGTACATGGCTTGGCGGTCGGGCAGGCTGGAGGGCGGGAGGGTCGACGAGGACCCGTCGGTGACGATCGAGCTCGACCAGCCCAGGGAGATCGAGCGGATCGCGGTGGCGTCGGGAAGCATCGTGTGCTGCCAGGCAGGGCTTCGTGAATACAGCATCGACGTTCGGGACGAGAACGGGCGGTGGCGCACGGTCGCCGACGTATCGGATCAATTCTGGGACCGCGTCGCGCTCATCTCGTTCGACCCGATGGTAGCGACGGCGGTTCGCGTCCGGGTTCCTTGGACGACCATCCGGGATATCCGGGTGCTCGATGTGAACTACACCGGTTTCGCCGGCGGTCTGCCTCCTCCCTTCATGGGACTGCAGACCGAGAGCGACTACGTCGTGGCCATCGCCGCGATACAGGCGTGGGGGCCGGGGATGCCCCGTAGGACGGTCGCTTCGTCGAAGGGGGAGCTGTGGCACGTATCCTCTGGGTGAGCGTGGAGACCCCCGACCGCGAAGGCCAGGGGGGGCAGCGCCGGCAGTTCCATCAGATCAACGGACTCGTCGGCCGCGGGCATGAGGTCCAGGTCATCAGTCTGCATTCGGATCAATCCATTTCCTCGATCGAGACGATCGCACCTATCCGGCGATTCCGCGTGGCCGTGCGCGGCAGGTCCGTCCCGATGCTCGTCGCCCGGATGCATCGTGCGATCGTGACCGCAGATGCGGACGCGGTGGTGGTCTCTCACGTGGATTCCCGCTGGATGCTCCCCTCGGGACTTCATGTCGAGCGGCCCGTCCTTCTCGACGTGCACAACGTGCTCAGCACCTGGTACGACAAGCGCGGGATCGTGGAGCTCCGCGATGATGAGCTGGAGGCAGAGCAGGAGGCATTCGAACACGTCACCGCGGTCATGACGTGCTCCGCACTCGAGGCCGAGCGACTGCGCGGATCGCATCCGCAGCTGCGCCTGCCCGTGATAGTCGCGCCGCTGGGTGTCGATCCGCGGGAGTGGCCCGATGCTCCGCTGGACAGGGAGAATCCGATCGTCGCCGCGTTCGGGAACTGGTCGTGGCATCCCAACAGGCTCGGGCTCGAGTGGCTGCTCGACCAGGTGTGGCCGTCGGTGCGCGAGCACGTGCCGGACGCGCGGCTGGAGATCGCGGGCACGGGTGCCGATCCGTCTTCTCTCCCGGGGGTCGCCGTCCTTGGGAGGGTCGATGACCTCGTCTCGCTCACTGCTTCGGCGACCGTGGTCGCCGTCCCGGTGTTCGAAGGGCTCGGCGCTTCGGTGAAATTCGCCGAGTCGCTCGCGACGGGGGCGGCGGTAGCCGCGACTCCCGACGGGGCGAACGGAGTCGATTCGCCGCCGTGCCTGGTCTCGGCCGATCCGGGGGAGTGGGCCGAGTGGATCGTGGCGCGGCTGCGCAACCGCCGCGCTGAGGCGGCACCCGCGGCTGCCCGATCGTATGCGCTCGCCGAGCTGACCTGGGCCCAAGCAGTGGGGCCGATCGACGCCTGGATCCGCTCGGCCGCCGATCCGCGCGGATAAAGCGCGCGTCGAGCGTGTTCTCATGTCCGGCTCTGCTGATAGTATCCCCACGCGGACATGGGGGCCGTGCACGTCTGGGGAGACAAGCTGGGGGGCATCAGCACATGCGCAATACCGCGATCAGCACGGTGGGTCTGTCGAAAACCTACCGGATAGCGCAGGGCGGCACCGGACCCACTCGGATCACCGAGGCCGCGCTCCACAGACTCCGCAGCCCGATGTCGCGGACGCGGTACGAGGAGTTCAACGCGCTCGAAGACATCACCTTCGACATCCCCTGGGGCGAAGCGGTCGGGATCATCGGCCGCAACGGAGCGGGCAAGAGCACGCTCCTCAAGCTCCTCACCCGCGTCACCGCGCCCTCGGCGGGCCTGATCGATCTCGGCGGGCGGGTAGGGTCGCTGCTCGAAGTGGGCACAGGCTTCCACCCCGAACTCACCGGACGTGAGAACATCTACTTGAACGGCGCGCTGCTGGGCATGAGTCGTTCGGAGATCAAGAAGAGCTTCGATGAGATCGTCGGGTTCTCGGGTGTGGAGAGGTTCCTCGAGACGCCCGTCAAGCGGTACTCGTCCGGTATGTATGTCCGGCTGGCGTTCTCGGTCGCAGCTCATCTCGAGACAGAGATCCTCGCCATCGACGAGGTCCTTGCCGTCGGCGACGCCGAGTTCCAGGCGAAGTCCCTGGCCAAGATGCGCGACGTCGCGCGAAGCGGACGCACCGTGCTCTATGTGAGTCACCAGGCGCATACGGTGACCGCGCTGTGCACCTCGGCGATGTTCCTCGAAAGCGGCCGGCTGTCCTACTTCGGCGACGTCGACACCGCTTTCAGCCGGTATCGCGCCTCGTTCGCAGCGTTCCAGAAGGAGCAACTCGACGCCGATCGTCGCCCGGGGACCGGGCAGGTCCGCTTCGCGAGAGTCGCCGTGACCGAGCAGACACAGGATCCGTCGGACGATACTGTGATCGAGTTCGATCTGGGCGCAGGCCAATCGGTGGGGAAGTACTTCGTGTCGTGCCATGTCAATGACGTGAACGGCAACGTCGTCGTGCAGTGCGACTCCCGCCTCACAGGGCAGTGGTTCGAGCCCGGCGAGGCACATTCCGGACGCTTGAGGATCAAGGGACTGTGGTTCAAGCCGGGGAGGTACACGGTTGACATGTACGTGTGCCAGGCCGGGCTCCTCGACATCTGGGAAGGCGCGGAGGCATTCGACGTGCTGCCGTCGTCGCCCTATCCCGAGATGACATCGGATGAGGCATTGGAGCACGGCGTCGTGCTCGCCGACTTCGTCTACGAGGAGCGTTCATGAGCCGCACGATCATCCGGCCGCCCAGCAGGCTGCCGCTTCCCGATCTCGGTGAGCTTTGGCGCGCCCGCGAGGTCTTCTACCGGTTCGGCCAGAGGGATATCCTGCTGCGCTATCGGCAGACCGCGGTCGGCGTCGCCTGGGTCGTCATCCAGCCGCTCCTGGCGGCGGGGATCTTCAGCCTCGTCTTCGGCGGAATCGCCGGCCTGCCCAGCGACGGCATTCCGTACCTCGTATTCAGCTTCGCCGGGCTCCTCGGCTGGAACCTATTCAACGGCGTCATCAGCCGGGCCTCGACTTCCCTGGTCGCCAATCAGGCCTTGGTCTCGAAGGTGTACTTTCCGCGGATACTCGTCCCCCTCTCGAGCATCATCTCCGTGCTGCTGGACTTCGCCGTCGCGGTCGTGATGATGATCGTGCTGCTGATCGTGTTCGGGGTGACGCCCGGCTGGGCGGTACTGCTGACCCCGGTGTGGGTGGTGATCACCTGCCTGTTCGCGAGCGGTATCGCCGTGGCGGCGGCAGCGGGCACTGTGAAGTACCGCGATATCGCGTATGTCGTCCCCTGGCTTCTGCAGATACTGCTGTACGCATCACCGGTGGCGTACTCGCTCGACGCGGTGCCGGATTCGCTGCGTTGGCTGGTCGATCTGAATCCGATCGCGTGGCTGCTCGAGGCGTATCGCTGGTCCTTCCTCGGCACCGCGCCGCCGTCAGCATGGCAACTGGTCCTTCTGCCGATCGCCGGCGTCGTCGTGGCGCTCGCGGGACTGCTCGTGTTCCAGCGCATGGAGCGCGAGTTCGCCGACGTGATCTAGCGTCCCTCCAGCCAGGCGATCAGGAGCCGGGCATGGGCGTCGAAGACATCGGCCATCCTCCGCCAGGCCGCGACGGGGGCATCGTACGGATCGGGGACGGCGTCGTTCACGGAGTCTCCGAGCATCTCCTGGACGGGTCTCGTCGATCCGTGCAGATCGAGCCAGGGCCGCAGAGCTGCTCGCCGAGGGCGCCGGTGTTCGAGCGACCACCGGTCGAATTGCCTCACGGTGAAGGTGTGCGCGGCTAGCCGGGGGTGTTCCGCCGCGATCTCGCGCGAGTGGAGGCGCTCCATCGTCAGGATCAGATCGAATCCGGCGGGGTCGATCGCTGTGAGCGGCCGACTGCGGTGGGTCGTGAGGTCGAGGCCGCGTTCTCGCCCGACGGCGATGCCGTGCGGGCGCATCTGCCGTGCCCCGTCCATGAGCCCCGCCGACGACACCTCGACCGGCCTCGACCCGGCTTCGCGCCGAAGAGTGGCTTCGGCGAAGGGAGAGCGGCACTGGTTCGCGGTGCAGACATAGAGGACGCGCACCGGCTGAAGCAGATCGGTTCGCTCCCTCTCAACTATCACGTTGCGATTCTAGGCGGGATGTGCGCGTCTCGGTCTAGAGTGGCCGTAGGGGTAAGCCTGAGGCCGGGGAGCTTGGGGGAACTGTGCGGGTCATGCGGATTGCGCACCATGCGGTCGTCGACGCATGGCGGGAGCGGGAGCGGCAACTCGTCGCCCGGGGGCACAGGCTGCGGCTGCTGACCGCACGACGCTGGAACGAAGGCGGGCGTGACATAGAGCTGGTGGCGGGCTGCGACGGATTCGTGTCGGCTGCGCCCACCCTCGGCTCTCACCCGAACGGGTTCCTGATGGATCCGCGGCCTATCTGGCGCCTGATCAAGCGGCGTCCGGATCTCATCGACCTGCACGAGGAGCCGTTCGCGCTCGTCACCGCCGAGGTGTTGCTGTTGCGTGCGCTGCGGCGCAACCGCTCTCCCTACGTGCTGTATTCGGCGCAGAACATCGATAAGCGCTATCCGATCCCGATCCGCTGGTTCGAGCGCTGGGCGCTCCGCGGCGCCTCGGCCGTATACGTGTGCAATCGTGAAGCAGGGCAGATCCTCCGCCGCAAAGGATTGCGCGGGGAGACGCCGCTCATCCCGCTGGGCGTCGACCTCTCGAGTCTCGAGCCCGACGATGCACGCGCGGTTCCCGGCGGATCGCCGGTGGTCGGCTATGTCGGACGGCTCGAGGCGCACAAGGGCGTCGATCATCTGCTCCGCGCGATCGCCGAGCTGCCCGGATGGCGACTCGAGATCACCGGGGACGGCCGTGATCTCGGGCGGCTGCAGCGCCTCGCCGACGAGCTCGGCGTGAGCGATCGCGTGGATTTCGCCGGATTCGCGAGCGGTTCCGCGCTCGCCGATCGCTACCGGCGCATGGACGTGCTGTGCGTGCCGTCTGTGCCCACACCCTCGTGGAAGGAGCAGTTCGGCCGGGTCGCCGTGGAAGCCATGGCATGCGGAGTTCCCGTCGTCGCCAGCCGAAGCGGGGCGCTGCCCGATGTCGTGGACGATGCCGGCCTTCTCGCAGAGCCGGGGGATGCCTCTGACATCGCCCGGGCGCTCGTCGAGGCCGTCTCGACGGAAACCTGGACGAGGTTGCGCGAGCGCGGACTGAGGCGCGCCACGCGATTCACGTGGGAGGAGGTGTCTCGCGCCCACGACGACATGTACCGGCGCGTCGTCCTCCCGAACGACCGAGCCGCCTCGCGCGATCCCGTAGTCGTCGTGGTGGCGTACGGTGACCCGGGAGACCTCGATGGCGCTCTTGCGCGGCTCGACGGCGCGCTGACGACCCTTGTCGTCGACAACTCCTCGTCTCCGCAGACCGCCGCTGTGGCAGCCCGGCACGGAGCCGACTACATAGACCCGGGGGCCAATCTCGGATTCGGTGCCGGAGTCAATGTGGCGCTCGCCGCGCTTCGCGCGAAGGGCGACCTGCCCGATGTGCTGTTGCTGAATCCGGATGCCCGAATCACCATGTCAGGCATTCAGCGGATGCAGGCACGCCTGCACGAGTCGCCGTCCACGGCTGCTGTCGGAGCCACTCAGACGGATCCGGAGCGCGGCGCGAGAGCCCGGGTGTGGTGGCCGTTCCCGCATCCGCTCCGGGCATGGGTCGAGGCGGTCGGTCTGGGCGCGCTGAACCGCGCTCACGGTTTCGCCATCGGGTCGGTGCTGCTGCTGCGCGCCGAGGCGCTGGGCGCCATCGGCGACTTCGACGAACGGTTCTTCCTCTACGCCGAAGAGGTCGACTGGCAGAAGCGCGCCGTCGATCAGGGGTGGCGCATCGAGGTGGCCGACGTGAACGCGACTCATGTCGGCGGTGCGACCAGCTCCGACAGCGATGTCCGCGATCGGCTGTTCCACGCGAGCGCGGAGACGTACGTGCGCAAGCACTTCGGCTCTTCCGGGTGGCAGGTTTATCGGGCGGCGATCGTCATCGGCTCTGCGGTACGGGCGCTCGTGCTGAAGGGCGAGAGGCGAGCGCAGGCGGCGCGCCGGCGAGACCTCTATCGGGCCGGGCCGGAGCGATGCGCCAGAGGACTGCGACCGTGAGGGTCGTGCACCTGGTGCGCTCGTCGGCGTTCGCCGGAGTCGAGCGCTACATCGCCACGACGGCTCAGGCGATGACGGCCCGCGCTGAGGTGACGGTGATTGGCGGGGACGCCGCGACCATGCCGGAGGCGGTGCCCGGGGTTCGCTGGATGCCGGGGTCGACCATCCCTGAGACCGTGCGTTCTTTGCGCGGGGCGGGGACGATCGACGTTCTCAACAGTCATATGACGGATGCCGATCTGATCGCGGCGGTGCTCGCGCCGCGAAGGACGGCGCTGGTGAGCACGCGTCACTTCGCCGCTCCGCGGGGAGCATCGGCGCCTGCGAGGTTGGCCGGAAGGCTGGCCGCATCGCGTTTCCGCGCCGAGTTGAGCGTCTCGCACTACGTGGCTCGTCGCATCGGCGTCGAGAGCAGGGTGGTGCATACCGGAGTGGCCCCGGTCCCGGACCGTGCATCCGCGCCGGAGCCGATTGTGCTGGCCGTTCAGCGATTGGAGGCCGAGAAGGCCACGGAGGTGGCGGTTAGAGCTTGGGCGACGAGCGGTGGCGCGGAGAGGGGCTGGCGGTTCGTCGTGCTCGGAGACGGGAGCCGACGCGCGCAGCTCGAGCGGCTCGCCGCCGATCTCGGTGTGGGTGGCAGCGTCGAGTTCTGCGGGTTCGCGTCCGCACCGGCGGAGTGGTACCGGAGGGCGGCGATCCTGATAGCTCCGACACCGCGCGAAGGACTGGGGCTCTCCGTGCTCGAGGCAATGGCGCATGAGGTCGCCGTCGTCGCGGCGGACGGGGGCGGGCACAGGGAGACGATCGGTGCGACGACGGACGCGCGAATGTTCGTCCCGGGTGACTGGGATGCCGCGGGCGGGCACCTGCGGAAGCTGATCGACGACTCCGCGTTGCGGACCGCCACAGCGCGGGCAGGGCGCGACCGGCAGCGCGCGGAGTTCACGACCGAGCACCAGGTTCAGGCGACGCTCGAGGTGTACCGGCAGGTGCTCCGATGACGGCCCTCGTCGTGATCTCGCTCGAGCCGTGGGACGACGTGTGGCGACGCAACCAGTACCTGGTCGACGGCCTCCTGCGCACGGATCCGGACCTGCGGGTTCTCTTCGTCGAGCCGGCGTCCGATCCGCTCCACGCCCTGCGCAGCGGGCGTCGTCCTCGTCGCGGAGCCGGCCTGCGCGTCGGACGGCCGTACGAGGGGCGCCTTCATCTGCTCGCGCCGACCAAATGGGTACCGCGAGCGCTCGGCTCCGTGAGCGATCGGATGCTCCGACGAAGCATGATGCGGGCCGTGGACAGCCTGGAATGGCGTCGCCCAGTGCTGTGGATCAACGATCCGATGTGGTCTGCGGCAGCGTCAGCCACCGGCTGGCCGACGCTGTACGACATGACAGACGACTGGTCCGAGGCAGCGCGGTCGGACCGGATCAGCGCCCGGCTGCGGCGCGGCGATACCGAACTCCTGCGCGATGCGCACGAAGTCGTCGTCTGCTCGGAGGGGCTCGCGCGGTCGCGTGGGCGGATCCGCGACGTGCGCCTGATATCCAACGCGGTCGATCTCGCCCGGTATAGCCGTCCGGCCGCGCGACCGCTGGACCTGCCCGACGCCCCCGTCGCGGTGTACGCGGGGACCCTGCACGAGGACCGACTCGACGTCGACCTGTGCATTCGCGTCGGCCGAGCCCTCGCTGCTGTCGGCGCTTCTCTCGTGCTCGTCGGGCCGAACGCGCTCAGCGCCATGAACACTCAGCGCCTCAAGGCGGAGCCGTCGGTGAGGCTGCTGGGCGCGAAGCCCTTCGGCGAGGTGCCCGGCTATCTCCAGCACGCGACGACCCTCGTCGTGCCACACGTCGTCACGTCTTTCACCGATTCTCTCGATCCTCTGAAGCTGTATGAGTACCTGGCCGTGGGACGACCGATCGTGAGTACGCCGGTCGCAGGGTTTCGGGAGCAACGTCGCGCGCAGGTGACGGTCGCTGACGGGGACGGGTTCGCCGAATCCGCCGTCTCGTCCATCTTGGCTGACGAGACATCTGGTGCGGTGCCGGATGATCTGCCGGTCTGGGGAGAGCGGGTGCGGGCAATTCGCGAGGTGGTGGACGGGCTGGCCGCGCGGTGACGCTGTGCGATCAACCCCCGGAGGAAGGCTCCTGCACCCGTGGCGACGTGTAGTAGCGGTCGTACGAGCTGGGGACGGGACGCGTCGACCCGTTGCCGACGAGCCCGAGCACACGCACACCGCGGGCGGTCAGGGCTTCGACTGTCTCGCTCAGCAGCTCGCGTCTGGTGCGCCCGAGGCGTGCGAGCACGACGGCTCCCGAGGCGGTCCTCGACAGCAGCGCCGCATCGACGAGACCGTACGACGGCGGCGAGTCGATCACCACGACGTCGGCGTCGTCTCGCAGCGTGGCGATTATCTGCGACAGGGCATCGGTGGCGAGCAGATCGGACGGATCCGACGGCTCCGGGCCGGAAGGCAGCACACGCAGGCCGTCGACTTCGGTGGTCCGGAGAGTGCCGAGGATCTCGTCCGTGCTGAGGGGTGCTGACTGCTCACGAGATCGGATGAGAAGATCCGCCAGTCCCGGTCCGTCCGCGGCCTCGCCGAAGTACTGATCCACGCTCGGGCGACGCAGGTCGCCGGCGACGAGAATGGTCGACTTGCCCGCGCGAGCCCAGATCGCAGCCAGGTTCGCTGCGACGAACGTCTTGCCGTCGTCCGGTTCGACGCTTGTGAAGACGAACGCGGCTCTGGGGCGAGGCTCCAGCACCTGCAGGCTCGTGCGCAGTCCGCGCAGTCCCTCGTTGAGCGCTGTGCGCGATCGGTCCAGAGCCGGCAGCCGGTGCGTCTGGCGGACGGACCGTCTATCCCGCGGCAGCTCGGCCAGGTATGGGGCGCCGGGGATGGATTCCAGGTCTTTGGCGGTGCGCACCCTCGTGTCGAACTGCGACCAGATCAGCGCGATCCCTGTCCCGGCGATGAGACCGCTGAGGAGGGCGACGGCGAGCAGGATCAGTGGAGGGCTCCCGTCGCGTTGTGCCGGTGAGGCGGCGGTCTGCAACGTCAGCGCGGGGCCGGAGAGGGTAATGAGATCGCGTTGGGTGCTCATCGTGCCGACGGTCTGCAGCGCACGCGCCAGAGATGCGGCGGCGATGGCATCATCAGGATCGGCGTTGGCCTTCACCTGCAGCACGGTCGCCTCTTTGGTCGCCTCATCGATCTGCTCGGCAAGGGTTGCAGCGCCGGTCTCGACCTGCGTCGCGACATAGGCCGCGTACGCCTCGGCCACCGCTGATGCACGCCGCTCGGCGGTGCCGGGGTCGGTGGCCGTCGCCGTTATCGTGAGAGTGTCACGGCGGGCTCCTTCGACTGATTCCCACGTCACCGACCCGTACAGCGAGGTCGGCGACTCGCCGGTGATATCTGCGGCCGCGCCCAGCACGTCCGGCGAAGCGAGGCTCTCGGGCTCGAGGTCGACGGCGATCGCCCCGAACGCGCTCTCGAGCTCGCCGGATGCCATGGCTGCGCTCGTGCGCAGCGTGGCTGTCGATGAGAACGTCGGCGTGGTGCGGCTCAGGAAGAAGAGCGTGCCGAGCACCGTGAGCACGGTCACCGCAAGGATGAGCCACCACCGCTGACGCAGCGCTGAAAGGATCTGACGGAATGTCACAGGTCTCCAGAGTCTTGTCGAACCACCCTATTGTGTCCCACGAGGTGCGTGCGCACAGCAAAGGGCACTGACACGTCGCAGTATGCGGCGTGTCCGCGCCCGTGCGGGGACGGCAGGAACGGGGCTGAGGGGTAGGCCCCGTTCCTGCCGGGCTTACGCGATCTCGCGGACCGGCCGGGGCATCAGTACGCCCCGCTGGGGTGCACCATGGCTCGGGCGGTGCTCCACATGAGCCGCAGGTCGTTCGAGATCGACCAGTTCTCCACATATCGCAGGTCGAGGCGCACGCTCTCGGCCCAGGACAGGTCGCTGCGCCCCGATACCTGCCATAGGCCCGTGATTCCGGGTCTCACATACAGTCGGCGTGCCACGTCGTCGTCGTAGTCGCTGACTTCGCTCGGCAGCGGTGGCCGAGGGCCGACGACGCTCATCTCGCCGGCGAGCACATTCCAGAACTGCGGTAGTTCGTCGAGCGAAAGTTTGCGCAGAATCCGGCCGACGCGGGTGATTCGCGGGTCATCCTTCATCTTGAACAGAAGGCCTGCGCCTTCGTTGCTCGCCTTCAACGCGGCGAGTCGCTGTTCGGCATCCGCGTGCATGGAGCGGAACTTGACGATTTGAAACGGCTTGCCGTCCCGACCCACCCGTTCCTGGAAGAAGAATACGGGACCGGGGGAATCGAGCTTGATCAGCAGTCCGAGCAGCGGCGTCATCACGACGATCGGGACGAGCGCGAGAGCTGCGGTGATCACGTCGAAGACGCGTTTGACCGCGTGCCTGGTGCCTTCGTACTCCGCGATCCGCATTCTGATCATGGGGAGTCCGTCGACCGTTGCGAACGACAGCCGGGAGGCGACGACGTCGGCGAGCCGATCGCAGAGAACGAGCTCTGCCGCCATTCCCTCGAGCTGCCAGCTGAGCCGCTTGACGAAGTCGGGCTCGTGATCAGGTTGGCCTGCGACGATCACGGCGTCGGCTCTGAGCTCGGCGGCGACCCTCGCGACGGAGGTGAGGTTGCCGAGCACGGGCACGACCGTGCGGCCGAGGTCGAGTTCGCGGGCGTTGGCGTCGAGCAGCGTGGCGCCGACGATCTGGTAGCCGGACATGCCGATCGGCTCCAGGGCTCGCACGGCGTACTCGACCTCATCGCGGTTGCCGACGACAAGAGTCCGCGACGTGAAACGGCCATGGCGGCGCTGGTTGCTCAGCCAGCGCCGCCACGACCACCGACTCATCAGAAGGCCGAGCAGGCCCATGGGGAGGGTGATGAGCACGGTGAGCCGCATCGAGTCCCAGCCGAGAAGAAGGGCCATTACCGCCATCAGTCCGATGGCGAGGCCCGAGGCATGCGCGATGCCTCGATACTCGGCGGTGCTCGAGCCGAACAGAGCCGTGAGGCTCGTGCGCATGGCGAGCAGCGTGGCGAACCACACCGCCGCCAACAGCGCAGCACGCGTCACGACATCCATGGGCGGTTCACCTAGATGAAGCTGGATTCCGGATGCGACGCCTGAGGCGATCGCGATCACGGCAGCATCCGTCAGGCCGAGGCGGGCGCGGTGCGCCCGTTCCCAGTGCAGACGGTGCTCCAGCGTCGCCGAGACGCGCGGCATGGGAGCCGTGGTCGTCTCGACCCGGACGCTCGGAACGACGGCCGCGACAGCGGTCGGTTCTTCGCGTGTCAGGCTCAGGGCGTTCTCCACGGACGTCATGTCCGTGCACCCCGAGCAATGCATGTACGCATACCCCAGTGCGACATTGCTTCCCCAGTTTCATCCCCAGTTACCGTGATCCCACATCACGGCGCATCCGAATGTCACAACCCCTTGTGACGGTTGGAAGACACGTGATCCCACATCACGGTTGTTCGCATCGATCCCACTCGATGCTCACTGTCTTGCAGTTCGGATGCCGATCACACTAGCCCAACCCGGCGTGGGATGCATAGACATTCAGCGGTTTATCTTGAAGATGACGTCGCGAAGGGGGTATGCCCCACCCGATCTCCTCCGGATACGGGGATGATCCCGTGTCCACGCGGTCGCCCGAACGTCACTCCGCGGCGCAGATCCGGTATCGTCCGCTGTCGGCGAGAACCTCGGTCGTGCATTCGGCACCGGTCAGCCGCGGGATGCCGTCCATCGCGGGGGCGTCGAACAGCCCGACGTGCGCCCCCGACAGGACGATCGCCGAGACCGCGGCGCCCCACGGCTGCGCGGACAGCCACGCCGCGTCGTTCTCGTCGACCCACGCGGCGAGCGGCTCGACGGCAGCGCGCTGGGCGGCGAGCGTCTCCCAGCGCTCGGCGGTGGTCGACGTGACGGCGTGGAGCGCCGAACCCGTGCCGATTCCGACGACGAGGGCGGACGCCGCGACGACCGCGAGCACGCGCGTCGTCCGCCCCCGCAGCAGCACTCCGCAAGCCCGTGCAGTCGAGGCCGCGAGGATCGGGAAGAACGCGAACACGCCGGGAGCCGGATGCCGCACCCACAGTGGCAGGTGCGAGGCGGTGGCCCACCATCCGACGAACGCGAGTGCGCCGACAGCCGCGGGCCACAGGTACAGTCCGACGGTGTGTGCCGAGGGATCACTTCGAGTCGTCAACAGCGCCCCGGCGATCAGAATCACCGAGATCACCGCGAGCACGACGGCCGCCCATTCCGGCAGCGACCATGAGCCGGCGAGGGTCGGCAACTTCTGCGCGACCGTCGTGGGTTCGACGTTCTGACCGCCGCTGCGCACGAACCACGCGAGACCAGCGCGAACACCTCGACCAGGAACGTCGGCAGAGCGACGAACAGCAGCGGCACCCACGATCGCTTCAGGGTCGCCACGAACCGCTCTCGCACAGACGCACCCGGTGCACTGACCCACAGCGCGACGGCGAACGCCGGCATTGCGAGCAGGGCGATGAGCTTCGCCTGCACGGCGAGACCGACGAGGAGCCCGGCGAGCCACGCGCGCCGTGGCAGCACGATCAGCGCCCACACGAGCAGAGCGGCCGCGGGGATCTCGCCCAGCAGATCCGCCGGTCCTTGGATGGGGGAGTTCCCGGCGCCGGTGGTGAAGGCGAGCGGGACGGCAACGGCGGCGAGAGCCGCCCACCGTCCGCCGATGCGGCAGCCGAGCACCGCCAGCCCCACGAGCAGCAGCGCCCAGTACGCCAGCGGAATGAGGCGTGCACCGATCACCGGGTCGATGCCTGTTGAGAGCACGGCCGCGACCGGGAGCAGGACCGCGGCGCCGGTGGAGATGCGCGGGTCGAACGGCGTCAGCGTCGAGCCGGAGAGCGCCGACGCCGAGTCTGTGTTCGGTGCGCGGCAGCCGGGAGTGCGCCTCGTGCAGGTCGTGGATGCCGACGGCCGCGGTGCACCGGTCGCGCACAGTGAGGACCACGTGCTGTCGCTTCCGGGGTCGTCCATCGATCAGCACATCTGCGACACCGGGATCGTGCCGGTCACGGTCGATGCGTGCGGAAATCCACTCGACGTTGGGCGGGAGCAGCGTCTGTTCACGCCGAAGCAGCGCATCGCTCTCGCGATCCGGGACGGCGGATGCCGTTGGCGAGCATGCGACCGGCCAGCGTCATACTGCGAATCGCACCACATCGATGAATGGCACCGAGATCAGGGCAGGACCGACATCGATCGCGGGATCCTGCTGTGCCGATACCATCACATGACTCTCCATCACGGCGGGTGGTGGATCACCCGCGACGGCACAGGCGACTTCGTCCTGCACCATCCGTCGGGTGAGACATTCCCGATGCGACCACGCGCGGCCTTGAGTTACGCCTGGGCCGGTATCGACCCGCCCCCGAAACGCTTCAGACCCGCTGCGTGACGCCCGTGCGCCACGCGAGCGTCGGCGCGGTCGCCGGCCGACCGTGCGTGCTTCGCGCAGTTGACGCCGTCGACGCACACAGAACCCACTCGACCCGCGCCGAAGGCAGATCGAGGCCGGTGCGCACGCCTTTGGGGTTTCGCCTCGCCACACGCCCTGCGTCATCCGTATGGTCGATTGCAAAGGTCACCTGCGGGGAACTCGGGCACAATGGGAGCGTGTACATGTCAGTCGAACCGATCACGATGCTCGTCAGCACCGTCTCGATCCTGCTTGCCCTTGCGGGTGGCTTCGGCTGGATGATTCATCGGATGGACTCGCGCATCGACTCCGTCGAGAGCAGGCTCGGAGCCCGCATCGACAGGGTCGCCGATGAGCTCGTCGAGGTGAAGATCGCGGTCGCTCGCATCGAGGGCACGCCGCGACACCTGATCACAGGTCGCTGATCGCCGACCCTTCGGGAGGCTGAAGGGTATGACGCGGATGCATGAGGCCGCCGACTACGGGCGGCCCATGCCGTAATAGGTCCAGCCGGCGGCGCGCCAGGCGGCGGCATCCAGTCCGTTGCGTCCGTCGACGACGACGCGTCCGTCCGTCAAGGTGCTGACGTGCTCGGGTGCCATCTCGCGCCGGTACTCATCCCACTCGGTCACCATCACGACGGCATCCGCGTCGCGCAGCGTCTCGTCACGGTCGGCGACATACGTCAGCTGCGGGTGGAGTCGCCGGGCGTTGTCGATCGCCCGCGGATCCGTCACGACGATCTCGGCACCGAGCCCGTTCAACCGCACGGCCACGTCCAGCGCGGGCGAGTCGCGCACATCATCGCTGTGCGGCTTGAACGCTGCCCCGAGCACGGCGATCTTCTTGCCGAACACCGAACCGCCCAGCCCCTCGATCACCAGTTCCACCGCCCGGTCGCGGCGGCGCATGTTGATGGCATCCACCTCGCGCAGGAAGTTCACCGACTCGCCGCGCCCGAGCTCCTCGGCCCGAGCGGCGAACGCGCGGATGTCCTTCGGCAGGCATCCGCCGCCGAACCCGATACCGGCACCGAGGAACCGTCTGCCGATGCGCACATCGTGCCCGATCGCATCCGCGAGCAGCGTCACGTCGGCTCCCGTCACCTCGGCGATCTCGGCCATCGCGTTGATGAACGAGATCTTCGTCGCCAGGAACGCGTTCGCCGACACCTTCACGAGCTCGGCCGTGGCGTAATCAGTGACGATGAACGGCGTGCCCTTCGCGACCGCCGGCGCGTACACTTCGCGCAGGATGTCGGCGGCGCGTTCGCCCTCGGCACCCTCGAGGACGCCGGCGACGAGACGGTCCGGATCGATCGTGTCCTGCACAGCCCACCCCTCGCGCAGGAACTCCGGGTTCCACACCAGCGTGGCGCCGGCATCCGACACCTTCGGGGCCAGCGTCGCGGCCGTCCCGACCGGAACCGTCGACTTGCCCGCGACGATGTCGCCCTCGCGCAGGTGCGGGGTCAGCGACGCGAACGCCTCGTTCACGTACGTGAGGTCGGCCGCGTGACCGCTCTGCTGCTGCGGCGTCCCCACACCGACGAAATGCACGGCCGAGCCGTCGGCGGCGTCGATGTCGGTGGTGAACTCCAGCCGCCCCGAGGCCATGCCCTCCGACAGGATCTCCTGCAGCCCCGGTTCGAAGAACGGCGCCTCGCCCCGCGAGAGCGCGTCGATCTTGCGCTGGTCGATGTCGATCCCGACGACGTGGTGCCCGATGGATGCCATGGCAGCCGCATGCACGGCTCCCAGGTACCCGCATCCGATCACTGAAAGCCGCATTGCTGTTCCTTCCCGTCGCGTACCGTGCTCCAGCTTCGACGTGCCGTCTACGTCTGGGAGAGCGGCGGTTGCCCGGGAGGGGAACGGCGGTTGAAGAAGCGATGCCATCTCACTCACACCCCTCTGCATCAGCTCCACGTCGACGGGGCGCACCATGGGGGTGTGCTGCACCTCGAGCGCACCGTAGGTGCCCGCCTCACCGGCGAACGTGGCCGTGATCGTGTGCGTCTGGGCGGGCAGGTTCTGCACCGCGATCTTCACCGCGCCACGCCCCAGGTGCTCGACCACCGTGCCGCGGACGGGCTCGCCGTCGACGGTGGCACCGGTGAACGTCGAGCCCACGGGCCCGTAGAACACGACGTAGGTCGCGACCGTGCCGCGCGCGAAGTACAGCGGCGGGTCGACGTACCAGGGAAGCCCCGCGACCTGGTCGGCCGCCACCGTGTTCGTCAGCGTCGCCGTCGTCGTGAACGTCGGCGACTCGGGCGAGATGCACTGCGTGGATGCCGCTGCGACGTCGAGCTGCATGAAGTAGTCCATCTTCGCTGCCGTGTAGTCGTTCAGGAAGACCCCGACGAGCGTGCGTTCGTCATTGGTCTCGGGCAGCCGCCCCGAGAGCTTCGAGTCGCCGACCAGCGCGGCCTCGGCGTCGCTCGCCGGCGAGTACATGAGACGGTTCTCGTCGACCGCTCGTGTGAGCGCCTGCAGCAGCGCCTGCGGGGGAGCGGCGCCCGAGGTGAGGACGGTGAACACCTCCTTCGCGGTGGCGGCGAAGAAAGCATCCTGATCCTCGGCATCGAACCGGGAGTAAACCTCGTGCAGCAGCACGTCGAGGGCGTTCTCGCTCGTCACGGTCACCGGCGATCCGGTGGCCGCCGGAACCGTCACAGGTCCGGTCGCCTCGAGCAGATAGCTCAGCGCGACCGGGTCGAACGAGATCACGGCATCCACGTGCGTGCCGAACGACTCCTCCCAGTACGCGCAGGATGTCGACCGACTCGCTGAAGTCGGGGCTCATCGTCGCATCGGTGACCCAGCGGCCCACCTTGTCGCCGTACAGCCCCTCAAGGCCCGGGTCGAGCGGGATGATCGGCGATGGCCTCGCGCTGCGGAAGTCTGCGCTCGATGCACTCTGGGTGAGGCGAAGCTCGCCCGCATCCGCCGTCACGAGCGCGAAGGCAGCCGGAATGCCGCCCGTGCTCCGCGACTCCGCGTTGTTCTGGAACACCAGCAGATATGTGCGAGGCGCGTCGGCGCCGAGCGCTGCCGGAAGCACGCCGATGATCTCGTCCGCGGCACCGAGCACGGGGCGTACCGCGCCCAGCGCTTCGGTCAATTGCATGAGCGCCCCATCGACCTGCGGCAGCAGATCGCGGCGGTCGAGCCCGGCGAGCTCCGTCGTCGCGTCATCGAGAGCCGTCGACGCATCGGCCAGCCTCGACTGCAACCGGGCGATCGCCGCGAGGTCCACCGCGCCGTCGACCGGCCTCAGCGCGTTGAGGGTGAGCTCGGATGCCGGCGCGATCACGGCCGTCGCCAGATCGTCGGTGACCTCGGCGGCGACGCGGATCGCGCGCAGATCGTCGCCGATCATCGGCAACCACTCGAGGCGCCGCCACATGCCGTCATCGGTCTGCGCCCTGGCATCCGCCGTCAGCGCGGTGAGCTGTTCGATCGCGGCCGCCGACGTGGCGGTGTCGCCGGAGAGGATCTGGTCGCGCACCGTGGATGCGAGCGGCATCGCCTGTTCGAGCGACGACTTCGCATCCATCGCCTGTGCGTAGACGCGATTGCCGACCACCCCGGCGGTGACGACGACGGCGATCAGCCCCAGCAGGGTTCCCAGAAGAACCCAGATCGCGGTGCGGCGGATGTGCGAACGCGAATGGCGTCCACGAACGTGCAGTTCTGACATCTGTCAACCCCTCCCCAGTGGTCGACGACCGTCACCTCCCCAGGCGAACGGTCGCAGGCGCGCGTCCCCACAACGCTGACGTTCCGCTGGGCGGAACTGCGAGTCTCAACCCCAGTCTCGGCTCACATGTGCCTGATCCTGAGACGTCACCAACTCTGCGGCGTCGGCGGTAGGCCCGTGGCCGGGTGACGCACCGGGAACAGTGCCATCGTGCGACCGGTCGCGCCGCCCGAGCGGATGCGTGCTCACGCGGTGAGTTCGCCGATGAGCGTCTCGACACGAGCGCGGATGTCGTCGCGGATGCACCGGACGGTCGCGGCATCCTGCCCCGCCGGGTCGTCGAGCTGCCAGTCCTCGTAGCGCTTGCCGGGGAAGATCGGGCACGCGTCGCCGCATCCCATCGTGATGACCACGTCGGACTCCCGCACGGCCTCGACGGTCAGCAGCTTCGGGGTGCCCGACGCGATGTCGATGCCCTCCTCGGCCATGACCTGGACGGCCGTGGGGTTGATCTGATCCTTCGGCTCGGAGCCCGCCGAGAGCACCTCGATGCGATCGCCGGCGAGCGCCAGAATAGGGATGCTCCGGTGCGGGCGGGGAATGCCGACGGGCGGTGGCGCCTTATACCCCCCTGGGGTATCCTGAACGGGAATCGAGGAGTCCTATGAATCAGCACGAGCACACGATGCACGAGCACGGCGAGCACGATCACGCGGCCGTGGCGCACGCCGAGCACGACCACTCCCATACCGGTCACGACGAGCATGGGCACGCCGGGCAC
Source organism: Microbacterium tenebrionis (assembly GCF_903645325.1). GTDB lineage: Bacteria > Actinomycetota > Actinomycetes > Actinomycetales > Microbacteriaceae > Microbacterium > Microbacterium tenebrionis. The sequence goes on from NZ_CAHJXQ010000002.1 coordinate 40,715, forward strand.
GGAGGGCATGGTCACGCCGGCCACGGGGGCCACGGCGATCACGTCGGACAGTTCCGGCTGCTCTTCTGGATCATGCTCGTCGTCGCGATCCCGGTGATCGCCTTCTCGGGCATGTTCGCGATGGTGCTCGGCTACACGCTGCCGAATGCCGCATGGGTGCGCTGGATCTCGCCCGTGCTCGGCACCGTCATGTACATCTGGGGCGGCGCGCCGTTCCTCGTCGGCGCCGTGCGGGAACTGCGAGCACGCACGCCCGGCATGATGCTGCTGATCGGTCTCGCGATCACGGTCGCGTTCCTCGCGTCCTGGGGTGCGAGCCTGGGGATGCTGCACCACGAGCTCGAGTTCTGGTGGGAGCTCGCGCTGCTCATCGTCATCATGCTGCTCGGCCATTGGATCGAGATGCGCTCCCTCGCGCAGACCACCTCGGCGCTGGACTCGCTGGCAGCACTCCTGCCCGATGAGGCCGAGCGTGTCGAGGGCGACACCATCGTCACCGTCGCGCCTGCCGACCTGCGGGTCGGCGACGTCGTCGTGATCAGGCCGGGCGGGCGCGTCCCGGCGGACGGCACCGTCGTGCAGGGCTCGGCGAGCATGGACGAGTCGATGATCACGGGCGAGTCCCGCCCCGTCCGTCGCGCCGAGGGCGACCAGGTCGTCGCCGGCACGGTCGCCACGGACTCCGGACTTCGGGTCGAGGTCGCGGCGATCGGCGAGGACACGGCGCTCGCCGGCATCCAGAAGCTCGTCGCCGAGGCGCAGAACTCCAGTTCTCGCGCGCAGCGCATCGCCGACCGCGCTGCCGCGCTGCTGTTCTGGTTCGCCCTGATCGCCGCCGTCGTCACCGCCGTCGCGTGGAGTGTGCTCGGGATGCCGGACGAGGCCGTCGTGCGCACCATCACCGTTCTCGTCATCGCGTGCCCGCACGCCCTGGGCCTCGCGATCCCGCTCGTCGTCTCGATCGCGACCGAGCGCGCGGCGCGCGGCGGCGTGCTCGTGAAGGATCGGCTCGCGCTCGAGAGCATGCGCACGGTCGACACGGTGCTGTTCGACAAGACCGGAACGCTGACCAAGGGCGCGCCGGCGGTCACCGCCGTCCACCCGGCTGGCGACCTCGACGAGGACCGGCTGCTCGCGCTCGCCGCCGCGGCGGAGGCCGATTCGGAGCATCCGCTCGCCCGCGCGATCGTCGGCGCCGCCGAGCACCTCGCCGTGCCCGCGGCATCCGGGTTCTCGTCGTCGCCCGCGGTCGGCGTCCGCGCCGACGTCGACGGGCATGTCGTGCAGGTCGGCGGGCCGTACCTTCTCGAGCAGGAGGGCGCCTCGGAGCTTCCGGTCGCCGACGGCTGGCGCGCGGACGGAGCGATCATCCTGCACGTGCTCGTCGACGGGCAGGTGGCGGGTGCGCTGAAGCTCGCCGACGAGGTGCGCCCCGAATCGCGCGCGGCCGTCGAGGCGCTGCATGCGCGAGGCGTGCAGGTCGTCATGATCACGGGCGATGCGGAGGCCGTCGCATCCGCTGTGGCCTCCGATCTCGGGATCGACCGGTTCTTCGCCGGCGTCCGCCCGGAGGACAAGTCCGCCACGGTCAAGCAGCTGCAGGACGAGGGGCGCCGCGTCGCCATGGTCGGCGACGGTGTCAACGATGCGCCCGCGCTCGCGCAGGCCGACGTCGGCATCGCGATCGGTGCGGGAACCGACGTCGCGATCGCGTCCGCCGGGGTGGTCCTCGCGAGCGACGATCCGCGCGCCGTGCTGTCGATCATGGAGCTGTCGCGGGCGAGCTACCGCAAGATGACGCAGAACCTGTGGTGGGCGGCCGGTTACAACCTGCTGTCCGTGCCGCTGGCCGCAGGCGTGCTCGCACCGATCGGCTTCGTGCTGCCGATGTCGGTCGGGGCCGTGCTCATGTCGCTGTCGACGATCGTCGTCGCGTTGAACGCGCAGTGGCTGCGGCGGCTCGACATCCGCCCTGACAGACTCGCTGAATGAGGTCGCAGTGGCGCAGCGCACGGGCGGCGGGGGGGGTCCGGTGGCGAGCCGCACCCGGTCAGATCCCGGAGCCACCCCAGGTCATCGACTCGGTGTAGCGGAGCATGACGCCCTCGCGCAGCGCCCAGGGCGACACCTCGATCTCATCGATGTCGAGCATCTTCATCGCCGTGTGCAGCACGACGGCGGCCGCGACGATCTGGAACGTGCGGTCGGGCGTGATGCCCGGAAGCTCCTGACGGGCCGATGCCGGAATCCGCGCGAGCCGCGGAATCCACGACTTCAGCGAGGCCCGCGACATCACCGTCCGGTCGAAGCCGAGCCCCGAGACTTCGCGCCCTGCGAGGTTCGCGAGCGACCGGATCGCCTTCGACGACCCCACCATGTGATCCGGCGACGGCAACGCGTTCAGCCGCGCCGCCACCGGCGCCAGTACCTCTCGGGCGTGCGCGCGCAGCAGCTCCACGGCATCCTCGCCGGGCGGGTCGTCCGGCAGGAACTGCACCGTCATGCGTCCGGCGCCCAGCGGCACGGAGGCTGCGACCTCGGGCAACTCATCACCGCCTGCGGCGAACTCGAACGAACCGCCGCCGATGTCGAGCAGCAGGATGCGCCCGGCATCCCACCCGAACCAGCGCCGCACCGCGAGGAACGTCAATTCCGCCTCCTGCTCGCCGGTCAGCACCTGCAGCGGCTGACCCAGCGCCCGCTCGATGCGAGCGATGACCTCTTCGCCGTTGAGCGCCTCGCGCACCGCGCTGGTCGCGGTCGCCAGCAGCGTCTCGACGCGCTCGGCCTCGGCGATCCCGCGGGCCCTGGTGACGGCATCCTCGAGGGCGCGGACGCCCTCCTCGCTGATCGCGCCCGCAGGCGTCAGGAAGCGCATGAGCCGCACCACCGATCGGTCGCTCGTCGTCGCGAGAGGTCTGCCGCCGGGGCGAGCATCCGCCGCGAGCAGGTGGACGGTGTTCGACCCGATGTCGAGGATTCCCAAGCGCACGGCAAGAGACTACTGTCCGCGGCGCTGTCGATACGATGGTTGCCGTGACCGCCGCCGAATCCACCACGCCACTGTCGCCGTACCGCGAGATCGGACGTGCGGAGTGGGCGCGACTGGCCGCGGGCCTGGACCAGCCGCTCAGCGAGACCGAGGTCGTCGAACTGCGCGGCATCGGCGACCGGCTCGACCTCACCGAGGTGCGCGAGGTCTACCTGCCGCTGAGTCGCCTGCTCAGCCTCTATGCCACGGCCACCAAGCAGCTCGGTGCCGCGACGAGCGCGTTCCTCGATGAAGAGGACGTCACGACGCCCTTCGTCGTCGGCGTCGCCGGATCCGTCGCCGTGGGCAAATCGACCATCGCGCGACTGCTGCGCGAGCTCATGAGCCGCTGGCCGGGGACGCCCCGCGTCGAGCTCGTCACCACCGACGGATTCCTCTATCCGAACGCCGAGCTCGAGCGCCGCGGGCTCATGGACCGCAAGGGCTTCCCCGAGTCGTACGACCGGCGCGCGCTACTGGAGTTCCTGACCGAGGTGAAGTCGGGTGCGGCCGAGGTGCACGCCCCGTTCTACTCGCACATGCGATACGACATCATCCCCGACGCCAGAGTCGTCGTGCGCCGACCGGATGTCGTCATCGTCGAGGGTCTGAACGTGCTGCAGCCGCCGCCCGCACCGAACGACGTCGCCGTCAGCGACCTGTTCGACTTCTCCGTGTACGTCGACGCCGACCCGACCCACATCGAGAAGTGGTACGTCGACCGGTTCCTCGCCCTGCGGAAGGGTGCCTTCAGCAACCCGTCGTCGTACTTCAACGTGTTCGCGCATCTCACCGACGACGAGGCCGTGGCCACCGCGCTCGGATACTGGCGCGACATCAACATGCCGAACCTCATCGAGAACGTGATGCCCACCAGGCACCGGGCGACGCTCGTTCTGAACAAGGGCGCCGACCACAACGTCGAGAGCGTGCTGCTGCGCAAGCTCTGATCTCCGTGAGTATGCTCACCGCATGGGGACAGGGGGGAAGCGAACAGGGGTCATCGGCGGCGGCATCGTCGGCATCGCGCTCGCGCGGGCGCTGGCCCAGCGCGGCGACGAGGTCACGGTGCTCGAGAAGGAGTCCAGGCTCGCCGCGCACCAGACCGGGCACAACTCCGGCGTCGTGCACGCCGGTCTCTACTACGCGCCCGGATCCCTGAAGGCGACGCTGTGCGCCGCCGGCCGCGCGCAGCTGCGCGAGTTCTGCCAGGAGAAGCAGTTGCCGTACCGCGAGGTCGGCAAGCTCGTCATCGCCGTGGATGAGACCGAGATCGCAGCGCTCGACGAGATCGAACGCCGCTCCCGTGCTAACGGAGTGCCCGACCTCGAGCGCATCGACCACCGGGGCCGGATCGGCGAGATCGAGCCCCACGCGTACGGGGTGGCGGCCGTGCACTCACCGCGCACCGCGGTCGTGGACTACGCCGCGATCGCCGAGGCGATGGCTCAGGATGTGCGCAGCGCCGGCGGCAGCATCCTGCTCGGCCACGAGGTGACGGCCTTGACGGCGTCGACGGACCGCGCGCAGGTCCGCACGGCGGCATCCGACCACGAGTTCGACCGCGTCGTCGTCTGCGCCGGGCTGCAGTCCGACATCGCCGCGCGTCTGGTCGGAGCGGATCCGTCGCCGAAGATCCTGCCCTTCCGCGGCGAGTACTGGTCGCTGCGACCCGAGCGCACCGGGCTCGTGCGCGGGATGATCTACCCCGTGCCCGACCCGCGGTTCCCGTTCCTCGGCGTGCACTTCACCCGCGGCGTCTACGACGACGTCCATGTCGGGCCGAACGCGGTGCCGGCTCTGGCCCGCGAGGGGTACAGCTGGGGGCGGATCTCGATCCGCGACACGTGGGAATCGCTGCGCTGGCCGGGCGCCGGACCTCTCGCCCGCAGGCACTGGCGCATGGGCGTGGACGAGGTCAGCGCCTCCATCCTCAAGCCGCGCTACTTCCGCAAGGCGCAGCGGTTCATCCCCGAGCTGACGATGGGCGATCTGCGCCGCAGCGGGGCTGCCGGCGTCCGCGCGCAGGCATGGGGGAGGGACGGCGAGCTCCTCGACGACTTCGCGATCGACCGCGTGGGCGCCGTGATGCTCGTGCGCAATGCGCCCTCGCCCGCGGCGACGAGTTCGCTCGCGATCGCCGACCACCTGATCGCGCAGCTCTAGCCGCTGCAGGAGGGGTCGCAAATTGTTGCTCGCGCGCGCACTTGGCGACCAACTGCGACCCCTGTCGCGGCGGGGGCAGGCGCGCCGGGTCCGAGAGGGCGCATATGGTTGCTTCGGCGCGGCTCAGGCGACCATATGCGACCCCTGGCGCGGAGCTCAGCATCCACAGCAGACGGATATTGTTCGGAACCCTCGCAAAATCAACCGCTTATCCTTGACCTCATGTGTGGAATCGTCGGATACGTGGGCCCGCGCCCCAGCCAGGACATCCTTATCGCCGGCCTCGCCCGCCTCGAGTACCGCGGTTATGATTCCGCCGGAATCGCCGTCATCGATGGCGACGGCAACCTCGGGATGCGCAAGAAGGCCGGCAAACTCGCCGTGCTGCGCGACTCGCTCGAGGATGCTCCGCTCGGACAGGGCACCACGGGCATCGGCCACACGCGCTGGGCGACCCACGGCGGGCCGACCGACCTCAACGCGCACCCGCATCTCGCCGACGACGGCAAGCTCGCCGTCATCCACAACGGCATCATCGAGAACTTCGCGCCGCTGCGCGATGAGCTCGTCGCAGAGGGTGTCGAGTTCCTCAGCGAGACGGACACCGAGGTCGCGGCGGCCCTCCTCGGCCGTGAGTATCGCAGCAACGGCGGCGACCTGCAGGCTGCTTTCCAGGCTGTCGTGAACCGCCTCGAGGGCGCGTTCACGTTGCTCGCCATGCACCAGGACACCCCCGGCCTCGTCGTCGGCGCCCGCCGCAACTCGCCGCTGGTGATCGGGCTCGGCGAGGGCGAGAACTTCCTCGGATCCGACGTCGCCGCCTTCGTCGAGCACACCCGCAAGGCGCTCGCGATCGGCCAGGACCAGATCGTCGCGATCACGCCGGATGCCGTCACCGTGACCGACTTCGCCGGCACACCGGTCGAAGCCGAGCCGTTCGACGTGTCGTGGGATGCCGCCGCCGCCGAGAAGGGCGGATGGGCCTCGTTCATGGCCAAGGAGGTCGCCGAGCAGCCCGAGGCCGTCGCGAACACGATCCGCGGCCGTGTGCAGGACGGCGAGGTCGTCATCCCCGAACTCGACGGGCTGGACGACCTCTTCGTCGGCATCAACCGCGTGATCATCACCGCCTGCGGCACAGCATCCTACGCGGCCCTCGTCGGCAAGTACGCGATCGAGCAGTGGGCCCGCGTCGCGACCGACGTCGAGCTCGCGCACGAGTTCCGCTACCGCGACCCGGTGATCGGCGACGACACGCTCGTCATCTCGATCAGCCAGTCCGGCGAGACCATGGACACCCTCATGGCCGTCAAGTACGCCCGCGAGCGCGGCGCCCGCACGCTGTCGATCTGCAACACGCAGGGCGCGACGATCCCGCGAGAATCGGATGCCGTCGTCTACACCCACGCAGGACCCGAGGTCGCCGTGGCATCCACCAAGGCGTTCTCGGCGCAGATCACCGCGCTCCTGCTGCTCGGCCTGCACATGGGGCGCGTGCGCTCGGTGCTCACCGACACGGCGGCTGTCGCCGAGCTCGCCTCTCTGCCGGAGAAGATCGCCAGCGTGCTCGAGAAGGAGAACGACCACGTCACCCAGCTCGCGAACTGGATGGCCGACACCCGCTCGGTGCTCTTCCTCGGCCGCCACGTCGGTTACCCGATCGCCCTCGAGGGTGCGCTGAAACTCAAGGAGATCTCGTACATCCACGCCGAGGGCTTCGCCGCCGGCGAGCTCAAGCACGGCCCGATCGCGCTCATCGAGCCCGGCCAGCCGGTCTTCGTCATCGTGCCGTCGCCGCGTCACTCGGCGCTCATCCACTCCAAGGTCGTCTCGAACATCCAGGAGATCCGCGCTCGGGGTGCCCGTGTGATCGTGGTCGCCGAAGAAGGGGATGCCGCCGTCCTGCCGTTCGCGGACGAGGTCATCCACATCCCGCTCGCCGGCGCCATGTTCGAGCCCGTGCTCGCGGTCGTGCCGCTGCAGATCTTCGCGATGGCGCTCGCGACCGCGAAGGGCCTGGACGTCGACCAGCCCCGCAACCTCGCGAAGTCCGTCACTGTCGAGTAGACCTCGGGCCGACACACGTGTCGGTCCGGATCACGAATGCATGGCCGGATCGGCGATCTGGGCTGACCGTTGTGATCGGGACTGACAAGTGTCGACGAGGAAGGGCTGAGGGCAGCCGGATGCCGGACACGAGCGAGCCGGCTCAGTCCCGTGCTCGCTCCAGCGCCGGCAGGATGGCTGCGATCACCGTGCTCCAGTCGTGCACGATCATCGCGTAGTCGAACCGCAGCGTCTCGTACCCGAGCGCGGATGCCGCGGCGTCGCGCATCAGATCCTTGTGGCGCATGTTGCCGTCATGATTGAGCTTGCCGTCCACCTCGAAGATCAAGCGCCCTCCGATGACGAAGTCCACCCGGCCCACTCCCTCGATCCGCACCTGAGAGTCCAGGCGGATGCCGAGCAGATGCAGGCGCAGTCGGAGCAGAGACTCCAGGCCGCTGTCCGCGTCGCCGCGGGCGAGGTCGAGCAGCCAGCCGGCACTCTTCGGCAGCTCGCGCCGGATGCGGTCGCGGTCGCTCGCTGTGATGAGACGCAGTCTCCAGGCCGACTCGTATGCGGCGAAGAACGTCTCGTGATCGGCGCAGCGGTACAGATGCACCAGCGCCTGGGGCGCGGGAGCCAATCCGAGCCCAGCCGTCCCCGGAGTGTAGTGCGCCACGCACTCGCACCTTCCATGGTGCTTTCGGCCTGCTGCGCCCATCCAGACATGGATCTCGTCGTTCGGATCGGGCAGGATCCATACGCCGTGAGCACGGAGCGCCGCGGCGCACGTGAGCGCACCCCCGTGCTCGGCGGCGCTGATGATCCGAGGATCGAGCCAGGGAAGGGCGTAGACGCCCTGGCGGATGCGGCGTACGGTACCGGCGCGGGCCGCCTGAGCCAACTGCGTCCGCGTGGATCCGTAGGTCTGCAGCAGCGCGCCTCGCGCGATGCCGCCGAATCGAGCGAGGAGCTGGTCGGGTTTCAGCATCCGCACACTCTGCCCGAACGCGGCGTCATGCCGGAGCCGGAAAGGGCGAATGTGGATGCATCGGAGAGGACCGGCATCTGTGCAGAACGAGTCGTGCGGGCGGCATCCGCACATCTGTCAGCCCGGATCGCACCTGTCGGTCTGGATCCGCGATCTGGCCCGACAGGTGTGATCTGGACTGACGCTTGTCGATGGTCGATCGTATAAGACAAGTGTTATATGATCGAGCCGTGCATGAGTTCGAGGTGCTGGCGGATGCCGTGCGGCGGCGGCTGCTCGCCGTGCTCGCGCTGGGGGAGCAGTCCGCCGGCATCCTGACGGACATCGCTCGCACCGAGTTCGGCATCTCTCAGCCCGCCGTGTCGCAGCACCTGAAGGTGCTGCGTGAGAACGGCTTCGCGACCGTGCGGCCCGACGGACCTCGCCGCATCTACGCCCTCGACCCTGCGGGGCCGGATGCCGCGGCACGAGCTCTCGAGGCGCTGCGCGCGCCTCTGGCGCAGCGCCTCGACGCGCTGCACACCGAGGTCGCCCGCGGTCAGCGCGAGGCGAAGCGAGCCGCCGGAGCAGCGCAGCGGGCGGAGCATCCGGATCGGGAGCATCCGGATCGGGACCATCCAGAGAACAGGAGTGCATCATGACGATCCACAGCCCCACCATCGAACGGCACGGCGACGGCTTCCGTCTCGTCTACGACGAGGTCTACGCGACAGGCGTCGACGACCTCTGGGAGGCGATCACCACCCGCGACCGCCTCGCGCGCTGGATGGCCGACTACACCGGAGACCTGCGCGAGGGCGGCACATGGGCCGTCGCGGCCGAGGGCGACGAGGAGCCGTGGGCGACGGGAACGATCGCATCGTGCGATGCGCCGCGGTCGTTCACGACGACCTGGCACGCGACCGGCGAGGAGCCCACCGAGCTCACCGTGACGCTCGAGGAGGCAGACGGCGGCGCGCGCATGCGGCTCGTGCACACCGGCATCCGCTCGATCTTCTACGGAGCCGGATGGCAGACCTACCTCGAACGGCTCGACGCCGAGGTTGGGGGCGAGCCGATCCCGCAGGACTGGGACGCCCGCTTCGCCGAACTGTCGCCCGAGTACGAGAAGCGGTTCGGAAACCTCTGGACAGAGCGCCGGTAGGCTGGGACGGTGATCATCGGGACCGGCATCGACCTCGTCGACATCCCGCGGTTCGAGCGCACCATGTCCCGCACACCGCGGTTGATGGAGCGCCTGTTCGCGCCGACCGAGCGCGAGCTGCGCCTGCCGTCGCTCGCCGCGCGCTACGCCGCCAAGGAGGCGCTCATCAAGGCGCTCGGCGGTTCCGACGGCGTGCACTGGACCGAGATCGAGATCGGCTCCGAGGAATCGGGGAAGCCGTACTTCCGCCTCACGGGCACGACCGCCGACGTCATCGAGCAGCGCGGCATCACGGCCCTGCACCTGACCATGTCGCACGACGCCGGCCTCGCCACGGCCATGGTGATCGCTGAGCGGATCGTGGGCACCGCATGAGCGCACCGCTGCGTGAGGCGACGATCGAGATGGATGCGATCACCGACAACACCCGGCACATCCGCAAGCTCACCGGTGCCCAGGTCATCGCCGTCGTCAAGGCGAACGCCTACGGGCACGGGGCCACGGCATCCGCTGTCGCGGCGCTCGCGGGCGGGGCGACCAGACTCGGCGTCGCCGAGATCGCCGAGGGACTCGAACTGCGTCGCGCCGGCATCACCGCCCCCGTGATCGCCTGGCTGCACGAGCCCGGGCAGAGCTTCGACCTCGCCGCCGCGAACCGCATCGAACTCGGGATCTCATCGTTCGACCAGCTCGAGGCGGCCGGTGCCGTCGCGGGCGGAGACGTCGCGGTGCACCTCAAGCTCGAGACGGGCCTCTCGCGCAACGGCATCGCACCGAGCGACTGGGGTCGGGTCTTCGCGGAGGCCGCGCGGCTCGAGCGCATCGGACACATCCGTGTCGTGGGCCTGTTCAGCCACCTCTCCAACACCTCGCCCGCCGACGATCGCGCAGCTCTCGCCCGGTTCGAGGAGGGCACGGCGGCCGCGGCATCCGCCGGCATCCGTCCCGAGATCCGCCACATCGCCGCCACAGCCGCCGCGATCGACCTGCCCGAGACCCGACTGGATGCTGTGCGCATCGGCATCGGGCTGTACGGGCTCTCGCCGTTCGACGACCGCTCGTCCGCCGAGCTGGGCCTGCGCCCGGCCATGACGCTCCGCGGCGCCGTCGCCGCCGTGCGCCGCGTTCCTGCGGGCACGGGCGTCTCGTACGGCTACGACCACCGCACGAACCGCGACACGACCCTCGCCCTCGTGCCGCTCGGATACGCCGACGGCATCCCCCGGCAGGCATCCGGACGCGGCCCTGTCGTCATCGGCGGCCGCCGGCACACGGTCGCCGGCCGCATCGCCATGGACCAGTTCGTCGTCGACGTCGGCGACTCCGCCGTGTCGGTGGGCGACGAGGTCGTGCTGTTCGGCGACCCGACGCTCGGCGCTCCCTCGGCGACCGAGTGGGCGAACGCGGCGAGCACGATCAACTACGAGATCGTCACCCGGATCGGCAACCGCGTGCCGCGGAGGAGCGCATGAGCGTCGACCCCGCCTTCCTCGGCCGGCGCGAGATCGCCACGTCCGACGAGATGGAGCGCCTCGGGTTCGTGATCGGCGAGCAGCTGACCGCGGGCGACCTGCTCGTGCTGACCGGGCCGCTCGGAGCGGGGAAGACGACGTTCACCCGCGGGCTAGCCGAGGGCCTCGGCGTGCGCGGCCCCGTGCAGAGCCCGACGTTCGTGATCGCACGCACGCATCCGTCGCTCGTCGGCCGGGCGCCGCTCGTGCACGTCGACGCGTACCGTCTGGGATCGGCCGCCGAGCTCGACGACCTCGACGTCGACTTCGCCCGCTCGGTCGTCGTGATCGAGTGGGGGCGCGAGATGGCGCCGGCGATCGCTGACGCCTGGTGGGACATCGAGATCGAGCGACCCGTCGGCGGCGCCGAGGACATCGCGGACGAGGACCTGGATGCCGACGCCGCCCGCATCGTCACGATCGAGCGCGTCGCGGCGCACTGACGAGCTTCGACCCATCCGCGGCTCGCTCACGCCGTTTCGGCTCGCGCAGCGGTTCCTGAGCGAGCGGAGCGAGTCGAAGGGCGCTCCACGCCCCGTAGGCCGTCGTTGCGCGCGGGCTCAGAGCGCCGGAGGCGAAACGGGCTGAGCGAGCGCAGCGGGTCGAAGCCGGCAGCGACCGACTGCCGGGCCCACAGCGTTAGCGGCGGTGGATGATGCGCGTCAGCGGCGCCGCAGGATAGCCGGCACGAGACGGACGAGGACGACCATCGCGACGAGCTCCACGAGGGTCTGCGTCACCACCGCCAGCGGCGCGAGGTCGAACGTCGCGGGGAGCGCGAGCACGAGGGGCAGCACCACGAGCGAGTTGCGGGTGACGCCGCTGAAGACGACCGCTGTGCGCGCCGGCACGTCGAGCCTCGCGATGCGCCCGGCAAGAGCCCCGATGGGCACCATGAGGACGGCGAAGAGGACGTAGACGAGGACGGCCAGGGCCAGGGACCCGATGCGCGCACCGACGGCGGCGAGCTGCGAGGCGACGACGAGCGCGAGGGTCAGCATCATCAGCGGCACCATGGCGCCCGAGACGACCGATTGCGTCGCCGACCCCCAGTGGGTGCGCGCTGCGGCGAGCTGGGTGAGGCCGGCTGCGGCCAACGGCACGACGATGAGCAGCACGAACGCCTCGGCGAACGGGGCGAGATCGATGCGCTGCACGAACTCCGGTCCGACGAACAGCCACAGCTGCAGCGGAAGCAGCAGCATCTGCGCGACCATGAGCAGCGCTGCGGCCGCGAGCAGCCGGTCCTTCGCGCCGCCGGCGATGCCCGTGAACGCGATCACGTAGTCGATGCACGGCGTCAGCAGCACGAAGAGCACGCCGACCAGCAGCACCCGGTCGTGCGCGACGATCCGGGAGAGCGCCCAGACGACGACCGGCACGACGACGAAGTTCAGGACCAGGACGGTCGCGAGGAAGCGCCCGTCGCGCAGCGCCTGCCCGATGCGCGCGAACGGCACGCCGAGGAACGTCGCGTACAGCAGGACGCCGAGCGCCGGAGTGATGGCGAGCTCCGCAGGACCGGCGAGGGCGGGCGCGAGAAGGCCGGCGCCGGCGCCCACCACGAGCGCGGCGACGTACAGCAGCACCTGATGCCGCTCCATCCACTCGACGCTCGTCCGCACAGAACCATCCTCGCAGCGGGGGCGCGAACCGCGACTACCCTGGAGAGGTGATCCTCGCCGTCGACACCTCCCTGGGTTCGGCCGTCGCCCTCATCGATTCCGACGGCTCGCTGCGCGCCCGTGCCGCCAGCCCCGATCCGCTCGGCCATGCCGAGGTCATCGGCGGGCTCCTCGAGCAGGTCCTCGCGGATGCCGGGGAGATCACGGCGGTCGTCGCCGGGATGGGCCCCGGGCCCTTCACGGGGCTGCGGATCGGCATCGCCACCGCCCGCGCGTTCGCCCTCGGGCGCGGCATCCCGGTGATCGCGGTGCCCAGCCATCTCGGGGCCGCCCTGTCGGTCCTCGAGGACGACGCACCCGATTCGCCGTTCGCGATCGTCACCGACGCGCGCCGCCGCGAGGTCGCGATCTCCGTCTTCGACGGGCTGGATCCCGACGGCATCCCGAACCTCGTCGAGCCCACCGTGCTCGTTCCCGCGGCCGACGCCGAGGCGCGGCTGGGCGGCATCCGATCGTTCGAGGTGGCCGAGCTCGACGCCGCGGACCTCGCCCGCGTCGGACTCCGCGCCGCTGCCGCCGGACGCGAGCTCACCGGTCCCGAGCCCCTGTACCTCCGCCAGCCGGACGTCACGGTGCCCGGCGCTCCGAAGCGGGTGAGCTGATGACCATGCGCACCGCGACCCCGGCCGACCTCGACGCGATCATGGCGATCGAGAACGCCTCCTTCCCGTCCGACGCGTGGAGCAGCGAGTCCATGGCGGCCGAGCTCGCGACCCCGTACAGCCACTACCTCGTCGACGAGGAGGACGGCGCCGTCATCGGGTACGCGGGGCTCCGGTCGATCCGCGGGAACGCGGATGCCGACATCCAGACCATCGCGCTCGCCGAGTCGCGCAGGGGAGAGGGCCGCGGCCGCGCGATGCTGCGTGCGCTTCTCGCCGAGGCATCCGCCCGCGGCGCCCGCGAGGTCTTCCTCGAGGTGCGGGCCGACAACCCATCCGCGGAGGGGCTGTACCGCTCGGAGGGGTTCGAGGAGATCGGCCGCCGCCCGCGCTACTACCAGCCCGATGACGTCGACGCGATCGTGATGAAGGTGAAGCTGTGACCGCCAACGAACCTCTCGTGCTCGGGATCGAGACGAGCTGCGACGAGACCGGCATCGGGATCGTCCGGGGCCGCACCCTGCTGTCGAACACGATCGCCTCGAGCATGGACGAGCACGCCCGCTACGGCGGTGTGGTGCCCGAGGTCGCCGCGCGAGCCCACCTCGAGGCTTTGCAGCCGGCGATCGAGGCGGCCCTCGCCGAGGCGCAGGTCTCGCTCGCCGACCTCGACGCGATCGCCGTCACCAGCGGTCCCGGCCTTGCGGGGGCCCTCATGGTGGGCGTCGGCGCGGCCAAGGGACTCGCGGTGTCGCTGAACAAGCCGCTGTACGCTGTCAACCATCTCGTCGGCCACATCGCCGCCGACATCGTGACGCCGGAGTCCGACCCGCTGGAGTACCCGACCATCGCCCTGCTCGTCTCGGGAGGGCACACCTCCCTGCTGCACGTGCGCGATCTCACGACCGACGTCGAACTGCTCGGCGAGACGATCGACGACGCGGCGGGGGAGGCGTTCGACAAGGTCGCCCGGCTCCTGTCGCTTCCGTACCCCGGCGGGCCCGAGATCGATCGCGCAGCCGTCGGCGGCGACCCGAAGGCGATCCGCTTCCCGCGCGGACTGTCCAAGGGCACCGACATGGCGAAGCACCGCTACGACTTCTCGTTCTCGGGCCTGAAGACCGCGGTCGCCCGCTGGGTGGAGCGCGCCGAGGCCGAGGGGGTGCACGTGCCGGTCGCCGATGTCGCCGCGAGCTTCCGCGAGGCCGTCGTCGACGTGCTCGTCACGAAGGCGCTGGCGGCCTGCGCCGATCGGGGGGTTACGCGGCGCTGCTGGGCGGGGGCGTCATCGCCAACAGGCGCCTGCGCGAGGTCGCTCTCGAGCGGGCCGCCGCCGCGGGGGTCACCGTGCGCATCCCGCCGCTCTCGCTCTGCACCGACAACGGCGCCATGATCGCAGCCCTCGCCGCCGACCTCATCGCGTCCGGACGCCGGCCGTCGACCCTCGCTTTCGGTGCTGACTCGACGCTGCCGGTCACCGAGATCCAGGTCGCCGAGCGCACCGAGGATGTCACCAGGGGGAGCGCCGCATGAGCGATCCGACGCAGCCCGATCCGCCGCCGCCCTCCGCTGCCGACCCCGCGCCTGCCGCTGCCGACCCCGCGCCCTCCGCTGCCGACCTCGCGCCTTCTGCTGCCGACCCTCGTGTCGAGGCGCCGAGCCCCGACGTCGAGCAGCCCGCCGACCGCACGAACGTTCCCGGGGCGCGGCGCAGCGAGTACACACGCATGCCGACCGGCCCTGTGGGCATCGAACCGGTCGTCGCAAGCGGACCGGCCGACACCGCCGGCATGCCCGCGGTGCAGTGGGCGCCGGCGGACGAGCCGGTGGTCGAGGACAACAGCCGCCTCGCGCCCTGGGCGCTCGTCGCGGCGATCGTGGCCCTCGTCGCGTCGTGGTTCGTCGGCTGGGGCATCCCGCTCGCGGTGATCGCCGTGATCGCGGCGATCATGTCGCTGCGCCGGCCCGTCGAGAGCAGGGCGATCGCGACGTGGGCGCTCGTGCTCGGGCTTGCCGCGACCATCTTCAGTCTCGGCTGGCTCATCTGGGCGGCCATGCAGTTCGAGCAGATCGGATAGCGCGATGACCGACTCCTCCGCAGAGCTGCGGATGCTGCGCGCCAAGGCCTACGGGCCGGGCGGAGAGCTGACGGACGCCGAGCTCGCGCGGTTGCAGGAGTTGGAGGGGCGGGCACGGGATGCTGCCGGGGAGGACGAGCGGCTTCGGCTCCCTGCGGTCGCTCAGCCCGTGGTTCCTGAGCCTGTCGAAGGGTCGTCTGCGGCGGCTGCGCCGCCTCCGCTCAACGACCCGCAAGACGGGGCTGCCGCAGCGGACGAATCGCGGGGACGCGACGCGGGGGATGACTTCAG
This sequence comes from Microbacterium tenebrionis, assembly GCF_903645325.1. Taxonomy (GTDB): domain Bacteria; phylum Actinomycetota; class Actinomycetes; order Actinomycetales; family Microbacteriaceae; genus Microbacterium; species Microbacterium tenebrionis. The sequence goes on from NZ_CAHJXQ010000002.1 coordinate 56,260, forward strand.
CGGGTCGTTGAGCGAGCGAAGCGAGACGACCCTTCGACAGGCTCAGGGACCGACTGAGCAAGCGGAGCGCGCCGAAGCCTCCGACGATGCGGAAGCCTCGTCTGAAACCGAAGCGCCCTCACACCGCCGCCGCTGGCCTCTGATCGCGGCATCCGTCGTCGCGACCCTGGGGATCGGGTTCGGCATCGGCTGGGCGATCTGGGGGTGGGACGCGCAGTCCTTCATGCTCACCGCGGCGCACGGCGATGAGCGGGCCGAACTCGAGGAGCAGTTCGATCCCGGCACGGTCGTCGCCGTCGCCGAGCAGGACGGCATCGTCGTCTGGGTCGCCGAGCGCGCGGAGGAGGAACAGACCTGCGTGGTCGTCACGCTGCCCGGGCGCAGTTCGAGCGGATGCATGACCTATGACGAGGTGGCCGCGAACGGCTGGTGGCCGTCCACGTCGGTCACTGTTCCCGACGGGCAGGAGAACGCCGGAGAGACACTGATCGCCGCTGTGCTGCGCGGCGTCGACGGCCGGCTCGTCCCATACATCCAGTTGCAGCCCACGGTCGGCTACGACTGGGAGTCGCAGTACACCGATGCCGAGCTGGCACAGCTGCGGCAGCTCGAGGCCGAGGGCTACGACCCGCAGAACCTGAGCACCCTGGGCGCCGACGGCGACACGACCCTCTTCTACGAGTGGGATGCCAGCGGGTTGTGCGTCGTGGCGGTGCTGAGTGACGGGGTCACCGAGGCCTGCACGGAGGACGGCACAGGCGGGCTGACACTCAGTGCGACGGTCGACGGCATCCCGACGGAGTACGTCGTCACGCAGTCCGAGATGCGCGGTCCTCAGCTCACGATCTACAAGGGCGTCGACACGGAGTACTACTTCGGCAGCTCCGACGACCCGATGTTCGACGACTTCTTCACCGAGGAGCCGTCGATCGACGACAAGACCGGATCCTGACGGTCAGACCCGGTCGGCGATGATGGCCAGGCGCCGCGATCCGACGCGGGTCAGGATCAGCGTCGCCGTCCGGTCGCCGCGCAGCGCGAGCTTCTTCCGGAACGCGGCGGGGTCGATGTCCATCCCGCGTTTCTTGATCTCGAGCGTCCCGATATCGTGCGCCTTCAGCACCTGGCTGATCGCCTTAGGGTTCGCCGCGGTCACCTCGCGCACGCGGAACGACTGCACGAAGGGGCTCGTGACGGCGGCATCCCCGGTGAGATAGGCGATCTTCGGGTCGAGCATCCCGGCATCCAGGCTCCGAGCGACGTCGCCGATCAGACGTGCGCGGATGACGGCGCCGTCGGGCTCGTGCAGGAACGCGCCGAGCTCGCGGACTTCGGCGTCCTCGGCATCCGCCCCGGCGGTCATCTCGTGCGACTCGTCGCCGCGGATCACCAGCGCCGAGCGCCGCACGCCCTCGCGGGCGAGGATGCCGGACCACACCACCAGCTCGACCACGCTCCCGTCCGCCGACACCCACTGCGCCTCGGCATCCGCCGGCAGCGCATCCCGGTCATGGGCGGGGCCGAGCTTGATGCCGACGGGCATGCGCTGCGCCAGATCGAAGGCCCAGTCGAGCGAGGGGGAGTAGTCGGATGCCGCAACCCGCCTGGTCTCGCTGTGCCCGCTCGTCCTGCGGGCAGGATCGAGCCACACCGCCGTGCGCTCCCTTCGCAGAAGTGCGGCTTCTTCGGAGGAATTTGCGGAATTCGTGCGAGGTTCGTGCGATTCTGCGAAGTTCGCGCTCACGAAGTCCTCGGCCGTGCCGTGCTGGACCTCGGCGTCGGAGCCGAACGGGGCGAGGTTGTAGGCAGCGATGGCTGCGGTGACCTCGTCGGCGTCCACGGCTTGCACGCGCAGCCCTGCGCCCGCGAATGCGAGGGAGTCTCCGCCGATGCCGCAGCCCAGGTCGGCGACCTGCTCGATCCCCGCGCGGCGCATGCGGCCGGCGTGGCGGGCGGCGACCCCCAGACGCGTCGCCTGCTCGAGCCCGGCCCTCGTGAACAGCATCCGCTCGGCGAAACCGCCGAACTTCGATGCACCTTTCGTGCGCAGATGCGCCTGGCCGACGACGGCGGACACGAGATCGGGGGAGCGGCCCGCCTGCCGCAGTCGCGATACGGTCTGCGCGACCTCGGCGGTCGTGCCGATGGCCCCGACCTCGTCGAGGAGGCGAAGCCCCTCTGGGGTGAGCAGCGCGGTCAGCTCGGACATCTCCACCCGCCCAGCGTACGGGGTTGGCACTCGCATTGCATGAGTGCCAACCGAGCGCCTACACTGTGATTAGCACTCTCGGGTTGAGAGTGCGAACGAGTCTTTCGTGTCAGCGTCAAGAAAGAAGAGGTAGACCGTGTCGGTTTCCATCAAGCCGCTCGAGGACCGCATCGTCATCAAGCAGGTCGAGGCCGAGCAGACCACCGCGAGTGGCCTGGTCATCCCCGACACCGCCAAGGAGAAGCCCCAGGAGGGCGAGGTCGTGGCGGTCGGCCCCGGCCGCATCGATGACAACGGCAACCGCGTTCCGCTCGACGTCGCCGTCGGCGACCGCGTGCTCTACAGCAAGTACGGCGGCACCGAGGTGAAGTTCGGCGCAGACGAGTTCCTCGTCCTGTCGGCCCGCGACGTCCTCGCCGTCGTGGTCCGCTGACGCTCCGAGCGCAGCGAACACGCAGTTCCTCGAAGGTCCGGATGCCACGGCATCCGGACCTTCGTCGTTCCTGCGGCGGCTAGGGTGAATCTGTGAACCCGAATGCCGCTGCCAGAACACGCGCGGCGGGCGTCGCCTACGCCGGCGGCGCGTACGTTCTGTGGGGCGTTCTGCCGCTGTACTTCCTGCTGCTGGTGCCGACGGGCCCGTGGGAGATCGTGGCCGCACGCGTGCTGTTCTCGTTCGTGTTCTGCGTGCTGCTTCTGACATTCACGCGCGGGTGGCGCCGCATCCTCGCAATCGTGCGGCAGCCCCGTCTGCTGGGCGGGACGGCCCTGGCCGGCGTGCTCATCTACGTCAACTGGCAGGTGTTCCTGATCGGCACCCTCAGCGACCGGGTCGTCGAGACGGCGCTGGGCTACTTCATCAACCCGATCACCACCGTGCTGCTCGGCGTCTTCGTGCTGCACGAACGCATCCGCCGACTGCAGTGGGTCGCGATCGGCATCGCCGCGCTCGCCGTCGTCGTGATCATCCTCGCCTACGGATCGTTCCCGTGGATCGCCTTGTCGCTGACGGCGTCATTCGGCGTCTACGGGCTCATCAAGAAGAAGATCGGCCCGGCGGTGGATGCCGTGAGCGGTCTGACCCTGGAATCGCTCTGGCTCATCCCGATCGCTGTCGTGCAGCTCGTCATCGTGGCCCATACGACCGGGATCACCTTCGGCTCGGTCGGGGCCTGGCACACGGCGCTGCTGCTGTTCGCCGGCGTCGTCACCGCCGTGCCGCTGCTGCTGTTCGCCTCCGGCGCGCGGCGGATCGACCTGGCGATCATCGGGATGATCCAGTTCATCACCCCGATCATGCAGTTCCTCACCGGGGTGCTCATCCTGCACGAGCCGATGCCGCCGGAGCGCTGGATCGGCTTCATCATCGTGTGGGTCGCGGTCGGCGTATTCGTGGTCGATCTATTGCTCACACGACGCAGGCGTCCGCCGTTACCGATCTGAGACTGGACTGTTTCACACCGTTAACGCATCGCAACAATTCCGTGACTGTCTCACGGCTACGTTTGTGGAAACCGATCAGGCGCCCGAGTCTGATCGGGCCGACAGAAACAAGCAAGGAGCAGCATGAGCATCTTCTCAAGCTCGCGTGCACGCAGGGTCTACGGCACTGTCGCCGCAGTCGGTGCGAGCGCACTCATCCTGGCCGGGTGCTCTGGGGGAACGACCCCATCCGAGTCCTCCGCGCCTTCGGCCGACCGTGAGGACCTCACCCTCAGCATCGGCACCGTTCTGCCGCAGACGGGTGCGCTGAGCTACCTCGGTCCGCCCGAGGAAGCCGGTGTCGGACTCGCGACCGCCGAGATCAACGAGGCGGCCAAGGGCGTCACGGTCGAGGTCCAGTACGGTGACTCGGGTGACCCCGACAACAAGGCGTACGAGACCACGGTTCCCAAGCTGCTCGGTTCCGACGTCTCAGCGCTGATCGGAGCCGCCTCGTCCGGTGTCACGAAGCTGTTCCTCGACCAGGCAGTCAGCGCAGGGGTCATCACGTTCTCCCCCGCGAACACCTCGCCGGACTTCACGACGTGGGACGACGACAACCTGTACTGGCGCACAGCGCCCAGCGACCTGCTCCAGGGCGAAGTGCTCGGCAACCTGATCGCAGAGGACGGCAACCAGGCACTGGGCATCATCTACCTGAACGACGCGTACGGCACGGGCCTGGAGAAGGTCGTCAACGAGACCTTCACCGCCAGCGGCGGCGAGGTCGTCGCCAGCGAGTCGTACAACGCCGGTGACACCAACTTCAGCGCCCAGGTGTCGACCATCCTCGCCGCCAACCCCGACGCGATCGCGGTGATCGGCTTCGAGGAGACCTCGACCATCGTCCCCTCGTTCGTGAACAGCGGGTTCGACAGCTCGAAGTTCTACTTCGTCGACGGGAACATCTCGCAGTGGGGTGACGACATGCCGGTCTCCATCGAGGGCTCGAAGGGCACGCAGCCCGGCCCCGTCCTCGCGGATGACTTCCAGGAGCGCCTGAAGGCGCAGTGGCTGGAGCAGGGCGACGGCAACGAGCTCGTCGACTTCAACTACGCGGCCGAGTCGTACGACGCGACCGTGCTGCTCGCTCTCGCATCCCTCGCGGCGAACTCGACCGACCCGGCCGACATCGCCTCGAAGCTGCAGGAGGTCTCGGGCGGCTCCGGCGACGGCGAGAAGTGCGACTCGTTCGCCGACTGCGCCGACATCATCCTCGGCGGGGGCACCGCCGACTACGACGGATACTCCGGAGGCATCGGATTCGACGACGCCGGCGACCCGACGGAGGCGTCGATCGGCGTCTTCCAGTACGGTGCCGACAACACCCACACCCGCGTCAACTGATCGGGTGAACGAGAAGGCCCCGGGCGCGAGCCCGGGGTCTTCTCGTGTGCGCTGTGCGCAGTGTGCGCTGTGCGCAGTGTGCGCTGTGCGCAGTGTGCGCTGAGCGCTGTGCGCTGCTTGCGGGGGTGCTGGAGGTCAGTCCTCCTGACCCAGCGTTCCCAGGTACAGGCCGATGACCTTCGGGTCGGCCAGCAGCTCGCGTCCGGTGCCGGTGTGAGCGTCGTGGCCCTGATCGAGCACATAGCCGCGATCGCAGATCTGCAGGCAGCGGCGCGCGTTCTGCTCGACCATGATGGTCGTCACGCCCGCCTTGTTGATGTCGGAGACGCGGATGAACGCGTCGTCCTGACGGACGGGGGAGAGGCCGGCCGACGGCTCGTCCAGCAGTAGCACCGCCGGATCCATCATCAGGGCGCGACCCATCGCAACCATCTGCCGCTCACCGCCCGAGAGCGAACCCGCACGCTGCTTGAGTCGCTTGCCGAGCTCGGCGAAGATGCCGGTGACGAAATCCAGGCGCTCCGAGAAGACGCGGGGGTTCTGGTAGAGCCCCATCTGCAGGTTCTCCTCGATGGTGAGCGAGGGGAACACGTTGTTCGTCTGCGGCACGAACCCCACCCCGCGGGCGACGAGCTTGTCGGACTTCAGCCCGACGATGCTCTCGCCGTTGACGGTGATGTCGCCGCCGCGCACGTTCACCATGCCGAAGATCGCCTTCAGCAGCGTCGACTTGCCCGCTCCGTTCGGTCCGATGATGCCGATCAGCTCGCCCTTGCGGGCGACGAGGTTCGCGCCGTTGATGATGTTGATGCCCGGGAGATAACCCGCCGTCAGGTTCGAGACGTCGACGACGACGCGGTCGGTCTTGGCCGCCTCGCCAGTGGGAACTGCTGCGGTGGCGCTCATGGCTTCTCCTCCTCGGCCTCGGCGATCGACGCCGCCTCCTCCTGATGGATGTCGTCGAGCAGCGTCTGCGCCTCGGCATCCAGCTCCCCCTCGACGCGTCCGGTGACGACACCGAGATCGACATCCTGGTGGGCGCCGAGGTACGCGTCGATGACGGCCTGATCCTGCATGACCTCATCGGGCGGCCCCTCGGCGACCACGCGTCCCTCGGCCATCACGACGACCCAGTCGGCGATGTGACGCACCATGTGCATGTCGTGCTCGACGAACAGCACGGTCATGCCGAGCTCCTTCAGGTCGAGGATGTGATCGAGCAGCGACTGCGTGAGCGCGGGGTTCACGCCGGCCATGGGCTCGTCGAGCATGACGAGGGTGGGGTCGTTCATCAGCGCCCTGGCCATCTCGAGGAGCTTGCGCTGACCGCCCGAGAGCGATGCCGCGTAGTCCTCCTGCTTGGCGTCGAGTTTGAAGCGCTCGAGCAGGGCGCGAGCCTTCTCCTCGATCTTCTCCTCCTGGGCGCGCCAGAGCCACGGGAACATGCTCTGCCAGAAGCTCTCACCGCGCTGATCGGTGGCGCCGAGCTTCATGTTCTCGAGCACGGTGAGCAGCGAGAGCGACTTGGTGAGCTGGAACGTGCGCACCTGACCCATTCGCGCGACCTTGAACGACGGCACGCCGCTGAGGTTCTTGCCGTCGAACGACCATGAGCCGTCGTTGGGCTTGTCGAACCCGCACAGCAGGTTGAACAGGGTCGTCTTGCCCGCGCCATTGGGGCCGATGAGCGCCGTGATCGCGCCGCGGGGGATCTCGAGGTGGTCGACGTCGACCGCGGTGAGTCCGCCGAAGCGGCGCGTCACGTGATCGGCCACGAGGACCGGGTCGACCTTGGCGACGCCGGGGGCGGCCGGACCCTTGGCGAGTCCGGTCGTCTTGGGGCGGCGGATGCTGCCGGTCTGCGACCCTTCGACAGGCTCAGGGACCGAGATGTTATTTGACAAAGGTCAGCTCCCTCTTGTTTCCGAGGAGTCCCTGCGGGCGGAAGATCACCAGCAGCATGAGCGCCAGGCCCACCAGCACGAAGCGGAGCGTGCCCGCCTGGATCGACGAAATCGGCAGGATGCCCTGCGCCGCGAGTGCGGGGAGCACACCGTCCAGAAACGCCATGATCACCCAGAAGATGACGGCACCGAGGACGGGGCCGAACACGGTCGCCGCACCACCGAGCAGCAGGATCGTCCAGATGAAGAACGTCAGGCTCGTCGTGTACGTCGCCGGGACGACCGCGCTCGGCAGTGCGAACACGAGGCCACCGAGCGAGCCGAAGACGCCGCCGATGATGAGCGCCTGCATCTTGTAGCTGAAGACATTCTTGCCCAGCGAGCGCACGGCGTCCTCGTCCTCGCGGATGCCCTTGAGCACGCGCCCCCAGGGACTGCGCATGAGGGACCACACCATGAGGATCGCGATCGCCAGCAGGATCAGACCGAACACGCGCACCCACAGATCGTCCGCCGAGTACGTCCACGGACCGAAGCCGTACGTGCCCTGCGGGAACGGGTTCGCCGCGCGGAAGCCGGCGTGATATCCGCCGAGTCCGTCGGCGGAGTTCGTGAACTCGTCGAACGCCGTCGTCGTGAACAGCAGGCGCACGATCTCGGCGGCCGCGATCGTCACGATGGCGAGATAGTCCGCGCGCAGACGCAGCGTCGGGATCCCGAGGATGACCGCGAAGACGGCGGCGCCGATCATGCCGATGATGATGCCCAGCCACCAGGGCAGTCCGAACGAGAGGATCGAGATCGCGTAGCTGTACGCGCCGATGGCCATGAAGCCCGCCATGCCGAAGTTCAGCAGGCCCGCATAGCCGAAGTGCACGGCGAGGCCGGTGGCAGCCAGTGCGTAGGCGATCGTCGTCGGGCTGAACAGCCAGCCCGCGGTGTTGTTGAGGATTCCGCCCCAGTCCATGCTCGTGCCCCTAACCGATTCTCTCGCGGCGACCCAGGATGCCCTGGGGTCGCACCAGCAGGATGAGGATGAGTACGGCGAGCGCCCCGACGTACTTCAGATCGGACGGCAGCCAGAGCGTCGAGACCTCGACGAGGATGCCGACGATGAGTGCTCCGATGAGGGCGCCGAAGGCGGTGCCGAGTCCGCCGAGTGTGACGGCGGCGAACATGAGGAGCAGGATGTGCACCCCCATGTCCCACTTCACGCCGGGGCGGAAGTAACCCCACAGCACGCCGGCGAGGCCGGCGAGCGACGCCGACAGGATCCAGACGGTGCGGATCACGCGGTCGACGTTGATGCCGGATGCGGCGGCGAGTCCCGGGTTGTCGGAGATGGCGCGCGTCGCCTTGCCCACCCGGGTGCGCAGCAGCCAGAAAGCGACGGCGACGATGACGACGATGCTGATCCCCATCGACATCATGTCGACGACCGACAGCTTGATCGGGCCGAGCAGCTGGATCTTGGGTGCGTCGGCTCCCGGGAGCTGCCGGGTGGATCCGCCCATGAAGAACTGGATGACGTAGCGGATGAGCAGGGAGAGGCCGATGCTCACGATCATCAGCGGGACCATGCCGATGCCTCGGTGCCTGAGCGGTCGCCAGAGCCCGGCATCCAGCCCCCAGCCGAGGGCCGCGCCGAGCAGGAGGACGATCGGTATCGTCACCCACATGGGCACCGCGTAGAACGAACCGAACACCACCGCCATGACGGCGCCGAAGGTCACCATCTCGGCGTGTGCGAAGTTCGTCAGCCCCGTCGTGCCGAAGATCAGCGAGACGCCGATCGCGGCGAGGGCGAGGAGAAGACCGAAGTTGAGGCCGTTGATGAGGCGTTCGACCAGCTGATCGAAGAACGAGGTGGTGACGCGTTCGCCCTCGCCGAGGAACAGGTTGAGGATCTTCGATCCGGTCAGCCCGAACTCGACTTCGAAGGAGGCCGTCGTGCCCTGCGAGGGCTGCGTGCCCTCGGGGAGCTGTGCGGCGTCGACGATGACGCCGTCGGGAAGGGTCTCCTCGTCGACGGTGATCGTGTAGGTGTCCTTCTCGGGCACGTACAGGCGCCAGGCGCCGGTCTCGTTGGTGACGGTCTCGGCCTCGAAGCCGTTGCCCTCCACCGAGATCGTCACATCGGGAACCGGTTCATCGTCGTACTTGATGACACCGGCGAAGTAGAAGTCGGTCTGCTCCTGATCGGCGCCGGGAGTGTCTGGCGCGGATGCGCTCGCGGACAGCGGCGCCCCTAGGACCGCCAGCGCGGCGATGAACACGCCGAGAAGGGCAATCAACACGGGGTGGGATCGCCTCGCGCGCAAGGTCTTTGGACTCACAGGGCCTCCTGTCCGGATACGCAGACCGAGGCTGATCGGGTTCGTCGACCTCGGTGTACGACGCTATGAGCGTAATGTGTCGATTCTGTTTCAGCCAAGGCACAATCTGCTCACGGCGTGGCGCGGGCCCGGGAATATGCGCGCGCCCCAGGGCGCTTAGAATTGGTACACCGTCGACGCAGCCCCCGCAGGAGGATCTTTCATGGACCAGCACGATCCCTTCGGTTTCGTCGGACTCACCTACGACGACGTCCTTCTTCTCCCCGGGCATACCGATGTGATCCCCAGTGAGGCCGACACCTCCTCGCGCATCACGCGTCGGATCTCTGTCGCCACCCCGCTGCTGTCCAGCGCCATGGACACCGTCACCGAATCGCGCATGGCCATCGCCATGGCGCGTGAGGGCGGCATCGGCATCCTGCACCGCAATCTCTCGATCGCCGATCAGGCCGCGCACGTCGACCGCGTCAAGCGCAGCGAGTCGGGCATGATCACCGACCCGATCACCACGACGCCCGACGCGACCGTAGAAGAGGTCGACGCGCTGTGCGCGAAGTACCGAATCTCGGGACTTCCCGTCGTCGACGACGACGGGCACCTGGTGGGCATCATCACCAACCGCGACATGCGGTTCGTGTCGGAGTTCGAGCGGCCCAGCACCTTTGTCAAAGACGTCATGACGTCCTCGGATCTGGTGACGGCTCCCGTCGGAGTCGCCGCGGGCGAGGTCATCGCGCTGTTCGCGAAGCACCGCGTCGAGAAGCTGCCGCTGATCGATGAGCACGGCAAGCTCGCGGGCCTGATCACCATCAAGGACTTCGACAAGAGCGAGAAGTACCCGCTCGCCACGAAGGACGAGCACGGACGTCTGCGCGTGGGAGCTGCGATCGGCTTCTTCGGCGACGCCTGGGAGCGCGCGGAGGCACTGCGCGACGCCGGTGTCGACGTGCTGGTCGTCGACACCGCCAACGGCCAGTCGCAGGGCGTCATCGACCTCGTGAAGCGGCTGAAGGCCGACGAGTCGTTCGCGCACATCGACGTGATCGGCGGAAACGTCGCGACCCGCGAGGGCGCGCAGGCGCTCGTCGACGCGGGCGTGGATGCCGTCAAGGTCGGCGTCGGTCCCGGATCCATCTGCACCACGCGCGTCGTCGCCGGCGTCGGCGTTCCCCAGGTCACCGCGGTCTACGAGGCCTCGCTGGCGGCCCGGCCGGCCGGTATCCCGGTCATCGCCGACGGCGGCCTGCAGTACTCGGGTGACATCGCCAAGGCGCTCGTCGCCGGTGCGGATGCCGTCATGCTCGGCTCCCTGCTCGCAGGCACCGACGAGTCGCCGGGTGAGATCGTCTTCCAGTCGGGCAAGCAGTTCAAGCAGTACCGCGGCATGGGTTCGCTGGGGGCCATGCAGACCCGCGGCAAGCAGACCTCGTACTCGAAGGACCGCTACTTCCAGGCCGACGTCCCCAGCGACGACAAGCTCATCCCCGAGGGCATCGAGGGTCAGGTCCCGTACCGCGGCCCGGTGTCGGCCGTCGCGTACCAGCTCGTCGGCGGCCTGCGTCAGTCGATGTTCTACGTCGGCGCCCGCACGATCGAAGAGCTCAAGACCCGCGGCAAGTTCGTGCGGATCACGGCGGCCGGACTCAAGGAGTCGCACCCGCACGACGTGCAGATCGTCGTCGAGGCGCCCAACTACAAGAAGTGAGTCGGGATCGGGTCACGGTCGCGCAGCGACCTTGACGCGGCCCGACTCAGGTTGAGCGAGCGCAGCGAGTCGAAACCTCTGCCCGGGGTTCCACCCGTTGCGCGCCCGGCGTAGCGTGGCGGTATGTGCCGCAACATCGTTCCGCTGAACAATCTCGAGCCGGCCGCGACCGATCAGGAGTGCCAGGACGCCGCCCTGCAGTTCGTGCGCAAGATCGCCGGCACGAATGCGCCGTCGCGCGCGAACCAGGCCGTGTTCGACCGGGCGGGTAGGCTGGACGCGTGAGCATGGACATCGAACTCGGCCGAGGCAAGCGCGCGCGCCGCGCATACACGTTCGACGACATCGCCGTGGTGCCGTCGAGGCGCACGCGCAACCCCGAGGACGTCTCGACCGCGTGGACGATCGACGCGTTCTCCTTCGACACCCCGGTCATCGGCGCGCCGATGGATTCGGTCGTGAGCCCGCAGACGGCGATCATGCTCGGCAAGCTCGGCGGACTCGGCGTCCTCGACCTCGAGGGCCTGTGGACCCGCTACGACGACCCGGAGCCCCTGCTCGCCGAGATCGCCGCGCTCCCCGCAGACAAGGCGACCGTGCGGATGCAGCAGCTGTACTCCGAGCCGATCAAGCCCGAGCTCATCACCCAGCGTCTCGCCGAGATCCGCGAGGGCGGAGTGACGGTCGCCGGCTCCCTGACCCCGCAGCGGACGCAGGAGCTCTACGACACCGTCGCAGCCGCCGGCGTCGACCTGTTCGTGATCCGCGGCACGACCGTGTCGGCCGAGCACGTCTCGAGCGTCGACGAGCCCTTGAACCTCAAGAAGTTCATCTACGACCTCGACGTCCCCGTGATCGTCGGTGGGGCCGCGACCTACACCGCGGCCCTTCACCTCATGCGCACGGGCGCAGCAGGCGTCCTCGTCGGATTCGGCGGGGGAGCGGCATCCACCACCCGCGCGACCCTTGGCATCCACGCCCCCATGGCCACCGCCGTGTCGGACGTCGCCGCGGCCCGCCGCGACTACCTCGACGAGTCCGGCGGACGTTACGTGCACGTGATCGCGGACGGCGGCGTCGGCACCTCCGGCGACATCGTCAAGGCGCTCGCCATGGGCGCGGATGCCGTCATGCTCGGCGTCGCGCTCGCGCGCGCCACGGATGCACCCGGTCGCGGCTTCCACTGGGGCCCGGAGGCGCACCACCCGCAGCTGCCGCGCGGCCGCCGGGTCGAGACGCCCGGTATTGCGACGCTCGAAGAGGTCCTCTACGGGCCCGCGCCGGTCGCCGACGGCACCGCGAACCTCATCGGTGCGCTGCGCAAGTCGATGGCCACCACCGGGTACTCCGACCTGAAGGAGTTCCAGCGCGTCGAGGTCGTGCTCGCCCCCTACGAGTCGTGATCGGCGCTCGTCGCCCGTGACCTCATCGACCGCTCCCGCTGCGCAGGAGTTCCCGCCGACCCTTCGAGAGGTGATGCTGCGCGGCCGCTGGATCGCCGTGCTGTGCGCCTGCCTCGTGGTGGCCGGGGTGTTCGCCTTCCTCGGTCAGTGGCAGCTCCAGCGCGCGATCGACACCGACCCGCCGCCCGCCGGGATCACGGAGCAGGTGCGGCCGCTCGCCGAGGTCCTCGAACCGGGGGAGTACCTGCCGGAGCCGCTCGTCGGCCAGCGCGTCGAGACGTCCGGCACATGGGTGCCCGGCGACTTCCTCGTCGTCTCTTCGCGCTTCAACGACGGCGCGGAGGGATTCTGGGTGACCGGACAATTGCGCGTCGCCGACCGCACCTCGATCGCCGTCGCCCTGGGATGGGCACCGGATCGGGAGAGCGCGGATGCCGCGGCGGCCGCCCTCGAACGGGATGCCGCAGGATCGGATGCCGACATCACCGGCCGCATCATCTCGGACGAGGGCTCCTCGCTCCCGACCAGGGACGATCCGTTCGGGATGAGCCGGATGTCGCCGGCGATGCTGCTCGGGCAGTGGCACGACACGGAGCAGCTCTCGGTGTACCGGCCGTATCTGGCCTCGGTGGATGCTCCGGACGGCCTCGTCGACATCGTCTCGCCCGCGCCGCACGAGCTCTCCAGCGTCAACTGGCTGAACGTCTTCTACGCGATCGAGTGGGCGGTCTTCGCCGGCTTCGCGTTCTACATCTGGTATCGGCTCGCCAAGGACCGCTGGCAGCTCGAGGTCGAGGAGTTCGAGGAGCGCTCAGCCGCGGCATCCTGACCCGGATCCACCTTCGCGCCCTCCTTTCGTCCAGCCCCAACCGCATCGGCATCTATCGAAAGTCGTAGGCCGTATCGGCGCGGACGAACTTCCGGTTAGCGATCTGTGAACTCTCTCGGGAAAGTCCCAGCCCGCTCATAAGCTCACGAACGAGCCGCGTCGCACCTGCCCTGTGCAACGCCTGCGCTCTCTCGTGCGCCCCATGACGGCGCTCGGGGTCTCATCCGTCGACGAGGAGAACAAACCCATGATGTCCAACCCCGATGGTGCAGCGCAGCGCGCTGGGTCGTCCATCGCACGCAGACGCGGGCGCATCGTCGCCGTCGCGCTGACCACAGCCTGCACGATGGGCTTCGGATCGCTCGTCGCCGCCCCGGCCTTCGCGGCCGCCGATGGCACGGGCGTCGTCATCAACGAGGCGTATCTCTCCGGCGGCAGCGCCGGCGCCGCCTTCAAGAACAAGTTCGTCGAGCTGTACAACCCGACCGGCTCCGACATCACCCTCGACGGCATGTCGCTCCAGTACCGCTCGGCGACGGGAATCGGCAACTCGAACGGCGTCGTCGCCCTCTCCGGCACCATTCCCGCGGGCGGCCACTACCTGGTCCAGGGCGGATCCAACGGCGCGAACGGCGCCGACCTGCCTGAGGCGGATGCCGCGGGCAACCTGAACCCGAGCGGCACGACGGGCACACTCGCACTCGTCGAGGGCACCTCCGCGGTCACACTCGGCACCGGCTCGGTCGTCGGCGCAGACGGTGTCGTCGACCTGCTCGGCTACGGCGCGTCCAACACGTTCGAGGGCGCACGCGCGACAGCGCCGGCGAACAACCAGGACGTCAAGTCGCTGAACCGCACCGATGGCGTCGACACCGACGACAACTCCGCCGACTTCTCGCTCTCGGCCACGATCACGCCCGAGGGCACCGGCGACACCGAGCCGGAGGAGCCCGAAGAGCCCGAAGAGCCGACCACGGCGACCATCGCCGAGGTGCAGGGCACCGTTGATGTGTCGCCCCTGAACGGCCAGACCGTCACCGTCGAAGGCATCGTCACGGCGGACTATCGCACCGGCGGCTACAACGGCATCGTCATCCAGACCCAGGGCTCCGGCGGCGACAGCGACGCCACCCCCGGCGCCTCCGACGGCCTGTTCGTCTTCCTGAACGGCAAGACGGTCCCCGGCGCCATCGGCGACCTCGTCTCGGTCACCGGCTCCGTCTCGGAGTACTTCGGTCAGACGCAGATCGCGCCCGCCGCGGCCGGCGACGTCACCGTCGTCACCGCCGGCGTCGGCGTTCCCACGGTGACCCCGCTCCCCGGCGACGTCGTTGGAGCAGACCGCGAGGCGTACGAGAACATGCTCGTCGCCCCCACCGGCGACTACCTCGTGGCATCCAGCCACCAGCTCTACAACTTCGGCACCCTCTGGCTGAACCCGGGCGAGCTCAACGTCAAGAGCACCGAGACGACCCGCCCCGGTGCAGACGCGAACACGATCGCGGCATCCAACCGCGCCGACCGCATCCTGCTCGACGACGGATACAACGTCCAGATCTCGAACAGCGCGCACCCCGGCGACCAGCCCTACTTCACGAAGGACACGGTCGTCCGCAACGGCGACGTCGTCGACTTCGCGGATGCCGGCTATGTGCTGCAGTACGGCTTCGACGACTGGCGACTGCAGCCGGTCACGCCGATCAACAGCGACACAGCCGGCGCCGACAAGGCGGGCTTCACCACCGCCAACGCCCGCCCTGCCACGGCCCCCGAGGTCGGCGGCGACGTGCAGGTCGCGGCGTTCAACGTCTTCAACTACTTCACGACCTTCTCAGAGGATGACTCCGACGCGCGGGGTGCGAAGAACCAGGCGTTCTTCGACGTCCAGCGCTCGAAGATCATCACCGCGATCAATGGTCTGGATGCCGACGTCGTGGCGCTGATGGAGATCGAGAACTCGGTCCACTTCGGCGACGGCACCCCCGATGTCGCGCTTCAGAACCTCGTCAACGGCCTGAACGCCGACGCGGGCACGGACGTGTGGGACTACGTCGAGACCCCGGACGCGCTGCTGAACACCACCACCGACGTCATCACGAACGCGATCATCTACAAGAAGGCCGAGGTCACCCCGGTGGGCGACCCGATGGCAGGGATCGACGAGTCGGTGTGGGGCAACGCCCGCGAGCCGATCGCGCAGGCCTTCGATATGGACGGACGCACGGTCTCGGTCGTCGCCAACCACTTCAAGTCGAAGTCGGGCGACGGCGCGGAGCCCGCTGACGGCCAGGGCCACTTCAACGCGGACCGCACCGCACAGGCGCAGTCGCTGCTGGAGTTCACCGGCGAGATCGCGGACGCCTCGGGCAGCGAGGACGTGCTGCTCCTGGGCGACTTCAATGCCTACGCGAAGGAGGACCCGATCAACGTGTTCTCCGAGGCGGGCTGGAGCGACCTCGTTCCCGCGAACGCGGCAGGCCAGTACACCTACACGTTCGACGGCGAGCTCGGCTCGCTCGACCACGCCATCGCCTCGCCGTCGCTCTACGCGTCGATCACCGGCACAGGCGTCTGGACGATCAACTCGTCCGAGTGGAGCGACCGCGGCTACGCGTTCGGCGCCACCGAGGCGGGCACCCCGTACCGCTCCAGTGACCACGACCCGGTGATCGTCGGCATCTCCAGCGAGATCCCGCCGGTGGACATCGACATCGTCACGATCAACGACTTCCACGGCCGGATCGAGGCCGACGGCGCAGCTGCCGGTGCCGCTGTGCTCGCAGGCGCCGTGAAGTCAGTGCGCGACGCGAACCCGAACACGGTGTTCGCGGCTGCGGGCGACCTCATCGGAGCATCCACGTTCACGTCGTTCATCAACGACGACAACCCGACGATCGACGCGCTCAACGCGGCCGGTCTCGAGGTGAGCGCTGCGGGCAACCACGAGTTCGACCAGGGCTGGGAGGACCTTCGCGATCGCGTGCAGGACCGCGCGGACTGGGAGTACATCTCCTCGAACGTGTTCCTCACCGAGACCGGTGAGACAGCTCTTGCGCCCGCGTGGGTCAAGGAGATGGACGGCGTGCGCGTCGGCTTCATCGGCGCCGTGACCGAGGAGCTCGACTCGCTCGTCTCGCCCGAGGGCATCGCCGATCTCGAGGTGCGCAGCATCGTCGACTCCGTCAACGACGTCGCCGACGACCTGACCGACGGCGACACCGCCAACGGAGAGGCCGACGTTCTGATCCTGCTCGTGCACGAGGGGGCGACGTCCACCGATGTCGCCAGCATCACGCCCGAGTCGGCTCTCGGTCAGATCGTCGACGGCGTCGACGACAGCGTGAGCGCGATCGTCTCGGCGCACACCCACCTCGCGTACAACCACGTCATCGACGGCCGCCCGGTCGTCTCGGCGGGGCAGTACGGCGAGAACTTCGGTCTGATGAACCTGCAGGTCGACCCGGAGTCGAAGGAACTGCTCTCGATCACCAACGAGATCAAGCCTCTGACCAAGGGCGGCGCGCCGCTCTACGAGCCCGTCGCCGCGGTGCAGTCGATCGTCGACACGGCCAAGGCCGAGGCCGACGTGCTGGGTGCCGAGAAGGTCGGCGAGATCACCGGCGACTTCAACCGCGCACGTCAGACCAACGGGTCCGAGAACCGCGGTGGCGAGTCCACGATCGGCAACTTCGTCGCTGACGTCCACCAGTGGGCGACCGGCGCGGACCTCGCCATCATGAACCCGGGCGGCATCCGCGCGAACCTGACGTACGCGTCGGCGAACGCGAACGACCCCGACGGCAACGTGACCTTCCGCGAGGCGGCGACGGTGCAGCCGTTCGCCAACACGCTGGTCACGCTGAACCTCACCGGTGCGCAGATCAAGAGCGTGCTCGAGGAGCAGTGGCAGCCGGCCGGCTCGAGCCGGCCATTCCTCAAGCTCGGCGTCTCGGAGGGGCTGCAGTACACCTACGACCCGACGGCGGCAGCCGAGGAGCGGATCACGCGTATCACGCTGAACGGCGAGCCGATCGACCCCGAGGCGTCGTACGTCGTGGCGGCCAACTCGTTCCTCGCGGCCGGTGGAGACAACTTCTTCACCTTCGCCGAGGGCACGAACAAGGCCGACACCGGCAAGATCGATCTGCAGTCCATGGTCGACTGGTTCGACGCCAACGGCACCGCGACGCCCGACCTCGCGCAGCGCGCGGTCGGCGTGACGCTGAGCGCACCGGATGCCGACGGCTACAGCGCAGGCGACGAGGTCACGATCGACCTCTCCTCGCTCGCGTTCAGCGCCGGGGAAGCCGCTCCGGGCGAGGCGACCGTGTCGCTCGGCGAGCAGGTGCTCGCCACGGGCGCCGTCGACCCGGCGATCGTCGACACCACCGACGAGGTCGGCCGTGCGAGCCTCGCGTTCACCGTCCCCGAGGGGGCGACCGGCGAGCAGCAGCTCACCGTCGTCGCAGGCGAGACGACCGTGCAGGTTCCGATCACGTTCGCGGATGCCGGCGAGGAGGAGTTCGCAGGGACCATCGAGGTCCAGGGCAACACCGTCAGCGCAGGCAAGAAGCTCACCGTCACCGGTGCTGACTTCACGCCGGGCGAGACGGTGACCGTCACCCTCGAGTCGAAGAAGGGCAAGCTCGTCGAGCTCGGCACTGTCGTGGTCGATGAGGACGGCTCGTTCTCCGCATCGCTCACGGTTCCGAAGAAGACGGATGCCGGCCGCTACACGGTCATCGTCGCCCAGGCGGACGGCGACCAGGCGACCGACCAGGTCACCGTCAACAAGGGCGGCGGGAACGGCGGCGGCATCGTCAAGGCGATCGTCGACTGGCTGATCGATCTGATCCGCGGCTGGTTCTGAACCATCGGGTAGTCACGCGAGGGCCGTCGGGAGCGATCCCGGCGGCCTTCGCCGTCCCGTCCGCGCTAGTAGACTGGACGCCATGCCCGAACCGAAAGCCGCCTCGTTCCCGAAGATCCGCGGGGCGTTGAGGTTCTATCAGATCGCCTCGGTCATCACCGGTGTCATGCTCCTCCTGCTGCTGGCCGAGATGATCCTCAAGTACAGCCCCACGCACATCGAGCTGTTCGCGGGCGGCGACGGCGGATTCCTCTGGTTCGCGCCGGTCATCGTCGGCGACGGATGCCAGTGGTACTCCCTGTTCGTCCCGGGCGGCATGGGATGCGATCTGGAATCGACCGGGCAGACCGCGGGCGGCGCGAACATCTCGCTGCTGATCCTCGTCGCGCACGGCTGGTTCTACGTCGTGTACCTGTTCGCGGTCTTCCGTCTGTGGAGCCTGATGCGCTGGCCGTTCATCCGGTTCATCACGCTCGCGCTCGGCGGCGTCATCCCGGCCCTCTCGTTCATCATGGAGGTCCGGGTCTCCCGCGAGGTCAAGGCGTACCTCGCATCCCGTGAGGCGGCACTCGCCGTAGAACCCCAGACCCAGGAGGCAGCGCGATGAGCGCCGACACCGCACAGCGCCCCGTTCTCGTCGTCGATTTCGGCGCCCAGTACGCGCAGCTCATCGCCCGCCGCGTCCGCGAGGCCGGCGTCTACAGCGAGATCGTGCCGCACACCGTCAGTGCTGCCGAGATCGCCGAGCGCAATCCGGTCGCCCTCGTCCTCTCGGGTGGCCCGTCGTCGGTCTACGAGGAGGGCGCGCCGTCGCTGGATGCCGCGATCTTCGACCTCGGCGTCCCGACCCTCGGCATCTGCTACGGCTTCCAGGTCATGGCCCGCGCTCTCGGCGGCGAGGTCGCCAACACGGGGCTGCGCGAGTACGGCGCGACCGACGCGGTCGTCGCGAACGACGGCGGCGTGCTGCTGGGCGGCCAGCCCGCCACGCAGAACGTCTGGATGAGCCACGGCGACCAGGTCTCGCGCGCGCCCGAGGGCTTCGAGGTCCTGGCATCCACCGCCGACACCCCTGTGGCAGCATTCGGCAGCGACGAGAAGTGCTTCTACGGCGTGCAGTGGCACCCCGAGGTCAAGCACTCCGACCACGGCCAGGAGGTCCTCGAGAACTTCCTGCACAAGGCGGCGGGCCTCGCCGCAGACTGGAACAGCGGCAACGTCATCGAGGAGCAGGTCGCGCGCATCCGCGAGCAGGTCGGCTCGGCCCGCGTCATCTCGGCCCTCTCCGGCGGCGTCGACTCGGCTGTCTCGACCGCGCTCGTCCACAAGGCCATCGGCGACCAGCTCACGGCCGTCTTCGTCGACCACGGGCTCCTCCGCAAGGGCGAGCGCGAGCAGGTCGAGCAGGACTACGTCGCCTCCACGGGCGTACGCCTGATCACCGTGGATGCCGCGGACACGTTCCTCGGGCACCTGCAGGGCGTCAGCGACCCCGAGGAGAAGCGCAAGATCATCGGCCGCGAGTTCATCCGCGCGTTCGAGAAGGTGCAGCGCGAGCTCGTCGACGAGGCGAAGGCCGAAGGCGAGCCCATCAAGTTCCTCGTGCAGGGAACCCTGTACCCCGACGTCGTCGAGTCCGGCGGCGGCACGGGGACGGCGAACATCAAGTCGCACCACAACGTCGGCGGCCTCCCCGACGACCTCGACTTCGAACTCATCGAGCCGCTGCGGACCCTCTTCAAGGACGAGGTCCGCGCGATCGGCCGTGAGCTGGGGCTGCCCGAGGCCATCGTCGGCCGGCAGCCGTTTCCGGGCCCCGGCCTCGGCATCCGCATCGTGGGCGAGGTCACCGCTGACCGTCTCGAGATTCTGCGCGAGGCCGACGCCATCGCCCGCGAGGAGCTGACGAAGGCCGGCCTCGACAGTGAGATCTGGCAGTGCCCCGTCGTTCTGCTCGCCGACGTGCGCTCGGTGGGCGTTCAGGGCGACGGCCGCACGTACGGTCACCCGATCGTGCTGCGCCCTGTCTCGAGCGAGGACGCCATGACCGCCGACTGGACGCGTCTGCCTTACGACGTGCTCTCGAAGATCTCGAACCGCATCACCAACGGCGTCCGCGACGTCAACCGCGTGGTGCTGGATGTGACCTCGAAGCCCCCGGGGACCATCGAGTGGGAGTGACGCAGTCGCGAGCACTCGACGATGAGTGCTGTGTGGTACTCGGCCGCGCCAGCGGTCGAGTGGGAGTGAGGTTCGGGGTCGTCTGAGATTTTTCTCCGACGATGTCCCGCTCGCGTCGACGCGGACGGCGATAGGATGCTGCGCGCCGACCAGGACCGCGGGCGCATCTCACGTGGTCGCGCGGCCCTGGAACGAACGGATGCCGTCGGCACCGGCCGCGGCGCGTACGGACTCCAGGCCGCGATCGCAGAGTGCCACGCCGTCGACGAGACTGACGCACGAGGCCCCCGGGTGAATCCACCCGGGGGCCTCGTGCGCATCAGCGCGCGGTGGCAACTAGTTGTTGGCCTTGCTGCCACGGCCGACGATGAGGCCGTAGATCAGCAGCACGATGATCGAGCCGCCGATGGCGAGGAGCCAGGACGTGATGTCGAAGAATCCATCGATCTTCGCACCGAACAGGAGTCCGCCGAGCCATCCCCCGAGGATTGCGCCTACGACGCCCAGGAGCAGAGTGACGAACCATCCGCCACCCTGCTTGCCGGGAAGGATGAGCTTGGCGATCGCGCCGGCGATCAGTCCGAGAAGAAGAAATGCAAGGAAACCCATGATGTAATCCCCTTTCTGTTAGCGGTCATCTCACTATGCCGGTATTTGGGTGCGACGCGCCAGTTCCTCGCGGCGTGGCGAAAACTGAAGGAAGCCCCGTCTCCGGAGACGGGGCT
Source organism: Microbacterium tenebrionis (assembly GCF_903645325.1). Lineage (GTDB taxonomy): Bacteria > Actinomycetota > Actinomycetes > Actinomycetales > Microbacteriaceae > Microbacterium > Microbacterium tenebrionis. The sequence goes on from NZ_CAHJXQ010000002.1 coordinate 77,251, forward strand.
TCCTTCAGAGGCTGTCGGTCAGTTGTTGCCGCGGGCGATCGCGATGATGCGCAGGATCTCGACGTACAGCCAGACGACCGTGACCATGATGCCGAAGGCCCCCATCCAGCCGTACTTGCGGGGAGCGCCGTTGCGCACGCCCTGCTGGATCTGGTCGAAGTCGAGCACCAGCGAGTACGCGGCCATGATGACGACGAGCACTCCGATGATCAGACCCAGCGGAATGCCAGCGATCTCGGCGCTGAACAGGCCGAAGGCGTTCTGGTTGATGCCGGTCCACATGAGGACGAGGTTCAGGAGCGAGAAGACCAGGTAGCCGACCATCGCGATCATGAAGATCTTGGTTGCCTTCTTGGAGGCGCGGATCTTGCCGCTCGCGAAGAGCGCGAGGGTGACGCCGACGACGGAGACCGTCGCGAGCGTCGCCTGGGTCACGATGCCGGGGTAGATCACCTCGAAGAACGCCGAGATGCCGCCGACGAACAGGCCCTCGAACACCGCGTACGCGAAGATCAGCGCCGGGCGCACCTTCTTGCGGGCGGTGAAGGTGATGACCATCGCCAGGACGAAGCCGCCGAGTGCGCCGACGATCCACGGCAGCATGTTCGGCGAGAAGTCCGAGTACGGGTTGTACTCGGGGGCGGCGAGCCCGCCGAGCGTCCACACCCAGCCGATCGCCGCGGTGACGAGGAGGATGCCGAAGAGCCCTGCGGTCTTCCACACGGTGTCCTCGACCGACATGCGGTCGGTCTCGATGGCACCGGCGGAGGGGGAGGCATACATGCCCTCGAGCTGTGCATTGGCCGCGGCATCCATGCTCGCGTGCTGGAAGGACGCGGCCTGCGCGCCCTGCATGCCGGGCTGAGCGCCCGGAGCACCCGGATACGTTGCCACGTTGCGCGGATCCTGCTTCTGGAACGCCGGGTTGTTGAAGGCGAAATTGCTCATGGTGGGCCTCACTCCGAAAGTGGTTGAAGGTCGCTTTCCTCTATGATACCGGCGGATTCCTATGCATGGGGTGTTCTACCCTGAATCCATGCCCAAGAAGTCGCCCCTCGTGATCGGACACCGGGGCGCTCCCGGTTACCGGCCGGAGCACAGCCGTTCGTCGTACGAGCTTGCGCTCGCGATGGGGGTGGATGCCGTCGAACCGGACGTCGTGGCCAGCAAGGACGGCGTGCTCGTCATCCGGCACGAGAACGAGATCTCCGGCACCACGGATGTCGCCGACCGCCCGGAGTTCGCCGGACGCAGGACGACCAAGCGGATCGACGGGCAGCCGCTGACCGGCTGGTTCACCGAGGACTTCACCTGGCAGGAGCTCTCCACGCTCCGTGTGCGCGAACGCCTGCCCGAGGTGCGCGCGACGAGCGCCTCCTTCGACGATGCTCAGCCGATCCTGCGTCTGACCGACCTGCTCGATCTCGTGCGTGCGGGCTCCGTCGAACACGGCAGGGAGATCGGGATCGTGCTCGAGGTCAAGCACGCCACGTACTTCGCGGGCATCGGGCTCGACCTCGCGCCGCTCATCGCGCGGGATCTGCGCGCGGCCGGGTGGGCGGACGGCGAGCTGCCCCTCGTGATCGAGGCGTTCGAATCCACGGTGCTCGGGCAACTGCGCGCCGAGGGGATCGCGGCATCGTACATCTACCTGATCGAGGCATCCGGCCGGCCGTACGACCAGGTCGCGGCCCTCGGCGCGCACGCGAAGTCGTACAAGTCGGTCGTGCGGCCCAAAGGGCTGGACGCTCTGGTCGGATCCGTGGACGGTATCAGCGTCAACAAGCGGATGCTGCTCGTGCCGGGCAACACGATCGTCGCCGACGCGCACGCGCGCGGGCTGAAGGTCTTCACCTGGACGGCGCGACCGGAGAACGCCTTCCTCGCGGCCGAGTTCCGCGGCGACGGCCCCCGCGGTTCTTTCGGGGACTACGAGGGCGAATGGTCCGTGATCGCCGGGACCGGAGTCGACGGCGTGTTCGTGGATCATCCGGATCTCGGCGTGGCGTTCTTCCGGAACTGATTCCCTGCCAGACTGACCGCATGACCGGAATCGTCGCCGAGGGCGTCAGCAGATCGTTCGGGACGGTTCATGCCGTCCGTGGTGCGAGTTTCCGCGCCGAGCCGGGTCGTGTGACAGGCCTCGTGGGCCCGAACGGCGCGGGCAAGACGACCCTGCTGCTCATGCTGGCATCCCTGCTCGCACCCGACGCCGGATCGATCCGCATCGGCGAGGTGGACCCGATGGAGGACCCGCTCAGCGCCCGGCGGCTCCTCGGTTGGATGCCCGACGCCCTCGGCGCCTGGCCCTCGCTCACCGCTCGCGAGACGATCGTCACGACCGCGCGGCTCTACGACATCGACCGTGACGCGGCCCACAGGCGGGCCGGCGAGCTGCTCGCCCTTGTCGGCCTCGATGACCTGGCGGATGCTCCGGCGAAGGTGCTCTCGCGCGGGCAGAAGCAGAAGCTCGGGCTCGCCAGGGCCCTCGTGCACGACCCGCAGGTGCTGCTGCTCGACGAGCCGGCATCCGGCCTGGACCCGGCCGCGCGCGTCCAGCTGCGCGTCCTGCTGCGCCGACTCGCCGCCGAAGGGCGCACGATTCTCATCTCCAGCCACATCCTCTCCGAGCTCGAAGAGGTCATCGACGACGCGGTGTTCCTCGTCGCGGGAACCGTCGTCGACGCGGCGCCGGCGCTGGCGACGACCCGCGGGTGGCGCATCCGTCTCGCCGGAGCGGACCCGGCGCAGGCCGACGGCGACGCTCAGCGGATCGCCGGAGCCCTGGGCCTCGAGATCGGGGCGCTCGGACTCGACCGGGGCGCAGCGATCGCGGGCTTCGAGACCGAGGATGCCGCAGCCGCAGGGCTCCGGCGGATCGTCGAGGCCGGTCTCGCCGTCGCCGAGTTCTCCCCGGCGCAGAGTGCGCTCGAACACGCCTTCCTCAACCTGCCGGGATCGGAGCCGAACGCATGAACCTCACGCACATCGGCATCATCGCCCGGCTCGAGCTGACCCAGCGGTTGCGCAGCGTCGGCTGGTACATCCTGCTCGGCGTCTACGCGCTGATCCTGCTCGGCGTCACCGGGCTGTCGTTCGCGGTCTACTCGTTCACCGGCATGGCCGGCGCCGGCGTCTACTCGATCGTCGTCAACATCGTGCTGCTGCTCGTCATGCTCGTCTCGCCGACACTCAGCGGCAACGCCATCAACGGCGACCGCGACTCCGCGACGCTCGCCGCCGTGCAGGTGACAGCCGCATCCACGGGCGAAATCATGCTCGGCAAGCTCCTCGCAGCCGTCGCCACCGGCGGGGTGTTCCTGCTCGTCGCCGTGCCGTTCCTCGCGATCTCGCTCATCGGCGGGGGAGCGCACCCGGCGACCCTCGCCGTCTCGCTGTTGGTCCTCGCTGCCGAGATCGTGATCATCGCGGCCATCGGCGTCGGGTTCAGCGGACTCGTCGCGCGCCCGCTGTTCTCGGTCGCGGCGACCTATCTCGTCGTCGCGGCGCTCGCCGTCGGAACCCTGATCGCGTTCGGACTCGGCGGCACGGCTCTGCGCACCGAGACGACGAGCTACAGCCGGCCCTACGACAGCATGGGCAATGTCGACTGCGAGCGCTGGGAGACCTACACCTACGAGGAGCCGCGCTTCGACCGGGTGTGGTGGGTGCTGACGGCGAACCCGTTCGTCGTGCTCGCCGACGCCACGCCCACCGTCTATACCGCCGATGGCTGGCCCGCCGACATGTTCGGGCAGATCAAGTACGGGGTGCGCATCTCGCAGCTGCCGCCGCAGGAATCGCGGTGGGACGAATGCGATCCGGATCAGTCGCAGGCGGACCAGCGCACGCCTGAGCAGATCATGAGCAGCACGGTGCCGAGCTGGTTCATCGGCCTCGGCATCCAGATCGTGATCGCCGGCGGGCTCTTCGCGGGCGCATGGGCGCGGACCGGGACGCCGGCACGGATGCTGCCGCCGGGCACCCGCATCGCCTGAACCCGTCACGACACGGTCCATTCACCTTCCGGACGAATGCCGGACTCCTCGCGGACAGCGGATATCGGTCGACTGGGCGAGACCGCCGCCACCCGACCACCTGGAGTCCCATGACACGCCTGTCCCGCGGGCTGGCCGCATCGGTGGTGTGCGCGCTCGGCGCCGCCGCCCTGCTCGCCGCACCGACCGCAGCCCTCGCCGACGCGGAGCCGCTCGGTATCCGTATCAACGAAGTCGTCTCCAGCGGCGGAAGCCCCGATGACTGGGTCGAGTTCTACAACTACTCCGAGGCATCCGTCGACCTCAGCGGATACGTCCTGCAGGACGACAGCAGCAAGAACCCGTACACGATCCCGGAGGGGACCGTGGTGGAGGCGGGCGGCTTCTTCGTCTTCGATACCCTGAAGGACGGCGAGGGCGACTTCGACTTCGGGCTGGGCAAGGGCGACAGCGTGCGCCTGTTCGCGCCGGGCGATGCGAACGGCGAGACGCCGCTGCTGCAGGCGACGTGGCCGGCCGACACCCATGCAGCCCCGAGCTGGGGCGCGAACGGCGACGGAGCCGCGGTCGCGTACGAGATGACCGCCGAGGCCACGAAGGGAGCGGCGAACGTCTTCCCGGTCGCCGGCGAGCCCGGTGAGGGCGAGCCCGGCGAAGGGGAGACCGGTGCCGGCGAGCCCGGTTCCGTCGTGCTGAACGAGGTCGACTCGGGCCCTGCGGACTGGGTCGAGCTGTACAACCCCGGCGACGAGTCGTTCGACCTCTCGGGATACGAGATCCGCGACAACTCCGACGACCACCGGTGGGCGTTCCTGCCCGGCACCTCGATCGCGGGCGGCGAGTTCCTTGTCGTCGAGGCCACCACGATCGGTCTCGTCGGCGGCGCGGAGGCCCGCTTCGATGCGCCGATCGGCATCGGCAGCGCCGACGAGATCCGCCTGTTCGATGCCCACGGAGCACAGGTCGACCGCACCGGAGCCTGGGAAGGCCACGCGAACATCGACGGCGACGAGATCGCCGCAACCCTCGCGCGCTGCCCCGACGGCACGGGCGACTTCGTGCTCGCCTACGCGACCCCGGGCGCAGCCAACGAGTGCGTACCTCCGACGATCGCGGTCAACGAGATCGACTCGAACGGCGCACCCGACTGGGCCGAGATCGTCAACACCGGCACCGAGCCGGTCGACATCTCGGGCTGGACGCTGATGGACAACGACCCGACCGGTCACGCAGCCGACGTGATGCCCCTGGCCGAGGGCACGATCCTCGAGCCCGGCGCCTACTTCGTGTTCAACGGCACCGATCACTTCACGTTCGGTTTGGGAGGCGGCGACACCGTCACGATCCGCGACGCGAACGGGCGCACCGTCGCCGAGCACGCGTACGCGGCGCACGCAGAGGGCTTCTGGGCCCGCTGCGCGGACGGAACCGGCGACTTCGTCGACGTCGCGGCGGGCACCCCTGGCAGCCGCAACGCCTGCGGCAACCCGGTGCGCATCAACGAGGTGGAATCCGACGGCGAACCCGACTGGATCGAGCTCGTGAACCCCACCGCCGAGGTGCTCGACGTGGCCGGCATCGTCGTGAAGGACGATGACGACGCCCACGCGTACACGATCGCCGCCGGCACGAGCATCCCCGCGAACGGCTACCTCGTCATCGACGATCTCGACTTCGGGATCGGCAAGGACGACACGGTCCGCGTGTTCGACGGCGAACAGCTCGTCGACTCCACCTCGTGGGGTGCCGCCCATGCGACACCCACCTGGGGTCGCTGCCCCGACACGACCGGCACGTTCGCGGCGACCGCCGAGTCCACCCCCGGTGCGCCCAACGTCTGCGCCGGTGAGATCGCGGTCTCGTCGTGGCCGGGTTCGCAGGACGTCCGCGTGGTCGACACCGCACCGACGTTCCTCGAGGACAGCTCCGGACTCGACGTCCAGGTGACCGACGAGGGCACGTTCCTCTGGGCCGTCGACAACGGCACCGGAACGATCTGGAAGCTTGCCGCATCCGCTGACGGGTCCGTCGAGTTCGCCGAGGGCTGGACCGAGGGCAAGCGCGTCCGATTCCAGAAGGACGCGGACAATCCGTCGGCCGCGGGTCCCGACACCGAGGGCATCACGGTCGACGGCGCAGGGCTGGTCTACGTGGCATCCGAGCGCGACAACAGCGCCAAGGGCGTCAACCAGAACAAGATCCTGCAGGTCGACCCGAACGCCGCCGGCCCCGACCTCGTCGCGCTGACCGAGTGGGACCTCACCGCGCAGCTACCCGCTGTCGGCGCGAACCTCGGCATCGAGGCCGTCGAGTGGATTCCGGATGCCGCGCTCGCCGGCAAGCTGTACGACGACAACACCAAGGCGCCCTACGAGGCGGCGAGCTACGCCGGTGACGGACTGTTCTTCGTCGCGGTCGAGGACGGCGGCGGCGTGTACGCGTTCGCGCTCGCGGCCGGTGGCTTCGCGACGCTCGTGTCGACCATCGACCCCGGCCTCGCCGGCGCCATGAGCCTCGACTACGACAGCGTGCTCGGCGTGCTGTGGGCGGTGTGCGACGAAGGATGCGGCGGGAAGTCCGCTCAGCTCTCATTCAACGGCACCGACAAGCCCGGCGTCGCGCACTTCGCGCGTCCGGCCGGCATGCCCGACATCAACAACGAGGGCTTCGCCACGGCGCCGGCCTCGCTGTCGCAGGACGGTCAGCGTCCGGTCTGGTGGTTCGCCGACGGGTACACCTCCGAGGCGTTGCGCACGGGCACTCTGCCCGGTGGCGACGCGGGCGGGGAGAACCCTGGTGGGAACCCGGGTGAGAACGCCGGTGAGACTCCTGGCACGCCGCCGGACGGCGGCAGCCAGCCGGGACCGTCGGTCGAGCCGCTCCCCGGCACCGCGCTCGTCGACGGCAACCGCGGTGGGGCGACCGTCTCGCAGAGCGTCGTCGCACCCGGTGACGACGTCACGATCACAGTCGGGGCGCAGCACGCGGGTGTCGAAGCAGAGGTCTTCATGTACTCCGACCCGGTGTTCCTCGCCGCCGGCGCGCTGAACGCCGCCGGTGCTATAACGGTGACGATCCCGGCGGATGCCCCGGCCGGGAAGCACCGTCTGGCGGTCTACTCAGCGGACGGCGAGCTGCTCGGCTGGGCCGACATCGAGGTGCGCTCCGGTGCCGCGCTCGCGACGACCGGAGCCGAGAGCTCGATCGGGAGCCTCGTGCTGGGTCTCGGGCTCGTGCTCGCCGGCGCGCTGGCGCTGACGCTGCGCCTCCGCGCGCAGCAGGCGTAATCGGACCGCGCACGAAGACGCGTGGGGCTCTGCGCCCCACGCGTCTTCGGCGTTCCCGGCCAGCCGTGGCGGGCTCGCTCGCGCTGACCTACTTCGGATCGAATGGACCTCGCCGCGTGGAGACGATGTCCTTGCCGAGAGGCATGAGCGAGATCGGCACCATCTTGAAGTCGGCGATCGCCATCGGAATACCGATGATGGTTATGCACAGCGCGAGACCGGACAGGATGTGGCCGATCGCGAGCCACCAGCCGGCCAGCACCACCCAGATGATGTTGCCGAGAAACGCCCCGACGCCGGCCTTGGGCTTGTCGACCACGCGCCGCCCGAACGGCCAGAAGGCGTATCCGGCCAGACGGAACGAGGCGATCGCCCATGGAATGGTCACGATCGGGATGCACAGCAGGATGCCGGCGACGACGTAGCCGAGGAACAGGACCCACCCGGCGAAGATGACCCAGATGATATTGAGGATGGTGCGCATCGATGCTTCCTTCGATCAGTGGCGCTCGCGGCGGACTCGGCGACCGGTGATGCTGTCGATCGTGAACCGCAACGGGGTCTCGCGATCGGGGCCGGCCCAGGGGGACGGAGGGGTCTGCGTCTCGGGAGGCTCCTCCTCCGAGACGATCCGGAGCGTTCCGTGCATCAGCACGCTCCATCCGGTTCCGCCGAGGTCGTCGTGGAAGTCCACCTCGAACGAGACCGCGGAGTCGTCACCCGCGAGTCGGCGCAGGACGCCGCTCGAGGAGGTGCGCAGGAGAAGTCCTCGATCTGTCATCCGATAGTTCATGGGCAGGATGTGGACCTGTCCGTCCCGGACGAAGCCGATTCTTCCCACCGTTGTGCTGCTCAGGAGTTCGTAGCACTCGTGCTCCTGCAGATCGCTGATCATCTCGTCCTCCTCGATGCTGATCGCAACCGGGTGTCTGTCGTCCAGCCTAGACTCGTAGGGCCATGACCGAAGCCCCTCTCATCGTTCCCTCATCCGTCGGTCCCGGGTCCTCGGGATCGCGCGGCGAGGACGAGCTTCTCGCCGGACTCAACCCGCAGCAGCTCGCCGCAGTCACCTACCGCGGCCCCGCGCTGCTCATCGTCGCGGGTGCCGGATCCGGCAAGACCAGCGTGCTCACCCGCCGTATCGCCTCGCTGCTGCGAGGACGCGAGGCGTGGCCCAGTCAGATCCTCGCGATCACGTTCACCAACAAGGCCGCCGGCGAGATGCGCGAGCGCGTGGAGCAACTGGTCGGCGAGGCATCCCGGGGCATGTGGATCTCGACGTTCCACTCGGCGTGCGTGCGGATCCTGCGCCGCGAGGCCGAGCAGTTCGGGTTCACGAAGTCGTTCACGATCTACGACTCCGGCGATTCGCGGGCGCTCATCAAGCGGCTCGTCAAGGAGCACGAGGCGGATGCGTACGGTCTGACGCCGGCGTCCGTGCAGGGGCGCATCTCGAAGCTGAAGAACGAACTGCAGGACTCCGAGTCGTACGCGCGCGACGCGAACATGAGCGATCCGGCGGAGCAGAAGTTCGTCGAGATCTTCGCGGACTACCAGCGCCAGCTGCGCAAGGCGAACGCCTTCGACTTCGACGACCTGATCGGTCAGACGGTATACCTCTTCCGGGCGTTCCCGAAGGTCGCAGACACGTATCGCCGCCGGTTCCGACACATCCTCGTCGACGAGTACCAGGACACCAATCACGCCCAGTACGCCCTGATCCACGAGCTCACCCGGCCGGTATCGGCCGACGCCCCCGATCCGTATGCCTCGAACGGCATGATGATCTTCGAACCCGAGACGACTCCCGAGCTCGAGGGCGCATCGCTCACCGTCGTCGGCGACTCGGACCAGTCGATCTACGCGTTCCGCGGCGCCGACATCCGCAACATCAGCGAGTTCGAGCGCGACTTCCCGGGGGCCAAAGTCGTGCTCCTCGAGCAGAACTACCGCTCGACGCAGAACATCCTCTCCGCAGCCAACGCCGTGATCGGCCACAACTTCGACCGCAAGGACAAGAAGCTGTGGAGCGACAGGGGCGACGGCGACAAGATCGTCGGCTTCACCGGGTACTCGCAGCACGACGAGGCGCAGTTCGTCGCCGACGAGGTCGAAGCGCTCCACCGCGCGGGCATGCCGTACTCCGAGATGGCCGTCTTCTACCGCACGAACTCGCAGTCGCGTGCGCTGGAGGAGATCTTCATCCGCTCCGCCGTGCCGTACAAGATCATGGGCGGCACGAAGTTCTACGAGCGGGCTGAGATCAAGGACGCGCTCGCCTACCTCATCGCCGTCGCGAACCCCGCGGACGAGATGTCGGTGCGGCGCATCCTGAACAAGCCCCGCCGCGGCATCGGCGGCGTGACCGAGGCGAGCATCGCGCAGTTCGCCGAGACGCACGGCATCACGTTCCGCGACGCGCTGTCCGTGCCGGCAGAGCTCGGCGTCGGGCCCAAGATCCAGGCGGCGATCGGCCAGCTGGATGCCGTGCTGAAAGAGGCGACCGCGCTCATGCTGCCGGCATCGGGCGAGGTGCCGCCGCCCACCGTCGTCGCCGACGGGCTGAGCCTGCTGCTCGCGAAGAGCGGCTACCTCGACGCGCTGCGCGCCAGCCGCGACCCGCAGGACGAGGCCCGTGTCGAGAACCTCGACGAGTTCGTCGCTGTCGCCCGCGACTTCGCCCGCAACAACCCGGAGGGCACGATCGCCGACTTCCTCACCGAGGTCGCGCTGGTCTCCGACGCCGATGACCTGGACGACGAGTCCGGTTCGGTGTCCATGATGACCATGCACACCGCCAAGGGGCTCGAGTACGACGCGGTGTTCGTCACCGGCGTCGAGGAGGACCTCATCCCGCACCGCATCTCGGCGGGGGAGCCCGGTGGCCCGCAGGAGGAGCGCCGGTTGTTCTACGTCGGCATCACGCGCGCCCGCAAGCGCCTGCACCTGTCGCTCGCCATGACGCGGGCGCAGTTCGGCGAGGTGTCCGTGGCGATGCCGAGCCGGTTCCTGCAGGAGATCCCGGCCGCCCTCGTCGACTGGCGGCAGTCGCCGGGCGACGTCAACTCCCGCGGCGGCACGCAGTCGCGTGCCCTCAATGCGCGGCGCGGCGGGTTCGGCGGTGGAAGCGGCGGCGGGTTCGGCTCCGGCGGGCGCGGTGACGACCGGTTCGGCGTCAAGAAGCTGCCGCCGAGGGACTCGCTCAAGCCTCTGGCGACCGCGATGGACAGGTTCCCCAACAAGGTCACCGGCAAGGTGCGCGACAACGGCGATCTCGAGCTCGCCGCGGGCGACCGCATCCGCCACGACGACTTCGGCGAGGGCCGGGTGGATGCCGTGACCGGCGAAGGCGCCAAGCGCATCGCCCATGTACGCTTCGACTCCGCGGGGCTCAAGAAGCTCCTGATCAAGATCGCTCCGATCGAGAAGCTGTAGCGTCAGCCGGCCGGGGGAGCACCGACCCTCGCCGCGGCATCCCGCATGGCGTCGTCGAAGCCGGCGGACTGCGAGAACCCGGCGACGCCGAGGCTGCGTCCCTGCGGGTCGCTGGCGATCACCTTCATGCCGCGCGCGCGGCACCAGGTGGCGAGGGCTGCGAGCATCCACACGGCCACCGACTGCAGCTGCGTGACCTCGGTCAGATCGAGGACGATCACAGCAGGGCTTTCGCGGTCGGCGGGGCGGGCCTCGATCCACGCGTCGAGGTCGAGCAGCAGCCGCTCGGCGCCGTCGAAGTCGATGTAGCCGCGCAGGCGCCAGACGGCCAGGTCGTCGGCGTTCTCCTGCAGGATCTGCGCTGCGGCGGCATCCTGCTCCGCCCCGAGCCCTGCGGCGAGCTCATCGCCGGCCGACATCACCTCCGAGGCCGACAGCGTCAACGGCCGGTGCAGCACGTGCAGACCGAAGCCGTTCGCGAGCTGCTGGGCGGCCGCGACGCCGCGCACGCTCGCACCGCTCGCGTCGAGCCTCGGGCTGAACAGGCCGAGTCCGAACTCGCCGGGCGAACTCGCCACGAGCCCGCCGGCGACACCCGACTTCGCCGGGAGTCCTGCACGCAGCAGCCACTCCCCGGCGTAGTCGTACATGCCGCAGGTCGCCATGATCGTCATGACGTGCTGGCAGGTCTCGGCGCTCGTCACGCGCTCGCCCGTCATCGGGTTCACGCCCCCGTTCGCGAGAGTCGCGCCCATCACCGCGATGTCGCGGGCCGTGACGAGCACCGAGCACTGGCGGAAGTAGGTGTCGAGCGTCTCCAGCACCGGCGCGGTGAGGGAGCCGGCGCCGTGCATGAGGTACGCCAGAGCCCGGTTGCGGTCGGCGGACTCCTGTTCGGAGGCGAGCACGGCCTCGTCGACGGTCAGCTCGCGTCCGGCGAACGCGCTCAGGCGCGCCAGGATGCGTGCGAAGCGATCCTCGGCGGAGCCGCCGGCCACGAGCGAGGTCGTCACGATCGCCCCCGCGTTGACCATGGGATTCGGCGGACGCCCGGTCGAGGCCTCGAGCTTGACCGAGTTGAACGCCTCACCGCTCGGTTCCGCACCGACCTGGGCGTGCACGGTGTCGAGGCCGCAGTCGTCGAGGGCGAGCGAGTACGCGAACGGCTTCGAGACCGACTGGATCGTGAACTCCGCCGCGGTGTCGCCGCTCTCGTACACGCGGCCGTTGAGACCGCACAGCGCGATCCCGAATAGCTCGGGGTCTGCTTCAGCGAGCTGCGGGATGTAGTCGGCCACGGCTCCGCGCCGGTCGCCGATGAGCCGGTCGTGCACGACGTCGAGGAACGACGTCACGATGTCAGAGAGCTTCTCCGGGGCTGCCATGGCCCCCATGCTACGGCCCGGCGGATGCGCCGGAGCGGGTGCGGGCCGGATGCCGGGCGGGTGCTCGCGCCCGGGGTCGCGGGTTAGGCTGAGCGATATGGCCTTGTTCTCCCGCCGCAAGCAGACCGACGACGCAGCTTCCGAAACCCCGACGTCGATCGAGGCGGATGCCCCGGCGGAGAGTCCCTCGGTCGACGAGGCGCCCGGCGAGCCGGTTCCGCAGATCGGTATCTCCGTCCAGGCGTTCCGCGGCGTCGGCGCCGCGGCCGGCCCGGAGGTCGCGCTGCCGGATCCGAGCACCCCGGCCCCTGGATCCCAGACGCCGAACGCCGAGGGCGCCACTTCGCCGGTCGCGGGCGCGCAGGGCACTTCGGCATCCGCTCCGCACACGCAGGCCGCGCCTCAGAAGCGGGTTCTACCCCTGGCCCCGGTGCTGCCGCCGGAGCCGGTCGAATCCGTCCCCGGTATGAAGGACAACACGCTGCTGCGCGCGGCTCTCGCGGAACTCGAGGAGGGTCCGAGCAACGAGCAGCTCATCGGGGTGCTGCGCCAGATGATGCAGAACCACCTTTACCTGCGCGTGCACGGAGACGCCCGCGAGCAGCTCGCCGAGGGCAAGCCGCTGTCGATCGCGGTCGTGCGCGACGGCGACCGCAGCTACATGCTGGCCTTCAGCTCCGCCGACGCCGTGCGCGAGTCCGTGCAGCGCGAGACCGACCCCACGGCGACCTCGGCGATCGCTCAGCCGGTGACCGCCGTGCTGCACCAGGTCGTCACGGGCGACTTCGCCGGACTCATCCTCGACAACGCCTCCGGAGTGCACCGCGCGGTCTTCCCCGTCGAGGTGCTCACCAAGGCGCTCGACCAGGCCGACGTGAACATGACGGTCAAGACGCTCCTGGCCGCGCGCCGCGACGCCGACTCGGCGCAGAAGGTCGGCGACGCCCTGGCGAAGACGAAGATGTGGGTCGCCGTCAACGACGGCAGCGGCAATGGGCAGGTCGGGATCGCCGAGGCGCACACCCCGGACGGCCGCCGCTTCCTGCAGCTGTTCTCGCATCCGCTCGAGATCGTCGCGCTCGGCCGCGGCGATCGGCAGATGCCGTTTGAGCCCGACCAGCTCGCCAAGGTGCTCTCCAGCCATGATTCGCTCGCCGGCGTCATCATCGACTCGGCGGGGCCGTCGATGGTGGTCGAGCGAGCGGCACTCGGTGCCGTCCTGGTGCGCGCGGTCGACCTGGGCGATTGACCCCTACCGTCCGGTGCGCCGCGCCCCTAGGGTCGGAGCATGGCCTCTGAACGCGTGACGCTGACGGTCTCCGATCCCGAGGGGGAGCGCGAGGTAGACCTCTCCAGCCCGAACAAGGTCATCTGGCCCGACGCTTCGACAGACTCAGGCGCCGGGATCACCAAGGCCGAGCTCGCCGAATACGTCCAGACGGTATCGGCGCCGTTCCTCAACGCGAACGGACACCGGCCGGTATCGCTGGAGCGGTTCCGCGACGGAGTGACGAAGGACTCCGAGAGCTTCTTCTCGAAGAATCCGCCGAAGGGGACGCCCGACTACGTCGACGCCGTGACCGTCACCTACAACAGCGGGCGACGGCATCCGCAGATCGTCCTGAACCGGCCGAGTGCGATCGTGTGGGCCGTGCAGATGAACACGATCGTGTTCCATCCCTGGGCATCCCTCGCCTCTGACACGGACAACCCCGTCGAGCTGCGGATCGACCTCGACCCGCAACCGGGAACAGGCTTCGCGGATGCCGTCACCGCCGCTCACGCACTGCGCGAGGTGCTGCGCGAAGCGGCGCTGGAGCCGTTCATCAAGACCAGCGGCAACCGCGGCCTGCATGTGTTCTGCCCGATCGAGCCGACCCACGAGTTCCTCGACGTGCGGCACGCCGTGATCGCCGCGGGCCGCGAGCTCGAGCGCCGGATGCCCGATCGCGTGACGATGAACTGGTGGAAGGAGGAGCGCGGCGAGCGCGTCTTCATCGACTTCAACCAGGCGAACCGCGACCGCACCATGGCCGGGGCGTACAGCCCGCGCGCGCTGCCGATGGCGACGGTCTCGACGCCGGTCGAGTGGGATGAGCTCGACGACGTCGATCCGAAGACGTTCACCGTGCGGAGCATCCCGCAGCGCCTGGCCGACGTCGGCGACCCCTGGGCGCAGATGCAGGAGAGTCCGGGCCGCATCGATACGCTGCTCGGCTGGTGGGAGCGCGACGTCGAGAACGGGCTGGGGGAGCTGCCGTTCCCGCCGGAGTTCCCGAAGATGCCCGGCGAACCGCCCCGAGTGCAGCCGAGCAAGCGGGTCGCCGAGAACTGGGATTCTGAGGGAAACCGGGCGTCGCACTGAGCGAGCATCGCGAGTCGAACCGTCGGGGGCTGATCTCGTACCCTCGTGCCCCCGGCGTGCAGCGCGTCGACCCTGGCGAGCTCTCGATCGTGAGCGCGGACCTCGCGGACCGCCCCGCGGATGCGCCGCGACGCGAGCCAGGCGAAGCCGATCCCGATCGCGGCCGCGATGACCGCCACGACGACGGCATCGGGGATGGAGACGGCGAAAGCGATCGCAGCGGCGAACGAGCCGAGGGAGGCTCCGGCGAGGGACGCCGCGCTCCCGGCGTCGGACAGCATCGGCAGCCGATCCGTCCACAGCGGCGAGTAGTCGAGCACGAAGCCGAGGACCACCCCGGCGATCATGGTGACGATGGCGAGCCAGAGCAGCACGATCTGATCGCTCGGCCCGATCTCACCCGTGCCGATCGCGATCGGCCCGAGGTAGGCGATGAACGCCCAGGCGCTGACCGCGCAGCAGGCGACGATGACGGTCAGGATCAGCGCGAGGACCTTCCATCCCCGCATCATGCGAGGACGTCCGCGAGGTCGTAACCGGCGACCGTGTCGAGCTGGTCGTAGGTGCAGGAGCGCGCCTCGCGATCGGGACGCCAGCGCTCGAACTGCACGGTGTGGCGGAATCGCGCGCCCTCGAGCTGGTCGTAGCGCACCTCGAGCACGCGCTCGGGGCGCAGACGCACGAACGAGACGTCCTTCGCACCGGTGAAGCGGCTCCGCTCGCCTTCGCCCGTGACGGCCTGACCCGCCTCGTCGCGCTCGACGAGAGGCGCGAGCTCGTCGACGAGCTCCTGGCGGCGCTTGTCGCTCCACGCGGCCACGCCGCCGACCTGGTGCAGGCCTCCGTCGCCGTCGTAGAGCCCGACGAGCAGCGAGCCGACACCGGACCCCGACTTGTGCACGCGGTACCCGAGCGCCACGACATCCGCGGTGCGGGCGTGCTTGATCTTGATCAGGGTGCGCTTGCCCGGCGCGTACGGCTGATCGAGCGGCTTGGCGATCACGCCGTCGAGCCCGGCGCCCTCGAACTCGTCGAGCCAGCGCACGGCCGTGGCGTGGTCCGTCGTCGCGCGGGTGAGGTGCAGTGGATGCTCGGCGCCGGCGAGCAGCTCCTCGAGGCGTGCACGGCGCTGGTGGAACGGCTCCGCCAGCAGCGACTCCTCGCCGAGGGCGAGCAGATCGAACGCGATGAACATCGCCGGGGTCTGCTGCGACAGCAGCGCGACGCGGGATGCCGCGGGGTGGATACGCTGGCTCAGCGCCTCCCAGTCCAGCCGTTGCGAGCCGGGCTCTCCGGTCGCCACGACGATCTCGCCGTCGAGCAGACAGGGCTCGCGGAGGATCCGCGGCAGCGCGTCGACGAGTTCGGGGAAGTACCGGGTGAGCGGCTTGGCGCCGCGCGAACCGATCTCGGCGCTCTCGCCGTCCCAGGCGATCAGACCCCGGAAGCCGTCCCACTTCGGCTCGAACAGCATCCCGCCCGCGGTCTTCGCCGGATCGGGGACCGCCGCTGCGGCCTTCGCGAGCATCGGTGCGGGGATCTCGTAGCGCATGCATCCATCCTCGCGCTCCCGCGGCCTGCGCGCGAGGGGGCGCATGTGGCGGCCGTTCCTCGCGCGTGGCCGCCGTTCGCGACCCCGCGGGGTGCTATGCGAACAGGTCGGCGAGCGTGGTGGGCGTCCCGGCGTCCTCGAGCACGGTACGCGCGGCGTGCCAGCCGGCCATGCCGTTCACCCCCGGCCCCGGCGGCGTCGCCGCGGATGCCAGGTACACGCCGCGCATCGGCGTGCGCCACGGGTGCCGCGACACGACGGGGCGGCGCAGCGCCTGCGCGATCGTGAACGCGCCGCCGAGGACGTCGCCTCCGATCTCGGCGGGATTGATCGCCTCGCGATCGGATGCCGGCACCGAGTGCGACGCCAGCACGAGGTCGCGGAAACCCGGTGCGAACCGCTCGACCTGGCGGGTGATGAGCTCGGTCGCATCCAGGCCCGAGCGCCGCGGCACGTGGATGTAGGCCCAGAGCACGGCCTTGCCGGCCGGGGCGCGCGAGTCGTCGAGCACGGACGGCTGCACGGCGAGCACGTACGGCCGATCGGCGACGCGCCCTGTCGCCACGGCATTCTCGCTTGCCCGCACCTCGGCGCGCGTGCCGCCGAGGTGGACCGTGGGGGAGAGCGCGATCTCGGGATTCGCCCACGGCACAGGGCCGTCCAGCGCGAAGTCGACCTTGGCCGCGGCGGGGCCGTAGCGATAGGCGCGCACGGCCCGTGCGTACGAGGACGGGATGTCGGGATGCGTGAGCGTCAGCCTCGGCGCGGTGTTCAGCAGCAGCACGTCGCCGCGCGTCGGGTCGCCCCAGTCGAGGCCTCTGAGGTCGCTGATGTGCGCACCGGTCTCGACGACGCCGCCGTGCGCGGTCAGATCGGCGATGAGCGCGTCGGCGATGCGCTGCGCGCCACCTCGCGGGTACATCCAGCCGCCCGCGTGCGCCTCGGCGGCGATGAGGAGCCCGGCCGCGGCGCCGGACAGCGAGGGCATCGGGGCCGCCGCGTGCGCGATGACGCCGGCGAGAAGCGCGCGTGCCTCGTCGGTGCGCAGCGACGCCTCCGCGAGCGGAGTGCCGTGCTCCAGCATCCGCAGCGCGTACCGGAATGCTGTCACCGGTTCCCGAGGGATGCGCAGCAGCTGGTTCCCCGTGAAGTCGACGACGCCGTCGATGCGGCGGCTCAGCGGGCGCAGCAGCGCGAGCCACGCCCGTCCGTCCCGGCCGAGACCCGATGCGGTCCGCTCGATGTCACGCCAGGCGACGGCCCCGCGGCCGCCGTCGAGCGGATGCGCGTACGAGGCATCCGGCGTGATCCAGTCGACGCGCCGCTCGATGCCGAACGCCCGGAAGAACGGTGAGGCGATCGTCGCGGGGTGCACGGCCGAGCACACGTCGTGCACGAACCCGGTGAGCGTCGACGCGGTGGTCCGCAGACCGCCGCCGGCGGTGTCGGCGGCCTCCAGCACGCGCACCTCGTACCCGGCACGCGCCAGCGAGACGGCGGCTGCGAGTCCGTTCGGTCCGCTGCCGATGATCGTCGCCCGTGCCATGCGTCCAGTCTTCCAGCACCCGCCTGCACGAGGGGTGCGGACGTGCGATCCTGTTAAGCGATGAACGAGATCCAGGGCCCCACGCCCACCGGCACGTCCCGACCGTATCGAAATCTCCCGGAGGCGCTCCGCGCGCACCGGATCGACCCGGCCAACCATGCGTTCATCACGGCGATCGTGGATGCCATCGGCATCTCGTCGTTCATCGATCGAGGCCGGTACATCGAGGCGATCCGCCGCGGCGACGGCGGGGCGCTGCACATCGGCCGCACGTACACGAACGGCTTCACCGAGGACGAGGTGGTCGTCGTCGGTTCCGCGCCGTTGCGGCTGCAGCCGAGCGAGGGCAGGGCGCCGTACTGGTACGCGGTCCACCCGAGCGAGTTCCTTCCGGTCGGCGCACCGAAGAAGAAGGCGGCCTCCCGCACCCCGCGCACCAGTGCCGCAGCCCCGGTGAAGCCCAAGCCGAAGCCGGTCGCCGATCGGGACTACGGCGTGTGCGACGTGTGCTTCATGGTGCGCACGCCCTCCGGCGGCTGCGGCTGCGACTGAGCGGCTACTGCTCCAGCTGCGTCTGCAGGCGCCGCGAGACCTCGGCGATCGGCATGGCGCGGGGGAAGACCGCCACGACGACCTCGTCCGCAGCATCCTGATGGCCGTCCTGGTGGACGCCGTACCGGCGGCGGACGTCGTCGAGCGCCGACTGCAGCACCGACGGCGCGACGCGCTTCGTGCTGCGCAGCAGCTGGCGCAGCACGTGGTTGTGCACGGCCGTGACGAGAGCTGCGAAGCCGACGGCGTCCAACGGGTCGATGCCCGGCAGCGACCGGCGCAGGTAGTCGTCGAAGAGGCGTTCGTAGCGGAACACCGTCACGATCTCCCGCTCGCGCAGTGCGGGCACCTGACGGACGACCTGATAGCGGAGCCTCGCGAGATCGGGATCGTGCGCGAAGTGGTCGAACACGTGCTGGGAGGCGCGGCAGACGGCCTCCCACGGGTCCGGATGCCCCTCGGCGAGGAAGTCGCGCAGCTCGGCCAGCAGCACCTCGTGGTCCGCGAAGACGACGTCCTCCTTGCCGCCGAACTGACGGAAGAACGTCGACCGCGAGACCCCCGCCGCCTTGGCGATCTGCTCGACCGAGGTCTGGTCGAATCCCTGCGCCTGGAACAGGTCGAGCGCGGCGGCGACGACGCCGGTGCGCATTTCTGCGGACTCATGCATAGCGAGAAGCCTAACGCCGGGTGAACCGGTCGGCCGTCGGCGGCGGCGTTCAGGCGGGAGTAGTAAGCTTTGTTCCCGGTCGTTATCTCGATATCGAGAGACTTTCCGCCCGCAGCCCAGTGAAGGAAGCACAGTGGATCTGTACGAGTACCAGGCACGAGACGTTTTCGAGAAGTACGGAGTGCCGGTCCTCGCCGGCATCGTCGCGGACACCCCCGAGGAGGTGAAAGCGGCAGCCGAGAAGCTCGGCGGCGTCGTCGTCGTCAAGGCTCAGGTCAAGACCGGCGGTCGTGGCAAGGCCGGCGGCGTCAAGGTCGCCAAGACCCCCGATGAGGCGTACGAGGCGGCCAAGGCGATCTTCGGCCTCGACATCAAGGGTCACATCGTCAAGCGCGTCATGGTCGCCGCCGGTGCCCGCATCGCCGAGGAGTTCTACTTCTCCGTGCTGCTCGACCGATCGAACCGCTCCTACCTGTCGCTGTGCAGCGTCGAGGGCGGCATGGAGATCGAAGAGCTCGCCGTCGAGCGTCCTGAGGCGCTCGCCCGCATCGAGGTCGACCCGCTCACGGGCATCGACAAGGCGAAGGCCACAGAGATCGCCCGTGCGGCGAAGTTCCCCGAGGACCTCGTCGAGAAGGTCTCCGACGTCTTCGTCAAGCTCTACGAGGTCTACAAGGGCGAGGACGCCACGCTCGTCGAGGTCAACCCGCTCGTGCGCACCGAAGAGGGCGACATCATCGCGCTCGACGGCAAGGTCACGCTCGACGACAACGCCAGCGAGATCCGCCACCCCGAGCACGAGGAGCTCGAGGACAAGGAGGCCGCCGACCCGCTCGAGGCCAAGGCCAAGAAGGCGGGCCTGAACTACGTCAAGCTCGACGGCGAAGTCGGCATCATCGGCAACGGCGCAGGCCTGGTCATGTCGACGCTCGACGTCGTCGCCTACGCCGGTGAGAACCACGGCGGAGTGAAGCCCGCCAACTTCCTCGACATCGGCGGCGGCGCTTCGGCTGAGGTCATGGCGAACGGCCTCGACGTCATCCTCGGCGACCCGCAGGTCAAGTCGGTCTTCGTCAACGTCTTCGGCGGCATCACGGCGTGCGACGCCGTCGCCAACGGCATCAAGGGCGCGCTGGAGACGCTCGGCTCCGCGGCCTCCAAGCCGCTCGTCGTCCGTCTCGACGGCAACCGCGTCGACGAGGGCCGCGCGATCCTCGCCGAGTACGCGCACCCGCTCGTGACCCTCGCCGCCACCATGGACGAGGGCGCCGACAAGGCCGCCGAGCTGGCGAACGCCTGAACGCCTGAGATCTGAGAAAAGGAACAAGAAGAAATGTCGATCTTCCTGAACAAGGATTCCAAGGTCATCGTCCAGGGCATCACCGGCGGTGAGGGCACCAAGCACACCGCCCTCATGCTCAAGGCCGGCACCCAGGTCGTCGGCGGCGTCAACGCCCGCAAGGCCGGCACCACGGTCTCGCACACCGACAAGGACGGCAACCCCGTCGAGCTGCCCGTCTTCGGCTCCGTCGAAGAAGCCATGAAGGAGACCGGCGCCGACGTGTCGATCGCGTTCGTGCCGGGTGCATTCACCAAGTCCGCCATGATCGAGGCCATCGACGCCGAGATCCCGCTGCTCGTCGTCATCACCGAGGGCGTGCCGGTCGGGGACTCCGCCGAGGCATGGGCCTACGCGAAGCGCAAGGGCAACAAGACCCGCATCATCGGCCCGAACTGCCCCGGCATCATCACGCCGGATGAGTCGCTCGTCGGCATCACCCCGGCGAACATCACCGGCAAGGGCCCGATCGGACTCGTCTCCAAGTCGGGCACGCTGACGTACCAGATGATGTTCGAGCTGCGCGACCTGGGCTTCTCGACCGCCATCGGCATCGGCGGCGACCCGGTCATCGGCACCACGCACATCGACGCCCTCGCGGCATTCGAGGCCGACCCCGAGACCAAGGCGATCGTGATGATCGGCGAGATCGGCGGCGACGCCGAGGAGCGTGCGGCCGACTACATCAAGGCGCACGTCACCAAGCCGGTCGTCGGCTACGTCGCGGGCTTCACCGCTCCCGAGGGCAAGACCATGGGCCACGCCGGCGCCATCGTCTCCGGCTCGGCCGGCACCGCCCAGGCGAAGAAGGAGGCCCTCGAGGCCGCCGGCGTCAAGGTCGGGAAGACCCCGTCCGAGACCGCCGACCTGATGCGCGCGATTGTGGAAGGCCTCTGATCGCGAAGCGATCGCGCACTGGCTCCTGAGCAAGGAGCGCAGCGACGCGTCGAAGGACGTCGAGACGCTCTGATCTGAGCTACGCTTGACCTGAAGGCCCCGGGCTCCACCCCGGGGCCTTCACTCGTTCCTGCACCCAGCCGTGCAGGGCGTCGGGGCGGTTCGTGATGATGCCGTCCACGCCCATGGCGGTGAGTTCCTCCCACTGCGCACGGTCATCCTGCGTCCACACGAAGACCCCGAGTCCGGCCCGATGGGCGAGCGCGACGCCTCGTGCGGTCGCGACGCGCGGGTCCACGGCGTGTGCACCGAGCGATGCCGCCGTAGCGATCGTCGACGCATCCCCAGGTCGTCGGTCGTCCGGTCGACCGTGCGGTCGTGGTCGCCCAGGCGACGACGCCTGCGGATGCTGCGGCCCACAGGCGTCGTCGGCGACGGCTCATGCTCTGCATCCTGGCAGAGCATCACCCTGGCGTCGAAACTCTTTCGTCACCTTTTTCTGCGGGCCTGCGCGCCCGTACCGCGGTCAGGCGACGCCGAACGCAGCCTCGATGGGCCCGCGGGCGAAGAACAGGACGAAGCCGGCGGCGACGATCCACAGCAGCGGGTGGACGGCCTTGGCCTTGCCCGCGACAGCCTGCACGAGCACCCAGCTCACGAAGCCCGCGCCGATGCCGTTGGCGATCGAGTAGGTGAACGGCATGACGGTGACGGTGAGGAACACCGGCAGCAGCGCACCGAAGTCGGTCAGATCGATGTGCTTGATCTGCGCCATCATCATCGCGCCCACGATCACGAGGGCCGCCGCGGCGATCTCGGTCGGGACGATCGAGGTCAGCGGCGTCAGGAACATCGCCAGGAGGAACATCACGCCGGTGACGACATTGGCCAGGCCCGTCCTCGCACCTTCGCCGATGCCCGCGCCCGACTCGATGAACACCGTGCTCGAGGATGACGACGTCGAACCTCCGGCGATGGCACCGATGCCCTCGACGATCAGCGCCGACTTGATGCGGGGGAAGTCGCCCTTCTCGTCGGCGAGCCCGGCTTCCTTGGCGAGCCCTGTCATGGTGCCCATGGCGTCGAAGAAGTTCGAGAAGACGAGGGTGAACACGATCATGATGAGCGCGACGACGCTGACCTTGCCGAAGTCGAACCCGAAGTCCACGGCGCCGACGAGGCTCAGATCGGGCAGGCTCACCGGCGTGCCGGTCAGCGCGGGGACGGTCAGGCTCCAGCCGCCGGCGTTGAACGTGCCGTCATCGGCGAACTGCGGCCCGAAGTGCCAGATCGCCTCGGCGATCACGGCCAGCACGGTGCCGGTCACGAGACCGATGAGGAGGCCGCCCTTGACCTTGCGGGCGACGAGGATGCCGGTGACGATCAGCGTCACGACGAACAGCAGCGTCGGCACGGTCGCGACGGATCCGTCCAGGCCGAGGCCGACGGGCGGGGACGCGCTGCCGGTGGTCGTGACGAAGCCGGAGTTCACGAAGCCGATGAACGCGATGAACAGGCCGATGCCGACCGTGATCGCGATCTTCAGCTGGAAAGGAACGGCGTCGAAGATCATCTTCCGCAGGCCCGTCGCGGCCAGCAGCACGATCACGGCGCCGTTGATCATCACGAGCGCCATCGCCTCGGCCCAGGTGACCTGGCCGACGACGGAGAAGGCGAGGAACGCGTTGATGCCCAGGCCCGCGGCGAAGGCGAACGGCAACCGGGTGATCAGGCCGAACAGGATCGTCATCACACCGGCTGTCAGCGCCGTCGCGGCTCCGACTGCGGGGAAGCTCAGGGTGTTGCCGTCGACGTCGGCAGCGCCGGTGAGGATGATCGGGTTGAGGATCACGATGTAGGCCATCGTGACGAAGGTGACGATGCCGCCACGGACTTCGGAGCCGATCGTCGAGCCGCGGCGGGTGATCTCGAAGAAGCGGTCGAGCGCGTTCTTCGGTTCGGCGGTCTGATCGGGAGCGGACGAGGGGGCAGTTGTCATCGGGAACCTCCTCGGGAACGATATCGTGTCCGCGCCCTCGCGCGCGCCCGCGCGGGACCGTCAGGTTCTCGTCGTAGTCTCATTGAGACATGCAACGCCTCCTCGTCGCGATCCTCGCCGCGGTCGACGCTGCCATCGCGGCGGCCGTCGGCCTCGCCGTGCTGCTCGCACCTCTCACCCTGCTGTGGACGCTCGCGTTCGGCGCGACGGCCGACTGGGGAGGCCTGTGGCCGGCCGTGGGGACCCTCTGGCAGTTCGGCCACGGGGTTCCGATCGAGATCGCTCTGCCGGACGACGTGGTCTCGGCTGTCGGCATCGCGCCGGATGCCGCGCGCTTCGCTCTCTCGGTCACACCGCTGGCGTTCCTCATCTTCACGATGCTGTTCGCCGGGCACTCCGGCATCCGCGCCGCGCGATCCGGCGCCTGGGGCCTGGGCGTCGCCTTCGGCACCCTCGCGTTCGCAGTGATCGCCGCCGCCGTCGCGCTGACGGCGCGCAGCGAGATCGCGAGCGTGCCGCTGTGGCCGGCGATTCTGCTGCCGACGGCGGCGTACGGGATCGGCGCGATCGCCGGGGCGGTGAGTCACGCGTGGTGCGAGGGGGACGGTGGTCTCATAGACCGCATCCACGACCGTGTGGACGGCTGGGGCTCGTGGAGCGTCGTCCCCGGCGAGGTCGTGCGCGGCACGGCTGTCGTGGTCGTCGCGCTCGCGGGTGTCGCCGGACTCGCCGTGGCGCTCATGGTCGCGCTGCGCGGCGGCGAGATGGTGGCGCTGTTCCAGGCTGCACGGGTGGATGCCACCGGTGCGACCGTCCTGACGCTCGGGCACCTCGCCTACCTGCCGACGCTGCTGGTGTGGGCGCTCGCGTGGATCGCCGGCCCCGGCTTCGCCGTCGGCTCCGGAACGGCGGTGTCGCCGGCCGGAACCGAGCTCGGCGTCGTCCCCGGCATCCCGATCCTCGGCCTCCTGCCTGAGAACAGCTCGATCTGGATGCTGATCGTCATCCTCCTCCCCGTCGGCGCGGGCGCGTTCGCCGGATGGGTGGTCCGGTCGCGGCTCGTCTGGCAGGGCTCTGCGACCGAGCCGGCTGTGCGCGCCGGGATCGCGGGCGGCATCGCCCTCGCGAGCGCCGGGGTCATCGCTCTGGCCGCGGTGCTGGCCTCCGGGTCGATCGGCCCCGGGCGCATGGCGCACCTCGGACCGCATCCCGGCTGGACCGCGCTCGCCGTCGGCGCCGAAGTCCTCGTGGGCGGGGCGATCATGCTGCTCGCCCCGCGGCACCGCGACGAGCTCGCCGAGGAGCGCACGGACCGCTGGGTCGCCGAGATGGGATCCTCGCCGACGGTGGACCCGGCCCCGCGCACCACGGCGGTCGAGGAGCTGTCTGAGGGCGACACCCAGCCCCTCGACGACCACGGCTTCTTCGGGCACGGGAGCACTCCGGCGCCCCGCTAGACTGGCCGGGTGCTCACGGTCGCCGTCCTCATCTCCGGCACCGGCTCCAACCTCCGTGCCCTCCTCGAAGCCGCTCGTCACCCCGACTTCCCCGCGCGGATCGTCGCGGTCGGTGCCGATCGCGACGCCGAGGGGCTCGCGCACGCCGCGGATTTCAGCATCCCGAGCTTCACGGTACCGTACCGGTCGTTCGAGAGCCGCGACGCGTGGGGCGAGGCGCTCGGCGATCGCCTGGACGAGCACCGGCCCGACCTCGTCGTGCTCAGCGGACTGATGCGCCTGCTACCCGCCTCGCTCGTCGCCCGCTATGCGCCGCGCATCATCAACACGCACCCCGCGTACCTTCCGGAGTTCCCCGGTGCGCACGGTGTGCGCGACGCGCTCGCCGCCGGCGTCGCGCAGACCGGGGCGAGCGTCATCGTGGTCGACGACGGCGTCGATTCCGGTCCTATCCTCGCCCAGGAGCGCATCCCCGTGCAGCAGGGAGACACCGAGGAGACCCTGCACGAGCGCATCAAGCCCGTCGAACGGCGCCTGCTCATCGACGTCGTGCGCCGGATCGCCACCGGCGACCTCGCGCTCACCCACTGACCGAAACCCGTACGCCCCCGCACGAAGGAGATCATCCATGGCCGGCCCGAGCCGCGACAAGTCCCTGTACCGCGACCGCGACATCGTCCCGATCAAGCGGGCGCTCGTCTCGGTCAGCGACAAGACCGATCTGCTCGTGCTCGCGGCGGCCCTCGCCGACGCCGGCGTCGAGATCGTCTCCACCGGTTCGACGGCCGCGACCATCCGCGAGGCCGGATACGACGTCACCGACGTGGCCGCGGTGACCGGTGTCGCCGAGATGCTCGACGGGCGCGTGAAGACCCTGCACCCCAGCATCCACGGCGGCCTGCTCGCCGACCTGCGCCTCGAGGACCACGAGCGCCAGCTCGCCGAACTCGGCATCTCGCCGTTCGAGCTCGTGGTCGTGAACCTCTACCCGTTCGTCGAGACCGTGCAGTCCGGCGCGACCGGCGACGAAGTCGTGGAGCAGATCGACATCGGCGGCCCTGCCATGGTGCGCGCCTCGGCGAAGAACCACGCGAACGTCGCGATCGTCGTCTCGCCCGAGTCGTACCCGGCCATCATCGAGTCGATCCAGTCCGGCGGAACGACGCTCACGCAGCGCCGCGAGCTCGCGGCCCGCGCCTTCGCGCACACCTCCTCGTACGACACGGCGGTCGCCGCATGGTTCGCGGAGGGCACCCTCAACGAGGGCGGCGAGGAGCTGCCCGAGCACCTGACGATCAAGGCCGAGCGCCTGGCGACGCTCCGCTACGGCGAGAACTCCCACCAGCGCGGGGCGATCTACACCCGCGTCGGCGGCCACGGCATCGCCCAGGCCGTGCAGCTGCAGGGCAAGGAGATGTCGTACAACAACTACGTCGACGCGGATGCCGCCCTGCGCGCCGCCTTCGACATGATCCTGCCCGCCGTCGCGATCGTGAAGCACGCCAACCCGTGCGGCATCGCGACCACGGCGCCCAACGCCCTCGACCCGATCGCCAGCGCGCACCTGCGCGCACACGAGTGCGACCCGGTGTCCGCCTACGGCGGCGTCATCGCCACCAACGGCACGGTGACTCTGAAGATGGCCGAGAACCTCAAGGACATCTTCACCGAGGTCATCGTCGCGCCGTCCTTCGAACCGGCGGCCCTCGAGGTCTTCAAGGCGAAGAAGAACCTGCGGCTGCTGCAGCTGCCCGACGACTGGCAGCAGGAGCGCATGGACGTGCGCCTGGTCTCCGGTGGCCTGCTGCTGCAGGACGCCGATCGCTTCCCCGACGACATCCAGTCGGTCGCCAAGGACTGGCAGCTCGTCACGGGCGAGCAGCCGGACGAGGCCGAGATGGAGAACATGATCTTCGCGTGGAAGGCGTGCCGCGCCGTGAAGTCCAACGCGATCGTGCTCGCCAAGGGCAACGCCACGGTCGGCATCGGCATGGGGCAGGTCAACCGTGTCGACTCCTGCCGCCTCGCGGTGGAGCGGGCGGGGGACCGTGCCGCGGGGTCGGTCGCGGCATCCGATGCCTTCTTCCCGTTCGCCGACGGCCCGCAGGTGCTGCTGGACGCCGGCATCTCGACGATCATCCAGCCCGGCGGCTCGGTGCGCGACGACGAGGTCATCGCGGCTGCGAAGGCTGCCGGTGTGACGATGTTCTTCACCGGGGAGCGTCACTTCTTCCACTGATCCCCGTCTGGCTCCCGCCCCCGACAGACCCGTCTTACCCCGACAGACCCCGTCCTGTCTACGAGACCCCGTCGTATCCACGTCGATACGGCGGGGGCTCCTCGCTGGGGAGAGGTCTGTGCGGGGATGGCGCAACTGCCGTGTCCGATTTCCGCGCGCCTGCGGGTTTCGGACGTGTCAGAGTGGAGGCATGAGCTTCCCGATCATGTCGTTCGACGAGCGGTACCGCGCGATCGACGCGCGCGACACCCGCTTCGACGGGCAGTTCGTGACGGCCGTGCACTCCACGGGGATCTACTGCCGACCCTCGTGCCCCGCCCGCACGCCCAAGCGCGAGAACGTCAGCTTCTATCCGACGAGCGCTGCGGCGCACGAGGCGGGATTCCGCGCGTGCAAGCGGTGCCTGCCCGAGGCGGCACCCGGGTCTCCTGCCTGGGACGTACGGGGGGATGCCGCCGCACGCGCCATGCGGCTCATCGCCGACGGCGTGGTCGAGCGGGAGGGCGTATCCGGCCTCGCCGCACGCCTCGGGTACTCCAGCCGTCACCTCACCCGGCTGCTGACCGCCGAGCTCGGCGCCGGCCCTCTGGCGCTCGCCCGTGCGCACCGCGCCCACAACGCGCGGATGCTGCTCGTGGGCACCGACCTGCCGATCGCGGACATCGCGTTCTCGGCGGGCTTCGCGAGCATCCGCCAGGCGGGCGACACGATCCGCGAGGTGTTCGGCTTGACACCCACCGAGTTGCGGGCCAAGCGGCGCCAGCCTCTCGGCGCAGGCGCCGCCGCCGCGCTGGTCCCGGGCGAGATCGATCTGCTGCTTCCGCATCGCGAGCCGATGGACGCCGCCGGCATCTTCGCGTGGATGGCCGCCCGCGCGGTTCCGGGCGTCGAGGTCGCCACCGCTGACTCCTTCTCCCGCCACCTGCGGATGCCCGGCGGGCCGGCGTGGTTCGAGGTCCGCCAGGATGCCACCGGCACGCTCCGCCTCCGCGCCCGCGTGACCCATCTCGGCGATCTCGCACCTCTCGTGGCCACGGCGCGCCGCATCTTCGACTTGGACGCCGACCCCGTCGCGGTCGACGCCGCCCTCTCGGAGCATCCGCTTCTCGCGCCCCTCGTCGGCAGGATCCCCGGCATCCGCGTCCCCGGCGCCGCAGACCCGCACGAGATGCTCATCCGCGCCATGATCGGCCAGCAGATCACGGTCGCGGCCGCCCGCACCGCTCTGACCGCGCTCACCGTCGCGCTGGGTGAGGAGGCTCCGGACGGCGGCCTGCTGTTCCCGACGATGACGGCCATCGCCGAACGCGGCGCCGAGGTGTTGCGCGGACCCGCCGCACGGATCAGAGCCGTCACCGGGGCTGCGGCCGCGCTCGCCGACGGCACGCTGGCGCTCACGGTCGGCGACGACAGCGGGGCCCAGCGCGCGGCTCTGCTGGCGATGCCGGGAATCGGGCCGTGGACGGCCGACTACGTGCGGATGCGGGTTCTCGGCGACCCCGACATCATCCTTCCCGGCGACGTCGCGATCCGGTCGGGGGCCGCGGCCGCCGGCATCCCGGCGGAACCCGCCGCGCTCACCGCATGGGCCGAGCGCACGGCGCCGTGGCGCAGCTACCTGAGCGCCCACCTCTGGGCGGCCATGCCACCCCGCACGACGAAACGAAGCACGACGAAACGAAGCACGGCGAAACGAAGCATGACGAAACGCACCACGAAGACCGCACACAAGGAGCTCTCATGACCGCTCTCATCCAGACCATCGACACCGTTGACGGCCCGTTCACGATCCTCGCCGACGTCTCGCCCGACACCGGCGAACAGCGCGTGCTCTCCTCGGGCTGGACGGCCGACCGCGACGAGATCGTCGCCCGCCTGGCCGAGAAGAACCGCCCGGCCGAGATCCGTGACGGCGAGGCGGATGCCGCCGTCGCCGTCCGCGCGTACTACGACGGCGACATCGCCGCGATCGACACCGTCGCCGTGCACCAGTTCGGCACCGGCATGCAGCGCACCGGCTGGGCTGCGCTGCGACGGATCGCGCCGGGGGAGCCTCTGACCTACACGGAGTTCGCCGTGGAACTCGGCAATCCGGGCGCGGTGCGGGCCGCGGCATCCGTCTGCGCCCGCAACGCACCGGCCCTGTTCGTCCCCTGCCACCGGGTGCTGCGCGGCGACGGCTCCATGGGCGGATTCGCCTGGGGCGTCGATGTGAAGGAGTCGCTGCTCGCGCGCGAGCGCGCGCTCGCCTCGGCCTGAGCGGAGACGTTCGATTTCGAGCGGGGTGCGAACAAATCCGGGAACAACGCTTGCCTCCAGCCGGTTCACAGGAATAGGCTGGAGGGCTGTCGCGCCGACCGGTGCGGAGCTTCGAGCCTGAGGGAGACATCATGATTTCGATCGCTGTCGCGCAAATCGCCACTCCCGGCTCGATCACTCGTGGTCGCACGATGCGGCTTCCGCGCGGCTGATCAGCCGCCCGCTCACCGCATCCAGGGCACAGCGCTCCCGCCGCCCGTCACACGCTCCCGTTCCGTTCCGCACCTCGTCTGAGAGTCATGTCTTCCTCGTCGTCATCGTCTGCACGTTCGTCCTCGCTGTCCACACCCCGAGCGCTCTGGCGCCTCGCACCGTTCGTCAAGCCCGTCGTCTGGCGATTCGTCGGAGGCGCTGCGAGTGCTCTCGCCGCCGCCGTCATCGCCCTGATGGTCCCCATCGTCCTCGAGCAGATCGTCCGCGGTCTCGACACGTCCGCGAGCATCGCGATCATCGTGGGCGGTGCCGCCATCGTGCTCGCGCTCGGCATCGGCGAGGCGGCCATGGTGTGGCTGCGGCGCTGGTTCATCCTCAAGCCCTCGACCGAGGTCGAGTACCGGATGCGCACGCAGCTGTACGCGCGTCTGCAGACGCTGCCGGTCGCGTTCCACGACCGCTGGCAGTCCGGGCAGCTGCTGAGCCGCATGATGCAGGACATCGGCCTCATCCGCCGGTGGCTGGCCTTCGGGCTCATCCTGCTCGTCGTCAACGTCTTGACGATCATCATCGGCTCGGTGCTGCTGTTCCGCTGGCACTGGCTGCTCGGCACGATCTTCATCGTCACCGCCATCCCGCTGTGGATCCAGGGCTACCTGTTCGAGAAGCGCTACGGCATCCTCGCCCGGCAGAGCCAGGATCAGGCGGGCGACCTCGCGACCAGCGTCGAGGAGAGCGTGCACGGCATCCGCGTGCTCAAGGCCTTCGGCCGCGGCAAGCACGCGCTGATCCGCTTCAGCAAGCAGGCCGAGTCGTTGCGCTCGACGGAGCTGAGCAAGGCGCGCGCGATCGGGTCGATCTGGTTCTGGCTCGATCTCATGCCGCAGATCGCGTTCGGTCTGAGCCTGCTCTCGGGCATCTGGCTCATCGCGCAGGGCGCGATCGAGCTGCCGGAGCTGTTCGCCTTCTTCGCGATGGCGACGGTGCTGCGCTGGCCGATCGAGTCGATCGGGTTCCTGTTCTCGTTCATGCTGGATGCCCGCACCGCGACCGACCGCGTGTTCGAAATCTTCTCCGAGACGAACACGATCACCGACCCGGAGCGCCCGGTCACGATCGCGGAGCCGCGCGGCGAGCTCGCCTTCGAGGGGGCGCACTTCCGGTATCAGGATGCCGGTGCCGCCGAGCGCGACCTGCTCGACGGCATCGATCTCGTGCTGCGCCCCGGTGAGACCATGGCACTGGTCGGGCTCACCGGCAGCGGCAAGACGACGCTCACCACCCTGCCCACGCGCCTCTACGACGTCACCGGTGGACGTGTGACGCTCGACGGCGTCGATGTGCGAGACCTCTCGCTCGTCGAGCTGCGCCGGCACATCGCGATGGCGTTCGAGGACGCGACGCTCTTCTCGGCATCCGTCCGGGAGAACGTGCTCCTCGGGCGTGCGGAGCTCGACATCCACAGCGAGGAGGGCGAGCGCGTCCTGCGCGAGGCGCTCGACGTCGCCCAGGCCGGGTTCGTCGACCAGCTGCCCGAGGGCGTGGACACCGTGATCGGGGAAGAGGGGTTGAGCCTGTCCGGTGGGCAGCGCCAGCGCCTCGCCCTCGCCCGCGCGGTCGCCGCGCAGCCGAAGGTGCTCGTGCTCGACGACCCGCTCTCGGCCCTCGACGTCGACACCGAGGCCCTGGTCGAAGAGGCCCTGCGGCACGTGCTCGCCGACACCACGGCGATGATCGTGGCGCACCGCCCGTCGACCGTGGCACTCGCCGACCGGGTCGCGCTGCTCGAGAGCGGACGGATCACCGCGGTCGGCACCCACTCCGAGCTGCTGCGGACGAGCACCCACTACCGGCACGTCATCTCCAGCCTCGAGGCGGAGGAGGCGGCCCGCACCGGGGCGATCCCGGTCATCACCGACCAGGATCTCGAGGATACGCACACCGAGGAAGAGGAGGTGCAGGCATGAGCGCGGCACTCACCGGAACGAAGGGCGAAGACCGCTCGAACTACACCCGCGAGGAGAGCAGGGCGATCCGCCAGCGCTCGTTGCGCCTGCTCGGCTCACTCGTCTCGCCGCTGAAGGCGCAGATCGTGCTCGCCGCGATCGTGCTCGTCGTCTCGACGGCGCTGCAGGTCGCAGGTCCCATCCTCATCAGCATCGGACTCGACAAGGCACTGCCGCAGGTTCTCGACCACGCGAACTGGATGCCGGCGTTCCTCGTCGCCTTCACCTACCTGTTCGCCGGCGCTACGGCCGCCGCCCTCATCGGCTGGTACGTCGTGGTCGCCGCCCGCATCACCCAGGCGGTGCTGATCGATCTGCGCAAGCGGATCTTCCTGCACACGCAGCGGCTGAGCCTCGAGTTCCACGAGACGTACACGTCGGGCCGCATCATCTCGCGCCAGACGAGCGACCTCGACTCGATCCGCGAGCTCCTGGACGGAGGCTTGAACAACCTCGTCTCGGGTGTGCTCTTCGGTGCGTTCACGTTCATCGCGCTGATCGTGTGGGACTGGCAGTCGGGCGTGATCCTGCTTCTCGCCGGCATCCCGCTGTTCCTGCTCATGCGCTGGTTCTACTCGCGCTCGCAGGTGATCTTCCGCGAGTCTCGAGTCATCAGCGCCAAGGTCATCGTGCAGTTCGTCGAGACCATGACCGGCATCCGTGCCGTGAAAGCGTTCCGCAAGGAGCCGCGCAACGACGTCGCCTTCCAGAAGGTCGCCGGCGAGTACCGCGACGTCAACCGCCGATCGATGCTCCTGTTCGGCACGTTCGAGCCGGGTCTCATGGCGGTCGCCGCCCTCACGCTCGGCCTGGTCGTGCTGTGGGGCGGCATCCGCGTCGCCGACGGCGCGCTCACGGTCGGCGTGCTGCTGTCGGCCGTCCTATACGTGCGCAACTTCTTCGCGCCCATGCAGGAGATCGCGATGTTCCTGAACTCGTACCAGTCGGCCACGGCCGCGCTTGAGAAGGTGTCGGGAGTGCTCGAGGAGCAGCCGACGGTTCCCGACCCCGACGAGCCGGTCGATCTGTGGGAATCGCGCGGTCACGTGCGGTTCGAGGAGGTCACGTTCGGGTATTCGGGGGAGAAGACGATCCTGCCGAACTTCTCGCTCGACATCGCGGCGGGGCAGACGATCGCACTGGTGGGCACGACGGGCGCCGGCAAGTCGACGCTCGCGAAGCTCATCTCGCGGTTCTACGACCCGACGCTGGGAAGCATCACGCTCGACGGCGTCGACCTGCGGTCGCTGCATCCGAAGGATCTGCGCCGTGCGATCGTCATGGTCACGCAGGAGGCGTACCTCTTCAGCGGAACGGTCGCCGACAACATCGCGCTCGGGAAGCCCGATGCCACGCTCGACGAGATCCGGGACGCTGCGCGCGCCGTCGGGGCGGACGATTTCATCTCGGCGCTGCCGGACGGTTACAACTCCGACGTGAACAAGCGCGGCGGCCGCGTCTCGGCGGGCCAGCGTCAGCTGATCTCGTTCGCACGCGCGTTCCTCGCAGACCCTGCGGTGCTCATCCTCGACGAGGCGACCGCGTCGCTCGACATCCCGTCGGAGCGGCTCATCCAGGACGCGCTGCAGACTCTGCTCAAGGACCGCACGGCGATCATCATCGCCCACCGCCTGTCCACGGTCGCGATCGCCGACCGGGTGCTGGTGATGGAGCACGGCGAGATCATCGAGGACGACGCCCCTGCCGCGCTCATCGGCGGTACGGGCAAGTTCGCGCAACTGCACGCGGCCTGGCAGGAGACGCTGGTCTGACGACGGTCGCTCGGGGGACGCAGGGATGCCCTCCCCGAGCGACCGTTACGATCGAAGCGTGGATCCGTTATGGATGCTGGGCGCTGAATGGTGGTGGATCGCCCCGACCGCGGTCGGTGCAGGAGCCATCACCGCCGTCGGCGTGCGGCGCGGCCAGAAGCGCAGCGGCCGACGGCTGGCTCTGGATGCCGCACGCCGCGACCTCCGCGACGCGCAGCGCGAGATCGGCGAGCGACGTCGCGCCGTGAAGGTCGCGCGGGCAGAGCACGCCCGTCTGGTCGCCGAGCGCAGGGCATCCCGTGCGTCGACCGCCGATGTGGCAAGCGCACGGCGCGCCCTGAAACAGGCGGAGCACGACGCGAAGGCCGCGCACGCCGACGTGCGTTCCCGCCGGATCCGCGTCGGTGTGGAGCAGGCGCAGGTGCCGTCGGCATCGCAGACCGACCGGTATCCGCTTGCGCGCCTGAACGACGCGCATGAC
The DNA here is from genome assembly GCF_903645325.1 of Microbacterium tenebrionis. Lineage (GTDB taxonomy): Bacteria > Actinomycetota > Actinomycetes > Actinomycetales > Microbacteriaceae > Microbacterium > Microbacterium tenebrionis. The sequence continues at coordinate 110,703 of NZ_CAHJXQ010000002.1, forward strand.
GCGGTGATCGCGCGCTGGATGGACTACGAGACGGATGCCGCGAAGCTGATCGCGTACCCTGCGATGAGTGACGGCAAGGAACCGGCGATGGCCGCCTTCCTCGCCGCCGCATCCCGTGCCAGAGACCTGCGACCGTCATCGCCGTCGGGAGTGACGCCCGCCGAGTTCTCCGCCTACCGGGACGCGGTCGCGGATCTCGAGCGGACCTTCGACGTCGCCGAGCACACCGCGAAGGCCCGCGCGGCCGGCCGCGACCCGGATGCGGCGACTGCATGGCCCGGCAGCGCTCACGAGATGCTCAGCCGATCGGCCGAGGCGCTCGACAAAGCGGCAGGAGCCGCAGCCTCTGCGCTCGCGGCGTGGACCGCGCGCCCCAGGCCCAAGCGCGACGAGTGACCAGGACGGACGCTCCCCGCCGGGTCGCACCGAGGGCGACGGGGCCTCGGTGGGGGAGGGGGATCCGAGACCCCGCCGCCGCTGTCAGGACGAGATCTGCACGGAGGCGATGACCTCGCCGTACTCCGTCTCGCCCACCTGGGTGAAGCCGACGCGCTCGAAGAACGCGGCGGGACCGGCATCGCCTGCCTCGTAGATCACGTCGACATGGTTCATGCCGCGTGCCCGCGCCTCGTCGATCAGGGCCTCGACGGCGAAGCGGCCGATGCCGCGGCCCTGGTCGTCGGCGTCGACGTTGATGCGCCACAACACGGAGCGGAAGTGCTCCTCCGGGGCCTCCGGATCGAAGTTGGCGCTGACGAAGCCGACCACCTCATCGCGGTCGAGGACGACGCGCTGCCATGAGGTCTGCGGGTTGATGACGGTGGCGGCGATCCCGTAGGAGACCGGGGCGAGGTACTGCTCCTGCCCGGGCTTGAGCGACAGGTTGTTCACGGCGACGATCGTCGCAGCGGAGAGTTCGACCACGCGCAGTTCAGTCATAGCCCCAGGGTAACCTCTCCGGGTGAGTGCGCGCAGAAGAAGTCCGCAAACGCGGGCAGAGGCACTCAGGTATCTTGGTATCGAGACAAATTCGACCCGCGAACGGAGAATCTTCCGGTGACCGACGACGCCATCATCTACACCTACACGGACGAGGCACCGGCTCTCGCCACCGCATCGCTCCTCCCCATCGTCCAGGCCTACGCCGGCAAGGCGGGCGTCGAGCTCGAGACGCGTGACATCTCGCTCGCCGGCCGCATCCTCGCCGCCTTCCCGCAGCGCCTCACCACGGACCAGCAGGTGTCCGACGCTCTCGCTGAGCTCGGGGGCCTCGCCACGCTTCCCGAGGCCAACATCATCAAGCTGCCGAACATCTCGGCATCCATCCCGCAGCTGAAGGCCGCCATCGCGGAGCTGCAGGCGCAGGGCTACGACATCCCCGACTTCCCGGACGAGCCCGGATCCCTCGACGAGAAGGACATCCGCGCTCGCTACGACCGCATCAAGGGCTCCGCCGTGAACCCCGTGCTGCGCCAGGGCAACAGCGACCGCCGCGCGCCGCTCGCCGTGAAGAACTACGCCAAGAAGCACCCGCACACGAACAAGCCGTTCGCCGAGGGATCGAAGACCCGCGTGGCCACCATGGGCCATGACGACTTCAAGCACAACGAGAAGAGCTGGATCGCAGCCCACGACGACGTCCTCACGATCCGTCACACGGCCGAGGACGGCACGGTCACGGTGCTCAAGGACAACCTCAAGGTGCTGCCGCGCGAGATCGTCGACGCGACGTTCCTGTCGGCATCCGCTCTCGACGCCTTCCTCGCCGAGACGCTCGAGACGGCCAAGAGCGACGATGTGCTGTACTCGGTGCACCTCAAGGCCACGATGATGAAGGTCTCCGACCCGATCATCTTCGGGCACGTCGTCAAGGCGTTCTTCGCCGACGTGTTCTCGCGCTTCGGCGACCAGCTCGCCGCCGCCGGCCTCAGCGCCAACGACGGCCTCGGGTCGATCCTCACGGGCCTGGCGAAGATCGACGGCGGTGCCGAGATCATCGCCGATTTCGAGAAGACCATCGCGACCGGCCCCCGCCTGTCCTACGTCAACTCCGACAAGGGCATCACGAACCTGCACGTGCCCTCCGACGTCATCGTGGATGCCTCGATGCCGGCGCTCGTCCGCAACGGCGGCAAGCTGTGGGGCGTCGACGGGGGAGAGGACGACACGCTCGCCGTCATCCCCGATTCCTCGTACGCCGGGGTCTACCAGGCCGTGATCGATGACGTCATCGCGAACGGCCCGCTCAACCCCGCCACGATCGGCACCGTCCCCAACGTGGGCCTCATGGCGCAGGCCGCCGAGGAGTACGGCAGCCACGACAAGACCTTCGAGATCGCCTCGGCGGGCGTCGTCGAGATCGTCGACGGCGACGGAGCGGTCGTCATCGAGCACCACGTCGGGGCCGGCGACATCTGGCGCGCGACCCAGACCAAGCACATCCCCGTCATGGACTGGGTGAAGCTCGCGGTCACCCGCGCCCAGGCCACCGGCGCGCCCGCCGTGTTCTGGCTCGACCTGAACCGCGCGCACGACGCCCAGCTGATCGCCAAGGTGCACCAGGCTCTCGCGACCCTCGACACCACGGGCGCTCAGATCTCGATCCTCGCCCCCGAGGAGGCCACGCGCTACACGCTGGCTCGCATGCGCCACGGCCTCGACACCATCTCGGTCACCGGCAACGTGCTGCGCGACTACCTCACCGACCTGTTCCCGATCCTCGAGGTCGGCACGTCGGCGAAGATGCTCTCGATCGTGCCGCTGCTCGCCGGCGGCGGACTGTTCGAGACGGGCGCCGGTGGCTCTGCTCCGAAGCACGTGCAGCAGCTCGTCGAGGAGAACTACCTGCGCTGGGACTCGCTCGGGGAGTTCTTCGCCCTCGCCGCGTCGCTCGAGCACTTCGCCGACCGCACCGGCAACGAGAAGGCCCGCGTGCTCGCCGAGACGCTGGATGCCGCCACCGGTACCTTCCTCGAGGAGGACCGCTCGCCGGGACGCAAGCTCGGCACGATCGATAACCGCGGCAGCCACTTCTACCTGGGCCTGTACTGGGCGCAGGAGCTGGCGAAGCAGACCAAGGACGCCGAGCTCGCTGCAGCGTTCGCCCCGATCGCCGAGAGCCTGACCGCCAAGGAGCAGGAGATCGTCGCGGAGCTCAACGGTGCGCAGGGTCACCCGGTGGACATCGGCGGCTACTACCGCCCCGATGCGGCCAAGGTCGCCGAGGTCATGCGTCCGTCGCAGACGCTCAACGGGATCATCGACGCGCTCTGATCCTCACACATCAAGAAGGCCGGATGCTTGAAGCATCCGGCCTTCTTGATGTGTGCGGCCCGCGGGGCAGCCGTAGCGGGTGTCAGTAGTGGACGTTGACGCCGACGCCCTGCGGCGTCCAGTTGTAGAGCCACTGGGCGCGCCACTCGGGCATGCCGACGCAGCCGTGGCTCATCGGGGTGCCCCAGTTGGCGTGCCAGTACACGCCGTGCAGCGCCTGGTCGCCGTTGAAGTACATGACCCACTTGACGTCGGGCTGGAAGTAGTAGGGGGCCTTGGTGAGGTCCCGGTTGCCCATGTTCTGGCTCGAGGTCTTCCACCCGACCGAGTACGAACCGGTGTGGGTGCTGTATCCCGTCGTTCCTGAGGAGACGCTCCAGGAATCCACGACCACGCCGTTCTCGATCGCGCTCACGCGCTGCGTCGACAGATTCACGTCGATCTGGCGCAGCAGCGTCTGCTCCTTGAAGGCGACCTCGTCGACCTCGATCGGCTGGACGGCTTCGCCCGCCTCGAGCCGGGTGGCGAAGTCGGCGGCGAGCGTGCTCGTGTCGCCGAGCGTTCGCCCGGTGACGCCGGCCGTGAGCTCCTGCAGCACGGTGCCGCTGCCGTTGACGATGGCCTTGGCATCGACCGGTGCGCGGTCGACCTTCTCGGCCAGCGTCTCGACCGTCTTCTGGATCTCGGTGGCGTCGGCGGTGATCTCGAGCTTCCCGTCCGCGTCGACGACATCGATCCACGTCGCCGCGACCGCGGGGTCGACCGGTACCGTCCGCTCGTCGCCGACGTAGAAGCCGATCGTCTTCAGCATGCCGTTCAGCTGATCGGCGACCGCTGTCGCATCCGCGTCGCTGATCGCGGCCGGAGCCTCGGCGGGGGTGGAGGAGTAGCTCACGGCCTCGGCGCCGTCGGCGAGAGCGCTTCCGATCGCTCCCGTGAGTGCGTCGAGGTCGATGCCGGTTCCCGCGACGGCCGGGGTCGTCGCATAGGTGTTGCTTGCCGCGTCGAACGAGACGCCCGCGTCGATGGCGTCCTCGTAGGCGCTCGGCACGAGACCGCGCAGCGTGTCGTGGGCGACCTCGGGGTCGACGACGATTTCGCCGGCGATGGGCTCGGGCAGCCACGCCCCCAGGTTCCACATCGGATGCTCCGCGAACGCGGTGTCTGCGAGCGACTTCGCATCGATGGATGCGCCGAGTTCCGATGCACTGACGACGACGTCGGCGCCCCCATCGGTGAGGGAGATCTGCGTGGCTGCGAGGTGGTTCTCGACGGCCTCCGCGGCGGCGGCCGGTGTGAGCCCGCCGACGGCCACACCCGCGATGGTCGTCCCCGGTGCGATGAGGATCAGCGACGCGGCGGCGGCGGAGACCAGCAGCGCTCCGACACCGAGTCCGACCCACAGGCCGGCGCGGTGCTTCTTGGGCGCGGGCTCATGCGGCGCCCACTCGACGGGTCGCTCGCCGTCGATCGGTGGCAGGACCTCGGTGCTCGCCGTGGAATCGGCGGCACCGGGTGCGGCAACGAGGTCGGTCACGATTCACCCCCCGAGAGTCAGCGCGACAGTTTCTCTATCATACGCGGCCGCAGGTAACGGGCAGGCAACGGTTCGGACGACGATGCCCCCGGGATCGCGGGGATCCCGGGGGCATCGATGCGCGACTGGACGTCAGCTGCAGAGCTCCTGCAGCGCGGTGGCCGACTCGGTCACATCGCCGGTGATGGTGCTCAGGTCGCCAGCGGCGTCGAGGTCCTGCTCGACGACGACCTTGGTGAGGACGTCTCCCATGGCGACGAAGTCCTCGTGGACGGCGGCAGTAGCCGCCTTGACCTCGCTGTTCGAGACGCTGTCGACGGTCTCGCCGAGCTTGGCGATGTACTCGTTGAACTGGTCGACGGTGGCCTGCGGGTCGGCCGAGGCCGGATCGATGTCGCCCATCGCCTGGCTGGCCTCGGTCAGCTGGGGGATGACGATGCCGCAGGCATCCTCGACGGACTGGTCCGTGCCGGTCTCCTCGACGGGTGCCGAGTCGCCGGCGTCCGCGTTGTCGTTCGACGACTCGTCAGCGGCACCGGCGCAGCCGGTCAGGCCGAGGACGGCGATGGCGGCGATGGTGAATGCTGCAATACGACGGTTCATGTGACTATCCCCTCAGTGGTGGCGCCGCTCACGCGGCGCGTCTCTCCGGTCGGAGGCCCAGTCAAGCACACTCGGTTGGAAAGCCACGATGGGGAGTTCGACCCGCGGCGAGGGCGATCAGGCGTCGACGACGGCGATCCCGTCGATCTCGACGAGCATCTCCTCGCGGGGGAGTCCGGTCAACACGGTGGCGCGCGACGGGAGCACGCCGCTGGGTGTGTGCGCGGCGACGAAGGCGCCGTAGGCGTCGTTCATCGCCGCGAAATCGGAGCGCTGGGTGAGGTAGACGCGGAGCATCACGACGTCGTCGAACGTCGCACCCGACGCCTCGACGATGGCCTTGACGTTCTCGAGTGTCCGCGTGGTCTGGGCGGCGACGTCGCCCTCGAAGACGTACTCGTTCGTGGCCGGGTCGACCGGGCCCTGGCCGGAAACCTGGACGAACGGTCCCTTGCGCACGCCCTGCGAGAGCATGTGAGCGGGGGCGGGGGCAGCATCGGTGGTGATCCGGGTCTTCTAGCTCATGCTCTCAGCCTAGTAGCCTTGTTAGATGCCTCTACTAATTCCGGATCCTGTGCTCGGAACCTGGGCGAAGGCGTTCCCCGCGGGCTCTCACGGCCTCCGCCTCAGCGAGCCGCCGACGGCCGGTCTGAGACTGTCGGCTTTCAGCACGCCGCCCGGACTGCGTCTGGCCGGCGCCGGCGGCTACGAGGGGCCGTTCGGTCCCGATCGCAGCCCGGAGTCGGTCCGCGCGGTCGACGACTTGCTCGGCACGATCGTCGAACTGCACAGCCGCCTGCACTACGAGGGCGGCACGCGCCCGATCCTCACCGCCGGCGGCAGCGTTTTCCCGGATCGCGCAGCAGCCGTGCTCGCACCGCTGCGCGATGAGGCGGAGATCGTCCTGCGCTCCGGCGCGTTCCAGATCCACGACGACGGGTTCTACGCGCTGCCGAGCAGGGACCGCGTCGACTACGCGATGTTCCCCCGGCTCAGCGCGATCGCCGAGCGGCTGTGGGCCGGGGGAGAACCCGGCGATCTCACCGGATTCCTCCGGCGACTGCCCGTGCACCTGCGGCGTCTGGCGGCCTCCGGCGTGCAGTATCGTCGGCTTCAGGGCCCGACACCCCTTCAGCGACGCGACGGCATCCCCGGGAAGCCGATGGGCTTCGCAGATCGAGAGCGGATCGTCGCCGAGCTGGTCGACGGCCTCCTGCATGCGCAGACCACTGTCCCCGAAGCGAGCGACGACGAATGACCGACACAGGTGAATCGCGACAGACGGCACCGGCCGTGCGGACCGGCTCGGCGACGCATGCCTTCGGGCCCGCCCAGAACCTGCGTTCGCGCACCAAGGTGCTCCCCGAGCATGCGAGGGGCCACAACCGGGCACTCGTCCTCCAGACGCTCTATCACTCGGGGTCGATGAGCAGGGCCGACCTGTCGAGGGAGACCGGGCTCACCCGCGTCACCATCTCCGACCTGGTCGCGGAGTTCATCTCGGACGGCATCGTCGTCGAGCTCGGCATCCGCGAGACGGTCGGACCGGGCAAGCCCCCGATCCTCATCGACATCGACCGGCTCGGCCATCAGATCATCGGCCTTGACCTCTCCGACGCGGAGGCGTACCGCGGCGCCGTGCTCACACTCGACGGCGACGTGATCGAGCGCCGCGAGATCCCCCGTCCGGCGCAATCCGACGGCGAAGCAGCCTACGCCGCCGTCCGAGGGCTGGCGCAGGAGCTCGTCGCCGCATCCACCGCGACCCTCCTCGGGGTCGGCATCGGCACCCCGGGCATCGTGCGTCCGGACGGTGTCGTGCTCAGCTCGCCGAACCTCGGATGGACGGACTTCGCGCTGGAGGCCGAACTCGGCCGCGACCTCGGCATGCCCGTGATCGCCCGCAACGACGCCAACGCCGCGGTGCTCGCGGAGTACACCTTCGGCGGGGCGCGTTCGGACTTCATCCTCATCAAAATCGGTTTCGGGGTCGGCGCCGGGCTCATCTCGGGCAGTCAGCCGCTGCTGGGCAGCCGCTACGCCGCCGGTGAGATCGGCCACGTCGTCGTCGGCACGGACGGCGGCCCGCACTGCGTCTGCGGGCGCGACGGATGCCTGGAGGCCTGGCTCAGCGTCAGCAGGCTCCGCGACGAGATCGCAGCCGTCCCCTCGTCGCGCGATGCCGTGCTGCGCGATGCCGGCACGCGCATGGCGATCGCCATCGCCCCGATCGTGACCGCGCTGGATCTGTCGGAGATCGTGCTGGCAGGCCCCGTCGACCTGCTCGACGGGGTGTTCATCGATGCGGCGACGAGGACCTTGCGCTCGCGCACGCTCGAGGGCGTCTTCGACGACGTCGTGATCCGGCCGACGCAGCAGCCGGACATCGTGCTGCGCGGTGCGGCCGTGATGGTGCTCTCGAGCCAGCTCGGCGTCTCCTAGAGCGCTCCCGCTCCGAAACAATCGAATCACCCGCCCTCGAACAGGAGATCGCCGCACATGGCTGAAGTCGTCATCGTCGAGAACGCCCCCGCCGCCGGAGCGCTGGTCGCCGACGAGATCGTCCGCCTGATCACTGCCAAGCCGGATGCCGTGCTGGGGCTCGCGACCGGATCGACGCCGCTGCCCGTGTACGAGGCGCTCGCGCCCCGAGTCGCGGGACTCGACGTCTCGCGCGTGCGCGGATTCGCACTCGACGAGTACGTCGGCATCGACCCGGCGCACCCCGAGAGCTACCGCTCCGTGATCACCCGCGAGGTCGTCGAGCCGCTCGGGCTCGACCCCGCACTGATCCGTACGCCGAACGGGCAGATCGACGGCGTCGAGCACGCCGGCGACGACTACGAGGCAGCGATCGAGGCTGTCGGCGGGGTCGACCTGCAGATCCTGGGCATCGGCACAGATGGTCACATCGGGTTCAACGAGCCCGGTTCGTCCTTCGCATCGCGCACGCGGGTCAAGACGCTCACTGAGCAGACGCGGAAGGACAACGCGCGCTTCTTCGACAGGATCGACGACGTTCCGATGCACTGCATCACCCAGGGCCTGGGCACGATCCTGCGGGCGCGCCACCTGGTGCTGCTGGCGTTCGGCGCAGGCAAAGCGAAGGCCGTCGCCGCGGCCGTCGAGGGTCCGGTCAGCGCGATGCTGCCGGGCTCCGCGATCCAGCTGCACGAGCACGTCACTGTCGTGGTCGACGAGGCGGCGGCCTCCGAGCTGACGCTCGCCGACTACTACCGATACACGTTCGCCAACAAGCCGGCCTGGCAGGGGATCTAGGAGTCCCTGCGCCGCTCCTGCTCCGATCCCTGAGCCTGTCGAAGGGCCGGCCACGCGATCGGCAGCAGGTGCTCGAGGCTGAGCGGCGCCAGTTCGATCGTCCCGATCGCGTCGGGTGTGATCCAGCGGAGCTCGGCGAGTTCGGCTTGGACGCTCACGGCATCCGCATCGATCGTTAACGAGAAGGCGTCGGCGATCACCCGGTGGCCGGGTTCGTTCGCCGCGGCGGAGACGAATCGGCCGAGCGGCCGCATCGCGGTCTCCGCGACGTGCAGGCCGAGCTCCTCGTGGAGCTCACGGGCGAGTGTCTGCGCGGGATTCTCGCCCGGTTCGGGCTTGCCGCCGGGCTGCATGAACGCGGTGGTGCCGTGCTTTCGGACCACGAGGATACGGCCGTGCCCGTCGTCGATGACGGCGGCGCTGACGTGGATGTCAGGCATCGGCGAACACCTTCCCGGGGCTCAGGATGCCGAGCGGATCGAAGACGCGCTTGATCTGCCGCTGCAGCTCCCACTGATCGTCACCGAGTTCGTCGGCGAGCCACCGGCTCTTGAGTATCCCGATCCCGTGCTCGCCGGTGAGGGTGCCTCCCAGGCGCACGGCGGCGCGGAACAGCTCGTCGGCGGCGTCCCAGACGACCGCGGGAACCTCGTCGCCGTCGAAGATGAAGTTCGGGTGCAGGTTGCCGTCGCCGGCGTGCGCGACCGTCGGGATGGCGAGGCGGTAGGTCTGCTCGATCCGCGCGATCTCGTCGAACATGTCGGGCAGCGCGCTGCGGGGCACGGCGATGTCCTCGATGAGCGTCGTGCCGAGCGCCGCCATCGCCGGATGCATCGCGCGGCGGATCGCGAGGAGGCGCTCGCCTTCGGCGCGATCGGTCGTGACGATCACGTCGCCGCCGGCCGCGCGCAACGTGCCCGCGATGCTCTCGGCCTCGGCGGCGGCCGCCGGGCCGTCGGTCTGGATCGTCAACTGCGAGGCCCCGACCGGAGGCGCCGGGAGGTCGAGGAGGTCGTGGGCGGCCGTGAGCGCCGCGGCATCCATCAACTCCATGATCGCGGGCTGTACGCCGGATGCCGTGATCGCGGCGGATCCGACGGCCGCCGCGCGCACGGTCGGGAACAGCGCCGTGAGCGTGCAGGTGTCGCCCGGCGTGATCCTCCGCAGTTTGAGCGTCGCGCCGACGACGACGCCGAGCGTGCCCTCGGAGCCGATCACGAGGGAAGTCAGATCGAGCCCGGTGACGCCCTTGACGCTGCGGTGCCCGAGGTGCAGAAGCCGCCCGTCGGCGAGCACGAGGTCGACGCCGAGGACGGCATCCCGAACGACCCCGTACTTGGCGCACAGGAGTCCGCCCGCGCCGGTGGCGATGTTGCCGCCGACCGTCGAGATGTCGCGGCTGGCGGGGTCGGGCGCCCACCACAGACCGTGCTCGGCGAGGCGGGCGTTGAGGTCGGCGTTGAGGATGCCGGGTTCGACGACGGCGAGGAGGTCGTCGGGGCGGACCTCGAGCACACGGTTCAGCCGGAGGGTGGAGAGCACGATCTCGCCGGGCCCGGCGTTCGCAGCGCCGGCGAGGCCGGTGCCAGCGCCGCGCACGACGACGGGCGTCCGCGTCGCGGCGGCGATCCGCATCGTCTGCTGGACGTCGTCGACGGTGCGCGCATGGACGACAGCGATGGGCCTGCCGGGGGAGCGGTGCCCGGAGCGGTCCGCGCGCGCCGTCTCGAGGGTCTCATCCGAGACGTCGACGATGTCGCCGAGGGCGTCGCGCAGTGCCGCGAGGGCGCTCACCTCAGGCTTCTCCGACCCGCGAACAGCCCGGCGGCGACCGCGACCACCGCGAACGCGACGCCCGCCCATGCCTGGCCCATCGACCACCAGGCGAGCGTGACGCCGGCGTAGATGATGAGTTCGACCGCGGCGCGGATGAAGGGATGCAGCCGCAGGACAGGGCGCGGCGAGAGGAACAGCGCCCACACGACGAGGACGACGAGCGGCGTGCCGATGCCGAAGACGAGGTTCCACGGGAACTCCCACATCGCGAAGCCCCACAGCGCCAGTGAGGCGAGACCTGCGACGAGGACGACGGCCCGGATGATGTCGAGCGGAGTGATGTTCGGACGGTTGACACCGGGCACGGCGTCTGTGGCTTCGGACATGCCTCCAGTCTATTCGGCGGGCGCGGTCCCCTCGGCTGTCGCGGTGTCCGCGGACGCGGCGAGAGCCTGTGCGCCGCCGAGCGCGGAAAGAGTCGTGTGGATCGGATGGATCGGGCCATCGTCCGTGACGTACTGGATCGTGACGTCGGCGTCGCGGAGGATCTGGGACAGCGTCGGGCGCAGGTCGATGGTGCCGCTGCCCGCGTCGTCGAGGACGATCTGATCGGCTCCTCCCGTGCTTCCGTCGATCAGCGCCTGCACCGTCGTGCCGGGGACGCCGGTGACCGGCGTGGTCAGATGCGTCTTCAGGCTCCCGTCGATCCAGACCTCGGTCTGCCCGAGGGCGACGGGGCCGGTGATGGGCGTCGGCTCGGGCTCCGGCTCGGGCGTGGGGGTGGGTTCAGGCTCGGGGTCACGGTCTCGCCGCCGCCGTCCGGAACATCGGGATCCGTGGGGTCCGTGGGGTTGGTCGGGTCGGTGGGGTCGACCGGGTCCACCGGCTCGCCGGGCTCCTCGGGATCGACCTCTTCACCCGGGCCGGTCGGCGGTTCGACGGTCTCGCTCTCATCGCCGCCCTCGCCACTCGCCGGCTTGTCGGCGGTGGTCTCGTCCGGCGCGGCGGGCGGGGCGGTCTGCTCCTGCGGAGCCGTGCTCGGGGCGGGACATCGCGCGGGGCGGGCGTCTCGTGCTCCTCCTCGGGAGCCGGGAGTTCGAGGACGAGCATCTCCTCGGACTCGATGTCGCGAGAAGGGAGGACCTCGGACGAGATCGATGAGCCGTCGGCATCCCCGGCGCTCGGCAGGGACGTGATGGGGCTGGCGCTGACCAGGCCGGGGACGATCGTGGCGGCCGCGACGACGCCGGCGACGACCAGAGCTGCAGAGCCCGCGCCGACGAGAGCGCCGAGACCGGTGATCGCGCCGCCCGAGACGGTGCCGCCGGTCGTGGTGCCCGTACCGCCGAGCACCGCGCCCTCGACGCCGATCGAGCCGGCGCCGCCATCGGCGGACGCCGGGCCCGCCACGACGCTCACGGGCATCGTCGCCGCTGCGACGGCGGGAACACCGCCGTGCTGGAGGAGCTGCGCGTAGCCGGCGGCCCCGGCGACGCCGAGGACGAGCGGGAGCATGACGAGCGCGAGGCGGCCGGAGACGTCCTTCGCCTCGGCGGCGACGATGAGGCACCGGGTGCAGTCGTCGAGATGCGCGTCCATGCGCTTCTGATCACGGGTGCTGAGGTTGCCGCGGGAGTGGGCGCCGAGATGCGCGATCGTCCAATGGCACTCCGAATCCGAGGACGTGCTCTGCACGTGCACCTGGATCCACGCCTCGCGCAGGCCCTCGCGGGCGCGGAAGGCGAGCTGCGAGACGGCACCGGCCTTCATCCCGAGCAGTGGGGCGACCTCGGCGGGCTTCATCTGCTCGATCTCGGTGTACCACAGCACCTCCTGCCAGCGGACGGGAAGGCTCCGGAACGCCTGCGCAGTGAGGCTGCGGTCGAGCGCGTCGCCGACGGCCTCATCGGTGCTGTCGGGATCGACGACGGACTCGAGTTCGTCGATGGGCATCTCGCGGCGGGCGCGACCCCAGGCGGCGGCGGTGTTGCGGATGCTCGTGAACAGGTACGCCCGGAACGATCCGTTCGGACCGCCTCCCTTGAGGACGGCCTGATAGATGCGCGTGTACGACTCCTGGACGAGGTCGTCGGGATCGATGCTCGAGGTGATCGACCGTGCGACAGCCATACCGGAGGGGTAGTGGCGTCGCCACAGTTCGCTGAACGCGGTGGCATCTCCGGATCGCGTGCGCAGAATCAGATCGGCGTCGGCGGTCTGGTCGGTCTCGAGGTCGTGGTGCACAATCTTCCATCGGTCGTGGGGCGGTCGTGGGCCTCCACAGGCATGGGCGCGTGGAACGGTTCTCCGCGCGCGCCCGAGCCATTGTCTCTCGAAATGCTGAGTGAGACCACCCCTGTGAACAAGTCGCGGGAACGCTCCCGGGAAAAGTTTCACCATTCCGCGTAATGAAACGGGTACGTCGTCGTCTCATCAATCAGAGACGGCCATGAACTCCTCAGGGGAACGGTGTTCTGGCACCAGCGCGGGGGCAGGGCGCTGGTCGGCCGGGCTCGGGAGCCTCGGGGGAGGAGCGCCCGGGCCCGGCTCTCTCGACCGGAGAAGCGCTGGGGCCGCTGCCGCGGCGGCGGCCCCCGGCCGGTCCGGCCCAAGCGTCAGCGAATGCGCGCGCCTGTCAGCACATGCCGCACCTGCAGCCGCGCATCCAGCACCACGGCATCCCCGAGGAAGCCGGGCGCGAGACTCCCGAGCTGCGCGCCGAAACCGACCGCGTGCGCCGGCGTCGCCGTCAGCGCGCGCACGGCATCGGCGAGTGGAACACCCGCCTGGACCGAGCGCTGCAGTGCGACATCCTGGGTGAGGGTCGACCCGGCGATCGATCCGGTGTCGTCGGCCCGGGCGATGCCGTCCATCACGGTCACCTTCACGGCGCCGAGGTCGTAGCTGCCGTCCGCGCTCCCTGCTGCGGCCATGGCATCCGTCACCAGGGCGACGCGACCCGGCGCGGAGTCGAACAGCAGCCTGATGACCGTCGGATGCAGGTGCACGTTGTCGGCGATCCCCTCCAGGACCACGCGATGATCCGCGGCCGCCGTCAGCACGGGCCCCGGCTCGCGGTGGTGGATGCCGGGCATCGCGTTGAACGCATGGGTGAGGATCGTCGCACCCGCGTCGAAGGCAGCGGCGGTCTGCGCGGCATCCGCGCTCGTGTGTCCGACGGCGGCGGCAGAGCCCGCGGCGACGACGATCCGGATCGCGTCGAGCCCGCCGGGCAGCTCGGGGGCGATCGTGCCCTGCCGCACGGTTCCGCGACCGGCATCCAGAAGGCGCTGCACGTCGGCCGCGGCCGGTTCGCGCAGCAGCGAGGGCTCATGGGCGCCGTGGTGCGCCGGGTCGAGGAACGGCCCTTCGAGGTGGGAGCCGAGGATGTCGGCATCCGTCCGCATGAGATCGGCGATCGCACTGACCTGTTCTGCGAGAACGTCCAGCGGAGCGGTCACGAGCGAGATCACGGAGCGGGTCGTGCCGTGCGCGCAGTGCAGGTCGCGGGCGATGCGGATGGCGTCTGCGCCGTCGTCGAAGGCTGCTCCGGCGCCCCCGTGCGCGTGGATGTCGACGAAACCGGGGGTGAGCACGGCATCCTGCCCGGCGATCTCGATCGCATCGACCACGGTGTCGGCATCCGTCCAGGTGCGCCCCGTGCCGACGGCCGTCACGTACCCGTCCTCGAATCGCACCCAGGAATCGGGCGTCTCGGCACCGTCGGTGATCAGCCGGGCGGAGTGGATGACGCGGGAGACCATGAACAGAAACCTATCGCGCACGGGGGAGTCCGCTATGCTCGAACCGTCGCGACTGGCGTCTGGGTGGGTCACCACCGGGGAGCGACCGTTACGGAATTCGACCGCGCGCCTGGGCCGATGAGGAACACCCCCCTTTCCCGTGTGTGACAGGAGAACGCCATGACCGATCCGTACTTCAACGCCCCGCTCGCCGAGGTCGACCCCGAGATCGCCGAGGTCCTCGACCGCGAGCTGAACCGTCAGCGCACATTCCTCGAGATGATCGCATCCGAGAACTTCGTGCCGGTCTCGGTGTTGCAGTCGCAGGGCTCGGTGCTCACGAACAAGTACGCCGAGGGCTACCCGGGTCGCCGCTACTACGGCGGCTGCGAAGAGGTCGACGTCGCCGAGTCCCTCGCCATCGAGCGCGTCAAGTCGCTGTTCGGCGCCGAGTTCGCGAACGTGCAGCCGCACTCCGGTGCGACGGCCAACGCGGCCGTGATGCACGCCATCGCTCGCCCCGGAGACACGCTGCTGGGCCTCTCGCTCGATCACGGCGGACACCTCACGCATGGCATGAAGATCAACTTCTCGGGCCGTCTGTACGACATCGTCGCCTACGGCGTCGATCCCGAGACCTCGCTCGTCGACATGGACGAGGTGCGCCGCCTGGCGATCGAGCACAAGCCCAAGGTCATCGTCGCCGGCTGGTCGGCGTACCCGCGTCAGCTCGACTTCGCGAAGTTCCGCGAGATCGCCGACGAGGTCGGTGCGTACCTCTGGGTCGACATGGCGCACTTCGCCGGCCTCGTCGCCGCGGGCCTGCACCCCAACCCGGTGCCGCACGCGCATGTCGTCTCCTCGACCGTGCACAAGACGATCGGCGGACCGCGTTCGGGCTTCATCCTCTCGAACGACCCCGAGGTCGCGAAGAAGATCAACTCCGCCGTCTTCCCGGGCCAGCAGGGCGGACCGCTCATGCATGTGATCGCCGCGAAGGCCACGGCGTTCAAGCTCGCCGCGACCCCGGAGTTCAAGGATCGCCAGCAGCGCACGCTCAGTGGTGCGAGCATCCTCGCCGACCGGCTCACGCAGCAGGACGTGGCGGATGCCGGCATCTCGGTACGTTCCGGCGGCACCGACGTGCACCTCGTGCTCGTGGATCTGCGCAATGCCGCGATCGACGGCAAGCAGGCCGAGGATCTGCTGCACGACATCCACATCACGGTCAACCGCAATGCCGTCCCGAACGACCCGCGCCCGCCGATGGTCACCTCAGGGCTCCGCATCGGCACAGCCGCCCTCGCGACCCGCGGGTTCGGGGATGCCGAGTTCACCGAGGTCGCCGACATCATCGCCCTCGCGCTGCTGCCCGGCGCCGACGCCGCCGCGCTGCGCGCGCGTGTCGATGCCCTCGCCTCGCAGTACCCCCTGTACCCCGACCTGCAGCAGTAAGCACCAGCAGTCCCACTCGTCTCGAGACGGGGTTTGCGGCACGAGACGGGGCTCTCTGGCACGAGTCTCATGCTGCAAACCCCGTCTCGGCGCAGTGGTCGATGAGAGGAATGACATGACCGCACGGATTCTCGACGGCAAGGCCGCGGCGGCGGAGATCAAGGCCGAGCTCACCAAGCGGGTCGCGGCGCTGCGCGAGCAGGGGATCGTTCCCGGCATCGCGACCGTGCTCGTCGGCGCCGACCCGGCATCCCAGCTGTACGTGGGCATGAAGCACCGGCAGTCCGAGGCGGTCGGGATGAACTCGATCCAGCGCGAGCTGCCCGCCGATGCGACGCAGGAAGAGGTCGAGGCGCTGATCGACGAGCTCAACGCGGACCCGGCCTGCCACGGCTACATCGTGCAGCTGCCGCTGCCGAAGCATCTCGACACGGATGCGATCCTCGAGCGCATCGACCCCGCCAAGGACGCCGACGGCCTGCACCCGACCAACCTCGGCCGGCTCGTCCTCAACGTCAATGCCCCGATCCACACGCCGCTGCCGTGCACGCCGCGCGGTGTGATCGAACTGCTGCTGCGCAACGACTACGACCTCAGGGGCAAGCACGTCGTGGTCGTCGGGCGCGGCGTGACGATCGGTCGCCCGATGGGCCTGCTGCTGACCCGTCGCGACATCAATGCGACCGTCACTCAGGTGCACACGGGCACGCCCGACATGAGTCCGTACCTGCGTCAGGCCGATGTGATCGTCGCCGGCGCGGGCGTCAAGCACCTGATCCGCGCCGAGGACGTGAAGCCGGGTGCTGCAGTGCTCGACGTCGGCGTCACGCGTGAGGACGACCCCGAGACCGGCAAGAGCAAGGTGTTCGGCGACGTGCATCCGGATGTCGCGGACGTCGCAGGCTTCATCTCGCCGAACCCCGGCGGGGTCGGACCGATGACCGTCGCACTGCTGCTGACGAACGTCGTCGAGGCCGCGGAGCGGTCCGCCGCCGACTGAACGAGCCCGTTCAGAGGTTGTCGAGCATCCGACGCTGCTCTGGTGTCAGTCCATCGCGCAGCTCGTCGCGTCCGATGCTCGCCTCGGGCGAGGCGGCCGGTGCGGAGGCGGGGGAGGATGCCGCGGCATCCGTCCGCTTCGTGCGCGACGAGACCGAGCCGATCACCTCGCCCGTCTTCGCCTCGATGCGGTCGTCGATCTGGTCGTAGATGACCCACGCGATCAGCAGGAACAGCGGCGGAGGACGTAGCCCCAGAACCATCCGCGGACGTCGACGCCGCTCAGCAGCACGGTCAGCACCCAGACGATGAGTTCGACGACGAAGACCAGCACGTACTGGACGATCTTCTCGCCGACCTTCGTGCGGCTGGATGCCGATTTCGAGGCTGCTCCGCGGAACGCCTTCAGGAGCACGGGCTTGAGCGCCAGCGTCGCGAGGGTGAGGATGACGGCTGCCCACAGCGCGTCCCAGCCGACGCTCACGCTGCGCATGAGCAGGCCGATCAGCAGCAGGACGACGACGTTGAAGACGTACAGCGAGACGGCGCGGATCAACCAGCTCTTCATGCGCTCAGCTTGGCACAGCGGCGCTTTCGGCGGCACCCCCGCCGAGAGCGCCTTCGATGTTCGTGATGCGCGCCTGATCGTCGAACCGGAACGTGGCCGACCCCGACGCGTCGCTGACGGTCGCGCCTGTGAACTCCTCGTCGGTCCACTGCATGTTCCAGCCGGCCAGGCGCGCGGCATCCCACACTGACCCGCGGGCGTCGCTGAGCTCGAGGCCCGCGAGCAGGCGCGGCATCTTCGTGACGGCTTCGGCGACCGTGGTCGGCGGCACCGGGGCATCGAGGAGGAACACCGCACGGGTGCCGCCGCCGATCGGTGCGGAGTAGTAGGGCGAGCGCCCGGTGATCTCGACGGCGATCCTGCCGATCTGGTGCGCCGTGTCGGCGATCCACGCACCGAGCTCGTCACCGTTCGCTGGCGCATCCTCGGGGAACGCCAACTCGGCCTGGGTGAGCTCGTCGAGGCTGTACTGGGCGCCGTAGTCGCGCAACTGCGCAGCCACGCCCTGCGCGTCGCCCTGGGGGTGGGCCCATGCCCACAGCATCGATCGCGGTCCCGGCGCGATCGTCGCGATCAGGTGGGGACGGGTCTCGAGGATGCGCGACGGGTCGGTGGTCGAGCTGAACGAGAGCGTGCCCGCAGCCATGTCGGCATCCCACCGGTGCTCGCCGAGGCTGTCGAGGGCTTCGGAGAGCGCGTCCTGGCGGAGGGCGGCGAAGAGGGCGGCGCGATCGGCGAGGGGCTGAAGGGATGCGAAGGTCATGCGTCCAGTGTTGCCGCAGATCCTATGATTCCGCCACCTCCACCGCTTGGGCAGTCCTTCCCATCCGCCACACGCTCGGAACCGCGCCGCTCGCCTGTCGTGCCGCGCCCAGAGCGACGTACTCCGCGGGCTCCGGCACCTCGACCGGGACGCCGAGCACGTCGGGGGCTATCCGGCGCACGGCCTCGGACTGCGCACCGCCGCCGATCAGCAGTGCGCGCTCGAGCGGGATGCCGAGGTCGCGGAGCGCCTGGATTCCGGCGCCGAGGCCGCGCAGCATCCCTTCGACGGCTGCGCGGGCGAGGTTGGGCCTAGTCGTCGAGGACAGCGTCATGCCGGACAACGCGGCCGTGGCATCCGGCAGATTCGGGGTGCGCTCGCCCTCGAAGTACGGCACGAGCGTGAGCCCGCCCTCACCCGGCTCGGTGTGAACCCCGAGGTCGACGCGATCGAGATCGGTGCGGTCAGTCTCGGCGGAGGTCTGCGCGCACGCGCGCGGCTCGAGCTCATCCACGTGCCGGCGGCCGCTGACGCCGTGGTCTCCATCGCGGAACTGGTCGCACGCTGGCAGAGCGGCGAGTGGGCGTCGGCCGTGACGCCGTTGATCGCGCGGGTCACGCCGGCGGATGCCGATGCGGATGCCGTGATCGATGCGAAGGTGATCTATCAGGAGAGCTTCGACGAGGTCGAGCAGCTGCCATCGCCCGAGCTGTTTCTGCCGAAGACGGGCCCGCTCGGGCTGATCGACTGGGAGAAGGTGTACTCGGCGGCGCCCAATGCCTGGTGCCGGACCGACATCTTCGACGAGTGCGAGCTGTCGCGCGACGGAGTGGTCGTGGTCGTGCGCCCCGATCAGTACGTGGACGCCGTCCTGCCGCTGGACGGTGTCGCCGCACTCGAGTCGTTCCTGGACGGGGTGTTCCTGCCCGCGTGACACGTGTCATGCGGATGCCGTGACAGCGGCCTCCTGATCGTGCTCGCCCGCGCGACCAGGCTGGATGCATGAGCACAACAGCGCACACGCAGTCACGCACGACGCAGGCGGCCGCAGCCCGGAAGGACGCCGGCCAGGACGATGCCGTCGCCATCTCGGGCCTGCGGCGCTCCTTCGGCATCGGCGAGCGGGCCGTCAAGGCCGTCGACGGCATCGATCTCAGCATTCGGCGCGGAGAGGTCGTCGCCCTGCTCGGGCCCAACGGGGCCGGCAAGACGACCACGCTCGACATGCTGCTGGGACTCACCGATCCCACTGACGGCACGATCACGGTCTACGGGCAGCGGCCGGTGAGGGCTGCGCGCTCCGGCGTGATCGCCGGTGTTCTGCAGACGGGCGGACTGCTGTCGGATCTCACCGTCCGCGAGACGGTCGAGGTGATCGCGTCTCTGCACGGCCGCGAGTCCCTCGCCAGGGTCCCCGAGATCCTCGAGCGCACGGAACTCGCGCGGATCGCCCGTCGGCGCATCGTCAAATGCTCCGGCGGAGAGCAGCAACGGGTGAAGTTCGCCCTCGCGCTCGTCTCGGACCCGGACATCCTCGTCCTCGACGAGCCGACCGCCGGCATGGACGTCACCGCCCGCCGCCATTTCTGGGACGTCATGCGCGCCGATGCGGATGCCGGGCGCACGATCATCTTCGCCACGCACTACCTCGAGGAGGCCGAGCAGTTCGCCCGGCGCACCGTCGTCATGCATCGCGGCCGCATCGTCGCCGATGCCGCCACGGCGCAGCTGCGCGCCAACCTCGGCGGGCGCACGCTCGCCGCAGACCTCCCCGCCGTCGGGGCGGAGGAACTGGTCCGCGGGCTCGAGCAGACCGACGGCATCAGCGACGTGCGCGTCGACGCCGAGCGCGTGACGCTGCGGGCGCTCGACTCGGATGCCGCGGCATCCGCCCTTCTGAACGCCGGCGCCCATGACCTGGAGATCGCCGCTCCCACCCTCGAAACCGCCTTCACGGCTCTCACGGAGGACTGACCATCATGACCATGTCGATCTCACCCACGATGCTGCGCGTCGAGGCGATCCGCCAGATCCGCAACCCCTACACGCTCGCGTTCACGCTCGGGATGCCGGTGGCGATGTATCTGCTCTTCGGGGCGAGCATGGGCTACGGCTCGATGTCGGCCGGCAACGGGAACGTCAAGTTCTACGTGATGGTCTCGATGGCCGCCTACGGAACCGCCGTCGCGATGAGCTCGCTCACCTCGCTCGCCGCCACCGAGGCCAAGCAGGGCTGGGGACGCCAGCTCGGGATGACGCCGCTGAGCACCGCCGGGTACGCGACGATCAAGCTGCTCACCGCCGTGGCGTTCGCAGCATTGGCCGTCCTGCTCGTGTTCGCGGCGGGCATCCTCACGGGAGCCGAGGCGACGGATGCCTGGCGCTGGTGGGCTGCGGCCGGGATCATCCTCGGCATCGGGCTCATGTTCGGTCTCTACGGCCTCGGCGTCGGACTGTTCTTCAACTCCGATACGGCGGCGGCGCTCGCATCCATCTCGATGACGTTCTTCGCATTCTTCGGGAACGTCTTCATTCCGCTGGACGGCGTCATGCTCGACATCGCCCGCTTCACCCCGCTGTACGGCTTCGTGGCGCTGAGCCGCTGGCCGCTCACGGAGGGAACCCTCACCACAGGGCAGACCGATCCGCTCTGGGGGGTCGTGCTGAACGTCGTGGTGTGGCTCGTGATCTTCGCGGTGCTCGTCGCGGCGGGCGTCAAGCGCTCGCGGTCGCGCCGCTAGGGTCGACTGCATGGCGGAAGACGTGACCCGCGACGCGGTGTCGGCCTCAGAGGCCGGCGCCGCGCCGGCGGCATGGGCGGCGTCCGGCGCCAGGCGGCCCCGGCAGGGTTCCGGGTCGCCGTGGGAGCGCTACGGCTGGCTGATGGCCGTGATCTGGCTCGTGTTCCTCGTGTACCCGCTCATCGAGCTCGCCCGCTCCGAGGCAGCGCAGGTATGGATCGTCACGGGCTGGGCGGCGTTCGCGACGTTCGTCGTCGTCTACGTAGCCGGCTTCATCAACGGTATGAGCTTCGGCGGCGGAGGGCTCGTCGACCCGCCCAGGCCCATCCAGTGGATCGCCTTCGGCGGAATGATCGCGTGCGCCGCGCTGACGATCCCCAGCATCGGCGGATACGCCGTCGGCTTCCTGCCGTTCATCATGTCGTTCGCCTCGTACGGTCTGAACCGGCTCGCGCACTGGGTCACGGCGGCCGCGAGCGTCACCATCACGGCGATACTCGTCTTCCTGACGCCGAACGGCCTGTCGTACGTGTCGATCCTCGCGATCATCGTGCTGCTGGGCGTCGTGAACACGGTCTCGACGAGTCTCATCATCCGCTCGGCCGAGGCCGAGCGGCTGGGGCTCGAGCTCGCCACGAGCGAGGGACGCGAGGCCGTCGCGCGGGATGTGCACGATCTCGTCGGGCACTCGCTCACGGTCGTGAAGATCAAGGCGCAGCTCGTGCGCCGACTCATGGACACCGACCCGGAACGCGCGAAGGCCGAGCTGGCCGATATCGAATTCCTCACGGCGGAGGCGATCGCGGGCGTCAGGGCGACCGTCGCCGGCGTGCGCAGCGCGACGCTCTCGGATCAGCTGCAGTCCTGCCGCGAGGCTCTGGCCGCCGCCGACATCGCCCTGCACGTCGAGGGGAATGCCGCAGCACGTTCGTGGTCGCTTCGCGCAGGATCCAGCTCGCCGTGAGCGACTGCGCGGGCGACAACGGGAGGCGCGACCCTGGCCGTCAGCGCGCCGGAGAGCGGCGGCACGCGGGTGGAGGTGACGTGGTGACGTCGTCCGATCCGATCAGACTCGTCATCGTCGACGATCAGGCGATGCTCCGCGGAGCCCTCGCCGCTCTCCTCGAACTCGAAGCCGACCTCACCGTCGTCGGCGTCGCAGGTGACGGTGACGAGGCCGTGCGCGTCGCGTCCGACGCAGCGCCGGACGTCTGCCTCATGGACATCCAGATGCCCGGCATGGACGGGATCGCGGCGACGCAGGCCGTGCGGGCCGCGAGCCCTGCGACCCGGGTGCTCATCGTGACGACGTTCGCCAGACCCGGCTACCTGCGTTCGGCGCTGGATGCCGGTGCGAGCGGCTTCGTCGTGAAGGATGCGCCGGCCGAGCAGCTCGCCGACGCCGTTCGACGGGTGCACGTGGGGCTCGGGGTGGTCGATCCCGCGCTCGCCGAAGCCAGCCTGTTCGACGGCGCCAACCCGCTGAGCGAGCGCGAGCGCCAGGTGCTGCGGCTCGCGGCCGACGGGCGGTCCGCCGCGGCGATCGCGGCGGAGGTGTTCCTGTCGGCGGGAACCGTGCGCAACAACCTGTCGGCGGCGATCGGCAAGGTCGGGGCGGCGAACAGGGCGCAGGCGGTGCGCATCGCGCAGGACAAGGGCTGGATCTAGACGTCCGTGCCCTGTGCGATGTCCGACCCCGCGCGTAGCGTTGGCCGCGGTCGGGCGCCGATGCTCGCCAGGAGGAGTGAGTGATGGACTGGAAGATCGAACTCATCCACGTGCCGGTCAGCGACGTCGACCGGTCGAAAGACTTCTACGTGAAGATCGGGTTCAACGCCGATCACGATCAGGTCGTCCACGAGGGCCTGCGGTTCGTGCAGATGACGCCGCCGGGTTCGGCTTGCTCGATCGCGTTCGGCGAGGGCCTGGGGCTCGACCTCGAGCCGGGTCAGCAGAACACGATCCAGGTCGTCGTGCCCGATGCCGATGCCGCGCTGGCCCAGTTGCGTGACGCCGGCGTCGAGGCGAACGGGGTCGACGAGCAGGCATGGGGCCGCTTCGTGACCTTCGACGACCCCGACGGCAACACGTGGACTCTGCAGGAGCTGCCGGACTACAGCGCGCAGGGGTGAACCTCTTCCGTGCGCGCACCGACGGGAATACCGTTTGCCTGACGGGCGCTGTGCTTCTTCGCACGTCGCGCCCACTCGTGACGGCGGATGGGGTGCGCGCATGGAGGGTCTTGAGGTCACGGTCCTGCTCGGACTGACGATCCTGGTCGGAACGCTGCTGGCGCCGCGGGTGCGCCTCGCGCTGCCCCTGGTGCTGGTCGTGTTCGGTCTGCTGCTCGGTTTCGTCCCGGCGCTGCGCGAGGTTCAGCTGCCGCCCGAGACCGTCCTGCTGCTGTTCCTGCCGGTCATGCTGTTCTGGGAGAGCCTGACGACGTCGCTGCGGTCGATCCGTCGCGACTTCCGGTACATCCTGCCGATGAGCACTCTGCTGGTGGTCGCCTCCGCATTCGCCGTGGCGGCTGTCGGCGTGCTGTTCGGGATGCCGTGGGAGATCGCTCTGATTCTCGGCGCCGCGGTCGCGCCACCCGATGCCACCGCGGTCGCGGCCCTGGGTCGGCTTCTGCCGCGGCGCAGTTTCATGAAGCTCAAGGCCGAGAGCCTGACCAACGACGGCACGGCTCTCGTTCTGTACGCGATCGCCGTCTCGCTCGCCGTCGGCGGGCAGATCACCCCGCTCTCGGTGACCTGGAGCGTGATCGTCTCGTACCTCGGCGGCATCGCCGTCGGCGTCGTGGTCGCCGCTCTCGCCTGGCTGCTGCTGCGGACCCCGCGGGCGACCATCGTCATCAACGTGACGCTGCTGCTCGTTCCGCTCACGGCGTTCATGGTCGCCGAGATGATCCACGCCTCCGGTGTGCTCGCCGTGGTCGTCGCAGGGCTCATCGTCGCGTACATCAATCCGGCGATCAGCACCGCCGCATCCCGCCGTCAGGCCGAGACGGTGTGGCCGTTCGGAGTGTTCCTCCTCAACGGCGCGCTGTTCGTGCTCATCGGGATCGAGGTGCAATGGGTCGTGCACCAGACCTCGCTGCGCGAGATCGGCTGGCTCGTGCTCGCGACACTCGCCGTGTGGCTCGTGCTGCTCGCGGTGCGGTTCGCGTTCCAGCTGCTGGCGATGCCGTTCCAGCGCGTCGGAGAGAGTGCGCGGCCTCCGCGCGGACTGCGCACGCGCATGCAGATCGTGACGACGGTCGCAGGCATGCGCGGCGCTGTGTCGCTCGCGATCGCGCTGTCCGTGCCGCTGGCCGCGCCCGACGGTGCGCCGCTGGACGGCCGCGACGACATCATCTTCGTCACCGCAGGGGTCATCCTGCTGAGCCTGCTGGTGCAGGGCCCGCTGCTGCCGGCGGTCGTCCGCTGGGCGCGGTTTCCGGTCGACCACGGCGAGGACGAGGAGTTCGAACTCGCCGAGCGCGCGATCTCGGGCGCCGCCATGACCGCCCTCGATGCCCTCGCCGCCGAGAACGGCATCAGCGACGAGATCCGTGACCGCGTGAGGCGCGAGGGGTATGAGCGCCTCGAGCTCGCGAACGCACGGGCGATGGCGAGGGAGCGCGCGCTCATCGACGCCGAGGTCGGGGCGATGGAGGACATGCTCGACGCGCCCGATCCGCTCGCCGACGAATCCGTCGAGTTCGGCGACGCGTCGACGGACGTGCAGGCCTCGGCGATCGGCGTGCGGGGCACGACGCTGCAGATGGTCGCGACCTCCACTGACGTCGATCTCGAGCAACGGTCGCCGATCATCCGTCATGAGGAGTTCGCCCGCCTCAAGCTCGCGGTTCTCGATCACAAGCGCGAGGTGCTCTTCGGCCTACGCCGCTCCGGTGCCGTGGACGACATGATCGTCCGCCGAATCTCGGCGAACCTCGACCTCGAGCAGGTCCGCGTGCAGGGGCTCGAACTGATCGAGTGACAGGGCTGGTCAGCGGATCCGCGTCGCGCCGCCGGTGACCTCGATGCCGCCCGAGTCGGGGATCGTGACGACGAGCGCGCTCGGCCTGCCGACATGACGGCCCTGCTCGATGCGGATCGTGCGCTCCGGGTAGCCGTGCTCGCGCAGGTACGCTCCGGTGGATGCCGCAGCAGAACCCGTCGCCGGGGCCTCGGTGATCCGGCCGACCGGGAAGAGGTTGCGGGCCTCGAAGACCCCGGGGCGGAGCTCGTGCAGCACCGTCACCGTGCCCAGCCAGCCCAGTTCGCGCATGATCGCCGCGACATCGGCGGGAAGGAAACGGAACTGGTGGAACAGGTCGAGTTCGGCGATGACCACGATGGGATGCCAGTTGCCCGCGTACGCCTCGCGGACGGGAAAGCGGGGATCGAGGTCGGCGCCGGTGAGTCCGAGAAGCGCCAGGAGGCCATCCCGCACCTCGTCGTCGATGTCGCGCACCTCGGGGTCCACGCTGGTGAAGGACACCGTCACGGCTCCGGTCTCGTCGGTCGCCGACCGCAGTTCGACCCGCCCGCCCAACGTCTCGAACGCGACACGTCCCGCGTCGTCGCGCTCGGCCAGAGCGACCGCCGTCGCCACGGTGGCGTGGCCGCAGAACGGGACTTCGGCGGCGGGTGACCAGAACCGAACGCGATAGGTCGGCTCATCGGCATCCTGGCCGACGACGAACGCGGTCTCCGAGTACCCGACCTCGGCGGCGATCCGCTGCATCGCAGCGTCGTCCAGGCGCGACGCGTCCAGCACGACCCCGGCCGGATTGCCGCCCTCCGCAGTCGCCGCGAATGCGCTGTACCGCAGGACCTCGGGGTCTTCTGCCATGGCGAGGAGCCTATCGGACCACGCGACGACCAGCCCTCTCAGCTGTTCACCCGGATGATCTCCTGCTGATAGGGCGCGACGACGGCGGGGGAGACCCGCAGATCCAACAGCAGGAACGGACGCTCCTCGGCGGGCTGCGCAGACCACGTCGCCAGGCGGTCCAGGTCGGCAAGGGTCTCGACGACGACGCCCTCGGCACCGACGGCGGCGGCGAATGCCGCGAAGTCGACCTGGGGGATCAGCATCGGGTCCTCGGCGAGGCCCTTGAGCCCGTACAGGTGCACCTCGGCGCCGTAGGCGGCGTCGTTCCAGATCACGGCGCAGCCGCGTCCGCCGGCGGAGCGCACCGCCGACTCGAGGTCGGCGATGGCCATGAGACCGCCGCCGTCGCCGCTCGTGAGCACGATCGTCGATTCCGGACGGGCACGGGTCGCGCCGACCACGCTCGGCCAGCCCTGCCCGATCGCCTGGAAAGCTGTTCCGACCATCATCATCCGATCGGGGGATGCCACCGGCCAGTACATGTTGGCCCAGCCGATGAAGTGTCCGCCGTCCGAGACGACGACACGATCCGCCGGCAGCATCTCGGCGATGCGGCGAGCAGCGGACCGCGGGTCGAGTCGGCCGCCCGGGGCGAGGTCGTCGCCGCGGTCATACGTGCGGGCGGCGGCGACATCGACGCTCTCCCGCCACGGCATCCGCCCCTGCTCATGCTTCTGCTCCGCGCCCAAGCCGGGCACAGCTTCGGATGCCGCGGGCGACTCGCCGTCGGCGCCGCCCGGATCCGCGGCGTGTTCAGCCTGGGATCCGAAGTTGTGCGCGGGGAGAGCGGGGGAGAGGCGCGCGACGAGGGCCTCGGCGACGAGGCGGGCGTCGCCGCGCACGAAGCCGCCGATGTGCGCGTGCGTCGCCGCCGGCGCGACATCGACCTGGAACACCCGTGTCCCGGGTGCGAAGAGGTCGCCGAAGCGCATCGTGAACTGATTGAGCGACGCGCCGAACACGACCGCGACATCGGCCTCGCGCACGAGCCGCATCGCGTCCTCGGCGCCGAAACCGCCCGTGACTCCCAGGTCGTATTCGGCAGCCGGGAACACGCCGCGGCCCAGAGCGGTGGATGCTGTGAGGGCACCGGTCGCGTCCGCCAGAGCGCCGAGGGGCTCACCCGCGCCCGCCAGCCACGCTCCGCGCCCGGCCAGCAGGAACGGACGCTCGGCGCCGCGCAGCGCCGCAGCGATCTCGTCGAGCATCCCGTCGGCGAACTCGCCCGCGGGGGCGAGCGCTGCGGGAACGCGCGGAGCCGGCGCATCCGGCACCGCGCCCGCCTCGAGCGACGCGACGTCGTAGGGGACCGCAAGCACCACGGGCACCCGATACGTGAGGGCGTGCTCGACCGCGATGATCGTGGTCGCCGCAGCATCCGCCCGACCGACCGTGTACGTGCGCGCGCCGACGGCGGACGCGAGCGCGATCTGATCGACGTCCCAGGGCCGCGGGCCCGACGTCGGCTCGTCGCCGACGACGAGCACGAGCGGGATGCGGGCCTGCACGGACTCGGCCAGAGCCGTGAGCGTGTTCGTGAACCCGGCGCCGTAGGTCGCCGTGCCCGCTGCGATCCTGCCCGAGGCGCGGTAGTGCGCATCGGCGGCGACCACGGCGCCCTGCTCGTGGCGGACCGCCGTGAACTCGGCACCGGTGTCGCGCTCGAGAGCGTCGAGGAAGTAGGCGTTGCCGTTGCCCATGACGCCGAAGACGTGGTCGACGTGCTGAGCGAGGGTGAGGGCGACGTGTGCGGAGACGGAGGGCATGGTGGAGCCTTTCGAGACGGTATCGGGATGGATTCCGTATGTGTCTCGCGCGGCGCTTCGATGCGTTGCCTGCTTCGTGCCCTTTTTTCGAGCACCGGCTCGGCCGGACCCGTCGATTCTACTGCGGGGGAGGCGGAAGAATGGTCGCATGACGGCTGACGTGCGCGAGACCCTCACCTGGGACGGATTCGGATCGGCGACGCGGGATCTCGCCCGCAGCATCCTCGACAGCGGCTTCGAGCCGGAGGTGGTGGTCGCGATCGCCCGCGGCGGGCTGCTCCCGGCCGGAGCGATCGCCTACGGCCTCGGCGCGAAGAACTGCGGCGCGATCAACGTCGAGTTCTACACGGGGATCGGCACTGTGCTGGATGCTCCGGAGGTGCTGCCGCCCGAGCTCGACATGGCCTACCTCGACGGACGCCGCGTGCTGCTCGTCGATGACGTGGCCGATTCCGGGCGCACGCTCGCGCTCGCCGTGGAGCTCCTGGAGGCCAAGGGCGCCGAGGTGCGCTCGGTATGACGCGGTCGAACTCATCGCGGCGATCGTCATCTTCAGTTGGATCATGATGTTCCTGCGGGCCGCGGACGAGGTCGCCGCCGTCGCGGCACGAGCGCGCAGCCCAGCATTATGCATAGACTCTTTACAATTGCGCGTCGCTGATCGGCGCATCTCCCCGTCCTGAGAGCCGCCCCATGCCCATCACCGTCGCCGTGGATCTCGGCAAGACCCGTTGCCGGGTCGCGATCATGGATGCCGGCGCCCGGCGCGTTTGCACCGGACCGGGCGCCCCTGGGCTGGCAACGTCCGGCGGTGTCGATGCCGCACGGGCCGCGATCGAGCCGCTCGCCGCGCAGGCGGGCCGGTTCGAGGTGCTCGCCGTCGGTGCGGCCGGCGCCTGGGCGGATCCGGATGCCGCGCACGACCTCGCGCGACGTCTCGCGGAGGCGACCGGGGCACAGGTGGCCGTCGCATCGGATGTCGTCACGGCTCACGCCGGTGCGCTGGACGGCGGGCAGGGCACGCTGCTCATCGCCGGCACAGGAGCTGCGGCGCTGGGCGTCGCCGACGCCGGAACCCGGCTCATCGACGGATGGGGCCCCGACATCGGGGACCTCGGCGGGGGGTCGTGGATCGGCCGGGAGGGCGTGCGCGCCGCGCTGCGCGCCCGCGACGGGCTCGGGCAGCCGACCGTGCTGTCCGACGCGATCGCCGCGCACATCGCTCCCGCTCCGGATGCCGTCGCCTGGCTCGCAGGCCTCCTCCCCGTCGCGCGGCAGCTCGCCGGGATCGCCCCGCTCGTCCTGGATGCCGCGCGCGACGGCGACCAGATCGCCGCACAGATCGCCGCGGAGGCGGTTCGTCTGCTCACGGCATCCGCCGTCGCGGCATCCGACCACCCCGGCGTAGTCGTGCACGGCGGGCTCACCGAGCATCTGTGGTTCCGCGCCGAGCTCGAGCGCTCCCTGACCGACGCCGGCCGCGCGCCGGTGCCCGCCCGAGGGGACGCCCTCGATGGTGCTGCCCTGCTCGCGCTGCGCGCGGACACACCTCACGAAAGGTTCGTCCACCGTGTCCGATGACCCTCGTTCCTCCGATCGCCTGTCCGCCCTCATCGGACAGCTCGCCCAGCTCGACACCGAGGCCGCGACCACGGAGCGCGGTGATCTCGACCTGCAGAGCACCGTCGAGCTCGTCCGGCTCATGAACGCCGAGGACCAGCGGGTGCCCGCGGCCGTCGCCGAGCGCGCGGCGGACATCGCTCGCGCCGTCGACGGGATCACCGAGTGTTTCCGCCGTGGCGGCCGGCTCATCTACATCGGCGCCGGGACGGCCGGACGCATCGGCGTGCTCGACGCGAGCGAGTGCCCTCCCACGTTCGGCACGGACCCCTCGATGGTCATCGGGCTCATCGCGGGAGGGGAGAGAGCAGTGCGATCCGCCGTCGAGAACGCGGAGGACGACCGCGACGCCGCAGGCGTGTCGCTGCGCGAACTCGGGCTGACCGAGCGCGACACCGTCGTCGGCATCTCGGCATCCGGCCGGACCCCGTACGTGATCGGCGGACTCGAGTACGCCCGCGGCATCGGGGCGCTCACGGTGGCGATCGCGTCGAACAGCGACTCCGCCATCGGTGCGGTGGCGGAGATCCCCATCGAGATCGTCACGGGTCCGGAGTTCATCTCCGGGTCCACGAGGCTGAAGTCGGGCACGACCCAGAAGCTCGTCGTCAACATGCTGACGACGCTGTCGATGATCCGACTGGGCAAGACCTATCGCGGGGTGATGGTCGACCTCGTCGCCACGAACGAGAAGCTGCACGCACGATCGATCCGCACCGTCGCGGAACTGACCGGCGTCGGCGTCGATGAGGCGGATGCGGCGCTGCGGGCTGCGGACGGATCGGTCAAGCTCGCGCTGCTCATGACCATCACGGGCGCCGAGGCGTCCCGTGCGCGCGACGCGCTCGCCGCAGCGGACGGCATCCTGCGCGAGGCGATCGCGTCCCTGGGCTGAACAGACAGGGCGCTCAGCCGATCCTGACCTCGAACCCGTCGGCCGCGGGCACGATCTCGACCTGCGTGAGATCGTCGACGTGATGCGCCGGACCGAAGAACGGCGCGTGCGGGCCGACGCCGACGACCGTCATCCCGGCGTCGAGTCCGGCGCGGATGCCGGCGCCGGAGTCCTCGAACACGACGCAGTCCGCGGGCGCGATGCCGAGCAGGGATGCCGCGAGCAGGAACCCCTCCGGGTCGGGCTTGCTGTTCGTCACACGCTCGGCGGTGACCGCGAGTTCGGGGATGGTCAGCCGTGCGGCCCCCATGCGCGCGGTCATGAGGGCGACATTCGCCGAGGTGACGATGGCGTGGGGGAGGCCGTCCAGCGCGCGCAGCAGGTCGTCGGCGCCGCGGATCGCGACGACACCGTCGGTCTCGGCGCTCTCGCGTGCGAGCATCCGCTGATTCTCGATCAGGTTGATCTCGTGATCGCGCTCGGGCAGCAGGATCGCCATGCTCTGCCACCCCTGGCGGCCGTGCACGGTCCGCAGCACCGTCTCGCGGTCCAGGCCGTGCGGCTCCGCCCATTCCAGCCACAGATGCTCGACGACGGCCGTGGAGTCGACGAGCGTGCCGTCCATGTCGAGCAGGGCAGCGCGGGCAGTGAAGGTCGTCGCCATGCATCCAGGCTAGCCCCGGTGAGGGACGGCTCCGTCGCGGACTATTCTTGAAGCATCCCCCGATGTTCCACCCGGCAACCCGCGCGCCGGACGATCTTCGGTGCGCTCAGAACTTGCAAGGACGCAGATGAACGACTTCGCGGCACACCGTGATGACTGGATGGTCTCAGAAGAGCTCGCAGAGCGGATGGTCCCGCTCATCGGCGCGCTCCGCCGCGATCATGAGGTGGTGACGTCGCTGCACGGGCACCGGCTGCTGGGGCTCTCGACGACGGGCATCATCGAGTTGCACGAGCGCGTCGCCCAGCTCGGCCACGAGGAGCTCGCTCTCGAAGACACCCTGGCCGTTCTCGAGGCTCTCCGCGATCTCGCGCCCGGCGCATCGTCGATCGACGTGGCGCGGCTCGTCGCCGGGCTCTCCGACACGGATGCTCCGCTCGACGAGTACCTGCGCGAGGCGCTCGCACCTGCCATGGGCGCCGAGCCCGCCGAGCCCACCGATGTCGTGCTCTACGGCTTCGGGCGCATCGGACGCCTGCTCGCCCGCATTCTCATCGCCCACAACAGCGGGGGCAGCGGACTGCGCCTGCGTGCCATCGTCGTCCGGCGCGGATCCGAGAACGACCTCGTCAAGCGTGCTTCGCTCCTCATGCGCGACTCGGTGCACGGCAGCTTCGCGGGGTCGGTCACCGTGGACGAGGACGCCGAGCAGATCATCGCCAACGGCACCCGCATCCAGGTCATCTACTCGAACGACCCGGCATCCGTCGACTACACCGCGTACGGCATCCGCGACGCCATCGTCGTCGACAACACCGGTCGCTGGCGCGACGAGGCGGGTCTGCGCCGTCACCTCGAGGCGAAGGGCGCGGCCCGTGTTCTGCTCACGGCCCCCGGCAAGGGGGCGCTGAAGAACATCGTCCACGGCATCAACGACGCCACGATCGAGGACTCCGACCGCATCGTGTCGGCGGCCTCGTGCACGACGAACGCGATCACGCCGGCGCTCAAGGCCATGGACGAGGCGTACGGCATCGTGCGCGGCCACGTCGAGACCGTGCACTCGTTCACGAACGACCAGAACCTGATCGACAACTTCCACTCCGGCGACCGTCGCGGCCGGTCGGCCGTGCTGAACATGGTCATCACCGAGACCGGAGCGGCCAAGGCCGTCGCCCGCGCACTGCCCGAGCTCGAAGGCAAGCTGACGGGTTCGGCGATCCGCGTGCCCACCCCCGACGTGTCGCTGGCCGTCCTGCACCTGACCCTCGAGAACCCGGCGACCAGGGACGAGCTCAACGACTATCTGCGCCGCGTCTCGCTGCACTCGAAGCTCCGCCAGCAGATCGACTACGTCGAGAGCCCCGAGGTCGTCTCGACGGACTTCGTCGGCTCGCACCGCGCCGGCATCGTCGACGGGCTCGCGACGATCGCGAACGACCGCGACGTCGTGCTGTACGTCTGGTACGACAACGAGTACGGCTACTCGTGCCAGGTGATCCGCGTGCTCGAGGTCATGGCAGGTTCCCACCCCGTCGTGCTGCCGCCCCGCCGCGAGGTGACGCTGCAGGGCTGACGTGCAGGCCGCGTGTCAGCGGTCGACGCAGGCGGTCAGGTCGGCATCCACGTACCCGGTGAACCCGCGGATCGATACCGCCGAGCGGCGATGTCCGACGCGCAGGGCAAGATGGGGGCATGAGGCCGGAGATGCTGCGTCAGGAGCGGCTGCGGTCGCACCGGCTGTCGGCCCCTGCGCGCTCGGTGGCGGATGCCGCGCAGCACATGCTCGCCGTGCAGGCGCAGGAGTTCTGGGCCGGTCGCTGGGCGCTGGCCTCCCGCACCGCGGGCACGCCGACAGTGAGCGCGGTGGACGGCCTGTTCGACCGCGGTGTCCTCGTACGCGCGTGGACGCAGCGCGGCACCTTGCACATCGTCCCTGCACAAGACCTCGCGTGGATGCTGCAGGTGACCGGTGCACGCCAGATGCGCGCGCAGGAGCCGCGGCTGCGCGAGCTCGGACTCGACGCCGAGGCGCTGAAGCGGGTCGAGCACGTCGTTCGGACGGCGCTGCGAGGCGGCAACGCCCTGACACGCGCAGAACTCTTGGACCTGTTCGTCGGCATCGGCATCGACCCCGCCGGGCAGCGCGGCGCCCACGCGATCGGAGCCCTAGCGCTGCGCGGCATCATCTGCCAGGGACCGACCGTCGCGCGACCGGGCGGAGTGAGCCGCGAGCAGTACTTCGTGCTCGTCGACGAGCACATCGGCGAGTCCGCATCGCCCGTCGATCCCGCCGCCGAGATGTTCGCGCGATACATCGGCGGGCACGGTCCGGCGACGGCCGCCGACTTCGCATGGTGGGCCGGTCTCACGCTCACGGCGGCGCGCGCCGCGGCATCGGCGGCGCAGAATGACGAGCGCATCCACGAAGTGGACGACGGGCTCTTCGCGGCGAGCAACCGGCCGCGGCGCAGCCCGCGCGCGGCATCCGTGCTCGCGCTCGCCTCATTCGAGGAGTACTACATCTCGTACGCCGATCGCACGGTCGCGTGCCCGCCCGAGCGCCTGGCCGCCGTTGGGCCGGGCAACAACGGCATGGTGCGCCCGATCATCGTCCGCGACGGCGTCGTGATCGGTACCTGGCGGCAGTCGACGGCGATCGGCCGGCACGCCGAAGATCCCATCCCCGAGCTCCTGACGCCAGGCGCCGCGGACGCGGCCGACATCGGCGCAGCGCTCGACCGCTACGCCGCCTTCATCACGGGGTGATGCTGGATGCTTTTCGTCGGTTTCACGCGCTCGGAACCGACCGAAAGCATCCAGCATCGCGTGCTCCGCAGATCACTCCGCTGCGTGCCGATCGAGGAACGCGTACACTTCGCTGTCGTCGACGCCGGGGAACGCGCCGCGGGGGAGCGGCGAGAACATGTGCGTGTGCACGCGGGCGCTGGGCCAGGAGCGGCCGTTCCACCGATCCGCCAAGCGCGGGTCGGGTCGCCGGCAGCACGCCTCGTCGGGACACGTCGACACCGCACGGTCCGACGTCTCCCGTCCGCGCCACCACCGTGCGTCGTCGAAGGGCACGCCGACCGTGGCCGAGTACTCGCCGTCGCTGCCCGAACCCGTCTGCGTCGCGCACCAGAACGTGCCCGACGGGGTGTCGGTGTACTGGTAGCGCTCCGTCGTGCGGTTCTGCTGCTCGAACGCAGCCCGTGCCTGGAACTTGCGGCACACCGGCTGACCTTCCACGGCGCCGGTGACATCCATCGGCAGCGGCAGATCGTCGTTCTCGTACACGCGCGTGATCGCGCCGCTGCCCTCGACGCGCAGGAAGTGCAGCTTCATGCCGAGGTGCTCGGTCATGAGATTCGTCATCCGCATGCCCGCGGCCTCGTGCGTGACGCCGAACGCGTCGCGGAAGTCCTCGACCGCGAGGTTGCGGTCCTTCTTCGCCTGCTGCAGGAACGCGATGCCCGCCGTCTCGGGGATGAGGCACGCGGCCGCGAAGTAGTTGATCTCGAGACGCTGCTGCAGGAAGTCGGCGTAATCGGTCGGCGGCGTGTGGCCGAGCAGGCGATGCGCCATCGCCTGCAGGGCCATGGACCGCAGGCCGTGACCGCCGGGGATGGATGCCGGCGGCAGGTAGATCCGGCTGTTCTCGAGGTCGGTGACCGAGCGCGTCGAGTGGGGCAGGTCGTTGACGTAGATGAGCTCGAACCCGAGCTTCTCGGCCATGATGATCACGGTCCGGTGGGTGAGCGCGCCGCTGACGTGCCCGGCCGACTTCAGCTGCTTCTCGGCGAGCTTCTCGATGTCGCCGATGTAGTTGTTCTGCGCGCGCATCCGCAGGCGCAGCTCGGTGTTGGCTCTGCGGGCCTCCTCGGGCGTGGCGATCGCCTCGCGCTCGCGGCGCTGCAGCTCGCGGTGCAGCCCGAGGATCGATTCGATCGTCTCGTCCGGCATCCCCTTCGAGACGCGCACCGGGCTGACACCGAGTTGCCGGAAGACGGGGCTCGCCTGCGCCTTCTCGAGTTCGATCTCCAGCGCCGCCCGCCGGTTCGGCGGCTCGCCCGAGATGAGGTCGGCGACCTCGGTGCCGGTGGCTTGTGCGATGGCCTGCAGCAGAGAGAGCTTCGGCTCGCGCTTGCCGTTCTCGATGAGGCTGAGCTGCGAGCCTGCGACACCGACCTTCGCGCCGAGTTCGTCGAGGGTGAAGCCCTGCGCGAGGCGGTGGTGCCGGATGCGATGACCGAGGGTGGTGAGATGGATGCCGGAGCTGCTCATTCCTTGAGCATAGCGAAAGAAACGCAGTTCTTTAGATCGAAAGTGGCCGAAAACACTCGCCTGGGTTCGGAGAATAGATGCAAGAACCGATCTCTACGATCCCTATCAAGGAGCAGACATGGCTATGGTCGAGACCTTCACCCCTCGCGTTCCCGCGGTCTCCGCAGCGCGAACCCTGGGCGCGGCTCCGACTTATGACACGCCGGCCATGGCAGAGCTCACGGCATGGGTCGAGGAGATCCGCGAACTCACCCAGCCCGCAGCGGTCCACTGGGTCGACGGCTCGGCCGCCGAGAACGACGCGCTGCTGCGCGGGCTGGTCGACGAGGGCAAGCTCATCAAGCTCAACCCCGAATGGCGTCCCGGCTCCTACCTCGCCCGCTCGCACCCTAGCGACGTCGCCCGCACCGAGGCGCGCACGTTCATCGCCTCCGAGCACGAGAAGGATGCCGGCCCCACGAACAACTGGGCAGACCCCGCCGACATGCGCGTCAAGATGACGGGTCTCTTCGAGGGCTCGATGAGAGGTCGGACGATGTACGTCGTGCCGTTCTCCATGGGGGCCGTGGGCGGCCCGTTGTCGCACATCGGCGTCCAGGTCACCGACAGCGCATACGCCGTGGCATCCATCGGCATCATGACCCGCGTCGGCGATGCGGTCACGCGTCAGATCGCCGAGGGCGCGCCGTGGGTCAAGACGGTCCACTCCGTCGGCGCCCCGCTCGCACCGGGCGAGGCGGATGTCGAGTGGCCGTGCAACGACGACAAGTACATCGTCCACTTCCCCGACTCGCTCGAGGTCTACTCGTACGGATCGGGTTACGGCGGCAACGCCATCCTCGCCAAGAAGTGCTTCGCGCTGCGCATCGCGTCGGTGATCGCCCGCGACGAGGGATGGCTGGCCGAGCACATGCTGCTGATCCGCGTCATCGACCCCCAGGACAAGGCGTACCACGTCGCCGCGGCGTTCCCGTCGGCCTGCGGCAAGACGAACCTCGCGATGCTGCGCCCGACGATCCCGGGCTGGAAGGTCGAGACTCTCGGCGACGACATCGCCTGGATCCGCCCCGGTGAGGACGGCCGCATGTGGGCCATCAACCCTGAGGCCGGCTTCTTCGGCGTCGCACCCGGTACCGGTGAGTCGACGAACGTGACGGCGATCGAGACCCTCTGGGGCAACACGATCTTCACGAACGTCGCGCTCCGCCCCGACGGCGACGTCTGGTGGGAGGGGCTGACCGACACACCGCCGGCCAACCTCATCGACTGGCAGGGCAACGACTGGACGCCCGAGTCGGGCCGTCCCGCGGCGCACCCGAACTCGCGGTTCACGGTCGCGGCGGCGCAGTGCCCGCAGATCTCGGACGACTGGGAAGAGGCCGTCCCGCTCGACGTGATCCTCTTCGGCGGCCGCCGGGCCACCAACGTGCCGCTCGTGGTCGAGGCGACCGACTGGACGCACGGTGTCTTCCTCGGCTCCACGATCTCGTCGGAGCGCACCGCTGCCGCCGAGGGGACGCTCGGCGAGCGCGCCGCGACCCGTTCGCGATCTTGCCCTTCTGCGGATACAACATGGGCGACTACTTCGCGCACTGGCTCCAGGTCGGTCGCGAGCTGCGCTTCGACCGGGCCCCGCGCATCTTCCAGGTCAACTGGTTCCGCCGCGGCGCCGACGGCCGCTTCCTGTGGCCCGGCTTCGGCGACAACGCCCGCGTGGTCGACTGGATCATCCGCCGCATCAGCGGCGAGGTGGCAGCGGTCGACACCCCGATCGGCCGCCTGCCGCTGGTCGAGGACCTGAACCTCGACGGCATCGACGTGCCGGCCGAGGACCTCGAGGAGCTGTTCTCCGTCGACGCTCAGGCGTGGATGGCAGAGGCCGACTCGACCGAGGCGTTCTACGACACCTTCGGCGAGACGCTGCCGGCTGCGCTGCGCACCGAGCTCGCCTCGCTCCGCTACCGCCTCGAGAAGGCGCAGTAGCCGCACAAGACCCGCGTCGGCGGGATGGCAGGGACGAACCCATGGCTGAGTGGTCCCGCCATCCTGCCGCCGCGACCACAGCCGGGTGCTCCGCGTCCGATCGACCGGGCCTGTCCCGATCTGCGGACGTTTCGGGGGAATCAGTCTGCAGATCGGGACAGCGTCCGCATATCGCGACGCGAGTGGATGCTACGCCAGGAGCTGATGCCTGGCGAGATCGCGGTACAGCGGTACCTGCTCGACGAGCTCGGAGTGCGTGCCGGTGCCGACGACCTCGCCGTCCTGGAGCACGACGATCACGTCGCTGTCGACAACGGTCGACAGCCGATGCGCGATCACGACGAGTGTCCGATCGGCCGAGACCGCGTCGATGGCCTCGCGCATGCGCTGCTCGTTCACGCCGTCGAGAGATGACGTCGATTCGTCCAGCAGCAGGATGGGCGCCTCAGTCAGCAGCGCCCGTGCGATCGCGAGACGCTGGCGCTCGCCGCCCGAGAGCATCACGCCGTCCTCGCCGACCGGAGTCTGCAGACCGAGCGGGCCGCGTTCGAGCACGTCGCCGAGGTTCACGGCGCGCAGGACGCGCTCGCAGTCGGCATCCGTGGCGTCAGGGGAAGCGAGGCGCAGGTTGTCGGCGAGCGTGCCGGCGAGCGTCGGGGCATCCTGCTCGACGTAACCGAAGTTCGCGCGCAGCTCGGCGCGCGGATACGTGCGGATGTCGTGTCCGTGCAGCCGGATCGAGCCGCCCGTGGGGTCGTAGAAGCGCTCGATGAGCGACAGGATCGTGCTCTTGCCCGCGCCGCTCGGACCGACCAGCGCCACCCGGGCGCCGCGCGGAACGTCGAAGGACACCCCGCGCAGCACCTCGGCGTTCTCGACCGGATCGCGGTCGTCGTCCGCCCGCTCCAGGTGCGCGTCGACGAGCAGGGTGCGCGCCTCATTCGCGGCCGCCTCGCGGGCGGCGATCACGGCGTCGGGGTAGCGGAACCGCACATCGCGGAACGAGATGGCGGCGGCATCCGCATCGCCGTACCGGTCGTCCGAGAGGGATGCGGCGATCGTCGCATCCTCCTGATCCTCCGTCGGCAGGTCCAGCACCTCCTGGATCCGCCCGAGCGCACCGAGCGCCTGGCTCACCGAGGTGATCGCTCCGAACGTCGTCGCGAGCGGCATGATGAGCATGAAGAGGAACATCACGAATGTCACCAGCGATGCGACGCTGATCGCCCCGGCCGCGACGCGGAAGCCGCCGACGCCGAGGACGGCCAGCAACGACAACTGGAGAGCCACGCCAGCGATCGGCACGACGAGGGCGGAGACCTTCGCGATCCGCACGCCGATGCCGTACGCCTCGCCCGCGAGCCCGCTGACGGCATCCGTCTCGCGCTCGGTCGCCCCGGATGCGCGCACGGTGCGGATCGAGCCCACCGCGCGCTCCACGGCCGATGCGAGTTCGCCCACCTTCACCTGCTGCGCGGCCGACGCTGTGCGGATCCGGCCGCTGAGCAGCACGACGACCGCGAGCGAGACGCCGACCACGACGACGATGATCAGTAGCAGGAGCGGATCGATGATCAGCATGGCGATCAGGGCGCCCAGGAAGAGCAGGACGCTGCCGACGGCATCCGCGAGACCCTGCGTCAGCACGGCGTACAGGAGGGTCGTGTCGGTGCCGACGCGCGAGACGAGGTCGCCGGTGCGGCGGGCGTCGAACTCGCGGATCGGCAGGTGCAGGATGCGGGCGATGAGCTTCCGGCGACTGGAGTGCACCACGGCCGTGCCGGTGCGCTGCAGCAGATAGTGCTGGTAACCCGAGATCACCGACGAGATGATCACGAATGCGACGAGCGCCCACACGAGCATCCCGAGCGGCTTGCCGTCCTGGACGAACCCGATGACCTGGCCGACGAGAAGCGGCTGGACGAGCGAGGTCAGCGCTCCGATGACACTGAGCACGGCGACGACGATCAGCGTGCGCTTGTGCTCGAACAGGAAGGGGAGGAGCTGGCGGAAGGTGGCGCGCGGACCGTCCTGCGGCGCGCCGCGTCCGCGTCGGCGAGTGGGCGCCGTACGAGACATGCGTGACCTCGATCTGAAGAAAAGGGCTTACCTACGACCGTACTTCCTGTGCGCGGCCTGTTTCGTCACGCCGAGGGCGCCGGCGATCGCCTGCCAGGAGTATCCCGCCAGACGTGCGCGGCGCACCTGCGCCTCTTCGGCGCGGGTGATATCGAGACGGATGCCGGCGAGCCGGTGCAGTTCGGCGATCGGCTCGCCGTCCGGGTCGAGTGCCTGCGCGGTGTGTGCGGTCATGGACGTCAATGTACGTTGACGACGGGTGGATCGTCAAGCGATGTTGACACCGGACCGTCGTGTCCATGGATTGTGACTCCGTGCACGTGCTGCGCATGTGATCATGAAAACAGCGGCGAAGACCCCGATGAGGAGCACATCATGCGGCATCCGCGTATCGATCCGGAACTGCGCGCGGCCCTGACCATCGTGGGTGGAGTCTTTCCGCCGACGATCACTCCGGAGCTCATACCGTTCATGCGCCGCTCCTATGCGTCGGGTCCGCGGGACGAGCTTCTCGCGGGCCTCGCGGTGACGGTCGATGACATCGAGTTCCCCGGATATCAGGGTGCCCTCCTCAGCGCGTCGATCGTGTCACCTGAAGGCACCGGCGGGTCTCTTCCCGCACTGCTCGCGTTCCACTCCGGAGGCATGATGTTCGGCGATCGGTTCAGCGGAATGGACGTCGCTCTCACGCTCGTCGCCGAACTCGGCGTGCGACTCGTGACGGTGGAATACCGGCTTGCGCCGGCGCATCCGCATCCGATTCCCGTCGAGGACTGTTACGCCGCGTTGGTGTGGCTCGTCGAGGAGACCGCCGCCTTGCAGATCGATCCGGACCGCATCCTGCTCGCCGGAGCAAGTGCCGGTGCGGGGCTCGCCGCCGGCGTCGCGCTCCTCGCCAGAGACCGAGGCGGCCCGCAGGCGTGCGGGATGCTGCTCGACTACCCCATGCTCGACGACCGAGGCGTGACAGCCTCGGCATCGGAGTTCGACGGCATCGGCGTGTGGGATCGCGTCAGCAACGAGACCGGTTGGCGCGCGCTGCTCGGCGAGTCGGTGGGCTCCGACGACGTGTCGGAGTATGCGGCACCCGCTCGGGCGACGGACCTCTCGGGACTGCCGTCCGCCTTCATCGACGTCGGCACCGAGGAAATCTTCCGTGACGAATCGGTCGAGTTCGCCGCCCGCCTCTGGCACGCAGGGGTGCCGACTGAGCTCCATGTCTGGCCGGGCGCATTCCACGCCTGCGACATCTTCGCGCCGCACACGACCATCGCGCGCGCGATGATCCGTGCGCGCACGGACTGGGTGCGGCGCACTCTGCTGCCGTGAGACAGCCGCGCTCGGACAGCCCCGGGGACATAATGGAGTCCTGGCGAAGGAGACATGATGCAGGAGCTGCTCGGACGCATCCACTCGCTCGATCCGCACGCCAGCGAGAGCATCCGGATCATCGCCTGTTTCGACGAGCTCATGGCCGGAGGAGTGTCGATCCACGGGCTGGTCGCGGCTGCCGCCGCCCTTTCGGGGTCGACGGCCGGCGCGGAATACTCCGGCAGATTCATGCGCGTCGCCCGCTCGGGTGATGCGCTTGTCGCTGATCAGACGGCCCATGTCAGACGAGCGCACGATGACGATGGCGTGCGGGTGTGGATCGAGGGCGACGAGGATGCTGTGCGCCTCAACGATGACCTGCTTCTCGAGCGGCTGTCACTCGCCGTGCGGATGCGACGAGATCATGCCGACCGCACACCACCCCGCCGGGATCTCGCGCTCCTCATCGATCCGACTGTTCCCGAACCAGACCGCCTCGAGGCGGCGTCGCGGCTGCGGCTGTCGTCGGAGGAGACGTTCCGTGTCGTCCTCGCTCCGCTGTTCGCGACCTGGAAGACGCATCCGCGCGGACCCGAAGACGTCGTGCCGGCGGCATCCGGGCCGCTGCACGTGGCGCTCATCCGGGGGAGCGACCGTCCGGAGGGAACACCGGCGGGAATCGGAGTCGCGACACCACTGCGCGATCTGCCGACGTCCTTTCGCACGGCCATGGTGGCGGTGCGACTCCACGACGCCAGATCAGCGGAGGCATCCCACGCGGATGATCTCGGAGGCCTCGCCGTGACGCTCGCCGATCTCGCGCAGCAGAGCGGGCACGAGGACCGCGATCGCATCACGAGCGTCACCGCACACAGCTGGGGCGCGTCGACTCTGGACGCGATCATCCGCACGACGACGATGCGTGAAGCAGCGCGTGTCCTCGGCATCCATCCGAGTACCATGGCCGCGCGGGTGGATTCCCTCACCGCCGCGCTGGGCTTCGACCCGATGACCGGACTCGGCCGCACGAGAATGGGCATCGGCTTCCTGCTGTGGCGCGTGCAGAGCTCGACCGTGCTCGACGCGGTGACGGTCCCCGCCGACTGACCCCGACAATCGTCGGTGCCGCAACCCCGCATCGCGCGCACCTGTCTGTACCGCGGGCTTGCGCGGCACGACACGATGAGGGTGCCGTCGATCGGAGAGGATCGTGCGGACCCGATCACGAAGGAGTGTCGCCATGCTTGAGAACCCGTACTACACCGCTGACGTCCACAAGGACTTCACGCTGATATCCATCGGCGAACTCGCGCTCGAGGAAGGTGGCGTGATTCCCGACTGCACGCTGGCCGTGCGCACCTGGGGCACGCTGAACGAGGCGCGGGACAACGCGATCCTGATCACGACGTGGTACTCCGGCACTCATCAGATCTGGGCGGACGCGTACGTGGGCCCCGAGCACGCGCTCGACCCCGAGAAGTACTTCATCGTGTGCGTGAACCAGATCGGCAACGGCCTGTCCGTCTCGCCGCACAACACAGCGGACGCATCGATCTCCGCGTCACGGTTCCCCCACGTGCGCATCGGTGACGACGTGGTCGCGCAGGAGCGACTGCTGCGAGAGCACTTCGGCATCGAGCGGCTGGCCCTGGTCGTCGGAGGATCGATGGGCGCGCAGCAGACCTACGAATGGGCGGTACGCTTTCCCGACAAGGTGCTCCGCGCGGCGCCGATCGCCGGAACGGCGAAGAACACCCCTCACGACTTCCTCTTCACCGAGACGCTCAATGAGCAGATCTGGTCGGATCCGGGCTGGAACGGCGGCGAGTACGCATCGAACCTCGATGTGCACGACGGTCTTGCACGTCATTCTCACCTGTGGGCGACCATGGGATTCTCCACGGAGTTCTGGAAGCAGGAGAAATGGGCAGACCTCGGGTTCGCGTCGTGCGACGCGTTTCTGAGCGACTTCCTCGAGCCGTACTTCACCGCGATGGATCCCAACGCGCTGCTCACCATGGCCTGGAAGTGGCAACGCGGCGATGTCTCCCGCCACACCGACGGAGACCTCGCGGCAGCGCTGGCTCGCATCACGGCGAGGGTGCTCGTGATGCCGATCAGCGAGGACATGTTCTTCCCCGTTCGTGACTGCGCGGCCGAGCAGGCGCTTATTCCGCGGAGCGAACTGCGAGTGATCGACGACGTATCCGGGCACCTCGGGCTGTTCGCGATCAATCCCGCCTTCATCCCGCAGGTGGATGCCGCTCTCCGCGAGCTCCTCGCCGCCCAGTGAGGCGGCAGGCGGTGTCGGTGATGTCATGATGGCCTGATGCTGACACCGCCCATGCTCACCCCCGGCGACCGTGTAGCGGTGCTCTCGCCGG
Source organism: Microbacterium tenebrionis (assembly GCF_903645325.1). Lineage (GTDB taxonomy): Bacteria > Actinomycetota > Actinomycetes > Actinomycetales > Microbacteriaceae > Microbacterium > Microbacterium tenebrionis. Next base: position 153,313 of record NZ_CAHJXQ010000002.1, read on the forward strand.
CGTTCGCCGCACCCGCAATCGCTCCGGCCCTGCATGAGCAGGCGATGCGCAGGCTCACGGAACTGACCGGTCTGATTCCGGTGGAGTACCCGACGACACGCGAACTCGGAGCCTCGCCCGAGGCGAGAGCGGCGGATGTCAACGCGGCGTTCGCCGACTCGTCGATCAGGGCGATCCTCGCGACGATCGGCGGGGACGATCAGATCCTCGTGGTGCCGCATCTGAACGCCGCGATCGCGCAGGCCGACCCGAAGCCGTTCATCGGGTACAGCGACAACACGAACATCCTGAACTGGCTGTGGGACCTCGGCATCCCCGGCTTCTACGGCGGCTCGACGGCCGTGCACCTCGGGCCGGGTCCTGCGGTCGACGTCATCCACGCGCGATCGCTGCGCGCGGCGCTGCTCGACGGCGGCGAGCTCGAGCTGACCGAACCCGGCGAATCCGAGGACGTCGGCCGGCGCTGGGAGGACCCGCGCGCCCTCACGGAGTTCGGCGATCGCGTCCCCACCGAACCCTGGGCGTGGGCCGGGCCTGCGAAGCGCGTCGAGGGACGCACATGGGGCGGATGCCTCGAGGTGCTCGACGGGCTGGCGTTCGCGGGGCGGCTGCCGGCGGCATCCGATCTGGAGGGTGCGATCCTGCTCATCGAGACGAGCGAGGAGCGGCCGCCGGCGTCCTGGGTCGGCCGATGGATGCGCGGCCTGGGGGAGCGCGGCATCCTCTCGGCGATCGCCGGCGTCCTGGTCGCGCGTCCGCCGGTGAGCGACTTCGAGTTCCGTCCGTCGCAGGACGAGGCCGCGGCGCTGCGCGCTGCCCAGCGCGATGTCGTCATCGAGACCGTCGCCCGCTACAACCCGGATGCCGTGGTCTGCGTCGGCGTGCCCTTCGGTCACACCCGACCGCAGTGGATCGTTCCCTACGGCGGCCGGATGGTGCTCGACGGCTCGGTGCAGCGCGTATTCGCCGACTACCGCTGAAGTAACGCAAATGACCGCATCTCAGCGTGAGATGCGGTCATTTGCGTTACTTGAAAAGGGTTACAGCTCCGCGCTCTGCGCGAGGCCGAGGTCTGCCTCGTAGTCGTGGTCCTTGGTCTCGGGTGTGAAGATCAGCGCGATGAACGTCAGCACGCCCATGGCCGCGAGATACACGCCCACGAGCACGGGCGATCCGCCGGCGGCGCTCCACAGCGCCACGGCGATGAACGGAGCCACCGCCGCGCCCAGAATCGACGACACGTTGTACGAGATCGCGGAGCCCGAGTAACGGACGTTGGTCGGGAACAGCTCCGGGAGCAGCGCTCCCATCGGGCCGAACGTCGTGCCCATCAGCATGAAGCCGATCACGAGCAGCGCCTGCGTGAGAGCACCGGTGAACTTCGGGTCGGCCTGCGGCAGCAGGAACAGGTTGAACGACAGCCCGAACACGATGATCGCCGCCGTCACCCACATGAGCAGGCGGCGTCGGCCGACCGCATCCGCGACCGGGCCGGACAGCAACGTGGAGATGCCGAAGAACACCACGCCGATGATCTGCATGAGCACGAAGTCGGTGTACGCGAATCCGAGACCAGGTACGGCGGCGTCGGTCTGCGCGGTGCCGTAGGTCAGCGTGAAGTTCGTCATCAGGTAGAACAGCACGTACGTCGCCAGCATGATGAACGTGCCGAGGATCAGCTGCTTCCAGTAGTGGCGGAACACGGTCGCCAGCGGCATCTTGCGGATCGCGCCGACCTCCGACGCTTTCTTGAACGTGTCGGACTCCACGAGCTTCAGCCGCACCCACAGGCCGATGATGACCATGACGGCCGAGAACAGGAACGGGATGCGCCAGCCCCACGCGAGGAAAGCCTCGGACTTCAGCGACGGGTCCTCGGCGTGCGGCAGCAGCCAGTTGATCCCCAGGAAGATGAAGTTGGCGAGGATGAAGCCGACCGGGGCGCGGGGCTGCGGGAACGAGCCGTACCAGGCGCGCTTGCCCTTCGGGGCGTTCTCGGTGGCGACCAGGGCCGCTCCCGACCATTCGCCGCCGAGCGCGAAGCCCTGCGCGAGACGCAGGATGAGCAGCAGGAGGGGCGCGACCCAGTTGATCTGCTGGAACGTCGGCAGAACGCCGATGAGGACGGTCGCGATGCCCATGGTGAGCAGGGATGCGACGAGCGTCGCCTTGCGGCCGTACTTGTCGCCGAAGTGTCCGAAGACCATCGCGCCGATGGGGCGGGCGACCATGGCGGCGCCGAAGACCGCGAAGGATGCCAGCAGCGACGCGGTCTCGTTGTCGCTCGGGAAGAACAGGATCGGGAAGACCAGGACAGCGGCCGTCGCGTAGGCGTAGAAGTCGTAGAACTCGATGGTGGTGCCGACGAGGCTCGCCGTGATGACGCGCGACCGGGGATTGGCGGGTTTGACTGTGGTGCTCAAGGTGCTCCTGACGATCGGGTGCCCGATGAACGAGCACCCGGGGAGTTTACGCCTTCCTGAGAATCAGCTGTGCACAGCTCGCCGCGTGTTACCGCCAGAGCAGGGCGATGCCGGCGTTCGCGAGCGTCAGGATGCCGACGAGCCAGAAAATCGCGGGGGGCACGGTGGCACCGCGCTTCTGCCGTCCGCCGCCGATGCCCAGCAGTGCGCCGATGATGAGCAGCACCACGAGTTTCGTGCCGATCTTGGCGTAGTTCATCTCAACGCCGTCGGCGAGGCCCCAGGGTGCGGCGAGGGCGAGTCCGGCGACGCCGGCGATCGCGAGACCCCAGTCCATGATCTTCGTGATCTGGCGCTTGCCGCCGAAGGCCTGTACGGCCCACGAGCCGAACAGCACGGCGAAACCGACGAGGTGGACGAGGACGACGACGTGGCGCAGGGTCTCCATGCCGTCAGGCTAGCCCTGCGCTGCGGCGTCCGCTAGCCAGGTGAACCTCAGCGGGTTCAGCCGCGCGGTCCCTGAGCCTGTCGAAGGGCCCGCACGACCAGGGTGGTGCGCAGCGCGGCATCCGCAGCCTCGGCGCCCTTGTCCTCCTTCGAACCCTCGAGGCCCGCACGATCCAGACCCTGCTGCTCGTCGTCGAGGGTGAGCACGCCGAAGCCGACCGGCTTGCCGGCATCCAGTGCCACGCGGGTGAGGCCGTCGGTCGTCGCCGCCGACACGTACTCGAAGTGCGGGGTGGCGCCCCGGATGATGACGCCGAGCGCCACGACGGCGTCCGCGCCGCCGGCGAAGGCGGCCTGTGCCGCGGCGGCGAGCTCGAAAGATCCCGGCACGCGGACGATCTCGTAGGTCGCCCCGGATGCCGTGAGCACTCGCTCGGAGCCCGCGATCAGTCCGTTCGTGATCACGTCGTGCCAGGTGCCGGCGATGACGACGACGCGCAGTCCCGTGCCGTCGATCTTCTCGGTGGGGGAAGGTGCTCCTGCGCGGCTCATGCCTGGTCCTTTCCGTGCGCGAGGGCCTCGGCGAGCTCTGCCTCGCCGATGATGTGCCCCATGCGGTCGCGCTTGGTCTCGAGGTACTGATGGTTGTTGGGTCCGACGCCGACGATCAGCGGAACCTGTTCGATCACGTCGAGTCCGAGCTCGCGCAACTGGCTCACCTTGTCGATGTTGTTGGTGAGCAGACGCACCTTCGCGATGCCGAGGTCGCCGAGGATGCCGGCGGCCGCAGCGTATTCGCGGGCGTCGGCGGGAAGGCCGAGGGCGAGGTTGGCGTCGACGGTGTCGAGCCCCTCCTCCTGCAGGCTGTACGCGCGCAGCTTGTTGATCAGGCCGATGCCGCGGCCCTCGTGGCCGCGCATGTAGATGACGACGCCGCCATCCTGCTCGATCGCGTCGAGGGCTGCGTCCAGCTGAGGACCGCATTCGCACTTGAGCGAACCGAACGCCTCACCGGTCAGGCACTCGGAGTGCACGCGCACCAGAGCGGTCTCGCCGGGCTCGCCCGAGACGACCGCGATATGGTCGGTGCCCGTCACGCGGTCCTTGTAGGCGAGGAAGCGGAATACGCCGTGCTCGGTCGGCACTGTGGCGTCGGCTCGCAGGCTCACGCGGCGCCGTCCGGTCCGGGACGAGGTCACCGGCCCCTCCAACGGGTCGATCTCGTTGAGATGGCCGATGAGCTGCTCGATAGTGATGACCGGAACCCCGTCGCGCTTGCCGAGCTCCTTCAGGCCGGGCAGGCGCATCATGCTGCCGTCCTCGGCGACGACCTCGGCGATCGCGCCCACTGGCTGGAGACCGGCGAGCTTCATCAGGTCGACAGCGGCCTCGGTGTGACCGCCGCGCTCGCGCACGCCGCCGTCGACGGCGCGCAGGGGCAGGACGTGACCGGGGCGGATGACGCTCGTCGAGGTCGACGCCGGGTTCGCCAGAACGTTCAGGGTGTGCGCGCGATCCGACGCGCTGATCCCGGTCGTGATGCCCTCCGCGGCATCCACGCTCACCGTGTAGGCGGTCGAGCGCGCGTCCTCGTTGGCCTCGACCATCGGCGGCAGGTTCAGATGGTCGGCCAGATCCGACGGCATCGGGGCGCAGATGAAGCCGGACGACCAGCGCACCGTCCACGCGACCCACTCGGGGGTGGCGAGTTCGGCGGAGAGGATGACGTCGCCCTCGTTCTCGCGGTTTTCGTCGTCGGCGACGATGACCGGCCGCCCCGCCCGCAGCGACTCGAGGGCTTCTTCGATGGTGGAAAGGCTCATCGCGAGCCTCCTTCCGGTACAGCCCGGAACGCCAGCAGGCGTTCGACGTGACGGGCGAGGATGTCGGTCTCCAGGTTGACGCGATCGCCGACGGCGCGGCCTCCGAGTGTCGTGGCGGAGAGGGTTTCGGGGATGAGGGAGACCTCGAGCCAGTGCTCGTCGCCGCCCGCGGTGCTGACCGCGCTCACGGTGAGCGAGGTTCCGTCGATCGAGATGGAGCCCTTGTCGACGACCAGGGGCGCGAGGTCGGCGGGAATCGTGACGCGCAGTACGCTCCACCGGTCTCCGGGTCGCACCTCGGCGATCTCGCCCGTGCCGTCGACGTGCCCCTGCACGACGTGACCGCCCAGGCGCGCACCGACCGGCATCGCCTTCTCGATGTTCACGCGGGTACCGACGGATGCCGTCGCCAGAGCTGACACGTCGAGGGTCTGCTTCATGACGTCGGCGTCGAAACTCTCGGACGTCGATCCGACGACGGTGAGGCAGACGCCGGAGACGGCGATCGATTCTCCGTGCACGGCATCCTGCGCGGCCTTCGGTGCGCGGACGGTGAGGCGCCAGCCGTCGCCCGACGGCTCGATGGCGGTGATCTCGCCGATCTCCTCGATGATTCCGGTGAACATCAGAGTTCTCCTTCTTCTGTGCGTGCGGGGTGGGCGATCGCGAGCAGGTCGGCGCCGAGCGGCACCCATTCGTCGATCGTGAGTCTGCGGGCTTCGACGATGGATGCGACGCCGATGTCGGTCAGGGCGAGCCGGTCGCCGCCGAGCAGCACGGGCGCAAGATAGGCGAGGACGCGGTCGGCGAGCCCCGCCGCGATGAAGGCGCTCGCCAGCGTCGGGCCTCCCTCGACGAGAACCGTCTGGATGCCGCGGGCATGGAGGTCGGCGAGAACCGCGGTCAGGTCGCGGGTGTCGAAGAACAGGGGCTCATGCGGGTGGCGGCGCAGCGCGGCATCTGCCGGCGTCTCGCGCGACCCGATGACGACGGGGACGGGCTGATGCTCGAACAGGGCATCGCCGTCGCGTGCGGTCAGCGCCGGGTCGTCGGCGAGAACGGTACCGGTGCCGACGACGATCGCGTCGGCGACGGCGCGACGGCGGTGCACATCGCCGCGGGCTTCGGGGCCGGTGATCCACTGGCTGGTGCCGTCGGCGGCGGCGGCGCGTCCGTCGAGGCTCTGCGCCCACTTCACGGTGACGTGCGGGCGGCCGAGCCGCTGCGCGGTGAGCCAGTCGGTGATGAGGGCGGTGGCGGCATCCGCCTGCTCGCCGGATTCGACTTCGACGCCGGCTGTGCGCAGACGCTCGGCGCCGCCGCCCGAGACGGCACCGGGGTCGTCGAGTGCGTACACGACGCGGGAGACGCCCGCGTCGATGAGGGCGAGCGCGCAGGGGCCTGTGCGCCCGGTGTGGTTGCAGGGCTCGAGCGTCACGACCGCGGTCGCGCCGCGTGCGGCATCCGGGGGGAGCTTCGAGAGGGCGTCGACCTCGGCGTGCGGAGTGCCGGCACCGCGATGCCAGCCCTCGGCGATGACCTCGCCCGCAGCGGAGAGGATGACGGCGCCGACCTGCGGGTTCGGACCGCGCGGGCCTCTGGCGGCGAGTGCGAGTGCATGCGTCATCGCGCGGCGCTCCGCCTCGGTCACTGCCATCCGTCGTCCTTCTGTCCAGAGTCCGGGGATGACAGAACGCGCGCTTTCGCGCACCGTGCTGCCTCCCTTCCGGACTAGCGAGATCTCTCTCGCATCACCGTCGGTCCCGGAATTCCACCGGATCGGCACCTCGGCTCGGCCGAGGCGCTCGCGGACTGTCACCGCCGGTTCGGATTCTCACCGACCCCGGAGCACGTTGATGCTCAGTGTACCGAACGCGCGCGGCGGCGTTTCATTCCGCGTTGCGCGACGTCATTTCAGCAGCCGGGAGAGTCGGCGGTCGGCGAGCGGCTTGCCTCCGGTCTGGCAGGTCGGACAGTATTCGAGTGAGCGATCCGCGAAGAAGACGCTGCGGATCGTGTCGCCGCAGACCGGGCATGCCTCGTCACGGCGCGCGTGCACACGGAAGCCGGCGCGCTTGGCGTCCTTCAGATCGGACGGCGGCTTGCCGGATGCCGCAGCCACGGCATCCTTCAGCGTCGTCTGCATCGCCTCGTACAGCCGGTCGATCTCGGCGTCGTCGAGCTTGCCGCTGATCGCGTACGGCGACATGCGGGCGGCGTGCAGGATCTCGTCGCTGTAGGCGTTGCCGATGCCAGCGATCACGGACTGATCGCGCAGCAGCCCCTTGATCTGCATCCGCCTGCCCTCGAGCAGCCCGGCGAAGACGTCTCGGGTGAATCCGTCGTCGAGGGGCTCCGGCCCGAGGCGGGCGATGCCCGGGACGTTCATCGGATCGCGCACGACGTACACGGCGAGGGACTTCTTCGTGCCGGCCTCGGTGAGATCGAACCCGCTGTCGTCGTCCAGCGCCACCCGCAGGGCGATCGGCGACTTGCCCGGCTTGATGAGCGTCGTCGGCAGCAGCTCGTACCAGCGCAGCCATCCCGCCTTCGCCAAGTGGAATGCGAGGTGCAGTTCAGGCCCGCACGCGAGCACGACGAACTTGCCGTGCCGCCTCGCGGCCGTGATCGTCGCACCGTGCAGGGCCGTGTTCGGCGGATCGTATGTCTTCAGCGCTGCGATCTCGCCGACGCTCGTGCGGGTGATCGCGTGCCCGACGGCGCGCTCGCCGAGGAAGTCGACGAGCCCCTGGATCTCCGGCATCTCAGGCATGAGCCCATCCTGCCACCGGCCGCCGACATCGGGGAGGGGCGTCAGCCGAGCGCGACCGGCCAGGCCACCGGTATCCGATCGTCGGATGCCAGGATCCCCGCCGCCCATCCGTCATCGCGCCCGCGCGGACTCGTCAGCGCCTGGCGCATGAGCCCCTCGTACTGGAATCCGAGCGCTCGGGCTGTGCGGGCGGATGGGATGTTCCCCGCGACGGCCCGCCAGACGATGCGGGCGAGGCCAAGTTCGGCGAACCCCCAATCGATCACAGCACGGGATGCCTCGACCATGAAGCCCCTGCCGCGTGACTCGGCCGTCGCCCAGTACCCCAGCTCGGCGGATCCGCCCGTGTCGTGCGGGGTGATGTGGTGGAGCCCGACCACGCCCACGAGCACATCGCCGTGGACGATGCCCCAGATCGTCTGGCTGCCATCGGCCCACCAGCGCGCGATGAGGTCGACGAAGCCCTCGGCGTGCTCTCGCGTATACGGGCTCGGCACGGTCGTCCAGCGCGGGATCTCGGGGTCCTGGCACGCTTCGAAGATCGCGTCGACGTCGTCCGCTGCGGGTGGGCGGAGGACGAGGCGGTCGGTGCGGAGCGTGACGGTTTCCATCCCGGCATCCTATGCAGGCTCGACATCGGAGCGCGCTCGCAGACATCATGCGAGGGGGCGCAAGTAGTGGCCTCGGCGGCCCGGAGGCGACCGTTTACGGCCCCTCAGTGGATCGCCTGTACGAGCAGGGGCCGCGAATGGCCGCCATACCGGCGCGGGGGCAACCGCCTGCGACCCCTCTGCGGTGTCGCTTCGCACCCGAAAGCCGTTGCCGGGGTGACGCGCGACAAGGAGCCGCCTCCAGTGTCGGAGGCCGCGTCTAAGCTTGTCTGGTGACTGTTCCCGGGATTCTGCGCGCCTTGGAAGAGGCCCCCCTGTACCGCGACGCCCTCACCTGGGCGCAGACGGACGCCGATCTCGGCCTGGTCGACGGCCTCGACGCGCCGGCGATCGCCGGTCTCCTCGACAAGCGCCACAGCGCGGGGCATCCGGCATCCCTCCTCGTCATCGCGCCCACCGGAAGGCGTGCCGAGTCCCTCGCGGGGGCGCTCGGGTCCTTCGTGCCGGATGCCGAGATCCTCAGCTTCCCCGCCTGGGAGACCCTGCCGCACGAGCGGTTGAGCCCCAGCCCCGACACGGTCGGGCGGCGTCTGGACACCCTGCGCCGCATCACGACGTGGTCGGGCGAGCGCCCGCTCATCGTCGTCGCCTCGGTGCGCGCCGCGCTGCAGCCGATCGCCGGCAATCTCGGTGACACCGCACCCCTCGCCCTCGCGCTCGGCGCTCGCGGCCTCGAGCTCGACGACGCCATCGAGCAGCTCGTCGAGCGCGCCTACACCCGCGTCGACATGGTGTCCCGGCGCGGCGAGTTCGCCGTGCGCGGCGGCATCCTCGATGTCTTCCCGCCGACGAGCGAGCATCCGTACCGGGTGGAGTTCTTCGGTGACGAGATCGACCAGATCCGCGCGTTCTCGGTCGCCGACCAGCGCTCGCTGCCGGGTGACGTCGATCTCGTCGAACTGCCCGCGACGCGCGAACTGCTTCTCACGACCGAGGTGCGTGAGCGGGCCCGATCGCTCGTCGGCGGCTTCCCCGCGATCGCCGGGATGCTCGAGAAGATGGCCGAAGGAATCCCCGTCGAGGGCATGGAGTCGCTCCTGCCCGCCGTCGCGGGCCCTCTCACTTCGCTCGCCGAGTACTTCGCGCCCGGAACGGCCGTCGCCCTCGTCGACCCCGAGCGGGCGAGCGCCCGCGCGCAGAGCCTGGGCGAGACGAACCGGGAGTTCCTGGATGCCGCGTGGAGCGCGGCGACCTCCGGCGCATCCGCCCCGATCGACCTGGGCGCCGGTGACTTCCTCAGCGTGGCACGACTGCGCGAGATCGTCCGCGAGCGTGACGGCGTCTGGTGGCGGTTCAGCCCGTTCGCGACCGACGATGCGGATGCCGAGAACATCGACGCGTCGATCATCCCCTCCTTCCACGGCAACGTCGACGGCGCGATCGCCTTCGTCGAAGCCCGCCTGACGGACGGCTGGCGGGTCGTGGTCGTGGCATCCGGCACCGGTCTCGTCGATCGCGCGCGGGACGTGCTCTCCGACCGGGGACTCGCCGCGCGAGCCGTCGAGACCCTGCCGGATGCACCGGATGCCGGCGTCGCGACCCTCGTGATCGGGTCTCTCGAGTCCGGGTTCCAGGTACCAGAGGCGAAGCTCGCCGTCCTCACCGACAACGAGTTCTACGGGCGCACGATCGGCGGCGACCAGCGCGTCGTCAAGAAGCTGGCCTCGCGTCGGCGCAACGTCGTCGACCCGCTGCAGCTCAAGAACGGCGACTACGTCGTGCACGCCACGCACGGCATCGCGAAGTTCGTCGAGATGACCCAGCGCGAGGTGTCCACCGGCGGTCGAAACGCGACCAAGACCACCCGTGACTACCTCGTCCTCGAGTACGCGCCGTCCAAGCGCGGCTACCCGGGCGACAAGCTCTACGTGCCCACCGACCAGCTCGACCTGCTCTCGAAGTACGTCGGCGGCGAGGCCCCGACCCTGTCGAAGATGGGCGGCAGCGACTGGTCGGCGGCCAAGGGCAAGGCCCGCAAGGCGGTCCGCGACATCGCGGTCGAGCTCGTGAAGCTGTACTCGTCGCGCATGGCGGCCAAGGGCTACGCGTTCTCGCCCGACACCCCGTGGCAGCGCGAGCTCGAAGAGGCCTTCCCGTTCGCCGAGACGCAGGACCAGCTGCAGACGATCGACGAGATCAAGGCCGACATGGAGCGCGAGATCCCCATGGACCGGCTGCTGTCGGGGGATGTCGGGTTCGGCAAGACCGAGGTCGCGGTGCGAGCGGCGTTCAAGGCGATTCAGGACGGCAAGCAGGTCGCGATGCTGGTGCCGACCACACTCCTGGTCAAGCAGCACCTCGAGACGTTCACCGAGCGCTTCGCCGGGTTCCCCGTGAAGGTCAGGCCGCTGTCGCGCTTCCAGACCGACAAGGAGGCTCGCCTCACCCTCGAAGGTCTGCTGGACGGCTCGGTCGACATGGTCATCGGCACGCACCGCGTGCTCACCGATCAGGTGATGTTCAAGGACCTGGGCCTGCTCATCATCGATGAGGAGCAGCGCTTCGGCGTCGAGCACAAGGATCGCCTCAAGAAGCTGAAGACCAACGTCGACATCCTCGCCATGAGTGCGACCCCGATCCCGCGGACGCTCGAGATGGCGGTCACCGGCATCCGCGAGATGTCGACTCTCGCGACGCCACCCGAGGACCGGCATCCGATCCTCTCGTTCGTCGGCGCACGCAGCGACAAGCAGATCGCCGCGGCGATCCGCCGCGAGATCCTCCGCGAGGGACAGGTGTTCTTCGTGCACAACCGGGTGCAGTCGATCCAGCGCGTCGCCGCCGAGCTCGCCGAGCTCGTGCCCGAGGCGCGCATCGCCGTGGCGCACGGAAAGATGGGCGAGCATCAGCTCGAGCAGGTCGTCGACGACTTCTGGGAGCGCAAATACGACGTGCTCGTGTCGACGACGATCATCGAGACCGGCCTCGACATCTCCAACGCCAACACGATCATCATCGACAAGGCCGACAAGTACGGACTCTCGCAGCTGCACCAGCTCCGGGGCCGCGTCGGCCGCGGACGCGAGAGGGCGTACGCCTACTTCCTCTACGACGACTCCAAGCCGCTGTCCGAGACGGCGGCCGACCGGCTGCAGACCATCGCGATCAATAACGACCTGGGCTCGGGCATGCAGGTGGCGCTGAAGGACCTCGAACTGCGCGGTGCGGGCAACATGCTCGGGGCCGAGCAGGCAGGACACATCGCGGGGGTCGGCTTCGACCTGTATCTGCGGATGATCGGCGAAGCCGTGGCGAACTTCCGCGGGGAGGACACGCAGGGCGACGTGGAGCTGCGGATGGAGATCCCGGTGGATGCCCGCATCCCCGAGACGTACATCGACAGCGAGCGGCTGCGCCTCGAGGCGTATCAGAAGCTGTCGGCCGCCGCGGCGCCGAGCGCGAAGGACGATGCGATCGACCTCGTGATCGAGGAGCTCACCGACCGCTACGGCACGCCTCCCGAGGAGGTCGACGGGCTCATCGCCGTCGCGCGGCTGCGCCGTCGGGCGGCATCGGCGGGCCTCACCGATGTCGTCGTCATGGGATCGAACCTGCGGGTCGCTCCTGCGCGCCTGGAGGACTCGATGAAGGTGCGGCTGCAGCGGCTGTATCCGAAGGCGAAGATCGTCGCCGGGGGAGAGGCGCTGCTGGTCCCCGTGCCGGAGGACGTCACGATCCTCGAGTGGGTCAGCGCCCTGCTGACGGCCATGTTCCCGGAGTCGGTCGCGGTCGCCTGAGCCTGCCGGCTCCCGGCATCCTGACAGCGGCATCCCACGGTCGGTACCGCGCTTTCGGCATCCCATGCACGACTTCGGATCCGGCGCGCGACGCGCCGGTGCCGAGGCGGATGCTACGGCGTGTCGCCGGTGCCGTCCGAAGTTGTGCACGGTGGCGGCGTCGGTTGCGCACGCAGGTGACGCGGTCGGACTAGTCTGACGGCATGTTGTACGAGCACCTCGGGGCTCGGCCCCGCATCGATGACACCGCCGTCGTCGCGCCGACCGCTGTGATCTCCGGCGACGTGGAGATCGGCCCGAACTGCCAGGTGCTGCACGGTGCCGTGATCACTGCTGAGGGCGGGCCGATCACGCTCGGCGAGCACGTGATCGTCATGGAGAACGCGCTCATCCGCGCCACCGCGGCCAACGCCGTGCACATCGGCGATCACACGCTCATCGGCACCCTCGCTAGCATCGCCGGCGCCACCGTCGGCGAAGAGGTGTTCTTCGCCTCCGGCGCTCGCGTCTTCAACGGGTCGATCGTCGGGGCACGCTGCGAGATCCGCGTCAACGCGATCGTGACCCGCAGGGCCGTGCTTCCCGAAGGCACCGTCGTGCCGATCGGGTGGGTGGCCGCGGGCGACCCGGTGCAGCTGTTCTCACCCGATCAGGCGGATGCGATCGCGGCAGCGCAGCCCGACCTCGACTTCCCCGGTCACGTGTTCGGGGTCGACCGCGACACGCCTGACCTCATGGTGCAGCTCACGGAGCGCTACGGCTCGTCGCTCGCCCGCCACGCAGACGATCAGGCGGTGTGAAGGCTTCGACTCGCCGTCGGCTCGCTCAGCGACGAGTCGAAGCCGAACCTCAGATGACGCCCTGGGCGAGCATCGCGGCGGCCACGCGCTGGAACGCGGCGATGTTCGCACCTGCCACGTAGTCTCCGCCGACGTCGTACTTCTCCGCCGCGTCGAAAGCCGCACGGTGGATGTCGCTCATGATCTCGCGCAGCTTGTTCTCGCTGTCGCCGAACGTCCAGCGCTGACGCGAAGCGTTCTGGCTCATCTCGAGCGCCGAGGTCGCGACACCGCCGGCGTTCGCGGCCTTGCCCGGTGCGAACAGCACGCCCGCGCGCTGGAACGCTGCGACCGCATCCGGAACACACGGCATGTTCGCGCCCTCCGAGACGGCGAGCACGCCGTTCCCGATGAGCGATTCGGCATCCGCGAGGCTCAGCTCGTTCTGCGTGGCAGAGGGCACGGCGATGTCGACGGGGACGTCCCAGACGCTGCCGCCCTCGACGAACCGTGCGCTGGCACGACGATTCGCGTACTCGACGATGCGGCCGCGCTCGACCTCTTTGATCTGACGCAGCAGCTCCAGGTCGATACCGGCGTCGTCGACGACGTACCCGGAGGAATCGGATGCCGTGACCGCTGTCGCGCCGAGCTGCGTGGCCTTCTGGATCGCGTAGATCGCGACGTTGCCCGAGCCCGAGATGCCGACCCGCTTGCCCTCGAAGGAGTCGCCCCTCACCGCGAGCATCTCCTGCGCGAAGAAGACAGCACCGTAGCCGGTCGCCTCCGTGCGCACCTCGGCGCCGCCCCAGCCGGTGCCCTTGCCGGTGAACATGCCCGACTCGTGACGGTTGGTGATCTTGCGGTAGGCACCGAACAGGTAGCCGATCTCTCGGCCGCCGACACCGATGTCTCCGGCGGGGACGTCGGTGTGCTCGCCGAGGTGGCGGTACAGCTCGCTCATGAACGACTGGCAGAAGCGCATGACCTCGGCCTCACTGCGGCCGTGCGGGTCGAAGTCCGAGCCGCCCTTCGCGCCGCCGATGCCCTGGCCGGTGAGCGCGTTCTTGAAGATCTGCTCGAAGCCGAGGAACTTGATGATCGACAGGTTCACCGACGGGTGGAACCGCAGTCCGCCCTTGTACGGGCCGAGGACCGACGAGAACTGGATGCGGTAGCCGCGGTTGACCTGGAGCCTGCCCGCGTCGTCGACCCACGGCACGCGGAACATGATCTGCCGCTCCGGCTCGACGACGCGATCGAGGATGCCGGCCTCGACGTACTCCGGGTGCTTCTCGAGCACCGGCGCGATCGTGCCGAGGACCTCGTGCACGGCCTGCTGGAACTCGGGCTCGTGCGGGCTGCGGGCGAGCACAGTGTCGAAAACGGGCTGGACGGACTCGGCGAGCGGGTGGAAGTCGGTGAGAGTGGCGGTCACGCGGGGACGGCTTTCTGGTTCTGTGGCTGAGGGGGCGATCGTGTCGCGTGAATCGAGGCGCCGGATCGGGCGCGAGATTTCACCTTACCCCGCAGATTTCGGTGCGGTGTTCCGGGTGACGCTCACCCGGTGTTCTGCAGGCCGGCGGCGACACCGCTGACCGAGAGGAGCAGCAGTCGGCGCTGTTCGTCGTCGGCGCCGGATCCTTCCGGAGCGGATGCGGCGGAGCGCAGCTCGCGCAGGGCGCGCAGCTGCAGCAGCGACAGTGCGTCGACGTACGGGCTGCGCAGCGCCACCGCCCGCTGGAGGACGGGCTTGTTCTCCAGCAGCACGCTTCCGCCGGTGAGACGGATGACCCATTCGCGCGTCAGCGCGAGCTCGTCGAGCACGAGCTGGGCGAGGTCGTCGCGGTCGCCGAGGGCGAGATAGCGCCGCGCGATCCGCTCATCGGTCTTCGCGAGGCTCATCGCGACGTTGTCGACCATCGTGCGCAGCAGCGGCCAATCACGGTACGCCTCGACGAGGCGCGCCTCGTCTCCGACTGCTTCGAGCGCGGTGCCGAGCCCGAACCAGCCGGCGAGGTTGATGCGAGCCTGCGTCCAGGCGAACACCCACGGGATCGCCCGAAGATCCTCGAGCGACTCGACGGACAGGCCGCGGCGAGCGGGCCGCGAGCCCAGCGCCAGCAGCCCGATCTCCTCCATCGGCGTCACGGTGGCGAACCACGGCGCGAAGCCGTCGGCCTTCACAAGGTCGAAGAAACGCGAACGGGATGCGGCATCCATCACCTGCGCGACGTCCGCGAAGCGGGCGGCGGCGCTGCTGGTGCGCTCCTCGATCGTCGGCGACGAGGCGAGCAGCGTGGCGGCGGCGACCTGGTCGATGTGCCGCATGGCGATCGCCGGCTCGCCGTAGCGGGCGAAGATGACCTCGCCCTGCTCGGTGAGCTTGAACCGGCCGTCGACGGAGTGCGGGGGCTGGGCGAGGATGGCCGAGTTCGCAGGCCCCCCGCCGCGGCCGAGCGCGCCGCCGCGGCCATGGAACAGGGTCAGCGTGATACCGGCATCCTGCGCCCACTGCGCGATCTTCTCCTGCGCCTCGTAGAGCGCGAGGTTCGCGGCGACGGGGCCGACGTCCTTGGATGAGTCCGAGTACCCGAGCATGACCTCAAGGCGGTTCTCGGTCGCGGCCATCCGTGCGCGGAACTCCGGGAACTCCACCACCTCGGCGAGGATTCCGGGGGCCGCCTGCAGATCGGCGAACGTCTCGAACAGCGGTACGACGTCGAGTACGGGGCCGTCGTCGCCGAGCGCGTGCCGGGCGAGGCGGTGCACGTTCGCGAGATCCTCGGCGGACTGCGTGAACGAGACGACGTACCGTCCGGCCGCGCGCAGTCCGTAGCGCTGCTGGATGCCGGCGATCGCGCGGAACACCTCGAGCACCTCGAGGGTCTGCTCACTGAGCTCGTCGCCGGCGTCGAGCTCGGCCAGTGCCGCGCGATGCACCTGCGAGTGCTGGCGCACCTCGAGTTCGGTGAGGTGGAAACCGTACGTCTCCACTTGCCAGATCAGATGCTGGACGCCGCCGAACGCGTGCCGCTTGGCGCCGGACTCCACGAGCGACGCCTGTACCGCTCGCAGGTCCGCCAGCAGCTCCTCCGGCGCGGAATACGGGTTCGCCGAGCCGAGGCGGGTCGCGGCGACGCGGCGGGCGAACGACAGGACGGCGCGCCGATGCGGCTCCTCCGGCGACCGTGCGGCGATCTCGGCAGCGACGTCCGGCTGCGCGGCGGCGAAGGCATCCCACAGGGCCGTGACATCGGCGTTCGGCGGGGTTCCCTCGGCGTCGAGCGTCAGGCCGCGGCCGATCCGGTCGAGCGCGCGTTCGAGACCGCGCAACACGTGGTCGGCGGCGATGTCTGCCGCCTCCCGTGTGACGGATGCCGTGACGAACGGGTTGCCGTCGCGGTCGCCGCCCACCCACGATCCGACGCGGACGAACGCGGGGACGACGGGAGCGCTCGCCCCCGACTCCTCGCCGCGCAGCGCGTCGTCGATGCGGCGGTAGACGTGCGGAACGGTCGTGAACAGGGTCTCATCGAACACCGACATGACCGTGCGGACCTCGTCGGTGGGCGAGGGCTTCTGGGCGCGCAGGGGAGCGGTGCGCCAGAGCGTGTCGACCTCCTCCAGCATCCGGCGCCGGGCGCGATGCTGTTCCGCGCCGCCGTCGCTGGCCGCATCGTGGTCGGTGAGGAGCTCCGAGAGCCGGCGGATGCTCGTCGACACGGCCCGACGGCGTGCTTCGGTCGGGTGAGCGGTGAACACCGGGTGGAACCGGAGTCCGGACAGGCGCCGCTGCGCCTCGTCGTCGCCGACCTCGCCGCGCAGCTGCGCGTACGCGGCGGCGAGGGTGTCGGGGATCCTGGCGCCCGCGGATTCGTCTGACGGCGCCGGCTGCCCGGCACGCTCGCGGAGCACGCGAACACGCTGGTGCTCCTCGGCGAGGTTCACGAGGTGGAAGTAGCACGTGAACGCCCGCGCGACCTCGTCGGCGCGCTCGACGCTGAACGACTCGGCGATCTCGGTCGCGCGATCGAACGCGCCGGTTCCGGGGACCAGAGCGGTGTCCTCTTCGTACGCCTGGATGGTCGCAAGTCGCAGCCGCTCGACGTCCTCGAAGAGCCCGGGGCTGCCGCATTCCTGCAGCACCTGCCCGAGCAGGGCGCCGAGCATGCGCACGTCCGCACGCATCTCGTCGGGGATCCCGCGCTCGGCTTCGAATCGCCCGATGACGCGGATGGCCTCAGTGTGAGTGGGTTCGGGGGTCACTCTTCGAGGTTAGCCGCGGGCCGTGGGGCTGCTTGACCACGTGACGCCGTGCGACGGGGCGGGAATAGCATGGAGCCGATGTCTGATTCCCGGAACCTCCTCCGCTCCCAGCAGTTCCCCGCCGTGCTCCTGCTGGCGGCCGCCGCGCTCGGTCTGCTTCTGGCGAATCTGCCCACGCATGCCCCCGTCGCCGCGGTGCTGGAGTCGCACATCGCCATCCCGGGCACGGGCATCGACCTGTCCGTCGCGCACTGGATCTCGGACGGCCTGCTGGCGATCTTCTTCTTCGTCGTGGCGATGGAGCTCCAGTACGAACTGACCCGGGGCGAGCTGAACTCCTTCCGCAAGGCGCTGCAGCCGGCGATCGCCGCGGCCGGCGGCGTGCTCGTGCCGATCATCATCTCCCTGCTGATCGCCGGGGGAGAGGCGACGGCATCCGGTTGGCCGATCCCCACGGCGACCGACATCGCCTTCGCGCTCGGCGTGCTCGCCGTGTTCGGCAAGGGCCTGCCCGCCGCCGTGCGCGTGTTCCTCCTCGCGCTCGCGATCCTCGACGACATCATCGGCATCGTCTTCATCGCCGTGCTGTTCGCCCACGATCTGAACTGGCTGCACCTGCTGCTGGCGGTCGTCGGGGTGGTCGTCTTCGGCTTCCTCTCGCGGATGCTTCCCGAGCGGAACACCGGCCTCATCGTGGCCGCGATGATCGTCGTCGGCATCCTCGTCTGGCTGTTCGTGCTGCTCTCGGGCATCCACGCCACGATCGCCGGCGTCATGCTGGGTCTGGCCATCGCCCAGTCGCCGTCGATGCGTGCCCGGTACGCGCTCGAGCCGTGGGTGAACGGCGGGATCCTCCCGATCTTCGCGTTCGTCGCCGCGTTCGTCGTGATCCCGGCGGTCTCGCCCGCCGAGCTCTCGCCGGCGTTCTTCGGCATCGCCCTCGCGCTCCCCGTCGGCAAGATCATCGGCATCACGGTCTTCGGCTGGATCGCCGTGCGGGTCGGGTCGCACGGGCAGCCGCCGGCTCTGACCATCACCGATCTCGTCGCCGCAGGCACGCTGGGCGGGATCGGGTTCACCGTGTCGCTGCTGCTGGCGAACCTCGCGTTCGCCGATGACGCCGCGACGCGCGACCAGGCGATCCTCGGTGTGCTCGTCGGCTCACTCATCGCCCTCGCGCTCTCGGGGATCATCGTCTCGTCGCGGGCTGCGTGGCATCGCCGTGTCACCGCGGCGAGTTCCTGACCGTCCGGATCTCGGAGAGGATGCCATGACCGACGCACTGCGCGCAGCAGCGGAGACCATGAAGGCCGTGCGCGAGCGCTGCGTGTGGTCGCAGCAGATCACGCATCGCGATCTGGTGCCGTACCTCATCGAGGAGTCGCACGAGGTCATCGACGCCGTCGAGGACGGCACCCGTGCCGACCTGCGCGAGGAGCTCGGCGACCTGCTGTGGCAGGTGCTGTTCCACGCCGCGATCGCCGCGCAGGACCCCGACGATCCGTTCGACATCGACGATGTGGCGGAGAC
This sequence comes from Microbacterium tenebrionis, assembly GCF_903645325.1. Classification (GTDB taxonomy): domain Bacteria; phylum Actinomycetota; class Actinomycetes; order Actinomycetales; family Microbacteriaceae; genus Microbacterium; species Microbacterium tenebrionis. The sequence goes on from NZ_CAHJXQ010000002.1 coordinate 171,765, forward strand.
TCTGACGGAGAAGATGGTCAGGCGGCATCCGCACGTCTTCGCGGGCGCGGTCGCGACCACGCCCGAGGAGGTGCTCGTGCACTGGAACGCAGCGAAGGCGGCCGAGAAGCGCGAACGGCGCAGCGTTCTGGACGGCGTGCCCGCCGGGATGCCGGCACTCGCCCGCGCCCAGAAGGTGCTCGGCAGGGCGGCGAGGGTCGGGGCGGGCGACGACGTCGCGCTCGCCGCGCACGACGCCGCTGAGATCGGCGCCGCACCGGAGTCGGAGGACGAGCTCGGCGACATGCTGCTCATGCTCACCGCCACGGCACGCGCGAACGGCTGGGATGCCGAGCGCGCCCTGCGCGAGCGTCTGCGGACGCTGGAGGACGAGGTCCGCTCCGCCGAGGCCTGAGCCTCGGCGGAGCGCTGACGTGGCACCGCGTGCACAACTTCGGAGCTCGGCGGCGGCACGCCGCGCGGCGAGCGTGCGCCGCGGCGTGTCGCGTCCGGCATCCGAAGCTGTGCTGGTGTGCGAGCGGCGGGAGATGCCTGGAAAGATGGAGACGTGGCTACTGTGAACCCGCCGCGCGGCATGCGCGACATCCTCCCCGCCGACAAGGCTCGCCGAGAGCGCCTGCTCGCCGTGATCCGCGAGCGCTACCTGGCGCACGGCTTCGACGAGATCGAGACGCCTGTCGTCGAGGAGTACGACCGCCTGCATGCCGGGATCGGCGGCGACAACGAGAAGCTCTCGTACAACATCCTGCGCCGCGGGCTTGATGCCGAGGCGATCCGCGCCGGCGCCGACGACCCCGCAGCCTTGAGCGACCTGGGCCTGCGCTACGACCTGACCGTCCCGCTCGCCCGGTTCTACGCGAGCAACCGCGGGCAGCTGCCGGCTGTGTTCCGCGCGATCCAGATCGGGCCGGTGTGGCGCGCCGAGCGCCCGCAGAAGGGCCGCTACCGCCAGTTCGTGCAGTGCGACATCGACATCATGGGCGACGACTCCGCGCGCGCCGAGGCCGAGCTGATCGTCGCGTCGCTGGATGCGCTCGCCGCCCTCGGGCTCGAGGGCGCGAGCGTGCGCATCAACGATCGTCGCGTGCTCGATTGGATGCTGGACGCCTTCGGCTTCGCGGCCGACGAGCGCCCTGGCGTGCTCATCACGATCGACAAGCTCGACAAGATCGGTCCGGACGGGATCGTCGCCGAGCTTCGCGAGCGGGGTGCCACGGCATCCGCCGTCGAGGCCTTCGACGCGTATCTGCGCCGCCCGCAGACCATGGAGTACAACCCCTACGGCGAGGCGCAGATCCGCAAGGCCCTGCCCGAGAACGCGCCGGACGAGATCGTCGCGCACCTGGTCGGCATCGGCGAGGCCGTCGCCGCCGGCGCGGGGTCGGACGCCGAGATCCCGCTCGTCTTCGACCCGTTCCTCGTGCGCGGCATGGGCTACTACACGGGCACGATCTTCGAGCTCGCGCATCCGTCCGTGTCGTACTCGCTGGGCGGCGGCGGCCGCTACGACGGCATGATCGGCAGGTTCCTCGGCCAGCAGATCCCCGCCGTCGGATTCTCCCTCGGATTCGAGCGCCTCGCCGACCTGCTCGAGCCGCAGTCGGATGCGGGAGCCCAGGCGATCGTGCTCGTGCACGACGCCGACGTGCCGCTGGCAGAGCTCATCGCGCACAAGACCGCACTGATGGAGCACGGCCGGGTGCGTCTGGAGCGTCGCGTGAAGAACTTCAAGGGCCTGCTGGACCGCTCCGCGGCCGACGGCTACACCGCCTTCGCGACGGTCTCGGCCGGTGCCGCCGTCGGCGCGCTTGAGATCAAGCCGCTCGCCTGAGCACCTCTCATGCGCGTTCAGGGGACGATTCATCGCTGGGATGCCGACCGCGGCTTCGGCTTCATCCGCCGCCCGGGTCAGCGCGACGCGTTCGTGCACGTTCGGGACGTGCGCGGCGTCATCCCAGCCGAGGGCGTTCGCGTCGAGTTCTCGGAGATCCAGATCGAGGGCAAGGGTCCGCGCGCCGTCGACGTGCGCTCGGTTGCCGGTGCGCCCGCGGCTCGGTACCCCGAGCGGGCACCGAGCCGCACTGCCCGTGGCGGCAGGCGCTCGCCGGGCCGCGCCGGACTCGTCGTGGCCATCGTCCTCATGGCGGCGTGGATCTCCGTGCTGGCCTGGGGCTGGTCCACCGAGCGCATCCCGATCTGGCTGCTCGGCGCGCTCCTGCTCCTGAACCTCATCACATATGCCGTCTACGCGAGAGACAAGCGAGCGGCTCGGCGGGGAGATTGGAGGACGAGTGAGGCCGGCTTGCATCTCCTTGCGGTCCTCGGCGGGTGGCCGGGTGCCTGGCTCGCGCAGCAGCGACTGCGTCACAAGACCGTCAAGCAGGCGTTCCGGGTCGTCTACTGGTTCACGGTGCTGGTGAACTGCGCCGCGGTGGCGGTCATCCTGTTCGTCGGATGGCCGACGGTGATCCAACTGTTGCGGTGACATGACGATCGCACGGTGAGGACGGCGGGCGTTCATGCCGCGTTCACGCGCGTCCGCTCGAATGGGCGCATGATCAGGGTGCGCATCCTGGCGGCCGTGGCGGCGCTCGGCCTCGCCGCGCTCGGCATCCGCACGCTGCTCACCCGCCAGGCTGCGATCGCTCGCCACCGCATCGGCAAGCCGCTCGGCGAGGTGTCGCTGGACGCCGATCGGGTGTGGAAGAGGTCGTTAGACGGCGCGCCGATCGACCTGCTCCTGCTCGGCGACTCGCTGGCGGCGGGACTCGGCGCCGAGCGCCGCAAGGAGACTCTCGGTGGGCGCATCGCGAAGGCTGTGGCGAAGCGGATGCTGCGCCCGGTGCGCCTGCGGACCGCGGCAGTGGTCGGATCCGAGTCCACGGCGCTCGCCGGACAGCTCGACGCGCTCCCGGACGGATACCGCGCCGACGTCGCCGTGATCGTCGTCGGCGGCAACGACGTCACGCACATGGTTCCGCCGTGGTCGGCGGCGAACGAGCTCGAACGGGCCCTCACACGTCTGCAGGAGCTCGGCACCCCGGTCGTCGTGGGCACCTGTCCCGACCTCGGCACGCTGCAGCCCGTCCCGCAGCCGCTGCGCGCCCTGCTCTCGCGCATGTCGCGGCGGCTCGCGCTCGAGCAGACGAGGGTCGCCTGGCGCACCGGCGCGGTGCCCGTCGATCTCCGGCTGGCCGTGGGCCCGACCTTCCGGGAGCAGCCCGACGAGATGTTCAGCCTCGACAGGTTCCACCCAAGCGCGGCAGGCTACCGTCGCACGGCGGAGGCGCTCCTGCCCGCGGTGGAGATGGCTCTCAGGCAGCCGGTGCGCGCGTGAGCCGCAGCCGCAGCATCCGATACGCGACGCCGACGAGGATGACCCCCGTGCCGATCAGCGACGCCAGCAGCGGGAGGGTGCTCACGAGCACGAGGCATCCGAGTACGCCGAGAACCTGCAGAGCCCGCGGGTACCGTCGCGCGGCCCCCGACTGCCGGAACGCCGCCGCATTCGCGATGAGGTAGTACAACAGCACGCCGAACGACGAGAATCCGATCGCACCGCGCAGATCGGCGACGATTACGATGAGGATCACGATGATCGCGACGGCGATCTCGGCCCGGTACGGGACCTGCCAGCGCGGGTGCACCGCGGCGAGGAACCGCGGCAGATCGGATTCCCTGGCCATCGCGAGGGTCGTGCGGCCGATGCCCGTCAGGAGAGCCAGGAGCGCGCCGAGGGATGCTGCCGCCGCCGCGATGCGGACGACGGGTTCGAGCACCGTGAGCCCTGCCGCATCGACCACGGCGGCGAGCGGTGCGGACTTCGCTGCGGCATCCGCGCCGAGCGTCAGCACGACGACGACGGCGACGAGCGCATAGACGACCAGCGCTCCCGAGAGCGCGAGCACGATCGCACGGGGGATGCTCCGGGCCGGGTCCGTGACCTCTTCGCCCATCGTCGCGATCCTCGCGTATCCGGCGAAGGCGAAGAACAGCAGGCCGGCGCCCTGCAGCACGCCGTAGGCGGTGAGGTCGGCGAGCGGTACGGGCGAGGCCGACGGCGCCGAGGCGAACCCGACCGCGACGACGACGGCGAGCCCCAGCAGCGAGACGACGACGAGGAAGCGGGTGAGCAGTGCCGTGCGGGTGACGCCGAAGCAGTTCACGGTCGCGAGAGCGGCGACGGCGACGGCTGCGACCGGCGTCTCCCACCCGGTGGGAGCGGCGTATGCGGCGAAGGTCATCGCCATCGCGGCGCAGCTGGCGAGCTTGCCGATCACGAAGCACCACCCGGCGATGTAGCCCCACCACGGCCCGATCTCGGCGCGCGCGTACGCGTAGGTGCCGCCGGCGACCGGATGCACGGCGGCGAGCTGCGCCGACGAGGTGGCGTTGCAGAACGCGACCACGGCAGCGATCGCGAGGGCGAGGAAGATCCCGGAGCCGGAAGCCTCGATCGCCGGTCCCCACACCGCGAACACTCCGGCCCCGATCATGGAACCGAGTCCCACAGCCACGGCGTCGGTGAGGGTCAGGTGTCTGGCGAGCTGCACCGGCTCATTGTGGCACGGGCACGTGAACGGCCGGTGCTCACGCGCTGCGGGCGGCCGTGACCCGCTTCTTCTCGCGGATGTACACCTCGCGGCGCACCTTGGCGACGACGTCGCCGTCGCGGTCGGTGATCTCGGTCTCGAACCACTCGAGGACCTTCTTGCCACCGGCCGCCTTCTCGCGGATCTCGGCCACGCGCTCGGGGGAGACGTGGAAGTGCGCCGTGAGCACCCCGCGGCCCGGTTTGAGGAACTCGATCTCGCCGCGGGTGTCCCACACGACGTAGTCGCGGCCGAGCTGGTGCATCACGAGCATGAAGTAGTACGGGTCGGTCATCGCCGACATGGATCCGCCGAAGGCCGTCTTGACGTAGTTGCGGGTGAACAGGTTGACGTGCAGTTCGACCGTCGCGTGCGTCCAGTCCTCGCTGAACCGGCGGATGCGGATGCCGCTGAAGAGGTTGGGCGCCCACAGGCTCATGCCGAGGGCGAGTCGCCGAGGGGTGATCTTCATGCCGCCAGTGTGGCCGTGGCACGGCACTCGGCCGAAAGGTTTGGAGGAGTCCGTTAGTTGATATAGTTTCTCTATAACTAGTGGAGATGACATGCTCGTCCGGATCGATGCCGACAGCGCCACGGCGATCTTCGACCAGGTGGCCGCCTCCGTGCGCGCCGACATCCTCTCGGGCCGACTCGGACCAGGCGATCGACTCCCCGCCGCACGCGAGGTCGCCGACGCCCTCGACATCAACGTGCACACGGTGCTGCACGCCTACCAGCAGCTGCGCGACGAGGGGCTCGTGGACCTCCGCCGCGGCCGGGGAGCGGTGATCTCCCGCGGCGCCGCGCCTCTCGCCGAGCTCGCCGACGACGTGCGCGCCCTCGTCGCCCGCGCGGCCGCCCTCAGCGTCTCGCCGACCACTCTCGCCTCACTCGTGAAGGAGAACGCTCCATGACCGACGTCCCGCTCGCCGTCGACGTCCGCCGGTCGCGCACCGCATTCATCCGGGTCGGAGTCATCGCGCCGTTCGCGCTGCTCGCGCTCGCCGCGGTCGTCGTGCTCGCCTGGCTGCCCGAGCTGCCCGATCCGATCGCGACGCACTGGGGCACCGACGGCGTCGACGGCTTCCTGCCGCGCGCGACATTCCTGCCGGTGCTGCTCGCCGTCTGCGGCGGTCTGCTCCTGTTCGACGTGCTCCTCGCCGTCGTCAGCCCTCGGATGCCGCAGTCGAGCGCGAAGCCTCCCGTGCGGGCATGGTCGGCGACGTCGAAGCTCCTGGGCGCGATGAACCTCGGCCTCGGTGCCGGCTTCGCCCTGCTGCTGCTCAGCACCGACGGCATCCAGCGCGGTCTCGCCGACGCGGCCGACGCCCCCGACATCGGCGGCTGGGCGGCGCTCGCCGTGCCGGCGATGGTCGTGTTCGCCGTCGTCGGGTGGTTCCTGCAGCCGACGAGCCCCGACTACGGCCCCGTCGCCGCCGCCGCGCTCGAGACCGTCCGCCTCCGATCGAAGGACGACCGCTCATGACCCGCATCCGACCCTCCGCCACCGTCTCGTTCGTCGTGCTCGCCCTCGGTCTCGCCTGGCTCGTCGCCCTGCCGCTCTGGCTCTCCGGCACCGGCCTCGCGCACCCGCTCGCCGGACTCCTCATCTACGCCATGATGTTCACCCCGGCGCTCGCCGTGGTGATCGTGCTGTTCGCGCTGCGCCGCGTGCCGAAGGGGGAGCGCCTGCGCTTCCTCGGAATGTGGCCGCTGCGTCCGGCGAAGCGCGTGGTGTGGATGATGGTGGCCGGCCTGTTCGGACCGGTCGTCGTCATCGCGGCATCCGTCGCCGTCGCCGCCGCCTTCGGCTGGGTGACGCTCGACCTCACTCAGTTCTCGGGCTATGCCGAGCTCATCGCGGCGTCCGTGCCCGACGGCACTCCGCTGCCGCCGACGATCGTCCTGATCGCCTCGCAGTTCCTCACCATCCCGTTCGCGGCGGCGACCATCAACGCGCTCTTCGCCTTCGGCGAGGAGCTCGGCTGGCGCGGATTCCTCGTGCCGGCGCTGCGTCCGCTGGGCACCTGGCCGGCATTGCTGATCAGCGGCGCGATCTGGGGCCTGTGGCACGCGCCGGTCATCCTGCTCGGCTACAACTTCAACCGCTACGACATCACCGGCGTGCTGTTCATGATCGGCGGATGCATCGCCTGGGGCATCCTGCTCGGCTGGCTGCGCCTGCGCTCGGCGTCGATCTGGCCGGCGGTGTTCGCGCACGGCGCGATGAATGCCTCCGCGGGTATGATCGCCCTGTTCCCGGTCGCGGGGACGACGTTCGACATGGCGGTCGCCGGCCCCCTCGGGGTGGCCGGCTGGATCGCCTGCACGCTCGTGATCGTGGTGCTCGCGCTCACCGGGCAGTTCCGCGACCAGCCGGAGCTGGCCGGAGCCCCGGGACGCCTGCTGTCGGCGCCCCGGGACTGACCGGACTCAGCGGTAGACGGGCCAGGCGGCTCCCGCCGCGAAGGCGAGCGCGACCGCGATCGCGGTGACGGCGATCACGATGATGTCGCGCGGGCGGATGCGCAGCTTCGCCATGCGGATGCGGCGGCCCTCGGCGCTGGATGCCGCGTGCGTGAACCCGCGGGTCTCCAGCGCCTCGACCGTGGTGCGCACCGACTTCGCGGTGTTGAGGAAGATCGGGTAGAACGACAGCACGGCCAGCTGCACCCACTGCACGCCCACGCGCCAGCCCAGCAGACCCTTCTTCGCGGGCGGTGCGGTGCGCAGCCGGTACCCTTCGAACACCGTGCTGAACTCCTCGATGAGGATCGGGAGCATCCGGTAGCCGTAGCTCACGCCGAAGGCGAGCATCTGCGGGGCGCGGAAGGCGAGCATCGCGTCGGAGAGCTTCTCCGGGTCCAGCGAGACGAACGCGGCCATGCTCGCCAGCGCCACCACGCCGAGCTTCAGGTTCAGCGCCGCGAGCGCGATGATGGTGTCGATGTTGCCGCCGAACAGCCATGCCGCGATCGACATGTAGACGACCTCCATGCCCATGCCGAGCACGAACAGTCCGAGGATGAGCGGTCCGACCCTGGCGAGGAAGATCGAGACGACGCCGATCGCGAAGAGTCCGGCCAGCACCGTGATGTTGTGCGTGAACCACGGCACGATCGCCAGCATCACGTACCAGAGCACCACTGCGCGCGGATCCATCGAGGCGAACAGTCCGCCGCGGGTCGCGTAGGCGGTGCGGATCAGCTCGAGCTTGACCCACTCGACCGACAAGACGTCGTGATGAACGCGGGCCATCATGCCACCGCCGTCGCCGAACGCGGGACGGGCGCCGTCTGTGCCGCCTCGACGAGTTCGGCCACCGACAGCGGCACGGGGTCCAGCCCGAGCCGCCTGCCGACCAGCGAGATCTGCGGCGGCCGTAGCCGCACCCGTTCGTGCAGCGCGGAGTCAGCGAACAGCTCGCGCGGGGTGACGTCGGCGAGGATGCGTCCGCCGTCGAGCACGAGCACCCGGTTCGCCCATTCGGCGACCAGCTGCATATCGTGCGTGGCGACGACCGTGCACTCGATGGAGTCGGCGAGTTCAGTGAGCATCGTGGTGACATCGTCGCGGCTCTGGATGTCCAGGCTCGAGGTCGGCTCGTCCAGCAGAAGCAGCTTCGGCCGCATCGCCAGTCCGATCGCGAGGGTGGCGCGGCGCTGCTGCCCGCCGGACAGGGTGCGTCCGTCGCGCTCGGCGAGCGGGAGGAGGCCGACGCGGTCGAGCACGCGCTCGACGGTGGCGTCGGCATCAGGAACCCGGCGAGAGCGAGGGAACAGGGCGACGTCGTCGCGCACGGATCCCTTCAGGAACATGAGCTGCGGATGCTGCGAGAGGTACGCCGCGGTCTCGGCCATCACCCGTGCGGACACGGCTCTCGTGCTCCGCCCGTCGACGACGACCTCGCCCTCGCGCGCGACGATGATGCCGGCGAGCAGCTTCAGCAGCGTGGACTTGCCCGCGCCGTTGCCGCCGACCAGGGCGATGCGCTCGCCGCTGCGCAGCGTGGTGTCCAGCCCCTGCAGCACCGGGGTGATCCCGCCACCGACGGCCTTGTAGCCGTGCTGGATGCCGGTCACGGTCGCCACGATGCGACCCGGGAGCGCCTGCGGGCGCTCAGCCGGCTGCACGGCATCCGCGGGGATGCCGCGAGCGGCGAGGATCTTCGCCGCCTCGTCCGGGGTGCGCGGGGCGGCGTCGATCCCGAGCGCGCGCACCGACTGCACCGACTGCGGCGCCGGGATGCCGTGCTCCTCGAGCTCGTCGGTGCGCTGCAGCGCCTCGTCGATCGGCAGGTGCCACACCGGGGCGCCGTGCGCCATGAGCACGACCGACTTGGCGTACCGTGCGACGAACTCGGCGTGGTGCTCGATCGTGATGATCGTGACGCCGTGGTCGCGGTTGAGTTCGGCCAGCCGCTCGTAGATCTCCTCGGCGCGGGCGGGATCGAGCTCGGCGACCGGCTCGTCGACGACGATGACATCGGGCCGCAGCGCGAGCGCCCCGGCGAGGGCGGTGAGGTGCGACTGGCCGCCGGAGAGCTGCCAGATGTAGCGGTCGGCGAGGTGGTCGATGCCGAGGTGGCGCATCGCATCCTCGGTGTCGTCGGCGTGCGAGTCGCGTCCGAAGTTGATCGGACCGAACGCAACGTCGTCGCGGACTGTCGGACGCACCAGCTGATTCTGGAAGTCCTGGTAGACGTAGCCGACCCGGCGGGACAGCTCGTCGACGCCGGAGGTGTAGGTGTCGATCCCGTCGACCGTCACGGAGCCAGCGAACTCACCCGACCAGTAATGCGGAATCAGACCGTTGAACGTCTTGCACAGCGTGGTCTTGGCCGCGCCGTTGCCCCCGACGATCGCGACGAAGCCACCGCGCTCGATGGTGAGGGAGACATTGCGCAGCACATCCGAATCGGTGCCCGGGTAGCGGAACGACAGGTTCTCGATGACGATGACGGGATCGACCATGCCTCAGCCATTCAGCTTCGCGCGGTGGCGGCGGAACAGCAGCAGGGCGATGCCGAGCGCCACGACGATGGCGCCGACGCTCACCCACAGGAACGCGTCGCCGAACTGCTCGCGGAAGTCGCCCTCGACGGCGCCGATGCTGACGTCCCATGCCTCGAGGAACGCGAAGAAGAACGACGAGACGGCGAGGAGCACGGCGACCGCGACGAACCAGCCGGCCTGGGGAGCGGCGCCGGGGATCGGCTCGCCGGGCACCCGTGGGCGCACGCCCAGCAGCGGCTCGATGCGGCCGTGCAGCGCGGGGATCAGCCACATGGCCGGGATCGCACCGAAGATGATGCCGCTGATGATGATGTCCACGCCGAGGCCGATGCCCTCGATCGCGAGCATCGACTCGGGCAGGCCCTGCACGAACTCGGCGTCCTCGAGGCCGATCCACACCTTGGAGAGGTCGACGACGGCCGACAGCGCCTTGTCGATCAGGACGACGAGGATGGCGCCGATCCAGATCTGCGTGCGCGAGCGCGGGTTGCGGATCACTGTGCCGGCGATGTAGAGCGCGAGGAACATCTGGATGAAGCCCTCGACCTCGCTGAGGCCGGAGAAATCGCCCATCAGCAGGTCGGTGAAGACGATCTCGCCGAGCGGGGCGCCCAGTGCCGCCCAGAACGGGCTGAACAGCGCGACCATCGCGAGCGGCACGAAGACGAAGTAGCTCACCGACACGTCGATCGGGCCGATCGAGACATCGGGGACGATCTCGAGGATGATGTTCGACAGTCCGAACAGCGACATCGACAGCACGAAGATCATGAGTTTCTGCGGCGTGGTCAGATCGCCGCCGGGGGATCCGATCCCGCGCAGCGCGCCTGCGCGGGAGTAGTCCTGCTGTGTTCCGGTCATTTCCTGCTCTCTTTCATATGGTGTGCTGCGGGGTCAGGACGCGGTTCGCGTCCTCGGCGGAGGTGATCAGGTCGATGAGGTCGGCGGCCGAGTCGATCGCGTGGGTGGCGACGCCGTCGGCGACCGCACGGTCCACGTCGTCGTCCGGCGTGCTGCCGCCGCGCACGATCACGCGGTGCGCGATGTCGGCGGTGCGGGCGCCGGAGGCGTCGTTCTCCGGCTTGTCGCCGAGGAACCAGGTGCGCTCCGGGTCGGCGTCGGCGATGAGCATCGCCTCGGCGGTGATGCGCGGGTCGGGCTTGCGGAAGCCGTTCTCGTCCGAGCAGACGTACGCCGCGATGAGGTGGTCGAGCCCGTGCGCCGCGCACTCGGCGCGCACCGCGCGGCCGCTGACCGTGTTCGACACGACGACGACGGGCATGCCCTGCGCGCGGGCGGTCTCGAGCAGATCGCGGATGCCGGGGCGCAGCGTCCGCCGGCTCTTCGCGCGGCCGTAGCGGAACATCAGGTGCTGCGCCTCGGCCTCGAGCAGCGCGCGGGCCCGCTCGGAGAGCTCGCCGCCGACCAGATCGCGCCAGAACGTCGTGGCGTCGACCTCGCGGATGCCGTCCGGCGATTCGCGCTGCGCCGCCTTGCGGAGCTTGTGCTGTGTGCGGCCCTCGGCGATGAGGGCGAACGCACGCTCGCGGTCAACGGGCTCGTCCTCGTGATGCAGCAGCGCGGCGAGCCGGGTCGCGAACTCGTCGAGCATCGCCGCATCCGGTGTCGAGGTCGAGATGACGCCGCCGTGGTCGATCAGGAGAGCCGCGCGTCCCCGTGGGGCCGGCTTGGCGGCGGCGGGTGCCGCGGGAGCGTCGGCATCCTGCAGCACCGCGGCCAGTCCCTCCGGCGTCGGGTAGACGGCATCCGCGGTCTCGGACACCGCGAACGGGGGCTGATCGGTGTGCTGGCTGGCTGTGAGCACGACCGCGCCGACGCCGGCGCGGCGACCGGCGACGACGTCGCGGTCCTGCGTGTCGCCGACGTACCAGGCGTCGGCGGGGGAGACGCCGAGGGCGGCGGAGGCGAGTTCGATCATGCGCGGGTGGGGCTTGCGCATGCCGACCTCGTCGCTGTACACCTGCACGGCGAACGCGGTCTCGAGGCCGTGCTCGGCGAGCAGGCGCCGGTGGCTGCGTCCGGAGTGCGCGTTGCTGACGATGCCGACCGGGATGCCGCGCCGCTGCGCCTCGGCGAGCAGCGCCGGGATGCCGGGACGCACCTCATGGTCGGAGAGCATCGCGTTCATGTCCTCGAGGACGGCGCCTGCCTCGGCGATCAGCAGCGCCCGGATCGGGGCGGGGAGGTCCGCGGCGAGGAAGTCGCCGACCACCTCGCGGTGCGTCATCTCGCGGGGCTCGGTGCGGCGGCTGGAAGCGTGCTTCCAGTGCTTGAGAGCCGTGACCGCGGCATCCAGCGATGCGCGCACCGTGGGCGCGTCGATGACGTAGCCGGCGCGATCGGCCCGGGCGACGAGCGATGCGGCGAAGTCGTCGCGGCCGGTCGGGCGCTTGCTCGTCTGGAAGATCACTCCGCCGAAATCCAGCAGGAGGGCGCGCGGCGCATGGCGCAGGACGGAGGGGGTGTCGGACACGTCGGCTCTTCTCGTTCGGGTGCGTCGACTCCCGAAGCTACGAAGAGGTCGTGTCCTGACGGACACCGCAGGATGAACGCTCGTGGAACGCTCCAGCTGGAATCTTCTGGAACGCTCCAGGCGTTGATATGACTGTCCGGTGAAGGATCAGCGGGAACACCGGCCCACCATCCACGACGTGGCGGCGGAGGCCGGTGTCTCCAAGTCGCTCGTTTCGCTCGCCGTGCGCGGCGAGAACGGGGTCGGCGCGCAGACCAGGGCCCGCATCCTGGACGCCGCAGACCGGCTCGGCTACCGCTCGAATCCGTGGGCGCGCTCCCTCGTGCGCGGACGCAGCCAGACCATCGCCGTCCTCGTCGACGACCTTCGCAGCGGGTACCACACCGACGTCGTGCACGGCGTCGAAGACGCGGCGGATTCGAGCGCGATGACCGTGATGGTCGCCGACGGGCGCCGCGACCGCGACGTGCTGCGCGCGCGCCTGGAACGGATGCTGGCGCTGGGCCCCGAGGGGATCGTGATCGTCTCCGGCGAGGCGGATGCCGCGATGATCGGCGACATCGCCCGGCGCGTGCCGCTCGTAGTGGTCGGACGCCCGACGGATCTGCCGCCCGAGGCGGGACAGGTCCACAACGACGACCGGGTCGGAATGCGCCTCGCCGTGCACCACCTCACAGCCCTCGGGCACCGCCGGATCGCGCATCTGCCCGGTTCTCCGCGCCCCGCGGCCGCCGCTCGCCGTGAGTCATACGGCGCGACCATGGCGGAGCTCGGCCTCGAGGAGCACGCCGCGGTGCCCGCCGACCCGCAGGCGCTCGTCGCCGCGGTCGGCTCGGGGAGCGCGGACGCGCCCACGGCGGTCTGCTGCGCGAACGACCGCATCGCCGTCGAACTGATCGGTCGTGCGCTGGATGCCGGCCTCGAGGTACCCGCGCGTCTGAGCGTCGTGGGGTACGACAACCTCGATTTCGCGGCGCAGATGCGTCCCGCGCTCACCTCGGTCGATCAGCCCCGTCGCACGATGGGGGCGTTCGCGCTGCAGCAGCTCGCCGAGATGATCGGCGGGGCGTCCGCTCGGCACGAGGTCGTGACGCCCACGCTCGTGCTGCGGGATTCGACCGCACCGCCCGACGGGCGACCCCGACGCTCTTGACGTCCGCCGACGCGCGGGGTTGGCTGAGGCCATGGGCGAATCGACCTCTGAGAACTGGCGCCGCACGGACGAGTTCCTCTCCGACCTCCTCGTCGGTCACGACCCCGGTCTCGAGGCCGCGCTCGCCGCGCAGACGGACGGCGGACTGCCGGCCATCGAAGTCGCACCCGTCAGCGGCAAGCTTCTCAATCTGCTCGCCCGCATGAGCGGTGCGCGGCGCGTGCTCGAGATCGGCACGCTCGGCGGCTACTCGACGATCTGGCTGGCCAGGGGCGTCGGCGAGGGCGGCGAGGTCGTCACGATCGAGGCGGAGCCGGCCAACGCCGCCATCGCACGGGCCAGCATCGATGCCGCGGGCGTGGGGGAGCGGGTGGCGATCCGGATCGGCCGCGCCGCCGACGTCCTGCCGACGCTCGCGGGCTCCGATCCCTTCGACCTCGTCTTCATCGACGCCGACAAGGAGTCGAACACGATCTACCTCGACTGGGCCGCGCGCCTCGGGAGAGCGGGCACCGTCGTGGTCGTCGACAACATCGGCCGCGAGGGCGAGATCGTCGACGAGGGCACGACGGATCCGATGGTGATCGGCACGCGCGATGGCCTGCGCATGCTCGCCGAGGATCCGCGATTCGATGCGACGGCCCTGCAGACGGTCGGCATCAAGGGCTGGGACGGCGTCGCGCTCGCAATCGTCCTGTGAGCGCGGGATGCCGCGGACTAGACTGGCCACGGATCGACGACGCTCCACAACCACCCTTTCCCTGAGCAAGGAGCACATACGTGGCACTCATCGAGGCTGTAGGCGCACGCGAGATTCTGGATTCACGCGGCAACCCGACCGTCGAGGTGGAGGTGCTCCTCGATGACGGCATCGTCCAGCGGGCAGCCGTTCCCTCCGGCGCATCGACCGGAGCCTTCGAGGCATACGAGCTCCGCGACGGCGACAAGTCCCGCTACGGCGGCAAGGGCGTCCTGAAGGCCGTCGAAGCCGTCATCGACGAGCTGGGACCTGCCATCGAGGGCGTCGAGGCGAGCGAGCAGCGCATCGTCGACGAGATCCTCAACGAGACCGACGGCACAGACAACAAGCAGCGCACGGGCGCGAACGCCATCCTCGGCGTCAGCCTCGCGGTCGCCAAGGCCGCAGCCGACAGCGCGGACCTGCCGCTGTACCGCTACCTCGGCGGACCCAACGCGCACGTTCTGCCCGTCCCGCTGTTCAACGTCATCAACGGCGGCGAGCACGCCGACAACGGCATCGACATGCAGGAGTTCTTCCTCGCCCCGATCGGCGCCGAGACCTACTCGGAGTCGCTGCGCTGGGGCGTGGAGACCTACCACGTGCTCCGCAGCGAGCTGAAGGCCGCCGGTTACGCGACCGGTCTCGGCGACGAAGGCGGGTTCGCCCCCGACCTGCCCAGCAACCGAGAGGGCCTCGAGTTCCTCATCAAGGCGATCGAGAAGGCCGGCTTCACCCCGGGCAAGGACATCGCCCTGGGTCTCGACGTCGCCGCCACCGAGTTCTTCTCCGAGGGCGTGTACCGCCTCGACAACAAGGACTGGAGCGGCCCCGAGCTCATCGAGTACTACCAGGGTCTGGTCAGCGACTTCCCCATCGTCACGATCGAGGACGCCCTCGCCGAGGACGACTGGGACAACTGGAAGCTCCTCACCGAGGCGCTCGGCTCCAAGGTCCAGCTCGTCGGCGACGACCTGTTCGTCACCAACCCGCAGCGTCTCGCCGACGGCATCCGGCGCGGTGTCGCCAACTCGCTGCTGGTCAAGGTGAACCAGATCGGTACGCTCACCGAGACGTTCGACGCGGTCAGCCTCGCCCAGCGCTCCGGTTACACCGCGATGCTCTCGCACCGCTCGGGCGAGACCGAGGACACCACGATCGCCGACCTCGCGGTCGCCACGAACGCAGGTCAGATCAAGACCGGTGCGCCCGCACGGTCCGAGCGCGTCGCGAAGTACAATCAGCTTCTGCGCATCGAGGAGGACCTCGCGGACGCCGCCGTGTTCGCCGGTCGCTCGGCGTTCCCCCGGTTCCAGGGCTGAGGCCGTCGAACTGAGGCGCTGAACGCCCGCACGTAGGCACGACAGAAGGGGGAACCATGACCAGGCGTCCGGTTCCCCCTTCTCGTGCGCAGGCGGCATCCGTGCAGCCGCCGTCGCGCCCTTCGCGTCGCCCTCAGGTCGATGTGCGGGACTGGGCTTCCGGCATCCGCCTGTCCGGCTTCATGGTCATCATGCTCTCGCTCGTGGTGCTCGGAGCGTGGGTGCTCGTGCCGACTCTGGGCACCTACATCGATCAGCGGCAGAAGATCGCGGCCCTGGAGGCGTCCGTTCAGGTCAGCGCCGATGAGATCGAGGCTCTCGAGCAGGTGCGCGAGCGCTGGGACGACCCGGCCTACATCACCACGCAGGCGCGCGAGCGGCTGTACTACGTCAAGCCGGGCGAGGTCACCTACCTCGTCGACAACGACCTCGACCCCGCCTCCCTCCCGCAGGAGCAGGCTCCGGTGAGCGACGAGCTCGAGGAGCGGCCGGCCGATTGGATGCCGCAGCTGCTGCGGTCGGTCGCCGGCGCCGGTCTCGTTCAGAACGCGACCCCGGCGGAGTAGTCCGGGGTTTCCCAGGGTCGCCTCCCGTAGGCTGAGACGGTGACGACGCCTCCCTTCGCCCCGCCCACGCACGCCGAGATCGCCGTCGTGTCGGCGCAGCTCGGCCGTCAGGCCCGCGGCGTCGTCGGCATCGCAGCCCGATGCGTGTGCGGCAACCCGACCGTCGTCGCGACAAGTCCCCGACTCGACGACGGATCGCCGTTCCCCACGTTCTACTACCTGACCCACCCCGCGGCCACCGCGGCCATGTCGACGCTCGAGGCGACCCAGGTCATGCCGGAGCTCGCAGCCCTGCTCGCTGACGACGAGGACGTCGCCGCTGCCTACCGCACTGCCCACGAGGCGTACCTGCACGACCGCGCGCAGTTCGGCGAGGTTCCCGAGATCGACGGCATCTCCGCGGGCGGCATGCCGACGCGCGTCAAGTGCCTGCATGCCCTCGCCGGTCATGCGCTCGCGGCGGGCCCCGGAGTCAACCCCATCGGGGATGCCGCGCTCGAGCGCTCGAGCTGGTCACCCGAGCGCTGCCAGTGCGAGGACCCGGGGGCTGCGACGCGATGACCTGGAAGGCGATGCTGCGCGGCACCGTCGCAGCCGCGGCGGTCGCGGCATCCATTCTGCTCACCGCAGCCGCACCGACGCCTTCACCGTCGCCGACCTCGCCGATCCCGGACGATCCGACCGATCCCGTCCGTGCCCTGGAGTACTGGCTCGACGGCGCGGGCATCCGCGAGGCATGGCAGACCACACGGGGCAAGGGCGTGACCATCGCCGTCATCGACACGGGGATCGGCAAAGCGCCCTCCGCATTCGGGGACGCCGTCGTCGGCGGCACCGACGTGTCGGGCAGCGGCTCACCGGACGGGCGCTCGCCGGTGGGAGTCGTCGACCGCGACCACGGCTCGTGGGTCGCATCCCTCGCCGCCGGTCGAGGCAAGGCCGACGGCTCGGGCATGATCGGCGTCGCCCCGGAGGCGGACCTGCTGTCCGTCTCGATCGGTTTCGGCGCCGCGGCATCCGTGCCGTTCGTCGATCAGGTCGCCGACGGCATCCGCTGGGCGGTCGACAACGGGGCCGACATCATCAACATGTCGTTCACGACGAACACCCTCGACTGGGATGAGAGCTGGGACGACGCGTTCCTGTACGCCTACGAGCACGATGTCGTGGTCGTCGTCGCCGCCGGCAACCGCGGCAGCGGCACGTCGATGATCGGTGCTCCTGCGACGATTCCCGGTGTTCTGACGGTCGGCGGAGTCGACCAGACCGGCACCGCGAGCGTCGAGGCGTCGACGCAGGGCATAACGATCGGCATCGCGGCGCCCAGCGAGGGGCTGATCGGCGTGTCGGCCGACGGCGAACTGGCGCGGTGGCGTGGTACGAGCGGCGCAGCACCGATCGTCGCCGGCGCGGCCGCGCTCGTGCGCGCGGCCCATCCCGAACTGGACGCCGCGAACGTCATCAACCGGATCATCAAGACCGCGATCCCCGTGGAGGGCGTCGAGCAGCTTCCCGACCCGCTCTACGGGTACGGGCTGCTCGACGCGGCAGCCGCGGTCGAGGCATCCGTCGCGTACGTCGACGAGAACCCGATGGGCGATCTCGCCGAATGGGTGCGCCTCTACCGCCGTGCCGACGTCGCACCGGCTCCGGAGCCCGAGGTCACGCCCGTCCAGGTCGCCCCGCTGCCGGCAGCGGATCCGCCGTCCGAGGCGGGTTCCCCGCTCGTTCCGAGCATCGATTCACTGCGGTACGGTACCCTGCCGCTCATCGTGCTCACAGTCCCTGGTATTCTTATAGGGCTAGGCGTCACCGCAGCTGCCCGGCGTATTCGATCGGCGCGCGAGCCAAGCACGCCAGCAGCCTGACGAGGAGTTGTCCTTCTGTGCCTGAGAACAGCACTGTGACCGTGAACAACAGCGTGCCCAAGATCCTGATCGTCGGTGGCGGTTACGCAGGCTTCTACACGGCGTGGAAGCTCGAGAAGCACCTCCGCAAGCGCGAGGCCGAGGTCACCATGGTCGACCCGCTTCCATACATGACCTATCAGCCGTTCCTGCCCGAGGTTGCGGCGGGTTCGATCGAGGCCCGGCACGCGGTCGTGGCGCACCGCCGCCATCTGGGGCGCACGAACGTCATCACCGCCAAGGTGACCGGCATCGACCACGCGAACAAGGTCGCGACGATCACGCCGCCGTTGGGCGAGCCGTACGAGTTCGCGTACGACCAGATCGTCGTCACCGCGGGCGCCGTCTCGCGCACCTTCCCGATCCCCGGCATCGCCGACAACGCCATCGGGCTGAAGACCATCGAAGAGGCCGTCGCGGTCCGCGACAAGCTCATGTCGAACTTCGACAAGGCCGCGGCTCTGCCCGCCGGGCCCGAGCGCGACCGCCTGCTGACCGTCGTCGTCGTCGGCGGCGGTTTCGCCGGCATCGAGGTGTTCGCCGAGCTCCGCTCGCTCGCTTCGTCGCTCGTGGGCAAGTACCCGCAGCTCAGCTTCGAGGACACCCACTTCCACCTCATCGAGGCCATGGGTCGTATCATGCCCGAGGTCTCGCAGAAGACCAGCGAGTGGGTGCTCAAGGACCTCGCCAAGCGCGGTGCGTACGTGCACCTCGATACGCAGGTGCAGGGCGCCGAGGGTGGCAACGTCGCACTCTCCACCGGTGAGGTCATCCCGACCGACCTCATCATCTGGACCGCGGGCGTCATGGCCAACCCCACCGTCGTGCGCGGCGGAGATCTTCCCGCAGAGGAGCGCGGCCGCATCCAGACCCGTGCCGACCTGCGCGTGGGCACGGCGGAAGCCTTCGTCGAAGGCGCGTGGGCGGCCGGCGACGTCTCGGCCGTCCCTGACCTGTCTGGCGGCGGCGTCGGCGGGTACTGCGTTCCCAACGCTCAGCACGCCGTGCGCCAGGCCAAGCGCCTCGCCAAGAACCTCACCGCCGTGCTGCGCGGCGAGGAGACCAAGGACTACTTCCACAAGAACCTCGGCGCCGTCGCGGGCCTGGGCCTCTACAACGGTGTCTTCCAGTCGGGCAACCTCGCGCTCAAGGGCTTCGTCGCCTGGATCGCGCACCGCGGCTACCACGGCCTCGCGATGCCGACGTGGGAGCGCAAGTGGCGCGTGCTCTGGGGCTGGTGGAACAACCTGTGGCTGGGGCGCGACCTCGTCAACCTCGAGACGGTGCAGCACCCGCGCCGCGTCTTCGAGGAGTTCGCCGCGCGTCCGCGCCCGGCGGCCGATGCCGCTCCCGCAGCGAAGCCCGCCGAGAAGCCCGCAGCCGAAAAGCCCCCTGTGAAGAAGGCTCCGGCGAAGAAGGCTCCCGCGAAGCCCGCCGTCTCGGCCGCCGAGGCGGCGAAGGCTGCTTCGAAGTAGAGCCCGAGAACGCAGAAACCGCCCTCCCCCGCAGGGGAGAGGGCGGTTTCTGCGTTCTCGGCGGTCGGTACCCCCACTGGGACTCGAACCCAGACTGAAGCGATTCCGGCTCGGAAAAGCGGGTCAGGCCCCGTTCGTCAGGCAAATGCCTTGCGAGATGTCTACGTGGGGTCCATGCTGGCGACAGAACGAGTTTCGTCTCGCGGACTCGGCCGATGCCCGGCCGGGCAGCGCGAGACGATGCGCCGCACGGTGGTTCAGCGACTCAGCGTAAATGTGGAGGTGGTGAGATGGCCACCTCAAGTGCGGACCTGAGCATCGCTGAGCAGATGGATCCGCGCTCGATGTCGGAGTCCATCGAGCAGCGCGCCGTCCAGAAAGATCCCCCTGAAGCAGCCTGCTTCCTGACTCTGGGCAATCAGCCCTGCGCCTGCGTCGATCCTGGCGCTCTTTAACGACCCCTGAAACGTGTCTCACGTGACAAGAAAGGAACAACCATCATGGCCAAGGCAGTAGGAATCGATCTGGGGACCACGAACTCCGTTATCGCCGTCTGGGAGGCCGGCGAGGGGAAGGTCATCCCGAACGCGGAGGGAGCCCGCACTACCCCGTCGGTGGTCGCTTTCACCGAGGACGGTGAACGGCTGGTGGGGCAGCTTGCCCGCCGGCAGAGCATCCTCAACCCGAAGGGCACCATCTCGTCCGCCAAGCGATTCATCGGCCGGTCCTTCGACGAGATCAAGGAGGAAGCCAACGCCGTCGGGTTCGACGTCGTTGAAGGCCCCAACGGCGAAGCACGGTTCAACATCCGCGGCAAGCAGTACGCGCCGGAGGAGATCAGCGCCCAGGTGCTGCGCAAGCTCGTCGACGACGCCAGCAAGTTCCTCGGTGAGAAAGTGACCGAGGCTGTCATCACCGTTCCCGCGTACTTCAACGACGCCCAACGCACCGCGACCAAGGACGCCGGACGCATCGCCGGGCTTGAGGTGCTGCGCATCATCAACGAGCCCACCGCCGCCGCACTGGCGTACGGAATGGACAAGAAGAACCACGAGACCATCCTGGTGTTCGACCTCGGTGGCGGCACGTTCGATGTCAGCCTCCTCGACGTGGGCGACGGGGTCGTCGAAGTGCGACCCCCCGCCGGTGACACCCACCTGGGCGGCGACGACTTCGACCGCCGCCTGGTGGACTACTTTGCCGAAGAGTTCAAGAAAGAGAACGGCATCGACCTGCGCAACGACCCGCAGGCGCTGCAGCGACTGTTCGAGGCGGCCGAGAAGGCGAAGGTCGAGCTCAGCTCGGTGTCCCAGACCCAGGTCAGCCTGCCCTTCATCACCGCCGACGCCAGCGGTCCCAAGCACCTCACCATGACCGTGAAGCGGTCCAAGTTCGAAGACCTCACCGCTGACCTCGTTGAGCGGTGCCTCGGTCCGGTGCGTCAGGCGATGGCCGACGCGAAGGTCAGCGAGAACGATATCGACGAGGTCATCCTCGTGGGCGGTTCCACCCGCATCCCCGCGGTCCAAGCGCTCGTGAAGCGGCTCACCGGCGGCAAGGACCCGAACATGACGGTGAACCCCGATGAGGTGGTCGCTGTGGGCGCCGCCATCCAGGCGGGCGTCCTCAAGGGCGACGTCGACGACGTGCTGCTGCTGGATGTCACCCCGCTGTCGCTGGGTGTGGAGACCCGCGGTGGCGTGATGACGAAGATCATCGAACGCAACACCACCATCCCCGCCCGACGCAGCGAGGTGTTCTCCACGGCCGAAGACAACCAGCCGTCGGTGGACATCGTCGTCCTGCAGGGCGAGCGGGAGAACGCCGCAGACAACCGGGTGCTGGGTCGGTTCCAGCTCACCGGCATCCGCCCCGCTCCTCGCGGTGAGGCGCAGGTCGAGGTCACCTTCGACATCGACGCGAACGGCATCCTGCACGTGACGGCGAAGGACAAGGACACCGGCACCGAGCAGGGCATCACCATCAGCGACACCTCGAATCTGGACCAGGGCGAGATCGATCGGATGATCAAGGAAGCCGAGCAGCACCGTGCTGACGACCAGGCGCTGCGGCAGGCCGTCGACGCCCGCAACGAGCTGGACTCCGCCGCCTACCAGGTCGAGCGGGTGCTGCGTGAGCTCGGCGACGCTGCGCCGGAGCACGAGCGTGCCCGCGCGGAGCTGCTCATCACGCAGGCCCGCGAGGCAGTGCAGAACAACGTCGGCGAGCAGGAAGCGAAGGAGCGCACCGGCGAGCTGCTGCAGGTTGCGCAGTCCCTTGCTGCTGCCCGCGCGAACGCCAGCCACGCTGAGCAGCCCGCTCAGGACGACGAAGACGACGTCGTCGACGCCGAATTCGACAAGTAGCACGGAGGGAGGATCGCGATGGTCGAGGAGCAGAACGAGGACGCGCGGGCCGTGGACCTGCTGAACGACGACCTCACCGACCTGTCCCCGGAGGAGATCCGCGCCGCGCAGGCAGCGCTCGCTGCCCAGTTGGAGACGGCCGAGGACCGGTGGCGCCGGGCGGCGGCGGACTACGACAACCTCCGCAAAAGGATGGCGCGCGAGATCGAGACCGTCCGCGAGCAGGAGCGGCGGCACACCGCCAAAGCCTTCTTGCCCGTCGTCGACGGTCTGGACCGGGCGCTCAGCTTCGGGGTGGACCTTGACGAGGGCGTTCTGGGCGGCATGCAGGCCGTCCGGGCGCAGGCCGCTGATGCGTTGCGCGCACTCGGGTACCCCGAGATTGTCATCGACGGTGCGGAGTTCGACCCGCAGCTGCACGAGGCGGTCTCGGTCGTCGAGGATGCCAGCGTCCCGCCGCGCAGCATCCTCGCCGTCACTCGCCCCGGGTTCGGAACGCCTGAGCGGATGCTGCGACCAGCTGCGGTCGTGGTCACCCGCAGACCGGATGAGGAGTAGGAGATGGCGGAGGATCTCTACAGCGCGCTGGGGGTCTCCCGGTCGGCGGATCAGAAGGAGATCCGCCGCGCCTACCGGGAGAAGGCCCGCAAGTTCCACCCGGACGTCAACAAGACCCCGGGGGCGGAGGAGACCTTCAAACGGATCAGCGAAGCCCACGATGTGCTGTCGGACCCGGAAACCCGCTCACAGTACGACCGGTTCGGTGAGAACTTCCGGCAGTACGCTGCCGCGGACGCGGCTCGCTCCTCCGAGCAGCCGCGCCGCAGCGGCGGCACCCGATACACGTGGAGCGGGGGCGGCGCGCAGAGCGTGAACTGGGAGGACCTCTTCGGGGGCGGCTTCGGTGGTTTCGGTCGCGGCGCCGACCACACCGCGGAGCTTGAGATCACCGTCGAGGAGGCCTACCGGGGCGGGCGGCGCACCGTGCAGGTCGCGTCCCCGTACGGCGGCGCGCAGGAGTACACCATCGACATCCCAGCGGGCGCTGTCGACGGGCAGCGGCTGCGGATCGCGGGTGCAGGCGGAGCGGGCGCCGACGGACAGGACGGGGACCTGCTGGTCACGCTGCGCGTGAAGGACAGTAAGCGGTACCGGCTCAGCGACGCGGACATCGAAACGGACCTTCCCATCTCACCGTGGGAGGCGGCACTGGGCGCGGATGTCAGCGTGCCCACCCCCGGCGGCCCGGTCACCGTGCACGTTCCGCCCGGCTCGTCCACGGGCAGGCGGCTCCGCCTGCGCGGGCAGGGGATGCCCCGCCCAGGACAGCCGGGAGACCTGTATGCGCGGGTGAAGGTCGTCGTTCCGCGCACTCTCAGCAAGAAGGAGAAGGAGCTGTTCGAACAGCTCCGCGACGAATCGTCGTTTGATGCCAGGAGAGGATCATGACCTCACATCACCTGCCCGTCCGTGTCGCCCGGGCCGACCTGGCGGCGACCGCTGTGGCCGCAGGTATCCACCCGGATACGCTGCGGAAGTTCGTCGAGCTGGGGCTGGTCACCGCCCACGTCGACACCAGCGGCCGGCTGTGGTTCGCCCGTACCGTCCCCGCCAGCGTGCGCACCATCGTGCGTCTGCACTCCGATCTTGCCGTCAACTACGCCGGCATCGCACTCGTGCTCGACCTGCTCGCCCGCATCGAGCAGCTCGAGCAGCACCGGACCATCCGACTTGAAGGAGACACCCCATGGACATGAACTCACTCACTCAGAAGTCGCAGGAAGCGCTCACCTCGGCCCAGAGCATCGCGGTCCTGGCCGGTCAGATCGAGACGGACGAGGAGCATCTCCTGCTCGCACTGCTGCAGCAGGAGGAGGGGCTGGTTCCCCGACTGCTGCAGACAGCGGGTGCTGACGTGGACGCGGTACGCGCCGACGTCGAAGCGGAGATCGCCCGCAAGCCCAGCGTCTCCGGGTCCTCCCCGCAGACCGGTCAGGTGTACCTGAGCCGCAGCCTCACCTCCACCCTGGAACGGGCGGAGCGGGAGGCAAAGCGGCTGAAAGACTCCTACATCTCCGTGGAGCATCTCGTTCTGGCCCTCGCCGACGACTCCTCCAACCGTGCCGCGTCCCGCGTGCTGCGCGGGCACGGTGTCACCCGGGAGAGCTTCCTCAGCGCGCTCACCAAGATCCGCGGCAACCAGCACGTCAACTCCGCCACCCCCGAGCAGACGTACGAGGCGTTGGAGAAGTACGGCCGTGACCTGGTCGCTGACGCCCGGTTGGGCAAGCTTGACCCGGTCATCGGGCGTGATGCGGAGATCCGCCGGGTCATCCAGATCCTCTCCCGCAAGACCAAGAACAACCCCGTCCTCATCGGCGAGCCCGGTGTCGGAAAGACCGCCATCGTGGAGGGCCTTGCCCAGCGGATCTTGCGTGAGGACGTGCCCGAGGGCCTTCGCGACAAGACCGTGTTCTCGCTGGACCTGTCTGCCCTGGTCGCCGGCGCGAAGTACCGGGGCGAGTTCGAGGAGCGAATGAAGGCAGTCCTGGCGGAGGTGAAAGCAGCGGAGGGACGCATCCTGCTGTTCATCGACGAGCTGCACACCCTGGTGGGGGCGGGAGCCACCGAAGGAGCGATGGACGCCGGCAACATGCTCAAGCCGATGCTCGCCCGCGGGGAGCTGCACCTCATCGGTGCCACCACCCTCGATGAGTACCGCAAGCACATCGAGAAGGACGCTGCCCTGGAACGCCGGTTCCAGACGGTGATGGTCGAGGAGCCCGACGTGGAGGACGCGATCTCCATCCTCCGCGGCCTGCGCGAACGGCTGGAGATCTTCCACGGTGTCCGCATCCAGGACAGCGCATTGGTCGCTGCCGCCGTGCTGTCCCACCGGTACATCTCCGACCGGTTCCTGCCCGACAAGGCCATCGACCTCATCGACGAAGCCTGCGCGCGACTGCGAACCGAGATCGACTCAATGCCCGCTGAGCTCGACGAGCTGACCCGGCGGGTGACCCGCCTGGAGATCGAGGAAGCGGCGCTGTCGAAGGAAACGGACCCTGCCAGCAAGAAACGGCTGGAGGAGCTGCGCCGGGAACTGACCGACCTGAAGGCGGAGGCGGACTCCAAGCGCGCCCAGTGGGAGGCGGAGCGTCAAGCGATCCGCAAGGTCCAGGAGCTGCGCAGTGAGCTGGAGCGGCTGCGGCGGGAGGCGGAGGAAGCTGAGCGCTCCTACGACCTCAACCGTGCCGCTGAACTGCGGTACGGGGCTATCGCTGACGCGGAACGACGCCTGCGCGCCGAGGAGGAGCGTCTCACCTCCAAACAAGGCGGGCAGCGGCTGCTGCGGGAGGTGGTCACCGAGGACGAGATCGCCGAGATCGTCGCAGCGTGGACGGGGATCCCTGTGGCCCGGCTGCAGGAAGGTGAACGCAACAAGATCCTCACCCTGGACGCCACCCTCAAGGAGCGGGTGGTCGGTCAGGATGAGGCCATCACGCTCGTCAGCGACGCGATTATCCGTGCCCGCTCCGGCATCCGCGACCCGCGCCGGCCCATCGGCTCGTTCATCTTCCTCGGCCCCACCGGAGTGGGAAAGACCGAACTGGCCAAAGCGCTCGCGCAAGCACTGTTCGACAGCGAGTCCGCCATGGTCCGGCTGGACATGAGCGAATACCAGGAACGTCACACCGTCAGCCGGCTCGTCGGTGCACCTCCCGGGTATGTCGGGTACGACGAGGGAGGGCAGCTGACCGAGGCGGTGCGCCGTCACCCGTACAGCGTGGTCCTTTTCGACGAGATCGAGAAAGCGCACCCGGACGTGTTCAACACGCTGCTGCAGGTCCTCGACGACGGCCGCATCACCGACAGCCAGGGACGCACCGTCGACTTCCGCAACACCATCATCATCATGACCTCCAACATCGGTGCCCATCACCTGTTGGGCTCTGATGGCGGCGCGATCCCCGACGACGTGCGAAACCGTGTGCTCGGTGAGTTGCGCGCCCATTTCCGTCCCGAGTTCCTCAACCGGGTGGACGACATCGTGGTGTTCTCGCCGCTGGGTCGTGAACAGATCCAGGACATCGTGGAGCTGCAGTTCACCGACCTGCGCTCCCGGCTGGCCGAGCGTCAGATCCGCATCGAGCTGACGCCCGCGGCACGCCAGCTCATCGCCGACCGCGGCTACGACCCCGTGTATGGTGCGCGTCCGCTGCGACGCTACATCAGCCATGAGATCGAGACCCGGCTGGGTCGTGCGCTGCTGAGCGGGCAGGTGATGGACGGGTCGACGGTCACTCTGGACGTGCAGGACGGCGACCTCGTCTTCAACGTCGCAGCGCCCCCCGAAGACGAGGACGCGGCGTGAGCGCGATTGTCACCTGCCCCAACTGCGGGAAGAAGAACCGTGTCCCCGCCGCCGCGTCGGGGTATCCGCGCTGCGGCGTCTGCAAGAGCGCCGTGCCGTGGATCGTCGATGCGGGCGATGCGGACTTCGCCGCGGTGGTCGAGCAGGCCCCGCAAGTGGTGCTCGTGGACTTGTGGGCGACCTGGTGCGGACCGTGCCGGATGGTCAGCCCTGCCCTCGAGAAGGTCGCCACGGAACGTGCCGGCAAGCTCAAGCTGGTGAAAGTGGACGTGGACGCCGCGCCGGAGACGGCCCGCAAGTTCTCCGTCCAGGCGGTGCCGACCCTGCTCATCCTCAACAAAGGGACCGTGCTCTCCCGCCAATCCGGAGCCGCCCCGCCGGACGTGCTGCTGCGTTGGGTGGACGAGGCGCTGCAGAAGAAGGCTGACTCGGCCGCCGGTGCCCCATGAGATACGTCGACCCACACGTCCCGCTCATCCGCCCGGTCCGTCCCCGGACACCCGGCTCATGTGAGGACTGCGTGGCGGCCGGCACGCCCTGGGTGCACCTGCGGATGTGCCGCACCTGCGGGAAGGTCGGGTGCTGCGACTCCTCCCCGATGCGGCACGCCCGCACGCATGCGCTCACGGCGGGGCACCCCATCGTGCGGTCGCTGGAGCTGGGGGAGAACTGGAGCTGGTGCTACGTGGACGAAGCGTACATATGAGTGACACGCCCGCCGCCAACCGCAGCCAGGCAGCTCAGGCCGAGACGCCTGACACCATCGGCGCCTTCCCGCGGCTCAGCGACGAGCAGATCGCGGTGCTGCTCGTACGAGGGCAGCGCCGCACACTCACCGACGGGGAGGTTCTCATCCAGCCCGGCGAGCACCCGTCCTCCCTCTATGTCGTCCTGGAAGGGCACCTGCTGACGGCGGACACCGAACTTGCGGCGGATCCGCGTCACTCCGATGAGCCGTTGGCGGTCGAGGTGCACGGCCGCGGCCGGTTCGTGGGGGATGTCGGGCTGCTGGAAGGACAGCCGTCCTTCGTATTCGTCTCCGCCATCGGCGCCGCCGAGGTGGTGGAGGTGCCCGTCGATGAGCTGGAGGCCATCGTCACCTCGGACCCGCTGTTGGGTGAGATCATCCTGCGGGCCTACCTCATCCGCCGCTCCCTGGCCATCGGGGCGGGAGCGGGCCTGCGGATCGTCGGCTCCTGCTTCTCCCCGCAGACCCGGGATCTGCTGGACTTCATCGCACGAAACCGGCTGCCCCACCGGCTGGTGGACCTGGATGAGGACGAGAAAGCGGAGGCGCTGGTCCGCCAGCTCGGCGCCACCGTCGCCGACTTCCCGCTGGTGATCCTCGGCGGCTCACGCACCGTCCTGGGTGCCACCCCGGCACGGCTTGCTGAGGAGTTGGGGATGCGCCCGCCCGCCCCGCCGGCAACCTGCGATGTGGTGGTCGTCGGCGCTGGGCCGGCTGGTCTTGCCGCGGCGGTGTACGCAGCCTCCGATGGGTTGTCGGTCTACCTGTGCGACGCGGTCGCCACCGGCGGGCAGGCGGGAACGTCAGCGAGGATCGAGAACTATCTGGGGTTTCCCGCCGGAATCTCCGGCACTGAGCTCGCCGACCGCAGCCTCCTGCAAGTGCGCAAGTTCGGTGCCACGTTGGACATCCCGACCAGGGTCCAGGAGGTCGTGGAGGATGAGGACCGCTTCCGGGTGATCTTCGAAGATGGCAGGGAGGTCACCTCAGATGTGGTGGTCCTTGCCACCGGGGTGCGATACCGCTCGCTTCCCGCCGCGGGGCTGGACCGGTTCCAGACCTCGAACGTGTTCTACGCGGCAACAGCGCAGGAAGCGCGGATCTGCGTAGACACACCTGTCGCTGTTGTCGGCGGCGGCAACTCCGCCGGCCAGGCCGCACTGTTTCTTGCCCGCACGTCCTCCCGTGTGCACCTTGTGGTGCGCGCAGCGGACCTGGGAGCGGGAATGTCCAGATACCTGGTGGACCAGATCCAACATCACCCCCGTATCAACGTGCTGCTGTCCTCGGAGGTCGTGGAAGCACACGGCGGCAACCATTTGGAAGCGGTCACAGTCCGTCACGGTGACGTGCTGGAGAAGCTCCCCGTGGGGCACGTGTTCGTCTTCATCGGCGCCGCTCCGGCGACGACGGGATTGAAGGTCGATGTGGCACGCGATCCCGACGGGTACATCCTCACCGGCGCGGAGGCGGAGCTGGCCGGCGCGCGGACGGAAGGAAGCCCCCGCTTCTCCCTGGAGACCACCATCCCCGGGGTCTTCGCTATCGGCGATGTGCGGCACGGGTCTGTGAGGCGAATGACCTCGGCTGTGGGTGAGGGAGCCAGTGTGGTCCGGCAGATCCACGAGTACCTGAACGAGGGTCGTCACAGTCGGGTGGTCGCATGAGCTCCGACATCCAGGGACACCTGACGCCGCACGCCGCCCCGAACCCGGCAGCCGTGGGAGAACCCGCGGATCCTCCGGTGGCCCATGCGGGCGTAGCGAGCAAGATCCGCTCGATGTTGCGTCGGATGAGGTGGTTTCGCCGCATGCCGGTGCTGCACATCGCCGAGGAACGCGGCGAGGGCCCGACAGTGCTGCTGCTGCACGGTATCGCGTCCTCGTCGGTGACGTTTCACCACGTGATCCCGCTGCTCGAGCGCACCCACCGGTGCATCGCCATCGACCTGCTCGGCTTCGGCGAGTCGCCGGCCCCGGAGTGGGCCGATTACACCCTGGCCGACCATGTCGCCGCTATCGAGCGGACGGTCGCCTCGCTGCGGCTGCGGGAGCCGTTCACTGTGGTGGGGCATTCTATGGGCGCCCTCATCGGCGCCCGGTACGCCGCCCGGCGGCAAAAGCGAGTCGCGAAGCTCGTGATGGTCAGCCCACCTATCTATCTCGCACCCCATGAAATCGGGGACGTCATCGAGCGGGCACGGATGGACTTCTACCTGCGGCTCTACGAGTACCTCCGCACGAACCGGGAGTTCACCCTCCGGCATGCTGCGCTGGTACAGCGGCTGCTGCCCATCCCCAAAGCTGTCGATATCACTGAACGCAACTGGGAGCCGTTCATCAAGTCGTTGCAGCACTCCATCGAGTCACAGACCACGCTCAGCGACATCGCCCATGTCAAAGCCCCCATCGACGTCATCATGGGCGACCTCGACGAGTTCCGCTCCGAAGCCGTGCTGCGCATCGTGGAGCGGATGAAGGGGGTCACCGTCCGGCGTGTGCGGGCAACGAACCACCTCATCGGCAAGCGCCTCGCCCGAGTCGTCGCTACGACAGTGACCAAAGAGTAATCGAACGGGTGCCACTCCCGTGCCGATATGAAGGTCGAAAAACAAAGAGGTAGTAGGAGCACCCATGGGGTGAACCAAGCTAACGTGGGCACCGTCGGAGACATCCGACGCCACCATATCGGGAAGGAATCGATTCACGGATGTAGGGCACGGAACAAACCAAATCGATGCTTTTCGTTCGCGGCACGCGCCGAAAGCAAACAAGGGCGACCTTTCCCCGATGCCGAACGGCGCAACACCCGTCCTTGCACGACCGGAAGACGGGTGTGCACGCAGCCTTCCGCTCTTAGCGCGGTGGTTCAACCGGTTTTCACTAAACAGTAAAGGAGTACGCCCATGACCAGCCCCGAGGCCCCTCGCAACAACCCTCCGGAACAGGACGCTAGTGAGGTGTCGTTCACCAATGACGCCCGCTGGAAACAAACGATCGCGCGGTTCTCTGACTACGCCAGTGCGCAGGCAGCGGTTGACCGTCTTTCCGACGCCGGCTTTGCTGTGGAACGAGTGGCGATCGTGGGGCTCGACGTTCGTGTTGTAGAGCAGGTACTCGGTCGCTTGACAGGAGGAAAGGCTGCGCTAAGGGGCGCAGCCGTCGGAGCATGGTTCGGTGTTCTGCTAGGTCTGCTGTTCGGGCTATTCGCCCCCGGATTCGGTTGGCTGGCCATCGTGATCATCTCGGTCGCCTCTGGCGCAGTTTGGGGCGCTTTGCTTTACTTCCTTGGACACCTGGCTACGGGAGGCCGACGGGACTTCGACTCACTGGAGACCCTTGAGGCGGGCCACTACGAGGTCCAAGTGGAAGCACCATACGCTGCGGAGGCCGCTCGTCTCCTCGCGGACCAGACTGCCCACCCCGGAGACTGAAAAGGTGTGACTCGCCCCGGCAACTCCGGAGAGTGTTTTGCTGGTGTCAGCCGGCTCTTGTGACCGGTTCGTTGCGAGCGTAGTCGAGCTGCTCGACCTCGAGTGGTGTGAGGTCGTCGATGGAGCTGTGGGTGCGCTCCGTGTTGAACCAGAGCACCCAGGAAACCAGAGCACGCAGGGCGGGGTTGCCGCCTCGACCTGGTCGATGTCGTGCTGGGGCCCGTTGTGGTGGATGAGGTCGGACTTGTAGAGCCCGATCTGCGACTCCGCGAGGGAGTTGTCGTAGGCGGACGATGTCGTGCCCGTCGCGACGCAACCGCAGCCAGAGCTTGCGGGCCCCGAGCACCTTCCGATGCGCCTGTCACGCGGTCAGAATGATCGGCTTCCACCGCTCATCCGACGCTTCCCGGGGCGACGGTCCGCGACCTCTCGTGTCGTAGTAGGTCGATGGGGCGATCTTCACGCCGTGCTGGGTGAGCACGGTGCAGATCGACTCGACACCCCACGGGAGCCCTCCGTCGGCGCGGTCGTTGTGTTCGTCGATGAAGTCGACTATCGCTTGTGTGGCCGGTCGAGTTCGGCCGCGAAGAAAGCCGAGGCCGCCTTCAAGCTCTCGTTCGCCCGCCGCAACTCGGCGTCCTCACGCTTGACGGCGCTCACTGAAATTCCTCGGTTCTGCTCATCGAAATTCCCCACTCTGGGTCGCTCCGCCGCATGAGGCGGGCCTTCCTCGATGCTGGTGGTCTCTGACCACACACCAGCCGGAGGAAGGCCCTGTTCTCATGCTCTCAGAGAGGAGCAGCGTGGACATCCACGCTCTGAAACGGCAGGGGATGACGATCAGCGAGATCGCCCGCCGCACTAACCATGACCGCAAGACCATCCGCGCGTATCTGAACGGTGAACGTCAGCCCGGGATGCGTGAGCGCACCATCCCGGACTCGTTCGACGCGTTCGTCGACTACGCCACCGCGAGACTGACCGAGGACCCGCACCTGTGGGCGGTGACGCTGCTCGACGAGCTGCGACCGCTCGGTTACGAGGGGTCGTATCCGACGCTGACGCGGCAGATTCGTGCCCGCGGGCTGCGTCCGGCGTGCACCGCGTGCGCGCACGTCACCAAACGCGCAAACGCGGTCATCGAGCACCCGCCCGGGGAGGAGACCCAGTTCGACTGGGTCGAGATGCCCGACCCGCCCGCGCATTGGGGGTTCGGCCGCAAGACCGCGTATGTCCTGGTCGGGTCGCTCGCGCACTCGGGTGTCTGGCGGGGCGTGATCTCCCCGTCGATGGACACCCCGCACCTGCTCGCCGCGATGACGACCCTGCTCGCCCTGCTGGGCGGGCTCACGAAGACCTGGCGGTTCGACCGGATGCGGACGGTCCTGGACCACCGCACCGGCGACCTGGTCCCGCAGTTCGCCGCGTTCGCGAAGCACCACGGCGTCACCGCGGTGGTCTGCCGGCCGAGGTCGGGGAACAGGAAGGGCGTGGTCGAGAAGAACAATCACACCGCCGCGCAACGCTGGTGGCGGACCTTGCCCGACGACCTCACCCTCGAGCAAGCGCAGGCCAGCCTGAACACGTTCGCCGCAGGGCAGGACGACCGGCGGCGTGAGGGCGAGCTCGGGACGACGACAGCGTCCGCCCTGTTCGTGAACGAGCGGCTCAGACCGCTACCTGCGGTTGTGTTCCCTGTGATCATCACAGAGGAGCGCACCGCGACCCGGCAAGCGCTGATCGACTGGCGTGGGAATCGCTACTCCGTCCCGCCCGAACTCGCCGCCGCGAAAGTCGAGGTCCGGCAGCGGCTCGGCGCGGACATCATCGACATCGCCACCGCATCGGGGACGGTCGTCGCCCGCCACCAGGTCGCCGAACCCGGCCTCGGCGTCACGATCCGCGACAGCGGCCATGTCACCGCACTGGAGGCCATCGCGATGGCGTCAGCGACACCAGGACGCCCGCACCGCCGCAAAGAACGCATCCCACCCGGCAGCGCCGCGCTGCGCGCTGCCGCAGCCCTCACCAGCGCTGCAGCGCAGCCTTCGACCGTGATCAGCCTGGCCGCTTACGAGCAGGCCGCGAAGAACAGGAACACCCTCCGATGACCACAACCACAGCCACCACGACGGCAGCGAGCGTCTATCAACAGCTGCGCGGCCACCTCACCGACCTGAAACTCGCCGACGCCGCGGACGCCCTCCCCGCCGTCCTCGACCAGGCGCAAGCCGAAGGATGGACCCTGACGCAAGCCCTCGAGCACCTACTGCGAGTCGAGGTCACCGCCACCGACGCCCGCCGCTTGGCTGGCCGGTTCCGTTTCGCGAACCTCCCCACCGGGCAGACCCTGGACGACTTCGATCACGACGCCGCATCCGGCATCGACCGGTCGCTGCTGGCCGAGCTCGGCACCTGCCGGTTCATCGACACCGCCACCAACGTGCTCCTGATCGGCCCGCCCGGCGTCGGGAAGACCCACATCGCCACCGGCCTCGGCCACGCCGCCGTCACCGCCGGCTACCGCGTCTACTTCACCTCCGCCGCCGACCTCGCCGCCCGCTGCCACCGCGCCGCGATCGAAGGCAAGTGGTCGACGATGATGCGTTTCTTCGCCGGTCCGACCCTGCTCATCATCGACGAGCTTGGCTACCTGCCACTACCCGGCGAGGCCGCCTCAGCCTTGTTCCAGGTCATCAACCAGCGCTACCTGAAGACCTCCATCGTGATCACCACGAACCGGCCGGTCGGAGCCTGGGGCGAGATCCTCGGCGACACCACCGTCGCCGCAGCCATGCTCGACCGGCTCTTGCACCGATCCGTCGTGATCACCCTCGATGGAGCCTCTTACCGGCTCCGCCACCACGCCACCGCCGCAGACGAACTCCGCCGCGTCACGACCGGCACGAACCTGCGCTAACCTGACCACGCGACCTGAGGAATTCCGATGAGCAACTCTGGGGAATTTCGATGAGCGCCATCACGCTTGAGCCGCTTGATCTCCACTGTCGCGTCAGTCCTCACACCGGGACGGTCTCCGGCGTCGACCTGCTCCCGGCGGATCCAGGTGCGGATCGTTTCCGGCGATCCGATCCCGACTATCTGCGCGACCGCAGTCATCGCGGCATACTCGCTCGGATAATCGGATCGCACCTCGGCGACCATACGGAAAGCGCGCTCACGAAGCTCGCGCGAATACTTAATGGGACGTCCCATAAGACAGATCCCTCCAAGGAATCCTGTCGCCGGACATGCCGGGCCGAGTCGGACCGCTCCCCGGTGCCCCCACTGGGACTCGAACCCAGACTGAAGCGATTTTAAGTCGCCTGCCTCTGCCATTGGGCTATGGGGGCGTGACACCTCAGCCTACTCGCGCGTCTGCGCGGGCCGAGGTCGTAGGGTGGGGGAGTGCTCGACCTCACGGCTCTCTCGACGTCGCCCGCCGATCGCGCCTGGGAGGACCCCGCCCGATGGTGGCCGCGGCTGACGGAGGCCACTGCGCATCTGGCGGCACCGGTCGGAGTCATCGACCTCGACGCCCTGCGGCACAATGCGATGGACATGCTGGTCCGCGCGGGCGGCATCCCGATCCGGGTCGCCTCCAAGTCCGTACGGGTGCGGGCCGTCCTCGATGCCGTGCTGCGCATCCCCGGTTATCGGGGCATCCTGGCGTACTCGCTCGCCGAAGCCCTCTGGCTCGCCGAGACCCACGACGACATCGTGCTCGGCTACCCGACCGTCGACAGGGTGGGCCTCGAACGCCTCGTCCACGACGACGCGGCAGCCTCGCGCATCACGCTCATGGTCGACGATCCGGCCCACCTCGACCTCGTCGACAGCGTCGCCGCACCCGGATCACGTGCCGCTGTCCGCGTCGCGATCGATGCCGACGCCTCCTGGCGCTCCGCGGCGCTCGGGCATATCGGCGTGCGCCGCTCGCCCCTGTTCACCGCATCCGACGTGACGCGCTTCGCGCGCACGATCCTCGCCCGCCGCGGATTCAAGCTCGTGGGGCTCCAGATGTACGAGGCGCAGATCGCCGGACAGGGCGACAACGGCTCGGACGCCCCCGTCATCCGCACGGTGCAGGCGCGTTCTCGGGCCGAGCTGCGCACCCGCCGTGCGGAGATCGCCGACGCGCTCACCGACCTCGCCCCGCTGGAGTTCCTCAACGGCGGGGGGACCGGATCGCTCGAGTTCACCGGCGGCGACGAGGCCGTCACCGAGGCCTCGGCCGGGAGCGGGCTGCTCGGCGGGCACCTGTTCGACGGCTACCGGTCGTTCCGGCCCGCTCCGGCGAGCGCGTTCGCCTTCGACGTCGTCCGCCGCCCCGCCGCCGACATCGCCACCGTGCTCGGCGGCGGATGGATCGCCTCGGGTCCAGCCCTCGCCTCGCGCCAGCCGCGCGCGGTATGGCCAGGCGGCCTGCGCACGATGCCGCGGGAAGCGGCGGGCGAGGTGCAGACCCCGCTGCAGGGTCGTTCTGCGGCCGACCTGCGGATCGGCGACCGCGTGTGGTTCCGGCACGCGAAGAGCGGCGAGGGCGCCGAGCACATCGACGCGTACCGGCTCGTGTCGGGGTCCGAGGTGATCGACGAGCTTCCCACGTATCGCGGCGAGGGGAAGGCGTTCCTGTGACCAGACCCGGCGGCACATGGCAGAACTGGGGGCGGTCGGCGTCGATCAGGCCCGCCCGCGTGGAGCGGCCGCGCAGCCCGGAGGGCGTGCAGCGCGCCGTGCTGGCGGCGATCGCGCAGGATCTGCCCATCAAGGCCGTGGGCGCGGGGCACAGCTTCGCAGGGATCGCCGTCGCCCCCGGTGTGCTGCTCGAACTCGACGATCTGCAGGGACTCGTCTCGGTCGACGTCGAACGGTCGCGGGTCACGCTGCTGGCAGGCACGCGCCTGCACCGCATCCCGCGGATGCTGGCACCGCACGGCCTGGCGATGCAGAACCTCGGCGACATCGATCGGCAGTCGATCGCCGGAGCCATCTCGACCGGAACTCACGGCACGGGCGCCGGCTTCGGCGGACTCGCCACCCAGGTCGTCGGCGCGACGCTGATCACGGCCGCAGGCGAGTTCCTGCGCGTCGATGAGAACGACAACCCCGAGCTGCTCCCGGCCGTCGCGCTGGGACTGGGCGCACTCGGCATCCTCGTCGAGGTGACGCTGCAGTGCGTGCCCGCCTTCGTCATGCACGCGATCGACGAGCCTGCGCCGCTCGAGGACGTCCTCGAGACCGTCCACGACCGTGCTGCGGCATCCGACCATTTCGAGTTCTACTGGTTCCCGCACACCGAGGTCGCCCTCACCAAGCGGCAGACACGGCTTGCGGAGTCCGCACCGCGCAGGCCACTGCCGGTGGCGGGGCGCTGGATCGACGAGACGCTCCTGTCCAACGGCGTCTACCGCGTCGTCTGCGCAGCGGGGCAGGTCATCCCCGCCATCACTCCGCCGTTCAGCCGGCTGGCGGTGAGACTGACCGGGGACCGCGAGTACACCGACCGGTCGCACACCGTGCTCACGCAGAGCCGGAACGTGCGCTTCCGCGAGATGGAGTACGCGCTGCCCGCCGAGAACGTCGTCCCGGCTTTCCGCGAGATCCAGCAGCTGATCCGCCGCAAGGGCTGGCGGATCGAGTTCCCCATCGAGGTCCGGTTCGCGGCCGCCGACGAGTTGTGGCTCTCCACCGCGCACGGCAGGGCGAGCGGATACATAGCCGTCCACCGGTACTGGCGCGCCGATCCCACCGAGTACTTCGAGGCCGTCGAGCAGATCTGCCTCGAACACGGCGGCCGGCCGCACTGGGGCAAACTGCACACGCTGGATGCGCGCCAGCTGCGGGAGCGCTACCCGCGGTTCGACGAGTTCACCGCCTTGCGCGATCGGCTCGACCCCGAGCGGCGGTTCGCGAACCGGTACCTGGATCGGGTGCTCGGGCAGTGACGATGCCCAGTTCACACGCAGGGTGCCTCGGTAGGATGAAGGAAATTCGGTCCAAGGGGGTTGCCTGACATGGAATGGCTCATTCCGGTACTGATCGTCGTCGCGGTACTGGTGCTCGTCGGCATCTACCTCTGGGCGACGTACAACTCCCTGGTCCAGCTGAACGTCCGCGTCGACGAGGCATGGAGCGGCATCACGGTCCAGCTCAAGAGACGGGCCGACCTCATCCCGAACCTCATCGAGACGGTCAAGGGATACGCCTCGCACGAGAAGGCGGTCTTCGAGAACGTCACGCGCGCCAGGGCCGAGACGCTGGCCGCGACGAGCCCCGGTGAGGCGGGGATCGCCGAGGGCCACCTGCAGCAGGCGCTGAAGAGCCTGTTCGCCGTCGCCGAGGCCTATCCGCAGCTGCAGGCCAGCCAGAACTTCCTTCAGGTGCAGCACTCGCTCGTCGACACGGAGGACAAGATCCAGGCCGCCCGGCGCTTCTACAACGGCGGCGTGCGCGAGTTGAACACCAAGATCAAGGTGTTCCCGAACAACCTCTTCGCCCGAAGCCTCGGATTCACCGAACGCGAGTTCTTCGAGGTGGCCGACGGCGCAGCGATCGCCGAGCCGCCGCGCGTGCAGTTCTGATCGTCACCACACCGACAGCACGACGCCGGCGTTCTTGACGGTCACATCACCGCGCAGCTTCCAGTCCTCGGTGCGGTAGGTCACGGAGGTCGACTCGCCGTCCGTGCCCGTCCCGGTGAGGGTCGCGACGAGCACGCCGCCGTCGGCGCGGAACGTCGGCAGCGTCACGGCGAGCATCGGCGGTTCCTCGACGCGGAACCGGATGCCGTCGACCTCGGCGAGCTCCGCGGCCCAGGGGATCCGGAAGCCGCACGCCTCCGGGATCTCCGTCGAGGGGCGGGTGCACGCCTCGACCACGGCATCCAGTCGCTGCTGGGCCACCGCCTCCAGTTGCGCATCGCTGAGCTCCACTCCGATTCCGGACGCGGATCGCGGGCCTGTGGCCGTGCGCGGCCAGAGCGTTACGACGACGACGGCGACCACGACGAGTCCGACAGCGACGATCACTGCGACGCCCACGCGCGCCCGTCTGGTCACGCAGGCACCTCGCGATGGTGCACGTGCCGTGCGATCCCGCCGCGCGCGACGTGCAGGGCGCCTGCGACGGCATCGGCCGCGTCGCCCCATCCGGAGACGGAGATGTTCTCCAGACCCTGCCAGGATGCCGCCAGGGCCAGCTCCTGAGCCACGGCCTCGGCGTCCTCGGGATGCGCGTGCGGCTCCCACCACGCCGACTGCACCTGCAGTGTCGACGACGAGCGTTCGGCCTTCAGATCCACGCGGGCGACGATCCGATCGCCGACCAGGACGGGCAGTGAGTAGTAGCCGAAGCGGCGCTTTTCGGCGGGCACGTAGATCTCGATCCGGTAGTCCAGGTCGAACGCGCGCAGTGCGCGTTCGCGGAACCACACGACGGGGTCGAACGGTGTGAGCAGAGCTGCGGCGTCCACGCGGCGCGGGACGACGGCGTCCCGGTGCATCCACGACGCAACAGGCTTCCCGCCGCGCTCCCACCCGCGCACCTGCACGGGGCTGAGCTCTCCGGCGTCGACGAGGTCTTCGATCGCGCGGCGCACCGCCCCTCGGTCACGGATGCGGTAGTAGTCCGCAAGGTCGGTCTCGGTGGCGACCCCCTGGGAGCGCGCGGCGCGGCGCATCAGCTCGGTGATCGCATCCTGGCGCGGCACCTCGCGCGCACGCACCTCTTCCGGGATCACGTGCTCCTCGAGCGCGTACACCCGCTCGAACCCCCGCCTGCCGCTGATCGCGACGTCACCGATGCGCCACAGGTGCTCGAGAGCGATCTTGATCTCGTCCCAGTCCCACCAGCTGCCTCGATCACGAGGGGCGTCGGCTCGCAACTCGGCCGGCCGGAGCGGGCCTCGATCACGAAGCTCGTCCTGCACCCAGGCGAGGGTGCGGGCGTTCTGGCTCGCCCACGAGTCCGGTGCCGACCATCGCCGCCGGAAGTCATCCATGCGGAACCGCCAGAGCGACCAGTCCTCGACGGGCACGAACGTCGCCTCGTGGGCGAGGTACTCGACGTAGTGGGTCGTCGTGGACAGGAAGACGCGGTCCAGCAGCGCGGGGTCGTAGGAGCCGAGCCGCGAGAAGAGCGGCAGGTAATGGCTGCGGGCGAACACGTTCACCGAGTCGATCTGCAGCACCCCGAGGCGTTCCATCGCCGCGTGCACGTGCCGTGCGGCGACGGTCGCCGTCGGGCGGCGACGGGTGAATCCCTGGGCGGCCAGGGCTGCGCGTCTGGCCTGTGCGGCGCTGAGGGTCTCGGACACCCGGTCAGCGTACCCTCGGCGCCCGACAAGGGGACGGCGGCGGCACAGCATCCGCACAGGCCCGCAACTAGACTTGGCCCATGACGGACCAGCAGCGCCCCCGCAAGCGCGATCTCCTGTGGGGTCGCATGCCCACGGATCGGACGGTCTCGACCGAGGCCGACAACACCGTTCCGCTGTCGTTGCGCGTCAGCGCCGCCTACGCGTGGCGCCTGCTGCTGATCGCCGCGGCCGCCGGTGTCATCATCTGGATCGTCATCCAGCTCAAGCTCCTCGTCATCCCGCTGCTCATCGGCATCCTCATCACCGCGCTGCTGTGGCCCGCATTCGAATGGATGCTGCGCCACCGCTTCCCGCGCTGGGTGGCCATCGTGATCGCGCTGATGGGGACCATCGCGATCGTCGCCGGACTGCTGTGGCTGGTCGGATGGCAGATCAGCCGCGAATGGGCGCAGGTCCAGGTGCGCACCACCCAGGCCGTCGACGAGTTCCGGCAGTACCTCATCGACGGGCCGCTGCACCTCACCGAGACGCAGATCCAGGACTACATCGATCAGGGTTTCGCGCTCATCCAGCAGCAGGCCGAACTGCTGTGGTCCGGCGCGCTCGCGATCGGCACGACCGCCGGTCACGTGCTCGTCGGCGCGCTGCTCACCCTGTTCATCCTCATCTGCCTGCTCGCCGACGGCGCGGGCATCTGGCGGTGGGCGACCAAGCTGTTCCCACGTGACGCTCGCCCCGCCGTCGACGCAGCCGCACGCAGCGGATGGCGCACGGTCGTCAACTACGCCAAGACGCAGCTGCTCGTCGCGACGATCGACTCGATCGGCATCGGCCTCGGCGCATTCCTGCTCGGGGTGCCGCTGGCGATCCCCGTCGCGGTGCTCGTCTTCCTCGGCGCGTTCGTCCCGATCGTCGGCGCCGTGACCACCGGAGCGGTGGCCGTGTTCCTCGCGCTCGTCTACAACGACCCGTGGAACGCGTTCTGGATGCTCGTCGTCGTCATCGGCGTGCAGCAGTTCGAAGGCCACGTGCTGCAGCCGATCCTCATGGGGACCGCCGTGAAAGTGCATCCCCTCGCCGTGGTCCTCGTCGTCGCCGGCGGATCGATGATCGCCGGCATTCCCGGCGCCCTGTTCGCCGTCCCGCTCGCCGCGTTCGTCAACGTCGTGGCCGTGACGTTGAGCACGGGCTCGTGGCGCACCGGCCGACAACCCGCCGGCGATCTCATCTGGAGCACAGTGCCGCGCGAGCGGCGACGGAGGAATACATGAGCGCAGTCCCCACCCTGGCCGAGTTCGAAGAAGCCGCACGGGGGCTGGAGAGCGTCATCTCCCATACGCCGACACTGCCGTCCAGAGCGCTGTCGGACATCCTCGGATCGCCCGTCGTGCTGAAGATGGAGAACCTGCAGCGCACCGGGTCGTTCAAGATCCGCGGCGCGGGCCACCGGCTCGCTCAGCTCACCGCTGAGGAGCGATCGCACGGCGTGGTCGCGGCATCCGCCGGCAACCACGCGCAGGGCGTCGCGCTCGCGGCTCAAGCCCTCGGCATCCCGGCGACGATCTTCATGCCGCTCGGCGTTCCGGTGCCCAAGCTCCTGGCCACGCGCGGCTACGGCGCCGAGGTCGTCCTCGAGGGCGAGACCGTTGCCACATCCCTGCGCCTCGCCGCCGAGTTCGCGGAGCGGACCGGCGCCATCATGATCCACCCGTTCGACCACCGCGACATCGTGATCGGTCAGGGAACGCTCGGTCTCGAACTGATCGAGGACGCTCCGGACGTCGACACGATCCTCGTCGGAATCGGCGGGGGAGGCCTGATCGCGGGCGTCGCCGCAGCGGCGAAGGCCGCGGCCGAGAAGAACGGACGGACCGTCCGTGTCATCGGCGTCCAGGCCGAGAACGCCGCCGCCGTCGCGCCGTCGCTCGAGGCAGGGCATCCGGTCGAGATCACGACGCACCCGACGATCGCCGACGGCATCCTCGTCGCCAAGCCAGGGGATGTGCCGTTCGAGATCATCCGCGACCTCGTCGACGAGGTCGTCACGGTCAGCGACGACGACATCGCCCGCGCCCTGCTCATCCTCCTCGAGCAGGCCAAGGTCGTCGTCGAGCCCGCCGGGGCCGTCGGCGTCGCAGCGATCCTCGCCGGCAAGGTGCACGACACCGGTAACACGCTCGCAGTCCTCACGGGAGGCAACATCGACCCGCTGCTGCTGCAGCGCGTCGTCTCGCACGGGCTGGCGGCATCCGGTCGCTACCTGACGGTCCGCATCCCGCTGCCCGACCGTCCCGGCCAGCTGGCGCGGGTCTCGGAGCTCGTCGCCGAGGCCGGAGCCAACGTCATGGAGGTCATGCACACCCGCCACGGCCAGGGTCTGCAGATCAGCGAGGTCAGCCTGCAGCTGAGCATCGAGACGCGCGGCGCCGAGCACACCGAGCTGACGCTCGACACGCTGCGCCGGGCGGGATACGACCCCATCGTCGTCCCCGACTGATCCCGTCCTGCCGAGGCCCGATCGACAGACGACGAGCCGCACGAAACACCAGGGCCGCGCCGAGACAGCGACGAATCGTCGCAGTCTCGGCGCGGCCTTGCGGTCTCGGCGTCAGCCGGCGTAGGTCTCCACGCCGGTGACCTCGACCGAGATCGACTTGCCGTTCGGGGCTTCGTACGACGTCTTCTCACCGATCTTGAGTCCCAGGATGGCCTGGCCCAGCGGGCTCGCCTCGCTGTACACGTCGAGGTCGGTGTCGCCGGCGATCTCGCGGCTGCCGAGCAGGAACTGCTCCTCGCCACCCGCGACGATCGCGGTCACGACCGTGCCCGGCTCGACGATGCCGCGGCTCGCAGGGGCCTCGCCGACCTTGGCGGTCTTCAGCAGCTGCTCGAGCGTACGGATGCGCGCCTCCTGCTTGCCCTGCTCGTCCTTCGCGGCGTGGTATCCGCCGTTCTCCTTGAGGTCGCCTTCTTCGCGGGCCGCTTCGATGCGCTTGGCGATCTCGTCGCGACCGACGGTGGAGAGGTGCTCGAGCTCGGCGACGAGCCGATCGTAGGCTTCCTGCGTGAGGAACGGGACCTGAGCGTCTGTGGACACAGCGTGCTCCTTCATCGAACGCCCTTCAGGGCGAGTGTGCTGACCGCCGTCACGGCGGAGGGGATATGCCAAGACGCCCCGGCTCAGTGCCAGGGCGTCGTCTGAAGAGGAGTCTATGCGACCCAGCAGGAGTTCACCAAACCTGTGGTGGCCTCCGCGACGGTCGGCACCGTCGTGCTCAACTGCTGAAGATGCTCCTCGGATGCCGGGATTTCGACGATCTTCCACCCTACGATGCCGAACTCCTCGTCGAGCGCCTCGATCGCGCACGCGACGTCCTTGCCCTGCCCGCCGGTGACCTGGAACCGCACCGTCACACTGTGCTCGTCAGCGACCTCGAAACCCAGATCGTCGGCGTCGACGGAGTTGGCGGACTGCATGAACGTCATCCACCCGAACACGCCCACCACGGCGATCACGAGCAGGATTCCGACGATCCACGGCAGCCGCCGGCGACGGGTGCGCCCGTACCGCTCATCGAGCTCTTGCGCGGTCGTCACGGCGGGTGCCTTTCGGTCGTTAGGCTGGAGTTCCAGGTTACGCGACCTGAGATCGAGAGGCGGACAGATGATGGTGC
The DNA here is from genome assembly GCF_903645325.1 of Microbacterium tenebrionis. GTDB lineage: Bacteria > Actinomycetota > Actinomycetes > Actinomycetales > Microbacteriaceae > Microbacterium > Microbacterium tenebrionis. The sequence continues at coordinate 213,944 of NZ_CAHJXQ010000002.1, forward strand.
TCTTCGGAATGGTGTTCACCGGCACCGAGACCCCGATGCCGACGCCGTCGATGACCGTCGACCCGAACTCCGTCACCCCGGGGCCTGCGGGCTTCGCGGTGATCGTCATCGTCGTGATCGCCGTCGCGCTGCTCATCTGGGACATGAACCGGCGCGTGCGCCGCGTCCGCTACCGCGCCGAGGTGCGCGAGGAACTGGATGCCGAAGAGGCAGCGGCCCGCGAGAGCGACGAGCAGAACCCGCCGGCCTGAGCGGGCCCGAGCGCGTCAGACGCCGACGCGCTCGAACGGGTCGAGGCTGATGCCCTGCTGGAGGATGCGCTTGGACCACTCGCGCGCACTGTGCAGGCTGTGGTCGCGGTAGTTGCCGCACTCGACCGCGCTGACCGCGGGCACCTGCTCCCAGGTGATCTCCTCGGCGATCGCGGTGAGACTGCCGCGCACAGCATCCACGATCTGCGCGACATCGGGCTCGCCCCAGGTGATCAGGTGGAAGCCCGTGCGGCATCCGAACGGCGAGATGTCGATGATGCCGTCCATCCGGTCGCGCATGAGGCTCGCGAGCAGGTGCTCGATCGTGTGGAGCCCTGCGGTCGGGATCTCGCCCTCGTTGGGCTGGACGAAGCGCACGTCGAAGTTCGAGATCGCGTCGCCCTTCGGGCCGTTCTCGACGCCGATCAGGCGCACGTAGGGGGCGCGGACAGCGGTGTGATCGAGCGTGAAGCTCTCGACGTCGGCCATGGGTTCTCCTTGAAGTCGTTTCGGATGCTCAGCCGGGAAGGCCGAGCGAGGGGGAGTACGGGGCGAGGGAGATCAGCAGGCACGCGGTCCAGTGGCACAGGAACGCCAGCACGGTGCACAGATGGAACAGCTCGTGGAACCCGAAGTGGCCCGGCCAGATGTTCGGCTTCTTCAGCGCGTACGCGACGGCGCCGAGGGTGTAGAGCACACCGCCGACGCACACGAGCACCATCATCGCGACGTTGGCGATGACCAGGTCGACCATGTACATCACGGCCGCCCATCCGAGCACGAGGTACAGCGCGACGTACAGCCAGCGCGGCGCGCCGATCCAGAACACACGGAACAGGATGCCGAGGATCGCACCGCCCCAGACGAGGCAGAGGAGCAGGACGCCCTTCTCCGGCACGAGGGCGTTCACCGCGAGCGGCGTGTAGGTGCCGGCGATCAGCAGCAGGATGTTCGCGTGGTCGATCCGCTTGAGGATGAGCTTGGTCTTCGGCTTCCAGTTGATGCGGTGATAAAGCGCGGAGTTGCCGAACAGCAGCAGTGAGCTCGCCATGAAGACGGCGGCGGCCCACTTCGCCGGTGCCCCCTGCGCGAGAACGATCAGCACGATGCCGGCAGCGATCGCGACGGGGAGGGTGCCGGCGGGCGGCCCGCCCCGCCATGTCGGCTTGATCTCCACCTCGGCGTCGGCGGATGCGGCCTTCAGCAGCGGCAGCTCGGGAACAGGAACGGCGTCGGTCTCGGGTGCGCTCACGTGCTCACTCTAAGACGACCTCCATGCCGTGAAGCGCACATATCCGGGATCCACAGCACCATCACACGGGTCTGCGAGGGTTGCGCGGTAGCGTAGGCACGTGAATGCACGTGCGAGCGAGGGCCGGGGCCCGCTGTATCGGCTCTACAGCAACCGCCTCCGACGACGTCTCGACGCGGCATCCGTCCCGCATCACGTCGCGATGATGATCGACGGCAACCGGCGGTGGGCCAGGCAGCTGGGATTCGACTCGGCGGCGGACGGGCACCGTGCAGGAGCGGCGAAGATGCGCGAGTTCCTGGGGTGGTGCGATGAGATCGGCGTGCGGGTCGTGTCGCTGTATCTGCTCTCGAGCGACAATCTCCGCAAGCGCGACTCGAAGGAGATCGAGGACCTCATCGAGATCATCGCCGAGCTCGCCGAGTCGCTGTCGCAGCAGGCCGGTTGGCGGGTCAAGCACGTCGGCCGGAGCGACATCCTGCCCGAGGAGCTCGCGCGGGTGCTGCGCGACGCCCAGGAGCGCACGAAGGACAATTCAGGTCTCCACGTCAATCTCGCCGTCGGCTACGGCGGACGCAACGAGATCGTGGATGCCGTGCGCTCGATCATCGCGAAGCACGATGCGTCCGGAGGGAGTCTGGAGGACCTCGCCGCGAACCTCACGCCCGAGATGATCGGCGAGCACCTCTACACCGGCGGGCAGCCCGATCCCGACCTCGTGATCCGCACCAGCGGCGAACAGCGTCTCAGCGACTTCCTGCTGTGGCAGAGCGCGCACAGCGAGTTCTACTTCGTCGAGGCACTGGGGCCCGATCTCCGGCAGGTCGACTTCCTGCGCGCCATCCGCGACTTCACCGACCGCGATCGGCGCTTCGGGCGCTGACCACCGCACCCGGGACTGGGGCGGCCTGCCCATACTCGCCGTCGGGCTCCACGGGAGACTCATCGAGCGAGCGCATTCGACGACTATCTCGCCACGTTCGACGGCGATCCCGGCTACCTCGATTGGGCAGCCTTCGGGCCGATGTCCCAGGCCGTGCGCGCCGAGGTGTTCGCCGATGCCGATCTGCTCGGCAGCGGACGTCCCTCCTCGCGCAAGCTCGTCGCGGAGCGGCTCGACGAGCGGGCGCTCGCCGGCGAACTGCTCGGCGTCACCGCTGACACCGTGACCCTGCAGCCGTCGTGAGCGGCGCCGATCAGCTCGCCGTCGCGCGGCTGGCGATCGCGCTGCGGGATGTGCGCGACGCCGGAGTCGGCGCGATCGACGAGGCGATCAGCGGGCGCGTCGACGTCATCCTCGAGATCGCGGAGCGCCACGGCATCCTGGTGCTGACCTCGCGCGAGCGCGAGCGTCGCGGCGGGATCGTCGCCCTCGCGCCCGAGGCGCCCGCCGCTGTCTCGGCGGCGCTCACGAACGCCGGCGTCGTCGCCACCACACGGGGCGCGACGGTGCGGGTCGCGGCCCATGCCGGCACCACGGACGACACGCTGCGCATGCTCGACGACGCCCTCGGCACGGTCGTCGGAGCGGGTGCCTGAGCGCGCCCGAGAGTTAATCTGCACGTAACCCGCGCTTCGGGCGTGTCGAGTCCGCGGATGCTCGTCGGTGGTCGTACGTTCAAGGCATCGGACACGGTGTCCGGTCGAGTCGGCCCTCAGGTTCGCGGCTCGTGACCCCAGGTCGACTCGTGGCATAGCCGGGAAGAATCCCGGGTCGGGAGTGGGTCGTGACCACACGTACAGCACAGCAGTCCACCCGTCAGGCCTCGCGCCGGTCGTCCTCGGACGAGCCGGATCAGGACCTCCGCACGTACGTGCTCGACACGTCGGTGCTGCTGTCGGATCCCCAGGCGCTGTTCCGCTTCGCCGAGCACTCGATCGTCCTCCCGGTCGTGGTGATCACGGAGCTCGAGGGCAAGCGGCACGATCCGGAGATCGGGTACTTCGCCCGCCAGGCGCTGCGCCACCTCGATGAACTGCGCATCGAGCACGGGCGCCTCGACTTCCCGGTGCCCGTCGGCGAGGGAGGCACCCTCCGGGTGGAGCTGAACAACTCCGATGCCAGCGCGCTGCCCAGCGGCATCCGACTCGCCGACAACGACAGCCGTATCCTCGCGGTCGCCATGAACCTCGCCCAGGACGGTCAGGACGTCACGATCGTCTCGAAGGACCTCCCGATGCGTGTCAAGGCTGCATCCCTCGGCCTCAGCGCGGAGGAGTACCTCGCCGAGCAGGCCGTGGACTCCGGCTGGACCGGGATCGCCTCGCTGAACCTGTCGGGCGACGACATCAGCGATCTGTACGAGAGCGAAGTCGGCATCAGCGAGGACGCCCGCGGGCTCCCGGTGAACACCGGTCTCATCATCCACTCCGAGCGGGGCTCGGCCCTCGGCCGCGTCACCGGTGACGGCGAGTACCGGCTGGTACGCGGCGACCGCGAACTGTTCGGCATGCACGGACGGTCGGCGGAGCAGCGCATCGCCATCGACCTGCTGCTCGACCCCGAGGTCGGCATCGTGTCGCTGGGCGGACGCGCGGGAACCGGCAAGTCGGCGCTCGCGCTCTGCGCCGGACTCGAGGCCGTTCTCGAGCGTCAGCAGCAGAAGAAGATCATCGTATTCCGTCCGCTGTTCGCCGTCGGCGGCCAGGAACTCGGCTACCTGCCCGGAGACCAGAATGAGAAGATGGGCCCATGGGGGCAGGCGGTGTTCGACACCCTCGGCTCGGTCGTGTCGGGCAACGTCATGGACGAGGTCGTCGAGCGGGGACTCCTCGAGGTGCTGCCGCTGACGCACATCCGCGGTCGCTCGCTGCATGACGCATTCGTGATCGTCGACGAGGCGCAGTCGCTGGAGCGCAACGTGCTGCTGACGGTGCTCAGCCGCATGGGTCAGAACTCGCGCGTCGTGCTCACCCACGACGTCGGACAGCGCGACAACCTGCGCGTCGGCCGCCACGACGGCATCGCCTCGGTGATCGAGACGCTCAAGGGACACGACCTGTTCGGCCACGTGACGCTGATGCGCTCCGAGCGCTCCGCCATCGCGGCCCTGGTCACCGACCTGCTGGAGGGCGGCGAGCTCAGCTGAGCTTTCGGCCCCCGATCCGCGGAGGGTGTCCCGATCTGCTGACGGATTCGTAGTAAATGTCAGCAGATCGGGATCGGGTCCGCAGAACGGGTCATTTGCGGGCCCTGAGGCGGTCGAGTGCGCCGCATATGGCCGATTGGACGGTCGGCCAGTCGTGCACGATCTGTGCGTAGTCGAAGTGCAGGGTTTCATACCCGAGACGGGATGCTGCGGCATCCCGCACTCGATCCTTGTGCATCATCGTCCCGTCATGATTCTTCTTCCCGTCGGCTTCGAGGATCAGGCGGCCGCCGAGCACGAAGTCGACTCGCCCGATACCGTCGATCGAGACCTGACAGTCGAGGCGGATGCCGAGGACGTGGAGGCGCAGCCGCAGGAGCGATTCCAGGCCGCTGTCGGCATCCGAGCGTGCGAGATCGACGAGCCAGCGAGCGGATGCCGGCAGAGCAGCCCGTACGCGAGCGCGAGCCGCCGCGGACAGCAGACGCTTCCGCCACGCCGACTCGAAGGCGGCGAAGAACGCCTCATCGCCTGCGCAGCGACGGAAGTGCACCAGCGCGGTCTCGAGGCTCGCGCGCCCGAGGGGAGGTGTGCCGCGGTAGAAGTGCGAGACGCATGCGCAGCCGTCATGCGGGTGCGCATGGCGGTCGGACCCTAGCCAGACGTGTGGCACCTCCGTGGTGTCCAGGACCCAGATCCCGGCCAGCTGCAGCACGCTCGCGCAGGTCAGCGCGCCTCCGTGGGCGGTCGCCGACCGGATGTCGCCGTCGAGCGGTTCGACGGCGAAGACACCGTCACGGATGCGTTGGATCTCTCCGCGTCGCACGCAGTTCGTGAGTGTTCGACGAGTGAAGCCAAGCGTCTGAAGATGAGCGCCGCGAGCGATGCCGCCGAGGCGCCGGATGGTGTCGGATGCGGAGAGCATGCATCACAGCCTGCCCGTTAAGCAGCATCCGCCCTGAGCCACCCGGCGCGAACCGTGCACGGCTTGGCAATCTGCAGACCTGTGCAGGAGGAGTTGTACGCCCCGATCTGCGGAGGGATACCCGATCTGCTGACGAAGTGGTGAGAAACGTCAGCAGATCGGGGACGAGTCAGCGGATCGGGGCGGAGTAAGGGCCGCGGCGCGTCAGCCCGGGTGGGTCATCGAGAGCAGGTCGAGCTTCTCGTCCAGCTGCTCGAGCGTGATCTCGCCGCGCTCGACGTAGCCGAGGTCGATGACGGCGTCGCGCACGGTCATGCCCTTGGCGACCGCGTGCTTGGCGATCTTCGCGGCGGCCTCGTAGCCGATGACCTTGTTCAGCGGGGTGACGATCGACGGGCTCATGCCGGCGAAGGCCGCTGCGCGCTCGGTGTTCGCCTGCAGGCCGTCGATGGTCTTGTCGGCGAGGACGCGGACGGCGTTACCGAGCAGGCGGATCGACTCGAGAAGGGCCGTGCCCATGACGGGGATCGCGACGTTGAGCTCGAAGGAACCGGATGCTCCGGCCCAGGCCACGGTCGCGTCGTTGCCGATGACGCGCGCGCACACCATGAGCACGGCCTCGGGGACGACGGGGTTCACCTTGCCGGGCATGATCGACGAACCGGGCTGCAGGTCGGGGATGTGCAGCTCGCCCAGGCCGGTGTTCGGGCCGGAGCCCATCCAGCGCAGGTCGTTGTTGATCTTCGTCAGCGACACCGCGATCGTGCGCAGGGCACCGGAGGTCTCGACGAGTCCATCGCGGTTGGCCTGCGCCTCGAAGTGGTCCTTGGCCTCGGTGATCGGCAGCTCGGTCTCGGCTGCGAGCAGCTCGATGACCTTCTGCGGGAAGCCGAGCGGCGTGTTGATGCCGGTGCCGACGGCCGTGCCGCCCAGGGGCACCTCGGCGACGCGGGGGAGTGCCGACTGCACGCGCTCGATGGCGAGGCGGATCTGACGGGCGTAGCCGCCGAACTCCTGGCCGAGGGTGACGGGCGTGGCGTCCATCAGGTGCGTGCGGCCCGACTTGACGGCGTCCTTCCACAGCTCGGCCTTCGCCTCGAGCGCCACGGCGAGGTGGTCGAGGGAGGGGATGAGCGTGTCGATCAGCGCCTGCGTGACGGCGATGTGCACCGACGTCGGGAAGACGTCGTTGGACGACTGCGAGGCGTTGACGTGGTCGTTCGGGTGGACGGCGGAACCGAGGATGCCGGTGGCGAGCGTCGCCAGCACCTCGTTCATGTTCATGTTCGACGAGGTGCCGGATCCGGTCTGGTAGGTGTCGACGGGGAACTCGCCGTCGTGCTTGCCCGAGGCGACCTCGTCGGCGGCCTGCGCGATCGCATCGGCGATGGCGCCGTCCAGAGTGCCGAGCTCCTTGTTCGCGAGGGCCGCGGCCTTCTTGATCCGCGCGAGAGCGGCGATCTGCGCCGACTCCAGGCCCCTGCCCGAGATCGGGAAGTTCTCCACGGCGCGCTGGGTCTGGGCGCTGTACAGCGCGTTGACGGGCACCCGCACCTCGCCCATCGTGTCATGCTCGATGCGGAATTCGGTCTCGGTCACTTCGATCCCTCCTGGTCTGCGAGGTCGTCCGTCGACCCCGTGTCGATTCCAACGGTGATGACGGGCACGGCCGTGCCCTCGGAAAGCCGGTAGTTCGCGCCCACGATGCCCAGGCGTCCCTCGGCGACGGCGTCGCTGATCAACTCGGACGACTGCAGCAGGTTCGCGACGGTGTTGCGCAGGTGCTCGCGCCCGACCTGTTCGGCGTCGATGTCGTCCGGAGTCGTGCCGCCGTTGGCGGCCAGAACCTTGCGGGCGGCGGGGATGATCGGCGCGATGAGCTTCCAGATGTGCGGCGGCAGGGGAGCGGCGTCGATGGCGGTGCCGTCGATCGCCGCCCGGACGGCCCCGCACGAGTCGTGCGCGAGCACGACGATGAGCGGGACCTGCAGGACCTCGACGGCGTACTCGAGGCTGCCCACGATCGACTCGCCGATCACCTGGCCGGCGTTGCGCACGACGAACAGGTCGCCCAGTCCCTTGTCGAAGATGATCTCGGCGGCGAGGCGCGAGTCGGCGCATCCGAACAGCGTCGCCATCGGGTTCTGACCGTCCGCGAGCTCGTGCCGCTTCTCGACGTTCTGATTCGGATGCCGCGGCTCACCGGCGACGACACGCCGATTGCCGTCGAGCATCTCCTGCCAGGCAGCGGTGGGGGTGAGCACGGTCATTCTGCCTCCGAAATGGTCTGGATCTGCGGGACGAGCGTTTCGGCGAGCTCAGCGGTGGAATCGGCCGATCGCGACCCGTACAGCAGCACGTAGTCGTCTCCTGCTTGAGTGCCCAACGCATAGCTGACGTTGTTGTCGGTCCTGCCGGCGAGTTCGTAGACGTCCCAGTCGAGCCCGCCGATGCGGGTCGTGTCCGTCGGCGCCGATCCGTTCAGCACCTGAGGGGCCCAGGATGCATCGGTGTCGAAGGCCTGGCCGACGCGGATGAATCCGCGCTCGCTCTCGTCTGCGGGGGCGAGGGTGACGTTCCACACGGTGGTGGCGCCGCCCTGCAGCTCGGCGGCGTTGACCCGCCAGAAGTCGCCGAGTTCCGGGACGATGACGGGGCCGTCCATGGTCGATTCGACGTCGGCGGCGATGCGGGCGACGTCGACCTCGGGGGTGGATGCCGGCTCACCGCGCGGCACGGCGAAGATGATGACGGCGACCACAGCGAGAGTGATGATGAGGGCTGCGATGAGATTGCGGAACGACTGGCTGGCGCGGTAGTTCCTGCTGAACTCGGCCTTGCGCGCGGCGGTCTCCTCGGGAGTCTCCGGGCGTCCGAGCTCGGCGACGACGGGAGGCTGCTTGCTCACGACTCGTCCTCGTCTGCGTCGTCGGATGCCTCGGGACGAGTCGCCTCGAGGCGGCGCTTCGCTCCCAACAGCCACTCCTCGCACCGCGCAGCCAGAGCCTCGCCGCGCTCCCACAGGGCGAGCGAGTGCTCGAGGGTGGGTGCGCCCTGTTCGAGTTCCGCGACGACGCGAACGAGCTCGTCGCGAGCGGCCTCGAACGACAGGGTCTCCACAGGGGTCGCGTTCGGCGCAGTCACGCCTTCCATCCTACGACTCCGCGCCGACCGCGCCGCCGCGCCCGCCGCTGCTCGGTCGCTGCCCGCCCGCGAGAATTGCTCTGCGCGATGAGAATGCCGTTGTCAGCATCCCCGTTTCGTCGTGCAACGCGATTCTCGCGTAGGAGGGGCCTCAGGTGCTCTCGGCGATCTCGCCGTCCGAGCGCGCGGCGAGCGAACCGCGGTTGACCGTGATGGTCAGCGCGGTGCCGGCGGGGGCATCGGCGGCATCCCGCAGAATCACACCGCCGTCGAGGTGCACGATCGCGTAGCCGCGGGCGAGGGTCGCCGCGGGCGACAGCGCCCGCAGGGAGGCGCGCAGCTCGGAGGTCTTCCTGGATGCCGCGTCGAGGTGACGGGCGACCGTGTCGCGGCCGCGGGACAGCAGCAGCCACAGCTCCTGCGCACGATCCGCGATGATCGGTTCGGGGGAGCGCAATACGGGCCTGGAGCGCAGCTGCTCGAGCTGTGCGATGTCGTGCGAGATGCGCTGGGTGAGCCGGGATGTCGCACGGGCGCGCAACTGACCGATCAGGCCCGCCTCGCCGACATCGGGCACGACGCGCTTGGCGGCATCCGTCGGAGTCGGCGCGGAGGTCCGCGACATCGTCGAGGATCGGGTGGTCGTTCTCGTGCCCGATGGCCGAGACGACGGGGGTGGATGCCGCCGCCACGGCCCGCACGAGGCGCTCATCGCTGAAGCCCAGCAGCGTCTGCGGGTCGCCGCCCCCGCGAGCGATGATGATCACGTCGACCTCGGGGTCGGCATCCAGTCGCTGCAGCGCTGCGAGCGTCTCGGGAACGCACCGGTCGCCCTGCACGGCGGCGTACTCGGTGCGGAATCGCACCTGCGGCCAGCGCAGCTCGGCGTTGCGGTGCACGTCCTTCTCGGCATCCGATCGCTCGCCGGTGATGAGCCCGATCACGTGGGGGAGGAACGGCAGAGGCTTCTTGCGGCCCTCATCGAACAGACCCTCCTGCCGCAGTTGCGCGCGCAGCTTCTCGAGCCGCTCGAGCTGATCGCCGAGCCCCACGTGCTTCATGCTCGAGACGGTGAAGCTGAAATCGCCCGCCTTGGCGAAGTAGTCCGCCTTCACCGCCGCGACGACATGGTCGCCGACCCCGAGATCCGCGGGGATGCGGCCGCGCACGCTCGACCAGATGCGGATCGCGATCTGCGCGTCGGACTGGGTGTCCTTGAGGCGGCCGAAGACGTTGCCGCCGCGGACGTTCCACGAGGTGATCTCGCCCTCGACCCACACCGTGTTCCAGCGCGCGACGAAGTCGCGGATGGTGCCGTTGAGCCGGGCGACGGAGGTGGGGGCATCGGCTGTCGAGTCGCGGGGCGCGACGGCATCCGCGGGTGGGGTGCCGCCGTTCGCGGGAGACGCCTCGAAGACGGTCATCGGGTCCTTCCGTGTGCGTGATGCCCGAATCTTCGCCCAGGCCCTTCCATGGCGCCCGTCGGTAGACTCGAGGGGTGAGCCAGGCCACCGTACATCTTCCCGTTCCCCGCATCCCTCGGTCGCGGGGGGCGCGGCTTCAGAATAACCCGGTCGACGGACACAAGCGCGTACTCCTGGCGGCCCCGCGCGGTTACTGCGCCGGCGTGGACCGCGCGGTCGTCGCCGTCGAGAAGGCGCTGGAGCGCTACGGCGCACCGGTGTACGTGCGCAAGCAGATCGTGCACAACATCCATGTCGTCACCGAGCTCGAGCAGAAGGGCGCGATCTTCGTCGAGGAGGTCGACGAGGTGCCCGAGGGCGCTCACGTCGTCTTCAGTGCGCACGGCGTCTCGCCGGCCGTCGTGAACGCGGCATCCGACCGCGGCCTGCACGCGATCGACGCCACCTGCCCCCTGGTCACGAAGGTGCACCGCGAGGCGGTGCGCTTCGCCCGCGACGACTACGAGATCCTGCTCATCGGCCACGACGGTCACGAAGAGGTCGAGGGCACGGCAGGCGAGGCGCCCGACCACGTGACCATCGTCAACTCTCCCGAAGAAGCCGACACGGTCCAGGTGAAGGATCCGTCGAAGGTCGTCTGGCTCTCGCAGACCACGCTGTCGGTCGACGAGACCATGGAGACGGTGAACCGGCTGCGCACGCGCTTCCCCGAGCTGCACAACCCGCCGTCCGATGACATCTGCTACGCCACGCAGAACCGTCAGGTCGCGATCAAGAAGGTCGCGAAGGATGCCGATCTCGTGATCGTCGTCGGATCGTCGAACTCGTCGAACTCGGTGCGCCTCGTCGAGGTCGCACTCGAATACGGTGCGAAGGCCGCCTACCGCGTCGACTACGCCGAAGAGGTCAAGCAGGAGTGGCTCGACGGCGTCGCCACGGTCGGTGTCACCAGCGGCGCGTCGGTTCCGGAAGTCCTCGTCCGCGAGGTGCTGGAAGCCCTGAGCGCCGCCGGCTACGAGGACGTCGAAGAGGTCCGCACGGCCGAAGAGGACCTGATGTTCTCGCTGCCCAAGGAACTGCGTCAGGACATCTCGGGTCAGCGCGACACGCGGGCCCTGGGCGGGCGCACGGGATCCGCCGCCTCATGACCGAGCGCCCGCAGTACGGCGAATTCGCCACGCCGGAGGAGCAGCGCAGACTTGCCGGACTGCCGCCGGTCGAGGAGCAGCCTCCAGCCCCGGCCGTGGCCGCATCGCCGGAGCCGGTCGCGCAGAGCCGCGAGCCCCGTCGGTGGGACAGGATCATCACGATCGCCCTGCTCGTGTACGGGGTCTTCAACGTCTTCATGACCGGCATGTCGTACCTCGACCTGCCCGGCGTGATGAACGAGAGCATGCGCATCCTGGGTATCGAGGGAGAGTTCACGAACTTCGACCAGGCCCGGGTCTGGGGCACGATTGCCGCGATCGTCCTCGTGGCGGGCTGGGTCATCACCGCGCTGATCTCGGTGCGGAGGCTGCGTGCGTCGAAGCTCGCGTGGTGGGTGCCGTTGGTCGGCGCCGTCGTGACGATGCTCGTCGCGTCGGTGTGCATCAGCATCCCGATGGTGGGGGACCCGGCCTTCCAGGCTTACTTGGCCGGCGCCGGCGCGTCCTAGACCTGGCAACCGGTCTGAGGCCGGCGAGAGCGTGGTTAGGCTCGAAGCATGGATCAGAACAGTCTCGGCGTGCAGCTCTCCTACGCTTCCGTGGACCGCGGCGACGGCAGCGATCCACGCGCCGCGGCGACCGAGGTCCTGCGCTCCGTGCGTGCGCTCGCCGCGGTGCGCGACGCGACCATCGCCTGGGGTGACGCGGACGAGGCCGTGCTGCTGATCCCGGTGACCGACGACGATCAGGTCCTCACGCTGACGGACGAGGACACGATCGCGACAGAGCTGACGATCGGGTCGCTCCGGGACGCTTTCGCGGATGCCGGGCTGAACCTGTGGATCGACGGCGGCGAGAGCGTCGACTTCGACGAGTTCGAGGCGGAGTTCACCGCCGATGAGGAATCAGCGGTGGAGCATGTCGACGAGGACCTGCCCGATGAAGACGAGGACGATCTCGACCCGGAGCTGTTCGAGCCGCAGCCGGTCGATGTCGCGGCCTTCTCGCATCGGGGACCGGTTGCGGCCCGGTTCCTCGCGGAGGTGAACGGCACCGATGTGGTCCATGCCGAGTCCGGCACGTGGTCGCTGCAGCGCTTCCGCACTACCGAGCCGACGGGGGCCTGGCCGTCGTCGGCGGCCGAACTTCCCCTGATCGAGCTCAACCGGACCGGAGACGGCGGCAGCTGGATCGAGGTCACGGCCCGCGCCAACGAGACCGTCCCGTTCTGGACGGATGCCGAGCGCGACACGCTGCCGGTTCTCGACATCGCGTCGATCGCGGTGCCCGAGACCGCTGAGGTGTACCGGCGGCTTCTGGCGGAGGGCGACGGAACCAGGGATGAGCTCGAGGTCCTCGGCGCCCGCGGCGTCGTGGACGTCGACGCTGCGCACCGTGCTCTCGTCGCGGAGTCGCTCGGAGGTGTGGTCGGGTCCGAGGCGCGCCTGCGAGCGTTCCTCGCGGCGTTCCGCATTCCAGCCGGCCTGATCGATTCCGCGCTGAGCGCACAGATACCGGTCGGTCAGCGCTTCGCGCCGTCCGGATGGATCGCCGCGATCGGGGAGAGCTTCCTCTCCGGGATCGGAGAGTCGACGCCGCTGACGCGGCGGGAGACGCCGTGGGCGCGGGTCGTCCGGTTCGTGCGCGCGCGGCCCGCGGTCGGTCTCGCGGTCGGCGCTGCAGAACTCGTGAGCGGAGCCGTCCTTGCGCGGCGCCGCGGAGTCGGACGCGTGGCCGGCATTCTGCTCATCGTGGATGCGGTCGCGGATCTCGTGATCTGGGCGATGCGCCTGTCGCGTCGATGACGCAGATCAGGCCCCGGACGGTGCGGTCCGAGGCCTGATCCGGGGCGATGCGGTCAGCTCTGCGACTGGCCGTAGGAGCCGAGCTGCCTGGTCGACTCGACGACGCGAGCGGCCATGGCCGACTCGGCGACCTTGCCCCAGGCGCGCGGGTCGTACTGCTTCTTGTTGCCGACCTCGCCGTCGACCTTGAGGACGCCGTCGTAGTTCTTGAACATGTAGTCGGCGATCGCACGGGTGAACGCGTACTGCGTGTCGGTGTCGATGTTCATCTTGATGACGCCGTTCGCGACCGCGGTGGCGATCTCCTCGTCGGTGGAGCCCGAGCCGCCGTGGAAGACGAGGTCGAGGGGCTTGGGGCCGGTGCCGTACTTGGCGGCGACCTGCTCCTGGATCTCGCCGAGGAGCTCGGGGCGCAGCTTCACGCCGCCCGGCTTGTAGACGCCGTGCACGTTGCCGAAGGTGAGTGCGGCGATGTAACGGCCCTGCTCGCCGAGACCGAGAGCTTGGACGGCCTGGTCGACGTCCGCGAACGTCGTGTAGAGCGCGTCGTTGGAGCCCTCGTGCTGGACGCCGTCCTCTTCGCCGCCGACGACGCCGATCTCGATCTCGAGGATGGCGCCTATGGCCTTCATACGGGGGAGCAGATCCTTCGCGATCTGGATGTTCTCCTGCAGCGGCACAGCGGAGCCGTCCCACATGTGCGACTGGAAGATCGGGTTGCGTCCGGCCTTGACCTCTTCCGCGGATGCCGCGATCAGGGGCTCGACGAAACCGGCAAGGGCGTCCTTGGGGCAGTGGTCGGTGTGCAGCGCAACCGTGACGGGGTAGTTCTTGGCGACCTCGGTGGCGAAGCGGGCGAAGGCCAGGGCGCCAGTCGCGCGGGCCTTGACGGTGTGGCCGGCGAAGTAGTCGGCGCCGCCGGTGGTGACCTGGATGATGCCGTCCGAGCCCGCCTCGGTGAGGCCCTGGAGCACGGCGTTGACGGTCTGCGAGCTGGAGACGTTGAACGCGGGATACGCGAAGCCACCGGCCTTCGCGCGGTCGAGCATCTCTGCGTACTGTTCCGGGGTGGCGACGGGCATGGAAACTCCTGCGATAGATGAAGCCGGGACAGTGCTCACTCTATCGTCGGTGGTGCGGGATGCCGCAGCCTTCGGGCCGCCCTGTAACCGCGGTCTTCGCGAACGTTAAGAAACGCGATTCCTTCGCGGCATATCGCGCGAAACAGCGGGCGGTCTGACGTGCCCGCTGGCTAGGCTGGCCCCATGGTGAGTCTGACGGCCGATATGAGCCCGCTGCGTCCCGATCGAAACCTCGCACTCGAGCTGGTGCGCGCGACCGAGGCGGCGTCGATCAGGGCGGTGCCGTTCATCGGACGCGGCGACAAGGAAGCCGCGGACGGTGCGGCCGTCGACGCCATGCGAGCGTTCCTGGGGACCGTGAACTTCCAGGGCAGGGTCGTCATCGGCGAGGGCGAGAAGGACAACGCGCCCATGCTGTTCAACGGCGAGGTCGTCGGCTCCGGCCGCGGTCCGGAGTGCGACATCGCCGTCGACCCGATCGATGGCACCTCGCTCACTGCTGCCGGGCGTCAGAACGCCCTCTCGGTCATCGCCGTCTCCGACCGGGGGACGATGCTCGACGCGTCCAGCGTCTTCTACATGGACAAGCTCGTGACCGGTCCTGCCGGTGTGGGCGTCGTCGACATCAACCTTCCCGTTGGTGAGAACGTCCGACTGCTGGCGAAGGCACTGGGCAAGCCGGTCGATGAGGTCGTCGTCTCGGTGCTGAACCGCCCGCGCCACGAGAAGCTCATCGAGGAGATCCGCGAGGCGGGCGCCGGCACCCGCCTCATGAGCGACGGCGATGTCGCGGGCGGCATCAACGCCGCCCGCCACGGCGCGCGCACCGACATGTGCGTCGGTGTCGGCGGCAGCCCCGAGGGCATCGTCACCGCGTGTGCGATCAAGGCGCTCGGCGGGCACATCCAGGGCCGGCTCTGGCCGCGCGACGATGACGAGCGGCAGCGCGGTATCGACGCCGGACTGAAGATGGACCACGTCTACGAGGCCGACGAGCTCGTCCAGGGCGACAACACCATCTTCGTCGCGACCGGTGTCACGGACGGCCAGCTCGTGGCGGGTGTGCGCCGCGAGGGCAACTACGTCTACACCGAGTCGGTCGTGCTGCGCGGTGCCTCGGGAACGCTGCGCCGCATCTCGTCGGAGCACCTCGTCTCGAAGTGGCTCTGACGCCCGAACTCGCCTCCGGATAGAGCGGCCACGAGCCGTCCTTCCCGCGGTTCTCAGGCATTGCTGGCACAATGGATGGCGTCGCCGGAAGGCTCAGGGCGACACCACCGGGAGGGCAAGAGATGACCACGGGACAGACGGGCAGCCACGAGAAGTCGGCACCGGTGCAGATGGTCACCACCAACACCGGTCGCATTCTGCGGATCTCACCGGAAGACGAAGCCGCCCGCGCAGCCGCGGCTGCGGCCGCGACCACTGCGGCACCGGCGAACATGGATCCCGCGCGCCGGACGGACGTGCTGTTCCGGGTGCGCCGTGCCGAGGGGCATGAGCTGAGCCCCTGGTGGATGGTCGGCGCGTTCCTCGTGACGTCGGGTCTCGTGATCGCCCTGCTGAGCTGGGTTCCCTACAGCGCCTGACCCCTGCCGACCCCATCCGTGATCGAATCGTCGGCGACTCGGTGGCGCACCGATCCGAGGTCGGCTTCGATCTCGACGACCGGTCGGTCGGTTGCCGGCTCGCCGTCGCTTCCCGCGTCGACGGTCAGTTCAGGGGCTGTGAACTTGCGCGGGCTGTTCGTGATCACCGGCGGCGCGGCGTCCAGCGCTGACGCATCGATGCCGGGGAACTGCCGCGCCGTCACGAGTACACGCGTCTCCAACGAACCGGCGAAGCGGTTGTAGCTGTCCACCGTGCGCTCGAGCGCGCGCCGGAGGTCGTCGGCATGGCCGGCCAGGGTGCCCAGCCGGTCGAACAGCTGCGTGCCGAGGGCGAGCAGGTTGCGGGCCTCGGTCGACACCTCCTGCTGAGTCCAGGTGTAGGCCACGGTCTTCAGCACTGCCCAGAGGTTGACCGGTGACGCAAGCGCGACGCGTTTGCCGAACGCGTAGTCGAGCAGCACAGGATCCTCATCGATGGCAGCGGCCAGCAGAGACTCACTGGGCAGGAAGCAGATCACGAACTCGGGGCTCGCGTCGAGCCCTGACCAGTAGGCCTTCTTCGCCAGCGCGTCGACGTGTGCACGAACCGCTTTGACGTGCTTCTGCATGTGCTGCCGTCGCTGCGCGTCGTGCGCATCGCCGCCCGGCAGTGCTGTCGCTTCGAGGTACGCATCGAGGGGCACTTTCGCATCGACAGCGATCGAGGTGCCGCCCGGAAGCCGCACGATCATGTCCGGTCGGCCCTGTCCTCGGTCGGACGAGATGGTCGACTGCAGATCGAAGTCGACGTGTCTGGTGAGACCAGCTGCCTCGACGACCCGACGCAGTTGGGTCTCGCCCCACACGCCCCTCGTCGATGTCGAGCGCAGTGCCCCTGCGAGCGACTCGGTCGTTGCGCGCAGCGCCTCATCCGACTCCTGCGCCCTGCGCAGCTGCTCGGCCAGCGAGCCGAACTGCGCGTGCCGCTCCTGCTCGAGCGACGCCACCTTGCTCTGCATCTGCTGCAGCGACTCGCGCACAGGGGCGAGCGCGGTGAGGACCGCGTTCTGCTGCTGCACCCGGTCGGCCTCGGCCCGCTGCTGGGCACGGGCGTGCTCGACGGCATCCCGGTACAGGTCGTACTGCCGGTCACGGTCGTCTCGAGCGGCGGAGAGCTCTGCCTGAACGCGCGCGAGGTCGGTCGCACTCGCCGACTGCTGCGCTGAGGATCGAGCGGCGCGTGCGAACCACCCGACGGCGCCCCCGGCGGCGAGGGCCGCGAGAGCCAGAACCACGATCAACAGAGCATCCATACCGCCATGATGCCGACGGCCACGGACATCGCCGCGTAGACGCCCCGCGGCGTATTCAGTCCGCGGCGTGCTCCTCGAGGATCGCGCGCATGTCGGTGAGTCCGAACTGGTCGGCGATCGCGAGCGCGGAGAGCGTGCCGGCATTCTGATCGGCACCGGCATCCAGCAGCATCCGGAGCAGCGTCTCGTTCTTGCGGAACACGGCGCACGAGATCGCCGTCTGGCCGTTGCCGTTGACCGCATCCAGTGCGGCGCCGCGTCGGATCAGATCCGCGACCGTGTGCTCCTCCTCGGCATAGGTCGCGACGATCAGGAACGTGTCGCCGCGCGGATTCCGGAGGTCGATCGGCACACCGGCGTCGATCATCTCGCCGAGCGGTCCGGTGCGCCCCTGGCGCGCGAGGTCGAAGGTGCCCTCGATGACTTCGAGGCTGACGGGGGAGTCGCCGGAAGGATTCGTCATGCTCTCATTCTCGCGTGACGTGAGCGCGAATGCGCTCAGGCCGCACGAGCCTGGGCGGCAGCCGCTGGAGCATCCGTCACCCGCAGGCTCAGCGCTGTCGCGAGCGCGTGCACGTCGGCGGCGCCCATGCGTCGCGCCGAATCGATGACGATCTCCGCGCACGCGCGGGCATCCGCGAGGGCGTCATGGTGCGAGAACTCCGCGAACCCGGCGGCGGCCGCGGCCATCGGCAGCCGGTAGGACTCGAGGTCGTAGACCTTGCGGGCGACCTGCAGGCTGCACAGCGAACGGTAGGGCGGGCACTCCAGGTCGGTGACCTCGGATGCCGTGCGCAGCACCTTCAGGTCGAATCCGGCGTTGTGCGCCACCAGGACGTCGGCTCCGGCGAAAGCGCACAGCCTGTCGAACTGCTCGGTCCAGGTCGCGGCTTGCACGACATCCTGGGGGCGGATGCCGTGGATCCTGATGTTCCACTCCTGGAATTCGTCGTGGCCCGCGGGCGGGCGGATCAGCCATCCCGCCGTCGCGACGACCCGCCCGTCACGGACGCGCACGAGGCCGACGGAACACGCCGAAGCCGGGCTGGAGTTCGCAGTCTCGAAGTCGATCGCAGTGAAGTCCAGGGGCACGTCTTCACCCTCTCCCCGCGCCCTGCTCGATCGGCGCAGGCGCGCCGTAGGCTTTCGGCATGCGCGATGAGCGGGCGACATCCTTCGGTGCGGCGGCGGGCGACTACGAGGCGGCGCGACCCGACTATCCGTTCGAAGCCGTGGCCTGGATGCTCGAGCAGCTGCCGCGCGGATCGCGCCGTGTCGCGGATGTCGGTGCCGGAACGGGCAAGCTGACCCGCGTGCTGACGGATGCTCCGGACGCGGAGGTGATCGCGATCGATCCGGACGCCGCGATGCTCGCGCAGCTGCGCGAGAGCGTGCCGGGGGTGCCGACATTCCTCGGAACGGCCGAACGCCTGCCGGTTCCTGACGCGAGCCTGGATGCCGTCGTCCTCGGCCAGGCCTGGCACTGGGTCGATCCGGTCATGGGGTCCGCCGAGATCGGGCGAGCGGTCCGTTCGGGCGGAACGCTCGGGCTCATCTGGAATCTGCGGGACGACAGCGCGCCGTGGGTCATGCGTCTGACCGAGATCATGCGCACCTCTCCCGCGTCGGGCATGTTCGACGGGGACGGCCCGACGGTCGGCGAGCCGCTGTTCGACGAGCTCGGCCTGCACGGCGACGCCACCATCGACCTCCCGTACGTGACGCGCGCGTTCCGCGCCGTCCGCGCGTGAGGCGCACGAACTGAACGGCGTCGCCCAGCCCGTGCACAGCTTCGGAGCCTGGCGCCGACACGCCGCGTGATCGCGCCGGACGACGGCGCGCCCTGCGCGGCATCCGAAGTTGTGCTCGCCGGTAGACTCTTACCCCGTGGCTCTCACTATCGGCATCGTCGGCCTGCCCAACGTCGGCAAGTCCACCCTCTTCAACGCCCTGACCAAGAACGACGTGCTCGCGGCGAACTATCCGTTCGCGACGATCGAGCCGAACGTCGGCGTCGTCAGCCTGCCCGATTCGCGCCTGGACGTGCTGGCGGGCATCTTCGGCAGCGAGCGGATCCTGCCTGCGACGGTGTCTTTCGTCGACATCGCCGGCATCGTGCGCGGTGCGAGTGAGGGGGAGGGGCTCGGCAACCAGTTCCTCGCCAACATCCGCGAGGCGGACGCCATCGCCCAGGTCGTACGCGGATTCGCCGACGACGACGTCGTGCACGTCGACGGCGCCATCAACCCGCAGGGCGACCTCGAGACGATCAACGCCGAGCTCATGCTCGCCGACCTGCAGACCGTTGAGAAGGCGCTGCCGCGGTACGAGAAGGAGGTCAAGCAGAAGAAGCTCGACCCGTCCGTCCTCGAGGCGGCCAACGCGGCGAAGGATGCTCTGGAGCGCGGCGTGCTGCTGTCGACGTCGGGCATCGACCTCGCTCCGATCAAGGAGCTGGGCCTTCTGACCTCGAAGCCCGTCATCTTCGTCTTCAACGTCGATGAGGCGGTGCTGACGGATGCTGCACGCAAGGCCGAGCTGGAGGCACTGGTCGCACCGGCCAAGGCGATCTTCCTCGACGCGAAGATCGAATCCGAGCTCATCGACCTCGACCCTGAGGACGCTGCTGAGCTGCTCGCATCCACCGGCCAGGACGAATCGGGGCTCGACCAGCTCGCCCGCATCGGCTTCGACACGCTGGGTCTGCAGACGTACCTGACCGCCGGCCCCAAGGAGGCCCGCGCCTGGACGATCGGCAAGGGCTGGAAGGCGCCGCAGGCAGCCGGTGTCATCCACACCGACTTCGAGAAGGGCTTCATCAAGGCCGAGATCATCTCGTTCGACGACCTCGTCGAGACGGGCTCGGTCGTCGAAGCCCGCTCCAAGGGCAAGGCGCGCCTCGAGGGCAAGGACTACGTCATGCAGGATGGCGACGTGGTTGAATTCCGGTTCAACGTTTAGTCGCGTTCCGCCTCAACATCTGATTCGAGTGCCCGGATCTCCCACAGGGAGATCCGGGCACTCGATCTACGTGCGACCAGCAGGCGAGTCGCCGCAGCATGGGGCTAGCGAAATGTTCGGCTGATCGCGCTGCCAGTCTGGAACAGGGTGATCCACACCAGGAACTTCTGGATGGGACGCAGCGGCCATGCGACAAGTCCTCGCCACCCTCGGCGTCGCGACCAAGACCTAGTGATCCGCAGCTGTGTGCCACCGGTCGCGTTCGCCAAGGCGAATTCAGTCAGAACCGAATTGCTCTGCGCGACGTCGGGATAGCCGAAGCTCCATGCGATCCTGTCCGGTCGGTGAATTGCGATGAGCTCAACACTGCGTCGACGAAACTGAGGTTTGATCTTCACAGGCTTGCCGTCTGGATAGGTTGCGGGTGCCGTGCCCTCCCAGACCGTACCCGGCTTCGCTTCTTGACTGGTCTGGTCGAGAGTGCCGATGCTCGGCTCCCACTCGGGGATACGTGCGGGATCTGTGAGGAACGCCCACACTTCGTCCAGTGGTGCGGATATGAAATTCTCAGTCGTTCCCGTGGTCCGCCCCTTCACTTTCGCTGAGACGGGCATGGACTTTATAGAGGGCGAGTCGGCCCGATCGAGGCGTTCGATGAGCGCATCGGATGTCGTGCCAAGGCGGCCGAGGATACCGGTGATAAGGCCGCTGGGTTCTGCGACGAGTTCCCGGAGAACGGCGGCAGCGTCGCCTGGCTTGCCTTTGCTGCTGGACTTCGCGATGAGGTCCCGAGCGCGACGAGTCCACTCGTACCCATCCGTCTCATGGAACACGATGCGCCCGGCCTCGGGGAACGACGCCTCGATGCCGAGTGAGGTCAGCTGTGCATCATGTTGTTCCTCCACGGCGAGACGGGCGCTATCAAGGTCGATACCCAGCTCGCGCAGTGCGCGGCCGGCGGATTGGTCGTTGATGACCAATGCGAGGAACAGGTGGTCGATGTCGGCTTCGCGGAGCCCGAGCCGGGATGCTTCCTCCATGGCGGCCAGGGAAAGCGCTTGGCTGGTCTGAGCGGCGCGGACGAGTCTGTTCATCTGTTCCTCCTGGATGTCGAGATCGCGGGGTCAATTCTTTTGGAATGCTTCTTGTGGGCGGCTTGTCGCGTCACTCCGAGCGCGTCGGCGATCTCCTGCCAACTCATGCCCGAACGCAACGCGGCCTCGACCTGCCGAAGTTCCAAGGTGTCCGCGAGCACGCGTAACGACGCTACGGCCCGCAATCCTGCTTTCGGGTCGCTGGTATCGGCTGCTACTGCTGCGATCCGTGGAGACTCCATGCCGTCAACCTATGTTGCTAAGTGACGAGTTGTCAACCTGGGTTGCTTCCTCGCTCGTCAGGCTTGGTATTCGCAGGGTCAGGAGAGGGACGACGCTTCGGGGGAGTCGCCGGGTTCTGAGAGGTTGGTATGTGCCGGAACTCGGTGGAGTTCTGATTTTAACGTATAGCGTTATTGACGCTCCGCGTTATACACTGGTCTCGTGATCAGATCGTTCGGCAGCAAGGACACCGAGCGTCTGTGGCGTCGTGAGCGCGTGCGGTCCATCGATCCCAGGATCTATCGGGTTGCTCTGCGCAAGCTGCGTCAGGTGGGGTCGGCGGAGGTGCTCGACGACCTTCGCGTCCCGCCGGGCAACCGGCTCGAAGCACTGAAGGGTGATCGGGTCGGGCAGTACAGCATCAGGATCAACGACCAGTGGCGAATCTGCTTCGTGTGGACGGATGCTGGGCCAGAGGAGGTGGAGATCGTTGACTATCACTGACAGGATCGAGCCGATCCACCCTGGAGAGGTCCTCATGGAGGACTTCATCGAGGGGTTCGGGATCACTCAGAACAAGCTCGCCGTGTCGATCGGGGTGCCGCCGCGTCGGATCAATGAGATCGTGCACGGCAAGCGGGGGATCACCGCGGACACCGCGTTGCGGCTGGCGAAGTACTTCGGCACGTCGGCTGAGTTCTGGATCAACCTGCAAAGCCACTACGAGCTGGATCGCGCAGAGGATGCTGCAGGG
Organism: Microbacterium tenebrionis; assembly: GCF_903645325.1. Classification (GTDB taxonomy): domain Bacteria; phylum Actinomycetota; class Actinomycetes; order Actinomycetales; family Microbacteriaceae; genus Microbacterium; species Microbacterium tenebrionis. The sequence goes on from NZ_CAHJXQ010000002.1 coordinate 235,997, forward strand.
GATCAGATCGCGTCGATCACGCCGCTGCAGGTCGCGTGATGTCTGGAGGGATGGACGCCGAGGAGGTCGTCCGCGTCGTCGACTGGCTCGACGAGCGCTCTGTCGTGTACCAGGTGAACGGCGGCTGGGCTGTCGATGCCTTGGTCGGATCCCAGTCCAGGACGCACGGAGACCTGGACCTCTTCGTCGACGCTGGACAAGTCGACACCCTCATCGAGTGGCTGTCCGGTCGTGGGTACGAGGTCGTCGAGGATTGGCGACCGATTCGTGTGGAGCTGCGATCGGGCGATCGGGCTGTCGACATCCACCCGATGACGCTGGACGCAGCCGGTGACGGTGTCCAGAAGGGTTTCGGGGACGAGACCTTCGCCCATCGTGCTCGCGATCGTGCTGAGGGGATGATTCGTGGTCGCCCAGTGGTCGTAGCGACTGCGGCGAGGCTCGTGGAGTTGAGGTCAGGATATGAGCTCCGGCCTGAGGACCATCACGATCTCGAGTTGCTCCGGGGGCTGGGTGACGGCAGAGGATGAGCGACGTCGACGCGTCTCGACCGAAGATGGTTCTCCGTGCCGGAACTCGGTCGAGTTCCGATTCAACGTGTGAGGAGGTTTCAAATCAGCGCGTGCGATCCGCCCCCATATTGGTTAACCTGATGGTGGTGGTGCGCCACCGACTGCGCTTCCACGTGGCCAACCACGTGAATCATCGCGGAGAGGCCTGAGCGGTTCAGGACATGTCCGGATGGGGTGCGGCGCAATTGATGCGCCGACTTCATTTCGCCGATGCCCGGCATCGGCTGACGAGAGGACATGAAATGGCATCGAAGGATGAGAAGAACCTCGCCCAGGTGGTCGACAAGATCGCGAAGATGGACGAACCGGAGCGGTCACTCGTGCAGCGCGTGCACGAGATCATCATGGCCGCCGCGCCTAAGCTGAAGCCGCGGATCTGGTACGGCATGCCTGCCTACGCTCTGTCCGCGAGCACGCCTGCACTGGTGACGCTGCGCAATGACGAACGCGTCAACCTCGCTCTCACCGAGAAGGTCGCGCTCCGCCCTGCGGGCGGTTCCGACGGGACACTAATGCCCGCTGCATGGTACTTCGACACGATCAACGAACCCGCGGCGAAGCGCATCGCGGAGATCGTCCGCTCGGCGGTTTCCTGAGCGCGGCGCTCACTGGACCAGGCGGGCGTGCCGTCCACCGATCCTCCGGGTCCGCCACTTCCTGTCTCTCCATTGCACTCGTCGCCGGAGTGGCCAGACGGCGAGATCGATCTTCGAGGGCGCGCTTGGTGACCCGCATACCGCTAACGCTGACGTAATGCGGTCGAGTTCCGGTTCAACGTGTAGCGGAACTCCCATCCGCACGGGGAACACGGCTGCGCGAGCGTCGTGGATATCGACGTCGGGGAGATGGATTACTGCCTCCATGCGTCCGAGTTGAGCATGCCGCTCGCGCCTGGACGGGTTCGGGCAGGCTCGTACTGACTCGGATTGGTCTTCGGGCGCGAGCCGCTTCCCGTGGATACGCCATCGGTGCGGTCGAACAAGTCGGCCAGGGGTATGTCCGTAGACTGATACCCATGGTTCGGGTCGTCTTCATGTGCGGACCGGCGGGGTCAGGCAAGTCGACCGTCGCTCGTCGGATGGAGGCAGACGGATTCGTTCGGCTCTCGTTCGATCAAGAGGCCTGGGGCAGGGGCATCCGACACATGCCGCTGACAGATGATGCGCATCGCGAGATCGAGATCGAGCTCCGACGTCGTCTCGTGGATCTCGTCGAAGATGGACGTGAGGTCGTGCTCGACTTCTCCTTCTGGTCGCGTGCCATGAGGGAGGAATGGAGGCATGTGCTGGAACCGTTCGGGGTGGTCCCTGAGACGATCTACCTTTCGACTGACCGTGAGGCGTGTTTGCGGCGTGTGGCCTCGCGCAGACGCTCACACAGCGACGATTTCGCTCTGGATACGGCGACCGCCGCAAGGTACTTCGATCACTTCGAGCCTCCGACTCCTGATGAGGGACCCGTGACCGTGCTTGTGGTGTGATCTGTCAACCAGGAAGATCCCGGTGCCACGAGATCCCCGCCTGTCGGGTGCATCAGTCGCCGAATTCCAGAGGTTGGTCCGTGCGAGGCTCGGCCGAGTTCAGGTTTAACGTCTAGCGCTATTAACGGCCCGCGGTATTCCCCGGTCGCGTGATCAGATCGTTCGGTAGCAAGGAGACCGAACGGCTGTGGCGTCGTGAGCGCGTGCGCTCGATCGATCCGAGGATCCATCGAGTCGCGTTGCGCAAGCTACGCCAGGTGGGATCTGCGGCGGTGCTCGATGACCTTCGCGTCCCACCCGGTAATCGGCTCGAGGCGCTGAATGGTGATCGAGCCGGTCAGCGCACATCGGGATCAAAGACCAGTGGCGGATCTGCTTCGTGTGGACGGACGCCGGACCGGAGGAGGTGGAGATCGTTGACTACCACTGACAAGATCGAGCCGATCCACCCGGGCGAGGTCCTCATGGAGGACTTCATCGAGGGCTTGGGATCACGCAGAACAAGCTCGCCGTGTCGATCGGGGTGCCGCCGCGGCGGATCAACGAGATCGTGCACGGCAAGCGGGGGATCACCGCAGATACCGCAGTGGAATTTCGTTTTGCCGTATAACCTCTGGTTGCGCGTGGTGTCATGCGCTTCCTCTGCGTTTGGTCACCGCGTTGCTGCCCTTCATGACCTCCCGGGTCCGCTCGTGTCGGTGGACAGCTGGATGACGACCCTGCGAGCCGATCCGCGAGACGCGTTGCCATACGATTGAGCGGTGACGACTCCTATACGCCGCGAGATCGGCCAAGTCTTCATCCCGGTGCGGGACATCCACCGCTCTGCCGACTGGTACGGCAGGCTGCTCGGTGCGGAGGTGTCCCTGCCTTCGCATGACGACACGATCGTCGACGTCCCGATGGAACCGGGCCCCGGCCTTGCTCTCGACGCGAACGCGCCGTTCACGCCGGACGGTCCGCCACGCTTCTTCTGGTGGGCCGATGACCTCGGCGCAGTCGTGGCGCATGTGCGCGATCTCGGGGCCGAACTCGCCTCGGACGTCGTCGACATCGGGAGCGTGGCCTTCGTCCAGTTCCGGGATCCTGACGGGAACCTGCTCATGGTGTGCGCTCGAACGGAGGGCGACGAGTCCGCTCACACCGTTGTCTGACCGCCGGTGAGCGAAGGCGCGGCTCATCAGTGCTGGCCCGCACAACGACAGTGGCGGAAGAAATCGCTCGGTGTCGGAATGCGGTGGAGTTCCGCTTCTCGAACTAAACCTTTGGTGCGCTCGCACTCACGGATCGGAGCCGACGCGCACAGCTTCGCTCGCTGTCAATATTCAGTACCGTGTCGAAGTCGGCGTAAGCCCTCTGTGCCAGCCTTGAGTGAGATCCCCGGTGACCCTCTGTGGATCTGTACCCCGGAGTTGCACCCTTACTGGACAGCGACAGGTTGGTATGTACCGGAACTCGGTGGAATTCCGCTTCAACGTGCAGCTCATCCTTTCTCAGTCGAGCCGCGAGCGGCCCGCGTTCGCGGAACCACGCCTCGCTGTGATCGCCGACCCACTGCTGATGGAAGTAGATGATGTACTGCGTCATCGCTGATCCTGTCCGTTCCGCCCGCCGAGCGCTCGCTCCAACGGGATGCTGTCGTCCTGCCAGGGCGTGAGCAGCCAGACGACGACGTACGCTCCGACGCCGAGCACAGGCAGCAGGAATGAGATGAGCACGAGCAGCCGCGCCACCCAGACGCTGATGCCGAGCTTCTGCGCGATACCGCCGCCGATGCCGGCGAAGATGCGCCGAGGGCCTCGGCGGAAGCCGCTGCGGCGGATGGCGTCGAAGAGAGCAGTCATGTCGTCGACGGTACAGGCGCCGAGCGCTCGCCGCAGGGGTGATAGCCGCCGCATCCTCGACGGAAAACCCGAACGCCGATGCTCAGCCGGCCGCCTTGCGGATGTACTCGGCGATCGTCTTCTCGGTCTTCGGCGTCAGCTTCTTGAGAGCGAACGACGTGACCCACATGTCGCCGTCGTCGAGCCGCGCGGCCTCCTCGAAGCCGAGGGTCGCGTAGCGCGTCGTGAACTTGGACGCCGCCTTGAAGAACACCACGACCTTGCCCGCGGCATCCGTGTACGCCGGGAATCCGTACCAGGTCTTCGGAACGAGCTGCGGGGCGACCTCGCCGACGATCCGGTCGATCCCCTCCGCGAGCACGCGATCATCGTCCGGGAGCGCCGCGATGGCCTCGCGCACGGCCTTCTCGCCCGCTGCGCGGGTCTTGCCGGCTTTCTCTTCGGCGCGCAGCTCGGCGGCGCGCTGCTTGACGGCATCGCGTTCTTCTTTGCTCAGTCCGGCAGTCTTCTCAGCCATACTGGCCTCCTCGTGAGTGATGGTGCTGGGTCTGCGAACACGTTACGTCGGCACTGTGCCGTGCTGCTTCTCGGCCGTGCTGCTTCTCGATTCCTGATCGATCCGCGTCCGGTGGCGCCGGTGGTTCTGCGTCACCGCACCGGATCAGTATCGTGGATGTGTGTGACGAGACCGGGCCGCGGCCCGGTACCCCGCGATCAGCAGAGGAAGACGATGACCGAGCAGAGCATTCTCGAGCGCGACGGCGGTGCCGTTCCCTACGCGGAAGAGGGCGAGGGGCCCGTCTCGTTGGTGCTGATCTCGGGCCGCGCGCTGAACGCGGACGGGCTGGGCGTCGTCGCGCACTATCTTGCCGAGGAGGCCGGGTTCCACGTCATCCGCATCGGGCCGCGCGCCGAGGCCGGCGGCACGGACCGCGCCGAGACCCTCCGCGAGCGCGTCGAGGATGCGATGGCCGTCATCGACCACCTCGGCCTCGATCACACCTGGATCGGCGGACACGGCTTCGGAGGCACCGCCGCCCGTGTCTTCGCCGCAGAGCACACCGACCGTGTGAACGGGCTGCTGCTGCTCGGGGTCGAAGAGGACGACATCGCGCTCGCGCGGGCGATCCCCGTGCTCATCGTGCAGGCGACCGCCGACGAGGTGACACCGCCGGCGCGTGCCGAAGCGCTGCAGGCGACAGCCCCCGAGCGTGCGAGCATCAAGTCGATCGACGGCGCCGATCACCTGTTCCCCGCAACGCATCCGATCGAGACCGCGGTCATCATCGAGGAGTACCTCGACTGGGACTGACCCGGCTCACTCCAGCCCGAGTTCGATGTGCGGCTGGTCTGCGAAGCCTCGAGAGTGAACGCGGTGCAGAGGCCGGCGATGCCGCCGACCTCTGCACCGCGGATCCGTTACTCGGGAATCAGCCGTGCCGGCCCTCCGCGATCTCCTCGACGGTCTTCGCGTTGAACGCGGGAAGGTCATCCGGCGTCCGGCTCGAGACGAGTCCGTGGTCGACGGTCACCTGCTGATCGACCCACGTCGCTCCGGCGTTGCGCAGATCGGTGCGAAGGCTCGGGTAGCTCGTGAGCGTCCGCCCCCTGACGACGTCGGCCTCGACGAGGACCCACGCTCCGTGGCAGATCACGGAGACGGGCTTGGCAGCGTCGAAGAACGCTTTCGCGAAGGCAACGGCGTCCTGATCCATTCGCAGGTGATCGGCGTTCACGACGCCACCCGGAAGGACCAGCGCGTCGAAGTCGGAGGCGTCGGCGTCGGCCACATCCTGATCGACCTTCTGCTCGTGTCCGTTCTTCCCGGTCACCGTCCCGTCGGCGGGGGAGATCAATCGAGCCTGCGCCCCGGCATCGGTCACCGCACCCCACGGACTGGTCAGCTCACTGTCTTCGAAACCATCGGTGAGCAGGAACGCCACCTTCTTGCCATCGAGTTCTGCCATGATCTCTCCTCTCTTTCTGAATGATTCCACCCTGGCGCCGCTCCCGGCGGTCGAACAGGGGGTTGACGCGCTGACGCGCTGACGCGAGGAGGGTGGGATGCCGGAACATCCCACCCTCCTCGGACATCTCAGAACATCACGCCGGCTGCGCCAGGATCGTGAAGCTCACGGCTCCCTGCTCGTCGACACCGGCGTCGAGCACCTTGTCCGACAGGGCATCGGCGGCGACGTCCTCGAGGAAGACTCTGCTGCCCTGTCCCTCGACGACGACATCGGCCGGCTCGGGGGTGGGCACGACGTGAACCGCGAAGCGCGCTTCGCCGTTCGGACCCTGCCCCTCCGCGGTCTGGATGCGCAGCCCGGCCTCTGCACCGGCATCCTCTCGGCCGACGATCGTGGTGACGACGGCATCTGCATTCTCGGTCAGGGTGAGCACAGCGCTCTCCTTCCGTGTTGCGGACATGCTCCGGACGAAACATGTCCGGGCCACGATTCCGCACAGGAACGGCGTCTTCAAGCTCAGGTCAGGATTCTGAGCACTTTCTCATGTGGGCGGCCGGAGCCGCTTGCGCAGGAAGACCTGCTCCGTGCCATCGTCCTGAGGCACGCGCTGCGTCTGCGCGTAGCCGCATGCCTCGTACAGGCGGATGTTCGCCTCGCTCAGGCTGCCGGTGAACAGCTCGGCCTGGGCGGCAGTGCTCGCCTCCTCGGCCGCCTCGAGCAACGCGCGGCCGACGCCCTCGCCCTGCATGTCGGGTGCGATCGCGATCCGCCCGATCATCAGGAGGTCTCCGTCTTGGACGGCTCGGATGGCTCCGACGAGGCGTCCGTCGACACGAGCGACCCACCCGTCGTTCTCCGCGATCTCCGCGCGCAGCTGCTCGAGCGTCTGCGTCAGCGGGGGCATGTCGGCCGATCCGTAGATCAGAGCCTCTGACACGAACGCCGCGCGTTGCACCGTCAGCACTTCACCGGCATCCCCCGGAGCGATGGGTTCGATCGTCAGGGTCATGCTCGGGGATCCTCTTCGCGAAGGCGAGGTTCGCGGCGATGCTCGGGGCGGAATCCCGCCTTGTCGGCGTAGAACGCGCGGATCCGATCCATGTCTGCCGACACCTCGCCGGTCAGCTCGAAAGTGGGGCCGATACCTGTCGTCATGGTGGTGCGGTCGACGAAGCAGAGCGTCACTGGCATGCCGGCATCCCGGGCAATGCGGTAGAAGCCCGACTTCCAGTATCCGGCGCCCGTGCGCGTACCGTCCGGCGTGATCACCAACCCGAACGTCTCGCCGGCGTGCACGCGTGAGACGACGTCGGCGACGACGCTGCTCGGGTCTTCGCGATCGACGGGTATGCCGCCGAGACGGCGCATCACCGGCCCGCGCCATCCGGCGAACAGGCTCTTCTTGCCGAGCCAGCGGATCTCGACACCGAGGCGCCACGCGATCGCGAGCATGAGCACGAAGTCCCAGTTCGAGGTGTGCGGCGCTCCGATGAAGACGGTGGGGCGATCTGGTGCGGCTGCGCCGACGAGCCGCCAGCGGCTGACGCCCCAGAAGGCACGGGCGATGAGTCGTCGGAGCATCCCTCAACGGTAGGGGAAGTGGTATTCCGGATCGGGTATGGGGGTCTCACCCGCGCTCCCCGCTGCGCCTCATCAGAGCGGGCAGCGCGAGCCAGAGACCGAGCACGATCACCGCCCCGACGGCCGCGACGATCGTCGCGGGAGTGCGTCCGAGCGTGAAGTCGACGATCAGTGCGGTGACGCCGATGCTGAGCAGACCCACCACGACCAGGTCCGCCTTGACGAGGCGCGAGGCGATGCGCACCAGCTCCGGCTTGCGACGGCGGCCGAACAGTGAACGGTGCATGCCGACGGGCGCGAGCGCGATGATCGTCGCGAGCGCCGCGAGACCGACGAGAACGAGATACAACCCGACCTGCAGAGGGTCGAGTTCGGTGAAGCGCGGTTGGAACGCCACCGCGAGCAGGAACCCCGACAGCACCTGCGTACCGGTCTGCATGACGCGCAGCTCCTGCATGAGCTCGTCCCAGTTGCGGTCGGCGCGCTCGTTCGCCGTCTCACCGCGGCCGTCTTGGCTCAGGGCATCCTCGGCCGGGGCATCATGGTCCATGAGCCGAGTCTGGTCACGCGCCGGCCGTCTTGTCCAGCCTTCACCGCACTGGATGCCGCTTGCCGAGCTCGTGGTCAGAACCGGGCGTACCATGGAGGCATGACTTCTTCGCAGACCACGCAGCCGGGCGCCACGACCGAGGCGCAGCCGCTCACGGCGCCCGCCGGTCTCAACCTGCTCGGCGACACCGACGCCGGCGGTTGCTGCGGCGCCGACGGCTGCTGCTCGCTCTAGATGTACTGACCTCGACCGTTGTTGATTCGGTCGATGGGGGTGCGGCCTCCGATGCCGAGGTGGTGCCTGTCTAGGTTGTAGTAGTCGAGCCAGGTCGTCAACCCTGCTTTTCGGTCGTCGTTCGAGCTCCAGGGGCGGGCGTAGGCCCACTCGGTGGCGAGGGTGCGGTTGAGGCGTTCGACTTTCCCGTTGGTCCAGGGGCAGTGCGGTTTGATGAACCGCTGTCGGATGCCGTGCGCGTCGACCACGGCCTTGAACGCGGCCGAGTGGCGGTAAGCGAACGCGTTGTCGCTGATGACGCGTTCGACTGTGACGCCGAGGCGCGCGTAGAACGCGATCGCGCGGTCGAGGACGCCCGCCGCGGTGGTGCCTTTCTCGTCGTCGTGGATCTCCGCGTAAGCAACTCGGGAATGGTCGTCGATGACGGTGTGCACGTAGTCGTAACCCAGGCCCCGCTTGCGCGCAGGACGTTGCCCGCGGCCATGCAGACGCCATCCGCCGCCGTCGGGGATACGGCCGAGTTTCTTCACATCGACGTGGATCAGGGACCCGGGATGATCATGCTCGTAACGCTGCGCGGATCGGCGGGTCGCGCGGATCACGGCCCCCGTGACCGGGTCCAGCTCCCGCAGCAACGGCACGTGGTGGCGGCGCAACACCCTACCGACCGTTGAGGCCTGCAAGCCGAGCTTGTCAGCGATGAACACCGGCCCACGCCGAGTGAGGTGCCGCATGATCCGCACCCTCGCCTCCACGCACGCTTTGGTCTGGCGAGGGTGGGAGCGGGCGACGCTGGAACGATCGATCAGGCCCGCCGGGCCGCACTCCCGGAACCTGCGCCACCACCGCCACGCAGTCGTGCGGGAGATCCCCATTTCCGCGGCAACATGCGCGACCGCACGCCCCGACTCGATGCGCTGGACCATGATCAACCTGCCGGCCGGAGTCAGCCGGGCATTAGCGTGGGACACGAGAGACCTCCGTGGACTCGAGGGAACCTAGACAGCTCCAACTCGACTACGGAGGTCTCTCCTACGTCAACAACGATCCGGGTCAGTACATCTAGAGCAGCCAGCCGCCGACCGGCCGGAGGTCAGTGACCTCCGGCGAACTCCGCATCCACGTCGTCCGCCGGCTTGCGGACGAACGCGCTCAGCGCGACAGCACCCAGCGAGATGAACGCGGCGATCAGGAACGCCAGGCGTGCGCCCGGCGCACCGGCGACCGCGGTGTCCAGACCCTGATGCTCGCCCGCGTGCAGGATCGACGAGTACGTCACCGTGAGCAGGGCGACGCCGGCCGCACCCGCGACCTGCTGGATCGTGTTCAGCGCAGCCGAACCGTGCGAGTACAGGTGGCGACGCAGCGATCCCAGCGACGATGAGAACAGCGGCGTGAACGACATGGCCAGGCCCACCGACATGATCGTCTGCGCGATGACCAGCATCCACCACACCGTGTGCTCGCCGACGGTCGAGTAGAAGAAGAGTGCGGCCGAGACCATGATCGTTCCGGGAACGAGCAGCGTGCGCGTCCCGCGGGCGTCATAGATGCGACCCATGATCGGGCCGAGCAGTCCCATCAGCACCGATCCCGGCAACAGGATGAGGCCCGACTGCAGAGCATCCAGGCCTGCAACGTTCTGGAGGTACTGCGGCAGGAGCGTGAGCGTTCCGAACATCGACAGCGCCAGCACGGCCATCACGATCACCGCGACGGTGTAGTTGCCGCTGCGGAACACGCGCAGATCGAGCAGTGCATCGTCGACGCGCTGCAGGACGAGCTGCCGCCAGACGAACAGTGCCAGGGCGATCGCGCCGACCACGAGCGAGACGATGCCGATCGTCGCGCCGCCGGACGCGCCCTCGCCGCCGAACTGGCTGAGGCCGTAGACGACCCCACCGAATCCGAACGCCGACAGCACGATCGAGAGGACGTCGATCGGCGCGTTCTTGGTCTCGCCGAGGTTCGTCATCCACTTGGCCCCCATCGCGAGGGCGATGATCGCGATCGGAAGGACGATGGCGAACAGGACGCGCCAGTTGAAGGCATCCAGGACGGCGCCGGCGAGCGTCGGACCGATGGCGGGGGCGAGCGAGATGACGAGGCCGACGCGGCCCATCATCCGGCCGCGCGACTGCGGCGGCACGACGTTCATCATGGTGGTCATCAGCAGCGGCATCATGATGCCGGTGCCGCCGGCCTGGATGACGCGCCCGGCCAGCAGCACGGCGAAGCCGGGTGCGAGCAGGCACACGAGGGTGCCGATCGAGAACGCGCTCATCGCGGCGATGAACACCTGCCGGGTGGTGAAGCGCTGCAGGAGGAATCCGGTTGTCGGGATGACGACGGCCATGGTCAGCATGAACGCGCTCGTGAGCCACTGTCCGAGCTCGGGCGGAATGCCGAGATCGGTGTTCAGGTGCGGGATCGCAATGCCCATCGTCGTCTCGTTGAGGATCGCGACGAAGGCGGCGACGAGCAGCAGCCAGATGACGCGCATGTCGGACGGCGCGATTGCGGGTGCCGCCTTGACAGAGGGAACGGAACCGGTGGAAGCGGTGGCCAAAACGTCTCCTCAAGAGAATGGGGCGGGCGGGAAGGCCGGGCGCGGAACCGACAGAACTGGCATCCGCTCGTGCGCGACGTTCCAGGATAACCCCTCCGGTCGCCCTCATTCCCGACGGCGGCATAATTTTGCGCGGTCTAGGCTGAGCGCATGAGCATGGTTGGCATGGGCGGAGGCCGCGGCGGTGGTGGCGGCTTCCGGGGTGTCGACGAGGCAGCGCAGAAGAAGCTGAACGCGCAGGCGCCGAGGATCGCGGGCCTCGGCAGGCGAGTCGTCGCGCTGTTCCGCCCCTACCTCGGCCGCATCATCGTGACCGGCATCCTCGTGATCGCCGGCGCCGCGATCGCCGTCATCCCGCCGCTGATCGTGCAGCGCATCTTCGACGACGCGCTCTTCCCGACCGATGGCGGAAGCCCGGAACTCGACCTGCTCATCCGTCTCGTGCTGGCGATGGTGGGGCTCTTCCTGCTGTCGGCGGTTCTCGGGGTCGCGCAGACCTGGCTCACCTCGACGGTCGGCAACAGCGTCACCGGCGACCTGCGGGTGCGCCTCTTCGAGCACCTGCAGGCGATGGAGCTCGGCTTCTTCACGCGCACGAAGACCGGTGTCATCCAGTCGCGTCTGCAGAACGACGTCGGCGGCGTCTCGGGCGTCCTGACGAACACGGTCACGAGCATCCTGGGCAATGTCGTCACGGTCATCGCATCGCTCGTCGCGATGATCCTCATCGACTGGCGGCTGACGCTGATCGCGGTCGTGCTGATGCCGTTCCTCGTCGTCGTGCAGCGCAAGGTCGGCCAGGTGCGCGCACGGATCGCGGGGGAGACGCAGGAGTCGCTGAGCGAGCTCACGTCGATCACGCAGGAGACCCTGAGCGTGTCGGGGATGCTGTTGTCGAAGGCCTTCAACCGGCAGCGCACGGAGTCCGATCGGTATCAGTCGGAAAATCGGAACCAGGTGACGCTGCAGGTGCGGCGGGCCATGAGCGGACAGGGATTCTTCGCGGTCGTGCAGGTGCTCATGGCGTCCGTGCCTGCCGTCATCTATCTCGTGGCCGGCTACCTCATCGCCAGCGGCGAGGGTGCGATCACCGCTGGAACCGTCGTCGCGTTCACCACCGTGCAAGCACGGCTGCTGATGCCCCTCATGGGGCTCATGCGCGTCTCGCTGGATCTGCAGACGTCGTCCGCGTTGTTCGCCCGCATCTTCGAGTACCTCGACCTCGTGCCGGAGATCGAGGACGCTCCAGGCGCCATCGCGGTCGCACAGGCGCCCGGTCCGCGGGGCCGGATCGAGTTCCAGGACGTCGTCTTCCGATACCCGGATGCCGCGCCCGACGCCCGCCCGACCCTGCAGGGCGTGTCGTTCACGGCCGACCCCGGACAGCACATCGCGTTCGTCGGGCCGTCGGGTGCGGGCAAGACTACCGTGCTGTATCTCGCGCCGCGGCTGTACGAGGCGCATGGCGGCGCCGTGCTGTTCGCCGGGGCCGACGTGCGCACCCTCACCCAGGAGTCGATCATCGACGACGTGGGCATCGTGTCTCAGGAGACCTATCTGTTCCACGCGACGATCCGCGAGAACCTCATGTACGCGAAGCCGGATGCCTCGGAGGAGGAGATGATCGCCGCGTGCCGCGCGGCCAACATCCACCACATCATCGCCGGATTCGAGCAGGGCTACGACACGATCGTCGGCGAACGCGGCTACCGGCTCTCCGGGGGCGAGAAGCAGCGCATCGCGATCGCCCGGGTGCTGCTGAAGGATCCGCCGGTGCTCCTGCTCGACGAGGCCACGAGTGCCCTCGATACGGTGTCAGAGCGGATCGTGCAGGAGGCGCTCGACGAGGCCGCTCGCGGGCGGACGGTGCTGTCGGTCGCGCACCGCCTCTCGACCGTCATGGGCGCCGACGTCATCCACGTGCTGGAGGCCGGGCAGATCGTCGAATCGGGAACGCACGCCGAGCTGCTCGCGGCTGGCGGTCTTTACGCCGAGCTCGCCGCGCAGCAGGTCGCGGCATCCCGGATCATGGGCGCCGAGGCGGAGATCGAGCGGGAGGTGTCCGGGGGAATGATGGCCGCGTTCGCCGACCGGCGGGCGGATCGCGCGCCGGCGGGGTCCGTCTCCGAGGATGCCGTGAACACCCTCACCGCGTCGGTTCCTCTGCTCCACGGGGATGCCGGCGATCAGCGCGTCTACCCCGCTGAGGGGTGAGTTCGCCGGCGCCCAGTGCGCCGACATCTCAGTGCGCCGACATGCCGCCGTCCACGAACAGCGAGTGCCCGGTGATGTACGACGAGCCGGCGCCGGCCAGGAACACCGCGGCAGCCGCGAAGTCGCTCGGGAGTCCGTTACGCCCGATCATCGTGCGCGCTGCGAGCTCGGCGACCTTGGCCTCGTCGTTCTGCGCCGGGCGTTGAGCGGAGTGAGCACGAACCCGGGTACGAGCGTGTTGCTCGTGACGCCGTGGTGGCCCCAGGCCTCGGCTTCGGAGCGCATGAGCGACTCCACCGCGCCCTTGGAAGCGCCGTAGACCCCGCTGCCGACGAATGCGCGATGCGCCTGCTGCGAGCTGATGTGGATGAGGCGTCCGAATCCGCGCTCGGCCATTCCCTGTGCGTACCGCTGCCCGAGCAGGAAGGGTGCGAGGGCGTTCACGGTCATCGTGGCATCCCAGTCCGCTTCGGTGATCTCGGCGAACGGAGGCCGGATGTTGATCCCGGCCGAGTTCACGAGGATGTCCGGTTCGCCGAACGGCTCCGTCGCGGCCTCTGCTGCGGCGTGGATGCCGTCGCGGGTGCCGAGGTCGCCCACGACGCCGGCGGTGCGACATCCGTCGTCGGTCAGCTCGCGGACCGTGTCGTCGATGCGGTCCCGGCCGCGCGCGACGATGACGACGGATGCTCCGGCGCGAGCCAGTGCCGTGGCGATGCCGCGCCCGATGCCCGAGCTGCCGCCGGTGACGACGGCCGTTCGGCCCTCGAGCGAGAAGAGCTGCGACAGATACGGGTTCATGGTGCTCCGTTGCGGGTCGTTCACCAGGCCAGCGCCGCTGCGAGCGACGGGTCGGGTCGGGCGTCGGCGTATTCGGGCAGCGATCGCAGCTCGTGGATGAACGACTCGACCTCGGCGCCGTACGCCGGATCGTCGTGGGTCGCCGCGATGGCCTGCAGCGGCGGCAGGTCCATGGCGAGGATGAGGTCGAGTCGGGCGACGACGGCGGCGGTCGCGCCCGCTTCGTGCAGGACGCGGATGCCGCCGCGCAGGGCCGCGATGTAGTCGCGCAGCACAGGCAGCGCGGCCTTGCTCTGCGTGATGGAGGTTCCGTCGGCCCGCAGCCGCCAGTGCACGACGACATCGGGGATGACGTCGAACGCGGCGGCGCGCGTGTACATCTGCTGCGCCACGATCTGATCCTCATAGGCGACGCCTTCGGGGAAGCGCAGATCGGACCAGAAGTCCGTGCGACTGACCTTGGACCACGCGACGATGTTCGACGCGGCGGCCGGATGCTCGGCGATGGTCGTGGCGAGGCGCGCGGGATCGGTCGCGGCCGCCGTCCACGGCTGCACGCGTCCGGGGGCGTATCCGTCACCGCGGAGCCGGGAGCGCGCGTAGGCGCCGGCGACGAAATCGCTCCCCGTCTCGGCGAGAGTTCCCGTCAGACGGGCGATCGCGGTCGGGGTGAGCTCGTCGTCGCCGTCGAGGAAGCCGAGCAGCGGTGTGTCGACCTCGGCGAGTCCCGCGTTGCGAGCGGCGCCCAGCCCGCGCGGCTCGTCGTGCCTCAGCAGCCGGAATCGCGGATCGGATGCCGCGGCATCCGCGAACACGTCGCCGGTGGTGTCGACGGAGCCGTCGTCGATGAGGATCGCCCGCCAGCGAGGCTCTGTCTGCGCCCGCAGCGAGGCGATCGCCGCCGGCGCGAACGACTCGATGTCGCGGCCGGGGACGATGAGCGTGACGATCGGGTCGGGCACGCCTCGAGTCTATGGTGCAGCCTCTGTCGTCGTTCGAGTAACGCAAATGACCCGATTCCAACACCGGATGAGGTCATTCGCGTTACTTGAACGACGCGACGGCGGCCACGGCATCCGCCACCAGCGCCGCCAGCCGCTCCGGCGCGTCGCCCTGGAGCGGTTCGCGCGCGAAGGTGAAGCGCACCGAGGTCTGCGCCGTCTCGGGCGCGATGCCGCACGCCAGCAGCACGTGCGAGGGCTCGTCGCTGCCGGCTGCGCATGCCGAACCACTCGACGAGATCACGCCGCGGCGTTCGAGCTCGAGCAGAACAGCTTCGCCGCTCGTCCCGGCGAAGGTGAAGCTCGCTGTCGCCGGCAGCCGGTGCTCGGCATCGCCTGTCAGTGCTGCCTGCGGTACGGCATCCAGAACACCGCGGATGAACCGACCGGTCAGAGCACCGACCTGCGACGCACGCGCAGGCCGCTCCGCCTCGGCGAGCTCCAGGGCCGTAGCGAGGCCGACCGCCCCGGCGACGTTCTCCGTGCCCGAGCGGCGTCCGCGCTCCTGACCGCCGCCGTGCAGCAGCGGCTCCAGCGGCACGCGGCCGCGAACGGCCAGGACGCCGATGCCCTTGGGCGCGCCGAGCTTGTGCCCGGCGATCGAGATCGCGTCAGCGCCGAGTTCGGCGAGCGGCAGCCAGCCGGCGGACTGCACGGCATCCAGGTGCAGCGGCACACCGGCATCCTTCGCGACCTGCCCGAGCGTCGTGGCACCCTGCACCGTGCCGATCTCGTTGTTCGCGTGCCCGATCGAGACGAGCGCGGTGTCGTCGCGCAGGGCGGCGGTGAGTGCCGCGGGGGAGACGCGGCCCGTGCCGTCGACCGGCGCGAGCGTCACCGTCACGCCGTGGAACCGTTCGAGGTACGCCGCCGACTCCAGGATCGACTCGTGCTCGATCGGACTCGTGACCAGGTGCCGGAGTCCTCGCTCGAGCCCGGCCAGCACGATGCCCTTCACGGCGAGATTGTTGGCCTCGGTCCCCCCGGAGGTGAAGATCACGTCTCCTGTGCGCATCCCGAGCAGGCGCGCGACGCGCATCCGGGCGTCCTCGAGCGCGCTCGCCGCAGCCTCACCCGCCGTGTGGTGGCTCGACGGATTGCCGAAGACCCCGGTCAGGTAGGGGCGCATGGCCTCGAGCATCTCCGGACGCACCGGAGACGTGGCGGCGTGATCGAGGTAGAGCATCTCAGCTGATCCGGACGTCGAGCCCCAGGTCGAGTGCGCGCGCCGAGTGCGTCAGCGCACCGACCGAGATGACATCGACGCCGGTCTCGGCGATCGCCCGGACCGTTTCGAGATCCACACCGCCGGATGCCTCGATCGTCGCCCGATCGCCGATCAGCGCGACGCCTGCGCGCAGGTCGTCGAGCGAGAAGTTGTCGAGCAGCACGGTGTGCGCGCCACCCGCGAGCACGGTCTCGATCTGGTCGAGTCGGTCGACCTCGATCACGACGTGCGTCGTGTGCGGGAGCTGCGCGAGCGCGTTGCGGAGCGCCTCGGCGACGTCGCCGCCCGCGGACTGGAGAACGGCGAGGTGGTTGTCCTTGGCCATCACGGCATCCGAGAGCGAGAAGCGGTGATTGCGGCCCCCACCGGATGCGACCGCGTGCCGCTCGAACGCGCGCAACCCGGGCGTCGTCTTGCGGGTGTCGGCGATGCGCGCGGAAGTGCCCTCGATCGCACGGACGTACTGCGACGTCAGCGTGGCGATACCGCTCATCCGCTGGGTGAAGTTCAGGGCGACGCGCTCTGCGGTCAGGATGCTGCGCGCAGAACCGGTCACGGTCGCCAGCACGTCGCCGGGCGCGAACTCGTCGCCGTCGCCCACGTGCACGTCGACCGTGAGCGACGGGTCCGTGAGCGAGAATGCGGCGGCGAACACGTCACCACCGCTGAAGACCCCGGGTTCACGAGCTGTGAGATCGGCGACGGCCTCGGCGTCGGCCGGCAGCAGCGTGGTGCTCGTGAGGTCGCCCCACGGGGCGTCCTCGTCGAGAGCGGCGCCGACGACGCGGGTGAGGGTGGCGGGGGTGAGCATCAGGCTCCGATCAGGGCGGGGTGACGGTCGATGTGGTGCGCGCCGACGGATTCGGTGCGGGCGAGGGCGGCGGATGCCGTCGCCTCGGCGACCAGCAGCAGGTTCGCGTCCTCGTGCTCGGCGCGGGTGGTCGGTGCCGAGGATGCGGCGCGGAAGGAGCGGATCGTGTCGAGCGCCTCGGCGAGTCCGTCGGGGGTGCGGAGGAGTCCGACGCGGTCCCACATGAGGTGCTGGAGGGCGGGGCGTGAGGTTTCGACGCGTCGCTGCGCTCCTCGCGGGGCCCGTTTCGTCTCGCCCCGCTCGCTCGACGACCGCTGCGGGTCGTTGAGCGGAGGCGGCGCAGCCGCCGCAGACGAAACGGGCTGAGCGACCGAAGGGGGTCGGCGCCTTCCCACAGCATCCGCGGCCCTGGCCCCGAAGACCGCGGCCTCGAGCAGCGAGTTCGACGCCAGCCGGTTCGCGCCGTGCACGCCGGTACGCGCGACCTCGCCGGCCGCGAACAGCCCGGGCAGCGAGGTGCGCCCGTCGAGGTCGGTGACGACTCCGCCCATCAGGTAGTGCGCGGCCGGCGTGACGGGAATCGGCTCGCGCCCCCAGTCGAATCCGCGCTCGTGAGTGACCCGGTCGATCGTGGGGAACCGCCCCGCGAGCCGAGCCGCGCCGATGCCGGTGGCGTCCAGCCGCACCGGCGAGCCCTGCAGCGCGGCCTGCCGCGCCACGACCCTGGCCACGACGTCGCGGGGCGCGAGCTCGCCGTCCGGATGCGCGTCGAACACGAAACGGCGGCCGTCGGCGTCGATGAGTGCTGCGCCCTCGCCGCGGACGGCTTCGGAGATGAGGAAGGCATCGCCGCCCGCGAGCACAGTCGGGTGGAACTGCACGAACTCCAGATCCGTCACGGCGGCGCCGGCGCGCAGGGCGGCCGCGATGCCGTCTCCGGTCGCGCCTGCCGGATTCGTCGTATGCGCGTACAGCTGTCCGGCGCCGCCGGTCGCGAGGATCACGGCGTCCGCATGCAGGTCGACCGGATCGTCGCGGCGCAGCATCCGGATGCCGTGCACGGCAACGCCGTCGGTGAGCAGATCGACGAGCAGGGCGTGCTCGATCACCTCGATGTCCGCTTCGCGGACGCGTTCCAGGAGCGCCCTGCTGATCGCCGCCCCCGTGGCGTCTCCGCCTGCGTGCACGATGCGCGCGTGCGAATGCGCGGCTTCACGGCCGAGGAGCAGCATGCCCGTGGCGTCGCGTTCGACCGCGACGCCACGGGCGATGAGCTCGGCGATGCGCGTCGAGCCGTCTTGGACGAGCACGCCGACCGCTGCGGCATCCGACAGCCCCGCGCCCGCCGTCATCGTGTCGGCGGCGTGCAGCGCGGGGGAGTCGTCGGGGCCGTACACGCCGGCGATGCCGCCCTGGGCGAGCGCGGTGCATCCGCCGCCGAGGGCGTCCTTAGTGACGAGAGCGGTCCGGAGCCCCGCTGCCGACGCGTGCAGCGCTGCGGTGAGGCCGGCGATGCCGGAGCCGACGACGACGACGTTCATGCGCGGGGCTTCGCCGCCAGCATCCGTTCGAGCGCGGCCCGCGCGGGGCCGGCGACGTCGTCGGTCACCTGGATGCGGTTGACCACGCGGCCGGCGACGAGCTCTTCGAGCACCCACGCGAGGTAGCCCGGGTGGATGCGGTACATCGTCGAGCACGGGCAGACGACCGGGTCGAGGCAGAAGATCTCGTCTTTGCGGGAACTGCGCGGCCAGGCGCCGGACGAGGTTGATCTCGGTGCCGATCGCGAACGTGGTCGGTTCGGTCGCGGCGGCGATAGCTCGCCGGATGTAGTCGGTCGATCCCGCCTCGTCGGCAGCGTCGACGACCTCCATCGGGCACTCTGGATGCACGATCACGCGGACGCCCGGGTGCTCGGCGCGCGCCTGATCGATCTGTGCGACGGTGAACCGGCGGTGCACCGAGCAGAATCCGTGCCACAGGATGACCTTCGACTCCTCCAGTTCGGCGGCCGTCGAACCGCCGAGCGGGCGACGCGGGTTCCACATCGGCATGCGCTCCAGCGGAACGCCCATCGCCTTGGCGGTGTTGCGGCCGAGGTGCTGATCGGGGAAGAACAGCACGCGCCGTCCGCGCTCGAACGCCCACTCCAGGACCGTCTCGGCGTTCGACGAGGTGCACACGATGCCGCCGTGGCGCCCGACGAAGCCCTTGATCGCAGCCGAGGAGTTCATGTACGTGACGGGGATGACCGGCACGCGCCCGTCGGCGTCTGCCTGATCCAGCGGGCCGAGGACGTCGGCGAGCTGCTCCCAGCAGTCCTCGACCTGGTCGATGTCGGCCATGTCGGCCATCGAGCATCCAGCGGCGAGGTTGGGCAGGATCACGGACTGCGCGGGCCCCGAAAGCAGATCGGCGGTCTCGGCCATGAAGTGCACGCCGCAGAAGACGATCGCGTCGGCGTCGGGGTGCTCGAGCGCCGCGTTCGCGAGCTGGAACGAGTCGCCCACGTAGTCGGCGTGCTGCACGACCTCTTCGCGCTGGTAGAAGTGCCCGAGCACGACGGCGCGGTCGCCGAGGGCAGCCCTGGCGGCGCGGATGCGGGAGTCGAGCTCGTCCTCGCCGGCCTCGCGGTACTCGGCCGGCAACTCGCCCTGCCGGGGAGCGCCGGTGGGGATGACATCGCCCATCGAGGAACCCGGGCCGTAACCCGGAACCGTGTCGAAGGTCCAGGGGCCTGCTGCCAGGTCGGTGCTGCAGGAGTCTGCGGGAGCTGCCTGGATCAGGTGGTCGACGGAGGGGTCGGTGATGCGGATGGTCGAGGTTGGCATCGGAGCGCCGCCTTATGGTCGATTCGACACTTACTGTGCGTGATCAGATTATGTCGAAGTGACATTAAGTGCAATTCGCGCCGCGTCAGCTTCCCGTCGCGAGGCGGAACAGGCGTGCGGGGCGGTGCTTGCCTGTGCGGAACGACTCGGTCGGCACGAGCTCGTCCGAGCCTTCGAGCAGCCGGCGGAAGTTCGAGGGGTCCAGGCGCCTGCCGAGCACGGTCTCGTACACCTCGCGCAACTCGGTGAGAGTGAACTCGTCCGGCAGGAGTCCTGCGCCGATCCAGCTGTAGCCGACTTTGTTGCGCAGCCGGAACAGCGCGTACTCGGCGATGCGGTTGTGGTCGAAGGCGAGCTCCGGAAGGTCGTCGACGTCGAACCATTCGACGTTCTCCGGGGCGCCTGCCGCCGCGCGCTGGGCGTCGACGAGGTCCGAGCGCAGCAGCGCCCAGTAGACGATCGAGATCGCACGCGTGGGGGAGCGGTCGACGTCGCCGAAGGTGTAGAGCTGCTCGAGGTGGCTGGGCCCCAGCGCCGTGGTCTCGGCGAGGGTGCGGGATGCCGCGGCATCCAGGTCCTCCGCCGGGTCCAGCCAGCCGCCCGGCAGCGCCCACATCCCCAGGTGCGGCTCGCGCGTGCGCCGGACGAGCGGCAGCATGAGCCTGTCGCCGTCGTCGCCCGCGCGCAGCGAGAAGATGACCGTCGAGACGGCGACGCGGATCGCGTCGATCTCTCCGAGCGCGGGGCTGCCAGGCGAAGGTGTCACGCCGTCGAGCCTAGATGAGCGGTGCGGCTATGCTGGGAGCGCTAAGTGAACACAGGCCGCATGACCTGCGCGGGAGAGTCCGATGTACGCGATCGGGCACCGAAGGAGCAAGCCTCCCCGCCAATCTCTCAGGTATCCATACCGTGCACGTCCGGCCGCTCTGAAAAGCGATCTCACGATCCGCCGACGGTGAAAGTCCTTGTGTGCAACGAGTGGCGAAACTCTCAGGCCCATGACAGAGGGGGAGTTCTCGGATACCGTGCATTTGCGTACGGCATCCTTCCGATCGATACGGGAGAACTCCATGACCGAGGCCCGCTACACCCCGTTGCGCGAGCGACACGAGTCGCTGGGCGCGTCCTTCACGGACTTCGGCGGCTGGCAGATGCCGGTGCGCTACACGTCCGATCTCGCCGAGCACCATGCCGTGCGCGAGGCCGCGGGGCTCTTCGACATCTCGCATATGGCCGAGTTCACGATCGAGGGCCCGGATGCCGCGGCGTACCTCGACCACGCGCTCGCCGGACGGCTGTCGACCATGGCTGTGGGCAAGGCGAAGTACTCGCTGATCCTCACCGAGGACGGCGGCATCGTCGACGACGTCATCGTCTACCGCCTGGGGGAGGACCGGTTCCTCATCATCTCGAACGCCGGGAACCGGGATGCCGTCGCCGTAGCGCTCCCGGAGCGCACGGGCGAGTTCGAGGTCGTCGTGGCCGACGTATCGGACGACTATGCGCTCATCGCCGTGCAGGGCCCTGCATCCGAGCAGATCGTCTCGGCGATCGAGGGGATCACCGAGGTCGGCACGCCCTGGCACGAGCAGAAGTACTACGCATGGGCGGACGCCTTCTTCCTGGGGCACCCGCTGCTCATCGCCCGCACCGGATACACCGGCGAGGACGGCTTCGAGCTCCTCGTCCGCGCCGCCGACGCCGCAGCTCTCTGGGATGCCGCGCTCGCGGCAGGCTCCGCGCACGGCCTCGTCCCCGCCGGGCTCGCCGCCCGCGACACGCTCCGCCTCGAGGCGGGGATGCCCCTGTACGGACATGAGCTGTCGCTCGACACGAAGCCCGCTCAGGCCGGGCTCGGCCGCGTCGTGGCATCCGACAAGGACGACTTCGTCGGCAAGGATGCCGCCCTGCCCGCGGATGACGCCCGCGTCCTGGTCGGCCTCACCGCCGACGGGCGCCGTGCAGGCCGCGCCGGCTACGCCGTGGTGACGGAGGGCGGCACTGCCGTCGGCGAGATCACCTCCGGCGCGCTCAGCCCCACCCTGGGCCATCCGATCGCGATGGCGTACATCGACCCCGCGGCGCAGACGATGCCGCTGTTCCTGGACGTGCGCGGAACGAAGATCCCCGCGACCGTCGCCGCCCTGCCTTTCTACCGGAGGAAGAAATGACCGATCTCACCGCTCTCAAGTACACCGACGAGCACGAGTGGCTCGCCGTCGACGGCGACACCGCGACCGTCGGCATCACCGACTACGCCGCTGACAAGCTCGGCGACGTCGTGTTCGTCGAGCTGCCGGCCGTCGGCACCGAGATCACCGCCGGCTCCGTCGTCGGCGAGATCGAGTCGACCAAGTCGGTCGGCGAGCTCTACGCGCCGCTGGCCGGCACCGTCACGGAGGTCAACGACGCCGTCGTAGACGACCCTTCGCTCGTCAACGCCGAACCCTTCGCCGGCGGCTGGTTGATCAAGGTCGCCATCGCCGACGGTGCGGCCGACGGCCTGCTCGACCGCGACGCCTACGTCGCCCTGACGGAAGGCTGATTCCGCAGTGACAGGATTCGCCGACCGTCATATCGGAACCACCGAGCAGACGCAGCGCACGATGCTCGAGGCTCTCGGGCTCACGCCGGAGATCGAAGACCCTTCGACCGCTGAGCCCGTCGAAGCGTCAGGCATCGATCCGATCGAGTCGCTCATGCGTCAGGCGGTGCCCGGGAGCATCTACACCGACCCGTCGCGGCAATCGTCGATCCCCGCTGCGGCCACCGAGGCGCAGGCGCTCGCCGAGCTGCGCGGCTTCGCGTCGCGCAACACAGTGAACACGCCGATGATCGGTCTGGGCTACTACGGCACGATCACGCCGAGCGTGATCCAGCGCAACGTCCTCGAGAACCCGTCCTGGTACACCGCTTACACGCCGTACCAGCCGGAGATCTCGCAGGGGCGTCTGGAGGCGCTCATCAACTTCCAGACGATGGTCGCCGATCTCACCGGCCTCACGACGGCGAACGCGTCGATGCTCGACGAGTCCACCGCGGTCGCCGAGGGGATGCTGCTGGCCAGGCGCGCATCGAAGTCGAAGTCGAACGTGTTCGTCGTCGACGCCGGAGCATTCCCACAGACCAAGGCGCTGCTCGCCACGCGCGCCGAGGCGCTGGACATCGAGCTCGTCGAGCGGGATCTCGCCGGCGGTGAGGCATTGCCGGATGAGCTGTTCGGCGTGTTCGTGCAGTACCCCGCGGCATCCGGTCTCGTGTGGGACCCGAGCTCCGTCATCGATGCCGCGCACCTCGCTGGCGGCCTCGCGGTCGTGGCGGCCGATCTGCTGGCACTCACGCTGATCGCCTCGCCGGGCTCGCTCGGCGCCGACGTCGCGGTCGGCACCACGCAGCGCTTCGGTGTGCCGATGGCTTTCGGCGGCCCGCACGCCGGTTACATGGCCGTGCGTCAGGGACTGGAGCGTCAGCTGCCCGGGCGCCTCGTCGGCGTCTCGGTGGATGCCGACGGCAGGCCCGCCTACCGGCTCTCGCTGCAGACGCGCGAGCAGCACATCCGCCGTGAGAAGGCCACCTCGAACATCTGCACCGCACAGGTGCTCCTCGCCGTCATGGCCTCGATGTACGCGGTCTATCACGGTCCCGACGGGTTGGCGAACATCGCCCGCAACGTCGCGCTGCGCGCATCGATGTTCCGCGACTGGCTCGTCGAGGCCGGCGCCGACGTCGTGCACGAGGCGTTCTTCGACACCGTGCAGGTGCGCACAGCGGATGCCGCGGCGATCGTGGCCCGCGCGCACGACGAGCACGGCATCCTGCTGCGTCTCGTCGACGAGAACACGGTCGGCATCTCGGTCGACGAGACGACCGACTTCGGTGCGCTGCACCAGGTGGCGATCCTGTTCGGCGGCAAGGAGCAGCGCTCGTTCGGCTACTTCGGCAGCGGGTCGCACGGCGCCCTACCCGAGACCCTGATCCGCGCGGACGAGTACCTGACCCACCCGGTCTTCCATGTGCACCGCTCCGAGACCGCCATGATGCGGTACCTGAAGAGCCTCGCCGACCGCGACTACGCGCTCGACCGCGGCATGATCCCGCTCGGCTCGTGCACCATGAAGCTCAACGCCGCGACCGAGATGGCGTCGATCACGTGGCCGGAGTTCGCGCAGATCCACCCGTTCGCGCCCGAGTCCGATGTCGCCGGGTACCTGGAGATGATCGATCAGCTCGAGGGCTGGCTGGCCGAGGTCACCGGCTACGACGCCGTCTCGCTGCAGCCGAACGCAGGATCCCAGGGCGAACTCGCCGGACTCCTCGCGATCCGCGGCTATCACCTGGCGAACGGTGACGAGCACCGCACCGTGTGCCTCATCCCATCGTCCGCGCACGGCACGAACGCGGCATCCGCCGTGCTCGCCGGCATGAAGGTCGTCGTCGTCGCCTGCGACGAGCTCGGCAATGTCGATCTCGACGATCTGCAGGCGAAGATCGCCGCGCACGCCGACGAGATCGCGGCGCTCATGATCACGTATCCGTCCACGCACGGCGTGTACGAGCAGGATGTCGTCGACATCACGACCGCCGTGCACGACGCCGGCGGCCAGGTGTACGTCGACGGCGCGAACCTCAACGCGCTGCTCGGCTTCGCACGGTTCGGCGACCTCGGCGGCGACGTCTCGCACCTGAACCTGCACAAGACCTTCGCGATCCCGCACGGCGGCGGCGGGCCGGGCGTGGGACCGGTGGCCGCCAAGGCGCACCTGACCGAGCATCTGCCCTCGCACCCGCTCGCGCAGCGCACGGCGCACGCCGGCGGGTACGAGTTCGCCGGAGGGCCGGTCTCGGCCGCGCCCTATGGATCGGCCGGCATCCTGCCGATCTCGTGGTCGTACGTCCGCATGATGGGCGCCGAGGGGCTTCGGGATGCTACGGCTGCCGCCGTCCTGTCGGCCAACTACATCGCCGCGCGCCTCGGCGAGCACTACCCGGTGCTGTACGCCGGTGAGAACGGCCGTGTCGCGCACGAGTGCATCCTCGACCTGCGCCCGCTCAAGGAGACCACCGGCATCACGGTCGACGACGTCGCCAAGCGGCTGATCGACTACGGCTTCCACGCTCCGACGATGTCGTTCCCCGTTCCGGGGACCCTCATGGTCGAGCCGACCGAGTCCGAGGACATCGGCGAGATCGACCGGTTCATCGAGGCGATGATCATGATCAAGCAGGAGGCCGACGCCGTCGCCGCCGGTCGCTGGCCCGCCGACGACAATCCGCTCGTGAACGCGCCGCACACCGCGGTGTCGCTGATCGCGGGGGATTGGGACCACGCCTACACCCGCGAGGATGCCGCCTACCCCGTGCACTCCCTCGTCGCGGGCAAGTACTGGCCGCCGGTGCGCCGCATCGACCAGGCCTACGGCGACCGCAACCTCATGTGCGCGTGCCCGCCGATCGAGGCGTTCGCGTAGCATCCGCGTCCGACGCCGCCCCCTCCCGCCACCGGCGGATGAGGGGGCGGCGTCGTTTCCTGTGCGAGTCACGGCTGTTTCGCTGTTGTGGCAAGTCAGTAACGGTTCATTAACGGAGCTATTCCAACGATGGAACGTCACGTAGCCTCTCGTGTATCCGGTGCGTCCGAAGCCGACGCACCCTGGACCTGTCCACAGGAGGACACCACAATGAAGCGAAACAAGATCACCCTGGCCGGGGTCGGTCTGCTCTCCGTCGGCGCTCTCGCGCTCGCCGGCTGCGCAGGCGGCAACAACGACACCGGCAACGGCGACGGTGAGGCCAGCGGCGACGCCACGGCCATCATCTCGGTCAACGGCTCCGAGCCGCAGAACCCGCTGATCCCGACCAACACCAACGAGGTCGGCGGCGGCAAGATCCTCGACGCGATGTTCGCGGGCCTCATCGGCTACGCCGCTGACGGCTCGGTGTACAACGACGTCGCCGAGGACATCACGGTCGATGACCCGCAGAACCTGACGGTCAAGCTGCGTGAGGGCCTGACCTTCACCGATGGCGAAGAGGTCACCGCCGACAACTTCATCAAGGCGTGGAACTACGGCGCACTCGCCTCGAACGAGCAGCTCTCGAGCTACTTCTTCGAGGACATCGAGGGCTTCAGTTACGACGAGGACTCGGAGCTGACCGGCCTCGAGCAGGTCGACGACTACACGTTCACGATCGCGCTGAACAAGCCGGCCTCCGACTTCGCGCAGCGCCTCGGCTACTCGGCGTACTACCCGCTCCCCGACGCCGCGTTCGACGACATGGAGGCGTTCGGCGAGAGCCCGGTCGGCAACGGCCCGTACATGCTCGACGGCGAAGGCGCCTGGCAGCACGACGTGGGCATCAACCTCGTCTCGAACCCCGACTACGACGGCCCGCGGACCCCTGCCAACGGCGGCCTGGACATCAAGTTCTACGCCACCCAGGATGCTGCGTACTCCGACCTGCTCGCGGGTGAGCTCGACGTCCTCGACGCCGTGCCGGACTCCGCCTACGAGACCTTCGAGTCCGACCTCGGAGACCGTGCGGTCAACCAGC
Source organism: Microbacterium tenebrionis (assembly GCF_903645325.1). Taxonomy (GTDB): domain Bacteria; phylum Actinomycetota; class Actinomycetes; order Actinomycetales; family Microbacteriaceae; genus Microbacterium; species Microbacterium tenebrionis. The sequence goes on from NZ_CAHJXQ010000002.1 coordinate 262,235, forward strand.
CGGCGGCTGTCTTCCAGTCCTTCACGATCCCGGAGCGCCTTGAGCACTTCGGCGGCGAAGAGGGTCAGCTGCGCCGCCAGGCGCTGTCGATGTCGATCAACCGCGAAGAGATCACCGATGTGATCTTCCAGGGCACCCGTACCCCGGCCAGCGACTTCACCTCGCCGGTCATCGACGGCTGGTCCGACTCGCTCGAGGGCGCCGAGGTCCTGGCGTACGACCCCGAGAAGGCCAAGGAGCTGTGGGCAGAGGCTGACGCCATCAGCCCGTGGAGCGGCGAATTCCAGATCGCCTACAACGCCGACGGCGGCCACCAGGCCTGGGTCGACGCGACCGTGAACTCGATCAAGAACACGCTCGGCATCGACGCATCGGGCGCACCGTACCCGACCTTCGCGGAGCTGCGCGGCGAGGTCACCGACCGCACGATCCAGACCGCGTTCCGCACCGGTTGGCAGGCCGACTACCCGGGTCTGTACAACTTCCTCGGCCCGCTCTACGCGACCAACGCCGGATCGAACGATGGCGACTACTCCAACCCCGAGTTCGACGACCTGCTGTCGCAGGGCATCTCGGCGACCGACCCGGAGGAGGCGAACGGCCTGTTCCAGCAGGCGCAGGAGGTTCTGCTCCAGGACCTGCCCGCAGCGCCCCTGTGGTACTCCAACGTCGTCGGCGGCTACGGCGAGACCGTGGACAACGTCGAGTTCGGTTGGAACTCGGTGCCGCTGTACGAGCAGATCACCAAGGTCGGCTGACACCCGCATAGGCGACGAGGCGGTGGAAGAAACCACCGCCTCGTCGTCCTGTGCGTCCCGTACCCGAAGGGAGGACGAGGGTGGCAATCTACATCCTCAAACGGATTCTGCAGGCGATCCCGGTGTTCTTGGGCGCCACCCTGCTGATCTACTTCATGGTCTTCGCGATGCCCGGCGATCCCATCGCCGCGCTTTTCGGAGACCGCCAGCCGAACCCGGCTCTGCTCGAGCGGCTGCGTGCGCAGTACCACCTCGACCAGCCGTTCCTCGTGCAGTACTTCTATTACATCGCCGGAATCTTCCGGCTCGATTTCGGTATCAGCTTCTCCGGACAGCCGGTGATCGAGATCCTCGCCCGCACGTTCCCCGTCACGCTGCGGCTTGCCGTCATGGCCGTCGGCATCGCCTTTGTGCTCGCGATCGTGATCGGCCTGTTCTCGGCGCTCGGCAAGGGCGGCATCTTCGACAACTCGATGCTCGTCATCGCGCTCGTGTTCGTCGCCGTGCCGATCTTCGTGCTCGCGTTCCTCGCGCAGTACTTCCTGGCCGTGCAACTGGGATGGTTCAGACCCACGGTCGGAGCCCGCAACGACTGGGGCGATCTCTGGCTGCCGGCGATCGTGCTCGGCCTCAGCGTGTATGCGACGAGTATGCGCCTGACCCGTAGCTCGACGATCGAGACGCTGAACCAGGACTGGGTGCGCACAGCCTATAGCAAGGGGCTGCCGCGAGAGCGCGTCATCCCCGTGCACGTGCTGCGCAACTCGCTCATCCCGATGGTCACCGACCTCGGCACCGTGTTCGGCATCCTGATGGTCGGCGCGACTGTCACCGAGGGTATCTTCAACGTCCCGGGCGTCGGCAATACCCTCTACCAGGCGATCATCCGCGGGGAGAACCCGACGGTCGTGTCGTTCGTGACGGTGTTCGTCGTCGTCTATGTGTTCATCAACATCGTCGTGGATCTCATCTACGGCCTGCTCGACCCGAGGATCCGCTATGTCTCGAACTGACGCGCGCACGGAGCACTACGTCGCTCCCGTCGACACGACTTCGGTTCCCGTCGACGTCGTCCGCATCAACGCCAAGCGCAGCAACCTGTGGCTCGACGCCTGGCGCGACCTGCGCCACCGGCCGCTGTTCTGGATCTCGGCGGCGTTCGTGCTGCTCGTGGTGATCGTCTCGCTGTTCCCCTGGCTCTTCACGAGCGTGCCACCGAACAACGGATGCTCGCTGGCCAGCAGCAACGGCGGACCCGAAGCCGGTCACCCGCTCGGTTTCACCCGTCAGGGCTGCGATGTGTACTCCCGGGTGATCTGGGGCACGCGCACGTCGGTCGTGGTCGGTCTGCTCGCCACTCTGATCAGCACCGTGATCGGCATGATCATGGGTGCGTTCGCCGGGTTCTACGGCGGATGGCTCGACTCGCTGCTCTCGCGCATCGGCGACATCTTCTTCACGATCCCGTACATCATCGCGGCGATCGTCGTGATGTCGGTCATGCCGGTGCGCAATGAGATCGTCCTCGCATTCGCGATCGGCGGGTTCGCCTGGGCGTCGACCGCGCGCATCATGCGCGCCGAGGTGCTTCGCGTGAAGCAGGCGGACTTTGTCATGGGAGCGGAGGCGGTCGGACTCTCGCGGTTCCGTACGCTGATCTCGCACGTGCTGCCGAACGCCATGGCTCCGGTCATCGTCGTCGCCACCCTCAGCCTCGCCGCCGCGATCGTCGCCGAGTCGGTGCTGTCGTTCCTCGGCGTCGGACTCGGTGGCAACACGATGTCGTGGGGAAATGACATCAGTCAGGCCCAGACGAACATCCGGACCGCACCGATGGCGCTGTTCTGGCCGTCGCTCGCGCTGACCGTGACCGTGCTGGCATTCATCACACTCGGCGAGCTGCTGCGCGACGCCGTCGACCCGAAGGCGAGGGCTCAGCGATGAACGACGCACCTCTTCTCAGCATCCGTGACCTGAAGGTCGCATTCCGCAGCGGCAAGGACGTGCGCGAGGTGCTGCACGGGGTGAGCTTCGACATCTACGAGGGCGAGACACTCGCCATCGTGGGCGAGTCGGGCTCGGGCAAGTCGACGACCGCTGCGGCGATCATCGACCTGCTGCCGGGGACGGGGCATGTCACCGACGGCAGCATCTCCCTCGGCGGCAAGGACCTCACCAAGGCCGGTCGCCGCGAGATGGAGCGCATCCGCGGCCGCGAGATCGGCTACGTCCCCCAGGACCCGATGTCGAACCTCAACCCCGTGTGGTCGATCGGCTTCCAGGTCAAGGAGGCCGTGCGTGCCAACGGGCTGGCCCAGGGGCGCAAGCAGGTGCACGACCGCGCCGTCGAAGTCCTGCAGCAGGCGGGGCTCGCCGACGCCGCGCGGCGCATGCATCAGTTCCCGCACCAGTTCTCGGGAGGCATGCGCCAGCGCGCCCTCATCGGGATCGGCCTCGCGGCCGACCCGAAGCTGCTGATCGCCGATGAGCCGACGAGTGCGCTGGACGTCACCGTGCAGCGCGTGATCCTCGATCACCTCGCCACGCTCACGAGCGAGCGAGGAACGTCGGTTCTGCTCATCACGCACGACCTGGGACTGGCCGCGGAGCGGGCGGACCGCATCCTCGTGATGAACCAGGGCGAGATCGTCGAGGCCGGACGCAGTGCCGAGATCCTGACGAACCCGCGGCATCCGTACACGCAGCGCCTGGTCGCCGCGGCCCCGAGCCTGGCATCCCAGCGCATCGGCGACACGGGTCTGACCAGCGCAGCCGTCGAGGATGCACCCGCCGTGGTCGAGGTGCGAAACCTCGTCAAGGACTTCTCGATCCGCACGGGAGGGCTGCGCCACGAGCAGTTCCGCGCGGTCGATGATGTCTCGTTCTCGATCCCCCGCGGCAAGACGCTGGCACTGGTGGGCGAGTCCGGATCGGGCAAGTCCACGGTCGCGAAGATGCTGCTGCAGCTCGAGAAGCCGACCGACGGTGAGATCCTCATCGACGGGACGCCGACGAGCACGATGTCGAGGGCGGATGTCTTCCGCCTGCGTCGTCGCATGCAGCCGGTCTTCCAGGATCCGTACGGCTCGCTCGACCCGCTGCGCAGCATCGGCAACCTCATCTCCGAGCCCCTGCACGTGCACGGCATCGGCACGAAGGAGGAGCAGCACCAGCGCTCGCTCGAACTCCTCGAGCAGGTCGCGCTGCCGCAGGAACTCGCATGGCGGTACCCGAACGAGCTGTCCGGCGGTCAGCGCCAGCGCGTCGCGATCGCCCGGGCCCTCGCGCTCAAGCCCGACATCGTCGTCCTCGACGAGGCCGTGTCGGCGCTCGACGTGCTGGTTCAGGATCAGATCCTGCAGTTGCTCTCGGACCTGCAGCAGGAGCTCGGTCTGACGTACCTGTTCATCACGCACGACCTCGCGGTCGTCCGCGTCGCCGCGGACCTCGTGTGCGTCATGGAGCAGGGGCGCATCGTCGAGCAGGGCACGGTGGACGAGATCTTCACCAACCCGCAGGAGGAGTACACCCGGCGACTGCTCGAGGCGATCCCGGGCGCATCGCTCACTCTGGGCGGCGGCACCGCCTGATGGCAGCTGATGCCAGGCCGCCCCGGGCCTTCCCGGTCACCGGGGCGGTCTGGCTGCTCGTCATCTGCGCGGTCGTCGCGCTGTACCTGCTGATCGATGCCGGGGTGCGCACCGGCGTCGGCGGCGCTCTGCTGCTGGCTCCGTGGCCGCTGCTCGTGCTCTGGTCCGTCTACGTCGTCGGGGTCGCATCCGACATCCGCGCCGACCGCGCGGGTGTCGAGGTGCAGAACCTCCTCCGCCGCACCTCGATGCCGTGGTCGCGCATCAAGCGCATCGCGATGCGCTGGCAGATCGAGTTCTCACTCGACGACGGAAAGGTCGTGCGCTGCTTCGGCGGGCCCGCACGCTCGCGTCCGCGGCGGATCGGCCCTGACCGTGCGAAGGAGGACGGCAACGAGAACGCCGCCGACGGCATCGCGAAGCTGCAGCGTCTGCGCCTGGACGCGCAGGCGGCTCCGGATGCCACTGCTCCGGATGCCGCAGTCGTGAAATCGTGGGACTGGCCCGCGATCCTCGCCCTCGTCGTCCTCGCGGCCTGGGCGGTCGCGGCGGTCCTCCTCACCCGCTGATCTGCACCGAATCCCCAAGGCCGCGCCGGCACAGCGCCGGATCGGCGCAGTCTCGACGCGGCCTTGCAGTCTCGAGGTCAGGGGAGGAGCGGGGCGACCAGGGGATAGCCGACGAACGCGACCGCGTCGATGATGAAGTGCGCGACCAGGAACGGCAGCAGTCGCCCCGTCCTCGCGAACAGCCAACCGAACACCAGCCCCATCGCCAGGTTCCCGATGAACGCACCCGGTCCCTGGTACAGGTGGTAGCTCGCGCGCAGCACCGAAGTGGCGATGATGATCGGCCAGCTGCCCCAGCCGAGCTGCCGCAGGCGCAGGAACAGGTACCCGAGCACCACGAACTCCTCGGTGAGCGACGCGCGGGCCGCCGACAGCAGCAGAATCGGCACGGTCCACCAGTGCGCGTCGATCCCGCCCGGGTCGACGGCGACGAAGAGCCCCAGCATCCGGCCTCCGACGTACAGGGCAAGGCCCGGGATGCCGATCGCCAGGACGAGCAGGATGCCCTGTCCGATCTCGCGTCCGACACGGGCGCCGTCGAGCCCCAGCGAGCCAAGGTGCGGGCGGCGGTGCTGCCAGACGAGGAAGCACACGAGCAGGACCGGAACGATCGAGAAGCCGATGCCGAGCACCTGGTAGATCAGGTCGAAGACCTCCCGGTCGCTGCGGGAGGGATTCAGCGTCGTCGACTGATCCGCCAGCGGGGTGGCATCCGTCAGTCGGTACACGATCTGCACGATCGCGTAGACGGCTGACTCGCCGAGCCCCAGGGCGAGGACGATCGCGATCTCCCACCACGTGCGGGCGCGCCCGGTCACAGCTTCTCGTTCCACGTGTCGATGCTAGATCCGACTCCGTTCAAGTAACGCGAATGACCTGATTCCCGGCCAGGATCGGGGCATTTGCGTTACTCGAACGCCGGACCCACAACCCCGTGCGATATCCTGGACCGTCACTTCGTCTCGCTGACGCTCGCTCAGTACAAGCGGCACCTCCATCACATCCCAATCCCTTTTAGGAAACCTGCATGGCGCACGCCCTTCGCTCTGACCTCCGCAATGTCGCAATCGTCGCGCACGTCGACCACGGCAAGACCACCCTCGTCGACGCGATGCTCCGTCAGACGGGCTCCTTCGGCGAACACGCGCACGTCGACGAGCGCGCCATGGACTCGAACGATCTCGAGCGCGAAAAGGGCATCACGATCCTCGCGAAGAACACCGCGATCACCTACAACGGCGCCCACACCGACGTCCCCGTCACGATCAACGTGATCGACACCCCCGGCCACGCCGACTTCGGCGGCGAGGTGGAGCGCGGCCTGTCCATGGTCGACGGCGTCGTGCTGCTCGTGGACTCCTCCGAGGGTCCGCTGCCGCAGACCCGCTTCGTGCTGCGCAAGGCGCTCGAGGCGAAGCTCCCCGTCATCCTGCTGGTCAACAAGACCGACCGCCCCGACGCGCGCATCGTCGAGGTGGAGGAGGAGGCTCACGACCTGCTCCTGGGCCTGGCATCCGACCTCGTCGACGACGTTCCCGACCTCGACGTCGACGCGCTGCTCGACGTTCCCGTCGTGTACGCGTCCGGCCGTGCCGGAGCGCCAGCCGCACCCCCCCCGACAACGGTGCCCTGCCCGACAACGACGACCTCGAGCCGCTGTTCGAGGCGCTCCTCGAGCACATCCCCGCCCCGGCGTACGACGACGAGGCGCCGCTGCAGGCGTGGGTCACGAACCTCGACTCCAGCCCGTTCCTCGGCCGCCTCGCCCTGCTGCGCGTCTTCAACGGCACGCTGAAGAAGGGCCAGACCGTCGCCTGGGTGCGCTCCGACGGCACCACCAGCAACGCCCGCATCACCGAGCTGCTGATGACCCGTGCCCTCGAGCGCTACCCGGCCGAGTCCGCCGGGCCCGGCGACATCGTCGCCATCGCGGGCTTCGAGGACATCACGATCGGCGAGACGATCGCCGACCCGAACGACGTCCGTCCGCTGCCGCAGATCCACGTCGATGATCCCGCGATCTCGATGACCATCGGCACGAACACCTCGCCGCTGGTGGGTAAGGTCAAGGGCCACAAGCTCACCGCCCGCATGGTGAAGGACCGCCTCGACCGCGAGCTCATCGGCAACGTCTCGCTCAAGGTCGTCGACATCGGGCGCCCGGATGCGTGGGAGGTGCAGGGCCGCGGCGAGCTCGCGCTGGCCATCCTCGTCGAGAACATGCGCCGTGAGGGCTTCGAGCTCACGGTCGGCAAGCCGCAGGTGGTCACCAAGAAGGTCGACGGCAAGGTCCACGAGCCCTTCGAACACCTGACGATCGACGCTCCTGAGGAGTACCTCGGCGCGATCACGCAGCTCCTCGCCAACCGCAAGGGCCGCATGGACAACATGATCAACCACGGCACCGGCTGGGTGCGCATGGAGTTCATCGTCCCCGCCCGCGGCCTCATCGGCTTCCGCACCGAGTTCATGACCACGACGCGCGGCACCGGCATCGCCAACAGCATCTCGCACGGCTACGAGCCGTGGGCCGGCCACATCACGACGCGTCAGAACGGCTCGATCGTGGCCGACCGCTCGGGTGTCGTGACGCCCTTCGCGATGATCGCACTGCAGGAGCGCATGTCGTTCTTCGTCAAGCCCACGCAGGAGGTCTACGAGGGCATGGTCATCGGCGAGAACTCGCGCAGCGATGACATGGACGTGAACATCACCAAGGAGAAGAAGCTCACCAACATGCGGTCGGCGACCGCCGACTCGTTCGAGTCGATGACGCCGCCGCGTGAGCTCTCGCTCGAGGAGAGCCTCGAGTTCGCCCGTGACGACGAATGCGTCGAGGTGACGCCGGAGGTCGTCCGCATCCGCAAGGTGATCCTCGACCAGACGACCCGTGGTCGCGAGACCGCGCGTCAGAAGCGCCAGGACGCCAACGCGTAACCCTCTTCCCCGTCGAGGCCCCCTCCGGTCGTCGACGCCCCCGCTCACATGCATCGCTGAGCGGGGGCGTGGATGCCGCGAGGGGGCGTTGTCGTATCGGCGGCGGGTCGCAGTCGGCGGACGGTCGCAGACGGAGCGAGGTCAGCGCAGCTCGGTGATCAGGACGGCGCTCGTGCCGGGGAGCAGCGCCTCGAACACGTGCGAGGCGTCGCCGGGGTAGGAGACGTAGTCACCGGGGTTCAGGATCACGGCATCGCCCGCCGTTCCCAGGCTCGCCTGACCGGAGACGAGCACGACGTGCTCGATCGTGCCGGCGTGGTGCGGCTCGGAACGCCGCGGCTCGCCGGGCTCGGCACGGATGAGGTAGACGTCGCGGCGGGCGCCGGGGGGGCTCGCTGACAGCAGCGACGCACTGTACGCGGCAGCGGCGGACGGCACCTCGGGGAGATCGTCGGCGCGGATCAGCGTCGGCGAGCTCGCCTGCTGCTCGACGAGAACGGCGAACGGCACACCGAGCGCGACGCCCAGCGCCCACAGCGTCTCGACGCTCGGGTTGCCGGCGCCGTTCTCCAGCTGCGACACGGTCGCCTTCGACACACCGGCCTGCCTCGCCAGCTCCGACACGGACAGGCCGCGGGCCTCGCGTTCGCGTCGAAGGGTGCGGGCGATGCGCGTTCCGAGATCCATCTGTTCATCATGCCAAACGATCGTTCACTTGACTGTCTTTCCGGTGATGTTCAGAATGATCATCATGCGTTCAGTGGATCGAACGGCGAAGGCCGAGCCGCCCGGCCTCGCGCGCCGCGAGGTGTGGCGCGAGGGTGTCGGCGTCGCCGTCGCCACGAGCGCCTACGGCATCTCCTTCGGCGCGCTCGCGGTGGCTTCGGGGCTGGACGTGTGGCAGACCTGCGTCCTGAGCCTGCTCATGTTCACGGGCGGGTCGCAGTTCGCGTTCATCGGGGTCTTCAGCGCCGGGGGGATGAGCGCTCTGCCCTCGGCTGTGGCCTCGGCCGCGCTGCTCGGAGTGCGGAACATGGCCTACGGCATGCGGATGTCGCCCATCATCGGCTCCGGCTTCTGGAAGCGTGCGGCGGCAGCGCAGGTCACGATCGACGAATCCACCGCGGTGGCGATCTCGCAGAGCGCCCGTCCGCTGCGGCTCCTCGGATTCTGGGTCACCGGCATCGGCGTGTTCGTCGGCTGGAATCTCACCACCCTCCTCGAAGCGCTGCTCGGCGATGTGCTCGGCGACCCCAAGACCTGGGGTCTGGATGCCGCGGCCGCAGCGGCCTTCCTCGCACTGCTGTGGCCTCGGCTCAAGCAACGGCAGGCGATCGCCGTGGGCGTCGCCGCGGCCGTGGTCGCCTCGGCGCTGACGCCGTTCATCATGCCGGGGCTTCCCGTGCTCGTCGCCGCCGTCGTCGCGATCGTCGTCGGCTGGTTCAACTGGCTCGGCGGCGACCGCCGCCCCCGAGTCGACCCGGAGGTGCCCGCATGAGCGTCTGGAGCGCCGTCCTGCTGGCCGCCTGCATCTGCGTGGCGCTCAAGGCGTTCGGCTACCTGATCCCCGCGCACCTGCTCGAGGCGCCGCGGCCGGCCCGGATCTCCGATCTGCTGACCGTCGCCCTGCTGGCCGCTCTGGTCGGTGTGCAGACGCTCGGCAGCGGGCAGGGCATCGTCGCGGATGCCCGCATCCCGGCCGTCCTGGTCGCTGCGGGACTGCTCTACCTGCGCCAGTCGTTCCTTGTCGTCGTGATCGCGGCGGCCGCCGTGGCGGCGCTCCTGCGACTGGCAGGATGGGCTGCCTGATCGGAGGTGGCACTGCACGCGCGTAGGATCTGATCGTGCCCAACTGGTTGTCCCGCCTGCTGTCCTGGATCGCGGCCGCGCTCGTCGGCGTCGTCTACGGAACTGCGGGCACGATCGCCCACAGCCTGATGTGGGGACCGGTGCCGATCGGGTTCATCGTCGCGGCCATCGCCTGCGGAGCCCTGCTCATCGCGGTCCGTGCGCTGACGCACGACCGCGCGGCGACGATCGCCACCGCACTCGGGATGATCGGGATGCTGCTGATCATCTCGGGCCCCGGCCCCGGCGGCTCGGTCATCGTGCCGAACACGCCCATCGGGCAGATCTGGATCTACGTGGTCTGCGGCATCGCGCTGCTCGTGATCGCCTGGCCGAACCTCAAGCGCTCCGCGCCGCAGCCGACGCGCCGGAGCGCACTGAACGAGAACGGGTCGTAGACTGAAGGGGTGACGTATGTGATCGCTCTCCCGTGCGTCGATGTCAAGGACCGCGCCTGCATCGACGAGTGCCCCGTTGACTGCATCTACGAGGGCGAGCGATCGCTGTACATCCACCCCGACGAGTGCGTCGACTGCGGCGCCTGCGAGCCGGTGTGCCCCGTCGAGGCGATCTACTACGAGGACGACCTGCCCGACGAGTGGCAGGACTACTACAAGGCGAACGTCGAGTTCTTCGAAGAGGTCGGTTCGCCCGGCGGCGCGGCCAAGGTCGGCGTCATCAAGCACGACCACCCGATCATCGCCGCGCTCCCGCCGCAGGGAGAGTAGGGCGTGGGGATCAGGGATCTCGCCGACTACCCGTGGGATGCCGTCGTCCCGTTCCGTGAGCGCGCGGCGGAGCATCCGCAGGGGATCGTCGATCTCTCCATCGGCTCGCCCGTCGACCCGACCCCTGACGTCATCCGGCAGGCGCTCGCCGAGGCCACGGATGCCCACGCCTACCCGCAGAACATCGGAACGCCCGCGCTGCGCGAGGCGATCGTGGAGTGGTACGCACGGCGCAGGGGAGTGCCGGACCTCATCGTCGACAACGTGCTGCCCACCGTCGGTTCGAAAGAGCTCGTCGCGCTGCTGCCGACGCTGCTCGGACTCGGCGAGGGCGACATCGTCGTCTTTCCCCGGGTCGCGTATCCGACCTACGAGGTCGGGGCACGCGTCGCCGGTGCCACGCCGGTGGCCGAGGACGATCCCGCGGCCTGGCCCGAGGGCACCAAGCTCATCTGGATCAACACTCCGGGAAACCCCGACGGGCGCACCTGGACGGTCGAAGAGCTCGCCGCGGCCGTCAGCCGCGCTCGTGAGCTCGGCGCCGTCCTCGCCAGCGACGAGTGCTATGCCGAACTCGGCTGGGACGGTCCGTGGGCGAGCGAACCGGTGCCCTCCATCCTCGACCCGCGAGTGACCGGCGCAGCCCGGAGCAACCTTCTCAGCGTGTACTCCCTGAGTAAGCAGTCCAACCTCGCCGGCTACCGCGCCGCCTTCGTCGCCGGATGCGCGCGGGTGATCGCCGACCTGCTCATGGCGCGCAAGCACCTGGGGCTCATGATGCCCGCCCCCGTCCAGCAGGCGATGGTCGTGGCCCTGGGCGATGACGAGCACGTCGCGACGCAGAAGGAGCTGTACCGCGCCCGCCGCGACCTGCTGAAGCCGGCTCTGCGGACGGCCGGCTTCCGGATCGACGGCTCCGAGGCCGGGCTGTACCTGTGGGCCACAGAGGGCAGGGACGCCTGGGAATCAATGGGTCGGCTCGCGGATCTCGGCATCCTGGCCGGCCCAGGACCCTTCTACGGACCCGACGCCGCCCAGCACGTGCGCCTCGCTCTGACGGCACCGCTGGAGCGCATAGCCGAGGGTGCGCGCCGGCTGAACGCGGCCGTCCTGTAGGAACCCGCCGCACGATCCACGCATCTCTTGGCGGATGTCACAGTAGGTCGATCTGACGACTAGGCTGTAAAGGCGATTCGGTCGGGATCCGGCCAGGCGCCCGGCGCCGTGCATCGCCATCGAGCCATCGACCATCAGGACGAATCTGACCGACATGGTCGCGTAAACCCACAAGGAGGTCCGCGTGAGTGCAGCGGGAGACCAGCAGGCCAAGGCCACTCTCACGATCGGTGAGACCACTGCCGAATTCCCGGTTCTGCGCGGCACTGCAGGCGCTGACAGCATCGACTTCTCGACGCTGACGAAGCAGACCGGCTACACCGGCCTCGACTACGGGTTCGTCAACACGGCATCCACGAAGTCCGAGATCACGTTCATCGACGGCGACCAGGGGATCCTGCGCTACCGCGGCTACCCGATCGAGCAGATCGCCAAGAACTGCACCTACCTCGAGGTCGCTTGGCTGCTCATCTACGGCGAGCTGCCCACGGCCTCCGAGCTGGCCGACTTCGACGAGCGCATCCGGCGCCACACTCTCCTGCACGAGGACCTCAAGCACTTCTTCTCCGCTCTTCCGCACACCGCGCACCCCATGTCGGTGCTGTCGTCCGCGGTCGCCGCGCTCTCGACCTACTACGAGGGCCAGACCGACCCGAACAACCCCGAGCACGTCGAGCTGAACATGGTCCGCATGCTCGCCAAGCTCCCCGTGATCGCGGCGTACGCGCACAAGAAGAGCGTCGGCCAGGCCTTCCTGTACCCCGACAACTCCCTGAGCTTCGTCGACAACTTCCTCAAGCTCAACTTCGGCGTGAACTCCGAACCGTACGAGATCAACCCGGTGATGTCGAAGGCGCTCGAGCTGCTGCTGATCCTCCACGAGGACCACGAGCAGAACGCGTCGACCTCGACGGTGCGCCTGGTCGGCTCGACCGGAGCCAACCAGTTCGCCTCGATCTCGGCCGGCATCCAGGCGCTCTCGGGTCCGCTGCACGGCGGCGCGAACGAGGCCGTGCTGAGCATGCTCGCCGAGATCCGCGACTCGGGTCAGGGCGTGCAGCGCTTCGTCGAGCGCGTGAAGAACAAGGAAGAGGGCGTCAAGCTCATGGGCTTCGGCCACCGGGTCTACAAGAACTACGACCCGCGCGCCAAGCTCGTCAAGGAGGCCGCTGACGAGGTGCTCCGCGAGCTCGGCGTCACCGATCCGCTCCTCGACCTCGCCAAGGAGCTCGAGGAGATCGCCCTCGCGGACGACTACTTCAAGGAGCGCCGCCTCTACCCGAACGTCGATTTCTACACCGGCGTGATCTACAAGGCGATGGGCTTCCCGACCCGCATGTTCACCGTGCTCTTCGCGATCGGCCGCCTGCCCGGCTGGCTCGCCCAGTGGCGCGAGTTGAACCTCGACCCGCAGACGAAGATCGGCCGCCCGCAGCAGCTGTACACGGGGTCGCCGGAGCGCACGTTCCAGACCCGCTGAGGTCGGGGACGCGCCGTCCGCGGCGCGGGCGTGCGCGCTGGGTGGCTGGGGATAGTATTCCGCCATGGATGATGCGCTCTTCGACGCCATGCCCGGTTCCATGGGCATCGCTTTCGCGATCTTCGGTGTCCTGTTCGTCGCGGCGGTGATCTTCATCATCGTCGCGGCGGTACGCAACTGGAAGACTGCGAAGGAGGCGGGATACGACCCGCTGACCATGCAGACGCAGGCCACGGCTCAGGTTCTGCGCAGCGAGCTTCTGCGCCCGGCCGGGACGCCTGTGGCCGAGGTGGCTCCACCATCGATCGAGCAGCGTCTTGCCGAACTCGATGATCTGCACGCACGCGGAGTCATCACCGACGTGGAGCACGCCGCGGCGCGAGCCAGTGCGCTCGGCACCTGATCCGACAGCACCCTGATCGATGTCGAAGGCCCCGACCGGTGTGACCGGTCGGGGCCTTGCGGCGAGGCGCTCAGCGCCCCTGGGATCCGCCGCCCTGTGCGCGGCGCGGGCGACGCGTGTCGACGCGCTGCCCGACCTGGATGCCGGGACGCTGGCCCTGGCGCTGACCCTGCTTGGCCGGCTGCCCCTGGGCCGCCTGCGTCTGGCTGCCGTGCGTCTGGCCGCTGTGGTTCTGCGGACGCCGGCGCCGGCGGGCGGGCGATCCGGGTGCCGGGGCTCCGCCCTGCTGCGGCTGGCGCGGCTTCTTCGGCTGCTGACGCTGCTGCGGCTGCACCGGCGCCGGCTTGACGTGCGGCGCGCGCTCGGGGACGAGCTCCTCGACGATCGCGGCGTCGACCTGCTCGAGGTCGGCGTTGATCTGAGCCTTGCGCAACAGGTCCTTCACGTCGCGGCGCTGCTCGGGCAGCACGACGGTGACGACGGTTCCCGCAGCTCCCGCGCGCGCGGTGCGGCCGGAGCGGTGCAGGTACGCCTTGTGCTCCATGGGCGGGTCGACGTGGACGACGAGATCGACGTTGTCGACGTGCACGCCGCGAGCGGCGACGTCGGTGGCGACGAGCACGCGGACGCCGCCGTCGGCCGGGTCGGTCGAGAAGGCGCTGAGGTTGCGCTCACGGGCGTTCTGAGACAGGTTTCCGTGCAGGTCGACGGCGGGGATGCCGGCTGCGGTCAGCGCCTTGGCGAGCTTCTTCGCCTGGTGCTTGGTGCGCGTGAACAGGATGCGGCGACCGGTGCCGGCGGCGAGTTCGCGCACGAGCACCGTCTTGTGCTCGGCGGACGTGGCCACCAGCACGCGGTGCGTCATCTCACCGACTGGGACGCTCGCCTCGTCGACCTCGTGGCTCACGGGGTTTGAGAGGAAGCGCTTGGCGAGTGCGTCGATACCGCGGTCCAGCGTCGCGCTGAACAGCAGGCGCTGTCCGCCGGTCGGGGTCGCCGCGAGGATGCGGGTGACACCGGGGAGGAATCCGAGGTCGGCCATGTGGTCGGCTTCGTCGAGCACGGCCACCTCGACCGCGTCGAGGGAGACGAGCTTCTGCTTCATGAGGTCCTCGAGCCGGCCGGGGCAGGCGACGACGATGTCGACGCCGCCGCGCAGCGCCTGCTCCTGCGGGCGCTGGCTGACGTCGCCGAAGATCGTCGTGACGGTGAGGCCCGCGGCCTTTGCGAGCGGGGCCACGGTGGCCGCGATCTGGGTCGCGAGCTCACGGGTCGGGGCGAGCACGAGACCACGGGGGTGCTGGGCGCGCGTGCGCTTCTGCGACCCGGCCAGGCGGGCCACGAGCGGCAGGGCGAACGCGATGGTCTTGCCGCTGCCGGTGCGGCCGCGGCCGAGCAGGTCGCGTCCGGCCAGGGAGTCGGGGAGGGTGTCGCGCTGGATGGCGAACGCCTCGGTCTTGCCGTCGGCGGCGAGCACGTCGGCGAGGCGTGCGGGCACGCCGAGTTCAAGGAAGGTGGGCATGGATGTACTCCGTCAGCGCACGACGACTCGTGCGCGAATAGTGGGATGGGCGACCGCGCACAGGAGGTGCGCAGAGGTTCGCCGTTCGAAACGCCAACTGGTGGAGGAGCTCTGCAGCTCACTTCGGTCTGGGTGGACCCCGTGTCGACGACGCAGTCGCCCGGTACCGGGCAACCTCACAAGACTAGCAGAGCGCGGGGGTGCGGTCCCTGAGCCTGTCGAAGGGCTCAGGCGTGCAGGGCCTCGTTGAGCGTGACGCCGACGCCTTCACGCTGCTTCGCCTCGATCGCGCCGGTGACGGAGTTGCGCCAGAACAGCAGTCCGTTGCGGCCACTGAGCTCGGCGGCCTTGACGATGCGCTTGCCCCCGCCTGCCGTGTCAGGCCCGTCGACGAGCACCACCTTCGACCCAGCCGTGATGTACACGCCGGCTTCGAGAATGCAGTCATCGCCCAGGGCGATGCCCAGCCCGGAGTTCGCACCGAGGAGGGTGCGAGCACCGATCGAGACGCGCACGGTGCCGCCGCCGGAGAGCGTGCCCATGATGGATGCCCCGCCGCCGATGTCGCTCCCCTCGCCGACGACGACGCCCTGCGAGATGCGGCCCTCGACCATCGAGGCGCCGAGCGTCCCGGCGTTGAAGTTCACGAAGCCCTCGTGCATCACGGTCGTGCCGGGGGAGAGGTGGGCGCCGAGGCGCACGCGCGACGCATCGGCGATGCGGACTCCCGTGGGCTGGACGTAGTCGGTCAGCCGGGGGAACTTGTCCAGCCCCTGCACCTGGATGCTGTGCCGGCGCATCTGCGCCTGCAGGCGTGCGGCATCGTCGGGATGCATCGGTCCGGCGTTCGTCCACGCGACGTTGGGCAGGTGAGCGAAGATGCCGTCGAGGTTGAGCTCGTTCGGCCGCACGAGCAGGTGCGACAGCGCGTGCAGGCGCAGGTAGGCGTCGACGGTGGATGCCGGGGCGGCATCCAGATCGATCTGCAGCTGCACGGTCTCGATCGTCACATTGCGACGCTCATCAGCGCCGGCGTGCTCCTCGAGTTCGCTGAGCTTCGCCTCGATGACCGAGCCGGTCCCGATGTGCGGGTACCAGGCGTCCAGCACGGTGCCGTCGCCGGCGATGGTCGACAGGCCGATGCCCCAGACGGTGCGCGCGTTGCTCATGCATCCACGCTACCGCGGTCCGCTCGTGTGCTTCGCCGTAGGCTGGGTTCATGACGCTCGACCTGACCTCGTCCTCCGTCGACCTCACGCGCGCGATCTGCGACATCCCCAGCGTCTCCGGAGAGGAGGCCCCTCTGGCGGACGCCATCGAGGAGGCGGTCTCAGCGCTGCCGCACCTCGAGGTCATCCGCCACGGCAACACGATCGTCGCGCGCACCACGCTCGGCCGGGAGCGCCGCGTCGTGATCGCCGGCCACATCGACACCGTCCCGATCAACGACAACCTGCCCACCCGGTCCGTGGACGTCGACGGCGTCCCGCACCTGTGGGGGCGCGGCACGGTCGACATGAAGGCCGGGGTCGCCGTGCAGCTGAAGCTCGCCGCCGAGATCACCGCGCCCGCGATCGACATCACCTGGATGTGGTACGACAACGAAGAGGTCGCGGCGTCCCTCAACGGGCTGAACCTCCTCGCGGCGGACCGGCCCGAGCTCTTCGCCGCGGACTTCGCGATCCTCGGCGAGCCGTCGAACGGCGAGGTCGAGGGCGGATGCAACGGGACGCTGCGCGCGATGGTGCGCACGCATGGCGTCCGTGCGCACAGCGCCAGAGCGTGGGTGGGCGAGAACGCCATCCACGCCGCGGCGCCCATCCTCACCCGGCTCGCCGGGTACCGGGCCAAGGAGGTCCAGGTCGAGGGACTGGCGTACCGCGAGAGCCTGAGCGCCGTGCGCATCGGCGGCGGGGTGGCCGGCAACGTCATCCCGGATCTGTGCGAGGTCGAGGTCAACTACCGGTTCGCGCCCAGCAAGAACGCGGCCGACGCCGAGGCTCACCTGCGCGGCGTGCTCGACGGGTTCGAGGTCGAGATCACGGACGCGGCCGACGGGGCGCGTCCCGGCCTGGATGCTCCGATCGCTCAGCAGTTCGTGGAGGCCGTCGGCGCGACCCCGCGCCCCAAGTACGGCTGGACCGACGTCGCGCGGTTCAGCGCTCTCGGCGTCCCCGCCGTCAACTACGGGCCCGGCGACCCTCATCTGGCCCACCACGACGAGGAGCGCGTGCCGCTCGAGCAGATCGACGCGGTCGAGCGAGGTCTGCGCGCGTGGCTCACCGCGCGCTGATCGGCTCCGCGCGGCGCTGGGCGCGGTTGCCCACCGTCGCCAGGATCAGCATCATCTACGTGCTTGCACGTCTGGTGACCACCGGTCTTCTCCTGCTCGCCGCCGAGCGGTCGGATGCGGCATCCCGATTCGGTGAGAACGCGGGCATCGGCAGCTTCATCGTCGGCTGGGACGCCCAGTGGTACTGGCTCATCGCATGGGAGGGCTACCCGCAGACGTTGCCGCTGACCGAGACGGGCCAGGTCGCGGAGAACGCGTGGGCGT
Organism: Microbacterium tenebrionis; assembly: GCF_903645325.1. Lineage (GTDB taxonomy): Bacteria > Actinomycetota > Actinomycetes > Actinomycetales > Microbacteriaceae > Microbacterium > Microbacterium tenebrionis. Next base: position 279,743 of record NZ_CAHJXQ010000002.1, read on the forward strand.
TCATGCCCGTGTACGCATACACCGCTCAGATCGTCGGGGCGCCGTTCGGCTCGTGGGGTGCCGGTGCGCTGCTGATCTCCCTCGTGGCCGGCTTCTTCGCCTGCGTCGCACTGCACCGGCTGCTGCGCCCGCGGATCGGGAACTCGGCGAGCCTGTGGGCTGTCGCCTTCTTCGCGTGGGGGCCGCTGGCCGCACTCTTCCAGGTCGGGTACGCCGAAGTGCTGTTCGTGCTCCTCCTGCTCATCGCGCTCGATCTGGTCGGGCGGCGCCGTTACGGCTGGCTGTACGTGCTCATCCCCGTCATGGCGTTCACGCGACCCGGCATCCTCGCCTTCGCGCTGTACCTGGGGCTGCACGGCATCCTGCGCTGGGTCCGTCGTCGTCGCGAACCGCTGCCGGCCCGCGACGTCGTCCATATCATCGCCCTCGGGGCGCTGGCGACGGCCACGGGGTTCGGCTGGCAGGCGATCGCGGGTCTCGTCACCGGGGATCCCGGCGCCTATCTCGCGACAGAGCTGGCCTGGCGGCGCAACTGGGGTGTCGGCGAGGCCGCCTTCGTGCCCTTCGACGGCTGGATCCAGGCGGCTCAGTTCTGGTTCGTCCAGTGGGGGATGCCCGCGGCGTGGGGGATCGTCGCCCTCGTCGTGCTCGTGCTCGCGGCGGCAGCCGCTCTGCTGCTGCCGCAGGTGCGCAGGCTCGGCGCCGACCTGCGGCTGTGGGGTGCGAGCTATCTGCTGTACCTGCTCGCGGTGTTCTTCCCGCAGTCCAGCACGTTCCGGCTGCTGATGCCCCTCACCCCGCTCGCCGGAGCGCTCGCCGTCCCGCGGTCGAGGACGTATCGATGCACCGTTCTTGCGCTGTGCATCGCCGGTCAATGGCTGTGGATCGATCAGATGTACGCGAACGGGAACACGTTCTGGCAGGTCCCCTGAACGCCGGTGGGGCGGTGTTCACGAGGTATTCCCCCTGGGCGCGCACCGGGGCGGAAGCGTACCGATAAACTTGATGCATACCACCGAGGGAAAGGAAGCCACGATGGCAGCGATGAAGCCGAGGACCGGAGACGGACCCATGGAGGCCGTGAAAGAGGGACGACTCATCATCGTGCGCGTCCCCCTCGAAGGCGGCGGTCGCCTTGTCGTCTCGGTCAACGACGAAGAGGCGAAGGAGCTGCACGACGTCCTCGCCGGCGTCGTGAGCTGAGACTCAGGTTTTCACCCTGAAGGGCGGCGGATCCTCGGATCCGTCGCCCTTCGTCGTGCTCCGGGGCTGCACGACGACGATCCCACCCGATTCCGCACCGGGTCCGGACGACTCATTGTGCGGCGAATATCGCTCGGAGTCCGAGTCAGTCCGTGCTGAGGCTGACGAGCTGCAGCAGGCCCTCGCCGGCGGTCGAGATCGCAGCCAGCACGGCGGGGGACTCCTGCGTCTCCTGGATCAGTGACCGATATGCGCTGGGGACGGCATCGCGCTGCACCGGGTCGGCGGCTCGCCCGCCCGCGAGAATCCGGGGCACGGCGACGACACCGCCGGTGCGGGCCAGGCGCAGCCCGTGCTCGACGTACTCGATGACGTTCTCGGGGTCGGCGTCGACGAGGACGATGTCGTACGCCCCCTCGTTCATGCGCGGCAGCACCTCGGCGGCGCGCCCGGTGATGAACCGGGCGCGGGTTGCGGGGACCTTCGCCTCGGCGAAGCCGCGCCGGGCGGCCGCGAGGTGCTCGGGCTCGTTGTCGATCGAGGTCAGGACGGCGCGCGGAGCGCCGCGCAGCATCCACAGGCCGGAGACACCGGCTCCGGTGCCGATCTCGACGATCGATCGGGCATCCGTCGTCGCGGCGAGCACCGCGAGCTGCGCCCCGACGGCGGGGCTCACCGATGCGACGCCGAGCTCCTGCGCATGCGTGCGGGCGCGCGCGATGTGCGCGGGCTCGATGACCGCCTCGCGGATGTATCGTGCGTTCGCGTCGTTCTCGCTCATGGCCGTATCCTCCGGTTCCCAGGGTATTCGCACGTCGGGTTCTTCACCGTCAGGCGCGGCGGGTAGCCTGTCTACATGGATTTCGGCCTCACCATCGAAGCTCTTTCTCATCGGTGTGATCGCCGCGGTCATCATCGGTCCTGAGCGGCTGCCGAAGGCGGCCGAGGCGTTCGCCGGGTTCGTCCGCAAGGCGGGGAGTACCTGCGGGACACGCGCACGCGGATGCGCGATGAGCTCGGCCCGGAGATGGACGAGGTCGACTGGCGCAAACTCGACCCGCGGCAGTACGACCCGCGCCGGATCATCCGCGACGCTCTGCGCGAGGACGCGCCGGCAGCGCCCGCGACGGGAGCCTCGACGGCTGGGGCGCGGGCGCCCGCCGTCACCGCGTCGAGCCCGGGCCCGCTCAAGACCCGGCCCGAGTTCACCCGCGATTCCCCGCCGCCGTTCGACCTCGAGGCCACCTGAGCCTGTCTGAGTGCGCGGCCCTGTTCGTCAGATCCTGGACTTCAGCAGCGCGACGTCCTCGTCGCTGAGCACGACCCGCGGCAGGACCGTGACGACCGATGTTCCATGCAGGCGCAGCAGCGCCGCGTGCCGGCCGACATGCACGGACCGGAACGTCGCATAGCGGATTTCGGAGACCCCGGCTTTGGAGACCGCTTTGAGCGAATCCTCGCCCACCTCGACACGGACCACTGATCCCGGCGGCATCGTCGTGCTGATGGCACGGCGCGTCGACGCCCTGGTGAAGAGGATCGACGCGACGATCAGGGCGGCGATCGCGAGCATGGTCCAGGTCAGCGTCGTCGTCTGCTCCTGGTCGCCCCCGACCATCCCCAGGACGATCGCGTTGACGACGAACGCCGCGATCAGCGCCGTGTACGCGATCACGGCCAGTGGACGGGTGAGCGTGTAGATCACGGCATCCGTCGTCATTCCGCGGATCATCTCGGCATCCACGACGGCGGTGCGTGCGGGGGAATCGGCAGTCACCTCACGAGTCTTTCACGACTCGTCAGCGGCGGCCCTCGTCACCGTGATCGGCAGCGACCTGCCGGGCAGCCGCCGGCCCTGGCGCGCGAGCCGGCGCGCCAGGGCGTCGATCTGCGCGCCGCGGCATCCTCGGGCGCGCCGAGGACGACCGGGATGCCGGCATCGCCGCCTGCGCGCAGAGCGGGACTGAGCGGCACCGAGGCCAGCAGCGGCACATCGTCCCCTGACTGCGAGAGCGCGGCGGCCACCTCGGCTCCGCCACCGGATCCGAACAGGTCGACGATCGTGCCGTCGGGCAGCGTGAGGGCGGCCATGTTCTCGACGACGCCGATCACGCGCTGACCGGTCTGCCGGGCGACCAGACCGCTGCGGATGGCGACGTCGGACGCCGCGGACTGCGGAGTGGTCACGACGAGCACCTCGGCGTGCGGCAGGAGCTGCCCGATCGAGATCGCGACATCGCCGGTGCCCGGAGGCATGTCGATCAGCAGCACATCGATGTCGCCGAAGAACACGTCGGTGAGGAACTGCTGCACGGTGCGGTGCAGCATGGGTCCGCGCCAGGCGACCACGGCCTCGCCATCGCGCAGGAACATCCCGATCGAGACCGTCTTCACGTCGTGGGCGACCGGGGGGAGCATGAGGTCGTCGATGCGGGTGGGCTGGGTGCCGGCGGGGATGCCGAGCAGCCCGGGGATGGAGAATCCGTGGACATCGGCGTCGACGAGGCCCACCGCGAGCCCCTGAGCCGCCAGCGCGACGGCGAGGTTCGCGGTGAGCGTGGATTTGCCGACCCCGCCCTTGCCGCTCGAGACGAGGATGACCCTGGTGAGCGAATCGGGTCCGAACGGCATCTGCCGTGCCGGTCGTCCGTCACGCAGCTTCTCGGTGAGTGCGGCGCGCTCCGCAGGCGTCATCACGCCGACCTCGACGTCGACCTCGGCGATGCCGTCGACGGATGCCGCGGCACGGCGGACATCGGACTCGATCCGGTCGGCTGCGGGGCACCCGACGATCGTGAGGACGATGCCGACCGTCGCCCTGCCGCGTTCGACCGTGATGTCGCGGAGCATGTCGAGTTCGCCGATGGGCCGTCGCAGCTCCGGATCGGAGACGGCGCCGACGGCCGCACGGACGCGGTCGGCCGCGCTCATGCGCGTGGTCGCCGCGGCCGGGTGATCGGGCCCGTCCTGGTGTCTCCTGCGGCCTCGGCGGGCGGCTCGTCGTCGAGGGCGGCGAGCAGCGCGCGCAGCTCGTGCCGCAGCACGTCGCGGGTCACCGCCTGCGCGTTGCGCTCCTCGAGGGCCATGCGCAGCGCGACGATCTCGCGGGCGAGGTACTCGGTGTCGGCGAGGTTGCGCTCTGCGCGCTGGCGGTCGTGCTCGATCTGCACGCGGTCGCGGTCGTCCTGCCGGTTCTGGGCGAGCAGGATCAGCGGCGCGGCGTACGAGGCCTGCAGCGACAGGATCAGCGTCAGCGCGGTGAAGCCGAGGGCGGCTGAGTCGAACCGCCACCAGCCGTTCTGCTCGGCGACGACCGTGTAGACCATCCACAGCGCGCAGAACAGCGTGAGCATCAGGAGGAAGACGGGCGTGCCCATGGCACGGGCGACCCATTCGGTGAAGCGCCCGAACCGGTCGCGCGACTGCGGCTTCTGACGCGACGCGCCGCGGCCGAGCGGGGCGTCGAGGCCCGAGCGGTCGTCCTTGGCCATCATCGCGCACCCCCTGCGGTCAGTTCGTCATCGGCATCCTGGGTGCGCCAGTCGTCGGGCAGCAGGTAGTCGAGCACATCGTCGATGCTGACGACGCCGACCAGACGCCCCGCCGCGTCGACGACGGGGAGCGAGACGAGGTCGTAGCTCGCCAGCAGCCGGGCGGTCTCCGCGGCGGAGGCCGCCACCGAGATCGGCTCCATCGTCTCGTCGACGATCGCGCCGAGACGTTCATGGGGCGGGTAGCGCAGCATCCGCTGGAAGTGCACGACGCCGAGCAGACGCCCGGTGGGCGTCTCGAACGGCGGCAGCGTGACGAAGACGGCCGCGGCCAGTGCGGGATGCAGCTCGTGGCGACGGATCAGGGCGAGGGCCTCGGCGACCGTCGCATCGGCAGACAGCACGATCGGCTCCGTCGTCATGAGGCCGCCCGCGGTGTCCGGTCCGTAGCTCAGCAGCGTCCTGACGTCCTCCGCTTCCTCCGGCTCCATCAGATCGAGCAGCTGCTCGAGCCGCTTCTCGGGGAGCTGGGCGAGGAGGTCGGCCGCGTCGTCCGGTTCCATGTGATCGAGGATGTCGGCCGCGCGCTCGTCGCCGAGGCCGTCGAGGATGTGCACCTGATCCTCTTCCGGCATCTCCTCGAGGGCGTCCGCGAGGCGGTCGTCGGAGAGCTCCTCGGCGACCTCGATGAGTCGCTGCTGAGGAAGGTCGAGGAGGGTCGTGGCGAGGTCGGCGGCGTGCAGCTCGGAGTACGAGGCCACGAGCTGCTCCGCCGACTGCGACTCGCCCGGTGTGTGCTTCTCGGTCACCTCGTTCCAGGCGGCGAACGTCGTCGGCCCCTTCGCGAAGGGGGACGCGCTCGTCTTGGGCTTGCGCAGGAAGAGCTGGTTGACGCTCCATTCGCCGAGCCGGTTCGGTTCGATGGCGACGTCCTCGATGACCGCGCTCCCGCTGCCGTCGACGAGCTCGACGCGGCGGCCCAGCAGCTCGGCGAGCACGCGCACCTCGCCCGGGCGGGGCTGGAAGCGGCGCACGTTGATGAGACCCGTGGTCAGGACCTGACCGGCACGGATCGACGTGACCCTGCCGATCGACATGAACACGTGACGGCGGCCGGGGATCTCCACGACCAGCCCGATCACGCGGGGCGAAGCCGAACTTCGGTACACGATGACGACATCCCGGACCTTGCCGAGCCGGTCGCCCACGGGGTCGAAGACGGCGCAGCCGGCCAGGCGCGCGACGAAAACCCGTTGTGTGCTCACGCGTCCAGCGTAGTCCGCGCGACCCGGATCTCGGCTCCTGCAGAGGCGTGCGTGGAACAATGGGCGGATGAGCATGTTGAACCGTCCAGCCACCGGCACCGCTGTCGGCGAGACCGTCGCATCGGTCCGCGAATACGAGGCCGCCCAGAAGACGGTGTCGAAGCTGATCGCCGCCGAGGTGCCCGCCCGCGACATCGCGATCGTCGGGCAGTCCGTCCGCACGATCGAGCGGGTCACCGGACGCCTCGGCTACGCGGCGGCGGCCCGGTCGGGAGCCGTCAACGGCGTGCTCATCGGCCTGCTGCTCTCGGCGATCCTCGTGATCGGGAACCCGGATGCCCCGATCCAGCTGTTCGTCGGGTTCGTGTTCATCGGCGTCGCGCTGGGCATGATCCTCAGCCTCGTCACCTACGCGATCGTCCGACGCCGGCGCGACTTCGCGAGCGTCACCCAGCTCGCCGCCGACCACTACGAGGTCACCGTCATGCCGGCGTCCCTCGCGAAGGCCCGCGAGGCCCTCGGCACCGGCCAGCGCACCGAGGTCGTGCGACCCCCGGTCGATCTGGACGAGCCGCCGCGCTACGGCGAACGCGTCGCCCCTGGCACGGATGCCGCCGCCGCGGCCCAGCAGAGTCCGGCCGGGCACGTTATTCCGCCGCGACCGGCCGACCCGCGCCCTGCAGACACACGCGCTGCCGACGCGAAGCCGCGGTACGGCGAGCGAGTCGAAGCGAAGGAGAACGCCGGCGACGAGCAGCCGGACGCCGCGGCGGACGCGCCCGGCGAGAAGCGCGACGACGCGAGCTGACGTGGGCTTCGACGTCGAGCTGCCCCAGAGCACCGTCACCGTCAGCGCCGCATGGGGCGACGGAGACGGCAGAGGGACGATCGTCGTCGCGCATGGCGCCGGGGCCGGGATGGAGCATCCGTTCCTCGTCGGCTTCACCGACGCGCTGAACGCAGTCGGATTCTCGACGATGAGATTCAATTTTCCCTACCGGGAGCAGGGCAGGCGGATGCCGGGGCCTGCGGCCCATGCGACCGTCACCTGGCGCGCAGCGGTCGCGCATGCCCGAGAGATGTCCGCGGGCCCGATCTGGGCGACGGGCAAGTCGTACGGCGGCCGGATGGCGTCGATGGCCGTCGCTGAGGGGCTCGACGTCGACGGACTGATCTATCTCGGATACCCGCTGCATCCGCCGGGGCAGCCCGAGAAGCTCCGGGCCGAGCACCTGCCGTCGATCGCCGCGCCGCAACTTTTCATCGAAGGGACGAACGACCCGTTCGTGCAGCCGATCGCGCAGTTCGAGCAGGTCGTCGCGACGTGTCAGGACGCGCGCATCGCGTGGATCGAGGGCGGCGGCCACTCATTCGAGGTGAAGGGACGAAAGCGTCCCGCCGATGAGATCGGCGCATCCCTCTCCCCGCTCGTGGCGGAGTTCGCCACTCGCTGACCCGCCGGATCCTCAGCGGTGCTGCCAGCGGAACAGCAGCAGTCGCAGCGCAACGCCGATCTTCATCGGCACGATCTCGCCGAACCGGTGCTCATCGGCGCGCACGAGTCGATCCGCCAGATCGGGCCGCTGCTGGCGGAGGTACTCGCGGGCGACCTCGGCGTGCGGCGAGTTCGACACGATCTTGATGACGTCGGCGTGCTCGATCAGGGGGATCGCGTTCTCGATGTTCTCCCACGTCGACCGGCTGTTCGGTTCGAGCACGATCGCGCCGGTGTAGTCCAGCTCGTCACGGGCGTAGCGCTCCATGATGACGGCCTCTGGCGTGTCGCCCTCCACGGTTCCGCCGCACAGGACGACCGTGGTGTCGGCTTCGCGATCGATCGAGCGGATGCCGGCCCGCACCCGGTACCTGTTGACGAGGTTCGCCCGCTCGCCGGCGTTGCCGTATCCGAGCACGACCACGGCCTCCGTGACGAGGGATCCGCTCGCGGTGCGCGCGGGGGCGACCGACCGCGTACTCGATCGCCAGTTCACGAACTCCGCCCACGCGGCGACCGCCGTGTACGCCGCGAAGCCCGTCCAGAACAGCCGGCGTGCGAGGCTTCCGGACCGGTTCACTCCTCCGGGCGCGTCATCCCTGCGAGCCGCGCGCGATCCACGCCTCGATCTCGTCGGCCGTCCGCGGAATGTCCGCCGAGAGGTTCACCGGGCCGTCTGCGGTCATGAGGATGTCGTCCTCGATGCGCACGCCGATGCCGCGGAACTCCTCGGGAACCGTCAGGTCGTCGATCTGGAAGTACAGGCCGGGCTCGATCGTGAAGACCATGCCGGCCTCCAGGACGCCGTCGTAGTACATCTCGCGCCGCGCCTGCGCGCAGTCGTGCACGTCGATGCCGAGGTGGTGGCTCGTGCCGTGCACCATGTAGCGGCGGTGCTGCCCGCCGGCGTCGGCATCGAGGGCCTCCTCGGCGGTGACCGGGAGCAGACCCCACTCGGCGGTGCGCTTCGCGATCACGGCCATCGCGGCCTCGTGCACCTCGCGGAAGCGCACACCGGGTCGTGCCGCGGCGAACGCGGCGTCTGCGGCCTCGAGGACCGTCTCGTACACGCGGCGCTGCACGTCCGAGAACGTGCCGTTCACGGGGAGGGTCCTCGTGACGTCGGCCGTGTACAGGCTGTCGGCCTCGACGCCGGCATCCACGAGGATGAGGTCGCCGGGAAGAACCGTGCCGTCGTTGCGCGTCCAGTGCAGGTAGCACGCGTGCGGGCCGGATGCCGCGATCGTGTCGTAGCCCTCGCCGTTGCCGTCCTCGCGGGCCCGTCGGTGGAACACGCCCTCCACGACCCGCTCGCCGCGCGCATGCCGCGTCGCGTCGGGGAGCGCCGCGATGATGTCGTCGAACCCGCGTGCGGTGATCTCCACGGCGCGGCGCATCTCGTCGATCTCGTACTCGTCCTTGATGAGACGCAGCTCCGACACGAAGCGGGCGAGCTCGTCGTCGGCCAGGGTCACGTCGTCATCGGCGGCGCTGAACGCCTCGAGGTGGTCGGTCGCCACGGCGAGGTCCGCCGCGACGCCGGCGAGGGACGGACGCGGTCCGATCCAGAACTCGCCGATCGTGGCATCCGCATAGAACTCCGTCGTCGTGCGGTCGGCGCGCTCGCGGAAGTACAGCGTGACGTCGTGCCCGGATTCCGCCGGCTCGAACACGAGCACGGAGTCCGGCTCGGAGTCGATCGCCCAGCCGGTCAGGTGCGCGAAGGCCGAGTGCGCGCGGAACGGGTAGTCGGTGTCATTGCTGCGCTGCTTGAAAGAACCGGCCTCGATCACGAGGCGCTTGCCGGGGAACGCGGCCGACACGGCATCGCGCCGGGCCGCGGCGTACGCGGCCTGCGGGCGAGCGGCCGGCAGCGACTCGGGGCGCTCGGCCCAGCCGGTCGAGATCGTGTCCAGGAATCCGCGCGGGAACGGCTGCTTGCGGTTCGTGACGGGGGCTTCTTCGATCGTCTCGTTCTCTGCGGTGCTCATCCATCCAGTCTCTCACCCCTTTGTAGGCTGGGGAATGTGGTGATCCTCATCGATCTGGTGCTCGTGGTCGTCTTCTGCGCGATCGGACGGCTCTCGCATGCCGAGGGAATCTTCGGGGATCTGCCGGGAACGCTGAACACCGTCTGGCCGTTCGTCGTCGCCCTGCTCGTCGCACACGGCGCGCTGCTGCTGCGCCGGGCGCACGCCGAGCGGATGCTGCCGGGGCTCGTCGTCTGGGCCGTGACTGTTGCCGGCGGCCTGCTGCTGCGCGCAGCGAGCGGTCAGGGCACGGCGGTGCCGTTCATCATCGTCGCCGCCCTCACGCTGGCGCTGTTCCTGCTCGGCTGGCGCGCTGTGGTCGCGCTCGTGCGGCGATCACGGACGGGTTCGGGTCGCTGAACGCTCAGTCGGCGACCGGGTCGAGCTGCACGACGAGCGCGCGGTGGTCGGAACCGGCGGCATCCAGCACGAGCGAGCCGGTCGGGTTCCAGTTCTGCGTCGCCATCACATGGTCGATCGGGGCGCCGATGAGCTCGGGATAGTCCGCGGGCCATGTGCCGGTGATCCCGGTGCCGGTGCGTGACGCGGCGTCGCGACAGTAGCCCATGTCGCCCCCGCCGACGCCGAGGGCGGCCATGTGGTCGAGGGTCGCATTGAAGTCGCCGGCGATGATGAAGTCACCCTGTGGGCACTGGTCGGCGATCCACTCCAGGTCGGACTGCCAGCGCTCCATCGCCTCGACGCGCGGTGCCACAGCGTGCACGGCGACGATCGTGGGGCCGGAGCCGCTCACCGGCATGATGACCGCACTGGGAACGGAGCTGGTGTTGCTGCTGCCGTCCTCGGACGACTGGATCACCGAGTAGTCGCCGAGGTCGGGGGAGATGAGGATCGTCGTCTCCCAGGCCTGCGGGCCGTTCTCGACGTCGCCGAACTGCACGTGATGCACCCACATCGGATGCCCCTGCTCGCGCAGCATGACGGCGATGCGCTCACCGACGGACTCCGCCGTCTCCGGCAGGGTCACGACGTCGACCTCGCGGGTGAGGATGGCATCGGCGATCGTCTCGGCCGAGACGGCCTCGCCTGCGGTGTTCCAGGTGAGCACCCGCACGCTCGCATCGGTCTTCTCGGGCAGCGAACCCGTCCCGAAGCCGCGCATCGCGCCGATAGCTCCCGTGGCGGCAGCGCCCACGAGCGCGACGATGAGGATGGATGCCGCGAACCCGCGAAGTGGCCGGGCGAACAGCATGAGCAGCGACAGCACCGCGATCGCCAGGAAGGCGGCGAGGACGACACCGCGGACGGCGACGATCTGAGCGAACGGGAAGGTCTGCTCGAGCTGGAAGAACTGCGGCCAGACGACGATCGCCGTCGCGATCGCGAACAGCACCGTGAGGAGGATTCCCAGCAGTCGAAGCATCCTCACGAGCCTACGGGCGCACGCTGTGAATCGCCTGCCGCGTCGCCGCCGCGCCGTCGACTCGGTCCCGCAGTAGTGTCGAGTCATGACCGACGCCGGCAGCTTCGCGGGGCCGAGTGACCTGCACCTGCACTCCAATCACTCCGACGGCACCGAGAACCCGGGTCAGGTCGTCCGCCAGGCCCACGTGCACGGCATCCGCACGCTCGCCCTCACCGATCACGACCGCACGACGGGGTGGGACGAAGCCGCCAGCACGGCGGGAGCACTGGGCATGACGTTCATTCCCGGCATGGAGCTGTCGGCCAAGCACCAGTGGCGGAGTGTCCACGTGCTCGGCTACCTGTTCGACCCCGAGGACGCGGCGCTGCGCGCCGAGACCGAGCGGATCCGCGATGACAGGGTCGGTCGCGCGGAGCGGATCGTGCGCAACATCGGCCGCGACTACGCCCTGACCTGGGCCGACGTTCTCGAGCAGACGACCGCGGATGCCACGGTGGGACGCCCCCACATCGCCGACGCCCTCGTGGCGCAGGGCATCGTGCGCGACCGCTCGGAGGCGTTCGACGGGATCCTGCACCCGCGCGAGGGGTACTACGAGCCGCACTACGCGCCCGACCCGCTCACCGCCGTCCGGCTGATCACGGATGCCGGGGGAGTGGCGATCATCGCGCACCCGGTCACGGCCGGTCGCGACAGGATGATGCCGCTCGCGTTCATCGAGGAGCTCATCGCCGCAGGGCTCGGCGGATTCGAGATCGATCATCGCGAGAACACCGAGTCCGGCAAGCGCACTCTGCGCGCGCTCGCCGCGAAGCACGACCTGATCGTCACCGGGTCGAGCGACTATCACGGTGCCGGCAAGCCGAACCGGCCGGGCGAGAACACCACGAGCGACGAGATGGTCGCCCGCATCATCGACGCGGCGACGGGGACGAGTCCGCGTCGCCCCTGACTCAGGCGCCGGCCGGTGCGGCTCCGCCGGAGCGACGACGACGGCGACGGCGCTGCGGGGCCGGCTTGCCGTCGCGGTGCTCGCCCGTGACGTCGCCGTCGTGCGTGCCTGCGCCCTCGGCGTCGCGGTCGGTCGCAGGTGCCGATGCGGCTCCGGTGGCGGCGGTCTCCGCGCCTTCGGTGAAGGTCGAGCCGACCCCGCCGCCCGATCCGCCGCGGCGGCGACGCCGGCGACGCTTCGTGGTGCCCTCGTCCGTGCCCTCTGCGGCGGCATCCGCCGCCTTCTGCGGCTGGCGCTGGCGACGCTCGGAGGCGGGCTTGTCGGCCTTCGGCGCTGTCGTCAGCCGTCCCTTCGTGCCCTCGGGGATGTTGAGGTCGGTGTACAGGTGCGGGCTCGACGAGTACGTCTCGACGGGCTCGGGCTGGCCGAATTCCAGCGCGCGGTTGATGAGGGCCCACTTGTGCAGGTCCTCCCAGTCGACGAACGTGACCGCGATGCCCGTCTTGCCCGCGCGGCCGGTGCGACCGGCGCGGTGCAGGTACGTCTTCTCCTCGTCGGGGATGGTGTGGTTGATCACGTGCGTGACGTCGTCGACGTCGATGCCGCGGGCGGCGACGTCGGTGGCGACCAGGACGTCGCGCTTGCCCGCCTTGAACGCGGCCATCGAGCGCTCGCGCTGCTCCTGCCCCATATCGCCGTGCACGCCGCCGACGTTGAACCCGCGGTCGCCGAGCTCGTCGACGAGCTTCTGCGCCGCGCGCTTGGTGCGCGTGAAGATGACGGTTTTGCCGCGGCCCTCGGCCTGCAGGATGCGGGCGATGACCTCGTCCTTGTCGAGCGAGTGCGCCCGGTAGACCAGGTGCTTGATGTTCGCCTGCGTGAGGCCCTCGTCGGGGTCGTTCGCGCGGATGTGGATCGGGTTCGACATGAACCGGCGGGCGAGCGCGACGATCGGGCCGGGCATGGTCGCCGAGAACAGCTGCGTGTGGCGGACCGCCGGCACCTTCTGGAAGATCTTCTCGATATCGGCGAGGAAGCCGAGGTCGAGCATCTTGTCGGCTTCGTCGAGGACGACCTCGGTCGCGTTCGACAGGTCGAGCAGGCGCTGGCCGGCGAGGTCGATCAGGCGACCAGGGGTGCCGACGACGATCTGCGCGCCGGCCTTGAGCTGGTCGATCTGGCCCTCGTACGCCTTGCCGCCGTAGATCGCGACGACGCTCGTGGAGCGGTTCGAGGTCAGCAGGTCGATGTCCTCGTAGACCTGCACGGCGAGTTCGCGCGTCGGCACGACGATGAGCGCCTTGACCCCGGGCTCCGGGTCCTGGCCGAGGCGCTGGACGACGGGGATGCCGAAACCGAAGGTCTTGCCCGTTCCGGTCTTGGCCTGGCCGATGATGTCCTGGCCGGGAAGGCCGAGGGGGATGGTCTGCTCCTGGATGGGGAACGCGTCGACGATGCCCTTGGCGGCGAGTGCGTCGACGATGTCCTGATCGATGCCGAGATCAGCGAATGAAGTCACTATGTCCTGTGTGCCTGTCCGGCGGCCCTCTACTGAAGCGGCCGCCACGTAACGGATCCACGCCGTCTCGTGTGCCACAGGCGCGGCGTCCTGCTCCGACGGCAGGACGCGTCCAGCCTACCGGAGGGGCGCCCGCAACGCCGATCCGAAGCGCGGGTAGTCTGATCACGTGGTGAAGTGGTTCTGGCAGCGAGACAAGCCCCGACGCACTCTGACGCTGCGCAGTCGCGGCGACGTGGGCGATGCGACCCGCGTCGACTTCGCCGAGCTCGCCCCTGAGCTGAACCGCTTCCTCGGGCAGGCGGCATACCTGCAGCTCGGCTATTTCGAGACGCTGACCCGGCTCATCCGGGCCACCCCCGAGCTCGCCGAGAAGGAGGCGCTGGCGCGGGCCGCGGGTGCCGCGCTCAGCAAGCATCGCGGAATCGTCGAGGTGATCACCTCTCAGGGGGAGGACCCGACCGAGATCATGCTCCCGTTCCAGGAGCACCTCGACGCGTTCCGCCGCAAGACCATCGGTGCGCGCCCGCGCGAGACCCTGCTCGCCGTCTATATCACGGCGGGCATGCTCGACGACTTCTATCTCGCCCTCGCCTCGAGCTACGGCGAGACGGGCGCCCGCGTCGCCGCGATCCTGCGCGAGGACGACGACACCGGCGAGATCGTGGCGATCCTCAAGCGCACGATCGACAGCGACGCCGAGTGGCGATCTCTGCTGTCGATGTGGGCGCGTCGCATGGTGGGCGACACGGTGCTCGTGGCCCGTCAGGCCCTGCGCGCCGAGCGCCTCATCGAGGACGAGGACCGCGTCGAGCCGGTGTACACCGAGCTCATGGGAGCCCACGCGCGCCGCATGGACGCGATGGGCCTGGCCGCCTGAGCGCTCAGATGCCCAGGGCCGCGCGCTTCGCGGCGTCGGACGTCCGACGGGATGCCGTCAGTCCGTATCCGACCGCCGTCGCGACGACGACCGCGCCGAGGATGCTCGCCAGCCACAGCCAGACTCTGTCCTCGCCGACGCCCGCCCACTGCATGCCGGTGTAGACGATCGCCGACGCGGCCGTCGCGACGGCCGCGCAGCGCGCGGTGCGGCAGCAGGAAGTGGACGCCGACGCCGAGCGCGCAGGCCGCGATCAGCGCGAGGAGGATGTACAGCGTGTCAGGCGACGAAGCCGACGCGACGCGACTCCTCGGTGCCGAGCTCGATGTACGCGAGGTTCGCGGTCGGGACGATGAACGAGTTGCCCTTGACGTCGGTGAAGCTCACGTGAGCGGTGTTCTGCTCGAGGGCAGCGGCGACCTGGCTGCGGACGTCGTCCGCGCTCGTGGCGGTCTCGAAGTTCAGTTCGCGGCCGGTGTTGATGATGCCGATGCGGATTTCCACGCGTGCTCCTTGAAGATTCGGGGACTGACACGACTCTACCCCGGTGGTGCGGCGTCGGATCGGGGTGGACGGCCGGTTTCGCCGTGGGCGCACAAGCGCGTCGCGCGAGGCGTGCACGGGCGGTGTCGGCGCCGGCCGATAGCGTGGACGGCATGACACCGAGCCCGCCCCGCGCCGCACCGGATGCCGCGCAGCGCGAGGTGGTCGCCGCACCCGTCAGCGCATCCGGCGTCGTCATCGGCGGCCCGGGCACGGGCAAGACGCACACGCTCATCGACCGTGTGGACGCGCTCCTCGGCGAGCAGGGGCTGACGCCGGAGCAGGTGCTCGTGCTCACCCCGAGCAGGCAGGCGGCGACCGCGCTGCGCGACCGCATCGGCGTGCGCATCGGCCGGGCGACACCGGGGCCGCTGGCCCGATCACTGGGATCCTTCGCCTTCCAGGTCGTCCGCGGTGCGATGGTGCACGCGGGCGGCGAGCCGCCCGCGCTGCTCACCGGAGCCGATCAGGACCGCATCGTCGCCGAGCTGCTGGCCGGTGACGCCGACGACGAGGCCGCTGGCATGCTCAGCCGATGGCCGGCATCCCTGCCCGCGACCGTGCGCGCGTCGAAGGACTTCCGCTCCGAACTGCGTGCCTTCCTGGCCGAGTGCACCGAGCTGGGGGTCCTCCCCGACGAGCTCCAGCGCTCGGAGCGCCCCGTCTGGGCGGCGGCCGGTGCGTTCATCGACGAGTACCGCACCGTCCTCGGCGACATGCGCACGGCTTATCGCGACGCCGCCGATCTCGTCAGCGAAGCCGCGGCGATCCTGCGCGAAGCCGATTCCGCGACGCTCGGACCCCTCGCGGGGCTGCGCGCCGTGCTCATCGACGACGCGCAGGAGATCACCCGCGGGGGACTCACGCTCGTCCGGGCGCTGCGTGCCAGAGGGATCGCCGTGACCGCGTTCGGCGACCCCGACATCTCCTCCGGCGCGTTCCGCGGCGCGAGCCCGCAGCTCTTCCACGAGCTGTCCACCCTGCTCGACGACGTGTTCGTGCTCGACACCGCGCACCGGCAGACCCCGGCCCTGAGCGACCTCACCCGCACGGTCACCCAGGCGATCGGCGTCGCCGGCCGCGTCGAGCACCGCCGGCCCCCGGGACCGCCTCCCGAGACGGCGGATCCGTCCGTGCGGACCTTCCTGGCATCGTCGCCGTACGAAGAGGTCGATCGCATCGCCGGCACGCTGCGCGACTGGCATGTGAGCTCCGGCATCCCCTGGAGCGACATGGCCGTCATCGCGCACGACACGCGCCAGGTCGCCGCCCTCGAGACCGAGCTCGCCGCGCGCGAGGTCCCGACGCGTGCGGCGGGGGTGCAGCGCCCGCTGGGCAGCGAGCGCGTCGTCCGCGATCTCGTCGGCATCGTGCGTCTCGCGCTGCAGCCGGCGTCCGAGCGCACGCCGGACGACCTCGTCGACGCGCTGCGGTCGCCTTTCGGCGGGCTGGATGCCGTCGGGCTCCGGCGCCTGCGCGCCCGGTTGCGGCATCTCGAGCTCGACGAGGGCGGCTCGACTCCGGCATCCGAGCTCCTGCGGCAGGCGATGGAGTTCCCTGCGCACTTCGCGTTCATCGACGCGCCGGAGGCGCGGATCGCCTCCCGGTTCGCCACGACCCTCGCCGAGACGGGGGCCGCGGCCCAGAACGAGACCATCCACGAGCTGCTCTGGCGCGTCTGGGACTCGTCCCGCGCGCCCGGCGGCGCCAGGCTCGCCCAGCACTGGCAGGAAGCCGCGGCGCTCCCCGGTGGCGGGGAGACCGCCAGGAACCTCGATGCGCTCGTCGCGCTCTTCGACGCCGCGAAGCGATTCGTCGAGCGCACTCCGAACGAGGACCCGGAGACGTTCGTGCGCGACATCCTCGACAGCGAGGTCCCGGAGGATTCGCTCTCGACCCCCGACCGTCCCGGCCTCGTGACCCTGCTGACGCCGGCGACGGCGCTCGGCACGCAGTTCGAGGCCGTCGTGGTCGCCGGCGTGCAGGACGGCGTGTGGCCGAACACGCGGCTTCGCGGCGGGCTCCTCGAGACGTGGCGCCTGGCGGATGCCGTGACCGCCGCCCGCACGGGAGCCGGCGCCATCGACCCCGGGGTGCTCGACCGGCGCCGCGACGCGCTGCACGACGAGCTGCGGCTGTTCGTGCGGGCGGTCTCCCGAGCACGATCGCGGATCCTCGTGTCGGCCGTGGATGACGACGACTCCACGCCGAGCCCGTTCTTCGGGTTCCTCCCCGAACCGCCGCCGGCATCCGATCATCCGGCGGCGGAGCATCCGCTCACCCTGCGCGGTCTCGTGGCGCGGCACCGCCGCACCCTCACCAGCGCACCGGATGCCGCATCGCGGGCCGAGGCCGCCGGGCAGCTGGCCGTCCTCGCGCGCGAGGGCGTGCCCGGCGCAGACCCGGCCGACTGGTACGGCACGACCGCGCCGTCGACCGCGGCGCCGCTGCACGATCTCTCGGTCGAACCGGCACGGGTATCGCCGTCTCGGATGGAGTCCTTCGAGGAGTGCGAGCTGCACTGGGCGATCTCCGCCCTCGGCGGCGACACGGTCCTGCCGCCGTCTGCGGGGGTCGGCACGATCATCCACGAGGCGATGGAGAAGGTCCCCGCCGGCGACCTCGAGGCCATGCGCACGATCGTGGCGGAGCACTGGGGCGAGCTGGACTTCGAGACCGAGTGGATCAGCCGCAAGGAGCACCGCCGAGCGGATCTGTACGTCGAACGGCTGCACGCGTATCTGGGCGAGGTCGCCCGCGACGGCGGGCGGGTGCTGGCCAGCGAGGTCGAGTTCCGATTCGCGGTGGATGCGACCGGCGCAGGCGAGGAGCCCGCCGTGCACATCGGAGATGCCGCGGACGAACCCGGGCGCGCGCTGGTGCACGGCTTCATCGACCGCGTCGAGGCGTACCCGGTCGGCGCGGGCGAGCACGCGGCGGCCCGCGCCCGCGGGGCGGCGCCCATGGCCGCGTCCGCTGACGGGGAGCGCGTCGTCGTCGTCGACCTGAAGACCGGCAAGTATGAGCCGGAGTCCGACGCCAAGGTCGAAGACCACGCCCAGCTCGCGGCCTATCAGGTCGCCGTCGAGCAGGGCCTCATCGAGGGTGCCGATCCCGCAGCGCTCGCCGGGGCGCGGCTGCTCGTCGTCGCCAAGACGCTCTCGGGCAGCGACTACCGGATCGCCCATCAGCACACGCTCGAGGGCGAGGCGCGCACACGGTTCCTCACGAGACTCGCGGATGCGGCCAGAGGCATGTCCGCGGGGAGCTTCACGGCTCACGTCGAGGCGCACTGCGCCGATGTGCAGTGGCGCGTGCAGCCGTGCCGCATCCACACGGTGCCGGCGGTGAGCGCATGAGCGCGGAATGGGCAGGCAACGTCCCGGGACTGTCCGCACTGGACGTCGCGGCCGCGCTCGGCCAGCCGCCGCCGACGCCCGCGCAGCAGCGCGTCATCGAGGCTCCGCCCGCCCCGGCGCTGGTCGTGGCCGGTGCCGGCAGCGGCAAGACCGAGACGATGGCGGGGCGCGTGGTGTGGCTGGTCGCGAACGGTCACGTGCGCCGCGACGAGATCCTCGGGCTCACCTTCACGCGCAAGGCGGCGGGCGAGCTCGCCGAGCGCATCGGCGCTCGCCTCGCGGTGATCGACGAGTTCGGTCGGCGCGGTCTGCTCCCGCACGTGCCCGAGATCGTCCGTTCGGGTGCGCTGGCGCCGATCGCCGACGCGGACGGCGCGCAGCGGCAGGCGGTCCGCGCGCACGTCCTCGACGGGCTGGCCGCGCGGTACGGCACCGGTTGGGATGCCGCAGCGCCGCGTACCGCGGAGGACATGCTCATCCGCCCCCGAGTGTCGACGTACAACGCGTTCGCCGATTCGATCGTCCGCGAGCACGCCGCGAGGATCGGACGTGACCCCGATGTCGAGATGCTCAGCCAGGCGGCGTCGTGGATGCTCGCGCGGGAGGTCGTGCTGCGCGCCGATCTGCCGCAGCTGGAGGACATCGAGCTGTCCGTCGCGACCGTCGTCGACGCCGTGCAGCGGCTCGCAGGAGAAGCGCTGGATCATCGCGCCGACCTCGGCAGGGCCGAGCGCATCGCGCTCGAGCACGCGGCGGCGTTCGCCCCGTACCGGAGCCAGGGCGACGTCGAGAAGGCGGCCGACAACCTGCTCGCCCTCCCGACCCTCACCGCCCTCGTACGCGAGTACATCGCCGAGAAGCATCGGCGCGGTGTTCTCGACTTCGCCGACCAGGTCAGCGGCGCGTTCGACATCGTGGAGTCCTCGCCGGATGTGCGCGCCGATCTGCGCGAGCAGCACCGCGTCGTGCTCCTCGACGAGTACCAGGACACCTCGGTCATCCAGACCCAGTTCCTGTCGGCGGTGTTCCAGGACTCCGCCGTGATGGCCGTCGGCGACCCGCACCAGTCGATCTACGGATGGCGCGGCGCCAGCGCAGACAACCTCTACGCGTTCGCGCGCACGTTCGCCGATCAGCAGCAACCCGAGTCGTACAGTCTGATGACGAGCTGGCGCAACGACAGCTCCATCCTCGGGATCGCCAACCGCATCCTCGAGCCGCTTCAGCGCCCCGGCCTCGACGTGCCGCCGCTCGAACCGCGACCGGGCGCGGGCCAGGGCGATGTCCAGGTGCGGTATCCGCTGACCGTGCACGACGAAGCGGACCAGGTCGCCGAGTGGTTCTTCCAGCGCCGTGCCGAGCACACCGACGCCGCGAAGCCGCACACCGGTGCGATCCTGTTCCGATCCAAGCGGCACATGCAGACCTTCGCCGAGGCGCTCGCCGCGCGCGGCGTTCCGCATCGCATCCTGGGCCTGGGCGGACTCCTTGCGACTCCGGAGGTCGTCGACGTCGTCGCGACACTGCGGGTGCTGCACGACCCGAACGCCGGTTCCGCCCTGATCCGACTGCTCGTCGGGCCGCGGTTCGGGGTCGGCGTCGCCGACATGGGTGCGCTGTACGACCTCGCCGGCGAGCTCTCCAGACGCGACAGCGGCCTCATGCCGCTGCCCGATGAGCTGCGCGCCCGGATTCGCGCCTCGCGCGGCGCCGACGAGGCGGTCTCGATCGTGGACGCCGTCGACGTGGTCCGGGGTCTCCGCGACGACTACCGGCTGCTCGAGAGGATCACGCAGGACGGGCGCGCACGCATCCGCGCGGCGGGGGAGATGCTCGAGCGTCTCAGACGTGCTTCGGGACAGCCGATCCCCGAACTCATCCGCAGCATCGAGACCGAACTCAGGCTCGACATCGAGCTGGCGGCCAACGAGACCCGGGGCCCTGCCCGCATCGCGGCGACGCAGCTGCGGGCGTTCACCGACGAGGTGCGCGCGTTCCTCTCCGCCGATGAACGCGGCACGATCGGCAGCCTGCTGGCCTGGCTCGACAAGGCCGAGAGCACGGACGAGCTCATGCCGCGGCCGGAACCGCCCGAGCCGGGGGTCGTGCAGCTGCTGACCATCCACGGATCCAAGGGCCTCGAATGGGATGCCGTGGCCGTGGTGCGCATGGTCGAGGGCGAGCTGCCGTCGCCGCCGACGAGCACGTCGGGCTGGTTCGGCTTCGGGGTTCTGCCGTTCGCGCTGCGCGGCGACCGCGACGCGCTCCCGGTGTTCCGGTGGGATCCGCCGCCCGAGCACGAGGAACCCGACCCGGCGAAGCGGCTCAAGGCCGGGGTGGCGTCGCTCACCAGCAGGAGCAGGACGGCACCCGGCGCACTGACCGTCTTCAAGGACGCCTACCGCGACTACCAGCAGCAGGAGGAACGCCGTCTCGCCTACGTCGCCGTGACGAGGGCTCGCACCCACCTGCTGCTCACCGGAGCGCACTGGGCCGGGCAGAAGAAGCCCCGGCAGGCCGGTCCCTACCTGCTCGAGGCGTTCGACGTGCTCGGTCACGGCGGCGTCGGTGAGGTCGATGCCGACGAGAACCCGTATGAAGGCGAGGGCAAGACCACGGTGTGGCCGCTGGACCCGCTCGGTGGACGACGGGGCAGGGTCGAGGCTGCGGCGGACGCGGTCCGATCGGCGCTCGCAGCCGACCCCGTAACTCCCACCCCCCAGCTCGAACGCCTGCTCGCCGAGCGGGCGGAACGGCAGCGCGGCGTGCTCGCCGAGCCTCCGACCCGTGTGCCGGCATCGCGGTTCAAGGACTACGTCACCGACTTCGACGGCACGCTCCGCGAGATCGCGCGTCCGATGCCGGAACGCCCGTACCGGCAGACGCGGTTGGGCACCCTTTTCCACGCGTGGGTGGAGCACCGCTCCGGCCTCGTCGGCGCGGGCCCGAGTGCGGACGCCGCCCTGTGGGACAGCGACGACGAGCAGGCGGACCCCTCGGCCGTCTCGGCCGCGGACGACGCCGATCTGCAGACGCTGCGCGAGACCTTCGAGCGCAGCGAATGGGCGGACCTCGCACCGATCGCGGTCGAGATCGAGATCGACTTCGCGCTCGGCGCGGGCACGACCGCAGGCGCAGGGGAGCCGACCTCGGGGCCCGCCCCGGGCCACATCGTCATCTGCAAGCTCGACGCGGTGTACCGGCGTGAGGACCGCGGCGGGCGGATCGAGATCGTGGACTGGAAGACCGGTCGCGCTCCGCGCACGCCGGCGGAGCGCGAAGAGCGGATGCTGCAGCTCGCCCTGTACCGGCTCGCCTACCACCGCCGGTTCGGCGTGCCGCTCGACGAGATCGATGTCGCGCTCTACTACGTCGCCGACGACCTCGTCATCCGCGGCGACCGGGTCTATTCGGAGGCGGAGTTGGTCCAGCGGTGGAGCGCGGCGCGCGCTGCGCGCTGAGCCTCATCCGCCGGGTCGTGCTCGGGTTCTGCCGTCGCCGCGTCACTTCGACTCGCTGACGCTCGCTCAGCACGAGCGACAGGATCAGGGGCCGAGGACTCCGAGCCGGTCGCGGACGCGTCGACGGGCTCGGCGGTCGACGCGTCAGGGGCCGAGTCCGCCCGCCAGGTCTCGGCGACGTCGCTGAGGTCCTCCGTGGCATCGCCGATGCGGTCGTCGTTCGCGGTCGCGGGGTCCTCGGGGAGCAGGTCGTCAGGGTTGTAAGCGTCGGTCTCCATCGCCGTGCTGATGCCCGTCGCAGCGGTCTGCGGCACGCGGTCGAGAGCGTCTAGTGCCGAATCGACGCCTTCGCCTCGCGCCGCGATGACCGAGAGGTCGTTCTCGCGCAGCCCGTCGGCGAGGGCCCCGAGGAGTGCCGCGGCATCGTCGACGATGTCGGTGCGGCGCATGGTGTCGCCGTGCACGAGCCACCGGGCGAACTCCAGTTCCGCCAGCATCCGAGCCCGTACGGCCAGGGCGGGATCCGGTGCGCGGTCGGACGCCTCGGCGTACGCAGCGTGGACGTCGCCGGCGGCGTCCGGGGCGGACGAGAGCCAGGCGAGGTCCACGGCGGGGTCGCCGAGTGCGAGGCCGTGCCAGTCGAGCATCCCGATCACCGCGGGGCCGCGCTCCGGGTCGTCGTCGAACAGGAACGAGGTCGCCTTCGCGCCGCCCAGGGTCACGGCGGATTCGAAGCGCCACAGGTCGTCGTCCTCGACCGCTTCGCGCCAGCGGACCGTGAGCCGGGCCGGAACGCGCCCGGTGGCCGCCGCTCGGTCGACGAGACGACGGATCTCGTCGCGCACCTCCTCGGCGCTGCGTGCGGTGAGCCCGGCGCTGCGGACGACCGAGGCGGGCAGCGCGTGGACGGCGGCGATGGAGGCTCCCATGGATGCTGCGGCCCCGCGGCCGCGCGGCACATGGTGCGCCTCGATCTGGAATCCGGGCAGCAGGCTCGAGACGAGTGCCCGTCCTTCTGTCAGCCGGGTCTCGCCGACGTACTCGGGCACCTGGAAGGGGAGCATCGCACGGGCACCGGCGGTCAGTGCGCGCAGGGCCAGCGCTTCGGCGGCGAGCTCGCGCGCGGTCTCGTCGTCGTCTCCGACACGGATCGCGAGTTCGCGGCCGTCGGCGAGCGTGGCGACGGCGGAGTCGAAGCGCCCGTCGCCCTCGGCGGAGAGGGATCGAGCGCCGACGCCCTCCGCCCCGGGCAGAGCGGCCGTGACCGCCGCCGCTAGAGTAAAGGGAGACCGTGCCATGCCCCCAGATTAGGTCGCATCGCGCGCGGTTCCGCCTACGCCACGCCTGTGAGAGAGGGAGTCGATGACCGTCCAGCGCGCACAGTTCGATCGGGCAGCACACCTCCGCGATGAGCAGGGCATCCTCGACGCGCTGCGGTCGTCGCCCGACGCTCGAGCGATCGTCGTCCGAGACGGGCGTGCACGGATCGAGGACGGCACGCTGGTCGCGGTCGCCCCGTCCGAGGTCGCGGGCGATGCGGAATGGGCGCTGCTCGGCAGGCGCGAGGACGGCACGCTGCTGCTGCTCGCCGCCGTCGGCCGTGAACCCGAGAGCATCGACGCCGCGCCCGAGGAGACCTGGCTCGGCGTCCGCGACACCGGGGGCATGCTCGCCGCGGCGGACAC
The DNA here is from genome assembly GCF_903645325.1 of Microbacterium tenebrionis. Classification (GTDB taxonomy): domain Bacteria; phylum Actinomycetota; class Actinomycetes; order Actinomycetales; family Microbacteriaceae; genus Microbacterium; species Microbacterium tenebrionis. The sequence goes on from NZ_CAHJXQ010000002.1 coordinate 303,013, forward strand.
CGAGATGCTCGTCACGGCCGTCGCCCTCGCATCCTGGCTGCGGGATGCCCGATTCTGCCCGACCTGCGGATCGGAGACCCTCCTGCGCCAGGGTGGCTGGTCGCGGCGCTGCGAGCGGTGCGGGCACGACATCTTCCCGCGGACGGACCCCGCGGTCATCGTCGCCGTCGAGAGCGCGGACGGCGAGCGGCTCCTTCTCGGCGCCAACGCGAACTGGCGCGGACGGATGTACTCCTGCTTCGCCGGCTTCGTCGAGGCCGGTGAGTCCCTCGAGGTGACCGTGCACCGCGAGATCGAAGAGGAGGCCGGCGTCCTCCTCGACGAGGTCCGCTACGTGTCCTCGCAGCCGTGGCCGTACCCGCGTTCGCTCATGATCGGGTTCCGCGCCACAGCATCCGAGGAGCGCCGCGCCCGCCCGGACGGCGAGGAGATCATCGACGTCCGCTGGTTCACACGCGACGAGATCCGCTCGGCTCTGAAGGGGGAGGGGCCGGTGGGGCTCCCCGGTCCGGCATCCATCGCCCGCGCCCTCATCATCGACTGGTGCGACGGGCGTCCGGCCGCCGAAGACGCCGACGGGGCGCAGTGAGCGCACTGGACGCCCTCGACGAACGACAGCGCGAGGCGGCATCCGTGCTGCGCGGGCCGGTCGCGGTGCTCGCCGGAGCCGGAACGGGGAAGACCCGGGTCATCACGCACCGCATCGCGCACGGGGTCGACACGGGCGCGTACTCGCCGAGCCGGGTCATGGCCGTGACCTTCACGGCGAAAGCCGCGGGCGAGCTCCGCGGGCGTCTGCGCACGCTCGGCATCGAGGGCGTGGCGGCCCGCACGTTCCACGCTGCAGCGCTCGCGCAGCTGAACTTCTTCTGGCCGACGCTCGCGGGCTCGCCGGCTCCGTCGATCATCGACAACAAGGTGCGTCTGCTCGGGCAGGCCGCCGAGCAGCTCCGTCTGCGTCTGGACACCCCGACGCTCCGCGACGTCGCGAGCGAGATCGAATGGCGCAAGGTGTCGATGAGGTCGATCGACCAGCACGCCGCGCTCGGCAGATCGGTCGGTCGGGTGAGCACGGAGCAGCTCGCCGACCTGCAGCGGGCGTACGAGACCCTCAAGGACGACCGCCGCCAGCTCGACTTCGAAGACGTGCTGCTCGCATGCGCCGGGATGCTGGAGGCCGAGCCCCGCGTCGCGGCATCCGTCCACGAACAGTACCGGCACTTCACCGTCGACGAGTACCAGGACGTCTCGCCGCTGCAGAACCGGCTCCTCGAACTCTGGCTCGGGGACCGGAGGGACCTCTGCGTCGTCGGCGACGCCAGCCAGACGATCTACTCGTTCGCCGGAGCCGACCAGCGCTACCTGCTCGAGTTCGGCAGGAGGTTCCCGGACGCCACCGTCGTGCGCCTGGAGACGAACTACCGCTCCCAGCCGCCGATCCTCGCCGCAGCCAACGCGCTCATGAACGGCAGACCGGGAGCACTCGAACTCAGCCCCGCGCGGGAGGCCCCGAAAGCCGAGCCGCCCACCCTCACGGCGTACGACACCGAGACCGAGGAGGCGGCCGGGATCGCGGCATCCGTCTCGGCGCGCATCGCATCGGGTGTCGCCCCGTCCGAGATCGCCGTGCTGTACCGCGCTCACGCGCAGTCCGCAGCGATCCAGCAGGCGCTCGCCGAGGCGGGGATCGCATCGACCGTGCTGGGCGGCAGACGTTTCTTCGACATGCCGGAGGTGCGCCAGTCGATCCTCGCCCTGCGCGGCGCGGCCGTCGCACCGACGGAGCGAGGCTTCCTGCCGAATGTGCGTCGAGTGCTGCGCGAGATCGGGTTGACCGACGAGGCGCCCGCCGCCGGCGGCGCGCAGCGCGACGGCTGGGAAGCGCGCAGGGCGATACTGCGGCTCGCGGAGGAGGCGCCGGACGACACGACGCTGCGCTCCTTCAGCGACGCGCTGATGGTCAGGGCGAAGGACCAGCACGAGCCGACGATGCAGATGGTGACGCTGTCCACTCTGCACGCGGCCAAGGGCCTGGAGTGGTCGCACGTCGTGCTCGCCGGCTGCGCCGAGGGCGCACTGCCCATCTCGTACGCCACAGGCTTCGACGCCATCGACGAGGAACGGCGCCTCGCCTACGTCGGCATCACGCGCGCCGCGCGGACGCTCGAGCTGACGTGGTCGCGATCGGCAGGGCGGGGGGAGCGCCGGCCGTCGCGGTTCCTGGAGGAGATCGGAACGACTGCTCGCGGCACCGGCACTCTGCGTGAAACCTCGCCTCGCGCCAGGTCCGCCGGCCGTCGGGGCTGACCCGCACCGATCGCGGTCCCGCGTCGGTCTCGCGGAGCAGCCGGGCAATGAATCCCGCAGCCTCGGCGGTGCGCGCCGTCGTGATCCGTCCGCAGTGCGCGCCGATGAGCTGCGCGTGCATGGCGGGCCACGCCGGATCGCGATCGCGCTCGTGCGCGTCGCGGCACGCCAGGCACGGCGAGCGGCCGGGGACGATCAGGGGGCCGATGACCACGGCCCCGGGTTCGAACGCCACAGGCAGATGCACGAGATCGTCGTGCAGGTAGCCGGCGAGCCGGTGAGCGGATGCCGCGCCCTGCACGAGCACGATCCCGACAGCCGGGGCCGCGCCGCGCGGCGCCGTGGAGAAGCCCTCATCGTGCAGGGCGATCTCCATCCGCGCCTCGACGCGCGAGTCGTCGACGTCGACGCTCTCGATCCACACCGGCGGCGGTGCCGGAAGGTCGGTGATGAGGATCGGCTCGAGCATCTCGAGGAGCCTGCGGGCGGCTTCCCTCGGTGCGCCGACGCCGTGCGCGACGACGTCGAAGGCACTGCGGCGGATGCCGCTGCGGAGCGCCTGGATGAGCGGCTCGATCCACGGCTCGCCCGCATCGATGCGCAGGCCGCCCTCCAGGCCGAACTGCACCGTGTCGGCGTCGCGCCAGAGCATCGGATACTCCGGAGCGATCCGGGTCAGCGTCGTCGGAGTCATCGGTGGCATGACCCGATTCTGCTCACCCTGCGCTCACCGCGGAGCGCCCAGCCACGATCCGTGGAGAACTCCGTGAGGAGGCTGATCGGTGCACAGCGGAGCGTGCATCCGGGTCAGACGGGTCTCTCGCCCTCTCCGGAGTCGTCGCCCGTGCCGGATTCCCCGTCGCCCTCCGCAGCGTCGGCCGACGCGTCGCCGCGGTCCTGCGAGAAGTCCTCCCCGTCGAGGAGCCGTGCCAGCGCCTCATCGAACTCGTCGGCCACGGGTTCCTCGCCGCGGGCGTGCGCCTGCAGGCGTTCGATGAGCGCCGTCGGGTCGTCGATGTCGGCTGCGGTGGGAAGGAGGTCGGGGTAGTCCCACAGCGAGTCACGGGCCGCGATGCCCACGGCATCCGTCACCCGACGCCACATCGCCGCGGCCTCGCGCAGGCGGCGTGGCCGCAGTTTCAGTCCGACCAGTGCGCCCAGTGCGTCTTCGGCGGGGCCGCCGACTGCTCGGCGGCGGCGCGCAGCCTCGGCGAGGCGTGCGCCGTCGGGGAGGCGCGAGGTGGCCTCGGCCGTGACCACGTCGACCCAGCCGTCGATCATCGCCACGATGTTCTCCAGGCGGCCGAGCGCTTCGCGCTGCGCCTCGGTCTGCGCAGGCAGCAGCGCGCCGCCCTGGATCGCCGCGCGCAGCTCCTCGGGGTTCGACGGATCGAGTCGGCTCGCGACGTCCTCGAGCGCCTCGACGTCGACCGTGACGCCGCGGGCGAAGTCGGTGATCTGCGACATGACTTGCAGGTGAAGCCACTTGGCGTGCCGGTAGAGGCGGGCATAGGCGAGCTCGCGCGTGGCGAGGTAGAGCGCGATCTGGTCCTCGGGGATCTCGAGGCCCGCGCCGAATGCGGTGATGTTCTGCGGGATGACCGCCGCAGTGCCAGCCGGGAGCACGGGGATGCCGACGTCGCCGCCCGACACCACTTCGAGGGAGAGGTTGCCCAGCACCTGGCCGAACTGGGCGGCGAACACCGAGGAGCCGAGGCCCCGCATGAGCTTTCCCGCGCCCTGGATCGCCCCGCGCATGTCCTCGGGCACCTGGGTGTCCAGGGCGCTCGTGAGGGCGTCGGCGATGCTCGTGGAGACGGGGCCTGCGATCTCCTTCCACACCGGGAGCGTCTTCTCGACCCACTCGCCGCGCGTCATCGGCTGCGGTGCCTCGGACAGCTCCGAGATCGTCGTGGCCTCGCCCAGCCACAGGTTCGCCAGGCCGAAGGCATCCACCAGTGAATGCCGGGAGCCGTCGGTGATGCCCTGGCCCTCGCGGTTCGCGATGTGCAGGGCCTGACGCAGCGCGTTCTCCCACGGATCGCCGCCGAACACGCTCTGCAGCTGCTGCGACAGGGCTGCCATCATGGCCGGATCCAGTTGGAGGCCGCCTTCGCCGCCGAGGGCGTTCTGGAGCGCGCTGAGGTCGAAGTCCCCGCCGCCCTGCCCCGACATCATCTTGCGCAGGAACTCCTGGAAGTCCTCGGGGGTGGGTTCGTCATCTGCCATGTCGGTCGCCTCTCAGCACGTCGCTAGCCGTGCCATCTACGCTAGTTGCAGGTTTCTGCACGCACCCCCGACGCGAGCAGATCGCTGTACGCCGGTCGCGAACGACGGAGGATTCACGTGGCTCGAACTCAGCCTGCCCGCATCGGGCTCGGCGTGTGGGCGCTCATCGTCGCGCTCATCGCACTGGTCGTGCTGACCTTTCTGCCAACGCCCTACGTGATCCAGCGGCCCGGGCCGGTCTACGACACCCTCGGCAGCGCGGCGAGCACGGATGGCGAGGAGGTGCCGCTGATCGCGATCGACGGCGCCGAGACCTTCGAGACCAGCGGCAGTCTCAACCTCACGACGGTGCAGGTCGTCGGCAACCGCGAGCGCACCCCGTCGTGGTTCGAACTTGCGCTGGCATGGATGGACTCCTCGCGCGCGGTCGTGCCGCTCGACTCGGTCTTCCCTGAGGGCATCACGACCGAGGAGCGCGACGAGCGCAACGCCGATCTCATGGTCGACTCCCAGCACGAGGCGACGGCGGCAGCTCTGCACGAGCTCGGGTACGACACCGGAGCGAGAGTCGAGGTCGTCTCGACCGTCGAGGACTCGCCGGCGGACGGACTTCTGGAGGAGGGCGACGTCGTGGAGCAGATCGACGGCGCGGACGTCACCAGTGCCGCAGGGCTCCGGGCGGCGATCCAGGATGCCGAGGGGGATGCCGTCGTGCTGACCGTGCAGCGCGACGGCGAAGAGCACGAGGTCGAGCTCACGCCGGAGAAGGAGCAGGTAGGCGGGGTGGACACCTGGCTGATCGGCATCACCCTGACCACGGACTACGACTTCCCGTTCGAGGTGCACATCCAGCTCGACAACGTCGGCGGACCGAGCGCCGGCATGATGTTCGCGCTCGGCATCGTCGATGAGCTGACACCGGGAGAACTGACCGGCGGCAACGACATCGCCGGCACCGGAACGATCGACGCGACCGGCGCCGTCGGCCCGATCGGCGGCATCCGTCAGAAGCTGTACGGCGCACGGGATGCCGGCGCCGACTACTTCCTCGCCCCGGCATCCAACTGCGACGAGGTCGCAGGTCACGTGCCGGACGGCCTGGCCGTGATCAGCACCGCGACGCTGGAGGAATCGCTCGATGCGATCGAGGTGATCGCGGACGGCGGCGACGTCGGCGCACTGCCGACGTGCAGCGTTTCGTGACCTGAGCGACACCGTCCACCCGGCCCGCTCATAGTCTGCGCACATAGGATGGTCAGGTGACCACGACCTCAGCGCCGAATCCGGCCACGCCCCGAACATCCCGACGTATCGCCACGATCTCGCTGGTGATCATCGCCGCGCTGGTCGCGGCCTTCTTCGTCTTCGCCTCGCTGTACACGGACTTCCTGTGGTTCGATCAGCTCGGCTTCTCGCGTGTGCTCACCACGCAGTGGATCGGTGCGGCGGTGATGTTCGTCGTCGGGTTCCTCGGCATGGCCGTGCCGCTGTTCGTCGTCATCCAGCTCGCGTACCGGCTGCGCCCGGTGTATGTGCGCCTGAGCTCCCAGCTCGACCGCTATCAGGAGGTCATCGAGCCTTTGCGGCGCCTGGCCATGTGGGGCATGCCGATCTTCTTCGGCATCTTCGCCGGCTTCGCGGCGGCAGGCAACTGGGAGACCGTCTGGTTGTGGTTCAACGGCGGTGCGACCGGTGCCGTCGACCCGGAGTTCGGCGTCGACACCGGGTTCTACCTGTTCGCGATGCCGTTCTACTCGATCCTGCTCGCGTTCGTGTCGGCGGTGATCCTTCTCTGCCTGATCGTGACGGCCCTGGTGTCGTACCTGTACGGTTCCGTGCGCATCGGGCAGGGCGAGCTGCGCATCTCGAAGCCCGCGCGCATCCAGCTCGCCGTCCTCGCCGGGCTCTACCTGCTCGTGCAGGCCGCCAGCCTCTGGCTCGACCGCTTCAAGACCCTGGTCACTGAAGAGGATCGCATCACCGGTGCCGCCTACACCGGGGCGAACGCCACGATCCCGGGCCTGGCGATCCTCGCGATCCTCGCGGCGCTCGTGGCCATCCTGTTCTTCGTCACGGCGATCATCGGCCGCTGGCGCTTCCCGCTGGCGGCGACCGCGCTGCTGATCGTCGCCGCGCTGGTCGTCGGCATCGGCTACCCCTGGGTCGTGACGACCTTCCAGGTGCGCCCGAACCAGAACAGCCTCCAGGCCGAGTACTACCAGCGCAACATCGACGGCACGAAAGAGGCCTACGGCGTCAACGACCTCGAGGTCACGCCGTTCAAGGCCGTCACCGACGCCGCCGCCGGTCAGCTGCGCGAGGACGCCGAGACCACGGCATCCATCCGCATCCTCGACCCGAGCATCATCAGCCCGACCGTGCAGCAGCTCGAGCAGTTCCGCGGCTACTACCAGTTCCAGAACACCCTCGACGTCGACCGCTACGAGATCGACGGCAAGACGCAGGACACGGTGGTCGCCGTCCGCGAGCTCGACGTGTCGCGTCTGGGCGACAGCAACAACTGGAACAACCGCACGGCCGTCTACACGCACGGCTACGGCCTCGTCGTCGCGGCGGGCAACCAGCGCACGAGCGAGGGGGAGCCGGTGTTCCTCGAGCGCGGCATCCCGTCGTCCGGTTTCCTGACCGACTCGGAGAATTTCGAGCCCCGCGTCTACTTCGGCGAGACCTCGCCGCTGTACTCGATCGTCGGAGCGCCCGAGGGCACCGACCCGGTCGAGATCGACTACCCGCGCGGTCAGGACGGCGCGAACGAGACCAAGACGACGTTCGACGGCGATGGCGGACCGTCGATCGGCAACACGTTCAACAAGCTGCTGTACGCGTTGAAGTTCCAGGAGGCCGAGATCCTGTTCTCCGACCTCGTGAACGACGACTCGCAGATCCTGTACGACCGCGACCCGGTCGATCGCGTGCAGAAGGCCGCCCCGTACCTCACACTCGACAGCGACCCGTACCCGAGCGTGGTCGACGGCGAGATCGTCTGGATCGTCGACGGCTACACGACCAGCGCGACGTACCCGTACTCGACCGGCGTGAACCTGCCGGACGCGATCGCCGACTCGAACACGCCGACGCCGAGCTTCGCTCTGGACAACATCAATTACATCCGCAACTCCGTCAAGGCGACCGTGAACGCCTACGACGGGTCGGTGACGCTGTACGCCTGGGACGAGGAGGACCCGATCCTCAAGGCGTGGGAGAACGTCTACCCGACGACGATCGAGCCGATCAGCGAGATGTCGGCCGACCTCATGAGCCACGTTCGCTACCCGACGGACCTCTTCAAGGTGCAGCGCGAGATCCTCGGCGTCTACCACGTCGACACGGCGGGTTCGTTCGCTCAGCAGGACAACCGGTGGCAGACACCGGACGACCCGCGCGACCCGACGTCACTGCAGCCGCCGTACTACCTGTCGATGCAGATGCCGGGCCAGGATTCGCCGCGGTTCTCGATGTTCTCGACGTTCATCCCGGCGTCCGCGCAGGGGACGACGAGCCGCAACGTGCTGATGGGCTACCTCGCGGTCGATTCGGATGCCGGCGCCACAGCGGGCGAGAAGTCCGAGGGCTACGGGAAGATGCGACTGCTCGAGATCGATGCGGACACGACCGTGCCCGGCCCGGGTCAGGTGCAGAACACGTTCAACTCCGACCCGAACGTCGTGCGCGAGCTCAACCTGCTGCAGCAGGGGGAGTCCGAGGTGAAGTACGGCAATCTGCTGACCCTCCCGGTCGGCGGTGGTCTGCTGTACGTCCAGCCGGTGTACGTCCAGTCCTCTGACGCCGGCGGCACGCAGCTGCCGTTGCTGCAGAAGGTGCTCGTGACCTTCGGCGACAACGTCGCCTTCGAGGACACGCTGACCGAGGCCCTCGACACGATCTTCGGCGGCGACTCCGGCGCCACCGGCGGCGACGAGGAGGTGGAGCCGACTCCGGGCGAGACGACTCCTCCGGACGAGGGCGGCACGGACCCGGGCACCGAGGAGCCGGGAACGGGTACCGGCTCCGGCGCGTATCAGGACGCTCTGAGCGCCGCCCAGCAGGCGCTGGCCGACCGCGAGGCCGCGCTGAAGGACGGCGACCTCACCGCGTTCGCCGAGGCCGACAAGCGTCTGACGGATGCCGTCACCGAGCTGCTCGCCCTGGAGGAAGCAACGGGAGTGATCCGGCGGCTCCGGCCGCATGTTGAGAAATGGCGGGTCTGCGTGCGCGACCCGCCATTTCTGCGACCTGCCGACGGGCAAACGAAAGGCCCGCGCAAGCGAAAGGCCCGGGCAAACGAAAGGCCCCTGATCGGGATTTCTCCTGATCAGGGGCCTTTCTTGTGTCGCATTCTCGTTGCGGGGACAGGATTTGAACCTGCGACCTCCGGGTTATGAGCCCGGCGAGCTACCGAACTGCTCCACCCCGCGGCACGTCTACTAGCCTAACACGGGAATCGGCGGGTGGTTGACAACGGGTGAACTGCGCGAGGATGGGGGCATGTCCTCGACCGTCGCCGTCTGCCAGTTCAGCCCGACCGCCTCGCCTGCGGACAATCGCGCCCGCATCGCAGAACTGGCCGCTGCCGCCGCGGGTCGCGGCGCACGTCTGGTCGTGTTCCCGGAGTACTCCAGCTATTTCGTCGACCCGATGGATGCCACGCTCGCGGCCAACGCCGAGACGCTGGACGGCGACTTCGTCCTGGCGTTGCAGCAGGCGGCATCCGTTCACGGCGTGACGATCGTCGCCGGGCTCGTGGAAGCCGCGGGGGAGCGCGTGCGCAACACGCTCGTCGCCGTGGATGCTGCGGGTGTGCGCGCCGTGTACCGCAAGCAGCACCTGTACGACGCGTTCGGACAGACGGAATCGGACTGGATCGAACCCGGTGCGCTCGATGAGCCGCAGACCTTCGTGGTCGACGGGCTGCGCTTCGCGATGATGACCTGCTACGACCTGCGCTTCCCCGAGGTCGCCCGCACGCTCGTGGACGCGGGGGCCGACGTCATCGTCGTGCCGGCCGAGTGGGTCCGCGGGCCGCTCAAAGAGCACCACTGGACCACGTTGCTCGCGGCCCGCGCGATCGAGAACACGGTCTACGTCGTCGCAGCGGATCACCCGGGGCCGATCGGTGTCGGGAACTCGCAGATCATCGACCCTCAGGGCGTGGTCATCGCCGGTGTGGGGACGGGGGAGGGCATCGCCGTCGCCGAGATCGACGAGGATGCCGTCGCCCGCGTCCGCGAGACGAACCCCGTGCTGCGGCTGCGCCGCTACGCCGTCACCCCGCGCTGACGGCTGCGGGCCTGAGCACGTTCCGCTCTGGTTCATGGGAGTGCGGGCTTCGCCGCCTCAGAACGTCGCTGACGCCAGCCTGGTCGCGGCCTCTTCGAGCACCTCGACCCGCTTGCACGCGGCGAAGCGCACGAGGCCCGCGAACCGATCCTGGTGCTCGGCGCTGACGAACGCGCTCAGCGGGATCGCGACGACCCCGGCTCGCTCGGGCAGCGCACGGCAGAAGGCCGCGGCATCCGACCCGCCCAGCGCCCCGGCGTCGGCGACCGTGAAGTAACCGCCCTGCGGCGGGATCACCTCGAATCCGGCGGTGCGCAGCCCCTTGCCGAGGATCTCGTGCTTGCGACGGAGCGTCGCCGCGGCATCCGCGAAGAAGGCGTCGGGCAGCCCGAGCCCCACCGCGATGGCCGGCTGGAACGGCGAACCGTTCACGTAGGTGAGGTACTGCTTGACCGTCAGGACGGCCGTGATGAGGTCGGCCGGACCGTGCACCCAGCCGATCTTCCAGCCCGTCGTGGAGAACGTCTTGCCCGCGGATGAGATCGTCAGCGTCCGTTCGGCGGCACCGGAACGCGTGGCGAGCGGCACGTGCGGGGCGGAGAACGTCAGGTGCTCGTACACCTCGTCCGTGACGATGATCGCTTCGTGCCGCTCGGCGAGCCGCACGATCTCCGCTCCCACCCCCGGAGAGAACACGGTGCCGGTCGGATTGTGCGGGTCGTTGACGAGGATGATCCGCGTGCGGTCGGTGACGGATGCCGCGAGAGCGTCGAGGTCGGGCTGGAAATCCGGCAGCCGCAGCGGCACCGTGCGCAGTCGAGCGCCCGCCAGCGCGACCGCGGCGGCGTACGAGTCGTAGTAGGGCTCGAAGACGACGACCTCGTCGTCGGGGGAGTCGATCAGCGCGAGCAGCGTCGCCGTGAGCGCCTCGGTGGCGCCCGCCGTGACGATGACCTCTGCGGCGGGATCCACCTCGAGGCCGTAGAACCGGCGCTGATGCTCGGCGATCGCCGCGAGCAGCTCCGGGTTGCCGCGCCCGGGCGGATACTGATTCACACCGTCCGCGATGGCGGATCGTGCCGCGTCGAGCACCTCGGCGGGGCCGTCCTCGTCGGGGAAGCCCTGGCCGAGATTGATGGCACCGGTGCGGACCGCAGCCGCAGACATCTCTGCGAAGATGGTGGGCACGACGTCACCGTCGGAGGAGAGAAGACCTGCTCCCGCTGCCGTGCGCCGCCAGGCGCCGGGAATAGTACTCATGCACACCAGGCTAAGGCCATAGAGAGCACTCACCCTGCCCATATCGAACGCACAGCATCGGGCGGCAACCTGAGATGGTCGATGAAGGAGCAGACATGAACGACGACAACACCCCAGAAGAGACCTCGTCCCCCGACCAGACTCCGCAGACCCCGGGTGGCGGCGGATCCGGCCACGAGCTGCCGGCTGCGTTCACGTCGCACGCGGCGCCGGCGGGTCCGGTCCCGAACGACGGGCCGACCGCACCGATCGCGCACTTCACGGCACCCGTCGCGAACCCCGGGCACGGGGCCGCGTTCGGCGTCCCTGCGCAGAGCGCTCCCGGCGCCGACCACGCGGCAGCGGAGACGACGGCACCGGTGACCCCCACCCACACCAAGACCAAGGAGAAGAAGCCCGTCGGAGCAGGCAAGGTCGCAGCGCTCATCGTCGCGGCATCCCTCGTCGGAGGCGCAGCGGGGCTCGGCGGCGGCTACCTGGGCAGCACGCTCTGGGCGCAGCCGACCGGCTCGACCGCGAGCGGCCCGTCCACCATCACGGTCAACAACCCCGGCTCCGTCAACGAGACCACCGCGATCGCGACCGAGGTCCTGCCCTCGGTCGTCACGATCGAGGCCACCGGCTCGAGCGGGTCCGGCAGCGGCTCGGGCGTCGTGCTCAGCGACGACGGCTACGTGCTGACCAACACGCACGTCGTGACCCTCGGCGGCGCCGAGGCGAACGCGACGATTCGCGTCACGGCATCCGACGGGCGCATCTACGACGCCGAGGTCGTCGGCACCGACCCGATCTACGACCTCGCGGTGATCAAACTGAAGGGCGCATCGGGCCTCACCCCGATCGAGTTCGCGGACTCGTCCGACCTCAACGTCGGCGACACCGCCGTCGCGATCGGCGCACCGCTGGGGCTGTCGAACTCGGTGACCACGGGAATCGTGAGCGCGCTGAACCGCAGCATCCAGATCGCCTCGTCCGCCGTGCCCGATTCGGCCCAGGACTCGCAGGAGGACCAGGGCGATCAGGGCGGCAGCCCGTTCCAGTTCGACCTTCCCGGCACGCAGCAGCAGAGCCCGAACTCGTCCATCTCGATCTCGGTGATCCAGACGGATGCCGCGATCAACCCCGGCAACTCCGGCGGCGCACTGGTGGACAGCGAGGGAAAGCTCATCGGCATCAACGTCGCGATCGCGACCGCCGGCAGCTCCGAGGAGTCCGGCTCGATCGGCGTCGGATTCTCGATCCCGTCGAACATCGCCAAGCGCGTGTCCGACGAGATCATCGAGAACGGATCGGCGACCCACGGTCTGCTCGGCGCGACCGTGCGGGACGCGTCCTCCGCGCAGGATGCCGACGTCGCCGGCGCTGTGATCGTCGAGCCCACGTCCGGCGGTCCCGCGGCGCAGGCCGGGCTGAAGGCGGGCGACATCGTCACCGGGTTCAACGGTCTCCCGATCACCGGCGCGACAGACCTCACCGCTCAGGTCAGGGCCGCGGCTGCGGGCAGCGAGGCGACGATCACGTACATCCGCGGAGGCAAGGAGTACGAGGCCACGGTAACCCTCGGGGAGCTCGATCTCTGAGCCCCCTCGGCTCACAGCGAAGGACGCCACCCCGCGATAGGCTCGCGGGGTGGCGTCCTTCTCCTTCGGCTCGGGCAATGCGGCAGGGCTCCTGCGCATCCCGCTGTATGCCGTAGGGCGCATGGGAACGATGCTCGTCCCGCGTGGAACCCGATGGGTGTTCGGATGCGGGACCGGCATCGGCGACGGTGCGCTGGCGCTGTGGCGGCTGGCGACATCCGAAGGCCGCACGGCTGTGTGGCTCACCTCCTCGGAGCGCGAACGCGCCGACGCCGCAGCTCTGGGGATCCCGACCATCCCGAAAACGTCGCCGCGCGGCTGGTGGGCGACGGCCAGAGCGGGAGTGGTGGTCGTGACCCACGGTCAGGGCGACGTCAACCGCTACGCGACATCCGGTGCCTTCCTCGTGCAACTCTGGCACGGCATCCCGCTCAAGCGCATCGGCCTGGACTCACCGGCGACCGTGACCGTGCCCGACGTCCCGGGGGCCGCGGTGCTGAGGAGAGTCATCGCTCTCCTCTATCGGAGCGCTGCCCAGCGCATCCGCCTCATGCCCGCAGCATCCGATCGATCGCGCGGGCGGCTGGAGTCCGCCTTCGCGCTCGGCGGGGGCCGCGTCGTCGTCACGGGCGAGCCGCGCGTCGACGTGCTCTCGGCCGGTGCGCCGGAGGAGAGCCGCCGCACGGCGCGGGCGCTGCTCGAGGATGCGTCCGGTCCGCTGCCGTCCGGATCGAGGACGTTGCTGTACGCGCCGACCTGGCGCGATGGCTCAGACGACCCCGCGGTGCCGTCTGCCGCGGACTGGGTGCGGCTCATCGCGCTGCTCGAACGCGAGGACGCCGTGCTGTTCGTGCGATCGCATCCGCTCGGAGCGGGCGAGTATCGGCCTCCGCTGCCGACCAGGCGCGTGCGGATGCTCGGATCGGACGTGCTCGCCGATGTCACCCCCGCGCTGCCGGGGATCGACGCGCTGATCACCGACTACTCGTCGATGGCCTACGACGTGGGGCTCATCGGGATGCCGGTGCTCTTCCTGGCCCCCGACGCCGAGGATTACGCGCGCACACGCGGGTTCTACGGCAGCTACGAGGAGGTGGCAGGAGACGGTGCGGCGAAGGACTGGCACGTCCTCACCGCTCGGATCGAGCAGCTGCTGACCGACGAGGGCGTCTTCGCGGCGCACGCCGATCGATCACGGACCCTGAGCGCGCAGATGCACGCGTTCCGCGACGGCGGGAGCACACGGCGCGTCTACGACGCCATCCGTGCCCGCACAGCCTCGAGAGGAGCACGATGACGACCGCCCGTATCGATGAGGAAGCCGAGCGCCTCATCATCACCGGCACCGGGGCCAGGCCGGCGTCCGCGGCGCTCGCCGGCTCCCGCGCCCGCGTCGATGCCACGATCACCGGCGGCGGCAAGACCTGGAAGGCCGCGTTCGACCTGAGGGCCTCGCGCTGGGGCGGCCCGTCGCTGCCGCTGCCGTCGGGTGAATACCGCCTCGAGAGCGACGGCGCCGATCTGTCCGGCATCGAGGAGCAGACGCGGCTGCTGCCCGGTATGCGCATCACGATCCGCGGATCGCAGGTCGATCTCGCACCACCGATCGACCCGGTCCATGAGACGCCTGAGGGCAGGGCTGCCCTCGAAGCGGGCTATGCCGCGCAGCAGGGCGGCGATGAGGACGCCGTGTTCTTCGAGAGCTTCTACGGGCAGAGCGCCGGTTGCAACCCCCGAGCCATTGACGCCGAGATCGCCCGACGCTCCCCGGGTACGACCCGCTACTGGAGCGTCGTCGACCTTTCCGTCCCCGTGCCGGACGGCTCGATCGCCGTGGTCGAGGGCAGCCCGGAGTGGTGGCGCGCTCGCGGAGCGGCGCGGCTGCTCGTGGTCAACGACTGGCTGCGCCGCAGGTTCGTCCGCAAGACCGGGCAGAAGGTGCTGCAGACCTGGCACGGCACGCCGCTCAAGCGTCTGGCGCTGCACCGACCGGGCTTCGACCCGCGGCGCATGGCCGCGGTCGTCAAGGAGTCGCGCCGCTGGGATGTGCTGCTCGCGCAGAACCTGTACGCCGAACGCATTCTCCGGAAGGCATATGCATTCTTCGGCAAGCCGGTGTGGACCGACGGGTATCCGCGCAATGACGTGCTCGTGACCGGGGACCCGGCGGCGGCACGCGCCGAGCTCGGCATCGGTCCGCAGGAGCGCGTGCTCCTGTATGCGCCGACCTGGCGGGATGACCGCTCCGAGATCGTCGATTTCGTCGATCCCGAGCTCCTCGCGGAGCAGACCGACGCGGTCGTTCTCGTGCGCGGACATTCGAGGACACTGCGTCCGGGCCGGGACAAGGCCGGCGCCCGGGTGATCGACGTCACGGGATTCTCCGACACGGCCCTTCTCCTGCTCGTCGCCGACGCGCTCATCACCGATTATTCGTCGGTGATGTTCGACTACAGCGTCACGGGCAAGCCGATGTTCTTCCTCGTGCCGGACCTCGAGCACTACCGCGGTCAGCTCAGGGGCTTCTACTTCGATCTCGCCGAGCGCGCGCCAGGGCCGCTCGTCACGTCGCAGGATGAGCTCGTCGCGGCTGTCCTCGACGAGGGCGTTCCCGCACGCTTCGCCGATCGCTACGCGGCGTGGCGGCGTCAGTTCAACGGGCTCGACGACGGTCGCGCCGCGGAGCGCGTCGTCTCCCGCATTCTCGACCTGGGCTACCTGAAGGCCTGATCAGCGGGAGGGAGACGCACTGAGCCGGTCGCGCTGAGCGGGTGCGGATCTGGCAGCAGGCGCACCTGGTCGCTCACCCTTCGACAGGCTCGGGGATCGCTGGACGCGGAGCCGGTCGCTGAGCGCGGCGAAGCGTCCGGTGGGTCCGCTCACCCTTCGACAGGCTCAGGGTTCGCTCCCGGTTCAGCCAGCCGGGAACCCTGGCTACGGCAGCGGGGTGTTCCGCGTACCCAGGCGCGAAGCATCCACCGTGTCGCGCGCACCGCGCAGCACGCCGGCTATGAACCCGAATCCCCACGACAGGTGCATGGTCGGCAGCACCGCGAGGGTCCAGAGCCGTTCGCGGAACGTGCGCCCGCCGCCCGGCTTCAGCGCCATGACCGCGACGAGGAGGACGTAAGCGACCAGGGGCAGATATACGACGGACGCCAGGATCGAGGCGAGACCCGCGAGCACGCCGGTGAGTTGCAGGATGCCGACGACCAGAGCGAGGGCCGTGATCAGCACGAGCGCAGGCGGTGCGAAGAACCGCAGCCCGTTGCGGCGGCCGTAACGGCGCACCAGTTCGCCGCGCCACGCGCCGGTCGCGCGGAACTGCCTGGCCAGACGCCACCAGCTCTCGCGCGGCCAGTAGGTCACCGAGAGCTTCGGATCCAGCCACACCCGGTGGCCCGCGCGACGGATGCGGAGATTGAACTCCCAGTCCTCGCCGCGGCGCACGGTCTCGTCGAACAGACCGACTTCGTCCAGGACGGACCGCCGCATGACGCCGAGATAGGCCGACTCGGCCTCGCCCTCATGCGTCGTGCCGTGATACGCGCCGCCGCCGAGCCCGACAGGGGAGTTGTAGGCGCGGGCGACGGCCTTCTGGAACGGCGTGCGGCCGTCGGCGCTCATGACGCCGCCGACGTTGGCCGCACCGGTGCGCTCGAGCGTCGCGAGCGCGCGCTGGGCGTAGCCGGGGGCGAGTTCGGAATGCGCGTCGACACGAACGATCGTCGGGTACCTGCTCGCCCTGATCGCGGCGTTCAGACCGACGGGGATGTGCGCGGCAGGATTGTCGACCAGGCGGATGCGGTCGTCGCCCGCCGCCAGACGCTGCGCGAGCTCCGTCGTGCCGTCCGTCGACGGACCGAGCGCGAGCACGAGCTCGCTGGGACCGCTGAGCTCCTGATCGAGCACGGAGGCCACCGCGTGCTCGAGGTACTTCCGTTCATTGAGCACGGGCATGATGAACGACACCCCTGCTGCAGGTGTTGTCGAATCGTGCTCTTCCACCCGTCGATCATGTCATGGAGCGCGCAGGCGCCATGCGTACTCTTGAGAGGTGAGCGATGTGAAGAAGGCCTACCGGCTGCTGCGCAAGGCGCTGCGCTCCCGCAAGGCGGTCCAACGCGTACGCCGGCGTCTTCAGGCGCACCCCGAGAACCACTACAAGGTCGCCGCCTACTTCGCCGACGGCGCCGTGAACATGTACCAGATGCGCCAGTGGTACCGCCCCCTCGCCGAACTGCAGAAGCTCTGGCCGGTCGTGGTGCTCGCCCGCAATGCGGGCGGCGCCGAGAAGCTCCTCGACGAGGACGCGCCGCCGGTCGCCTTCGTGCCCACGGTGCGCGACCTCGAGCGGTTCATCGCGCAGCAGGACATCCGCATCGTGCTGTACGTGAACCAGAACACCCGCAACTTCCAGATGTTCCGCTACGGCCGGCGCTGGCACGTGTTCATCAATCACGGCGAGTCCGACAAGATGTACATGACCACGAACCAGTACAAGGCGTACGACTACGCGTTCGTGGCAGGTCAGGCGGCGCGGGATCGACTCAGCCGCACGCTGTGGGACTACGACGTGGATGCCAGGACGCTCGAGATCGGTCGGCCCCAGGCCGACCACTACTCCGGTTCGCTGCCCTACACGCCCGACGACCGGACGGTCGTGCTCTACGCGCCCACCTGGGAGGGTGATCGTCCGAGCGCCCACTACGGCTCGATCGCCACGCACGGCGAGACCCTCGTCGCGGGCCTCCTCGCCACTGGCCGGCACCGCGTCATCTACCGGCCGCACCCGCGAAGCGGCGTGCTCGACCCCGAGTACGGCGCAGCGCACCGGCGCATCCTCGCCGCGATCGCCGAGGCGAACGCCGCCGACGCCACCGCGCACCACGTCCACGACGATGGCCCGGAGCTCGGCTGGCAGCTGGTGGCGGCGGACGTCGCGATCGTCGACATCTCGGCGATGGTCTACGACCGTCTCGCCGCGGGCAAGCCGCTGATGATCACGCGCCCCGTCGACGAGCGCGCGTCGATCGACATCGGCGGATACCTCTCGGACTGCGAGTGGCTGACGACGGATGGCGCAGTGGGCATCGTCACGGAGGTCGATCGCGTCCGCGCCGACGAGGATGCCGTCGCGAGGCTGCGCATCTGGGTGCAGCACTACTTCGGCGACACCACGCCCGGCGTCGCCACGGCGAAGTTCCACGCGGCCGTCGAGCATCTGATGGGGCTGTGGGACGACTGGCGCGACCGCGAGATCGGCACGATCAGCCCCGACGAGGACGATGACGACGAAGAGGACAAGGAAGACGAGCTCTGACCCGCAGCCCCTGACGCCGTCCGCCGCCGGTTCGTAGACTGGCGGCATGGACTTCCCCCAGGCGACGGCAGCGGCATCCCGGTTCGAGTTCCTCGCCGAGTCGGCGTCGACGAACGCTGCGCTTCGCGTGCTCTCGGCGGATGCCGAGGCCTGGCCCCACCTGTCGGTCCTCGTCACCGACAACCAGACGGCGGGGCGGGGACGCCTCGACCGTTCCTGGGACGCGCCGGCGGGCACCGCGCTCGCCGTGTCCGTCCTCCTGCGAAGCCTGCCGAGCGACCCGGAGGCGACCGGGTGGATCCCCCTGGTCGCAGGACTCGCGATGGCGGATGCCGTGACGGTGCAGCTGGTCGATCACGAGGTCGGCGTCAAATGGCCCAATGACGTGCTCGTGGACGGGCGCAAGATCTGCGGCATCCTGGCGGAGTCCACCGGCTCCGCGATCGTGTTGGGAGCGGGTGTGAACACCGCGATGACCGCGGCGCAGCTCCCGGTGCCGACGGCGACCTCGTTCGCGGCGCTCGGGGCCGTGGCGGATCATGACCGGTTGGTCTCGGACTACCTCCGGCGGCTGAGCGGCCTGCTGGAGGCCCTGGCGACATGGGGCGACGCCGACCGCAGCGGCGTGCGCGACGCGGTGTCCGCGCGCTGCGCGACCCTCGGCCGCGACGTCGACGTGTCGCTGCCCGGCGGCGGCGCGCTGCACGGGACCGCGATCCGGCTCGCGGACGACGGGCGGCTGGTCGTCGAGGTCGACGGTGCGGAGCACCTCATCGCCGCCGGCGACGTCGTCCACGCCCGACTCGCCTGATCGTCCGGGCCCACCGGGCCAGGGCGGACACGCCGTCACACAGCGGGTGTTGTCCGCGGTGACGGGCACAATGGAGCCATGACCCAACCCGTGACGCTCAGCGGCCGGCCGATGATGCCGCCGCCAGGGGCACCTGCCGAGGAGCTGCTCATCGCGCGCTTCCGCGGCGGGGCGCGCGGGCTGTTCTGGTCGGCGCTGCTCCTGATCGCCGTGTGCGGGGCCACGGCCTTCTTCTTCGACAACCTGCCGGACGGCTTCCAGAACTGGATGCTGCTCGCAGCTGCGGGCCTGCTCGTGCTGCTCGGGGTCGTCATCCCGTTCCTCGTGTGGTTCTCGCGCACATACACCGTCACGACGCGGCGCGTGATCGTCCGGCATGGGCTGGGAGCGCGCCAGCGCCGCGAGATGTCGCACGTGCGCGGCTACTCGATCGGGGTGCGCCGCGGCATCGGGCAGCGGATGTGGGGGGCCGGGACGATCACGCTCTCGAACGGTCTGGATGCGCCGCTGAGCCTGGTGAACATCCCGAACGTCACTCTTGTGCACGAGGCGCTGGCCGACCAGATCGAGGTCAACCAGATCCTGGCGCACCGCGACGCCCAGTCGATGGGCGACACCGACCCGGTGTCCTGACGCGCGAGGGCCTGACGCGCGAGCACTCCGCTCGATGCGGAAGAATGGCTCACGACGAACGGAGAACCACATGGTGTTGCGCATCGGCGTGATCGGCGGCGGTCAGCTGGCGAGGATGATGATCGCCCCGGCGGTGGAGCTCGGGATCGATCTGCGTGTCCTCGCCGAGGCGGAGGGCATGTCCGCGCAGCTGGCCGCGACCGCGGTGGGCGACTACCGCGACCTGGACACGGTGCGGGCCTTCGCGCAGGACGTCGACGTCATCACGTTCGACCACGAGCACGTCCCGCAGGAGGTGCTGCGCGCTCTCGTGTCGGAAGGCGTCGCCGTGCACCCGGGGCCCGATGCGCTCCGCTTCGCGCAGGACAAGCTCGAGATGCGCGAGCGCCTCGCGGAGCTCGGCGTGCCGCAGCCGGACTGGGCGCGGGTGACCGACGCCTCCGAGCTTCAGGCATTCCTCGACGACCACGGCGGGCGCGGTGTGGTGAAGACCCCGCGCGGCGGGTATGACGGCAAGGGCGTGCGCGTGGTCGGTGCGGCGGCTGAGGCGTCGGACTGGTTCGAGCGGGCGGGCGACGAAGCACTCCTCGTCGAGGAGCTCGTCGCGTTCCGCCGCGAGCTCGCTCAGCAGATCGCGCGCAGGCCGAGCGGGCAGATGGTCCCCTACCCGGTCGTGGAGACCGTGCAACGCGACGGCGTGTGCGCAGAGGTGTTCGCGCCGGCTCCCGGCGCGGGGGAACGCCTTGTCCAGGTGGCCGAAGGCATCGGACGCCGGATCGCCGAGGGACTCGGCGTGACGGGCATGCTGGCCGTCGAGCTGTTCGAGACGGATGACGAGCGGATCCTCGTGAACGAGCTCGCCATGCGCCCGCACAACAGCGGTCACTGGAGCCAGGACGGCGCCGTGACGGGGCAGTTCGAGCAGCACCTGCGTGCGGTCGCCGACCTGCCGCTCGGAGATGCATCGCCGAGCGCGGCCTGGGCGACGATGGTGAACATCCTCGGCGGCCCGCTCGACGGCACGTTCGAGAGCCGGTTCGATGCAGCGATGTCCGAGCATCCGGACGCGAAGATCCACATCTACGGCAAGGACGCGCGCCCCGGCCGCAAGGTCGGACACATCAACGTCTCCGGCGACGATCTCGACGACATCGTCTACACGGCGCGTGCGGTCGCCGCGCACTTCGACTGAATCCGCTGAGAACACGGGCGCAAAGCTCGTGCCGTTCAGCAGAACTCCGGCGAGCGGAAAGTAGCCTGGGGGAGTGACTGAGCCACTGCACTCCTCCAGCGCGCCCGTCGTCGGCGTCGTGATGGGTTCCGACTCCGACTGGCGCGTGATGAGCGACGCCTCCCAGGCGCTCACCGACTTCGGCATTCCGCACGAGGTCGAGGTGGTGTCCGCGCACCGGACCCCGGACAAGCTCATGTCCTACGCGCGCGAGGCGCGTGCCCGCGGCATCCGCGTGATCATCGCCGGGGCAGGCGGCGCCGCGCACCTGCCGGGCATGCTGGCGTCGATGACGCCTCTTCCGGTGATCGGCGTGCCCGTGCCGCTGGCCTATCTCGACGGCATGGACTCCCTGCTCTCGATCGTGCAGATGCCCGCCGGCATCCCGGTCGCCACGGTGTCGATCGGCGGTGCGCGCAACGCGGGACTGCTCGCCGCGCGCATCCTCGGCGTCTCGGATGCCGCGATCGCGGATCGGCTCGAGGAATTCGCGCGCGGTCTCGAGAGCCAGGTGGCGGAGAAGAACGAGCGGCTGAAGGGCTCCCTGTGACCCTTGCCGCACCACGTGCGACGCAGGGCACGGGTCGGCGCCTGATCGAGCCGCGTCCGCTGCGCAACCCCGACGTCTCCGACGAATCGTTCATGGGGCGCCGCGGCTGGTGGCTGGTGGCGATGAACGTGCTGGTGCCCGGATCTGCGCAGATCCTCGCCGGTCGCAATCGCAAGCTCGGCCGCTTCGGGCTCGGTGCGACGCTCATCGGCTGGGTGCTCGTCCTCGTGGCTGCCGGGATCGCGCTGTTCGCACAGTCGGCCCTCGTGTGGCTGGTGAGTGGTCCGCTGTCCTGGGGCGTGCTGACGCTCGTGCAGGTGCTGCTGATCGGGTACTTCGTGCTGTGGCTGGTGCTCACGATCGACACCTTGCGTCTGGTGCGCCTGGTGAAGGTGCCCACGGTGTCGCGGTGGGCGATCCCGATCGCGTCGCTGCTCGTGCTGACCCTCGTGGGCGGTGGGGCGCTCTACGCCGCCAGCGCCGCAGCGTCCGGTCGTGGTGCTCTCGGCGACATCTTCGGCAGCAGCGGTCCGAGCGTCGACCCCAGTGACGGGTACTACAACATCCTGCTCCTCGGTGCCGACAGCGGAGACGGGCGCGACTCCATGCGTTTCGACAGCATCTCCGTGGCATCCATCAACGCCACGACCGGTGCGGTGACGCTCTTCGGTATCCCGCGCGAGCTGCCGAACGCCCCCTTCAGCGACGGCAGCCCGATGCAGCAGCTCTACCCGGACGGCTTCCAGGGCCAGTCGTCGGCGACGTGCGGCTGGAACGGCTGGATGAACCACATCCGTTACGCCGCCGAGGTGTGTCGCGAGGACGAGGGCCAGGCCCTGTATCCGGATGCCGCGAACCACGGCTCCGCGCCCGGTATCGAGGCGACGAAGGATGCCGCAGAGGGGATCCTCGGCATCGAGATCCCGTATTACGTGTTCATCGACATGCACGGCTTCGCCGACATGATCGATGCGCTCGGCGGCGTCGACATCAACGTCACCGAGCGGCTCCCCAAGGGCGGTCCGCCCGAGGGCTGGACCGGCACCGACGCCGACGAGTGGGCGATCGGCTGGATCGAGGTCGGCCAGCAGCACATGGACGGCGACACCGCTCAGTGGTATGCGCGTTCGCGGTACACCACCAGCGACTGGGACCGCATGCAGCGTCAGCGCGAGCTGCAGATCGCGATGCTCGAGCAGTTCACCCCGCAGAACGTGCTCGCACGGTTCAACGAGATCGCCGCTGCCGGTACGGTTCTCATCGACACCGACCTTCCCAAGGACAAGCTGCCGGAGTTCTTCGACCTGATGATGAAGGCCAAGGAGCAGCCCGTCACGACGATCGAGCTGACCCCCGACAACGGCGTCGACGAGTTCGAGCCGGACTACGCGCACATCCGCGAGCTCGCGCACGAGACCATGCATCCGCCGACGGAGACGCCCGCACCGACGCCGTAGACGCGCCGCCACCTGGGCCCGCAAGCCCGGTCCCTGAGCCTGTCGAAGGGGTAGGGCGTTCACCCGCAGTCGATGTCCGCGCGCAGGATCTCGGGATCCTCGAGCATCGGGGTGTGATGCAGACGCGTCAGGGGATCGCCCGAACCGGCCCCGGTGAACGTCGCCGTCACGGTGCCGGACTCTCCGGGCGCGAGTGCGATCTCCTGCTGGACGACGGGTCGCCCGTCGAGCGTCGTCGTGAGCTCACCCCGCGCGGAGGCGCCCTGCGGCCCGTAGATCGCGATCAGGGTGCGCAGGTCACCCGGCGCGCCGCCTTCGGGGGCGACGGCGGATGCCGCGACCTCTTCCGGGACGGCACTGGTCCATGTCACCCGGATCTGCGTCGCCGGCATGCCGTCGCACACGCCGAAGGCGGTGGTGATGGTCGCGGCGGCGTAGGCATCGAGGGGAGCTCCGGTGCGGTCGTTGAGCAGCACGCCGACATGGACGTCGTGATCGTCGTCATGGGGGAGCGTGCCTCCGAGGGAGGATGCCGCGAACAGCTCCTGCTCCTCCTCATGCGCGCTCCAGATGCGGATGCGGTCGTCGCGTGCGGCGTCGCTGAGTGCGGCGAGCAGCGACGACGGCTCCTCGCTGGACAGGGCGGCGCCGAGCACGGCCTGAGCGGCCCGGGAGAAGGCGATGTCCTGCGCCGCCGGGTCCGGGATCGCCTGCGGCATGTCGTTCGTCAGAACAGTCATGAT
Organism: Microbacterium tenebrionis; assembly: GCF_903645325.1. Taxonomy (GTDB): domain Bacteria; phylum Actinomycetota; class Actinomycetes; order Actinomycetales; family Microbacteriaceae; genus Microbacterium; species Microbacterium tenebrionis. The sequence goes on from NZ_CAHJXQ010000002.1 coordinate 326,435, forward strand.
GGAGTCCGATGTCGCGGTGAACGCGTCGAACTGCACGGCGTCGGTCGCGGTGAGCACATGGCGCATCGTGTCGATGTCCACGGCGATGACTCCGTCGACCGCTGTGCCGAACTGCGATTGCCAGCGCTGTGCGATCAAGGATCCGGCCGCGGCGAAATCCGGCACGCTCGTCATGTCGCGGGGTATGCGCCCCGGGCCGTCGCCGTACAGAGCGAGCACTGCGTCGTCGAGTTCGAGGGGCTCCGTCAGCGCCGGAACGTCGAGGCCGGATGCTGCGCGCACGACGCTGATCGTGCCGTCGGCGGCGCTGACCTGGATGAACGCGGCGGCAGCACCCCCGTGCGAACGCAGTTCGGCGTTGTTCTGCACGGCGATGACGTATGTTCTCGGTTCAGAGGATCCGAGCATCCCGGGCAGCAGTACGGCTGCACCGCGCAACGCGCCGACGGTGGATGCTGCGTCTTCGAGGACTGCGCGGGTCTCGCGCACGGCATCGGCGATCGGGGGCAAGGCGCCGTCCGCGTCGATGAGGCGCGCCCTGGCCTCGGCGCCGGCGAGCGCTGAGGCGGGGCGATCGAGGGACTCTGCCAGGCCGGAGAGCGCCGTCACGTCGACCCGGCTTCCGCTCAGGCCGACGGTCGCGAGGTCGGTGTCGGGGGCGAGTGCGACCGTCGGCCGGACGGCGGTGTCGGCGACGTTCGCGGTGATCTCGGCGATCTCGCGGATCGCGGTGAAGCTCTGGCCGAGCCAGGGGATGAATTCGAACCCGCGCCAGACGGGGTCGGAACTGAGCTCGCCGGCGAGCTCGGCGTGCTGCGCGATGCGAGGGGCGATCCGTTCGGCGCGGTCGAACGCGCGCTCGTCGAGGGCCCGGTGGAGCTGGGTGACGGAGTTGCGCACGTTCTGCAGTTCGGTGACGGCGCCGACTCCGCGGATGACCACCCAGCCGATCGCGACGAGCAAGAGGGTGACGAGGGTGGCCACGATCCACCCCGTCACGCGCCGTCGTGCTGGCATCCGCCCGTCGCTCATGAGTGCATTCAAGCACGGCACGGCGTGCGGCGCGGGGTTTCGGGTTCGGCGCGCATACGCTGTCGATATGGGTGCTGAACTGCGCGTCGTCCTCGATCAGATCGCGAGTGTCGTCGACGCCGATGAGGCCCGCGCGGCGCGGGATCTCGTCGTCGGACTCATTGAGACGGCTCCCACCGATTGCACGGTCGAGGCGATCATCCCATCGGGTGCGTCGCTGGATATCGACGGCGTGGCTTCGGTGCGCCCGCTGGGTCTGCGGCGACGCGAGCTCGCCGCGGCCTGGCAACTCGGAATCGTGCCGGGCGTCGGCGGCGGGCTGATCCATGCGCCCTCGCTGATGGCTCCGCTCGTCAAGCACGATCGGGTGCACGATCACGACCAGACGGCCGTGACGATCTGGGACCTGACCGCGTGGGAGGCGCCGAGCACACTGCCGAGGTCGACGGTCGCGTGGCAGCGCGGAATGCTGCGTCGGGCGGTGAAGCACGCGGATGCCGTGGTCGTTCCGACGCACGCGATGGCCGAGCGGATCGGGGAGATCGCGAAGCTCGGAGACCGTGTGCGCGTGATCGCGGGTGCGCCGCCGACCGGGTTCGCGATTCCGGCGGATGCCGCGTCGCGGCGTGAATCGTTGTCGTTGCCGCTGCGCTATGTGCTTCTGTCGGGCTCGGCCGAGGAGCTCGAGCACGGTTTCCGGGCGGCCGCCGCAGCTGATGTCGACGCCGTTGTGTTGGATGCCGCCGAGGGGTCGGAGCCGGGGCTTGCGGATGCCGCAGCGGCGGCCGGACTGCCGGAACGCAGAGCCCACGTGCGCGGCACGCTGCCGGATGAGGATCGTGCAGCCGTGCTGGGCGGGGCCTCGGCGTTCGTGGCGACGAGCATGCGTTCGGCGTGGCCTTGGCGGGCGATGGAGGCCCTGGCGCTCCGTGTTCCTGTGGTCGCAGCCGACAGCGGGGTGCACCGCGACGCGATCGCCGAGGGGTGCGCTCGTCGCGCCGCAGGAGATTCCCGACGCCCTGGCGGATGCCGTCGGGGCGGGGGAGCTGCGGCTGCGAGGGCTCGCCGGAGACAGGGCGAAGGCGTTCTCGTGGGCGAGTTCGGCAGAGCGCGTGTGGGCGCTGCACGCCGAGCTCTGAGACCTGCACGTTGGCTGGTAATGCGGCCGACACGCCGTGCTGTTCTGACGCTTCTTGAGTCCCAGTGGCATCATCGCGCAACTTCCGTCACACTAGTCACATGTCTCCTCGTGCCGCGCGCCCCCGAAACGCGCTCCACCTGCCTCGGTTCCTGGCCGTCTTAGTCGCATCGATCGCGGTCGTGATCGGGACGGTGACGCCGATCGAGGCGGCGACGGCTACCGCAGCGAGCTCAACATCGGGGTCGACGGCGAGCCTCGCGCGCTCGATGACCGACCTGACGCAGACCGGACTCGTGAAGACGTCATTGGCCGGGTTCAACGCCGGCAACATCATCAGCGACGCCGTGTTCACGAATTCGGGCACGATGACAGAGGCGAGTATCCAGTCGTTCCTGAACTCGAAGGTCTCCAAGTGCGTCGTCGGCAAAGACGAAGACGGACTGCCGTTCGTCTGTCTCAAGGATCTGAGAACGGCGACGCAGTCCAAGGCCGCTGACGCATACTGCAAGGCTTATTCGGGTGCCTCAAGCGAGTCGGCCGCGCGCATCCTGTACAAGGTCGCGCAAGCATGCGGGATCAACCCCCAGGTTCTGATCGTCATGCTCCAGAAGGAGCAGGGCCTGGTCACCCACATCTGGCCGAGCAACTGGCGCTACAACAAGGCGATGGGGCAGGCATGCCCCGACACTGCGCCGTGCGACACGGCGTTCGCGGGCTTCTTCACCCAGGTCTACGGCGCCGCTCGCCAGATGCAGATCTACATGGAGGGCCGATACTTCCAGTGGTACAAGGCCGGTAAGACCTGGCAGGTGCAGTATCACCCGAACAAGGCGTGCGGCACTGCGCCGGTGTACATCGCGAACAAGGCCACCGAGGCGCTGTACTACTACACACCGTATCAGCCGAACGCTGCAGCGCTGCGTGCGGACTACGGAGCGGGTGACGGATGCTCGAGCTACGGCAACCGCAACTTCTACAACTACTTCACCGACTGGTTCGGGTCGACACAGGCGACGGTGGCACCGCGCACAGCGCTTGACGAGATGACCGCGATTCCGGGCGGCGTGCGAGTCCGTGGTTGGGCATTCGTGCCCGGAGCGGCGGACATCACAGTAAAGATTCACGTCACTGCAGGCGGCATCTGGAAGCAGACGGTCCTGGCCGATCAGAGCCGCCCCGATGTGGCGACCGTCTATGGCCTCTCCGACAAAACGACCGGATACTCCGCCGATGTCACGCTGCCCTCGGGAAGTACGAGAGTCTGTCTTCGAGCCGAGAATCCGCGTGATGGCTCTCAACGGGAGATCGGCTGCAAGTGGCTGAATATCCCAGACGCGGGCGTCGTCGGCAGCCTTGACGCCATCCGCCTTGCCCCTGGCGGGACGTTCGTCGCTGGCTGGGCGACGGACGGCGACAGCACCAGCCCCGTCAAGATTCAGGTGCTCGTCGACGACAAGTGGTCGCGGACCCTGCTCGCGAACAAGCCGAGGGCGGATCTCGGGGCGAGTCGAGGTTTCGAATCAGTCATCTCGCTGCAACCCGGCACGCGAAAGGTATGCCTCGTCGCGGAGAACGTCGGGCGAGGCTCGTCTCTCAGTTTTCCGTGCACGTGGCTGAACATCCCATCGGGCGATGTTCTCGGCAGCGTGGCGTCGTGGAACGCAGTGCCACAGGGTATCCAGGTGTCGGGATGGCTGCTCGATCCTGATACGACCGCGCCCGTGCGTGTCCAGGTATTGGTCAACAACAAGTGGTCCCGTACGATCGTCGCCGATGCATACAGCGAGGCCGGGATGGCGCAATACCCACAATACGGGACTGCGCACGGCCTGCAGCAGCGTATCCCGCTCAGCGCGGGCTGGAACAAGGTGTGTCTGATCGCCGACAACGTGGGGGGTGGCGCTCCTCGGGACCTCGGTTGTCGCACCACCACCGTGTATGCCGGCGACGCGTTCGGTTCGGTCGATGCAGTGACTGCGGTGGCGGGGGGCGCATCAGTCAAGGGCTGGGTGATCGACCCCGACACCTCTGACCCGGTCAAGGTGCAGGTACTTGTAGACAACAAGTGGTCGCGAACAGTCCTGGCTTCAGCGGCGTACAGCGGTCTTGCCAAGCGCTACCCGGCGTATGGCGATGCGCATGGAATCGACGTCGTGATTCCGTTGCAGTCTGGTACCCGCAAGATCTGCCTTGTCGCTGATGCGGTCGGGAGCGGGTCGGCACTCGACCTGGGCTGCAAATGGGTGGTTGTCAAGGGCAATGATCCGATCGGAGCGCTGGAATCGGTTGACGCGAGCGCAAACACGGTCCGACTGACCGGTTGGGCTTACGACTCGGACACGAATTCTGCGCTCAAGGTGCAGCTGCTGGTAGACAACGTCTGGCACAGCACTGTCATCGCTGCCGGGCCACGCGGAGACCTTGCCGTGACGCAGCCGCGAGCAACGTCGAGCGGGTTCGATCGAATCATCTCGCTGGCACCGGGACAGCACAAGATCTGCGCCATCGCAGAGAACGTCGGGAGCGGATCGAACACTCAGCTCGGGTGCGTGTGGCGGACGGCCGGCTGACCGGGGATCCTCGCTATTCGTCGGCAGCGATTCAAGAAGGATGAGCCCGTGACATCGTGGGAGAGTCGTGTGCTCAGTGGGTAAGCGACTCTACGAGCCGGGCGAACTGCCGAGAAATCGTCACCGGTAGCGTCTCCTCGCAGTAGGCAAGTGCCGCAAGCCGTGCCTGGGGCGCCTTGTACCACGGATCCACGAGGAGCTCCGCAATGGACTCTTCAGGACGATCGAGGTCGAAGAAGCGTATCCATTTCTGTTCGCCGAATTCTTCGACGAGGTGCGGCTCAGCGGGAAGAATCGTCGGCAACGAGAAGGGCGCGGCCAGGTGCATCGTTCCTGAATTGAGGATTCGCCGATAAGGCAGGACCAGCACGTCCGACGCCGAGAACCAGTGCGGAACCTCTTCGTCAGGGATGTGTTTCAGGGAGAGAATCGCATTGATCCCCTCGACTTGATCGGAAAGAGTTCTCGCCCACTCGTGCTTGGGTTTCCCCGCCAGCAGCAGTTCGAATTCTGCGCCGGTGCTCGCTGCGGTGCGCATCCCCGAGATCAGTGCTTCTACGCCCTTGTACGGACGCAATTGCCCGAAGTGCAGCACAGCGGTCGCGGATTCTGACACTCCCAGCAGTGCCCGAGCCTGCGTCCGTTCCATCGGCGCTCCGTAGACACCCGCATAGCTCGGGTGCGGAATGTGCACGGTCTTCTCTGGAAGGATGTCGTAACCGTGCTCTAGGGCGGTGAGGCTGTGGCTGTTGAGCAGGTGAACGGTGCTCGCGAGGTCTGCGACGCCCTGGTGAAGACGCACTGCCGCAGCATGATAGGGGTGATCATGGGGTAGAGCATTGTGCAGAGTCCAAATGATCGCTCGCCCGTGGCTTCGACACTTGGCGAGCGCGTTCAGGAACGTGTCCACGCGGCTGTCGGCGTTCTTCTCAGATGTCGCGTGGTCGAGGATGGCATCAGGCCAGTGCAGGTGCACAGTTCCTCGCTGACCGGGAGCCGTCAATTCCGCCACGATTCGATCGAGATCACTCGCGCGATCGTGCACGTATCCGCGTGCGGTCGTCGCCAACTGCATGATGGTCACGAACGGGTTATCCCTCCATGCGGGAATCGTGAAGATGCGGCGTTCCGCAGGGGAGCGAGAAACGACGGAGGGCGCGAAGTACAAGCTGCCCTTCTGTCCGCGAGCGTCTGGTCGAATCGAGTCGGAGAGCGTGACGGTGCCGCTCCCGCGAGGTTCTCCGTCCTTCGCGAAATGAATCGTCATCCCGATGGGTGTGTCCCTGTTGATCTCGCCGTACGGGAAAACAGCTTGCCAGCGGATTCGTTCGCCGTCGCTCGTCCACGTGATCGGCCGCACGGCGGGTCGCGCATCCGCCGAGGCGTGCAGGGTGATCGTGCCCGTGCGTGCGTGCTCGATACCCGGAGTCATCCGCGAAACGCCGCGCAATTGGATACCACCCCCAATACGCTGCACCGAAGTGAGTTCGGAGAGGGGACGGCCCGCCTCGAGAAGGAAGCGCGCGGTGTTGGCTGGATGAGAGCGACCCGGTACCATCCGGGCGCGGAGTTCGGAAAGGCCGAGCGAGGCAATCAGAGCATCCACTGCCTCGAAGAAGCCGTCTGTGCCGTTGAACCAGCCATCCGCCGCTGGCTGAAGCGCGCGATCGATCCACAGGATTTCGGCGAGTCGTCTCGCGGCGACCGAGCCCGCCGCGAGACGACTCGCCGTGTTGAGCGCAGCGACCGCTTCCTGGAGCGATCGGCCGTAGTCATCCATCAATACGGTGGGCTTGAGCGGATCGGATTGATCGAGGAGCTGCCTGGGATCGTCTTCGGCGAAGAATCGAAGAGTGGCGGATTCAAGAGTCCGCAGGCGCCTGCTGGCGGTCGGCGACAACTGTGCATACACCGCCGCGGACAACGCGGCGAGCCCGGACATCAGGTGCGGATCGGTGATCTCGTTGACGGCGCGCGCGCGCGTCCACCACTGGGTGGAGACGAAGCGCGAAAGGTAGTGATCGAGCGTCTGTGCATTGCCGCTGTTCGATACGACCCCGATGGCGATCGTCGATTGCTCGAGCCAGTCCGCAAGCGTTTTGGCCCGCGTGTACGAAGCGGAGATCGCGGCGTCGTGTCGACGATGACGGTACACAAGGCGAGGGGTGATCGTGGTCCTGTTCGCGGCGAACGCTGCGCGTGCTGAGAAGACCATGTCCTCGCAATGGATCCCCTCCGGGAAATCGATCGAGTTCTCGGCAAGGAGCGACCGTCGATACAGCTTGTTCCAGACGACGTGATCGTCCAGAACGCGCGGATCGGAGAGCGCCGTCACTGTCTGCTGTGCATCGAACAGCGCGGTGTTCTGCGTCCAATAGCGAGTCGGGAATGCCGTCGCGCCGAAGTCTTCCGCGTATCCGGCGACGATATCGCTCTTCGTCTCCACCGCCGCCTCAACGAGCGTGGAGAGGGCTGACGGCGGCAGCACATCATCCGAATCCAACCAGAAGACGTACTCACCATCGGATTCCTTGAACCCGATGTTGCGTGCCGACCCAAGCCCCCCATTCGGTACCGAGATCACGTGGAATCGCGGGTCGTTTTCGGCGAACTCGCGAGCGATTCGTTCTGAGTCGTCCGGTGACCCATCGATCACGACAATCGCGGACCAGTTGTCGTAGTCCTGTTGGGAGACTGATTCAAGGCACTCGCGGAGGTATCTCTCCACGTTGTAAACGGGTACCACCACGGAGACGGTTGGAGTGGTGTTCTGCGGGCTCATCCGGGCGACCTCACGGGTAGACTTACTGACCTGATGAGTCTACGCGGCACAAACTGGAGCGGTTTCAATGAGCTCAATGGCTGACCAGCGACCGACGCCGGAGGACCCGGAACTCTCGGTCGTCATGCCGACGAAGAACGTTGGTGCCTGGGTGTACGAAGCGATCATCTCGATTCTGAATCAAGAGGTTCGCTCGCTGGAACTGATCGTCGTCGATGACGGCTCCACCGACAATACTCTCGACGTCCTCAGCCGCATTGACGATGAGCGGGTCACGGTGCTCAGCAGCACGTTGGATGGGGGTGGCAGCGCCCGCAATCTCGGAGTGAGCAGAGCCCGAGGAGAATTTCTCGCGTTCGCGGACGGCGACGATCTGGTCCCGAGCGGTGCGTACACCCGCCTCCTGCAGCAGGCGAGGCGCACCGGCGTTGAGATGGTCGTCGGGAACTACCTCATTTTCGAGCCGAATGCCATCTACACTCGACAGCAGTGGCTTCCGCTGTACGGTGAGGAACGAACAGGAATCACACTGTCCAGGGAGCCCAGGTTCTTGCGTGATCGTGTCTGCTGGAACCGTATCTTTCGTCGCACCGCATGGGACGCTGCGGGGATTCGTTTCACCGATGCTCCTCGTTCCAACGACATTGTGGCGATGACCGACGCCTATTGTGCGTTCGAGTTCGATGTGGTCCCCGAGATCGTATACGCCTATCGACGACGTACCGGTGCAGGGTCGATGACAGCGCGGAAGCACACGCCCGAATCGATCTACGGCCACTTCGCGCAGGAGAGCATCTGTTTCGAATCCGTCGTTCGCTTGCAGAACCGGCGCGTGACGACGTGGTATGCCACGTCGATGCTCGAGAACGATGTCTGGGCACATCTCGGTCCGCTCACGTCAGCCAGTCACCTCGATGCGTCAGAGTACGACCAGGCGCGGATGGCCGTGCGTTCGATCGTCACGGAGATGCTGCAATACGCTGATGCGTCATTGCAGGGGCGGCAGCTGTTCACGTACAAGGCTATCGTGGCCGGTGAATGGGCGCTCGCAGCGGCGTTCAACGATCACTCAGAGGCAACGGTCGATCGTGTCGTGCGCGCATCGGGCGACGCCCTTCGTCGGTGGTTCCGCCACGCGGGCATCAAGTTCGCGCCCGGTGTCGCGGAGATCTTACGGTGGTCGGTGTTCGGTGCGTTCGACACGATCGAAGACATGAGCGACGCCGAGCTCGTTCGCCTCGTGGCGATTGCACGGGAACTCGGCGGCCGCCCCGGAGTCGGCCGCGAGCTTAACGACCGTGAGCGGCAGATCGCTTCTCTGAATGCTGACGACGGCCCTGTCGCCTTGCGGGAGGCATTGCGGAGCGCACCCCCGTCGCGCCCCGTTTCGGATCGCCTGCTCGGCTACGCGAAGCGCGGGATGCAAAGCGCACGCCGTGTCGCGAGCGCTGGAGCGAGGGCAGCGCGGGACGAGGTGCTGGCGTCGATGGACAACCACCCCGAGATGGTTCACCGGGTGGCCACGCGCTCACCGCGTTGGGCACGGCGTGCTGTCCGGATCCTCGCGGGTCGCTCCCATACCGCAGGCGAAGCCACTCCGCGGTAGCGGGCAAGTGTGTTCTCGGCGACCTTGCACACGTCGGGGAAGCAGCTTGAATTAGTATCGACGGGGTGGAAAAGCCGGTTCGCCGGCGAGAAGGGAACACTGTTGCTGGGTGACTACGTGGACGTCGCTGAGTACGACGTACCCGGGCGAGGTCGTGGCTTGCTCGATGCTTTCCGATGGAGGTACCTGCTTCGCGTTCTCCTCAGGAAGGGCACGTCGACTCGATACCGGAACTCTGTGCTCGGGTGGGTTTGGTCGTACGTCAAACCAGCCGCGCAGTTCGTCATCTACTACTTCGTCATGGGGGTCATCCTCCAGGTTCATCGCGGAATCGAGAACTTCGCGATATATCTGTTCGCGGGAATCGTCGTTGTAAACCTCTTCAACGAGGCATTTGACAACGCCACGAAGTCGATCGTCGAGAACAGTGCACTCGTGCGCAAGATCTACCTGCCTCGCGAGCTGTTCCCGCTCACTGCTGTGATAGGGGCATTCATCCACTTCCTTCCGCAGCTCGCGATCCTGCTCGCAGTCTGTCTGCTGGTCGGGTGGGCGCCGAGCGCGCTCGCGCTGATCGGAGTGATCGGGTCTCTCGTGCTCGTTCTGGTGTTTGCGCTTGGAATGGGACTGTTCTTCAGCGGACTCAATGTCCGTTTCCGTGACGCGCAGAACTTTGTGGACCTCATCAAGATGTTCTCGACGTGGACCTCGCCTGTGCTCTACACATGGATGCTGCTACGCGATGCACTCGGTGATCACTCGTGGCTGTTCTACGTGTACATGAGCAACCCGATCACCGTGGCAGTCGAAGCGTTCCACAACGCATTCTGGGGTGCCACGGTGCCTGATCCAGGTGCAACGCCGCCTCATTCCACAGTGACAACTCTCGTGGGCATCGTCGTGGTGCTGCTCGCCCTCGTGGTGGGGCAGGTGGTGTTCCGCCGTTTCGAACGCAGTTTTGCACAGGATTTGTGATGGACAAGATCAAGATCAGCACTTCGACCAAACCGAGCATCATCGTCGACCACGTACGTAAGGAGTTCCTCAAACGAAACAGCCATTCGTTCAAAGAGGCGTTCGTCGGCTGGATTCGAGGTCGGAAGGTGCGAGCAGACAAGTTCGTCGCCCTGGATGATGTCAGCTTTCAAGTCGGTGAGGGAGAGTCTGTCGCCGTTCTGGGATGGAACGGATCGGGGAAGTCCACGACGCTCAAGCTCGTGTCGGGGGTGCTCGAGCCAGATGCGGGAGTCGTGCTCACTCGCGGGCGCGTGGCTGGTCTGATCGAAGTCGGTGCAGGATTCCATCCGGAGCTCAGTGGGCGCGAGAACGTGTTTCTGAACGCAGCCATTCTCGGGATGAAGGAGGAGCAGACACGAGCCCGATTCGACGACATAGTGGCTTTCTCCGAGATCGGTGAATTCATCGACCAGGAGGTGAAGCATTACTCGTCCGGCATGTTCATGCGATTGGCGTTCTCAGTCGCCATCCACGTCGATCTCGACATCTTGCTCGTCGACGAAGTCCTGTCGGTCGGTGATGCACCGTTCAGGGCGAAGTGCACGCAGAAGATCAAAGAACTCACTCAGAAGGGTGTGACGATGCTTGTCGTCAGCCACGATCTCGGCATGGTCGAGGATCTGTGTGAGCGCGGGATCGTCCTTCGCTCGGGAAAAAAGGTGTTCGACGGCGATGTGAAGGAAGCCGTGGAAATGCTCAGGTCTCGGTGACGCGCACGTCGATGCCGTGTATCGAGGCGATTGTAGATATCACGGGCGCGGACGACCGGGTGCTGGAAGCGCTCGAGTCCGCGACGGCACAACCCAGTGGCACCGTACGGGTGAGTATTGTGGGGGGTCGCGCACAAGCGAATGCTGCACAGCGATGGGCGGCGTATCGCAAACGTGATCTGGTTCATCACTTGACGGTCGACGAGGCCGTGAGAGCCGACGAAACTGACTATGTCATCCTGCTGAGCGGTGGCGAGTTGCTGTCCCCTGAGGCTGGGAGGATCGCACGACCGGCGATGCGCGGTGGTGCTGATGTCGTCATCGGCAACGAGGTGGCGTACTACCCTGATGGGTCCTCCCCCATCGGCGCTCATCGCGAAGCGGACGATCAGCACTGTCCAGGCCGTGCCCTGATCTTTCGTCGTGCTTTTCTCCGCGACGTGCTCGATTCCCTTGATGCGCCTCCGGACATCGACGGAATCGTCGCGCGAGCCTTGTCATCGACTGAATCGGTGGCGCGCCTTTCGAAACCACTGATCGTGCGCCGACGCGACGGCGCGGGAGGCGATGACGATCGAACGACGGCAGTGTTGGATGCGTTGAGAACGCACTCGAGCGGCGTGCGCGCGGTGCCGATCGCCGATGTCACTGCGCGGCTGTCGCGCTGGTCACGGGGAGCGCCTTCGCAGAACTCGATATCGGATGTCGGCTCGGCGCTGCGGTCGCTGCTCGACGCAGGCACTGTCCGCATGCCCACCCGGCTCGCAGCGGTCTGCGCTCTTCTGGAGGACGCGGACCTCGAAGGCGCCCGTGTGTTGCTTGCCAGTGAGCGCGCGCCCGATCGTGGTCCAGCAGCACGATTGCGAGCGGCCACTGCCACACTTCTCTGCGATTCCGAATCACTCGATGTTGAGAAGGACATCGTCGCATTGCTCGGTTCTGCTGAACTTCTCGTACCCGAGGATGCTCGTGCTTGGAACCGCTTGGCGGAGGCGCTTGCGCGATCCCGTCCGGAATTCACTAACGCGGTTGTCGGTTTGGGGAACGCGGAAGTGCGTCTTCGTCGTCGGATGACGGTCAGGAGCGTAGAGGCCGAGAGCCGGGTGCTTCGTATCTCGGTGGCTGCAGGCGGTGCGGCTGCCGTTCCGGTTCTCCATGACTCACATACCGGTGGACTGGTGCGTCCACGTCAAGATTCCGTGCCCGACTGCGAGAGCACTCGCCATGTGGAATTCGACATACGGGCACTACCGATCGGGCACGCCCTCACCATCGCTGCGATTGACGCGACCGGTACGGTGACCGGTGTGCCGTTTCGGGGAGTCGTGCCGCGCTACGAGCAGAGACGTCCTCTTCTTCTTGACGACTACGACGGCAACCTCGTCGTCGTTCGTCGGCGTCACTGGATTGTGCGGGCACCTCGCAGCGTGCTGCGACGGCTTACTGGGCGAGGTCATCGCTGACGTCGGCTTCGAGGCGAGCGAGAGCGTCAGCGTACCGCAGAGAGAAGACCCACGGGGAACGAGCGTTCAAGAACGGCCAGAAGGATGCTGCAGCCGGGCGATCGAACGGCGTGCGCAGGCGTTCGCGGATCGAGCCGATCACATCCTTCGTATCGAAGAAGTGCACCCACGGTTCGCGGTGAAACTCATTTCGCAGATGCGGAAGGTCAGGGATGAGCACGGGTGTTTCGAATGTGGCGGCGAGGTGCATGCTCCCCGAGTTGAGAATCTGGCGGTAAGGCAGCACAACAATGTCTGCGGCACGGTGCCAGCGACCGAGTTCATGATCGGGTAATCGGCTGAAGCTGACGATCGATCGCGCATCGTTCGGCAGTAACTTCTCGACCTGGTCGATCGTCGTCCGCTCGGCCGCCCCCGCGAGCATGAGTACGACGCGCCTGCCGTCTGCGACTTCCAGATCCTGTGCTGCATGAATCACGTCATCTACGCCCTTGTACGCCCGCATCTGGCCGACGAAAAGGACAGCCAGGTCATCGTGGTCGAGTCCGAAGGAGTGACGCGCTTGAGCGCGCGTCAGCGGGTCCGGATAGACACCGGCGTAACTGGGGTGCGCGAGTTGAAGGACTCGATCAGGGTCAATCTCGACGATGGCCGAAAGCAGTTCCACTGTGCCAGGAGACATGATGTGGACGAGATCCGCGCGATCTGCGAGCATCCGCATCAGCAACCGCTCTTCAGCTTCATGCCGCACCTCATGGGGCATCTGATTGTGCACAGTCCAAACAAGTTTGCCGCCCCGTCGCTGCATCGAGCGGATCTCTGCGTCCAGTGCCGACACGCGGGCGAGGGCTTCGGCACGGGTGTTGCAATGCTGGACGATCGGAGTCGTCCAGTGCACGTGGACGATGTCGCGCCGCTCCGAGGCGCGCACCGCGTCCAGAAGGCGGACGAACGTCATGGCGCCGTCGATCGTCGTGCCGTGCGCGAGCGGCGCGAGCGCCATCATCGTCAGGTACGGGTTCGTGCGGTACGTCGGGAAGTACGTGATTCGTCGTGGAAAGCGGAGGATCGAAGCTGACATCTCTATCGGAGGCTACCCGTCATCTCCGTATGCGGCGCCAGAGACGTCGCAACGCGACCGTAATCGGATTCGTCGCTTCGTGACTCTGTGACGCCATTTCCTCCCTGAGCGCGTTTTCGAGCTGCTTGAGCCGCCACTCGAAGTAGAGCATCCCGCCTGCACCGTGCAGATTGACATAGGAGCGGAAGGCGGCATCGCGCAGCAAGGCGTCGTGGAGGTCATGCTCATTGCGTGCACCGATGACACTGTTGCTGTCGGCTCCGACGGAGGTGGGGCGTTGATGCCAAAAGACCAGCGGCTCGTCGGAGAGATACTCCAACGGGCCGAGTTCGAGAACTCTTGTGTTGAACACCCAGTCGCCGACCACAGGGATGCTCTCGTCGTACAGGCCGATCACATCATGAAGCGAGCGTCGATACAGAAACGCGATAGGGACGAAATGATTGAATCGCTGCTGATCCATCAGAAGCGGAGCGACGCTCCCGGGTAGGAATCGTTCCCGACGTTCTTCGACGATCGCTTCCCCCTCGCGTCGTTCCCACACGATCTCGATGCGCGAAACCACACCGTGACGATCCGGTTGCGTTTCGAGGTAGCCAACCGCGCGCTCGAGAAATCTGGGAGACCAACTGTCGTCATCATCGTGGAGGATGAGAAATTCTCCCGTCGCCGCGCGCACTCCCGCGTTCGCGGCAGGCCATCGACCGGCGGGGGAATCGTTGTCGATGATGTGCACGCGTGCGTGGTCGGGCACTTTCACGGCTCGAACCACATCTCGCACAGCCCTTGGCAGGCCGCCGTCATTGACGATGATCAGCTCCCAGTCCGACAGAGTCTGCTGCGCGACGCTTCGCAACGCCCGCTCGAGGAACACTGAACGATCTTTCGTACGCATCACGATCGAGACACGGGGTGTCATGGTGGAGCCTTTCACGGTCAACGGTTGAGGGCCGACGCCAGTTCCGCGGACACGTACGGCGCGAGGCTCTTACTGAACGTTCCGCTGATGTGGTGCAGGTCCCGGTACACCACAACACCTCCAGCCACCATCGGGCACTCACCCGCGGGTGTGCAGAACGCAGCACGCAAGTCGATCGTACCGATGCCCAGTTGCCTGGCCGCGATCTCGAGCGGATCGGGACGCAGGTTCTCGGCGGCAGAGAAGGCACAGGTTGAAAGACGAAAACTCGGTGCTTTTGTGAGGCAGGTCGCTGAAGCTTCGGGAACTCCTGGGTTGTCGAGGACGGGGATGACCGACACGCCCGCTTTCGCAGCCTGCCCCCACGTCGTGGCAAACGCCTCAGCACTGTCGGCACGCTGGGAATCGGTCAGATCAGGCTGGTTCCATGCTGCGACGAGCACCGCGTCGTAATCGCCGTCGATGAGATCCGCGGTCAACTGAGTTCGTCGATCAAGGCACTTCTCGGCGTCATCCGCGCGCCACGGACACCCGCGCCCAATATAGACGTCGATCGTCCAGTTCTCGGACTCGGCGGCGATGCTCAATGCGGGCAGGAGCATCGCCGCGTGGGAGTCTCCCGTGATCGCGAGGTGCCGAGCATCAGAGGCGTTCGAACCGATAGTGCACGGTTCGAACACGGCACTCTCATCTTGGCGGTAGCAGTTGAAAGCACCGGCGACGTCGTCGTAGAGCCCTTCAAGCCGAGGAACAACGTCGGCGCTCGGAGTTGTGCGGTCCCATGTTGCTCGGCATTCGGGTTCGAGAAGCACGCTTGCGCCCCTGCAGGCATCCGGGTCGACCAGTTCGGACTGCGCTTGCTCGGACGCAGCAGCTGCGGAACGTGCGTTCACAGCCCAGGGCACGCCGGCGCTGGCGACCACGACTGCCATCGCGATCACGGCAAGCATTGCGACGTGACGAGGTCGAAGGCTCTTCGCACGGCCGAACCGGATCGGATCCTCGACGAATCGTTTGGCCAGCCAAGCGAGCGTCACGGTGAGAGCGACGATCGCGACGTTCTCAGGCAGTTCGGGCTCGCGGCCCAGTACCGAAGGAAGCAGCACTATCAACGGCCAGTGCCAGAGATAGATGCCGTACGACTGGTCGCCGACCCATTGCAGTGGCCTCCACTCCTGCGCACGCGCCAGGGTGAACGGGGCGGTGGGACCCGAGAGCAGGATTCCTACGACGGCCGCGACTGGCAGGATCGCCGCGTATCCGGGGAACGGCGTTGAGGGGCCGTAGGCGAAGATGCAGAGCAGCAATGCCGCGTAGCCACCCGCCCAGAGGACCGAACGCACCCAGACGGAGCGAATCACCGTCGAAACCAGGGCAACGAGTGCGCCCGCGCCGAACTGCCACATACGCACTGGTGTGACGAAGTAAGCAGACGCGGGGTCAACGGCCGTGAGCCATACGCAGGCGATCAGACTGATGAGCGTCACCGCCGCGATCGTTGCTGCGCTTCGACGGACGAGAGATCCCCCGCGTCGGGCTGCAAACCATGCTGTGGCGGCGATGACGAGCGGCCAGATCACATAGAACTGTTCCTCGAGGGACAGCGACCAGTAGTGCTGCGCGATCGGCGGAGAGTTATCGGCACCGAGGTAGTCGACAGCGTCCGCAGCGAGGAACCAGTTCTCCACATAGAGGGAACTGCCGATGATCGATCGGAAATACTGAGCTGCAACTGTGCCCGGTGCGAACAATACGGTCCCGACCGCGCTCACGAGCAGGACGAGCAGGCTCGCCGGGAGGAGCCTCCGGGCACGAGCTGCCCAGAACTCGGACAGATTGATGCTACCTGTCGAGGCGCGTCGGATCAGCTGTCCAGTGATCAGGTAACCGGAGATCACGAAGAAGACATCGACCCCGATGTACCCGCCGGGGAACGCAAGTGGCCAGACGTGGTAAAGCACGACGGCCCCGACGGCGAAGGCGCGCAGTGATTGAATATCCGCCCGGGTCCCGTGCGACCGACCAACTCCGGTGCGAGGCCGCTCAGCTGCGACCGAGACCATAGTACGTCCTGCGCTCCGCTCGCCGTCCGATTCCAAAGAGCGACCTCATGCGGCCCCTCCTGATGCGCCGAGAAGGCCAGCGAGTGATGTCGCCCAATCAGCAGGCACAAAACCGGTCGACTGGAGCTTCCTCAGGTCGAGAACGCTGTTCATCGGGCGAGGCGCGACAGCTGACGTCGCATTGGCGAAGTAAGTTTCAGTGCTGACGCCGCTGACCCGTGCCGGATCGTGGCCGGTGAAGCGGAAGACTTCACGGGCGACATCAGCCCAGGACACCGCTGGACCATCGCCCGTGGCATTGTAGGTGCCGTGCTCGGCATTGGTGTCGAGTAAATGCGCGATGGCGGCGGCGATGTCTGACGTGAAGGATAGGCGACCGATCTGGTCGTTCACCACATTCGGATCGATGCCTCGTTCGGCAAGCGATGCCATAGTTCGCACAAAGTTCTTTCCGTCGCCGATCACCCAGGAGGTACGGATGACATAGTGGCGGGCAGCGGTAGCGGCAGCGATGTCACCTGCTGCCTTGGACTGCCCATACACTCCCAAGGGGCTCAGCGGAGCGTCTTCGGTATATGCCTCGCTGGACTTCCCGTCGAACACGTAGTCGCTGGAGACATGGACGAGTGTGATGCCGTGTTCGTCCGCGATGCGAGCGAGCAATCCCACGGAGATTGCGTTCGTCTGCCAGGCTGCGGTGCGACCTTCGGGGGTCTCTGCGGCGTCGACGGCGGTATAAGCGGAGGCGTTGATGATGGTGCCGTAATCGCGCCAGCGGCGTGCCTTGTCGAGGCTGGGTGAGGTGACGTCGAGGTCGGCGCGAGTCGCGTACTCGATATGTGGGGCCTCTCCGAGTTGCTTCCGCAGCGCCAGGCCGAGTTGTCCTGCAGCACCGAGCACGAGTATCTTGCGCGGGGGGATCGGGGTGACATCCGCCAGCCGCGGGTGAGCTCTGTCCTTGTCGGAGATCTCCACCTCGCTGAGCGGGATGGGCCACTCGACCGCGACCGTCTCATCGGCGAGGTTCAGGAACGCGTACTCGGCGTCAGGCGACCAGTGGTCGTTGACCAGGTAGGCGTACGCGGTGTCGGGTTCGAGAGTCTGATACGAATTGCCGACGCCGCGCGGCACGAAGATCGCGCGTGACGGGTCGATCTCAGTGGTGAAGACCGCGCCGAATGTCGGTCCTTCGCGCAGGTCCACCCAGGCTCCGAAAATACGTCCGGTGGCGACTGAGACCCACTTGTCCCAAGGCTCCGCGTGTATGCCCCGGGTGGTGCCGACGGCATCGTTGAACGAGATGTTGTTCTGCACGGGGCCGAAGTCTTCGAGGCCGAGGGCGACCATCTTCTCGCGCTGCCAGTTCTCCTTGAACCAGCCGCGTGAATCGCCGTGCACGGGCAGCTCGAACAGCACCAGCCCCGGGATCGGCGTCTCGATGCGCTGCAGCGCTTTGCCGAAGATCTCGCTCACTGGCCCTTCTCTGCGTAGAACGCCTCGACGCCGTCCTTGGACGGCGCCCACCAGCTCTCGTTGTCGCGGTACCATTCGATGGTCGCGGACAGCCCCGACTCGAAGTCTCCGAACGAGGGAGCCCAGCCGAGCTCGGTCCGCAGCTTGGTGGAGTCGATCGCGTAGCGCAGGTCGTGCCCGGCACGGTCGGTGACGTGGTCGTACGCGTCCGCAGGCTGACCCATGATCTGCAGGATCAACTCGACGACATCCTTGTTGTTGCGCTCTCCGTCCGCGCCGATGAGGTAGGTCTCCCCGATGACGCCCTTGTCGAGGATGGTGAGCACGGCGGAGGAGTGGTCGTCAGCATGGATCCAGTCGCGCACATTCTCGCCAGCGCCGTAGAGCTTGGGGCGGATGCCTCGGATCACGTTCGTGATCTGCCGGGGGATGAACTTCTCCACGTGCTGGAAGGGCCCGTAGTTGTTCGAACAGTTCGAGATCGTCGCCCGTACCCCGAATGAACGCACCCACGCCCGCACCAGCAGATCGCTGCCGGCTTTCGTCGACGAGTACGGGGATGAAGGGTTGTACGGCGTGTTCTCCGTGAACCGCTCCGGATCATCGAGTTCCAGATCCCCGTACACCTCATCTGTGGAGATGTGATGCAGACGGGTGTCATGCTTACGGGCGGCTTCGAGCAACGTGTACGTACCGACGATGTTCGTGTCGAGGAACGGCCGCGGGTCGTGCAGTGAATTGTCGTTGTGGGACTCAGCGGCATAGTGCACCACAGCATCCGCCTCGCTGAACAGCTCATCCACGAGCGCCGCGTCAGTGATATCGCCGTGCACGAACGCAACCCGGTCCTCGGGCAGACCTGCAAGAGACGCCCGGTTGCCCGCATACGTCAACGCGTCCAGAACCGTGACGTGATGATCGGTGTTCCCCACGACGTGGTGGACGAAGTTCGAGCCGATGAATCCGGCCCCTCCTGTGACGAGCAGACGGCTCATGCGTGCCCTCTCTTGAGCGTGTCGAGAAGGTAGCTGCCGTACCCCGACTTGACCAGCTTCTCTGCGCGTTCGCGCAATTCGTCGTCGGTGAGGTAGCCCTGTCGCCACGCGATCTCTTCGGGGACGCCGATCTTCAGTGCGGTGCGCCGTTCCATCGTGCGCACATAATCCGCAGCGTCCGTCATCTGATCGAAGGTGCCGGTGTCCAGCCAGGCGGTGCCGCGGGGCAGCACCTCGACGTGCAGCTTGTCCCGTTCCAGGTAGGCGCGGTTCACGTCAGTGATCTCGTACTCGCCGCGCGCGCTCGGGGCGAGGTGGCGTGCGATCTCGACCACATCATTGTCATAGAAATACAGACCGGGTACGGCGTAGTTGCTCCTGGGGGCAGCCGGCTTCTCCTCGAGCGAGATCGCGTTCCCGTCGGCGTCGAACTCCACCACGCCGTACGCCTCGGGCTCAGCAACCCAATATGCGAAGACTGCTCCGCCGTCGATGTTCTCGAATCGCTGAAGGCGACTGCCGAGCCCGGGTCCGTAGAGCAAGTTGTCGCCCAGCACGAGCGCGACACTGTCACCACCGATGAAGTCCGCGCCGATCGTGAACGCCTGCGCCAGCCCATCCGGAGACGGCTGTTGCGCGAAGGACAGATTGATACCGAACTGGGAACCGTCGCCGAGCAGACGCACGAAATGCTCCGCATCATGCGGCGTCGTGATCACGAGAATGTCCCGGATGCCCGCGAGCATCAACGTCGACAACGGGTAGTACACCATCGGCTTGTCGTACACCGGAATCAGCTGCTTAGAGACGCCCAATGTGATCGGATGCAACCGCGTGCCCGAGCCACCGGCGAGAATAATGCCCTTCACACCTCTATGTTGTCACACGCTGGAACGGCACCTGAGAACTCACCGGCAGGCCGTCGCTTCGTACAGTGCGGCGTCACCGCGCGACGCCCTTTGTTCAATGCCTGAGTTCTCCCGCGAGTCCAATGCGTCGGTACCCTTGAGCTCCTTGTGCTCGCCCCCGAGCACGTCGGTTGAGCCGAAGTCCAGCGCCCAGTAGGCGTCGAGCTCTCGAATCACAGGGCAGACGTCCGGGTTGATGCCCGCTTCGTCCCAGTGATCGAGCAGAAATTGCTCCTCGGGAGTCCGAGTGCCGAAGATGTGCGGAGCAATCGTCCAGCGGCCAGCGACTGCGTATACCAACGAGGCACCGGTGCGTGGACTCCCCAGAACCACCTCCTCGTCAGGGATGATCTCAGCGGCCTCTGCGAGAACAGCTCGTTCATCATCGCTCAGGAGAGCGAACCCACCGCGGTTGCCGAACGACATCGCGACCCATTCCTCCGCCTGTGTGACGGGACCTCGCTGGGTTGCGGCGATGGTGCCCAGCATCAAAACAACAACCGTCACGATCGAGACCAGCTCGCGCGCGTTAGTCGAGCGGAACTTTCGGAGGGATGTCAGCACCACGACGATCGCTCGAGCCGTACTGACGAATCCGAGAATCGCCAGTGGCGCCGCGGCAATCGCGAACAGTGCAGCGAGACGTTGAGTATCGCGGTACCAGACCCCCGAAAGCAGATCTCTCAGCAGCCCGTTCGGGAGTGCTGCTGACGCAAAGTACATGACAGCTCCGACTGCGGCAAGGGCTGCCACCGGCCAGAATCTGAAGGGATGGCGGACGCAGTAGATGATGCCAGCCGCGGCTAGGACGAACACGCCCCACTGCACCGCGATCATGCCCGGCGACAACGTAAGTACCGCCCCCATGGCTTCCTTGTACGACTGGGTCGGATTCCACGGTGCTGAGGACAGTGGGGGACGGATCAGCACAAAAATCAGGACCGTTGCGAGCAGGTAGGTCGCCCCGATGATCGATACGATGGCGCGTTCCCTGAGAGGCACGGAGGGATTGCGCATCGCGGCGATGACTCGTTGTACCGCAAACGGCAACGAGAATGCGAGAGCGGCGACGATGACGCTAGGGTGCGTCAGCGCTACACCGGGGACTGTCCCGATTATGGCGATCCCGATCGCTACGGTGGGGAGATGTCGCGTCCGGGCTACGCCGAACAGGTTGATCAGTAGTCCGAGGACGATCGGGAGCATGCACAGCCCCGCGAGGAACGAGTACAGCACGCCGAACGAGAACATGCGATACGGGAAGCTTCCGAGTGCTGGCGCGATCACTGCGGCGGCGACAAAGACTGCGGGGTGTCGTCCGAAGAGCTGTGACCCGAGGAATATGAGCGCTAGCGGCCAGATCACGGCAGCCAGGACGATCGATGTCGCATTGATCGAGACAGCGACGTCTGAACCGCTGAGAGTCATGACGATAGCCGTGATGTCGTGGAACGCGGCAGGGTAGAACGCCTGTGATGCCTCGGTCAGGTTTCCGAGAGTGAGCGATGACCCTTGCTGGGTGTCCGCGATGAGGCGAATAGCGTTGAGGTGGAACACATTGTCGAAGAGTTGAGCGACGCTCTCCGGTGCACCGATGCCGCGCATGAGTCGTCCTGCCAAGGCCACCACCGAGTAGGCACTCGCGAGAACGCACAGCAGGAGCCAAAGCCCGCGTCGTTGCGAGGGAAGCCCATCATCCGGATCCACGAGAGGCGTTCCCCAGATCCTGGCGGGTGTCCGATTGGTTCGTCGCAACAGAAGTCGGACACCTAGAGTCGCCACCGCGGCTATCACAGCGGAGAGCACGAACGTCAGCGGTGTGTAGGGGGTGCCGAGCAGCGGAAACACGATCGCTGAAAGACTTGCGAGTGAAAATGACACCGGAGCAGCGAGCGCCCAGCGGGTGATTCCTCGCGCACCGCCAACTGAGGAGACTAGGAGACCTGGACCGAGGATGACGAGCAAAGAGACGAAGAGCGTCGGGGCGCTGCTGATCCAAGAGGACATCGAGTTCACTTTCTGTGCGTGGCATCCGGTCGACAATGCCGGTGCGCTGACGAGTTCGTTCAGCGGCGCACCATAAGCTTGCCATGATGAGTCCCGATAGCCTGAGAGTCGCAGTGCTCGTGCCCGCGTGGAACGAAGCACGAAGCGTCGGCATTACGATCCGCGAAATAAATGCGGCGTCCGCTGAGTACGACGTCATCGTGATCGACGACGGTTCCACCGACGGCACCGCTGATGTTGCGGCAGCGGCCGGTGCCGTCGTTCTGCGTCTTCCATTCAACCTCGGCGTCGGCGGCGCGATGCGTACGGGCTTCACGTACGCCGCACGGAACGGATACGAGAGGGCGATCCAGGTCGACGCCGACGGGCAGCACGACCCGGCTGATATCGCCCGGGTGCTGGCAGGTCTCGAACACGCAGATATTTCGATCGGCGCGCGCTTCGCCGATGTCGGAGATTACACCGTGCGCGGTCCACGGCGCTGGGCGATGGCGGTGCTCGCCAGTGTCGTCTCGCGGATCGCGAAGACGCGGTTGACAGACGTCACGAGCGGCTTTCGCGCTGCTGACCAGCGCGCCATCGAACAGTACGTGTCGTACTACCCGGCTGAATACCTCGGAGACACTCTCGATTCGCTTGTGGCTGCGGTGCACGCCGGACTCACGGTCACCCAGGTTCCCGTGGCGATGCGAGCGCGTTCCCACGGGACGCCCAGTCAGCATCCGATCGGCGCCGCCATCTACCTGCTGCGTTCGGCATTCGCACTGCTGCTCGCGGTCATGCGCAATCCTCGACGACGGACACGGGACGAAGGGAGCGTCGAATGATCGCCATCGCCGGAATCGTCCTCTCCGCCATCATCATCGCCTTCGTGCTGTGGATGCTGCTGACGAGGCGACTGCGCGAGAAGTACGCGGTGCTCTGGCTGGTCATCGCGCTCGCGGTGCTCGTCGCCGGCATCTTCCCCGGGCTTTGGGAAGCGCTCACCGTAGCGCTGGGGGTGCAGCTGCCATCCAACTTGCTCTTCGCCGCGGCAATCCTTCTGCTCATGGGCGTCGCGTTGCACCTGTCGTGGGAGCTGAGCGGGGCCGAGGAAGAAGTGCGTCGTCTTGCCGAAGAATCCGCGATCCTGCGCGCGGAGAGCGAGCGCTTGAGCGAACGCGTGCAGCGGCTCGAAGATCGCAAGGGCGAGGGTCAAGGCGAGCGGTGAGCAGCGTGACGGGCGGCTTCGCGCCCACCGCTGAGCAGGCCGGCGAGCCAACTCGCGCGGTACTCCAGAACGAAACGGGCGGGCACGACGCCCGACCTGGCAGCCCTGCGTAGAAGCGTGTTCAGTGCCGGCCAACGGCGTCCGGCGCCGAACGCCGCTTCGATCCGCTCATCCGGGAGACCCGTGCGCGACCGGAGCGTGTCGACCATGACCTGTCGCCAACCGACGTACGTCCAGAAAGTCATGCGCATCAACGACAGAGGGGAGCGAGATCCCTCATAACGCTGCGCCAACGAAAGAACATTTCGCACTGAGGCGGCGAGGCCTGCGTTCTCCAGGCGACTGGGGTCGCCGAACACATTCGCATCGTGCTGCACATAGTCCTGCACCACGTCGTCGACGATCCGCGTGCCGCGGTACGCCCCCGCGACTACGGCCAACCAGTGATCGTGGGTGGCGACACGGCTCGAGACGACGGGAAAGGGAAGCGCCGTGGCGAGAATGGCTGCGTCGAGCACACAGAGTGAACCGGTGAACTGATTCGACAGCAGCGTGAGGATCGCGCCGTGGTCGCCGCGATCGGTCACCCCGGTGATCTCGCCGGACGGATAGCGCACCAGACGCGCCTGTCCGGAGACCAGCGACACCTCTTTCAGATGAGGCAGAAGAGCGGCGATCTTGTTCGGTTCCCACCGATCGTCCTGATCGCACAGGGCGATCCAGGCAGCGTCCTCGCTGACGGCGCGGAGCCCGTACTCGAAATTGTGATAGAAACCGCGGCGCGAGCCGTCGCCCACAACCCGGAAGCGCTCATCCCCGCCGACGATGTCGGAGACAAGGCTCTCCACCGCATCTCGCTCGCCATCGACTGAGACGATGCATTCCCACTCTCGAATGCTCTGATCCTGCAAGGAGCGCAACTGGGCGCGGAAGAGCTCCGGATCGGGGGAGTACGCGGCCAGGACGATGGCACCGCGGCCAGGCTCGGAGGTCATCGCTCATCCTCCCGGTCTGAGTTTCGCATCAGCGAATGAGGCTAGTCTAGGTGCGCGATGAAACCGAATCTTCCAACCGCCTGGGCGGTGTTCACGACGTTCCGCCCTGGTGCGGAAGCGGAGGATGCCGTGGCTTCGGTGTCGGCGCAGGTCGACGGAGTGATCGTCGTCGACGACGGGTCCGGCCCGGTCGCCGACGCGGCTCTCGATCGTCTCGCAGCCAGTGGGGTCACCGTGCATCGACAGCACGTGAACAGCGGCATCGCAGGAGCTCTCAACACCGGCATCCGCCTCGCGCGTGAGTCCGGCGCGGAGGTCGTGATCACCTTCGACCAGGACTCGCTCGTGCCTGCCGGCTTCGTCGACGCGTTGCGTACCGCATATGACGCGGCCAGCGCCGACGACGTCCGGGTCGGCGTGATCGTGCCGGAGTACTTCGCGGCGGTCCGTCAGGCGCGCGGAGCGATCGCAACGTACGGTCCCGCGGCGAACGTCATCCAGTCGGGAATGCTGCTGCCGCTGGACGTGGTGGACAGAATCGGCGAACTGCGCGCGGATTACTTCATCGACCTCGTGGATACCGAGTTCGAGCTGCGACTGCGCCGCGAGGGGTACGCGGTACTCGCTGCTGCGGGTCTGCGCCTCGGGCATGCGCTCGGCACCCAGTACCGCCGAGAGCTCTTCGGCCGTGCGGTGCGCCTGCCCGGCATCCCGCCCGAGATCACGCTGAGCACGCCGTTCCGCTACTTCTATCGCGTGCGCAACAGGATCGTCCTCAACCGCGAGTACCTGTGGGCAGCGCCGGTGCAGATCCTCCGGGACACGCTTCTCGACGGAATCCACTTCGTCAACGCTCTCGGGGTGGCGCGACCCCGCCGTGCGCTGTGGCGTCTGTATCGTGCGGCCATCAACGCAGCGATCCGCGGGCGCATGGGCCGCATGCCCGATGCGCTGCAGCCGGTTGCCGACAGCATCATCTGGGACGCGTCGGTGCTCGAGCGGGAGCATACGTGAGTTACGCCGGCGCTCGTCGCACGGTCGGGCGGCTCAGCGGCTTCACCGTATCGGTGCTCCTGGTCACTGTTCTCGGAATCGTCTCGATCCCGCTGCTGACTGCTTCGGTGGGGGACATCGCGTGGGGCAGGCTCGCACTGGTACAGACCGTTTCCCAGTTCGGGGGCATCCTAGTCGCGTTCGGGTGGGGAGCGGTCGGTGCCGCCACAGTGGCTGGTACGCCCATCGGACGGCGTCCCGCGTTCTTCCGGCGCTCTTTGCAGGCCAGGGCCCTGTTGTACGTGTGCGTCTTTCCGGTTCTCGCACTGCTCTTGGTCATTCTCACCCGTGGTGAACTGATCGTCTCGATCCTCGGCGCGGCCGTCTATCTGCTGCCGTATCTCAACGCGAGCTGGTATTTCACGGGTGAGGGGCGCCCGAAGCGACTGCTGGTCCTCGATACCGTACCCACCATCGCCGGCGCGGTGCTCGGACTCGTGGGTACGTGGATGACCGGAGAGCTCTGGGTCTATCTACTCTTCCAAGGCCTCGGCTACATTGCGGCGGTGAGCTTGTCGGCTCTGGTCGTGCAACGATCGCCGCAGGACGCCGATTTCGTGGACCGTACGCCTCTGACATCGCTCCTCGCCTCCCAACGGCACGCCGTCTCGGCGACGCTCGTGAGCGGACTGTACGTCACTCTGCCCATGGTCGCTGTTCAGACGTTCCTGCCCGGATTGCAGCCGATGTATGCGTATGCCGATCGGCTGTTCAAATACGCGTCCATCGCATTCCTGCCCATCCAGCAGTTCTTTCAGAGCTGGGTCCCAGTCGATGACGGCGGTCGACGTCGACGCATGCGCGTAGCGTCGCTCGCGGCCATCGCCATCGGCATCATCGCGGGCGCTCTGATCGCAGTGCTCAGTCCCTGGGTGTCGACGCTGCTCTCGGTCGGCAGGATCACGGTGCCGATAACGGTGTCGCTGCCGCTCGGTGTGGCATTCGTCGGGATCGCTGCAGCGGCGGTGGTCGGCTACGCCTGCCTGGTGAGTCTCGGGCGGGTTCGAGCGCTTGCGATCTCGACCGCGATCGGCGCGGCCGTCGGCGCGCCGATGATCATCCTGTTCGCAATCATCGGCTCGCTGCCGGCTGTCGCATGGGCGGTTGCGATCTCCGAACTGTGCGTCGCGGGATACCAGCTGATGGTGCTGCGAGGGGCGCTGCACGAGAGCGCGGCGAGGCCGAATGATCTCCTGGAAGGCGAGTCATGACCGAGCTGCGCGTCAGCGTCTGCATGGCGACGTATAACGGCGCGTCCTTTGTGCGGGAGCAACTGGATTCGATCCTCGCTGAACTCGAGCCGCAGGACGAGGTCATCATCGTCGATGACGCCTCAGGAGACGCGACCGTCGCCTTGCTCGAATCCATTGAGGACCCTCGCGTTTCAGTTCATCCGCGCGCTGAGAACCTCGGGTACGTGCGCACGTTCGAGCAGGCGCTCGCTCTCGCGACCGGCGATGTGGTGATGCTGTCGGATCAAGACGACATCTGGATCCCGGGTCGGCGCGCTTTGCTGCTCGAGGCGACCGCGACTGCAGGCGTCGCGGCTTCCAATCTCGTGCTCCTGGGCACCGATGCACCATTGCGCTCGCCGTTGACCGGTCACGACTGGCTCCTCAGGGCGGAGGATGCTCCGAGACGTAGACGGAACCAATGGCGAATGCTGATCGGAGACGCGCCGTACTTCGGGTGCGCGATGGCTGTCAGACGCGACTTCCTGGGTCGAGTGCTGCCGTTTCCTGGTTACCTCACTGAATCTCATGATCTGTGGATCGCCACGATGGCCAATGCCGATGGCGAACTCGCGCATGTGGAGCAGCCGACTCTGCGCCGCAGGCTGCACGCCGAGAACGCGTCGAGCGAGAGACCACGCGGAGTCCGCAAAGCGCTGCAGTCGCGGCTGCTGCTGCTGCGGCTGTGGGGCGAGGCACGTCGCCGCGCGCGACGCCGTCGGGCCTGAAGGCGTCGTCAGGAGGCGCTGGAGTGCGCCGGCACCGCGGTCCTGCCGCGCGCCAGCCGCATCACAGGTCGCTCGACGAGGAACCAGCTCGCCAGCGCGAGCAGCGTGGTCGCCACGGCAGTGATCAGGATGTACACGACGATTCCGAACTGCGCGCCGCCGAAGATGAAGATCAATTGCTGCATCGGCCAGGCGTAGATGTAGAAGCCGTACGAGATGTCGTTGCGGGCGATCCAGTCGGGTTGCCGCACGACTGTCGACAAGTAGAGCAGGGCGTAGCAGAGGAACGGCGCGGCAAGCGGTCCGCCGGCGATGGGGACGAGCACCATCAGCACAGCAGCGATCGGTGCGGCGATGAGACCCAACAGCGGCACGTACGACCAGCGCTGAATGATGAGATAGACCAGCGAGCCCCCGAGGAAGTAGGGCAGCAATCGCGCGAGCAACTCGAAATCACTGTCGAGTCCACCCGTCGTCCCCGTTGCCATGAGAATTCGCACGGCGATCGACAACGCCCAAAGCCCGGCGGTGAGCAGTACAGAGCGACGGAACACCGCGAGCCCGCCGAGAACCCAGACGATGAGGTAGCAGACGAATTCGAAGTACAGCGTCCACAGCGAGCCGTTCCACGTGTTCGCGTACGGGACTGTGCTCAGCGACTCGCCGATCGCATAGTGGTCGATGTGCAGGAACAGGTTGCCCCAGACGTATTCGAGGGGAGTGGGCCCGGTCGTCGCATAGCCTGCGAGCGAGCCGTGTGCAGCCAGCATCGCGATCGGTCCGAACACGGCGGCTGTCAGTAGCAAGCAGATCACGAACGCAGGCATGATGCGGGCGATGCGGTGCACGAGGAATGCGCCTGCGTCGGTGCGCAGGCGCGATCTCGTGATCAAGAAACCGCTGATCACGAAGAAGCCGATCACCGCCCACCCGCCGAGATTCTCACCGTTGAACCCTGGAGACCAGTCGTAGCCCGCGGTGTAATACGCGTGCGCGATCAGGACGAGAGCCGCGAGGATCAGACGGAACAGGTTCAGGCTGTTCGTGCGGAAGGGGAACTCCCGCGGCTCGTGCAACGCGCGTGTCACTTGAGCAGGTTCCGCTCCGCCATCTCATCGAGCGAACGCTGGTACGAGTCCTGCTCGACGGGCTCGGTGAGCACCCACTGCGCGAAGGCCGCGACACCGTCCCTGAAAGAAACGGCGGGGGTGAACCCGAGCTGGCGGCTCATCTTGCTCGTGTCGGCGATGTTGTGCCGGATGTCGCCGAGGCGGTAATTGCCGGACACCCGAGTCGGGACTTCTCTGCCGAGTCCCGCGAACAGCGCGGAGACGACCTCGTTGACGGTGGTTCCGACGCCAGAGCCGACGTTGAAGATCTCACCGACCGCCGCGGGATGAGTTGCCGCGAGGAAGGTGGCCTCGACCACGTCGTCGATGTAGACGAAGTCGCGGCTCTCCTCGCCATCCTCGAAGATGTTGATCTCCTTGCCTTGGCGGATCAGCGTCGAGAAGATCGAGAGGATGCCGGTATACGGGTTCTTCAAGGATTGTCCCGGACCGTACACGTTCTGGTAGCGCACAGAGGTCGCGTCGATCCCCAGCGTGGGGGCGACGGTCATGATCAGCGCTTCCTGCATCTGTTTGGTGATGCCGTAGACCGACGACGGGTGAAGCAGTGCTGTTTCATCAGTCGGCGTCAGCGTGAGCGCGCCTTCGCCGGGGTGATGAACCTCGAAGTCGCCAGCCGCCATGTCTGCATCGGCCCGATGGCCCGGGTAGACGGTTCTGCCGTCCTCTGTGAGGTAGGCGCCTTCGCCGTAAATCGATCGTGATGAAGCGATGACGACGCGTTGCACCGAGTGCTTGTCGTTGGCCAGGATGTCGAGCAGCTTGGACGTGCCGCCCACGTTCGTCGCCGTGTACCGGTCGATCTCATACATCGACTGGCCGGTGCCGGTCTCGGCGGCGAGATGGATGACGATCGTCGCCCCTTCGAGTGCGCGCCGGAGGTGGTCAGGTGAAGTCACACTGCCTTCGAGGACCGTGGCGACTTCACTGACGTCGCGGAGAAGGGGAGAGGTGGTGGCGGGGTCGTCGCCGTGCACTTGCTTCTCGAGCGAGTCCAGGACCGTTACCCGGTGTCCGTCTCGTGCGAAGCGGCGCGCCAGGTGCGAGCCGATGAAGCCCGCTCCGCCGGTGATGAGTACCTGTTCGACCATGAATGGGACCTCTCGGATGTGTCAGACGGCGAAGATATGGGCCAGGGTCGACTTTAGCCCAGCGCGGTCACCGTGCCGCAGAACGCCAGGGACTTCGGTCACCGCATGTAGGCGTCCCAGGAGCCGCACGCGAGCGACCCTTGCTGTGCGGCGCCACCCTCGCTTCTTAGCCAGTTCACGAGCGAGCCTGTAGTAGGACCGCTCATCGCGGAACCTGCGCCCGTCGAGCAACGTCTTCTGCGATGCGCTCGAGCCGTGGCGACGGTACGAGAACGCGAGCTCGGGCGTGTACACGAGTGCGCCGCCGTCGAACGCGATGTCGATGAGCAGTGCCAGATCCTGAATGATCGGCAAACCTTCGCGGAAATCGATCCGGCGCAGGGTCTCGGTGCGGAAGGTGAGCGAGGGCCAATAGAGCCAGTCGCCGCGGAGCAGGCTCGTAGCCATCTGCTCGCCGGCCAGCACGCTCTCACCGCCGCGGGGCGTCAGGACGCTCCGCTTGATTCGGTCGGCGAGCGGCCGGATCACCGAGCCGTGCTCATCGATGACCTGAGCGCCGGGTTGGATGACGTCGGCCGCAGGGTGACGATCGATCGCTCCGAGGATCACGTCGACATAGTTCGGGTGCAGCAGATCATCGCAGCCGAGGATCGTGATGTGGCTGGCCGTCGCGCGACGGATCGCCTCGCGATAGTTCTCGGTGATGCCGAGATTGGCGGGGTTGCGCAGGTAGGTGATGCGCGGGTCCGTCTCGGCGGACAGCCGTGCAGCGACCGATTCGTCGGGGTAGCAGTCATCGATGATGGTCAGCTCCCAGGCGGGATTGTGCTGGGCGCGGACGGAGTCGATCGTCTTGAAAAGAAGGTCAGGGTCACCCCAGAAGGGCACGAAGATCTGCAGAGTCATGGCTTTGCCATTCTAGATTCTTTGCGCTGAGCGCCCGCCGGTACGCTGGAAGTATGGATCTCCTCGTCGTCGGGTCGGGTTTCTTCGGCCTCACCATCGCCGAGCGCGCCGCTGAAGCCGGCCGCAAGGTCACCGTCATCGAACGCCGTTCGCACATCGGCGGCAACGCCTACAGCGAGGCCGAGCCCGAGACGGGCATCGAGGTCCACCGGTACGGAGCTCATCTGTTCCACACCTCGAACGAGACGGTGTGGGAGTACGTGAACCGCTTCACGACGTTCACGAACTACGTGCACCGCGTCTACACGAACCACAAGAGCGTCGTGTATCCGATGCCGGTGAACCTCGGCACCATCAATCAGTTCTTCCAGGCCGCGTACTCGCCGAACGAGGCGCGGGCTCTGATCAAGGAGCAGGCTGGCGAGTTCGACGTCAAGACGGCCCAGAACTTCGAGGAGAAGGGGATCGCTCTCGTCGGGCGGCCGCTGTTCGAAGCGTTCTTCCGCGACTACACCGCCAAGCAGTGGCAGACAGACCCGCACAAGCTCTCCGGTGACATCGTCAGCCGACTGCCCGTCCGGTACAACTACGACAACCGGTACTTCAACGACACGTGGGAGGGTCTCCCCACCGACGGGTACACCGCGTGGCTGGAGCGGATGGCGGAGCACCCCAACATCGATGTGAAGCTGAACGTGGACTTCTTCGACGAATCGCAGCCCTTGAACAAGAAGGCGCTCGTCGGTCAGGTCCCGATCGTCTACACCGGCCCCGTGGACCGGTACTTCGACTACACCGAGGGCGAGCTCAGCTGGCGCACGCTCGACTTCGAGCAGGAGGTGCTGCAGGTCGGCGACTTCCAGGGCACCCCGGTGATGAACTACCCCGACCTGGACGTCCCCTTCACCCGCATCCACGAGTTCAAGCACTTCCACCCCGAGCGCAAGGACGTCTATCCCACCGACAAGACCGTCATCATGCGCGAGTTCTCGCGATTCGCTGACAAGGGCGACGAGCCGTACTACCCGGTGAACACGCCCGCCGACCGCGAGCGCCTGCTGACCTACCGCGAGCTGCAGAAGGGCGAGAAGGACGTCCACTTCGGCGGACGCCTGGGCACCTATCAGTACCTCGACATGCACATGGCCATCGGCTCGGCGCTGTCGATGTGGAACAACACGCTCTCCTGACGCGGCCAGCGTCCGACCGCTGGGCTGCTCAGTCGCGACCGTAGATATCGCGGGTGTAGACCTTCTCGGCGACATCGTCGAGCACCGCCACGCTTCGGTTCGCGATGATCACATCCGACCGGCGCTTGAACTCATCGATGTCCGCGATGACCTCCGAGTGGAAGTACTCGGCCTCCTGCAGCGTTGGCTCGTACACGATCACGGGAATGCCCTTGGCCTTAATCCGCTTCATGATGCCCTGGATGGCCGACTCCCGGAAGTTGTCGGACCCCTCCTTCATGATCAGGCGATATATGCCCACCGTCTCGGGGTTGCGGGCCAGGATGTCGTCGGCGATGAAGTCCTTGCGAGTGCGGTTCGCATCGACGATCGCCCCGATGAGGTTCTGTGGAACATCTTCATAGTTTGCAAGCAACTGCTTGGTGTCCTTCGGCAGGCAGTAACCGCCGTAGCCGAATGACGGGTTGTTGTAGTGCGATCCGATACGCGGATCCAGCCCCACGCCGTTGATGATCTGTGCCGTGTTCAGACCGCGCGAAGCCGCATAGGTGTCGAGCTCGTTGAAGTAGGCCACGCGCAGGGCGAGATACGTGTTCGAGAACAGCTTGATCGCCTCGGCTTCGGTTGCCTCCGTGAGCAGCACCGGCACCTCGGCCTCCAGGCTGCCTTCGAGCAGAAGCTCCGCGAATTGCTGCCCGACCTCGCCTCGGTCGCCGACGACGATTCTCGACGGGTGCAGATTGTCGTACAGCGCGCGACCCTCGCGCAGAAACTCGGGTGAGAAGGTGATGCTCGCACCGGGATGAGCAGCGCGCAGCGACTCGGTGAAACCTACGGGAACGGTGGATTTGATCACGATCCGCGCGCGCGGATTGATGCGGAGTGCGGTCGCTACGACGCCCTCCACCGTCGACGTATCGAAGTGGTTGGTCTCCACGTCGTAGTTGGTCGGTGTGGCGATCAGCACGAAATCCGCCTCCGCATACGCGGTCTCCCCATCGAGACTTGCTGTGAGATCGAGAGGCTGATTGGCCAGATAGTCGGCAAGCTCCACGTCGACGATCGGCGATTGCTTTGCCGTGATCTGCGCAATCCGCTCCGCGTTGATGTCGACAGCAGTGACATGGTGGTGACGGGCCAGAATGACCGCGTTCGATAGTCCGACGTACCCGGTACCGACAACGACGATATGCATGAACGCGAATTCCCTTCAACGAGCGCCTGACGGAAAGCCGGCCATCACCAGGGTAGCCCGGACACGCGCTGCACACGATTGAGGCCCCATGTTGCAGAGGCAGGGGCCAAGGATCGTTAGACTCGGAGCCGTGAGTCACGCTGCGGTCGGGGCGCCGGGGACGCCCCGGCGGTATCTGCATTCGCTGTGGTTGCTGTCCGCTCGCGACCTGAAGGTCCGGTACGCGACGAGCCTTCTGGGCTACCTCTGGTCGGTGCTCGATCCGCTGGTCATGAGCGCCATCTACTGGTTCGTGTTCACGCAGGTGTTCAAGCGCGACGTCGGTGAGGATCCGTACATCGTCTTCCTCATCAGCGCGCTGCTGCCGTGGGTGTGGTTCAACTCGTCGGTGTCGGACTTCACGAAGGCGTTCAAGAAGGATTCCCGCCTCGTGCGTTCCACCAACATCCCTCGCTCGATCTGGGTGAACCGCATCGTGCTGAGCAAGGGCATGGAGTTCCTGTTCTCGTTACCGGTGCTGGCCCTGTTCGCGATCTTCTCCCCGGGCACGCAATTCGGCTGGGGCATTCTGTGGTTCCCTGTCGCGGTTCTCCTGCAGGTGGTGCTTCTCGTCGGCCTGGGGATGCTCGTCGCCCCGTTGTGCGCGCTCTATTCAGACCTCGAACGCACGACCGGGCTGATTCTGCGGGCGCTGTTCTATGCGACGCCGATCATCTACAGTGTTTCGAACTTGCCCGGGCCGTTCGAAGTGATCGGGTCATTCAACCCGTTGGCCGGGATCTTCACGATGTATCGCATGGCGTTCTTCCCCGATCAATGGCACACCAATACCGTGGTGATCGGCGTGGTCATGAGCCTCGCGATCTTCGCACTGGGCTGGTGGGTGTTCCGCACTCTCGAGCGTCCCGTGCTGAAGGAGTTGTGATGCAGGCAGCTATCGAGGTGCAGGGCCTCGGCGTGCAGTTCCGACGCAACCGCCGTGGCCGCCGGAGCTTCAAGGATCTCTTCGCCGACGCCTCGCGACGCAGTCGCCCCGGGGAGTTCTGGGCGTTGCGCGATGTCTCGTTCACCGTGCAGCAGGGCGATTCGATCGGCGTGGTCGGTCGTAACGGTCAGGGCAAGTCGACGCTGTTGAGGCTCGTCGCGGGAGTTCTGCTGCCTGACGAGGGCTCGGTCACGGTGCACGGGGGAGTGGCGCCCCTGATCGAACTCACCGGTGGTTTCGTCGGCGACCTGACCGTGCGTGAGAACGTGCGACTGACCGCGGGGCTGCACGGCATGGCCAAGGCCGAGATCACGCGGCGCTACGCCGACATGATCGCATTCGCCGAGCTCGAGGACTTTCAGGAGACGCCCTACAAGCACCTGTCGAACGGTATGAAGGTCCGCCTGGCGTTCTCGGTTGTGTCACAGCTCGACGAGCCCATCCTGCTCGTCGACGAAGTGCTCGCCGTTGGCGACAAGGCCTTCCGTGAGAAGTGCTACAAGCGCATCGACGAACTGCTCGCCGAGGGGCGCACACTCTTCTTCGTCAGCCACAACGAGCGGGATCTGCGCCGTTTCTGCAAGCGTGGACTGTACCTGAACAAAGGGGAGCTCGTGCTCGATGCCGGGATCAACGACGTCCTCGACCGCTACAACGCTGACTCCGGCGTGAGCTGACCTCAGAGGCCGACGAGCGCGCGTACCTTCTGCAGAGCCGTGCTTGCTGCCTCGAGAGGCGCGTGGGGATCGGAACCGTTGTCGTAGGCCGCACGAAGGTCGCCGAGCTTCGAACTGTACTGCGTCACCATGTCGCTCCACTCTGCAGCGAGCGAGCTCGGCGCAGGGGTGTCTGACAGCACTGCTGCGTCGTTCTGCAACGAGTCGACGATCTGTGCGCCGAGATCCATGTTGTCCTGCACGAGCTGGAGCCCTCGTACCCCGTCGTCCAGTCGAGGCCGGACCTTCTCGACGAAGACATCCATGCCCGGATCCGCGCGGCGGCGCGAAGGAGCCGGCTCGGATGTCGATGTCGGAGCGGATGTCGGCGTGGGCGTGGAATCCGACGTCGGTGTGGGCGACGATGTCGTCGAGCTCGCGGTCGGGGAGGGGAGGGGAGGGGAGGGCACCGGGCCTCGCGCGGCGCAGAGGAAGAACAGCAATGTGCCGACGATCGCCAAGGCGATCACAGACAGTCCGACGATCAACCAGATGCGACCCTTGTCGCGCTTCTTCTCCTCAGGAAAGATCCACTCGGGGCGGGGCTGTCCGTCGCTCATCAGTCCTCCAATGCGGGCATCGGCCGCCAAGAGCGATCTCGCGCGGCTTTCCCGCCGTCGCGGATGCCCCGGAACAGATTACTGGTACCGCGCACAGTTCTTTCGACGAACACGAGGCGGATCAGTTCTTTGAAGAACGTCGCCGTCGTACCCAGGCCGAAGAGCACCGGGTTGTAGACGCCGTGTGTCCGGTAGTACTGCTTGATGAACGCGCGATTGCGCATGATGTAGTACCGGTAGGCGTTGCTCGATGCGTTCATGTGCCGCACACCCATGTCCCACTGCTTGATCTCGCGGGTGCGGCGCAGCACGAACTCGTCGACGATCACGGCTGTCGTGAGCCGCGAAGCCAGCCAGCCGTACATCTGATCGTCCCAATAGATGAAGAAGCGCGGATCGGGGAGCCCGATCTGCGACACGATCGAACGATGGATGAACATGCCCTCGAAGCATCCGCTGTTCATCTCCTTGAAGCCGGATTCGTCGAACCCGGCGGGGGCGAACGGGATCGGGATGCCCATGCGCTCAGCGAT
Source organism: Microbacterium tenebrionis (assembly GCF_903645325.1). Taxonomy (GTDB): domain Bacteria; phylum Actinomycetota; class Actinomycetes; order Actinomycetales; family Microbacteriaceae; genus Microbacterium; species Microbacterium tenebrionis. Next base: position 361,726 of record NZ_CAHJXQ010000002.1, read on the forward strand.
CCGGTACTGCCAGTAGAACTCGCTGCCGTCGTAGTCGTAGCGGCGTCCCTGGATGCTCTTGAAGCGCGGCGTCCACCTGCCCATCTTCGCGAGGCCGTCGGGAAGGACCTCGACGTCGTCGTCCATCATCCAGATCCACTCGCTGCCGAGCTCGTAAGCGGTGCGCATGCCCTCGCTGAACCCGCCCGAACCGCCGGTATTGGTCTCCAGCTTGCGGTAGACGATCTCGGCGCCGATCCCATCGCGGAAGGACTCCACGACCTCGGTGGTGTCGTCAGCGGAGGCGTTGTCGATGATGACGACGCGGCCGGGCTTCGGGTCCATGGCGCTGATGCTCGTGAGGAGTCCCGAGAGAAGGTGAGAACGGTTGTACGTGACGATGACGATCGTCGCCGATGCCGGGTCGAACGTCATCGTCATGCCTTCTCCTCGAAGATCCGTCGCCAGGACGCTGGGGAGACGAGATCGGGCAGTGCTTGCCGGTACTGCTTCTGCAGCTCGGGCCACCGTCGTCGCAGCTCTCGGTGCAGGCGCAGTGACTCGCGCAGCATGCGACGGTATTTCCGGCGGTCGCGCGTATAAATATTCTTGCCCGATCCGTCGGCAGCGCTCACCAGGGCGCTGTCGAATGCTGGGACGCGCCACCAGTGCGCATCGTCCTTGCCGAACTCGACCTCGGGCTGTTCAACGTTCGCCGGGTTGGGTTTGTGCAGCCAGTGCGCGATGAGCGTGACGAAAGTGAAGCGGATCAAGCGCAGCCCACGCGGGCTGTCGTACTCATGACGCCGCGACCTTTTGAAGACTTGACGCCCCCGTCGCGAGTGCAGCACTGCAGACGGATCACGGTGAACGGTGGTCTCCGGATACTCGGCTGCGAGTGCTCGAGCTTCCGGCATCGCCTTCGCGAGTTTCGGCACCATGTGGCCGGGGCCAGAGAGCACGTCGCGCAGTGCACGTGCGCGCAGTTCCACCGGGTAGTACTGCATCATCATGAGGTGCTTGAGATCGACCCGGCGACTGTGTCTGATCAGCCGGCCGCCGCGAGGTGCATTCGAGTGCAGGAGCCCCGCGACGATGCGGTTGCGGGCATGGAAGTACGCCTGCCAGTCGATCGAGTCGTCCTTGTTGACCCAGGAGATGTGCCAGAGCGCGACGCCGGGCATGGATACCGTGGGGAACCCGGCTTCGCCTGCCCGGAGGCAGAACTCGGCGTCGTCCCACTTGATGAACGCGGGGAGCGACAGTCCGACCTGTCGGATGGCGTCGAGGGGGATGAGGCACATCCACCACCCGTTGTAGTCGGCATCCATCCGCATGTGCAGGAGTGTTGACTGACGCAGATTCGATGCGCCGAAGTCGTGCGGCATCTCCTCCTGGTACAGGTTGCGCCACATGAACGGCGACTCATCGACGACTTCGGCCCATCCGTGCAGCTTGGGTCGATCCAGTAGATCGAACATATGCCCGCCGACGAGGATCGGCTTTGTCGCGTATTGACCGAACACGATCGAGCGACGCAAGGACTCTGGCTCCAACCGCACGTCGTCGTCGAGCAGCTGCACGAAATCGCTATCAGGGCGCTCCAGAGTCTCGACCATCGCACGGGCGAAGCCGCCAGAACCTCCGAGATTAGGCTGGCGGATCACGTGAAGCGTTTCGCCGAGCTCAGCGGCGACGTCGGCGTATCCTTCCTGATCCGCGACCGATTGGGTGCCCTGGTCGACCAGGAAGATCCGATCCACGAACTCGAGGGCGTCCGGAGAGGCGGCCAGCGCCTGAAGCGTGTCAACGCAGTAGTCGGGCTTGTTGAAAGTCGTGATGCCGAGCGAAGCCTTGCCCGTTCGCTGGGGTGCATGCTCCGTCGTCCACTCGGCACCCTCCAGGACGGCGTGCGTCTCATCAGCGGCGACATCGAACCAGATCCATCCTCCGTCGCTGTACTGAGTCAAGCTGAGATCGAAGTGAGTAGTGGCCTCACCGGCGACTTCCCGTGTATCGACGCGCTGCTGCACTCCCGAGCCATTCGAACGATAGACCAGGATCGTCGCTGGGCCGGTGGTGCGCACGGTCAGACGAATCTTCCGGACGCTCGTCCAGTGTTGCCAGTACGAGGCAGGGAAGGCATTGAAGTACGTTCCGAGCGAGACGCGACGACCGGAGCCGATCCGGGCCCGGTGACGGCCGAGGATGTTGCCGATCTGAGCGCGGTTGGAGACTCGAACAGGCTTGCCATCGATGATCGACCAGGTTTCAGGGTCGGCATACAGCGGTAAAAGATCAGGGTCGTGATCGAGGGGAAAGACGACGTTCTGCAGGACGTGGGTCACGTGAGAGATCTCCGGAATTCTTCCCGTGGGCCGGAACCGGCACCGGACGGGCAATCAGCGGGCAGAGACAGCCTACCCGGGGGACTTGTGGATCCGCGGCTACGCGCCCTCCGGCCCCAGCGTTGGGATCACCCCGGTGTTCGCGGCATCGATGTTCTCGCGCCACGACCTCGACTGCCCGGCGCGCAGCGCACATAGGACGAGCATGAACCATCCGGCGCCGTCGAGGGTGAAGCTCTCGAACATCGAATCCACCGCCAGCGTCACGAGGACCAACGGGGTCCAGGCGTAGACGACCGACCGACGGGCGCTGGCGACCAGCCACGAGCGGACGATCGCCACGCCGCCGAGGAGCAGGAACAGCACGAGGCCGATGATGCCGAGCTGCAGGAGCACGTCGAAGAACGCGTTCAGCGCCGTCTGATGATGCTCGCCGAGCCAGTAGTTGATGTACACGAACGGATACTCGCCGCGGTCCCACGGTCCGAACCAGCCCCACCCCTGGAACGGTTTGACCGCGGAGAAATCGAGGATCTTGTTCCACAGGTCGGCCCTGGTGGAGAAGTCGGAACCGGCGCCCATCCACCGGATGATCGGGTGGCGGAACGCGAACGCGAGCACGAGGGCCCCCACGACCAGCGCGCCCAGCGCCCACTGCACGAACGTGCGCCGCTCGGCCGGGGTGTGCCGCACGATCATGAGAGCTGCCGTGACCACGCCGACGGTGACCGCGAGGACCAGGACGGTCGGCGACGCCGAGAGCAGCGCGAGGAAACCCGCGAGCGCGATCGAAGGCACCGCGATGGGAGCCGCGACCGACTGCGACCGCCACTCGATCACGAACGTGATGAGCGCGATCACGGCCACGAACCCGAGCATGTTCCTCGTGCCGAACAGGCCCTGGATCGGACCGCCCACCGCGAGGTTTCCGGCGATGTCCAGGAACCGGATCGGCACATCGAGGAGGACGCCCGAGAGGATCTCGACGCCGAGCGACAGACCGAGCATCACGCGGAGCGTGTCGCCGATCGCGCGAACCGTCTGAAGGGTGTCCCGGATGTGACCGACCGTGATGGCCATCACGGCGAAGCCGACCAGCCACAGCCAGCTGACGAATGTGTCCGAGCGGTCGGTCGTCCACACGATGCTCGCGAGTGCGAGAGCGAGGAACACGAGCAGCGACGTCGGGGCGATGCGCAGCAGCGAGAGCTCCTCACGGCGCACGAACAGGATCGCGATCCCGAGCACCGTCAGCAGCAGCACGATCGTCGCGTACGTCTGAGGCGAGGTCATCCGTCCGATCGCGAACGACCCGAACGCGGCGCCGAGAACGGTGAGCGTGTAGGCGCGCGCCATCTCGACCGAGCCGAGGAGTCGGGACAGCGCGGCGGCGGCCGACGTCACGGGACGCGCCGAGCCTCGTGCCCGCGCTCGGTGACGCGCGAGCGCTCGCTCAGTCCGACGCCCACCAGAGGCACGGCCTTGAGCTTGAACGAGAACATCACCAGCAGCATCCAACCCCAGAGCATGATCGGAGTGGATTCCGCGAGCCCCTGCACGAGAAGAACGACCGTGAACAGCACGGGCAGCAGCGTCAGCGGCGAGAACGGGCGATCGGCCCGCAGATCCCAGCGCGGGCGATCCACCGCGAAGAACCATGCCCGCCACAGCAGGCTGAGGTACGCGGCAGCCATGAGCACGAGACCGACGACGCCGAGCTGCATGAGCACGTCCAGCCACATGTTGTGCGCGTGGAAGACCGTGATCCCGTGGTCGGTGATCCACTCGTCGAACGCGGGATCTGTCGGGATCCATGGGCTCGAGAAGCCGTTGCCGAAGATCGGATGCTGCGCTGCCCGCTCGAGCACCTTCGACCAGATGACATCGGTGCGCCCCGTGAGGTCCGCGCCGCGGCCCAGGGCCGCGAACAGCGGCTCGCGGAAGACGACGAGCGCGGCGACCGCGACAGCCACGATGCCGCCGCACGTCGCGTAGATGCGCGTGCGGCCTCCCAGCGTGCGGGTGCGCCGGATGAGGATCGCGACGAGCAGGACGACAGCAGCGGCCAGACCGCACAGATACGCGGTCGCCGACGAGGCGCGGAACATCAGATACCCGGCGGCCACGATCCACAGCGCGTGCGTGACCCGCCACCGGGCGCGCACCGCGATCCGCACACCGAAGGTGATGATGGCGAACAGGCAGATGATCGCGAGCACGTTCGAATTGCCGACGATCCCCTGGATGCGTCCGCCGTCGAAGAAGTTGTCGCGCACCCAGTACCAGTGCGGATCGATGTCGCCGTCGGGGAGGGTCGCGAAGTTGGGGAGCAGCGGGTGGTGGAGCACGAGCGACACGGTCAGCTCGAGGGCGATCGACAGGCCGATGATCCACTTGAACGCCGACCCGAGCGCCTGCACGATCTCATGCCACACCAGCGCGTGCGCGATCAGCAGCGCGTTGACGGTGACGGCCGCGAGGGCACCCAGGTCAGGATCGTCGGCAGCCGCCACTGCGACCACGCCACCGACAGCAGCGCGAGGGCCGTGTACGCCAGTGCGGCCCACGGCAGGCGCCGCCACGCGAACGGCTGCGGGCGGCCCTGGGCGAGCATCGGGATGCCGATCGCCAGCGCGCCCAGCAGGAACAGCGCCATGATCACACCGGCGCCGACTTCGCCGACGAGGTTGTACACCGCGGTGTGAGCGAACACGGCGAACAGGACGAGCGTCGCGTACGCGCGCAGCAGCAGATGCCCCGTCGACTCGCGCTCCGGCGCGACGGGCGGGGCTGCCACGGGGTGCTTCGTATACTGCGCCATCGGAATCAGGCTACCGCGCACGACGGCGCCCACCCCCTCGATACGCTGGGGCCATGCTGCTTCGACTCTCGAACGAGCCCCGCGACTACGCCTGGGGATCGTCCACTCTGATCGCCGAACTGGAAAACCGCGAACCCACCGGTGCGCCCGAGGCGGAGGTCTGGTTCGGCGACCACCCCGGCGACCCCGCCGATGTCGACGGCGGCTCGACGCTGGACACCGTCACAGGCGGATCCCTCCCGTATCTGCTCAAGCTGCTCGCGGCCGCCGATCCGCTGTCGATCCAGGTCCACCCCACGATCGAGCAGGCGCACGACGGCTGGGCGCGCGAAGCGCACCTCGCCGCCGACGACCCCCGGCGCAACTACCGCGATGACAATCACAAGCCCGAGCTCATCGTCGCGCTCAGCGACCGGTTCGAGGCGCTGGGCGGACTGCGTCCCGTCGAGGACACCCTGCGTCTCGTCGGCGCACTCGGGTCGTCTGCCGGTCCCGACGCGCTCCGCGAGAGGCTCACCGCGGCAGACGATCCCCTCGGCGGCGCGATCGCGTGGCTGCTCTCGGGCTCGGCGCAGACAGAGGTCGACGACATCATCGACGCACTGGATGCCGCATCCTCCGTGGAGTTCGCCGCCGAGCTGGAGGCGGTCAGGGCCGTCGCCGCGCGCAACCCCGGCGACCCGGGCGTGGTCGTGGCACTGCTCATGAACCTCATCGTGCTGCGCCGCGGCGAGGGCATCTTCCTCCGTGCGGGGCTCCTGCACGCCTACGTCTCGGGCCTCGGCGTGGAGATCATGGCCGCGAGCGACAACGTTCTGCGCGGCGGGCTCACACCCAAGCACATCGATGTGCCCGAACTCCTCTCCGTGCTGGACACGACTCCGGGGATCGTCCCCGTGCTGCGGCCGTCCGCGGACGGTGCCGTCACGGCCTACCCGGTCGATGTCGACGACTTCGCCCTGCGTCGCGTCGGGATCACGGGCGATGCCGTCGAGCTCGACGTCACCGGCCCGACCGTGGTGCTCGTCACCGGGGGAGAGGTCACGGTCGCGGGCTCGGACGGCGACGCTGTCGACGTCCCTGTCGGCCAGGCGGTCTTCGCATCGGCCGACGAGACGGTGCTCGTCCTCGCCGGCACGGGGGAGGCATTCGTCGCCGAGCCCGGCGCGACACGCCGATGACACGCCGTGAACCTTCAAGACTTGCTTGAGGGTTTACGATCCGCGACTTGACCGCGGCGAATGACACGGGTGTAATTAGTGGTGCAAGGCCCAGCGGGGGGCAGTAATAGGGCAAGGAGAACGATATGACGGGTTACCGTTCCGACGTTCCCGAGAACTGGTTTGTCGATCCGGTCAATCTCGGGGTTCCCGGGGTCAGGCGTGCAGAGGTCGATGAGGATTCGGCGCTCGCCTGGCAGACCGACGCACTCTGCTCGCAGACCGACCCGGAGGCGTTCTTCCCCGAGAAGGGCGGCTCGACGCGGGATGCCAAGCGCATCTGCTCGTCGTGCGACGTCCGCGGCGAATGTCTCGAGTACGCGCTGGGCAACGATGAGCGCTTCGGCATCTGGGGCGGGCTCAGCGAGCGCGAGCGCCGCAAGCTCAAGCGCCAGGCCGGCTGACCGCACACAGCTTGGCGGCCACGCCGCACGGGCTGACGAAGACGCCGTGCTCGAGCGCTTAGGCTGACCAGGCCATGCCAACCCGAGTTCATGCCATCATCGTCGCGCGCCCTGGGCCGTCCTCCCGAGCTCAGCTACTGCGCACGCTCGATGCCCTGACGCTTCAGACGCGTCGGCCGGACGCCGTGACCCTCGTCGTCTGCGGAGACGGCACGGCGGCGCGCGAGAGCGATGCGATCGCCCGGGTGGTCGAAGGGATCATCGAGGCCCGCACGAGCACGTCCTTCGCAGAGGCCGTTGCGCTCGCGAAGCCGCGCGTCGCCGACGACGCGGCGATCTGGCTCCTCGCGCACGACACTGCCCCGCATCCGGGCGCACTCGCTCAGCTCGCGGGGGCTCTGGAGCGTTCACCGTCCGCGTCCATTGCGGCACCCAAGCTCGTCGACGTCGACGACGACCGGCATCTTGTCAGCCTGGGCGTGACGATGACACGCTGGGGACGCTCCGTCGAACTCGCGGCAGGAGAGCTCGACCAGAACCAGCACGACGGCCGGGATGACGCACTCGGCGCCGACATCCGCGGGATGCTCATCCGTGCGGAGACCACCGGGCTGCTGCTGCCGGACCCCGGGCTCGGCGGTGCCGACGAGGGGCTCGACCTCGGCGTCCGTGCCCGCCTCGCCGGCGGACGAGTGACGCTCGCGCCCGGTGCCCGCGTCTCCGTCAGCCCCGACGGACCGGCCGCCCTGCCGCAGGGTCAGGCGCCGCGCGCCTACGTCACACGCCTTGCCCAGCTGCACCGCCGCCTCGCCTATGCGCCGGCCGCCGTCGTCCCGCTGCACTGGCTGAGCCTGCTTCCCCTGGCGCTGTGGCGCACGATCGCGCATCTGGTCGCCAAACGCCCGGCATCCGTCTTCCCCGAGTGGGGTGCAGCCCTCGCCGCGATGGTCCGCTTCGGCGCTGTCGCCCGCTCGCGCCGCGGCATCCGCACCAACAGGAAGGCCTCGTGGGCGCGCATCGCCCCGCTGCGGATCAGCCGCGCAGAGCTGCGTCGCCGACTCGACGACGGTCACGGCAGCGAAGGCGGCGCCGTCAGCGAACTCGACTTCTTCTCCGGCGGAGGCGCGTGGGCAGTGCTCGGCGCCCTCGTCGTGAGCATCGCGGCTTTCACGACGCTCCTGGCCTGGCCGGCGATCGGCGGGGGCGCCCTGCTTCCCCTCCGCGACACGGTCGCGGCTCTGTGGTCCGACGCCCGGGGGCAATGAGCGGTGTCGGCATCGGCGTCATCGGCCCCGCCGACCCGTTCGCGGCCGTTCTCGCCGTCGTCGGGACGCTCTGGGCCGGGGCGCCCTCCTACGCGATGGTCGTGCTCTGGTTGCTGGCGCTGCCGCTTGCGGTTCTCGGCGGGTGGTTCGCGGCCACGCGCATCACCGACCGCGGGGGGCTGCGGATCTTCGGCGGCGCCGCCTGGGCCCTGGCACCGACCTTCCTCACCGCACTGATCGAGGGGCGCCCGGCCGCCGTGCTCGCCCACCTCCTCCTGCCGTGGCTCTTCCACACGGCGGTCGTCGCGCACCGCTCGTGGGGCGCCGCCGGTGCGGCCTCGATCATCCTCGCGGCGACCATCGCCTGCGCACCGTCGCTCGCGCCGGCGCTGATCGTGCTGTGGCTGCTGGCGATCATCATCGTGCTCTCCCGCGCGTGGTTCCACGGCGCCATCCGCCTGCTGTGGATGCTGGCGCCCACCGCTGTCCTGTTCGCTCCTCTCGCGTTCTGGCAGGCGCAGAACGGGCAGCTGTGGTCGGTGTTCGCCGACCCCGGCGCCGTCTGGGCCGGGGCGCAGGTCGGCGCCGACCCGGCAGGACGGCTCGTGCTGGCCAGCGGATTCCCGACGGCCGACCTCGCCGGCTGGATGGACGTGCTCGACCCCGCTTTGGCCGCATGGGCTCCTGTGCTCATCGCACCCGTGGCGCTGCTCGCGCTGGCCGCCGCCGTCGCGCCGCGCTGGGGCGCGGGCATCACGCTGCTCGGCGTCACGATGGCCGGTCTGGCCACAGCGTTCCTCGCGGTCGGCGTCAGCGTGAGCTTCACCCAGGGCACTCCCGTGGCGATCTGGCCCGGCACCGGTCTCAGCCTCGCGTGGGCGGGACTGGTCGGCGGCGCCCTCGTCACCCTCGACACCGCGATCACGATGCCGAAGCTGCGCATCGCCGCCGTCACCGTCGCGGGCCTCGCGCTGGCCGTATGCGCCCTGCCCGCGCTCACCGCGCTGCACGGCGGACGCACGGAGCTCACCAACGGGCCCGAGAGCACGCTGCCCGCCTACGTCGCGGCCGAAGCGCGGGGCGACCGCGAGATCTCCACGCTCGTGCTCACCCCGCAGAACGACGGCGGGCTCGCGATCGACGTGGTGTGGGGTGCCAGCGCCACGCTCGGAGCCCAGACCACGATGCTCAGCACGGCGACGTCGCCGCAGGGCGTCGACATCAGCGCCCTGGCCGTCGACCTGCTCTCGCCGCGCACCTTCGACGCTCCAGGCGAGCTCGCCGCCCACGGCATCCACTTCGTCCTGCTCGATCAGCCACGCGGTTCCGAATCCGACGCGGCTCGTGCGTTCCGCGTCGAGGCGGTGACGGCGCTCGACCAGCGCGCCGGCTTCGTCAAGGTCGGGGAGACCGACAAGGGCGTGCTGTGGCGGCTCGATGCCGAGCCGGCCGAGCGGTCCGACCCGACCCGCGCCGAGCAGGGGACCGCTGGGTCGATCATCGCCCTGCAGCTCATCGTCGTGTTCGCCGCTCTGCTGCTCTCCATCCCGACCAGGGCCTCCCGGCGCGCGGCCAGATCCCAGTCCCGCATCGTCGGCAGAGCCGCCGACGAGCCGTTGGTCCTGCCACGGCGTCGCGAGGACGCCAGGCCGGAGCCCTCGGCCGGTGACGCCGACGAGGATGAGGAGCAGCGATGATCCAGAACCGAGCCGTCAGGCTGGTCACCACCGGCGCCCGTTTCCTCACCGGCGCCGCGCTGGCCATCGGGTGCGTGATCGCGGTCGTCGTCGCCGTGGCCATGCCGTGGCCGAGCACGCAGGCTCAGCCAGCTCAGGTGTCGGTGACGCCGACCGCCGGCGACACCACCCTGGTGTGCACAGGGGACTTCCGCGCCCTCGGACGCAACGCGACGGATGCGTCGCAGCAGCAGTCCGGCGGCACCCCGTCGCTCACGGTCGAGAGCACGGGCAGCACGGAAGAGTCCGAACTCGCAGCCCCCGAGCTCGGAGAGTCATCCGGGCCCAAGCACTTCGTCGCCAGCGCCGAGCAGGGCGGTGACTCGCTCATCGCCGCGGCCGAATCCATCACGCTGAATGCCGATGACCTCTCCGGCCTCGCCGCAGCAGCCTGCCGCGAGCCCCGCACCGAGTCCTGGTTGATCGGCGGCGCCGTCGAGACGGGCACCAGCGATCTGGTCATCCTCGCCAACCCCGGCGATGTGACGGCGACGGCGACCATCACCATGTTCGGCCTCGAAGAGACGTCGAGTTCGGTCCTCGTCCCCGCGGGCACGCAGATCTCCGTGCCACTGTCATCCGTCGCCGCCGGAACGCCGTCGCCGGTGGTACGGGTCACCGCCGAGGGCGCCCCGCTGCGCGCGACTGTGCAGTCCTCCCTCATCCGCACACTGGATCCGTCGGGATCCGACCTGCAGGATGCGGCTGCAGCACCCGCCGAGCGCATCGGATTCGCCGGGGTCCAGGTCGAGGCAGCCAGCGACGACTTTCCGCTCACGCTGCTGCGCCTGATGGCCACGGAAGAGGCGACCAACGCGCGGATCTCCGTGCGCTCGGGCGGCGAGGAGGTGCTGCAGACCACCGTCCCGCTCGACGCGGGCGCGCCCACGGATGTCGACCTGCAGGCGCTCGAGCCGGGCGTCTACAGCATCGACATCGAGGCCGACGCCTCCGTCGTGGGCGCGGTCAGGCAGACCACGGGTGCCGGTGCCGGAAGCGACTTCGCGTGGATGCCCTCTGCGCCGGAGATCGACGGGGAGGTGCTCGTGGCCGTGCCCGCAGGCCCCGGCCCGCGGATGCACCTCGTGAACGCCTCGGACGATGCGGTGACGGTGACGGTCGCGGGCACGTCGGGCGGGCAGCCGCAGGAGGTCAGCATCCCGGTCGGCGGCGACGCCGTGATCGAGGTCCGCAGCAGCAGCGCCTACTCGGTCTCCACGGACGGGCCGATCCGGGCCGCCGTCATGCTGTCCGGGACGGATGCGCTGGCCGGATGGCCCGTGTGGGCGGGCGCGGCGGCGCAGGAGCCGATCACCGTCTACCCCTGATCGCCGACGCCGTCAGGGCGCATCCGGTCCGAACTCCCACGGGTCCTTGCCGACGAATTCGGCCGCCGCGCGGAACACCGCGCTCTCGATCGCCACTCGTCGATGCAGATCATCGTCATGCCCCGGCGGGAGGAGTCGCTCGATCGGGATGCGGAACAGCACGATGCGGCGCTGTTCGCGATCGATCTCCCAGCGCGGGATGCCGTCGGCATCCGGCCTTGTCGGCAGCCCGCCGATCTCGAACCGAACGTCCTGCAGCTCGGGCCACGTGCCGCGCAGGAAGTCCACGGCGGTGCCGATCGTGGCGTCGAAGCGGTCGATGCGCCCGTCCAGCGGCGGCAGGGGAGGGCGGACGACCTCGCTGCGTCCCAGCCGTCCGTGCCGGCCATGACGGGCACCGCGTCGAGGAGACGCGGGGGCAGAGCGACGGCGTGGCATGTTCGAAAGTCTAGGCGCTCCGCGCGGCATCCCGATCGAGGCGCCCATGCGTCCTACGCTGACAGGGATGGACGGACGACTCTGCTCGAAGGTGACCTGCGCCCGTGAGGCCGTGGCCACGCTCACGTACGACTACGGTGACCAGATGGCCGCGCTCGGGCCGCTGGGCGGCAGCGGCCACCCGCACGCGCACGACCTGTGCGCGCAGCACGCGGACCGGCTCTCGGTGCCCGCCGGGTGGATCGTCGTGCGGCACGAGGCTCTGCGCGCCTGAGTCAGACGCCCACCCGGCGACCGGTCAGCCGCTCCGTCTTCGCGTCGGCGATCGCCAGAGCGCGGAATTCCCGCTCGCGCCGCAGCACGGTGATCGCGATGAGAATCTGTTCCGGGTGCGCCGCCGGCTGGGGCGACACGAACGCCGCGGACTCGGCGACGAGGTCTCCCGCGACGCGTGCCCGCGCCGGGGGCGACATCCGCTCGGCGTGCTGCAGGAACTGGGAGATGCGCCGGGCCAGCCGATCCGGCATCCGTGCGACGTCGGCGATCTGCGCCCAGCCGGTCAGCGCCGGGGGCATGACAGGCGCGAGCGGCACGAGCTTCGGCGTGCGGACCCGCTGACTGTACGTCCCCGCGACGAGGTCGCCCAGACGCTGCGACCGGGGCGTGAACGCGCCCGAGAGCATCGCGATGGCGCCGAAGGTCATGTAGATCTCGAGGACGCCTATCAGCGAACGGATGAATGCGTGCCGGAATCCGGCAGCACCGCCGTCCAGGCGGACGATCCGCCCGCCGACGGCGAGCCGCCCGAGACTCCGGCCCCGGGTGGCCAGCTCCACGACGATCGGCACGACGACGAAGCAGATGACGGCGGCGGTGATGTTCAGGATGCCGTCGATCGACGCGTCGATGATCCCCGTGAACAGCAACCACGTCCGCAGCCACAGGAAGAGCAGGAACAGCACCCAGCCGACGACCATGTCGATGAAGGAGCCGAGCGCGCGCATGAAGAAGCCCAGCGGCTGGACGTCGATCGCGACGGCTTCGCCGGAGAGCACCTCATCGGCGGTGTCGAGCGGCGTAGACATGAGTACAGTAAATCAGGTGGATGCCGATGCTCTCGCCGATGCGCGCCGTGCGGAGTGGGAACGACTCGACGCTCTCAGCCGCGCCAGACTCGACGGCGCGGGCGTCGATGAGCTGATCGTGCGATACCGTGCGGCATCCGCGGATCTCGCAGAGCTCAAGACCTCGGTCGGCGACTCGCCGCAGGGCGCCTATGTGTCGTCCGTCCTGTCGAAGGCGCGGTTACGGCTCACCGGGGCATCCGACAGCATCCTCACCCAGATCGCGCGGTTCTTCGTCGATCAGCTCCCCGCGGCGCTTTACCGACTGCGCTGGACGACCCTCGTGATCGCTGTCGTCTTCGTCGCGATCACGGTCCTCGTCGCGGCGTGGATTGCCGGCGACCCGGCGCTGGTGGCGTCCCTGGGACCCGCCGACTTCCTCGAGCAGTACGCCGAGGAGAGCTTCACCGACTACTACACCGAGAACCCGGCGGCGGTGTTCGCGGGCATGGTGTGGACCAACAATGCCTGGATCGCCGCGCAGTGCGTGCTGTTCGGCGTCACAGGAATCTGGCCGCTCTACGTCATCGTGCAGAACGCGTTCGTGGTGGGGGTGGCGGCGGCGATCATGACCGTGCACGACCGTCTGGACGTCATGGTGCTGTACATCCTCCCGCACGGGATGCTGGAGCTGACGAGCATCTTCGTCGCCGCCGCTGCCGGGCTGCATCTGTTCTGGGCGTGGGTCGCACCCGGGCATCGGACCAGAGGAGCGGCGCTGGCCCAGGAGGGAAGGGCCCTGGCCACCGTCGCGATCGGACTGGTCTTCGCCCTGTTCCTGTCCGGGCTCGTGGAGGGATTCGTCACGGGCTGGTCGCTGCCCTGGCCGATCAAGATCGGCATCGGCGCCGCCGCGCTGGCCGTCTTCCTCGTCTACATGCTGCTCGTCGGTGGCCGTGCATACCGGCGCGGTGAGCGCGGAGACCTGCTCGAATACGAGGCGGGCACTCCGCAGCTCACCGCGGGGTGACGGGACTCAGACCCGCTTCGTGCCGTCGAGCAGCGTCTTGTACGCGATCCCGGCGAGCATCGCCCCGACGATCGGGAACACGATGAACACCCACAGCTGCGAGAGCGGCCCGACGCCGCCGTAGATGGCGGCGGCGATGGAGCGCGCCGGGTTCACCGACGTGTTGTCCACCGGGATGCTGATGAGGTGGATGAGAGTCAGGGTGAGTCCGATGGCGAGCCCGGCGAACGGGGTCGGCCGCAGCTTGTGCGTCGTCCCGAGGATCACGAACAGGAACACGGCGGTCAGCACGATCTCGATGATGATGGCGGCCCACATGCCGAATCCGCTGGGGGAGTGCTCTCCCCAGCCGTTGCTGGCGAAACCGGCATCCTGGGCCGTGGTCAGCCAGCCGTCGGGCCCGAACAGGCCGATGAGGACGAGGATCGTGCTCGCGACGACGCCGCCGACGACTTGAGCGATGATGTAGCCGGGGACCTCGCGCCACGCGAGCCGTCCTGCGGCAGCGACGCCGAGCGTCACGGCGGGGTTGAAGTGTCCGCCCGAGACCGGGCCGAACGCGTAGGCGCCGACGACGACCGTGAGACCGAAGGCGAAGGCGACGGCCACATACACGGCCGAGCCCGAACCCGGGTCGGTGAAGTGGTTGGAGGCGAACAGGGCGGTTCCGACGCCGCCGAGGACCAGCAGGAAGGTGCCGAGAGCCTCGGCGGTGAGTTTGGCTCCTGTGGATGGGACGGGAGCTGCAGCTTCGGCGAGCGTCTCGCTCATGGGAATCCCTCTCGTCGGTTCGATCGGAATCGATCGGATTCAGGGCACATGCTAGTGGGGTCGGATGGTGAAGCATCCGACCCCACGCGCGAATCGACGATTCAGGGAATCAGCGACTCACTCGCCGACGCCCACCGGCTCCGCGTTGTCGAATGCGCGGCTGGTGAGCGCGCGCACGTCATCCGCGACCTTCTGGTCGACCTGGCCCCAGTACCAGAAGAAGCGCTCCTGGATCGCGGGGACGGTCAGCGCTTCGTACTGGCCGGCGAGGGTCTCGATGAAGCGCTGGCGCTCCTCGGCGGTGAAGACGTCGTTGATCAGCGTGCGCGCCTGGCCGAAGTCATCGTCCTCCGCGTGCAGGGTCGCGGCGGTGCGGATGAGCGCGCCGTCGTTCTCCCAGCTCGCCTCGACGCCGCGCTGCGGGTCGGCCTCCGGGCCGCCGGCCGCCCCGTACGAGTTCGGGGTGTAGACGCGGTGCTCCGCCGTGTTGAAGTGATACTGCATGTTGCCCTCATGCATGTAGTTGCTCACCTCGGCGGCGTGCGGCTGGTTGACCGGCAGCTGATTGTAGTTCGTGCCGATCCGGTAGCGTTGCGCGTCCGGGTAGGAGAACACGCGCGCCATGAGCATCTTGTCCGGGGAGATGCCGGTGCCCGGAACCTGGTTTCCCGGCGAGAAGGCGGCCTGCTCGATCTCGGCGAAGAAGTTGCGCGGGTTGCGGTTCAACGTGAACGTGCCGACCTTGATGCGCGGGTAGTCCTTCTTCGACCACGTCTTGGTGAGATCGAACGGGTTGAAACGGTACGTCTTGGCCTCTTCGTAGGGCATGACCTGCACGTAGACGTCCCAGGAGGGGTGGTCGCCGTTCTCGATCGCCTCGTAGAGGTCACGGCGGTAGTAGTCGGCGTCCTGACCGGCGATGCGCTCGGCTTCGTCGGAGAACATCGGCTCGACGCCCTGCTTGGTGAGGAAGTGGTACTGGACCCAGAAGCGCTCGCCCTCGGCGTTGACCCACTGGTACGTGTGCGAGCCGTAGCCGTTCATGTGGCGCCACGAGCGCGGCAGGCCGCGGTCGCCCATGACGTAGGTGACCTGGTGAGCCGACTCGGGGGAGAGGGTCCAGAAGTCCCACTGCATGTCGGCGTCGCGCAGGGCGGAGCCGGTGAGGCGCTTCTGCGAGTGGATGAAGTCGGGGAACTTCATGCCGTCGCGGAGGAAGAACGTCGGGGTGTTGTTGCCCACGATGTCGAGGTTGCCCTCGGTGGTGTAGAAGCGCAGGGAGAAACCGCGCACATCGCGCCAGGTGTCGGGGGAGCCCTGCTCACCCGCGACCGAGGAGAAGCGCAGCAGCGTCTCGCTCGTGGCCCCGGGCTGGAAGACGGCGGCGCGGGTGTACTGCGAGACGTCCTCGGTGACGACGAACTCGCCGAATGCTCCGCCGCCCTTGGCGTGCGGGTTGCGCTCCGGCACGCGCTCGCGGTTGAACGAGGCGAGCTTCTCGACCAGGTAGCGGTCGTGGAGGGCGGTGATGCCGTCCGGCCCGTTGGTCAGCGAGTGGGCGTCGCTGGCGACAGGGGTTCCGGTCTGGGTGGTCGTGAAAGTCTTGTCCGTCATTTCACTTCTTCCTTTCGCAATCGGAGCAGATGGCTCGGTAGGTCACAGAGGCTTCGATGATCCGCATCCCGTGGTCGTGGGACGGATGCAGGCAGGGTGCTTCGCCGACGGCGCACGCGACGTCTTCGACGCGGCCGCATTCGACGCACTGCAGATGATGGTGGTTGTCGAACTCGTCCTGCACCTCGTAGAGGGCGCTCGCGGCGTCCGGCAGGCTCACTCGGCGCACGATTCCGGCGCCGGTGAGATCGCCCAGGATGCCGTGGACGGTGGGCAGTGCCACCCCGCTGAGCCGGTCGCGCAACGACGAGAACACGGACTCCGCCGAGGCGTGCGGTCGAGCGGCCAGCGTTTCGATGACAGCGACGCGCTGCACCGTCACGCGGAGCCCTGCGGCGCGCAGGCGCTCGGGTGCATGGTGCTCAGTGGCGACGGTCATCGCATTCAGCATAGTCGTTTCCTGAATCATTCACAAAAGAGAATCAGTCATGTCAACCGATCGGCCACCCAGCGTTCGGCGGCGGACCCGCTCAGAGGCGGCCGGCGGCCTTGAGCTCCAGATAGCGATCCGCGATCTTCGGCGGCAGCGCCTCGGGGTCGGCGGTGATCGCCTCACCGCCTGCTCGGCGGATGGCATCCGCGACATTCTCCGCATCGCGGATCGTGCGCTCGGCGGCGGCCGCCAGGTAGATGTCCTCGCGGGAATCGCGCCGGGTGGCGAGCTCGCCGACGGCGTCGTCCGTGACCGAGCCGACCAGCACTGTCGTGGCGCGTGAAGCGGTGGGGAACGCGCCCAGGAAGCTGCGCGCGGACTCGGCGGCATCCTGCGCGGTGAGCACCACGATCAGCGACGGGCGCGTCGTCAACGAGCGGATCGCCGCGAAAGCTCCACCCCAGTCCGTGTCGACGAGCCGGGCATGCACGGGCGCCATCGCATCCGTGATCGCCTGCAGGAGACCGGCGCCCTCCACGCCCGTGACCCGCCCTCGGACGACGCGGTCGTACATGAGCAGGTGCACGTGATCTCCGGCCCTCGACGCGAGCGCTGCGAGCAGCAGCGACGCCTCGAGCGCGGCATCCAGTCGTGTGCCGTCGCCCACGCGCGCGGCGGCGGTCCGCCCGGTGTCGATGAGGATCACGACATGCCGGTCGCGCTCCGGACGCCAGGTACGCAGCATCGTCGTGCCGGCCCTGGCGGTGGCGCGCCAGTCGATCGAGCGGACGTCGTCACCGCGCACGTACTCGCGCAGGGAGTCGAATTCGGTGCCCTGGCCGCGGACCTGGATGCTCGTGTTGCCGTCGAGTTCGCGCAGGCGCGCGAGGCGGGAAGGAAGATGCTTGCGCGACGCGAAGGCCGGGAGGATGCGGATGGCGCCGCGCACGTCGTGCCTGGCCTGGCGGCCGCCGAGTCCCAGCGGCCCGCGGGAGCGGATGAAGACGAATGCGCTGACGAGCTCGCCGCGTCGGCGGGGGAGCAGCGGTACGGTCGCCCGCCGCCGCTCACCGGAGGGCACCACGACCCGCAGCCGCCCCTCTCCGGCTCCGGCCGTCGGCTGCCAGGCATCGCGGATGAGAGCGTTCAGGGTGCGCGGACCATGGTTGTGCAGAGCCACCTCGGCGTCGACCGGCTCGCCCATACGGGCGCGGGCAGGCACCCGTCTGGTCACAGTGACCGTACGGGCGCTCGCCGCCAGCGACACGTCGATCGTCAGCAGCACGGCGCACAGCAGCAGCCACCCGCCGACGACCGCCCACGCCGGGACACCTGCCATGGCGAGCGCCACGACGGGTACGACGCCGAAACCTGTGAGCAGCGCGAGCCGACCGGTGACGAACACTTAGATCGGCACCCGCGTCTGCTGGATCACCGAGGCGAGCACCGCATCCGCGGACACGCCCTCCATCTCGGCATCCGGACGCAGCTGCAGGCGGTGCCGCCAGACCGGCACGAGCATGGTCTGCACGTGATCCGGGGTCACGGCACTCGACCCGTTCAGCCACGCCCAGCCCTTCGCCGCGGCGAGCAGAGCGGTCGAGGCTCGGGGACTCGCACCCAGAAGCACGGATGGGGACTGGCGGCTCGCGCGGGCGAGATCCACGACGTAGCCGAGCACCTCGTCGGTCACCTCGACACGGGATGCGGCATCCTGTGCGGCCCGGATCTCCTCGGGGGTCACGGCCGCCGCGACGCCGGTGAGCACGCGCGGCGAGAAGCCGCCCGCGTGCAGACGCAGCACGCTGACCTCGGCATCGCGCTCGGGCATTCCGACGACGAGCTTCATGAGGAAGCGGTCCAGCTGCGCCTCGGGCAGCGAGTACGTGCCCTCGTGCTCGATCGGGTTCTGCGTTGCGGCGACGAGGAAGGGATCGGGCAGGTCGCGGCTCTCGCCGTCGGCCGAGACCTGGCGCTCCTCCATGGCCTCCAGCAGTGCGGCCTGGGTCTTCGGGGGCGTGCGGTTGATCTCGTCGGCGAGCAGGATGTTCGTGAACACCGGGCCCTGACGGAACTCGAACTCGCCGGTGCGCGCGTCGTACACGAGCGAACCGGTGACATCGCCGGGCATGAGATCGGGGGTGAACTGGACGCGCTTGGTGTCCAGCCCCAGCGCCTTGGCGAAGGAGCGCACGACCAGTGTCTTGGCCACGCCCGGGACGCCCTCCAGCAGCACGTGGCCACGGGCGAGCAGGCACACGAGCAGTCCGGTGACGGTGCCGGCCTGTCCGACCACGGCCTTGTCGACCTCGGTTCGCACCCGGTGCATGGCCTGGCGCAGCTGCGCGTCGTCGGTGTCTGTCACGGTTGGTTCCTTTCCACGTGCCCGGCGGCATCGACCGCCGTCTCGAGTTCGGCGAGTCGGCGAGCGGTCTCGACGAGTTCTGCGTCTCCGGTCGGCAGCGGGCCGGCGAGGAGCTGATGAAGGGAGCCGCGCGGGATGCGCAGCCGGTCGGATGCCGCATCCGCGACCTCGACCGAGGTCGACCGGGCTGTCAGCCCCAGGCGGGCGGCGAGGCGGCGGATCGCCCCGTCGCGCAGAGCCTCGGCGGCGTGGGCGGCGTCGCCCGCCTTCGCCGTGAGTCGGGCGCGGCCGTGCATGGTCTCGGATGCCCGGACGGTGACCGGGAGTGTCTCGGTGACGAGCGGGCCGAAACGCTGCCCGCGCGCTATGCCCGCCATCACACCGGCCAGGAGCAGAAGGATGATCGCAGGCGTCACCCAGGGCGGCGTGAGCGAGGCGAGGGTGTCGGGGGACTGCGCCTCGACGTCGGTGTCGCCGAACGACGGCACGTACCAGACGACATGATCGGTCTGGCCGAGGAGGGCGAGCCCGAGTGCCGCGTTGCCGTTCTCGGCCAGGTGCTCGTTGCTCAGCAGCGAGCTCGCCTCGATCATCGCGGTCCGGGTGCCGTCGCGGTCGGCGACGAGCAGGCCGGCTGCTCCGTCGTCGGCGAAGCATCCCTTCACGCCCTCGGCAGGGGAGAAGAAGCGGTCGGGCTGCACCGTACCGACGTTCGCGAGCTCGGGCAGGTCGCACCCGGCTCCGAGAGTCGCAGCCACCGGCGGGGCGGCGTTCTCGCCGAGATCGAGCAATCGGAGCATCCGTGAGGAGCTGGAGAGCACGACGGTGCGGTGCGACGGCTCGATGAGAGTTTCGACGGCTTCGTCGGAGAGTGCGAACGGGTCGGCCATGACCAGGGTGGAGTCATCGGTGATCGCGCCGGCCGCGTCGGCGCGGCTGCGGGCGATCGTGATCTCGACGCCCTGGTCCCGCACCAGTTCGGCGAGCGCGAGGCTCCCGGAGTCGCCGGCGTTCTCCGGGTCCAGCGCACCGCGCGGATCCGGGGCGCCGAACGTGAGTGCGCCGATGATCAGTCCGAACGCGATGACCGCGGCCGCGATCGCGAGCCAGCCCAGCACCGAGCGCAGACGTCCCTTCTCGCGCACCGCCGTCCCGCTCATGCCGGGACGACCTGGAGGTCGGATGCCGGGCGCGCCCGGCCGACGGCGTCATCGACGGCGACGAGCGAGCGATAGCCCGCCTCGGTCGCCGGATGCCGCAGATAGCGGACCTCGTCGAAGGCGCCGGCCGCGGCGGCGAGCTCCGCGTGCAGGTCGCCCAGAGCGGATGCCGCTTCGCGGGCGATCGCCTGCGCAGTGGCCCCTGGGGCGGGGTCGACGATGTTGCGCTCGAGGAATCCGCGCGCGATCGCCCGGAAGCGCAGCACCGTCGCGGCATCCCAATCGCCTTCGCGCGCGCGACGCTCGGCGTCGGCGCGCAGCTGCGCGGCCGTGCGGTCGTCGCGCTCGCCCAGCAGATCGGGGCCGGCGCGTCTCGCCCGCCGTGACGCCCGCGGGCGCCCCCACAGGATGAGCACGGTGATGAGCGCGGCGACGATGACCACGGTGACGATCACGAGTGCCGTGCCGCCGGCCTGCTGCCCGGCCTCCGGGGAGAACAGTCCGCTGATGAATTCGGCGATGTCCTCGGCGAGGTAGTCGAACCACGTCGGCTTGGCGTCGGCGTAGCGGGGGTTCTGCAGCTCCTGCTCCGCCCAGCGGCGCGCCTCGTCGCCGTCGGGGGCGAACGGGTCCTCGGCGAGGCGGATCATGCCCCGCCGTACCCGGGCGGCGGAGGAGGCGGCATCTGCGGACCGGAGTGCGCCGGGTACTGCGGCTGAGGCGGCTGTGCCGCCTGGTGTTCCGGGGCCGCCGGGTGCTGCTGTGCGGGCGGGTACGCGCTCCATCCGACCGGGGGAGCACCGTACTGCGGCGAATGCCGGAGCGGCGGAGCGCTGCTGACCGCCCGCTCCGGATCGACGGCGAACGGGTCGCCGAGCTCCTCGGGGGCCGTGCCGAGGTCGCGGCGCTCCAGGTAGGTGATCAGGCTGTGGTCGAGCCCCTCGTAGCGCATGCGGCTGTCGAGATAGATGAACGCCGCCGCGGCGCACTGCACGACGATCGCGACGGCCTGGAGCACGTACACGATCAGCTGCGGGACGGTGCTGACGACGATCGCCATGACGAGCTCGGTGGCCTCGTCCGTGCCGCCGGTGGGGGCGACCACGGGCAGCAGGAGTGAGCCCAGGAGCGACAGCGGCACGCTGATGACGCTCACGGCCGCGTTCATGATCAGGCCGATGAGGAAGATCACTCCGAAGGTGTTCCAGAAGCGTCCCCGGGTCAGCCTCCACGAACGGACGAGCGCCGGCCGCAGTCGCTCGCCCTCGAGGACGAGGACGGAGGGGACGAGCAAGAGCTTCGTGCTCAGCCAGATCCACAGCGGTATCGCGCCGAGCACGAGCAGAATGCCGACCACGACGGTCACGGCGACGCCCTCACCGGAGCCGCCGATGCCGGCCATGACGCCCAGGGCGATGATTCCGCCGATCACGAGCATGAGCACGATCGCGGCGAGGGCCTGCAGGACGCTCCAGCCGACCAGACGCCAGAACGCCGGCCGCATCCGCTGCCAGAGACGTCCGAGAGGGGCCTTCTCGCGCAGTGCCGCGCTGCCGACGTCGGCGGCGACGACGCCCTGCATCACCGCGGTGAAGGCGAGGCTGACGAAGCTCATCGCCAGGACGACCAGCGCGTTGATGGCGATCGTGCCCCACATGACGGGGTAGAAGTCGGGACTGCTCGGTGAGAGCGACTCCACGCGCGTGAAGGTCGCGACGGCGACGACGCCGATGACGACGAGGGTGACGATCGCGATCGCGAGCTGGATCACGATGGCGAATCCGAACAGCACCTTCGGGTTGTGACGCAGGGCGGCGAACGGCTTGCTGATCAGGGCTCCGAACGTGAGGGGATGCAGCGGCACGAGGCCCGGTCGGACGGCGGGCGTCCAGTACTGTGCGCTCATCGAGCTCCCCTCCGAAGGTGCACGACCATCGTGTCATATCCGCGAGTGACTGCGGAGAACCGGTGCGGATCTGTGCGGCGCCCCGGCGCGAGCGCTACCGTGATCGAAATGTTGTCATGAAGTACGCTGGGAGCGACCGCGCTGCGCCTTCACCCGGATGGCGGCGTGTTGCGTAGAAAGATGGGGCTGGGATCAGATGACCTCACGGATCCTCGTGGTCGACGACGATACCGCGCTGGCCGAGATGATCGGCATCGTGCTGCGCACCGAGGGCTTCGAGCCGGTGTTCTGCGCAGACGGCGCCAAGGCTGTCGAGGAATGGCGGACGCAGCATCCTGATCTCGTCCTTCTGGACCTCATGCTCCCCGGCATGGACGGCATCGAGATCTGCACGCGCATCCGTGCCGAATCGGGCATCCCGATCATCATGCTCACCGCCCGAGGCGACACGGCCGATGTCGTGCGCGGACTCGAGGTCGGCGCCGACGACTACATGGTCAAGCCGTTCAATCCGAAGGAGCTCGTCGCGCGGATCCGCACGCGGCTGCGTCCGGTGACCCCCGCCACGAGCGAGGTCCTCCGCATCGGCGACCTCGTCGTCGACGTCGATGCGCACGAGGTGCGACGCGGCCAGACGCCGATCCCACTGACCCCGCTGGAGTTCCAGCTGCTCGTCGCGCTCGCGGCGAAGCCTCAGCAGGTGTTCTCGCGCGAGATGCTGCTCGAGCAGGTGTGGGGCTACCACTACAAGGCCGACACGCGGCTCGTCAACGTGCACGTGCAGCGGCTGCGCGCCAAGGTCGAGCTCGACCCGGATGCGCCCAAGATCGTCATGACGGTCCGCGGCGTCGGCTACCGGGCCGGGAGCGTCGGCTAGGGGCCCGGATTGATCGCGACGAGCGCGATGCCGACGACGACCGCCGCGGTGTGGCGCGATCCGCGGAGCTGGCCCGAGGCGGCGGCGACTCTCTGGCGTCGGTCGCTGCGGTTCCGCACCATCACCATCACCCTGCTGCTCACGACGCTCGCGATCTTCATCACGAGCGTGATCATGGCCCTCGTCATCCAGAACAACCTGTTCGAATCGCGGCGGGACGAGGTGCTCTCCGATGCCCTGCGTGCCGTCGCCGAGGCGCAGATCCGCGTCGACTCGGCCGAGGTGACCGACGATCCCGCCGGGCTGCGCGCGCTGTGGTCGGACGTGCAGGACACGATTCCGCGGGCGTCGTCCTCGTCGCGGGTGATCGCGTTCCCCATCGACGACACCCCGGTCGGCAGCGGTGTGCAGGGATTCCGCACGGATCTGAGTGCCGATCTCATCAGCCCCGGCCTCCGTGAGCGGGTGGTGTCCTTCCCCGACCGTCAGTCCTGGCAGTCGATCGCGATCCCCATGCCAGACGGCACGACGGCGCCGGGCATTGTCGTCGGGCAGCAGCTGTTCCTCCCCGGCGTCGGCGCCTTCGAGGTGTACATCGCCTACGACCTCGCCGACTCCCAGGAGACCCTGCAGTTCGTGCAGAGCACGCTGTGGGCGGCGGGCTTCGTGCTCATCGCGATCGTCGCCGTGATCTCGTGGCTCGTGCTCCGGCTTGTCTCGAAGCCCATCATCGAGGCCTCCGAGACCAGCGCGCGGCTCGCCGCAGGCGACCTCGACGTGCGCCTTCCCGTGCACGGCGAGGACGAACTGGCGACGCTGGCGCAGTCGTTCAACGCGATGGCCGACAGCATCGAGGCGCAGATCAAGGAGCTCGGAGAGCTGTCGCTCGTGCAGCAGCGGTTCGTCTCCGACGTCTCGCACGAGCTGCGCACTCCGCTGACGACGATCCGGCTCGCAGCCGACATGCTCAACGACCAGCGCGACCAGTTCGACGCGACCACGGCCCGCACCGCCGAACTGCTCTACACGCAGGTGCAGCGCTTCGAGACCCTGCTGAGCGATCTGCTCGAGATCAGCCGGTACGACGCGGGATCGGTGCAGCTCGAGCTCGAGCCCACGAGCCTCGCCGAGCTCGCCGAGGACGTCATCGAGCAGATGCGGCCGCTGGCCGAGGAGCGCGGTTCCGAGCTGCGACTCGTCGCCCCGGGCGCGTACTCGCCCGTCGAGATGGACCCGCGCCGCGTGCGGCGGGTGCTGCGCAACCTGATCGGCAACGCGATCGAGCACGGTGAGCGGCATCCGATCGTCGTCACCGTCGACAGCAACCAGTACGCGGTGGCCGTAGGCGTGCGCGATTTCGGCCTCGGGATGCGGCCGGCCGACGCAGAGCGCGTGTTCGACCGGTTCTGGCGCGCGGACCCGTCGCGTCAGCGGACGATCGGCGGCACGGGCCTGGGGCTGTCCATCGCGCTGGGCGACGCGCAGCTGCACGGCGGGACTCTCGCCGTCTGGTCGGAGCTCGCCGTCGGGACGAACTTCGTGCTCACCATCCCGCGCGACCACGATCAGCGCGAGGGCACGTCGCCGGTGCCGCTGGAGCCTCAGGACGCCATCGTCGACGTCGGCCCCATGACGCAGCCGATCCAGTTGACCGAGCTGCGAGAGATCTACTTCGACGCGCGAGCGGAGGACGAATCATGAACCGATCGCCCCGTGGGCTCGCGGTCGTCGCCCTCGCGGCGCTGATCGCGGTCCTCACCGGATGCACGAGCCTGCCCAGCTCCGGCGAGGTCAACGTCGGCCTCGCGCTGGACGACGTCGACCTCGACCCGGACATCAGCCAGATCGCCGCGCGTCCTCTGGAGGGGGCGAGTCCGACGGAGATCGTCGAGGGCTTCCTGGACGCCGCCCTCACCCCGGACAACGGCTGGGCGATCGCACGCGAGTTCCTGAGCCCCGAGATGGCTGCGCGCTGGCGGCCCTCCGCCGGCGTCGTCATCGACTCGGGCGCGGGCACGCGCGACTTCAGCACGGACGTCGAAGACGAGGATGCCGAGTCCGGCGATGTGGGCGTGCAGCTCGAGCTCGTCGCCCGCGTCGACGAGGACGGTGCGTACGCGGAGCTGCCCGGCGACGACTCCGTGCTCGCGTTCAGCGTCGAGCGCAATGACGAGGGGGAGTGGCGCATCGCCGAGGCGGCGGACGGTATCGTCCTCGACGCGGATGCGTTCGCGCAGGTCTACCGGCGCTACGCGCTGCAGTACTTCGATCAGAGCTGGACGCGCCTCGTCCCCGACCTGCGGTGGTATCCGCGCAGGCAGACGATCGCCACGACGCTCACGCAGTCCCTCCTCGGCGGTGCGCCGGCCGACTGGCTGGCACCGGCGGTGCGCAGCGCGTTCCCCGGGGACGTGTCGCTCGCGAGCGACTCGGTGCCGATCAGTCCGGACAAGGTCGCCTCGGTCGAGCTCACGGCAGCGGCGTCGACACTCGACGATCGTCAGGTCTCCCGGATGCGCACGCAGCTGGAGGCGACGCTGCGACCGGTGGGAGTCACCGAGGTGCGTCTGCTCGTCAATGGACGCGACCTGAACGCCGGCGTCGCCGCGGTCGAGACGGGGCGCACCGAGTCCAGCCCCGTCGTCCTGACGGAGTCCGAGTTCGGCTCATTCGTCGGCGAGGAGATCACTCCCTATGACGGCATCAGCGATCACATCGTCGAGGTCGCGAGCGCCGTGGAGTCCGTCGATATCGCAGCGGACGATTCGCGGGCGGCAATGCGGCTCGACGACGGGTGGGTGTACACGGTCGCCGATGACGAGGTGAACCGTCTCGACAGCAGGGCGGGCCTGATCGCCCCGTCGATGGATCCCTACGGGTACACGTGGTCCGTTCCGGGGCAGGCGCCGCAGGAGCTTCTCGCCTGGCGCTCCGACGTCACTTCCGTCAGAGTCGCAGAAGCCTTCCCCGGGGCGTCGTCGATCTCGCAGTTGCGTGTGGCATCGGACGGCGTGCGTGCCGCGGCCGTGATCACGGTGGGCGGCCAGCGCTGGATCGCCCTCGCCGCGATCATCCGCGACGACGCCCATGTGCCCGTCTCGCTCGGCGAGACGCATCTGGTCGCCCAGCTCGACGGCACCTCCCTCGGCCTCTCCTGGATCGGCGACGAATCGCTCGGGGTCCTCCTCGACGACGAGGCGACACACAGTGTGCTCACGCAGAGCGTCGGCGGACCCGGTGTCTCCTCGGCGGCTCCGGCCGGGGCGCAGGCGCTGTCCGGCGGACGCACGGAGGCGGCGCTGCGCATCCTCGACGACAAGGGCGTCCTGTACGCACAGCGCGGTTCGACGTGGCAGATGGGCCTGTCGGGGGTCCTCGTCCTCGGAACCCACGCCGGACAGTAGTCCACCCCTCCTGCACAGGGATTGGCTCTCCACGGATCCCGGGAGCGGGGGCCGTGCCGGATGCGTCCGGCGGCATGCTGGACGGCATGATCGACTGGGCGGAGCTGACCGACGAGATCGCCGCATTCGTGCTGTCCGCGTGCTGCGCCGGATGCGACGCGCCGGGGACGCTGCTGTGCGGCGATTGCCGACGTGCGCTGAGCGCCGAGCCGGTGCTGTCCACGTCGCCGAACGGGATGCCGATCACCGCCGCCTTCCCGTTCGAGGGCGTGGGCGCCCGCTGCATCCGACGTGTGAAGGAGGACGGCGAGACGCTTCTCGCCCATCCGCTCGGTGCGGCGCTGGCGGATGCCGCTGCATCGTCGATCTCTGATCATCCTGACGCCCTCCTCGTTCCGGTGCCGACCGGCCGGGCTGCTTTCCGCCGGCGCGGCTACCGCGTGCCGGAACTGCTCATGCGACGGGCGGGACTCGCCCCGACGCGCCTGCTGAGAGCGGTCAGACGCACGGAGGATCAGCGCGACCTCGACGTCGATGAGCGGCGCAGGAACGTTGCAAGGAGCATGCGGGCACGACACGCCCGGGGCGATGAGGAGGTGCTGATCTTCGACGACGTCGTGACGACCGGATCGACGCTCGACGAGGGCGCGAGAGCACTGCGAGCCGCCGGATTCCGCGTGTGCGGAGCCGTCGCGCTCGCCGCGACACCGCGTCATCGGAAACTCTGAGCGAACACATCGTGACGGAGCCGTGACAAGGAGGGAAACGCGGACTACGGTAGGGGGTCACAAGGCGACCACGGTCCGCCCTTGGCCGGGAGGACCGGGACAAGGAGGCAGCAATGGAAACAAGCATCGTTGGCGTCGGAGTGGGTATCACCGATCGCTTCCGAACCGTTGTCGAAGAGAAGATCGCCCGGGTCCAGCAGTTCGCCGCGAAGGCGCAGCGCCTGGACGTGAAGGTCACGCACCGCGCCTATCGCGGCGGCCGTGTCCCCGACGAGACCGTCGAGCTGACGCTGATCGGCAAGGGGCCCGTGGTCCGCGCCGAAGCCGTCGACGGAGACAAGTTCGTCGCCCTCGACCTCGCCGTCGACAAGCTCGCCGAGCAGCTGCGGCGCGCGAAGGAGAAGCGCGTCGACGGTCGCCAGCATCCGCGCGGCGCGCACTTCGAGAAGGGCAGTGGCTCTCTCGAGGGGATCGACGTCCAGCCGGCATCCGTCGACGTGCTCCAGGCTGTAGCCACCGGCACGGTCCCCGTCCAGGCTGACGAAGAAGAGGAGTACTCGCCCGTCGTCATCCGCACCAAGAACTTCGACGCCGAGTGGATGACGGTCGAGGAGGCCGTCGACCGCATGGAGCTGGTCGGGCACGACTTCTTCCTGTTCGTCGACGCCCGCACCGACCACCCCAGCGTCGTCTATCGCCGCAAGGGCTGGGACTACGGCGTGATCTCGCTGACGACTCAGGCCTCGCCCGAGGCCGCGGAGGCGCTGGCATCCTGACGTGAAGCGAAGGCGAAGGCCCACTCCGAGCGGAGTGGGCCTTCATGCTGTCGCGGGGGCCGTCAGTCGAAGATGCCGTCGAGGATGCTGCCGATGACGAGGCCGCCCATGATGCCGCCCATGATGTCGCCACCGCCGCCGCGGCGTCCGCCGCCCCAGCCATCGCCGCCCCAGCCGGGAGCCTGCTGCTGCGGGCGGGCGGAGTCGATGTCGCGCTGCGCGAGCTGCAGCGCCTCCGCAGCGAGCTGGGCGACCCGGCGGGATGCCGCCAGCGCCTGGTCGCGCGTCTCCTCGGAGGCGACCATCTCTGGGATGTCGATGCGCAGACGCTCGGCCTCGGCGAACCGCGTTCGCGCGTCGGCGCCGATCCAGCCGCGGTGGCCGGAGATCAGTCCCCTGGCGACTCCGAGCTGACGGTCGGCGTCGTCGAGCGCATGCTGCACCTGGGCGACGCTCGGCAGCGGATTCTGGGCACGGTACTGCGCCTTGGCGATCGCGTCGTCGAGCGCCGTGTTCGCGGTGCGCAGCTGTGTCAGTTCGGCGAACGGATCGCTGCGCGAGCCCGCGGGGGAGAGAGCGTCGAGGGCCTTCTCGAGGTCGGCGACCGCGGACGCCACGGCGGGGACGTTCGGGGCATTCCTGGCCGCGACGATGTCGCCGCGGGAGTCCGCGACGACCTCGGCGAGGGTGGATTCGGCACGCAGGGCCTCGATCTCGAAGTCCTCCACGGCGTCCATGAGGGCGCCTGCCCGCCGCGTCGCCTCCGTGGCGGTCTCGAGGGCGAGATTCGCCTCTTCGTTCTGCCGCGCCGCGCGACGGCGCTCGGAGACGTCGGCGCCGTGGGTGGCGAAGGCGATGAGCTGCTCGGCCTCGTCGGCGGACGCCGCGATCTGATGCATCGCCGACTCGGCGTACCGCGAGGACAGGCGCTCGATCGTCGCGCGGGTCTGCGGGATGCGGGCGCTCAGGGCCTCGGCATCCCGGCGGACCTGCTCGATGATCTGCGGAGCCTGCCGCACGCGCGTCACGGAGTCGGCGAGGGCGCCCGTCTTCTCATCGAGGAGATCCTCCGCCCACTCGCACAGCTGGACGATGCGCGCGTTGCGGGTGCGCAGCTCCTCATCAGTGTCGGGGATCTCGTCGTGGTTGAGCTGGTGCAGCTGGAAGGCTTCGCGGAGGTGCGTCTTCACCGATTCCAGTGCCGCTTTCAGATCCTTCGTGAGCGAGACGCCGAGCTCCGCCTCGGCGAAGGCGAGTTCGTCGCCCGCGGTGCGGATCCGCTCGTCGGCCGCGACGAGCGCCTGCTCGGCCCGGCGCGCGAGATCGGCATCCTGAGCCGCCTGAGCGGCCTCCTGCTCACGTTTGCGCTTGCCCCAGAAACCTGCCATGGCTCGATCCTACTTTCCGTACGCCATGCGTGTGCTGTGGATCAGGCGGGTATCGGCCGTCCGATCGGGCGTCCCCGCTTCGGGCGCTCCGCGGTGAGTTCGAGCCCCATCGCGTGGTCGGGATGCCCGGCGAGGCGCTGCTCGGCGTGATCGAGCCAGCGCAGCTCGGCCTCGGCGGCGAAGATCATCGAGTCCGCGACGAGGGACCAGGCGAGCCCCTGAGGGCCCTCGGGGTCGGATCCCGCGTACTCCGCACGTCGCAGGGACTCCAGCTGCTGCATCGAGGCCGTGCGCTGCGCCCGGATGACTCCTGCCACGTCCACGCCGGGCAGGGTGGCGGCGACGGCGAGCTTGATCGCGACCTCGTCGCGCGTGGCCTGCGTCCGCACGACGGGGGAGGAGAGCCACCGTGCCACCTCGGCGGATCCGGCATCCGTGATCTGCCAGTACACGTGGCCCAGGGGGTCGGCTTCGCCGCGCGCGACCAGCCCGTCCCGCTCCAGGCGCTCGAGCGTGTTGTAGATCTGCCCGACGTTCAGTGGCCACGTCGAGCCCGTGCGGCGGTCGAACTCTGCGCGCAGCTGATAGCCGTAGCACGGGCCCTGGTCGAGGATGGCGAGCAGGCTCTGGCGAACGGACACGTGACCTCCTGAAATCATTGCTGAGTAAATACATACAGGGAAACCGTGTGCGATGCCAGATCGCGGGAGCGGCGTGTCCTGTGCAGACGACGTGCAGGTCACGGGCCGGTAACATGGCACAGTATGCCCGGCACCGAAGCCCGATCTGGGTGGCTGGGATCTGACCCAACAGGGAGACTAAAAGTGGCGAATCCTCTTGAGAAGCTGCTGCGCGCGGGCGAAGGCCGCATCCTTCGCCGTCTGAACCAGGTCGTCAAGGCCGTGAACGCCCTCGAGCCGGACTTCGAGAGCCTCACCGACGAAGACCTCGCGAACGAGACGACCGTGCTGCGGGAGCGCTTCGAGAAGGGCGAGACCCTCGACCAGCTCATGCCTGAGGCCTTCGCGGCGGTCCGCGAGGCGGCCAAGCGCACGCTCGGCATGCGCGCATACGACGTGCAGCTCATGGGCGGCGCGGCCCTTCACCTCGGGAACATCGCCGAGATGAAGACCGGTGAGGGCAAGACGCTCGTCGCGACGTTCCCCGCGTATCTGAACGCCATCGCGGGTGAGGGCGTCCACGTCATCACCGTCAACGACTTCCTCGCCTCGTATCAGGCAGAGCTCATGGGCCGCGTGTACCGGGCCCTGGGCATGACCACGGGCATCATCGTTTCGGGGCAGACGCCCGCCGTCCGCCGCGAGCAGTACGCCGCCGACATCACCTACGGCACGAACAACGAGTTCGGCTTCGACTACCTGCGCGACAACATGGCATGGCGCAAGGAGGACCTCGTCCAGCGCGAGCACTTCTACGCGATCGTCGACGAGGTCGACTCCATCCTCATCGACGAGGCCCGCACCCCGCTGATCATCTCGGGTCCGTCCTCCGGCGAGGCCAACCGCTGGTTCACCGAGTTCGCGAAGATCGCCCGGACCCTCGAAGCCGGCGTGGACTACGAGGTCGACGAGAAGAAGCGCACCGTCGGCGTGCTCGAGCCCGGCATCGAGAAGGTCGAGGACTACCTCGGCATCGACAACCTGTACGAGTCGGCCAACACGCCGCTGATCTCGTTCCTGAACAACTCGATCAAGGCGCTCGCCCTGTTCAAGAAGAACACCGACTACGTCGTCATGAACGACGAGGTCATGATCGTCGACGAGCACACGGGCCGCATCCTCGTCGGGCGCCGCTACAACGAGGGCATCCACCAGGCGATCGAGGCCAAGGAGGGCGTTCCGGTCAAGGCCGAGAACCAGACCCTCGCCACGGTCACGCTGCAGAACTACTTCCGCCTGTACGACAAGCTCGCAGGCATGACCGGTACCGCCGAGACCGAGGCGGCCGAGTTCATGTCGACCTACAAGCTCGGCGTCGTGCAGATCCCCACGAACAAGCCGATGATCCGCAAGGACAACCCCGACCTCGTCTACAAGAATGAGACGGCGAAGTTCGCGCAGGTCGTCGAAGACATCGCCGAGCGCCACGAGACCGGCCAGCCCGTGCTCGTCGGAACGGTCAGCGTCGAGAAGAGCGAGTACCTCTCGCGACTGCTGGCGAAGAAGGGCATCAAGCACGAGGTCCTCAACGCCAAGAACCACGCACGCGAGGCCGAGATCGTCGCCCGCGCCGGGCGCCTGGGCGCCGTCACGGTCGCGACGAACATGGCCGGTCGAGGCACCGACATCATGCTCGGCGGAAACGCCGAGTTCCTCGCCGTCCAGGAGCTCAAGGCCAAGGGGCTGGACCCCGCAGAGACTCCGGAGGAGTACGAGGCCGCCTGGGACGAGGCGTACGAGGCCATGAAGGCGGTCGTCGCCGAGGAGAGCGCCAAGGTCGCCGAGGCCGGCGGACTGTATGTGCTCGGCACCGAGCGCCACGAGTCCCGTCGCATCGACAACCAGCTGCGCGGTCGATCCGGCCGTCAGGGCGACCCCGGTGAGAGCCGCTTCTACCTGAGCCTCACCGACGACCTCATGCGGCTGTTCCAGTCCGGTGCGGCCGAGGCGATCCTCGCGCGCACGAACTTCCCGGACGACGTCCCGATCGAGTCCGGCCTCGTCTCGCGCGCGATCCGCAGCGCGCAGTCGCAGGTCGAGTCGCGCAACGCCGAGATGCGCAAGAACGTCCTGAAGTACGACGACGTCCTCAACCGTCAGCGCGAGGCGATCTACGCCGACCGCCGCCAGATCCTGCAGGGCGATGACATCGCGGACCGTGTGCAGCACTTCATCGAGGACGCCATCACCGGAGTCGTCACCGACCACACCGGCGAGGGCCACACCGAGAGCTGGGACTTCGACGCGCTGTGGACGGAGCTGAAGACCCTCTTCCCCGTCAGCGTGACGATCGACGAGGTCGTCGCCGAGGCCGGCGGACGCAAGGGTGGGATCACGACCGACGGACTCACCCGCGAACTGCTCTCCGACGCGAAGATCGCGTACGAGAAGCGCGAAGAGAGCCTGGGTGAGGCAGCCACACGCGAGCTGGAGCGCCGCGTCGTGCTGCAGGTGCTCGACCGCCGCTGGCGCGACCACCTCTACGAGATGGACTACCTGAAGGACGGCATCGGCCTGCGCGCCATGGCCCAGCGCGACCCGCTCATCGAGTACCAGCGCGAGGGCTTCGCGATGTTCCAGTCCATGATGGAACAGATCAAGGAAGAGTCGGTCGGCTACCTCTACAACCTCGAGGTCGAGGTGCGCAGCGCCGCGGACTCCGAGGTCACCCAGGTCGAGGCCAAGGGCCTCGTCACCGGTGGCGGAGAGCAGCGCCTGGAGTACTCCGCGCCCAACGACGCCGGCGAGGTCGAGGTACGCAACGACCGCGGCCAGGTGCAGAAGTCGACGCCCGAGACGGATGCCGCCCCGGCCCAGGAGAGCGCGCGTGGCGCCTTCGGCCAGCGGGTGGATGCTCCGGCGGCGGCCCCGCAGAACCGCGAGCAGCGCAGGGCGGCCAAGAAGAAGAAGTAGGCGCGTGCGGGTCATTAGACTCGGGTGATGACCCACACGCGCACCTTCGACCAGTCGTCGAAGCTCAAGAACGTCCTGTACGAGATCCGAGGCAAGGTTCCGGCAGAGGCGGCGCGGCTGGAGGCAGAGGGTCACAGCATCCTCAAGCTCAACACGGGCAACCCTGCGATCTTCGGCTTCGAGGCTCCGCACCAGATCGTGCACGACATGCTCGCGGCGCTCCCGACCGCTCACGGCTACAGCGACAGCAGAGGCATCGTCTCGGCGCGTCGTGCGGTCGTGAGCCGCTACGAGGAGATCCCGGACTTCCCGCACTTCGGTCCGGACGACGTCTATCTCGGCAACGGTGTGTCCGAGCTCATCACCATGACCATGCAGGCGCTGCTCGACGAGGGCGACGAAGTTCTGATCCCGGCGCCCGACTACCCGCTGTGGACGGCGATGACGAGCCTTGCCGGCGGAACACCGGTGCACTACGTCTGCGACGAGCAGAACGAGTGGCAGCCCGACCTCGAGGACATCCGCTCCAAGGTCACCCCGCAGACCAAGGCGCTCGTCATCATCAACCCGAACAATCCGACGGGCGCGGTGTACTCGCGCGAGGTGCTCGAGGGTCTCGTGCAGATCGCCCGCGAGAACGAGCTGCTGCTGCTGTCCGACGAGATCTACGACCGCATCCTGTTCGACGATGCCGAGCACATCCCCACGGCCACGCTCGCACCCGATCTGCTGTGCCTCACCTTCAACGGGCTGTCCAAGACCTATCGGGTCGCCGGCTACCGCTCGGGCTGGCTCGTCGTCACCGGCCCCCAGCGGCACGCGAAGGGCTTCATCGAGGGCATCACGCTGCTGGCGTCCACGCGTCTGTGCCCCAACGTGCCCTCGCAGTTCGCCGTCCAGGCGGCCCTCAGCGGAGTGCAGTCGATCGATGCGCTCACCGCCCCCACCGGCCGGCTCCACGAGCAGCGCGACATCGCGTGGGAGGGCCTGGAGTCGATCCCTGGTGTGTCATGCGTCAAGCCTCGTGGCGCGCTGTACGCGTTCCCGCGACTCGATCCGGACGTGCATGCGATCCACGACGACGAGAAGTTCGTCTACGACCTTCTGATCGCCGAGCGGATCCTGCTCGTGCAGGGCACCGGCTTCAACTGGTCGACACCGGATCACTTCCGCGTCGTCACCCTGCCGGAACCGCGGGTGCTCGGCGAGGCCATCGAAAGGCTCGGGAACTTCCTGTCGAGCTATCGGCAGTGACCCCGGCCCGCCGGGCCGGCGGGTCGATGTGCTCGGCCAGCCGGCGCACCGCGGCGACGAGCGCGGAACGCGGTGTGACATCCGCCATGGGCCTCGCGTGCAGCAGCGCGGCATCGGCGGCGCGCTGATCGAAGGGCAGGAACGCGACGTCGCTGATGCCGGCGAAGCGCTCGAGGGCGCGTCGGATCTGCCCACGTGCGTCGATGCCCAGCGGGCCGGGGCGCACCTGATTGGCGACGACGACGATCCGAGCCGTCGGCCCGACCAGTCCGCGCAGCTCCGCGTGATCGCGGAGGAACCGCGAGATCGAGAGGGGATCGGCGGCGGTCACCGCCACGATGACGTCGGCCTCGCGCAGCGCGGTGGTCGTCGCCGCGTGCCGCCGGGGCCCGGCCAGATCGTCCGAGATCTCCTCGTAGGACTCGAACGCGGCTGAGACGTCGATGACCGTGCTCTCCGCCCACTCCCGGCAGACGGCCAGGGCGGCGCTGAGTCGTTCCGCCGAGAGTTCCGGCCACCGGGAAGGGCGGTTGAGGCCGGCGAGCACCTCGACGGTGCCTGCGCTGGTCTCCATCGACACCGAGATGCGATCGAGCTCTGCGGCGTCGAGTCCGCCGAGCCCGGCACGACGGCACGCCGCAGCGATGCCGGGCGCATCATCGCCGAGCCCGAGCAGCAGCGCCAGCGACGGGGCGACGGTGTCGGCGTCGATCAGTGCGCAGCGGCTCGCCGAGCGCGAGAGCTCGAGGGCGAGCTGGATCGCGAGTGTGGACCGCCCAGGAGCCCCGTGCGGACCCCATACGGCCACGATGCGGTGCGGAGCATTCGGCGCAGGTTCGACGGTCCGCGGT
The DNA here is from genome assembly GCF_903645325.1 of Microbacterium tenebrionis. Taxonomy (GTDB): domain Bacteria; phylum Actinomycetota; class Actinomycetes; order Actinomycetales; family Microbacteriaceae; genus Microbacterium; species Microbacterium tenebrionis. Next base: position 396,479 of record NZ_CAHJXQ010000002.1, read on the forward strand.
GCTTCGGCGGACAGCGCTGCGGCCACCTGCCAGGCGTCCGCATCCTCGGGGAGCGCTTCGGGGAGGCCGTACCGGCTGAGCAGCCGCGAGTCGCCCGTCCCGAGGGTCACGATCCGCACCCCGGACTCATCGCACGCCGCGACGAGGTCGCCGGTGAGCGCTGCGCGCGTGGCGGGGAGGACGAGCGCATCGGCCGCCGAGAGGAGGCTGCGGCTGAGATCCACTGGCCGCACCACGCCGATCACCGTGTGCCCGATGCGTTCGAGGTCCTGCGCGAGTGCTGCGGCGCGCGGCTCCTCGACGGCGACGACGACGGCCGTCATGAGCCGGACCCGAGCGGGACGATCGACAGGGCGGCCCCGGCGTTGATGGCGGCGAGCACGTCGGCGACGTCCGCCCTGTCGATGACGAGCTCGACGGCGGCGCTCCGTTCGGCCAGCACTCCGTCGCTCTCGGGGATGGATGCCACGACGACGTCCGCTGCCAGGATGCGCGGCGCGTCGTACTCGCCGTCGTCCTGAAGCGGCGGCGAGTACCAGAGCTCGACCGGTGTCCCGGCCTCGACCCTGGCGGGGATGCCGACGCTGCTCTCGACCACGATGTTCGTCGTGCGGCCGCTCTCTGCGTCGCCGGTGGCCGCGGCCGCGAGCAGTTCGCCGTCGGCGACCGTTCGGGCTGCGATCATGCCCGGCTCGAGATCCTGGGGCGCGAGGTAGCCGTCCACGACCGTGCCCAGGCTCACCTCCACGACCTGGAAGTCGCCGGACGCGAGTGCCTCGCCCTGCGTGATCGTGCGATTCGCCTGGAGCACGGGAGTCGTCTCGCGCGCGGACGAGACGATGAGCCAGACGCCGGCGATGGAGAGGATCACGAGGACCAGGCCGATCAGGAACCGGATGTCACCCCAGAACGGCCGTCTGGCGCGTGGATGCGTCGTCATGCGTTCATCGTCACAGAATCATGAGCCGGCGGTCGAAAGTTATCCACAGGACCGCGCCGCATCTCATGACTCCGACCGCAGCGGGACACAATGGAGGCATGGCCGATTCGCCCGCATCTGCTCCTCGCTTCCTCGCGCCCGCGCAGGTGGCCGAGCTGCTCGACATCGATGTCGATGAGGTGATCGCCCTCGTGATGGCCGGGCGCCTGCGCGGTGCTCAGCTCGGCGCCCCGGCGCGATGGCGTGTGGAAGAGGCCAGCGTCTCCGACTATCTCGCTGAGCAGACCGAGGATGCCCGGCGCATGGCCCTGTGGCGCCAGGCCGACGCTGCGAGCTTCCCCGAGGTGTGGGGCCCGCAGCGGCCCTGACCTCCGTCGCATGGATGAGCGTGCCTCGCGCTCACACCGTGGCTGCGGTCGTCCGCACCCACCGCACCGCTGTGAGCGGGACGATGCGGAACGACCGCACGGCACTCGCGAGCCGCGACTCGCCCGCGTCATGAACGGCGAGGTCGAGGTGATCTTCGCCTGCCCGATCTATCGTCCCGTGCACGCGCTCGCCGCCGCCGAGGGCGAGGTGCACGGCCACGCGGCGGCGCGCGAAGTCGCGCAGCAGGAACCCGAGCGTCATTCGGGAGCGCAGTGCGTCGTGAGGCGCCTCGACATCCTCCAGCGTCTCGAGGATCGCGCCGTGGTGCGTCTCGATTCCGCTCAGCGCACCGACCGGGACGATCAGCGCTCCTGCGGTGTCGCGGGAGTGCACGGCGATCCAGTCCGCTCCGACCGCGGCGAGCCGCCCGGAGACCCGGTCTCCCTCTGCGAGATGAACGACCACCGGCGCCCCGCTCCGGTGCAGGACGTTCAGCCGGTCGCGCAGCGTCAGCTTCGAGATCCGCAGACGCTCGGACTCGGCATCCAGCACGGCCCGCTCCGCCTCCCACTCGGCGGCGAGCTGACCCTCGAGGTCTTCGAACAGACGATCCCAGTGCACACGAGAGAGCGTACGGGAGCCGATCGGCCGCATACGAGTTATCCACATCTTGCGCTTCGTGCCCGGCGGGCAGGTGCTCAACCGTGCTGTACTGACTCCCATTGCCGACGGAGAGTGACGACGATGACGCTTCATGAGTACTTCGCACCGCAGCCGACGCCCGCATCCGAGCTGCCGGACCCCGCGCCGCTGCTGCGGAGTCTGACCCAGGGAGTGCTCGAGGTCTTCGCCGGAGTCCGCGAGCTCGATCAGCTCGCACGATGGTTCAGCGAAGAGGCGTTCCGCAGGCTCGGCGCGCGGGCGAACCTCTCCGCCCGGGCGCGCAGCGCCCGCGGCACGGCCCCGGTCCGCCCCGTGTTCGAAGTGCTGTCGATGCGTCAGTCCGCCCCTGCCGACGGCGTCATCGAGGCCGTCGTGATCGTCGCCGGCCCCGGGCGTACGAGGGCGGTCGCCGTGCGCCTGGAGGGCCTCGACAGACGGTGGCGCGCCACGTCGTTCGCCGTGCTCTGATCGGGCCGACAGCTGACTAGTCTGGGAGAGTGTCGACCCTCAGTGACCTCGTCCATGCCCAGGGACTCCTGAACGACGAAGACGTCGAATGGCTCCACCGTCTCGCCGGTGACGGCCAGCTCCTCGCGGACCTCGCATCCGCTGACATCGTGATCTGGATCGCCACAGAGGACGGATCGTTCGTGGCCGTCGCGCACACGAGGCCCAGCGGAGCCGCGACCCTGTTCTACCGCGACATCGTGGGGGAGCGCGTGCGCCCGCAGTGGAAGACGCAGGTGCAGGGCGCGTTCGACTCCGGCGAGATCGTCGATTCGTCTTCACCGGACTGGTTCGAGGAGACGCCGACGCGGGTCCGCGCGGTGCCCATCTTCAGGGCGCGCCGTTCCGACTCGGGCAAGCCGGTCATCGGCGTCGTCACCAGGCACACCAACCTCGGCGAGGCCCGCACACCGTCCAGGCAGCAGATCACCTTCGACGAGTGCGCGAACGACCTCTTCCACATGATCGCGGGCGGCGACTTCCCCGACCTCGCCGCTCCCACCTCACCGCGCCGCGGCGCCCCCCGGGCCTCCGACGGGCTGATCCGCATCGACGTCGACGGCATCACGACGTTCGCGAGCCCCAACGCGCTGTCCGCGTTCAACCGGATGGGCTTCGACGACGAGCTCGAGGGCGAATCGCTCGCCGAGGTCACCACGCGTCTGGTTCCGCCCGGCCGTGAGGTCGACGAATCACTGCCCGTCGTCGTGACCGGTCGCGCCCCGTGGCGCACGGACATCGAGGCGCGCGGAGTGACGGTTTCGCTGCGCGCGATTCCGCTCAAGGACCACGGATCCCGCATCGGCGCGATCATCCTGTGCCGCGACGTCAGCGAACTGCGCCACCAGGAGCAGGAGCTCATCACGAAGGACGCGACGATCCGCGAGATCCACCATCGTGTCAAGAACAACCTGCAGACGGTCGCCTCACTGCTGCGCATCCAGGCACGGCGCACGCACTCCGACGAGGCCCGCGACGCCCTCACACAGGCGATGCGCCGCGTCGACGCGATCGCCGTCGTGCACGACACCCTCGCACAGGGTCTGACGCAGAAGGTCGACTTCGACGAGGTGTTCCACCGGGTCCTCAAGCTCGTCGCCGAGGTCGCGGCCGCCCCGAACACCCGGGCGCGGACGCAGTCCACGGGGCACTTCGGCGTCCTGCCCAGCGAGTATGCGACGCCGCTTGCGCTGGCGCTGACCGAAGTGGTCACGAACGCCGTCGAGCACGGCCTGGCCGGCAAGGAGGGGACCGTCACGATCGACGCCACGCGCACGGACGAGAACCTGCACGTCTCGGTGCGCGACAGCGGCCACGGCCTGCCCGAGGGTCGGGTCGGTCAGGGCCTCGGCACGCAGATCATCCGCACCCTGATCCAGGGGGAGCTGGGTGGCAGCATTGCGTGGCACGGCAGCGAGGGCGAGGGCACGGAGGTGTCCATCGACATCCCGCTGCGCTGGCTGACCAAGTAGTCCCGCGCAGCGGGCGGGCGGTGCTCCGCGTCAGCTGGCGCGGCGCGCGCGGGCAGCGCGGCGCTTGAGGGCGCGGCGCTCGTCTTCGGACAGACCGCCCCAGACGCCGGAGTCCTGGCCGGTCTCGAGTGCGTACTGCAGACAGATCTCGGTCACCGTGCAGGTGGCGCAGACGGCCTTCGCCTTCTCGATCTGGTCGACCGCTGGTCCGGTGTTCCCGACGGGGAAGAACAGCTCGGGGTCGACAGTCAGGCAGGCGGCCTTGTCGCGCCAATCCATGGGGGCTCCTCGGTGTGGATGTACGGTGAGCGTTCGCGGTGCGAAGACTCGATTTCGAGCGACGATATCGGGGGACATCGCTCATCAGTAGTGCGAGCGGATACTCGCCCCACGCCGCTGTGGGAGCACATGACTGTTAACATTGTGTTACAGCGTGGGCATGAAATCAAGGGTTTCCTGCCGGCAATCTGATTTCTGGAGTCACCGTGCGTTCATCTGCCGTCGCCACCGCAGCCGCGGCGGTGCTCGCCCTCGAGGGCGCCGCCCTCCTCGTCTTCGCCGTCGTCGAGCTGTTCGGTCTCGGCAGGGGCGAGGCGGCCTCGCTGCCCACGGCGCTCGCCCTGATCGTCCTCACTCTGATCGGCGCCGCCGCGCTGGTCGCGTTCGCGATCGGTACGCGGCGGGGGAGGACCTGGGCCCGTTCAGGCGGGATCGTCCTGCAGGTGCTCGCGCTTGCGCTCGCCCTCGCGTCCCTGACGGTGCAGCCCGTGGTCTGGGCATTCGTGCTCGGGGTCGGCATCCCCGCGCTCGTCGGTTTCGTGCTGCTGATCGCGGCGACGCGCGCCGGGGCCGGCGCAGAGCGCGCGGCAGAACCTGCGGGTGACGACCAGGAGACCTGATCAGGCGTCGACGCCGAGCAGCTTGCGCAGCCGAGCGACGTGGCCGGTCGCCTTCACGTTGTACAGCGCCGTCGTGATCACGCCCTGCTCGTCGAGCACGAACGTCGAGCGGATGACGCCCTCGACGACCTTGCCGTAGTTCATCTTCTCGCCCCACACGCCGTAGGCGCTGTGCACCGCGTGGTCGGGGTCGCTGAGCAGCGTGAAGGTGAGCCCGTCGCGTTCGCGGAACTCGGCGAGCTTCGCCGGCTCGTCGCGCGAGATGCCGACGACGCGGTACCCGGCACCCTGAAGCGACCCGATGCTGTCGCGGAAGTCGCACGCCTGCGTCGTGCACCCGGGCGTCATCGCCGCCGGGTAGAAGTACAGGATCGTCCGCTGCCCGTTCAGATCCGCGAGCCGGACGGTCGTGCCGTCCTGGTCGAGGAGCGAGAAGTCGGGGGCGGGGGTTCCGGGTTCCAGGCGCAGGTTCGTCACGCCACCAGCCTACTTGGCGTCCCTGCTGTCGGCCTTGTCGGCGAAGGTCTGCAGCAGGCGCTGCAGCGAGTCGAGGCGGGCGAGCTCTGCGGGGCCGAGCTCGCCCCGTTGCGCAGCCTCGATCAGCGCGCAGTCCGGCGCGTCGACGAGATGCGTGCAGCCGCGCGGGCAGTCCTCGGCGATCGCGGCGAGCTCGGTGAACGCCGCGAGGATGTTCGCCGGGTCGACGTGTCCGAGGCCGAAGGACCGGACGCCGGGGGTGTCGATCACCCAGCCCGTGCCTGCGGCGTTCTCATAGCGGAGCGACACGGTCGACGACGACGTGTGACGGCCGCGACCGGTGACCTGGTTGACGTGACCTGTGGCGCGTCCGGCCGACGGGACGAGGGCGTTCACGAGCGTGGACTTGCCGACGCCCGAGTGCCCGACGAACACCGTCGAGTGCCCCACCAGCTCGGCGCCGATCGCGTCCGTGGGCATCTCACCGCGTGCGCTCGTGAAGACCCGCAGATCGAGCCCGTCGAAGTGCGACAGGAAGGGTGCCGGGTCGGCGAGGTCGGTCTTCGTCACGACGAGGAGCGGGCGGATGCCGGCATCCAGCGCCGCGACCAGATAGCGATCGACCAGCCGCGGGCGCGGCTCCGGGTCGGCCGCGGCGACCACGATGAGCATCTGGTCGGCATTGGCGACGATGACCCGCTCGACCTGATCGGTGTCGTCGGCGGCGGCGCAGCAGCGAGGTGCGCTCGGCGGTTCCGACGATCCGAGCGAGGGTGCCCTCCGCCCCCGAGGTGTCGCCGACGACACGTGCCTGGTCGCCCGTGACGATCGGCGTGCGACGGAGTTCGCGCGCCCTGGTGGTGGTGATGACCCGCTCGTCGGGCCCGCCCTCGTCGACCATGACGCTGTAGCGGCCCCGGTCGACCCCGAGCACGCGGCCGATCTCGGCATCCTCGTGCGCGGGGCGGCGCTTGGTCCGCGGGCGGTTCGCCTTCGGGTTCGGGCGCGTGCGGATGCTGCTCTCGTCGAACTCCTCGTACTCGTCGTCGAAGTCGTCGGGGCCCAGCCAGCTCACGCGTTCGCGCTCCCCGGCTGCGCGCCTGCGAGCATCCGATCCCACAGCCGGGTGAACTCCGGAAGCGTCTTCGCGGTCGTCCCGATGTCGTCGATGACGACGCCAGGCACGCGCAGGCCGATCAGCGCACCGGTCGTCGCGATCCGGTGATCGTGGTAGGCGGCCCACGCGCCGCCGCGCAGGGGCCGCGGGGTGATGCGCAGCCCGTCGGGGAGCTCCTCGGCCTCGCCGCCGAGCGCTGCGAGGTCCTCGATCAGTGCCGCGATGCGATCGGTCTCGTGCAGGCGGATGTGCCCGATGCCGCGGATCGTCGTCGGGCGGTCCGCGAAGGCGGCCAGGCCCACGATCGTGGGTGTCAGCTCGCTCGCGGCGGACAGGTCGAGGTCGAGGCCTCGGATGCCGCCGCCGGCGCGCACCGTCATGGTGCCGCTGTGCCGGCCGACGTGCGCGCCCATCGCCTGCAGGATGTCGGGGAGCAGGGCACCGGGCTGCGTGGAATGCAACGGCCACCCGGTGACGGACACCTCGCCGCCGGTGATCATCGCCGCCGCGAGGAACGGCGCGGCGTTGGACAGATCGGGTTCGATCGCGATCTCCTTGGCGCGGGGAACGCCGCCCTCGACCAGCCACTCGCCGGGGGCGGGCCGCTCGATGCGGATGCCGCGGCGGCTGAGCGATTCGATCGTCATGTCGATGTGCGGCAGGCTCGGCAGGTGCTCGCCGGTGTGCACCAGGTGCAGCCCCACGTCGAAGCGGGGAGCGGCCAGCAGCAGGCCCGAGACGAACTGGCTCGAAGAGGAGGCATCGATCTCGACCCGTCCGCCGCGGATGCGACCGTGCCCGCGGACGGTGAACGGGAGGGCCCAGGTGCCCTCGTCGTCGATGTCGACGCCGAGGTCGCGCAGCGCGGTGATCATGGCGCCCATCGGCCGATGCAGCGCGCTCTCGTGCGCGGTCAGGTGCACGTCTTCGGCGGCGAGACCTGCAAGCGGGGTGACGAAGCGCATCACCGTTCCCGCCTGGCCGCAGTCGATCGTCGTGCCGCCGCGCAGAGGGCCAGGGGTGACGGCGAGGTCGGGTCCGAACTCGCCGTCACCCTCGACCTCGTCGATCCGGATGCCGAGAGCGCGCAGCGCATCGATCATCCGGCGGGAATCGTCCGAGTGCAGTGGCGCGATCAGGCGCCCTGGACCGTCGGCGATCGCGGCGATCATGAGCTCTCGGTTGGTGAGCGACTTCGACCCGGGGATGGTCAATGTCGCATGCACGGCCCCGGCGGCGGCGGGCGCCTCGTACGCGCCCGTTGCGGGTGAAGGGGAATAGGTCGTGTCGCTCATCGGTTCCAACCTTAGTGAATGGCCCCGAGAACCCTGAGAGGAGGGGAATGATCGCGACGCTGGAACGCGAGGTCGCGGACGTCGTCGGCCTAGACTGGCCGGTGATGGATGACACGACCCCCGCAGACACCCTCGGCGACGCTCAGCGCCAGTTCGAGGAGCAGGCGATCCCCTTCATGGATCAGCTGTACGCCGCAGCGATGCGCATGACGCGCAACCCTGCGGATGCCGCCGATCTCGTGCAGGAGACGTTCGTCAAGGCGTTCGCCTCGTGGTCGTCGTTCACGCAGGGGACGAACCTGAAGGCGTGGCTGTACCGCATCCTCACGAACACGTACATCAACATCTACCGCAAGAAGCAGCGTGAGCCGTTCCAGGGGACGATCGACGAGCTCGAGGACTGGCAGATGGGCGGTGCGGAGTCGACCACGGCGTCGCACAGCCGCTCGGCCGAGGCCGAGGCGATCGATCGCATGCCTGCGTCCGTGGTCAAGGATGCGCTGCAGGAGGTCCCCGAGGACTTCCGTTTGGCTGTGTACCTGGCCGATGTCGAGGGATTCGCCTATCAGGAGATCGCCGACATCATGAAGACCCCCATCGGCACCGTGATGAGCCGTCTGCACCGTGGCAGGCGGATGCTGCGGGAGCTGTTGGCAGATTATGCCGCCGAGCGAGGGATCGCGGCGGCCAGCACGAGGAGCACGAAATGACCGATTGCGGCTGTGAGAAGGCCCGACTCGATCTGGAGGAGTACCTCCGCAACGAGGTCTGCAAGACCGAGCACGCGCAGATACGCGAGCACATCGAGAACTGCCCGTCCTGCCAGGGTGAGGCGCTCGTCGCCAGCACCCTGACCGAAGTCGTCGCCCGCGCCTGCAAGGAGTCCGCTCCCGAGGAGCTCCGCGACCAGGTCCTCGCCAAGCTGCGCGAAGCCCAGGTCGCCGCTCACTGACGCCGCTCCGGGCGCCTCCCATAGGCTGGGACGATGACCGACGCACGCCAGATCCCCGTCGACCCCGCATCCGCCGAGCGCCTGGCGGGTCAGAACCTCACCTATCGGCTCGTCGACACCGAATCGGATGCCGATGCCGATGCCTTCCTGCGCGCGGACGCGCGCGGCTTCCTCGACGGCGAACCCGAGGCCGATGTCGTCGCGGCCGACCGCGAGGGCATCAAGGACCGCCGCAACATCGGCGTCTTCGAGGCCGAGGCTCCGGTGGGCACCTGGCCGGTCGCCACCATCAACTCCTGGGTCACACCGCTGACGGTGCCCGGCGCAGAGATCGACATGTGGGCCATCAGCTCGGTGACCGTCTCCGGTACTCATCGCAGGCGCGGGATCGCGCGGGCGCTACTCGAGGGAGAACTGCGCGCCGCAGCATCCGCCGGTGTACCGATCGCCGGGCTCACGGCCTCCGAGGCGACGATCTACGGGCGGTACGGGTTCGCGCCGGCCGTGCCTGTCGCGAAGCTCACCGTCGATACCCGCCGTGCCGGCTGGAACTCTCCCACGCCGGCTGGCCGGCTCGAGTACGTCGACAAGGATGCGCTCAAGACCACTCTCGCCGCAGTCCATGACGTCGAACGCACGCAGCGCGCCGGCCAGATCGCCGGTTGGGAGCGGCGCTGGGGGCGCATGACGGGTGTCGAGCCGGGCAACTCCTCGGCAGCCAAGGTGCGCGGCGTCCGCTACGTCGACGAGAACGGAGACGTGCGCGGCGTGCTGGTGTACACGCTCGAGGACATTCCCGCGGTGTTCCGGTCCGAGATGCGCATCGCACTGCTTTCGGCTGTGACGCCCGACGCGCTGACGGCGCTGTGGGGATTCGCTCTGCAGCACGACCTCGTGGACACGGTCACCGCCGATCTGCGCCCGATCGACGATCCGCTTCCCTGGCTCGTGCGCGATCCGCGCGGCGTCGAGGTGTGTGTGCACGATCACGGTTGGCTGCGGATCCTCGACGTTGCGGCCGTCCTCGAAGCTCGCACCTATCGGGCGCCGCTCGACCTCGCGCTGCGCGTCGACGACGGTCTCGGATTCGCAGCCGGAACATGGCGGCTGACGATCGCAGACGGCCGCGCCGTCGTGAGGCCATCCGACACGGCGGCTCCGGATGCCGTGCTCGACGTCGCGACCCTCTCGGCCCTCTACCTCGGCGGTGTCAGCGCCGCCCAGCTGCGCTCGGCAGGGCGACTGCAGGCGAGCGCAGAGGTCGCGGGACTCATCGACGATGCATTCCGCGCCGTGCAGGCGCCCGTCCTCGGCATCTGGTACTGAGGGTGGACGCCGCAGCGGTCAGTCCAGGGTCAACGCGCGGCGCAGGATCTCCGCCTGCTCGGCCGCGTGCACCTTCGACGAACCCGTCGCAGGTGATGCCGAGGCGGCACGCGAGATGACGCGGAACCCACGCTCGCGCACCTTGTCGAACTCGAGGGCCAGGAACGGCCAGGCACCCTGGTTCTCGGGCTCGTCCTGGACCCACACCAGTTCGGCGTTCGGGTACGAATCGGTGATCTGCCTGAGCCCGTCCAGCGGCGTGGGGTAGAGCTGCTCGAGGCGCACCAGGGCGACCCGGTCGTCGGGGTTCTTCTCGAGCTCGCTGCGCAGGTCCCAGTGGATTTTGCCCGAGTGCACGAGCACGCGCTTGACGGCGTCCTTGTTCAGCTGACGGTGGTCGTCCAGCAGGGGCTCGAAGCGGCCGCTGGTGAAGTCCTCGACGCTGCTGGTCGCGCCGCGCAGACGCAGCATCGCCTTCGGGGTGAAGACGATCAGCGGCTTGCGCGGGCGTGCGTACGCCTGCCGGCGCAGCAGGTGGAAGTGCGAGGCAGGAGTCGAGGGGCGAGCGACGACCATGTTCTCCTGCGCGCACAGCTGCAGGAAGCGCTCGATGCGCGCGGAGGAGTGGTCAGGGCCCTGACCTTCGTAGCCGTGGGGGAGGAGGAGGGTGACGCCGGACTGCTGGCCCCACTTCTGCTCGGCCGATGAGACGTACTCGTCGATGACGGCCTGAGCGGTGTTGGCGAAGTCGCCGAACTGCGCCTCCCACAGCACGAGCGCTTCGGGCGCCTCGACCGAGTAGCCGTACTCGTACCCCACCGCGGCGTACTCGCTCAGCAGTGAGTCGTAGATGAAGAAGCGGCCCTGGTTGTCGGAGAGATTCGCCAACGGCAGCCACTCCTGGCCGTTCGTGCGGTCGTGCATCACGGCGTGCCGCTGCACGAACGTGCCGCGGCGCGAATCCTGGCCGGCCAGGCGCACCGTGGTTCCTTCGACGAGCAGCGATCCGAACGCGAGGAGTTCGCCGAAGCCCCAGTCGATGTTGCCGGTCTTGGCCATCTCGACCCGCTTGTCCAGCAGCTGCTGGATCTTCGGGTGCACGGTGAAGCCTTCGGGCTTGTTGCCGAAGGCCTCGCCGATGAGCGACACGATCTCGTTCGAGATCCCGGTGACGTCCGGTGCGCCGACGACCTCGTCGACCGGCGAGACCTCCGGTGCGATCGGCGTTGCGCCGGTCTCGGCGGCGTGCGTCTCGGCGAAGGCGATCTCCAGGCGGTTCTGGAAGTCCTCCTTGGCCTGCTCGTACTCCTCTTCGGTGATGTCGCCGCGACCGACGAGGGCCTCGGTGTACAGCTTGCGCACCGAGCGCTTGGCCTGGATCAGGTCGGTCATGAGCGGCTGCGTCATCGACGGGTCGTCGCCCTCGTTGTGACCGCGTCGGCGGTAGCAGACGAGGTCGATCACGACGTCGCGGTTGAACCGCTCGCGGTACTCGAACGCGAGCTGCGCAACGTGGATCACCGACTCGGGGTCGTCGCCGTTCACGTGGAAGATCGGGGCCTGGATGGTCTTCGCGACATCGGTCGCGTACACCGAGGTGCGCGCATCCGTCGGCGTCGTGGTGAAGCCCACCTGGTTGTTGACGACCACGTGGATCGTTCCGCCGGTGCGGTAGCCGCGAAGCTGCGACATCTGCAGGGTCTCGACGACGACGCCCTGGCCGGCGAAGGCCGCGTCGCCGTGCACGAGGATCGGCAGCCACGAGAACGTGCCGATGGGCTTGCGGTCCTGCTTGGCGCGGACGATGCCCTCGAGCACGCCGTCGACGGTCTCGAGGTGCGACGGGTTCGCGGCCAGGTACACGGGCAGCTCAGACCGGTCATCGGCGACGAACGTGCCCGCGGTGCCGAGGTGATACTTCACATCTCCCGAGCCACGCTGGTTGCCGGGCATCTGCGTGCCCTCGAACTCGCGGAACACCTGACCGTACGTCTTGCCGGCGATGTTCGTGAGCACGTTCAGCCGACCGCGGTGGGCCATGCCGATCGCCGCGCCGTCGAGGCCTGCGGTGGCCGCGCCCTGGAGGATCTCGTCCAGCAGAGGAATCAGCGACTCGCCGCCCTCGAGCGAGAACCGCTTCTGCCCGACGAACTTCGTCTGCAGGAACGTCTCGAACGCCTCGGCCTCGTTGAGCTTGCGGAGGACCCGCAGCTGCTCGTCGTGGCCCGGCTTCTGGTACTTGACCTCGACCTTCTCCTGGAACCAGCGGCGCTGCTCCGGGTCCTGGATGTGCATGTACTCGATGCCGAGCGTGCGGCAGTACGAGTCGCGCAGCACGCCGAGGATGTCGCGCAGCTTCATGACGCGCTTGCCGCCGAAGCCGCCGGTGACGAACTCGCGGTCGAGGTCCCAGAACGTCAGCCCGTGGTTCTCGATCTCGAGGTCGGGGTGCGAGCGCTGGACGTACTCGAGCGGGTCGATGTCGGCCATGAGGTGGCCGCGGACGCGGTAGGAGTTGATGAGCTCCTGCACGCGGGACTGCTTGTCGACGCGCTCGGCGAGGTCGACGGCGATGTCGGCGTTCCAGCGGATCGGCGCGTACGGGATGCGCAGGGCCGCGAAGACGTCGTCGTAGAAGCCGCGCTGCCCGATGAGCAGCTCGTGCACCTTCTTGAGGAACTCGCCCGAGCCCGCGCCCTGGATGACGCGGTGGTCGTACGTGCTCGTGAGCGTGATGGTCTTGCCGATCCCGAGCTCGGCGAGCGTCTTCTCGCTTGAGCCCTGGAACTCGGCCGGGTACTCGAGGGCGCCGGCGCCGATGATGCAGCCCTGGCCCTTCATCAGACGCGGCACCGAGTGCACGGTCCCGATCCCGCCCGGGTTGGTCAGCGAGACCGTGGTGCCGGCGAAGTCGGCGGCGGTCAGCTTATTGCCGCGGGCGCGGGTGACGAGGTCTTCGTACGCGGCGAGGTACTCGGTGAACGTCAGGGTGTCCGCGTGCTTGATGCTGGGCACCATGAGCGCACGAGTGCCGTCGGGCTTGGGCAGGTCGATCGCGATGCCGAAGTTGATGTGTGCTGGGGCGACGACGGAGGGCTTGCCGTCGATCTCGGCGTAGAACACGTTCTGGCTGGGGAACTCCTTGAGCGTCTGGATCAGAGCCCAGCCGATCAGGTGCGTGAAGCTGACCTTGCCGCCGCGCGAGCGCGCCATGTGGTTGTTGATGACGATGCGGTTGTCGATCATCAGCTTCGCCGGGATCGTGCGCACGCTGGTCGCGGTGGGAACCGTGAGCGACTGATCCATGTTGGCCGCGAGGGTCTTGGGCATGCCGCGCAGGACGGTGACCTTGTCCTCGTCCTCGGCCGTCTCGTCGGCCGGCTTCGCCTTCGGCTCGGGCTTCGGCGCCTGAGCGGGGATGGGAGCCTGCTTCGCCGGCTTGGCGGTGGTCCTGGCCACCGGCTGCGTCCCGATCACGGGGATCGGCGCGGTGACGGGGTGCTGCTCGTTCGCCTGGCTCGTCGCGGGGGATGCAGGAGCTGCGGATGCGGCATCAGGGGAGTAGTTCTCGAGGATCGGCCACCACTCCTTGTCGACGGAGTTGCGATCGGTCTTGAACTGCTCGAAGAGTTCGTCGACGAGCCACGAAGTGGCGCCGAAATCTCCGTCGTCCGAACCCCCGACGCCGGTCACCTGGTTCGCCACGCGCTATCGCCCTCTTTCATCGCTGAAGATCTGTGTGTGCACGCGAGTTCGGGAGGCTCCCGGGTCCGCGCATCCTGCCCTCTAGCCTAACGTGTTCCTCCACCCCGGCACCCCTCGTGACGCACCGCGGAGGAGCGGGAAAAGCTACCGTGGAGATATGAAGTTCGTCACAGAGCAGCCCGCCGTCGATCTGACGTATTCGGACGTCTTCCTCGTGCCGAGCCGCTCGGGCATCACGAGCCGTCTCGAGGTCGATCTCGCTCCGCAGGACGGCACCCCCGCGACGATCCCGCTCGTCGCATCGAACATGAATTCGGTGACCGGCCCGAGGCTCGCCGCCGTACTGGCCCGTCGAGGCGGTCTCGGCGTCCTGCCCCAGGACATGCCCCTGCAGGAGCTCGATGCGGCGATCCGCGAGGTCAAGGCGCAGCCGGTGGCCTGGGACACCCCGCTCGTGCTGTCGCCGTCCGCGACGGTGGCCGACGCGCTGGAGCTGATCCCGCCGGTGAGTGGGCACGGTCTCGTCGTGGCCGAGGGCGCCGGGCGGATCGAGGCATCGGCCGTGCGCGGCATCCTGCCGGCCACGCGCCTGGCGACCGCGCTTCCCGATGCGCAGCTGGGCGACCTCGTGCACACCGGCAGTCCGGCGCTCGAGGCCGCGGACGTCGGCGACGCCCGCGCCGCCTTCGACGTCATCACCGAGACCGGCGCGGACCTCGTCACGATCATCGATCACGGTCACCTCGTCGGCACGCTCAGCGCGCGCAGTGCGCTGCGCTCCACTCTCTACGGGCCCGCGGTCGATGCGGACGGCCGCCTCGCGGTCGCCGCCGCGGTGGGTATCAACGGCGACGTCGCGGAGAAGGCGCGGGCCCTGGCGGCCGCCGGAGTCGACGTACTCGTGATCGACACGGCGCACGGACATCAGGAGGGCATGCTGCGCGCCCTCGCCACCGTGTCGTCGTTGAACCTCGGCATCCCGCTCGTGGCCGGCAACATCGTCACGGCCGACGGTGCGAACGACCTCGTCGACGCAGGCGCGTCGATCCTCAAGGTCGGGGTCGGACCCGGCGCCATGTGCACGACCCGCATGATGACGGCGGTGGGGCGCCCGCAGTTCTCCGCGGTGCTCGAGACCGCCGAGGCGGCGAAGGCGAGCGGCGCGCACGTGTGGGCCGACGGCGGCGTGCGCTATCCGCGGGATGTGGCGCTCGCGCTCGCCGCGGGCGCCGCGTCCGTCATGATCGGCTCGTGGTTCGCCGGCACGATCGAGGCGCCGGGGCGCCTGCAGGCGGATGCCGATGGACGGGTCTACAAGGAATCGTGGGGCATGGCCTCGACCAAGGCCGTGCAGGCGCGCTTCGGCCGCCTCGACGCCTACGAGCGGGCGCGCAAGGAACTGTTCGCCGAGGGGATCTCCTCTTCGAGGATCTACCTCGACCCGCTGCGGCCGGGCGTCGAGGACCTGCTCGACATGATCACCTCGGGTGTGCGCTCGTCGTTCACCTACGCCGGGGCCTCATCCGTGCCCGAGTTCCATGACCGCGCCCTGGTGGGACGGCAGTCGGCGGCGGGCTACGAGGAGGGCAAGGCTCTGCCGGTCAGCTGGTGACCGGGATTCACAGCGGAATCAACGCAGGCGCGGCGAGCGACTCGCTAGAATCTTTCCATCATGGACGACCCTCCCAGTTGTAGTACCTCGCCCCACTGCCCGCGCTTGCACTCCGAGGAGGGGAGCGTCTGATGGATTACGTCATGCTGGGCGTGGGGCTCCTGCTCACGGTGGGGACGGGTCTGTTCGTCGCCAGCGAGTTCGCGCTCGTCAACCTGGACCGCGCTGAGCTCGAGGCGAGGCAGGCGCGCGGCGAATCACGGCTGTCGTTGACGATCAGCGCGCTCAAGCACACCTCCACCCACCTCTCGTCCGCGCAGCTCGGCATCACACTGACCACGCTGCTGACCGGCTACACGATGGAACCGGCGCTGTCGAACCTGCTGCGGCCGGTGCTGACCGGTTGGGGGATCGCTGAAGCCGTCGTCGCTCCGATCGCCACGGTCGTGGCGATGCTCGTCGCCACCGTGCTGTCGATGATCCTCGGCGAACTCGTCCCGAAGAACTTCGCCCTCGCGATCCCGCGTCAGACGGCGAAGCTCGTGGTGCCGTTCCAAGTGGCCTTCACCACGGTATTCAAGCCCGCGATCCTGCTCCTCAACGGAAGCGCCAACGGCATCCTGCGCTCGATGGGCATCGAGCCCAAGGAGGAGCTCTCCGGAGCCCGTACGGCCGAGGAGCTCTCGTCGCTCGTGCGCCGCTCCGCCAGCGCGGGCGTGCTCGAGGCCGACACCGCGACCCTGCTCGACCGCAGCCTGACCTTCGCCCGCCTGTCGGCCGCCGACGTCATGACGCCCCGCCCGAGCATGCACGCGATCGCCGCGAGCGACTCGGCGGAGGATGTCATCCAGCTCGCCCGCCGCACCGGCCACAGCCGCTTCCCCGTCTACGAGGACGATCTCGACGACATCACGGGCGTCGTGCATCTGAAGGCCGCCGTCTCCGTGCCGCGCGAGCGTCGCAGCGAGGTGCCCGTCGGGGCGCTGTCGACCGAGCCGCTGCGTGTGCCCGAGACGCTGCACCTCGACGTGCTCATCTCGGAGCTGCGCGCCAAGGGATATCAGCTCGCGATCGTCGTCGACGAGTACGGCGGCACCGCGGGCATCGTGACCCTCGAGGATCTCGTGGAGGAGATCGTCGGCGAGGTCTCCGACGAGCACGACCGCAGCCGTGCCGGCGTCGTCCGCGGACGCGACTCCATCACGTTCCCCGGCGAGCTGCGTCCGGATGAACTCAAGAACAGGACGGGCATCGACGTGCCGGAGGGCGATGTGTACGACACCGTCGGCGGATACATCATGAGCGTGCTCGAGCGCGTGCCGTCCACGGGCGACGAGGTCGCCCTCGACTCCGGCGTCCTCCAGGTCGTGCGCATGGACGGCCGTCGTGTCGATCGCATCCGGTACACGCCGGAGCCGGTCGATGCCGCGAGTGAGGAGGTGACACGATGAGCGACTGGATGGGAATCGTCTGGCTCGTGATCCTGCTCGTCGCGAACGCCTTCTTCGTCGGGGCAGAGTTCGCCGTGATCTCAGCGCGCCGATCGCAGATCGAGCCGCGTGCGGAACGGGGCTCCCGTGCGGCGAAGACAGCGCTGTTCGCGATGGAGCACGCGACGCTCATGCTCGCCACCTCGCAGCTGGGCATCACGATCTGCTCGCTGCTGATCCTGAACGTCTCAGAGCCCGCCATCCACCATCTGCTGGCCGTGCCGATGCACGCCCTCGGGTGGGCCGAGCCCGTCGTCGATATCACCGGCTTCGTGATCGCGCTGGTGCTGGTCTCGTACCTGCACGTCGTGTTCGGCGAGATGGTCCCGAAGAACCTCGCGTTCTCGGTGCCGGACCGGGCCGTGCTCATGCTCGCACCTCCGCTGGTGTGGATCTCGAAGGTGTTCCACCCCGTCATCTGGTTGCTCAACGCCGCAGCCAACGCCGTGCTGCGCCTGTTCCGCGTCGAGCCGAAGAACGAGGCGGCATCGACCTTCACGATCGACGAGGTCGCGACGATCGTCGACCAGTCGCGCCGTGAGGGCGTGCTCGCCGACGCCTCGGGCGCGGTGGCCAACGCGGTCGAGTTCACCGACAAGAAGGCGCGCGACGTCGCAGTCGGACTCGGCGACCTCGTCACCCTGCCGCAGACGACGACGCCCGACGACATCGAGCGCGCGGTCGCCCGGTACGGCTTCTCGCGCTACGTGATCGTGGACGACGATGGCGCCCCGATCGGGTACGTGCACCTCAAGGACATCCTCCGGGCCTCGGAGGGGGAGGATGCCGCGTCGAAGGCGGCGGCCCCGATCCCGTCCAAGCGCATCCACCACATGGTGCCCGTGCAGGAGGACACCGATCTCGAGGACGCCCTCGCGATCATGCGCCGTGCGGGACGGCACCTGGCGAAGGTGCGCAACGCTCAGGGTGAGACGACCGCGGTGCTCTTCCTCGAGGACATCATCGAAGAGCTCGTCGGGGAAGTGCAGGATGCGACGCGGCGGGTGCACGGCCGCTAGCTCATCGGCCGCCAGGCCGCCGCAGGATCAGCGCCAGCGAGCGCGCAGGTACTGCGGCGGCCAGGTGGTCTCGGCGCCGAGCTCATGCGCGGCACGAAGGCCGAAGTGCGGATCGCGCAACCACTCGCGGCCGGCGAAGACGGCATCCGCCGAACCGCTCGCGAGCACCTGCTCGGCCTGTTCGGCCGCCGTGATCAGCCCGACGGCGCTGACCGGGATCCTCCCGCTCTGCCGGACCGTCGCCGCCAGCGGCACCTGGTAACCGGGGTGCACGTCGATGCGCTGATGCGCGACGAGTCCGCCGCTGGAGACGTCGATCAGGTCGGCGCCGCGGGCGATCGCCCAGTCCGAGACCTGCGCGGCCTCGTCGGGGGTGAAGCCGCCATCGGCATGGTCGGTCGCCGAGATCCGCACGAAGACGGGCACCGCGTCGCCGGCTGTCTCGCGCACCGCGTCGAGCACGCGCAGCAGCAGCCGCGCCCTGTTCTCCAGCGTGCCGCCATACTCGTCGGTGCGCAGGTTCGACAGCGGCGAGAGGAACTGGTGCAGCAGGTATCCGTGTGCACCGTGCAGCTCGAGAACGTCGAACCCGGCATCCACTGCGCGTCTCGCCGCCGACGCGAAGCCCGCGACGACGCGTTCGATGCCTGCGGCATCCAGCGCGACCGGTTCCGCGAAGCCGTCGAAAGCGATGGCGGACGGCGCGACCGTCTGCCAGCCGCCCTCGCTCGCGGGAACCGACCCGCGCTCGTCCGCCCACGGCCACCACGTCGACGCCTTGCGCCCGGCGTGCGCGAGCTGGACGCCGGCGACGCCGCCGCGGTCGTGGATCGCTTGGACGATCGGCGCCCAGGCGTCGCGCTGCTCATCGGTCCAGATCCCGGCGTCGCGCGGGGAGATGCGGCCCTCCGGTACGACCGCGGTCGCCTCGGCGACGATGAGGCCGGCGCCGCCGGACGCGAATTGCGCGAGATGCGTGTGGTGCCACTCCTGCACGACGCCGTCGACGGCGCTGTACATGCACATGGGCGACACCCACAGTCGGTTGCGGAAGGTCACGGAGCGGATGCTGAGAGGGGAGAACAGGAGAGTCACTCTTCGACCGTAGTGCCGCAGCGGCCGGGGTCGGCGCGATAGCGTGGAACCCATGGTCGACGTACGCGAATGGTCCCGTGCGGACACCGTGACGCATCTGCGCGTGCCGACCGCAGCCGACGACAAGTATTCACGGGGCGTCGTCGCCCTGCGCACCGGCTCGGACGCGTATCCGGGTGCGGCGGTGCTCGGCGTCGAGGCCGCCTGGCGCACAGGAGCGGGATTCGTGCGCTTCGTCGGAGACGGCCGCGCCGCGGATGCCGTGATCGCCCGGCGCCCGGAGACCGTGACCGGTCGCGAGGTCGGGGCGACGCGGGTGGACGCCTGGGTCATCGGGTCCGGCACGTCCGCTCAGGACCGTGCTCCCGAGGAGGAAGCAGCACTGCGGAGCATCCTGAACAGCGACGCTCCCGTGATCGTCGATGCCGGCGCACTGGAGCTCGCCGCGCGCAGCCGTGCCCCGAAGATCATCACCCCGCACGCCGGCGAATTCGCCCGGCTGCGCCAGACACTGCGTCTGCAGCCCGACGGCGACCGCGCCGCCCAAGCCGTCGAGGTCGCCGCGCTCCTGGACGCCGTCGTCCTGCTCAAGGGCGCGACCACGCTCATCGCCGGCCCCGACGGCGTCGTCCTCTCGACGGCGTCGGCGCCATCCTGGCTGGCCACGGCCGGAGCAGGCGACGTGCTCGCCGGCGTCCTCGGCGCTCTCGTCGCTGCGAATCCGACCGCACCGCTCGCCGAGGTCGCGGCATCCGGCGCCTGGTTGCACGGCTACGCCGCGACCCTGGCCGCCGGGCGCACCGGAGGTCGACCCGGGCGCCCGATCGTCGCCCTGGACGTCGCCGAGCACGTGCCGACCGCGATCGGGGACCTGCTGTCGTGAAAGCGCGCGTCGCGGCCGCATGGGCCGCCTTCCTCGCCGCGCACGTGCTCATCGCGTGGCTCGGCTGGGGGCTTCCCACCCAGCCGATGGGCGATGTCGTCCTCGTCTACCAGCCGTGGTCGTCGGCGGCGCTCAGCGGGGGCCCGATCGTCGGGATCACGGAGTCGGGGGTGTATCCGCAGCCGGCCCTGCTGCCGATGCTCCTCACGCAGCTGATCGCGTGGCCGCTGAACGGCGTCGTCGGCACGACCGGCGCCTACCTGATCGGCTGGGCCGTGCTCGTGACCGCGGTCGATGCGGTCGGCTTCGGGGTGCTCGTCGGCCGGACCGGTACGGCGGCGCGGCGTTCGGCCGGCTGGTTCTGGACCACTGCCCTCGTGCTGCTCGGGCCGATCGCGATGTACCGCATCGACGCGATCACCGTGCCCCTGGCCGTGATCGGCGGATGCTGGCTCGTGAAGCGCCCTGCCGTCGCCGCCGCGATCCTGACATTCGCCGCCTGGATCAAGATCTGGCCCGGTGCGCTCGTCGTCGCGGCCGTGGTCGCGGCGAAGGCTCGGATGCGGATGCTGCTCGCCATCCTCGCCGTCATCGCCGGGATCATCGTGGTCCTGTTCGTCCTCGGAGCGGACCGCCACCTGTTCGGGTTCGTCTTCGAGCAGACCGGCAGGGGGCTGCAGATCGAAGCGGTCGCGGCGACTCCGTTCCTGTGGCTGGCGACGGCGGGAGCGGCATCCATCGACTACAGCTACGAGATCCTCACCTTCCAGATCGGGGCGCCCGGCGTCGAGATCGTGGCGGCGCTTCTGACCCCGCTCATGGCGCTCGCCGCAGCAGGAGCGGCCGTGTACGGGACGATCAAGGCCGTGCGCGGAGCATCCTTCCCGAGACTGTTCCCACCCCTCGCGCTCACGATCGTGACGGTGCTCATCGTGACGAACAAGGTCGGCTCACCGCAGTTCCAGACCTGGCTGATCGCGCCGATCATCCTGTGGATCCTGCTCGACCGGACTCATTCGGGTCTGCCCGCCGGGCTCGCGCTCGCGATCAGCGCGCTGACGTTCCTCGTCTACCCGCTGACGTACGCCGGTCTTCTGGCGGCTGAGACCGTCCCGATCCTCCTGCTCACCCTCCGCAACGCGCTCGTCATCGTCCTGCTGATCGTCGCCGTGCGTGCACTGATCCGCGTTCCGTCCACCCGGGGATCGTCCCCGCAGAGAAACTGAGGTCCACCATGCTCATCGCCTTCTCCGTCGCCCCGTCCGGCACCGGCAGCGCCGATGCCTCCGTGCACGACGCGGTCGCCGCAGCGGTCGCGGTCATCCGGGCCTCCGGGCTCCCGCACCGGACCACCAGCATGTTCACCGAGATCGAGGGCCCGGACTGGGACACCGTGATGGACGTCGTCAAGCGCGCCACCGAAGCGGTCATGCCGTTCGGCTCGCGGGTCTCGCTCGTGCTCAAGGCCGACATCCGACCCGGGTACTCCGGTGAGCTCGACGCGAAGGTCGACCGGCTCGAGGCCGCGATCTCCGAGCGCGAGGACTCGCCCTCCTGACCGCCGGTACGATGGGCTGGTGACTCACTCCTCGACTGTTTCGAGGGGTTCGGCGATGATGGCGCTCCTCTCTCTCGCCATCGGCTCCTTCGGCATCGGCATGACCGAGTTCGTCGTCATGGGGCTCCTGCCGAACATCGCACAGGACCTGCTGCCGGCGCAGTGGGCCGTGTCCCACGAGGAGGCCATCGGGCAGACCGGTATCCTCATCTCGCTCTACGCGCTCGGCGTGGTCATCGGTGCCCCGACGATCGCGGGGATGGTCGCGCGGTTCCCGCGGCATCGCGTCATGCTCGGTCTCGCCATCGCCCTGACCGTGTTCAACGCCCTCACCGTCTTCATGCCCACCTTCGGGCTCGTCGGCGCCTCGCGACTGCTCGCCGGTCTTCCGCACGGCGCCTACTTCGGCATCGGGGCGCTCGTCGCCGCCGATGTCCTCGGCCCGGGGAAGCGCGCGCAGGGCGTCGCGTTCATCCTCACCGGGCTCACCGTCGCGAATGTCGTCGGAGTGCCGCTGGGCACCTTCCTCGGCCAGCAGTGGGGTTGGCGGACGGCGTTCCTCGTCGTGGCCGTGGTCTTCGCGCTCGCCGCAGTCAGCATCGCCGCGTTCGTTCCGAAGCATCCGGGCGAGCCGGGACGCACCCTGCGCTCCGAGCTCGGCGTGTTCCGGGTCGGACAGGTCTGGCTGACGCTGGGGATCGGGGCGATCGGCTTCGGCGGCTTCTTCGCCGTGTACAGCTTCATAGCCCCGCTCGTCACGGACGTCGCCGGCTCACCGGAGTGGGCGGTGCCGATCGTGCTCGTGATCGTCGGTCTCGGCATGACGGTCGGCAACCTGCTCGGCGGCTACATGGCCGACCGGGATCTTCGGCGGACGCTCATCTTCGGCATGGGCGCCATGGTGGTCGTGCTCGTGCTGCTGGCGCTGCTGTCGTTCCAGATCGTGGTGCTCGCCGTGCTCGCGTTCGGGGTGGGCCTGGTGTCGTCGGTGCTGAGCCCGGCGATCCAGACCCGCCTCATGGACGTCGCCGGCGACAACCAGTCGATCGCAGCGGCGATGAACCATTCCGCTCTCAACATCGGCAACAGTCTCGGTGCCTTCCTGGGCGGAACGGTCATCGGGCTGGGCTGGGGCTTCACCGCCCCGGCGTGGACGGGAGCGGTTCTCGCGCTCATCGGCCTCGGCATCCTGACCATCGCCTATCGCGCCGAGCGGGTGGCTGTGGCCGCGTAGGCTGGCGGCATGGATGAGACCCTGCTCGTCGGCGGCACGACCGTACTGCTGCGGTCGACGGAAGCGGGACTCCAGACGCTCCTCATACGGCGTCCTGAACGCGGGTCCTTCGCCGGCGCCTGGGTGTTCCCCGGCGGCGTGACCGAGGAGGCCGATGCCGCAGGCGCCGCGACCGAGGTGCAGACCGCGGAGCGCGCGGCCGCCAGGGAGTGCGAGGAGGAGGTCGGCGTCCGGCCGGAGCGCCTCACAGCGCTGTCGTGCTGGGTGCCGCCCGTCGAGGCGCCCAAACGGGTGCGGACGTGGTTCTTCCTCGCCCAGGCCCCGGATACCGCCGTGCGCGCCGCACCCGACGAGGTGGTCGACGTGCAGTGGATCGCCCCCGCCGACGCCCTCCGACGTCACGCCGACGGCGACATGGTGCTCTACCCGCCGACCTGGATCACGTTGCGCTGGCTTGCGGCTCGATCCTCCGTCGACGAGGCGGTCGCCGCGGCATCCGCACCGGAGCGCTACACGACTGTGCTGCTGGGCGGAGGCGTCTTCGTGTGGGAGGGGGATGCGGAGCATCCGGCGGGCGGCACGGGGCGTCACCGGCTGGACACGTCGTCCTTGCCCTGGATCCACACCCGCGACTGATTCAGGCGGTGAGCAGGCGTCGGAGCTGACGACCCACGGCGTCCGTCTCGATGAGGAAGCCGTCGTGTCCGAAATCGCTGGTGAGGACGACCGCCTCATTGCCGTCGAGCGTGTTCGGGATGCTCCGCGCGATGCGGTGCTGACCGTCGACGGGGAACAGCCGGTCGGTGTCGATGCCGAGGACCAGCGTGGTCGCTGTGACCGACTGCAGTGCGCTCTCGACACCGCCGCGACCGCGGCCGACATCGTGCGAGTTCATCGCCTCGACGAGCGTCAGGTAGCTGTTGGCGTCGAAGCGGCGGGTGAACTTGTTGCCGTGGAAGTCGAGGTAGGACTCGACGGCGAACCGGCCGCCTCTGCCGAGAGGAGAGACCTCGGACTGCCACGAGCGCTGGAAGCGCTGGTTCAACTCGATCGGACTGCGGTAGTTGAGCAGCGCCATGCGGCGAGCGAGCGCGAGACCGCGGTGCGGGCCCTCGCCCGTGCTCTGGTCGTAGTACTCGCCGCCCTGGAAGCGCGGGTCGATGCGGATGGCCTCGAGCTGCACGGAGTTCAACGCGATCTGGTCGGCGGTGTTCACCGGGGGAGAGGAGAGCACGGCGAGCCGCGCGACGCGCTCGGGGTGCGCGACACCCCACTCCAGGGCGTGCATCCCGCCCATGGAGCCGCCGACGACGGCCGCCCAGCGATCGATGCCGAGCGCATCGGCGAGCCGGACCTGCGCTGCGACCTGGTCCCGGATCGTCAGGTACGGGAAGCGGGAGGCCCACTCGTAGCCGTCGGGGGCGACGCTGGCCGGCCCGGTCGAGCCCTGGCATCCGCCGAGCATGTTCGGGGCGATGACGAACCAGCGGTCGGTGTCCAGCGGCGCGCCTGGTCCGACGATGTCCTGCCACCAGCCGTCGGTGGGATGCCCCGGCCCTGCGTCGCCGCGGACGTGACTGTCGCCGGTGAGCGCGTGCAGCACGAGGATCGCGTTGTCGCGGGCGGCGTTGAGCTCGCCCCACGACTCGTAGGCGACGCGGATGCAGGGAAGCTCCTGCCCGCTCTCGGTGCGGAAGGCGCCGAATGCCGCGAAGCGCCGCTCGCCGACGGGGTCGCCGTCGCGCCAGGCGCCGGTGACCGGCGGGCGGGCTCGCAGGAGACGGGCGTCGTCGTCGGTGACGCGCGCCGACGGCACCGTGTCCTCCGACGTGCTCTGCCAGTCCATGCATCCATTCTCTCGGCTTGTGCCCGCCCGCGGGCGAACGTTACGCGTGCCCGCGGGCGGAAAACGCAGAAACGCACGAATCTCGCAGAGTTCAAGAGAAAGTCTGCGAGATTCGTGCGTTTCTGCGAGTGGATGCTCAGGCGCGGGCGGCCTCCGAGACACGGCGAGCGGCGGCCAGGGCGCCCTCGAGGTCGGCCTTGAGGTCGTCGATGTTCTCGAGGCCCACCGACAGGCGGACGAGGCCGGGGGTGACGCCCGAGGTGAGCTGCTGCTCGGGCGTGAGCTGGGAGTGCGTCGTGGATGCCGGGTGGATCACGAGCGAGCGCACGTCGCCGATGTTGGCCAGGTGGCTGAACAGCGACAGCGAGTTCACGAACTCGCGACCGGCCTCCACGCCGCCCTTGAGCTCGAACGACAGCACGGCGCCGACGCCCTTGGGCGCGTACTCGTTCGCCTTGGCGTACCACGGCGACGAGGGCAGGCCCGAGTAGTTGACCGAGGCGACGTCGGCGTGGTTCTCGAGCCACTCCGCGATCTCCTGCGCGTTCTGCACGTGGCGCTCGATGCGCAGCGACAGCGTCTCGATGCCCTGGATGAGGTTCCACGCGCTTTGCGGCGCGATCGCCGAGCCGAGGTCGCGCAGCAGCTGCACGCGCGCCTTGATGATGTACGCGAGAGCGTCGCCGACCGCTGCGGTGTAGACGGCGCCGTGGTACGACGGGTCGGGCTGAGTGAGCTCCGGGAACTTCTCGGCGTGCTCGGTCCAGGCGAATGTGCCGCCGTCGACGATCGCTCCGCCGATCGTGGTGCCGTGACCGCCGAGGAACTTCGTGACGGAGTGCACGACGATGTCGGCGCCGTGCTCGAACGGACGGATGAGGTAGGGCGTCGCGATCGTGTTGTCGACGATCAGCGGGATGCCGTTCTCGTGTGCGACGTCGGCGATGCCGCGGATGTCGAGCACGTTGATCTTCGGGTTGCCGATCGTCTCGGCGAAGAACAGCTTCGTGTTCGGGCGGACGGCGGCGCGCCACTCCTCGATGTCGTCCTGGTTCTCCACGAACGTCACCTCGACGCCGAGCTTGGCGAGCGTGTACTTGAAGAGGTTGTACGTGCCGCCGTAGATCGAGCTCGACGAGACGAAGTGATCCCCGGCCTGCGCGATGTTCAGGACGGCGAAGGTCGACGCGGCCTGGCCGCTGGAGAGCACGAGAGCCCCGGTACCGCCCTCGAGCGCCGCGAGGCGCTGCTCGAGGACGTCCTGCGTGGGGTTCTGGATGCGGGTGTAGATGTTGCCGAATTCGGCGAGCGCGAACAGGTTCGCCGCGTGGTCGGCGTTGTCGAACACGTACGAGGTGGTCTGGTAGATCGGCGTCGCGCGGGCCTTGGTGACGGGGTCGGGCGCGGCGCCGGAGTGGATCTGCTTGGTCTCGAAACGCCAGGTCTCGGGTGCGGACATTGTGTGCCTCCTCGGCTGGTTCGAAAACAGTGGCGGATGCCGTTGATGCGACACTACGGAACGCACGCAGACCCGACAACGCGCGGGAAATGTTACGTAACATCCACGATCCGCGTGATCGCGCGGAAAAGTCGTACGGTGGAGGCATGGCTGAACAGGCAGTGACCAGACGGGCAGTGGTGACGGGCGCGAGCTCGGGCATCGGCGAGGCGACCGTGCGGGACCTCCGCGATCGTGGCTGGGACGTCGTCGGCGTCGCTCGACGGGCGGACCGCCTGCAGGCGCTCGCCGACGACACCGGGGCATCCGCGGTCGCGTGCGACCTCACCGACCCTGATGCCGTGACCGCACTGCTCGCCGAGATCGACGCGGCAGGCCCTGTCCACGCGCTGGTGCAGGTCGCCGGCGGTGCACGCGGGACGGACAGCGTCGAGGCCGGCAGCACCGAGGACTGGCAGTGGATGTACGACGTGAACGTGCTGGCGACGCAGCGGCTGGTCGCCGGCATCCTGCCCATGCTGCGGCGCGCCGCGGCATCCGACGGGCATGCCGACGCCGTCTTCGTGACCTCGACCGCGGCGCAGGTCGCCTACCCGGGAGGCGGGGGCTACAACGCCGCGAAGGCCGCGGAGTCCATGCTCGTCAAGGCGCTGCGTCAGGAGCTCAACGGCGAGCCCATCCGCGTCGTCGAGGTCGCGCCGGGGCTCGTGCACACCGAGGAGTTCACATTGAATCGGCTCGGCGGCGACCGCGTCGCGGCCGACGCGGTCTACGCCGGTGTCGAGGCGCCGCTGACCGCCCGCGACGTCGCGGACGTCATCGGCTACGCGCTGGATGCTCCGGGGCACGTCAACCTCGACCTCATCACGATGCGGCCCGTCGCCCAGTCCGCGCAGCACCTGCTGGCCCGCGGTGCGCTGCGCGTGCGCCCCGACCTGGAGGACTGAGGCGGTGCCGGGGCGGCCGCTGACCCAGCTCGTCGATGAGGGACTGATCGACGCGGGGTGGGCGCAGGCTCTCGCTCCCGCTGCCGACACGATCCGGATGCTGGGGGACAGGCTCCGTGCCGAGCAAGCGAGCGGCGTCGGATATCTGCCCGACGGCGCGCACGTCCTGCGTGCTTTCCAGCGTCCGCTCGCCGACGTTCGGGTCCTGATCACCGGGCAGGACCCCTATCCGACGCCCGGACATCCGATCGGGTTGTCGTTCGCCGTGAACAGTGATGTGCGCCCCCTGCCGCGCAGCTTGACGAACATCTACGCCGAGCGCGAGAGCGATCTCGGCATCCCGCCGGCGCCGCACGGCGACCTCACCGCGTGGAGCGAGCAGGGGTGCTGCTGCTGAACCGCGTGCTCACGGTGCGGCCGGGCGCGCCGGCATCCCATCGCGGCTGGGGGTGGGAGCAGGTCACCGAACTCGCGATCCGCGCGCTCGTCGCGCGCGACCGGCCGCTCGTGGCGATCCTGTGGGGCAGGGATGCCGCGAACCTCCAGCCGCTTCTCGGCGAGACGCCTGTGATCGCCTCGGCGCACCCGTCGCCGCTGTCCGCACGCCGCGGCTTCTTCGGCTCCAGGCCGTTCTCGCGAGCCAATGCGCTCCTCGAGCAGCAGGGCGCGGAGCCTGTGGACTGGCGCGTGGACGGGGAAGTATAGGCTGAGCGCATGCAGTTCGAACCCGGCGACCAGCGTCGCCGGCTGCCGCGCCATCTGCAGGCGCCGCCGCCGGAGCCGGACAGCTTCAGCTACGTCATCCGGCCCGCGCGCGTCGGCGATCTGCCCGACGTCCGCGGCATCTACAACCATTACGTCGCCAACTCCGTCGTGACGTTCGATGAGAAGGCGTCGACGCACCGCTATTGGCGCGAGAAGTTCGCGTTGCTCACGAAGCTGAAGCTGCCATTCCTCGTGGCGGTGACCCCCTCGAATGCCGTGATCGGCTATGCGCTCGTGCAGCCGTGGGCGAGCAAGTCCGCCTACCGCTACACCGTCGAGGATTCGATCTATCTCGGCCCCGGGGCCGGCGGCAAGGGGCTGGGCACGGTTCTGCTGCGTGCGCTCATCGAAGCGTGCGAGCAGATCGGCCTGCGCGAGGTCGTCGCCGTCATCAGCGACAGCGGAGCCGAGGCATCCGTCCGGCTCCACGAACGGGCCGGCTTCGTCGAGGTCGGACGGATGGGCAGAGTCGGCTTCAAGTTCGGCCGGTCGCTCGGCACGATCTATCTGCAGCGAACCCTCAAGCCCCAGCGCCGCCGGCGGTGACTACTCCGGGATGACCGGGATCGCGGCGAGGAGCCTCTTCGTGTAGTCCTGTTGCGGGCGCAGCAGAACGTCGCGGGTGGTTCCGCGCTCGACGATCGCGCCGTCCTTCATCACCGCGACCGTGTCGCAGAGGTTCTGCACGACGCCGATGTCGTGCGACACGAGGATCAGGGTCAGGTCCTCGGTCTCCAGCAGGTGCTCGAGCACGCCGAGGATCTGCGCCCGCACGGTGGCATCGAGCGCGGAGAGCGGTTCGTCCCCGACGAGGATGCGTGGCCGGTGCACGATCGCGCGCGCGATCGCCACGCGCTGCCGCTGACCGCCGGAGAACTCGTGCGGGTAGCGGCCCGCCATGTCCGGATCCAGCCCGACCTGCTCGAGCACCTCCCGCACGCGCGCGCGACGGTCGCCGGAGATGTCGAGCGCACGCAGCGGCTCGGCGATGATCTGACCCGCGCTCATCCGCGGGTCCAGGGACGCGTACGGGTCCTGGAACACCAGGCCGGTGGCACGGCGGAGCCAGTGCAGCGAGCGGGCGGATGCTGCGGCATCGACGTCTCGTCCGTCGATGCTCACCGTCCCCGCGGTCGGCCGGTCGAGCCCCAGCAGCAGGCGGATGAGTGTGGACTTGCCCGACCCGGACTCGCCGATGATGCCGATCGACTCGCCCGCCTCGATGTCGAGGTCCGTGGGCTGCAGAGCGGTCTGGCGTCCTGCCCGTTCGAAGATCGAACGCTTGGGGACGGGGAAGTCACGGCGCAGGCCGCGGGCTTCGATGAGGCTCATGCGTCACCGCCCTCCGGCCGCCACAGCGTCGCGGTGGCATCGCGGAGCAGGCCCTGCGTGATCGGTGACGTCGGGGCGCTCAGCAGGGTCTGCACCGGCGCGGATTCGACCACTCGGCCGTCTTCGAGCACGACGCCATGCGTCGCGACCTGTGCGAGGACGGCCAGGTCGTGGGTGACGAACACGAGCGACATGCCGTGTTCCGAGGTGAGCGAGAGCATGAGCCGGAGGATCTCGGCCTGGATCGTCACGTCCAGCGCCGTGGTGGGCTCGTCGGCGATGAGCAGCCGGGGCCGGCATGCCAGCGCCATCGCGATCGCGACGCGCTGGCGCTGCCCGCCGGAGAGCTGATGAGGGTATTTGTCGACGATGGATGCCGGATCGGGCAGGTGCACGCGGGCGGCCTCGTCGATGGCGCGCGTGCGCGCTTCGCTCCTCCCGACTCCGGAGTGGATGCGCACGGACTCGGAGATCTGGCGGCCGACGGTGCGGATCGGATTGAGGGCCGTGCGCGGCTCCTGGAAGACGATGCCGATGTCGTCGCCGCGGAAGCGGGCGAGCTCCCGGTCGGGCATCCCGAGCAGCTCCGTGCCGTGCCAGCGGATGCTTCCGCTCGCGGTGGCGCCGTCGGGGAGCAGCCCCAGGATCGCGAGGGTGGTGATGGACTTGCCCGACCCGGATTCGCCGATCAATCCGACTCGCGAGCCGTCCGGAACCTCGAACGAGACGCCGTCGACGACCCGGCGTCCGTCGATCTCGACGACGAGGTCCTGCACGACGAGACTCATGCGATCACCGCCGGCGTGTGGGCCTCGGCCGCACGATGGCGCAGCGTCGGGTCGGTCGCCTCGCGCAGCGCGTCGCCGAGCAGGTTCAGCGCGAGCACGGTGACGGTGATGGCGAGCCCCGGCCAGATCACCGAGAGGGGGTGGATGCTGATGTACCGCTGCAGGTCCGACAGCAGGATGCCCCACGACGGCTCGGTCACCGATGCCCCGAAACCGAGATACGACAGACCCGCCTCGGCGAGCACGGCGACGGCCATCGACCAGGACAGCTGCACGATGAACACCGGCGCAACGTTCGGGAGCAGGTGGCGGACGAGGTTCTGCACCGGGGTGAGACCTGAAGCGCGCCCGGCGAGCACGAAGTCGCTCTGCTGAACGCGACGCAGCTCGGGTCGGGTGACGCGGGCGATGTTGACACCGAAACCGATCCCGACCGCCCAGATGACGACCCACAGGGAACCGCCCCACACCGACGAGATCATCATCGCGATGATGAGGACGGGGAAGGCGATGAGGATGTCGACGAGGACGGCGACGGTCTCGCGCATCCAGCGGAAGGTCAGGGCCCCGAGGGCTGCAAGGGCGATCCCCACGAGGGTCGCGACGACGCCCGCTCCGACGCTGACGAACACGGTCGTGCGCGCACCCGCCATGATCAGGCTCAGGATGTCGCGTCCGGTGCCGTCCGTGCCGAGCAGATGCGGCCAGCTGGGCGCCGCCCAGCGACCCCGCACATCGGCGCTGAGCGGGTCGAACGGCGTCCAGAACAGCGCCACGAGCGCGGTGAGCGCGATCACCGCGACGACGATGAGCGCGAAGCGGCCGGTGGCATCGGACCACAGGCGTCGCAGCCAGCGGGGCATCATGACTCCCTCTGCCTCGGGTCGACGACGTGGTGGATGAGATCGACGATGAACCCGATCACGAGCACGAGAGCGGTCAGCACGAGCAGTTCGCTCTGGACCTTCACGAGATCGCGCGTTCCGACGTCCGCGACGAGCATGCGCCCGATGCCCGGCAGCGTGAAGAGCTGCTCGATGATGACCGAGCCGACGATGATCCCGGCGACCTGCAGGCCGAGCACCGTGACGATGGACAGCCCGACGGCGGGGATGCCGTGCTGGATCAGGGCGCGGTTGCGGGTGAGCCCCTTCGCCGCCGCTGTCCGGACGAAATCCTGCCCCCGGGCCTGAAGCGTGGCGCTGCGCACGAACCGCAGCAGCATGGCGCCCTCGACGATCCCGATGGTCAGCGCGGGCAGGAGCAGGGCGCGGAAGGCCTGCCATGGCTGGTCCCAGCCGCCTCGAGGGAAGCCCTGCGCCGGCAGCCAGCCCAGCCAGACCGCGAACACGACGATGAGCATCATCCCGGCCCAGATCACGGGCACCGCGGCGAGGGCTTGAGCTGCGACGCTGATGGCGGTGCCGCCGGCGCGTCCGCGCAGGAGCGCCGAGCCGATGCCGAACGGCACGGCGATGAGCAGAGCGATCAGCAGCGCCATGATGCCGAGAGGCACGGTGACCTGCGCCTTCTCGGCGATCTCGGCGCCTACGGACGCTCCGCTCAGCTGCGATGTGCCGAGGTCGCCGGTCAGGACGCCGCCGATCCAGTCGGTGTACTGGACGAACAGCGGACGGTTCAGTCCCAGTGATTCGCGCAGGGCTTCGACCGTCGCCGGTGGCGCCTGCGTGCCCGCGATCAGCTGCGCGACGTCACCGGGGAACACGCGCAGGGTGAGGAAGATGACCACGCTCGACACGAGGAGCCCTGCGATCAGCAGGACCCCTCGTGTCAGCGCGTATCGGATCACC
This sequence comes from Microbacterium tenebrionis, assembly GCF_903645325.1. Classification (GTDB taxonomy): domain Bacteria; phylum Actinomycetota; class Actinomycetes; order Actinomycetales; family Microbacteriaceae; genus Microbacterium; species Microbacterium tenebrionis. Next base: position 428,040 of record NZ_CAHJXQ010000002.1, read on the forward strand.
GGGATGAGCTGCCGGTCAGTCCGCGGCGACGGTGACGCCGGCGAGGTCGATGCGCGAGTTGATCGAGTCCTGCGGGAAGCCGGAGACGGTCGGGCGGACGGCGGTGATCGTCTGTCCGTTGTAGAGCCAGTCCGCCGCGTGGTCCTCGGACACGAGGCGTGCCGCCTGTGCGAGCAGCTCGGCGGAGGCGTCGGCATCGGTCTCGGCCAGCGCGCGGGTGTAGAGGTCCTGCACCTCCGGGTTGTCGTAGCCGAAGTAGTAGTCCGGATTGGCGAAGTTGCCGAAGTCGCGGGGCTCGACGTGCAGGACGAAGCTGAGGTCGTAGTCCTTGTTCGTGTAGACGTCCTCGAGCCAGGTCGGGAACTCGACCGGGTCGACCTCGAGGGTGACCCCGACCTTCGCGAAGTCGGAGATCAGCACCTGCGAGACGGTGGTGCCGTAGAACGACGGGATCGTCAGCGTGAGCTCCAGGTCCTCCTGGCCGGCCTCCGCGAGCAGCTCCTGCGCCTTCTCGGGGTCGTAGGGGGCGACGTCCGAGAGGTCCTCGTACCCGGGGTCGAGCTCGGGGATCGGACCGTACAGCGGCTCACCCGCGCCCACGGCTTCGATAAGGCCCTCGTGGTCGATGGCCAGGCGCAGCGCCTCTCGGACGCGCACGTCGTCGAGCGGTGCCTTGGCGTTGTTGAACGCGAGGGTCGCCTTGTCGGTGGTGCGTCCGGTCGTCAGTGCGAACTCTCCGGAGCTCTCCAGTTCGGGTGCGAGGTTGGGGTCGACCGCCGTGAGGACGTCGAGGCTGCCGTCGAGGGCGGCGTTCACACCTGCGGTGAAGTCCGGGATGTACTCGAAGACGACCTCGGCGACGCCGGCCGAGTCGCCCCAGTAGTCGTCGAACCGGTCGAAGGTGATGCTGCTGCCGCGGCTCCAGTTCTGGAGGGTGAAGGGCCCTGTGCCGTTCTCCGCTGTCTGCAGATCGGTCGTGTCTCCGCTGCGGAACACGAGTCCGGCGGGGCCCGTGAGCGCGAACAGGAAGTTCTGGTTCGGCTCGGTCAGGGTGATGACGACGGTCATGTCGTCAGGGGCCTCGATGGAGTCGACGGCGGCGAACTCGGCGTGGCCCTGCAGCGATTCGTCGGTCTGCACGGCTTCGTACGAGGCGACGACGTCGGCGGAGGTGAGGGCCGAGCCGTCGTGGAACGTGATGCCCTCGTTGAGGGTGAACGTGTAGGTCAGGCCGTCGTCGGAGACCTCGTAGCCTGATGCCAGGCGCGGTTCGATCGTGTTGTCCTGGGCGCGCGAGACGAGGCCCTCGTAGATGTTGTCGACGAGCACCTGTTCGAGAGCGGCGCCGCTGGTGTGGCGGATGTCGAGGTTGGTCGGCTCGAGGACGAGGCCCACCGTGAGGGTCGCGGCGGGGTCCGGCGTGCCGCTCGAGGTCTGCTCCGGGTCGGGCGAGGTGCTCGTGCAGGCGCTGAGCACGACGGCGGTGGCGGCGAGCGCCGATACGACGGCGAGGCGTCTGGTGCGGTGGGACATGATGATCGCGGGGTCCTCTCGGGCGGCGGGTTCGCTGTGCGCCGGTTCGGGGTGATGCCTGGGCAGGATGCCGGGTCAGGCGGGTGAGACGACCGCGGCCCTGATGAGCTCGGCGAGCTCTCCCGGGGCGGTCTCCTGGACATTGTGGGTCGCGTCGAGCTGAACGACGCGTGCGCCGGGGACGCGACGCTCGAACTCGGCGGCGTCGTCCTCTCCCGCGAATCCGCGCAGAGCGCGGACGAGCGTGATCGGCGCGGCGGTGCCGGCGAGGTCATCCCATCCGCGGGCGTCCATGATCGCGCGCGGCGCGTCGGTATCAGTGGCACCGGCGGAACCCGCCAGCGCCTTCGCCGCGAGATGGGCGAAGTGGTGCTTCCACTCGATCCGCCCGTCGGCGCGGACGCGGGTGTTGAGGAAGACCCCGCGTTCGGTCTCGGGGCGGGTGCTCCCGAAGCCGAGCGACATGGCCCGGTCGACGAGTTCATCGCGGGTCGCGAAGTCGGTGGGACCTTCGTAGAAGGCGCGGAGGACCGCCGGATCGGCGGTGGTGTCGATTCCGGGCGTGATGTCGACGACGATCAGTTCGCGGACGAGGTCGGCATGAGCGGATGCCACAGCCGCCGCGGTGAGCCCTCCGAGCGACTGGCCGACGAGGACCTGAGCAGCCGTGGTCCACTCCTGGAGCGCGAGGGCGATGTCGGGGGCGAGCGAGGCGGCGGAGTAGTCGGCGTCCTCGCGCCAGTCGGAGTCGCCGTGCCCGGCGAGGTCGATGGCGAGAACCGGCTGCTGCAGCTGCAGGACGGTGGTGTCCCAGGTGTGGGCGTTGAGCCCGGCGCCGTGGAGCAGCGTGACGACCGGGTCACCGGTGCCGTAGCGGAGCGCACTGAGCCGGCGCCCGTCGGGGAGGTCGAGCGTGAGGCGTTCGACGGGGGGAACGGGTGCGCCGAGGGCCTGTGCCTGGAGCGGGAGGTAGTGGAACTCGCTGTTCTCGGTCGTCACGCCCATATTCTGCTCCGATTTGCAGGTCAGCGCGAAACGCGAGAGCAGAGTGCGCGGTGATGCCGGGATCTGGTTGCTAAATATGCACATTCAAGGCACGAAAACATGTGCGTATTGCATTTGCTGCATCAAGATGGCTCACAGGGGCGGTTGCTAGTTTCGTGCCCCATGCTCACATCGATTCTTCCCTCGCGTGTCCGCTCCGGGAAGCACTATGCGCTCAGCTGGAGCATTCCCGACGCATTCGGCGGCATGACGAGCGCTCTCCTGCATCGGTCGAGAGCATTCGTCCGCCTCACGGGTCAGCCTGTCGAGATCCTGACCTTCGACGATCGGCTGGACTATCCCGAGCTCGTCGATCGACTGCGCTCGTCCGGGGATGTCGTCGACGGCATGCGCATCATCAACATCTGGGAATGGTTCCGCGAGCACGACGAGCAGCCCGCACGCACGGGAGCATCCGCGCACGGGCACGAGCGCCTCGATCCGGCAGATGGCGACGGGCAGGCCAGACGTGACGGCGTCGTGCTCGTGAGGCAGCGGCGGACGGAACCTGGCGGTGAAATGCTCGCGACGGACCGCTTCCGGCCCGACGGCACCCTGCTGATGACGGACCGCCGCGACCCGGACACGGGTGGGCGCAGCGTCGTCCTCTATGACCGGCGCGGCGAACCCGTGCGCAGGTGGGAGAGCGTCTGGGCGCTGTACAGGCATTGGCTGGACCGCGTCTTCGGTGCGCAGGAGAGCTTCGTCATCGTGGACTCGAAGACGGTCGCCCGGTTCGCGCGGACGTACCACCGGGCGAACGTCGTGATGATGCACGTGCTGCACGGGTCCCACCGATCCGCCGACGGCTCGCAGCTGAGCGCGACGCGGCTCACCGTGCTCGAGCATCTCGATGACTTCGATGCGGTGATCGTCCTCACATCGCGGCAGCGGGAGGACCTCCTGCACGATCTGGGTCCGCTTGACAACATCGCGGTCATCCCCAATGGTTTCGACGGGGCGGGCCCGTCGCGCGCATCCTCCGGGAGGCGCAGAGGCCGCGGGGTCATGCTTGCATCGCTCATCGTCCGCAAGCGGGTCTCGCACGCGATCAAGGCTCTCGCCCGGGCCTCGGACGATGCCGACCTCACTCTGGATGTCTTCGGCGAGGGAGAGAGGCGCCCGCTCCTGGAGGAGACGATCCGCTCGCTGGGCGTTCAGGATCGTGTGCGCCTGCGGGGGCACGTCGACGACGCGCGGGCGGCGTTCGTGTCCGCGGACTTCATGCTCCTGACCTCCAAGACGGAAGGACTTCCGCTCGCTCTCATCGAAGCAATGGCGGCGGGTTGCATTCCGATCGCGTACGACATCCCCTACGGCCCGTCGGACGTGATCCAGGACGGACGCAACGGCTTCCTCATCCCGCCGGGCGACATCGGCGCCATGTCGCGTCGGATCGCCGAGCTCCAGCGGATGCCGGAGCAAGACGTCTCCGCGATGCGCCGTCGCGCCCGCGAGAGCGCTTCACGGTTCGACGACCGGAGCGTCGTGCGCGCCTGGGGGCGTGAGATGCGACGGGCGCGACGGCGCAAGCGGCGTGCGTCAGACCCCGGTCCCCGTCGCATCCGCCGTCTCGCCGGCCGGATCAAGCGGCGCCTGCACCGCCTCGCCGAGCGAGCGCTCGTCCCAGATCCGTGAGCGGGCCCGCCTCGGCACGGCGCCACCCGCCATCCTGGCGATGCGCTGGGACGGCGCCTCCACGACGCGGTGGAACACGGCGGCCAGGACGAGGCTGGTCGGGATGCCGATGGTCATCACGAGCGGCCATCTGTCGCTGCCCCACAGGTAGGCCAGTGTCGCGATGACGGGCACGTGCACGAGGTAGAGGCTGTACGACGTGCGCCCCAGCCACTGCGGAACCCGCCCTTCGAGTGCCGTGCGCAGCCACGGCCATCCCAGCGCTGCGACGATCGCCAGTACGGCGCCGATGCCGGCCAGTCCCCACATGGTGCGGCCGAGCAGGCTGCCGGGAGCGGCGACCGGTCGAGCGAGCCGGCTCGCGATGAGCAGCGCTAGCGCGCCGGCGGTGAACGCGGGCCAGAAGGCAGGGTGCCGGGGCCGGCGCACCCACGCCAGCAGGTCGTCGAACCGGACGGCCATCAGGGTGCCGAGCAGGAACACAGGCAGGTAGACGAGCGGTTCTGCGTCGATCAGCCGCCCCGCTACGGTGAGCGCGCAGCATCCGATCGCCGCGATGAGGGCGTGCCGGCGCACGACGATCGCGACGCCGATGAACATCGGGAGGCCCAGCGAGAAGATGAGCTCCCAGCGCAAGGACCACAGGACGTTGTTGATGTCGTAGCTCGTCGTCGTCAGGAGGGCCTCGTCGAAGAACGAGCTCCACGTGACCGTCGCGGCCTGCGTGTTCTGCATCCACGAGTCATCGGGCATGGTCGCAGGGTCCCGCGGCACCAGCGCAATGAGGCCGGCGGCGAGAACGACGGAGGCCCACACCGGCAGGTACAGGCGCAGGATGCGCGTGGGGTAGTAGCGCAACCAGCTGAAGCCGTCGCGCAGCACCGGCAGCGCCACGACGAAGCCCGACAGCACGAAGAACACCAGCACGGCCTCGGTTCCGGCGAACAGGATCTTCGCCGGCGTCTGCGTCAGCCAGGCGGCGGTGGCATCGTCCAGATACGGTATCGCGACGAGACTGCAGTGGTACACGAGGACCACAGCCGCGGCTGCGCCGCGGACTCCGTCAAGACTCCTCATGCGTTGCGTGTTCGCCATCTGCACCCACGCTAGAGACGGGGTCTGAGCCTAAGCTGAGGGCATGAGCGAGACGCGCGTGCGCCTGTCGAAGACCGAGCCGGCCGCGTACGAGACTCTGGATCAGTTCGCCAGGACCGTCGGCCAGATCTGTCGCGACAACGGCATCGACGACCGGCTCAAGGAGATCGTGATGATCCACTGCTCGCAGCTCAACGGTTGCGCGTACTGTGCGCGCGTCCATCTCGACCGTGCGGTGAAGGCCGGCCTCGACACCGACACGATCGTGCAGATCCCCACCTGGCGCGAGAGCGGCGTGTTCTCGGATCGCGAGCGTGCGGCCCTCGAACTGGCCGAGGCGTTCACCTTCATCCACGACGACGGCATCCCCGACGACGTGTACGACCGCGTGGGCGGCGTGCTCACGGAGAAGGAGTACGCCGCGTTGAGTTGGGCGTGCGTGTCGATCAACGCCTTCAACCGGATCGTGATCGCCGGACGGTATCCGGTCCCGCCGCGTGCAGATCAGGCGCCGGTGTGACGCTCCTCGAACTCCCCGGCGTGTTCAACGCCCGTGACGTCGGCGGGATGCCGGCGTCACGCGGCCGCATCCGCGAGGGCATGCTGCTGCGCTCGGGCAGCCTCGTCGCGGCGAAGCCGGCGGCCGTCGCCGCGATCGAGCACCGCGTCGGACACATCGTCGACCTGCGCGGCGGCCAGGAGGTCGCCGAAGCGCCGTCGGCGGTCAGCTCGGTGCCCACGACGAACCTGCCGCTGTTCCTCGGCTCGGTCGCGTCGTTCTTCGACGAGGATCTGAGTCTGGAGGAGATGTACCGTCACCTGGTCGACGAGAGCGGCGCGCGGCTGGCGGACGCCGTCCGCGTGATCGCGGAAGGGGAGGGCACCCTGGTGCACTGCACGGTGGGCAAGGACCGCACAGGGGTCACGGTCGCGCTCGCCCTTTCGGCTGTCGACGCGGATCGGGACGCCGTCGTCGCGGATTACGCGCTCACGGCGTCGCAGCTGCCGGCCGAGCGCAATCACCGGATCACGGAGTTCCTCCGGGCGCAGCATCCGCACGCCGAGAACGCGGTGGCCCTGGCGACGCAGTCGCCGGCCGCTGTCATGCGCGGCATCCTCGACGAGATCGACCGCCGGTGGGGGTCTTCCGCCGACTATCTGCGCGCTCACGGCCTCGCCGACGACGAACTCGACGCGCTACGGGCTGCACTCATCGAGTCCTGAGCACGATCTGAACTGAGCAAGGTAAGGCAACCCTTCATGGGTGGTACGATGAGGGAATCATGACGACCTCGACCGAACTGCGAAGCGGACGCGCCCAGCGCCGAGCCGCTCGTCTGCGCTCGCACCACCTGGTGACCGCGGACGAGAACTCGCTGCTCGAACTCGAGTCGTTCCTCGCCACGTTGCCGCTGTGCGCTTCGGGCCGGGTGTTCATCGAGGTCGCCGACCCGGCCGACATCGGCGTGATCGATGCGCCGGCACGCATGACCGTGACGTGGCTCGCCCGTTCGTCGCGCTCCGGCGCTCCCGGTACCGGACGCTCCTGCACGCCCGGGACGGCTCTGGCCCGCGCGACCTGCGCCTGGGCGGACGAGATGCTGTGCGACAGCGAGCTGCCGACCCACGTCACGCTTCTGGGCGGCTATCTCGGTTCGGCTGACATCGTCGAGCATCTGACCGGGGCTCTCGACGTCCCGGCCGAGATGATCAGCGCCCCGGACCGGTTCGGGCTGCTGCCGTCCGCGAACTGACCGCGGCCGTTCGGCTCGATCGCCGTACGTAGTTGCCATCCTCGAGGCCGGCCTCGATCTCGAACCGATTGAGCATCGGATCGCGTCCTGCGAACAGGTACAGGACGGGCATGAGGAATCCGTAACGGAGCCACTGCGCCTTGTGCACGGCCTCGTGCCGCAGGATGGCGTCGCTGGGGTCGGCATCGCCGGTCAGGAAGCACCCGCCCACGCAGATGCCTCCTCGGTTGAACGTCCATTTCGGCATGCCGCGGAACACCCACAGGCCCGCGCGGCGCTCGATCGGCCCTGTGCTCCACAGCGAGCCCCAGATCCAGCCGACGGTGGTTCCCCAGGCATAGCCGATCCGGCTGATCGGCGACCGCAGCAGGAACGACGGGATCCGGCGATCGAACCGGCGTCCCCGCTGGAGCGCGGCGTCTGCGGCTGCGCGCCAATCGGGACGCGGCGATGAGCCCGGCGTCATGCCACAGCACCCACGAGTCGCAGGATCGCTCCGAGGTCGTCGACGGCATCGACGGGGGAACGGGGCGCGAACCCGGCGATGGTCGCACCGGCGAGCGGCACCTGCGCCCGAAGGGCTCTGATGGCGGATGCCAGGGCCGCCGCACGTGCGCCGAAGGGTGCAGCCGTTGACACACCCGCCATCTCTGACGGGTCGAGGACGTCGACGTCGATGTGCACCCACACGGCGGAGGCGCCGGTGCTGGCGACCGCGGTCGCGAGCGCATTCTCGTCGTCGAGGTCGTCGATCCCGAGGCTCGTCAGCCGCGCGAGCGGGTCCTCCTCGGCGTCGTCCAGAACGCGTGCGCCGACGACGACCACGCGATCGGCTGGAAGACCCGGCGAGAGGGCGAGTTGCGGTTCGCCGTCGCCGAGGATCGCGCGCAGAGCCATGCCGGAGAACGCACCCGATGGCGAGGTCTCATCCGTGTGCAGGTCGGGGTGCGCGTCGAACCAGACGAGCGCGAGGGAATCACGGTCGACGGCGTCGAGCGCGGAGACCGTGACGCTGCAGTCGCCGCCGATGACGATCGTGTCCGGTGCCATGGCCTCGGCGACCATCGAGCGGATGCGCTGCAGCGCGCTCAGCCGATGGACGCCGGTGCCGAGCGATTCACCTGCCTCCAACGGGATATCGAGCACCGTCGTGGCTGCGCGCGGCAGGTCGCCGGCGATCGCCGAGGCGCCGTCGACGAGCAGCATCGCGCGCGCGGAGGGCGAACCCTGCCACTGCGGGACGACGAGGAATCTTGCCATCAGGGTTCACCTCCCACGCGCATCGATCGGGACTCAGCCCTCGAGCTGCGCCTGGGGGCGACCGGTCTTCAGCTCGGCCAGCCGGGCCTCGACCTCGGTCAGCTCGCCGAGGTCGTCGAGGCTCTCGAACTGCGCGTCGAGGCTGGATGCCGCGAGCTCCACCTTGCCCTGGGCGAGGGCCTCCTGGCGGCGGACCTTGTCCTCGAAGCGGCCGAGCTCACTCGTCGGGTCGAGCACGTTGATCGACGAGACGGCATCCTGGACCTTCGTCTGAGCCTCGGCGACCTTGGCGCGGGCCAGAAGCTCGCTGCGCTTCGCCTTGAGCTCGCCGAGCTTCTCCTTCATGCCGTTCAGGCCGCTCTTGAGCTTGTCGACGACCTCGGTCTGCGCCGCGATCGTGGGCTCGGCGGCGGCTGCCTCGCGCTCCTCGCCGATCTGACGCTGGAGGGCGATCTTGGCCAGGTTGTCGCACTTGTCGGCGTCGGCGGTGTTGCCCGCCGCCCGCAGCTCGTCGGCCTTGCGGCTGGCGGCGAGGGCCTTGTTGCCCCAGTCCTTCGCGGCCTGGACGTCCTCTTCGTGGTCGCGCTCGAGCAGGCGCAGATTGCCGATGGTCTCGGCGATCGCGGCCTCCGCGTCGGCGACGTTGTTGGTGTAGTCGCGGACGAGCTGATCGATCATCTTCTGCGGGTCTTCGGCCTGATCGATGAGGGCGTTGATGTTCGCCTTCATCAGCGTCGAGATGCGACTGAAGATGGACTGCTTGGCCATGGTGTTTCCTTTCGATTGGAACGGAGTCGTGCGAGTTTGTGATGAGCGTGTGAAGAACGAGCGGATGCTAGAAACGACCTCCCCGGGAGCGGCCCCCGCTGCGGGAGCTGCTGCGTGAGGAGCCTCCGCCGAAGCTGGACGGGCGGCTGCTGCGAGAGCTGCCGCTGGAGCGCCATCCGCCGCCGGAGCTCCATCCTCCGCCTCCGCCTCCGCCGCCTCCGCCGCTGAACAGGCCGCCGAGGATGCCGCCGAGGATGGCTTCGCCGAAGTCGCTGCCGCCGCTTCGGGGGCCGGTGGTCCACCCGCCGCCGCCCCAACCTGCGGTGTTGAACGTGTCGACCTCGCTGCGCGCCGATGACAGTGCTTCGGAGGCGAGGCTGTACGCGCGGGAGGCGCGGTCGAGTGCGAGCGCAGGGTCTGCGCTCTGGGCGGCAACGGCTTCGGAGTAGGCGGCGTTCGCCTCCGCCAGACGGGTGCGCGCGGTGGCGCCGATCGCTCCGCGCCGGGTCGTGATGAAATCGTTCGCCGTCGCGATCTGCGCCTGCGCCTGCGTCAGGCGCTGCTCGATCATGCGGGCCGTGCGCTGCGCCTGTTCGCTCGTCTGACGCGCTTGTCCGAGAGCGCCGTCGATCTCGGTGTTCGCGGTCGTCAGCATGTCGAGGATCTGCTGGGGATTGCGGGGCGAGCCGTCCAGGCCGCTCCGTGCGGCATCCAGGTTCGAGCGCGTGCGCGCGACGATGGGAGCGAGCTGCCCCTGGGCATCGGGCATGGCGCCGGCAGCGGCGATATCGGCCTCGATGTCGGTGATCATGGCGCGCGCCTGTTCTTCCACGGCTGCGAGGTTCGCGCCGAGCGACGTCACGGCGTCGACGAGGTTCTCGCTCTGCTCGACGGCCTCTTCGGCCGTGCGGATCGAGAAGGCGGCTTCGCCGTTGCGCCCCGCGGCGATCGCTGTCTCCGCCTCGGCGAGCTCGGCGTCCGCGAGGGCGAGCCGCTGCTGCGCCTGCCCAGGATTCTCGGCGACGGGCGCAAGCGCCGTGGCGTCGTACGTCTGCGCGAGAGCCGTAAGGGCCGGAGCGGCCGTGCCGAGCGTCTGCTGCGCCGTCGCGTGCCGGGCCTTGATGCGTTCGAGGGCCTGAGGAGCCTCGGCCTCGAGCTTGCGCAGCTCTTCGAACGCCTCGATGTTGGCATTGAGCAGGTCGTCCGCCTCATGGCAGAGCTGGATGATCCGGATGTGCCAGGCCCGACGCTGCTCCGGAGCGTCGGGAACCTCGTCGTCGATCTTCTGCTTGAGGGAGAACGCCTCCGCGACCTTGGCCTGCGCAGCCTCGATCACCTGCGTGAACTGCTGAGTCGAGTCATCGCCGTACTGCGCGACCGCGAAGCCGAGCTCCTGACGGCTGGACGTGATCGCGTCGTCGGCGCGCACCAGGGCGCTGCCGGCCTGAGTCTCCAGCTCCTCGTCGCTCGCGGATGCGTACGGATCGTTCGGGTCGGGGATCCGCGCCTGCGTCGTCTGCTGGGTCTTCCTGCGGCGCGAGCGCATCGCCAGGACGATGATGAGGACCACCGCGACGATGACGATCAGAAGGACCACGATCCAGATGATCCCGCTGCCGTCCGCTGCGCCGGACTGGCCGGGGAACGCATCGGCGGCGGCGATCACCGCGCCGTCCCAGTCGCCCTGGCTCAGCCCGCTCTGCATGGCCTGGAGCACCCGGTCGATGTCGCCGTCGTCGAGGGGACCGTTGGCGTCCGCGGAGATCGCGTACTGGCTGTCGTCGACGGCGACGGCGATGAGGTACTGGTCGATGTCGAGGTTGTTCTGCGCGGCGGTCTCATCCGCCCACGCCGTGCTGTCGGACGGGTCGGTGAAGGAGTCGACGAACACGACGAACAGGTCGCCGCCCTCGCCCTGAGCGAGCTCCGAGAGCCGGGTGTTCACAGCATCCGCCTCGCCGGAGGAGAGCACACCCGCCTCATCGGTCACGTAGCCGGAGTCCAGTGTCGACGGTGGCACGGCGAGCGCCGCAGACGCCGTCCACCCCGACGCGAGGACCGCCACGATCAGCCCCAGCACGACGGCAAACCGAGTCCGCATTGCACTCCCTCCGCAGGGCCGCAGGCCCCAGCGCTCCGAGTCTATTCACTACCGACGACAGACGATAGCGACTCTAGGGAAACAGTCTGTGTCGCCGCCGGGAAGTGCCAGGGCGACGCATACGCTGGAAGGCATGGACGACAGGTACGGCTCGGATGTGCTGGCCGCCGGATGGCGGGAGCGGGGCGCGAAGAAGGTCGCCGATGTTCCGGCCGAACGGGATCTCGTCGTCGAGGTCGCCGACGACGGATACTGCGGCGCCGTGACGCGCGTGCAGGGCGGCAACGTCGAACTCGAGGACTACAAGGGACGCAAGCGCGTGTTCCCGCTCGGCGGCGGATTCCTCATCGACGGCGAGCCGGTGCGACTCACCCCGCCCGCGGCGGTGAAGCAGACGCCCCGGCGCACGGCATCCGGCTCGTTCGCCGTCGCCGACCAGCGCGCACGCGTGGCGCTTCCCAGCCGCATCCTCGTCGAGGGCAAGCACGACGCCGAGCTTGTCGAGAAGGTGTGGGGCGCCGACCTGCGTGTCGAGGGCGTCGTCGTCGAGTACCTCGAAGGGGTCGACAGGCTCGACGAGTTGCTGGCCGCCGAACCGCCCGGCGCGACGCGCCGCTACGGCGTGCTCGTCGACCACCTCGTCGCGGGATCCAAGGAGACGAGGATCGCGGATGCGATCATGCGCGGCCCGCACGGCGCGCATCTGCGCATCGTCGGGCACCCGTTCATCGATGTCTGGCAGTGCGTCAAGCCGCAGGTCCTCGGGATCGCCCGATGGCCGGAGATCCCCCGCGGAACCGATTGGAAGACCGGCATCTGCAAGGCGTTCGGCTGGCCGTACGAGTCGCAGGGCGACACCGGTCGCGCATGGCAGCACATCCTCGGCAAGGTGCGCACCTACCGCGATCTGGAACCCGCGCTGCTCGGCCGCGTCGAGGAGCTCATCGACTTCGTGACCGAGCCCTCCGGTCCCTGAGTCCCTTCCGGTCCGTGAGGCTGTCGAAGGGCCGGCCCTCCGCGAGACGTACGATTGATTCATGCCAGAGCCCCGTACCTTCCGCGATGAACCGGTCTCCTTCGTGCGCCGGAGCGGACGGATGTCGGAGGCCCAGGAACGGGCGTTCGCGGAGCTCGCGCCCCAGTACCTGCTCGAGGTTCCGCGGGACGTCGCCTGGACGAGCGTGCATCCCGAGGCGCGCATGGATCCGGTCGCCGAGTACGGCCGCGAGGCTCCGCTGATCGTCGAGATCGGTTCAGGGCAGGGGCATGCGATCGTGTCGGCGGCATCCGCCAGACCCGATGACGACTTCCTCGCCGTCGAGGTGTTCCGCGCGGGGCTCGCGCGAACCATGCTCGATGCCGACAAGGCGGGCGTGCGCAACCTGCGGCTCGTCGAGGCGAACGCGCCGGAGGTGCTCTCCACCTACCTGCCCGAGGGGGCCGCATCCGAGGTCTGGATCTTCTTCTCCGACCCCTGGCACAAGAAGCGTCACACCAAGCGCAGGCTGATCCGCCCCGGGTTCGGGGACGCGGCCGCGCGTGCGCTCGCGGACGGGGGCCTGCTCCGCCTGGCGACCGACTGGGAGGACTACGCCCTGCAGATGGTGGAGGTCCTCGACGCGGAGCCGCTGTTCGAGCGCGCCTTCGACGGGGAATGGGCCGAGCGCTTCGAGGGTCGGGTGATGACGGCGTTCGAGCGCAAGGGCATCGCCAAGGGACGCGAGATCCGCGACCTCGTGTATCGGCGGAAGCCTCGGGCGTGAGCCGCCTCGCCGCGGCGCTGCTCGTCTGCGTCGCGGCGCCCGCGTTCTTCGTGCTCGAGACGCCGTGGCTGGGCTGGGCGCTGCTCGCGGCCGGTCTCGTCCTCGCCTGTGCGGTCGAGAGACGGGCGGTCATGGCAGCGGCTCCCTCCCTCACCCGCGACCTCGGGCTCGTCGCGATCGGGATGCTGATCGTCAGCGTCATCCCGCTGGCGGCGGAGCTCGACAACCTCGCGATGCTGCGGTTCACGCTCGCGCTCGGCGGGGCGGTGGTTGTGCCGTATCTGATCTCGCGGTTCGTGTTCCGCGACAGGGCGATCGGCTTCCCGTGGCGCACCGGCAGACGGTGGGGCAGGCTGCAGTGGACGTGGCTGGTCGCTGTGCTCGTGCTCGGCTGGCTGATCCTGCCGTTCTACTTCATCACCAGCGGCGTCTACCAGAACTGGCCGGTCGTCGACACGCCGGACCTCATCGCCCGGCTGTTCGTCGGCGTCGGGGCGGTCGGCATCTGGGACGAGCTGTTCTTCATCTGCACCGTGTTCGCCCTGCTGCGCCGGCACTTTCCCGATGCGCTCGCGAACGTGCTGCAGGCGATCGTGTTCGTGTCGTTCCTGTGGGAGCTCGGCTACCGCGAGTGGGGACCGCTGCTGACGATCCCGTTCGCGCTGCTGCAGGGGTACATATTCCTCCGGACGCATTCGCTGGCGTACGTCGTGACCGTGCACCTGCTGTTCGATGCGGTGGTGTTCGCCGTGCTCGTGCACGCGCACAACCCGGGGCTGCTGCCGCTGTTCCTCGTCTGAGCTCTCAGAACTTCAGCAGCACCTTGCCGACACGGCCGGGAGCGTTGCTCGCGCGCACGGCATCGGCGATGTCGGCGGCGTCGAAGACCCCGGCGACGGGGAGGGTGAGCGATCCGTCGCTGACGCGCGTGATCAGTTCGCCGAACAGGGCGCGGCGGGTCGCGGCATCCATGGTCTGACTGACCTTGCTTCCCCAGAAGCCCTTCACCGTGGCCTGCTTGAAGATCACGTCACCCGAACTGATGTTCATGGTGGGCGAGTTCATCGCGCCGAAGGCGACGAGCGTGCCGTTCTCGGCCAGCAGTGACAGCACGTCGCCGCTGGAGTCGCCGCCGACCGAGTCGACGCCGGCGATCATCGGTGCGCCGCCGGTGATCGCGGTCGCCTGCGTGCGCCAGTCGTCGTCCTCTGTGGACACGACGTTCTCGATTCCCTGCGCGCGGAGCTCGTCGATGCCGTCCCTGCGACGGACGAGGCCGAGGACGTTGACTCCGCGCGCGGCGCGAGCGGGCTGCGCGAGCATGCGGCCGACGGCGCCGTTGGCCGCGTTCTGGACGATCCAGTCGCCTTCGGCGACGTCGAGGAACTGCAGCAGGCTGATGGCGCTGAACGGCATCGAGATGAGCTGGGCCGCCTGCTCGTCGGCGAGGCCCTCGGGGACGGGGATGAGGCCCGCCGCGTTCGTGACCGCGTACTCGGACCACACGCCGAAGGTGCCGCCGGTGGCGACGCGCTGACCGACCGCGAGATGCTCGACGCCCTCGCCGAGCGCATCGACGATGCCGAGGGCCTCCGTGCCGGATGGTGCGGGGAGGGCCGGCTTGAAGCCGTAGGTGCCGCGGATCGTCCACAGGTCGTGGTTGTGGATGGGGGAGAGCACGATGCGCAGGCGCACCTGCCCCGGGCCGGGCTCGGGCACAGGGCGGTCGTCGAGGGTCAGGACGTCTTCAGCCGGGCCGAATTCCTGGTGGATGAGTGCGCGCACAGCGGTTCTCCTTGTCGGTCGTGCAGGTCGTGGTCGGTGGGTGTCAGGACTCGTGCAGGCGGGCGGTGATCTCCCGCAGCTCTGCGATGAGCTCTCGATGCTGGAGATCGCCGACTCCGGCGATCTCCGCGACCTTCTTGTGGATCGGTGCGATCTCGGCTCGCAGTGCGGTGCCGGCATCCGTGAGCCGCACACGCACGACGCGCTCGTCGTCGGCGTGCCTGGTCCTCGTGACGAGGCCGTCGCGCTCGAGGCGGCGCACGAGCGGCGACAGCGTCCCCGAGTCGAGCTGCATGGCCTCGCCGAGCGACCCGACGGTCTGATCGCCCTCTGTCCAGAGCACGGCGAGGACGAGGTACTGCGGGTAGGTGAGCGACCACGGTGCGAGCAGGCGGCGGTACACCTGCGTGGTGGCGCGAGCAGCCGAATACAACGAGAAGCAGATCATGTCTTCGGTGATGCTCATGCCGGCTCCTTTTCATTGCCCACAGTCAGATTGTGCACAATCGATTTGAGAATACCATGGAGCCGGCGACGAGGAAGATCTTCGGGGTCGCCAGCGAAGCGGATGCCGAGGTCACGAAGCCGCTCGCGTTCAATCAGGGCTTCTACAACCTGTTCCTCGCGATCGCTGCGCTGCTGGGGATCGTCCTCGTGCTGTCGGGTCAGGCGACCGTCGGTCTCACCCTGATCTTCACCGGCGTCGGAATGATGCTCGCGGCAGCCCTCGTGCTCGTGCTCGCGAACCCGAAGATGGCGCGCTCGGCGGCGATGCAGGGCGGGCTGCCGCTGCTGGCGGTGGTCGCGCTCGGCGTCGCCGTCGCGATCAGCTGATCGGCCGCACGGGCTGACGCAGGAGCGTCCGGCGTTTCGCCGGGTCGCCGCGTCTGGGGTCGCTGAAGTAGATCTCGTGGTGCGTGCCCGTCAACCGCATGCCGTGGGCGGGGATGAACTCGTCGTGCATCTTCGCGAGCACCGGCGCCTCCTCGTCGTAGGTGCCGACGTGCAGAGTCTGTGCGCTCAGACCCTCGTCGAGCGTCTCGAGCCGGACCCCGCGGACGTCGCGGTTCTTCGCGGATGCTTCCTCGACGGCATCAGCGAACATCCCGTGGTCGATCCACTCGGGCTGCATGATCATCAGCGTCCAATGCCATGCCGACTTGTCGCGTGAGGACGTGAACGAGGCCTGGTCGTCGGCCCACCACAGCCCTTCCAGCGGCATGACCGTGTAGTCGCGGTCGTGCTCGCGCCTGCTGGCGAACTTCAGCCTGTAGGCGAGCGGGTACAGCGCTTCCACCGCCGTCGTGAATGCCGGTGACGTGTTCGGGTCGCCGTGCCCGTCGATCATCAGGTACTGCAGCGGCGGCACCTCGACGAGGTCGAAGCGGCCTTTGCGGGCGCCGTACGCCTCGATCTCCTTCTTGAAGTCGACCTTGGCGGACACTGTTCGCTCAGCCCAGTGCGCTCGCAGAGATGTAGTCCCGCAGCTGCTGCTCGTCATCCGGCATCGCGATCACGCGCTGCGGTGCATCGAGGAGAGCGCGAGTGGCGGCATCCGGTTCGGGGCTCTCGCCGAGCGCCTCCTCGATGAGATCGGCGAACTTCGCGGGCTTGGCCGTCTCGAGCACGAGCATCGGGATGCCTGCTTCAGCATGCTCGCGGGCGACCTTCACGCCGTCGGCGGTGTGCGGGTCGATCGTGACGCCCGACCGATCGTGGACGTCGCGGATCGTGGCCAGACGGTCGGCGTGCGTGCTCGTGCCGCTGACGATGCCGAATTCGCTCCGGAATCGCCCGAGCTCGGCGGACAGATCGATCTCGTCCCGCTCCTCGAGCTCGTGCCAGGCTGCGGCGGTGCGCTCGGGATCGCGGCCGAGCAGGTCGAACACGAACCGCTCGAGGTTCGAGGCGCGCGAGACGTCCATCGACGGGCTCGACGTCGCGAGCGTGTCGGCAGCGCCGCGCGGGCGGTAGTGACCGGTGCGGAAGAACTCGTCGAGCACGTTGTTCTCGTTCGTCGCCAGCACGAGCTCGTGGATCGGGACGCCCATGGCACGGGCGTAGTGACCCGAGAGGATGTTGCCGAAATTGCCCGACGGCACGGCGAACGAGACGCGGAAGGACGCGCGCTCGGGTTCGGCGACGGCGTCCGTCATGCGCAGCCAGGCCCACGCGTAGTAGACGATCTGCGCCGAGATGCGTCCGAAGTTGATCGAGTTCACGGCCCCGAGGCTGTGCGCGCGCTTGAAGTCCAGGTCGGTGTTCAGGCGCTTGACGAGATTCTGGCAATCGTCGAACACGCCCTCGACGGCGATGTTGTGGACGTTGGCGTCCTGCAGCGAGTACATCTGGGCGCGCTGGAAGGCGCTCATCCTGCCCTGCGGGGAGAGCATGAAGACCGAGACACGGTCGAGGCCGCGCAGGGCGTGCTCGGCGGCCGAGCCGGTGTCGCCCGAGGTGGCGCCGACGACATTCAGCACCCGATCGTTCTTCTCGAGCACGTACTCGAGCGCCTCGCCCAGGAACTGCATCGCCATGTCCTTGAACGCGAGGGTCGGCCCCTCGGACAGGCCCACGAGCGTCATGCCGTCGACGGCGGTCAGGGGGACGATCTCTTCAGCTGCGAACTTGCCGTCGCCGTACGCGCCTTCGGTGAGCCGGGCGAGGTCGGCACGGGGGATGTCGGTCGCGAACAGGCCGATGATCTCGGTCGCGAGCTGAGGGTAGGTGAGCACGCGCAGACGCTCGAGGTCGTCCGCCGACAGGCGGGGAAGCGTCTCGGGAACGGCGAGGCCGCCGTTCGGTGCGAGTCCCTCGAGGAGGACGTCACTGTACTGTCCGAGCGTGCCGCCGCGGGTGGAGATGTACTGCACGTCGTGAACCTCGCTCGCGCTGAAGATGGATGCCGGGACCTGTGCTCCATCGTATGACGCCGGAGGGACGTGTTACGCCGCTTCCGTTTCGTGCCTCAGCGGACGAAGCCGGCCTGAAGTGCGCTCGCCGCGGGAGGTGCTGCCGCCGATGACCGCGACGGATGCCTTCGGGAAACGCGCGGCGACGAAGCGCTTCGCGAGGTCGACATAGTCCATCCCGTGATTCTAGGCAGGCGGGATCGGCTCGGGCACAATGGGGCGATGGCAGCCAAGCCGGATGGCACACTCGAGGAGATCGCGGCCGAGCTGTACGCGTTGCCGCCCAGGGAGTTCACCGCCGTGCGTGATGCGCGAGCGAAGCAACTGACGGATGCCGCCCTCGCGAAGAAGGTGGGCGGGCTGCGCAAACCGCTGCTCGCCGCGTGGGTCGTGAACCTGTTCGCGCGCGAGCAGACGCAGGCGCTGGGCGGCGCACTCGAACTCGCCGCCGAACTGCGCGACGCGCAGGACGATCTGGATGCACGCGCACTCACGGCCCTGGGGCGGCAGCGCCGTGCACTCGTCCGCGCTCTCGCACAGCAGGCGAGCGAGCTCGCGAGCTCCCGAGGGGAGAAGATCACGCAAGCGACGACGGATGCCGTCGAGAGGACGCTGAACGCCGCGATGTTCCATGCCGAAGCTGCGCTCGCCGTGGCATCCGGAAGGTTGATCAGGCCGCTGGATGCCGCGAGCGATGACACCGCCGACGTTTCGGATGCGGTGGCCGGTGATCTGGACTCCGCTTCGGCGGCACCGACCCCGAGCCGACCCGACGAGCTCGCTGCCCGCCGCGCGCGCAAGGCCGCCGAGGACGAGTTGCGCACGGCGGAGCGTGCGCTGAGGAAGGCGGAGCAGGACCGGGACGCGCTGGAGCGGAAGGCGGAGGCGGGCGCCGAGAACTCAGAGCGGTTGAGTGAGCGGCTGGACGAACTCGGGAAGGAGACCGAACGCACGCGGCAGGAACTCGACAGGCAGAAGAAGGAGAGCGGCGATCTCGAGGCGCTCCTCGGCGATGTCCGCGAAGGTGTGCGCGCGGCGCAGCAGGGTGTGTCGGCCGCGCAGAAGGCAGTCGACCGGCACTAGAGACGACGAAGGCCGCTCATTGAGCGGCCTTCTGCACGTGCCCCCGACAGGAGTCGAACCTGCGACCTACGGTACCGGAAACCGGCGCTCTATCCACTGAGCTACGGAGGCGTACCGAACGACGATATCACTGACCGGGGGTGCTCTCCGCACCGCCGGCTTCGGTCACCGGCGCCGCTTCGATGTCGGCGAGGGCAGCGGCGACCTTCTCGGCCAGGTAGCGGTGCCCCGCGGTGGACGGATGCCGCTTGCCGACCTCGACGTCGATCACGTCGAGGTAGTTCTGCTCCGTGATCCATTGGTCCTGGACGGGCGAGATGTACCACCAGCCGCGAGCAGCCGTGAGCGCCTCGAGATCCTGGTCGATCCGGATCGTTCCCGCACCGACGGGCAGCATGTGCGGAGCGGGACCGAGGACGACGATCGGCGTGTCGGGATACGTCGCGGCGAGGGCATCCCACGCGGACGTCACCGCGTCCCGATAGCCGACCGAGCCCAGCTTGTGGTCGTTGATCGACCCCTGGATGATGACGAGGTCCGGATCCAGCTCGGGGTCCAGGGTGGCGATCCGGTCGCCGAAGTCGGGGCCGTCTATGCCCGGCTTCAGATATCCGCTGCCGCGCACGCCATCGACGATGGTCTCGCCGTCGATCAGATCCGCGAGCACGTAGGCGTATCCCAGCGTCGGCTCGGACGCAGCCGACCCGTACGTCCACGAGTCGCCGAAGACGAGAACCCGCGGATGCTCCGGCAGGACGAGCGGGGTCGGAGCGATCGCCGCGGACTCCTCAGAGGCCAGCACCGGAGAGTCTCCGACAGCGGGCACCCACGGTCGCCACACGCCGAGCAGCACGCCGCAGGCGACCGCTGCGACGATCGCGATCAATGCTGCAGCGCGCCCCGCGCGCCGCACCCTCCCAGAACCCATGGCATGAGGGTAAGCGAACGGAAGGTGAACACCAACTCCCGCCCTAGAATTGATGCGATATGAATCCCGACACTCTCGCCGAAGCCATCCTCTCCGTCGTCACGCCGATCGCGGCATCCCTGCGACCGGACGAGACGCTCGACATCGATGCCTCCGACATCCCGCTGGAGCGCCCGCGCAACCGCGACCACGGAGACTGGGCGTCGAACCTCGCGATGCGGCTCGCGAAGCGAATGGGAACCAACCCGCGTGACCTCGCGCAGCAGATCGCCGACGGACTCGCCGGTATCGACGGCGTGGCCAGCGCAGAGGTGGCTGGCCCGGGGTTCATCAATATCCGACTGGATGCCGCAGCGGCGGGCGTGCTCGCCAAGACGATCGTCGAGGCGGGTGACTCTTACGGCCGCAACGACTCCCAGGCCGGTGTCAGCGTCAACGTCGAGTTCGTCTCGGCCAACCCGACCGGGCCCCTGCACATCGGCCACACGCGCTGGGCTGCGCTCGGTGACTCGATCGTCCGGCTCCTGCTCGCCAGCGGCGCGAACGCCGTGCGCGAGTACTACATCAACGACGCCGGCGCCCAGATGCAGCGGTTCGCGGCATCCGTCCTCGCGGCTGCCAAGGGTGAACCGACGCCCGAGGGCGGCTACCCGGGGGAGTACATCGCCGCCCTCGCCGCGCGCGTCCTCGAAGCCCGGCCCGACCTGCTCGAGCTCCCC
This sequence comes from Microbacterium tenebrionis, assembly GCF_903645325.1. Lineage (GTDB taxonomy): Bacteria > Actinomycetota > Actinomycetes > Actinomycetales > Microbacteriaceae > Microbacterium > Microbacterium tenebrionis. Next base: position 448,423 of record NZ_CAHJXQ010000002.1, read on the forward strand.
GACGCGGAGCAGCTGAGCCTCGCCGAAGACCTCGCCTACGAGTACCAGCTCGCCGAGATCAAGGATTCGCTGGGGCAGTTCAACGTGCCCTTCGACGTGTGGTTCTCCGAGCGCACCCTGCACGCGAAGGGAGCCGATGGCACGAGCCTCGTCGATCAGGCCGTCGATCGCCTCCGCGAGCAGGGCCACGTCTTCGACGAGGACGGCGCCGTCTGGGTGCGCACCACCGACTTCGGCGACGACAAGGACCGGGTCATCCGCCGCTCGAACGGCGAGTACACCTACTTCGCCGCCGACGCCGCGTACTACCTGAACAAGGGCGACCGCGGCTTCGAGAACAAGATCTACCTGCTCGGCGCCGACCACCACGGCTACGTGCACCGGCTCAAGGCCGTCGCCGGTGCTGCCGGCGAGGACCCGGAGAAGAACATCCAGGTGCTCATCGGGCAGCTCGTCTCGGTGCGCGGCGCGCGCCTGAGCAAGCGCGCGGGAAACATCATCGAGATGGACGATCTGCGCGCATGGATCGGCACGGACGCGCTGCGCTACGCGCTCGAGCGCTCGCCCGCCGACTCGCCGCTCGACCTCGACCCCGAGCTGCTGCAGAAGCGCACGAACGACAACCCGGTCTTCTATGTGCAGTACGCGCATGCCCGCACTCACAACGCCAGCCGCAACGCTGCCGACTCCGGCGTCGAACGCAGCGAGTTCGCCCCCGAGACGCTCTCGCACGAGACGGAGTCGGCGCTGCTCGGGGCGTTGCAGGAGTTCCCGCGCATCGTGGCCTTCGCGGCCGAGGTGCGCGAGCCGCACCGCGTCGCCCGCTACCTCGAGGAACTCGCAGGCCTCTACCACCGCTGGTACGACAACTGCCGCATCACTCCGCTCGGCGACGACCCGATCGAGAGCGTGCACCGCACGCGCCTGTGGCTGAACGATGCCACCGGCCAGGTGCTTCGCAACGGCCTCGACCTGCTCGGCGTCTCGGCGCCGGAGCGCATGTAGTCACCCGATCGGAGACACCGGTGAGCGACGAGCACCCCACACTGCCGTACCCTGAGACGTCGTCCGAGCATCCGACGCTCGTGATTCCGGGGAGCGCTGACGAGCCGCGCCCGCCGCGGCGTCGCGCGCGCTGGCCATGGGTCGTGCTCGTGATCGTCCTGGTGCTCGCCGCGCTGGTCGTGGCCGCCGAGTTCCTGGCCAGGGCGATCCTGCCCGGCATCGTCCGCGGCATCGTGATCGAGCAGCTGGATCTGCCGCAGGATCAGCAGCTCGACGTGGATGCCGTAGGCATCCTGCTGCCTCAGCTGATCGGCGGTCGCCTCGATGAGCTGCATCTGACCACCGGCGCGGTCACGTTCGGCGGCATCACCGGAGCCGCGGACGTCACCGCTACCGGCATCCCGCTGCGCGGCGGCGACCTCGCCGATGCCCGCGGAACGGTGCGCATCGACCAGGAGCAGTTCACGGATCTGGTGACGGCGTCCGATCTGCCGATCGATGAGATCGGCTTCGACGAGCCGAATGTCACAGCATCCGGCAGCTTCGAGGTCTTCGGAATGCCGGTACCGGTGTCGGTCACCGTGACACCGGGAGCGGATGCCGGTGACCTGCTGCTCACGCCGGTGGAGCTTCAGATCGCGGGACTCACCCTGAACGCCGCCGACATCGCCGAGCGCTTCGGCGACGCGGCGGCACCGCTCGCCGGGCCTCAGCGCATCTGCATCGCCGACCAGCTTCCCGCGGGCCTCACCGTGACCGGCCTCGAGATCGACGGCACCGAGGCGGTCATCGACCTCGACGTGGATGGCGCCATCGCGACGGACGAGAGCCTCCAGCAGAACGGTTCCTGCGACTAGGACTTCTGCGTCTCAGCGGCGTTTCGTTCGGCGGATTCCGCTTCCTCCGCTGCACGCAGCGCCCGAGTCGCGATCATGACCTCCTGCTGGGCGCGCCGCACGCGGCGCTGGGCGAGCGTCTGCGCGCTCTCCGCTGATGAGACCCGGTCGTGCGCTTCCTCGGCCCCCGTGGTGATGTAGGCGCACGCGATGAGGATCACCTGCGTGGACAGGTTCATCCAGATCAGCAGCGCCACGAGAGAGGCGAACGTCGCCAGCAGCGGGTTCGAGGTCGCGCCGCCGACGAACAGGCTCGACAGCTCCTGGAGGATCAGGAGCCGAGGCCGCCAGCGACGCTCCCGACCACACGGCCGGAGCGGGAGCACGCAGACCGGACAGCAGCAGGAAGACGCCCAGGATCAGAACGACGTCGAGGGCGTACACGACCAGCAGTGAGACGACGCGGATGCTCCACTCCGCGATGACCGAGTCGCCCGGCAGCCCCAACAGATCGGTGATGAAGCTCAGGCCGATGCGGGCGAGGAATGTCACGGCCGCCGCGGCGACGAAGGCGACGGCGATCCCTGCAGCCAGGGCGAGGTTGCGCAGGATCACCCAGATGAAGAGCACATCATCCTGGACGGTGCCCGCGATGCTGCGCACCGCCGTTCGCAGCGATCCGATCGCACCCAGCGCGGCGCCGACGAGCGCGACGAGCGAGAAGATCCCGGTGACCGTGAAGCCGACCGGTTCGATCGACGTCGGATCCTTCACGATGCCGTCCTCTCCGACGAGTCCCGGGATAGCGGAGTCGATCGCCGCGACGATCGGCTTCCACGCCTCCGGGTTGCCGGCGAGCCAGATCGAGGCGACGGAGAATCCCAGCAGCAGACCCGCGAACACGCTGAACAGGGCGCGGTAGGTGACACTGTCGGCGAGCATGGCGCCGCGCCGCTCCGAGTAGAGCAGATAGGCGCGTACGACCTTCAGACGCAGGACCCAGGCGATCACCGACTTCACGAATGTCATGTCCCCACCGTAATGAATCGTCTTCCCGGTCCGCAGGGGACGTGCCGAGTGCCGGGCAGTCCGAGCCGGTGCCATAGAATCGGGGCAGCCTCGCGTGGCCCGTTCCGCTGAGGTCCCCTCCCACGATTGGTGCTGTGTGCTTTCCCCTGCAGACTCGCTCGCCCCGGACTGGCTCGTCATCCCCGACGACGCGAACGCTCTCGCCGACGGCGTGTGGCCGGCATCCGCTCGGCGCGATGAGCAGGGAGGCCTCGTCCTCGGTGGAATGACCGCCACCGACATCGTCCGGGAGCACGGCACGCCGGTGCTCGTGCTCGACGAGGACGAGGTGCGCGCCCGCGCCCGTGCGTTCCACGAGGCGTTCGCCGCGGCGACCGCCTCCCACGGCGGCACAGCGCGCGTGTACTACGCCGGCAAGGCCTTCCTCTCCACGACGGTCGCCCGGTGGGTGACCGAGGAGGGCCTCAACGTCGACGTCTGCACGCGGGGCGAACTCGAGGTCGCGCTCGCGGCGGGCGTGGATGCCGCACGCATCGGGTTCCACGGCAACAACAAGCTGCCCGCCGAGATCGAGCGCGCGGTGTCCGTCGGCGTCGGCACGATCATCATCGACAGCGCCATCGAGGTCGAGCGCACGGCCGAGATCGCCGCGCGCGCGGGCGTCGTCCAGCGGGTGCTCGTCCGCGTCAACAGCGGCGTGCACGCCGAGACGCACGACTTCCTCGCCACCGCCCACGAGGATCAGAAGTTCGGCATGACCTTCGCGGATGCCGAGATCGCCGTCGCGCGCATCCGCGAGCTCCCGTCGCTCGAGTTCGTGGGGCTCCACTGCCACATCGGCTCCCAGATCTTCGGCGTCGCGGGGTTCCGCGAATCCGCCGCCCGCGTGCTCGAGCTGCACGAGAGGCTGCGGGCCGGCGGCGAGGTGCCGGTTCTCAACCTCGGCGGCGGCTTCGGCATCGCCTACACGAGCGTCGACGACCCGACGCCGATCGAGCAGCTGGCGACCGAGATCGTCGACGCGGTCGCCGCCGGATGCGCAGAGCGCGGCATCCCGTTGCCGATCCTGTCCTTCGAGCCCGGCCGTGCGATCGTCGGCACAGCCGGCGTCCCGCTCTACGCGGGCCGCACGCCGGAGCGGGTGCGCCTGGACTCCGGAGCGACCCGACTGTACGTCAGCGTCGACGGCGGCATGAGCGACAACGCGCGGCCGGCGCTGTACGGCGCCGAGTTCTCGGCCCGGATCGCGTCGAGGACGACCGATGCCGAGCCCGCCCTCGCCCGGGTGGTCGGTCGCCACTGCGAGTCCGGCGACATCGTCGTCGACCACGAGTATCTGCCCGGCGACGTCGCCCCCGGCGACCTGCTGGCGGTGCCGGCGACAGGGGCGTACTGCGCGTCGCTGGCCAGCAACTACAACCACGTACCCCGCCCCGCGGTCGTCGCGGTCTCCGCCGGCGCCTCCCGCGTGATCGTGCGGGGCGAGACCATCGAGGATCTTCTGGCGCGGGACGCCGGAATCGGCATGAACGAAGGAGCACGATGACCCAGCCCGAATCGAGCGATCAGTATCGACGACTCCGCGTGGCGCTTCTGGGCGCCGGCGCGGTGGGTTCGCAGGTCGCTGACCTCCTGCTGCGCCACGGCGACGAACTGGCCGACCGTGCCGGCGCATCGCTCGAGCTCGCCGGGATCGCCGGGCGGGCCGTGGACGCTCCGCGCGACGTCGAGCTCCCGAAGGAGCTGTTCACCACGGACGCCGAGAGCCTCATCGTCGGCAGCGACATCGTGATCGAGCTCATGGGAGGCATCGAACCGGCTCGCGGCAACCTGCTGCTCGCTCTGAACTCGGGCGCGGATGTCGTCACCGCGAACAAGGCGCTGCTGGCCACGCACGGCACGGAGCTGTTCGAGGCGGCCGATCAGGTCGGCGCATCGGTGTACTACGAGGCTGCGGCCGCCGGCGCCATCCCGATCATCCGTCCGCTGCGCGACTCGCTCGCCGGGGACCGGGTCGTGCGCATCATGGGCATCGTCAACGGCACGACCAACTACATCCTCGACCGGATGGACTCCGAGGGTGCGGACTTCGCCGATGTGCTCGCGGATGCTCAGCGGCTCGGCTACGCCGAGGCGGATCCGACCGCTGATGTCGAGGGCCACGACGCCGCGCAGAAGGCCGCGATTCTCGCGTCCCTCGCCTTCCACACCACGGTTCCGCTGGATGCCGTCCACTGCGAGGGCATCACCGGCATCACCGCGTCGATGATCGACGAGGCGCGCGCCGCCGGGTTCGTCATCAAGCTGCTCGCGGTGTGCGAGCGCATCACGGTCGACGGCGCCGAGTCCATCTCGGTGCGCGTCTACCCGGCGCTGGTGGCCCGATCGCACCCGCTCGCCTCCGTGCACGGCGCGAACAACGCCGTCTTCGTCGAGGCGGAGGCCGCCGGCTCCCTGATGTTCTACGGCGCCGGCGCCGGCGGCGTTCAGACGGCATCGGCCGTGCTCGGCGACGTCGTCTCCGCCGCACGCCGGCACATCGCCGGTGGCGTCGGAGTGGGGGAGTCCACCAGAGCGAACCTGCCGATCGTGCCGATCGGCCACGTCATCACGCGCTATCAGATCACCCTCGAGGTGAACGACCAGCCCGGAGTCCTCGCGACGATCGCGGGCATCCTGTCGGAGGGCGGCGTCTCGGTCGCCACGGTCGTGCAGACCGTCGAGGGCGAGGACGACACGACCGCCCGGCTCGTGATCGGCACCCACCGGGCGGCCGAGCAGGCTCTCAGCGACACGGTCGAGAACCTCGCCGCGAGCGACGTCGTCGAGCGGGTCGTGTCCGTGCTGCGCGTGGAAGGCGAGTGATGCCCGAGGTGCGCACGGTTCAGGTGCGGGTTCCGGCGACGAGCGCCAACCTCGGGCCAGGGTTCGACACGCTCGGGCTCGCGCTCAGCGTGTACGACGAGCTCACCGTCACCGCTCTCGACGACGATCGCCTCGAGATCGAGGTGGCAGGCTCCGGTGCGGCGGACATCCCGCGGGACGAGTCGAATCTCGTCGTCCGCTCGATCGAGCACGTGTACGCCGACGCCGGGCGCGAGATGCCGGGTCTGCGCATCGAGGCGCGCAACGGCGTGCCGCACGGGCGGGGCCTCGGCTCCTCCGGCGCGGCCGTGACAGCCGGAGTCCTCGCCGCCAAGGGACTGCTCGCCGGTGACGTCGACTTCAGCGACGCCGAGCTGCTGCGCCTGGCGACCGAGCTCGAGGGCCACCCCGACAACGTCGCCCCGGCGCTGTTCGGCGGACTCACGATCGCCTGGACGGGGGAGAGCGGCCCGCAGCACAAGAAGCTTCTCGTGCACCGCGGTGTCGCACCGCTCGTGCTCGTGCCAGAGCGGACGATGTCCACGACCCTGGCGCGCTCCCTGCAGCCGCCGCAGGTCTCCCGCGAGGACGCCGTGTTCAACGTGTCGCGCACGGCGCTGCTGATCGCGGCGCTGATGCAGAGCCCGGAGCTGCTCCTGGACGCGACCGCCGACCGGCTGCACCAGGACTACCGCGCCGAAGCCATGCCCGAGACGAGCGCGCTTGTGCAGGCGCTGCGTGCCGCCGGATTCGCCGCCGTCGTCTCGGGTGCAGGACCCAGCGTCCTGGTGCTCTGCGACGGGCCCGGCGGACGCCAGGCCGCGAAGGAACTCGCCGATTCCGTGACGGACACTCCGTGGGAGGGCCTCATGCTGGCCGTCGACGTGCGTGGTGGTACAGTTAGGGATCGAGCGGAGGGCTCCACGTAATTTCGTGAATCTGGCCCCCATCGCAAATCTGCGAGACCCGCACGCAACCCCCAGTGCTTCATTTCCGGTACTGGCTGGCGGACGCCGAGCGTCTGTCCGTGCGATCGTGCACAGCACCCGTTGTGCGCGAGACATGCTCATTTCCCACGACATATAAGGGAGTACTCGTGGAGACATTCTCCGAGACCCAGAACGAACAGGCCGAGAACTCGGCCCCTGCCGCCGACGCAGCGGCGACCGAGACCGCGGCCCCCCGCAAGCGTGCTCCGCGACGTGCGACGACGGCGACCGCTGCGGCCAAGGCCGCAGAGCCTGTCGAGTCCGCTCCGGCCGAGTCCGCTCCGGTCACGTCCGCGCCGGCCGGGGGCGACGCTCCGGCGTCGGATGCGGCTCCTGCCGCAGACGCGCCGAAGGCGAAGGCTCCGCGCCGCAGCCGCGCCAAGAAGGCGGATGCCGAGACCGCGCCCGCCGAGGCCGCGCCCGCCGAGGCCGAGGCAGCCGCACCGGCTTCCGAGGGCGCGGCGTCCGATGCCGCCGAGGGCCGTGCCGAGACCGCTCCGAAGTCAGGACGCGGACGCCGCACGAAGAAGGCCGACGCCGCGCCCGCCGAGGCCGCCTCCAGTGAGGCGAAGCCCGACGGCGCGAACTCCGGCGACGCCGCGTCGGGTGACGCCAAGTCCGGCGACGCCAAGTCCGGCGCCAAGCAGGAGTCCGGCGCCAAGCAGGAGTCCGCCGCCCCCGCGAAGGGCGAGGGGGACCAGGCCCAGAACGACAAGCAGAACGCCAGGAACGACGCCGGTGACAACGGCTCCGAGGCGGGCGATGGCGAGGAGGGTGCCGGCCGCGGCCGCAGCCGGAACCGCAGCCGCAGCCGAGGCCGCGGCGGAAACGGGCAGAACGCTCAGGACGGCCAGCAGAACGCCTCCTCCGACGACGACGGCAACGGCAACGGCCGTGGCCGCCAGCGCAACAAGCGCCGCGGCGGCGGAGCATCCGACGAGTTCGAGACCGAGATCGGCGAGGACGACGTCCTCATCCCGATCGCCGGAATCCTCGACGTGCTCGACAACTACGCGTTCGTCCGCACCACCGGCTACCTCGCCGGCACCAGCGACGTCTACGTCTCGCTCGGACAGGTGAAGAAGTACAACCTGCGCAAGGGCGACGCGATCGTCGGCGCCATCAAGCAGCCCCGCGAGGGCGAGCAGCAGGGACGCCAGAAGTACAACGCCCTCGTCAAGGTCGACTCGATCAACGGACTCTCGGTCGAGGACGCGGCGACCCGCGTCGAATTCGGCAAGCTCACACCGCTCTACCCGCAGGAGCGCCTGCGCCTGGAGACCGCACCCGAGAAGCTCACCCAGCGCATCATCGACCTCGTCGCGCCGATCGGCAAGGGCCAGCGCGGCCTGATCGTCGCGCCCCCGAAGGCGGGCAAGACGATCGTGCTGCAGCAGATCGCGAACGCGATCGCGCAGAACAACCCCGAGGTCCACCTCATGGTCGTTCTCGTCGACGAGCGTCCCGAAGAGGTCACCGACATGGAGCGCACCGTCAAGGGAGAGGTCATCGCCTCGACGTTCGACCGTCCGGCGGAGGACCACACCACGGTCGCCGAGCTCGCCATCGAGCGCGCCAAGCGCCTCGTCGAGCTCGGCCGCGACGTCGTCGTGCTGCTCGACTCGATCACGCGCCTCGGCCGTGCGTACAACCTCGCGGCTCCCGCGTCTGGGCGCGTTCTGAGCGGTGGTGTCGACGCTTCGGCGCTGTACCCGCCCAAGCGCTTCTTCGGCGCTGCTCGCAACATCGAGAACGGTGGTTCGCTCACCATCCTCGCCACGGCGCTCGTGGAGACCGGATCCAAGATGGACGAGGTCATCTTCGAGGAGTTCAAGGGCACCGGCAACAGCGAGCTGCGTCTGTCTCGCGCCCTCGCCGACAAGCGGATCTTCCCGGCCGTCGACGTCAACGCGTCGTCCACCCGCCGCGAGGAGATGCTGCTGTCGCAGGACGAGGTCAAGATCACCTGGAAGCTGCGTCGCGCCCTTGCGGGTCTGGACCCCCAGCAGGCCCTCGAGGTCGTGCTCGGCAAGCTCAAGGAGACGCAGTCCAACGTCGAGTTCCTCGTGCAGATGCAGAAGTCGATGCCCGCTCCCGTCGCCGGTGGCCACAGCCACGGGCACGAGAACAGCATCCGCTGATCCGAGCACCGCGTGTTCGAGTCCGTCCAGGCGCTGATCGACGAACACCGCCGGGTGCAGGAGGAGCTCTCCGACCCGGCGGTGCACGCCGACGCAGCCCGCGCGAAGCGCGTCAACAGGCGCTACGCGGAGCTGAGCCGCATCGTTGCTGCGCATGACGCGTGGATCGCGGCTGTCGACGACCTCGACGCGGCGCGCGAGCTCGCCAAGGACGATGACGCGTTCGCCGAGGAGATCCCGTCCCTCGAGGAGAACGTGCAGCAGACGCAGGAGCGCCTGCGCCGCCTGCTCATCCCGCGCGACCCCGACGACGCCCGCGACGTGATCATGGAGATCAAGGCGGGCGAGGGCGGCGCGGAGTCCGCGCTGTTCGCCGCCGACCTGCTGCGCATGTACACGCAGTACGCCGCGCACAAGGGCTGGAAGACCGAGCTCCTCGAGCGCAACGAATCCGATCTCGGCGGGTACAAAGACGTCCAGGTCGCGATCAAGGGCTCCTCGTCCGACCCCGCGCAGGGCGTGTGGGCGCACCTGAAGTACGAGGGCGGTGTGCACCGTGTGCAACGAGTGCCGGCGACCGAGTCGCAGGGCCGCATCCACACCTCCACGACCGGTGTGCTCGTCTTCCCCGAGGTCGACGAGCCCGAAGAACTGCAGATCGACCAGAACGACCTGAAGATCGACGTGTACCGCTCGTCGGGGCCCGGCGGTCAGTCCGTCAACACGACCGATTCCGCGGTGCGCATCACGCATGTGCCGACGGGCATCGTCGTCTCGATGCAGAACGAGAAGTCCCAGCTGCAGAACCGCGAGGCCGCCATGCGCGTGCTGCGCGCGCGTCTGCTCGCCAAGCAGCAGGAGGAGCTGGACGCCGCGGCATCCGACGCGCGCAAGTCGCAGATCCGCGGTATGGACCGCTCAGAGCGCATCCGCACCTACAACTTCCCGGAGAACCGGATCGCCGATCACCGGACCGGTTTCAAGGCGTACAACCTCGATCAGGTGATGGACGGCGCGCTCGATCCGATCATCGACAGCGCCATCACGGCAGACGAAGAGGCACGCCTGGCAGCGCTCGGCCAGGAGGACTGAAACGCCACGTCGCAGGGTCTCGGCTCCGTGGTGTGACCGGCTTCCTCTTCCGAAGTTTCCGCTCTCCTGCTGCCGAAGATCTTCCTCAAGAGCGGATCGCGCGAGACGAAGCGCGCACGCCGAGTCAGATCGCGTAGTCCGAGGCCAGACGCAGGTCGCTGAAATCGTCGTGCCCGCGGCGCCTGCGGGCACGTGCCGGAACGCCGGTGAGGATGCTCTCCTCGGGTGCGTCCTTGGTCACCACGGCATTCGCGCCGACGACGGTGTTCCGTCCCACCGTGATGGGCCCGAGGATCTTCGCCCCCGCGCCCACGACGACGCCGTCCGCAAGAGTCGGATGCCGCTTGCCCGTGTCGTCGCTCGTGCGGCCGCCGAGAGTGACCCCGTGGTAGAGCATCACGTCGTCGCCGACCTCTGCGGTCTCGCCGATCACCACGCCGGAGCCGTGGTCGATGAAGAAGCGCCGCCCGATCTTCGCTCCGGGGTGGATCTCGATCCCCGTCATCGCGCGGGCGAGCTGCGAGTTCGCCCGCGCGAGCAGACGCAGCCCTCGACGCCACAACGCGTGCGATGCACGATGCGCCCAGATGGCGTGCAGGCCGGGGTAGAGCAGCGCGACTTCGAGGCCTGTGCGCGCGGCGGGGTCGCGCAGCCGCGCAGCGGCGATGTCCTCGCGCACCCGCGAGATGGCGTTCATCGAGCGGCTCAGCTCTCGCGCAGATCCTCGAACAGCGCGGTCGAGATGTAGCGCTCACCGGTGTCTGGCATCACCACGACGATCGTCTTGCCCGTGTTCTCCGGTCGGGCGGCGACCTGGAGCGCCGCAGACAGCGCGGCACCGGACGACATGCCGACCAGCAGCCCCTCCTTCGCCGCGAGCTCGCGCGCCAGGCGGAGCGACTCGTCGAACTCCACGGCGATGACCTCGTCGAGGACCTCGCGATCGAGGACTCCGGGAACGAAGTTCGGACCGATGCCCTGGATCTTGTGCGGGCCGGGGTGGCCCTCGGTGAGGACGGGGGAGTCCTTGGGCTCCACGGCGATGACCTTCACCTCGGGCTTGGCCGCCTTGAGCGCCTGACCCGTGCCGGTCACGGTGCCGCCGGTGCCGACGCCCGCGACGAGGATGTCGACGCTCCCATCGGTGTCGCGCAGGATCTCCTGGGCGGTGGTCTCGCGGTGGATCTGCGGGTTCGCCGCGTTCTCGAACTGCTTGATCCAGACGGCTCCCGGCGTCTCGGCGACGATCCTCTTGGTCTCGTCGATCGCCCCGCTCATACCCTTCGTCGGGTCGGTGAGGACGATCTCCGCGCCGAACGCCTTCAGCAGCACGCGCCGCTCCTTCGACATGGATGCCGGCATCGTGAGGATGACCTTGTAACCGCGCGCCGCGCCGACCATGGCCAGGGCGATGCCGGTGTTGCCGCTGGTGGACTCCACGATCGTGCCGCCGGGCTGGAGCGCTCCGGCGGCCTCGGCCGCGTTGATCATCGCGATTCCGATGCGGTCCTTGACGCTGGATGCCGGGTTGTAGAACTCGAGCTTGGCGAGAACGGTCGCGCCGACGCCCTCGGTCACGCGGTTCAGGCGCACCAGAGGGGTGTTGCCGAAGGCGGTCGTGATGTCGTTGTGGATGCCGGGCATGGCTGACCTTTCGTTCGCGGAACGGGTGCCCTCACAGCCTATGCGAGCGGATACAGCACTGGGCCAATGTGACGATCGCGGCGGCGCGACGACGTACGCTGAAAGGATGCCGCAGACCACTCTCGCCGCCGCCGTCCGAGCCGCCGCCGAGCGTCTGTCCACCGCCGGCGTCCCCGACCCGCTCGTCGACGCGGAACTGCTCGTCGGCCACGTGCGCGGGCTCAGCCGCGGAGAGATCCAGGCGGCGATGGTCCGCGGCGACTCGCTGGACGATGCGGATGCCTCGGCGCTCGACGCTCTCGTCGACCGCCGAGCCGCACGGGAACCACTGCAGCATCTGACCGGCGTCGCTCCGTTCCGGCATCTCGAGCTCGCGGTCGGGCCGGGTGTCTTCGTCCCGCGCCCCGAGACCGAGATCGTCGCGCAGTTCGCGATCGACGCATTGGCGGCGGACGCCTCGGCCGAACCCGTCGCCGTCGACCTGTGCACCGGGAGCGGTGCGATCGCCCTCGCGATGGCGAGCGAGGTGCCGCACGCGCGGGTCTTCGCCGTGGAGCTGTCCCCGGACGCGCACGCGTGGGCGGCCCGCAACACCGCAGCTGCCGACAACCTCACCCTCGTGCTCGGCGACCTCGCCGACACCCTCGTCGAGCTCGACGGCACCGCATCGGTCGTCATCTCGAACCCGCCGTATGTTCCGGACGATGCGATCCCGCGCGACCCTGAGGTGCGGCTGCACGATCCGGCGCTCGCCCTCTACGGCGGCGCGGACGGGCTCGACGTCGTCCGCGTGCTGAGCACGCGTGCGCTGCGGCTGCTTCGGCAGGGCGGGCTGCTGGTGATCGAGCACGGCGAGCTCCAGGGGGCGCAGATCCGCGAGCTGCTCGAACGCGACGGCTGGCGGGCCCCGACCACGCACCGCGACCTGACGCAGCGCGATCGGGCGACCACGGCGCTGCGCCCCTGATGCCGGCACGGGGGACGGGCAGACCGAACCCGTAGACTATGGGGGTCATGTCCTCACTCTTCGACTGCGGCGACGAGGCTCAGCTGCTCGCCGGAATGCGTCACGCGCGCCAGGCGATCGCGCGCGGCGAGCTCATCGTGATGCCCACAGACACCGTCTACGGAATCGCAGCCGATGCGTTCACGCCGGCCGCGGTGCAGCGCCTTCTCGACGCGAAGGGCCGCGGACGCGACCAGCCGCCGCCCGTTCTGGTGTCCGGACAGTCCGCGCTGGCGGCCCTCGTCGAAGAGGTCCCCGAGCCCGTTCAGCGCCTCGTCGATGAGCTCTGGCCGGGCGGGCTCACGATCGTGCTGCCGGCGCAGCCGTCCCTGTCCTGGGACCTCGGCGACACTCTGGGTACCGTGGCCGTTCGCATGCCCGATCAGCGCGTCGCCCTGGAGCTGCTCGCCGAGACGGGGCCGCTCGCGGTCTCGAGCGCCAACCTCACGGGCAAGAGCGCGGCGGTGTCCGCCGAACAGGCGCGCGCCATGCTCGGCGACAGCGTCTCGGTCTACCTCGACGGCGGCACCAGCGAGACGGGCATCCCATCCACGATCATCGACGCCACCACCCTCGTGCACCGTCGTGCAGACGACGCGGGCGAGCCCCGGGTGCGCATCCTGCGCGAAGGCGCCGTGACCCGGCGCCGTCTCGAGAGCATCCTCGGCGAACTGCTCGAACCGCGGCTGTCGTCTGCGGACGCGGCGGACGGCACGGCGTGAAGCAGTACGTCTTCACGATCATCCTCACCGCGACGATCACGTTCATCGCGACGTGGGCGGTCTGGCAGCTGAGCCTGCGCTTCAAGCTCTACCCCGGCATCCGTGAACGCGACGTCCACACCACACCGACCCCGCGACTCGGGGGAGTGGCGATGTTCATCGGAATCGCCGCGGCGATCGGCGTCTCGGCGGCGAACCCTTTCTTCGCCATCATGTGGGTGCCGCCGCAGACGATGTGGGCGATCCTCGCCGCGGCACTCCTCATCGCGGTGATCGGGGTCATCGACGACCTGTGGGATCTGGACTGGATGATCAAGCTCGGCGCGCAGTTCCTCGCGGCCGGGATAATCACGGTCGTGGGCGGTCTGCAGATCCTGTCGCTGCCGCTCGGCGAGATGGTCATCGTCTCCAGCTGGCTGAGCATCGCGGTGACGATGGTCGCGATCGTCGTCGTCATGAACGCCGTGAACTTCATCGACGGCCTCGACGGGCTGGTCGCCGGCGTCTGCCTCATCGCGAACGGCGTCTTCTTCGCCTACTCGTTCATCCTCACGCGCGACTCCGGCGCGTCGAGCTACTTCAACCTCGCCTCGTTCATCGCAGCCGTCCTCATCGGCGCGTGCATCGGCTTCCTGCCGCTGAACTGGAGCCCGGCGAAGCTGTTCATGGGGGACTCGGGCGCGCTCGTGATGGGGTTGCTCATGGCGACGTCGGCGATCGCGCTGACCGGCCAGATGTCCTCCGCTGCGATGAACCCGCAGGAGTTCGGGCGCTCGCAGCTGCTCGGCGCCTTCATCCCGATCCTGCTCCCGGTCGTCGTCGTCATGCTGCCGCTGCTGGACTTCGGCCTGGCCGTGTTCCGGCGGATGCGCGCCGGGAGATCGCCGTTCGCACCCGATCGCAAGCATCTGCATCACCGGATGCTCGACCTCGGCCACCGCGACCGCGATGCCGTGATCATCTTCTACGCCTGGACGGCAGTGATCTCGCTCGCCGTGCTCCTCATGTACGTCGGATCCCGCGAGGACTGGCCGGGCCAGTACCTCCCCGGAGTCGCGTTCGGCGTGATCGGCGCCGCCGCCTGCCTCGTCGTGACCCTTCTTCCCACCCACCGTGCGCCCGCCGCGCACGCGCCAGCCCCTGACGAACCCGCGCCGCCCGCCGCATCCATGGAGACCCGATGAGCGACATCCCCGCACAGCCCACCGCCCCGGCCATCAACCCGGTCCTGCGGACCGTCCTGCTCTGGACGGGGATCGCCGCCGTCGTTCTCATCGTGCTGGGCGGAGGCATCGGGTTCCTCGTCGCCGGCACGGACGGCCTGTGGAGCGGGCTCGCAGGAGTGGGCCTCGCGGTCGTCTTCCTCGCACTCACGCCGGTCAGCGTCCTCATCGCGAACCGCTTCTACGGCCGCGAGATGTTCGCGACGGTGTTCTTCGGCATCGTGATGGGCGGGTGGCTGCTCAAGCTCGTCATCTTCATCGTCGCCATCGTCATCCTGCGCGGGCAGAGCTGGGTCGTCCCGGGCGTCATCTTCGGATCGCTCGTGGCCGGCATCATCGTGAGCCTCGTGATCGACGCCGTCGCGTTCAGCCGGCTGCGGGTGCCGCACGTATCGGACATCGAGCTGCCGACGCGTGACCCCGAGGCCCGCGAGGATTCGTGAGCCTGAAAAAATCTTGATAGTCTGAATCCGGGTTCGCTGAGCGACTTCCTGCGTCGTGCGAGAAATCCCGACTCAGCTCGAATCCCTCACCAAATCTTCGCGCCGATCCTGATCGGTGCCCAGAAGCTGGAGCAACGTTGACTCACGCCGGGAGCCTCCTCGTCCGATTCGCATCGGATGAATTCCATCCACCGTCCATCGCGGAGTTCTTCCCGGAGATCCTGTTCCAGATCGGCCCGCTCGCGGTCCACCGCATTCACCTGGTGCAGTTCCTCGCCACGATCGTCGTCGTGCTCATCCTCTGGCTCGGCACGCGCAGGCTCAAGCTCGTCCCCGGCCGCGGCCAGGCGCTGCTCGAGATGGGTTTCGATCTCGTCCGCGTGAACATCGCGCACGACATGATCGGCAAGAAGGACGGCGACCGGTTCCTGCCGTTGCTGACCACCATCTTCTTCATGGTGCTGTTCTTCAACATCACCGGTGTCATCCCGTTCCTGAACATCGCAGGCACCAGCATCATCGCCGTGCCGCTGCTGCTCGCTGTGATCTCCTACGTCACGTTCATCTACGCCGGTGTCCGAAAGAGCCCGTGGGGCTTCATCCGCAACTCGCTCTTCCCCCCTGGGGTTCCGCCGGCGCTGTACATCATCGTCGCCCCGCTCGAGTTCATCTCGACCTTCATCGTCCGCCCGGTCACTCTGACCCTGCGACTTCTGATGAACATGATGGTCGGCCACCTCATGCTGGTGCTCTTCTTCGCAGCGACCCAGTTCTTCATCTTCTCGATGGGCGGATTCTGGACGGTGCTGGGGGCGGGAACGCTCGCCTTCGGCTTCGCCTTCACGGCCTTCGAGATCCTGGTGGCCTTCCTCCAGGCGTACGTCTTCACCATCCTCACCGCGGTCTACATCCAGCTCGCAGTCGCGGACGAACACTAAACACAGCTAACGGGGAGCCCCGGCTCCCCAACAATGAAAGGAAGATCCAGTGGATCCCATCTCTGTTCTCGCCCAGATCAACGTCGACATCACCGGCTCGATCGCGAACGTCGGCTACGGCCTTGCAGCAATCGGCCCGGCCATCGGTGTGGGTATCGTCGTCGGCAAGACGATCGAGGGCATCGCTCGTCAGCCTGAGCTGTCCGGCAAGCTCCAGGGCACCATGTGGATCGGTATCGCCTTCACCGAGGCCCTCGCGTTCGTCGGCATCGGCGTCGCCTTCCTCTTCGGCTACTGATCCCTCCCACCACACGTAAGGAGACAGGATGCTGAACGCTCTTGTCACGCTCGCAGCCGAGGAGGCGGAGCACAATCCGCTTCTGCCGGCGATGTACGACATCGTCTGGTCAGCGGTCTGCTTCGTCATCATCCTGCTCGTGGCGTGGAAGGTCGCACTTCCGAACGTGGCGAAGATGCTCGACGAGCGCTCCGCCGCGATCGAGGGCAACATCGCCAAGGCCGATGAGGCGCAGAAGCAGGCAGAGGCGGCTCTCGAGGAGTACACCCGCCAGCTCGCCGAGGCGCGCGCCGAGGCCGGTCAGATCCGCGAGTCGGCCCGTGAGGACGGCAAGAAGATCATCGCCGAGGCCAAGGAGACCGCGACCATCGAGGCCGCGCGCATCACCGCGGCGGCGCAGGCCCAGATCGAGGCCGAGCGTCAGTCGACGCTCGTCGCCCTGCGGTCCGAGGTCGGCACGCTGGCGATCGACCTCGCCGGCAGCGTCGTGGGGGAGACCCTCTCCGACGACGCTCGTGCCACCGCGGTCGTCGAACGTTTCCTCGCGGACCTCGAAGCGTCCGAGAAGGCGGCCAAGTAATGGGCAGCGCGACCACTCAGGCGCTTGCGGCTTCGACGGCGGCTCTCGCTCAGGCGAAGGGCGTCACCCTCGACACGGCCGGTGAACTGTTCACCGCGGCGCGCCTCGTGGGCGAATCCGGTCAGCTGAGCGGCGCGCTTGCCGACCCCGCTGCTCCGGAGGGACTGCGAGAGAAGCTCGTCGCGTCCGTGTTCGCCAGCATGTCGGACACCACGAGGCAGCTGCTCACGACCGCCGCAGGACAGCGCTGGTCCGATGCCGACGGCCTCGTCGACGGCATCGAGGAACTCGCCATCCGGGCAACAGCGATCGCCGCGCCGAGCGACGACATCGAGGGCGAGCTGTTCTCGTTCCTCCGCGTCATCGCCGGCAACGCCGAGCTCGAGCTCGCACTGGGCGGACGCCTCGGCGACAACGAGGCGAAGGGCGCTCTCGTCGAGAAGCTGCTCGGCGGCACGGCGAGTGCACCGACGGTTCTCATCGTGTCGTCGCTGGTTCGTCAGCCCCGCGGCCGGCGCGTGCGCCAGATCCTGAACCGTGCGATGAAGATCGTGTCGGCGCAGGGCGGCCGCATCGTCGCCACCGTGAACACGGCAGCCCCGCTGTCGGCAGCGCAGCGCACCCGACTCGGTGATGCACTGGCTGCACGTTATGACGGTCAGGTCTCGATCAACGAAGTGATCGACCCCACCGTCGTGGGCGGACTGCGTGTGCAGGTCGCCGACGACGTCATCGACGGCAGCATCTCCGCGCGGCTCGCCGATCTTCGACAGAAGCTCGCGGGCTAATACGACTTCGCGCGGGGAACCGCGCACCCAGATACAAAGGGAAGACAATGGCAGAACTTTCGATCAGCCCCGACGTCATCCGTGACGCGCTGAAGGACTTCGCCGCTGCGTACGAGCCCTCGGGCGCGGTAGCGACCGAGGTCGGCACCGTCGTGGACGCTGCGGACGGCATCGCCCACATCGAGGGCCTGCCCGGTGTCATGGCGAACGAGCTCCTCACGTTCGCCAATGGAACGCA
The DNA here is from genome assembly GCF_903645325.1 of Microbacterium tenebrionis. Classification (GTDB taxonomy): domain Bacteria; phylum Actinomycetota; class Actinomycetes; order Actinomycetales; family Microbacteriaceae; genus Microbacterium; species Microbacterium tenebrionis. The sequence continues at coordinate 466,260 of NZ_CAHJXQ010000002.1, forward strand.
GGGCCTCGCACTGAACCTCGACGAGCACGAGATCGGCACTGTCGTCCTCGGCGACTTCTCCGGTGTTCAAGCCGGTCAGGAAGTCCGCCGCACGGGCGAGGTCCTCTCGGTCGCCGTCGGCGACGGCTACCTCGGCCGCGTCGTCGACCCGCTCGGCAACCCGATCGACGGTCTCGGCGAGATCGCGTCGGAGGGCCGCCGCGAGCTCGAGCTGCAGGCGCCCGGCGTCATGCAGCGCAAGAGCGTGCACGAGCCGATGCAGACCGGTATCAAGGCCATCGACGCCATGATCCCCGTCGGCCGCGGCCAGCGCCAGCTCATCATCGGCGACCGCCAGACCGGCAAGACGGCCATCGCGATCGACACGATCATCAACCAGAAGGCCAACTGGGAGTCGGGCGACGTCAGCAAGCAGGTCCGCTGCATCTACGTCGCCATCGGTCAGAAGGGCTCGACGATCGCTTCCGTCAAGGGCGCGCTCGAAGAGGCCGGCGCGATGGAGTACACCACCATCGTCGCGGCTCCGGCATCCGACCCTGCCGGCTTCAAGTACATCGCCCCCTACACGGGCTCCGCGATCGGCCAGCACTGGATGTACGGCGGCAAGCACGTCCTGATCATCTTCGACGACCTGTCGAAGCAGGCCGAGGCGTACCGCGCCGTCTCCCTTCTCCTGCGCCGACCGCCGGGGCGCGAGGCCTACCCGGGCGACGTCTTCTACCTGCACTCGCGTCTGCTCGAGCGCTGCGCGAAGCTGTCCGACGAGCTCGGCGCCGGCTCGATGACGGGTCTGCCCATCATCGAGACCAAGGCGAACGACGTCTCGGCGTACATCCCGACCAACGTGATCTCGATCACCGATGGCCAGATCTTCCTGCAGTCCGACCTCTTCAACGCCAACCAGCGCCCCGCTGTCGACGTGGGAATCTCGGTCTCGCGAGTCGGTGGTGACGCTCAGGTGAAGAGCATCAAGAAGGTCTCCGGAACGTTGAAGCTCGAGCTCGCGCAGTACCGCTCGCTCGAGGCCTTCGCGATGTTCGCGAGCGACCTCGATGCGGCATCGCGTCGTCAGCTCGACCGCGGTGCTCGCCTGACCGAGCTGCTCAAGCAGCCGCAGTACTCGCCGTACCCGGTCGAGGACCAGGTCGTCTCGATCTGGGCCGGCACCAACGGCAAGCTCGACACGATCGAGGTCGCAGACGTCCTGCGCTTCGAGCGCGAGCTGCTCGACCACCTGCGTCGCAACACCAAGGTGCTCGACACGCTGCGTGAGACCAACGTCCTCGACGACGACACCGTCGCCGAGCTGGAGAAGCAGGTCGACGCCTTCATCCTCGAGTTCCAGGGCGGCAAGGGCCAGTCCATCGGTGCCCCTGGCAGTGAGGAGCACGCCGCTCAGGACGTCGACGACGTGAACCAGGAGAAGATCGTCAAGGGTCGTCGCGCGTAATCGCGTGAGGTACTGAACCATGGGCGCTCAACTCCGGGTCTACAAGCAGAAGATCTCTTCTGCTCAGACGACCAAGAAGATCACGAAGGCGATGGAACTCATCGCGGCTTCGCGCATCCAGAAGGCGATGGCGCGCGTGCGCGCGTCCTCGCCCTTCGCGCGGGCCGTGACGCAGGCCGTGTCCGCCGTTGCGACGTACTCGAACGTCGATCACCCGCTCACCCGTGAGCCCGAGACGATCCGCCGCTCCGCGGTCGTGATCTTCTCGTCGGACCGCGGTCTCGCCGGAGCCTTCAACTCGCAGATCCTCCGCGAGGCGATGGAGCTCGGCGAGCTCGTCCGTTCGCAGGGCTCGGAGCCGGTGTACTACCTGGTCGGCCGCAAGGCCGTTGGGTACTTCCAGTTCCGCGGCATCCAGGCGGCGGCCGAGTGGACCGGTGACACCGACACCCCGCAGTTCAAGACCGCGGAGGAGATCTCGGCCACGCTGCTCGAGGCCTTCAACCGCGGTGGTGCGGACGGCGGCGTCGACGAGCTCCACCTCGTCTACAACCGGTTCGTCAGCATGATGACGCAGTCGCCCGAGACGGTGCGCCTGCTCCCGCTCGAGATCGTCGAGAACGAGGCATCCGCCGAGAACACCGGAGCGGTCTACCCGCTCTACGAGTTCGAGCCGGACGCCGAGACCGTCCTCGATGCGATCCTGCCGGTCTACATCCAGAGCCGGGTCTTCAACGCCCTGCTGCAGTCGTCGGCCGCCAAGCAGGCCGCGACGCAGAAGGCGATGAAGTCCGCCAGCGACAACGCCGACAAGCTCATCACCGACTACACCCGTCTGCGCAACAACGCGCGTCAGGCGGAGATCACGCAGCAGATCGCAGAGATCGTCGGCGGCGCCGACGCCCTCGCGTCGAGCAAATAGACCCTCAAGAAAGAGACGAAGATATGACCCCCACCGCCACAGCTGAGGCTGGGACCGCGGTCGTCGGGCGCGTCGCACGCGTCACGGGCCCGGTCGTCGACATCGAGTTCCCGCACGACTCGATCCCCGACATCTACAACGCCCTGAAGACGACGATCACGATCGGCGAGGAGTCCACCGAGATCACGCTCGAGGTCGCGCAGCACCTCGGCGACGACCTCATCCGCGCCATCGCCCTCAAGCCCACCGACGGCATCGTCCGCGGCCAGGAAGTGCGCGACACCGGTGAGGCGATCTCCGTCCCCGTCGGCGACGTCACCAAGGGCAAGGTCTTCAACGTGATCGGCGAAGTCCTCAACGCCGAGCCCGGCGAGCAGATCGAGATCACCGAGCGCTGGCCGATCCACCGCTCAGCCCCCAATTTCGACCAGCTCGAGTCGAAGACCACGATGTTCGAGACCGGCATCAAGTCGATCGACCTCCTCACCCCGTACGTCCAGGGTGGAAAGATCGGCCTGTTCGGCGGCGCCGGCGTCGGCAAGACCGTCCTCATCCAGGAGATGATCCAGCGCGTGGCACAGGACCACGGCGGTGTCTCCGTGTTCGCCGGTGTCGGCGAGCGCACCCGTGAGGGCAACGACCTCATCGGCGAGATGGAGGAGGCGGGCGTCTTCGACAAGACCGCCCTCGTCTTCGGCCAGATGGACGAGCCCCCGGGGACGCGTCTGCGCGTCGCTCTGTCGGCTCTGACGATGGCGGAGTACTTCCGCGACGTGCAGAAGCAGGACGTGCTGTTGTTCATCGACAACATCTTCCGCTTCACGCAGGCCGGTTCCGAGGTCTCCACGCTGCTGGGCCGCATGCCCTCGGCGGTGGGCTACCAGCCGAACCTCGCCGACGAGATGGGCCTCCTCCAGGAGCGCATCACCTCGACCCGCGGTCACTCGATCACCTCGCTGCAGGCGATCTACGTTCCCGCCGACGACTACACCGACCCGGCTCCGGCCACCACCTTCGCGCACCTCGACGCGACGACCGAGCTCAGCCGTGAGATCGCGTCGAAGGGTCTGTACCCGGCCATCGACCCGCTGACCTCGACGTCGCGCATCATGGACCCCCGCTACTTGGGCGAGGACCACTACCGCGTGGCCACCACGGTCAAGCAGATCCTCCAGAAGAACAAGGAGCTGCAGGAGATCATCGCGATCCTCGGTGTCGACGAGCTCTCCGAAGAGGACAAGATCGTCGTGTCGCGTGCACGTCGCATCCAGCAGTTCCTCTCGCAGAACACCTACATGGCGAAGAAGTTCACCGGTGTCGAGGGTTCGACGGTTCCGCTGAAGGAGACCATCGAGTCGTTCGACGCGATCGCCAAGGGCGAGTTCGACCACGTGGCCGAGCAGGCCTTCTTCAACGTCGGTGCGATCTCCGACGTCGAGGAGAAGTGGGCGCAGATCCAGAAGGAGAACGGCTGATCATGGCATTGCAGGTCAGCCTCGTCTCCGCGGACGCGGAGGTCTGGACGGGGGAGGCGACGCTCGTCGTCGCCAAGACCGTCGAGGGCGAGATCGGCATCATGGCCGGCCACGAGCCGATCCTCGCGATCCTCGCCGAGGGCGAGGTGCGCATCACCCGCGCCGACGGCAGCAAGGTCCTCGCCAATGCGCAGGACGGGTTCCTCTCCATGGAGGGCGACCAGCTGACGATCGTCGCCGGCAACGCGGCGCTCATCGCCTGACAGACGCCTCGAGAACGCGCCCGGCCGTCGTTCTGACGGCGGGCGCGTTCTGGCCTGTTCGGACATCCATGAAGATCCTTCTCCCTCCTTCTGAGACCAAGCGCCCAGGTGGGAGTTCGCGCCCGCTGCGCATCGAGGCCCTCGCGCTCCCCGCGCTCGCACCGCAGCGCGAGGCGGTCGTCGATGCTCTCACGGCTCTGTCCGCCGACCCGGCCCACGCGCAGCACGTGCTGAAGCTCAGCGACCGTCTGCTCGGCGACATCGAACACAACCGGATGCTGCGCGAGGCCGCGACCATGCCTGCGATCGACCGCTACACCGGAGTGCTCTACGACGCCCTGGACGCCGCGACCCTCGGGGCAGCGTCCAGGCGGTGGCTGGGATCGCACGTCTGGGTGCACGCAGCGGCCTTCGGACCCGTCGGTGCGCTCGACGGCATCCCCGCGTACCGGCTGGCTGCCGGGACATCCCTTCCCGGGGTTCCGCCGCTTCGCCGGCACTGGGCGGATGCGGTGACCGCTGCCATCGCGGATGAGGGTCCGTCGTTCGTGCTGGACCTGCGCAGCGAGGCGTACGTCGCGCTCGGACCCGTGCCCGCGTCGGTGTCCTCCGCGTATGTGCGCGTCGTCACCGGCCAGGGCCGCGCGCTCAACCACTTCAACAAGAAGTCCAAGGGCGAGCTCGTCCGAGCGCTTGCCGAGGATCGCCCGCGCGTGCGCTCACTCGACGGTCTGCGCGCATGGGCATCCGGTCGTGGCATCGAGTTGCGGGATGCGGCCGAGCACCAAGTCGTGGAACTCGTCGTCGCATCCTGAGGCGGGCAGCGTGTGTCTGTTGCTGCGCGCGCCGGTCACGCTAGTGTGTTTCACGCGATGCGGAATGCGTCGTTCACTACGGAGGGGCTAATGAACTCTTACTACTACGACAGCGCTGCTGCCGCAGCTTTCGTGGGATTCGTCATCCTGATCTCGTTCCTGATCGCGATCGCAGGGTATGTTCTCTCGTCGCTGTTCTTGATGAAGATCTTCGACAAGGCCGGCGTCCAGGGCAAGTGGCGCGCATGGGTGCCCGTGTACAACAGCATGGTGTTCTTGAAGCTGGGAGACCTCAGCCCGTGGCTCATCCTGTACTGCATCGGTGGCGCGGTGCTGCTCAGCTGGATCGGCATCGGCTTCATCTTCTCCGCCGCGGCCGGCGTCCTGATGGTGCTCGCCGCCTACCGCGTCGGTCAGAAGCTCCAGAAGGAGGGCGCATGGATCGTCCTCTACATCTTCCTGTCGATCGTCTGGCTCGCCATCAATGCGTATGACAAGTCGCGCTGGAACACCCAGATCCCGCCGGCTCCGTGGGCCGGGAACAGCTTCTTCGCCGACCGCACGGTGTGGGAGGGCATCCCCGTCCAGTCGTCCGCGGCAGCCGCACCCGGCGCCGCACCCGGATACGGAGCTCCGCAGGGGTACCAGCAGGCCGGCGGCTACCCGCAGCAGGCTCCCGCGCAGCAGCCTCCCGCACCGGGCTACCAGCCTCCTGCCGCTCCGGCCACGCCTCCCGCTGCGCCCGGCGCACCCACGCCGCCGCCGGCGGCGCCCAGTGCACCTCCGGTGGCGCCCACCACGCCTCCGACCACGCCGCCGCCTGCGGCACCCCCGGCTCCGCCCGCGGATCCGAACCAGCCGCCGGCCTGACCGGTTGACGAGGACCCTCGAGGAATCGGGGGTCCTTCGTCATGCGGGAGCCGCGGCTCCGATAACGTAGACATATGGCCAACGACGCCTCGATGAACCCGGAGGATCCTCTTGTCTGAGACGACCACGCACACGCACAGCGTCGCCGTCGCAGATGAAGACGAGATCACCCTGACCTGGGCGGGCGCGACCGACACCGGTCGGCGCCGTGACAACAACCAGGATGCGTTCCTCGCCGAGTTCCCGTTGTTCGTCGTGGCCGACGGCATGGGCGGCCACGCCGGTGGCGAGATCGCGAGTCAGAGCACGATCGCCCGGCTGCAGGACGTGGTCGACTCCGGCTCGGTGACAACGGATGCGATCGAGCGCGCCCTGAAGGACGCCGTGGACGACATCGCAGCCCACCCCGACACAACCGACGAGGGCACCGGGACGACGCTCACCGGAGTGTTCTTCGATCTCGCCGACGGCGATCCGCGCTGGGTGTCGCTCAACATCGGCGACTCCCGCGTCTACCTGTTCCGCGACCAGCGCCTGGTGCAGGTCACGACGGATCACTCGGTGGTGCAGGAGCTCATCTCCTCGGGCCGGCTCAGCCCCGAAGAGGCGGAGGGGCACCCGTACAGCAACGTGATCACCCGCGCGGTCGGTGCGAGCGAGCTGACCCCGCCCGACTACCTCGGGATCGAGGTCATCGACGGCGACCGGTTCGTCGTGTGCTCGGACGGACTCACCAAGGAGCTCACCGACTACGGCATCCAGCACTTCCTGCGCGAGAACGAGGACCCGGGGGCGGCGGTCGACGCGATGCTCTCGGCCGCGCTCGAGAACGGCGGTCGCGACAACGTCACGCTCATCGTCGTGAAGGTCGCGCGCACGGGGCACGACCCCGAGGCCGAGACGGCGACGTCCAAGATCGACACGATCGACTCGTCCTCCACATCGGACGAAGCGGCCGAATAGTCCGGATCGCTGTGGACAACGGCATCCGGTCGCCGCGGAACCTCTGAAATAGGGGGATGGATGTCGAACCCCTGACGCTCCCGGCCGCGGCCGAGGAGCCCCGTCGCCAACCGGTGCCGATCCTCGCTGCCGTGGTGCCGATCGCTGCGGGCATCGTCCTGTGGCTCGTCACAGGGTCGATCCTCTCGCTGTGCTTCGCGGCGCTCGGGCCCCTGATGATCGGCGCGTCGCTGCTGGACGGCGTCCGGACGCGCCGCCGCGGACGCGCGGCGGCTGCCGCGACGGAGCAGGAGGGCTGGGCGAAGGCCGAACAGGAGCTGCAGCGAAGGCATGCGCGAGAGCGGAGGGCCCTGCGACAGACCAACCCCGACGCTGCCGCGGCCGTTCAGGAGCCGCCGCTGCGCGACCTGGCGCCGATCGACGAGACGACGCCGATCGTGATCGGCTCCGGCGATCGGCGCAGCGCCCTGCGGGTGACCGGAGACGGGGACCGTGCGCGGGCATTCCGCGAGCGCGCCGCAGTGCTCGCCGACGCCCCGATCGTCGTCCCGATGGGCAGAGGCGTGTGCCTGCGCGGTCCGCTCCCGTCGACGGCGGCTGCGGCGCGTGCGCTCGTCGTGCAGCTGTGCCTGCAGCATGCGCCGTCGCAGCTCGCGATCTCCGGCGCCGGCCTCGAACGGCTGGGGCTCGCCGCGTTCCCGCATGCGCGTCCGCCGAAGAGAGGCGCGTGGCGACTCGCCGTCGTCGTCGGCGACGATCCGGCACCGGATGCCGCCGCGCAGATCCGTCTGCGTTCCGTCGGCGGCGACGTGCCGGAGGGGATCACGACGGTCGTCGACTGCATCGAGCCGTCGCGGTCGCGGCTGCGCACCGGCGAAGGGACGGATGACGTGGCCGTCGAATGCCTCTCGCGCCCGCAGGCGGAGGCGATTGCGCGAGCCGGCGCGGACCGCGAGGGCGATGCCGCTCAGCTTCCGGATCTCATCGGGCTCGGCGACCTCGCCCGTCGCCCGTCCGGGCCCGGTCTCGATGCGGTGATCGGTCAGTCCGAGGGCGGCGAGGTGAGCCTGGATCTCGTCGAGGACGGACCGCACGCGATCGTCACGGGCACGACCGGATCCGGGAAGAGCGAGCTGCTCGTCACGTGGATCACCGCGATCGCACAGAGCCACGCGCCGGAGCACGTCGCGTTCGTCCTCGCCGACTTCAAGGGCGGGACTGCGTTCGACCCGTTGCGCGAACTGCCGCACGTCACCGCTGTCATGACGGATCTTGACGATGACGGCGCACGGCGCGGCGTGCAGAGCCTGACCGCGGAGCTGCGGCGCCGTGAGACGGTGCTCGCCGGACTCGGCGCGCGCAGCATCGCCGAGTCCGAGGGGCGCCTGGGCCGGCTCGTGATCGTCGTCGATGAGTTCGCCGCCCTGCTGCAGGAGCATCCAGACCTCGCCGTGGTCTTCACCGACATCGCCGCGCGCGGTCGCGCACTGGGCATGCATCTCATCCTGGGCACGCAGCGCGCTTCGGGAGTGATCCGCGACGCGCTCGCTGCGAACTGCCCGCTGCGGGTGAGTCTGCGGGTGACGGATGCCGCGGACAGCAGGCTCGTCATCGGATCGGACGATGCGGCAGAGCTCCCCGGAGGAGCCGCGTCTCGCGGGCTCGCGCTGGTGCGCAGACCGCAGGATGCCGCGGCGACGACCATGCGCGTCGCGCTCACCGGCGTGGCGGACCTTCGGGGGGCGGCATCGCAGTGGGCGGGGTCCGTCGCCCCGGCCAGTCCGTGGCTGCCGCCGCTGCCGCACGCACTGACTCTCGCCGAGCTCGCCGGGCAGTACCGGGCTCAGACGGACCAGGGGAGTATTGTTCTCGGACTCGGCGACGAGCCGGAGCGGCAGCGTCAGCAGCTGGTGACGCTGCAACCCGGAGCAGATCGGGGCATCGCCGTCGTCGGCGGGAGCGGGTCCGGGCGGACGACCGCCTTGCGCGTGCTCTCATCCCAGGTGGAACACGCCTTCTGGATTCCCGCCGACCCCGAACGCGCCTGGGACGCCGTGGACGAGCTGGCCTCGGGCAGGGTCGTCCCGCGACTCGTCCTGTGCGACGACCTCGATCAGCTGATCGCCGCTCTTCCTACAGACCATGCCATGGCTCTCGTCGCACGCCTCGAGGCGCTCATCCGATCCGGTGCGGCGCGCGGTTCGACGTTCGTGGTGTCGGCCGGGCGCGTCTCCGGGCAGCTGTCGCGCATCCTCGAGGCCCTCCCGCAGCGCATGCTGCTGCGGACGGGCACGAAGCTCGAGCACCTCGCCCTGGGCGGCGAGAACGACGGATATCTGCGCGATCGCAGGCCGGGACGCGCGCGGATCGGCGACATCGAGGTCCAGGTGGCGTGGACGGATGCCGAGCTCTCGCAGAACACGTCGGAACCGCCGACATGGCGACCCTCCCAGCGGCCGGTCGGCGTCGTGGTCACCGGCGTGCGCCGTGCAGTCGAGGCTCTCCGCGCCGCCCACCCGGACCGGGAGATCGTCCCGGTCGGAGATCACGCACCGGACCCGACCGCAACGCGGATCCTGGTGGGCGACGCGGAGAGCTGGCAGCGGCAGTGGTCGCTGTGGCAGCGGATCCGCACGGACGGCGAGATGCTCGTCCTCGCGGAGTGCTCGGCAGAGCTGCGCTCACTGGCCGGATGCCGCGAACTGCCGCCCTACGCCCTCACACACCGCGGACGGGCGTGGAGCATCCGGGACGGCGGGGTTCCGGAGCGTGTCGTCATCCGCGACCTCGACCCGACTCGCAGCGGCCGGCTCGCGTGAGCGTCACCGCGTCAGAGCACGGAGCCCAGTGGCTGCGACGACAGACCGTGCGCCACGGCGACGCCCTCGTTCACCACGGCGCCGGCGGCCACGTTCAGACCGGCGGCGAGAGCCGCATCGGCGCCGAGCGCGTTGCGCCATCCCTGTGCGGCGATCCTGCGCACGTAGGGCATCGTCGCGTTCGTGAGCGCAGAGGTCGACGTGTTGGGCACGGCGCCCGGCATGTTCGCGACGCAGTAGAACACCGTGTCGTGCACCGCGAAGGTCGGGTCGGCATGCGTCGTCGGGTGCGTGTCCTCGAAGCATCCGCCCTGGTCGACCGCGATGTCCACGAGCACGCTGCCCGGACGCATCTGCGCGACCATCTCGTTCGTGACGAGCTTCGGGGCGCGGGCACCGGGGATCAGCACGGACCCGATGACAAGGTCGGAGCCCACAACCGCGCGGCGCAGATCGAGCGGGTTGGACGCCGCGGTCTTGACCCGCCCGGCGAAGTGATCGTCCAGCATCCGCAGACGGGGGATGTTCGTGTCGAAGACCGTCACGTCCGCACCCATCCCGCTGGCGATGACCGCCGCGTTCGCACCCGCGACGCCGCCGCCGATCACCGCGACGGTCGCAGGCCTGGTACCGGGCACGCCCGACATCAGCAGACCGAGCCCGCCGTTCGAGCGCATCAGCGTGTTCGCGCCGACCAGAGGAGCCAGGCGTCCGGCGACCTCGCTCATCGGTGCCAGCAGCGGCAGCGAGCCGTTCGGCAGCTGTACGGTCTCGTAGGCGATCGCGGTGATGCCGCTGGCGATGAGACGGTCGGTCAGCGGCCGGTCGGCTGCGAGATGAAGGTATGTGAAGAGCGTCAGACCGTCGCGGAAGTAGGCGTACTCGCTCTCGATCGGCTCCTTGACCTTGAGCAGCAGCTCGGCGCGGTCCCAGACCTCGGCGGCGTCGTCCAGCAGCGTGGCGCCGGCCTCGGCGTACTCCGCATCGGGCATGGAGGAGCCGATCCCGGCTCCTGACTGCACGAAGACCTCGTGGCCCTCGCTGACCAGGTCGTGCACTCCCGATGGGGTCAGCGCGACGCGGTACTCGTTGTTCTTGATCTCTGTGGGGACGCTGATCCTCATCGCGATCTCCTCTCCACCCCCTCCTCGTCGAAGGGATCGTACGGCCCAGGGTCAGGGCATCAGATTCCGGCGCCGGGACGGATCATCCCGACGTCGCTCCCACCGCCGAGGACGGCGAGGGGAAGTGCGTGAACGAGTCCTGCGACATCCGCGGGCTCGAGAGCGCCGGCACGCACGAGCAGCGTCGCCGCGACCACGGTCGACGCGCGCGCCGCGCCGTCGAGCATCTTGACCGCGACGGTCGCGCCGCCGGGAGCGACCATGACCATGACACCCTCGGCGCCGCCCTTGGCGAACACTCCGAGGCGTTCGATCGCGATCGTGTCAGGGCGACCAGGGCCCTCGATCGTCCACGGATGCTCCTTGACCGCTCGCACGAGCGAGCCCGCGACGCGGTGCAGCGCGAACGGGGAGCGCTCGGATGCGGTGCCGATGCGGTGGATGCCGCGGGCGAGGCCCGTCAACGTGATGGCGTGCACGGGCGCCCCGCATCCGTCGATCGCGGTGTGCGCGATCCGCTCTCCGGTGAGACGCTCGACGACCTCGCGGATGTGCCCCTGCAGCGGATGGGCGGGATCGAGGTACCCGTCGGTCGGCCAACCGGTCGCAACGCAGGCGCGCAGCATCGCAGCGTGCTTGCCCGAGCAGTTCATGCGGATCCGGCTGGGCGCTCCGTGCTCGCGGACGATCTCGTCGCGCGTCGCGGTGTCGCCGGGCCAGGACGGCGGGCACGCCAGATCGTCCTCGGTCAGGCCGCCGGCGGCGAGGATCTCGCGGATCGCGTCTGCGTGCCGGTCGGTGCCGTTGTGGCTCGCCGTGGCGAGCGCCAGCTGCTCGCCCTCGAGCTCGGCGCCGGCCGTGACGCAGGCCACCGCCTGCATCGGCTTCAGGCTCGAGCGGGGGAGGAACAGCGCGTCGGGGTTCCCGATCCGCCGGAGGACCTCGCCGTCGGGCGACAGCACGATCGCGGCCCCGGCGTGCCGGGACTCGACGAACCCGCTGCGTTCGACGACGGCGAGTTCAACGGCATCCGCAACGGTGAGAGTCTCCAGCACACCCCCAGCCTATCCGCCGTGTCCGCGCGCCTCCGCGTGCGGCATGCGAGACTGGCGCCATGACTCTCGGTGAACACCGTTACGCGCTCACGGCGACATGGGAGGGCAATCTCGGGTCGGGCACCAGCGGGTACCGCGAGTACTCGCGGGATGTGACGCTCTCCGTCGAGGGCAAGCCCGATGTCTTGGCATCCGCCGACAAGCCGTTCCGCGGCGACCGCGCCCGCTGGAACCCCGAGGACCTGCTGCTGGCGGCCCTGTCGGAGTGCCACCTGCTGTCGTACCTGCACGCCTGCGTCACCGTCGGCGCCGTCGTCGTCTCATACCGTGATTCCGCCACCGGCGTCATGACGGAGGACGGTCGCAGCGGCGGGGCCTTCACGGACGTGCTTCTGCGACCCGAGGTCGTCGTGGCGGAGCCGTCGATGATCGAGCGCGCCGAGCACGCGCACGCCGAGGCGCATCGCATGTGCTTCATCGCGAACTCGGTGAACTTCCCCGTGCGTCACCAGGCGACCGTCACCTCGCTCTGAGGGGCCCGCCCGGCAGCGCGTCAGCGGCGCTCGTGGGGGAGCGCCTGCTTGATCTTCTCGATCGGGGTGTGCGCCGTCGGCTCGTTGTATACGCCGGCGAGCTCCTGCTCGCTGAGCGCGTGGATGCCGGCCATGATCTCGTCCGTCGCCAGACGCCGGGCCTTGCCGCTGCTGGCGGGGCCGTGCACCGAAACGTCGATCGGGTCGCCGAAGCGCACGGTCACCCGCTGCTTGATCGAGGGGAGCTTCGCGCCCTTGGGCATGACCTTGTCCGTTCCGATGAGGCCGACCGGAACGACCGGTGCCCCGGTCTGGAGGGCGAGGAAGGCGACACCGGTGCGTCCCTTGTACAGGCGTCCGTCGGTCGATCGGGTGCCCTCGGGGTACAGGGCGACGGCGAGGCCCTCGTCGAGCAGCTGTCGCTGCTGGTCCAGGGCGTCCAGCGCGGCCTGCCCGGCTCCGCGCCGGACCGGGATGGCGCCGATGGCCTGGAAGAAGTTCTTCTTGGCCGCCCCCGCGATGCCGTGCCCCTCGAAGTACGACGACTTGGCGAGGAAGTGGACCGGGCGGGGAGCTGCGACGGGGATCGCGACCGAGTCGATGAAAGAGAGGTGGTTGCTGGCGAAGATCACCGGGCCGTCGGCGGGAACCTTCTCGCGGCCCTCGATGCGCGGGCGGTAGATCAGGCGTGCGAGCGGGCCGATGACGGCGCGGCCCAGCGCGTAGGTGAACCCTGCTCTGCGCGGTGCTGCGGCGTCGTCCGTCGTGTCTGCGGCGGGTGCCTCGGGTGTCGACGCGGGGATGCCGGACTGCGCAGAGGTCATCAGATCAGGCTACTCGGCGATGCATGCCGGTACGGGAATGCCGACGCGGTGCATCCCGTACAGCGGGAGCAAAGGCGTGTGGGGCAAGATGGTCTGGTTCCCTTTCTCGATCCGAGGTATCACTGTGCGCACTCGCCCGCTCATCGCCCTGTCCACCATGGCCGCCGCAGCCGTCCTGCTCGTCGGGTGCACGGGAGTCGAGGGCTCGACGGGCGATGACGCCGAATCGACGTCGGGCGAGCTCTGCTCGGCGACGATCGCCTCCGGGCCGGCCTCCGAGAGCGTCACCGTCGACGGCGACTTCGGGACGGCATCGACGGCATCGTTCGAGCTCGAGCAGCAGGTCGACGAGGCGCAGCGCACGGTGCTCACGGAGGGCGATGGCGAGGAGATCGCCGACGGCGACTACGTGCAGTACGCGCTGAGCGCCTTCGACGGCGATTCGGGCGAACGGCTCGGCGACGCCGGGTACACCGAGGGCGAGCTCCTTCCCGTCGAGCTGACCGCCGACGTCCCGATGGGACAGCTGATCGGATGCGCGACCGTCGGGTCGCGACTGTCGATCGTGTTCCCGACGACGGATGACGCTGCGGCGCAGTACTACATCCTCGACGTCCTCGACGTCGTCCCCACCGCGGCGTGGGGCGAGCCGCAGGAGCCCACCGCAGGCATGCCTGCCGTCACGCTCGACGACGACGGTGCGCCGTCCGTCGAGATCCCCGATGCGGATGCCCCGACCGAGGTGCAGATCTCGGTGCTCAAGGAGGGCGACGGCATCGAGGTCGGCGAGGGCGACACCACCCTTCTGCAGTACCACGGCGTCAGCTGGAACTCGGGTGAGGTGTTCGACTCCTCGTGGGCGAACGGCGCGCCGATCAGCAGCGAGGGCAACGGCTACGTACCCGGGTTCGTGCAGGCGCTGCAGGGTCAGAAGGTCGGTTCGCAGGTGCTCGTCGTGATTCCGCCCGCACAGGCGTACGGCGAGGGCGAGATCAACGACGACGACCTGGTCGGTCAGACGCTCGTCTTCGTGATCGACATCCTCGCCACGATGCACCCCGCCAGCTCGTGAGCCGCGCCGTACGGCATAGGCTGGCGGCATGCGTCGCATCCTCGTCCTCGGTTCAACCGGCTCCATAGGCACTCAGGCGCTGGATGTGATCCGCGCCAATCCGCGCCGTTTCGAGCTCGTCGGCATCTCAGCGGGCAGCAACGCCGAGATGCTCGCTCGGCAGGCCGAGCAGCTCCAGGTCGAGCACACGGCGCTGGGTGCTGCGGAATCGGAGCAGCTCGTCCGCGACGTCGAGGCCGATGTCGTGCTCAACGCCATCACCGGTTCCATCGGCCTGGGTTCCACGCTCGCGGCGCTGAAGGCGGGCCGCACACTCGCGCTCGCGAACAAGGAGTCGCTCATCGTCGGCGGCGAGCTGGTCACCTCGACGGCCGCCGAGGGGCAGATCGTCCCCGTCGACTCCGAGCACTCCGCACTCGCGCAGGCACTCCGATCGGGGACGCACGATGAGATCCGGCGGCTCGTCGTGACGGCATCCGGCGGGCCGTTCCGCGGGCGTACGCGCGAGCAGCTCACCGAAGTCACTCCCGCCGAGGCGCTCGCCCACCCGACGTGGGACATGGGACGGGTGGTGACCACCAACTCCGCGACGCTCGTGAACAAGGGCCTCGAGGTCATCGAGGCGCACCTGCTGTTCGATGTCGACTACGACGACATCCAGGTCGTCGTGCATCCGCAGTCGATCGTGCACTCGATGGTCGAGTTCATCGACGGCTCGACCATCGCCCAGGCCTCGCCGCCCGACATGCGACTGCCGATCTCGCTCGCACTGGACTGGCCGCACCGCATCGGGGGAGTCGGAAAGCCGCTCGACTGGACGCAGGCGACCAGCTGGGATTTCGAGCCGCTCGACGACGAGGTCTTCCCGTCGGTCGCACTGGCGAAGAGCGTCGGCCGCGCCGGAGGAACGTTCCCCGCGGTGTTCAACGCTGCGAACGAGCAGGCCGTTGATGCCTTCCACGAGGGGCGGCTGTCGTTCCTCGGCATCGTGGACACCATTGCTCGCGTCGTCGACGCGCACGAGGCGCCCGACGCGCTGACCGTCGAGTCCCTGGCGGATGCCGAGGCGTGGGCCCGCGCGACGGCCGATCGCCTGATCGCCGCGCAGTAGCTCCGCGCGGAGCCGCTCAGTCTTCGTACGGCACGGGCCAGTGCGGCTCCGGCACGGGCCATCCGGCATCCCGCACGGCGCGGCGCGCCAGTTCGCGCGCCGAATAGGGCGTGCGGACTCCGCGGATGTCGCGGTAGTCCTGGTGGCCGGGGCCGGCCCAGAGGATCGCGTCGCCGTCCGTGACCATTCCGACGGCCGCGCTGATCGCCGCTTCGGGCGGGGAGAACTCGTGGATCTCGGCGTCCGGCTGCGCGGATCGGGCGCCCTCGAGGAGTGTGGCGCGGATCGATGTCGGATCCTCGAATCGGGGGTGGTGGTCGGTGACGACGAGGATGTCGCTGCCTTCGACGGCCGTGCGCCCCATGTCGCGGCGCTTGGTGGCGTCGCGGTCGCCGTCGGCGCCGAACAGCATCAGGACCTTGCCCGGCGTCACGCGGCGGACGGCGGCGAGCGTCTTGACGAAGGCATCCGGCGTATGCCCGAAGTCGACGTACACGGCGGGGCCGCGCTCGCCCGAGACAAGCTCGGTGCGACCCGGCAGATACGCCTCGATGCGCCCGTCGCGGGTGAGGGCCTCGACGATGCGCTCCCAGGCGTAGCCGCCCTCGAACAGCATGACGATCGCGAGTGCGGCGTTGGCGGCCATGTGCGGCCCGATCACCGGGACGACCGTGGTCAGGGTGCGGCCCTCGGGCCCGGTCACGGTGAAGCGCGTGCCGCGCTGGCGCTCCTCGTCGATCGTGACGACCCAGTCGGCCCGTTCTGCGGCCTCGGCGTCGGCGGCGATCGCCGGCGTGCCGACCGTGACGACGGGAACCTCGGATGCGGCGACGACGTCGGCTCCGAAGGCGGAGTCCAGCGAGATCACGGCGCGACGCGACCGGTCGGGGCGGAACAGTGGCAGCTTCGCCTCGAAGTACTCCGTCATGTCGGCGTAGTCGTCGAGGTGGTCGTGCGAGAGATTCGTGAAACCGGCGACGTCGAACACGATCCCGTCGACGCGCCTGCGCGAGAGCGCCTGCGCGCTGACCTCGACCGCGACGGCCTCGACGTTCCGCTCGCGCATGAGGGCGAGCAGGGCGTGGGTCTCGGAGGCCTCCGGCGTGGTGAGCCTGGAGATGATGACCTCGCCGGCGATGTGGCGCTCCGCGGTGGAGGACAGACCCGTCACGACGCCGAGCTGGCCGAGGATGCCCTCGAGCAGGTGGGTGACGCTGGTCTTGCCGTTCGTGCCCGTGGTGCCGAACAGCAGCGGCAGCCGGTCGTCGGCTCCCGTGCCGTACACCCAGGCGCTCAGGGCTCCGAGGATGCCGCGCGGGTCGTCGACGACGACGATCGGAAGCCCGGCATCCGCGGCGATCTCGGCGCCATCGGCGTCGGTGACGATCGCGACCGCGCCCTTCTCGGCGGCCGTGGCCGCGAAGACGGCACCGTGCTGGTTGACGCCGCGGATCGCGACGAACACCTCGCCGGTGCGCAGGTCCGCGGTCGCGAGGGTGATCCCGGTCAGGAAGACGCCGTCGATCTCACCGCGGGTGGCGGTGCCGAATCGGGCGGCGAGGTCCGCCAGGGCCCGCTGTGGCGGGGCTTCCGGACGGAGCACGGGAGGAAGGCTGGGCTGAGTAGACATAGCCTTCCCATGATCTCACGGGCGGTCCGGGGAGCGCGCCGGGCCGGTGCCCGGCGCGCCCTCGTTCATGTCAGACCGCTTGGGTCACCCCGCGTTCCGGCGGGAGGTGCGGATCGCGACCACGAGCGCGGCGACGCCGGCGAGCAGTCCCGCGGATCCGAGGATGATGCCCGCCACGGGTGCGACATCCTCGCTCTCCGCGCCGCCGGTCGCTTCTGCCGCGTCGGACTCTGCCGCGCCGGACTCTGCCTCGTCGGACCCTGCCGCGTCGTGGTCGCCGTGCCCGGCATCCGCCTCCGCATCGGCGGCGACGGTCACGACGGGAGCGGGGGAGTCCAGGTCGTGCGGATCCTGACCGTCCTCCGCGACCTCCGCCCACGCGTTCGCACCCGTCTCGCACTGCTGCTCGACGGGGAACACGAGCGACTCGGGCGCGTCCTCGCCGACGCTCACCGCCATGGTCACGGCGCCGCGCAGATCATGCGCGACGGGCGTCGTGGCAGTGTACGTCACGACGGAGACGAGACCGTTGTCAGCGCGTTCGACCTCGACGTCCCACATCGCGTCGACCGTCGGCGACACCGAGGTGAGTCCGTCCGGCATCGTGATCCGCATCGCCGTCGTGGGGGAGTTCTCGCATCCGTGCGTGAACGAGAACGTCAGGACTGCGGAGCCCTCGGGCGCCACGCTGTCCGGGCTGACCCCGACGTGGGCCTGTGCGGCAGCGGGTGCAGCGAGGATGAGGCCTGCTGCAAGTGCGGCGACGATTGCGCCGCGGCGGGTGATGGATTTCGACATGGTTTCTCCTGTGCAGGTGCAGCGACGCGCCGGCGCGCGCTGCGTGCGGGCGCGCCGACGGCGTCGCTCGCGATGAATGGATGGCACGTGTGCGACCGACCTGCCGGACGGCGGGTCAGACGCGGGAGAAGGCGGGAGGGCCGCGAAGGGAGAGATCACCCGCGAGAATCGCGGAGACGAAGACACGGGCCGTGCGGGCGACCGATGCTGGGACCGGCCAGCGCGCATGCAGCAGGCGGGGTGCGCGGCGGTGCAGGACCGCCCTGACCCAGTGGAAGACCGCACGGATCAGATTCTCGCCGCGCCACAGCCATGCCACGGTGAGGACGGCGGCGATCAGGTGCGCCGCGAGCATCCCCGTGTCCGGGGCGATGTCGGGCGAGGCGCCGGTGATCGCCGGGAGCACGAGCGTGTGGTGATGTCCGGTGCCGATGGCCGACGGCGCCGCGGTCGCGTTCAAGGCGACGAAGAGGACGTGGAAGATGCTCTGCGCGACGAGTACCGCGCTGCTCAGCCGGCGAAGGCTCGCGCGCGGGCCGATCAGGAGTGCCGCGAGCGGGGTCAGGAAGACGAGGAGTGCGAGCACCAGCAGAGGATGGGGCGCCGCGCCGCCGCCGAGCGTGTGCGATACGGCCGCGATGATCGTCGAGGCCGCGGACGCGCCGGCACCGCGCACGAGTCGCATCCGCCGGGAGGTCACGCCTCCAG
This sequence comes from Microbacterium tenebrionis, assembly GCF_903645325.1. Taxonomy (GTDB): domain Bacteria; phylum Actinomycetota; class Actinomycetes; order Actinomycetales; family Microbacteriaceae; genus Microbacterium; species Microbacterium tenebrionis. The sequence continues at coordinate 484,692 of NZ_CAHJXQ010000002.1, forward strand.
CATATGCGGCGGATTCCTAAGCCTCGGGCAGTAGCTTTGGGGAGTGGAAATCCTCCTCTACCTCGTCGGCATCGTGTTCATGCTGATCGGTCTCGGGCTGTCGATCGGTCTGCATGAGATCGGGCACCTCGTTCCGGCGAAGCTGTTCGGCGTCCGCGTCGGGCAGTACATGATCGGCTTCGGGCCGCGTCTGTGGTCGAAGAGGATCGGTGAGACCGAGTACGGCTTCAAGGCGCTGCCGGTCGGCGGCTTCATCTCGATGTCCGGCATGTATCCGGCATCCGACGGCAAGCCCGTGCGCGGACTGTTCGGATCGCTGGTGCAGGATGCGCGGTCGGCGAACGACGAGACCATCGCCGACGGTGCGGAGGACCGGGTCTTCTACCGGCTGCCGGTGTGGAAGCGGATCATCGTCATGCTCGGCGGGCCCGTCATGAACCTCATCCTGGCCGTCGTGATCTTCACGGTCCTCGCATCGGGGATCGGCCTGCAGCAGGGCACCACCACGATCGCCGGGGTGACCGAGTGCGTCCTTCCGGCCGGCACCACACAGACCGAGTGCGCAGCGGGCGACCCCGCGTCTCCGGCTGCCGAGGCGGGTGTCCTGCCCGGAGACGTGCTGGTGTCGATCGACGGTCAGCGGGTCGCGGACTTCGCCGACGCCACAGAGATCGTCCAGGCTTCGCCGGGGAAGACCCTCGACATGGTCGTCTCCCGCGACGGCGAGGATGTGCACCTCTCGATCACGCCGATCACGGCCGAGCGCACGCTGACGGATGCCGGCGGGCAGCCGCGCCTGGACGAGGACGGCGAGCAGATCGTCGCCGAGGTCGGGTACGTCGGGATGAGCGCGCAGATGGGCTTCGTGCCGCAGCCGCTCGGCACCGGGGCGGAGATGGCCGGGCAGAACGTCGCCCGTGTGGGCGAGTTGATCGTGCAGCTGCCGGTGAAGCTGTGGGATGTCGGCGTGTCCCTCGTCACCGGGACCGAGCGCGACCCGGACGGCCCGCTCAGCGTCGTCGGCGTCGGCCGTCTCGCCGGTGAGGTGGCCGCCACGGATGCCCCCATCCTGGACCGGTTCGTCGTGCTGCTGAGCCTGCTGGGCTCGTTGAACATCGCCCTGTTCGTCTTCAACCTCATCCCGCTCCTGCCGCTGGACGGCGGTCACGTCGTCGTGGCGCTGTGGGACGGCATCCGCCGTGCGTGGGCGAAGCTGTTCCGCCGGCCGCCGCCGGCTCCCGTGGACGCCACGCGGCTCGTGCCGCTCACCGTCGTCGTCGCCGTCGTGCTGATCGCGATGGGCGCGCTGCTGATGATCGCCGACGTCGTGAACCCGGTGAACCTGTTCCAGTGAACTCCCCGGCGCGACTCCTGCGGGACATTGGGCGAGCCGCAGGCGAGACGAAACGGGTCGAGCGAGCGGAGCGAGCCGAAACCTCGCGCGCTAATTGAGCGCGTGCTCGACCAGGCGCTCCAGGGTACGGATGCCGTCGCGGGACAGGATGGACTCGAGGTGCCCCTGCACGCTCGCGAAATGCTCGCCGCGAAGCGCGTAGACGTCGCCGGTCGCCGGGTCGGCGGAGACCTCGGCTGCGCCCGCGCGCTCGGCTGCGGGGGAGACCCGAGCGGTGAAGGTGTTGTAGAAGCCGATCGAGGCGTCCTCCCCGAACACCGGCACCGTCTTCTGCAGCCCCTGATGCGGTGAGGCGAGCGGGGCGAGCTCGATGCCGAGACTGTCGGCGAGGATCTGATGGCTCAGGCACACCGCGAGCAGGGGAGTGCCTTCCGCCAGGCGCCGCGCGACGACGTCGCGCATGCGTGCGATGCGCGCAGACTCCGTGTCGCGCGGATCTCCGGGGCCTGGCCCGGCGACGAGCAGCTCGGCGGCGTCTATGTCGGCGTCCGCGACCTCGCTCCACGGCACGATCCTGGCGTCGAGCCCCAGGTGCCGCAGCTGGTGGGCGAGCATCGTGGTGAAGCGATCCTCCGCGTCGATCACCAATGCGCTCCGACCCGTGAACGGGCCGGTGGCGCCGTCACCCTGCGGGTTGATCCAGAACTCCGCCAGGCGCGAATTGCGCGAGGCGAGCAGCTGGGCGACCTCGGGGTCATCGGCGAGTGTCACCGGGGCGGCGTCCGGCTGATCGGCGTCCGCGGCGGCTTCCGCGACCGTGTCGCGGGGGATGGCGCCGATCGCGCCGAGAACGCCCGCAGCCTTGCCGTGCGTCTCGCTCACCTCGCCGTAGGGGTCGGAGTGACGCACGAGCGTCGCGCCGACCGGAACGCGCAGCTTGCCGCCTTTCAGATAGACGGTGCGGATGAGGATCGGCGCGTCCACGTCGTGTCCGCCGTCGGCGTTCGGGGTGAACAGGGCGGCGACGCCCGAATAGTAGCCGCGGGGGCTCGTCTCGTGGCGTCGGATCACCGCGCACGCGTTCTGCATGGGGGAGCCGGTGACGGTCGGGGCGAACATCGTCTCGCGCAGGATGTCGCGCGGGTCGAGGCGGCTGCGCCCGCGCAGCATGTACTCGGTGTGCGTGAGGCGCGACATCTGCTTCAGATGCGGGCCGGTGATGCGTCCGCCGTCGGAGCAGACGGCGCTCATCATCTTGAGCTCTTCGTCGACGACCATGAACAGCTCCTCGGTCTCCTTGGCGGAGGAGAGGAAGCCGACGAGCGTCTCCTTCGTGGCGCCGCCAGCAGGGTGGCGGAAGGTGCCCGAGATGGGGTTCATCGTGACGATGCCGTCACGGGCGACGACGTGCGCCTCGGGGCTGGCGCCGACGGCGATTTGGCCGGGGGTGACGACGGCGAACGTCCAGTAGGCGCCGCGCTCGTGCTCGAGGAGCGCACGGAACCAGGTGATCGCCGCCCGCCGCTCGTCCACGTCCACGGCTGCGGTGTAGTCGCGGCGGATCACGAAGTTCGCGCCTTCGCCGCGACCGATCTCATCGGAGATCACGCGGGAGACGACCTCGGCGTACTCCTCGTCGCTGATGTCGAACCCCCCGTCGCGCAGCGGCACGGGTTCGGTGGGGAGGGCTGCGAGAAGCTCGCCGCGGTCGAAGTGATGGTGCTGGTCGACGATGAGGCAGCGCAGTGGAGTGCCGTCATCCACCGCATCGAAGCCGCGTTCGCGCACCTGGCGGTAGGGGACCATGGCGAACACCTCGCGCGGGGTGCCGTCGGCGCTGAGCGGGATGTCCGCGAGCAGGTCGACGTCGAGGATGTCGCCGGTGAGCAGTTCGACGGTCTGAGCGCCGTCACGGGCGATCAGCACGAAAGACGCTTCGGCGTCCTGTACGAGGCCGTCGAGCAGGTTTTCGGTCATCGATGTCTCCTGTGGAGTGCTCCGGCTCGGACATACGAAAAGACCGCCCCGGAGGCGGTCTGGATTCGAGTATTGCGAACGCACCGCCTAGGAGGCGGGCCACCAGGTGATTGTTCGCATGCGGTGAAACTATCACAGCTGTCAGCCCCCGCCCGGCGGAGCCGCGTAACCTGGAGTCGTGCCTGCAGTCAACATTGGGATGCCGAGCGTCCCCGAAGTTCTGAGCCCCCGTCGCAAGTCGCGTCAGATCAGCGTCGGCAAGGTGCTGGTCGGCGGCAATGCTCCCGTGAGCGTGCAGTCGATGACCACGACGAAGACGACGGACATCAACGCCACGCTGCAGCAGATCGCCGAACTGACGGCATCCGGCTGCGAGATCGTGCGCGTGGCGGTGCCGCATCAGGACGACGCGGATGCCCTGAAGATCCTCGCGATGAAGAGTCAGATCCCCGTGATCGCCGACATCCACTTCCAGCCGCGCTACATCTACACGGCGATCGACGCCGGGTGCGGTGCCGTTCGCGTGAACCCGGGCAACATCCGCGAGTTCGACGGAAACGTCGGCAAGATCGCCGAGGCGGCGAAGGCCGCCGGCGTCTCGATCCGTATCGGAGTGAACGCCGGGTCCCTGGACAAGCGGCTGCTCGCCAAGTACGGCAAGGCGACGGCGGAGGCGCTCGTGGAGAGCGCCGTGTGGGAGGCATCCCTGTTCGAGGAGCACGACTTCCACGATTTCAAGATCTCGGTCAAGCACAACGACCCGATCGTGATGGTGAAGGCATACCGTCAGCTGGCCGAGCGCGGTGATTGGCCGCTGCACCTCGGCGTCACCGAAGCCGGGCCCGCGTTCCAGGGCACGATCAAGTCGGCGACGGCTTTCGGCATCCTCCTGTCGGAGGGCATCGGTGACACGATCCGCGTCTCGCTGTCGGCTCCGCCGGCGGAAGAGGTCAAGGTCGGCCACCAGATCCTGCAGTCGCTGAATCTGCGCGAGCGCAAGCTCGAGATCGTCTCGTGCCCGTCCTGCGGCCGTGCCCAGGTGGATGTGTACACGCTGGCGGACAACGTCACCGAGGGGCTGAAGGACATGACGGTCCCTCTGCGCGTCGCCGTCATGGGATGCGTCGTGAACGGGCCCGGTGAGGCGCGCGACGCCGACCTGGGCGTGGCATCCGGCAACGGCAAGGGCCAGATCTTCGTCAAGGGCGAGGTCATCAAGACCGTGCCGGAGGCCGACATCGTCGCGACGCTCATCGAAGAGGCCAATCGCATCGCCGAGGAGATGGGCCCGGACGCGAAGCCCGGCACCGCTCAGGTGATCACGGCCTGATGTCGCCGACCGTCGTCACGTTCCCCGCCGGTTCGGTGGTCGGGGACAGCATCATCTCCTCGGTGCACGCGAGCGAGGCCGGGGCCGTTGTGATCGTGGATGCGACGCCGTTCCATCCCGTGGATCACACCTGGCCGGATCAGCCCGGGGATGCCGGTGCGATCCGTCTCGGTGGGGAATCCGTCGCGGTCGTCGAGGCCGTGATGGCGGCGGTGAGCGACGATGGCGCCTTCGCGGTCGGTGCGGACATCCCGGTCAAGCGCGGCGTCGAAGGATGGACCTGGCTGGTCGGTCATGTGCTCGATGCGGAGGCGCCAGCCTGGCTGACACCTGGTGCGGAGGTCTCCCTCGAGGTCGACGCGGAGCTGCGAGCCGGCCTCAGCCGCGGTCACACCGCGTGCCATCTGGCATCGCTCGCGCTGGACCTCGCCGTGGCGGATCTCTGGCGGAAGGATGCCGGGGCAGATGCGCTGGGCAATCCCGACTTCGAGGGTCGCGCGAACCAGAGCAGCCGCATCCATGAGGACGGCGCGGTGGACGGATACCGCCTGGGCAAGAGCCTGCGCAAGGCCGGGTTCGACACCGAGACGTTCGCGGCGACGCTGGGGGAGCGGGAGGCCGCGATCAACGCGCAGCTGTCGGCATGGGTGGCTTCGGGTGCTTCGAGCCTGGTGGAGACCGACGGTCCCACGATCGTCGACCGCCGTCGCTGGCATTGTGCGTTGCCGGAGGGTGACGCCGTGATCCCGTGCGGGGGTACGCATGCCCGTTCGCTCGCGGAGTTCGCATCGATCTCGGTGACGCTCGAGCTGCCCGATCCGCAGACGCTCGTGATGACCACGACGGCTGTCGGCGCGTAGTCAAAGCGTGACGCGTCACGCCGCTGGTCGGAATCTCTTGGGTGGTGGTTCGATTCCTGCCCAGGCGTAGGCGAGTGCGATGCGCGGTCTCAGCTCGCGTTCCTCACCGGAGCGATGTCTCACGATGAACTCGCCCTTGCGGTCGCTCGTGATCCGCCACTGCCCGTGGTGCAACCGCATGTGGTGGAATCGGCAGAGGAGGATTCCGCGGTCGATGTCGGTTCTGCCGCCTTCGGAGTAGGGGTCGATATGGTGCGCTTCGCAGTACGAGGCGGGTCTGTCGCAGGCCTTCCATCGGCATCCGCCATCGCGGATCGCGAGGGCTATCCGCTGTTTCGGCGTGAAGAGCCGATGTTCGCGCCCCACATCGAGCGGGTTGCAGCAGCCGTCGACGGTGACGCGGGTGCTCCCGCTGTCGCAGATGCGCTGCTCGGCGTACGAGTCGGGCATGGCCTGCAGGCCGTCTTCGGTGAGCACGGGGCCCGTGGCCTGTCCGCTCGCGTCGACCGGCTGCACGAGCCGGACCCCGGCTTGGCGGGTACCGAACACTGTTTCCGCGTCGGCGAGTGAGCCCGCTCGCAACAGGTCCATCACGAGGTCATAGGCGAGTTGATCGTTCGTCCGGGAGTCGTCGGCGAGCTCTTGCGCCCGTCGCTGCTCATCGGCATCCACGAACCGTGGGCCTCCGCGTCGCGGACGAAGCGCCGCGTCCCGGATCGTCGACAGCCACAGGTACCCGTCATCGTCCAGCACTGCGGAAGCGCGATGGCGACCGTCCGGCTCGGTCCACATGCGGAAGGAGCGAGCAGCGTGCCGTTCGAGGAAGCGCGCCTCCGCCCCGTCAGGGTCGAGCTGGTCGCGGATCGTTCGCGCGGCGGCGCGGAGCTCCTCCAGCGTGCGATGCGCGGCCTCCGCGACGAGCTGTTCGGCGGCGACGGTCCATGCCTCGCGGAACCCGAGGAGCACGGCGTCCGATGCCCCTTCTGGCGTGGGCGGCTCGTCCAGGCCGCGCAGGATCGCGTCGTGCTGCTGTTGCGAGATGACGCGTCCGAACAAGGCGGTCCGCAACGGATCGTCCCAACGAGCAGAAGTGCGAGGTGCGTCGCTGGCGCACGTGTCAGAACCGTCCGCGAGGAGTTCGTCGTCTGCGAACGGCGCCTCCTCGGGTTCCAGCAGCGATTCGCCGACGCGGCTCTGGCGCGTGGCATCCGCTCGTGACGTGCCGGTGATGTCCTGGATGAGAGAGGCGGCACTGCGGTGCCCGTTCGACTGCGCGAGCCCGGAATGGCCGGCCTCGCGGTTGGAGCGGCGTGAGACGATGCCGGATGCGACGAGGCTCACCTGCTCGACCGCCTTCACGATCTCATTCGCCTGCCGGAGGACGGAGATCACGGCGTCGCCGTCGAGCGCACCGATGCGAGCGGGCAGATCATCGGCCTGCACGCAGTCGCCCACGAGATCGCGCATCGCGCTGATCCCGTCGGTGATCTCGGTGAAGAAGGCCATACCCCATGCTCTCGTGGACCACTGACGTTCGAAGCTAGTTTCGATACCGATCAAGGTGATCTGAGGTAACGGATAGATAACATCGCTGTTCCGCGCTACCGTGCTCCGATGAAGTGGATCCTCTACGACATCGGCGGCGTCCTCGAACTCGTCGACGATCACAGCTTGCCGCAGCACCTCGAGCAGGCCTGGAGTGATCGCGTCGGCCTGCCCGTCGACGTGTTCCGTGCCCGGCTCGACGACGCCGATCTCCCCGACACGACTCTGCAGGCGGACGTTGCCGCGGAGTACTGGCAGAAGTTCGGCGCTGCGCTCGAGATCGATGACGAGGAGGTCGCGGCGATGCGAGCACAGATGTGGGACGCGTACTGCGGAGAGGCGAACACAGAACTCCTCGATCACGCGCGCTCGCTGAGGGGCCGCGCAGGCCTCGCGGTCCTCTCCAACTCGGGTGACGGTGCACGTGAAGAGGAAGAGAGGCGCTTCCAACTCTCGTCGATCTTCGACCCGATCTGCTACAGCCACGAGCAGGGCGTGGCGAAGCCGGATGCAGGTGCCTATCTCGCCGCACTGGACCGCATGGGAGCCTCCGCCGCCGATGTGCTGTTCATCGACGACAACGAGGGCCCGAAGCACGGCGCCGAGAGGTGCGGCATCCGCGCCGTCCTGCACCGCGACAACAGCGCGACGATCGCAGCGATCGAGGCGTTCCTGGCCGAGTGACCGTCACGATGGGGCGGTTCTCAGAACTCGGACAGGATCTCCGCCAGCATCCGATGACCCTGGGCCTCGAACTCCTCATCGCCGACCTGGAAAGCCCAGCACGCCGTTCCGATCGCTTCCTGCAGGCGTTCCAGTCTCCACTCGTCGGGATCGCGCGGATCGGCGCCATAACCCGCGAAGAACGCCGCTTCCAGGTCCGGCCGGCCGCGCCACTGCTGCGCGGAGAGGCGGGTCAGATCCGTCGCGGCGGGACGGAATCCGAATCGGCCGAAATCGATGACGCGCACGGTGCCGTGATCGATGAGCCAGTTCCGCGGCTGCCAGTCCCCGTGCGTGGGGACGACCGTGGCCGAGCCGGCGGACGCACGGTGCAGGATGCGCCGGGCCTCGATCGCGGCGTCCGGAGCCACGCGATTCGGCTTGTCGAGCCACGACAGCGCCCTCGCGATCGTTCTGCTCCCGTAGTCGGCGACGTCCTGCGCGTACTGACTGTGCAGCTCACGCAGGAGCCGGCCCGCCTGCTCGTGGGCGTCCGGGCTGTGCTCGGCATCGGTGCCTTCGAGCAGCCTCCCCGGAAGATGGTCGAGGATCATCACACGCAGCGCCTCGTCCGCGTCGCGCAGCCGCGCGGCATGCCCGGATGCGACGAGCCGAGCGGTGTACGTCGGATGCGCTCCGATCTCGCGGGCGATGTGATGATTGTCGGCGTCCCCCGCCTTCACGACGAGGTCTTCCGCGCCTGCTCGGACGTGGAGCACGATCGATCCGACAAGATTCCACGACATGTCGCTCACGACCTCCGCGTCGCCGATCCGTGAGCGAACCCAAGCCTGCTGGGAGGGCGCGAGGCGGACCCATCCGCTCACAGCGCGAACTCCACCTCGCCCTTGGCGATATCGGCCTGCTCCACGCGGAGCGTCACGGAGTCGCCGGGCCTCGTCCCCGCAGGCACGGGCGCGGATGCCGTGACGGCGGGCTCCGCGATCTGGATTCCGGCGCGCTCTCCGCCGTTTCGGATCTCGATCACCGTCGCCTCGACCGTCTGTCCGACGAGCGGCTGCAGCAGCGCGGCCTCCACACGATTGATGGTCTCGGCGTTGAGCCACGACGCCCGCTGGCTCGAGGCCTGCATGAGGTCAGGCAGCTCCGCCAGCGACTCCCTGGCCCACGCCGGGGCGCCGGAGCCGTCCGAGAGGCCGAGGCAGATGGCCAGAGACCACCGATCGACCAGACGCCGCAGCGGAGCGGTGGCATGCGCGTACGGTGCGGCGATCGCCGCCTGCTCGATGTCGGCGGGAACACTGCCGTCGAACGTGACGTACCCCGCGCCGCGGAACAACGATGCCGCGGCCTGCAGCACGGGCAGAGTCAGCGGGTCCGCCCGGTCCAGCGAACGCAGATACTCGCCGTAGTTCCCCGACGTCCAGGGCCGCCCGAGCGCCTCAGTCTGCCGGCGGAACGCGTCGAACGCCGCAGCATCCGGTTCGGACATCGTCCGCAGCACGCCCACCTTCGCATCGACCATGAGTGATGCTGCGGCCATCCCGGTCATGAGCGACAGCTGTGCGTTCCACTCCTCGACCGGCAGGGGGCTGCGCCGCTCGATCGAGTACGTGCCGTCCGGAAGCTGCACGACCTCCTCGTCGGGCATGTTCAGGCTCGCCCCTCCGCGTGCCGCCTCCTGCTGCAGGCGCAGCGCTCCGATCACGGGCAGCAGGGCGGCGGGTGATTCCTCACCCGCATCCAGACTCTTCTGCGTGCTCACGTAGTCGAGCTGCGCCCGTGAACGGATCAGCGCGCGCTCGAGCCGGAACTCCGTGATCTCGCCCGACGACGAGAGGGCGAAAGTCCACACCAGCGCCGGTCGGTCGACGTCTGGCAGCAGTGATGCGCGGTCCTCACTGAGCTGCGCAGGATGCAGCGGAATCCGCCCGTCCGCCGCGTACAGGGTCTGTCCGCGCTCACGGGCAGCGGCATCCAGGGCGCCGCCGGGTTCCACGAACGCGGGCACATCGGCGATCGCGTAGCGTACCGCGAAGCCCGACCCGTCACGGGCGAGGTGGAAGGCCTGGTCGAGGTCCTTCGACCCTTCCGGGTCCAGAGTCACGAATTCGACGTCGCGCAGGTCGAGCTCCGGCGCAGGGGGAGTGACGGCGGATGCCTCGGCGACCGCCTCCGGCGAGAACTCCGTCGGCGCGTCCAGTGAGGATCTGAGCGCGACCAGCGCCTCGGCGAGCTCGCTCTGCGCGGCGGACGGGGCGACATGTGATCGACGCTGAGGCATGGAATCACCCTACTTCCGCCCCTGACGTCCGCGATGGGCGTTAGCGTGAGACCATGACCGCTGCAGAGAAGGCAAGTACGCTCCGTTCGCTCTACGAGGCACCCGAGATCCTCCGGGTCGTCAACATCTGGGACGTCGTCTCAGCCCAGGCCGTTGCCGCGCTTCCCGAGACGACTGCCATCGCCACCGCGGGGCACTCGATCGCCGCGACCTTCGGCTACGCCGACGGTCAGATCCCGCGCGAGATCATGATCGACATGGTCGGCCGCATCGCGGCATCCACCGACCTTCCGGTCAGCGCCGACCTCGACGACGCGTACGGGGACGCCGGCGAGACCACGCGCCTCGCGATCGGCGCCGGAATCGTCGGCGCCAACGTCGAGGACCGCCTCAAGCCCCTCACCGAATCCGTGGCCGTCGTCGAGGCGATCGTGAAGGCCGGCGAGGCCGAGGGCGTCCCATTCGCCCTCAACGCCCGCACCGATGCGTTCGTCCGGGGCGGCGACCGCCCTCTCGAGGAGAGCATCATGGACGCCATCGAGCGCGGCCGTGCCTTCCTCGACGCCGGCGCGACGTGCGTGTTCGTCCCCGGCATCCTGAACGCCGACGTCACGTCGCAGCTGGTCGACGGGATCGGCCGCGGCAAGATCAGCGTCATCGGCCTGCCCGGTGCGCTCACAGCCGCCGAGTACGAAGCCCTCGGCGTTGCCCGGATCTCCTACGGTCCGATGATTCAGCGTGTCGGCCTCACTGCGGTGCAGGACGTCGCGAAGAGCCTGTACGCCGACGGGGTGATCCCCGAGGGCACGCGCGCACTGAACTGACCGTGCGGTTCGTGTGACCACGCGTCACTAGACTTGACGCGTGGTCACACGTCTTTCGAACTTCTTCCTCCGTACGCTCCGCGAAGACCCGGCCGGTGCCGAGGTCGCGAGCCACAAGCTGCTGATCCGCGCCGGCTACATCCGGCCGCAGGCCGCCGGCATCTTCGCCTGGCTGCCGCTGGGCTTGAAGGTCAAGGCGAAGATCGAGACGGTGATCCGCGAGGAGATGGCCGCCGCAGGCGCGCAGGAGGTGCACTTCCCTGCGCTCATGCCGCGCGAGGCGTACGCGGCGACGGGGCGCTGGGACGAGTACGGCGATCTGCTGTTCCGCCTCCAGGACCGCAAGGGCGGCGACTACCTGCTCGCCCCCACGCACGAAGAGGCGTTCACGCTGCTCGTGAAGGACCTGTACTCGTCGTACAAGGACCTGCCGCTGACGATCTTCCAGATCCAGGACAAGTACCGCGACGAGGCGCGCCCCCGCGCCGGACTCCTGCGCGGCCGCGAGTTCACGATGAAGGACGCCTATTCGTTCGACGCTTCGGATGCCGGCCTGGACGCCAGCTACATGGCCCAGCGCGACGCCTACGAGCGCATCTTCCAGCGCCTGGGACTCGAGTACGCGATCGTGCAGGCGGATGCCGGTGCCATGGGCGGTTCCCGCTCGGAGGAGTTCCTGCACCCGACCCCGGTGGGCGAGGACACGTTCGTCCGCAGCGAGGGCGGATATGCGGCGAACGTCGAGGCGTTCACGACTGCGGTCCCGGATGCCGTCGCGTTCGACGACGCGCCCGAGGCGACGATCTTCGACTCCCCGGACACGCCCACGATCGAGACGCTCGTCGCGCACTCGAACGCCGTGCTCGACCGCGAGGTCACGGCAGCCGACACGCTGAAGAACGTCGTGCTGGCCCTGCGCCACCTGGACGGCACGCGCGAGCTCGTCGTCGTCGGCATCCCCGGCGACCGCGAGGTCGACCCCAAGCGCGCAGAGGTCGCGTTCGCGCCGGCCGAGGTGGAGACCGCGACTCCCGAGGACTTCGAGGCCAACCCGCTGCTCGTCAAGGGCTACATCGGCCCGTGGTCGCCGACCGGGGCCGTGCTCGGCGAGGAATCCGCCACCGGCATCCGCTACCTCGTCGACCCGCGCGTCTCCGAAGGGACGAGCTGGATCACCGGGGCGAACATCGATCAGAAGCACGCGTACTCGGTGATCGCCGGCCGCGACTTCGAAGCCGACGGCATCGTCGAGATCGCGAACGTGCGCGACGGCGACCCCGCTCCGGACGGCTCCGGCCCCGTGTCGCTCGCGCGCGGTATGGAGATCGGGCATGTCTTCCAGCTGGGCCGCAAGTACGCCGAGGCGCTCGGGCTCAAGGTCCTCGACGAGAACGGCAAGCTCGTCACCGTGACGATGGGCTCGTACGGCATCGGCGTCACCCGCATCCTCGCGATCATCGCCGAGCTGAACAACGACGACAAGGGCCTCATCTGGCCGGCATCCGTCGCGCCGTTCGACGTGCACGTCGTCGCAGCAGGGCGCGACCAGATCGCGTTCGAGGTCGCCGAGAAGGCCGCGGCCGATCTCGAGGCCGCCGGTCTCGACGTGCTCTACGACGACCGACCCAAGGTGTCGCCCGGGGTGAAGTTCGGCGACGCCGAGCTCGTCGGCGTGCCGCACGTCCTCGTCGTCGGCCGTGGCGCCGCCGATGGCCAGGTCGAGCTCTGGGATCGCCGCACAGGTGAGCGCGAGGCATTGTCTCTCGACGCGGCACTGGAGCGCCTGCGCGGCTGACCTGTTCGGCCGGCCGGCATGCGAGAGTAGAGGCATGGACGAGCTGCGCACCCGGATCGACGCACTGATGGACGAGGCGGGCGTGACCGCCAACCGCACCCTGATCTCCCGCATCCTCGAGACCGGCATCCGGCTCGGGCAGGACGGCACCGACCGGCTGAACCTGAAGATCGCCTCCGCGGCGCTGGCCGAGATGCGCGACGCGTTCCGGCTGTTCCAGCCGTTCGCCGACGTCCCCAAGGTCACCGTCTTCGGATCAGCGCGCACGAAGCAGGACGATCCGCTGTACGGCCAGGCGCGTTCCGTCGCCGAGGAGCTCGCCCGCCGCGGGTGGATGGTCGTGACCGGCGCCGGCCCCGGAATCATGCAGGCCGCGGCCGAAGGCGCGGGGGAGAAGATGGCGCTCGGCGTCTCGATCAGCCTGCCGTTCGAGGAGAAGCCCAGCGCCGTCATCGCCGACGAGACGCACTCGGTCGAGATGAAGTACTTCTTCACGCGCAAGCTCATGCTCGTCAAGGAGTCCACCGGCTTCATCTGCCTGCCCGGCGGCTTCGGCACCCTGGACGAGATGTTCGAGCTTCTGACGCTGCAGCAGACCGGCAAGGCGGAGCCCGTGCCGATCGTTCTCCTCGACGAGCCGGGCGGAACCTTCTGGCGCTCGCTCGAGCGCTTCGTGACCGAGGCGCTGATCCCCGCCGGAGTCATCTCGCCGGGCGACTTCGACCGCGTGCTCGTGACCGATTCCGCAGAGGAGGCCGTCGCCGAGATCACCGGCTTCTGGCGCAACTACCATTCGCTCCGCTGGGTCGGCGACCTGCTCGTGCTCCGACTGAAGCATCGGCCCGAGGACGCCGAGATCGACGATCTCAACGAGCAGTTCGCCTCGATCCTGGCGCGAGGCCGCATCGAACGCGTCGACGCGCAGCCGGTCGAGGTCTCCGACGGCGACGTCGTCGACCTCCCTCGCCTCGCACTCCACCTCGGGCAGCGCGAGGTCGGGGGCCTGTATCGCCTCATCGACGCGATCAACGCTCTGGGGTCGGCCGTCGACTGACAGCCCCTGCGCGGAGCGGGTATCGTAGTACGGATGCCGCGCGTGCAGGATGCCGCGGCGAAGAGCTGAATACGGAGGCCGTCATGGACATTGAACTCGGATTGCTGCGAGGGATCGAGAAGGAGAAGGGCATCCCCTTCGACGAACTCGTCCACATCATCCAGCAGGCCATCCTGACCGCCTACGGCAAGCACGTCTCGCCTGACGGCGCGATTCCGGCCGGCGTCCGTGTGGACCTCGACACCAAGACGGGCCACGTCGCGGTCCTCCAGCCCGTCACCGACGACGAGGGCGCCGTGATCGGCGAAGAGGATGCCACCCCCGACGACTTCGGCCGCATCGCCGCGTTCGCCGCCAAGCAGGTCATCAGTCAGCGGCTGCGCGAGATCGCTGATGATGCCGTGCTGGGGGAGTTCCGCGGCAAGGAGGGCGACATCGTCGCCGGCGTCATCCAGCAGGGCCCCAACCCGCGGATGATCCACGTCGACCTCGGCAGCGTCGAGGCGATCCTGCCGCCGGAGGAGCAGGTCCCCGGCGAGGAGTACGCCCACGGTTCCCGACTGCGCGTGTACGTGACCAGCGTCGCGAAGGGCTTGAAGGGCCCGCAGATCACCGTCTCGCGCACCCACCCGGGCCTCGTGCGCAAGCTGTTCGCACTCGAGGTGCCGGAGATCGCCGCCGGGCTCGTCGAGATCGTCTCGCTCGCCCGCGAGGCAGGGCACCGCACGAAGATCGCCGTGAAAGCGAACGATCCGTCCATCAACGCCAAGGGCGCCTGCATCGGCGAGCTCGGCCGGCGCGTCCGCGCCGTCACCGAGGAGCTCGCCGGCGAGAAGATCGACATCGTCGACCACGACGCCGATCTCGCGACGTTCGTGGCGCACGCCCTGTCGCCGGCGAAGGTGACGAGCTCGTTCGTGCTGGATGCCGGCACCAAGGCCGTCCGTGCACTGGTGCCCGACTACCAGCTCTCGCTCGCCATCGGCAAGGAGGGGCAGAACGCCCGTCTGGCCGCGAAGCTGACCGGCGCGAAGATCGACATCCAGCCCGACAGCATCCTGGACTGACTCCGCGTCGCGGAGTCGTCCCTCAGCCTCGCGGTGTAAGATGGAACCCGTACGGACATGCGTCGGTTGTCGCATGCGTGCTTCCCGATCCGCTCTTCTCAGAGTGGTGGCCTCCCAGGACGTCCTCATCTTCGATGAGCGCGCTGCGATGCCGGGGAGGGGCGCGTGGGTGCATCCGACGCAGGAATGCCTGGATGGCGCCGTGAGGCGCCGGGCTTTCGCCCGTGCACTACGCGTGTCGGCATCCATCGGGTTCCCCGAGGCCGCCCTCTCGCAGACCATCGAAAAGCATCGCCAGAGAAACAAAGGCTGAACGGCTATGGAAACAAAGTGAACGGCTCGAAATGAGACCCGTCCGCGACTAGTGGTCTGCCCTGTCTGGGCAGACCGACCCAGACAGGAGAATTGTGGCTGGTAAACCACGCGTACATGAGATCGCCGCTGAACTCGGCGTCGACAGCAAGGTCGCACTTGCAAAGCTGAAGGAGCTCGGCGAGTTCGTCAAGAGCCCGTCCTCGACGATCGAGCCGCCGGTGGCTCGCAAGCTCCGTGCCGCCATCGAGGCGGACGGGGCGATCAAGCCCAAGGTCGACGAGAAGCCGGCGGCGAAGCCCGCAGCGGCTTCGCAGCCGACCGCCAAGCCCGGACCCAAGGCGCCGACCCCCGGACCCAAACCCGGTCCGAAGCCGACCGCCGAGGAGAAGCCCGCCGCTGAGGCGCCCGCAGCACCCGCTGCGGAGACGCCCGCACCTGCGGCTCCCGCTCCCTCGGCCGACAAGAGCGCCCCGAAGCCGGGTGCGCCTCGTCCCGGCAACAACCCGTTCGCGTCCTCGCAGGGCATGGGCCAGCGTCCGACTCCGGGCAACATCCCGCGTCCGCAGGCTCCGCGCCCCGGAGCGCCCCGTCCGGGCGCTCCGCGTCCCGGTTCCCCGCGTCCCGGCGCGCCTCGCGGCGGTCAGGGCGGTCGTCCCGGTGCTCCGTTCCAGCAGCGTTCCGGCGGCCCCGGTCGTCCGGGCGGCGGTCCCGGTGCCGGTGGTCCCGGCGCACGTCCGGGCGGCGGCTTCGCCGGTCGTCCCGGTGGCGGCGGTGGCCGCGGCCGTGGACCCGGCGGTGGTACCGCCGGCGCCTTCGGAAAGGGAGGCGGCAAGTCCAAGCAGCGCAAGTCGCGCAGGGCTAAGCGGCAAGAGTTCGAGATGCGGGATGCACCCGTCGTCGGTGGCGTCAACGTCACCCGCGGCAACGGGGAGACCATCCGCATGCGCCGCGGCGCCTCGATCGCCGATTTCGCTGACAAGATCGAGACGCTGACCGGGTACACGGTCCAGCCGGGAACCCTCGTCACGATCCTCTTCAACCTCGGCGAGATGGCCACGGCCACCGAGTCGCTGGACGAGGCGACCTTCGAGGTTCTCGGCGAGGAGCTCGGCTACAAGATCCAGATGGTCTCGCCCGAGGACGAGGACAAGGAGCTCCTCGAGGGCTTCGGTCTCGACCTCGAGAAGGAGTTGGCGGAGGAGAGCGAGGACGACCTCGAGATCCGTCCTCCGGTGGTCACCGTCATGGGCCATGTCGACCACGGTAAGACGCGACTGCTCGACGCGATCCGTCAGACCAACGTCATCGAGGGCGAGGCCGGCGGCATCACGCAGCACATCGGTGCCTACCAGGTGTGGACCGAGCACGAGGGCATCGAGCGCGCGATCACGTTCATCGACACCCCGGGTCACGAGGCGTTCACCGCCATGCGTGCCCGTGGTGCGCAGGTCACCGACCTCGCCATCCTCGTGGTCGCGGCCGACGACGGCATCATGCCGCAGACGGTCGAGGCGCTCAACCACGCCCAGGCCGCGAACGTGCCGATCGTCGTCGCGGTGAACAAGGTCGACAAGCCCGACGCCAACCCGGCCAAGGTGCGCCAGCAGCTCACCGAGTACGGTCTGGTCGCCGAAGAGTACGGCGGGGATGTCATGTTCGTCGACGTCTCGGCACGCCAGGGCACCGGCATCCAGGAGCTGCTGGACGCCGTCCTGCTGACCGCCGACGCCGGGCTCGACCTCACGGCCAACCCGAACAAGGCGGCGCGCGGTGTGGCCATCGAAGCGAAGCTCGACAAGGGCCGCGGTTCGGTCGCCACGGTGCTCATCCAGTCCGGGACGCTGCGCGTCGGCGACCCGATCGTCGCGGGCACCGCCTACGGACGCGTCCGTGCGATGCTCGACGAGAACGGCGACGCCGTCGAAGAGGCAGCGCCCTCGCGTCCGGTGCAGGTGCAGGGTCTGAACTCCGTGCCGCGTGCCGGCGACGTCTTCATCGTCACCGAGGAAGACCGCATGGCGCGTCAGATCGCCGAGAAGCGTGAAGCCGTCGAGCGCAACGCCCTGCTGGCCAAGGCCCGCAAGCGCATCTCGCTCGAAGACTTCACCCGTGCTCTCGAAGAGGGCAAGGTCGAGACGCTCAACCTCATCATCAAGGGCGACGTTTCCGGTGCCGTCGAGGCGCTGGAGGAGTCGCTCCTGAAGATCGAGGTCGACGACTCCGTGCAGCTGCGCATCATTCACCGCGGCGTGGGTGCGATCACCGAGTCCGATGTGAACCTGGCGACGATCGACAACGCGATCATCGTGGGCTTCAACGTCCGCCCCGACACCAAGGCCCGTGAGGCCGCGGCCCGCGAGGGCGTGGACGTGCGGTTCTACTCGGTCATCTACGCGGCCATCGACGAGATCGAGAACTCCCTCAAGGGCATGCTCAAGCCGGAGTTCGAAGAGGTCCAGTCGGGCGTCGCCGAGATCCGCGAGGTGTTCCGCTCCTCGAAGTTCGGCAACATCGCCGGTGTCATCGTCCGCTCCGGAACGATCACGCGCAACGCGAAGGCCCGCGTCATCCGCGACGGCGTCGTCCTCGCCGATGGCCTGGCCATCGAGTCGCTGCGCCGGTTCAAGGATGACGTCACCGAGGTCCGCACGGACTTCGAGGCGGGTATCGGCCTCGGCAAGTACAACGACATCCAGGTCGGCGACGAGATCGAGACGACCGAGATGGTGGAGAAGCCGCGCGGCTGATCCGATCGATTCGTGAGGGGCGCCTGCGGGCGCCCCTCATTCGTCACAAAGGAGAAGGAAATGGCTGGAGAACGACAGGCCCGTCTGGCGGACCGCATCCGCGTCATCCTGGCCGAGCGCCTGGAGAAGGGGCTGCGCGACCCGCGCCTCGGGTTCGTCACGATCACCGACGTGCGCGTGTCCGGCGACCTCCAGCACGCCTCCGTCTTCTACACCGTGCTCGGCACGGAGGAGGAGCGCATCGCGAGCGGTGCCGCCCTGGCGTCTGCGACAGGGATGCTCCGCAGCGAGGTCGGGCGACAGCTCAGCACCCGTCTCGTGCCGACGCTGGAGTTCATCCCCGACGCGCTGCCCGAGAACGCCGACAACATCACGGCTCTGCTGCGCCAGGCGCAGGAGCGAGATGCCGAAGTCGCGAAGCTCGCGTCATCGGCCAAGCACGCCGGCGACGCCGACCCGTACCTGCGCGCGGACGCCCCCGACGAGGACTGAATCGCGAGAATCGATGGCCCTCCGGCTGAGCCCGGATGGGGACTTCTGCCCTGGTAGGGCGGTCCTCCCGTTGATAGCCTGACCCGCATTGTCGGCGACGCCGACCATACGCGATCAGGATGTCGGGGGAATCGATCCGGTGACGACGACGTGGCAGGAGGGCCTGCGGCAGCAGCAGCCGCAGCTCGCCGACGAGCACGCGACGGTGTCGGACATCGCCGCCGAACTGAACTCGTCGGGGCTCCCGACCGCGCCGCATATCGTCGCTCGGTTGTTTCACGAGCTGGACGGCGACAGGGCGGCGGTCCACGAGGTCGCGGCGGCGCTGACGGCAGCGCAGCGCTCCGGGCAGAGGATGCTCCCGACGCTGCTGCCTCTGGTGCCGTCGGTCGAGGCGCTCAGCGTCGGTATCGACCCGGGCGACGAGGACCGGCTCACGCTCCTGACTGCCGCTCTCAGCATCGACGACGATCTCGAGCCACTGCTCATCGCCGCCTCGCGTTCCGCGGAGGACCTGCTCAGGCCCGGCATCGCCGAACACCTGCGCGCCTCCAACGGCCGGTTCGCGCTGACGCGACGGCGAACAGCGATCTGGCTGCAGCACGCCGCGACGCCGCAGGAGACAGCGTGCGCGCACCGGAAACTGGAACGCGCCCACCGTGTGCGCGGTGACGAGGCGATCGCCGCCTGGCATGCGGCACGCGGTGCGGTCGAACGCCGCCCGGAGATCGCATCGCCGTTGACGAATGCCGCCGGTGAGCTGCGGGATCGTGGGGAGACGGATCGCGCCTTCGCCTTCGCGATCGAGGCGTCGGAGCACGCGGCGCCGCTATGGCGTGAGCACGCGCACCTGATCGCTGGCACGACAGCGGCGTCGGCGGGCTGCTTCGACGACGCGAACGACCTGCTCGCCGATCTCGCGTCGAGTTCGAACCACGCCGTGCGCGCGGGATCGTTGACGGCCCTGCTGATCGCACAGACCTGCGGGCGCGGCACGATCCCGACCCTCGACACCGAGGCGCGGCCTCCGCGTGCGGGGGATCCACGGCTGTGGCGGGCCTGGGCGCGCACGACAGGCCTCGCCGCCGTTTTGTGCGCCGAACGCGGAGCGACCTCTGCCATGCGCTCCTGGCTCGCCGAAGCACGTGAGGCCGACACGACGGCAGGCGCGGGCGGGGAGGTGCGCGATCCGGCCGTCGCCCTGTGCTGGATGCTGACCGGCGAAGCCGATGCCGACCCGATCGAGGCCAGCGGGACGTTCTCCGGTGCGCTGCTCGATGCCCTGCGCTCCGCCATGGACGGGGACGTCGTCGAGGGGCGGCAGGGCCTCGCGCGGAGCGCCCTGTCCGTACCGGAGGACGATCCGCTGATCCCGGGCTTCGAGCGCAGCCCGCTGACAGGCGCCTATCTCGCCGTGACGGAGGCGCTGCTGCGTTTCTGGAGTGGTGACATCGAAGATGCTCGGGCATGCCTCGCCGCTGCCGCGCTGCGCCTTCCGGTCGGCATCCCGTTCGCCGGGCTCGGGGCCGTGCTCGCTCGGCGTATCGACATCGCGATCGACGGCGCATCCGGTCCCGTCGCCCGGGCGATCTCCGCGACGCTGCCCGACGGCATCCGCATCGACACGCTCGTCGACAGCGGGCTGAGCGCGTATCTCCTCGGAGAATCCGAGCAGGCCGCGACGGACATCGCGCTGTGGCGTGACCGCGGAGCGCCGGAACCCCCGCTCGCGCTGGCCGGACTGGAAGAGGTCGGGCCGTTCGTCGATCGGGAGCGGGTCGAACCGCCCGATGCGAGCGCCGCCCGGTCGCTGCTTCAGCGCATCCGCGGTCTGACCGAATCGTCGTGGCGGCACGAGCACCGCGAGATCGCCGAAGCCGGTAGAACGCTCACGTCATCGTTCGAGCGCGGCAGGGTTGAGGCGCTCCTGGGATCGACGTCGCTGGTGCACGGCGATCTGCCGGGCGGCCGTCGCCATCTGCGCGCCGCGCGCAGACTGTTCGAGGATGCGGGAGCGCACGCGTGGAAGGATGCGATGGATGCTCGGATCGCCGGTGTGCGCACGACGCAGGACGCGATGAGCGACCCGATGACAGACCCGATCGCGGTGATCCGCGACGACGACGCGCTGGCGGCGGGAAGGGCGGCGTGGGAGACGCTGCTGACGCAGCGTGAGCTCGAGGTCGCGATGCGCGTGGCCGCCGGCTCTGAGAACCGCGAGATCGCGACGGCGCTCGATGTCTCGGTTCGGACCGTCGAGGTGCACGTGCGGCACCTGTTCGACAAGCTCGGCGCCCGCAACCGGGTCGAGCTCGCGGTCATGGCGCACAGGGCCGGACGCGTCTTCTGATCTCAGCGCGGCAGACGGAGCATCCCGTCCGATGCCTCAGCCAGGCCGTCGCCGATCAGCGAATGGATCGCACGATCGCGTTGCGGTGCATCGACCCAGTCGTGGATGACGGCGTCCAGCGCGACGCCGTCGGGCGCGGCATCCCGCAGAGCCTTCAGCACCGCCCCTCGCGCCTGGCGATCCGATCCCTCGTACCGGGCCTGGCGCGGGCGCGCGTCACCGGTGTCCGGCCGCCCGGCCGCGACCCACGCGCACGTGCCCTGAATGGGGCAGCGATCGCAGCGGGGGGACCGTGCGGTGCAGACGACAGCCCCCAGCTCCATCATGGCGGCGTTGAAAACGGCGGACTCGGCTGCGGACTCCGGCAGCAGTTCCGCCATCGCGAGGAGATCGCGACGCGAAGCGGCTCCCGGCTGCGATCTGCCCTCGACCGCCCGCGCGATCACTCGCCGCGTGTTGGTGTCGACGACCGGATGCCGATCGCCGAAGGAGAACGTCGCGACGGCCCGCGCGGTGTAGTCCCCGATGCCGGACAGCGCCAGCAGAGCGTCGACGTCGCGGGGAACGTCGCCGCCGTGCCGTTCTGTGATCTCGATCGCGGCGCGGTGCAGCCACAGCGCACGACGCGGGTACCCGAGGTTCGCCCACTGCTGCACGACGTCGGCGGGCGATGCCGTGGCCATGGCGGCAGGGTCGGGCCAGCGGGCCAGCCACGCCGCCAGGTGCGGAATTACCCGCGCGACGGGCGTCTGCTGCAGCATGAACTCGCTCACGAGCGTGCCCCATGCCCCGTAGCGGTCATGGAATTCGTCGCGCCGCCACGGGAGGTCGCGCGCCGAGGATCGGTACCAACCGGACACCTCGTCAGCGATGCGCACAGGGGGTGTCGAACGAGCAGTCACCTCGTTAGCCTATGTGGAGCGCTGGGAACTCGCCGGGGGGAGAGTGAAGGAGCCTTCATGACTCGCAGACGCAGCATCGCACTGACCATGGTCGTCGGAGTCCTTGTGCTCTCCGGTTGCGCGACGGCAGCGCCAGGATTGAGCGTGCCATCCGGAGAGAGCACCGTGTTCTTCGAGTTCGATGGCGGCGACCAGGTGAACGCGGTCACCGTCACGACGCTCGACCAGCCGCCGTACGAGAGCTGCGGTTGACAGCGACGGGCACGGCGCTGGCGAGACCCTCGGTAGGCTGGAGGAATGGTCGCGCCCGGCATCCTCCTCGTCGACAAGCCTGCGGGCATCACCAGTCACGACGTCGTGGCGCGCACCCGACGGGCCGCCGGCACGCGCAAGATCGGGCACGCAGGCACGCTCGACCCGATGGCCACCGGACTCCTCGTCCTCGGCATCGAAGGTGCCACCAGGCTGCTGACGTACATCGTCGGCGCCGACAAGACCTACCTCGCCACCATCCGACTCGGGCAGGCGACCTCGACCGATGACGCCGACGGAGAGATCACGCGCCGAGCGCTCATCGCCGATGTGGATGCCGTGACCGCGGAGTGCGTCCGCGAGGGCATCGCCGCGCTGACCGGAGAGATCTCCCAGGTACCGAGCTCGGTGTCAGCGATCAAAGTCGACGGCCGCCGCGCCTACGATCGCGTGCGGGCCGGCGAGGAGGTGGAGCTGGCGGCGCGCGAGGTCACCGTCTCGCGCTTCGACGTGCTCGCCGAGCGGCGTGGAGAGGGCGTCATGGACCTCGACGTCGTCGTGGACTGCTCGTCCGGCACGTACATCCGCGCACTCGCGCGCGATCTGGGCGACGCGCTCGGGGTCGGCGGGCACCTGACGGCGCTGCGCCGCACGAGGATCGGACCGTTCGACGTCACCGATGCTGTCGAACTCGACGACATCGACCCGGATGCCGTGCTCACGCCAGCCCGGGCC
The DNA here is from genome assembly GCF_903645325.1 of Microbacterium tenebrionis. Lineage (GTDB taxonomy): Bacteria > Actinomycetota > Actinomycetes > Actinomycetales > Microbacteriaceae > Microbacterium > Microbacterium tenebrionis. The sequence continues at coordinate 507,259 of NZ_CAHJXQ010000002.1, forward strand.
GCGGCGATGGTCATGCCGCGGCTCGACGTCACCGCCGAAGAGGCACGTGACCTCCGCCACGGCAAGCGGATCGTCGACGCGGCGGACCGGCTGGAGGGCCCGTACGCGGCCGCGGTCGACCCCGCCGGTGCTCTGGTCGGGATCGTCGAGCGGCGAGCGCGCGACCTCAAGAGCGCCATGAACATGCCGGAGGAGAAGCCGTGATCCTGTGGTTCACCACGCTGCAGATCGTCATCGCGGTCACCGCCGGTCTCTTCGCCGTCATCGCGGGGCTCCTCGGCCGGCGCCCGAGCGACTACACGGTCGGTGCTCTCGCGCTCGTCGAGGTGCTGCTGATCGTCCAGGTCGTCATGGCGATCATCGCGCCTTTCGCGGGCAATCCGCCGAGCGGAGACCCGCTGGAGTTCTGGGTGTACCTGATCTCGGCGGCCCTGCTGCCCGTCGGGGGAGTCGTCTGGGCACTGCTCGAACGCAGCAGGTGGAGCACGGTGATCCTCGGTGTCGTCGCATTCGCCGTCGCCATCATGCTGTGGCGCATGGAGGTCATCTGGACGGTCCAGGTCGCCTGACCCCGGCATCCGGCGCCGCCGTGCGCGCTTAGGATGGAAGGCGCTATGAGCACCACCCAGCCCCGCTCTCGGATGACCGGCATCGGCCGCGTTCTCGTCATCGTCTACGCCGTGATGGCGCTCGCCGCCACCGGCCGCAGCTTCGTGCAGATCGTGCGACGTTTCGACGAGGCGCCGCTGGCGTACTCGCTCTCCGCGCTCGCCGCGGTCGTGTACATCATCGCGACGCTGGGTCTCGTCTTCGCCGGACGCCGCGGCTGGTACACCATCGCCTGGGTGGCCATCGTCTTCGAACTCGTCGGCGTCCTCGTCGTCGGCACCCTCAGCCTCACCCACCCCGAGCTGTTCCAGCACGACTCCGTGTGGTCGGTGTTCGGCCGCGGGTATCTGTTCATCCCCCTGGTGCTGCCGATGTTCGGCATCTGGTGGCTGCGCACGCATCGTCCTGCGGTTCGCCCCGCAGGCGTCGAGGTCGTCGCGTGATCGTCTTCCGGGCGCCCGGCGACGTGCCGGGCGACTTCGGCCGCTCGGCCGTCGCGATCGGCAAGTTCGACGGCGTGCACGCCGGGCACCGCGCGGTGATCGAGCGGCTGAAGGCGGATGCCGCGGCGACGGGAGCCCGCTCGGTCGCGGTCACGTTCGACCGCAACCCGCTGGCGCTGCTGCGTCCGGAGATCTGCCCGGACAACGTCGTCTCCGTCGAGCGGAAGCTCGAGCTCCTGGGGGAGCTGGGGCTGGATGCGACCCTGCTCCTCACGTTCGACAGGGAGCTCGCATCACTCGCACCGGAGGCGTTCGTCGAGGAGATCCTCGTCGGCGCTCTGAACGTGTCGACCGTGCTCGTCGGCGGTGACTTCCGATTCGGGCACCGCGGCGCGGGTACTCCGGACCTGCTGTGCGAGCTCGGCCCCCGCTTCGGCTTCACGGTCGACGTCGTCGACGATGTGTACCTGGAGGACTCCGAGCGCCGGGTCTCGTCGAGCTGGATCCGCGACCTGCTCGCCCAGGGCGACGTGACGATGGCGGCGCGCGTGCTCGGGCGCCCCGTCGACGTGCGCGGCGAGGTCGTGCACGGCCTCAAGCGCGGGCGCGAGCTCGGCTTCCCCACGGCGAACCTGTCCGAGACCGTCGACGCCTTCGTCCCCGCGGACGGCGTGTACGCCGGGTGGCTTCACGACCACACCACGGGTGAGCGCTTCCCCGCGGCCGTGTCGGTGGGCACGAACCCCACCTTCGACGACGTGGTCGTCCGCCAGGTCGAGGCGCACGTGATCGATCACGACGGCCTCGACCTGTACGGTCACGACGTGACGATCGAGTTCACGCGGCGGTTGCGCGGGATGGTCGCATTCGACGGCATCGATGCGCTGATGGCCCAGATGTCGGCGGACGTCGACGCGGCCCGAGCCATTCTGGGCCCGGATGCCGTAGAATGACTCTCGTACTCGACGTTGCGGTGCGCTCGCACCGCTGAGGGCGAGAACAACGTCCGCACGGTCCTGGCTCACGCCACACGCGGATGACCCATACGGCAGGGCCGTCTCCGACGGCGGCCCGGTATTCACGCTCAGGAGGAGCATGCCGACTTCGGCACCCGCCGCGCCGCGGCGCAGGAAGACATCTCGTCGAGACGACGAGGCCCCGCTGATCCCGATCCTCGCGCGCAAGGTGCGCGAGATCGAGGCCAAGGCCCAGCGCGGCAAGCTCGGCCCGACCAACAGGGTCAAGTTCCAGGTGATCGCATTCCTGGTGCGCGAGGAGCGCGCCAGGGTGAAGGCGGATGACGCCCTTGCGGATGCCGCACGCGCCGAGCTGCTCAAGCGGCTCGATGGGGTCGCAACGATCCTCGCCAAGACGGCGGCCCGCGACACCTCGCTCATCCAGCTCCTCGAGGCAGACCAGGCGACCTCGCCCGTCGCGAAGCGGATGCGTCGCGACTGGCTGCTCGAATCCGGCGCCGAGCTCGCGCCGGAGGAGCTCATCATCGCCGACATCGCCCCCGTGCAGGCACCGGTCGTGCCGGCGGCTCTTGCCGAGAAGCAGGTGACACCGCCCTCGGTCGAGTCCCGGCAGCTCGCGAACCCGTTCCTCGCACCGGATCTCACACCGCGGCAGACGACGGCGCCGCGCCGCCGCTTGGACGGCTGGGAACTCATGGGCCCGCTGTACAAGGCCTTCGAGACCGGCGCCGGCGGAGCTTCGGCGACCATGGAGCTGCCGCCCGTCCCCGAGTACGACCACATCTCGCCCAAGGGCCTCGAGGTCATGGTGCACCAGTCGCGCTTGCTCGAGTCGGTGCGTGCCGGTCACCGCAGCTTCCTGCTCGCCGACGAGCCGGGCCTGGGCAAGACCGCCCAGTCGGTTCTCGCGGCATCCCTCGCCGACGCGTACCCGCTGCTGGTCGTCGTCCCCAACGTCGTCAAGATGAACTGGGCGCGTGAGGTGGAGCGGTGGACGCCGCAGCGCCGTGCGACCGTCATCCAGGGCGACGGCGTCGACATCGACGCGTTCGCGGACGTGTTCATCGTGAACTACGAGATCCTCGATCGGCACCTGTCGTGGCTGGGCTCGATCGGCCTGAAGGGCATGGTCGTCGACGAGGCGCACTTCATCAAGAACCTCACGTCGCAGCGCTCGCAGAACGTGCTCGCCCTCGCCTCTCGCATCCGCGAGCGCACCCGCGACCCGCTGATGATGGCTCTGACCGGAACCCCGCTGATCAACGACGTCGAGGACTTCGACGCGATCTGGCGGTTCCTCGGCTGGACCACGGGCGACAAGCCGGGCAACGAACTCATGGAGAAGCTGGACGCCACCGGCCTCACTCCCGCTGACAAGGCGTTCTACGGCGAGGCGCGGGATGCCGTGATCTCGATGGGCATCGTGCGGCGCAAGAAGAAGGACGTCGCCGCCGACCTGCCCGACAAGCTCATCGCCGACCTCCCCGTGCAGCTGGACGACGAGTTCGGCCGCAGCATCCGCCAGGCGGAGCGCGAGCTGGGGGAGCGGATGGCAGCCAAGTACCGGCGCATCATCGAGGCGCGCGGCGACCGCGGGCTCGCCGCCGGCGAGATCGACGACGACATCGTCCGCCTCGTCGCGACGGGGGAGCTCGAGGAGTCCAAGGCCGCGGGCACCGGAGGAGACAACGTCTTCACGATGGTGCGCAAGATCGGTCAGGCCAAGGCCGTGCTCGCCGCCGACTACGCGGCGCAGCTGCAGCGCTCGGTGGGCAAGGTCGTCTTCTTCGCCAAGCACATCGACGTGATGGATCAGGCCGAGGCGCACTTCGCGGCATCCGGCATCCGGTACGTCTCGATCCGCGGCGACCAGACGACTCCTGCTCGCCAGCAGGCGATCGACGACTTCAACGGCGATGAGGGCGTCGGCATCGCTGTCTGCTCGCTCACCGCGGCGGGCGTCGGACTCAACCTGCAGGCGGCGTCGAACGTCGTGCTCGCGGAGCTCAGCTGGACCGCGGCCGAGCAGACGCAGGCGATCGACCGCGTGCACCGCATCGGTCAGGACGAGCCGGTCACCGCGTGGCGGATCATCGCCGCGCACACGATCGACACGAAGATCGCCGAGCTCATCGACCAGAAGCAGGGCCTCGCAGCCCGCGCTCTCGACGGCGAGGCCGTCGACGAGGCGGCGAGCGAGTCGGTGCAGCTCGCTGCCCTCATGCACCTGCTGCGCGAGGCGCTGGGCGCCTGAGGCGCCCCTGTCGAAACCCCCGCAAGAATGTCGATTCTTGCGGGGGTTTTCCGTGCGATCGTGCGGCTTCTGCGCAGGATTGAGGATTCGCCGCAGAATCGGTCGCAAGATCCGGTGTTCTCACGCCCTCCGAATGGCATCCGCCTGTGATGCCCACTAGGGTCGAGAGCAGGCAGCGTCGCCCGTCCCCCACTCCCGAATCATCCGAAGGCATCAGCATGAAGATCGGCATCCTCACCAGCGGCGGCGACTGCCCCGGCCTCAATGCGGTGATCCGCGGAGTCGTGCTCAAGGGCACCACATCGTACGACCTCGAGTTCGTCGGCATCCGCGACGGCTGGCGCGGTGTCGTCGAGGGCGACTTCATGCCGCTGACCCGCCACGAGGTCAAGGGACTCTCGAAGATCGGCGGCACGATCCTCGGAACCAGCCGCACCAACCCCTACGAGGGCGAGCGCGGCGGTGCTGACAACATCGCAAAGACTCTCTACGGCCACAAGATCGACGGCATCATCGCCATCGGCGGCGAGGGAACGCTGGCCGCGGCCGACCGGCTCTCGAAGGACGGCATCAAGGTCCTGGGCGTACCGAAGACGATCGACAACGACCTGCGCGCGACCGACTACTCGTTCGGCTTCGACACGGCCGTCAACATCGCCACCGACGCGATGGACCGCCTGCGCACCACCGGCGACTCGCACCAGCGCTGCATGGTCGCCGAGGTCATGGGGCGCCACGTCGGTTGGATCGCCCTGCACGCGGGCATGGCCGCGGGTGCTCACGCGATCTGCATCCCCGAGGTGCCGATGTCGATCGACGAGATCGCCGCTCAGGTGACGAGCGCTCACGACCGCGGCCGCGCGCCGCTGGTCGTCGTGTCGGAGGGCTTCAAGCTCAAGGGCATGGACGAGGCGTACAGCGACAAGGGCCTGGACGCGTTCAACCGCCCGCGTCTCGGCGGCATCGGAGACCAGCTCGCGCCGCTGATCGAGCAGATCACCGGTGTGGAGACGCGGGCGACGATCCTCGGGCACATCCAGCGCGGCGGATCGCCCTCCGCGTTCGACCGGGTGCTCGCCACCCGGCTCGGGCTGCACGCCGCGGATGCAATCGTCGACGGCGCGTGGGGGCAGATGGTGGCGATGAAGGGCACCGACATCGTGCGCGTGCCGTTCGAGGAGGCACTGGGCGAGCTCAACACCGTCCCGCGCTACCGCTACGACGAGGCCGCGGCCCTCTTCGGCTGAGCCACCGCCGTCGGGCGGGCGTCCCGAGAACAGGAGCCTCGGCCCAGATCAGGAGCTTTCGGTGGGATTCGTCCTGAGCGGGGTGCTTTGTCCTGATCTCGGACACCGTCATGCGGAGAGATGCAGCCCCTGAGCGATCGCTGTCAGCACCGAATCCCGCACGAACTCCGGATCGAACAGCACCTGCTGGTAGTCGAAGCGGAGCACCGTGTACCCGAGCAGCCTCAATCGCACGTCCGCGGCGATGTCGCGTCTGCGCGCAGCCGCGTCGCTGTGAAAGGCGAATCCGTCCAGTTGCACGACGAGTCGGTCGCCGATGAGGGTGTCCACTGGATGCCCGTCGATCCACACCTGCTGGCGGGGCGTTACCCCGATCGCACGCATGAGATCGACGAAGTGGGTCTCCAGCCCGGAATCGGACAGGTGACATGCCAGCGCGGCCAATGCCGCGGCTCTCTCACTCCGCCAGGCCACGCGGCGCAACGCTTCGGCGCCGATCAGACCTTTGTTGAGCGCAGACTCCCAGATCGCGAGGGCATCGGGCTGAGGCTGGCATCGAGCGACGTGGAACAGCACGTTGATCAGCGGGTCGACGGCCGCCCGTGGCGCGAACGGGGCTGGGCCGTTCGACCAGTGGACGCGCAGCCCATGTGCATCGAAACGCGCTGACGTCGGCGACACGGCCACGTGCACGTGCTCGTGCACCGGAACCCACAGCTCCAGTGATCGGGCGGCGCTCACACAGGTGAGTCGTCCGCCGGCCCTCGCCGCGGCCGCTCTATCAGGGTGGCAGTCGCGGAGAACGAGCCAGGAGCGGCGTACACGCAGCATCCGTCCGCTCTGCACGGCGGCGGCCACAGTGCGCTTGCTGAAACCGGCAGCGTAGACCTGCGAGGTGTGCGCCACGCCGTCGTGTCGTCGCATCCATTCCTCGAGGAGCATGCGTTCACAATGCCGGATCCTCCACCGAGCAGGTGGCCGTCAGTCCACGAGCAGGGCAAAGCAGCCAAGTCAGGGCCAGTTGTGGACTGAGGACGCTCACCCCCGAGATCAGGAGGAATGACCGAGGACAGGAGGAATCGGGTGGAATCATCCTGCGCTGGGTGATTCGTCCTGATCTCGGGGAACGACCGGGCGCCCGGGTCAGGCGAGGCCGAGGGCGTCCAGCATCCAGGCGAGCTCGAAGGAGCGCTCGCGCCACGCGTTGTACCGCCCGCTCACCCCGCCGTGACCTGCGGCCATCTCGCACTTGAGGAGCACGTCCTGCGCGCCGGCGTGCCGAAGGGCGGCGACCCACTTCGCCGGCTCCACGTACAGCACCCGGGTGTCGTTGATCGAGGTCATCGCGAGGATCTTCGGATATGCGGCATCCGATCGGATGTTCTCGTACGGCGTGTACGACTTCATGTAGAAGTACACCTCCGCATCGTGCAGCGGGTCGCCCCATTCATCCCACTCGATGACCGTCAGCGGCAGTGACGGATCGAGCATCGACGTCAGCGCGTCCACGAACGGAACGGATGCCAGGATGCCGGCGAACGTCGATGGAGCCAGGTTCGCGACCGCGCCCATCAGCAGGCCCCCGGCGCTCCCGCCCTCGGCCACCATGCGCTCGGCCGAGGTGACACCGGTCGCGATGAGGTGCTCGGCGCATGCGACGAAGTCGGTGAAGGTGTTCCGCTTGTGCTGGAGCTTGCCGTCCTCGTACCAGCCGCGACCCATCTCGCCGCCGCCCCGAACATGCGCGACCGCGAACACGACGCCGCGGTCGAGCTCCGAGAGCCGGGCGACGGAGAATCCGGGGTCGATCGAGTGCTCGTAGGAGCCGTAGCCGTACAGGTGCACGGGCCGCAGCCCCGCGCCCGGGTCGCCGAACGAGCGCTTCCAGACGAGAGAGATCGGCACCAGTGTGCCGTCCGCGGCCTCGGCCCAGCGCCGCTCCTGGCCGTACTCCGAGGGCTCGTAGCCGCCCAGCACCGGCTGCTGCTTGCGGAGTACGAGTTCGCTGGTCTCGAGATCGAGGTCGTAGACGGTCGCGGGGGTCACGAACGAGGTGTACGACAGCCGCAGGAAGGGGGAGTGCCACTCCGGGTTCCCGGCAGGGCCGGCGGAGAACAGCGGTTCGTCGAAACCGAGCTCCTCGACCGCGTCGGTTGTGTAGTCGAGGAGGCCGATCCGCTCGAGCCCCTCACTGCGATACCCGACGACCCCGAAGTCGCGGAAGCAGTCGACGCCGAGGATGCGTCTGCCCGGCTCATGCGCCATGATCACCCGACGCTCGCCCTGCGGGTCGGATGCCGCGACGGAGACGAGCTCGAAATCGAGGGCATCCTGATTGTGCAGGATCACAAGCCGATCCTCGCCGTCGACGACTGCATGGTCGACCTCGTATTCGACGCCCTCGACCCGCGGCCAGACCAGTTGCGGCTCGGCTGTGATGTCGCCGTGCAGATCGACGAGGTACTCCTCGCTGGTGATGCTCGAACCGACTCCGATGACGAGATAGCGGCGGCTGCGTGTGATCCCGGCTCCCAGCCAGAACCGCTCGTCCGGCTCGTGGAAGAGCTTCACGTCCTCGTCGACCGGCGTGCCCAGGCGGTGGAGCCACAGCGTGTCGGGGCGCCAGGCATCGTCGCGGGTCGTGTAGACGATCGCGGTGCCGTCCGGGGTGAAGAAGCCGCCGCCGGTGCGGGGGATCTCGTCGGCAAGCGTCTCTCCCGTCGTCAGATCGCGCACACGGATCGTGTACAGCTCGTCTCCGTCGTAGTCCGGCGCCCACAGCAGCCTGGTCGCGTCATCGGAGACGTCGAAGGAGCCGAGCGAGAAGAACTCGTGGCCCTCGGCTTCGACGTTGCCGTCCAGCAGGATCTCTTCGCCCGGGACGGGAACCCCCGGCTCGAGCGTCGGCGGCGTCCAGTCGTCGGGTGCGGCCGCTGCGCGGCAGTGGATGCCGTACTGGGAACCCTCCTCGCTACGGCTGTAGTACCACCAGTCGCCGCGGCGCGACGGCACGGAGAGGTCGGTCTCCTGGACCCGTCCCTTGATCTCCTGGAAGATCGTCTCGCGGAGATCGGCGAGGTGCGCTGTCGCGGTGTCGGTGTAGGCGTTCTCCGCCTCGAGGTGCGCGACGACCTCGGGGGAATCCTTCTCGCGCAGCCATTCGTACGGGTCGTCGAACGAGTCGCCGTGGTGGGTGCGGATGTGCGAGCGGCGGGCTGCGGCGGGGGCGTTGGTCACCCTCTCAACGCTAGTCGCTGTCGAGTTGACCGGTGGTGACGACGGTGCGAGGATTGGGCGGGCCGGTTAACGGAAATCAAACCCACGATGAACTCTTCGTTCGTCACGCCGACGGCGTCGGCACCATCCTTTCTCGTCGACCTGAAAGCGAACGGTGGAAACCGCAGCCCTCATCGTTGTGCTGGTGATCGCACTGGCACTGTTCTTCGACTTCACCAACGGCTTCCACGACACCGCCAACGCGATGGCGACGCCCATCGCGACGGGAGCCCTCAAGCCCAAGACAGCCGTGCTGCTGGCGGCGCTGCTCAACCTCGTCGGCGCGTTCCTGTCGACCGAGGTCGCCAAGACCGTCTCGGGCGGCATCGTCAACGAGGGCGACATCTCGCACGCGCTGCTGCCGTCGCTGATCTTCGCCGGTCTCATCGGCGCGATCACCTGGAACATGCTCACCTGGCTGCTCGGGCTTCCGTCGAGTTCGTCCCATGCGCTGTTCGGCGGACTGATCGGCGCGACCTTGATCGGCGTCGGCACGGCCGGAATCAACTTCGGCGTCGTGCTGTCGAAGGTCGTGCTGCCTGCTCTGATCGCCCCGCTGACCGCCGGGATCATCGCCTTCGCCGCGACGAAGATCGCGTACGGCATCACCCGACGCTACGACGGCAAGCCCGACGGCCGCTCCGGCTTCCGCCTCGGCCAGATCTTCACGTCGTCGATGGTCGCGCTCGCCCACGGCACCAACGATGCGCAGAAGACCATGGGCGTCATCACCCTCGCCCTCATCACGGTCGGCTGGCAGTCGGGAGCGCACCACGAACCCCAGCTGTGGGTGATCGTCGCCTGCGCGTTCACGATCGCGCTGGGCACGTATCTCGGCGGATGGCGCATCATCCGCACACTCGGCAAGGGACTCACCGACGTCAAGCCCGCTCAGGGCTTCTCGGCCGAGAGTTCGACCGCGGCCACGATCCTCGCATCCAGCGCTCTCGGGTTCGCCCTTTCGACCACGCAGGTCGCGTCGGGTTCGGTCATCGGCTCCGGCCTCGGGCGCCGCGGCTCGCAGGTCCGCTGGCGCACGGCCGGTCGCATCGCGCTCGGCTGGCTGCTGACACTCCCCGCCGCGGGCGGTGTCGGCGCCCTGGCCGCGCTGGTCGTGGTGTGGCTCGGAACGCCCGGCGTCATCATCGACGCGATCCTGGCCGTGGTGATCATCGTCGGCCTCTACCTGCGGTCGCGGCGCAACGAGGTCACTCACGCCAACGCGATGAGCGACGTCGCCGACTCCGGCCACGCTGTCGAGCATCCTGAGGTGCCGCCGCCCACGCGCAGGCAGACGCGCATCGAACTCGTCCGTGCGATGGCGCGCGCCGAGCGCAAGGCCGACGAGGCTGAGAAAGCCGGCCGTCGCGCCCGCAAACTCAAGAAGAACGGCGGTTCCGAAGCCGAGATCAAGGCCGCCCGCAAGGCTGCTGATCGCGCGAACCGCAAGCTCGCCGAGGCGCGGACGGCGGCGGAGGAGTGGGAGGCGCTCAGCGCGAGTCGCCGTGCACGTGCGCGGCTGGCCGAGTGGGACGTCTCCGACGAAGAGGCCGAGCGTCGGGAGGCACAGCGATGAGCGTCGAGATCGACTGGATGGCCTTCGTGAACGTGTTCGTCGCCGCGTTCGTCGGCGCCGTGCTCATCGTCGGCTTCTACGCGACGGGCCTCCGGCTGCTCGTGCGCGCAGGGCGCATTCCCGTCGTGACCCCTGCGGAGTTCACCGACGCGATCACGATCCTCTCCGAGAAGGAGATCGAACGCGCCGAGAAGCACGCGGCGAAGGTGGCGCTGAAGAGTCCGCTCTCGCAGGCGCAGAAGCAGCTCGCGTTCGTCGGCGCGTGCGCCTGTTTCGCCCTGTGCGGCTTGGCCGTCCTCAGCGGTGTGCTGCTGATCGTCTTCAACCACTGACGAGGCCCGCGCCGCCACGGCGGAGGCGGCCAACCCGGCATAGGATGGATGCATCCCCCGGAGTACCCACCCGCCACCACCCACAAGGAAGTGACATGGAATCTGACGCGCCCGCACAGACCCGCACCGAGACCGACTCGCTCGGGAGCATGGAGATCCCCGCCGATGCGTACTGGGGAATCCACACGGCCAGGGCCGACGCCAATTTCCCGATCTCGAAGCGTCCGATCTCCGTCTACCCGGACCTGATCCGCGGGCTCGCGATGGTCAAGCAGGCCAGCGCCCGTGCGAACAAGGAGATCGGCGTCCTCGATGCGAAGCGCGCCGACCTGATCGACGCGGCCGCTCAGCGCGTCATCGACGGCGAGTTCCACGACCAGTTCACGGTCGGCGTCATCCAGGGCGGCGCCGGGACCTCGACGAACATGAACGCGAACGAGGTCATCACCAATGTCGCGCTCGAGATGGCCGGACGCGAGAAGGGCGACTACGACTTCCTCTCGCCGATCGACCACACCAACCGCAGCCAGTCCACCAACGACGTGTACCCGACGGCGATCAAGATCGGGCTGTCGCTGAACCTGCGCTCGCTCCTGGACGAGCTCGACCTGCTGCGCCGTTCGTTCCTCGGCAAGGCCGTCGAGTTCCACGACGTGCTCAAGGTCGGCCGCACTCAGCTCCAGGATGCCGTGCCGATGACGCTCGGCCAGGAGTTCCACGGCTTCGCCACGACGCTCGGCGAGGACCACTCGCGTCTCACCGAGAACGCGTCGCTCATGTTCGAGATCAACATGGGCGCGACGGCGATCGGCACCGGGATCACCACGCACGTCGACTACGCCCCGGCCGTCCTCAAGCACCTGCGCGAGATCAGCGGACTCGACCTCGAGACCGCCAGCGACCTCGTGGAGTCCACCAGCGACACCGGTGCCTTCATGTCCTTCTCATCGTCGCTCAAGCGCAACGCGATCAAGCTGTCGAAGATCTGCAACGACCTGCGGCTGCTCTCGTCCGGCCCGCAGGCCGGGCTCGGCGAGATCAACCTGCCCGCGAAGCAAGCGGGTTCGAGCATCATGCCCGGCAAGGTGAACCCGGTGATCCCCGAGGTCGTCAACCAGGTCGCGTTCTCGGTCGTGGGCGCCGACATGACCGTCACGATGGCCGTCGAGGCTGGTCAGCTGCAGCTGAACGCGTTCGAGCCCGTGATCGCGCACTCGATCTTCCAGTCCATCACCTGGATGCGCCAGGCGATGTGGACCCTGCGCGTGAACTGCGTCGACGGGATCACGGCCAATGAGGACCGCCTCGGCGCGATGGTCGGAGCATCCGTGGGTGTCATCACCGCGCTCACGCCGTTCATCGGCTACGCCGCCGCGGCCGCGCTCGCGAAGACGGCGCTGCTGACCAACCGGAACGTCGCGGACCTCGTGGTCGAGGCCGAGCTGATGACGCGCGAAGAGGTCACCAAGCAGCTCTCGCCTGCGCGTCTGTCGGGACTCGAGACTGTCACCGCGGCGATCAACGTGGTCCCGCCGGAGGACATGATCCAGATCTGAGCGGAGCGCCCGCCCTGGTCCCCGCGTCGAGCTCGGGAGCGGGGCGGAGCGCTCAGTCGTGGATGCGGCAGTGCGTGGTCAGCTCGCCGATGCCGTCGATGCCGACCGTCACGATCGACTGATCGCGCAGGAAGATCTGCGGGTCGCGCGAGTAGCCGGCACCGCCCGGGCTTCCGGTGGAGATCAGCGTGCCCGGCTGGAGCGTGATCGACTGCGACAGGTGGGCGATGAGCGTCGCCACCGAGCGCACCATCTGTCCGGTGCTGGCGTCCTGCACGGTCTGCCCGTCGACGACGGCCCAGATGTGCAGGTCCTGCGGGTCGGGAACCTCGTCGGCGGTCACGACGAACGGCCCGGTCGGGGTGAAGCCGTCGAACGACTTGCAGCGCGACCACTGCGCTTCGGCGAACTGAATGTCGCGGGCGGTGATGTCGTTTACCACGGTGTAGCCCCAGACGGTGCCCAGGGCGTCTTCCGCGGTGACGTCCTTGGCCGGGCGGCCGATGAGGACGCCGAGCTCGGCCTCGTAGTCGACGGACTCGCTCAGCGCGCGCGGCCAGGCGGTGGTCTGCTCGTGGCCGGTCAGCGAGTTCGGCCAGAGCGTGAAGACGGTCGGTGCCGTGTCGGTCTTCAGGCCCAGCTCGCTGGAGTGCGCGGCGTAGTTCAAGCCGACGGCGAGCACGACGGGCGGGTCGATCACGGCCGACGCGAACCCGAAGTCACCCAGCGGATGCCGCGGCGCGTCGACGTTCGCGAGTGCGTCGCGCAGCGCCTCGAGCGCGTCGTCTCCGCCTGCGATGAGCTCCTGCAGGGTGCCGGGACCGGGGGAGAGCAGGTCGGAGACGAGGATCGCAGTGGACTCTTCGATGACGGCGAGCCGGATGTCGGAGGAGTCGGGACCGCGGAGATGGGCAAAACGCATGCGTTCTACGCTACCGGTCGCCTTCCCCGTCGTCGCTTCGCATGCCTCTAGGTGTACTGACCTCGACCGTTGTTGATTCGGTCGATGGGGGTGCGGCCTCCGATGCCGAGGTGGTGCCTGTCTAGGTTGTAGTAGTCGAGCCAGGTCGTCAACCCTGCTTTTCGGTCGTCGTTCGAGCTCCAGGGGCGGGCGTAGGCCCACTCGGTGGCGAGGGTGCGGTTGAGGCGTTCGACTTTCCCGTTGGTCCAGGGGCAGTGCGGTTTGATGAACCGCTGTCGGATGCCGTGCGCGTCGACCACGGCCTTGAACGCGGCCGAGTGGCGGTAAGCGAACGCGTTGTCGCTGATGACGCGTTCGACTGTGACGCCGAGGCGCGCGTAGAACGCGATCGCGCGGTCGAGGACGCCCGCCGCGGTGGTGCCTTTCTCGTCGTCGTGGATCTCCGCGTAAGCAACTCGGGAATGGTCGTCGATGACGGTGTGCACGTAGTCGTAACCCAGGCCCCGCTTGCGCGCAGGACGTTGCCCGCGGCCATGCAGACGCCATCCGCCGCCGTCGGGGATACGGCCGAGTTTCTTCACATCGACGTGGATCAGGGACCCGGGATGATCATGCTCGTAACGCTGCGCGGATCGGCGGGTCGCGCGGATCACGGACCCCGTGACCGGGTCCAGCTCCCGCAGCAACGGCACGTGGTGGCGGCGCAACACCCTACCGACCGTTGAGGCCTGCAAGCCGAGCTTGTCAGCGATGAACACCGGCCCACGCCGAGTGAGGTGCCGCATGATCCGCACCCTCGCCTCCACGCACGCTTTGGTCTGGCGAGGGTGGGAGCGGGCGACGCTGGAACGATCGATCAGGCCCGCCGGGCCGCACTCCCGGAACCTGCGCCACCACCGCCACGCAGTCGTGCGGGAGATCCCCATTTCCGCGGCAACATGCGCGACCGCACGCCCCGACTCGATGCGCTGGACCATGATCAACCTGCCGGCCGGAGTCAGCCGGGCATTAGCGTGGGACACGAGAGACCTCCGTGGACTCGAGGGAACCTAGACAGCTCCAACTCGACTACGGAGGTCTCTCCTACGTCAACAACGATCCGGGTCAGTACATCTAGGCTTTGGCTATGACCTTCGGAGGACCTGCCCAATACGACAACACCCGGCAGGTGTATGCATCGGCCCTTGCGCAGCCGACGGTGTATTCGCCGCCCGCCCCGACTGTGACGGCTCCGGGGCCCGCTCTCCCGGCGCTACCCGTGCCGGCGCGCCGCGGACGAACCGTCTCGATCTGGCTCTTCGGCATTCTGGGCTTCGTGCTGGTCGCCCTGATCGGGTACTTCGTGTGGGCGCTGGGGGCGGTGGCATCCGGCATCGGTCTGGTCATCGCCCTCGTCCCGTTGGCGATCGTGTTCGTCGGGGTGTACATCATCGATCGGTGGGAACCGGAGCCGAAGTCCCTGATCGCCTTCGCGATCGCGTGGGGCGCGATCGCCGCGATCGGGATCACGCTGCTCGTCGATCTCGCGATCACGCTGGCGATCGGTCTGCGCGCAGAGGTCCTCAGCACGGTGATCCAGGCGCCGATCGTCGAGGAGATCGCCAAAGGGCTGGGGATCTTCATCATCTTCCTGATCGGCAGACGCGCGTTCGACGGCCCGGTCGACGGCATCGTGTACGGCGCCCTTATCGGCGGCGGATTCGCGTTCACCGAGAACATCCAGTATTTCGCCATCAGTCTCATCGAGGGCGGGGGATCGCAGCTGACCGCCACGTTCGTGATGCGCGGGCTGCTCTCGCCGTTCGCCCACGCCATGTTCACGAGCCTCACGGGCTTCGCGATGGGCCTCGCGGCGCGACGGCAAGCCTCCCGGAGCGCCGTGCTCGGCAGCGGATGCATCGGCCTCATCGGCGCCATGCTGCTGCACGGCTTCTGGAACGGCTCCGCCATGTTCGCCGACTTCTTCGCGCTCTACGTCACGCTGCAGGTCCCGCTGTTCATCGGTTTCATCCTGGTGATCGTCGCCCTGCGCAGGGAGGAGGCGCGGCTCACGCGCGAGCGGCTGGGGGAGTACGCCGCGGCTGGATGGTTCACCCCGGAGGAGGTCACGATGCTCGCGACCCCGGCCGGGCGCAAGGTGGCGATGCAATGGGCCGCGACCCTGAGCGGAGATCGTCGGGCACTGATGAAGCAGTTCATCCGGGATGCCGCCGCCCTCGCGGCCGTTCGCCAGCGGGCGATCACAGGGCGGGATCCGCTCGCAGCTGAGGATGAGCGAGCGCTGCTCACCCGCACGTCGGCGACCCGCACTGCGCTGCTCGCGTACTGACCCTTGACATGTTCGGCGACCGGGTGCACCCTGGTCTCAGATCAACTCAGCGCCCGGGAGACTCGCAGGCATCGCCGCAGCACCGGGCGCTGAGTCTTGCCACGGACCTTCCGTGTGTTCGCTGTCGGCTGTCGTCATCACGTTGACCGACGGTGACGACGCAGGGTTGTATGGAGGCATGACTGATCGCACAAAGCCCGAGTTCGACGCCCCCACCGGCCCTGCTCCCGCAGAGCTCGTCATCCGTGACCTCATCGAAGGCGACGGCGCCGAGGCCAAGCCCGGCGACACCGTCACCGTGCACTACGCCGGTGTCGAGTACGACTCGGGCGAGGAGTTCGACTCGTCCTGGGGCCGCGGCGAGACCATCCAGTTCCCGCTTCGCGGCCTGATCCAGGGCTGGCAGGACGGCATCCCGGGCATGAAGGTCGGGGGACGTCGCGAGCTGGTCATCCCGCCGCACCTGGCGTACGGGCCCGCTGGTGCCGGGCACTTCCTCTCCGGCAAGTCCCTCATCTTCATCATCGACCTCGTGGCCGTCGGCTGACCCGTCGCATCGATACGAAGGCCTCCGCCCGTGGATCGGGCGGAGGCCTTCGTGATGAGTATTCGGTTCGCACTCAGGGAATACATGCGAACGCATGTAGGTTGGATGACGTGAACGCCGCGACGCGGCCCTGATCTCGAGGAGAACCCCCATATGACCATCGACGTCCCCGGCTACCGCCCCGGCACCTGGACCCTGGACCCCGCGCACAGCGAGGTCACCTTCAGCGTGCGCCACATGATGATCTCGAAGGTGCGCGGCACGTTCGGTGTGAAGAGCGCGACTCTCATCGCCCCCGAGAACCCGCTCGACGCCAAGGTCGAGGCGTCCGTCGACGTCACGTCCGTCGACACCAAGGACGAAGGTCGCGACGCCCACTTGCGCTCGGCCGACTTCTTCGACGCTGAGAACTTCCCCACGATGGACTTCGTCTCCACGCGAACCCGCGTCGAGGACGGCGATTTCTTCGTCGACGGCGATCTCACGATCCGCGGTATCACGAAGCCGGTGAGCTTCGCGTTCGACTTCGGCGGGTTCGGCTCCGACCCGTGGGGCAACTACAAGGCCGGCGCGTCGGCGACGACCACCATCAATCGCGAGGACTTCGGCCTCACCTGGAACGCCGCTCTCGAGACCGGTGGCGTCCTCGTCGGCAAGGACGTCACGATCAACCTCGACCTGCAGGGCTCGCTGCAGCAGGACTGACGCCGCGTCTCCCCGAGGACCCCGCGCCCATCAGGGTGCGGGGTCCTCGGCGTCATAGTCGCGGAAGGACGGCGCCGACCGCACGAGCAGCGCGACCAGCACGATGACGATGAACCCTCCGAGCAGGGGTGGGAACCACAACGCGGTGAGCGTTGCGAGCGTACCTGCGTAGAGCGCGCCGATGCGGGGTCCTCCGGTGACGACGATGATGAAGATCCCCTGGAGTCTGCCGCGGATGCTGTCGGGAACGGATGCCTGCATCATCGTGCTGCGATAGATCGAGCTGACGTTGTCGGCGGCGCCGGATGCCGCGAGCGCGATGCACGCCGCGATGACGAGTCCGAGATTGACGTGGGTCTCGTCGGCGGGCGGCATCCACACCCCGATGAGGAGGACGGCTCCGAACACGAGGATCGCCGCTCCATAGGCCTGGATCGCGCGCTGGATGCCACGACCGTGCCATCGGTAGCGCACGACCCGGCCCGAGAACAGGCTCGACAGGAACGTGCCCGCCGCGACGGCGGCTGTCAGTGCACCCGTGGTGACCGCGCCGCCTCCGAGCAGAACCGTGCCCAGCGCCGGGTACAGCGCGACAGGCTGGCCGAAGGTCATCGCGATGATGTCGAGGATGTACTGCATCCGGATGTTCTTCGCCCGCTGGAGGAAGCGCCACCCGTCGACGAGGGACTCGAGCCCTGGGCGGACGATCGTTCCCTCAGGGCGGAGCGACGGAAGAGTCCACAGACCCATGAACATCGCGAGCATGAGGACGACGTCGATCGTGTACGTCCAGCCGTAGCTGGTGGTCGCGACCAGCACGCCGGCGAGCGCGGGACCGACCATCACCATGATCCCGATCGTGATGCCGTTGAGTGCGGATGCCGAAGCCAGCAGGTCGCGGGGGAGAAGACGCGGGATGATCGCGCTGCGCGTCGCCATACCGACCGAGTTCGCCGCCGCGTTGATGATGCTCAGCGCGTAGAGCCACCAGATCGTCTCGAGGTGGGTCCAGGTCAGCGCCGCGAGCATGAGCGTGGAGGCGAACGTGATCACGGCCGCGATCAACCCGACGACGCGGCGGTCGAACGCGTCGGCGAGCATTCCGCCGTAGAGCCCGGCGAGGATCATCGGCACGAGGCCTGCGACGGCGACCATCGACACCGCGAACGTGCTCGAGGTCAGCTCGAACACGTGCAGCATGATCGTGACAAGTGTCAGCTGCCCGCCCATGCCCGCAAGGGTGGATCCGATCCACAGGCGGGTGAAGGCGGGGCTCGCCCGGAAGGGGCGGAGATCGATCAGGGCGCTGCTCACCGGACGAGGCTATCCGGTGTCCGCAGGGCTGGTAGACTCTACAGGTTGCCGTTTGATCGGCCGCGGATAAAGAGAGCCCACGCATCAGGCGTCGGGCGCCGCGCAACGACTGAAAGGGGATCGAATCTATGGCACTGGAAGCAGACGTCAAGAAGGCGATCATCGAAGAGTACGCGACGCACCCCGGTGACACCGGATCCCCCGAGGTGCAGGCCGCAATGCTGACGCAGCGCATCAAGGACCTCACCGAGCACCTCAAGGAGCACAAGCACGACCACCACTCGCGTCGTGGGCTGTTCCTGCTCGTCGGTCAGCGTCGTCGTCTGCTCGGCTACCTCCAGAGCGTGGACATCGAGCGCTACCGCTCGCTGATCCAGCGACTCGGACTGCGGCGATAAGCCGCAGGACGCAATCAGACGCAGTCTGGAGAGGATCGGCGCACGCCGATCCGAATCGCCGATAACGCGACCAGCGTTCAATCGCGCAGAACATTCTTGAGAAGGCCTCCCCACGGTGTGGGGAGGCCTTCACCGTTTCCGGGAGCTCAGCTGGGCGCGTTCGCCAGATCCGCGTGGTGGATCTCGACGACGTTCGGGTGCGCACGCAGCCGGTAGCGCAGCGCGTTCTCGCCGTAGACGCCGTCGATGGGGTTCTCGCCCTCGCCCGAGACGCCTCGTGACTGCGCGCGCAGCTCGTCGGGCAGGTCGATGACTGGCACCTGCGAGTTCAGCGCCGGATTGAAGAAGAACGGCACCGAGACGCGGTCGTCGGGCGCCTTCGGCGAGATCACGCGGTGCTTGGTGGCCTTGAGATAGCCGCCCGTGGCGTACTCGAGCATCTCGCCGATGTTGACGATGAACGCGTCATCGACCGGCGGTGCATCCACCCACTCGCCGCCGCGCTCGACCTGCAGGCCGCCCTTGCCCGGTTCCACCCAGAGCAGCGTGAGAACTCCGCCGTCCTTGTGGATGCCGACGCCCTGCTGGGGCTCGACGGCATCCGTTCCCGGGTAGCGCACGATCTTGAGCAGGCTCTCGGCCTCCTCGAACGCGGCGTCGAAGTGCGTGGGAGCAACGCCGAGGGCCTCTGCCCAGCTGCTCAGCAGCTTCCGCGAGATTGCGGTGAGGTGCCGCTGCCAGCTCTCGGCGACCTCGCGCAGCTCCGGCTGCACCGCGGGCCACAGGTTCGGGCCGATCAGCCGGTTGTATGCGGGGCCGCCCTGCACGCTCTCGCGCTCCGGGCCGATGTCGATCTGCTCGCGCCAGTCGATCTTGCCCTGGGTGAGCTCGCCGCCGATGCGGGTGTACCCGCGGAACTGCGGGCTGTGCACGTTTTCGATGGCGAGCTTGTCGTCCTCGGGAAGGGCGAAGAAGTCGCGCGCAGCCCGCTGGAGCCGCCGGAACAGATCGTGCTCGATGCCCGTTCCGACGAGGTAGAAGAATCCGACGTCATGGGCGGCCACGGCGAGGTCTTCGCGGAAGCGGGCGGCGTCCTCGGGGCTCTTGTCCAGGTCGGACAGGTCGAGGATGGGGAGGTTCAGATCAGCCATGACCCGAGAGTAAGTCCGTTTTCTGCGAGGGCGGGCGAGTGTTACGGACATCGCGCGCAGGGTGCTAATGTCAGCTCGCTAAGGACTGCCGTCGGCATCCTCGTCGCCTATCTCCGCCGCCTCGGCCGTCGCGATGTGCTTCCGCGCATGTGGGCTGGCATCGGTCTCGAGCGACCTCATGAACGAGTACATCCGGCACATCGGCACCGGTATCTGGGCGATCCCGCCCGGTGCGGCACCGGGGTCCTACGTCGGATCGGGACTGTTCGCCTGACGTTTCGCGCCCTCCCGTGGACGCCGCGATCCGGTGGGGTCGTCGCGCCTCGACGTCTCGACGAGCCGCGTGTCCGAGAACAGCCACCGCGCCCGCGGTTCGATCAGCGGCCGGAACACCCACCGCACCGGCCTCGTGGCCAGCACCACGGCGATCGCCCCCGAGAGCACGATGACGGCGGGCAGCCACAACCAGGTCGGCTCCGCGTTGCGCAGAATCCCCGTCTCGCGGAACGGGTACAGCACGAACGAGTGCAGCAGGTAGACGTACATCGTGTACTGACCGAACTTCGTCCACCAGTGCTCGCCGCGGGGGATCAGGGCGAAGAAGGCGACGCTGAGGACGACGCCGAGCACGATCAGCAGGAGCCGGATGCCGCCGGACCACCACACATGCGCCCCGAGATCCGAGTACGCGTCGTTGTAGAAGAACCAGGTGTCGAGGTCGACGCTCTTCCACAGATCCACCCAGTTCCACGCGATGAACCCCTCGACGGCGAAGATCGCGAGGGCGACCGCGCGCACCCACCACGGGCGGACGTCGATCAGTCGCAGCCGGTTCACGAGATCGTGCTCGCGCACCCACCAGCCGAGCACGAAGAACGGCAGGAATCCCAGGGTTCGCGAGAGCGAGAACGTGCTGTCGACGTTGGGCAGGTAGCCGGCGCCGATCGAGATCAGCAGGCTCCACACGAGCGGCCAGCGTAGCAGGGCGAGGTAGGGGAGGACGAGCCGGAAGATCCCCAGCGCCAGGAGGAACCACAGGGTCCACGACGGCTGTGTGATGTTCGGGTTCGCCTGTCCCTCGACGAGCCACTTGGTGAGGGTCCAGAGCAGTTCGAAGATGACGTACGGTACGAGGATGTCGGTGATGACGCGCGACATCTGCTTCCTCGTGGGCGGGGCCGCCTTCGAGAAGTAGCCCGAGATGATCGCGAACGCCGGCATGTGGAACGCGTACACCGCGAGATACAGGGCCATCGCGATGCTGGAGTCGTACGTCAACCGCTGGATGGCATGACCGAGCACGACGAGGACGATGCATGCGTAGCGGGCGTTGTCCCAGAACGGCACGCGCCGCTTCGCACGGGCGATGCAGCCGGTCGCAGGGGCGCGCGGGGTCTGCGGGGTGCTGCTCACCCTTGAAGGCTACCGGCCGGGAATAAAGTTGCCGGGGTGGCGTTGTATCAGATACATTCAAATGAATAGATGCGGATGCCACAGCATCCGCCGCGAGACCGGAGCATCAGACCATGAGCGAGCAGACCGAGACCTCGGGCATCCAGTTCGGACTCTTCACCGTCAGTGACATCACGCAGAACCCCGTCACCGGTGAGACCCCGAGCGAGCGGCAGAAGATCAAGGACGCGATCCGGATCGCCACGCACGCGGAAGAAGTGGGCCTCGACGTCTTCGCGATCGGCGAGCACCACAACCCGCCGTTCTGGTCCTCGTCGCCGACCACGACCCTTGCCGCGATCGCGGCGCAGACCGAGCGGCTGATCCTCTCCACCTCCACCACGCTCATCACGACGAACGACCCGGTGAAGATCGCCGAGGACTTCGCGATGCTGCAGCACATCTCCGACGGCCGCACCGACCTCATGCTCGGCCGGGGCAACACCGGCCCGGTCTACCCGTGGTTCGGGCAGGACATCCGTCAAGGGCTGCCGCTGGCGATCGAGAACTATGCGCTCCTGCGCAAGCTCTGGGACGAGGACGTCGTCGACTGGGAGGGCAAGTTCCGCACCCCGCTGCAGGGCTTCACCTCGACGCCCCGGCCGCTCGACGGCGTGGCGCCGTTCGTGTGGCATGGCTCGATCCGCACGCCGGAGATCGCCGAGCAGGCCGCGTACTACGGCGACGGCTTCTTCGCGAACAACATCTTCTGGCCCAAGGAGCACTACCAGCGCCTCATCGAGCTGTACCGCCAGCGCTACGCGCACTACGGCCACGGCACCCCCGAGCAGGCGATCGTCGGCATCGGCGGACAGGTGTTCACGCGCGCGAACTCACAGGACGCGGTGAACGAGTTCCGCCCGTTCTTCGACAACGCACCCGTCTACGGTCACGGCCCCAGCATGGAGGACTTCACCGAGATGACGCCGCTGACCGTCGGCTCGCCGCAGCAGGTCATCGACCGCTACGCCGCGATGCGCGACACGTTCGGCGACTACCAGCGCCAGCTGTTCCTCATCGACCACGCCGGACTCCCGCTGAAGGTCGTGCTCGAGCAGCTCGACATCCTCGGCGGCGAGGTCGTGCCCGTGCTGCGCAAGGAGCTGGCGAAGAACCGCCCGGCCGCGGTGCCGGATGCGCCCACGCATGCGGCCCGCGTCAAGGCGGTCTACGGCGACGGACCGGCGCGCGAGGCCCGTCCCGGCGCGAACCGCGGCGACAACCTCACCGCAGGATCGCCCTACCAGGACACGCCGGCGCCCGCCGGCGCCGCGTTCGGACTCGGCCGGAAGGAGGCCTGAGCATGACGGAGCGTCGCATCGCCGTGATCTCGGGCGGGCTCTCCAACCCGTCCTCGACCCGGATGCTGGCCGACAAGCTGGCCGCCGAGACCGTGAAGCAGCTCGCCGAGCGTGACATCGAGGCGTCGGTCGACGTGATCGAGCTGCGTGACTTCGCGCACGACATCACGAACAACATGCTGACCGGGTTCGCACCGGCGAACCTCGAGACGGCGATCAACACGGTGTACTCGGCCGATGCGCTGATCGCCGTGACGCCGATCTTCTCGACGAGCTACTCGGGGCTGTTCAAGTCGTTCATCGACGTCCTCGACCCCGACGCGCTCACCGGCAAGCCTGTGCTCATCGGCGCGAACGCGGGAACGGCCAGGCACTCGCTGGCGATCGACTACGCGATCCGTCCGCTGTTCGCCTACCTGCACGCCGAGGCCGTATCGACGGGTGTGTTCGCAGCATCCAGCGACTGGGGCGGCGGAGCCGATGAGGTCGCCCCGCTCGGCAAGCGCGTCGAGAAGGGCGCGCGCGAGCTCGCCGAGGCGATCGCCCGCAAGGATGCCGCGACGACGTCCGACCCGTTCGATCCGGCGAACTACCTCGGCGAGGGGCGCTCGTTCGGCCACCTGCTCGGAGGGCTCGCAGGGGAGTGAGGCCAGCATGAGGAAGGCGCCGACCCGGTTCCGGGTCGGCGCCTTCTGGACGGTCAACCGCTCTTGCGTCGGAACTCGCGCCGCGTCTGCGGGGCGTTCACCGCATGGACGGCGGAGTCGCCGTCCATGTGCGACTCGCCGTCGCGGTGGTGAGCGTTCTTCTTCTCGAGCGCTTCCTTGAACTTGCGCTTCATGTCCTCCGAGGGGGACGCAGCGCCTTCTTCGGTGCTCATGCGGTCAGCCTAGTCGCGCAGCGCGGGGGATCGATAGCCTGTGCGTATCCGATCGCGGCGTCGGATCAGAAGGTCGATCAGCGCGCCGATGGCGATCGCGGCGACGACCGAGACGAGGATCGCGACGACAGGACCACCGGGCAGGATCGCCGCGAAGAGAGCGCCGACGGCAGCCTGATAGGCGGCCCAGCCGGTCGCGGCGACCGCGACCAGGGCGGCGTAGCGGGGGAGAGGGACGCGCGTCGCTCCGGCGACGAGATTCAGGGCGAGGCGGGCGAACGGGATGAACCGCGCGGTGAACAGCACGACGGCGGTTCCCGATTGCAGACGGTCGTGCGCCCAGGTGCGCGCCCTGACCACTCGTGGGGAGCGCATCCACCGCCAGCGTTCGATGCCCGCCCAGCGACCGATGCCGTAGCAGAGCAGGTCGCCGCAGGCGGCGGCCGCGGCAGCCACGGCGATGACCGCCCACAGCGGCGGTGCGGCGGACGAGATCGACAGGGCGCCGATGGCCGTCACGGCGATCTCGCCCGGGACGACGACGAAGAAGGCGTCGCCGAGCACGAGGAGCGCCATGGCGATCAGGGCCCACGGGCCGTGCACGGCATCCAGAACCACGTCGGTGATCACGTCTCGACGATGCGCTCCCGAGATGAACGGAAACCGAATCGGGGACAGCCGGTGAAGGAAAGTCGTGCAACCGGTGAACTCTCGGTTCCGGCGGCTGTCCGCACGCTGCCTCGCCGCATCGGCGGGGCATCCTGGCATCGTGAGAGTCGCGATCGTGACCGAATCCTTCCTGCCGCACATGAACGGGGTGACCGGGTCCGTGCTGCAGATCCTGCGGCACCTCGAGCGCACGGGGAATGTTGCCCACGTGATCGCACCGGATGCCGTCGGCATCCCCACGGACATGCACGGGGCCGCTGTCGAACCCGTGACGAGCATGGCGCTTCCCGGATACCGCAACGTCCGGGTGGGCGCTGCGACCGTTCAGCGCGTGGCCGGGTCGCTCGCGCGGTTCCGTCCGGACGTCGTCCACCTCGCATCACCGTTCGCGCTCGGATGGCGCGGCGTACTGGCAGCGGGCCGCCTCGGCGTGCCCTCCGTCGCGGCCTATCAGACCGACGTGGCCGCCTATACCGAGCGCTACCGGGTCGCCGCGACGACGAGCTTCGCGCAGAACCACATCACGCGCCTGCACCGGCGTGCGACGCTGACCCTCGCTCCCTCCTCCGAGTCGGAGCAGCAGCTGGTCGGACTCGGCGTCGACCGCATCCGCCGCTGGGGCCGCGGTGTCGACGCCGAGCGCTTCCACCCCGGAGCCCGGGACGAGAACTGGCAGCGCCCTGCGGGCGAGGTCGTCGTCGGGTACGTCGGGCGCCTGGCGGCCGAGAAGCAGGTCGAGGATCTGCGGGTGCTGCACGGCCTGCCCGGCGTCCGCCTCGTCATCGTCGGCGAGGGACCTGCCCGTTCGCGCCTCGAGACGCTCATGCCCGGGGCCGTGTTCCTCGGACATCTCGACGGCGACCGCCTCGCCACGGCCATGGCCTCCTTCGACGTGTTCGTCCACCCCGGCGAGAGCGAGACGTTCGGGCAGACCCTGCAGGAGGCGCACGCCAGCGGCGTGCCGATCGTCGCGACCGGTCGGGGCGGGCCGCTCGATCTCGTCCGCATGGGCATCGACGGCTGGCTGTACCGTCCCGGAGACCTCGACGATCTGCGGATGCGGGTCCTGGATCTCGCCGGCGATGCGCGCAAGCGCCGGGCCTTCGGCGTCGCCGGCCGTGCCGCCGTCGAGGGCCGCAGCTGGCAGGCCGTGTGCGATCAGCTGCTGGACCACTTCGACGAGGCGCGAGAGCTCCACGTCGTCGATCGTGCGCTGCGGGCGCCTCGCCCGCGACGTCCTGAGCCGGCCGGGGCTGCACGGAACGGCCGGTGGCAGCGCTACGTCGCCCTGGGCGATTCGCTCACGGAGGGTCTGTGCGACCCGGGCCCGGATGGCGCGCTGCGCGGCTGGGCGGACCGGCTCGCGCTGCTGCTGTCGGCCCGGGGCGGCATCCACTACGCGAATCTCGCCGTGCGCTCCCGGCGTGTGCGCGACGTCCGCGGCGAGCAGCTGACCAGGGCGCGCGAGCTGCGACCCGATCTCGTCTCGATCCTCATCGGCGCGAACGACCTCGTGAAGTCCCATGCCGATGTCCCCGCCCTTGCGGCCGAGGTCGAGGAGACGGTGCGGCAGCTTCGCGCCGACGGCGCCGATGTGCTGCTCGTCACGCCGTTTCTGCCGGGCCGGAGGGCCGCAGCGGTGTTCGCCTCCCGGTTCGCGGCGTTCGCCGCACGACTGGCCGGCATCGCCGAGCGCCACGGCGCCATCCTGCTCGACACCGACCTGCATCCGACTCTCGGCGCCCGCCCGAACTGGGGAGAGGACCTCGTCCACCTCGGCAGCAGGGGGCACCGTTTCCTCGCGTACGTCGCGGGCGACCTGCTCGGGGTGCCGCACGCCGAGACGCTCGGAGCGCTGGATCAGGTGCTGCACGACGCGGATGCCACGACCAGGGCCGTGTGGTGGCGCGAGCACGCCCTGCCCTGGGTGTGGCGGCGCATGCGGGGGCGGGTGGCCGGCGACGGGAGGGTCGCCAAGCACGACGACTACGTCTACATCGGCCGGTCGTCGAGCATGCGAGGCGCTGAAGTGCGGTGACGCCGGTTCATCCCCACCACAGGGACGGCGGGAAGACGATCAAGGCGAGGGCGACGATCGTCGCGACCGTGATGCCCAGCCCCCGGATCGCGATCGTGCGCGGCCGGCAGAGGGACACCGCGACGATGCCGAGCACGAGCGACGCCGCGGCGATGATCGCGACGACGCCGAGCCCGAGGGCGGCGACACCCAGCGCGGCGGCTCCCGGCGTTGCGGCGGAGACAGCGACACCGATCACGGCGGCGAGCAGCGTGGCGACGCCGGTAACGAGCGACGCAGTGCCGAGCCTGCGGTATCGGGACGGTGCGGGCGACGGAGCGGTGAGTGCGGTCATGATTGAAGATACTGCGCGGAGCGGTCGCCGTGCTGTCGGCCATTCGGAGGACACGCGCCCGCATCGCGCCGTGCGTCCGCTGACAGGCGCAGCGGGCGCTGGTACGCTGATACGGAGTGGAATCGGCGAGAAGCTGGTCCCCTGTGGTGGGTTCCTCGGCACATGCCGGGTGGTCTTCTACTGGTGGCCAGCGCAGGCGAGATTCGCGGGAGTGCCCGCGCGCCCGAACTCTGAGGCTCCGCTTCGCGATGAATGAGCTCGCCCGTCACACGGACGGACGAGTCTAAACAAAGAAGGAGAGACCTCTTGGAAGGTCCTGAAATCACTGCCGCCGAGGCCGTTCTCGACAACGGCCGCTTCGGCACCCGCACCGTCCGCTTCGAAACCGGTCGCCTCGCTCAGCAGGCACAGGGTTCGGTTGCGGCTTACCTCGACGGAGAGACGATGATCCTCTCCGCGACCAGCGCCGGCAAGCACCCGCGCGAGGGCTTCGACTTCTTCCCGCTGACCGTCGACGTCGAAGAGCGTTCGTACGCAGCGGGCAAGATTCCCGGTTCGTTCTTCCGTCGCGAGGGCCGTCCCTCGACCGAGGCGATCCTCGTCTGCCGCCTGATCGACCGTCCGCTGCGCCCGTCGTTCGTCGACGGACTGCGCAACGAGGTTCAGATCGTCATCACGGTCCTCTCGATCGCTCCGGGCGAGTACTACGACGCTCTGGCGATCAACGCGGCATCCGCGTCGACCCAGATCTCGGGTCTGCCCTTCTCCGGTCCGATCGCCGGTGTCCGTCTCGCGCTCATCCCCGGCCACGGCGAGAACGCCGACCAGTGGGTCGCGTTCCCGAACCAGGCTCAGGTCGAGGAGGCCGTCTTCGACCTCATGGTCGCCGGCCGCGTGGTCAAGAAGGCCGACGGCTCCGAAGACGTCGCGATCATGATGGTCGAGGCCGAGGCCACCGAGAACAGCTGGAACCTCATCAAGGGCGGCGCCGTCAAGCCGAACGAGGACATCGTCGCCGGTGGTCTCGAGGCCGCAAAGCCGTTCCTGAAGCAGCTCGTCGAGGCGCAGGCCGAGATGGCTTCGCACTCCGCCAAGGAGCCGGGCGTCTACCCGGTCTTCCCGGCGTACGAGCAGGCGACCTACGACTTCATCGCCGCGTCCGCGACCGCGGACCTCGAGAAGGTCTACCAGATCGCCGACAAGATCGAGCGCCAGAAAGCCGATGACGAGGTCAAGGACCGCGTCAAGGCCGAGGTCGCCGCGGCCATCGAGGCAGGCACCCTGCCCGCGTCCGCCGCAGGCGAGGTCTCCGGCGCGTACAAGTCGGTCACCAAGGGCATCGTCCGCGGACGCATCCTCTCCGAGGGCGTGCGCATGGACGGCCGCGGCCTCGCCGACATCCGCCCGCTCGACGCCGAGGTGCAGGTCATCCCGCGCGTGCACGGTTCGGCGATCTTCCAGCGCGGCGAAACCCAGATCATGGGCGTCACCACGCTGAACATGCTCAAGATGGAGCAGCAGATCGACTCGCTCTCTCCCACGACGAGCAAGCGCTACATGCACCACTACAACTTCCCGCCCTACTCGACCGGTGAGACCGGCCGCGTCGGGTCGCCGAAGCGTCGCGAGATCGGGCACGGCTTCCTCGCCGAGCGCGCACTCGTGCCGGTGCTGCCCAGCCGCGAGGAGTTCCCGTACGCGATCCGTCAGGTGTCCGAGGCCCTCGGCTCCAACGGCTCGACGTCGATGGGCTCGGTCTGCGCATCGACCCTGTCACTGCTGAACGCCGGTGTGCCGCTGCGTGCGGCCGTGGCCGGCATCGCGATGGGCCTCGTCTCCGACGAGGTCGACGGCGAGACCCGCTACGCGGCCCTCACCGACATCCTCGGCGCCGAGGACGCCCTCGGCGACATGGACTTCAAGGTCGCGGGCACCAGTGAGTTCATCACGGCGATCCAGCTCGACACGAAGCTCGACGGCATCCCGTCCGACGTCCTCGCGGGCGCTCTGACGCAGGCCAAGGACGCGCGTCTGACGATCCTGAACGTCCTCAACGCCGCGATCGACGCTCCTGACGAGATGGCGCCGACCGCGCCGCGCGTCATCAGCGTGCAGATCCCGGTCGACAAGATCGGCGAGCTGATCGGCCCGAAGGGCAAGACGATCAACGCGATCCAGGACGAGACCGGCGCGCAGATCTCCATCGAGGAGGACGGCACCGTCTACATCGGCGCCGTCGACGGTCCGTCGGCCGAGGCCGCTCGTGCCCAGGTCAACGCGATCGCCAACCCGACCAACCCCGAGGTCGGCGAGCAGTTCCTCGGCACCGTCGTGAAGATCGCCTCGTTCGGCGCCTTCATCTCGCTGCTGCCCGGCAAGGACGGCCTGCTGCACGTCACCGAGGTGCGCAAGCTCGCCGGTGGCAAGCGCGTGGAGAACGTCGACGACGTCCTCTCGGTCGGCCAGAAGCTGCTCGTGAAGATCACCAAGATCGACGACCGCGGCAAGCTGTCGCTCGAGCCCGTGCTCGACGACGCTCCGGCCGAGGCCGCTGAGGCGGAGACCACCGAGGCGTAACACCTCCACACGACGGCCCGGGTTCGGCACTTCATGTGCGGAATCCGGGCCGTCGCGGCGTTGTGCGTGATCGAACCGTTATCGGAAGTTCCGCTCTCGTTACCGTCAATGGACGGCGATGTCGCCGTTCTCGCTTACCCTGTGAGTACGCACTCGGGGAGTGCGCACCCCGGGGGTGGTGAGAATGCGATTGTTCGGCACGGGGACTACTGAGGAGCAGCCCGAGCGCGCCGAGCAGAACGCCGAGCACCCGTCGGCGCCGATCCCCGTCGTCGGTCCCGGTGTCGGAGAGGGCATCCGGGTCGCGCTCGGCGACAGCGGCATCCAGACCTTCCCGCTCATGCTCGGTGCAGCAGAGTTCGGCTGGAACGTCGACCTCGAGACGAGTCATGCGATCCTCGATCGCTATGTCGAGTTCGGCGGCAACGCGGTCCACACGGCCGACGGATTCTCCGGCGGTCGCAGTGAGCACATCATCGGGCAGTGGCTGCGTTCCCGCGGACTGCGCGATCGGACCGTGCTCAGCGTCCGCGTCGGCTCGCACGCCGACAATCCGGGTCTGGGTTCGACGAACCTCGTCCGCGCCGTGGAGGGCTCGCTCACCCGGCTGGGCGTCGAACGCATCGACGTGATCTACCTGGATGCCACACTCGATCGCACGGCCTCCGTGGAGGATGCCCTCGCCACGGTGGAATGGCTGCGCGACGCCGGCAAGGTCGGCACGATCGGCGCGTTCGGGCTCTCACCCGAGCAGCTCGTCGAGGCGCGCATCCTCGCCTCGGCCGGATACCCGCGCATCGAGGTCGTCGATGAGCCGTACAACCTCATCCGCCGCGAGGCCTTCGAAGGAGATCTGCGCCTCGTCGCCGGGGCGCAGGGGCTGGCCGTGACACCGTCCCATGCGCTCGAGCACGGGTTCCTCTCCGGCAGGCACCGCAGCAAAGCCCACGTCTCACGCGGTGTGCGCGGCGAGCAGCTGCGCGGGCATCTCAACCGCCGGGGCACGCGCATCCTCCGTGCCCTCGACCAGGTCGCAGCCGACGTGGGAGCACCCGTGGCGGCGGTGTCGATCGCCTGGCTGCTCGCACGGAGCAGCATCGTCGCGCCGATCGTCAACACGTTCGCCACCGAGCACGTCGACGAGCTCATGCAGGGCGCAGGGATCACCCTGACCCGCGCCCAGGTCGCCGAACTGACCCGCGTCGGCAACTGACCGATGCGCGCGTGGCCCGGCGCTCGAGTCCGGGTTAGGCTGGGAACGCCCCTGTGAAGGCTGGCGACGAAGCGAGCGGGTTGTGACGCACTACATATATCTGGTCAGACATGGTGAACATCAGGATGCCGAGCACGGCGTCGACGACGGACCCCTCTCGCCGCGGGGGCAGCGCCAGGCCGAGTTGATCGCGGACCGGCTCTCCGGTCTCCCTCTGGACGCCGTGTGGCACTCGCCGCTGCTGCGGGCGACCGAGACGGCCCGCGCGATCGCCGAGCGGCTGCCGTCGGTCACCCCGCAACCGTCCGCGCTGCTGTTCGACTGCGTTCCGACCGGCATGAACGAGGACACCCCCGCGGTGTACGAGTCGTTCTTCGGGTCGGTGACCGACGCCGAGATCGAGGCAGGGGGAGCGCAGATGGCGGATGCTGTGAACGAGTTCCTCGTCCGCAAGCAGGGCGACGTGCACGAGGTCCTCATCACGCACAACTTCGTCATCGCGTGGTTCGTGCGCGAGGTGCTCGGCGCGCCCGACTGGCGCTGGATGACGCTGAACCAGGCGCACTGCGGTCTCACGGTCATCGGGCAGAAGCAGGGGCGCCCGTGGACGCTGATCAACCACAACGAGCTGAGCCACCTGCCGATGGAGCTGCGTACCGGCCTGCCGGACGCGATGCCGGTGTGAGCGCAAATAGACTGGGTGCATGACGCTTCAGGTGGCACTCGTCGGCGGCTCGGGCAAGCTCGGCACGATCATCGCGCAGGTGATCGACGAGCTCGACGGCTTCGAGGTGTCGCGCAAGCTCACCTCCGCCAGCGGCCTGGACGAGCTCGACGGCGCGGACCTCGTGGTCGACGCGTCGACCCCGCAGGTCAGCGTCGACGTCGTCCGGGCGGCGGTCGAGCGCGGGATCAACGTGCTCGTCGGCACCTCCGGGTGGTCGGCGGAGCGCATCGCCCTCGTGCGTCCGCTGGTCGAAGAGGCGGGCACCGGTGCGGTGTTCATCCCCAACTTCTCGCTCGGCTCGGTCATCGGGTCGTCGCTGGCCGCTGCGGCCGCGCCGTTGTTCGCATCCGCCGAGATCGTCGAGGCCCACCGCGACACCAAGATCGATTCGCCCAGCGGCACGGCTGTGCGCACTGCGGAGCTCATCGCCGCCGCCAGGGCGGAGCAGGGGCCGGTGAGCGCCCCGCACGCCGATCAGCGCGCGAGAGGGCAGCAGGTCGCGAGCGTCCCCGTGCACTCGCTGCGCCGTCCCGGCGTCGTCGCCCGTCAGGACGTCATCCTCTCGGGCCCTGGCGAATCGCTCACGATCACGCATGACACCGTGGATCCCGCGCAGGCCTATGCCCCCGGCATCCGCCTCGCGGTGCCGTATGCGGCCACCGCGCGCGGGGTCGTCATCGGGCTGGAGAACATGATCGACATCGGCATCCGGCCGCGCGCATGATGGCCAGAGCCGGCGTCATCGTCATCGGACTGTGCCTGGTCCTGTACTTCGTGCTCACGGGGCAGTGGGCCTTCCTGTATCTGACCAGCGGCGACCCCGTGGGGATCGCCATGGGGGCCGCGCTGATCGTCCTTCCGCTGATCGGCGCCTGGGCGCTGGTGCGCGAGGTGCAGTTCGGCGTGCAGGCGGAGCGCCTCGGTTCGAAGCTGGATGCCGAGGGCGGGATGCCCGCGGCCGAGACCGAGCTGAGCCCGAACGGACGCATCGCGAGGGCGGATGCGGAGCCGCTCGTGCAGCGCTACGCGGCTGAAGCAGAGGCGGCATCCGACGACTGGCGCGCCCGGTACCGCCTGGGGGTGGTTCAGGATGCGGCGGGACGTCGCAAGGACGCCCGCGCCAGCATCCGCGAGGCGATCAGGCTCGCGAAGCTCACGAGCTGACGTTCTCCCAGACTTGCGGTTCGCTGGGCCTCAGGCGAGGGTCGCCTCGAGGGTGATGTCGATGCCGGCGAGCGCCTGAGAGACCGGGCATCCCGTCTTCGCTCCCTCGGCGATCTCCTGGAACTGCTCCGCGGTGAGTCCCGGCACCTTCGCGTTGACGTTGAGGTGGCTGCCGGTGATGCCCGTGCCGGGCTTGAAGGTGACCGAGGCGCTGGTGTCGACGCGCTCCGGCGGCGTGCCGTTCTCCGACAGCGCGTGCGCGAGCGCCATGCTGAAGCAGGACGCATGCGCCGCGGCGATGAGCTCCTCGGGCGTCGTCGTCGTGTCTGACCCCTCGCTGCGCGCCTTCCAGTCGATGGGGAACGTGCCGAGGTTCGACGATGAGAACCGGACGGTGCCCGACCCCTCGGCGAGAGAACCGGTCCAGGTCGTTGCTGCTTCGCTGGTGACGGGCATGATTCCTCCAGGGATCGTGACAGGTGTTCCGTCAGCCTATCGAGCAGGGACGATCCGGGGAACCGGGGGGATCAGGCCGCGGCCGACCGCCTGACGAGACCGGCGCGCTGCAGCAGCAGATACAACTGGCAGCCGAGGCAGAATCCGAAGACCGCGTTGAGGAAGGCTGCGATGAATGCGGCCGCAGCCGCGATCGGCAGCGCCCACGGCACACCGAGCAGATGCAGGAGCAGACCGATCGAGACGACGACCAGACCGACGCCCTGGGCGAAGCGCGGAGGTCGCGGGTCCTCGAGCTCGGTCGTCGGCGCCAGTCGTGGTCGGATGACCCGGCGGAACAGCACCGCCCAGGGAGCGCTGCGTGGAAAGGCGGCGCCCCACAGGAACAGGAGTGCGATGACCGCGAGGAGGACGAATCCGGGGTCGAGTGCGCGCTGAGCGAGCGGGAGCGCGGGCAGGAGCCACGTCCCGGCGATGAAGGCGAAGTCGTCGCCGGAGAGCGGCTGATACGCGAACCAGCCGAACGCGGCGTCGAGCCGCCTCGCCGTGGATGCGCCGGCGAGACCGAGCACGACGGCGACGAGAAGCAGCGCGGTGGTGATGGCGGCGGTGAAGTGAGGGCCGCGAGGATCGATTCCGGCAGGCGTGCTCATGGGCGCTCCTGAAGGGTGGTCACGGTGCAGTCTTGGTCACGGCGCGCAGCGCCGAGACGACGGCGGTGCGCTCGGGCACGCCGCTCCAGCGGGACACGACGGCGCCGGTGCGGTCGACGAGGAAGATGGTGGGGGTCTGGAGCACGTGATAGCGCGCGGCCAGGTCGTTGCGGTGGGTGAGGTCGATGTCGAGGTGCGTCACGGCGGGGTCGGCTTCCGCGATCCCGGTGAGCATCCGGCGCACCTGCGGGCACCGGGCGCACAGCGCGGTGCTGAACTGCACGAGTGTCGCGCCGGTCGCGAGGGGAGCGGGGAGATCCTCCGCACGCACCGCGAGCCCGCGTCCTGCGCGCCGCCGTCCGTCTCCGGTGCGCAGCACGAGCCCGAGCACGGTGGCCACGACGAGCAGGGCGGCGGCGACGGCTATCGCGGTGGACACGGGCATGTTCCGAGCGTACGTCCGGTCTCGGCCGCGCAGGACGGATGTGACGGTGCGTGACGGGCCCGGTCGTCGGAGCGTCGCGGTAGTCTGGCTGGCATGAGCGATGCCGTTCCCACGCCGTACGAAGACCTGCTCCGCGACGTGCTGGATCATGGCACGCACAAGGACGACCGGACCGGGACGGGGACGACCAGCGTGTTCGGCCGGCAGATCCGGTTCGACCTCTCGCAGGGCTTCCCGCTGATCACGACCAAGCGCGTCCACTTCAAGTCGATCGCCTACGAGCTGCTCTGGTTCCTGCGCGGTGACTCGAACGTGGCCTGGCTGCAGGAGAACGGCGTCACCATCTGGGACGAGTGGGCGGATGCCGACGGCGATCTCGGCCCCGTGTACGGCGTGCAGTGGCGGTCGTGGCCGACGCCCGACGGCGGCACGGTCGACCAGCTCGCCCAGGTGATCGAGCAGATCAGGGCGACGCCGGACTCCCGTCGCATCATCGTCTCAGCCTGGAACCCGGCCGACATCCCCGACATGGCGCTGGCCCCGTGCCACGCACTGTTCCAGTTCTACGTCGCCGACGGACGGCTCTCCTGCCAGCTCTACCAGCGCAGCGCCGACATGTTCCTCGGCGTCCCGTTCAACATCGCCAGCTACGCACTGCTGACGATGATGATCGCGCAGCAGACCGGCCTCGAGCCCGGCGACTTCGTCTGGACGGGCGGCGACTGCCACGTGTACGACAACCACGTCGAGCAGGTGCGCGAACAGCTGAGCCGCGATGCGTACCCCTACCCGACGCTGCGCTTCGCCAGGAAGCCGGAGTCCATCTTCGACTACGCGTACGACGACTTCGTCGTCGAGGACTATCAGCACCACCCGGCGATCCGTGCGGCGGTGGCGGTGTGAGTGACTCCGTCTCCGCTGGTCCCATGGTCGGCCTGATCTGGGCCGAGGCGCGCGGCGGCGTGATCGGCGCGGAGGGCGGCATGCCCTGGCACGTGCCCGAAGACCTGGCGCACTTCAAGGAGATCACCTTGACCGCACCCGTCGTGATGGGGCGCAAGACCTGGGATTCGCTGCCCGAGCGCTTCCGGCCTCTGCCGGGGCGGGAGAACATCGTCATCACGCGTCAGCAGGACTGGAGCGCCGACGGCGCACGCCGCGCGGCGGATCTGCCCAGCGCCGTGCGGGGTCTGGAACGCGTGTGGATCATCGGCGGCGCCGAGATCTTCGCGCAGGTGATCGGCGACGCCGACCGTCTCGAGGTGACCGAGCTCGACCTCGAGGTCGCCGGTGACGCCTACGCCCCTTCCAAGCAGGGCTGGCGCCTCGTCGACGAGGGGGAGTGGCAGACGTCCCGCACCGGCATCCGCTACCGCTTCCTCGGATACGAGCGCTGATGCCCACCGCTGTCATCACCGGCGCGAGCGCCGGGCTCGGCGAGGAGTTCGCCCGCCAGCTCGCCGGTCGCGGCGCCGACCTGGTCCTCGTCGCGCGCTCAGCAGCGCCGCTCGAGCGCCTGGCGGCAGAGCTGCGCGACGAGCACGGCGTGGCGGTCGACGTGATCACCG
The DNA here is from genome assembly GCF_903645325.1 of Microbacterium tenebrionis. Lineage (GTDB taxonomy): Bacteria > Actinomycetota > Actinomycetes > Actinomycetales > Microbacteriaceae > Microbacterium > Microbacterium tenebrionis. The sequence continues at coordinate 542,372 of NZ_CAHJXQ010000002.1, forward strand.
CCGACCTGGTCGTCGCAGACGATCTGCAGCGGATCGTCGACAGAATCGCCGACCCGGAGCATCCGATCGACCTGCTCGTCAACAATGCGGGCTTCGGCCTGCCCCTGCACTTCGCCGACAACGACATCGACGACGAGGTGAGGCACCTGCGCATCCACGTCGAGGCGCCCATGCGGCTCATGCACGCGGCACTGCGCAGCATGCGCGGTCGGGGCGGGCGGATCATCAACGTCGCATCCGTCGCCGGATTCATCTCGCGCTCGACGTACTCGGCGTGCAAGCAGTGGCTGATCAGCTTCAGCCGGTGGGCGAACGCCGAGTACGCCGCAGACGGCGTGACCGTCACCGCCCTCTGCCCCGGATTCACGCACACGACCTTCCACGAGCGGATGGGCCTCGCCCCCGGGCACGAGGGGATCCCCGCGATCGGCTGGCTGAACGCGCCGGACGTCGTTCGCGAAGGCCTGCGGGATGCCGCACGCGGCAAGGCCGTGTCGGTCCCGTCGCTGCGCTACAAGGTCGTCGTCGCGCTCACGAAGGTGCTCCCGGCACCCCTGACGGCACGCGCCGCCCGTCGCGGCCGCGTCTGAGGGCGAGCGCTCAGCGGAACCGTGCGAGGTGGATGCCCGCATAGGCGAGTGCGGCCACCGTCTCGCCGTCCGAGATGCGTCCGTCGGCGACCATCTCGAGCACCTCGGGGAACGGCACCCACGCGAGGTCGACGATGCCCTCCTCCTCCTGCGCCGACCCGGATGCCGCGGAGCTCAGGCCGCGGGCGAGGAAGACGTGCTCCGGGGCGACCGTGACGCCGTTCAGGGCGTTCATCGAACCGATCGGCGTCCACTGATCGGCCTGCAGACCGGTCTCCTCGAGAAGTTCGCGTCGGGCGGCGGTCAGCGGTGCCTCGCCGTCGGTTCCGCCCGCCGGCACCTCGATCGATCGCCCCACGGTGTACCGGTGGACGGTGACCAGGCACACGCGGTCCTCGTCATCCACGGCGACGACGAACACCGCGGCGTTGCGCAGCGTGACGACGCCGTAGATGCCCTCGCCGGACGGGCCGTCGACGACGTCCTCGCGGACCGAGATCCACGGGTTCTCGTACACGACGCGGGATGCGCGGGTCTGCCAGGTCATGCCGCTGAGCCTATCCGGCGCGGTCACGACAGGCCGAAACCGATACGCTGGGATCATGACGCACTCGGGCAACCCCTTCGGACAGGTTCTCGTCGCGCTCGTCACTCCGATGACGGCCGACGGCGAAGTCGACTGGGACGCCACTGAGAAGCACATGGACGACGTCATCGCGGGCGGTGCCGACGGCATCGTCGTGACCGGGACCACGGGTGAGACGTCGACCCTCACCGACGCCGAGAAGCTCAAGCTGGTCGAGGTCGGGCGGTCGGTCTCGGCCGGTCGCGCGAAGATCATCACCGGCGGCGGTTCGAACGAGACCGCGCACGCGATCGAGCTCTACAAGGCCAGTGAGAAGGCCGGAGCAGACGGCATCATGATCGTCACGCCCTACTACAACAAGCCGACCCAGGCCGGCATCCTGACGCACTTCCGCCTGGTCGCCGATGCGACCGATCTGCCGGTGATCCTGTACGACATCCCTGGCCGCACCGGCGTCCCGATCAAGTATGAGACGATCCTGCGTCTGGCCAAGCACCCGAACATCCTCGCGGTGAAGGACGCCAAGGGCGATTTCAGCGAGGTCAGCCGCGTGCTGAACCAGACCGACCTGATGTACTTCTCCGGCGACGACGCCAATGTGCTCCCGCACCTCTCGATCGGTGCATCCGGTCTGATCGGTGTGACGGCGAACATCACCTCGGCGCCGTACCGGACGATCGTCGACGCCGTGAACCGCGGCGACTTGGCCACGGCGACGGCCGAGCACAAGCGCCTCGAGCCGCTCGTGCGCGCCACGATGACGCACGTGCCGGGCACGGTGTCGGCGAAGTACATCCTGCACGGCCTCGGCCGCATCTCCAGCCCCCGCGTCCGCCTGCCCCTGGTCGGGCCGGAGGAGTGGGAGGCCGCACTCATCGAGGACGAGCTCGACCTGGTGAAGGACGTGCCCGGAGCCGATTTCTCGAACTTCCGCCCTGACCGCAATGCGGCCGCCGGCGGAGCACTGCCGAAGGTGCACGGCACAACCCGCTGACGCCATGCGCACAAACGACGGGCGCAGAGCGCGCCCACAGCAATACGGGCACGAATCGTGACCGACTGAGGAGACATCAATGTCCATTCCCATCGCCGCCCCGGAACAGCTCGCGGAGGGAACACTCCGCATCATCCCGCTCGGCGGCCTCGGCGAGGTCGGCCGGAACATGACCACCTTCGAGTTCGACGGCAAGATCCTCATCGTCGACTGCGGCGTGCTCTTCCCCGAGGACCACCAGCCGGGCGTCGACCTGATCCTGCCCGACTTCGAGCCGATCAAGGACCGTCTCGACGACATCGTCGGCGTCGTGCTCACGCACGGCCACGAGGACCACATCGGCGCCGTGCCGTACCTGCTGCGGCTCAAGGGCGACATTCCCCTGATCGGATCCGGGCTCACCCTCGCGCTCGTCGAGGCGAAGCTCAAGGAGCACCGCATCAAGCCCTTCACCCTCACGGTGAAGGAGGGGCAGCAGGAGAAGGTCGGGCCGTTCGACCTCGAATTCGTCGCCGTGAACCACTCGATCCCCGATGCCCTGGCGGTCGCGATCCGCACGCCCGCGGGTCTCGTCCTGGCCACGGGCGACTTCAAGATGGACCAGCTGCCGCTGGACGGCCGCATCACCGACCTCCGGGCGTTCTCGCGTCTCGGCGAGGAAGGCGTCGACCTGTTCCTCGTCGACTCCACGAACGCCGACGTCCCCGGTTTCACGCCCACCGAGCGCTCAATCGGACCCGTGCTCGATCAGGTGATCGCGAAGGCGCAGCGCCGCGTGATCGTCGCGAGCTTCTCGAGCCATGTGCACCGTGTTCAGCAGGTGCTGGACGCGGCGCACGCGAACGGCCGCCGGGTCGCGCTGCTCGGACGCAGCATGGTCCGCAACATGGGCATCGCCGCAGACCTCGGCTACCTCAAGGTGCCCGAGAACGTGCTCATCGACTACAAGAAGGCCAAGGACCTCCCCGACGACCGGATCGTCTACATGTCGACCGGATCGCAGGGCGAGCCGATGGCGGTGCTCAGCCGCATGGCGAACCTCGACCACGCCATCGAGCCGGGTGAGGGCGACACCGTCATCCTCGCCTCGAGCCTCATCCCGGGCAACGAGAACGCCGTCTACCGCGTGATCGACGGCCTGACCAAGCTCGGCGCGAACGTCGTGCACAAGGCGAACGCTCGCGTGCACGTCTCCGGACACGCGGCTGCCGGTGAGCTGCTGTACTGCTACAACATCCTCAAGCCCAAGAACGTGCTCCCGGTGCACGGCGAGTACCGTCACCTCATGGCGAACGCCAAGCTCGCGCAGAAGACCGGCGTCCCGGTCGAGAACACGTTCCTGGCCTCCAACGGAACGATCATCGACCTCAAGGACGGTGAGGCGCGCGTCGCCGGCCAGCACGACATCGGTTTCGTCTACGTGGACGGCTCGACGGTGGGCGAGATCACGGATGCCGATCTCAAGGACCGCCGCATCCTCGGCGAGGAGGGGTTCGTGTCGATCATCGTCGTCGTGGACGCGACCACCGGCCGCATCATCTCCGGCCCCGAGATCCACGCCCGCGGCATCGCCGAGGACGACGCGGTCTTCGAGGACGTCGTCCCGAAGATCGTCGCGGCGCTCAAGGAGGCCGCGGGCAACGGCGTGCGCGACACGCACGCGCTGTCGCAGGTCGTGCGCCGAACGATCGGGCGCTGGGTGAACCAGAAGCTGCGTCGCCGGCCCATGATCGTGCCGCTGGTCATCGAAGCCTGAATCGGCGGAAAGCCGCGTCATTACGCGGCGTCGTCGGTGGCTGAACGTAGTCTGTGATCATGGCCAGGAGCACCACGAAGACCTCGCGCGCGTCTGAGAAGACGACCTCGCGCGCCAAGGCGCAGACGGCCCCGACGAAGAAGATCCCCGCGGCACCGAAGAAGTACATCGACGAGGACGACAAGCCCTCGGTCCTCGTCCGCGCGTGGGTCGGGCTCGCCCACGGCGTCGGCGGGCTGTTCCGCGCGTTCGGCCCCGAGGTCCTCGAGAAGGATCAGCGACGCGACGGATTCCCGTTCCTCCTCGTGATCCTCGCGTGCCTCGGCGCCGTCGACGAGTGGTTCTTCATCGGCAACGAGGTCGCGCAGAACATCAGCGCCTACACGGTCGGCGGGCTGATCGGGCGCACGGCGTTCCTCATGCCCGTCATGCTGCTGATCCTCGCCGGCTGGCTGTTCCGGCATCCGTCATCGGTGCACGACAACGGCCGCATCGGCATCGGATTCGGTCTGTTCGTGATCTCGATCGCCGGCATCTGCCACGTCGCGGGCGGCCAGCCCGAGCCGCGGCAGGGCATGCCCGCCCTGAGCGCAGCCGGCGGTCTGTTCGGATGGATGCTGGGCGAGCCGCTGTCATACCTGACGGACATCGTCGCCTACATCGTGCTGAGCCTGCTCGCTCTGCTGAGCATCCTCATCATCACCAAGACGCCGCCGAACAAGATCGGGCAGCGTCTCGGAGACCTGTACGCCTGGATGTTCGGGGCGGAGCGCCCGGAGCGGGTCGAGAAGGATTCGGACGGGTCATCCGGCGACCTCGTCGAGATCGCCGAAGAGGACTCGCTGCCGTGGTGGCGCCGCAACAAGAGCGGCCGAGAAGAGGACCCGGACGAGGGGATCGGCTCGCAGGATCTCACCGAACTGCTCTCGGGCGCAGACGATGCCCACACGAACACGGCATACGACCAGGCGGTCATCCTCGACGACCCGTCGGATGCCGCCACCGAGGTGCTCAGCGACGTCGCCGGCGTCATGCAGGGGCTCCCGGGGCAGAGCGGCACGGCTCTGCTCGACGACTCGGGCGACACCGGTGAGCAGCCCGAGCTGCCCGGACTCTCCGGGTTCGGCACCGACGGGCCGGGGGAGCGGGGGCTGCAGGCGCCGAGCGCGCCCTATGTGCTGCCCTCGCCCGGCGTGCTCCGTGAGGGCCCGCCGCCGGTGGTGCGCTCGGACGCCACAGACAAGGTGATCCAGCAGCTCACCAGCGTGCTGGAGCAGTTCAAGGTCGACGCCAAGGTGACCGGTTTCTCCCGCGGACCGACGGTGACGCAGTACGAGGTCGAGGTCGGGCACGGCGTCAAGGTCGAGAAGATCACGCAGCTGTCGAACAACTTCGCCTACGCCGTGGCATCCAACGACGTCCGCATCCTCTCGCCGATCCCCGGCAAGAGCGCGATCGGCATCGAGATCCCGAACGCCGACAAGGAGATGGTCGCCCTCGGCGACGTGCTGCGCTCGCCCGCCGCGCAGAAGAGCACGCACCCGATGACGATCGGCGTCGGCAAGGACGTCGGCGGCAACATCGTCGTCGCGAACCTCGCCAAGATGCCCCACCTGCTCGTGGCCGGATCCACCGGATCCGGTAAGTCGAGCTTCGTGAACTCGATGATCACCAGCCTGTTGATGCGGGCACGGCCGGCCGATGTGCGCATGGTGCTCATCGACCCCAAGCGCGTGGAGCTCACCAGCTACGCAGGCGTCCCGCATCTGATCACGCCCATCATCACCAACCCGAAGAAGGCCGCTGAGGCGCTTCAGTGGGTGGTGAAGGAGATGGACATGCGGTACGACGACCTCGCGTCGTTCGGGTTCCGCCACATCGACGACTTCAACAAGGCCGTCCGCGCCGGCGAGGTCGAGGTGCCGGCCGGCAGCGAGCGGGTGCTCAAGCCGTACCCGTACCTGCTCGTCGTCGTCGACGAGCTCGCCGACCTCATGATGGTCGCCCCGCGCGACGTCGAGGACTCGATTGTCCGCATCACCCAGCTCGCCCGTGCCTCCGGCATCCACCTCGTGCTGGCGACGCAGCGCCCGAGCGTGGACGTCGTGACCGGTCTCATCAAGGCGAATGTTCCGTCCCGGCTCGCGTTCGCGGTGACGAGCGTCACCGACAGCCGCGTGATCCTGGATGCTCCCGGTGCCGACAAGCTCATCGGTCAGGGTGATGCTCTGTTCTCGCCCATGGGGTCGTCGAAGCCGTTCCGTCTGCAGGGCGCCTGGGTCGAGGAGACCGAGATCGACGCCGTCGTCAAGCACGTCACCGCACAGGCTCGGCCGGAGTACCGCGCCGATGTGCAGGAGGCCATGGACCCTGCCAAGAAGAAGGAGGTCGACGAAGACATCGGCGACGACCTCGAGGTGCTTCTCGCCGCGGCCGAGCTCGTGGTGTCGTCGCAGTTCGGATCGACCTCCATGCTGCAGCGCAAGCTGCGGGTGGGCTTCGCGAAGGCGGGTCGCCTCATGGATCTGCTCGAGTCGCGAGAGATCGTCGGTCCCTCCGAGGGCTCGAAGGCCCGCGACGTGCTCGTCACCGCCGAACAGCTGCCCGCCGTGATGGCCAAGCTGCGCGGCGAGGATGCACCGCCCGCGCCCACGGCTCCCGCGGCTCCCGCCGCCGAGTCCGTCGACTACGGCCGCGACCCGATCGAATCGCAGTTCGAGGGGCTCCCGGTCGTCGACGAGGATCAGGGCGACGAAGACGCCTGGGGCCTGACGGGCCGCGACTGATGACGATTCCCCGGCAGCTGCCGAACGCGATCACGGTCGCCCGTATCCCGCTGGCCGTCGTCTTCTTCGTGCTGCTGCTGCTCGGCGGCATGTACGGTCACGGTGACATGGTGATGCGCTGGGTCGCCGGCGGACTCTTCGTACTCGCGATCTCCACGGACTGGGTCGACGGGTATCTGGCCCGCAAGTACGACATCGTCAGCGACTTCGGCAAGCTCTGGGACCCGATCGCCGACAAGCTGCTCACCGGCGCCGGTTTCGTCGGGCTCGCCATCCTCGGCGAATGGCCCTGGTGGGTCGTCGTCGTCATCCTGATCCGCGAGTGGGGCATCACGATCCACCGCTTCCTGGTCGCGAACGATCACATCGTCGCGGCCGCCTGGATGGGCAAGCTCAAGACGGCGTTCCAGGGCGTGGCGTTGAGCTGGTGGCTGCTTCCGCTCCACCAGTGGATCGGCATGGACTGGTGGACCGGCGTCGGCATGGTCCTCATGTACGCGACGCTCGTGCTGACCGTAGCCAGCGGTATCGACTACGTCGTCTCGCAGGTTCGCGGCTCACGCGCCGACCGGACATGAGCGACGCGGCACGGCTCGTCGCCGCCCTCACGGCCCGCGGCTGGACCATCGGCGTCGCCGAATCACTGACCGGGGGAGCGCTCAGCGCCGAGATCGTCTCGGTCCCCGGTGCGTCGGCGACGCTTCTCGGGGGAGTGGTGGCCTACGCGACGCCCGTCAAGGCTTCACTGCTCGGGGTGGATGCCGCACTGCTCGCAGAACATGGAGCGGTGCATCCCCAGGTCGCGATCCAGATGGCGAGAGGCGTCCGCGAGGCGGTGCAGGTCGACGGCCGCCGCGCCGACGTCGGCGTCTCCACGACCGGGATCGCAGGGCCCGACTCGCCGGACGGCCAGCCGGTCGGCACGGTGCACATCGGCGTCGCGACACCGGACGGTGCGCATGCGTACGGCTTCCGATTCGACGGAGGCCGCGCCGCCGTGCGCGCCGCGTCCGTGCAGGCGGCGGTCGCCGCGGTGCTGACAGCACTCGGGGAATAGCACCCGCGGGGCCCGCGTTGTGGAAGATGTGTCGTTCTCAACGAAACCACAGCGTGAAACGGTAGCGTTTTCAGCAGAAAGTCGGGTTAGACTGGCGATCCGTTCGGAGGCGACTCCGATCCGGGGAATGGAGAGGAGGTTCCGATGATTCTTGTCCGACAGGAGATCGGCGATGTGCTGAGGGACTTCCGCCTGCAGAAGGGGCGCACGCTCCGGCAGGTCGCGAGCAAGGCGTCGGTGGCGCTCGGATACCTGAGTGAGGTCGAACGCGGCCAGAAGGAGGCGTCCAGCGAGATCCTCGCATCGGTCGCCGAGGCGCTCGACGTCCCCATCTCGCGGATCATGCGCGAGGTCGGAGACCGGATCTCCGTGCTCGAGGGCATCCAGGTCTTCCCCGATGTGGTTCCCGACGACCTGGTGGCGTCGGTCGAGCCCGAACTGTCCCTGCACTGACCCGAGGCGAATCAGGACGACGGATGCGACGCAGCGAGTTCCATCGCGCGGTCGAAGATGAGTTCGGTGGACGCTCCGTCGCGCTCATGAGCGATCTCGTGCTCGGAGCGGTCGGAAACCGCACGGCCGCAGAGGCATTGGAGAGCGGCGTGCCTCCGCGGGAGATCTGGGCCGCGCTGTGCGCCGAGATGGATGTTCCGCCTGAGCGCCGCTACGGCGTCGGCCGACTGGAACCGCGCCGGCACTGAGTCTCCGCGTCGACGGTTCACTCCGACGAGCCCGGCGTGTCGTCGAAGATGTGTTCGAAGCGCGCGTATCGTTCTGCACAAGTGGTTACGAAGCGCTGTCGTCCACCGTTCGTGGCGAATCCGACGCAATGTCGGATGCCCCTCCTACGGTGATCACAGGCCCAGGAGCCATACGCCTTGTCGGAGAGTCCACCCCAGCCGGGGTGGCCGCGACAGCCTACAGGCGGCACCACGCGAACATATGAGGAGCACGTCATGCCATCAACCGCAGACCGCGAGAAGTCCCTGGAATCGGCTCTCGCCCAGATCGACCGTCAGTTCGGAAAGGGCTCGGTCATGCGACTGGGCAGCGACGAGCGCGCACCTGTCGCCGTCGTCCCGACGGGCTCCATCGCCCTCGACGTCGCCCTCGGTGTGGGCGGCCTCCCGCGTGGACGCATCGTCGAGATCTACGGCCCGGAGTCGTCGGGTAAGACGACCCTGACGCTGCACGCCATCGCCAACGCGCAGCGCGCCGGCGGCATCGCGGCGTTCATCGACGCCGAGCACGCGCTCGACCCCGAGTACGCCAAGAAGCTCGGCGTCGACATCGACGCTCTGCTGGTGTCGCAGCCTGACACCGGTGAGCAGGCTCTCGAGATCGCCGACATGCTCGTGCGCTCCGGGGCGATCGACCTCATCGTCGTCGACTCCGTCGCAGCTCTCGTGCCGCGCGCCGAGATCGAGGGCGAGATGGGCGACTCGCACGTCGGCCTGCAGGCCCGCCTCATGTCGCAGGCGCTGCGCAAGCTGACCGGTGGTCTGAACCAGACCAACACGACCATGATCTTCATCAACCAGTTGCGCGAGAAGATCGGCGTGTTCTTCGGATCTCCCGAGACCACCGCCGGCGGCAAGGCGCTGAAGTTCTACGCGTCGGTCCGCATGGACATCCGTCGGATCGAGACGCTCAAGGACGGCACCGAGGCGGTCGGAAACCGCACGCGTGTCAAGGTCGTCAAGAACAAGATGGCGCCGCCGTTCAAGCAGGCCGAGTTCGACATCCTCTACGGCGTCGGCATCTCCCGCGAAGGCAGCCTGATCGACTTCGGCGTCGAGCACGGCATTGTGAAGAAGTCGGGCTCCTGGTACACCTACGACGGCGACCAGCTCGGCCAGGGCAAGGAGAACGCTCGCAACTTCCTGATCGCGAACCCCGACATCGCACTGACAATCGAGACGCAGATCAAGCAGAAGCTCGGAATCGGAGGACCGGCGGCCGACACGGCAGCTGCACCGGCCGGTGCAGACGAGCTGGCTAAGCGCCGCCCGGCCTGATGCCGCACACGCACGATGACGGGGGCGAGGACCGCCTCGCCCCCGTCATTCCGCTCTTCGGCGGACGAGTCGCACGAGCGTCCGATCTGCAGCCCCGGGAGGTCGACAGCCCGGCGGTCACGATCGACAGGGATGCGGCGCCGGGTCCTCGTCCGGATCGGACGGTCGAACACGGCGAACCCGATGCCGATGACTTCGCCCAACGGGCCGAGGAGGCTCTTGTGCGCAAACTGCGCGCGAGGTCGCTCTCGGTCTCAGAGGCGCGTCAGGTGCTCCGGGGCCACGACCTCGACCAGGGCCGTATCGACGACGTGATCGACCGCTTCTGCGAACGCGGCTACCTCGACGACTCCCTGCTCGCCGAGCATCTGGTGATCTCCGGGGTCGAGCGCAAGGGGCAGGGTCGTGTGGCGCTGTCGCGCGCGCTCGCCCAGCGCGGGATCCCGCGCGACGTCATCGACACCGCCCTCGGCGACCTTCCCGATGACGATGCCGAACGGGCTCTCGAGTTCGCCAGGACCAAGGCCCGGTCGTTGTCGAGGCTCGACTTCGACACGGCGCTGCGCCGACTGATTGGTCAACTCGCACGCCGAGGCTACGGCGGATCGGTCGCCGCCAATGCCGCCCGCACGGCGTTGGGCGAGGCATCCCTCGGGGCGCCGAGGACGGGCGTGAGGTTCGTCGACTCGGACTGACCCCCGAGTCCGTCCGCGGGCGCGCCCTCGTAGAATAGGGAGCACCATGACTATTCCCCGCAGCGAACCGACGATCATCTCGGCGTCCTCTGCGTCCGTCGATGCCGACGGCCGTCAGCGCACGTACGAGGTGCGCACCTTCGGGTGCCAGATGAACGTGCACGACTCCGAACGACTCTCCGGATCCCTGGAGAGCGCCGGATATCTGCGCGCCGAGACGGGCGCCGAGGCCGACGTCGTCATCATCAACACGTGCGCCGTGCGCGACAACGCCGCAGGCAAGCTGTACGGCACACTCGGACACCTCGCTTCGGTCAAGCGCCGCAAGGAGGGCATGCAGATCGCGGTCGGCGGCTGCCTCGCCCAGATGGACAAGGATGCCGTGCTCGACAAGGCTCCGTGGGTGGACGTCGTCTTCGGCACCCACAACATGGGGTCGCTCCCCGGCCTGCTCGAGCGCGCCAAGCACAACGGCGATGCCGAGCTCGAGATCCTCGAGTCGCTCGAGGTCTTCCCGTCGACCCTCCCGACCAAGCGCGACTCGGCGCACAGCGGCTGGGTATCGATCTCGGTCGGCTGCAACAACACCTGCACGTTCTGCATCGTCCCGAGCCTGCGGGGCAAGGAGAAGGACCGCCGGCCCGGCGACATCCTGAACGAGATCCGCCTCCTCGTCGAGGACGGCGCGATCGAGGTCACCCTGCTCGGCCAGAACGTCAACTCCTACGGCGTGGAGTTCGGCGACCGGCAGGCCTTCGGCAAGCTGCTGCGCGCCACCGGTCAGATCGACGGACTCGAGCGGGTGCGCTTCACAAGTCCCCACCCTGCGGCGTTCACCGACGATGTCATCGATGCGATGGCGGAGACGCCCAATGTCATGCCCCAGCTGCACATGCCGTTGCAGTCCGGCAGCGACCGCATCCTCAAGGCGATGCGCCGCTCCTATCGGAGCGAGAAGTTCCTCGGCATCCTCGACCGCGTGCGCGAGCGCATTCCGCATGCGGCGATCTCCACCGACATCATCGTGGGGTTCCCCGGCGAGACCGACGAGGACTTCGAGGACACCATGCGCGTCGTCGAGCAGGCGCGGTTCGCCAACGCCTTCACGTTCCAGTACTCGATCCGTGAGGGGACGCCCGCCGCGACGATGGAGGATCAGGTTCCCAAGGCCGTCGTCCAGGAGCGCTACGAGCGGCTGATCGCCCTGCAGGAGCGCATCTCGCTCGAGGAGAACCAGAAGCAGGTCGGCCGCGAAGTCGAGGTTCTCGTCTCCGTCGGCGAGGGCAAGAAGGATGCCGAGACGCACCGCCTCACCGGCCGCGCGCAGGACAACCGGCTCGTGCACTTCGAAGTGACCCCCGGCTCCGACCTGCCGCGCCCCGGTGACGTGGTGACCGTGACGATCACCCACGGTGCGCCGTTCCACCTCCTGGCGGACGACCCGACGGGCGCGCCGCTGCGCATCCGGCGCACGCGCGGTGGCGATGCCTGGGATCGCGCACAGGCGGAGTCCTGCGGCGTCCCCGCCCCCTCGGGCGCATCCGGCGGCCCGCGCGCTGTCTCACTGGGCCTGCCCACGCTCCGCGTCGGTGTCTGATCCCGTCTCCTCCTGTTCCGCCGAGGCCCCCGCTGGTCGCCGAGGCCCCTCGCCGACGCGTCGCCAGCCGGGGCATCGACGACAGGCGGGGGCGTCGACATGAGTGATCGGGATCCGCGCATCTGGGCGATCGTCGGCGCCACGGGCACAGGCAAGAGCGACCTCGCACTCCGCCTCGCCGAGGCGCTGCACGAAAGCGGCAACCCCGCCGAGATCGTCAACGCCGACGCCATGCAGCTCTACCGCGGCATGGACGTCGGCACGGCCAAGCTCTCCGTCGACGAGCGCCGCGGCATCCCGCACCACCTGTTCGACGTCCGCGAGGTCACCCAGGACGCCGCCGTGGCCTGGTATCAACCGCTCGCGCGGGCGGCGATCGAGACCATCCACGCACGCGGCGGCGACGCCGTCCTCGTGGGCGGGTCCGGTCTCTACGTCTCGAGCGTGATCTTCGACTTCCGCTTCCCGCCCCGCGACCCCGCAGTGCGCCAGCGGCTCGAACGAGAACTCGACGAGCAGGGCGCCGGTGCCCTCTTCGCACGGCTGCAGCAGGTGGATGCCGTCACCGCGGCCCGCGTCGACCCGAAGAACGGCCGGCGCATCGTGCGCGCGCTCGAGGTGATCGAGCAGGGCGCGCAGACCCACGGCGCGGCGCTCCCCGACGAACCCCTGCTGTGGCACCCGCGGACACGGATCCTCGGAGTCGAGGCGGACCGCGCGGAACTCGTCGCCCGGCTCGATGCCCGGGTGGAGCGCATGTGGGAGCAGGGCATGCTCGAGGAGGCCGCGCCTGCGCGCGGACGGGATCCAACGCGGCACCACCGCACCGCGCGCGATCGGCTACGCGCAGGCGCTCGCGCGCTGGCGGGGAGAAGACCGAAGCCGAGGCCATCGCCGAGACGCAGGCCCTCACCCGCCGGTACGCCCGGCGACAGGTGTCGTGGTTCAAGCGATACCCCGGCATCGAGTGGCTCTCGCCGATGTCCGACCCCCGTGACATCCTGGCGGGATGACGACCCACTTCTTCACGGCGACGAGTCTGGACGGATTCATCGCCGCGCGGACCATTCGCTCGACTGGTCGCTGAAGCAGGACTTCCGTCCACGCGGCCATGACCGCGGCGGCGGGCGACAAGGACATCTGGATCGTCGGCGGGGGAGACCTGGCCGGGCAGTTCGTCGACGCGGGGCTGCTCGACGAGGTCTGGCTGCAGTACGCGCCCGTCACGCTCGGCAGCGGTGCTCCGGTGCTGCCGCGCTCTCTCGACCTCGAGCTCATCGACGTCGCCCGCAATCGGGCGTTCCTGTGCGGCGATATCGCGTGCTCCGCGCTGAATAGACTGGATCCATGGTCGCATTCACCAAGGGTCACGGCACGGGCAACGATTTCGTGATCATCGCCGACCCCGACGGGGAGCTCGACCTCACGCCGGAGCAGGTCGCCGCTCTGTGCGACCGCCACTTCGGCATCGGAGCCGACGGCGTGCTGCGCGTCGTCCGCTCGACGGCGATTCCCGAAGGCGCGGCTGCTCTGGCCGAAGAGCCGGCGGCCGAGTGGTTCATGGACTACCGCAACGCCGACGGGTCGATCGCCGAGATGTGCGGCAACGGCGTCCGGGTGTTCGCGCACTACCTCCTCCGAGCGGGACTGGCCACGATCGAACAGGGCTCGACGCTGCCGATCGGCACACGGGCGGGCATCCGCGACGTGACGACCAGTGCGAACGGATACCAGGTCGACCTCGGCCGGTGGAAGCTGTCGGGCGACAACCCCCTCGCCAAGGCCCGCGGGCTCGATGTGGCCCGCCCGGGCCTGGGCATCGACGTCGGCAATCCGCACGTCGTCGTCGCCCTGGCATCCGAGCAGGAGCTCGAAGGCCTCGAACTCGAATACATCCCCGAACTCGACCCGGCGCTGCCAAACGGCGCGAACGTCGAGTTCGTCGTCCCCGGCGAACCGCTCGTCCGAGACGGCATCGGGCACGTCTCGATGCGCGTGTTCGAGCGCGGGGTCGGCGAGACCCTCAGTTGCGGAACCGGCGTGGCGGCCACGGCACTGGCGGTCCGCTACTGGGCGGGGGACCGCGCCCCCGACAACTGGCGCGTCGAGGTGCCGGGCGGCACGCTCGGCGTGCGGATGTTCCCCGCGGAGGACGGCGAGCACGTCGCGCTCTCCGGGCCCGCGCAGCTCGTCTTCAGCGGCACGGTCGACCTCGCCTGACACGTCGGCGGAGCGCAATGAGTCGTCGTGTGACGACTCGGAGTGACAGTGCAGCCGCCGTCCGGTGACGATGGTGCGCATGAGCAAACAGATCCGCTTCAACGCCTTCGACATGAACTGCGTCGCCCACCAGTCCTCCGGGATGTGGCGGCACCCGCAGGATCAGTCAGCGCGCTACAAGGAGCTCGGCTACTGGATCGAGCTCGCGCAGCTGCTCGAGCGCGGCCACTTCGACGGCCTCTTCATCGCGGATGTCCTCGGCACCTACGACGTCTACGGCTCCTCCAACGAGGCGGCCATCCGCCACGCCGCACAGGTGCCCGTGAACGACCCGATCCTGCTCGTGAGCGCGATGGCGGCGGTCACCGAGAACCTCGGCTTCGGCATCACCGCCGGCACCGCGTACGAGCATCCGTATCCCTTCGCGCGCCGCATGACGACGCTCGACCACCTGACGAACGGACGAGTCGGCTGGAACGTCGTCACAGGGTATCTGCCCTCCGCCGCGCGCAACATGGGGCACGACGACCAGCTCGAGCACGACCAGCGCTACGACGTCGCGGACGAGTACCTCGAGGTGACCTACAAGCTCTGGGAAGGCTCGTGGGAGGACGACGCGGTCGTCCGCGACCGCGAGGCCGGGGTTTTCACCGACCCGGCCAAGGTGCACGAGATCGGTCACAGCGGCGAGCACTTCACGGTTCCCGGCATCCACATCTCCGAGCCGTCGCCGCAGCGCACGCCGGTGATCTTCCAGGCCGGCGCCTCGCCGCGCGGGATCGCGTTCGCCGCGGGCAACGCCGAGGCGATCTTCGTCGCGGCCCCGACCAAGACGGTGCTCGCCGGCACCGTGAAGCGCATCCGCGACGCCCTTGAGGCGGCAGGACGCGACCGCTACTCGGCGAAGATCTATACGCTGCTCACGATCATCACCGACGAGACGAGCGAGAAGGCGCACGCGAAGCACGAGGAGTTCCTGCAGTACGCGAGCGACGAAGGTGCGCTGGTGTTCATGTCGGGATGGATGGGGATCGACCTGTCGCAGTTCGAGCTCGACGAGCCCATCGGCAACGTCAAGAGCAACGCGATCCAGTCGACGGTGGCGAACTTCCAGCAGGCCGACGACTCCGGCAAGGAGTGGAAGGTGCGCGACATCGCCAAGCTCGGCAGCATCGGGGGCCTCGGGCCCCGCGTCGTCGGGTCGCCGGAGGAGGTCGCCGACTTCCTGCAGGAATGGGTGGAGGAGACCGACGTCGACGGATTCAACCTCGCCTACGCGATCACACCGGGCACGTTCGAGGACGTCGTGACGCTCATCGTCCCGGAGCTGCAGCGCCGTGGTGTCTATCAGACCGGGTACGCCCCCGGCACGCTGCGCAACAAGCTGCACGGCCGCGGAGACCGGCTGCCGGACGAGCACCGCGGTGCCGGCTTCAAGATCGGGAACAGGGTCGGCGTCTGATCACGCCAGCGCGATCGGCTCCGTCGGGGGAGAGCCGTGCTTGCGCACCTTGATCACGCGGAATCCCTTGCCCGTGGCCGAGCGGAACACGCTGTAGCCGGGCGTGAAGGTCGCGGCGAGCCAGCGCTGCAGCGAATCCGCGCCGAGATTGCGCTGGACGACCAGCCACGCATCGCTGCGCTCGTCCAGCCGGGGGATCCAGCGCTCGAGCATGTCGTGCAGCACGTTCTTGCCCACGCGGATCGGCGGGTTCGATCGGATGGTGCGGAATCGGATGTCGTCGGGAACATCGTCCGGCCGTACGGCGTTGACATTCGTAAGACCCAGCTCATCGGCATTCCGGCGGACGAGGTCCAGTGCGCGCTCATTGACGTCGACGGCCCAGACGGTCGCATGCGGCGAGGCGAGAGCCATCGTGAGACTGATCGGACCCCATCCGCAACCGAGGTCCAGGAAGTCGCCGCCGGGCGGCAGCGGCGGCATGTTGGCGAGGAGCACGGCCGTCCCGGCGTCCAGGCGGTCGGGACTGAACACGCCGCCAGCGGTGGTGACCTCGAGGTCGCGACCGGCGAGAGTCACCCGAATGGTCCGAAGATTCTCCGCACTTGCCGGGGTCGCAGAGAAGTAGTGATCGGACCCCATAGGGCGAGCGTACCGGACGGGCGGGTTAACATTAAGACGCCGAACGTAGAAGGCAGAGGATGACGAAGACCACACATGACACCCACGACGAGACCCTCGATCGTGTGATCGCGAGCGCAGAGAAGCGCACCGAGGCGAGAGTGTTCGGTGCGGCCCAGGCGCTGCAGGATGCCGGCACGGCCGCGTACGGCGACCGCGACGGAGACCAGTGGGATCTCGACGATCGCCATGCGCTGCGCCGCGTCGCCGGGCTCTCCACTGAGCTCGAGGACGTCACCGAGGTCGAGTACCGCCAGCTGCGGCTCGAGAACGTCGTGCTGGTCGGCGTCTACCCGCAGGGCGCGCAGACGGATGCCGAGAACTCGCTGCGCGAACTGGCCGCCCTCGCCGAGACGGCAGGCGCCGTCGTGCTCGACGGCGTGCTGCAGCGGCGCCCGCATCCCGACCCCGCCACGTACCTCGGCCGGGGCAAGGCGCAGGAGCTGAAGGACCTGGTCGCCGCGACCGGCGCCGACACGGTCATCGCCGACACCGAGCTCGCACCCAGCCAGCGCCGCGCGCTGGAGGACGTGGTGAAGGTCAAGGTGATCGATCGCACCACCGTGATCCTCGACATCTTCAGCCAGCACGCCAAGAGCCGCGAGGGCAAGGCCCAGGTCGAACTCGCGCAGCTCGAGTACCTGCTGCCTCGTCTGCGCGGCTGGGGTGACTCTATGAGTCGCCAGGCCGGTGGCCAGGTCGGAGCAGGCGGTGCCGGTATGGGCTCCCGCGGTCCCGGTGAGACGAAGATCGAACTCGATCGTCGCCGCATCCGTACGCGCATGGCGCAGCTGCGTCGCCAGATCCGCGACTTCGCACCCGCGCGCGACGCCAAGCGCGCCGAGCGCAAGCGCAACACGATCCCGTCGGTCGCGATCGCCGGGTACACGAACGCCGGCAAGTCGAGTCTGCTCAATGCGCTCACCAGCGCCGGCGTCCTCGTCGAGAACGCGTTGTTCGCGACGCTGGATGCCACGGTGCGCCGGACCACGACCGATGACGGCCGCGTCTACACGTTCACCGACACCGTCGGTTTCGTGCGGAACCTGCCGCACCAACTCGTCGAGGCGTTCCGCTCGACGCTCGAGGAGGTCGGCGACGCCGACATCGTCCTGCACGTCGTGGACGGGTCCCACCCCGACCCCGCCGGTCAGCTGCAGACGGTGCGCGACGTCATGGGCGACGTGGGCGCCCGAGACCTGCCCGAGATCGTCGTGTTCAACAAGGCCGACATCATCCCCGAGGACGAACGGCTCGTGCTCCAGGGCCTCGAGCCGAAGGCGCACTTCGTCTCATCGCGCACCGGCGAGGGGATCGCGCAGCTGCGCGCCGCGATCGATGAGGCCCTGCCGATGCCGGCCGTCGAGGTGCACGCCCTCGTGCCGTACGACAGGGGAGACCTCGTCGCGGCCGTGCACGAGACGGGCATCCTCGCCTCGGCGGAGCACGGCGAGCACGGGACGCAGATCCACGCGCACGTCTCGGAGCGCCTCGCGGCGGAACTGGCTCCATTCCGCAGCTGACGCGCCTCAGCGAGCGGTGAAGCGGGCCTCGACGGTCGCCGAGACCACGATGTCCTCCGGCTCGTACTCCATGGCGGGCCCGGACTCCGCGGATGTCGCGAAGGCCGCGCCGCGCGCCTTCATCATCTGCGGGGCGGGCGACTGCTCGCGAGAGATGAGACCGGTGTCCGCGATCTCCAACGGCGTGACGGATTCGAGTCCGAGGGCGCCGGCGTACGCCTGGGCGCGCTGCACGGCGACGCCGACCGCCGCGGATGCGACTTCGCGCTCGACGTCGGCACGCGTCTGCGGTGTGAGGTGCCAGTTCACCCAGCCGACCTCGACACCGTCCCATGCAGAGATCTCGGACACCCAGACCGACAGCTCAGAGGCCTCGCCGAACGTCGCGGTGAAGTCGATGCTCGCGTGGTACACGAGCGCGAGGCGCTTGCCCTGGTTGTTCCACGGGCGCTCCGCGCGCACCGCGAGGCGCTTGCTGGTCCATTCGATGAGCGTTCCGGCAGCCTGCCGTTCGGAGAGCCCGGTGCGAACCGGTTCGGCCAGTCGCATGGCGTGATCCACGACGGCTGCGCGCGCGGCGCCCTCCGTGCGGACCGTGACGTGGATGGTGGCGCGCTCGGGAGCGATGCGCTCCTCGTGCTCGCCCCGGACGGTGATTGTGACGTCGCTCATGGTGTAGACTGTAATGCTCGGATGCTCCGGTTTCCGAGATGGTAATTCCACAGTGTGACAGCGGTCCTTTCGCAAGAAGGAACACGGGGCTGATCGGTTTCGACAGCGCCTGTGAATCCACGAGAAGCGGGCCGAGGATGCAGGGTTATCTCGTGAACGCTCCCTGCAAAAATATAGTTGCCGAATCCAAGCGCAACGACTTCGCCCTCGCTGCATAAGCGAGCCCGATAGTCCGTCAGACCGTATGTGATTCCGATACGGATCCTGGCGTCATCTAGGAATCTTGCTGCGTGACGGCGTCTGGACGTCACGTGGGACTCTTCCCAGGCTGGGCTTGTCGACTTAGGTGTCTGTGACAAAGGTCGGAGCCGAGCAGAACGTCTGCACAGACTGCGCCCGGAGAAGCCGTGGATACTCAGCGCTGGACGGGGGTTCGATTCCCCCCAGCTCCACCGAACCGCTGTCACATGACGAAGGCCCGTGGCGGAGAGATCCGCCACGGGCCTTCGTCGTGTTGTCACGGCCGCTGGATGAGCAGGAGGCCCTGCCGGGTGTCGGCGAGGGTCACCCACCCGTCGCCGAACTCGTACGTCATGCCGTAGCCGTCCTCGTCCACGGCGAAGGCGTAGTCAGGATCCTCGGTGATGTACAGGTGCCCGTCGGCGTCCGCCCGGAGCCAACCCTGCGACAGGAGTTTCTGCTGCGCCGACGTGGACGCCGCGGCATCCATCGGCGCCCAGCCGAACACCTGCACGTGATCGGAGGGCACGGTGTAGTCGCCCCACACGCACTCGAAGCCGTCCGCGACGATGTCCTCGCCGATGCGGAACTCCTGCTGCTCGAACGTCCAGCCCTGCTCGGCGAACATCGCCGTCGTGCTCGGCGCGAGGATCGTCTCGCAGGTCGGCTCGGCGCCCGGAGCCTCCACCGGCTCGGTCTCGACAGGTTCGGGCGTGGAAGCCGGATCCGGTGCCGAAGCGGTGGGCGTCGGGGTACTGGTCGGGGCGACTTCGGGCTCGGCCGCGCATCCGGAGACACCGGCGAGCACAGCGATCGACGCGAGCGCCATGACGGGGATTCTGCGGTTCATCTCAGGCCGCCTCATGTACGAGATCGAGGAAGGCATCGTGCAGGATGCCGTTGGATGCGAGCACCGACCGCTCGGAGATGCTGTCGTTGCCGTCGAACGAGGTGAAGGAGCCGCCGGCCTCGCGCACGATCGGCACGGCAGCGGCGATGTCGTACTCCTTTACATCGAACTCCGCCACCATCTCGAGCCGGCCCTCGGCGAGCAGCATGTAGGCGTACACGTCGCCTAGAGCGCGATCACGCCAGACCCGGTCCGCGAGGCGGAGCAGGGCGGGAAGGTGCCCGGCATCGGCCCACTGGGTGATGCTCTGGAAGCTGACCGCGGCGTCGTCGAGGGACGATACCGCCGACGTGCGGATCTGCCGGGGCCGGGGATGCGCCGCGGTCCACGCGCCCGCTCCTGTGCTGGCCCACCAGCGTCGCCCCAGCGCTGGCATGCTCACGACGCCGACTTGGGGTACGCCGTCGACGGCGAGCGCGATCATCGTGCCCCACAGCGGCACCCCGCGCATGAAGTTCGCCGTGCCGTCGATCGGGTCGATTATCCACTGCCGCTGCGTGTCGCCGGACGAGCCGAACTCCTCGCCGAAGATGCCGTCGGCGGGACGCTCGTCGGCGAGCATCGCGCGGAGCGTGCGCTCGGTGGCAAGGTCCGCATCCGTCACGTGGGTGCGATCGGCCTTCGTCGAGATCTGCAGATCCGCGGCGTCGAAGCGGGGGAGCGACTCGGCATCCGCGGCGTCCGCCAGCCGCAGAGCGAGATCGAGATCGGCGGCGAGGCCTGCCGCGTCAGGGGAATCGGTCACGCTCTCAGACTAGTCGGCGCGATCGTCGCCGGAATGCAGAAAAGCCCCGGAGCACTGGCGAGAGTGCTTCGGGGCTGATCCGTGCGCCCCCAGGGACTTGAACCCTGAACCCATTGATTAAGAGTCAATTGCTCTGCCGATTGAGCTAGAGGCGCATGGTCTGGGATCTCTCCCGGCCGAGGAATTACATTACCAGTTTCGCAGCCTCATGCGAAATCGGCGCCGCATCCTCACTCGACTGTGATCGTGCGACCGCCTGTGAGCCGCTGCAAGGTCTCGAAGGTCAGGGGCATGACGGTGTGCGGATGCCCGGCGGCCGCCCAGATCTCATCGAAGTCGAGGAGCTTCTCGTCGAGGAACGTGCGCAACCGCGTCGGGTGTCCGATTGGCGCGACGCCGCCGATCGCCTGACCGGTCGCGGCCCGCACGACCGATGCCGGCGCCATGTGCACGGCCTCCGCTCCCAGTTCGGAGGCGAGCACGGCGAGGTCGGCGCGGTGGCCGCCGCTGGTCATCACGAGCACGGGCTCGTCGTCGGCGAGGAACACGAGGCTGTTCGCGATCGCCGCGACCTCGCAGCCGATGGCCGCTGCCGCTTCCGCGGCGGTGCGGGCGGAATCGGGCAGCACCCGGATCGCAGGTACGATGCCGGCCGCTTCCAGGTGCTGGCTGACGATGCGACTGCGCTCGGGGAGGGTTTCACTCATGGGTGCCAACGTACCCGGGCGTGTCAGGCGGCGTCGCCGACCGTGATGGCCTCGGCGTCCTCGGCGACGCGATCCTTGGGCTCATCGTCGATCCGAGCGAGGATCCTCCGCCCGAGGAGAACGGTCAGCGCGGCGACGAGGACGGACGCCGCGGCGAACAGGTACGGCACGGTCGAGTTGAACGCGTGCCACAGCAGGGCGGCGATCGGTGGAGCCATCGCGCCGCCGATGAAGCGCACGGCCGAGTACGCCGACGAGGCGACCGATCGCGGGAGGTCGGTCGCCTCCATGACGGCTTCGGTGAGGACGGTGTTCATGACGCCGAGGAGCAGGCCGCCGATGATGATGCAGACGACGAGTGCGGATGCCGTCTCGGCGAGGATTCCCGCGGCGACAAGGTCGACCGCGAGCAGGGGCAGCATCGTGAGGATGATCGCCGTGCGCGACATGCGCCTCATCATCCACGGCGCCAGCCAGATGCTGGTGATCGCCAGTGCCGCGCCCCAGCCGAAGAACGTGAACCCGATGCCCATCGCGCCGAAGCCCAGCGGGAACGGCGAGAACGCGAGCAGCACGAAGAAGCCGATGTTGTAGAACAGCGCCGCCACGGCGAGGATCGCGAGGGCCGGGCGTCCGAGCGCCGTGAACGGCGCCGAGAACCGCACGGGTACCCGCTTCTCGCCGGAACCGCGCAGCAGCGTGAACACGGCGATGAAGGCGATGGCCATGAGGGCGACGACGCCGAAGAACGGACCGCGCCAGCTGACCTCGCCGAGCAGTCCGCCCAGCAGCGGCCCGATCGCGATGCCGAGGCCGAGCGCCGCCTCGTAGAGCACGATCGCCGCACCGCTGCCGCCGGACGCGGAGCCGACGATCGTCGCCAGTGCCGTCGAGATGAACAGGGCATTGCCCAGGCCCCACCCGGCCCGGAATCCGATGATCGCGTCGACGCTGCCGCTGAGCGCCGAGGCCAGGGCGAACGCCACGATCAGGCCCAATCCGATCATCAGCGTCGCCTTTGCTCCGATGCGGCTGGAGACCCAGCTCGTGATGAGCATCGCCACCCCCGTGACGAGCAGGTAACTGGTGAACAGCAGTTCGGTCTCGGTCGGGCTCGCCTGCAGCGACTCGGCGATCGCCGGGAGGATCGGGTCGACGAGGCCGATGCCCATGAATGCGACGACGCTCGCGAAGGCGACGGCCCAAACCTGGGCGGGCTGGCGCCAGATCGATCCGGTTGCTGTCGCGTCGCCTGAGACGGCCGTGTTCACGCGTTCTCTCCTGTCTGTTCGGATTCTTCGATGCTGTGCGCGGCGAGGATCTCGGCCGAGCGGCGCAGTGCGTCCCAGTCCGCGGTGTCGAGGTCGGCGAAGCGCGGTGCGAGCGCGGCGCGGAATGATTCGCGCCACTCCGCGAGTGCCCGCAGTCCCTCCGGTGTGATGTCGACGACGGTCGCGCGCGAATCGGAGGGATCGGGGGAGCGGGTAACGAGTCCGGCGCGCTCCAGGTCGCCCACCAGTCGCGTCATTCCCGGCTGGGTCGTGCGCGAGGCGCGGGCGAGCTCCCCGACACGTCTTCCTGGGGTCCGCTCGAGCAGAGTGAGCGCGCGCCACTGGGCTGCGGGTGCGTCGTTCTCGGCATCCTGCGCGGCGATGCGAGCCAGCGCGTGCGCGGAGACCACGATCGACGAGATGACGTCGGGGCTATTCATACCAACTAATATATATTAGTTGGCATGGACCCCGCGGGCATGCGAGCCGGAGCAGCTCGTGTCGATCATCCTGGGGCCGACGGCCGAGCGCCTCTCGACGCGCTGGACCGATGCGGCGCAGTACGGGGAGGGCTTCTGGCCGAACCACCCCGCGTGCGGGGGCGACTGGAGCCGCGGTCTGCAGAACGCGGAGCCCGGACTGTACCGGGCGGCTCACCGGGAGCGGCTGCTCGCGGACCACCCCGAGGTCGCCCATCGGCACCTGGAGGGGCTGAACCACTATACGGTCGTGATGAGCGAGCGGGGGGCGCGGCAGCTCGCACCGCTCGTGCAATCGGCGATCGCGGCCGTGGACGCCTGAGCGGATGGAGTCAGCGCCTGGCGCCCGCGATGCGGGACGACAGCTGATGCGCGTGCGCCATGAGCGTGCGTCCCAGGTCGGCGATCCGGTCGGGGCCGAAGCGGAACTCGACGCCGGTGAGGCTCAGTGCCCACTCCGGGCGGCCCGTGCGGTCGAAGACAGCGGCACCCATGCCCCAGCTGCCGTTGACGATGAGTCCGGGGTTCACGGCGAAGCCCCGCTCCTTCGTCTCCGCCAGGCGGCGTCGCAGGGGAGCGCGCGCATGCGTCCTGCCCCAGCGCTCGCTGAGGTCGGGATGCCGGTCGAGATAGGCATCCACATCGTGGTCAGGCAGGAACGAGAGGATCGCGAGCCCGGCGCTCGCGACCCCGAGCGGGAAGCGCACCCCCTCGCTCAGGACGAACGAGCGGATGGGGAAAGACCCCTCCTCCCGCAGCAGGCACACGGTCTCATCCGCGCGGCGCACCGAGAGGAACGCGCTCTCCTCGGTCTTGACGGCCAGGGCGCGCACGATGTCGCGGGCGAGGGCGGTCACGTCGTACCGCGCTGCGGCCACGGATCCCATCAGGAACAGCTCAGGGCCCGGCATCCACAGCCCGCTCTCCTCATCGCGGTCGACGAGCCCCTCGGCCCGCAGGGCGGACAGGAGCCGGTGCGTCGTCGAACGCGAGAGGTCGGCGGTCCTGGCGAGGTCCTGCAGCGCCGCGCCGTCGCCGGCGGTCGACGTCACCAGGCGCAGGAGCCGCGCTGCTCTGGCGACCGCCTGCGCGCCCGGCACGGAACGATTCGAGGTGTCCACAATGTGGACGCTATCCGCAGATCCGACCACATCGCAAGAAGGCGCTTCGAGTACGGACTCGGAAGGCGGATGCTGGAGGAAGACCTGACCCGAAGGAGTGCTGCGTGATCGACAAGCAATGGTCCTCGGCCGCCGAAGCCGTCGCCGATATCCAGGACGGTGACTCCCTGGCCGTCGGCGGGTTCGGCCTCTCCGGAAACCCGATCGCCCTCATCGAGGCCGTGCTCGCACAGGGCACGACCGACCTCAGCATCGTCAGCAACAACTGCGGCGTCGACGACTGGGGCCTCGGCATCCTGCTGAACGCGCAGCGGATCCGCAAGATGACGTCGTCGTACGTCGGCGAGAACAAGGAGTTCGAGCGGCAGTTCCTCTCCGGTGAGCTCGAGCTCGAACTCACCCCACAGGGCACGCTCGCCGAGAAGCTGCGCGCAGGCGGATCCGGCGTCTCGGCGTTCTTCACGCAGACGGGCGTCGGCACCCAGGTCGCCGAAGGCGGCCTGCCGCGCCGCTACAACGCCGACGGCTCGATCGCCGTCGCCTCGCCCGTGAAGGAGGTGCGCCCCTTCGACGTCGGCGGCGTCCAGAAGGACTTCGTGCTCGAAGAGGCCATCACCACGGACTTCTCACTCGTGCACGCCGCCGTCGGCGACCGCCACGGCAACCTCGTGTTCAACAAGGCCGCCCGCAACTTCAACCCGCTCGCCGCAATGGCCGGCCGGGTGTGCATCGCCCAGGTCGAGAGGCTCGTCGAGCCCGGCGAGATCGACCCCGACAGCGTCCATCTCCCGGGCGTGTTCGTGCACCGCGTCGTCGAGGTCGGCACGGACATCGAGAAGCGCATCGAGCGGCGCACGGTTTCACAGCCGGCGGCCTCGCAGCCGGCGACCACCACGGAAGGAGCCTGACATGGCACTCACCCGCCAGCAGATGGCCGCGCGCGCTGCGGCAGAGCTCTCCGACGGCTCCTATGTGAACCTCGGCATCGGTCTGCCGACCCTCGTGCCCAACTACGTGCCCGACGGCGTCACGGTCGTACTGCAGTCGGAGAACGGCATCCTCGGCGTCGGCCCGTACCCGACGGAGGACGCGGTCGATCCCGACCTCATCAACGCCGGCAAGGAGACCGTCACCACGCTCCCCGGCGCGGCGTTCTTCGACTCGGCGACGAGTTTCGGGATGATCCGCGGGGGCAAGATCCACGCGGCGATCCTCGGTGCCATGCAGGTCTCCGCGACAGGGGATCTGGCGAACTGGATGATCCCCGGCAAGATGGTCAAGGGACCGGGCGGCGCGATGGACCTCGTCCACGGCGCCGGCCGCGTGATCATCCTCATGGAGCACGTCGCCAAGGACGGCTCGGCGAAGATCGTGAACGAGTGCTCCCTGCCCCTCACGGGTCGCGGGGTCGCGCACCGCATCATCACAGACCTCGCTGTGATCGATGTCACCGAAGCCGGACTCGTGCTCGTGGAGACCGCGCCGGGCGTGAGCGCCCAGCAGGTCATCGACGCGACCGAGCCTCCGCTCATCGTCACGGAAGCATTGAAGGAGAACTCATGACCGACATCGTCATCGTCGCAGCCGCCCGCACCCCGCAGGGGCGCCTGAAAGGGCAGCTGGCGTCCTTCACCGCGCCGCAACTGGGGTCGCTGGCGATCAAGGGCGCGCTCGAGCAGGCATCCGTCGACCCGGCAGCGATCGACGCCGTCATCGTGGGCCAGGTGCTCGCGGCCGGCTCCGGCCAGAACGCGGCCCGCCAGGCATCCATCGGGGCGGGCATCGGCTGGGACGTCCCGGCGCACTCGGTCAACAAGGTGTGCCTCTCGGGCCTGACCGCCGTCATCGACGCCGCGCGCATGATCCGCACCGGGGACGCCACGACCGTCGTCGCCGCCGGCATGGAGTCGATGACGCGTGCGCCGCATCTGCTCATGGGATCGCGCGACGGCTGGACCTACGGCAGCGTCGAGGTGCTCGACCACATGGCCTATGACGGACTCACCGACGCCTACGACCGCGAGAGCATGGGCGGATCGACCGAGCGCCACAACCCGCGGTTCGAGCTCACCCGTGAGGCGCAGGACGAGGTCGCGGCGCTGTCGCACCAGCGCGCCGCCGCTGCCGCCGACGCAGGCGTCTTCGATGACGAGCTCGTCACCGTCGAGGTCCCGCAGCGCCGCGGCGAGCCGGTCGTCCTCACCCGCGACGAGGGCGTGCGCCCCGACACGACCGTCGAGACGCTCGCGAAGCTTCGGGCCGCCTTCGCCGAGGGCGGAACGATCACCGCCGGCAACTCCTCGCAGATCTCCGATGGGGCATCCGCCGTCATCGTGACCACACGCGAGAACGCCGAGGCCCAGGGCTGGCCGGTGCTCGCCGTCGTCGGTGCGAGCGGCCAGACCGCAGGCCCGGACAACTCGCTCCAGGCCCAGCCGGCGCAGGCGATCGCCCGCGCGCTCGAGAAGCAGGGCATCACCGCAGCAGATCTCGACCTGGTCGAGATCAACGAGGCATTCGGCGCGGTCGTCGCGCGTTCGCAGACCGAGCTCGGGATCTCGAGCGACATCGTGAACATCCACGGCGGCGGCATCGCGATCGGGCATCCGATCGGCGCATCCGGCAACCGTCTGGTCGTGCACATGGCGCACGAGCTGAACCGACGGGGGAGGGGTACCGTCGCCGTCGGCCTGTGCGGCGGCGGAGGTCAGGGCGAGGCGCTCATCCTCACACGTTGACCCAGACTTTCAGCGGCGATCCTTGGCGTGGCGCTGGGCGTCGGCCAGGGCCTTCTGAGACTTGAACTGCAGGCGCTGCGCCTTCTTCGCCTTCTTGACCGACTGCGGCGAGTCGGCGTCGACCTGGTTGCCGGTGCGTTCTCTCCTCATGTCGACGACGGCGCCGATCGCGAGCGAGAGGGTGATGCCCCAGCTCAACCACGAGAGCACCAGCCGCCAGGTGATCGGTTCGTCTCGAGTTCCGCGCAGAAGCGACACTCCTGCAGAGATCGCTGCGACCAGACCGGTGCTGAAGAGGTAGCGCATGACGTCCACGCTACCCTCATGGCGCCCGGGCGCGCGCGGGGCTGGAAAACGCTCAGGTGCCCTCGCTATGATCAGTGCGGCGCGCGAGCGCCAGAAGCTGTGTATCTACCGGCCGTCGGCATCCCGGCGGAAAGCGGCGGCACCTGATCCCGCGCCGTCCGGGCGCGTGAGAGTCATGACACAGACACACGCATCAGTTCCATCCCCTCCAACCCGACCGGCGAGCCTGCTCCGCCAGGCGGGCCTGCCGTACTTCCTGATCGCCTTCGTCGCACGGCTGCCGTTCGCGATGATGGTCGTCGGCGTCCTCACCCTCGTCGTCTCGGCCCGCGGATCGCTCTCCCTGGGCGGACTCACCTCGGCGGCCGTCGGCATCGGCACCGCCTGCTTCGGGCCGCTGCTCGGCGCGGCGGCAGACCGGTTCGGCCAGCGACCGGTGCTCGTGCTGCTCGCCGTGACGAACAGCGTGGCGCTGATCGTCTTCACCCTCGTCGTATACGGCTCGGCCGCCGACCCGTATGTCCTGCTGGCGGCTGCGGGTATCGGCGCGACCGCCCCGCAGGTCGCGCCGATGTCCCGATCGCGCCTGGTGACGATCATCAACGAGCGGATGCCGGAACCGCACCGCGCGCGCACGCTGTCGGCAACCATGGCCTACGAGTCCGCTGCGGACGAGACGGTATTCGTGTTCGGGCCCTTCCTTGTCGGGATCGCGGCGTCCTGGATCGCCCCCTGGGCGCCCCTGGTGGGCGCCGCCGTGCTCACCATCGTGTTCGTCGGCGCCTTCGCGCTGCACCCGAGCGGTCGTCATGTCTCGGATGAGCGGGGAAGCGACGGTCGGGCGCCGTCGGCACCGGCCGAGCTGTTCCGACCGCAGCTGCTCGTCGTCGTCACCGGCATCTTCGGCGTCGGGCTGTTCTTCGGCGCGACTCTCACCGCGCTGACGGCCTTCATGGCCGATCGAGGGGAACCGGAGCAGGCCGGGCTCCTCTACGGCGTCATGGGAATCGGGTCCGCGCTGCTCGCGCTCGGAGTCGCCTGGCTCCCTCCGCGCTTCAGCCTTCACGCCCGCTGGCTGGTGTTCTCCGGCATCCTGCTGCTGGGATCTCTGCTTCTGGCGACGGTTTCGTCGGTGGCGGGGATGGTCGCGGTCCTCGCCGTCATGGGCATCGGGATCGGACCGACCCTCGTGACCCAGTACAGCTTCGGCGCCGCCCGAAGCCCGCTGGGCCGCTCTGCCACGGTGATGACCATGCTCGGCTCCGGCGTCATCGTCGGGCAGTCGATCGGCGCGGCCGTCACCGGCGAGATCGCGCAGTCGGTGGGCACATCCGCCGCACTGATGGTGCCGGCCGCCGCCGCCGCGATCGTGTTCGTGTGCGGTGCGCTGAACGGGGTCGCCTGCCGCGCACCGTGGCGGAGTCGATAGCCTGGGGTTCCACCGCTAGCGAGGGGCCGGCCATGACAGCCGCAGAATTCGTCGTCGTCGCGAACCGTCTTCCGGTGGATAGGGTCGTCGCCCCCGACGGCGAGGAGAGCTGGCGCACCTCTCCCGGCGGCCTGGTCGCGGCGCTCGAGCCTGTCATGAAGACGGTCGACGGAGCATGGGTCGGGTGGGCCGGGCAGGCCGACCTCGAGCTCGAGCCGTTCGAGGCGAACGGCATCCGACTGATCCCGATCGCGCTGAGCGAGCAGGAGGTCGAGGAGTACTACGAGGGCTTCGCGAACGACACGATCT
This sequence comes from Microbacterium tenebrionis, assembly GCF_903645325.1. Classification (GTDB taxonomy): domain Bacteria; phylum Actinomycetota; class Actinomycetes; order Actinomycetales; family Microbacteriaceae; genus Microbacterium; species Microbacterium tenebrionis. Next base: position 571,264 of record NZ_CAHJXQ010000002.1, read on the forward strand.
GGCCGCTGTATCACGATGTGATCGCCCCGCCGCAGTTCCATCGCGAGTGGTGGGAGGCATACGTCGCCGTCAACCACCGCTTCGCCGAGGCCGCGGCCTCAGCCGTCGCGCAGGGCGGAACGGTCTGGGTGCACGACTACCAGCTTCAGCTCGTGCCCGAGATGGTTCGGACGCTCCGACCCGACGTCACGATCGGCTACTTCCACCACATCCCGTTCCCTGCGCACGGACTGTACGCGCAGCTGCCCTGGCGCGACCAGGTGCTGCGCGGACTGCTCGGCGCCGACGTCATCGGATTCCAGCGAGCGCAGGACGCCACCTACTTCCTCGCCGCCGTGCGCCGGCGCCTGCAGCACCCGGTGAAGGGATCTCTCGTGGAGGTCCCCGGTGAGGAGGGCTCGCGCCGCGTGCTCGCGAAGGCCTTCCCGATCTCGATCGACACGGCCCCGTACCTCGAGCTCATCCAGAAGCCCGAAGTGCGGGCGCGGGCGGCGGAGATCCGGAAGAGTCTCGGCGACCCCAAGCGGATCCTGCTCGGCGTCGACAGGCTCGACTACACCAAGGGCATCCGGCACCGCATCAAGGCCTACGGCGAGCTGCTCGCCGAGGGCAGGCTCAGCGTCGAGGACGTCACGTTCATCCAGGTCGCGAGCCCCAGCCGCGAACGCGTCGACGCGTACGTGCACCTGCGCGATGAGATCGAGCTGGCGGTGAGCCGCATCAACGGCGACTTCGACACCATGGTGCACACCGCGATCCGCTATCTGCACCAGGGCTTCCCGCGCGAGGAGATGGTCGCGCTGTACCTGGCCGCCGACGTCATGCTCGTCACCGCGCTCCGGGACGGCATGAACCTCGTCGCGAAGGAGTACATCGCCACGCGCGCCGACAACCGCGGGGTGCTCGTGCTGAGCGAGTTCACCGGCGCGGCCGATGAGCTGCGTCAGGCCATCCGCGTCAACCCGCACGACATCGAGGGGCTGAAGGACGCGATCATGACCGCGGTCGAGATGGAGCCGGCCGAGCAGAGCCGCCGGATGCGGTCGCTGCGCAAGCGCGTGCTCGAGCACGATGTGAAGGTGTGGTCTTCGTCGTTCCTCGACGCCCTCGCGGCCGTGCGCACGCAACGCTCCTGATCGGCCGTCATGCGGCGGAGCCGGACACCGGCGCATGAGAGGCTGGTCGGGAATCGACCCCGACGAGGAGACCCGCAGTGACCCGCACCTGGACCCCCGGAACCGCAGACGACGCCCTCTCAGCGATCGCGAGGACACCACGACTCCTCGTCGCACTCGACTTCGACGGCACGGCGTCCCCGCTCGTGCCCGACCCGATGGAGGCACGGGCTCTTCCCGAGGTCGCCGCGCAGGTCGAGCGGCTCGCATCCCTTCCCGACACGCTCGTCGCCTACGTGTCCGGTCGCAGCATGCACGATCTGAAGATCATCACCGAGCACGACGAGGATTCGGTGATAGCCCTGGCCGGCTCCCATGGCGCGCAGTACTGGTTCCCCGGCACGGGTGACGAGGATGCTCCGGGGGCTGCGACCGAGGACGGCGCGCGCGAACGGCTCTGGGCGACAGCGCAGCCGATCGTCGACCGCTACGAGGGCGTCGAGCTCGAGCCCAAGACGTTCGGGATGGGCATCCACACGCGCCGGGCGACGCGCGAGACGGAGCAGGCCGCGTTCGCCGAGATCGACGCGCTCGTCGCCGACCACTACCCGCACTGGCGGCGGCGCTCGGGGCACCGCGTGCTCGAGTTCTCGTCGCGGACCGAGGGCAAGGACACGGCGATGTCGGTTCTGCGCGAGCACTTCGATGCCACCGGCATCCTGTTCGCCGGCGACGACGTCACAGACGAGGACGCGATGCGGGTCCTGCTCCCTGGCGACCTCGGCGTGCGCGTCGGTCCGGGGGAGAGCGCGGCTGCGCTGCGTGTGGACACTCCACAGCAGATGGCGGATCTTCTGGAGACGCTCGCGTCCGAGCGTGCGTCGGGACGGGAATAGACTGCCGTCATGTCCTCGCACGACCCTTCTTCGAATGCATCCATCGACATCAAGCCCCGAAGCCGCGTCGTCACCGACGGCATCGAGGCCACCACATCCCGAGGCATGCTCCGCGCCGTCGGGATGGGGGATGAGGACTGGGACAAGCCGCAGATCGGCATCGCGTCCAGCTGGAACGAGATCACCCCGTGCAACCTGAGCCTGGACCGCCTGGCCCAGGGCGCCAAGGAGGGCGTCCACTCCGGTGGCGGCTACCCGTTGCAGTTCGGGACCATCTCCGTCTCGGACGGCATCTCGATGGGCCACGAGGGCATGCACTTCTCGCTCGTCTCGCGCGAGGTCATCGCCGACTCGGTCGAGACGGTCATGATGGCGGAGCGCCTCGACGGCAGCGTGCTGCTCGCCGGATGCGACAAGTCCATCCCCGGCATGCTCATGGCCAGCGCCCGCCTCGACCTCTCCAGCGTGTTCCTCTACGCCGGTTCGATCGCCCCCGGCTGGGTCAAGCTGTCGGACGGCACCGAGAAGGACGTCACGATCATCGACTCGTTCGAGGCCGTCGGCGCCTGCCGTGCGGGGCTCATGAGCGAAGAGGACCTCAAGCGCATCGAGTGCGCGATCGCCCCCGGTGAGGGCGCGTGCGGCGGCATGTACACCGCCAACACGATGGCATCCGTCGCCGAGGCGCTGGGCCTCAGCCTCCCCGGATCCGCAGCGCCGCCTTCCGCCGACCGACGCCGCGACTACTTCGCGCACCGCTCCGGCGAGGCCGTGGTGAACCTGCTCCGTCAGGGCATCACCACCCGCGACATCCTCACGAAGGAGTCGTTCGAGAACGCGATCGCCCTCGCCATGGCGCTCGGCGGATCCACCAACGTCGTGCTCCACCTGCTCGCGATCGCCCGCGAGGCCGAGGTCGACCTCAGCCTGCACGACTTCAACCGCATCGGCGACAAGGTGCCGCACGTGGCCGACATGAAGCCGTTCGGCAAGTACGTCATGAACGATGTCGACCGGCACGGAGGCATCCCGGTCATCATGAAGGCGATGCTCGACGAGGGCCTGTTGCACGGCGACGCGCTCACCGTCACGGGCAAGACGCTCGCCGAGAACCTCGCGGAGCTGAACCCCGACCCCATCGACGGCGAGGTCATCCACACGTTCGACAACCCGATCCACGCCACCGGCGGCCTCACGATCCTGCACGGCTCGCTCGCCCCCGAGGGCGCCGTCGTCAAGACCGCCGGCTTCGACGCGACCGTGTTCGAGGGCCCTGCTCGCGTCTTCGAACGCGAGCGCGCGGCGATGGATGCTGTGGCGAACGGCGAGATCAACGCCGGCGAGGTCATCGTGATCCGCTACGAGGGCCCCAAGGGCGGACCGGGCATGCGCGAGATGCTCGCCATCACCGCCGCCATCAAGGGCGCTGGGCTCGGAAAAGATGTACTACTCTTGACGGACGGACGATTCTCAGGCGGCACAACCGGCCTGTGCATCGGCCACATAGCACCCGAAGCGGTGGACGCTGGTCCCATTGCCTTCGTGCGCGATGGTGATCTGATACGGGTCGATATCGCAGCTCGCTCTCTTGACCTACTCGTCGATGATGCAGAGCTCGCCTCCCGCCGCTCCGGCTGGGAGCCGCTTCCCCCGCGCTATACCCGTGGCGTTCTTGCCAAGTACTCCAAGCTCGTGCGTTCCGCCGCCGAAGGCGCGACCACGGGCTGAACCCGCAGATCACCAAGGAATCACATGACTGCTGACGCCGTTTCGGCCGTGCCACGGCCGCCCGCCCCGAAGACCTCCGCGCCGGAGATCACCGGCGCCGAGGCTGTCGTCCGCTCGCTCGAGCTGCTCGGCGTGACCGACGTGTTCGGTCTGCCCGGAGGAGCGATCCTCCCCGTCTACGACCCGCTGATGGATGCTTCGCAGCTCCGCCACATCCTCGTGCGCCACGAGCAGGGCGCCGGCCACGCCGCGGAGGGCTATGCCTCGGCGTCCGGCAAGGTCGGCGTGTGCATCGCCACCTCCGGGCCCGGTGCCACGAACCTTGTCACCGCGATCGCCGACGCCTACATGGACTCCGTGCCGCTGGTCGCGATCACCGGTCAGGTGTTCTCCACTCTCATGGGGACGGACGCCTTCCAGGAGGCCGACATCGTCGGCATCACGATGCCGGTCACCAAGCACTCCTTCCTCGTCAAGGACGCCCGCGACATCCCCGGCGCGATCGCGGCCGCCTTCGAGATCGCCTCGACGGGCCGTCCCGGTCCGGTTCTGGTCGACATCACGAAGGACGCTCAGCAGGACACCGTGCCGTTCGTCTGGCCGCCCAAGATCGAGCTGCCCGGTTACCGGCCCGTCACCAAGGCGCATGGCAAGCAGATCCAGGCAGCCGCGGCACTGCTGGCCGAGTCGAAGAAACCGGTGCTCTACGTCGGCGGCGGCGTCGTGCGCGGCCGGGCCGCTGCTGAGCTCAAGGAACTCGCCGAATCCACCGGAGCCCCTGTCGTCACCACCCTGATGGCCCGCGGTGCCTTCCCGGACTCGCACGAGCAGCACCTCGGCATGCCCGGCATGCACGGAACCGTGCCTGCCGTGCTGGCGCTTCAGGAGGCCGACCTCATCGTTTCGCTCGGTGCCCGGTTCGACGACCGCGTGACGGGCAAGGCATCGCTGTTCGCCCCGTATGCGAAGGTCGTGCACGTCGACATCGACCCGGCCGAGATCTCCAAGATCCGCACGGCGGACGTGCCGATCGTGGGCGACGTCCGCGATGTGCTCATCGACCTGGATGCCGCATACCGCGGCGTCGTCGGCAGCACGAAGCCCGACATCTCGGACTGGTGGTCCTACCTCGACGGGCTCCGTGACGAGTTCCCGCTCGGGTACACCGAGCCCAGCGACGGCCTGCTCGCGCCGCAGTATGTGATCTCCCGCATCGGCGAGCTCACCGGGCCCGAGGGCATCTACGCCGCCGGCGTCGGCCAGCACCAGATGTGGGCCGCGCAGTTCATCAAGTACGAGCGTCCGAACGCATGGTTGAACTCCGGGGGAGCGGGCACGATGGGCTACTCGGTGCCCGCGGCGATGGGCGCGAAGGTCGCCGAGCCCGACCGGGTCGTCTGGTCGATCGACGGCGACGGCTGCTTCCAGATGACCAATCAGGAGCTCGCGACCTGCGCGATCAACAACATCCCGATCAAGGTAGCGATCATCAACAACTCCTCGCTCGGCATGGTGCGCCAGTGGCAGACGCTGTTCTACGACGGCCGGTACTCGAACACCGACCTGAACACCGGGCACGACACCGTCCGGATCCCGGACTTCGTCAAGCTCGCCGAGGCTTACGGGTGCCTGGCCATCCGCGTCGAGAAGGAGGACGAGGTGGATGCCGCGATCCAGCTGGCGCTGGAGACCAATGATCGCCCGGTCGTCATCGACTTCGTCGTCTCCGCCGACTCGATGGTGTGGCCGATGGTGCCGCAGGGCGTGAGCAACAACTACGTCCAGTACGCGCGCGACCACGCTCCGGCATTCGATGAGGAGGTCTGAACCATGTCCAAGCACGTTCTGAGCCTCCTCGTCGAGGACACCCCAGGTCTCCTGACCCGCGTCGCCGGTCTCTTCGCCCGTCGCGGCTTCAACATCGAGTCGCTCGCCGTGGGCGTGACCGAGGTGCCGGGGATCTCGCGCATCACTGTCGTCGTCGACGTCGAGGAGCTTCCGCTCGAGCAGGTGACCAAGCAGCTGAACAAGCTCGTCAACGTCATCAAGATCGTCGAGCTCGATTTCGCCACCTCGGTGCAGCGCCAGCACGTGCTGGTGAAGGTGCGCACCGACAACACGACGCGGTCGAACGTGATCGAGGTCGTGAATCTCTTCCGCGCCTCCGTCGTCGACTACGCCGCCGATGCGCTCGTCGTCGAAGTGACGGGCGACCGCGGCAAGATCGACGCCCTGCTGCGCGCCCTGGAGCCCTTCGGGATCAAGGAGATCGCGCAGTCCGGGCTGCTGGCCATCGGGCGCGGCGGCAAGAGCATCACCGAGCGCGTCCTGCGCGGCTGACTACGAACTTTTCGAACCACAATCAAGGAGAAATACAAGTGAGCACTGAGATCTTCTACGACGACGACGCCGACCTGTCCCTGATCCAGGGCAAGAAGGTCGCGATCGTCGGCTACGGCTCGCAGGGCCACGCCCACGCGCAGAACCTGCGCGATTCGGGCGTCGAGGTCGCCATCGCCCTCAAGGACGGCTCGAAGTCGGCTGCCAAGGCCGAGGAGGCCGGCTTCCCGGTCAAGAATGTGGCGGATGCCACCGCGTGGGCGGACGTCATCATGATCCTCGCCCCCGACCAGCACCAGCGCACGATCTACTCCGAGTCGATCGCGCCGAACCTGACCGCGGGCAAGACCCTCGCCTTCGCGCACGGCTTCAACATCCGCTTCGGCTACATCGACGCACCCGAGGGCGTCGACGTCATCCTCGTCGCGCCGAAGGCGCCCGGCCATACCGTGCGCCGCGAGTTCGTCGCCGGTCGCGGCATCCCGGACATCATTGCCGTGGAGAAGGATGCATCCGGCAAGGCCTGGGACCTCGCGCTGTCGTACGCCAAGGCGATCGGCGGAACCCGCGCCGGCGTCATCAAGACGACGTTCACCGAGGAGACCGAGACCGACCTGTTCGGCGAGCAGGCGGTGCTCTGCGGTGGCGTGAGCCACCTCGTGCAGGCCGGCTTCGAGACGCTGACCGAGGCGGGCTACCAGCCGCAGATCGCGTACTTCGAGGTGCTGCACGAGCTCAAGCTCATCGTCGACCTCATGTGGGAGGGCGGCATCGCCAAGCAGCGCTGGTCGATCTCCGACACCGCTGAGTTCGGCGACTACGTCTCCGGCCCGCGCGTCATCGACTCGGCCGTCAAGGAGAGCATGAAGGGCGTGCTCGCCGACATCCAGTCGGGCGCGTTCGCGAAGCGCTTCATCGACGACCAGGACAACGGCGCGAAGGAGTTCCTGGAGCTGCGCGCCAAGGAGGAGCAGCACCCGATCGAGACGACCGGCAAGGAGCTGCGCTCGCTGTTCGCATGGAAGCAGCAGGACGAGGACTACGTGGACGGTTCGGCCGCGCGCTGATCTGAGTCCGACTGCACGACACTGAGACCCCGTCTTATCGACGAGACCCCGTCGCATCCACGTGATTGCTACGGGGTCTCGTCGTTGAGACGGGGTCTCTCCGTGTTCGGACCTACTCCGACTCGTCGCCCTCCGGGGCGGCATCCGGGATCTCGATCGGAGCATCCGACGGGGACGCCCACACCGGTTCGGGTAGCAGCGTGTCCGTCGCGCCGTCGCGGATCGCGCGCAGCGCCTCGACGATCTCATCCGAGTTCTCGGGTACGGCTAGTCCGCACGTGCGCAGCTCGGATGCGAATTCCAGGGTGAGCCTTGTCTTGCCGGCCGCCACGGCCTCGGCGGTGGTGCCGACGCGCTTCTCGCTGCCGGTCTGGATGTCGGAGACCTCTTCGCAGACGTGGTAGACGGATCCGCCGTCGACCCAGACGACCTGGTCCTGGCCCAGCAGCTGGATGACGGTGGACTGGTCGGCGGTGTACTGCTCGACGGACGACGGGTTGTAGTCGATGCCCAGCGCGAATGCGGCGACCGCGAGCACGATGCCGATGATGCCGGCCGTGGTCTTCTGCCCCTTGTCCATGTCCTTGTTCAGGAAGATGAGGATGATCAGCGGCAGGAATGCGATGACCGCGATGATCGCGCCCAGCTGGTTCTGGACGAAGAACCGCAGTTTGTCGGACTTGCGCGCAGGGTCCAGACGGTTCGCCTTCTTCCAGAGGAAGGAACCGGTGATCGACAGCGCAGCGATCACGACGAGCATCACGATCAGCGTGACGAACGCCCACTGCGGGAACTGGGCCGTGGCCTGCTGATCCTCGAGCAGGCCGGTGTCGGTGTTGCGGACGAGTCCGCCGTCCTCGCCGACGAACTCGCGCTGGCGCAGAAGCCAGAAGATGGCGACGGCCTCTGTGGCGATCGCGACGGCCCACAGCGCAACGGCGATCCACCGGAAGGCGGTCGCCTTGCGCTTGGACTCCGGCGTGGGCTTCCAGTCGTTCGCGGCGACGTTCTTGTCCGGTTCTGTCACGGTCGATCTCCCTCAGGCTCCTGTGAACTCCCTGAGCATATCCGGCACCGATGGCGATGGCTACGCTGGACACATGACATCCGAAGCGGACGACGCGTTCTCCTGGGAGGGCGACGACGAGCATCCGGCAGCGCCTCGCCGTAAGCCATCGGCGGGGGAGACGGCGAAGCCGGCCCTGCCGGACGGCTGGAACGCGGTCGGCAAGGACAGTGAGTCGGTCGGCCGGGTCGAAGCGGACGGCACGGTCGTCGAGCCGGACGAGCCGGAGGGTCTCAGCACACCCATGCTGCTGCTGGTCGGCATCGTCGGCGGGGTGTACCTGTTGTACACGATCGGCTGGATCATCGGTGGTCTCAATCTGCAGGCGGGCGCCCTGTTCCTCGTGCCGACGGTCATGTACCAGGTCGCGGTCTGGGCAGCGGTGCTGGCCCCCGCGCTGTGGTTCGGCGCTGTCTGGACGCTCACGCGGCACTCCGCGGCCTGGATCCGCGTCGTCGGCTTCATCGCCGGGATCGCACTCCTGGTGCCCTGGCCGTTCGTGATGACCGGGGCGGTGGGCGCATGACCGCGCGCGAGACGACGAAGGGGCAGGGCCTCGGGCTGATGAAGACGCTGATCCTCGGTCTTGCCGGGCTGTTCTACGCGTACGCCGTGTGGAACGCCGTGGCGTATCTCGTCAGCGTCGCCCAGTACGGACTCAACGCGTACGGGTGGTTCGTCCTGCTCTTCTCCGTGCTCTTCCCGATCCTCATCTTCGCCCCGGCATACGCGCTCGGCCGACGGCGCCAGGCGGTCGAGTTCGCGCTCGTCCTCCTCGCCGGGCTCGCGCTGGTCGCCGTGTTCTGGATGAACGTCGTCGCGCTGAGCACGCTGAACTTCTCGTCGCTGACCGGCTGAGGCGGAGCGTCACACGGCGCGGAGCACCTGGCGTGCTCGGGTAAGGTGGGTCTCGATCGCGCCCCCGACGGTGTGCGGCGCATCGGTCCCCATCCGCGCTCTGCCGCCAACCCGAAGGA
>NZ_CAHJXQ010000003.1 GCF_903645325.1 Microbacterium tenebrionis
GGTCGAGGAGCCCCGAGACGAACGCAGGGTGGATGCCAGGCGTCTGAGTGCGGCCTGCGGGGAGGCCCACCTCGGCCGCGGACTCGATGGCCTCGGTGTCGAGATCCCAGAGCACTTCCATGTGGTCGCTGACGAAGCCGAGAGGAACGATGACGACGGCCTTCGCGCCCGCGGCCGAGGTGGGCCTCCCCGCAGTCCGCACTCAGACGCCTGGCATCCACCCTGCGTTCGTCTCGGGGCTCATCGACCTCGTCCTCGAGCGCGTCGAGGGGACACCCGCTGCTGAGCGCCCGCACCTCACGGATCTCGGCCCCTGGTACGACGTCGCGCGCCCGGGCGACTGCGAGAACGTGCGGCTCGGATTCAAGCCCGCAGCCGCCGGGATCGCCCCCTGACGGGCGCGTCCGTCGGCGCTTCTAGGATGGTCAGCATGCGCATCCACATCGCCACAGATCACGCCGGCCTCGAATTCTCGACGCGGTTGCAGGAGCACCTGCGCTCGCTCGGGCACGCGGTCGTCGACCACGGACCCGTCGAGTACGACGCTCTCGACGATTACCCGGCGTTCTGCATCCGTGCGGCGCAGGCCGTCGTCGCCGATCAGTCGGCGGGTGTCGACGCTCTCGGCGTGGTCTTCGGCGGCTCGGGCAACGGCGAGCAGATCGCGGCGAACAAGGTCCAGGGCATCCGCGCCGCCCTCGTCTGGAACCTCTCGACGGCAGAGCTCGCCCGCGAGCACAACGACGCCAACGTGATCTCGATCGGCGCCCGTCAGCACAGCTTCGAGGAGGTCGTCTCGTTCATCGAGCGCTTCATCGGCACGCCGTTCTCCGGCGACGAGCGGCATGTCCGTCGCATCAGGCAGATCGCCGATTTCGAGCGCAACGGATCCCTGTTGCCCGACCCGCGAGCCTGACATGCCCGAGGGTCACTCCGTCCACCGGATCGCCCGGCAGTTCGACCGCAACTTCGTCGGCAGGACGATGCAGGCGTCGAGTCCGCAGGGGCGCTTCGCCGAGGGCGCCGCGGTTCTGGACGGACGCGAAGCGGTGAGCGTCAAGGCGGTCGGCAAGCAGATGTTCCTCGAAACCGAGGGCGACCTCTGGCTGCGCGTGCACCTCGGACTCTATGGAGCGTGGGACTTCGCCGGCGAGATCCTGCTCGATCCGACGATCGCCTCCGCCAACGGCCGCATGGGCCAGACGAACCAGCGCGGGACCGATCTGGATGCCGCGATCCTCGACGACGCCGGCGAGAACTCACTGGCATCCATCGGCGCACCGCGCCGCACCCGCGTGCACGTGCGCATGTCGGAGCAGACCAAGGGGCTCGCCGACGAGGGCGCCCAGTGGCCGCCCCCGGTCGTCGGCCAGGTACGGCTGCGGCTGATGACCGACATCACCGCCGCCGACCTGCGCGGGCCCACCGCCTGCGAGCTGCAGACGCCGGACGAGATGCTCGCCACGGTGGCGAAGCTCGGTCCGGATCCGCTCGTGGGCGATCCGGCTGAGAACGAGGAGCGCTTCGTGCGTGCCGTGCGGCGTCGCGGCGTGCCGATCGCCCTGCTGCTCATGGACCAGTCGGTGGTCAGCGGCATCGGAAACGTGTACCGCGCCGAGATGCTCTATCGCGCCCGGCTCAACCCGCACACCCCGGGCAAGCAGGTGCCGGAGGAGCTCGTCCGCGAGCTCTGGCGCGACTGGGCGCACCTGCTGCCTATCGGCGTCGAGACCGGCCAGATGATGACCATGGACGACCTGTCGCCGCAGGATTACCGCGCCGCGATGGCGAGCCGCGACGACCGCCACTGGGTGTATCACCGGGCAGGACTCCCGTGCCGGACCTGCGGCACGGAGATCGTGCTCGAAGAACTCGGCGCGCGCAAGCTGTACTGGTGTCCCCGCTGCCAGGCGTGATTAGGTGGAGCCGTTCTCTGCACCGCGGGACTGACAGGAGCCTCATGGATCTCACCGGACTTCAGCAAGCTCTGGAAACGCTCTCGGGCTGGATCTGGGGCCCGTGGCTCCTCATCCCGCTGCTGCTGGGGACCGGGCTGTATCTGACCATCCGCCTGGGCGGGTTGCAGTTCATCCGGCTCGGCGCCGCGCTCCGTCTCGGGCTGATCAAGCGCAAGGATCCGGGCTCGGACGGCGACATCTCGCAGTTCCAGGCGCTGACGACCGCCCTCGCAGCGACCGTCGGCACGGGCAACATCGTCGGAGTCGCGACGGCGATCGGCATCGGCGGCCCCGGCGCGCTGTTCTGGATGTGGATCACGGGACTGCTCGGCATGGCGTCGAAGTACTCGGAGGCGTTCCTCGGCGTCCGCTTCCGCAAGACGGACGACGCGGGCGAGAAGAGCGGTGGTCCGCAGTACTACCTCGAACGCGGCATCCCGAATCGCTTCGGCAAGGTCCTCGCCCTGTTCTTCGCGATCGCCGCCGTCTTCGCCTGCTTCGGGATCGGCAACATGACGCAGGGCAACTCCATCGCCACGAACATGGAGAACAGCTTCAGCGTGCCCACGTGGGTGACCGGGCTCGTGCTGACCGCGTTCGCGCTGATCGTGCTCGTCGGCGGCATCAAGTCCATCGGCCGGGTGACCGCAGGTCTCGTGCCGATCATGATCATCTTCTACGTCCTCGGCGCGCTGTACATCCTCATCGCCAACATCGGCGAGGTGCCTGCCGCGTTCGGCCTGATCTTCACCGACGCGTTCACGGGCACGGCGCCGATCGGCGGCTTCGCCGGCTCGGCGATCATCATCGCCGTCCAGTTCGGCGTCGCACGCGGAATCTTCTCGAACGAGTCGGGCATGGGCTCGGCAGCCATCGCGGCGGCGGCCGCCAAGACGAGCCACCCGGTCCGCCAGGGTCTCGTGTCGATGACGCAGACGTTCATCGACACGATCATCGTGGTCACGTGCACGGGTCTGGTGATCGTCACCACCGGCGTCTGGAACATGACCGACCCCGAGACGGGCAAGCAGATCAGTGCGGCGCTCATGACCGGTGAGGCCTTCTCACACGGGCTGCCCGGTGAATGGGGCCATTACATCGTCACGATCGGTCTCGTCATGTTCGCCGGTTCCACGATCCTCGGCTGGTCGTACTACGGCGAGCGGAACGTCGAGCGACTGTTCGGGCGTCGTGCGGTCGTGCCGTTCCGCATCGTGTTCTCCCTGGTCGTGTTCATCGGATGCACCGTCCAGCTCGGAGTGGTGTGGGCGTTCTCGGACGTCATGAACGGGCTGATGGCGCTGCCGAACCTCATCGGCCTGCTCGTGCTGTCGGGCCTGATCGCGCGCGAGACGAAGCAGTATCTGCGCAACGATCCGAAGCTCGAGGCATCGCAGGAGCAGATCGACGCGTTCATGGCCGGCACACCCGGCTGGGACGAATGGAAGACGCAGGCCATCCCGTTGCCGAAGCAGCGCTGAGCCCCGCTCGGCTCTCGCCCTCGCCTGGCGCTTAGGCTGGAGCCATGCGCCAGAATCCGAGCTTCGCGATGACCGATGTGGCCGAGCTGCGCCGTGTCATCGGCGAGAATCCGTGGGCCACGCTCGTCGGTCGGGATGCCGCCGGCATGACCGCGTCGCACTACGCGATCCTGCTCGACCCGGAGCGCGACGACCTCACGGTCGTCGGCCACGTCGGACGCCCGGATGACCTGGCGCTGGGCCTCGGCCGGCCCGAGCAGGAGCTCATGGTGATATTCCAGGGCCCGCACGGTTACATCTCTCCGGGCTGGTACGGAGACGTGGCGGCCGTCCCGACCTGGAACTACGTGGCCGTGCACCTGTCCGGGGTCCCCGAGGTGCTGGTTGCCGAGGAGAATCTCCGGGTCCTGGAACACCTCGTCGACCACTTCGAGAACCGCTTCCCGTCTCCGCGCGGCATGTGGACGCCGCCCAACGACGAGGCGTTCGTGCGCCGGCTCGAAGGCGGGACGATCGGGTTCCGCCTGACGCCCACGCGGGTGACGGCCAAGCGCAAGCTCAGCCAGAACAGGCCCGACGAGATCATCGAGAACGTGATCCTCGAGCTGTCGCGCGATGAGTCCCATCCGAATCCCGCGCTGGCGGCCGAGATGCGGCGCGCGCACGATGCTCGCCTGGCCGCACGGGCGCAGCAGGCATGACGGCATCCGACGGAGTGTCCGCGATCCGAAACGCGCGGATCGTCGGCCCGGGGCAGGAGCATCTGCCGAGCGATGAGCCCGTCGACATCCACCTGGCGGGGGAGCGCATCGTCGACATCGCTCCTGCCGGAGCGCTTCCGGTCGCAGGCGAGGCGATCGACGCACAGGGTTCCTGGGTCGTGCCCGGTCTGTGGGACAACCATGTGCACACGCTGCAGTGGGCACTCGCGTCCGAGCGCGTCGCGCTGCGGGAGACGGCGTCAGCGGCTGATGCCGCGGCGCGCATGGCGACGGCGGCACCGCTCGCGGACGGTCGCCGGATCGGCGTCGGATTCCGTGATGCGCTGTGGCCGGACGCGCCGTCGCTGCCGGTCCTGGATGCCGCGACAGGCGCTGCGCCGACGTACCTCATCAACGCCGACGTGCACAGCGTCTGGCTGAACTCGGCCGCCCTCGCGCGCGAAGGCTTCGACTCGCCGGACGGAATGCTGCGCGAGGACGATGCCTTCGAGATCTCGAAGCGGCTGAACGCCGTCGATCCAGCCCGCGGCGATCGGGCGGTGGCGGCGGCCGGCGACGTGGCGGCTTCGCGCGGCGTGACGGGTCTCGTGGACTTCGACCTGGCCTGGAACGCCGACGCGTGGCGGCGTCGCGTCGACGGCGGATTCGCTTCGCAGCGCGTCGAGTTCGCCGTGTACCCCGCGGACCTCTCGCGGGCGATCGCGGAGGGGCTCCGCACCGGTGAGGCCCTGGACGGATGCGACGGGCTCGTGCACGTCGGCTCGCTCAAGGTGATCACGGACGGATCGCTCGGCACGCGCACGGCGGCGTGCTCGCAGCCGTACCCGGGCGAGGAGGCCGACCACGGCGTGCTCAACGTCTCGCCGGACGAGCTCGTCGATCTGCTCACCCGCGCCACCGGGAACGGGCTCGGCGTCGCTCTGCACGCGATCGGAGACCGTGCCGTGTCTTCGGCGCTGGGCGCGGTGACGGCGACCGGGGCGACCGGCACCATCGAGCACGCGCAGCTCGTCCGCCACGCGGACGTCGCGCGCATCGCACGACTGGGGCTTTCGGCGAGCATCCAGCCCCAGCACGCCCTGGACGACCGCGATCTGGCCGGCGCCTACTGGGCGGAGCAGACGTCACTCGGTTATCCGATGGCCACTCTGCTCCGAGCGGGGGTTGAGCTGCGTCTGGGGTCTGACGCCCCCGTGGCGCCGCTCGATCCGTGGCAGGCGATCGCCGCGGCCGTGCACCGCACGGACGACGAGCGGGATGCCTGGCATGCCGAGGAGCGTCTCTCGTTCGACGAGGCGATCCGTGCGAGTGTCCGGAGCGCCGTCAGGCCGGGGGAGCGCGCCGATCTGGTGGTGTGCGCTGCGGATCCGCGCACGGCATCGGAGGGGACTGTGCGCCGAATGCCGGTGGTGGCGACTCTGCTCGGCGGGCGGGTCACGCACTCGGGGTGAACCGACTTCAACCTGAGGTTGAAGGTTGGAGTCGAATCTGTATTCAAATGTCGGTGGCCCCGAGTTGAATGGATGCATGGCCACCGAAGCGATGACGTCACCGGAGCTCAACGCTCTCCTTGACGACCTCGTCGGCACGATCGCGTCGGTCGATCAGACCATCAACCAATTGGTCGCGGTCAAGACTGCCATGCTCGCGACGGCCGCGCGGATCGCCGACGACGAGCCCTTCGACTCCGTCGATTCGCGTGAGCTGGCGCATCGGGCGGTGGCAGCCGAGATCGCCGCCGTCCTGCGCATCAGTGACCGCGTCGTCGAGGGCCAGATGGGCGATGCTGCGCTGCTGGCGACCGACTTCCCGCAGACGGCCGCCGCGTTCGGCCAGGGGCTCATATCGCAGGCTCATGTGCGGATCATTCTGGCTGCGGGCGCAGCCCTCGAGACCGCCGAACGCCGCAGCGCTTACGAGCGGGAGGTTCTGCCGCGAGCTGAGGGCGAGTCGCCGAACAGGCTTCGTCCCTTCGCGAAGCAGACAGCCGAACGACTACGGGCGGTGTCCTTCACCGAGCGCCATCGTGAAGCGCGCGAGCGTCGCGCTGTGTGGACGCGGGAGTGCGATGACGGCATGACTGAGCTCGTGCAATACGGGCCGAGCGCCATCATCCACGCCGAGCATGACCGACTGACGCAGATGGCGCGCACGGTGAAGCAGGAGAACGCGCGTCTGGCAGGCAGCGTGGCAGAAGACGACTTCACTGACGAGCGAACTCTGAATCAGCTCCGATTCGATCTTCTCGCCGATCTCGTGCTCACGGGCACGCCGACGGGGCACAGCACAGAAGACGGCCTGCTCGGCGAGATCACGGCGCATATCGACGTGACCGTGCCGGTGCTGACGCTGACGGATGCCGACGACCACGCGGCGGCAGCGCATCTCGAAGGCGTCGGTCCGATCGATCCTGCGACGGCGCGGATCCTCACGGGCAATGCGCCGGGCTTCGATCGCGTGCTCACCGATCCGGTCACAGGATCCGTTCTCGCCGTCGACCGGTACCGGCCGTCCGCCGAGATGCGGCGGTACCTGCGAGCGCGGGATCGTCGCTGCCGGTTCCCCGGGTGCCGGATGCTCGCGCGCCTGTGCGACGGCGACCACACCATCGACTACGCGCTGGGCGGTGCGACAGAGGTCGGCAATCTCTCCGACCTGTGCCGGCGACATCACGTCACGAAGCACTGCACCCCGTGGAAGGTCCGACAACTCGGCGGTGGGAGCCTGGAATGGACCAGCCCCACCGGCAGGATCCACGTCGACCGGCCACCCGGCATGGCGACGAGCGTCACCTTCGACGATGTGCAGGAACGCATCCCCGAACCTGCGCCGTTCTGAACACGGAGCTACGAGGCGGGGCGGTGTCATGGGTTCCGCGATGCACCAGGTACCGTCATAGGGTGACATCCGCTCCGCAGACCTCTCCGTCCTCCCGCGCCCAGCGCCGCCGCGACCGATCTGCGGAGCACGCCGCATCCAGCCGTTTCATCCCGCATGTCCAGGGCCTGCGCGCGATCGCGGTGCTCTTCGTGGTGCTCTACCACTTCTGGCCGGGGCGCCTCAGCGGCGGATACGTCGGGGTCGACATCTTCTTCGTCATCTCGGGCTTCCTGATCACGGCGCACCTCGCACGAGAGCTCACCTCTACGGGAACCGTCAACCTCGGCCAGTTCTGGGCGCGCCGCGCTCGGCGTCTGCTGCCGGCGTCGCTCCTGGTCCTGCTGTTCTGCGCTGTGGCCGCGGCCACTCCGCTGCTGACTCCGACGTCGGCGATGCCCGCCGAGGTGCGCGAGATCCTCGCCTCGACGTTCTACGTCGAGAACTGGTACCTGGCGTTCAACTCCGCCGACTACCTCGCCCTCACCGGCGAGCCCACGACCGTCCAGCACTACTGGTCGCTCTCGCTGGAAGAGCAGTTCTACGTCCTGTGGCCGCTCATCATGCTGCTCGCGGCATGGATCGCAGTGAAGTTCTTCCGCGGCTCCCGTCTGCGCGCGGCGATCATCGCGATCGGCGTGGTCTCGGCGGCATCGTTCATCTTCTGCGTGGTCTACACGATCACCGACCCAGCGCCGGCCTACTTCGTGACGTTCGGACGCATGTGGCAGTTCGGAGTGGGCGCACTGATCGCGCTCGTCCCGCGCCTGCGCGTCGACAACGCGGTCCTCAGCTTCGTGCTCGGCTGGGCGGGCATCCTCGTCCTGCTCTACACCGCTTTCACGTTCGACGGGCAGACGCCGTTCCCCGGTTACATGGCGCTGCTGCCGACGCTCGGCGCCGCCGCGATCATCGCGGCATCCAACACGGAGCGCTGGTGGTATCCCACCCGGCTCCTCGCGATCCGTCCCATGCGGTTCACCGGCGACATCTCGTACAGCCTGTATCTCTGGCACTGGCCGCTCATCATCATCGCGCCGTCCGTGCCGTTCTGGGGCCTGACGATCTACCACCGCGTCGCACTGCTGGTCATCTGCTTCGTGCTCGCCTGGCTGACCAAGCGGTTCGTGGAGGATCCCGTCCGCTCCTGGAAGCCGCTGACCTCCCGCAGGCCGCGCGTCACGCTCTGGGCCTCGCTGGGTGCGATGATCCTCGTCGCAGCCGTCGCCGCAGGCGGCTGGGCGGTGAATGCTCCCACGTACCAGCAGGGCGTGCAGGCGATCCAGGACGTGCGCGAGAACCCGCCGGCGTGCTTCGGGGCGGCGAGCGTCCTCGACGATTCCTGCACCACAGACGCGCCCGACACGATCCTGCCCGCACCCGGGTTCGCCGGCGCGGACCGCCCGGACGAACCGCAGTGCTTCATCCAGCTCAACGACTCGCGCCCCGTGTCGTGCGAATTCGGCTCCGACGCTGCCGATGCGCCGCGGATCGCGCTCGTCGGCGACAGCCACGCCTACCAGCTGCTGTCCACCTTCGAGAGCATCGCCGATCGTGAGGGCTGGCACCTGACGACGTACTTCAAGGGCGCGTGCCCCTGGAACACGACGCCGCTGTCGACCGCCGGATCGTTCGGCGCTGCCTGTGCGGACTGGCGCGCCGGCGTCGAGTCGGAACTCGCAGACAGCGAATTCGACGCGGTCTTCACAGCAGCGATCTCCAACACGCCGTACGCGGCCGCCGGCCACGACTCGGCGTTCGATGCCGCCGTCGCCGGGTATCGGGAGGCGTGGTCGACCATGACGGACCGTGGCATCCCGGTCGTCACAGTCGTCGACAATCCCGGATGGGAGACCGACCCGAACAAGTGCCTCCGGACACGTCCGCAGGCCGACTGCAACGGTGCGCGCTCCGACGTCCTCGTCGAGCACGACCCGATCCGGGATGCCGCCGACGGCGCCGAAGGCGTCACACTGCTCGACTTCACCGACGTGTACTGCGACGACGACACGTGCTTCCCGGTCGTGGGCGGCGCGAACCTCTACCGCGACCAGGACCACCTCACCGTGACGTTCGTCGACACACTCGCCCCGCAGTACACCGCAGCGCTGAAGGCAGCGATCGAGAACGGCGTCGGCTGAGCGACCACAGAAAACGGCACCGGAGAACCGGTGCCGTTTTCTGTTGACAGTGAAGCGCGGTGCTTACTCCGCGATGTGAGCGAGCAGGAACCAGCGGTCCTTCTCGAGGCCGCGCATGATCTCGATCGCGACGTCCTGGCTCGTGAGGTCGACCTCGTCGAGACCATCGATCGCGGCCTTCGTGTCGACGAGGATCGCATCGATGTCCGCGATGACGTTGCGGATCAGCTCTGCCGACTGCGTGAAGCCGGCGGGCACGGCGGAGGATGCGCCCTTCTCGGCGACGGCCTTCACCCGTGCGTCGATCGGGAGACCGAGGGCGACGATGCGCTCCGCGGCCGCGTCGGCGAAGCCGCCGGCGTTCGTGACGACCGAGTCGAGGAGTTCGTGGACGCCGATGAAGTTGGCGCCGCGGACGTGCCAGTGCGCCTGCTTTCCGCTGATGGTCAGCGCCTGGAGCCCGAGGACGACGGGGGTGAGGAACTGCGCCGCGGCGGTTGCCACGGTCGGGTCGCTCACGGTGGTGGAAACGGTCTGCGCCTTGCTCATTGTTCTTCCTCCAGTACGGCTTTTCGATGCCTGATGGATACAACGCTACTCAGCCTGGAGCATTCCGCAAGCAAGCAAAGGCTGGGCTTAGCGGCCCGAAAATCCGCGGAATCACGCGGAAGTCAGGATAGTCTCGCCTTATGAGCATCTCGTCGTCGGCATCCGTCCTCGCCCTTGCAGACCGAACGCCCGATGTCGCCGAAGACGCCTTCGTCGCTGACGGCGCTCGGATCGTCGGGGAGGTCAGGCTCGAGGCGGGATCGAGTGTCTGGTACAACGCGGTTCTCCGCGGCGATTCGGCGGGCATCGTCGTCGGGCGGGGGAGCAACGTCCAGGACAATGTCTCGGTGCACGTCGACAGCGGCCACGGCGTCGTGATCGGCGAGAACGTCTCGATCGGGCACAACGCGGTCGTTCACGGCTGCACGATCGGAGACGGGTCCCTCATCGGAATGGGCTCGGTCATCCTCAGCGGCGCGGTCAGCGGCAGCGGATGCCTGATCGCCGGCGGGGCCGTCGTCCTGGGTGGCACCGAGATCCCGGACGGCTCGCTCGTCGCCGGCGTGCCGGCGAAGGTCAGGCGGGAGCTGACCGAGGATGAGCGGGCTGATCTCGTCCGCAACGCCGAGATCTACCATGAGCACCTGCGCACGCACGCGCAGGCTGCACCGCTCGGATAGAGTGGATCCGCTAGGGCGGTGGCCAAGCTGGTCAAGGCAGCGGGCTCATAACCCGACGATCGTGGGTTCAAGTCCCACCCGCCCTACCGAACGTCCGCTACAGCGGCCGCGCCGTGATGGCTTCGTTCCCGAGGTCCTTGCGCGCGGTGCGCAGGCACTTGGTGCACAGCAGCTCGACCGTACGCGGATGGTCCTCGCCGCACGTGCAGTCGATCGTCACGCGCCACTTGGCCCGGCGCCCGCACGGAGCGTACGCCTCCTCGTCGCCGTGATCGCACTCGCACTCCACGGGCACGTCCTCGTCCCAGCCGAGAGCGAGGTCGGCGAACTCCAGGTCCATAGGAGCATCCTGCCGCATCACATCACGTTCCCGATATAGGAGTACTTCACGAACACCTCTGCGGCGATCCCGGATTCTTCGAGAACGCCCTGCAGCGCGTTCATCATGTAGTTCGAGTCCCACCCCATGTAGAGGAAGTGCGTCTCATCGAGCGCGTCCCAGTGGCCCTTCCATGCCGTGCCGGCGTAGATCGGCCCGCCATGGGCAGCGCTGTAGGCCAGGGCGGACTCCCGATCGTCCGTCCACGCCCGCCGGAACACCCGGTTGAACAGCGCACGGACATCCTTGACCTCCCAGTGCTCGCCCCGGTACTCGACGTAATCGAATTCGCGGTCCCATCCGGCGGGCCACCCGCGCCGGCGAACGGCATCCAGAACGGGCGTCAGGCCGTCGTCGTCGATCTCAGGCAGCGCGGGGCGCGCCCAGATCCGCAGGAGGGATGCCGCAAGCCGAACCGTGCGCTCCGTGATCGCCGCCGTGCCCCACGAGGCCGCATCGGCAAGAGCCCGCGTCTCGTCGACGGAGCTGCGGGCATAGGCGTCGCGCTGCTTGTCGGCGAACGACGCCCCGAACACGCGCTCGGCGAGGCCCTGTTCGAGCAGGGTCAGGTTCCCGAGTGTCGGTGCCAGCGCGCGGTGACTGTTCTGCTCGTCCTCGGAGTACTCGCTCCAACGGCGCTTGCCGTCGCCGGACCACGCCTCACTCGGCATGAGGGGGACGATGTGCTCGATGTCGACCTCGGACGTGTCATCGACGCCCTCGAGGCGCCCGAGCACGTACGCCGCGTGCGGCAGCTCGACGTATTTGAGCACCGCGCTCACGCGCTCGTCCGAGGGGGTGATGCGCGCGAAGGCGCGCATCAGGGCTCCGCGACCCTCCACCCGCGCGCGGCAGAGGCGGGCGATCAGGCGCTCGGGGGGCAGCCCGACGAGCGCTCGGCGCAGGTAGAGCGCCTGCGTCCACTCGAGCGTCTCGAGGAGCTCCTCGCGAGGGATCAGCCCTCGGACGTGGTCGCTGTAGGCGCTCATCGCGAGAGGGTAGGCGGCACGACCGAACGTGTTGATGTACCCGAGCTGCCGGCGGATCTCCTCGTCCTTCTCTCGCGAGGGATCGAGCAGGATGCCGTAGATCTCGGCGTAGTGGCGCCAGACCTCGGCATCCGCCTGGAGATGCGCGACGTCGACGCTCGGGAACGAGCGCCGGAACGCGGCATACACGCCGTGCTCGCCGTCCGCCGACACCTCCCGGCCGGTCGTCATGACGAGGTAGTGCCGCCAGAACGCGCCGATCATCTCTCCGGTGTGCTGCTCGATCGGCAGCCAGAACCGTTCCTCGACATCGAGCTGCTCCGCGTGCGTGAGCCCCATGAGGATGTAGTTGTGGATCAGCTCGTGATCGCGCAGCGGCTCGCCGGTGGAGTTCAGGCTCTCGAAGATCTGCTGGGCGTTCGCTTGCGCGCCCAGGGTGATCGAGACGTGCTCGAGCCGCTGCAGGCCGCGCCAGATGGCCGGCGCTTCGTCCGCGTGCACCTGGCTTCGGAAGAACGCGTAGTTGTCGTCGAAACGCGACTCCCGCTCGGCGTCGTCCCGGCGGTCGAGGACGACCGACTCGTAGAGGTCTGCCCAGGCGTCGTGCGGTCGCAGCTTCGTGCGGGTGCTGTCGTCGGCGCGCACGATCACGCGCTCGAGCGCGTGGGCCATCACCGGGTCGCTGTCCTGCACGGTGTGGTGGAGGGCTGCGACCAGCAGCATGATCGTCGTGAGGCGCTGCTGTCCGTCGATGAGGATGAGGTCGCTGTCGGCGTCGTCCTCGGCCGAGAGGATCGAGCCGATGAAGTGGCGATGCGCGTCGCCTGCTGCCGCCACGGCGCGGATGTCGGCGAGCAGCCGCTCGCATCCGCCGATGTCCCAGCGGTACTGGCGCTGATACACCGGCACGACGATCGTGGTGCCGGGAGCGGAGAGCCAATCGATGGTGTTCACCGCGTTCGCTTCGACATTCGTGGCGGTTGCCATGTTGTTCGCTTCAGCTCCTCACATCGGCGGCTGCGGACGCTCCGCCGTGAACGAGTCTAGTCGGGGGCGGATTTTCACGGCCGCGTCCAGGGGCGTCGGAGGAGCCCGATGTTAGGCTCGCCTTATCAGGGCCTGTTAAAACGTGCTGGCCCCCGATGAAAGGACATGACTCGATCATGGGATACATCAAGTCCGCAGCGCTCGAGGACAAGGGCTTCGTCGTCCTCGACAGCTACAACCAGGAGCTCGACCCCCAGGAGTGGCTCGACATCGAGTACAACGACTGGAAGTCCTCCGGTGACACCCGCTTCGCGCCGCTGGCCAGCGCCAAGGGCGACATCGAGTGCAACGGCTTCTGGAACCACAAGCCGCCGCGCACCGACAAGGACGGCGTCTGGATCCCCTCGCAGACCGAGAAGGCGCCCAACCTCACCCGTCGCGCGCAGGAGCCAGGCGCCAACGTCGGACGCTGCCGCGTGATCGAGCTGCAGCCGACGCCGTACGGCGAGTGCCTCTACAACCTCCACCAGGACGACAACAACCGTCTGAACCCCGACGGCACCGGCTGGGTGGTCCGCGGGTTCTTCAACCTCACCGACGACAAGGACAGCTTCTTCGTCCTCCGTGAGAACCGCACCGACCCGAGCATCGAGTACCGCATCGCTCTGCCCGCCGGGGCTCAGCTGATCGTCGACACCCAGCGCCTGTGGCACGCCGCCACGCACGTCGGCACCGAGCCGCGCTACTGCCTGATCACCTCGTGGACTTCCGGCCCCGAGCTGGACGCCTACATCGAGAAGTACAACGGCACCGATGACGTGCCGAACGTCGAGGTCCCGCAGGACGTCCTCGAGGCCGGCTACGCCGAGCAGGCCCGTAAGGATGCCGCACGAGCCGCGTACTACGCGGCGAAGGGCCAGCAGGCCAAGCTCGCCATGAGCGAGGCCTGACGCACTTCGAGGTCTGACACACCGCACGGAAACCGCCGAATCACACGCTTGTGATTCGGCGGTTTCTGCGTCATAATCGCCGTATAACCGCATAAGAACGCCACTCTCGTGGATCAGGTCGTAGGGGAAGACGCACCTGATGAAACGGAGAGATCATGGCGACGGCATACGCACGCGGAGTGGTGTTCATCCACTCCGCACCTCGCGCGCTCTGCCCGCACCTGGAATGGGCGGTCGGACGCGCCATCGGTCGTGCGGTGAACTTCGACTGGGCCGACCAGCCCGTGCTCGAGGGATCTCGTCGCGCCGAGTTCTACTGGGACGGCCCGGTCGGCACGGGCGCCGCTCTCGCGACCGCGATCCGCGGATGGGAGCACCTCCGGTTCGAGGTCACCGAGGACCCGACACCGCGCAGCGACGGCGGGCGCTGGCTGCACACGCCCGATCTCGGCATCCACTACGCGCAGACGGACGCCGCCGGCAACATCGTCGTCGGCGAAGACCGCATCCGCTACGCGATGGAGATCGCAGCGGGCAGCGCCATCGAACTGCAGCGCGAACTCGACGTCGCCCTCGGCTCCGCATGGGACGAGGAGCTCGAGCCGTTCCGGCACGCCAGCGACGACGCCAGCGTCGTCTGGCTGCACAAGGTCGGCTGACGCACAGCTCGGGGCGCGGGGAGGCGCAAGTATCGGCGGCCGGTGTTCATCCCGGCGGCTGAGAACGCGAATCCCGCGCCCCGCCATCAGTTCGGCCCGCGCCCCGCCATCAGTTCGGATGGACCAGCCGGAATCGCTCGCAGAGAACCGGCATGTCCGGCTCGAAACCGCGCGGGTTCCCGGAGTGCTCGCGCCAGAAGCGCTCGTGCACGGCGCGCCAATGTCGCAGCGTCCGATCGCCTTCCCCCTCGGCGTGCGCGTGAGATTCGGGCACCCGGTGAAACGGCACGGTCTGCAGGTCGGTCGTCTCGATCACGGCACGCGGAACACCAGAGCCGTCCAGGATGATGCTGAACTCGCCCACGACGGGCAGGGGGTCCCCGGTGGCCTCGTAGTCCCAGATCGACGACGCCGTCCCGGTCTTCGTTCCGGCGAGGACGAGCTCGAGGAGACCGTCGGCGTGCTCAGGGGTCGCACCGAACGCCCATGCCTCGGGGACGGGTTCAGGCAGGTCGGGACGAGCCCGCCGCAGTTTCTCCCAGAAGGCGTCGTGCGCGGGGACCGCGTCCATCAGCCTTCGTAGTCCGTGAACGCCACCACGGCGTTGTGGCCGCCGAAGCCGAAGGAGTTGCTGATCGCGAGCTGGGGGCCGTCGCCCAGCGGCTGCGCATCGCCGGAGACCCGCAGCGGGATCTCGGGGTCCTGCGTGGTGATGTTGATCGTCGGCGGAGCGACGCGGTCACGGATGGCGAGGATCGTGTAGATCGCCTCGAGAGCGCCCGTACCGCCGAGCAGGTGACCCGTCGACGCCTTGGTGGCCGACACCGGGATCTCGTGCACGCGATCGCCGATGACGTTCTTCAGCGCGATGTACTCGTTCGGGTCGCCGACCGGGGTCGAGGTCGCATGCGCGTTGACGTGGGTGATCTCGTCGGGAGTGCGACCGGCAACCTCGAGCGCCAGGCGCACGGCGCGCTCGGCGCCGCGGCCCTCCGGGTCGTTCGCGGTGATGTGGTACGAATCGGCGGTCACTCCACCGCCGACGAGCTCGGCGTAGATCTTCGCGCCACGCGCCTTGGCGTGCTCCTCGGTCTCGAGGATGAGCACTCCGGCGCCCTCGCCCATGACGAACCCGTCACGATCGACGGAGTAGGGGCGCGATGCGGTGGCCGGGTCGTCGTTGCGACGCGACAGTGCCTGCATGGACGCGAAGGACGCCACCGTGATGGGGTGGATGGCCGACTCGGTGCCGCCGGCGATGACGACGTCGGCGAGCCCGGACTGAAGGTGCTCGTAGGCGTTCACGAGCGATTCCGTGCTCGAGGCGCAGGCCGATGCGACCGTTCGTGCGAAGGCGCGCGCCTGGAAGTGCAGCGACAAGTTGCCCGCTGCCGCATTGGGCATGAGCATCGGCACCGTCATCGGCATGACGCGGCGCGGGCCCTTCTCGCGGAGGGTGTCCCACGCGTCCAGCAGGGTCCACACGCCGCCGATGCCTGTCGCGAAGTCGATGCCCAGGCGCTCCGGGTCGACGTCGGGGGAGCCCGCGTCCTCCCAGGCCTCCATGGCCGCGACCATCGCGAACTGCGACGACGGATCCAGACGCTTCGCCTGCGGGCGGGCCAGCACCGTCTCCGGGCGGACGATGGCCTCGGCGGCGAACGTGACGGGGAGGTCGTATTCGGCGACCCAGTCGTGCTCCAGCGAGCGGCCACCGGAGACTCCGGCGAGCAGGTTGGTCCAGTTCTCCGGCGCGGTGCCGCCGATGGCGGAGGTGGCGCCGATGCCCGTGACGACGATGCGCTTGGTCATGTGCGTGTGGTTCCTTAGGTGAGGGGGCAGGAGGATGCCACGCCCCGCGGGTGCGGGGGTGGCATCCGTCAGGTGTTACTCCTGGCCGGCGACGATGAAGTCGACCGCGTCCTTGACGGTCTTGAGGTTCTTGACCTCGTCGTCCGGGATCGTGACGCCGAACTTCTCCTCGGCGTTGACGACGATCGTCATCATGGAGATCGAGTCGATGTCCAGGTCGTCCGTGAAGGACTTCTCGAGCGCGACCTCGGAGCTGTCGATGCCGGTTTCGTCGGTCACGAGCTCGGCGAGGCCGGCGAGGACCTCATCGTTGGTGAAAGCCATGTGGATTTCCTCTTTCTTGCGGTTGGGTTCGGAACCGTGCCCAGTCTAGGGAACGGCATGCGGGGTTCAGGGGAGGACGACGACCTGCGCGGCGAAGACGGGCCCGGCGCCGAATCCGATCTGCAGGGCGAGACCGCCCGACAGCTCGGGGTGCTCGGCCATCAGCCGGTGGCTGGCGAGCGGGATCGAGGCGGCCGACGTGTTGCCGGTCGTCTCGATGTCGCGGGCGATCACCGTTGTCTCGGGGAGCTTGAGCTGCTTGGCGAACTCGTCGATGATGCGCATGTTCGCCTGGTGCGGGATGAACGCCGCGAGGTCCGCAGCCTCGACACCGGCGACCTCGAGAGCCTCACGGGCGACCTTGGCCATCTCCCACACGGCCCAGCGGAAGACCGTGGGGCCTTCCTGGCGCAGGGTCGGCCACGGCACGTCGCCGGCGCCGTCGCGGTAGTCGATCAGCGTGTGGTTCATGCCGACGGCATCCGCCTTCGATCCGTCGGAGCCCCATACGGCCGGCGCGATGCCGGGCGTGTCGCTGGGACCGATGAGGGCGGCGCCCGCGCCATCGCCGAGCAGGAACGAGATGCTGCGGTCTGCGGGGTCGACGATGTCGGAGAGCTTCTCCGTACCGATGACGAGAGCATGCTTCGCGGCACCGGCCCGGATCAGTGCGTCGGCCTGAGCGATCGCGTAGGCGTAGCCCGCGCACGCGGCGTTGATGTCGTATGCCGCCGCGGGGTTCGCGCCGACGCGGTCGGCGACGATCGCCGAGACGGACGGCGACTGCTTCGGGTTGCTGATGGTGGCGACGATGACCAGATCGACGTCGGATGCCGCGACCCCGGACTTCTCGATCGCCTCGGCGGCCGCGATGGCCGCGAGGTCGATGGCGTCGGTCTCCTTGACGGCGCGCGTGCGCGTCACGATGCCCGTGCGCTGACGGATCCACTCGTCGCTCGAGTCGATCGGGCCGATGAGGTCCTCGTTCGGCACGGCGATCTCGCCGCGCGCGGCGCCGTAGGAGAGGATGCGCGTGTACTGCGGGCCGCTCGTCTGCTTGAGTGCGGGGGTCATGCTGCGGCTCCGTTCAGCAGCGCTGCGGCCGCATCGAGGTCATCAGGGGTCTTCACGGCGACGACGGGCGTACCCCGCAGTCCGCGCTTCGCGAGGCCCGTCAGGGCGCCAGCGGGTGCGAGCTCGATCATGCCCGAGATGCCGGCATCCGCGAAGGCGGCCATGCACAGATCCCAGCGGACAGGGGAGGAGACCTGTTCGACGATGAACTCGAGAGCCTGCGCGCCGGAGGCGACGACGGAGCCGTCCCGGTTCGTCCAGAGCGTGACTCCGGGATCGGAGGGCGCGGTCCCTGCGACCGCGTCACGGAGCGCCTCGACCGCAGACGCCATGTACGAGGTGTGGAACGCGCCCGCGACCTGGAGCG
Organism: Microbacterium tenebrionis; assembly: GCF_903645325.1. Lineage (GTDB taxonomy): Bacteria > Actinomycetota > Actinomycetes > Actinomycetales > Microbacteriaceae > Microbacterium > Microbacterium tenebrionis. The sequence goes on from NZ_CAHJXQ010000003.1 coordinate 17,950, forward strand.
GGATGACGCGGGTGCCCTTGACGGGCTCCTCCGCGAGGGAGGCCAGAGCCGGCAGCGACCCTGCGGCGACGATCTGTCCGCCGCCGTTGTAGTTCGCAGGCGTGAGCTCGAGTTCGGCGAGCCGGTCGAGGACGGCCTGCTCGTCGCCTCCCAGCACCGCCGACATGCCGGTCGGGGTCTGGGCGGCGGCATCCGCCATCGCCCGGCCGCGGATGCCGACGAGACGCATGGTCTCCTCGGCCGGGATGACGCCCGCGCCGACGATGGCGGCGAGCTCGCCGACCGAGTGCCCGGCGATCCCGTCCGCGGTGCGGCCGGCGCGATCGACGACGGCCTGCAACGCGATCAGCGAGGCTGCGACGATGAGCGGCTGAGCGATGCGCGTGTCGCGGATCGTGTCGGCGTCCGATTCGGTGCCGTGCAGGATCAGGTCGACATCGGCGGCTTCGGAGTAGCGGCGGAGGCTCTCCTCGACGCCGTCGAGTTCGAGCCAGGGTGTCAGGAAGCCGGGGGTCTGAGAGCCCTGTCCGGGGCAGGCGGCGACAATCACCTCCCCAGTCTGCCAACGATCAGCCCGAAACGGTGGATGCACCCTCACAAGATTCGTGGATTCGTTTGTGCGTGGCGTACATCGTCGCGATCAGCGCGTCCGGCGGGCGGCCGGCCGGCGCCGGACGGTATCGGCGGTTCCGATCGATCCGAGGATGAGCGCGGTCTGCAGGATCAGCGCCTCGCGGGGTCCGGTGGCATCCCAGCCGATCACCTCGCTGACGCGCTTGAGGCGGTAGCGGACGGTGTTCGGGTGCACGAACAGCTCGCGGGCAGTCGCCTCGAGGGAACGTCCGTTGTCGAGATAGCTCCACAGCGTCGTGACGAGGTCCGTCGAGTGGGCCTGGAGCGGACGGTAGATCCGCTCGATCAGCGTGTGCTTGGCGAGCGGATCGCCGGCGAGAGCGCGCTCCGGCAGCAGAGCGGCGGCCTCGACGGGCCGTGGCGCCGTGCGCCATGCCCGGGCGGCGGCGAATCCGGCGAGTGCCGCGCGGGCGCTCTGGCCGGCATCCACGAGAGCGCGACCGGGGTCCGAGCACGACGTATCCGGGTCCGAACGACGGCTCGAGCCGCGTCGCGATCTCGTCGAACGCGAGCTCGTCCTCCGCATCCTCCTTGCCGGGTGCCTGAGCGCGGCCGAGCACGAGCACCAGGCGCGACCCCTGCACGCCGATGAGGACGTCGACGGCGAGCTTGCGTGCGGTGCGGCGGACGTGATCGACGTCGAACTGCGGGGGAGTCGTGCCGACCAGCACGCACACCTCGCCGTGACCGTGCCACCCGAGGGCGGCGATGCGGCTGGGCAGCTCCTCGTCGGCCTCGCCGGTGAGGATGGAGTCGACGACGAGGGCCTCGAGCCTGGCATCCCACAGACCGCGCGCCTCGGCGGCGCGGGCGTAGACATCGGCGGCGGCGAAGGCCACCTCGCGCGAGTACAGCAGGATCGCCTCGCGCAGGTGCTCGCCCTTGCCGGCGACCCGTTCCTCCGTCACCTCGACGGTGACGCGGATGAGCTGGAGCGTCTGGGTCAGGCTGACGCTGCGCAGAAGCTCACGGGGAGCCGTCGCGAAGATGTCGGCGGCGATCCATGGCGTCGAGGTCGGGTCGTCGTACCACTGGATGAACGAGGTGATGCCGGCCTGAGCCACCAGCCCGACCGCGGAGCGGCGGGCCGGTGGCATGTCGGCGTACCAGGGCAGCGTGTCCTCGAGGCGCTGGATCGTGGCCGTCGCGAGATCACCCGAGATGCGGCGGAGCCAGGCGAGCGTCGCGGCCTTGTCCATCGACGCCGGAGACGATGCGGTCACACCCGGCTCAGCTTTCGCCGCCGGCATTTCCGCTCGTACCGGCATTCACGTTGTGCAGGTCGTACTTCGCGATCGCCTGAGCGATGACCGAGCGGTCGACCTTGCCCTGATCGGCCAGACCCTGCAGGGCGCGGACCACCATGGACGGACCGTCGATCTTGAAGAAGCGACGGGCGGCCGCACGCGTGTCGGCGAAACCGAAACCGTCGGCGCCGAGCGTGTAGAAGTCGCCCGGAACCCACTGACGGATCTGGTCCTGCACAGCGTGCATGTAGTCGCTCGTGGCGATGAACGGGCCCTCGGCCGACTGCAGCTTCTGCGTCAGGTACGCGACCTGCGGCTCCTCCTCCGGGTGGAGGAAGTTGTGCTCGTCGGCGGCAAGGCCGTCGCGGCGCAGCTCGTTCCAGCTGGTGACCGACCAGACGTCGGCGACGACGCCCCAGTCGCTCTGCAGGAGCTCCTGGGCCTCGATCGCCCACGGCACGCCGACACCGGACGCGAGCAGCTGCACGCGGGGTCCGTCGCCGGTGCCCTCCGAGACGCGGTGGATGCCCTTCAGAATGCCCTCGACGTCGACGTCCTCGGGCTCCGCAGGCTGCTTGAGCGGCTCGTTGTACACCGTCAGGTAGTACATGACATCGGGGTCGGGGTGCGACCCGCCGTACATGCGCTCGATACCCGCCTGCACGATGTGGGCGACCTCGTAGCCGTACGCCGGGTCGTATGTGACCGTCGCCGGGTTGGTGGATGCGAGCAGCGGCGAGTGGCCGTCCGCGTGCTGTGTGCCTTCACCCGTGAGCGTGGTGCGTCCGGCGGTCGCGCCGATGACGAAGCCGCGGGCCATCTGGTCGGCGGCCGCCCAGAAGGCGTCACCGGTGCGCTGGTAGCCGAACATCGAGTAGAAGATGTAGATCGGGATCAGCGGCTCGCCGTGCGTCGAGTACGACGTTGCCGTCGCGGTGAGCGCGGCGGTGGCGCCGGCCTCGTTGATGCCGACGTGCATGATCTGACCCTGCGGGCTCTCCTTGTAGGCCAGGAGCAGCTCGCGGTCGACGGCGGTGTAGTTCTGGCCGTTCGGGTTGTAGATCTTCGCCGACGGGAAGTACGAGTCCATGCCGAAGGTGCGCGCCTCGTCCGGGATGATCGGGACGATCCGCTCGCCGAAGCCCTTCACGCGCAGAAGGTCCTTGAGCATGCGGACGAACGCCATCGTCGTGGCGACCTCCTGGTTGCCCGAGCCCTTCTTCGGGAAGGCGTAGTCCTTGTCCTCGGGGAGTGCGAGATCGACGTGCTTCGTGCGGCGCTCCGGCAGGAAACCGCCGAGCTCGCGACGGCGCTCGAGCATGTACTGGATCGTCTCGTCCTGCGCACCGGGGTGGAAGTACGGCGGCTGGTACGGGTTCTCCTCGAGCTGCGCGTCCGTGATCGGGATCTGCATGGTGTCGCGGAAGAGCTTGAGGTCGTCCAGCGTCATCTTCTTCATCTGGTGGGTCGCGTTGCGGCCCTCGAAGTGCGGACCGAGGCCGTAGCCCTTGACGGTCTTGGCGAGGATGACCGTCGGCTGGCCCTTGTGCTCCATCGCGGCCTTGTACGCCGCGTACACCTTGCGGTAATCGTGACCGCCGCGGCGCAGCTTCCAGATCTGGTCGTCGGTGTAGTCCTTCACCAGGGCAGCGGTGCGCTCGTCGCGGCCGAAGAAGTTCTCGCGCACGAACGCGCCGCTCTCGGCCTTGTAGGTCTGGAAGTCGCCGTCGGGGGTGACGTTCATGAGGTTCAGCAGCGCGCCCTCGGTGTCACGGGCGAGCAGGTCGTCCCACTCGCGGCCCCAGACGACCTTGATGACGTTCCAGCCCGCGCCGCGGAAGTAGGACTCGAGTTCCTGGATGATCTTGCCGTTGCCGCGGACCGGTCCGTCCAGGCGCTGCAGGTTGGCGTTGATGACGAAGGTCAGGTTGTCCAGGCCCTCGTTCGCGGCGACCTGAAGCTGGCCGCGCGATTCGACCTCGTCCATCTCGCCGTCGCCGAGGAACGCCCAGACGTGCGAGTCGGCGACGTCCTTGATGCCGCGGTTGGCGAGGTACTTGTTCGTCATCGCCTGGTAGATCGCGTTGATCGGACCGAGGCCCATCGACACGGTGGGGAACTGCCAGAACTCGCGCATCATGCGCGGGTGCGGGTACGAGGGCAGGCCGTTGGGCGCGCCGGACTTCTCCTGGCGGAACGCGTCGAGCTGCGCCTCGGTCAGGCGCCCCTCGAGGAATGCGCGAGCGTACATGCCGGGGGAGGCGTGGCCCTGGTAGAAGATCTGGTCGCCGCCGGAGGGGTGGTCCTGGCCGCGGAAGAAGTGGTTGTGTCCGACCTCGTAGAGCGAGGCCGCCGATGCGTAGGTGGAGATGTGTCCGCCGACGCCGATGCCGGGGCGCTGTGCGCGGTGCACGGTGATGGCGGCGTTCCAGCGGATCCAGTGCCGGTAGCGGCGCTCGAGCTCTTCGTCACCGGGGAACTCGGGCTCGTTCTCCGAGGCGATGGTGTTGATGTAGTCCGTGGTCGGGACCATCGGCACGTTCAGGTGCAGCTCCTTGGAGCGCCCCAGCATGCTGAGCATGATCTCGCGGCCGCGGCCGTGGCCCTTGGCCTCGACGAGCTCGTCGAGCGACTGCTGCCATTCGCGGGTCTCTTCCGGGTCGCTGTCGAGGGGGCCCTGGGAGTACGGATCCTGATCGTGGACGGTCACGTGGAGCCTTTCGTCAAGCTGGCAGGTCTTGCCAAGGAAACGGGAAGCGACACGGGGGAGTGTTGTCGTCTCCGCACAACGCGCGCTGTTCTCTCAGCCTATCCCTCTTCGCCGCTCGCGTCGCCCACGAAGACGCGCCGCTAGACTGGACGGGTCAGGGCCTTTAGCTCAGCTGGTAGAGCGCCACGTTTACACCGTGGATGTCGTCGGTTCGATCCCGGCAGGGCCCACCCAATCGGACGTACTAGAACCGCTGAAATCGGTAGATGTTGGTTCGGGTACGAGGGCGGCGAACGGCTCAGCGAGCCGGATCGTCGCCCTTTCGTCTTCGCTGATCTCGATGCCGTTGGTCAGTGCTTGGTTGGCCAGGCGCTTGCCTTGGTCGTCGGTGCGGGCGTAGAGGGTGGCGCAGTCGACCAGCAGGCTGAGCGCGGTGCTCAGTTGCTTGCGTGATCCCTCGTGCTGGTCGTGCTCGGTCGCGAGCCTGCGGTCGATGTCCGCAAGGCCGGTGCGGATGCGGTCTTGGTGACGCTTGAGGGTCTCCAAGTCGATCGCGTCGGCGAAGTGCGCGGCGAGCAGCTTGTCGCTCTCGTTCTGGAGGCGCTGACGGTTCGCGGTCAGTTCGGCCAGTTCGTCAGAGCGGGAGGCGAGGCGTTCATCGAACGCGGCCTCGACCTGTGCCGCGAGCGCGGCGTAATCCTCTTCGGTGATCGCGATCTCGCGGTAGCAGTCAGCAACGAGTTGCTCGGCGATCCCAACCGGCACCGCGCGGCGGGTGCAGCTCTTCCGCTTCGAGGCTCGCCCGGAGCAGACGTAGTAGGCGTAGCGGACGCCCTGACGGTTGGCCGGGAAGTCCAGCTGCATCCGCGACCCGCACGACCCGCAGAACAGCGAGCCTTTCAGGTAGTGGTCGTGGGTGCGTCGCCGTTCGGAGGCTTTCTTGCGCGAGTCGAGCAACCGTTGCACCTGTTGCCAGGTCTCGACATCGACCAACGGCTCGTGCGTGCCGGTCTGTTCCGCGCCTTTGTAGCGGACGATCCCGATGTAGTACGGGTTGCGCAGCAGATCGAAGAACGTCGAGCGCCCAACCGGGCCCGAGGGTCGCTTCGGGGTCGGCACGCTGGTCAGCCCGCGCGCGGTCACGTCCGCGAGCAGATCAACGACGGTGCGTTCCCCGGCGGCGTACTGCTCGAACACCCACCGCACCAGCGGTGCGCGTTCGGCGTCGATCTCGACGGTGCGGTACTCGCGGCCCTGCTCATCACGCTTGCGGACGTTGAGGTAGCCGATCGGGGCGCGCATCGGGGTGCCGCCGGTCTCGAACTTCTGCGTCAACCCCTTGGTGACCTTGCCGTCGCCACCACGCCTCCACCTGCCCGGCATCAGTGGTTGCCTCGTGGAAACCACGCTCAGGAATCGGGCGTTTCCCGTCTGGCGCGCACGGGAAGACCGGCACATCGAGCCGGGCCAGCTCGCGCGCAACGAGAGGCAGCGGTACGCCCTCGCCGAGCCGGGAGAACACCGCAGCGACCGACGAAGCCCGGCGCGCGATCACGTCCTGCGCCGTGCGAGCGTCGCGTACCTCAGCCATCGCCAGACCTCCTTCCGCCGGAGGCCACCCCGTAGCGGGGCGACCGTACGACCGTGAGGTACGTCGGGAGGATCACGCAGACGAGACGGACAAGGAAACGAGACTCTGACCGTCAGGCTTCGTGAAGAACCCGACGAGTCTCTACCGGACTACCAGTCAATCCGCGCCAGAAACGACGGGAGGTCGACGGTCTCGAAGAAGCGGCACAGAGTAACCAGAACGGGCACATCGCTCAGACGGTCTGTGCGCGCATCTGGCGGTAGTGGCCGGGGGTGACGCCGACGTACTGGCGGAACAATCGGGTGGCATGGGAACGGGAGTGCCAGCCGACTCGCAGCATCGCAGCCGCGACCGTTAGATCGGTCTCGCGTAGATATTTTGCCAGGTGCTCGGCGCGGAGCATCGTCAGATACGCCAGCGGGGTCTTGCCGTAGGCCTCGACGAATACGCTGGACAACCGTGACGGCGACAGATGCACCTCGGCGGCGAGATCGTCCAGCGTCCACCGGCGTGCGGGGTTCTCGCGCAGCAGGGCAGCGGCCCGGCGTGCCTCGACCCGCAGCGGCGCGAACCGGCGATCACGCGGGAGCGTGGGCCGGATATGCGCACGCTGCGACGGCGAGATCCGCACCGGGGAAACGGTGATGTGTGGGGCGATGACGTAGGCAACCTGGAACCACAGCGCCTGTATCCGCAGGTAGTGCCGCACGAAGTCGCCGTCTACACTTAACGCGACCAACTCGTCCAGCCAAGGCATGAGCATCCCGGCGCGATCCTCGCCCAGCCGGAGAATCTGCGCGGGCTCGGAATAGATGGCGTCCGCGAAACCCTGCGCGTCGAGCCGATCGCAGACGAACCCGGCGTACTGCCACCGCACCTGGTCAAGCACATAGTCGGTATCGAGATAGACCGTGGTCACGGTGATGTGGCCCTCCGGCTCGCTTCCGCACAGGACGTTCGCTCCGAGCAGCACCACATCACCGGACTTGATCGGTTGCTGTCCGAACTCACTGAACAAGAAGGCAGAACCGTCGCGGACGACGATAACCCTCACGCAGTCGTAGGCGACTGGACCAATCGGACGATGGATGGTGCGCGTCCGAGCAATCAAGGCGTCGTAACATGTCATGTCGGCCCACAGCGCTCTCGTGATGCCGGCAAAGGAAGACCAGGCCGACCGCTATCGGTGGCTCTTGCTTTTCCGCGTGGTCGCGATGATGACCCATCTCACGGCGTTGCAGCAGCGACTCACGGACACGCTGATCTCGCTGGTGTCGAGTGTGGATCGCATCGCGCGTCCAATCATGCTCATGACGTTCCTCTCATGACTTCACGAGTCTGGCTATGGCGTCGGACGCTTCCTTGAGCTTTACTTCGGCCTCAGTGCCGTCGTGCTGGATAGCTCCGGCGACGCAGTGTCTGAGGTGGTCATCGAGCAGTCCGAGAGCGACGTTCTCCAGCGCGGAAGTGATCGCACTGATCTGGGTGAGGATGTCGATGCAGTAGGTGTCCTCCTCGATCATCCGGTGGATGCCACGGGCCTGACCCTCGATGCGTCTGAGCCGTGCGAGATAGCGTTCCTTCTCCGTGATGTAGCCGTGAGTCACCGGTGCGGTGGCGATGCTCGGGGTGTCCATATCGATGGCCTCCTAACGGGCGCGGTTCGGCCGACGCATGGTCATGCGGCACGGTCGAGGATTCTGGCAGTGCTGGCTTGCGGGGTGAGGTCGAGCCTGCGCAGCAACTGGGCGTTGAGGGCGACGACCACGGTGGAGACGGACATGAGGATCGCGCCGATGCTCATCGGCAGCACGAACCCGATGGGTGCGAGGACGCCCGCGGCCAGCGGGACGGAGACGAGGTTGTAGCCGGCCGCCCACCACAGGTTCTGCTTCATCTTCCGGAACGTCGCCCGTGAGAGCTCGATTACCGAGAGCACCGATCGCGGATCGGAGGAGGCGAGAATGACGCCCGCCGATCCGATCGCCACGTCCGTGCCCGCTCCGATCGCGATGCCGACGTCGGCCTGGGCCAGCGCCGGGGCGTCGTTCACGCCGTCGCCGACCATGGCGACCTTGCGGCCCTCGTCCTGGAGTTCGGCGACCTTGGCGGCCTTGTCCTCCGGTCGCACGCCCGCGAAGACCCGGTCGATGCCGAGATCCTTCGCGACGGTGTCGGCGACGGCCTGGGCGTCGCCGGTAATCATCACGACCTGCACCCCGGCTGCATGGAGCGCATCGACGGCTTCGCGGGACTCGGGCCGGATCTCGTCGGCCAGCCGCAGGGCGCCGATGACCTCGCCATCGGCGAGCACATGCAGGATAATCGCACCTTCCTCGCGCCAGGTGTCGGCGACGGGGAGCTCGTCCGCCTCGTGCTGGTCGAGCAGGTACGGTCCGCCGACCTCGATGACGCTTTCATCGACGGTGGCCTTGACACCGACTGCCGGGGAGGACGAGAAGTCCGTGGCCGCGGGCACGTCGAGTTTCCGGGTGCGGGCCGCGCCGACGATGGCCCGGGCGAGCGGGTGCTCGCTGTCGGCCTCCGCGGCGGCGGCCAGCGCCAACACTTCGTCCTCGGTTCGGGTGCCGGAGGGATCGATGGCGGTCACCGTCGGCTCGCCCTTAGTGAGGGTGCCGGTCTTGTCGAACAGCACCGCGTCCACGGTGCGCATGGACTCCAGCGCGAGACGGTCTTTGATGAGCACTCCGCCGCGGGCGGCGCGTTCGGTCGCGATCGACACCACCAGCGGGATCGCCAGGCCGAGCGCGTGCGGGCAGGCGATGACCAGCACGGTGATCGTGCGGACCACGGCGGCGTCGGGCAGGCCGACGAGCGACCAGATGACGGCGGTGATTGCCGCCGCGCCCAGGGCGAACCAGAACAGCCACGCGGCCGCGGTGTCGGCGATCCGCTGCGCGCGGGAGGAAGACGCCTGTGCGTCGGAGACGAGCTTCTGGATACCGGCGAGCGCGGTGTCGTCGCCGGTCGCGGTGACCTCGACCCGCAGTCCGGAGTCGGTGGCCACGGTGCCGGCGACCACCTGATCCCCGGTCTCCCGGCGCACCGTCTTGGACTCGCCGGTGACCATCGACTCGTCCATCGAGGCCGACCCGTCGACGATCTTTCCATCGGCGGGCACCGAGGATCCCGGACGGACTATCACCACGTCGCCGACAGCCAGATCAGCAGGAGCGACCTTCACGATATCGTCGCCGTCGATTCTCTCGGCTTCGTCGGGCAGCAGCGCGGCGAGGGAGTCCAGCGCGGAGGTGGTTTGGGCGAGCGATCGCATCTCGATCCAGTGGCCGAGCAACATGATCACCACCAGCAGCGCCAGCTCCCACCAGAAGTTCAGTTCGTGGTGCAGGATGCCGAGGCTCGCACCCCAGGACGCGAGGAACGCGACAGTGATCGCCAACGCGATGAGCAGCATCATCCCCGGTCTGCGGGAGCGGATCTCGCTCAGCCCGCCCGTCAGGAAGGGCCAGCCGCCCCAGAAGTAGACGACCGTGCCCAGCACAGGCGACACCCAAGACACCCATGCAGCTTCGGGCAGGTGATAACCGATGAGGTGGGCGAACATGTCGTTGAAGCCCACAACCGGGACGGCGAGAACGAGCATGATCCAGAACAGGCGCCGGAACTGTCCGACGTGATCTCCGTGTCCGGCATGCCCGTGACCATGTCCGCCGTGACCCTCGTGGTGGGCGTGAGCGTCATGGCCGTCGTGGTGGCGGCCGGAAGCCTCGCCGTGACCCTGGTGATGGTCGTGCGAGTGGTGACCGGCGTGGGTGTTCGGCTCGTCGTGGTGCGCGTGCTGAACGTCCGCGTGCTCAGGGTGGGCGTGCGATCGTGTCGAGGGATCGTTGCTCATGGTCTCGTCTCCTTTGTTCGTTACCCCAGCCCAGAGGCGAGACCGGGGCGAAGGTTCCGCGCTCCCGTGCAGGTCCGGTCGTCGGGAGCGCGGAACCAGATGCCGTCAGGCGGCGTTCGCGTAGCGGTCGGGATCAGCGTCGAACAGGGGTCCGCAGGCGGCGCAGCAGAACCAGTACCGCTGGCCCTGGTAGTCGCGGTAGAGACCGGCTTCCTCCGCCTGCGCCTTGACGACGGGGGTGCCGGCCATCACCTTGCATTCGGTCATCTCATCGGCCGGAGTCTGAGCGATGGCCTCCGCACTGGGTGTGTGTCCGCAGCAGCTCCCACCGCTCGAGGACGTGTCGGTCAGGTTCAGGTTCTCGTGTGCAGTCATCGTGCTTCCTTTCGTGTTGTGTCAATGACGGGTGGGTCAGGCGTTCACCGGTTCGCGAGCCGGTGTCGGTCCGGCGGGTGCCGGAGCGCTGGTGTCGTCCGCGCGGGCCTTGAAGGTCCGCAGCCGCAGGCTGTTGGACACGACGAACACGGACGACAGGGCCATGGCCGCGCCGGCGAGCATGGGGTTGAGCAGCCCGAAGGCGGCGAGCGGGATCGCGGCGGTGTTGTAGGCGAAGGCCCAGAATAGGTTCGTCTTGATCGTTCGCAGTGTGTGCCGGGCGAGCCGGATCGCGTCGGCGGCGGCCCGCAGGTCGCCGCGCACCAGGGTGATGTCGGCGGCCTCGATCGCGACATCGGTGCCGGTGCCCATCGCCAGGCCCAGGTCGGCTTGGGCGAGCGCAGGGGCGTCGTTGACGCCATCGCCGACCATCGCGACGACCTTGCCTTCTGCTTGCAGCCGGGCGACGACATCGACCTTGTCCTTGGGTAGCACCTCGGCGATCACCTGCTCGATGCCGACCTCGGCGGCGACCTGCTCGGCCACGGCCTGGTTGTCGCCGGTGAGCAGCACCGGGGTCAGACCGAGTTCGGTGAACTGGGCGATGGCCTGCTTGCTGGTGGGCTTGATCTGGTCGGAGACCACTAGCACGCCACGGGCGGCACCGTCCCAGCCGATCGCGATCGCGGTCTTGCCCTCGGCTTCCGCGGCCTGCTTCGCGGCACGGAGGTCTCTATCGAGGTGGATCGACCAGTCCGCCAGCAGGGACTCACGGCCGGCGACGACGGCATGACCGGCGACGACGCCCTGGACGCCCTTGCCTTCGATGTTCTCGAAGGATTCCGGGGCGGGCAGCTCGCCCACCTCGCTGGTCGCTCCGGTGGCGATGGCCTGGGCGATGGGGTGCTCGGAGTAGTCCTCCAGGCCGCCAGCGATGCGCAGCAGCTCGGCCCGGTCCACGCCGTCGGCGGTGATGACGTGGGTGAGGGTCATCTTGCCGGTGGTGACGGTGCCGGTCTTGTCGAGGACGATCGTGTCGACCTTCTTGGTGGACTCCAGTACCTCAGGCCCCTTGATGAGGACACCCATCTGCGCGCCCCGTCCGGTGCCGACCAGCAGCGCCGTCGGGGTCGCGAGACCGAGGGCGCAGGGGCAGGCGATGATGAGCACGGCGACGGCGGCGGTGAAGCCCGCGCTGAGCGGGAACCCGGCCCCGATCCATGCGCCCAGGGCGCCGACCGCCACGGCGATGGCGATGGGCACGAACACTCCGGAGACCTTGTCGGCCAGGCGTTGAATCTCGGCCTTGCCCGACTGGGCATCCTCGACGAGCTTCGCCATCTGCGCCAGCTGCGTATCCGAGCCGACGCGGGTGGCCTGGACGACGAGCCGACCGCCGGCATTCACCGTCGCGCCGGTCACGGCGTCGCCTTCGCTGACCTCGACGGGCACGGATTCGCCGGTGAGCATCGAGGCGTCGATCGCGGAGTTGCCCGAGGTGATGACCCCGTCGGTGGCGATCTTCTCGCCGGGCCTCACCACGAACTCATCACCCACGGTCAGCTCATCGATGGAGACCCGCTGCTCCTGACCATTGCGGAGAACCGAGACTTCTTTCGCGCCGAGTTCGAGCAGGGCGCGCAGGGCGGCGCCGGCGCGTCGCTTGGAGCGCTTCTCGAAGTAGCGACCGAGCAGGATGAAGGTGATCACCCCGGCGGCGACTTCGAGATAGATGTGCCCGAGCCCGTCGGAACGGGAGATGGTGAACTCGAAGGGGTGCACCACGCCCCGGTCCCCGGCGGTGCCGAAGAACAGGGCGACCAGCGACCAGATCATCGCCGCGGTCGTGCCCACGGAGATGAGGGTGTCCATCGTCGCGGCGCCGTGCCTGAGGTTCATCCAGGCGGCCTTGTGGAACGGCCAGCCCGCCCACACCACGACCGGGGCGGCGAGTGCCAGAGAAGCGAAGCCCCAGTAGTCGAACTGCAGCGCGGGGATCATCGCCATCGCGATGACCGGCACCGCCAGCACCGCGGAGCCGATGAGCCGCTGCCGCAGCGACCGTAGCTCGGCGTCCTCACGGGACTCGCCTCCCTCACCATCCTTGGGTGTTTCGCCCTTGGGGGTGGGGAGCTCGGCGGTGTAGCCGGTCTTCTCCACCTCGGCGACGAGCAGCTGCGGATCGTAGCCCTCGGGTGCGGTGACGCTGGCCTTCTCAGTCGCGTAGTTCACGCTCGCGGTCACTCCGTCGAGCTTGTTGAGCTTCTTCTCGATCCGGTTCGCGCACGACGCGCACGTCATGCCACCGATCTGCAGCTCGATCCCGGCAGCGCGGGCACCGGCCGCGGTGGCGCTGTCAGTGCTCATGGTCTCCTCCTTCCTCATGCCCGCCGGCGCCCTCGTGGCTGCCGCCGTCCGGCGATGCCTCGCCGGTGGTGTCCACCACGAGCGGGGCGGTATGCACCTGCCCGTCGATCTGGAAGTCGAGGAACAGCAGGTACCGGCCCGGCGTGGGCGCGGTGGCCTCGAACACGATCTCCGGCCCGGAGGTCTCACCCGCTTCGGGGGCGTCGCCGTGCGGGTGGACGTGCAGATAGGCCAGGTCCCCGTCGCGCAGCGCGACGAGGTGCCCGAACGCTCCCAGATAGGGCTCGAGCGCGGTGACCGGCTCACCGTCCTGAGTGATCGTCATCGTCAACTCCGACCCGGAACCGGCGACCAGATCGCCGGACACGGCGACGGTGTATCCGTCGACCGTGGTCTCGGTCACCGGTCCGTCGGCGGGAGCGGGCGCGTAGTCCCCGGCGACCTGCACCGAGGTCGACAGCGTCATGCCCGAGCCGGTCTCGGTAGGCACGAAGTCGGCGAACACCCGGTAGGAGCCGGCGGCCTCCCACTCCCACGGGATCGACCAGGCACCCTGGTTGTCGCGTTCGGGGTGGACGTGGCGGAAGTGCTGCCCGTCGGAGCGCACCACGATCAGGTGCAGCTCCTTCTCATGCTCCAGCTCGAAGTCGGTGACCGGGTGCCCGTCGGGCCCGGTGACCGTCAGCGACAGCTCACCGTCCTCGCCGGTCGCGGTCGGGGCGGTGACGCCGGTGAGCTGGTAGCCGTCCTGCGCCAGCCCCAGGCCCAGCGACGCCGCATCGGCGCCGGAAGTGTGGCCTGCGTGGGGGTCGTCGCCGGTCATGTCGTGTCCTTCCGTGTGGTTGTTGTCGGTGGTCTCTTCTGCCCAGGCCTGCACAGTGGAGTCGGGGACGATCGCGTTCGCCGTGAAAGCGGCCACGGCGAACACGGCCACGAGAACCAGCCCGTACAGGCCCAGCCGTGCAGGGGCTTTCATCTCAGCTCCTGACGGCGGTGTAGCCGGCCTCATCGACCGCCGCGATCACCGTGGCGTCCTCGATCGGCTGCTCGGCGGTCACGGCCAGGCGCCCGGTCTGAGCGCTGACCTCGATCCCGGTGACGCCGGGGATCTCGGAGACCTCGCTGCGGATCGCGGTCTCGCAGTGCCCGCAGCTCATCCCGGTCACCTGGAACTCAGTGGTGGTCGTGCTCATGATCAAATCTCCTTCACTCGTGTCTGACTTCTGTAACCATATACCCCAGGGGGGTATTCCCTAGTTGGTAGGTGCTTCTTCGGTTTTCTGCTGCGCTTGCCCGGTGGGGCGGATGTGGCGCAGGCGGGTGGCGGCGATGATCGCGGCCACCGCGGCGATGACCGCGGAGACGATCGCTGCCATGTTCAGGCCGCCGGAGAAGGCCGCCTGTGCGGCGGCGATCAGCTGTTCGCCCAGCGCGTCGGGCAACTCCGCGGCGGTGGCGAGGGCGCCGTCGATACTGTCCGAGGCGGCGGCCGCGGCCTCCGGGGTGAGCCCGTCGGGCAGGGAGCCGTCGATTCGATTGCGGTAGGTGGCGAGGCCGACGCTACCGATGACGGCGACGCCGAGCGAGATGCCCAGATCGTTCGCCGTGGTCGCCAGCCCCGAGGCGCCGCCGGTCTTCTCCGGCGGCACCGAGCTGACGACAAGGTCGGTCGTCAGCGCCATCGAGGGCGCGACGCCGGGGTAGGTGATGACGAAGCTCGCGATCACCAGCGCCAGCCCCGTGCCTGCGTCGAGCTGGGTGAACAGGATGTAGCCGACCACCTGCGTGAGCAGGCCGATCGCGATCACGTTCCCCGGCCGGAACCTCCGTGCGAGCACCGGCGAGAGGGTCGAGACGACGATCAGCACCGCGGCGGCGGGCAGGATCGACAGCCCGGCCTGGAGCGGCGAGAGCCCCTGCACCTGCTGGAGGTACTGGGTGAACAGCGAGTACACGCCGCCCAGTGCTGCCGCCGACAGCAGGAACACCGCGAGCGCCCCGGAGACGGTGCGGTTGGTGAACAGGCGCACGTCCAGCAGCGGCTGCGTGGCGCGCAGCTGCCGGAGCACGAACCACAGCCCGATCAGCGCGCCCGCGGCCAGCAGGCCGACCGACGGCCAAGCGGGCTCCTGGGCGGCGAAACGCTTGATGCCGTAGATGATCGCGAGCAGACCACCGACCAGCAACAGCGCGCTGAACAAGTCGATCCGCGCAGACGGGTCGCGGTGCTCGGGCACCAGCAGCGGTGCGCCGATCGCGACCAGCGCCATGATCGGCACCGCCACCAGGAACGTCGCCTGCCACCCGAACCCTTCCAGGAGTAGGCCGGACAGGAGTGGACCGAGGGCGACGCCGGCGGAGATGCCGCCCGCCCAGACGCCGATGGCGACGCCGCGCTGCTTCGCGTCGGCGAAGAGCACGAAGATCAGGCCGATCGTCGCGGGCACCATCATCGCCGCAGCCAGTCCGAGGACGGCTCGCCAGACGATCATCAGCTCGGGGATCGTCGTCAGCGCGGCCGCAACGGAGACCGCGGCGAACAGGATCGCACCGATGACCATCAGCAGCCGCTTGCCCACTCGGTCGCCGAGTACGCCCATCGCGACGAGGAAGCCGGCCATGACGAAGCCGTAGATGTCGAGGATCCACAGCAGTTGCGTGCTCGTCGGGTTCAAGTCCGCAGCGAGGTTCGGGGCGGCCAGGAACAGGATGGTCAGCATCATGAACAGCAGAGTCGAGGGAATCACCAGGATCGCCAGACCCCACCACTGCTTTGCCCCTGCCCTGGGGGCGGGTGTGCTCGTATCGCTCATGTCGCGCCCCCTGTGATCGTGCGTGTCGTGTTCATCGCCGTGTCTCCTCTCCTTCGTCCCGCCGCCGGATCGGGCGACGACACCGTAACTCGGTCATCGGTGTACAGGTTGCAACAGCTACACTATCTCATACATTCCAGTACGACTTGAGAGGTGGAGCATGCCGACGAAGAAGGCCCAGCCTGCCGGCGGCGCTCGGCGCGGCCCGGCGACAGCGACCCGCGCGGCCAACCAGCGCGCCGACGCGCAGCGCAACCGGGCGAAGATTCTGGCCGCGACAGTGACCGCGATCCGCAAAAGCCCCGACGCTTCCGTCGCAGACATCGCTGCCGAGGCTGGAGTGGGCCGGGTGACGCTCTACGGGCACTTCCAGACTCGCGCCGAGCTCATCGAGGCAGCACTGGTGGACAGTCTGGAACGTGCCGAGGACGTGCTCAGTCAGATACCCCTTGATGGCGACCCGCGTGCGGCCTTCCAGCGCTTGGTTGCATCCAGCTGGATGTTCGTCGACCAGTCTCGCGCCCTGCTCGCTACAGCGCAGAAGGAACTCTCCGCCGCCCGCATTCGCGAACTGCACGAGAAGGCCGAGGCGCGCATGCGCGGGCTGCTGCTGCGCGGACAGCGCGAAGGCGCCTTCCGCGCCGACCTGCCGGTGTCCTGGCTGCTGACTACCACGCACGTCGTTCTCAACGGCGCGGCCGAGGAGGTGCGCACGGGCCGGATCGACCCCGATGATGCGCCATGGTTCATCGACGCGATCCTGCTGCCCGCGTTCGCGCCCACAGCGACCACTCAGGGCGACGGATGAGCGCCGCGAGGGTCGGGATCATCGGCGCCGGGGCCGCTGGAACCAGCGCCGCCAGACTCCTGCACACCCAAGCCCCGGAGATCGAAGTTGAGCTCTTCGCCCGCACTGGCGAGAAGCCCGCCAATCGCACCCTGGTCACCAAAGGCGTCATGTCGGGGCTGCTTGAACCCGACCAAGCGACGCTCCCAGACACCGGTGCGTCACTTGTTTCGGACACCGTGCGCGGCCTCGATCCCCGCACGCGCGAGCTACGTCTCGACTCCGGCGCCACCCGTATGTTCGACGCGCTCATCATCGCCAGCGGCAGCAGACCTCGCCTGCTCGACGAGGACATCCTCGGCCGTGACGAAGCTCTCCACTCGGGGCGCCTGACCACCCTGCACTCGATGGCCGACGGTGCTCGCGTCCGCGACCGACTCGCGAGCAGACCCGCATCCCGTGTCCTGCTCCTCGGCGGCGGTATCCTCGCCTCCGAGGCCGCGTCTTTGCTCACCGACGCCGGCCACGACGTGGCCCTGATCGCGCGTTCGCTCGTCCCCGGCGCGAACGCGATCGGTGCGCACGCCGCCAGGCGCGTCCTCGATCTGCACCACCCCCAGCACGCCGCCTACCTCGGGGTCAATCCGCGCGCGATCCGCACCCACCCCGACCGCATCTCCATCACGCTCGACCGTAGCGGCACCAAGGTCGACGGCGACCTGGCGATCGTCGCCCACGGCACCCTGCCCGCAGCCCCGGCTCCCTGGACCGGACCTGACGGCATCCCGGTCGATAGCCGGCTGCGCTCGATGCACGCGCCGCGCCAACGGATCTACGCCGCGGGCGGCGTCGCCGTGCACCACTATCCCGGCCACAGCTCGTACCGGATCGATCACTGGGACGACTCGGTCGCCCAGGGAGCCCATGCGGCCAAGACTCTGTTGCACGACCTCGGCCTGGACGACGATCCCGGCATCTACCTGCCGTCTTCGCCGTTCTCCGCACGCGTCCACGGACACACCCTGGTCGGAGCGGGGTATCCCGCTTTGGGGTCCAGTACGCAAATCGTCTCCGCCGACCCCTTGCTCACGGCGCACTACCTCGGAGATACCCTCGTCGCTCTCACAGGGATTGACGCCACCGGCCTCGTCCGCGACTGGATACCTCGGCTGCACCGGCGAGCACCGACTCGCCCCTGATCGACAAGCCGGATCGCGGGCGCCTCGGCAAGCACGACGCGCAGGTGGCGGGCGGAAGCATTCGTTCCGCCCGCCACCTGCGCGCTTATGCGGTGCGCACACAGGCGCACTGGGACGCCGCGAGGGTGCCTTCGGCGGCTTCGGTCTCCTCACGGAGCACCAGGTCACCGACCGCGCCTTCTCCGGTGGCATCGGCGGCCTCGATAGTCTCGGTTTCCTTCTCGCGGGGCCAGAGCATCTGCGCTGTGACGGCACCGCCGATGGCGAGAGCGGCAAGGATCGACCAGGCGAGAGTGAAGCCGGACGCTGTGCCTACCCATCCCGCGATCGGGTAGGTGACGAGCCAGGCCAAGTGAGACAGTGAGAATTGTGCCGCGAAGGCCGCCGGGAGCTCGCGCTTCGCGACCGAACCTCGGATGACGCGTCCGGTGGGCGTGACGATCAAGGCCATGCCGCCGCCGATGACCACCCAGATCGGTGCCGTGATCATCCAGGAAGCCGCCTGGATGGCGGTCATCGCGACGGCCGCCAGCACGCCAGCAAGCAGAACTGCGGCACCGGTCATCATCACGACCCGCTCGGCGATCCGATCGAGCACGCGTGGCAGGAACAAAGCGACCAGCAGTGTGCCGCCGCCGGAGGCTGCAAGCATCCAGGCGACGTCGGCCTGCGTGCCGCCCAGTTGATCTCGGACATAGTTGACCGTATTGACCACCACGATCGATCCGGCTGCGGCGACCACCACGTTCAGGGCCATGACGCCGCGCAGACGAGGAGTCGCGAAGAAGACCTTCACGCCCGAGGTGACCCGGTTCCACGCATCCGCGTGCCCGCTTGGTGCCGCATTGGGGATGCGAGTCGAGAGCACCAGGACGGCGGAGAGCACGAAACCTACCGACGTGCCGACGAACAACCAGTTGAACGTCATGAACGTCAGAGCGACCGCCGCGAGCACCGGGCTGAGCAGGCTCTCCATCGTGTAGGCCACCTGCGACGCGGACAGCGCCCGCGTGTAGTCGGACTCCTCGACCACGATATCGGGGATGACCGCCTGGAACGTCGGCGTGAACGCAGCAGAAGCCGCCTGCAGTACCCCGATGAGAACGTAGATCTGCCAGATCTCCGTGACGAACGGCAGAGCGAGCACCACGGCCGCGCGCGCCACGTCGAGCAGGGTCAGGAACATCCGCCTCGGGAGCCGGTCGGCATAGGCCGCAGCCAACGGCGCGATCAAGACGTACATGACCATCTTGATCGTCAGCGCCGTCGCAAGCACCGCCCCCGCGCTCGGACCGGCGAGCTCGTAAGCGAGCAGACCGAGGGCGACGGTCGCCAACCCCGTCCCGAACAGGGCGATGATCTGCGCACTGAACAGGTGACGGAAGTCGCGGATCGCGAACAAACGCATAGGGATCTCCTGACCTTCGTGGAAACTCTCCACCATCAACCTAATACCCCCTAGGGGTATTCCCGTCAGTCTGGGCACGGCCGAGTGGGAAGCTGCTCGGCCGGACGCGGAGCCAGTCGACCTCGGCCGCGCCGATCGCTCCCGCCGTCGGCAGATGCACATCGGGGGCCGGTAAACTGCGGTGTATGGCGGTGACGGCGGCAGCGCAACCCGGGAGGGGTCTTCAGGGCTTCCTCCGGCGTGTGATGCTCGGAGGGTTGCTGGTGGCAGCGATCGTCCTCGGGCTGCTGGCCATGCATACGCTGAACCTGCACGGCACCCCGGCCGCCCACGCGCCCGCCACAATCTCGGTCGCCGCCAGCGACGCCGTGGGCGCCCATCACAGCGCGGCGGGCGCCCATGAGTCCGGTGGCACGGCCAGTGACCTCGGTGGTACGTGTGCGGACTGCGGGGGTAGTGACCATCTGGGCATGGCGATGGCATGTGTGCTCGCACTGCTGCTCGTCCTTCTCATCCTGGCGCCGCCTCAACTTCTGCCGGGATGGATGCACACCGCGCCCCGGCCGCTCCTCGTGGCGCGGTTCATCGACCAGCTCCGATCTCGGGCGCCGTCGCTGCACGTTCTCTGCATCAGTCGCACGTGATGGATCGGTGAACCAGGCGCACATCAGCGTCGACGGTTCCCCTCTCCCATTCACGCGGTGCCCTCTCGGGGTGCCGCGCCACTGAAGCGACTGTTGATATTGGAGAACACTCATGCAGTTTCGTACCGCGGCGACCGCCGCACTCGCCCTCACTGCTGCCCTGGTCCTGGCCGGCTGCTCGGCCGGAAGCGACAACGAGGGCTCGATGCCGGGCATGGACCACGGCTCGTCCGAACAGACAGCCGACGCCAACGACGCGGACGTGATGTTCGCCTCGATGATGATCGTGCACCACGAACAGGCCATCGAGATGAGCGACATCGTCCTCGCCAAGGAGGATGTCAACCCCGAGGTGATCGAACTGGCCGAAGCGATCAAGGCCGCCCAGGGGCCCGAGATCGAACAGCTCCAGGGGTGGCTGGACGACTGGGGCGTCGATTCCGAGGAGCAGCAGATGGACGGCATGGACCACGGCGACGGCATGATGACCGAGGACGACCTGGCCGCCCTCGAATCGGCCGACGGACCCGAAGCATCGCGCCTGTTCCTGGAACAGATGATCGCCCATCACGAGGGAGCGGTCGAGATGGCCCAGACGCAAGTCGCTGACGGCAGCAACCCCGACGCCATCGAGCTCGCGCAGACCATCATCGACGCGCAGACCACCGAGATCCAGCAGATGCAGGACCTCCTG
Source organism: Microbacterium tenebrionis (assembly GCF_903645325.1). GTDB lineage: Bacteria > Actinomycetota > Actinomycetes > Actinomycetales > Microbacteriaceae > Microbacterium > Microbacterium tenebrionis. The sequence goes on from NZ_CAHJXQ010000003.1 coordinate 38,295, forward strand.
GCCACCCTCTGATCGACCATCAGGGTCGGTGCCGCGGCGAGAGCGCCCGGCACCGACCCTTCCGACACTCTTGAAGGATCGCACCATGCCCCACCCCGCCGCGCCTCACCGGCGAAAACTGATCGTCGCCGCCGCCGCGACGCTCGCCGCCGCCCTCGTCCTCACCGGATGCGCCACTGCACCCTCGCACGAACCCGCGTCGCCCTCGACCAACAGTCAGGCCGTCGACACCGGCTTCCTGGCGGACCACGACCTTGACGGCCTGGACGCCGCAGAGGTCATCGAACGGCTCGACACGATGCCCGTCGCCGACCGACCCACTGATCTGATCGCATCCGTGCAGCCGGATGCGCTCGTGCTCACCGACGACCAGAAGCGCGAGACACGTCTGCCGATGCCCGAAGACGAGGTGTACATCTCGGTCGCCCCCTACCGGGAACAGACCCACGACTGCTACTTCCACAGCCTCACCACCTGCCTCGGCGAACTCGCCAACACAGCAGTCCAGGTCACCCTCACCGGCGAAGACGGAGACGTGCTCCTCGACGAGGTTCGGCAAACCTACGACAACGGGTTCGTTGGCATCTGGGTGCCCCGCGGCATCAAGGCAACGCTCACGATCGAACATGAGGGTCGGACGGGCACCGTGACCATTTCAACGATGAACGAGGATGATGCGACCTGCATCACCACGCTGCAGCTGACCTGACAGCTCGACGGCCCGAATGTCCGGAGACACCCAGTCCTTCGTAATGTTTCAGAAGGTGAACGTCCCCCACGGAGCCGTAGTTAGAGGCTAGAGCGCAGTGGGCATTCTCGGAGCTGCACCGACAGTAGAACGCTGCCAACGTCGCTGCGATGTGGTCCCTACGCGGTGGTCCCTCTCATAGAGACTGACACCCACCACTGAGTGCTGCGTCGCTGCCCGTTCCGGCTCTGCCGTTATGACAACTCGATCGAGACCGCTGTTCCCAGACCGCTGCTTCTCCACACGGTTGGCACTAAGAGTGCGGGTCGCGCGCAGCACGCGCACCTGACCTCCGAGATCGCCCCTCCTGTGACGGTCTCGGGGAGGGGCCGTCGTGGTGATGACGATCCGGGTCATGTCGTCCGGCAAGGGCTATGAGTACCTGCTGAAATCGGTCGTCGTTGGCGACGGTGACCGGGAGATGAGCAGCCCGCTGACCCGGTACTACACCGAGTCGGGCTGTCCGCCCGGAACGTGGGTCGGCACCGGCCTGATGAGCCTCGACGATGGGCGTACGCCAGCGTTGGTCGAGGGTGACACGGTGACCGAGGAACACTTGGCCCGACTGCTGGGCGAGGGCATCCACCCGGTCACCGGGGAGAAGCTCGGCAAGAGGTTTCCGGCGTTGCAGCCGCCGCGCGAGCGGATTGCAGCCCGTTTTGCACGCCTCGATCCCGGATTGCGTGGCGAGGCGCGGGAAGAGACCGTGCAGCGCATTCGCGAGGAAGAGCTTGCGAAGACGCCTCGCACCGCTGTTGCAGGCTTTGATCTCACGTTCTCGCCGCCAAAGTCGCTCAGCGCGATCTGGGGCGTGGCAGACGCGGGCACGCAAGCACTGATTGCGCAGGCGCATCACGCCGCAATGCGCGACACCATCGGGCTACTGGAGGATCGCGTCGCCGCAACCCGCGTCGGTGCGGGCGGGATCGCGCAGATGCCGATCATGGGCGTGATCGCTACCGCGTTCGACCACTACGACAGTAGGGCGGCCGACCCGCAGCTGCACACGCACGTTGTCGTGTCGAACAAGGTGCAGGGCGAGGATGGGCGGTGGAGGTCGCTGGACTCGCGCCGCCTGCACAAGGCGACGGTCGCGCTCTCGGCGTCGTACAACGCCTTTCTCACCGACCACACCGCCCGGCTGCTCGGCGTGGAGTGGGTGCCTGTTGATCGGGGCAAGGACCGCAACACCGGGTGGGAGATCGAGGGTGTACCGGCGGCGCTGATCGCTGAGTTCTCCCGCCGCACTACCGGGGGTAGCGACGGCGCGGAGGGTATCGAGCAGGTCAAGAACCGGCTGATCGAGCAGTACGTGGCCGAGCATGGGCGGCAACCCTCTGCCGCGACGGTCGCGATCCTGCGGCAACAGGCGACCCTGGAGACTCGGCCCGAGAAGGAACTCCACTCGCTCGCTGACCTCACAGCCGACTGGCGCGAGCGCGCCGAGCTCGTGCTCGGAGAGGACGCACCCACCTGGGCGCAGCACCTGCTCGATCGGGATGCAGCAGAGGCCCGGCTACGTGCAGACGACCTCGGCCTGGAGCAGATCGACGATCTCGCGTCCGTGGTGCTGATGGAGGTAGCGAATCGACGCGCAACCTGGGGGCGATGGAACCTGCACGCCGAGACCATGCGGCAGATCATGGGCGTCAGGTTCGCCACGACCAGCGATCGAACCCGTGTGCTCGATCAGATCGTCGCCTATGCCGAGGCGGAATCGCTCAGGCTCACCCCTGAGTACGACCGCGCACTTCCAGCGCACTACCTCGACGGGGAGGGCAACAGATTCCAGCCCGTCGATCGGGTCGCCTACTCCAGCCAGGACATCCTCGATGCCGAGCAGCGGCTCCTGCACCACAGCCAAGACGAGACTGGGCCGTCGCTGACCGCGCGGCTCGTTGCCCGGCACACCTCCCGCAAGATCAGGGGCGTCCGCCTCGACCCGGATCAGGCCGCCGCCATCACGCGCATCGCCCGATCCGGCCTGACGCTCGACCTGCTCGTCGGCCCAGCCGGTTCCGGCAATACCACATGTTGGGTTTGACGCTACTACTCGCTGATGTCGATGACGTTTCCGTTGCGCGGGAGGGTACCCCTGAACGTGAGGGGCACGGCTATGGCGCGCTCGATATCGAGGGTGGTGATCGCCTGGATGTGAACGTGCGGCTCGGTGCTGTTGCCGGAGTTCCCGCAGCCCGCGAGTTCGGCGCCTATCTGCACGCGCTGTCCCGTCCGGACTCCCAGGCTGTCTTGTTGGAGATGGCAGAGGGCGACCACGACACCACCGGTCTCGATGAGCACGTGGTTACCGGCAAGTGCGATCCACCCTGCTCGGGCTCGGCGCTGCTGGGTGAGGGCGTAGCCGAGAGACGGTAGTCCGCGGTATGCGGGGTGGTCGGGTTCGGTGTCGTGCGTGGCGACGACGATGCCCTCGACAGGTGACAGGAGCATGCGTCCGAAGCCGGGGAACTTCTCTGCCGGTTCGGGTCGTATGAGCGATCTGAACGTGATGGGTGCGGTGCGTCCGGCGTCATCCGCGGGAACGAAGTCGATGGCGTAGGACGTGGCCAGCAGCGCCGTTCCGTGGCTGGGCACTCGGTTGGCGGGGCTGTTCTGGACGAGCCACCTGCCCGTGAACGGGTACTCCAGATCGATAGAAGTAGCCACGCGGCTCCTTTCCATCGCCTGGTTTCAGCCCCACGCACGGCACGGCACGGGACGCACTCTTACACCGTTGCGTACTGCCCATTCTCCCATCGTCGGCGTAGCGGCGACCGCTGAGCCGGTGTCGTTCTGATTCCGAAGGTCAGCCGCACCAGAGGGGATCAGAGCCCGCGTCCTGGGCCGTCACTGCGTGGAGTGCCGCGGTGCGCGTCGCGGTCGAGCGGGTCCCGCTTCGTCAGGTCGTGACGGAGGTCGCGGATGAGTGTCGTCGCGGTGTCGAGCCGTGTTCCGTAACGCTGGGCGAAGTCGGTGAGCAGCGGCGCTCGTGCTGCGCGGCTCTGTGCGGCAAGCCGTGCGCCTTCCTCGGTGAGTTCGAGCACGACGGCGCGACCGTCATTTTCGGAGCCGGTTCGCACGACGAGGCCGTTCTCGACGAGGCGGGAGATGAGTCGACTCGGGTGGCCCGACTCGGCGACCAGATGCGCGGCGAGCTGTTTGAGGGTGACGGGGCCGAGGTCGTCCAAGGCCATGAGTGCTTCGGCCTGCACGCAGGTCAGCCCGAGCGGCCGGAACAGCGCGGCCAACGCGGCGTTCAACTCGGTGACGAGGCTCTTGACCTCGAACGAGAACGCGAGCACCGCAGCCGCATCCGATTCGTGTGACATGTCATCTATATCCGCTACTCTTGACTACATGACATGTTACCTAAACGATTCGACGCTCGACCGGGATGCAGTCCGCGTGGAGCGGTTCGGGCTCGCTCACGCGACGGCGATCCGAGAGCGGGTTGCGCGGAAACAGAGCGGTCGCCGTGCTCTCGTCCGCGTCACTCATGCCTCGGTGGGGGTGACCGACGCGATGGCCGTCAGGGGTGACTATCTGCTCCAGCCCGTGCGGGGGTTCGTCCCCGGCTACGACTTCGTGGGCGTCATCGAACGCCTGCCTGCGGGGGATCGCTCCGGCCTGCACGTCGGGCAGCGTGTCGCGGGCATCCTGCCCCGGATGGGCGCCCACGCAAGTCTCATCAGCGTCGCACCGTCGCTGCTGGTGCCGGTGCCCGACCTCCTCGACAGTGCGACCGCGGCGACGATCCCGCTGGATGCGGTCACCGCGCTGTTCGCCATCGACGCGCTGGCGATGGCCTCGGGAACGATCCTCGTGCAAGGCGCTGGCGGCGCAGTCGGAGCTTGGGCCGCGCAGCTCGCTGCCGCCCGAGGACTCACCGCCTACGGCACAGCGTCGCCGCGCTCCCACGCTTACGCCGAACGGTTCACCGACTCGGTGTACGACTACGACGACCCCACGTGGATCGACCAGATACTCGACGCGACGACCGGGGGCGTCGACGGAGCCATCGACCACACCGGCAGCCGATCCGTGCGCAGAGCCGTAGGCGCGGGTGGTCGTGTCGTGCGCACGGCATTCGGCGGGGCACCCGGACAAGGGCGCATCAGCACCGCCGCAGGCTTCGCCGCCTCGACGCTGCGCCGTTACGCGCGGCCGGGCGAACGCGTCTGCTCCGTGCCGATCCTCGTTGCGACGCAACGCGCCCGCTATCGGCAGGCACTCACCGAACTCTTCACCGCCGTCGGCAACGGCACACTCGTTCCGCCCCGCCCGCGGATCATGCCGCTCGTACAGTACCCGGATGCCCTGGCTTCGGCCACAAGAGCGGCTCCGGGCGAGAAGACGATCCTGACGACGCAGGAGACATAGACCAGACGAACGGTGTACCGCGGCCCCGTTCGGAGTAACGTCCGAACCGCTTTACAGTCCGCGCGTTGGCCCCTCCCGTCGCGGATCGGAGCGGCGGGCTTCGTGCTCGAACGGGTCACCGAGTCGCCGTGCCCGCGATGCCGCTTGGCGCTTCGTCTCCTCCTGCTCGGCGCGGGTGGCCTCGATCAAGCTGGCGGCGTCGCCCGTGGGGAGGCTACGGAGTGTCTCCGCCTGAGCGCGGGAAGCAGCGGCCCTGGCACGGGCGTCGTGGGCGTCGCGGTGTGGGCTGACCGTGCTCATGCCGAACTGGGCACGGCGGGCTTGATCGGTCCCGAGTTCCTGGACCAACAACGCTCTCCGCTCGTGCTGGTGTCGCTGGCGTGTTGCCAGGCGCTTGGCACGGGCCGCTTCGACGGCACGGTCGGCGTCACTCACGCGGGGGTCGCTCTCGGCTCGGCGCGCGGCGGCCTGGGTTGCCCAGGCGGGCAGCGATTCGGGGGTGCGGGGCGGCTCGCCCCAGGCGTAGCGTATCTGCGCCGTCACGGTGTGTGTTTGTTCTGTCGCGGCGTGGTGCTCGGTGCGGGCCTTGCGCCTGCCGAACCTCCCCACCGTGGAGAGGCGAGCACTCGCGGCCGCCTCGTTCTTGATAGCGGCGAGGTAGACCGCACCGTCCTGCTCGGCGCGTGCGGTGAGCGGCGCGGTGACCTCGACGCGTACACGCGCGGCGGTGTCCTCAGCCTGGCGAAGTGCCGCGGTGCCCTCGTCGTCCTCGGCTCGGTGCGCGGCGCGTTGGGCATCGAGGCGTGCGGCGATCCGCTCCCACCGTTCTGCCGCCCGTTCCGCGCGTTCGACCTCGTGGTCGAGGCGTGCGAGTTCGTCGGTGACGAGCCTGACGGGGCCGTCCGCGACGAGACCCTGCACTGCCTCGACAGCCTGGGCGGTGGCGTGGTCGAGCCCCCGGTCAGCGGAGTCACGTTCCATCGCCTCTACGAACTGCGCCCGCGCGTTCGTCAGGTCTTCGGCGACGATGTGGAGCTGGTTGATCTGGCGGCCTCGGGTCATGCCGACGTAGACACCTGCCGCACTGGTCGCCTCCGACAGGAGCGTGTGCGAGGCGTCCACGGTTGCGCCTTGGACGCCGTAGGCGGTCGCAGCATAGGACAGATGCGCGTGCTTGCTCACATACTCGGCCGGGAGCATGACCGTGCCCCGGTGCTTGAGGCTGCTGCCGACCTCGCGGGCGTAGACGGTGCCGTCGTCGGTGACGTGCTGGACGATCCATTGCTGCCGGTTCGCCGCCCCCAGGTCGCTGCTGTTCTTCCGCGTCTGGATGAGGTCACCAGCCCCGATAGCCAGCCCATCGCTGCCGGTCACTGTGGTGGTGTCGTCGACCTCGCCGCGCTCGACCCGTCCGGCGCGGATGCGCTCGTTCAACCCGGTGGTTTCGTCGTTGGTGGCGACGGTGATCGACTCGCTGTCCCGAGCATGGATAGTGATGTGCTCACGCGCCCGCTCATCGTCCGTGTGCAGGATGACGAGGTTCATCGCGGCGAGTCGGTCGAACACTGCACCGGGGTTGGCCCGGTCGCGCATCGCCAGCGTCAACGAGGCGTACTCGGCGTCAGCGAAGCGGTGCAGTTCGCTCATGTCGTAGGTACGGCCCCTGATCTGCGCGGCCATGTCGAGCACCCCACCACGTCCAACCGCGGGGAGCTGGGCGCGGTCGCCGACGAGCGCGACCGTCGCGCCCGCCTCGGCGGTGATGGTCAAGAGGGCTCGGGCGGTGTCTTGGTCGAGCATCCCGGCCTCGTCCATGATCACCCGCTCACCCCGGCGCAGCACCGCATCGCGCGGCGGGCCGGTGTAGGTGCTGCCGGTTACAGGGTCGAGGTCGCCTACCGTGAGGCGCGTCCACACGCCGTCGTCGTTCCATCGCCACCCGTGCGCGTGCACGAGCGCTGCAACGCTCGTGGCGGGCACGCCGAGTTCGTCATGGGCGACCTGCGCGGCCCGCAATGTCGGCGCAACAACACGCGCACCTCGGCCGTGCTCGGCTGCAACCTCGATAGCAGTACGGAGCATCGTGGTCTTCCCACTGCCTGCGGCTCCTTCCACGATCACCAGCGGGTCGGTCGACGCGACCGCGGCGGCGGCGACCGCCTGCCCGGCGTCGAGTCCGGCGGCTTGCGTGGCTTGGGTCACGTCGGGGTGTCCCGGCTCCCGCTCCGGCGTCGCGGCGGTGAGTTGATCGCGCAGTGCGGTCTCGGCAGCGATCACGTTCAGGCTGGTCAGGTGCGCCACGTGCTTTGGCGTCGGCGCGCCTGGCGGCAGGATGGAGAAGCAATCCTCTGTGGCGAGGTTGGTGGCCAGGTCGATGAGCTCCCGCAACTCCACGGGAGTTGCTTGCACGCTCGCCTCGGTGATGATCCTCGTGACGTGCTCCTGCACGGTGTGGGGTGTCCAGGACGATGCGGCAGCGGCGCAGCGATCCAGCGCACGACTGGCGACCTCCTGCACCGTCAGGTCATCCACCGATACCGCCGGGTGCGCGGCACGACGGTTGAGGTTGTCGGGGTCGTATCCGGCCTCTACGAGTTCCTGCCGCCACCACTGCTCGTCTTTGAGGTCGGTGGGCTTCTTCCCGGGCCGCTGGAACGCCCACGCGGCATCCTGCATCCTCGCCGTCAGCGCCGGACCGGGAGTCTCGCTGGGATGCTCCGCCTCCCACTCGGCCACCATCCGGTTGAGGTTCCGCTTGATCTGCGCCGACCGCTTCGACATCACAGCGTTGAACGGCTCCAGCTCGGTCACCTCACCGGACACCGGATCTAGCGTCAACCCGTGATCTGCGAGCGTGGCGGCGAGCTGGGGGTGCGCGGCGATCACCGCGGTGCCGAGAGCGCGGATCGCGCCCTGCTGCTTGAACAGGGCCGCGGTGGTCAGCGCCCGCCACTTCCCGCCCGCCCACACCCTCGTGCCGATCTGGAAGTGGATATGCCGGTGCGGATCACCCGCCCGGCTCGTCTTGTGGGTGATCGCGACGGTCTGCATGTGCTCGACCGGCAGGACTTCCTGCGCACCGCGCGGCCCGGCCAGGGTGACCGAATGCTGGCCGAGGAACCGTTGAATCTCCTGCGCTGCGTCCCGCTGCGCGGCGTCCAGCGCCTCCGACACCGCGGGGTGCAGGGCGGCGGCGACCGACAGGGACTTGGGGGCGTTAATCGTCATCTCGGCAAACAACGGCGATCCCTTCCGCACCGCACCGGGCTTGCGTGGGACACCCATCGACTCACCCGTTTCCGGGTTGATCCAGTCCACCCACCCCTCGTACTCGTCAGCGGTCAGTGAGCGGGTGGCGGTGACCTCGCCGGTGGAGTCGATCACGGCGTACTCGGCTACGGCGTTGTCCGCGCCGAGGTAGTACTCGTCGGCGCGGGAACGGTCAGCCTCGACATACCGGCGCGCGGCAGCACCGCTGCCGCGGAACAGGAGCACGCCGCCCTTCATCCTGGCCTCCCTCATGAGTGGTCTCATGAGGGAGGTGTGCACCACGGCACCGCCGTAAAATGCGTGCATCACTGTGGGGGCGATGCGTTGGGGCGACAGAGAAGCAGTGATCCCGGAGAGGTTCAGCGGCGAGGGCAGGGGTCTCGGAGGAGGAACTCCTGTGTGCTTAGTGACGGGCAGAGATGTGGCCGTGGAGGAAGGCGCGGACGCCAGCATCGGAGAGCCGGTGTAGTTCCGCTACGGGGAGTGGGATGGCCCCGTGGTAGGTGCGGGTGGTGATGTCTCCGGCGATGAGCTGCACCAGGTGGACGGCGGCGAGGTCAGCGTCAGTCACGGTCAGGTGTCCGGCCGTGGCGATGCGGCTGAGGTGTTCGGCGATCTCTTTACGTACACGGAGCGGACCGACTTCTTGCCAGGCTCGGAGTGTGGTCTCGGCGATGTGTCCGGCATCTGCATGAATCTGTCGCACCAGCGCGAAGTGCGGAGCATGCTCAGGTGCGGGAGACGCCCACACACGTCCGAACTCGATCAGGTCGTCTTCGATGTCCACGATCTTGCCCAGGTAGCGACGTACGGTCGCGATCTGCTCATCTGCGGTGCGTCTGGCGCTGTCAACGATCACTGCCTCGAAGAGGGCAGCCTTGTCGCCGAACTGGTTGTAGATCGTCCGTGTTGACACTCCTGCTCTCCGAGCGATGGTGTCGATGCTCGCACGGGTGTATCCGTCCTCGGCGAACACCAGCAGTGCGCCGTCGAGAAGCGCACGCCGTTTGTCGACACGGGTGCTCCTCGGTGGGCGCTCCTTGGGGTCAGCGCTGTCCTGTCCTCGGCTCATGCCCCTCACCCTACTACAACGATGCTTGTACTGACTGCAATGATCGTTGTACCTTGGAGGGGCGGGTCGGCGCGCGACGCGCACGAACGAGACGGAGGGAACCAGATGATCAGAGTCGCAATCGTGATAGCGAGCACTCGACCGGGGAGGCGAGGAGATCAGGTCGCCAGATGGGTGCATGAGCAGGCCGCCGCCCGCACCTCGCAGGATGCCGGGGTCGAGTACGCCGTGGTCGACCTCGCCGAGGTGGGTCTGCCGTTGCTCGATGAGCCGGTTCCCGCGGCTATCGGTGATTACCGAAACGATCACACCCGCCGATGGGCCGACCTCATCGCTTCATTCGACGGGTTCATTTTCGTGGTGCCCGAATACAACCACGCCATCCCCGCGGCTTTGAAGAACGCGATCGACTATCTCTTCGCCGAGTGGCATGACAAGGCCGCGGCCTTCGTCAGTTACGGGCTTAACGGAGGGGTTCGTGCGGTGGAGCAGCTGCGTATGACGCTCGCCGAGGTCAAGGTCGCCTGTGTGCGCAGCCAGGTCGCGTTGGCGCTCTTTACCGATTTCACCATCACTGACATGACTGAGCCGGGCACCTTTGCCCCGGCGGAGCATCATCTGCCGACACTGGAGCGGATGCTCGGCGAGCTGATCGAGTGGACTCGCGCAATGGCTACGCTCCGCCAACCGGCGGGTACGACCTCTCTTGCGCAACGATGACGCGAGGCATCATGGCCGACACCGCAACCAGCATCCGAGCGACACCGCGTGGTGCAGTGACGCTCACTGTTGTGCTGCTGGGCTTCCTCGCGCTTCCGATGTCGATGTCTGGTGCTGGAGTTGCTGTGCCTCGAATCGGCTCCGACCTAGACGCTAGCGGACCGGCAGCACAGTGGGTCGTCACCGCCTACTTCCTGACCGCTTCATCCTTCATGCTCGTGGCCGGGTCTCTCGGTGACGCGATCGGCAGACGACGCATCTACCGCGCCGGTGCTATCGCATACACCCTCGGATGCGTTGGTGCCGCGCTCGCCCCAAACATCGCCGTCCTGCTGGCTGCCAGAGTGCTGACCGGGCTCGGAGCAGCAGGCGTGATGGCAGGTGGCGGGGCCATCCTCGGAGCGACATTCACAGGCGCAGCCCGCGCTCGGGCGTTCGCGGCGATGGGCACCATTTCCGGTCTCGGCCTCGCCCTCGGCCCGTCGCTCTCCGGCTGGCTGGTGGATGGGCTGGGCTGGCGACTCGGGTTCGGCGCGTTCGTCCTGCCCGGTCTCATCCTGATCGCCGGAACTCTGTTGATGCACGAGACCCGCGCGGAGACGACTCCGCGCATCGACGTCGCGGGTGCGGCCGCGTTCATCGCGGGGCTTGCTGCCCTCATGGTTGCCGTCACGCAGGGCTCCTCACTCGGCTGGACGTCTCCCGCCGTCCTCCTCCTGTTGGCCTGCGTGGCACTCCTGCTGACTGCCTTCGTGGTCATCGAGCGTCGCGCCGCCAATCCGATCCTCAACCTCGCGTTGCTGCGCCGTCGGGGGTTCATGGGGTGGCTGCTGGCCGCGATAACCATGTCCGCCGGTTTCGGTGGTGTCTTGAACTTCCTACCCAGTTATCTCCAAGACCCGGTTGGATTGACTGCCGCGAACGCCGGGCTGGTCCTGATGTTGCCGACCCTGCCGATGATGATCATGCCCGCCGTGGGCGGCTGGCTCGTCAGCAAGGGCACCTCGCCGGTGCTGGTCATCACTGCCGCGCTGCTCGCAATCGCCGGAGGCAATGCCTTGCTCGCGACCTTGCACCCGGCCACTACACCGCTCGACCTGGCGTGGCCCCTGGTGTTGCTTGGTGCGGGTGTCGGTCTGGCGTCGGGGATCATCGACGCCCAGGCGATGAACGAAGTCAGCGAGAAGCAGGTCGGGATGGCTGCGGGGATGCTCAACACCGTCCGCGGCACCTCCAACGCTCTTGTCCTCGGTCTCTTCGGTTCAGCGCTCATCACGATCCTGACTGGAAAGATCGGCTCCGCAGAACTCGCAGGACAGGTCGCCACGGGCAACCTCCCGAACACGGCGGATGCAGAGTTCTTGGCCTGGCAACTCACCGACACTTGGCGAATCGTCCTGATCGCACTTGCGATTCTGTGCGTCGTTGCCGCCATCGCCACCAACGCACTCGTACGCCGTCCGCGCCATAGATGAGCGCGACGATCGGCCTGACTATGCCCTGGACTCGACACGAGCGGCTTCGACAACGCTGCCGCTTTCGAGGCCGCAGACACGTCGGCACTGAGTTCAATGCGGCAGGCTTCGGTCGGCACTCATCAGCGGGCCTCGGTGCTACGAGATTGCCCTACCCAACTGTTCATGCACAGCTCGCGCGCTGCCCAGGATCGCCGCCTTGATATGACGCACGCGGCGCGCTTGCTAACCGGCGGCTGGTGTAGGGGCGTGCTGACGAGACGTCCCGGTATGGGTGCTGGTGGCGCACCTCCCTTCTGGGAGGCGTCACCGTGGACGAGCACACTTCACCCGCCAGCGACGATGCTGCGGGACCGGCTGGCCCGGCCAGCCACGGATTCCAGAGCCCCGAGGGACTACGTGCCCTGTTGATCCGCTTGCATGAAGCCGGGCCTGGTGCCTGGCGGGGCGACCGTGAAGCGGCGGAGCTAATGCGATACACGGCAGTGAGGTATCGGCGGCTGGCTCGCAGATACGGGATGGATGCCTGGGAGGTCGCTTCGATGGCGTTCGAGGTCATGCTCGCCCCCTCAACGCGCAACGCGGGGAATCCGTGGGCTGTTGTCACCCACGCCGTGCAGATCACCTGTCTCGCGGAGGCTCGTGCTGCCGGGCTGTTGGTGGCGACCAGCAAGGCCCGCCGCACGCCCAGGATCGCCGGATTCCACGACGCCGTTCGGTTCGCTGAACGAGAGGGCCTGACCGACTACCATCCCGCGTTCGCCGTCGCTGCCGACAATGACGACCCGGAGCCCGGCGAGGACGACGGGCAACTCACCGCCGTGCTGTCGGAAGTGGTGGGGTTGTTCGTCTCGGCGGGCTGGGATGCCGCGCTCGTGGCCGACTGCGTGGTGCATGTCGCCTATCGGCTGGCCGATCTGCCTTCGAGGTCCCGTGCAGTGGAGGTGCTGCGCCGCGACCGCACCGTGCCGGTCCTGCTGGGCCTGCCGCCACGGTCTTGGACCGCGTTGCTGCGGATCGTGTTGGGGCATCCCGCCGCGAAGCACTCCGGCACACCGACCGGCGACGGCCTACTGCTGCGCCTGCTCAGCGGCGAACTACCGGACCGCCTGCGTGACGACGACACTCTGAGAGACGCGATCCGCGCCGCCAACCCCAACCCGACGCCTGAACCGTGAACCTCGTCAGAGCACACTCTCTGGGTGGCGTCGAGGGGCCCCGTCATCCACGAGAACCAACATGTAGCAGATTGATCACTCCATGACCGCTATATGTAGTGGTTTCGAGTGCGCACCTGTCAGGTATGACGACCACAGCAGCGCACAGCACCCCCGAAACTTCTCTGACGCCCTCGGCTCGTGAGCGGCGGGGCCGGACCCCGAGCGGGCTGCCGCCGGGTTTCGATGTCGTGGCGTGGACGATGGAGGCGTGTGAGCGTTCCGCGGTGCCGGTCGGGGTCACCGATCCGGTGACACTGGCCAAGCTCCGCATCCTCACCCGCCCCGAGAACTGACCCTCCACACGCGAGCACCGCCGTCCTTCCTGCCAGGGTGGCGGCGCTCTCGCCCGGGGCGGGTCAGGCTTTGAAGGTGAGTTCCACCCGTTCGGGCCGGAACCTCGCCCCGCGCTTACCGGGCTCTGCGGGTTTGACGGTGAGGGTGTCGATCAGGGCGGCGATGATCGCGCGCTTCTGCGGGATCGACCACTCCACCTCCCACGCCGCCCGCAACGCTTCCTCGTCGCCGATGGGGATGCCCTTCAATGCCGAAGACTTCGCGCTACGACCCAGCACGAGTTCGGCGTTGCTGATGGTCGCGGTGGCGGCGGTCTTGGCGGCGTGCAGTTCGGTGCGGGAGAGCAGGCCCGCGCCGTAGTCGCGGGCCATGTCCTCCATGCGCTGACGGGCGGCGGTGATCTGTTCCATCGCCGCCGACACCCCCGCATCGGCGCCCGGTGCAGTGGTGGGAAGTGTGGTCGCGGCCAGGCGCGCGATCATGGCCTCGCTCACCAGGGTTTCGATGCCGTGCGCGGACACGACGAGCCCGCCACGCTCGGGCCTGCCGGGCAGGGGTAGGCAGCGGTAGAAGCGGCGCTTCCCGATTGAGGTCTCGCCCCGGTGCAGGCCGGAGGAGACGAGGGTGTTGCCGCACTTGGCGCAGGTGATCAGCCCCGCCAGCAGGCTCTTGGATGAGCGGCCCACCCGCCGGTCGGGGTGGTTGAACACCGCCCGGATACGCGCCGTCTCTTCCGGGGTGATGATCGCTTCCCAGTTCCCCGGCCCGAGAATCGCCCGGTCACGGCGTTCCCACGTCGCCGTCGTCTTCGATGCTGGTTCGTAGGCGCGTTGCCCCGAAATCCTGGCCGAGCACAGGATCGAGCCGACCGTGCTCTCGTGCCACACGTTCAACCGGCTCTTGCCCTTCGACGGCGGCACCGGCCCGCCCTCGCGGTTGAGCCACCGGGTGATCTGCCGCACCGACTGGCCCGCGAGGAACCGGTCGGCCATCTCCCGGATCACCGCGGCCTCCTCCGGGATCAGGACCCCGCCGACGCCGTACCCGTACTTCGCCCCGCCATGCCAGTCGCCTCGCTCGGCCTTCTGCTGATTCGCACGGCGGATGCGGTCTGCTTTGTGCCCGGACTCGTAGGAGGCGATCGCCACGAGCTGCCTGGCCATCAACCGGCCTTCGTGGGTGTTCAGATCGAACGCGCCGCCCTTGACCGTCTCGATGCGGATCGGATGGGCTTCCACGAGGTCGATGAGGTCTTCCAGCTCGCGCGGGCGACGGTAGAGGCGATCCACATGCCACGCCACAATCCGCGACGGCCCCAGCTTCACGCGTTCGAGGAGGTCGAGATAGCCGGGGCGCTTCTTGCCCGAGTAGGCGGAGATGTCGTTGTCCATGAACACCGCCGGATCGGTGATCCCGAGCCGGACGCACAGCTCCAGGCAGTCCTGGCGCTGCCGCTCGACTCCGGCCTCCGCGCCGGTACGATCCTCACTGATACGCAGGTACACCACCACCTGCTCCACACCGCTGCTGCTTGCTGCTGTGCCGCCCATGACGACCTCCCCTTGTCGCCTGGTAGGTACGCCGGTCAAACCCGACACGTCGACAAGACCACCGCGCTACGCGCCTTGCATCGGGCATGGACGGCAGCGCACGGCCAAGACTCCGTGATCGGCCTCGCGCCCTCGGCGGCCGCCGCCGAAGTCCTCGGAGACTCGCTCGGCGTTCGGGCCGAGAACACAGCCAAGTTCCTCCATGAACACCATCACGGGCGCTGGAACCTGGAGTCCGGGCAGCTCGTGCTCGTGGATGAGTCCTCCCTCGCCGGAACGCTCGCGCTGGATCGGATCGCCGCGCACGCGGCGGAGGTCGGGGCCAAGGTCGTGCTCATCGGGGACTGGGCGCAACTGTCCGCCGTGGAGACGGGCGGGGCGTTCGGGACACTCGTGCGCGACCGCCACCAGGTGCCCGAACTCACCGACGTGCGCCGCTTCGCCCACGACTGGGAGAAGACCGCGAGCCTCGGCCTGCGCCACGGACGACCCGACGCACTCAAGAGTTACAACGGGCAAGGCCGGCTGATTGAGGATGACGCCGAGACGATGCAGGATGCGATCTACACGGCGTGGCGTGCCGACCGCGATGCCGGGCTGAGGACGCTGATGATCGCGGGCACCGGCGAGATGGTCGCCGAACTGAACGAGCGCGCCCGCGCCGACCTCCTCACCGCTGGTCGCGTCGAAGCCGAAGGGGTCCGGCTGCATGACGGCACCACTGCCGGGGTCGGTGATCTGGTCGTCACCCGGCTCAACGACCGCCGCCTGACCACCGGCAGGACGTGGGTCAAGAATGGTGACCGCTGGCAGGTCACCCACCGCTACGAGGACGGCTCTCTTGCGGTGCGTCGCCTCGGCAAAGGCGACCAGCCACGCGGCAAAGCACTCGTGCTACCCGCGAAGTACGTCCGCGAAGAACTCGAACTCGGCTATGCCAGCACCGTCCACCGCGCCCAAGGAGCCAGCGTCGACACCGCGCACGCGCTCGTCGATCCGGAGAAGGCGGCGCGGGAGTTGTTCTACGTCGCCATGACGCGAGGCAAGCACCGCAACCACGCCTACGTCATCGTGCCCGACCCGCACGAGGTCGAACCCCACCTCGACCAGCGGGGGCCGCTGACGATTCTCGACCGCCTCGCCGAAGTCCTGGGGCGCAGCGACGCTGACCTGTCGGCGACCGAGACGCTGAAACTCGAGGTCGACCGCCACACCTCGCTGTCCACGCTGATGGACGAGTACGACGTGCTCGCCCGCGAAACCCAGATCGACCGCTGGGCGACCCTGCTCGATGTCGCACCCTTCGCCGAGGACGTGGCCGACGACGTGTTCACCAGCCCCTACTACGAACGCCTCGAAGCAGCACTCGCCCGACACGAAGCCGCCGGACATCTCGCCTCCGTCGCACTCAACGCCCTCGCGCCACGACTGACACCCGGCGACGAGCAGACCGACCCGGCTGCGCAGTTGGCGACCATGCTCGACCAGGCGACCGGCCAACTGTCACCGGGCAAGAACCGTAGGCGTCGGGTCGCTGGGCTCATCGCCACTCCAGCCCGGCCCATCCCCGACGACATGCAGACGGCGCTTGATGAACGCCAAGCACTCATCGAAGCCCGCGCCCGGCGACTCGTGAACGACGCTGAGCAAGCCGGGGCCGCGTGGCTCTTGCCGCTCGGCAAGCCTCCCTCTGTGTCGAGAGCGCGAGCACAGTGGCAGACCGAGGCGGCCACCATTGCGCTGTACCGACACCGCTACGACATCGGCGGCTCGTCACCGTTGGGCGACGCCAAGAGCATCCGCACCCCCGAACAAGCCGCTGAACGCCGTGCGGCGCAGGCCGCTCTCGTCCGGCTCCGGCAGCTCAGCACACGCACCGCCAGTTCCCAGCGCCCGAGCATCGACCAAGCACCCCGTCTCTAGCTGGTGCTCGGTTCTTCCTGCGCGCGGGAGTGCTTCTCTCGTAAGCTGGTGCTATGTGACCGTGCTCGCGAGGAGGAGTCCCATGTTGACCGAAGAGGACGCCTCCGGAAGAGGTTCCCCACAGCTCTCAGACCCATGCGTACCTGGCGTGACTATTCGCATCGACGACGGAGCAGGGCGGTGAATGAAGTGAGCGACGCCCAGTCATCTACCGACGACGGTCCGCGCGGAGCACGCTGGGTTCGTGCGGCTCTACAGGTGAACCCCTACGGATACATTGGCAACCCCTCGCCGTCCAAGACCTTCGTTGATGAGGCGACCTACAACGCGGCGCTGATCGCTGAACTCAAAGCTCAGCAGATCGAGCTGATCGCTATCACAGACCATTGGAACGCGAGTAGTGCGTCTCAGCTAATCGTCGACGCGGAAGCAGCAGGCATCGTCGCGCTTCCTGGCTTCGAGGCGAACACCTCTGAAGGCATCCACCTGCTGGTGATATTCGAGCGTGGCACCGCGGTTGAGCAGGTCACTGCAGCAATCGGCGCCTGTGGGCTGACGCCTGGCGCGGCAAAGGGCACTACGAAGAAGTCATACGGCGACATTCTGACGGACATGTGTGCCCAAGGCGCACTAGTAGTCCCAGCACATGCCAATGTTGCAAACGCCGGGCTACTGAGTCGAGCCAAAGGCGATACTCTCGCCGAGATGGTGAAGCACCCTGACCTGCTCGCCATTGGCATCACTCCATCCGCAGCCCCGCTTGGCGACCAAGCCAAGATCCTCAAGGGCGTCAAGCCCTACGATCGACCACACTCACTCGTCGCCGTCCATGCGGATGACGTCTCCGACCCTGCGACGCTGGCCTCTGCTGGTGCGAGCACTTGGTTCAAGATGAGTAGTCCGAGTTTGCTTGGACTACGCCACGCAGTGAAGACCCCGGAGACACGGGTTAGCACGGTCGATCCGGCATCGACGTCACGTGTGCTGCTCCGCGAGATTTCATGGGATGGCGGCTACCTCGACGGTCAGAAGATCCATCTTGCCGAGGATCTCACCGCTCTCATTGGTGGTCGGGGCACCGGCAAGTCCACCGCTATCGAGAGTCTTCGCTACGTGCTGGAGATTTCGCCCATCGGCCAAGCATCAAGCGATGACCACAAAGACATGGTCAAGAATGTGCTCGGCGCTGGAACGGTCGTCTCGCTCGTTGTAGACGTCGTAACACCGAGTCCCGCACGTTTCACAATCGAGCGCACCATCAACAGTCCGGCGATCGTCCGTGACTCCAGCGGTACGCAAACGAATCAACGACCACGCGATATCGTCGGAAACCTCGAAATCTTCGGCCAGCACGAACTCGCCGAACTGGCTCAAGACAAAGACCTCATGGCGGAACTCGTCGCGAGAGTGGCCGGGAAACCAGCATCGCCCGCCGAACGAGACCAGCTTCTGAAAGACCTGGCCGACAACCGGGACGCACTCGCGAAACATGAGCGGGATCGCGAAGCGCTGGAAAACGAACTCGCAGACATCCCTCGCCTCACCGAAAGCATGGAAGCGTTCGAGAAGACCGACCTTGCTGCGAAGCTCGACCAGAAGACACGGCTAGACAAGGACGAGGCGGTTCTCACCGAGGTGTCTGAGCGGGTCCAACAGGTTGAGGACCTCATCAGCGGTTGGGGGCTTGAGCCTCTGGCCGAAGAGCTTCGCGCAGAGCTCGTTGATGTCGATGACTCGCCACGTAAAGGCACGCTACAGAAACTCGCGCCGGCGCTCGACACGCTCGCCAAGGCGCTGGAACAGGCCGCGACAACGGCACGTTCCGCCGTGGACGACGCGAAGAAAAAGGTCGAAGCGACCGCACAGGCTTGGAAGGACGGCACCAAGACCGAGAGCGATGGCGTCGCGGCAGTCCTGCGCGAGTTAGTCGAACAGGGACACAAGCCCGACGAGTACCTAACCTTGCAGTCAAACCTGATTCGACTTAAGAAGCGAGCAGAGAAGCGGGCCACCTTCGATAAGGAGAAAAAGAAGCTCCTCGAAGCACGAACCAAGCTGCTCCGCCAGCTCTCCGATATCGATAAGAAGACCGCGTCCGATCTGAAGAAGGCAATCAAAGCGTCAAACGAAGCAACTACCGGCGCTGTCATAGTGAAGCCCATCGCCTCACCAGATCGAAGCCAAATAAAGGCGGTGATCTCTAACCACTTCTCGACCCAGCGCGGTCAGGTATTCGCGGCAATCGATCAAGATGACTTCAGCGTCGGAGCATTCGCAGCGGCAGTGCGATCAGGCCTAGATGCCATCTCCGCATTCGGCATCACCGGAGCTCAAGCAAAAGCCATCGTCGACTGCGGAGAACCTTTGTTCCGAGAGTTCGAAGAGCAGACCGTTGGATTAGCTGTGGAGGTACAGCTGAACGTCGCTGTCAAAGGTCAATCAGCGGCCTGGCGTCGGCTTGAAGACCTGTCGAAAGGGCAGCGAGCAACTGCCCTCCTCCTGCTCCTGCTCGGAGCCTCTATGAGCCCTCTGGTCATCGACCAACCCGAGGACGACCTAGACAACCGATTTGTCTACGACGGAGTTGTCCAGAAGCTGCGATCATTGAAGGGAACCCGGCAGTTGATCGTTAGCACGCACAACGCCAACGTTCCCGTTCTTGGAGACGCCGAGTTGGTCGTGACACTCGAAGCTGATGGCCAGCACGGGCGAACAGTAGCCGACGGCGTCGGATCGCTCGACGACCCGAAGGTCCGAAAGTACGCGGAAGACCTGCTTGAAGGCGGACGTGCTGCGTTCGACGCACGTAAACGTCTTTACGATTTCTGATTGCGCATGCCAACCTCATCAGTGCTCGCTGCCAAGACAGCATCATGACGGATCAACCCGAGCCTTCGAGACACCAGGAAGTCAGTGCGGTCGCGCAGCAGATGCTCGCGCTGGGCGAATCGGGCCGCTACGAGTTCAAGCGCGACGTTGACGCCGTGACAGTCGGGCTCCTTGCCGCGCTCGCCAACTGGGTCGCCGCCGATCCAACCCGCGAGGTTGCCCACCTTCTCGTCGGTGTCGATGAGGTTGAGGACAAGACCACCGGGCTCGTGCACGGACAGCCCTTCGGACTACCCAAGGGGCTCGACAAGGCCGTGTCCCGCATCCAAGACGTGGCGAGCAAGACACGACCGATCCCGGTCGAAGTCTTCATCGTGGAGGAGGGCGTAGCCGAGCCAATCCCGTTCATCCGAGTAGAAGTGCGTCCGACGATGCCGCCACACTTCGATGACCAGGGCCGTCGCCAGACCCGGCAAGGCCGGTCCACGCGCGCGCTGACAGACGAAGAGTTGCTGCGCATCTACCTGGACCGCGAAGCGGGTAGTTTTGCTCTGCACTTCCGGCAAGTCAGCGAAGAACTGCGTTCCGCGGTCGGTGCCGTGGGCAGCCAAGTCGACCAGATCGCGGAGGGGATCGAGAAGAACGTCGCGACACCAATCATGGCGCTCACCAGCACCACCCACGACGCTGCAGAAGCCGCAGAGTCCGCCTCGTCTTCCGCCGACTCCGCTGCCTCCTCAGCCGACACCGTCTCCTACGAAGTCGAGCATGTGCAGCGGCTCGTTCGCGAGCTTCAGGAAATCGTCGAGGACATCCAGAACGACTCCACTCAGAACCTGGCGTACAGAGTGATACGGCTACGGCGGAAAGTCTGGTGGAACTTCACCGTCGATACCTGGGAGCACAAGTCCAAGAGGGCGGATCAGTTGCAGGCCCGGCTCCGTGATCTTCTCTCCGGCGATGTATCTCTCGATGCCGACCGCAACACCTGGGAGCTGCGGGTCTGGCAAGACCTACTCAAGGACCGTCGCGCGCAACGCGGTGAGCGGGGCACGCAGAAGTGGTGGGATGCAGCGATCCGAGAAGTCGTCTCGTTCATGGAGAACCCCGCGTACGCCGCGCCTGATCTGCCAGACCTTCGTGCGGCACTGAAGGCCGATCTCGACCATGAGATCGACAACCCCGAGAGTGCGACGAACCTATTCCGCGGGCTCTTGGAAAACTCATAGGCGCTCACCTGAAGCGGAGCGCTCACTCACCGGGGCTTCGCCTGTGACCATCACAGCAAGTCCTTGGTGTGCGTCCACACCGTCATCCGATGCACACCGAACTGCCGTGAGATAGACACCACGCTCTCGCCGTTCGCGCGGGCAGTTCGAATAGCGTCCACTTGGCTCTCCGTCAGGGGTGTTCTAGCCCGTCTCCTAGGGTTCGCCACGACGCCCGGCTCGCCCTCGGTGTCACCGTGCGGCGCGTCCTCGAAACCGAGTTTCGCCCGATTCCACGCGGAACTGAGCCGCTCGAATTTCTGCCAGGTGTTCGGTTTGAGTCCACCGGCGTCCACCTCTTCGGATCCTCAGGACTCCTCGTGCGTGCGCGGATCCGCGTCGAACAGACGGCCGTCCGGGCGCCCCAGCGCGCTGATCGCCTCGACCTCCGCGTCGTCCAGCACGACGGATGCCGCGGCGAGGTTCGCCTTCTGGTGCTCGAGTGACGACGCCTTCGGGATCGCGACGCTACCCCGTGCCACATGCCAGGCGAGGACTGCCTGAGCGGGGGCGATGTCGTGTGCGCGTGCGACCTCGACGATCACCGCCTCGTCGAGCAGCGCCTTCGCCCGACCGATCGGACTCCACGCCTCGGTGATGATGCCGTGCTCGCGGTGATACTCCAGCTGCTCGGCCTGCGGGAAGTACGGGTGCAGCTCGATCTGGTTGACGACCGGCAGCACGCCCGTCTCGCGCTCGAGGCGCTCCAAGTGCTCGGGGAGGAAGTTCGACACGCCGATCTGGCGCACGGTGCCGCGCTCCCGGGCCTCGACGAGAGCGGCCCACGCCTGGACGTACTCGTCCTGGATCGGGTTCGGCCAGTGGATCAGGTGCAGGTCCGTCGCGTCGAGGCCGAGACGGAAGCGGCTCTCCTCGATGCTCCAGCGCGCCTTCTCGGACGGGTGGTGGCGCCCTGGCAGCTTGGTCGTGACGATCACCTCGGCACGATCGGTGGCGGCATCCGCGACGCCGCGTCCCACCGTGCCCTCGTTCTCATAGTTGAAGGCGGAGTCGACCAGTCGGTACCCGGCGTCGATGCCCGCCGCGATCGCCGCCGCCCCGGCGTCGCCGTTGAGCCTGTAGGTGCCGAGTCCGATCGCCGGAAGGGTGAAGCCGTTGTGCGCGGTGCGAAGGGGGAGAGCGGTCATCCTCACAGCGTACGGCCCCCGTCCGCACTGGGCATGTCCGCACTGGGCATGTCCGCACTGGGCTTGTCCGCACGGGGCATGATGGACGCATGCGCTGCCCCTGCACGTCCGGTGACACCTACGACGGATGCTGCGGACCGATCCTGTCCGGCGCGATCGCCGCACCCACAGCCGTCCGCCTGATGCGCTCGCGCTTCACGGCGTTCGCGACCGGCGACGCCGAGCATCTGCTGCGCTCCTGGCATCCCTCGACGAGGCCGGCCGGAATCGATCTCGACCCCGACATCCGCTGGACGCGGCTAGACATCCTCGACACCGTCGCCGGAGGTCCGTTCGACGCGGAGGGGTTCGTGGAGTTCAAAGCGTTCTTCCGCGAGGACGGTGCACCGGGCTCGATGCGCGAGCGGAGCCGCTTCGTCCGGGAGAACAGGACGTGGCTGTACCTGGACGGTAGATTGGACGTGTGAACGCCAGCCCCGAGCACCAGCGCATCCTCCTCGACGTCGCCGAACTCGACCGACGCCTCGAACAGGCCGAGAAGCAGCGGACGACCCCGGCGCAGGGCGCCAGGATCAACGAACTCGCCAAGGAGCGTCAGGAGCAGCTACGCGAGCTCACCGCCCTCACCGGCAGCCGCGACGACATACGCACGGAGCTGACCAGGCTCGAATCCGACGTCAAGGTCACCGAGCAGCGGCGCACGCGCGACACCGAGCGCCTGGCGGCATCCACCAATCCGAAGGACGCGCAGGCGCTCGAGCACGAGCTCGCCAGCCTCGCCCGCCGCATCAGCGACCTCGAGGACTCCGAGCTCGACGTCATGGGACGCCTCGAGGAGGCCGATGCGGCTGTCGCCGCCCAGCAGGCGCTCATCGACACGACCACAGCCGAGGGACAGCAGCTCACCGCGGCGGCGAAGGCGCAGATCGCCGCCGCCACCACCGAGATCGAGCAGCTCACGCGGGATCGCGAGGCCGTGACCGCGGATGTGCCCGCCGACCTCCTGGCCGAGTACACCCGCCGTGCCTCGCGCGGCATCGGCGTCGGACTGCTCCGGCGAGGCACGTGCGAGGGCTGCCGCATGATGCTCTCCGGGACGCACCTGGGCGAGATCCGCCAAGCCGCCGCGGATGCCGTGATCTTGTGCCCGGAGTGCGGCGCGATCCTCGTGCGCACCGACGAATCCGGTCTGTGAGCGGAGAGCCGGCAGCCGATCAGCGGATCCTGCTGGCACGGACAGAGACGGGCCTCGCCGCTGTGCCCCTGGTGGCAGGCGAGCCGGCGACCGAGATCATCGAGCTCGGCGGCGACGGCATCGCCGAGTGGGTCGCGCGGGAGGAGGAGCTCCGGAGTCCGCGGTGGGTCATCCGCAGCGCACGCGACCTCTATCCGCGACTGCTCGCGGCCGGCGTCCGTCTGACGCGCACGCACGATCTGGTTCTGTGTCACGCGATCCTCCGCGACACGGACGTCGTCGCGCGCCCGCTCGCGCCGTCCGAGGACTGGATCCCGCGGCAGCCGGACACGGCGGAGCCGGCCCTGTTCGATGCCGATGAGCGAGGCGGACCGATGCCGATCGCCGAGCTCGTGGCGCAGTACCGGGAGCAGGTGCGGGTGATCGGATCCGATCGGACGGGCCGTCTGGCGCTGCTGTGCGCCGCGGAATCCGCCGGTGGCCTCATCGCCGAGGAGATGCGTGCGGCGGGTCTGCCCTGGGACGCCGACGAGCACGACCGCATCCTCACCGAGGTGCTCGGTGCCCGCCCCGCGGGAGGCGGGATGCCGGCGCACATGCTCGCGCACGCCGAGGCGGTGCGGTTCCATCTGGGCGCCCCCGGCCTGCACCTCGACAGCCATCCGAAGCTCCTGAGAGCCCTGCACCGCGTCGGTGTCAACGTCGAGTCGACGAGCCAGTGGGAGCTCGGCGAGATCTCGCATCCGGTGATCGCCCCGCTGCTGGCCTACAAGAAGCTCTCGCGGCTCATGAGCGCGAACGGCTGGGCGTGGCTGGCCGAATGGGTTCGCGACGGACGCTTCCGCCCCGTCTACATCCCCGGCGGTGTCGTCACCGGACGCTGGGCGTCATCGGGCGGGGGAGCGCTGCAGGTCCCGCGCATCCTGCGTCCGGCCGTCCGCGCCGACACGGGCTGGATGCTCGTCGTCGCCGACGTCGCGCAGCTCGAACCCCGGATGCTCGCGGCGATGTCGTCCGACCGCGCGATGGCGGAGGCCGCGCGGGGGCAGGACCTCTACGCCGGCGTCGTGGCGTCCGGAGCGGTCGCCACCCGTGAAGAGGCCAAGTACGCCGTGCTCGGCGCGATGTACGGCGCGACCACGGGGGACAGCGGCAGGCTCGTGCCGCGCCTGCGCAAGGTCTACCCGCGAGCCATGAACCGCGTCGATGAGGCCGCGCGCATCGGCGAGGACGGCGGCGTCGTCTCGACCTGGCTCGGTCGGTCGTCGCCGCGGCCGGATGCCGGCTGGCAGGCTCAGCAGGCCGCGGCCACAGGTGCCGACACGGAGCCCGCCGACGTGAAGCGCGCCCGGGCCAGAGCTCGTGATCGGGGCCGTTTCACCCGCAACTTCGTCGTCCAGGGAACGGCTGCGGAGTGGGCGCTGATCTGGCTCGCCGAGATCCGGCACCGGCTGCGACAGTTCCCCGATGCGGCCGCGCCGGCGCCGGGATCCGGGCCGTTCGCACGGCAGGCGCACCTGGCGTTCTTCCTGCACGACGAGGTGATCCTGCATGTGCCGCAGGAGCAGGCGGATGCCGCGGCATCCGCTGTGCGCGAGGCCGCGGCCATCGCGACCCGCCGCCTGTTCGGCGACTTCCCGATCGATGTACCCCTCGACCTGAAGATCGTGCGGACCGCCGAGAAGTAGACTGGCAGTGCGAATGGGGCGGCTGGACGGTCGCGTTGCGGGCAACCGCACCGAGGAACGTCCGGGCTCCGCAGGGCAGGACGGTGGGTAACGCCCACCCGGAGTGATCCGCGAGAAAGTGCCACAGAGAGCAGACCGCCTCCGCGCTTCGGCGCGCGAGGTAAGGGTGAAAGGGTGGAGTAAGAGACCACCGGGGGCCGTGGTGACACGGCCTGCCAGGTAAACCTCGTCCGGAGCAAGGTCAGACAGAGGATGATGACGCGGCTCGCCGAGTCCTCGGGTAGACCGCTGGAGCGGCACGGCAACGTGTCGCCGAGAGAGATGGCCGTCGAAGGGACACCCCGAGAGGGGCCCCGGAACAGAACCCGGCGTACAGGCCGCCCCATTCGCACCCACACCGCAAGGCCGCGCCGAGACAGCGTCGAGTCGGCGCAGTCTCGGCGCGGCCTTGCAGGTTCGAGTGTCAGTCGCCTGCCAGGGACGCGGCGCCGATGATGCCCGAGTTGTTGCGGTGGATGGCCGGCACGATCGGAGTCTTCAGATCCAGCAGCGGCAGGAAGTCATCGGCGTTCTTCGAGACGCCGCCGCCGACGACGAACAGGTCGGGGCTGAACAGGAACTCGATGTGCGAATAGAACGCCTGGAGCCGCTCCGCCCACTCGGCCCAACTGAGGCCTTCGCGCTCGCGCGCCGATGTCGCCGCCCACTGCTCGACGGACTCGAACCCGCGGAAGTTGAGGTGCCCGAGCTCGGTGTTGGGAACGAGTATGCCGTCGTAGATGAACGCCGAGCCGATGCCCGTGCCGAGCGTCGTCATCAGCGTCAGGCCGCGGACATCCCGCGCAGCGCCGTGCCGCGCCTCCGCGACGCCGGCCGCGTCGGCGTCGTTGACGAAGACGATGTTGCGCTCAAGGCCGTCGCGGAAGAAGCGCTCGGCGTCGAAGTCCAGCCACTGCTTCGAGACGTTCGCGGCGGACAGCGTCTTACCGCGCTTGACGATCGCCGGGAAGGCGACACCGAGCGGCATCGCGGTCTTGACGTCGAGCTTCTCGAGGACGGTCTTCACGGCCGTGAGCACGTCCTCCGGGGACGCGCCCTCAGGAGTGGGGACGCGCACGCGGTCCGACGCCATCGTGCCGTGCTCGAGGTCGACGATTCCTGCCTTGATGCCTGTGCCGCCGATGTCGACGCCGATCGCTTTTGCCATGGTGAATAGCCTAGCCAGAGCCGGCCGCGCCACTAGGATCGTGACGAAGCCTTTACGAAAGGATTTGCCATGACTCGGGGAGAAGATTCGTACATGTCGAGCGGTGAGCGCAAGTACTGGTACAACACGACCTCGGGCGAGGTCGAATACGGGTACATCTCGCCGTCCGTCGACCGTGTCGGTCCGTTCGACACCGCCGAGGCTGCGGCGAACGCGATGCAGACGCTGCGCGAGCGCTCGGAGGCGTGGGCCGTCGAGGAGCGCCTCGACGACGACTGGCGCAAGGCCACCGATGTGGACGGGAAGTAGCGGCGCTTCATGAGCATGGACAAGCAGCGGGACTTCGTTCTCCGCACCATCGAGGAGCGCGGCGTCAAGTTCGTCCGACTCTGGTTCACCGACGTGATCGGCACGCTCAAGTCGGTGGCGATCGCCCCGGCCGAGGTCGAGGGCGCTTTCGCGGAGGGCATCGGCTTCGACGGCTCGGCGATCGAGGGTCTGACGCGCACGTACGAGTCCGATCTTCTCGCCCAGCCCGACCCGACCACGTTCCAGATCCTGCCGTGGCGGGGCGAGATCGACCCGACCGCGCGCATGTTCTGCGACCTGACCACCCCCGACGGTCAGCCGGCGGTGGCCGACCCCCGCAACGTGCTCAAGCGCACGCTCGCGAAGGCCGCGGATGCCGGGTTCACGTTCTACACGCACCCTGAGATCGAGTTCTACCTGCTGAAGTCGTCCGTCATCGGCCCCGAGGGCCCCGTCCCCGTGGACTCCGCCGGCTACTTCGACAACGTGCCGGGCGGCACGGCGCACGACTTCCGCCGCCGCTCGGTGCGGATGCTCGAGGACCTCGGCATCTCCGTCGAGTACAGCCATCACGAGGGCGGACCCGGCCAGAACGAGATCGACCTCCGCTACGCCGACGCCCTGACGACGGCGGACAACGTCATGACCTTCCGCACCGTGGTCAAGGAGGTCGCCATCGAGCAGGGCGTCTACGCGACGTTCATGCCCAAGCCGATGAGCGACCAGCCGGGCAGCGGCATGCACACGCACATGTCGCTGTTCGAAGGCGACCAGAACGCCTTCTGGGAGGAGGGCGCCCAGTACCAGCTCTCCAAGGTCGGCAGGCACTTCATCGCCGGTCTCCTCCGGCACGCGCACGAGATCTCGGCGGTCACCAACCAGTTCGTGAACTCGTACAAGCGGCTGTGGGGCGGCGACGAGGCGCCGAGCTTCGTCACGTGGGGGCATGCGAACCGCTCCGCGCTCGTCCGAGTGCCGATGTACAAGCCCAACAAGAGCCAGTCGTCGCGCGTCGAATACCGGGCGCTGGATTCAGCGGCGAACCCGTACCTCGCCTACGCTCTGCTGCTCGCGGCAGGACTGAAGGGCATCGAGAACGAGTACGAGCTGCCCGCAGAGGCCGAGAACAACGTGTGGTCGCTCAGCGACGCCGAGCGCCGCGCACTGGGCTACACATCGTTGCCTGCCAGCCTCGACCACGCACTGGAGTTCATGGAGGGCTCCGAGCTCGTCGCCGAGACCCTCGGCGCGCAGGTCTTCAACTACGTGCTGCTGAACAAGCGCAAGGAGTGGGAGGCCTACCGCGGGCAGGTCACGCCTTTCGAACTCAAGAGCAACCTCGAGCTGCTCTGAGAGGATGGCTCGCTCGGAATCGGCACTGTCGCGATCTGCGCTGGCGAGGCTCGGCTTCACCGTGTTGAGCACCGGCGCCGAGGCGATCGGCGAGCTGTCGACGACTCTGGGCGTCGAGCCCGCCGATCTCGTCGACGGTGCAGTCGCCGCTGACCCCGATGCGGCGGTCACCCGGATGCTGCGGGTTGCGCGTCGCGCGACGAGTCCGCTCGCGGGGCTGCTCGCGGACGGGCGCACGCGTCCGATCGCGTGGCGCGTCTTCGGGGCCTCGAACGGTCTGGCCGACTTCTTTCTCCGGCATCCGCATGAGCTCTCGGTGCTCGCGGAGGTCGGTTCGCTCGTGCCCAGTGCGTCCGCGCTCAGCGAACGGATGCTGGCTGCCGTGGGCGCAGCGGACGGGGTCGCATCCTCCGGTGACGAGTCCGCCTGGGTCGCCCTGCGGATCGCCTATCGCCGCGCGATCGCCGAGATCGCGGCCATCGACCTGTGCACCCCGGAGCCGGCGTCCCGGATCGCCGCCATCTCGGCCGCCCTCGCCGATGCCGCGGGCGCAGCGCTCGAGGCGTCGCTGGCCGTGGCCCGCGTCCGGGTGGCCTCGGCCTACCCGGCCGAAGATGTCGCGCTCACGCAGCTGGCGATCATCGGGATGGGCAAAGCCGGCGCGCGCGAGCTCAACTACGTCAGCGACGTGGACGTCATCTTCGTCGGGGGCACCGCCGACGACGACGCCCTCGAGGAGGGCCGCGCGATCGACATCGCGACGCGTCTCGCCCGCGAGACGATCAAGGGCATCTCCGGCATCGAAGTGGAGCCGCCTCTGTGGGAGGTCGACGCGAACCTGCGCCCGGAGGGCAAGCAGGGCGCACTCGTCCGCTCGCTCGGCTCGCACCTGGCCTATTACGACCGATGGGCGAAGAGCTGGGAGTTCCAGGCGCTGCTGAAGGCCCGACCGATCGCGGGCGACGAGGCGCTGGGAGCGGCATATCTCGAGGCGGTGCAGCCCAAGATCTGGTCGAGCGCGGCGCGGGAGGACTTCGTCGACAGCGTGCAGCGGATGCGCGAGCGCGTGACCGAGCACGTCGACCCCGAGGATGCCCCGTTCCAGTTGAAACTCGGCATCGGGGGGCTGCGGGACATCGAGTTCACCGTGCAGCTGCTGCAGCTCGTCCACGGTCTGACCGACGAGACGATCCGCACCCGCGGCACGCTCGAGAGCCTGGACGCGCTCGTCGCCGGCGGGTACATCGGCCGGGCGGACGCCGCGACGTTCGCGGCCGACTACCGCACGCTGCGTCTCATGGAGCACCGGGCTCAATTGAAGGACCTCACGCGCACGCACCTGATGCCGCGCACGCCGGAGGGGCAGCGGGAGCTCGCGCGTGCCACGGGCCTGGCCGACACGGCAGAGGGCATCTGGAGCGTGTGGGAGCAGGTGCGCCGTGAAGTCCGCGACATCCACACCCGGCTGTTCTACCGACCGCTGCTCAGCGCCGTGGCCGCCCTGCCGGAGGGGGAGAGGACCCTGTCGACCGAGCAGGCGCACGACCGCCTCGCCGCGATCGGCTTCCGTGATCCCGCCGGCGCACTGCGGCACATCGGGGCGCTCACGTCAGGGATCAGCCGCAAGGTCACGATCCAGCGGCATCTCATGCCGGTCATGGTCCGCTGGTTCGCCGACGGCAGCGACCCCGACTACGGGCTGCTCGCGTTCCGGCGCATCAGCGAGCGTCTGGGCGACACGTCGTGGTTCCTGCGGATGCTGCGCGACTCTGCCGGAGCAGCCGAGAGCCTCACCATGCTGCTGTCCTCTTCGCGGTACATCGGAGAGCTCCTCGAGGGCATCCCCGAGTCGGTCGCCTGGCTGGACAGCACCGATCGGCTGCGGCCCAGGAGCCCGGAGAAGCTCGATGAGGAGGCACGGGCGATCCAGACCAGGCACGCCTCGGTGACCTCGGCCCTGAAGGCGGTGCGGGCACTGCGCCGGCGCGAGCTGCTGCGGACCGCGATGGGTGGCGTCCTCGACGTGATCACGATCGAAGAAGTCGCCGCGGCGCTCACATCCATCACCGAGGTGACGATCCAGGCGGCGCTTCGAGCCGTGCGCCGCGAGGTCGTCCCGCCCGAGGACGACGCGTTCGAGTTCGCGATCATCGGCATGGGCCGGTTCGGCGGCGCCGAGCTCGGATTCGGGTCGGATGCCGACATCCTGTTCGTGTACGACGCCGCGGGGGTCGCGCCCGAGCGGGCGCAGCAGTTCGCGACGCAGATCGTCGCAGGGCTCCGCGAGCACCTCACCGACAACCGTGTGCCGCTCGACCTGGACGCGGATCTGCGGCCGGAGGGCCGGAGCGGACCCGTCGTGCGCTCTCTGGGCGCGTACACGGAGTACTACCGCCGGTGGTGTCGTGGGAGGCCCAGGCGCTCCTGCGTGCGCGAGGGGTCGCCGGCAGCGAAGGACTCATCGCGCGGTTCATGGCCATGGCGGACAGCATCCGATATCCCGCCGAGGTCGACGAACAGGGCGTGCGCGAGATCAAGCGCATCAAGGCACGCGTCGAGGGCGAGCGCCTGCCGCAGGGGGCCGATCCGCATCGGCACCTCAAGCTCGGTCCCGGTGGCCTGAGCGATGTGGAGTGGCTCGTGCAGCTCATCCAGCTGCAGCACGCGCACAGTGTTCCCCCGCTGCGCACGACATCCACCTTCGGCGCTCTGGCGGCCTCCGTCGCTGCGGGGCTCATCGACGAGACGGACGCGGAACTGCTGCGCGAGGCCTGGCGGCTCGCGTCCCGACTGCGCTCGGCCATCACGCTGCAGACGGGACGGACGAGCGACGTACTGCCCTGGGACCGGCGGGAGCTCGATGCGCTCGGACGGCTGCTCGGCTACCCGGAGCGCTCGGCGAGTGCCGTGGAGGAGGACTATCTCGGGACGACGCGCCGTGCGCGCCGTGTCTTCGAGCAGTTGTTCTACGGTTGAGCACATGACTGCGCACTCCTACGGCATCGTGTGGAACCCTTCGAAGATCGACGAGGACACTCTCAGGGCGGCGGTCGCCGATCATCTCGGTGATGACGTGCGCTGGTGGGCGACCAGCGAGGAGGACCCGGGGGGCGGAATGGCCGAGGACGCTGTCGCCGACGGATGCGCCACGGTGATCGCCGTCGGCGGCGACGGCACGGTGCGAGCGGTCGCCGAGGCTCTCGCCGGGACGGACGCGGCGCTGGGCATCGTCCCGCAGGGGACGGGCAACCTGCTCGCGCGCAACCTCGAGGTGCCGCTGGATGACATCCCGGCGGCCCTGCGGCGGATCGCGCAGGGCGACGAGCGCCGCATCGACCTCGGGTGGGTGCGTCACGGCGACGAGGACGAGCGCGCGTTCGCCGTCATGGTCGGCTTCGGCGTCGACGCGCAGATGCTCGTCGAGACCGACGACGACCTCAAGAGCAGGGCCGGCTGGCTCGCGTACGTCGAGGCCATGGGGCGGGCCATGGCCGGTACGGAGATGACCGAGGTGTCGGTCACGATCGACGACGACGAGCCGCAGGAGGTGCGCGGACACACGATGCTGATCGGGAACTGCGGCATGGTCCAGGGCGGTCTGCGCCTGTTGCCGGACGCGAAGCTCGACGACGGTCGCCTGGATCTGCTGCTGGTGAGCTCGGAGGGCGCGCTCCAGTGGATCGACACGGTCCGCTCCGTCGTGTGGGAGAACGGCATCCGCCGCCTTCTCACCGGAGGCGAGTCCGCCGTGAGTACGGACTCGACGCACTTCCACACGGCCGAGCGCGTGCGGGTCGAGCTGGCGCGGCCTCAGCAGTTCGAGATCGACGGCGAGGAGGTCGGAGAGGTCTCGGTGTTCGAGGTCCGGGTGCAGGCAGGCGCGCTGCGCGTGCTCTGAGACGCGCAGAGGCCGCCCCGATCGAACCGGGGCGGCCTCTGCGCTGATCGGGCGTCAGAGGCCGAAGTACAGCTCGTGCGGGAGTCGGGAAAGTGTAGCCGCGGATTCACGCAGATTCCCGCGCCCGCGAACTGGATGGAGTTGCCACTCGCGGGTCACCAGCAGCATGAAATCAGCACACGCCCCGCTCAAATGCGGAGAGCCATTTATCTCTGCAGTGAACCCCCG
Organism: Microbacterium tenebrionis; assembly: GCF_903645325.1. Classification (GTDB taxonomy): domain Bacteria; phylum Actinomycetota; class Actinomycetes; order Actinomycetales; family Microbacteriaceae; genus Microbacterium; species Microbacterium tenebrionis. The sequence continues at coordinate 70,070 of NZ_CAHJXQ010000003.1, forward strand.
GCCCGTCTTCGGCGCCTCGTGCCACACATGCCTTCCCGCTCGGGTTGCGGCGGGCCATAATTCGCCTTTCACGTGCCCGGCTTGCCGTCTTCGGAGCTGGGCCTTGACACCCTTGCACCGGGTACCCCCGCATCAGTACCGCACCTGCCGCTGGCAGTCGATGCATCACCTGTCCGAACGGAATCGACCGGCCCCACGCTGATCACTGCTCCCACACCGCCGAAGCACTTCAACCGATCCGTCACTGCAGCATCATCGAGAAGCCGTCCTCGATACCGGCAGGTCCCGGGCCCGCTGGCTGTGATGTCTTCGCGCTGGCGGCGTCGGCGGGGAGAGGGTTTCGCAGTGAGCAGCACCGCTCTTTCCGGGATCGAGGCGACCACCGAATCCGGCCCGCGGTGCTGCACGAAACCTTGGGGGCTCCATCGAGCCAGTAGCAATCCGGCCGTGGTTGCCTCATCATGGAGCGGTGACTGCTGAGCGTTGCGGATCCACCGCCGATCCTGCCGAACCCCTTTCCGATGCCGAGCTGCTCATCGGCCTGGTGGTCTCACCATCCCTGAGTGCGGTGCTCGGCCCCGAGGTCACCACCTCGGTGCGCCAGATTTTGGTGCAGCGGTATCCGGGAGTGCGCTGGCAACTGAAGATGGCCGAAGACCGGCTGGTCGATCCACCCACCGAGACCTTGGACCTGCTGGAGGCGGCCCGAAACCGAGTGCTGGAGGAGAACTGGGATTTGGCCGTGGTGCTCACCGAGATCCCCCTGAAGACCGGCCGACGTCCGGTGCTCACCCAGCTCAGCCCCGTGCACGGGGTAGGACTGGTCTCCGTCCCAACCCTGGGACCCGTGCACGTGCGGCAGAAGGTGCAAGAGACCACCGCGCACGTGGTCGGGCAGCTCCTGGGCTACGACGCCGAAGACCGCAACGCCCAGCGGGATCTTGCTCGAAGAGCCCACCAGCTGTCCACCGATCTCGACGAACGCCCGGACGACAACGTCGTGCAGTTCACGGCCCGAGTGCTGAGCGGCAACGTGCGGCTGCTGCTGGGCATGATCCGCGCCAACCAGCCTTGGGCCTTCGTGGCCCGGCTCTCCCGGGCGATGGTCGTGGCAGCGGCCACCGGCATGCTGACATTGGTGGCCTCGGACCTATGGGTATTGGCCATGGCCTACGGGCCGGTGCGCCTGGTCCTGCTGGCGGTGATGGCGATCGGGGCGGTGAGTGTCACCCTGATCCTGGGAGCCGACCTGTGGGAGCGCCCACGGCGGCGAGCCCAACGTGAGCAGGTGATCCTGTTCAATTTGGCCACCACCGCGACCGTGGCCATCGGGGTTGTGGTGTTCTACCTCGGCTTATTCATCCTGTCCTGGGTCGGCGCGCTGCTGCTCATCGACGAGCAGGTACTGGCCGGTATCGCCGCTCACCCAGTGAACGCTTTGGACTACGCGAAGATCAGCTGGCTCACCGCCAGCCTGGCCACCGTGGGCGGAGCACTAGGAGCTGGACTGGAGGACGACGATGTGGTGCGCGCCGCTGCCTACACCCGGTCCAGCACCTGACACAGCCCCAGACAGAAGAAACTGAAACATCTACGCGTTGATGCCACGTCTATGCAGGTGTCATTGCCGGTCGTGATGACTTGGTGGGCTCAGCGCAGTGCGCTGCCTCGTACTCGGCGGGTGGGGCGTTGCCGAGGCGGGTGTGCGGGCGGGCGCTGTTGTACCTGTCGATCCGGGATCCGCACCGCCCTGCCGGACGCGCGGATCGCAGTCGACAAGTGGCATCTCGTCGCCCTCGCCAACCTCATGGTCACCCAGGTCCGTCAACGGATCACCCGGCAACTGCACGGCCGCCGCGGCACCGCCACCGACAAAGTCTGGGCCAGCCGGCAACTGCTGCTCACCGGCTACGAGCAGGATCAGCAAGCAAGAACGACCTCGTGTACATCCGCAACGCACTGAAACCGGGGGCTTGACCCCTGATCTTGGACACGCTGATTCCAGCACGATGCTGGGGAAGCGAGAATCTGAGGGATGGCAAGGAAGAACTACACGGACGAGTTCCGGCAGCGTGCGGTGGATTTGTACGAGTCCACGCCGGGCGCGACGCTGAAAGCGATCGCGGCCGATTTGGGGATCTCCCGGGGTGCGTTGAAGGAATGGGTCGACAAGCTCGGATCCGGGACCGCTGCGGCCGGTTCGGTGTCGCCGCCGGTGTCGGTGCGGTCGGAGTCGCAGGCGGCGAGGATCATCCGGTTGGAAGCCGAGTTAGCGGTCTCGAGAGCGGAGCAGGTCAAGCTCGAGACGGAGCGGGACATCCTCCGTCAGGCGGCGAAGTATTTCGCTGCGGAGACGAACTGGTGAACCGCTTCCAGTTCGTCGAGGACCACAAGGACGCCTACGGCGTGAAGCGGTTGTGTGAGGTCATCGAGATCGCCCGGTCCTCGTTCTACGCGTGGCTGGCCGCAGCCCCGGGACGGGCCGCGCGAGCCGCGGACGACGCCCGGTTGGCGGCACGGATCCGGGTGCTGCAGGACCCCGCGCAGGGTGGTGACCGCGCCTACGGGGCACCGAGGATCACTGCCGACCTCAACGACGGCGTCCCCGCCGCCGGGCGGGTGAATCATAAGCGGGTCGCTCGGGTGATGCGGGAACACGCGCTCGCGGGGATCCGACTGCGCCGCCGGGTGAAGACCACGATCCCGGACCAGTCCGGACGGAAGTTCCCCGACCTGATCGGGCGGGACTTCAGCACCGGGGAGCCGAACCGCAGGTATGTCGGCGATATCACCTACTCCCCATCGCGGACGGCAGCAACCTGTATCTGGCGACCTGCATCGACCTCGGGTCGCGCAAGCTCGCCGGCTGGCAGGTCGCCGACCACATGCGCACCGAACTCGTCGAAGGCGCTCTCCGCGGCGCGCACCGCGACCGCGGATCGCTGGCCGGCGCAGTGTTCCACAGCGACCACGGCTCGGTCTACGCGTCGAAAGCCTACGCAGCACTCTGCGAGCAGCTCAAGGTGACCCAGTCCATGGGCGCGGTGGGCACGAGCGCCGACAACTCGCTGGCCGAGAGCTTCAACGCCGCGCTCAAACGCGAGCTCCTCCAAGGCGCGTCGGCGTTCCCCGATCAAGCCACCGCCTACCGGGCCGTGTTCCGGTGGACGAACCGATACAACACGCGCCGACGCCACTCCGCGATCGGCCAGTGATGGCGCTCATCGAAATTCCCCAGAGTTGCTCATCGGAATTCCTCAGGTCGCGTGGTCAGGTTAGCGCAGGTTCGTGCCGGTCGTGACGCGGCGGAGTTCGTCTGCGGCGGTGGCGTGGTGGCGGAGCCGGTAAGAGGCTCCATCGAGGGTGATCACGACGGATCGGTGCAAGAGCCGGTCGAGCATGGCTGCGGCGACGGTGGTGTCGCCGAGGATCTCGCCCCAGGCTCCGACCGGCCGGTTCGTGGTGATCACGATGGAGGTCTTCAGGTAGCGCTGGTTGATGACCTGGAACAAGGCTGAGGCGGCCTCGCCGGGTAGTGGCAGGTAGCCAAGCTCGTCGATGATGAGCAGGGTCGGACCGGCGAAGAAACGCATCATCGTCGACCACTTGCCTTCGATCGCGGCGCGGTGGCAGCGGGCGGCGAGGTCGGCGGCGGAGGTGAAGTAGACGCGGTAGCCGGCGGTGACGGCGGCGTGGCCGAGGCCGGTGGCGATGTGGGTCTTCCCGACGCCGGGCGGGCCGATCAGGAGCACGTTGGTGGCGGTGTCGATGAACCGGCAGGTGCCGAGCTCGGCCAGCAGCGACCGGTCGATGCCGGATGCGGCGTCGTGATCGAAGTCGTCCAGGGTCTGCCCGGTGGGGAGGTTCGCGAAACGGAACCGGCCAGCCAAGCGGCGGGCGTCGGTGGCGGTGACCTCGACTCGCAGTAGGTGCTCGAGGGCTTGCGTCAGGGTCCATCCTTCGGCTTGCGCCTGGTCGAGGACGGCGGGGAGGGCGTCCGCGGCGTCGGCGAGTTTCAGGTCGGTGAGGTGGCCGCGCAGCTGTTGATAGACGCTCGCTGCCGTCGTGGTGGCTGTGGTTGTGGTCATCGGAGGGTGTTCCTGTTCTTCGCGGCCTGCTCGTAAGCGGCCAGGCTGATCACGGTCGAAGGCTGCGCTGCAGCGCTGGTGAGGGCTGCGGCAGCGCGCAGCGCGGCGCTGCCGGGTGGGATGCGTTCTTTGCGGCGGTGCGGGCGTCCTGGTGTCGCTGACGCCATCGCGATGGCCTCCAGTGCGGTGACATGGCCGCTGTCGCGGATCGTGACGCCGAGGCCGGGTTCGGCGACCTGGTGGCGGGCGACGACCGTCCCCGATGCGGTGGCGATGTCGATGATGTCCGCGCCGAGCCGCTGCCGGACCTCGACTTTCGCGGCGGCGAGTTCGGGCGGGACGGAGTAGCGATTCCCACGCCAGTCGATCAGCGCTTGCCGGGTCGCGGTGCGCTCCTCTGTGATGATCACAGGGAACACAACCGCAGGTAGCGGTCTGAGCCGCTCGTTCACGAACAGGGCGGACGCTGTCGTCGTCCCGAGCTCGCCCTCACGCCGCCGGTCGTCCTGCCCTGCGGCGAACGTGTTCAGGCTGGCCTGCGCTTGCTCGAGGGTGAGGTCGTCGGGCAAGGTCCGCCACCAGCGTTGCGCGGCGGTGTGATTGTTCTTCTCGACCACGCCCTTCCTGTTCCCCGACCTCGGCCGGCAGACCACCGCGGTGACGCCGTGGTGCTTCGCGAACGCGGCGAACTGCGGGACCAGGTCGCCGGTGCGGTGGTCCAGGACCGTCCGCATCCGGTCGAACCGCCAGGTCTTCGTGAGCCCGCCCAGCAGGGCGAGCAGGGTCGTCATCGCGGCGAGCAGGTGCGGGGTGTCCATCGACGGGGAGATCACGCCCCGCCAGACACCCGAGTGCGCGAGCGACCCGACCAGGACATACGCGGTCTTGCGGCCGAACCCCCAATGCGCGGGCGGGTCGGGCATCTCGACCCAGTCGAACTGGGTCTCCTCCCCGGGCGGGTGCTCGATGACCGCGTTTGCGCGTTTGGTGACGTGCGCGCACGCGGTGCACGCCGGACGCAGCCCGCGGGCACGAATCTGCCGCGTCAGCGTCGGATACGACCCCTCGTAACCGAGCGGTCGCAGCTCGTCGAGCAGCGTCACCGCCCACAGGTGCGGGTCCTCGGTCAGTCTCGCGGTGGCGTAGTCGACGAACGCGTCGAACGAGTCCGGGATGGTGCGCTCACGCATCCCGGGCTGACGTTCACCGTTCAGATACGCGCGGATGGTCTTGCGGTCATGGTTAGTGCGGCGGGCGATCTCGCTGATCGTCATCCCCTGCCGTTTCAGAGCGTGGATGTCCACGCTGCTCCTCTCTGAGAGCATGAGAACAGGGCCTTCCTCCGGCTGGTGTGTGGTCAGAGACCACCAGCATCGAGGAAGGCCCGCCTCATGCGGCGGAGCGACCCAGAGTGGGGAATTTCGATGAGCAGAACCGAGGAATTTCAGTGAGCGCCGTCACCAGATCACCCCGAACAGCTACGAGAACACCTACGCGGCCGCGAGATCAGCTACCCTCACGGAAGCGGCATAACCGAAATGACACCGTGTCCACGATCCGGGGTCAAGGCCCCCGCGCTTGTGGGAACTCCCGCCGCACGACATATGGCGCAGAACCTGATCCGGCAAGCGGAGTTTGGCGGAGCTATCCCCGACACCCATGCTGCAAAGCAGGCTGTTGTCGCCAGTGAGCCGTTGCTCATCGCCGACCTCATCGCGCCCCACTCAGGAGAGTTGGGCGTCTCGGCTGAAGTGCACGGTGTGCTCGACGGGATCCTTGAAGAGCTTCGCGCTAACGCGCTCACGGATGCCTCGGCGCGAAACGTTCAATCGCGCAGTGCGCTCGCGTCGATTTCGCTGCCGCTCACCTTGCAGGGGCTTCTCAATGCTGAAGTCGGGCTCGCGCTGGAGCTGATGTTCGGCGCGTTGCCACCGGAACGATGGGCTGCGGTGCCAGCGGTCAGCTACGCCGTCGCGCCTGATCTCACACGGGCTCCCGTCGGTGGGCTGCTGTAGCAGCGAACCGTCGAGCCAGCGCGTTGTTCGCCTGGGCAGAAGCGGGCATCCACGCTGTCCGAAGACCTGTCCGTTTACTCCCCGTAGCCGTCCGTAAACGTCCACAGATAGTCTGAGCCCCAGACGGCGATTGCCGCCTGGGGCTCAGTAAACTGCTGGGCTCAGAGACCGGAAGTGTGGCTCTGAGGGCCTGCGGGAATCAGACGCCGAAGTACAGCTCGTACTCGAACGGGTGCGGACGCTGGGCGATCGGGAGGATCTCGTTCTCGATCTTGTACGAGATCCAGGTCTCGATGAGCTCCTCGGTGAACACGCCGCCCTCGGTGAGGAAGGCGTGGTCCTCGCGCAGGGCCTCCAGCGAGTCCAGCAGCGAGTTCGGCACCTGCGGGATGTTCTTGGCCTCCTCGGGCGGCAGCTCGTAGAGGTCCTTGTCGACCGGCTCATGCGGCTCGATGCGGTTCTTGATCCCGTCCAGGCCCGCCATGAGCTGCGCGGCGAACGCGAGGTACGGGTTTCCGGAGGCATCAGGCGCGCGGAACTCGATGCGCTTGGCCTTCGGGTTCGAGCCGGTGATCGGGATGCGGATCGCGGCGGATCGGTTTCCGGCCGAATAGACGAGGTTGACCGGGGCCTCGAAGCCCTTCACCAGGCGGTGGTAGCTGTTGAGGGTCGGGTTGGTGAAGGCGAGCAGCGCCGGGGCGTGCTTGAGGATGCCGCCGATGTACCAGCGGGCGATGTCGCTGAGCTGGCCGTAGCCGGCCTCGTCGTAGAAGAGCGGCTTGCCGTCGTTCCACAGCGACTGGTGGGTGTGCATGCCGGAGCCGTTGTCGCCGTACAGCGGCTTGGGCATGAAGGTGGCGACCTTGCCCCACTGCTCGCACGTGTTCTTGACGATGTACTTGAACTTCAGGATGTCGTCCGCCGAGTGCACCATCGTGTCGAAGCGGTAGTTGATCTCCTGCTGACCGGCCGTTCCCACCTCGTGGTGCGAGCGCTCCAGCACGAAACCGGCGTCGATGAGCTTCAGCGTGATGTCATCGCGAAGATCGGCCGTCTTGTCGACGGGGGAGACGGGGAAGTAACCGCCCTTGTACGGGGTCTTGTTGGCGAGGTTGCCGCCCTCCTCCTCGCGGCCGGTGTTCCACGCGGCCTCCTCGGAGTCGACCTTGTAGAAGCTCTCGCCGGCGGTCACCGAATAGCGCACGTCGTCGAAGATGTAGAACTCCGCCTCGGGGGCGAAGAACGCGGTGTCGGCGATTCCGGTGGATGCCAGGTACTTCTCGGCCTTCTTGGCGACCTGACGCGGGTCCTTCGAGTAGATCTCGCCCGTGCGGGGGTTGTAGATGTCGAAGATCATGACCAGCGTCTTCGCCTCGCGGAACGGGTCGAGGTAGGCGGTCGAGACGTCGGGAATCAGCTGCATGTCCGACTCGTGGATGCTGGCGAACCCGCGGATCGAAGAACCGTCGAACAGCTGCCCATCGGTGAAGAACGCCTCGTCGACGGCCGATGCGGGGATGTTGAAGTGCTGCTGCACCCCCGGAAGATCGGTGAAACGGATGTCAAGGAACTTGACGTCGTTCTCCTTGATGTAGCTCAGCACCTCGGACGAATCGGTGAACATGTATCACTCCTGGATGACGCGGATCGGGGCCTTCAGGCCTGCCTGAACAGTAGGGCGAGGGGATTTCCCTCCCGTGTCCGCTTTGTTTCGGCCATGTTACAGAGCATCGATAGGATCGATCTGTGGCTGACCCGGTGAACACGTACCCAGGAGAGCGTCTCGGCTACCCCGCGGAGGGCCCGGGAAGCATCGCTCGGATCGGTCGCCGAATCGGCGCCCTGGCCATCGACTGGGCCGCTGCGGTGGTCATCTCGATCGCTTTCTTCCAGTACGACTCGCTGGCGACGCTCCTCATATTCGTCGTGGTGCAGATCCTCTTCATCCCGACACTCGGCGGCAGCCCGGGGCACCGCATCCTCGGCATGCGACTGGTGCTTGTCAACGGCGCCTGGGTAGGGCTGTGGCGGCCCATCGTGCGCACGGTCCTGCTGGCACTTGTCATCCCGGCCGTGATCTGGGACGCCGATCAGCGGGGCCTGCACGACAAGGCCGTCGGAACGGCCCTGATCAGGGCGTGATCCCTGAGCCTGTCGAAGGGCTCAGATGCGCCCGCGGTTGCGGCGGCGCATCTCCTTCGGAGCGCGTCCGCCCAGGAACGAACGGGCAGGGTCCACGATGAACCCCCGGCGGAGCGCCTCGCGGCCGATCAGCATCCGGAATCCCATCTCGTCGCGCTTGCTGAGCGTCACCTCCGAGACGACCAGCTGATCGACGATGCGGATCGCCAGGAGCACGACCAGGCGCTCCTGAATGTGCCCCGAGGAGCTGCGCACCTCACGGCGGTCGTGGATCGGGCACTCGACGATCGTGGCGTCCGCGTTCGTGTCCTGCCAGGGGTTCACGCGGAACCGCACCCAGGCCTCGCCCTCGCGCTCGAACTCGACCACGTCGAACGCGTGGAGCGATGAGGTGCGCGCACCGGTGTCGATCTTCGCTTTGATCCAATCGACGCCGGCATCGGGCAGGCTCACCCATTCACGCCACCCCGTAAGAGTGTTTGAATGAGATGTCTTAACCACGCGATACATCTTGGCAGGAAAACCACGTGAAGCTCGCCGTACTCTCCCGTGCCCCCCAGGCATACTCCACGCAGCGGCTGCGCGCAGCCGCACTGCAACGCGGACACCACGTGAAGGTGCTCAACACGCTCAAGTTCGCGATCGACCTCACCGCGGATGAGCCCGACCTGCATTTCCGTGGCAAGCCGCTCAGCGACTACGACGCGATCCTGCCCCGCATCGGCAGCTCGATCACGTACTTCGGCACGGCGGTGGTGCGGCAGTTCGAGCAGATGGACGTCTACACGCCGAACACGGCCAACGGCATCTCCAGCGCGCGCGACAAGCTGCGGGCGAGTCAGATCCTCTCCCGGCACAACATCGCGATGCCGGCGACGGCGTTCGTCCGCAACCGCGCCGATGTGCGTCCGGCGATCGAACGCGTGGGCGGCGCTCCCGTCGTCATCAAGCTGCTCGAGGGCACCCAGGGCATCGGCGTGATCCTCGCCCCGCAGGTCAAGGTCGCCGAGGCGATCATCGAGACGCTGCACTCGACCAAGCAGAACGTGCTGATCCAGAAGTTCATCTCCGAGAGCCGCGGCCGCGACATCCGCGCGCTCGTCGTCGGTGACCGCGTCGTGGCAGCCATGCGCCGGGTGGCGGCCGGAGACGAGTTCCGCTCTAACGTCCACCGGGGCGGCAGCGTCGAGGCCGTGCAGCTCGACCCCGTCTACGAGCAGGCCGCCGTCCGCTCTGCGCAGATCATGGGTCTGCGCGTCGCCGGCGTCGACATGCTCGAAGGGGACGACGGGCCTCTCGTGATGGAAGTCAACTCCTCACCCGGCCTGCAGGGGATCGAGCAGGCGACCAAGCTCGACGTCGCCGGCGCCATCATCGACTACATCGCGAACCAGGTCGCCTTCCCCGAGATCGACGTCCGGCAGCGGCTGACGGTGTCGACCGGGTACGGCGTCGCAGAGCTGCTCGTGCACAACGCCGCCGAACTCGTCGGCAAGACGCTGGGGGAGTCAGGGCTGTGGGAACGGGACATCACGGTGCTGACGCTGCACCGCGGCGTGAGCGTGATCCCGAACCCTCGCAAGCACGTGGTGCTGGAGGCGGATGACCGCCTGCTGTGCTTCGGCAAGCTCGACGAGATGCGCTCGATGATCCCCGAGCGCCGGCGTCGCCGGGCGAAGGTGCGCAGGCTTCCCAAGGAAGCGCTGAGCTGAGCTCCGCCGCGCTGGGCCCGCCGTGGCTCAGCGCGGACGCTGAGCGCGGACCTTGGTCGGGTCGATGCCCTTCGGGATGGGGAGGGAGCTCACCGACTGCGACACCGAGTCGATCCGGCGGATGACGGCCGCCATGGTCGTCTTGTCGATGGCGTTCGGCAGCTTCTTGATCGTCTTCGACAGGTCGGAGATCGACACGTCGTCGTCTCCGTGACCCACGTAGTAGACGTTCACGGGCACGCCGTTCGCCACGCGCTGCGCCTTGGAGCGCTCCTCGTTGATGAGGCGGGTCAGGCGGCCGCGGGCGCCCTCGCCGACGACGACGATGCCGCCGCGACCGATCGCGCGGTACACGGCCTCCTGCGTCTTCGGGTTGATGCCGACCGGAGTGTCGGAGGCCTGCCACTTGCGTCCGAGGCTCGTGCTGAGGATGTGACCGGTCGCGCCGGGCATGCCGTCGATCTTCTGGTACATCGCCGTCGTCGACAGGCGTGTCATGAGGAAGAGCGCACCGAGCACGCCGACCATCAGACCCGTGATCGCCCAGAGGATGAGAGACCAGATCTGGAACGGCGGGATCAGGTAGCCGACGACGAGGCCGAGGAGGATGCCGGCGACGAGGATCGCGATCTGCACCCACGGCAGCCACGGGTAGACCTCACGTGTGAACCGGAAGAGGGACTTGATCTGGGAGAAGAACCCAGGACGCTTTTCGGGTTCGGGAGCACGCTTAGCCATACCGACCAGGATACCGACTCCGTGGCCGCCCCACGCGCGCGTTCGCGGGCGGCGCACTCGTCCTGCACCGGGCGCCGCGCCGTGCACGCTGTCCACATTCGTGGGAGTGGGCATCGTCGCCGCCGTCGCGTTGCGCTTCGATGATGGGATGACCGAGATGGATGCCGACGCCGACCGGACCGGCCTCGTACCGGGGGCGCATCGACTGATCCGCGCGCTCCGCGGAAGCGAAGGGCCGTTCGAGGGCGCACTCGTGGGGCATGAGGACGGCGTCGCGGTCAGCGTCGACGCCGAAGCACTGGCGGGCTGGGGCGGCTGGGCGCACTCCGGAGCCGATCACATATGCGGAGTGCTGGATGTGCGCCGCACTCGTGACGGGCACGAAGCGCTTCTGCCATGGTGCACGCAGCGGGTGGAGGCGTTCCTCGGCAAGCGACAGGCGGCAGGCGAGAACCTGTCGCCCGGCGAGATCGCCACCCTGGCGGCGAGTCTGATGCGAGGAATCCGTGAGCTCGGCAGCGATGCGGAGGGCAGCGGTGGCGAGTGGTGGTTGACCGGCGACGGCCGTCCGCTCTTCGTGCAGGGCGAGGGCGGCGCGGCTCGGGCGCAGACGGCTGGGCTTCTCGACCGCATCGTCGAGCACACCGCAGATCGGCCGACGGTCAGGGTGATCGAGGAGATGGCCGGGGCGCTGCGGGAACGTCGTCATCACGCTGACGACGAACTCCGCTGGGAGCAGGAGCTGTTCGCGCAGGCAGCGCCCCGCGCGCTGCGTCTGGATGTGTTCGCTCCGGAACGCGCCCGCGACGTGGGCACGCGCAGGCAAGCCGGCCCGGCGACGGGTGGGAGGAGTGCCGTGCGGGTCCGGCGCCGGGTGACGCGCGCCCACGACTCGCCAGAACGCCGGCTCATCGACACGGTGCGAGGCGCGGCACGGGGCGTCGTCGAACGCCTGTCTGCGCTGTTCGCCCGCGTCCACCGCTGCGTCCGGCGGCCGCGCGGTACGGCGCCAGCCCCTGCGCGCCGATCTCATCGGCGCCCGCTGATGCTCGCCGCACCTCTCGCGGCCGTCGTGCTGATCGCCGGCCTGATGTGGCCGCAGGGAGAGGACACGGGGGCGGCCGAAGCCGCTCAGCGCTCGGTCGACACGGGTGAGGCGGCGGCCGAGTTGAGCGAGGATCCCGCCCCGGACGCCACGGAGCCCGCAGGTGAACCCGAGACGGACGAATCCGAGTCGGACGACTCCGAAGCACCGAAACCGGTCGACGACCCCGAGGACGCGCTGTCGGCCGTCCCCACGATCCTCGACACCCTCGAGACCTGCGCTGGGGCTGAGGCTGAGACATGCCCGTCGGTGCTGGTCGACGGAGTCACCGGGCCGACAGACGGGCTGGCGGCACAGGGGTCGCACGCCAGCACGGCGACACTGGTCGACGACTACGGGGATGTGGCCGTGGTGCGGCTCACCGCGACCGCGGAGGGGTCCTCAGCGGCGGAGCAGATGCTCGTGCTCGAGCGCCGGGACGAGAAATGGCTGGTGCGCGACGTCTATGACGTCGCGCACCAGCCGGAATAGATGCTGAGCTGTGATCAGGCCCCGAGGTTGCCCGCGAAGTCCGCGGACTCGAGACGCTGCTTGATCGCACCGAGGAAGCGAGCGGCGTCCGCACCGTCGATGATCCGGTGGTCGTACGAGATCGCGAGGTATACGTACGAGCGGATCGCGATCGCGTCGACACCGTCGACCGTCACGACACCGGGACGCTTGAAGACCGTTCCGGTTCCGAGGATCGCGGACTGCGGCAGGAACACCAGCGGCGTGTCGAACAGCGCGCCGCGCGAACCTGTGTTCGTCACGGTGAAGGTGCCGCCGGCGAGCTCGTCGGGCTTGAGCTTGTTGTCGCGGGTGCGGGCGGCGAGATCGGCGATCTCGTGCGCGAGCTGGGCCAGGTTCTTCGTCGCCGCGTCGCGGACGACGGGAGTGAGCAGGCCGCGCTCGGTGTCGACGGCGATCGAGATGTTCTCGGTCGCCGGGTAGACGATGTTCTCGCCGTCGACGGTCGCGTTGATGATCGGGAACGCCTGCAGCGCCTCGGCGGCCGCGAGCGTGAAGAACGGCAGGAAGGACAGCTTGTCGCCGGTCTTCTTTTGGAACTCGTCCTTGACGCTGGTGCGGTAGTTCGCGAGGGCCGTGACATCGACCTCGACGAAGGTCGTCAGCTGCGCCGTCTGCTGCATAGAGGCGACGGCGCGCTCGGCGACGACCTTGCGCAGACGCGACATCTTCTGCGTCGTGCCGCGCAGCGGCGAGACCTCGAGCGGGGCCGGAGCGGGCGCTGCGGCTGCAGCAGCGGGGGCTGCGCCCTTCGCCTCGGCGGCCTTGAGGACGTCCTCCTTGCGGATGCGTCCGCCGACGCCCGAACCGGTGACGGTTGCGAGATCGACGCCCTGCTGGGAGGCGAGGCGGCGCACCAGCGGCGTCACGTAGAGCGAGCCCTTGTCGTCGCCCGACGAAGCAGATTCCGCGGCGGGAGCCGCCGGGGCCGGCGCCGCGGGCGCGGCGGGTGCAGGAGCGGGCGCGGCCGGTGCGGATGCAGGAGCCGGCTCGGCTGCGGGAGCAGGAGCAGCTTCGGCGGCCGGGGCGGCCTCAGCAGCGGGAGCCGGAGCCTCAGCAGCGGGAGCCGGAGCCTCAGCGGCGGGAGCCTCGGGTGCCGCGCCGGAGCCGACGCGAGCCAGAACGCCGCCGACCTCGACGGTCTCGTCCTCGCCTGCGACGATCTCCTGCAGGACGCCTGCGACCGGCGAGGGGATCTCGGTGTCGACTTTGTCGGTCGAGATCTCCAGCAGGCCCTCATCCGCCTGGACGGTGTCTCCGACCTGCTTCAACCAGCGGGTGACCGTACCCTCTGTGACGCTCTCTCCGAGAGCGGGGAGGACCACGGATGTGCTCATGACGGAGTCTCCTTCAAGAATGTGAATGACGTGTTCAAGCTTAGTGACCCTGGCACCGGTTGGTGTCAGAGGGCGTGGAGTGGTTTTCCGGCGAGGGCCAGGAACGCCTCGCCGAGCGCCTCGCTCTGGGTCGGATGCGCGTGGATGAGCGGAGCGATGTCCTCGGGGTGGGCTTCCCACGCGACGGCCAGCTGCCCCTCGGTGATCAGCTCGCCGACACGATCGCCGAGCAGGTGGACGCCGAGGACGGGGCCATCCTTGAGGCGAACGACCTTGGCGAGGCCCGCCGTTCCGATGATCTCGCTCTTGCCGTTGCCGGCGAGGTTGTACTCGTACGAGACGACGGCATCCGCGCCGTGCTCGTCGACGGCGGCCTGCTCCGTGACGCCCACCGAGGCGACCTCCGGGTTGCAGTACGTGATCTTCGGGATCTGCGACTCGGGGATCGGGGCAGGGGAGAGGCCGGCGATGCGTTCGGCGACCGCGATTCCCTGCAGGAATCCGCGGTGCGCGAGCTGCAGGCCCGGCACGATGTCGCCGACGGCCCACAGGTTCGGGACGCCGGTGCGCAACTCCTCATCGACGATCACGAAGCCGCGGTCGAGCGTGACGCCCGCCTCCTCGAAGCCCAGGTCCGCGGTCGCGGGAGCACGCCCGACAGCGACGAGCAGGTAGTCGCCGGTGAACGTCTTGCCGTCCTCCAGCGTGACCGTGACGCTCTGGTCGTCCTGTGTCGCGGTCTGGAAGCGGGTGCCGAGCGAGTACTGGATGCCGCGGCGGCGGAACGCCCGCTCGAGCCCCTTGCTCAGCGCGATGTCCTCGTTGGGGACGAGGTGCGGCAGGGCCTCGATGATCGTCACCTCGGCGCCGAACGAGCGCCAGACGCTGGCGAACTCGACGCCGATGACGCCTCCGCCGAGCACGAGGACGCGCTCGGGGACGACGTCGAGGGCGAGGGCCTGCTCGCTGGTGAGGATGCGCCCGCCGATGTCGAGCCCGGGCAGCGAGCGGCTGTACGACCCCGTCGCCAGCACGACATCGGTGCCGGAGTACACGTCGTCGCCGACCGACACCGTTCGGTCGGCGTTCAACCGACCGGTGCCGGACACGGTCGTGATCCCGCGCGCCTTGATGAGGCCCTCGAGTCCCTTGTACTTCTTGGCGACGATGTTCTCGCGGTAGGTGCGGACGCCGGCGGCATCCACCCCGTCGAACGTCGCGCCGACGCCGACTGAAGCGGCATCGCGCACATGATCGGCAACCTCTGCCGCGTGGAGCAGTGCTTTGGTCGGGATGCAGCCGCGGTGCAGGCACGTGCCGCCGACCTTGTCCTTCTCGATCAGCGCGACGCTCTTGCCGAGCTCGGCGGCGCGGAGGGCGGCGGCGTACCCGCCGCTGCCCCCTCCGAGGATGACGAGATCGAAGGTGTGCGTGGTCATCAGGCCTCCTTGGCGCGTGCTTCGGCGAACGCGACGAGCGAGCGGACGGTCGCGCCGGTCGCGCCCTTGTCCGTGAATCCGTAGGGGGAGCCGGCGTGCTCCGACGAGCCGGCGATGTCCAGATGCACCCACGGGATGCGCGGGGCGTCCTCGGCTTCGCCGGTGCGGCCGACGAAACGCCGCAGGAAGAGGCCCGCGAACATCGACCCGCCGGAGCGGTCGCCCATGTTGGCGTTGATCATGTCGGCGATGGGGCTCTCGAGCGAGTCCTCCATGTACTCCGGCAGCGGCAGCGCCCACGCGAGCTCGTCGGCCGACTCGGCGGCTGCCAGATACTCGGCGACCGCATCGTCGTCGCCCATGACACCGGTGTGGCGGTGTCCGAGGGCCACGAGGATCGCGCCGGTGAGGGTTGCGACGTCGAAGATCACGTCGGGATTCTCGCGGCTGGCCGACACGAGTCCGTCGGCGAGGACCAGCCGGCCCTCGGCATCCGTGTTGAGCACCTCGACGGTCTGGCCGTCCAGCATGCGGAGCACGTCGCCGGGCCTGGTCGCACTGCCCGAGGGCATGTTGTCCGTGATGCACATCCACGCCGTCACGCGGACGGGGAGCTTCAGCTCGGCGATCGCGCGCAGCGCGGCCAGGACGGTCGCCGATCCCGCCATGTCGAACTTCATGCCGACCATGGAGGCTGCGGGCTTGAGGGAGAGTCCGCCGGTGTCGAACGTGATGCCCTTGCCGACGAGGGCGATGTGGGTCGTGGCGCCGGCGGGGGAGTAGTCGAGGTGGACGACGCGCGGCGGGCGATCGGAGCCCTGCGCGACGCCGAGCACACCGCCGAATCCCTGCTCAGCGAGCATCTGCTCGTCGAGGACGTCGACGGAGACGTCGAGGTCGGCGACGGCATCCACCGCGCTCTGGGCGAGATCGGCCGGGCTCTGCCATTCGGCGGGGACCGAGACGAGGTCCTTCACGAGCGCGAGCGCGTCCCCGAGCACGCGGGCGCGCTCGATGTCGGCCGCCGTGATCGAGGCGCTGTGCACGGTGACGGACTCGGCGCGGCTCTTGCCGGGCTTCGCGCGGTAGCCGTCGAAGCGGTAGCCGCCGTAGACGGCCCCCTCGGCTGCTGCAGGAGCGAACTCGTCGATCGGCGCGGCGACCGCCAGAGCGACATCGGCGAATCCGGTGAGCGAGCGCAGCGCCGTGCCGGCGGCATCCCGCACCGATGCCGCGTCCGCATTCTTGCCCGCGCCGACGACGGCGAACGGGAGCGAGGTCACCTCGGGGGCGTGGACGCGGGCGAACGAGGACGCGGCGCCCGTGAAGCCGATGGCCTGCAGCACGTCTTTCAGGCCCGGCAACGCGTCCAGTGCGTCGGGGAACGCCTCGAGATCCGGGACGACGAGCACTGCGGCGTCGGCAGCGCGCTCCCGGAAATGGACTGTCGGTGTGCGAGAGCGCAGGAAGCGTCATGCCTCCATCCTAGGCACCGCCGCGGGGCCGCCCCCAGGCCTGTTCGCTGTGAGCAAGACCGCGGCGCGCCCCGCGTCCGCTCCTGCTCGTAGCATGGAGGCATGCCCGTCTCCGGAGAGCTGTACGAACGCGTCGCGAACGCGCCCGCCGTCCCGCAGGGACTGCCCCTGGTCATCCTGCTCACCGGATTCACGGATGCCGGCAGCGCCGTATCCGGTCTGATCGACCACCTGCGCGACGTGGCGGACCCGCAGCCGGTCGCCGTGTACGACAACGACCTGCTCCTGGATTACCGGGCGCGCCGCCCCATCTTCGTGTTCGAGCAGGACCACCTCACCGAGCTCCGCCCCGCCCGGCTCGAACTCTCCATCGCGCACGACACACTCGGGCAGAGATTCCTGCTCCTGTCCGGATACGAGCCGGACTTCGCGTGGAACGCCTTCGCGCAGAGCGTGCTCGACTTCGCCGACGAATTCCAGGTGTCAGGCGTCAGCTGGGTGCACTCGATCGCGATGCCGGTGCCGCACACCCGCCCGATCAGCACGACCGTCAGCGGCAATCGCAAGGAGATCACGGCGAGCCTGTCGGTATGGCGCCCGCGGACGCAGGTCCCGGGGACGGCGGGCCACCTTCTCGAGTACCGGTTCGCCGAGCGGGGCGACCGCGTGGTCGGATTCGTCCTCCTCGTGCCGCACTATCTCGCAGACACCGAGAACCCGGAAGCGGTCATCGCGGCCGCCGATCGCGTCATGGGAGCGACGGGCCTGGTCCTCTCGCTCGACGACCTGCGCGAGAGCCGGGAGGAGTTCCTCGCCAAGGTCGACGAGCAGGTCGCCGGCAACGACGAGCTGCGTCAGATGGTGCACACCCTCGAGAACCGCTACGACGCCTACATGGCGGGGCGCGACCCGGAGGACGCCGACCGCTTCGACGAGGGCGGTTTCGACGAGCGCGACCTTCCCAGCGCAGACGAACTGGCGGCCGAGTTGGAACGTTATCTCGCGACCCGCCCGCCCGGCGACGACGACAAGCGCCCTCGCTCCTGAGCCGAGTTCCGGTCGGATGCGTCCTGCGCCCGATTCGTGTGCGATACTGGTTATCCGACCCATTGTCAATGGCCCGCGCTTGCGCTGCGGACTTGACAAGGGTCTTACTAGTGTCCGAAATGTCCCGGGGCTGCGCGCCCGCCCCGTGAAAGGCGAAACGTGACTCCTGCCGCGACCAAGAACACCCGGACGAAGAAGACGACGGCCGAGCCTGACGTCGACGCCGCAGCCGCGGAAGAGACGGCCCCCGCCGAAGAGACGGCCGCCGCCGACAAGACAGCCACGAAGAAGCCTGCCGCGGCGAAGAAGCCGGCGGCCAATAAGGCTCCCGCACGCCGCAAGAAGGCGGACGACATCGTCGATCAGGCTCAGGCCGAGGCCGACGTCGTTCCCGAGGACTCCGAGGAGGAGGACAAGAAGCCGGTCTTCACCGAGCCGCTGCCCACCGGCGCGATCGTCCTGACCTCGAAGGACGAGGACGACGTCCCCGTCTACTCGACCCAGATCACCGGCGCGACAGCCGACCCGGTCAAGGACTACCTGAAGCAGATCGGAAAGGTCGCGCTGCTGAACGCGGCCGAAGAGGTCGAGCTCGCGATGCGCATCGAGGCGGGTCTGTTCGCCGAGGAGAAGCTGTCGGCGATGTCGGCGGCCGAGAAGACCAGCCAGCTCGGGCTCGACCTGCAGTGGGTCGCCCGCGACGGTCAGCGCGCCAAGAGCCACCTGCTCGGCGCGAACCTCCGCCTCGTCGTCTCGCTCGCCAAGCGCTACACGGGCCGCGGCATGCAGTTCCTGGATCTGATCCAGGAGGGCAACCTCGGTCTCATCCGCGCCGTCGAGAAGTTCGACTACACCAAGGGCTTCAAGTTCTCGACCTATGCGACCTGGTGGATCCGTCAGGCGATCACGCGCGCCATGGCCGACCAGGCCCGTACGATCCGCATCCCGGTGCACATGGTCGAGGTCATCAACAAGCTCGCCCGCGTTCAGCGGCAGATGCTGCAGGACCTGGGCCGCGAGCCCACCCCCGAGGAGCTCAGCCGCGAGCTCGACATGACGCCCGAGAAGGTCGTCGAGGTGCAGAAGTACGGCCGTGAGCCCATCTCGCTGCACACTCCGCTCGGCGAGGACGGTGACAGCGAGTTCGGTGACCTCATCGAGGACACCGAGGCCGTGGTCCCGGCGGATGCCGTCGGATTCACGATGCTGCAGCGTCAGCTCGAGCAGCTGCTCGACTCGCTCTCCGAGCGCGAGGCCGGCGTGATCCGCATGCGCTTCGGCCTCGGCGACGGCCAGCCCAAGACCCTCGACCAGATCGGCGACACGTTCGGCGTCACGCGCGAGCGGATCCGCCAGATCGAGTCGAAGACGATGGCGAAGCTGCGCCACCCGAGCCGCTCGCAGTCGCTGCGGGACTACCTCGAGTGATGCAGCCGAACGACGGCAAGGCGCTCGAAGCGAGCGTCGACGGCACGAGCTACGCGCGCATCCCGCTGAAGACTAGGGTCGTCATGCCCGATGACGACCTGGATGCCGTGATCACCGAGTACGCCGCGGACGCGGTCGAGCCGGGGGACATCCTCTTCGTCACCGAGAAGATCGTCGCGATCACGCAGGGGCGCTCCTACCGCCTCGACGAGATCCAGCCCCGGAGGCTCGCGCTGTTCCTCTCGAAGTACGTCACGCGCACTCCGCACGGGATCGGCCTCGGCATGCCGGAGACGATGGAGATGGCGTTGCGGGAGTGCGGCACGCCGCGCATCCTGTTCGCCGCAGCCGTGGCCGCCTTCACGAAGGCGTTCGGCCGCAAGGGGGACTTCTACCGCATCGCCGGCGACAAGGCCCGTGCGATCGACGGCCCGACCTCGGGGACGATCCCGCCCTACAACCAGGCCGTCGTCCTGGGTCCGACCGACCCGAAGGGCGTCGCCGCTCACGTCAAGACGCTGATCGGCGGGAAGGCGGACGTCGCCGTCGTCGACATCAACGACCTCGGCGGCAACATCCTGGGTTCGACGCTCGATCGTGCCGGCGAGGATCGTCTGGTGCGCATCCTGAAGGACAATCCGCTCGGACAGGGGCACCAGTCGACCCCGATGGGCATCATCCGCGCCGCCTGATGGGGATCGGACGCGCCAGCGCTGTGATTGCAGCCGGGACCCTGGTGTCCCGGCTCACCGGTCTGCTGCGCGCCGTCGTGCTCGTGGCGGCGATCGGCTCCGTCGGCAAGGCGTCGGACGCATTCGCGGTCGCGAATCAGCTGCCGAATAGCATCTACCAGGTCATTTCCGCCGGAGTCCTCACCGGAGTGATCGTGCCTCAGGTGGTCAGGGCCAGTGCGCAGAAGGACGGCGGCCATGCCTTCCTCGCGAAACTGCTGACCCTCGGCACGATCATCGTCGGCTCGATCACGCTCGTGGCGACGATCGGAGCGCCGCTGCTGATCGACCTGTACGCCCCGGGCTTCGGCCCTGAGCAGTCGGCCCTGGCGGTCCGCTTCGCGTACTGGTGCGTGCCCCAGCTGTTCTTCTACGGGATGTTCGCGCTGCTGGGGGAGATCCTCAACGCCCGCCGCGTGTTCGGCCCGTACGCGTGGGCGCCGATCATCAACAACATCGTCTCGATCGCCGGATTCGCACTGTTCATGGTCCTGTTCGGCCAGAGCCGTGCAGGTCTCAACGGCTGGAGCACGGAGATGATCACGCTGCTGGCGGGGGCGGCGACCCTCGGCGTGGTCGCGCAGACCGTGGTGCTGCTCCTGTTCTGGCGCCGGATCGGCATCCCGCTGCGACTCGACTTCCAATGGCGCGGCATGGGCCTCGGCCACATGGGCAAGCTCGCGTTCTGGACGTTCCTGACCACGCTCGCCGGTCAGGTGGTCGGGCTCGTGCAGTCCAGGGTGATCACTCCCGCGTCGGGGGAGAACGCCTCTGTCGCGGCATCCCAATACACCTGGCTCGTCTTCATGGTCGCCTATTCCACGATCGTCCTCGCAATCGGCACTCCGTACTTCACCCGGATCAGCGAGCACGCGGCTGCCGAGAAGCACGAGGAGCTGCGCGAGACGGCCCGACAGGCGATCCGGATCCTCGGGCTGCTGGTGATCGTCGCGACGGCCGCGATCGCGGTCGCCTCGGTCCCGGCGGCGCGGATCTTCAGCAGCTCGGCCGACGAGGCGGTGCTCATAGCGCCCGTCCTCCTCGCCTACCTGGTCAGCCTGCTGCCCCTCGCCGTCCTCTTCATCGTCCAGCGCACGTTCTACGCCTACGGCGACGCGCGCACTCCGTTCGTCTACACACTCATCCAGGCGGCGCTGCTCGTCGTGCTGACTCTCGTGGTCGCCGTGACGACGCCGCTCGAACAGCGTGCGGCGATGGTCGCGCTCGCTCAATCGGTGGCGAGCACGGTTCAGACCGTCATCGCGGCGGTCATGCTCAGGCGGAAGTTCGGCTCGTTCGGTCTCGGCGGCACGATGCTGGCCCTCGGACGCTTCGTCCTGCTCGCGATTCCGGCCGCAGGCGCGGGGTGGGGGCTCTTCCTGCTGATGGGGAGTGTCGACGGCTGGATGCTCGACGGCATGCTGCAGGGGGCGCTGGGAGCGGCGCTCATCGCCGGTGTCACGGGCATCGTGTTCGTCGCGCTGCTGGCGCTGTTCCGCGTGCCGGAGCTGACGACCGCGATCCGGATGCTGCGCCGCCGCTGACGCGAGCAGCCGTCCGGAGCGGTCAGAACCCGATCGCTGCGCGGTAGCGGGGTTTGTTGCCGGTGCGGATTCCCGAAACCGACGGCTTGTTCTCGTACACGCCCGCACCCCAGTTGCCCTCGACGAGCACAGGGCCGTCCGGGCCCACGACGATGTCCCAGCCCACGTACTGGATCTGGGGAACGACGCGCGCGACGGTGTCGACGAACGCGACCACCTCGTCGAACAGCGGCAACTGGAAATCGGCGATGCGGAATCCGGAGTCTGGGTGGTCGACGTGCACGTGGCCGTGCGAGTCGTAGCCGGCCGAGCGGGCGTGACCGGTCTCGGGGTCGAGCATCGTGTAGAAGCCGCCGAAGGACATCTGATCGCTGACCTCGCCGCGGCCGAACTTCTGCGCGACGGCGAGGATGTGGGTCTTCTGCCCGTCGAAGAACGCGGTCACCCGAGTGGTGTTCACGGTCTCCGGGCAGACGGCCGCGAGGTCGTCGTGCTGCGAGATGACCTGCTCGATGACGACCTCGCCGCGCTCGAACAGTCCGCTGTGGAACCCGGCCCAGTCGGAGACGTCGGCCGCGTGATAGCGCTTGACGCCGCTGCCGGCCTGCCCCATGCGGGTCTTGGCGATGATCGTGCCGTGCTTGCGGGTGAACTCCTCGAGCTCCGCGGCGTTGCCGGCGGTCACTTCGAGCCATTCGCGGCGCAGGTACTTGTCGAAGCGGCGGTTGAACTCGAGCTTGTCGTGGAAGATGTGACGGTACGGTTCGGCGTCGTAGCGCTGCGAGAGTTGGTTCGACACCGGGTGTGTCATGTACGTCGCGCGCTCGGCGGCGGTCAGCATCGCGAAGTCGTAGTCGACGTAGTCCTGGAACCCGACGTTCTTGGACGCAGCGCTCCAGAGCATGTCGACGACCACGAGCGGAACAGCCTTGCCGTGCTGATCGCGCACCTCGCGGGCGCGCTCGAACACCGATCCGACATCGATGCGGCGAGCGCGGTCAATGAGGTATCGCAGGCGGGGCATGACGCCGAGGCCCTGGGCAGGCATTGATTCTCCAGATTCGTCGCGGACTCTCCATTCTAGGCGGACCGCTCCTGCGGAACCTCTTCACAGGCCGCGCAGCCGAGGGCCCGTAGACTCGACGGGTGGTCATTCCTCGCAGCACGGCGACGCGCGCCGTGATCTCCCGCTCGGTCCTGGCCGCACACGCGAAGAGCCTCGTGGAAGACGGCGGCCGCGTCGCCGATCTGCGCAGGGACGCGTACGGGCACGGCCTGCTCACCGTGGCGCGAGAGGTGCTGCTCGCGGGTGCGGACAGCGTGCGCGTCGATGACGAGGACGCGGTGCGGATGCTGAGCGCCGAGGGCCTCAGCGCGAGCGTGACCGCCGAGCCGGACATGGACCCGGCCGTGCTGTACGGCTTCCCGGCCGAGACCGGCACGCACCAGCGCCCGGCGATGCGCCTGACCGGGCGGGTGATGTCCACCAAGCCGCTGCGCCTGGGCGAGGCCGTCTCCTACGGCTACACGCACCGCGCGGAGCGGGACACGACGGTCGCGCTCGTGACGGGCGGATACGCGCAGGCCGTCGTGCGGGCGCTCGGCAACCGCGCTCACGTCGAACTGAACGGGCGTGCGCACCCGATCGTCGGGCGCGTGGCCATGGACGTGTGCGTGATCGACCTGGAGTCGCCGGATGCCTCAGCTGACGAAGGCGACGAGGTGACCTATTTCGGGGGCGCGGGCCCTGCGCGAGGCTTCCTCGCGGAGTGGATGTCGGCGACCGGGCTCACTGCAGCGGAACTCGCCTGCGCTGCAGGGCTCCACGCCACGAGGACCGAGGAGGACTGAATGCCCGCGCGCCTCGAGATCAGCACGAGCATCTTCCGCGACAACGTCAGGGCCGTCATGGCGCGCGTCGCGCCGGGCGAGATGATGCTCGTCACCAAGGACGACGCCTACGGGCACGGCCTGGAGTGGGCGGTGCGGGAGGCGCACACCGTCGGCGCGCGCTGGATCGGGTCCTACGACGTGCCGTCGGCGCTACGGGTCCGGGCCCTTCTGCCCGACGTCCGCATCTTCGCGTGGGAGACGTCGTCGGCCGATGAGGTCGCCGAGGCGATCCGAGCCGGCGTCGATCTCGGTGTCGGCACAGCCGGGTATCTGCGACGCGTCATCGACGAGGCGGAGCGGAGCGGGCGCCGTGCCCTGGTCCACCTGAAGATCGACACGGGGCTGCATCGCAATGGCATCCGGCCCGAGAACTGGGCAGATGTCGTCATCGAGGCGCGGCGCGCCGAGGATGCCGGTCTGCTCCACGTCGCGGGGGTGTGGAGTCATCTCGCGGAGGCGAGTGATGACGAGGACGACGCCGCGCGGGGCGAGTTCGCCCACGCCGTCGCCGTCCTCCGGGACGCCGGCGGGACGCCGGAGCACCTGCACCTGACCGCATCCGCCGCATCCTGGGCGCGTCCCGAGCTGCGCGGCACGCTGAGCCGGATCGGCGCCTTCTGCTACGGCGTCCGCTCCGCGGACGGCCCCGAACTCGATGGCATCAGGCCCGCCGCATCGCTTCGTGCCGACATCGTGGACGTGCAGGACGATCGCGTGAGGATCGACGTGGGAGCGCTGGACGGGCTGCCCTCGAATCTGGCCGGTGCGGTCCTGGGCGGACCGGACGCGCCGCGGATCCTGCGCGTGGACGGGACCTGGACAGAACTCAGCGGCTGGGCAGGGGCTTCAGCAGGCGACGGCGTCACCGTCTTCGGCGGGGACGCCGCGAGCGCGACCGACCTGGCCGAGCGCATCGACACGGTCGGTGAGGAGATCCTCACCCGCGTGTCGCCGCTGGTTCCCCGCAGATACAGCTGACGCCCGGAGCCTGCGGCCCGGGCGTCGGATCTGCGATCGACGGCGTCTGTCAGACGGCATCCACCAGGCGAGCCGTCTCGTCGTGCCACGACGTGGCGATGCTGCGGAGCTTCTCCTCGTACTTGCGCCCGTGGTGGGCGCAGAACAGGAGCTCCGAGCCGTTGACCTCTGCGGCGATGTACGCCTGCGCACCGCACGAGTCGCAACGGTCCATGGCCGTCAGTCGGTACTCGACGGTGGAGGTCTCACGTTCGGTTGTCGCGTTCATCTGGGTGCCTCCTCGGGTATCGGCTTGTCGTTCGGGAATGTGCTCAATACAACCACGCCGGGCTGGGAGTCATGCCCGGAAGACGGCGTGTTTCGCTCACCGCGTACGCGGCGGCCCGGGTCCAGGCGCACAGGGGAGTGTCTGCGGGCCGGCAGGTGCATGCGCGAATAGAATCGATCCTTGTGACCGCCGAGTATTCCGCCCACCATCTTCAGGTGCTTGAAGGGCTCGAAGCGGTCCGCAAGCGCCCAGGCATGTACATCGGGTCAAACGGTTCGCCGGGCCTCATGCACTGCCTGTGGGAGATCATCGATAACGCCGTGGACGAGGCCGTCGCCGGCAACGGCTCGCGGATCGACACCATCCTGCACCCCGACGGCAGCGTCGAGGTGCACGACCGCGGTCGCGGCATCCCCGTCGACATCGAGCCGCGCACGGGTCTGACCGGCGTCGAGGTCGTCTACACCAAGCTGCACGCGGGCGGGAAGTTCGGCGGCGGCTCGTACGCCGCCTCAGGCGGTCTGCACGGCGTCGGCGCCTCGGTCGTGAACGCTCTCTCCGAACGGCTCGACGTCGAGGTCGACCGCGGCGGCAAGACGTACGCGATGTCGTTCCACCGCGGTGAGCCGGGTCTCTTCCAGGATTCGGGCGAGAAGCGCCCGGATGCGCCCTTCACGCCCTTCGAGAAGAGCAGCGAGCTGCGCGTGGTCGGCAAGGCGCCCCGCGGGGTCACCGGCACCCGTGTGCGGTACTGGGCCGACCGTCAGATCTTCACCAAGGACGCGGCGTTCCAGCGCGGCGAGCTCGAGACGCGAGCCCGCCAGACCGCATTCCTCGTGCCGGGACTCGAGCTCGTCATCCGCGACGAGCGCGAGACCGCCGAGGGCGGCGAGGTGAAGGAGACGTCGTTCCACTACGACGGCGGGATCTCCGAGTTCGTGGACTACCTCGCGATCGACCCGCCGATCACCGACACCTGGCGCATCCAGGGCTCCGGAACCTTCAAGGAGACGGTTCCGGTCCTGCAGCCGGATGGGCACATGGTCTCCACCGAGGTCGAGCGCGAGTGCCGCGTGGACCTCGCGATGCGCTGGGGAACCGGGTACGAGACGGTGACCCGGTCGTTCGTGAACATCATCGCCACGCCGAAGGGCGGCACGCACCAGCAGGGCTTCGAGCAGGAGCTGCTGAAAGTCCTGCGCGCCCAGGTCGAGCAGAACGCGCGGCGTCTGAAGGTCGGCAATGACAAGCTCGAGAAGGATGATGTGCTCGCGGGGCTGACCGCGGTGCTCACGGTCGAGGTTCCCGAGCCGCAGTTCGAGGGCCAGACCAAGGAGGTGCTCGGCACTCCCGCCGTCCGTCAGATCGTCGCCCAGGTCCTGCGCAAGGAGCTCGGCGCCCGGTTCAGCTCCACCAAGCGCGACGATAAGAACCAGGCCAGCCAGCTGCTGGACAAGGTCGTCTCGGAGATGAAGGCGCGTGTGTCCGCGCGTGCGCACAAGGAGACCCAGCGGCGCAAGAACGCGCTGGAATCCTCGTCGCTGCCCGCCAAGCTCGTCGACTGCCGTTCGAGCGACGTCACCCGCAGCGAGCTGTTCATCGTCGAGGGCGACTCGGCGCTGGGGACGGCCCGTCGCGCCCGCAACAGCGAGTTCCAGGCGCTCCTGCCCATCCGAGGCAAGATCCTCAACGTACAGCGGGCGTCGATCGGGGACATGCTCTCCAACGCGGAGTGCGCCGCGATCATCCAGGTGATCGGAGCGGGCTCCGGACGCACCTTCGACATCGAGCAGGCCCGCTACGGCAAGGTGATCCTGATGAGCGACGCCGACGTCGACGGCGCGCACATCCGCACGCTGCTGCTCACGCTGTTCTTCCGCTACATGCGTCCGCTGATCGAGGAGGGCCGCGTGTTCGCGGCCGTGCCGCCGCTGCACCGGGTGATCGTGATCAACCCCGGTTCCAAGCCCAACGAGACCATCTACACGTACACCGAGCAGGAGCTGCATACCCTGCTGGCGAAGCTGCGCAAGCAGAACAAGCGCTGGCACGAGCCGATCCAGCGGTACAAGGGCCTCGGCGAGATGGATGCCGACCAGCTCGCGAACACCACGATGGACAAGTCGGGCCGCCTGCTCCGCCGTGTGCGGATGGAGGATGCCGAGGCCGCCGGCCGGGTCTTCGAGCTGCTGATGGGCAACGAGGTCGCCCCGCGGCGCGAGTTCATCATCGAATCGTCCGACCAGCTCTCGCGCGAGTCGATCGACGCCTGAGCTGCGGGCGCAGGCCGTGAGGCTCAGGCGCCGAGCTGCGTCCCCACGGAACCGATGACGGCGTCCAGCGGCTGACCGGATCCGTCGCGCTTCGCACCGGACTCCGGAAGGGTGCGGGAGGCCCCGTCCGTTCCGACGGCGAGGGCATCGGCGGGGCCGGCCCACGCGAGGCGCAGCCGATCCTCGCCCTTGAGGAACGCGTGCGCACGGACACCGCCGGTCGCGCGTCCCTTGGCGGGGAACTCCGTGAAGGACGAGACCTTCGCGCGTCCGGCATCCGTCCCGGCGATCGTGCCGTCCGCGCCCGAGATCGTCACGACGATCGCGTCCTCGGCGTTCGCGACGACGGAGAAGGCGATGACGTCCGCGCCCGAGCCCAGCTTGACGCCGGCCATGCCACCGGCCGGCCCGCCCTGCGGGCGAACGGCGGATGCCGAGTAGTGCAGCAGCTGAGCATCCGAGGTGACGAAGACGATCTCGGCCGCGTCCGGGGCGGATGCCGCGCCGACGAGGGCGTCTCCGGCCTTGAGCCCGATGACCTCGGCCTCCGGGCGCACAGGAAGGGCGCTCGGCACGATCCGCTTCACGACACCGGTGCGCGTGCCCATCGCGTACGGCGTGTCGTCGTCGAAGCGCAGCAGGCCGATCACGCGCTCGCTCTTGTCGAGCAAGCCGATGTAGTCGCGCAGGGCGACGCCGGCCGACAGGTGCACCGACGACGACGGCACGGACGGGAGGTCGACGGGGGAGAAGCGCAGCACGCGGCCTGCGCTGGTCACCGCACCGATCTCGCCGCGAGTCGTCGTCGCGATCGATGCCAGGACGGCGTCGTGCTTGCTGCGGCGGGCCGCCGGTGCCAGCACCTGACCGTCGGCGAGATCGACGCGCACGGCCTTCCCCGTGGTGGACAGGACCACGACGGTCGGGCTGTCGGCGATCTGCAGGTCGACCGGCCCCTTGGTGCTGCGCGCCTTCGGGGGAGCGGCGTTGAGGAGCAGCGTGCGCCGGGGCGTGCCATGCGCCTCGGCGGCGGCATCCAGCTCCCTGGCGACCTGGGCGCGCAGCAGCTGCTCGCTCGCCAGCAGCTCGCGCAGCTCGGCGATCTCGGCCTGCAGCTTGTCACGCTCGGCCTCGAGCTCGATGCGGGAGAACTTCGTCAGTCGGCGCAGCCGCAGCTCGAGGATGTACTCGGCCTGCAGCTCCGACAGGTCGAACACCTGGCGCAGTCGACTGCGCGCCTGATCCGAGTCGTCGGAGGAGCGGATGACCTGGATGACCTCGTCGATGTCGAGGATCGCGATCAGGAGCCCCTCGACGAGATGCAGACGCTCTTCACGGCGCGCCAGGCGGAAGCGGCTGCGACGCGTGATCACCTCGAGGCGGTGGCCGACGTAGACGCTCAGCATCTCCTTGAGCCCGAGCGTGCGGGGCTGCCCGTCGACGAGGGCGACGTTGTTGATGCTGAAGGAGTCCTCCAGCGGAGTCAGCCGGTACAGCTGCTCGAGGACGGCGTTCGGGTCGAACCCCGTCTTGATGCCGATCTGCACGCGCAGACCGTGCTGCCGGTCGGTCAGATCGTTGACGTCGCTGATGCCCTGCAGCTTCTTCGCCTGGACGGCATCCCGGATCTTCTCGATCAGCCGCTCCGGCCCGACCATGTAGGGCAGCTCGGTCACGATGATGCCGGTGCGCCGCGGGCCGATCTGCTCGACGGACACCTTGCCGCGCACGCGCAGCGCGCCTCGGCCGTTCGCGTAGGCGTCCTTGACACCGTCGAGGCCCATGAGGATGCCGCCGGACGGGAAGTCCGGGCCCGGCACGTATTCCATGAGCTCTTCCGTTGTGGCATCCGGGTTCTCGAGCAGGTGGATGGCCGCGGCGACGACCTCGATGAGGTTGTGCGGGGCCATGTTCGTGGCCATGCCGACGGCGATGCCGCTCGCGCCGTTGACGAGCAGGTTCGGGAATGCGGCCGGCAGAACCGATGGCTGCTGGAACTGGCCGTCGTAGTTGGGCACGAAGTCGACGACATCCTCGTCGAGGCTCTCGGTGAGAGAGAGCGCCGACGCCGCGAGACGCGCTTCGGTGTAGCGGGACGCCGCCGGTCCGTCATCCAGCGAGCCGAAGTTGCCGTGACCGTCGACGAGCGGGACGCGCAGCGCGAAGTCCTGCGACAGGCGCACGAGCGCGTCGTAGATCGCCGAGTCGCCGTGCGGGTGCAGCTTTCCCATCACCTCGCCGACGACGCGGGCGCTCTTGACGTGCCCGCGGTCTGGACGCAGACCCATCTCAGCCATCTGGTACAGGATGCGGCGCTGCACGGGCTTGAGGCCGTCGCGTGCATCGGGGAGTGCTCGGGAGTAGATCACCGAGTAGGCGTACTCGAGGAACGAGCCCTGCATCTCGCCTTCCAGGTCGATGTCCTGGATGCGCTCCTCGACGGGCTCGGCTGATTCGGTGCGGGGCATGGACTTCCTGGAACGTCGCGCAGCCTGTGAAAGACTGACTCGGGTGTCATCGATTCTACCGATCACCTCTGCCACGGCCCGGCATATCAGCGGGGTGGCGGCCGACCTCGTCGGTGCTCTGCGCGGCGGGACGGGATCCCTCGCACCGGCGCGTTCTGCCGTGATCGTCGTCGTGGACGGGCTGGGCGCCATCCAGCTGCGCGCGCATGCGGGGCATGCCCGTCGGCTGACGGCGGGAGTGGGCCGGAAGGACGTCGCGCACTCCGTCTTCCCGAGCACGACGGCCTCGGCCCTCACCTCGCTGTTGACGGGTGCCGACCCCGGCAGCCATGGTCTCGTCGGCTACCGCGTGCTCGACAGAACCCGCGACCGCCTGGTGAACCTGCTCTCCGGATGGGAGAGCGATCACATCGACCCGCTCGCCTGGCAGCCCCGCCCAACGATCTTCGAGACGGCTGCGGCAGGCGGGAACCCCGCGTACGCGATCGGACTGGCCGCCTATGCTCGCAGCGGATTCTCCCAGGCGACCCTCCGCGGCGCCGAGTTCGTGGGGGTCGCCTCGGCCGCCGAGCGCCTGAGCGTCGCCTACCAGTTGGCGGCGGACGTCCCGGGATCGCTCATCTACTGCTACGTGCCGGAGATCGACAAGGCCGGGCACCGGTACGGCGTCGATTCGCCGGAGTGGATCGCGGCGCTCGAGGATGTCGACCAGGCGCTCGCGCCGCGTCCTCCTGCGGGTGCGGGCGTCCTCATCACCGCTGATCACGGCATGGTCGACGTGCCCGCGCACCGCCAGGTGGTTCTCGACGAGGGCGACGGCCGCCTCGACGGCGTCCGTCACATCGGCGGCGAGCCGCGGATGCTCCACGTCTATCTTGAGCCCGACGCCGATCCCGCCGCCGCACTGGAGCGCTGGCGCGTCCTCAGCGAGGGCGACGCCGATGTCCTCTCGCGCGCAGAGGCGATCGCGGCCGGACTTTTCGGCGCCGAGGTGACTGATGCCGCGCAGGCGCGGATCGGCGACCTG
Source organism: Microbacterium tenebrionis (assembly GCF_903645325.1). Classification (GTDB taxonomy): domain Bacteria; phylum Actinomycetota; class Actinomycetes; order Actinomycetales; family Microbacteriaceae; genus Microbacterium; species Microbacterium tenebrionis. The sequence goes on from NZ_CAHJXQ010000003.1 coordinate 100,288, forward strand.
CTCGTCGCCGCACGCGGCAACAAGGCCTTCTACGACGGGACGGCTGAGGACCAGCGTTCACGCGGCATGATCGGTCAGCACGGATCGGTCACGCCGGAGGAGCGGCAGGTGCCGTTCATCCGCAGGGGTGCTTTCGCAACCTGAAGGGCGGAGTCCTCCGCGGCTCAGGCTGCAGGGTTAGTCGTCGGTCCGCGCGCCGAAGACGATCTCGTCCCAGGACGGCATGGCGTTGCGGCGCCGGCGGCGTCCGCCGGAGTCCTGTGCGGGCTCATTCGCCGCCGGGCGCTCCTCGGGGACCTCAGGCTCGTCGTCGGGTTCGTCGAGAGCGTCGAACAGCGCGATCGGGCTGGACGTGCGCGCGGGCGCGGCATCCTCGTCGAAATCGTCGACGAGCGGCGCGCTCTCGCGCTGACCACGCCGACGCCGCAGGGCCTCGAGCAGGTCGGCCGTCTCGGCGCTCGTGGTGGTCTGATCGGGCGCACGGTTGATCGCGGCGGCCTGGGCGGCAGGGCCCGAGCGCTCGGGAAGCGACGGCTCCTCGACCTCGGCCTCGGGTGCCGGCAGCAGCCGCGGCCCGAAGGCGCCGGAGTCGAACCGGCTGTCGTCCTTGTACGGGGACTCCGCCTTCGCCGTATCCACCGCGCGCAGCCGCGGGATGAGCCCGTCGGGGAGCGAACCCTGACGGGAGAGCTGCGTCGCATCGGCGTTCAGCGGCGAGAGCACGCTGCGTCGCGGGTCGAAGCTCCAGCGGGCGTCATGGGCGACCTCGCTCGCGGTGAACTCCAGCTTGATGATCCAGCCGGATTCCTCCTTCCAGCTCGCCCAGCGCTCGGCTTCGGCCGCGACGTCCGAGAGCTTCGCACGGATCGCGGCACCGAATGTCGGCTGCGCATCGGGCTCGACCTCGCTGCCGATGAGGACCGGGACGGCGAGCGCCTGACCGACGACGTGCTCGCGTTCGGCGAGCACGGGGCCCTCGAAGCGCTCGACCAGTTCGACTCCGACCCCGAGCAGCTCGGCCGTCTCGGCGGCCGAGAGACCGGAACGGATGTGCGCCTGGATCTCGCGCGGGCTGACGGTGACGCGCGGCTTCTCATCGTCGTCGCGACGGCGGGCCCGGCGGATCTCGCGGTGCAGCACATCGTCGATGGCGAGCGCGAACCGCTCGCCGGAACCGGTGGCGAGGATCAGCAGGTCGTCTTCCGTGCCGACGATCGTGACGTTTTCCATGCGAATGCCCCTCTGATGGCTGTCCGTTCATGGTGCCACGCAAGGTCGGGCGGGAACGGGAATAGACCGGGCGCGCCGTCAGTTTGATCAGTGACGCGAAGCGGCATTTGCCAAACGTGCCGTCATCGTGCAAACTATGGCCGCCGCTTACCCGACGGCGCACCGCCCACTAGCACCATGAAAGTGGAGATCTACCGCATGGCAACCGATTACGACGCCCCCCGAAAGAGCGAAGACGACTCCGAGTCGATCGAAGCCCTGAAGGAGCGTGTGCCGGACAAGCTGTCCGGCGCGACCGGGGATGAGGACTCGGACAACCCGTCCAGCTTCGACCTCCCTGGTGCAGACCTCTCGGACCTCGAGCTCGACGTCGTCGTGCTGCCCGCACAGCAGGACGAGTTCACCTGCATGAGCTGCTTCCTCGTGAAGCACCGCTCGCAGCTGGACCACGAAGGTGCAGACGGTCCCATCTGCAAGGAGTGCGCTGCCTGACCGCAGACGCGCTGACGTTCATGCGCCCCGGCCCCTCGGGCCAGGGCGCATCGTCGTCTCAGCGGGCGTCGGCCTCGGCCTCGGCCTCGCGGATCGCAGCTGCCAGCCGGTCGGGCGTCCGCGTGGAGATCGTCCAACTGGGCACAGGATCGTCAGGGTCGGTGTTCTCCACAACCACCACGCCGTCGATGCCGCCGCGGAGCAGGTGCCAGCCGCGGGCCGGAAGACCGGTGCCGCGCGCCGTGCGTGCTTCCTCACCGGTGTGCTCCGTCACATCGCCGAGCCAACGCGCATCGATCTTCGCGCGGCCCGCGTGCAGGGTGGTCCCCTCGATGCGGATGGCCGGAGAGCCCGCGATGAGTGCCACGATCAGCGCGAGCGCCGCAGCGACGCCGATGAGCAGCGCGAGCAGAGAGCCGAGCGGCGTGAACGTCAGCATCACCATGGGCGCTGCGACGGCGGCCGTGACGAGCATCCACAGGCTCGGCGATAGCCGCTCTCGATAGCGGCTACGGGATTCGGCGGTGGGGTTCTGCATTAGCCTCGTGGGGTGAGCGATTCCATTGATCTCCCCATTATCGCGTCTGTCCTGCCCGCATACGCGCACCCCGGCGACGCCGGTGCGGATCTTGTCGCGGCCGAGGCCGTGCGCCTCGAGCCGGGGGAGCGGGCGCTCGTGCCCACCGGCGTGCGTATCGCGCTCCCGGACGGCTATGCCGCGTTCGTCGTCCCGCGCAGCGGCCTCGCAGCCAAGCACGGCATCACGATCGTGAACGCGCCAGGCACGGTGGATGCCGGCTATCGCGGCGAGATCAAGGTGAGTCTGCTCAACACCGACAGCTCGAGCGCGTACGATGTGGCGGTCGGGGACCGGATCGCGCAGCTGATCATCATGCCGGTGACCCGGGCGAGATTCATCCCGGTCGACGAACTCGACGAGAGCGCGCGCGGCGCTTCGGGCTTCGGCTCGACGGGGTACCAGGCGCAGAGCGCCGACCAGGTAGGAACCACGAGATGACTGAAGAAGAGACCACCCAGCCGAGCTCCAAGTCCGCTCCGGCGAACCGTGCGAGCGAAGGCCCGTTCGACGAGTCCGAGGCCAACCCGGTCCGGCCGTACATCGACCTCGGCGGGATCAAGATCCTGCCCCGCGAGGGGCTGAACCTGCGCCTCGAGGTCGAGGAGCAGTCCAAGCGCATCGTCGCGGTCGGTCTCGACTACGCTGATTCGTCGCTGCAGGTGCAGCCGTTCGCGGCACCCCGCACGCTCGGCCTCTGGCACGAGACCCGGATGCAGCTCGTCGACCAGGTCCGTCAGCAGGGCGGGCGCGTCGAGGAGCGCGAGGGTCCGCTCGGCAAGGAACTCCTCGCCGAGGTCCCCGGCCCCGCCTCCGAGGGATCGAACCTGCACCTGGCGCGCTTCGTCGGTGTGGACGGCCCCCGCTGGTTCCTGCGCGGCGTCATCGGCGGCGCTGCCGCGTCGGCCCCCGAGGCGGCGGCCAAGGTCGAGGACCTCTTCCGCTCGATCGTCGTGGTCCGTGGCGGCTCTCCGATGCCGCCGCGTGATCTGATCCCGCTGAAGATGCCCGCGACTCCGGGCTCGGCGTGACCTCCGACGATCGGACGCCCCCGCCGGCATCCGCATCCGACATCATCGGAGCGGCCCTGGGCGGTGCGGCGCGCAAGGCGGGGCTCGACCCTGCCGAGGACGCCAGCACTCAGAAGGTCGTCTGGTCCGCCATGGGCGGGTGGCGCGGCATCCTGGAATCCGTTCTGCCGAGCCTCGCCTTCGTCACGCTCTTCACGATCAGTCCCGAACCGCTCATCCTCTCCCTCGGCGTCTCGGTCGGACTCGCCGCGGTGTTCACGATCGTGCGTCTGATCCAGAAGTCTCCGTCGTCGGCGGCTCTCGGCGGGCTCATCGCCGCTGCTGCGGCGGCCGCACTCGCAGTGTTCACGGGCCGCGGCGCGGACAACTTCGTCCCCGGCCTCATCACCAACGCCGTGTACGGCACGGCGTTCCTCGTCTCCGCGCTGATCGGCTGGTCGCTGATCGGGATCGCCGCCGGGTTCCTCATGGGGGATACCACGGGCTGGCGCTCCGACCGCCGCAAGCGCCGCGCGTTCCGCTGGCTCGCGATCGCCTGGGCGGCGCTCTTCTTCGCGCGCCTCGCCGTGCAGCTGCCGCTGTACCTGACCGATCAGGTCACGGCGCTCGGAACGCTCAAACTCGTGATGGGGCTGCCGCTGTTCGCACCCCTCATCGCCGTCACGTGGCTGGTGGTCCGGGCGCTGTACGCGCGCGCGTCGACGGAGGAATCGGCATCCCTGCCGTGATAGATTTATCTTGACATCAAGATAAATTTCGGTCTTCCGCCGCGGCCTGCTCAGGCGCACACTGTTAGGTGCACCTTGCTAGCCGCAGGCGGCCCGGGCGAGCAAGATGGAAGCGCCTGTCGCTCCCACAGATGAGAAGGAGACGGATTCGTGTCCACGGTGAACAGCTTCGGTGCCAAGAGCACCCTGACGGTCGGCAGCACCGACTACGAGATCTTCAGGATCGACACGGTTCCCGGCTTCGACAAGCTGCCGTTCAGCCTGAAGGTGCTCCTGGAGAACCTGCTCCGCACCGAGGACGGTGCGAACGTCACCAAGGAGCAGATCGAGGCGCTGGGATCCTGGGATGCTTCCGCCGAGCCCAACACCGAGATCCAGTTCTCCCCGGCCCGCGTGGTCATGCAGGACTTCACCGGTGTGCCCTGCATCGTCGACCTCGCCACCATGCGCGAGGCGGTCACCGCCCTCGGTGGCGACCCGAACAGGATCAACCCGCTCTCGCCCGCCGAGATGGTCATCGACCACTCCGTGATCGCCGACCTGTTCGGCACCGAGAACGCCCTCGAGCGCAACGTCGAGATCGAGTACGAGCGCAACGGCGAGCGCTACCAGTTCCTGCGCTGGGGCCAGACCGCGTTCAACGACTTCAAGGTCGTCCCCCCTGGCACCGGCATCGTCCACCAGGTCAACATCGAGCACCTGGCGAAGGTCATCTACGACCGCACCAACGGCGGCGTCCTGCAGGCCTACCCCGACACCTGTGTCGGCACCGACTCGCACACGACCATGGTCAACGGCCTGGGCGTGCTCGGCTGGGGCGTCGGCGGCATCGAGGCCGAGGCCGCGATGCTCGGCCAGCCCGTCTCCATGCTCATCCCGCGCGTGGTCGGCTTCAAGCTCACCGGCGAGATCCCCGCCGGGGTCACCGCCACCGACGTGGTCCTCACGATCACCGAAATGCTGCGCAAGCACGGCGTCGTCGGCAAGTTCGTCGAGTTCTACGGCGCGGGCGTGGCATCCGTGCCGCTCGCGAACCGCGCCACGATCGGCAACATGTCGCCGGAGTTCGGTTCGACCGCCGCGATCTTCCCGATCGACGACGTCACGACCGACTACCTGCGTCTGACCGGCCGCGACGAGCAGGCTATCGCCCTCGTCGAGGAGTATGCGAAGCTGCAAGGTCTGTGGCACGACGCGGACAACGAGCCCGTCTTCAGCGAGTACATGGAGCTGGACCTCGGCACCGTGGTGCCCTCGATCGCCGGCCCCAAGCGCCCGCAGGACCGCATCCTCCTCTCCGAGGCGAAGACGCAGTTCGAGCGGGACATCGTCAACTACGCCGAGCCGTCGACCTCGGACGACATCGTCGACCTCGAGTTGATGCTCTCGTTCCCGGCATCCGACCCAGGTGCAGCGCCCGGCGACGAGGAACACGACCCCCACCCCGTTCACATCTCCAGTGGCGTGGAGGGCACCTCCAAGCCGGTTCCGGTGACCACCCCTGACGGCGAGAGCTACATCCTCGACCACGGCGCGGTGACCCTGGCGGCCATCACCTCGTGCACGAACACGTCCAACCCGTCCGTCATGATCGCCGCCGGTCTTCTCGCCCGCAAGGCGCGCGAGAAGGGTCTGAAGCAGAAGCCGTGGGTCAAGACGACGCTCGGCCCCGGCTCGAAGGTCGTCACGGACTACTACGAGAAGTCCGGCCTCGACAAGGATCTCGAGGGCCTCGGCTTCTACACGGTCGGCTACGGCTGCACGATCTGCATCGGCAACTCCGGTCCGCTGATCGAAGAGGTCTCGACGGCGGTCAACGAGCACGACCTCGCCGTCACGGCAGTCCTCTCCGGAAACCGCAACTTCGAGGGACGCATCAGCCCCGACGTGAAGATGAACTACCTCGCATCGCCGCCGCTCGTGGTCGCGTACGCGTTGGCCGGTTCCATGCACTTCGACTTCGAGGCGGATGCCCTGGGCACCGACACCGACGGCAACGACGTGTTCCTCAAGGACATCTGGCCCGCTCCGGCCGAGATCCAGGACATCATCGACTCGGCGATCTCGCGCGAGCAGTTCATCAACCAGTACGCCACCGTGTTCGACGGCGACGAGCGCTGGAAGAACCTGCCCACGCCGACCGGCCCGGTCTTCGAATGGGACCAGGACTCGACGTACGTCCGCAAGGCGCCGTACTTCGACGGCATGTCGATGGACCTCACCCCGGTCACCGACATCACCGGCGCGCGCGTCATGGCGACGCTCGGCGACTCGGTCACGACCGACCACATCAGCCCGGCCGGAAACATCAAGATCGGCACGCCCGCGGCGAAGTACCTCGAGGAGCACGGCGTGCGCCAGAAGGACTTCAACTCGTTCGGCTCGCGCCGAGGCAACCACGAGGTGATGATCCGCGGCACGTTCGCGAACATCCGTCTGAAGAACCAGCTCGTCCGTGCCGTCAACGACGGCGTCGAGGTCGAGGGCGGGTTCACCCGCGACTTCACGAAGCCGGACGCTCCGCAGTCGTACATCTTCGACGCCTGCCAGAACTACCAGGCGGAGGGCATTCCGCTGGTCGTCTTCGGCGGCAAGGAGTACGGCTCCGGCTCGTCGCGCGACTGGGCGGCCAAGGGCACGAGCCTGCTGGGCGTCAAGGCGGTCATCACCGAGAGCTTCGAGCGCATCCACCGCTCGAACCTGATCGGCATGGGCGTCGTCCCGCTGCAGTTCCCCGCCGGCGAGAGCTGGGAGTCGCTGGGACTCGACGGCACCGAGATCGTCTCGATCACCGGTCTCGAGGAGCTCAACAACGGCACCACGCCCAAGACCGTCCGCGTGACGGCCGAGCCGAGCCAGCACTCGCCCGAGGGCAAGCAGACGGTCGAGTTCGACGCCGTCGTCCGCATCGACACACCCGGTGAGGCCGACTACTACCGCAACGGCGGCATCCTGCAGTACGTGCTGCGTTCGCTGGTCTGACACCGCAGGAGGGGTTCGGATGCTCGGGCATCCGGGCCCCTTCCGCGTTTCCCGATCGGGGTATTCCCGGCTGCCGGCGGTAGCATCGAGAGGTCGTCCTCCATCCGTGAAGGCGATCGGTGAAGACGTTCAGGAGGTGCTGATGCCCATTCTTCCCGGCATCACCGGACCGCGCGATCTCGACCGGCTGAGCACGTCTCAGCTCACGACGCTCGCCGGCGAGATACGGACGTTCCTCGTCGAGAACGTCTCGCGCACGGGTGGGCATCTGGGCCCCAACCTCGGCGTCGTCGAACTGACGATCGCGTTGCATCGGGTCTTCGAATCGCCCGACGACCCGATCATCTTCGACACCGGGCATCAGTCGTATGTGCACAAGCTCCTGACCGGCCGCCAGGACTTCTCCGCCCTGCGCGTGCGCGGTGGACTCGCCGGCTACCCCCAGCGCAGCGAGAGCCCGCACGACGTCGTCGAGTCCTCGCACGCGTCCAGTTCGCTCAGCTGGGCCGACGGCGTCTCCCGTGCGCTCTCGGCCACCGGCCGCGACGACCGCCACGTGGTCGCCGTCGTCGGCGACGGCGCGCTGACGGGCGGTATGACGTGGGAGGCGCTCAACAACATCACCGACGACAACGACCGCAACCTCGTCATCGTCGTCAACGACAACGGCCGCTCCTACGCGCCGACGATCGGCGGCATGTCCCGGTACCTGAACCGCGTGCGCACGGCCGCGGCCTACAAGGACCTGCACCACCGCTCGGACCGGCTGTTCCGCGCGTTCGGCCCGGTGGGACGTGCCGTCTTCCGCGGCGTCCGCGGCGGAACGCACGGGTTCCTCTCGCGCTTCACGAACAACGAGGCGCTCTACTCCAACCTCGACATCAAGTACCTCGGCCCCGTCGACGGGCACGACATCCAGGCGCTCATCGAGACGCTCGAACTGGCGAAGTCCTACGGGGCACCCGTGATCGTGCACGCCATCACCGAGAAGGGCCGCGGCTACCAACCGGCGCTCGACGACGAGGCCGATCAGTTCCATGCCGTCAACCGGATCGATCCGGCCACGGGCGAGTCCCTCGGCTCGAGCAGCACGGGATGGACCGACGTGTTCTCCGACGCGCTCGTCCGCGTCGGAGAGCGAGACCCCCGCGTGATCGCCATGACCGCCGCCATGCTGCGTCCGACCGGACTCGCACCATTCGCCGAGCGGTTCCCCGATCGCGTGTACGACGTCGGCATCGCCGAGCAGCACGCGGTCGCCTCGGCCGCCGGTCTCGCGTTCGGCGGCCTGCATCCCGTCGTCGCGCTGTACGCCACGTTCATGGGGCGCGCGTTCGACCAGGTGCTCATGGACGTCGCCCTGCACAAGGCAGGGGTCACCTTCGTCCTCGACCGCGCCGGGGTCACAGGTCCAGACGGTCCGAGCCATCACGGCATGTGGGACCTCGCGATGCTGCAGATCGTTCCGAGCATCCGGATCGCCGCGCCGCGCGACGGGGTGCGCCTCGCCGAGGCTCTGGACGAGGCCGTCGCCGTGGATGACGCACCCACCGTGATCCGATTCCCCAAGGGTACGGTCGCCGACGACATCGATGCGATCGAGCGGCTGGACGACGGCGTGGACGTGCTCTCGCGCGGTGAGAGCGAGGACGTCCTCATCGTGGGCATCGGTCCGTTCGCGGCCCTCGCGATGGACGTCGCGGCGCGGTTGCGTGCACAGGGCATCGGTGCGACGGTGGTGGACCCGCGCTGGGCGATCCCCGTGCAGCCCTCGATCGTCGAGCTCGCAGCGCGGCACCGCCTCGTGATCACCCTCGAGGACGGCATCCGCGTCGGAGGCATCGGCACCCGCGTACGCCAGGTGCTGCGCGAGGCGGGCATCGACACCGCCGTCGACGAGCTGGGTCTTCCCGACGAGTTCATCGATCACGCCTCGCGCGATCAGATCCTGGCGGATGCCGGGCTCACCGCGCCGAAGATCGCGCAGGACGTCGTCGCCCAGGTGCTCGGCACCCGCATCCCGGTCGCTCGCAACGCGGGGGAGACCGGGGCGATCGATCTGCCTCTGCACGAGCGCCGCTGAGCCTGGACGGCGCCCCTCAGTTCAGAGCGTGCAGGGCTGCCACGGCCTCGTGGTGACGGTCGCCGGCGCGCATCGCCTGCGAGAGCAGATGCCCGTCGGTCAGCGCGTCTCCGGTGATCATGACGGAGAGCACCTCGACGCCGCACGCGTGCAGGGTTTTCTCGGCGCACTCCTGGAGCACGCGGATGCCCAGCTCGGAGTTGTGCGGCAGCTCGTCGCCCTCGAGCGTGCGGATGACGTCGCGCAGCGCCGCACCGACGATGTTCGCCGCGCGCTCCTTGACGTTGACGACGTCGAGCTCGAACACGCGAAGGTCGCGACCCGTGGCGATCGGCCGCCACTCGAAGGAGGCGTGCACGAGGTGCTGGTGGCCGGTCGCGCCGGTGAGCTGCCTGGCCGGCAGGTCGGTCGATCGCACCCGCACGTCGATCAGCTTGTACCAGTAGAACATCGGGAACGCGCCGTGCGTGCCCGGCTGCAGGGCCACGACCTCACCGGCCGTGCCGCGCCCGGTGCGCACCGCACGGGAGTTCGCCCGCCGGATGATCGGCTTGCCGTTGCGCGTTCGGATCGCAGCCCACCCCTCGTCAACCGTGACGAGGAAGAGCTTGAGCAGCATCGGGACCACCAGCAATGTGGTGAGAACCGCGGTTCCGCTCTTCACGAGCGTGGACATCCCGGCGTTGCTGAAGATCGACAAGAACGCGTCCATGGCTCCACCTTCGCCCATTCCGCGGTGCGCTGATGTCGACGAGCGCCTTCACGACGAGGTGTTCACCATGATTTTCCTCGGTGTTACGCAAAAAGGGCGGCGCCGGGCGAAACGCCCGACCCCGCCCTCTCGGTGTGAGCGTCAGCCTCCGATGCCGCGGATCTGCGGGGTGTGGAAGCTCGCGCCGAACACCCGCTCCGATGCGCCCTCGCGGTCGAGGTACGGCGAAGCGCCGCCGTCGATGAACGGCCAGCCGGCGCCGAGGATCAGGCACAGGTCGATGTCCTCGACCTCGGGGACGACCTTCTCGTCGAGCATGAGCTTGATCTCCTGTGCGAGACCGTCCTGCACACGCTGCAGGATCGTCTGCGCCGATGCCGGCGACGAGCCGACGTGCCCCTTGAGAGCCTTCTCCGCGGCCTTCGTCCAGCCGGTCACGCGGCCGCCCTTGTCCTTCTCCACGACCTGGTCGAGCTCGGCGAGAGCGTGGAAGTTCTCGTTCGCGTAGAACCGGTCGGGGAAGTGGCGGACCATGGTGTCCTGCACGTGGGCTGCGACCTTCCAGCCGACCAGGTCGATGAGCTGGAACGGGCCCATCGGCAGGCCGAGCGGCCCGAACGCCTTCTCGACGTCGGCGACCGGCGTTCCCTCGTACACGGCGCGCGCAGCCTCGCCCATCACCTTCGCGAGCAGGCGGTTCACGACGAAACCGGGAGCGTCGGCGGTGAGGACGGCGTTCTTGCCGAGTCCCTTCGCGACGACGAACGCGGTCGACAGCGTCTGCTCATCGGTGGTCGGAGTCTTCACGATCTCGATCAGCGGCATGACCGCGACCGGGTTGAAGAAATGGAAGCCGACGAGGCGCTCGGGGTGCGCGAGCTTCGCGCCGATCTCCTCGACGGACAGCGACGACGTGTTCGTGGCGAGGATCGCGTCCTCGGCGACGATCTTCTCGATCTCGCCGAAGACCTGCTGCTTGACGCCGACCTCCTCGAACACGGCCTCGATCACGAAGTCGCAATCCGCGTACTGCGTCTTGTCCGTCGTGCCGGTCACGAGAGCCCGCAGCTTGTTGGCCGAATCGGAGTCGAGGCGGCCCTTCTGCTCGAGCTTGCCGATCTCGTCGTGGATGTAGGCGACACCCTTGTCGACGCGCGCCTGGTCGAGGTCGGTGATGAGCACCGGCACCTGCAGCTTGCGCACGAACAGGAGCGCGAACTGGCTGGCCATGAGACCTGCACCGATGATGCCGACCTTCGTGACCTTCTTCGCCAGCGCCTTGTCGGGGGCCCCGACCGGACGCTTCGCCCGCTTCTGCACGAGATCGAACGCGTACATGGATGCCGCGAACTGATCGCCCGTGACGAGTTCGGCGAGGGCTTCGTCCTCGCGGGCGAAGCCCTCGGCCTTCGTGCCGCTCTTGGCCTTGTCGAGCAGGTCGAGAGCCGCGTACGGAGCCTTGGGCATGGTGCCGATCTTCGACTCGAGCATGCCGCGCGCGACCTTGATCGCGATCGGCCACTTCGTCAGGCGCTCGATCTTGCCCGGCTCGTTCTTGCGCTCGACCTTGGTCTTGCCGCTGAGCACGCTGTCGGCCCATGCGAGCGAGTTCTCGAGGTAGTTCGCGGCGGGGAAGATCGCGTCCATGATGCCCAGGTCGAACGCCTGCTGAGGCTTCAGCATGCGGTTCTGCTTGAGCGGGTTCGAGATCACGACCTCGAGCGCGTTCTCGATGCCGATGAGGTTCGGCAGCAGGTAGGCGCCGCCCCAGCCGGGGATGATGCCGAGGAACACCTCGGGCAGCGCGATGGCCGCGGCCGAGGCATCCACCGTGCGATAGGTCGAGTTCAGTGCGATCTCGAGGCCACCGCCTAGCGCCAGCCCGTTGACGAAGGCGAAGGAGGGCACGCCGAGGTCGCCCAGCGATCCGATGACCTTGTGGCCCAGCTGCGCGATGAGCTGCGCCTGCTCCTTGGACTTCAGCATCGAGATGTCGGACAGGTCGGCTCCGGCGGCGAGGATGTACTGCTTGCCGGTGATGCCGACGGCCTGGATCTCGCCGGCCGCCGCGCGCGTCTTCACGGTCTCGAGCGTCTTGCCGAGTTCCGTGAGCGTCGCAGGACCCAGCGTGTTCGGCCGGGTGTGGTCGCGCCCGTTATCGAGCGTGATCAGAGCGAGGACCTTGCCCGAAGGCAGGCGGACGTCGCGCACGGTGGAGTGCGTGACGACCTCGACGCCCTCGGCCGGGTCGACGATGGACGAGAAGTCGATCTTGTCGTAGTCGGTCATTCCTGCATCCCTCACTTGCGCTTCTTGCCGTCGTAGAACGGGTTCTCCCAGATGACCGAACCGCCCTGCCCGAGACCGACGCACATCGCGGTCAGTCCGTAGCGGACGTCGGGACGCTCGGCGAACTGAGCCGCCAGCTGGATCATCAGGCGGACGCCGGATGCCGCGAGCGGGTGGCCCAGCGCGATCGCACCGCCCCACTGGTTGACCCGAGGGTCGTCGTCAGCGATGCCGAAGTGGTCGAGCAGCGAGATCACCTGGATGGCGAACGCCTCGTTGAGCTCGAACAGTCCGATGTCGTCGATGGTGAGCCCGGCCTTCTTCAGGGCCTTCTCCGTCGACGGGATCGGACCGATGCCCATGATCTCCGGCTGCACGCCCGCGAAGGCGAACGAGACGAGCTTCATCTTCGGCTGCAGGCCGAATTCCTTCACGGCGCCTCCGCCGGCGAGCAGCGACATGGTCGCGCCGTCGGTGAGCGGCGAGGAGGTTCCGGCCGTGACACGCCCGTGCGGACGGAACGGCGTCTTGAGAGCCGCGAGGTCCTCCATGGTGGTCTGCGGGCGACGACCCTCATCCTCGGTGGCGAGGCCCCAGGCGCCGTCAGCGTCCTTCACGGCGACGGGGACGAGGTCGGGCTGGATCTTGCCGGCGTCGTATGCGGCCTGCACCTTGTGCTGGCTGAGCATGCCGAAGCGGTCCGAGCGCTCCTTGGTCAGGTGCGGGAAGCGGTCGAAGATGCGCTCGGCGGTTACGCCCATGTTGAGCGCTCCGGGGTCGACCATCTTCTCCGCGACGAAGCGGGGGTTCGGGTCCGCGTTGCCGCCGATCGGGTGGTGGCCCATGTGCTCGACGCCGCCGGCGAGGGCGAAGTCGTACATGCCGACGCCGATCGACGCGGCCATGGTCGTCACGCTCGTCATGGCGCCGGCGCACATGCGCTCGACGGCGAGGCCGGGCACGGTGTTCGGGAGACCGGCGAGGATCGCGACGGAGCGTCCGAGCGTGAGGCCCTGGTCGCCGGTCTGCGAGGTCGCGGCGATCGCGACGTCATCGATGCGGTCGGCGGGGACCGCGGTGTTCCGCTCCATCAGGCCGATCGTCGCCTTTACGGCGAGGTCGTCCGCGCGGGTGTTCCAGTACATGCCTTTTTCGCCGGCGCGGCCGAAGGGCGTGCGCATTCCATCGACGAAGTAGACGTCCGAGATCTCGGCCACTCTGCCTCCAAGGGTTGGGATTGATCTCAGCCTAGGAGCGGGTGCGGGGCGGCAGGAATCGGTTGGATCGAACCTACGAGCCGGGAGCGATGGCCGGGTCGGGCGATTGCGCGGCTTCTACAAAGGCATCCACGATCTTCTGTGCAGTCTGCTCAATCTGCCAGGGGCGAGCGCCCAGCGCCGCGAGCTCCGCGCCGACCGCATCCGTCGTCAGCGCCGGGGGAGCCCAGGCGAGTCTGCGCAGCGATTCCGGCTTCAGAAGGTTCTCCGTCGGCATGTGCAGGCCCTCTGCGACCTCCTCGATCGCCGGACGAGCAAGCTTGAGGCGCGCGTCTGCCTCCGGGTTGCGGTCCGCCCAGGCGCGCGGCGGGGGGAGTGCGTCGCTCGGCACTCGGGTCTTGGGGAGATCCTCGGTCTCGCGCCCGCGGACGATCGCCTTCCACCAGCGGTCGAGCTCGGTGCGGCTGGCGCGTCCGGTGAACGCGGATACGCCCGCCAGCGCCTGCTTGGACTGGGGTCCGGCGAGAACGGCGGCGACGAGCGCGCGGTCAGGTACCAGCCGACCGGGCGAGGTGTCCTGCTGCTGCGCGTATGCCTCGCGCGCTTCCCACAGCGACCGTGCCACGGCCAGATTGCGCGCACCCTTCACCTGGTGCAGGCCGCTCAGCCGGCGCCATGGATCCTCACGAGGCGGACGCGGGGGCTGGGCGAGGGTGGCGGAGAACTCCTGGGCGGCGAATTCGACCTTCTGCTGCTCCTCGAGCTCCTCGGCGATCCGGTCGCGCACGTCGACGAGGTGCAGGACGTCGAGGGCCGCGTACTCCAGCCAGGAGGCGGGGAGCGGGCGGGTCGACCAGTCCGCCGCGGAGTGCTCCTTCTTCAGCGTGATGCCGATGGTGTCCTCGACGACCGCCGCGAGGCCGACCCGCTCGTGGCCGAGCAGACGCGCCGCGAGCTCCGTGTCGAAGATGACGGACGGCTCGAGTCCGAGCTCGCGCAGCGAGGGAAGGTCCTGGCTGGCGGCGTGGAACACCCATTCGGCATCGCCGATCGCCGCCTGCAGCGGGGAGAAGTCGCCCAGGGCCGGGGCATCGAAAAGGAACACCCCGGCGTCGCGGCGGTACACCTGAACCAGGTACGCACGCTGCGAGTAGCGGAAGCCGGACGCGCGTTCGACGTCCACGGCGACCGGGCCCGTGCCCGCGGCCAGGATCCGGCATGCCTCTTCGAAACGGGAGAATTCGTCGATGACGGAGTACTCAGTCACGACCTGCCTTTCGCGCGCCGAACACGGCGATGTTCTCTGAGCCGGGCGGGAGACCGGCGAGCATGCCGACCAGTTCGGCCCATGCTTCGACGTGCGGCCGGAACGGCTCTTCCGGCGTCCAAGAAGAGCGTAGTTCGATCTGGGCGCCGTCGCCTTCCGACGCGAGAGATCCGAATCCCTTCGAGAGGGTCTTCGTCGAGGTTCCGGATGCCGAGTGATACCCGGCATCCCGCGAGTCGAGGGCATCGACGAGCCACGACCAGGTGACGTCGGCGAGGAGCGGGTCCGTGCCGATCTCGGGCTCGAGCGGGGCCTGGGCGAAAACGACGATGCGCCACGGGCCGCCCCATGCTCCTGGCTGGTCCGGATCGTGCAGCAGCACGAAGCGTCCGCTGCCGTAGATCGAGGTGCCGTGCTCGTCGGGCCTGACCTCGGCGGCGAGGGCGATCGAGAACGGCGCCAGGCCCTGGGGTGCGGCGATCTCGTGCACGACGATGTCGCTGCGGAAGGTCGTCGCGCGCAGATCGTCGGCGACGCGGTCGAACCACGCTCCGGCGTCAGGGTGTGCGCTCACGGTGTCAGGCTAGAGTCAGGAGGCGATGAAGAGTCTCAGGCACGCCGTTGCATTCCTGGTGCCCGCGCTGCTCGCGTTCGCGACCGGCGCGGCGTTGCTCGTGTTCTCGATCGGCCGCCGGGTCGTCACCCCGCGCTCGCGTGTCGCCGACACCGAGATCCTGTCGGTCGACACCGGCGCGCAGACGATCGAGCTGACCCGGAATCCCGACACCGAGCTTCCCGGCCGCTACGGTCTGTTCACGACGGGGACGTACGGATACGTCAAGCTCGGCGCGGTGCTCAGCGCGGACGCCAAGAGCGTCCGGCGCAAGCTGCTCACGCAGATCGAGCCGGGCGCGAAGATCGATCGCGCCGCCGGATTCAGCGGGTGGTACTACGCCTCGCCGACGGAGCTGCATCTGCCCTGGGAGCCGGTGCTGATCGGATCGCCGGCAGGACCGTGCCCCGCCTGGTTCTTCCCGGCGGAATCGTCGACCTGGGTGATCCAGGTGCACGGCCGCGGCGTCACCAGGGCCGAGTGCCTCCGGGCGGTCCCGGTCTTCCACGCCCTGGGTCTGCCGAACCTCGTGGTCTCGTACCGCAACGACGGCGAGGCTCCGCGCAGCCGCGGAGGATCCTACGCTCTGGGCGCCTCGGAATGGCGGGATGTGGACGCCGCGATCGCGTACGCGTTGCGGCATGGGGCCGTGCGCGTGCTGCTGATGGGCTGGTCGATGGGCGGCGCGATCGCGTTGCAGACCGCCCTGTCCTCCGGCAACCGTCAAGCGATCGCCGGTCTCATCCTCGATTCGCCCGTCGTCGACTGGCGCACCGTGCTGAAGTTCCAGGCGCACGAGTCCGGCATCGTCGATCCGCTGCCTGCCCTGGCCATGAACGCGCTGTCCGCGCCGCTCACGGCACGGCTGAGCGGCGCGGAGGATGCGATCCCCTTCGACCGGCTGGACATGGTGGCCCGGGCGGGCGAGCTGACGGTTCCGACCCTGATCCTGCACAGCGACGACGACGGCTTCGTCCCGGCCGACGCATCGCACGCTCTCGCCGCGGCGCGCCCCGACCTCGTCACGATGCCGGCTTTCTCGGTCGCCCGTCACACCAAGCTCTGGAACTACGACCAGGTCGGCTGGACGGCCGCCATCACCGAGTGGATGAACGCGAACGGGTTCGCCGACGCCGGCTGATCAGCGCTTCTGCGCGACCTGCCGCTTGACCCGCAGGAGCATGCCCGTCATCCCGGCGATGCGCAGGGGAGAGACAGCACGCGTCAGGCCGATCGACTGCGGATAGTCGTCCGGGATCGCGATGACCTCGTCCGCGCTGAGGCCGGTGATGCCCTGAACGAGGATGCTGGCGAACCCGCGGGTCGTCGGCGCCTCGGGAGGTGCGGTCGCGTGCATCGTGACGACGTCGTCCTGGACATCGACGTGGATGTACACCGGCGACTGGCACTCGGCGACGCGCTCGTACATCTCGGGGTGGCTCGCCACCTCGTCGGAGACCGCGGGCAGCTCATTCGAGAACTCCAGCAGCAGCTGGAGCCGCTCGGCCTCCGGCAGCTCAAGGAAGTCGTCGCGGATCTCTGCGAGAGTCTCGGGAACGTGCGTGGTGCTCATCCCCTCAATCCTCCCACGGCCGATCGATCGCGGCTCACAGCGTGCCGGGCTCCGCTCCCGTGACGATCGGGACGCGGACGGCGCTGCCCCACTCCGTCCACGAGCCGTCGTAGTTGCGCACGTTCTCGATACCGAGCAGGTGCTTGAGCACGAACCAGGTGTGGCTGGAGCGCTCGCCGATCCGGCAGTAGGCGATCACATCGTCGCCGTCCGCGATGCCGACGCCCTCGCGATAGATCGCCTCGAGCTCGGCACGGCTCTTGAACCCGCCGTCCTCGGCGACCGCCTTCGCCCACGGAACACTCTGCGCGGTGGGGATGTGCCCGGCGCGCAGCGCGCCCTCCTCCGGGTAAGCCGGCGCTGTCGTCCGCTCGCCGCTGTACTCCTCGGGGGAGCGGACGTCGATGAGGGGGCCGGTGCCGATGAAGGCGACCACGTCGTCCTTGTACGCGCGCAGGACGGAATCGTCGCGGTCGACGACCGGGTACTCGGTCACGGGGCGGTCTGCGGGCGCGGTCGTGAGCTCACGGCCCTCTGCGATCCAGCGATCGCGTCCGCCGTCGAGCAGGCGCACGTCCTCGTGCCCGAACAGCGAGAACACCCACAGGGCATACGCTGCCCACCAGTTGTTCTTGTCGCCGTAGATGACGACGGTGTCGGAGCGTTCGATTCCCTTGCGTCCGAGCAGGTCGGCGAAGCCCTCGCCGTCGACGTAGTCGCGGACGACGGGGTCGTTGAGCTCGGTGTGCCAGTCGACTTTGACGGCTCCGGGGATGTGGCCCGTCTCGTAGAGCAGAACGTCCTCATCGGATTCGACGACGACGAGGCCGGGATCTCCGAGGTGCGCGGCCAGCCATTCCGTGCTCACCAGGCGACCCGGTTCGGCGTACTCGGCGAACTTCGCGACACTCGTGTCGGACTCGATGGTCATGGGTGCTCCTCGGGTGGGTGGCGGGGGTGCAGGACGGCGTAGTGTTGACCCGTCCCCTCGACCCTAAAGCCGTTCGGTGCGCTCGGCGCCGGATCCGTAAGACTTCGACACAGGAATCGCATGACCGCACCGATCCACCTCACCTCGCGCGAACCCGTCGTCACGGGACCCGAGATGCTGGCGAGCCTCGTGCCGCCGCCGCAGTTCGACGGCGCCACCTTCGACAGCTATCGATCCGATGACGCCTATCCGTCGCAGGCCGAGGCGAAGGAGCTGCTGCAGCGGTTCGCCGGCCGGGGCGCCCCCGCGAAGAAGACCGGATTCTTCAGCCGCGCGAAGAAGGAGCCGGACATGAAGCCCGGCGTCTACCTCGACGGCGGATTCGGCGTGGGCAAGACGCACCTGCTCGCGTCGATCTATCACGCGATGCCTGCACGGCGGAAGTACTTCGGCTCGTTCATCGAGTACACGGCGCTCGTCGGCGCGCTGGGCTACAAGAACACGGTCGATCTGCTGCGCGGCTCGGATCTGCTCTGCATCGACGAGTTCGAGCTCGACGATCCGGGCGACACCATGGTCATGACCCGGTTGCTCGGCGAGCTCGTCACGTCGGGCACGCGCCTGGCGGCGACCTCGAACACGCCGCCGAACGCGCTCGGCGAGGGGCGGTTCGCCGCGCAGGACTTCCTCCGCGAGATCCACGCGATGTCGGACAGCTTCCAGACGATCCGCATCGACGGCGTCGACTTCCGCCAGCGCGCGCTCGACGGCAAGGCCGTGGTCCTCGACGACGCCGCGTATCAGCGCGAGCTCGCGGCGATCGAGGGCACGGCGTCGGACGACGCGTTCGCCGACGTCATCCGACACCTCGCCAAGGTGCACCCTTCGCGGTACATCCGCCTCATCGACGGCGTCTCGATGGTGGGACTGCGCGACGTCCAGGTTCTGACCGACCAGTCCGAGGCGCTGCGGTTCGTGGCGTTCGTCGACCGCGTGTACGACGCACAGGTGCCGATCATCGCCACCGGCACATCCCTTGACCAGGTCTTCGCGGAGGAGATGCTCGGCGGCGGATACCGCAAGAAGTATCTTCGCGCCATATCGCGGCTGAACGCGCTGACTCATTCTGCGCAGCTGCAAAGCGCGCCGTAACGCGATGTTCACACGAGCGCCTGCGCTGTAACACCCTCGAAACAGGGAGCGCGCATTCCGGAAACGGAGCCTCGTCACACTGAAGCTCTCAACTACTTCGGATGTGAGGTTTTCCTATGGATGCTCCCGGCAACATCTCCTGGGGTATTACCGCCACGGCGCTCGTGCTGCTCATGACGCCCGGCGTCGCGTTCTTCTACGGCGGTCTCGTCAAGGCGAAGAGCGTCGTCAGCATGATGATGATGAGCTTCGGGTCGATCGGCCTCGTCGCCGTGCTGTGGATCCTGTACGGCTTCTCGATGAGTGCCGTCGACAGCCCGACCGCGTTCGCCGGCAACCCATTCGCCGACTTCGGCCTGAGCGGACTCGCCTCGGGTGAAGGCTCGAACGTCGCACTCATCGGCGTCGCGTACGGCGCCACGTTCGCGATCATCACCGTGGCCCTGATCTCCGGTGCTATCGCGGATCGTGCGAAGTTCGGCAGCTGGCTGATCTTCGCGGGCGTCTTCGCAACGGTCGGCTACTTCCCGATCGCGGCATGGGTCTGGGGCGGCGGCTGGATCATGGAGCTCGGCACGACGATGTTCGGCGCCGACAGCGGCATCGGCGTCATCGACTACGCCGGTGGTACCGCGGTGCACATCAACGCCGGTGCAGCGGCTCTCGCACTCGCCCTCGTCCTGGGCAAGCGCATCGGCTTCCAGAAGGGCATCCTCAAGCCGCACAACGTGCCGCTGACGCTCCTGGGTGCAGCCCTGCTGTGGTTCGGCTGGTTCGGCTTCAACGCCGGTGCGGAGTGGCTCGCGGAGGACATGGGCGGTGTCGGCCTGATCGGTCTGAACACCCTGGGTGCCACCGCGGCGGCCATCCTCGGCTGGATCCTCATCGAGAAGATCAAGGACGGCAACCCCCCCTCGGTCGGCGCCGCATCCGGTGCCGTCGCCGGTCTCGTCGCGATCCCCCCCGCCTGCGCCAACCTGACCCCCGGCTGGGCGCTGCTGCTCGGAGCGATCTCCGGCATCGTGTGCGCCCTGGCCGTCGAGCTGAAGTTCCGCCTCGGCTTCGATGACTCGCTCGACGTGGTCGGCATCCACCTGGTCGGCGGCCTCATCGGAACCGTGTACCTGGGCTTCTTCGCCACCGGCACCGGCCTGTTCGTGGGCGGCGACGCCCGCCAGCTGGTCGTCCAGGTGATCGCGGCCCTCGGTGTGCTGATCTACTCCTTCGTCGTCGCCTTCATCATCGGCTTCGTGATCCAGAAGACGATCGGATTCCGCATCGCCAACGAGGACGAGATCGCCGGTGTCGATTCGGTCGTCCACGGCGAGGAGGGCTACGCGCTGGTCGACGCCTGAGCGCGACCGGATGCTGATCGATACAGTGACGGGGTGAGTTCCTCCCAGAGCATCCTCGGTCGGCTCCTCGACCTCCTTCTGAAGTCGTTCAGCACCAGGACGCCCCGGACTCCGCAGTCGGAGCCGGGGCGTCCTGGTGCGTCCGGACCCCGTGCCCGCCTGCGCGACGAGGAATCCGGCGCTGGAGCACAGCGGGGGAGCGAGACGGTGCGTATCGACCCCGGTGGCATACGCGATCTGCGCGTGGAGTACGCGCCGTCCAGGGACGGTGCACCGGACGCCGGTGAAGTGATCTGGACATGGGTGCCGTACGAGGAGAACGACGGGCGCGGCAAGGACCGCCCCGTCCTGGTGATCGGGCGGCAGTCGGCGCAGCGCGTGTACGCGGTGCGGATGACCAGCAAGCCTCACGAGCGCGATCGTGATTACCTCGGGGTCGGCGCCGGCGACTGGGACTCGCAGGGCCGCGAATCGTGGGTCGACATCGAGCAGCTGTACAGCGTGCACGACTCCGGGATGCGCCGCGAGGCCGCGATCCTCGACCGATACCGTTACGAGCGGGTCGCCGAGGCTCTCGTGCATCGCTACGGCTGGGCGCGCCGCTGAACGCGTTCCGATCCGATTCCCGGAGTGCTCCGAATCTTCTGCGTCAGCGGGTCCTGGTGCTCCAGAGGGCCCAGAGGATGAGCACCGGCTGCAGGAAGAGTCGGACGAGGCGCTTCGTGTCCGTGTCGAGTCCGGGGGCGGACCAGCCGGCGCGCCACTGCTGAACGTTGCCGGGGAACACGGCGACGAAGAATGCCGCGGTCGCCCATCCGATGCGTCGGCGCTCCTTCGGCAGCGCGACGAGCCCTGCGGCGAGCGCGAGCTCAGCGGCACCGGATGCGACGACGACGCCGTCCTTGTCGAGCCCGGTGACGCGGGTGGCCCAGTCCGGGATGAGTCCCCGGAACCCGCGCGTCTGCACGAAGTGCATCACGCCCATGAAGGCGAGACCGAGTGCGAGAGCCCACCGTATGATGTGTCGGATCATCCGTTAACGCTATCTGCTTGCAGTGCGCCGCTGAGCCAGCGGGCGTAGAGGATCCAGGGTTCACCGCCTCGTCGCAGCCCGTTGATATGAGCCTCGAGATCTGGCGTGAAGGTGAACCACTCGCCGCCCTCGCGGATGGATGCGAATTCGCGGTGTCGCTGCTGTTCGATCATGCGGTCGCCGCGTTCGAAGGCGAGGAGTTCGTCGTGCCGGATGCTGGCGAGACGCTGTCGCGGGCGCCTGCTCGTGCCGATCTTCACGCGCTGGTCGTAGCGCAGGTAGTAGACGACGTCGATGCGGGGGAGTGGCAGGTCGGCATCCGGAGCGTCGCCGTACCGCCACGCGCAGTCGACGCAGAACCATCCCCCGCGCCGACGGTCACCGCGGACGCCCCCGCAGAGCCGGCACGGACCGGGAAGCGCTGTGTCAGTCGGCATCGGCCGAGA
This sequence comes from Microbacterium tenebrionis, assembly GCF_903645325.1. Taxonomy (GTDB): domain Bacteria; phylum Actinomycetota; class Actinomycetes; order Actinomycetales; family Microbacteriaceae; genus Microbacterium; species Microbacterium tenebrionis. The sequence continues at coordinate 121,999 of NZ_CAHJXQ010000003.1, forward strand.
GTACGCCGAGGTGCGGACATCGGATTCATCGATGGAGGAGAGGATATGGTGGGCGATGCCGGACTCGAACCGACGACCTCTTCCGTGTGAAGGAAGCGCGCTACCAACTGCGCCAATCGCCCGATGACCTGGGGTCGAGAATCGATACTACCGGAACGTTCGAGCCGCTCCGGACCATTCCGCCGGACACGCGCGAGATCCGTGTCCGGTTTTGCAGGTCGGGAATCATCGGCTAATGTTTTACAAGTGCCCGGGACGCCGGAACACGAAATGCGGATGTAGCGCAGTGGTAGCGCATCACCTTGCCAAGGTGAGGGTCGCGAGTTCGAATCTCGTCATCCGCTCGAGTGCAGGAGCCCCCGCAAGGGGGTTTCGGCATGTGGGTTCGAATCCACCTCGCGGTGGCGTGGCCGAGAGGCTAGGCACCGGCCTGCAAAGCCGTTTACACGGGTTCGAATCCCGTCGCCACCTCTCATACAATTGAACAAGCCCCAACGGGCGCGATTGGCGCAGCGGTAGCGCGCTTCCCTGACACGGAAGAGGTCACTGGTTCGATCCCAGTATCGCGCACACTCTGAAACCCTCGGTTCGCCGAGGGTTTCTTCGTCTGACGGGGCGGTGAATCCGCCCGCGCGTTCATCAGGCTCGTCCTCAGTCGGGAGCGTCAGCCCTGCCGACCCGTTTGACGATGTCATACGCAGCGAGCGCGGCTTTGCGGGTCTCACCGAGATCGACGATCGGCGTCCGGGGAGAGTCCGCCGCCCACTGCGTCGTGTACAGCCCCTGCGGGTCGAACTTCTTGGCCTGCAGCTCCGGATTGAAGATGCGGAAGTACGGGGCGGCGTCGACACCTGAACCGGCGACCCATTGCCAATTGAACGGGTTGTTCGCCCCGTCGGCGTCAACCAGAGTGTCCCAGAACCACTGCTCGCCGTGCCGCCAGTCGATGAGCAGGTTCTTCGTGAGGAACGAGGCGGCGACCATGCGCACGCGATTGTGCATGAACCCGGTTCGCCAGAGCTCGCGCATACCGGCGTCGACGAAGGGGATGCCGGTCTCGCCGCGCTGCCACGCGGACAAGTGCGTCGGTTTCATCCTCGGCCACGGGAACGCGTCGAACTCCCGGCGCAGGTTGCGGGTTGCGAGGTCCGGACGGTGGTACGCCGTGTGCCAGGCGAACTCGCGCCATCCGAGTTCGGACAGGAACCCGCCGGCGCCCTCAGCTGCGATCGCCTCCTGCCACACGGTGTGCGGGCTGATCTCGCCCCAGCGCAGGCGGGGTGACAGCATCGAGGTGGAGCCGGCAGACGGTACGTCTCGAGCGTCGTCGTATGCGGCCAGATCCTCGGTGAGGAAAGACCGTAGCCGTGCGCGTGCCGCGGGTTCGCCGGGCTCCCACGTCTCGCGGAGACCCTCGGCCCAGTCGGGGCGGGTCGGGAGCAGTTTCCAGTCGTCCAGATCGTCGGATGCCGGTGAGCGACGAACCCCGTCGATGGCCCGTGGCTCCGGCAATGGCGCGCGTGGCGCGGGCAGCGCAAGACAGGCCCGCCAGAACGGAGTGAACACCGAGAAGTGCGTGCCGTTGCCGGTCCTCACCGTCCACGGCTCGTGCAGCAACGAGGCCGCGAACGATGTGACTTCCCGCCCTTCCGCCCGCAGAGCATCCTTGAGCGCGGCATCCACGGCGCGCTCTGCACCGCCATACCGCCGATTCCAGAACACCGCACCGGCGTCGGTGTCCGTCACCGTCTCATGCAGCACACGGGCGGCGGGTCCTCGACGCAGCACCACAGACGCGCCGACACTCTTCAGCCGCTCGGTCAGGGAGGCGAGCGAATGGTGGAGCCACCACCGGGCGGCGCCCCCCAGGGGGCGAAAACCGGGAGACTCCTCGTCGAGGATGAACAACACGACGACCGGCTCGTTCCTGTCGATCGCTGCCCTGAGCGCGGGGTTGTCGGCCAGACGAAGATCGTCGCGGAGCCAGACAAGCGATGCGGAAGACATCTCCCCATTGTTGCGAACGCCGCGGCTGAGTCCGGGAACCCACGCGAAATCCCGACTCTTCGCGGTGATCCGCCAGGGGCGCGGGCGCGCGGTCCGCCCTCGCAGGGCGAGTAGCCTAGAGGGCGACCCAGATGGAGTGACCTGTGCCTGAAATCGACGTACCCGCCGGCGCCGCCCGCGACGGCTTCGCCCTGTTCTCTGACCGATCCGTCGTCGCGATGCGCGTGAACGGCGAACTCAAGGATCTCGCGACGACCCTGACCGAAACCGACGACGTCGAGCCGGTCACGATCGACAGCGAGGACGGGCTCGCGATCCTGCGGCACTCGACCGCTCACGTCCTCGCTCAGGCGGTGCAGCGCATCAACCCGCAGGCGAACCTCGGCATCGGACCGCCGGTCACCGACGGCTTCTACTACGACTTCGGCGTCGACACCCCGTTCACGCCCGAGGACATCAAGGCGATCTCGAAGGAGATGCAGCGCATCATCCGTGAGGGCCAGCGGTTCGTCCGCCGCGTGGTCACCGAGGACGAGGCACGAGCGTCCATGGCCGATGAGCCGTTCAAGCTCGAGCTCATAGACCTCGCCGGCGGCCCCGGCTCGGGCGCGAACGCGGCCGAGGGCGCCTCGGCGGAGATCGGCGCCGGCGACCTGACGATCTACGAGAACACCACCCGTGACGGCGAGGTCGCCTGGAAGGACCTCTGCCGCGGCCCGCACCTGCCGAACACCCGCATGATCGGCAACGGGTGGGACCTCACCCGCATCGCCGCCGCCTACTGGCGGGGTAGCGAGAAGAACCCGCAGCTGCAGCGCATCTACGGCACCGCGTGGCCGTCGAAGGACGAGCTGCGTGCGTACCAGCACCGCCTCGAGGAGGCCGCCAAGCGCGACCACCGCCGGCTCGGCAAGGAGCTCGACCTGTTCTCGTTCCCCGAGGAGATCGGCTCGGGCCTGAGCGTCTGGCACCCCCGCGGCGGCGTCGTGCGCGGTGAGATGGAGCAGCACGCCCGCAAGCGCCACATCGAGGGCGGCTACACCTACGTGTACACGCCGCACATCTCGAAGCAGGACCTCTTCCTCACCTCGAACCACCTCGTCACCTACAAGGACGGGATGTTCCCGCCGATCGTGATGGACGAGGAGCGCGACGACGAGGGCAACATCACCAAGCAGGGCCAGGACTACTACCTGAAGCCCATGAACTGCCCGATGCACATCCTCATCTACAAGGAGCGCGCGCGCAGCTACCGCGATCTGCCGCTGCGTCTGGCCGAGAACGGCACGGTGTACCGCAACGAGCTCTCCGGCGCTCTGCACGGCCTCACCCGCGTCCGCGGTTTCACCCAGGACGACTCGCACCTGTTCGTCACCCCGGACCAGCTCGAGGAGGAGGTCGGCAAGGTTCTGGAGTTCATCCTGTCGATGCTCCGCGACTTCGGCCTGACCGACTTCGAGCTCGAGCTCTCGATGAAGGACGACGAGAAGTCCAAGTGGATCGGCACGGACGAGTTCTGGGAGAGCTCGACCGATGCGCTGCGCCGGGTGGCCGTGGCATCCGGCCTGAAGCTCACCGAGGTCCCCGGCGAAGCGGCCTTCTACGGCCCCAAGATCGACCTGAAGACGCGTGACGCGATCGGCCGCACCTGGCAGCTCTCGACCGTCCAGGTCGACCCGAACCTGCCCGACCGGTTCGACCTCGAGTTCATGGACAAGGATGGCCAGAAGAAGCGTCCGATCATGATCCACCGGGCGCTGTTCGGCTCGATCGAGCGCTTCTTCGCCATCCTGCTCGAGCACTATGCCGGAGACTTCCCCGTCTGGCTCTCGCCGGTGCAGGTCGTCGGCATCCCCGTCGCCGAGGACTTCGCCGACTACCTCGGCGACGTGATCCGCACGCTGCGCGAGAGCGGCGTGCGCGCCGAGCTCGACACGTCCGACGACCGGATGCAGAAGAAGATCCGCAACCACACCACCGGCAAGGTGCCGCTCATGCTCATCGCGGGGGAGAAGGACCGGGATGCCGGGACGGTCTCGTTCCGCTTCCGCGACGGCACGCAGCAGAACGGCGTGCCGATCTCGGATGCCGTGGCCCGCATCCGCGCGGCGATCGACTCGCACGCGCTCGTGCACACGGTCGAGGACCTCGCGTGACCGACGGGGACCTCATGGAGGATGCCGGGCATCTCGCCGGCGTCCCCGACGAGTTCCAACGGCTGTGGACTCCGCACCGGATGGCGTACATCCAGGCGGGCCCCGAACCGCTGCGCGAGGAGTGCCCGTTCTGCGAGGCGCCGAAGCATCCTGATGCGGAGCGCCTGATCGTCGCGCGCGGCGAGACGGCGTACGTGCTGCTGAACCTGTTCCCGTACAACTCGGGACACCTGCTCGTGTGCCCGTATCGGCACATCGCGACCTACGACGAGGCGAGCCCCGAGGAGGTCGCCGAGATCGGCGCGCTGACTCAGACCGGCATGCGGGTGCTGCGCGAGGTGTCGAAGTGCGACGGGTTCAACCTGGGCATGAATCAGGGCGCGGTGGCCGGCGCCGGCGTCGACGCGCATCTGCACCAGCACATCGTGCCGCGCTGGCGCTCGGATGCGAACTTCTTCCCGATCATCGCGAAGACCAAGGCGCTGCCGCAGCTGCTCGGTGACGTCCGCGAGGCCGTCGCGAACGCGTGGCCGGCTACCTGACCTGACGCGCTGCGAACTGCATCTTCGGGTGCGCGTAGGACTCCTGCGCCTCGATGAGCTGCAGTTCGCGCTCGCCCGACTCCAGCGTCAGCTTCAGCAGGTCGAACACGCTCGACGCCGTGCGCTCGAGCGCGGTCTGAGCGCTGCCCGTCGACACGTAGTGCGCCGTGAACAGCGCTGCGGTCACATCGCCCGAGCCGTTCGCCTTCATGGGCAGGAAGGGCGTCTGCACGATCCAGGCGCCGTCGTCGTCGACCGCGAGCATCTCGATCGTGCCCTCTTCGCGGTCTGGGCGCTCGACGCTCGTGACCAGCACGGTCCGGGGGCCCATGGCGCGGGCGAGATCCACGGACTCGAGGGTGGACTCGAGCGTGTCCGGCTCCGTGCGGGTGAGGAAGCCCAGCTCGAACTGGTTCGGGGTGATGATGTCGGCGACGGGGACGACCTTCTCGCGCAGGAGTTCGGGGATCGCCGGCGCCACGAAGCATCCGCTTTTCGCATTGCCCATCACCGGGTCGCACGCGTACACGGCGTCCGGATTCGCGGCCTTCACGCGCGCGACGGCGTCGATGATGACATCGCCGATGCCCTCGCCGCCCTGGTATCCGGAGAGGATGGCGTCGACCTGCCCGAAGACGCCGCGCTCCTCGATGCCGGTGATGACGTCGCGGACATCCGCCGGGTCGATGAGCGGTCCGCGCCAGGCGCCGTAACCGGTGTGGTTGGAGAAGTTCACGGTGTAGACCGGCAGAACGTCGACGCCGATGCGCTGCAGCGGGAAGACGGCGGCGGAGTTGCCGACGTGGCCGTAGGCGACAGCGGACTGGATCGAGAGGATCTTCATCCCTCGATCCTCTCACCCGCGCCGCATGATCACCGCACAGCGGCGCTGATGTCAGCGGCCAGCTGATCGGCGTCCTGATCGCTCAGTGCATGAACCGTGAGGCGCATGTGATGGGAGGGGCCTGCATCCTCGTCGAGAAGGAACTCGTCGCCGGTGCGCGCCAGCCATCCGCGACGCATCAGCTGCTCCGAGACAGCGCGGGCCGGACGCGGAAGCCGCACCCACAGATTCATGCCGTCGACGTACTCGGCGTCGATGTCGTGGTCTCGGAGGCGAGCCGCGAACGCGCGGTTGCGCTCCGCGTAGTGGGCGCCGGCGGCGCGGATGGTCGCGGTGGACGTCTCGTCGGTGAGCATCCCGATCGTCAACCGCTGCAGCAGATGACTCACCCAGGTGGTGCCGGGGCTGAGGCGCATCGCGAGGCGCTCGGCCGTCTCGGGATCGGTCGCCGCGATCGCCAGGCACATGTCGGGCCCGAGGAACTTCGACACCGATCGCAGCAGCGCGAACCGTCGGTGTCCGGGGCCGATCAGGCTCTCGTACGGCCGCTCGGACAGCATCGAGAAATGGTCGTCCTCGATGATCAGGACGTACGGATGCTCCGTGAGCAGTGCGCGCAGAGCGGCAGCCCGCTCGGGGGAGAGGCTGACACCGGTCGGGTTCTGAGCGCGCGGTGTGGAGATGACGGCCCGCACGCCGGCATCCAATGCCGCTCGCAGCCCGTCGACGGTCATGCCCTCGTCGTCGACGGGCACGGGCACGGCGCGGTAACCGCCCAGGCGCACCGTGTGGATGCTGGCGAGGAAGCACGGGTCCTCCAGCGCGACCGCGTCATCGCGCATGAGAGCCTGCGCGAGCAGTCGCTCGACGGCATCCACCGCCCCGCTCGTGATCGTCACGCGGAATTCCGGCGTCGGGAGATCGGGTGCGACCCACTCGCGCGCCCACGCGTCGAGCGCCGGATCGATGACGGGCTCGCCGTAAAGGACGGGACGGCCGAGCACACGACTGAGCACGTTCGACGGATCGGGGATGAGAGCGGGGTCCGGGTTGCCGGTTCCGACGTCGCGCAGCACGGTGTCCTGCGCGTATCCCTCCTGCGCGACGGCGTCGTGCTCGACGAGCATCGTCCCTGCGCGGCCGCGGGTGACGACGAGTCCGGCCTGGGAGAGCTGTCGGTAGGCGGCGACAGCGGTGTTGCGGTTGACGCCGAGGCGTGCCGCGAGCTCGCGGACGGGGGGCAGCACTGTGCCGGGGGAGAGCACACCGCGTTCCCGCAGCTCGCGCACGCTGGTGGCGATCTCGCTGGCCGTCCGCCCGGTGATCTGCTCGTTCACGACACCTCCCGTCATCCGAGTCTAGGGTGCGGCCGCGCGGTGGTATCTTTTGGCATAGATCAAAAGCACGTTTGGATGCACGGAAGGATCCACCATGGCCGCAGAGAAGAACACCACCACCGGGTCGGCCCGCGTCAAGCGCGGACTCGCCGAGATGCTCAAGGGCGGCGTGATCATGGACGTCGTCACCGCCGAGCAGGCGAAGATCGCCGAGGACGCGGGAGCCGTCGCGGTGATGGCCCTCGAGCGCGTGCCCGCCGACATCCGCGCACAGGGCGGGGTCTCGCGCATGAGCGACCCCGACATGATCGACAGCATCATCGATGCCGTCTCGATCCCCGTGATGGCGAAGGCGCGCATCGGGCACTTCGTCGAAGCGCAGGTGCTGCAGGAGCTCGGCGTCGACTACATCGACGAGTCCGAGGTGCTCTCGCCCGCCGACTACGTCAACCACATCGACAAGTACGACTTCACCGTTCCGTTCGTGTGCGGCGCCACGAACCTCGGCGAGGCGCTGCGGCGCATCAACGAGGGGGCGGCGATGATCCGCTCCAAGGGCGAGGCGGGCACCGGCGACGTCTCGGAGGCGATGAAGCACATCCGCAAGATCCGCGGCGAGATCGCGGCCCTCGGCGCACTGTCCAAGGACGAGCTCTACGTCGCCGCCAAGGAGCTGCAGGCGCCCTACGAGCTCGTCGCCGAGATCGCCGAGACCGGCGAGCTCCCCGTCGTGCTGTTCGTCGCCGGCGGCGTGGCGACCCCCGCGGATGCCGCGATGATGATGCAGCTCGGCGCGGATGGCGTGTTCGTCGGCTCGGGCATCTTCAAGTCCGGCAACCCCGCGGCTCGTGCCGCCGCCATCGTGAAGGCGACGACCTTCTACGACGACGCCAAGGTGATCGCCGACGTCTCGCGCGGCCTCGGCGAAGCCATGGTCGGCATCAACGTGACGGACCTGCCGGCCCCGCACCGCCTCGCCGAGCGTGGCTGGTAGTCCGCGCGTCGGCATCCTGGCCCTGCAGGGCGACGTGCGAGAGCACGAGCACGTCCTGCAGGCGCTCGGAGCCGACACTCTGCGCGTCCGGCGCCCGGAAGAGCTCGCACAGGTCGACGCTCTGGTGATCCCCGGCGGCGAATCGACCGTGATCGACAAGCTGTCGCGCACGTTCGGGCTCCGTGATCCGATCCGCGCGGCCATCGCGGACGGCATGCCGATGCTCGGCACGTGCGCCGGACTCATCATGCTCGCGGACACCGTGATCGATGCGATCGACGGGCAGGAGTCGTTCGGCGGGCTCGACGCCGTCGTCCGACGCAATGCCTTCGGGCGGCAGGTCGACTCCTTCGAGGCGGAGCTGGTCGCGCCGGGCATCGACGGCGATGCCGTGCGCGCCGCTTTCATCCGCGGTCCCGTGATCGAAACGGTGGGCGGTTCGGCCTCTGTCCTCGCCTCGCTCCCGGACGGACGCATCGTCGGCGTGGAGCAGGGCGGTCTCATCGGGCTGAGCTTCCATCCCGAGATCAGCGGCGAGGATCGCTTCCACAGGAGACTGCTCGCCGCCCTGTAGCGTGTGACCCATGCGCCTGCCGATCGGATCCACGGATGTCAGTGCGAGCGGCGGCAGCGTCGAGCTGATAGGCCGACGAGGCGACGGATGGCAGCGGATCGCGGCGCACGGCATGCCGCTGGCTGAGGCCGTGGCGATCCTCGGGGAGGCGGAGCAGGGGCCGGCGCACGACGATCCTGCGTTCGAGGCAGCCGTCCCGTCCGCGGGCGATCACGCACCGCGGTTCGCGCCGGGCCAAGAGATCCTGTGGCGCTACGGGCGTCACATCGAAGCAGTGCGCGTCGTCCGCGACGACGAGGAGGGGTGACGCGGGAGGACGGCGCACGCCCGGGCGACGCCGTTCGTTAGAATGGACGATGCCCTTGGCGACGCCTCGGGCGGATTCGACGAGCGGAGACATATGTCCGGGCACTCCAAATGGGCGACGACCAAGCACAAGAAGGCCGTCATCGACGCGCGCCGTGCGAAGTCGTGGGCCAAGCTCATCAAGAACATCGAAGTCGCCGCGAAGCTCGGCGGCGCTGACTTGGCGGGCAACCCGACGCTCTACGACGCGGTGCTCAAGGCCAAGAAGACCTCTGTCCCCAAAGACAACATCGACCGCGCGATCAAGCGCGGCGCAGGCATCGGCGGCGAGGCCGTCGAGTACACCTCGATCATGTACGAAGGCTACGGCCCGAACGGCGTGGCGCTCATGATCGAGTGCCTGACCGACAACAAGAACCGTGCTGCCGCCGAGGTGCGCACGGCTCTCAGCCGCAACGGCGGCAACCTCGCGGACCCCGGCAGCGTGGCCTACAACTTCGAGCGCAAGGGCGTCATCGTCGTGAGCGGCGAGGGAACCGCCGAGGACGACGTCATGATGGCGGCGCTCGAGGCGGGCGCCGAGGAGATCGAGCCCCACGCCGACGGGTTCGAGGTCATCACCGACGCCTCCTCCGTGGTCGCGGTGCGCTCCGCTCTCGTGGATGCCGGCATCGACTACAACTCGGCCGATGTGGAGTTCGTGCCCAACCTCAAGGTCGAGATCGACGCCGACACCGCGCGCAAGGTCTTCCGTCTCATCGACGCCCTCGAGGACAGCGAGGACGTGCAGAACGTCTTCAGCAACTTCGACCTGTCGGCCGAGGTCCAGGCCGAGCTCGAGGACGACGAGTAAGTCGCACCCGACACCTGCGAGTCTGCGAAGCCGCCGCTCCCCCCGCGCATAGCCTGGGGGAGTGGCGGCTTCTTCTCTTCGCGTGCTCGGGATCGACCCCGGTCTGACCCGGTGCGGCGTCGGCATCGTCGACGTGGACCGCTCCCGGCGTGCCGACCTCGTGCACGTCGGCGTGATCCGCACGCCCCTCGACGCGCCGATCGGAGAGCGGCTGGCCGCCGTGGCCGACGGCATCCGCTCCGTCGTCGCCGAGCACGGGCCGGACGCCGTCGCCGTCGAGCGCGTCTTCGCGCAGCACAACAGCCACACGGTCATGGGAACGGCCCAGGCGAGCGGCGTGGCCCTGCTGCTGGCGGCAGAGGCGGGTCTGCCCGCGGCGACCCACACGCCCAGCGAAGTCAAGGCGGCCGTGACCGGTTACGGTTCGGCCGACAAGAAGCAGGTGCAGACGATGATCGCCCGCATCCTGCGACTGGATGCCCCGCCGCAGCCCGCCGACGCCGCCGACGCCCTCGCGATCGCGCTGTGCCATGCCTGGCGCCGCGGCGCGGGCCCGCGGCAGGACGGTGGCGCCCAGACCCCCGCGCAGCGCGCGTGGGCCGAGGCGGAGCGTGTCGCTCGAACATACATACGATCCACGACGTAGGGTGGGGGAATGATCTCCTCCCTGCGCGGCGCCGTGCTGTCCACCGGTGCCGACCACGTGATCGTCGAGGTCGGCGGCGTGGGCTTTTTCGTGTTCGTCCCCGGCGACGTCGCGCATACGGCGCGCGAGGGTTCCGAGCTGCGACTGCACACGAGCCTGATCGTGCGAGAGGACGCGCTCACGCTTTTCGGATTCACTGAGCGCACGGAGCTCGACGTGTTCACCCAGCTGCTCAGCGTCACCGGTGTCGGTCCGAAGTCCGCTCTCGGCGTCCTCGGCCACCTCACGGTCGATCAGATCGCCGCTGCGGTCGCCGACGACGACGACGCTCCATTCCGGCGAGTGTCGGGCATCGGCCCCAAGACGGCGAAGCTCATCGTCGTGCAGCTCGCCGGCAAGCTGCAGCCGCCGACGGCGACGCCCACGGGCCGCTCCGGCCCTGCGGCGGACGCCGTGATCGCTCAGGTCACCGCGGCTCTGGTCGGGCTCGGCTGGTCGGAGAAGGTGGCCACGGATGCTGCCGCCGAGACCGCGGATGCCGCGAGCAACGCCGACCGCGCGTCGGTGCCCGCGCTGCTGCGGCAGACGCTCGCCGCCCTGGGGCCCGCGAAGACGGGCGGGGCGCGTGGCTGACGAGTACGAGGGCGGGCGCAATCCCGCCGAGGCCATCGACGAGACCGAGCTCGCGATCGAGGGCGCGCTGCGCCCTGCGAGCCTCGGCGAGTTCGTCGGCCAACCCAAGGTGCGCGGGCAGCTGCAGCTGCTCCTGGACGCTGCCCGCATCCAGAACCGTCCGCCCGACCACATCCTCCTCGCAGGGCCCCCCGGCCTCGGCAAGACGACACTCGCGATGATCGTGGCGCATGAGAGCGAGCGGCCGCTGCGGCTGTCGAGTGGGCCGGCGATCCAGCACGCTGGCGACCTCGCCGCCCTGCTGTCGAGTCTCGTGCCCGGCGAGGTGCTGTTCATCGACGAGATCCACCGCATGGCGCGCTCCGCGGAGGAGATGCTCTATCTCGCCATGGAGGACTTCCGCATCGACATCATGGTCGGCAAGGGCGCCGGTGCCACCAGCATCCCGCTGGATCTCGCGCCCTTCACTCTCGTCGGCGCGACGACGCGCTCCGGGCTCCTCCCGAATCCGCTCCGCGACAGGTTCGGGTTCACCGGCCACCTGGAGTTCTACGAGGACACGGATCTCGAGAAGGTGATCCACCGCTCCTCGCGCGTGCTCGGCGTCGAACTGCCCGATGACGCGCGTCATGAGATCGCGCGGCGCTCGCGCGGGACGCCCCGGATTGCGAACCGGCTGCTCCGACGCGTGCGCGATTACGCGCTGGTGCACGGCGCGCAGGGGAGTGCCGCGGTCGCCGATGTCAACGCCGCCCTCGAGCTCTACGATGTGGACCCCATCGGCCTCGACCGCCTCGACCGCGCCGTCCTCGACATCCTGGTGCGCCGGTTCCGCGGCGGCCCGGTGGGTCTGAGCACACTCGCCGTCGCCGTCGGCGAAGAGGCGGAGACCGTCGAGAGCGTCGTCGAGCCGTACCTGGTGCGCATCGGGTTCCTCGGCCGCACGCCGCGCGGACGCGTCGCGATGCCCGATGCCTACCGGCACCTCGGGCTCCCGCACCCCGACGGGGCCGCATTGTTCGATGACCTATAATCGCTGAAGACTTCACCCCCCGAACCCTCAGCGCGTCCATCGTCGGCGTGCGCTCTGTGAAAGGCTCCGCCTGATGGAAATCGTCCTCTTCGGCCTCCTCGCCGTTCTTCTCGTCTTCATGTTCTTCAACACGCGCAAGCGTCAGAAGCAGATGAAGGCCGAGCAGGAGGAGAAGGCGACCAAGACCGTCCCCGGCGCCAAGGTGCTGCTGCAGGGCGGCCTGTACGGCACGATCGTCGCCTACGACCACGACGACCTCGACTCCCCGGCGCTCGTCCAGATCGCGCCCGGAACCGTGATCGAGGTGCACAGCCAGGCGATCCTCCGCGTCGTCGAGCCGACCGACACCGTCGCGGACGCCGACCTCGCAGCCGCTCCGCACGACTCCGTCGTCGAGGAGACCGCACCCGAGATCGCGCTCGAGACCCCGGAAGAGACGCGCGCGCGCCTCGACCGCGACTCCGACGGCAAGTAGTCCTGCGCTGCACCGACCCGGTTCGATCGGACTCTCAGAAAGCTGAACGTACGTGGCCTCATCCTCTCCTGTCCGCCATGCGTGGAAGGTGCTCCTCGGTCTGCTCCTCGTGACGGCCGCCCTGTTCGGCATCAACGCGCTAGGGGTGTACGGCTTCCAGAAAAGCTCCTGGACGCCTGAGCTCGCCCTCGACCTGCAGGGCGGAACACAGATCGTCCTGAGCGCCGTGACCGAGGACGGCGCAGACCCGACGCCGGAACAGCTCGCTCAGGCGGTGTCGATCATCCGCCAGCGCGTGGACGCGTCTGGTGTCGCCGAGGCCGACATCACCACCGAGGGCGGGCGCAACATCGTCGTGCAGATCCCCGGTGTCGCCGACGACGAGACGCGGGCGCGCATCCAGGCCAGCGCGCAGCTGGAGTTTCGGTCCGTGCTCTACGCGGGAGAACCCGCCACGCAGTTCATCGGCGAGGACGGCAACGAGACGCCGTACCCGACGCCCGACACCACGCTCGAGGCCACGCCGACGGCCGAGCCGACCGACGGCAGCGACATGTCGTGGATCACGCCGAAGCTGCAGGCCGAGTTCCTCGCCTACAACTGCGACGATCCGGATAACGACCCGTCCGGCGCGCCGGCGGATCAGCCCTTGATCACGTGCGACGCCGAGCAGCCGATTAAGTACATCCTCGGGCCGACTGAACTCACCGGCGACGCCATCGATGACGCCACGAGCGGCCGCGACCAGCAGTCCGGCGCGTGGACGGTCAACCTGACCCTCGACGGCCACGGCACCGAGGTCTTCGGCAAGATCAGTCAGCGCCTGTACCAGAACAAGCTCGACGGGCTGAGCCCCCGCGACCAGTTCGCCTTCGTCCTCGACGGCAAGGTCATCTCGGCCCCGCAGATGAACGCGCAGATCCTCGACGGTCGCCCGAGCATCTCCGGATCGTTCACGCAGGAGACCGCGCAGACGCTCGCCGACCAGCTCAAGTACGGCGCGCTTCCGCTGAGCTTCACCACCGAGAGCTCGGATACGGTCTCGGCCACCCTCGGCAGCCAGCAGCTGCAGGTGGGTCTCATCGCCGGCCTCATCGGTCTCGCGCTCGTCGCGGTCTACTCGCTGCTCAGCTATCGGGCCCTCGGCACTGTGATCATCGCCTCGATCGCCGTGATGGGCGTGCTGACCTACATCATCATCTGCATCCTCGCGTGGCGCATGGGCTTCCGTCTGTCGCTCGCGGGTGTCGCCGGCCTGATCGTCTCGATCGGATTCACGGCGGACTCGTTCATCGTGTACTTCGAGCGCATACGCGACGAACTGCGCGACGGGAAGTCCATCACCGGAGCCGTCGAGGACGGCTGGGGCAGAGCGAAGCGGACGATCTACATCTCGAAGTCGATCAACATCCTCGCCGCCGTGGTGCTCTACATCCTCGCCGACTCCACGGTCAAGGGCTTCGCGTTCACGCTCGGACTGACCACGCTGATCGACGTCTTCATCTTCGTGATCTTCACGCACCCGGTGATGCAGATCCTCGCCAGGACGAAGTTCTTCGGCGGCGGCCACAAGCTCTCCGGCCTCGACCCCGACGCGCTCGGCGCCGTCTACCACACCCGCTCGCAGTTCCGGCAGCTCACGCCGGCGAAGGGCGGACGGGCAGCGAAGAACGCGCGTTCGCGAGGCGAGGCCGAGCGCCGCCAGACCATTGCCGAGCGCAAGCGGGCCGAGGCGCTCGCGGGCGACAGATCCACCGACGCCGGAAGCGAGGGAGAGCGCTGATGGCCTCCATGAATGAGTTCGGCAACAACCTCTACACGGGCAAGACCTCCTTCCCGTTCGTCGCGAAGCGCCGCCTGTGGTTCATCATCGCGATCGCGCTGGTGCTCGCATCGGCCCTCGTACCGCTGCTGCGTCCTGTCCAGTTCTCCATCGAGTTCACCGGCGGTTCGCAGTTCACCGTGGTCGGGCCGAAGTCCACGGACCAGTCCATCGCGGCCGGAGCGGTCGAGTCCGTCGTCCCCAACGCCGCGGCGAAGGTCGCGATCGTCAACGGCACGGATGTGCGCGTGCAGACCTCGCAGATGACGCCGGAGCAGACGCAGGCGGTCGCCGCCGCCCTCGCCGAGGCTTACGACGTGCCCGCCGACGAGGTCACCTCGTCGTTCATCGGCCCGGTGTGGGGAGAGAACGTCACCCGGCAGTCGCTGTGGGGCCTGGCGATCTTCCTCGCACTGACCTTCCTGATCCTCGCCATCTACTTCCGCACCTGGAAGATGTCCGTCGCGGCCATCCTCGGTCTGCTCGATGTGCTCATCATCACCATCGGCGTGTACGCCCTCGCCGGTTTCGAGATCTCGCCGGCCGCCGTGATCGGTTTCCTGACGATCCTCGCGTATTCCCTGTACGACACCACCGTCGTCTTCGACAAGGTGAGGGAGAACACGACGGAGGACGGGGAGAACTCCGCCCGCACGTTCGGTGAATCCGTCAACCTCGCTGTGAACCAGACGCTGGTGCGCTCGATCAACACGTCGATCGTCGCGGCCCTTCCGGTCGGCGCGATCCTGTTCATCGGGTCGTTCTGGCTGGGCGCCGAGACCCTCACCGACATCTCGCTGTCGATCTTCGTCGGCATCCTGGTGGCGACCTACTCGACGCTGTTCGTCGCGGCGCCGCTGTACTCGCTGTTCCGCGAACGCGAGCCGCAGATCGTCGAGCGCGACCGTCGCGTTCTCGAGCTGCGGGAGCGCGCAACGGTTGACTCCTGAGGCATTCCGGGCGGTCCGAGCCCGCCGCCGGACGCGTAGGATGATCTGACCCGGAGGAGATGGAATGGCGGAGCCGACCACACAGGCGCAGGGCTCGAGTCTGAGAAGGCTCGTGCCCCGCATCTTCTCGCGCGCCCCTCGCATCAACGACCTCGACAACCTCATCCGGTCGGTCCGGGTGAACCACCCCAAGGGCGACCTCGCGATCATCGAGCGCGCCTACCAGGTCGCCAAGGACAAGCACGAGGGGCAGAAGCGCCGCAGCGGCGAGCCCTACATCACGCATCCGCTCGCAGTCGCGCAGATCCTCGCCGAGATGGGGCTCGGCCCCCGCGCGATCGCAGCGGCGCTCTTGCACGACACGGTCGAGGACACCGGCTACGCCCTCTCGGAGCTGAGCTCCGAGTTCGGCAACGAGGTCGCCATGCTCGTCGACGGGGTGACCAAGCTCGACAAGGTCAAGTACGGCGAGAGCGCGCAGGCCGAGACGGTCCGCAAGATGATCGTCGCGATGTCCAAGGACATCCGCGTCCTGCTCATCAAACTCGCCGATCGGCTGCACAACGCCCGCACGTGGGGCTTCGTGCCGCCCGAGAAGGCCGAGCCGAAGGCCCGAGAGACGCTCGAGATCTACGCGCCGCTGGCCAATCGGCTCGGCATCCAGGCGATCAAGTCGGAGCTGGAGGACCTGTCCTTCGCGGTCCTGCACCCGAAGATCTACGCCGAGATCAACAGCCTGATCGCGCAGCGCACGCCGCAGCGCGAGAAGTACCTGAAGCAGGTCATCGAGTCGATCAATGAGGATCTGCACGACCTGCGCATCCGCGGCAAGGTCGGCGGCCGCCCCAAGCAGCTGTACTCCGTCTACCAGAAGATGGTGATCCGGGGCCGCGAGTTCGACGACATCTACGACCTCATCGGCATCCGCGTGATCGTGAACTCGGTCCGGGACTGCTACGCGGTCCTCGGTGCCATCCACGCGCGATGGACGCCGCTGCCCGGCCGGTTCAAGGACTACATCGCCACGCCGAAGTTCAACCTGTACCAGTCGCTGCACACGACCGTGATCGGGCCGAGCGGGCGGACGGTCGAGATCCAGATCCGCACGCACGAGATGCACCAGCAGGCCGAGTTCGGCGTCGCGGCGCACTGGATGTACAAGGAGCGGATGGCCGGCGGCAAGGCCGTCGACGGTCCGACCGACACCGACATGACCTGGCTCGCGCACATCTCGGACTGGCAGGCCGAGACCGCCGATCCCAGCGAGTTCCTCGACTCGCTGCGGTTCGAGATCGGCGCCAAGGAGGTCTACGTCTTCACCCCGAAGGGCCGCGTGATCGGTCTGCCGGCGGGGGCCACCACCGTCGACTTCGCCTACGCCGTGCACACCGAGATCGGCCACCGCACCATGGGCGCGAAGGTCAACGGTCGCCTGGTCCCGCTCGAGACCGAGGTACGCACCGGCGACGTCGTCGAGGTGTTCACGTCGAAGAACCCCGACGCCGGCCCCAGCCAGGACTGGCTCACCTTCGTCAAGAGCACCAGAGCCCGCAACAAGATCAAGGGCTGGTTCACCAAGGAGCGCCGCGAAGAGGCGATCGAGCAGGGCAAGGAGTCGATCGCGCGCGCGATGCGCCGTCAGAACCTTCCGCTGCAGCGCCTGATGAGCCAGGACTCGTTCGCCGATGTCGCGCACCAGTTGCGCTACGAAGACGTCTCGGCGCTGTACGCCGCGGTCGGGGAAGGACACGTGTCGACCCAGTCCGTGATCGAGAAGGTCACCGCTCTGGTCGCGGCGAACGACACGAGCACCGGCGCGATCGACCTGCCCACGCAGCCGCGCACGCATGCGCCGCGCGCAGGGGACTCCGGCATCCTCGTCCGCGGGGCCGCCGACATCCTCGTCAAGCTCGCCAAGTGCTGCACGCCCGTTCCTGGCGACCCCATCGTGGGTTTCGTGACCCGCGGCAGCGGCGTCTCGGTCCACCGCGCGGACTGCGTGAACGTCAAGGCCCTCGGCGACCAGGAGCAGCGCTTCATCGAGGTGGAGTGGGCGCCGACGACAAAGAGCGTGTTCCGCGTGCAGATCCAGGTCGAGGCGCTGGATCGCTCGGGACTCCTCTCGGACGTGACGCGGGTGCTCAGCGAGCACCACGTGAACATCCTCTCCGCCACCGTGAACACGAACGACGACCGTCTCGCGATCAGCCGGTTCGTGTTCGAGATGGGCGACTCCGTGCACCTCGACCGGGTGCTCAACGCGGTCCGCCGCATCGACGCGGTCTACGACGTCTACCGCGTGACCTCCTCGTAGCCCGGCGTCTGCTCTGCGAGCGCAGCCAACCGGTGCAGCGCGGCGCGCTTGCCCGGCATCCGATGCCGCGCGCCGATGAGCTCTCGCACCTGTCCGACGAGGCCGGGTGACAGAGCTGCCAGCCCGCAGGTCCATTCGGAGTGCAGCGGGTCGGAGCCGAGCACGAGGTCGGTGAGGGTGCGCGCCGGCGTCGTCACCGGCACGCCGCCGAGGCGCTGGATGTCGGATGCCTCGATCCTGCGCTCGTGCAGAATCACCGTGCGCTCCCTGGCGACGCGCTGCCGGCGCTCGACGATGCGCTGCAGGTGGTGGCACGCCGGGGGAGCATCCCCGACCCCGTGCACCCAGGCGGCTGTCGGGCCGCACAGCGCGTACCCCTCTGCGAGGACCGGGCGCAGGGACGCGGCACGCGCAGCGGCGTCCTCGGGGACGTCTGGGGGCATGTAGCCCTCGCCGACCTCGATCAGCACGCCGTCGATGCGCGCGGCGCTGAGTTCCGAGGCGGACAGCAGCGCCCCGGGGCGGTAGAACAACGTCGGATGCACACTCTCAGTGTGCCCGGCCGGTCCGCGCCCCGGGGCGTGTGTGGATAAGCTCAGCCGCCGAGGGCGTTCAGCCAGGCCCGACGCGCCTCGAGGGCGTCTGCGGCCTCCTTGGCAGCCTTCTTGTTCCCTGACTTCTCGGCCGCGGCGAGCTCGGACTCGAGCTTCTCGATCGCGTCCTGGAGCTGCTGGCTCATGTCGTTCGCGCGTGCCTTGGTCTCGGGGTTGTTGCGCTTCCAGTCGACCTCTTCGCGCGACTTGAGCGCCTGCTCGATGACGCGGAGCTTGTCGTCGAGCGCCCGCTCCTGCTCGCGCGGGAAGATGCGGCCGACCTCGTCCCACTGACGCTGGATCCTTGTCAGCAGTGCTCGCGCCTGCTTGATGTTCGGCTCGTCGGCGACAGCCTTCGCCTCTTCGAGCAGCGCCTTGCGAGCCTCGATCTTCGGCGCCGACTCGGCCTCTTCCGCGGCGGACTGCTCGGCACGTGCGGCGTAGAGCACGTCACCGGCGGCCTTGAACCGTGCCCACAGCGCGTCGTCGGCCTTGCGACCTGCGCGACCGGCGGCCTTCCAGTCATCCAGAAGCCCGCGGTACGCGGGGATGCCGTCGACGCCCTTGGGGGCGAGCGCCTCGGCCCGCTCGATCAGGGCGTTCTTGCGATCGCGGGCGGCCTTGTGGGTCTCGTCGAGTTCGGCGTAGAACGCGCGACGGCCCTTGTCGACCACGGCACGCGCATCGCGGAACCGCTTCCAGAGCTGCTGCGAAATGCCCTTGGGCAGCCGCGGACCGTTCTGCTGCTGGGACTGCCAGGTGTCGAAGAGCGTGCTCACCTCTTCGGTGACCTGCTTCCACTGCACCTTGCCGAGGTCGCGCGCGGCGACGGCCTCGATGGCTTCGACGACGACGGTGCGGTCGGCGATCGCTTTCTCGACGAGTTCCTTGGCCTCGCGGGCCTCGGCCTCGCGGGCCTCGGAGAGCGTCTCGGTGAGCGCGGTCAGTCGTGCGTGCAGCGAGGCGAGGTCGCCGACCGCGGCGGCACCGGTGATCTCGGTGACGAGCTTCTGCGCCTGTGAGGTCAGGTCGCTCGCCGACGCACCGCCGGACTGGTGCCGCTGCTCGAGCGTGTGCACCTTGAACGCGAGGTCGTCGAACTTGCGCACGTAGTAGGCGAGCGCCTCCTCGTGCGTTCCATCCGGGTACTGGCCGACGACGCGCCAGTCATCGCCCTCGCGGACCTCGACGGTTCCGTCCTCGGTGACACGACCCCAGTCGGCGGAGTCGGCGGCCGCGACAGGAGATGCCGGTGCGGCAGGCGCGCCCGCCGGTGCCGGAGTGCGCGAAGGCATCGGCACGCGCGGGGGCGCGGGGACGGGCGGGGTCGGCTTCGGGGTCTCGTCTGCAGACACGATGTGCTCCTTGCGCGGTCGGGCCGCGTGAGGGTGGGAAAGGACTTCGTTCAGCCTACTGGGCGGACGGCGCCGGGGAGAACAGGTCGCTGAACGGGTTCTCCAGGGGTGTCGATGAGCCGGAGGGCTCGGGCGCGGGGGCGGTCACGACCGCGTGCACGGACTGGCTGACGATCGCTCCGATGACGATCAGCGCTCCGATGATCACGGCCGCGGTGTTGTCGCGGACTCGGCGGCTGATCTGCCTCTCGTGCCAGGACGTCCGCGCCGCGTACAGCCGCGCGCGCTCGCTCGATGCCCTCGTGCGCTGTGCGCTCTTCGATCCGCGACCGGCCATCGTGTTCCTTCCCTCGGCGCTGGCTGCCCGCGCCACAGGCGAGCCTACCGGCGTGCCCTGTCCGCGGTGCGCATTAGCCTGGATGGATGACATCCGCGCCGCTGCTCTCGGGACAGACTCCGCTGGCCGTCCGCATGCGTCCCGTCTCGCTCGACGAGGTCGCCGGGCAGCAGCACCTGCTCCGCGCCGGTTCGCCGATCGTGGCCCTCGCCGACCCGGACGCCGCCTCTCCCGGGGCGGTCTCGATCATCCTGTGGGGGCCGCCCGGTACGGGAAAGACCACTCTCGCGCAGGCGATCGCGCGGTCGTCGGGGCGGCGCTTCGTCGAGCTGTCGGCCATCACCGCCGGCGTCAAGGACGTCCGCGAGGTGATGCAGGAGGCGATCACGCAGCGCGATCTGTACGGCCAGACGACGATCCTCTTCCTCGATGAGATCCACCGGTTCACGAAGGCTCAGCAGGATGCCCTTCTTCCCGGTGTCGAGAACGGCTGGGTGATCCTCATCGCCGCGACCACGGAGAACCCCTCGTTCTCGGTGATCTCGCCGCTGCTGTCGCGCTCGCTTCTGCTCACCCTGCAGCCGCTCACCGACGACGACATCGCCCTGCTCATCGACCGTGCGGTCGCGGATGCGCGGGGTCTGGGCGGCGCGGTCGAGATCGACGAGGCGGCACGCGGCGCGCTCGTGCGTCTGGCATCCGGCGACGCGCGCCGCGCGCTGACCGGGCTGGAGGCCGCAGCCGCCGTCGCGGCGTCGCGGGCCGCCGGCGACGATGCGCTGCCGTCCGTCACGGCCGACGACGTCGCCCAGGCCGTCGATCGGGCCCTCCTGCGATACGACAGGCAGGGCGACGAGCACTACGACGTGATCAGTGCGTTCATCAAGTCGATCCGCGGCTCCAACCCGGATGCCGCGCTGCACTACCTGGCGCGCATGATCGAGGCGGGGGGGACCCGCGGTTCATCGCCCGCCGGCTGGTGATCTCGGCCGCCGGGGACGTCGGGCTCGCCGATCCGCAGGGCCTGGTGATCGCGACGGCGGCCGCCGCCGCCGTCGCCTTCATCGGGATGCCGGAGGGCCGGATCCCGCTCGCCGAGGCGACCGTGTACCTCGCGACGACGGCGAAATCCAACGCGGCCTACGCCGGCATCGACGCGGCGATCGCCGATGTTCGCGCCGGCAGCTTCGGGCGGGTGCCCCCGCACCTGCGCGACGCGCACTACCCGGGCGCCAAGCGCCTGGGCCACGGCAAGGGTTACGCGTACCCGCACGACAACGAGCACGGCATCGTGCCGCAGCAGTATCTGCCGGACGAGCTCGACGGCCGTCGCTACTACCGGCCCAAGAACCTCGGCGCAGAGCGCGACATCTCGTCCCGCCTCGAGCGCATCCGCCGCATCCTCGACGGTCGCTGAGGGCGCGCGGCGCGTCTGTTAGACTTGATCGGCTCGAAACCGAGTTTTCGGGCATCCCTACGTTCACACCCCACCTTCTTCGCGCCCCGGCGTGCGCGATCCAGGCAGAGCGCGGGAGATACGTCCGTGCGACGTGAAAGACACGTCCACGTCATCGGAAGGAATGCTTCGTGGTCACGAAGTCCCAGGACCGCCGCAAGGTCCGTCTGTCCCGCGCCCTCGGCGTGGCACTCACCCCGAAGGCCGCCCGCTACCTCGAGAAGCGTCCCTACGCTCCGGGCGAGCACGGCCGCACCAAGCGCAAGGCCGACAGCGACTACGCCGTCCGCCTCCGCGAGAAGCAGCGTCTGCGCGAGCAGTACGGCATCCGCGAGAAGCAGCTGCGCATCGCGTTCAACGAGGCGCGCCGCGTCGACGGCCTGACCGGTGAGAACCTGGTCGAGCTGCTCGAGATGCGCCTCGACGCCCTCGTGCTGCGTTCGGGCTTCGCCCGCACGACTGCACAGGCCCGCCAGATGGTCGTGCACCGTCACATCATGGTCGACGGTCAGCTCGTCGACCGCCCGTCCTTCCGCGTGAAGCCGGGTCAGCTCATCCACGTCAAGCCGCGCAGCGAGGGTACCGAGCCCTTCCAGGTCGCAGCCGCCGGCGGTCACGCCGAGGTCCTGCCTCCCGTTCCCGGCTACCTCGAGGTCGAGCTCGACAAGCTGCAGGCACGCCTGGTCCGTCGTCCGAAGCGCGCCGAGGTTCCCGTGACCTGTGAAGTGCAGCTCGTCGTCGAGTACTACGCGGCTCGCTAGCGAGGTGCGCAGTACTCGAGTCGCGCAGCGACCAGACAAGCACTGGTTCGCGGTGCCCGCGTCAGCGGGTGTCGTGTACGCGGCTCGCTGATACAGCGTTACAGCAGAAGGAGGCGTCGGGGGAGATCCCGGCGCCTCCTTCCGTTTCCGCCTACGATGGAAAGACCGCGCTCTGCGGACCCAATCGCGAGGATGACGACATGAAGAACGTGCTGTGGTTCCTGATCGGCGTGATCGGCGGCTTCGTCGCCGCGCACTTC
The DNA here is from genome assembly GCF_903645325.1 of Microbacterium tenebrionis. GTDB lineage: Bacteria > Actinomycetota > Actinomycetes > Actinomycetales > Microbacteriaceae > Microbacterium > Microbacterium tenebrionis. The sequence goes on from NZ_CAHJXQ010000003.1 coordinate 144,247, forward strand.
ATGAACAAGGACCCCCGCGGCCACGACCTGCTGGCCGACGTCGACGCCCGCATCACCGAGTTCACCGCGATTCTCGGCGACGCGTATCGCGACCAGGAGGCGCGGCTCGTCGAGCCCCGTGAGAACTGACAAGGACAGCAACACCCTGATGAAAACCGCGGACATCGCGCAGCGCTACCTCACCTACTTCGAGAAGAACGACCACCTGATCGTTCCCTCGGCATCCCTGGTCAGCGACGATCCGTCGCTGCTGTTCACCGTCGCCGGCATGGTGCCGATGATCCCGTACCTGACCGGAGTCGTTCCCGCGCCGCATCCGCGGATCGCCGATGTGCAGAAATGCATTCGCACCAACGACATCGAGGAAGTGGGCCGGACCGCCCGTCATGGCACCTTCTTCCAGATGCTGGGCAATTGGTCCTTCGGCGACTACTTCAAAGAGGGCGCGATCCGCTACGCGTGGGAGCTGCTGACCTCCTCCGAGTCCGACGGCGGTCTCGGCTTCGACGAGAAGGATCTCTGGGTCACCGTCTACGAGACCGACGACGAAGCCGAAGCGATCTGGCGCGACATCATCGGGTTGAAGCCCGAGCGGATCCAGCGGCTCGGCCGGGCCGACAACTACTGGAACACCGGGCAGCCCGGCCCCGGCGGCCCGGATTCGGAGATCTTCTTCGACCGCGGTCCCGCTTACGGCAAGGACGGCGGACCCGCGGTCGACGACTCGAGGTTCCTGGAGATCTGGAATCTCGTGTTCATGCAGGACTTCATCGAGAACATCCGCGGGAAGACCGATTTCGACATCGTCGGCGAACTGCCGATGAAGAACATCGACACCGGCATGGGGCTCGAGCGCGTCGCCTTCCTCAAGCAGGGCGTCGAGAACATGTACGAGACGGACCAGGTGCGTCCGGTTCTCGACCGCGCGATCGAGCTGTCCGGTCGTCGCTACGGCGCAGTCCACGAGGACGATGTCCGTTTCCGCGTCATCGCCGACCACGTGCGCTCCTCTCTCATGCTGCTCTCCGATGGCGTCCGGCCGTCGAACGAGGGGCGCGGGTACATCCTTCGCCGACTCATGCGTCGCACGGTCCGGGCGATGCGTCTGCTCGGCGTCGATGAGCCGTCCTTCCCCGAGCTGTTCTCCGCGTCGCGCGATGCGATGAAGGCGACCTACCCGGAACTGGAGACGGACTGGTCGGTGCTGTCGTCCGCCGCCTTCGCCGAGGAGGAGACCTTCCGCCGCACGCTCGCGCAGGGGTCGACGATCCTCGACCTCGCGCTGGATCAGACCAAGAGCGCCGGGGGGAGCACTCTCAGCGGCCCCGAGGCCTTCCTGCTCCACGACACGTACGGGTTCCCGATCGATCTGACACTCGAAGTGGCGGAGGAAGCGGGTCTGTCCGTGGATCGCTCGGCCTTCGACGCGCTCATGCAGGAGCAGCGCCAGCGCGCCAAGGAGGACGCCCGCAACCGCAAGCGCCAGCTCGCAGATGTCTCGGTCTACCGCGACCTGCGTGCGCTCGGCGAGACGACGTTCGCCGGCTACGACGATCTCGAGACGGAGTCGCGGGTGCTGGGCATCCTCGTCGACGGCCAGCCGGCGGTGTCGGCGAGCGAAGGCCAGGTCGCCGAGATCGTCCTCGCCGAGACGACGCTGTACGCCGAGTCCGGCGGCCAGGTCGCCGACAAGGGCATGATCGTGGGACCGGGCTATGAGCTCGAGGTCCTCGACGTCCAGAAGCCGGTCCCCGGCCTCATCAGCCACACCGTGCAGGTGAGCACGGGCACGGTCGTGGTCGACGACCGCGCGACGACCGTCGTGGACGCGGCGAACCGTCGTGCCGCCCAGCAGGCCCACTCCGCGACGCACCTTGTGCACGCCGCGCTGCGCGACACGCTCGGCCAGGGTGCCACCCAGGCCGGATCCCTGAACCGCGCCGGCTACATGCGCTTCGACTTCTCGTGGTCGCAGCCGCTGTCGACCGATACGCGCACCGAGATCGAGGAGATCACCAACCGCGCCGTGCATGATGCCCTCGAGGTGACCACGCGCATCGTCTCGCTCGACGAGGCGAAGGAGGCCGGCGCCATGGCCCTGTTCGGCGAGAAGTACGGCGACGTCGTGCGGATGGTCGACATCGGCGGACCGTGGTCGCGCGAACTGTGCGCCGGCACGCACGTGCGCTCGAGCGCCGAGATCGGTCTGGTCAGCGTGGTCGGGGAGTCCTCCGTCGGCGCATCCAACCGACGCATCGAGGCCCTGGTCGGCCAGGATGCTTTCCGCGAACTCGCCGCCGAGCGTGCGATCGTCTCGCAGCTCACGTCGGCGCTGAAGACACCGCGCGAGCAGCTGCCCGATCGGATCGCCGAGATCGCCGCGAACCTCAAGGCGGCCGAGAAGCGCATCGCGCAGTTCGAGGCGAAGGAGCGCGAAGGCCGGGTTCCGGCGATCGCCGACGCCGCCGAGCGCATCGGCGCCTTCCGCGTGGCCGCAGTGTCGATCGGCGAGGTCGCCTCGGGGGATGACCTGCGCGGCCTCGCGCTGAGCGTGCGCGAACGCCTCGGGTCCGACCCCGCGGTCGTCGCCCTCGGCGGCGTGGCCGGCGGGCGGCCCGTGGTGGTGGTCGCGACGAACGAGGCGGCCCGTGCGGCCGGCGCCAAGGCCGGTGCGCTCGCGAAGCGCGCCGCGGGCGTGCTCGGCGGCGGTGGCGGCGGACGCGATGACGTCGCCCAGGGCGGCGGAACGGATGCCGCAGCCCTCCCGGCGGCCTTCGACGCCATCACGACCGAGCTGCGGAGCGCGTGACCGGTTTCCGTCGCGGCGTGCGACTCGGCGTGGACGTGGGCAGGGCCCGCGTCGGCGTCTCGCGCTGCGACCCCGACGGGATGCTGGCGGTCCCGGTGGAGACCGTGCCGCGCTCGGATGCCTCGCTCCAGCGTCTCGCCGAGATCGCGGAGGAGTACGAGCCTCTCGAGTTCGTCGTCGGCCTCCCCGTGAACATGCATGGCGAGGACACTCCGTCGACGACCGATGCCAGAGATTTCGCGTCTGCGCTGACCGCTCTGACGTCCATCCCGGTACGGCTCGTCGACGAGCGTCTGAGCACGGTCTCGGCGCATGCCGCGCTCCGCTCCTCTGGAAGAACCCAGCGGAACTCTCGTAGCATTGTCGATCAGGTCGCCGCTGTGGTCCTGCTGCAGCACGCGATCGACACGGAGAAGAGCACCGGCAGCCCGGCCGGTTCCGTGGCCCCGACCCCCGAGGAGCCCGCCTGACCATGCCCGATCGTGAGAACGCAGAGTCGAGTTCGCACAGTCTGTCCGACGAGCTCTTCTCGAAGCTGCCGGAACCGTCGCACCGTGCGCCGTCGTCCGAATCGTCTCCGCCGGCTCCCGGTTCGCGCCGGGCCCGTCGCGAGGCCGCGCGGTCCGGAGACTCCGCGCAATCCGGTGACGACGCGCAACCCGGTGACGACGCGCAGTCTGTCAACGACGACGCGACACGCACTCGTACGATCGTGAGCGAGCCACCCGCCGTGCCTGCACGTTCGGAGGAATCCGCACCGGCGGCAGCACACGAGCAGAACGCGGACGTGAACGAAGAGCCTGCCGCTCCGGCGCAGGCCGCTCAGTCCCGTGCGGCGACGCTCGACGACCTCTTCGAAGCCGACCACAGCGAGGACGTCCACTCCAAGAAGGAGAAGAAGAAGCGCCGCACCGGGTGCCTCGTCGCCCTCGTGATCCTCCTCGCCATCCTCGGCGGTCTGACCGCGGGCGGATTCTGGGTCTGGAACACCTACGGCGACAAGATCAGCGACGTCATGGGCTGGGGCCCGCCCGAGGACTGGGAGCCCGGCATCGCGACCGGCGAGGTCTTCGTCACGATCCGTGACGGCGACACCGGCGCGCCGGTGTCCACCGCGCTGTACGAGGCGGGCGTCACGCGCACGGAGAACGTCTTCTACGACTACCTGGTCGACGAGAACATCGCCGTGACGTTCTACCCCGGCGTGTACAAGCTGCAGGAGAAGATGACGGCGCAGGCCGCACTCGAGGCGATCCAGGACCCTGCGAGCAAGGCCGAGAACACGGCATCCGTTCCGGAGGGGTCCACGCTCGAGCAGATGCTCCCGCTGATCGCCGACGGGCTGGCGATGCCCGTGGAGGACTTCCAGGCGGCCGTCGAGAACCCGAGCACCTACGGCGTGGCGGCGGACAGCCTGGAGGGCTGGCTGTTCCCTGCCGTCTACACCTTCGATCCGGAAGTCACCGCCGAGCAGGTGATCCAGCGGATGGTCGACCGGACGTGGGAGTCGCTCGCGGCGGCACAGGTTCCTGACGCCGACGCGCAGCGCATCCTGACGATCGCTTCGATCATTCAGCGCGAAGGCAGAGCAGACGACTTCGACAAGGTGTCGCGCGTCATCCAGAACCGTCTCGACGACGGGATGAAGCTGCAGATGGACTCCACCGCGCAGTTCGGATACGGCGAACTGCACGCAGGGGTCGTCAGCACGTCGGAGGAGGCGCAGTTCGACGACAACCCGTGGAACACCTATGTGATCGACGGGCTTCCGAAGGGCCCGATCGCGACAGCCAGCGACGCTGCGATCGACGCGGCCATGCATCCGGCAGACGGACCGTGGCTCTACTTCGTCACGATCAACCCGCAGACCGGTGAGACGGTCTTCTCGACGACGTACGAGGAGCACCAGGCGGCGATCGGAACATGGCAGCAGTGGTGCCGTGACAACCCCGACCAGGGCTGCTGAGACGATGACGACGAGCCCCCGCCTCGCGGTATGGGGCGACCCGATCGCGCATTCGAGGTCGCCGCAGCTCCACACCGCGGCCTACCGCGTGCTCGGCCTCGACTGGGTGTACGACCGTCGCCAGGTGACGGCCGAGGCGTTCGATGACGCTCTGGCCGGACTCGACGGCGCTTGGCGCGGGCTGTCACTCACGATGCCGCTCAAGGAACGCGCCTTCGCGGCGGCCGCGAGCGTCGATCGGCATGCCGAGCTCACGGGGGTCGTGAACACGCTGCTGCTGGGGGAGCGGCCGGCGGGTTTCAACACTGACGTCGGCGGCATCGTCGACGCGCTCGGCGATGACGGCATCACCGGGGTGCGGTCCGTCCGCATCCTCGGCGCCGGGGCGACCGCGGCATCCGCCCTGGTCGCGTCCGCCGAACTCGGTTCCGAGCACGTCGAGGTCCGCGCCCGGAGGCCCGAGCGCGCCGCGGCGCTCATCGCCCTGGGCCGGCGCCTGGGTGTTCAGGTCGACGTCGACCTCCTCGACGCCGCGCCGACTGCCGTCGATCTGACCGTCTCCACGCTTCCGGGCGGCGCCGATCTGGACGAGAGCGTCGCACGGGCGCTCTCCGCGGACGGCGGAGCACTGTTCGACGTCGCCTACGCGCCGTGGCCGTCGGCGCTCGGCGCCGTCTGGCAGCAGCGGCCGGTGATCTCCGGACTCGGGATGCTCCTGCACCAGGCCGTCCGCCAGGTGCGGATCTTCGTGAACGGCGACCCGGCGGCACCGCTCCCGGATGAGCACGCCGTGCTGACCGCGATGCGCGACGCGCTCTGACGAGGCGGTCTGCGACATACGGACCGAGCAGGGTCTGAAGCCATGGGAGACTGGAGCAATGCTCCGCGTGCTCACCGCCGGCGAATCGCACGGCCCCGAACTCATCGCCGTCATGGAGGGGCTGCCCTCCGGCGTCCCGATCTCCTGCGAGGCGATCCAGGCAGACCTCGCGCGCCGCAAGCTCGGCTACGGCCGCGGCTCGCGCATGAAGTTCGAGCAGGACGAACTGACGATCTCCGGCGGCGTCCGCCACGGCAGGACGCTCGGCAGCCCGGTCGCCCTGCGCATCGGCAACACCGAGTGGCCCAAGTGGGTCGAGGTGATGAACCCCGAGCCGGTCGAGATCACCGAGAAGTCGCGCGGCCGCTCGGCACCGCTGACCCGCCCGCGGCCGGGGCACGCCGACCTCGTCGGCATGCAGAAGTACGACTTCGACGAGGCCCGTCCGATCCTCGAGCGCGCGAGCGCCCGCGAGACCGCGGCCCGTGTCGCGCTCGGCGCCGTGGCCCGTTCATTCCTCGGCGAACTCGGCATCCGCCTGGTCAGCCACACGCTCTCCATCGGACCCGTCCAGGTTCCCGAGGGGCGCGCCCTGCCGACGCCCGACGACGTCGACGTGCTGGATGCCGATCCGCTCCGCTGCTTCGATGCCGAGACGTCCGCGCGCATGGTCGACGAGATCGACGACGCCCGCAAAGCGGGCGACACCCTCGGCGGCATCGTCGAGGTGCTCGCGTACGGACTGCCCCCAGGGCTCGGCTCGCACGTGCATTGGGACCGGCGCCTGGACGGTCGTCTCGCGCAGGCCGTCATGAGCATCCAGGCCATCAAGGGCGTCGAGATCGGTGACGGCTTCGAGACCACGCGTCGCCGGGGCTCCGCAGCCCATGACGAGCTCTTCGCCGCCGATGACGGGATCACGCGATCGTCCGACCGCGCCGGAGGCACGGAGGGCGGCATGTCCACCGGTACCGTGCTGCGCGTCCGCGCCGGCATGAAGCCGATCGCGACGGTGCCGCACTCGCTGCGGACGATCGACGTCGCAACCGGCGACGCCGCGACCGCCCACCACCAGCGCTCCGACATCAGCGCGGTTCCCGCAGCCGGCGTCGTCGCCGAGGCCATGGTCGCCATCGAGCTGGCGAACGCCGTGCTCGAGAAGTTCGGCGGCGACAGCATCGGCGAGACCCGCCGCAACCTCGAGAGCTACCTCGCCGCCATCCCGGCGGAGCTGCGCACAGCCCCCGCTTCCGAGGCGGCCCTGATCGCCCACGATGAGCAGTCCTGAGCCTCTGACGCTCGCGCTCGTGGGGCCCATGGGCGCGGGGAAGACGAGTGTGGGGCGCCGGGTCGCCAAGAAGCTCCAGGTGCCGTTCATCGACACCGACAGGCGGATCGTCGCAGAGCACGGACCGATCCCCGAACTGTTCACGGCATACGGCGAGGAGCACTTCCGCGCGCTCGAGCGCACAGCGGTCGCGCAGGCCCTCGCCGAGGGCGGTGTGGTCTCCGTCGGCGGAGGAGCCGTGACCTCGGCCGAGACGCGGGAGCTGCTGAGACGGCATACGGTCGTCCTCCTCACCGTCTCGCCCGAGACGGTCGCCCGCCGCATCAGCGGCGGAGGGCGGCCGATGCTCGCCGGGGGCGAGGACCCGATGGTGCGGTGGAACGAGATATACGAGCAGCGCCGCGGCTGGTACGAGGAGGTCGCCGATGCGACCTTCGACACGTCTCGACGGCCGATGCACCGCATCGCCGAAGAGATCGCGGCATGGAGGAGAGAGCAGGCATGAGCACGACGACCATCAGCGTGACCGGACAGGCGTCCTACGACATCAGCATCGGCCGGGGCATCCTGGACCAGGTGTCCGGTGCGCTCGATCCAGCCGTCCGCAAGATCCTCGTCGTCCACCCCCCGACGCTCGCGGCGCGCGCCGCGGAGCTGCGCGACCGCCTGCTCGCCGATACGACGAACGGACAGCGCGAGGTGCTGCTGGCCGAGATCCCGGATGCCGAGCAGGGCAAGCGCATCGAGGTGGCGGCCTTCTGCTGGCAGATCATGGGGCAGTCCGACTTCACCCGCACGGACGCGGTCATCGGCTACGGCGGGGGAGCGGTCACCGACGTCGCGGGCTTCGTCGCGGCCACCTGGCTGCGCGGCGTGCAGGTCGTGCAGGTGCCGACGACCGTCCTCGGACTCGTCGACGCCTCGGTCGGAGGCAAAACCGGCGTCAACACGAACGAGGGCAAGAACCTCGTCGGCGCCTTCTGGGCGCCGCGCGCGGTGATCGGAGACCTGGACGAGCTCGGCAGCCTCAGCGCCCACGAGGCCACGGCGGGGTTCGCCGAGGTCGTGAAGGCCGGCTTCATCTGGGCACCCGAGATCCTCGACATCATCGAGGCGGACCCGGCAGCGGCCGTCGACACCACGACCGACGGATTCCGCCGCGCGGTCGAGCTCGCCGTCGACATGAAGGCGCGCGTCGTGTCCGAGGACTTCCGCGAGGCGGGGCAGCGCGAGATCCTCAACTACGGCCACACGCTCGGCCACGCCATCGAGCACGCCGAGCGCTACCGCTGGCGGCACGGCGCCGCGATCTCGATCGGCATGATGTACGCGGCCGAGCTGTCGCGGCTGGCCGGCCGGCTCTCCGACGCGGCCGTCGACCGGCACCGGTCCATCCTCGAGTCGTTGGGTCTTCCGACCACTTACCGCGCGGGTGCATGGGCGACCCTGCTCGCGACCATGCAGCGCGACAAGAAGGCCCGCGGCGGGATGCTCCGCTTCATCCTGCTCGACGACATCGCCAAGCCCACCGTGCTGCAGGCACCGGACGAGTCGCTCCTGTTCGCCGCCTACCAGGAGGTGGGGGCATGACCCGCCGACTGCTGCTCGTGAACGGCCCGAACCTCAATCTGCTCGGTGTCCGCGACCCCGCGGTCTACGGCACGACCACCCTGGCCGACGTCGAGCGGATCACAGCCGAGGCCGCCGCTGCGGCCGGGTTCGAGGTGCGCAGCATCCAGTCGAACCATGAGGGCGTGCTGATCGACGCCATCCACGACGCCCGCGAGGACTGCGCAGGCGTCGTGATCAATCCCGGCGGCCTCACCCACACCTCCGTGGCTCTGCGCGACGCCCTCACCGGCGTGAGCCTGCCGTTCGCCGAGGTGCACATCTCCGACGTCAACGCGCGGGAGGAGTTCCGCCGCTTCTCGTACCTGCACGACGTCGCCGCCGTCCGGGTGATCGGCGAGGGGGTCGACGGCTATGCGAGCGCCGTCGCACAGCTGACGGCGCTCATCCCGTAGAATCTACTGTCGGCCGCGCGCTTCGACCTGCTCGGCGACCGGCCCCCTTACTTCTAACGAACGGAACTTCCCCGCATGGCATCCACCGCAGACATCAAGAACGGCGTCGTCCTGAACATCGACGGACAGCTCTGGAGCGTCATCGAGTTCCAGCACGTCAAGCCGGGCAAGGGCGGCGCGTTCGTGCGGACCAAGCTCAAGAACGTGGTCACGGGCAAGGTCGTCGACCGCACGTACAACGCCGGCGCCAAGGTCGACATCGAGAACGTCGACCGCCGCGACTTCACGTACCTGTACGCCGACGGAGACGGTTTCGTGTTCATGGACACCACGGACTACGACCAGATCACGCTCAGCGACGTCGTCGTCGGGGAGGCGAAGAACTTCCTGCTCGAGAACCAGCAGGTCACCATCGCCCTCAACAACGGCAACCCGCTCTACATCGACCTGCCCGCGTCCGTCATCCTCGAGGTGACCTACACCGAGCCGGGCCTGCAGGGCGACCGCTCCTCGGCCGGCACCAAGCCCGCCACCGTCGAGACCGGCTACGAGATGCAGGTTCCGCTGTTCGTCGAGACCGGCACGAAGATCAAGGTCGACACCCGTTCGGGCGACTACCTCGGCCGCGAGAAGTAAGGCGTGAGCGCCCGCACGAAGGCGCGCAAGCGCGCACTCGACATCCTCTTCTCCTCGGACGTCCGCGGAGACGAGATCGCCGTCACGCTCGCCGCCGAGGCGAAGCGCGCGGCCAGCGAACCCGCTCGCGAGGCCTCGTGGCTCTACGCCCGCGAGATCGTGGACGGGATCATCGACCACCGCGGCGACATCGACGAGAGCATCGTCACGCACAGCCGTGACTGGAAGCTCGAGCGCATGCCTGCGGTCGACCGCGCACTGCTGCGCATCGGCGTCTGGGAGATCCTCTACAACGACGAGATCCCGACGGCCGTTGCGATCGATGAGGCCGTCGAGCTCGCCAAGGAGCTCTCGACCGAGGACTCCGGCGCGTTCGTGCACGGCGTCCTGGCCCGGGTGGCGCGCTCCAGCTGATGGCCGACTGGCGCCTGCTCCTGGCGGACGCCGCCGCGCCGAAGGGCGGCACACCGCTCGCTCTCGGCATCGAGGTGCGGCAGCGTGCGTCGGTCGGCGCCCACCAGTGGGCCCCGCGCCCGGTGCGCACCGCGACGGTCCGCGACGTGGTGCGAGGCGAGGGCGATCTGCTCCTGGGCATCCGCCCGCTCATGCGCAGCGAATCGACCGGGGCGTGGGTGCAGGGGACGGCATCGTGGGATGCCGTGCGCCGCCCGGGCTCGGCGTTCACGCCGGAGCACGCCCGCTGGTTCGGCGAGCTTCTCAGCATCGCCCGCGACTCGCTGCTGTCGGGGACGGCGGGCGACTGGCTCATCCTGGACACCGTCGAGTCGGGGCTACTCTGGTCGCACCTGCGCGCAGCCGCGGCGTGCGGCATCCCGATCCTGACGATCCAGAAGAGCTTCGAGGTGGTCTTCGCCGACAGCGGAGTGGTCACCGCCGCTGTTGAGCGCACCGATTCCGGCCTCTCGGTCGCAGCCGACGTGACCCTCGACGGGCGCGCGGTCGACGTCCGCGAGGTGCGCACGATCGGTCGAACCGGTGTCTACGCCGTGACGCCGCTCGGTGCCCGCGCGCGCGTGACGCTCGCCGAGATCCCGCTCAGCCCGGCCGTGCACGCGCTGCTGGGCGCGCGGGCGGCGCTCTCCGTGCCCGTGGCGGAGGAGAACGCGTTCCTGCGCGATGCCTATCCCGCGATCGCCCGCCGCGTCGAGGTCCGGGCAGTCGGCGCCGTCGAACTGCCGGCGGTCCCGCCACCGGTCGCCACGCTGGTCGTCACGCACCGTCCGCGCGACACGGTCGACTACGCGTTCGAGTGGACCTACCGCGGCTACGGGCGGTTCGGCACCGCACCGACGCCCGACGCGATACGGGATGCCGATGCCGAGGCGATGGCCGGTGAGGCGCTCGCGCGGCTGTGGGAGGAGGTGACGGGGGAGCGGTTCACCGGTGGAGGAAGCCTGCACGACGTCGACGCGGCCGAGTTCGTCACGCACGTCGTCCCGGCGTTGAAGGAGCGCGGCGTCGATGTCGTCGTCGCCGGGCGCCCGCGCACGTACCGCGAACTCAGCGGCGCACCCGAGATCACGGTCTCGACCGTGGAGACCACCGACCCGGACTGGTTCGATCTCGGCGTGCTCGTCAGGATCGACGGGCGCAGCATCCCATTCGCCCCGCTGTTCACCGCCCTTTCGATGCGCCGCACCAAACTCCTCCTCGTCGACGGCAGCTGGTTCTCGCTCGCGCACCCTGCGCTCGACGCGCTGCGCGAGCTCATCGACGAGGCCACGGAACTCACCGAATGGGAGACCGGCCCCCGGATCAGCCGCTACCAGACCGCGCTCTGGGAGGACTTCGAAGACCTCGCCGACGAGGCTCGACCCGCGGTGGCCTGGCGGGAGACGGCGGACGGCCTCCGCGAGGCGACGACCGTTCCCCCGGTGCCCGTCCCTGCCGGTCTGCGCGCCGAACTGCGCCCGTATCAGCGCCAGGGATTCGACTGGCTCGCCTTCTTGTGGAGCCACCGCCTCGGCGGCGTGCTCGCCGACGACATGGGTCTCGGCAAGACGATCCAGCTGCTGACGCTCATGCTGCACGCCCGCGAGAACGGTGAGCGGCGCCCGTTCCTCGTCGTCGCACCCACCTCGGTGCTGCAGACCTGGCGCGAGGAGGCATCGAGATTCGCGCCGGGGCTGCGGGTGAGCGTGGTCGACGGCACGCGCGCGCGTCGCGACGCGTCGGTCGACGAGATCGCAGAGGATGCGGACGTCGTGGTGACCTCGTACACGCTCATCCGCCTGGATGCCGACGAGTACAGCGCGCGCGAATGGGCCATGCTCGTCCTCGACGAGGCTCAGTTCGTCAAGAACCCGGAAGCCAAACAGCACATCGCCGTCGCCGCCGTGCCCGCGGACGTCACCATCGCCGTCACCGGCACGCCGCTCGAGAACAGCCTCGCCGACCTCTGGGCGCTTCTGAAGCTCACAGCCCCGGGGCTGTTCGCCTCCGCCCGCCGGTTCAGGCAGGACTACATCCAGCCGATCGAACAGGGCAAGGTGCCCGAGAACGAGGAGGGCGGCGAATACCGCCGGCGGCGTCTGGAGCGACTGCGCCGGCGGATCCGGCCCCTCGTCCTCCGCCGCACCAAGGACCTCGTGGCCCCGGAGCTGCCGGCCAAGCAGGAACAGCTGCTGCACGTCGAACTGGGGCCTGCGCACCGCGGACTGTACGACACGGTGCTGCAGCGCGAGCGCCAGAAGGTGCTGGGCCTGCTGCAGGACCTCGACCGCAATCGGTTCATCGTCTTCCGGTCGCTCACGATGCTCCGGATGCTGGCTCTCGCCCCCGGACTCATCGACGAGGGGGATGCGCGCATCGCCTCGCGCAAGCTCGAGGTCCTCGCCGAGCGCGTGATCGAACTGCACGCCGAGGGGCACCGTGCGCTCGTCTTCAGTCAGTTCACCTCGTTCCTGAAGCTCGCCGCAGCGAGGCTCGATCGGGCCGGCATCCCCTACGCTCATCTCGACGGCTCCACCCGCGACCGCCAGCGGGTCATCGACGGGTTCCGGGACGGCTCGCAGCCCGCGTTCCTCATCAGCCTGAAGTCCGGCGGATTCGGGCTGACGCTGACCGAGGCCGACTACGTCTTCCTGCTCGATCCGTGGTGGAACCCTGCCGCCGAGGCCCAGGCCGTCGACCGGGCGCACCGGATCGGCCAGCAGAACCCCGTCATGGTCTACCGCATGATCTCCGAGGGGACGATCGAGGAGAAGGTGCTCGCCCTGCAGCAGCGCAAGGCGCGCCTGTTCACCGCGGTCATGGACGACGACGAGCTCTTCGCCCGCTCGCTGACCGCCGACGACATCCGCGGCCTGCTCGAACCCTGAGCCCTGTGGCTTTTCCCCGGCCGGGCACCCGGCGCGCACAGCATCCCGCCGGTAGAATCGTGCAGTCCACCACAGGAGGAGCGCAATGCGGATCACGGGACTCGGCCACGCCGGGATGTTCATCGAGACGGCCGGCGGGAACATCATCTGCGACCCGGTGCTCGGCCCCTCGTTCTTCGGCTCCTGGTTCCCGTTCCCCGACAACCGGGGCCTCGACTGGGAGCGGTTCGGCCGCGAGGCGGACTTCCTGTACATCTCGCACCGTCACCGCGACCACTTCGACCCGAAGCTGCTCCAGCGCTACATCCGCAAGGACATCGAGGTGCTCCTCCCGGAGTACCCGATCGATGACCTCGAGCAGGACATCCGCGCCCTCGGCTACACGAACATCACCTACGCCCCCGCCGGGCGGGTGATCGAGCGCGGCGACCTGAAGATCATGATCACCCCGCTCCGGGCGCCCAGCGACGGCCCGATCGGCGACTCCTCGCTCAGCGTCGACGACGGCACGGGTTCGGTCCTCAACCAGAACGACTCGCACCCTCTCGACCTCGACAAGCTCCTCGACTTCGGCAAGCCGGACGCGTACTTCACGCAGGTCTCCGGCGCCATCTGGTGGCCGATGGTCTACGATCTGCCGCTGGACGCCAAGCAGAACTTCGCGCGGCTCAAGCGCGATGCGCAGAACAAGCGGGCGATGTTCTACATCGAGAAAGTCGATGCCCCCCACGTGTTCCCGATGGCGGGCCCCCCGATGTTCCTGCGCGACGACCTGTTCGACTTCAACGGCACCGGCCGCAACGGCGAGTCGATCTTCACCGACCAGAAGCAGTTCCTCGCCCACATGAAAGAGCAGGCTCCGCAGTACGACGGGCAGCTGTTCGTGCCGGGCACGGTGGTGACCCTCGAGAACCGCGAACTGGTCGGCGTCGAGCAGACGCTGTACACGCAGGACGAGATCGACCACATCTTCGACGAGAAGTGGGACTACCTCGAGGAGCAGCGAGCCCTGCGTCAGCAGGAGATCCGCGACGAGGAGACGTCCCGCGCTCCCGAGCTGCCGGCGGAGGAGATCCTCGCCGAGCTCAAGGCCTGGTGGGAGCCGCTGCTGAAGAAGTCGCGCACGATCCGCCTCGGCGTCGGCGGCAATGTGCGCTTCCGCATCGGCGACCTCGACATGGTCGTCGACTTCCCCCGCGCCAAGGTGCGCGAGTACGCGGGGGAGGAGTGCATCTACTGGTACACGATCCCCGCCGACCTCGTCTCCACCAACATCCGCGACCGCGAGATCGACTGGTCGAACTCGATCTTCCTGTCGATGCAGTTCTCGGTCGGCCGCAGCGGAAAGTTCAACGAGTTCCTCACCACGTTCCTCAAGTGCCTGTCGGTCGACCGCATCGAGTACGTCGAGAACTGGTACTCCGAGCAGACCGACCAGACCGAGGACGCCGAGATCGGCGACTGGGTCGTGCAGCGGCGGTGCCCGCACCTGCGTGCGGACCTCACCAAGACCGGCAAGGTCGACGAGGACGGCATCCTCACCTGCAGCATGCACGACTGGAAGTGGGACCTGAAGACGGGCAAGTGCCTGACGACGACGGGACACGCGATCCGCGCCCAGCGCTGCCCCGTCACCGAGGACGCCCTGAAGCTCGGCTGAGGGTAGAGTGGTGCCTGCAAGCAACCTTTAACACCGTCCGGAGAGGCGGAGAAGGGAGCGGCTGATGAGCGCACGCACTGTGCTGCAGCAAGCCGATATCTCGCGGGCTCTGACCCGCATCGCCCATGAGATCCTCGAATCCAACAAGGGTGCGGCTGACCTGGTGCTGCTGGGGATCCCCACGCGCGGCGTCGCCCTCGCGCAGCGCCTCGGCGCGCTGATCGAACAGATCACCGGCACCGCCGTGCCCGTCGGATCGCTCGATGTCACGATGTACCGCGACGACCTCGCCAAGCACCCGACGCGGTCCCCGCAGCCCACCGAGATCCCCGCGGGCGGCATCGACGGCAAGACCGTCGTGCTCGTGGACGACGTGCTCTTCTCGGGACGCAGCATCCGCGCCGCCCTCGACGCGCTCGGGTCGATCGGACGCCCCGCGATCGTGCGCCTCGCGATCCTCGTCGACCGCGGCCACCGCGAACTGCCGATCCGCCCGGACTTCGTCGGCAAGAACATCCCCTCCGCCAGGACGGAGCGCGTCAACGTGCGCCTGACGGAGAACGACGGCGCGGACGAGGTGACGATCGGAGCATGAGGCACCTCCTCGACACTCACAGCCTCGAGCGGGCAGCGGCCCTGCGCATCCTCGACGTCGCCGAGGACATGGCGGACACGCAGTCGCGCGAGATCAAGAAGCTGCCGACGCTGCGCGGCAAGACCGTGGTCAACCTGTTCTTCGAGGACTCCACGCGCACGCGCATCTCGTTCGAGGCCGCGGCCAAGCGGCTCTCGGCCGACGTCATCAACTTCGCCGCGAAGGGATCGAGCGTCTCGAAGGGCGAGAGCCTGAAGGACACCGCCCAGACGCTCCAGGCGATGGGGGCGGATGCCGTCGTCATCCGCCATGCGGCATCCGGCGCGCCGCGCACTCTCGCCACGAGTGGCTGGATCTCGGCCGGTGTGGTCAACGCCGGAGACGGGACGCACGAGCACCCGACCCAGGCGCTTCTCGACGCCTTCACGATCCGCAAGCGCCGCTACGGTGCAGCCAGCCGGGGCCGCGACCTCGCCGGCGTCCGCGTCGTGATCGTCGGCGATGTGCTGCACTCGCGGGTCGCCCGCTCGAACGTCTGGCTGCTCACGACGCTCGGCGCCGATGTCACGCTCGTGTCGCCCCCGACGCTGGTCCCGCAGAACGTGTCGGCGTGGCCGGTGCGCGTGCTCTACTCGCTCGACGAGGCGCTCGCAGAGGGCCCGGACGCCGTGATGATGCTGCGCATCCAGCTCGAACGCATGAACGCGGCGTATTTCCCGAGTGAGCGGGAGTATTCCCGCACCTGGGGGCTCGACGCCGTGCGCGCGGCGGCGCTTCCGGGCGATAGCATTGTGATGCACCCCGGACCCATGAACCGCGGCCTCGAGATTTCATCGGAGGCGGCGGATTCGCCGCGTTCGACGGTGCTCGAGCAGGTCGCGAACGGCGTGTCCGTGCGGATGGCCGTGCTGTACCTGCTGCTGGCAGGAGAACGAGACGACGAACGAGGGAGAGACCTGTGACAGAGACCCTCTTGATCGCAGGAGCCAGTGTCCTGGGCGCCGGCGGCGCCGACATCCTCGTCGAAGACGGAGTCATCACCGGGATCGGCACGGGACTCAGCCGTGACGGCGCCCGCGTGATCGACGCCGACGGACTCGTCGCGCTTCCCGGCCTCGTGGACCTGCACACCCACCTGCGCGAACCCGGATACGAGGCATCCGAGACGATCCTCACCGGTACCCGTGCTGCGGCGGCCGGCGGCTTCACCGCCGTCTTCGCCATGCCGAACACCTCTCCGGTCGCCGACTCGGCCGGCGTCGTCGAGCAGGAGCTCGCCCTCGCCGAGGCCGCCGGCTACGCCACCGTCCAGCCGATCGGTGCGGTCACGGTGGGGCAGAAGGGCGAGCGCCTGGCCGAGCTCGGCGCCATGGCCGGGTCCCGAGCGAAGGTCCGGGTGTTCAGCGACGACGGGTTCTGCGTGTTCGATCCGCTGATCATGCGCCGTGCGCTCGAGTACGTGAAGTCCTTCGGCGGCGTCATCGCGCAGCACGCGCAGGACCCGCGCCTGACCGAGGGCGCGCAGATGAACGAGGGCGTCGTCTCGGCCGAACTCGGCCTCGCCGGCTGGCCCGCCGTCGCAGAGGAGTCGATCATCGCCAGAGACGTGCTCCTCGCCGAGCACGTCGGCTCCCGTCTGCACGTGTGCCACCTCTCCACGGCGGGTTCGGTCGACATCATCCGATGGGCCAAGAAGCGCGGCATCCAGGTGACTGCCGAGGTCACCCCGCATCACCTGCTCCTGACCGACGAGCTCGTCCGGGGCTACGACGCCCGTTACAAGGTCAACCCTCCGCTGCGCCGCGAGGAAGACGTCCTGGCCGTGCGCGAGGGCCTCGCGGACGGCACGATCGACGTCGTCGCCACCGACCACGCCCCGCACCCGGGCGAGAGCAAGGCGTGCGAGTGGCAGGCCGCCGCGAACGGCATGGTGGGGCTCGAGAGCGCCCTGCGCGTCGTGCACCAGTCGATGGTGCAGACGGGGCTGCTCGAGTGGGACGACGTCGCACGCGTGATGAGTTCGGCCCCGGCGCGCATCGGGATGCTCGACGGGCACGGTGAGCCCCTCGAGGTCGGCCGTCCGGCGAACATCACGCTGTACGACTCCGCCGTCGCCGGCACGTTCACGCAGGCCGATCTGCACGGCCGCAGCGAGAACTCGCCGTACCTGGGCCGTGAGCTGCCCGGCCGCGTGGAGTGGACGATCCACAACGGCGTCGTCACCCTCGCCGAAGGCGCCGTCGCAGAGGAGCTGGTCCGATGAGCATGCGCGACCTCGCCGTCGCGATCACGATCGGCGTCGCCGTTCTGATCCTGCTGTCGATGGTCCTGGCCTGGCGACGACGAATGCGACGCGACGCGGTCTACACCGCGCCGCTGGGCGTGCCCGAGCACGCCGAGGTCCTCAGCCGGCACGAGGTGCTGTACGTGTCGACGACGCGCCATGACGAGCCGCTCGAGCGCCTGGCGATCGCGCCGCTCGCGTACCGCGCACGCGGCGAGCTCGCCGTCACCGACCGCGGAGCGGCGCTGTGCCTCGACGGGGCGCCCACGGTGTTCCTGTCGAAGGACAAGCTCGCCGGCGTCGACCGCGCCACCGTCACGATCGACCGGGTCGTCGAACCCGGCGGTCTCGTCCGCCTGTCCTGGAACGTGGATGCCGACACCATCGTCGACTCCTATCTGCGGTCCACCTCCGGGGCGCCGGACACCCTCATCTCAGAGATTCAGCGGGTCATCCCCGCCAACCACACAGGAGCCACGTCTTGACCAGCTCGAACAGCACAGCGCGCCGGATGCCGGCCCCGGCCGTCCTCGTCCTCGAAGACGGCACCCGTCACACCGGCCGCGCGTACGGCGCCGAGGGGACCACGCTCGGCGAAGTCGTCTTCGCCACCGGCATGTCCGGCTACCAGGAGACGATCACCGACCCGTCCTACGCCGGCCAGATCCTGCTGCAGACCGCGCCGCACATCGGCAACACCGGCATGAACGACGAGGACCCTGAGTCCCGACGCATCTGGGTGGCCGGCTACATCGTCCGCGACCCTTCGCGGGTCGTGTCGAACTGGCGGGCCAACGCATCGCTCGACGAGGCCCTCGTCCGCGACGGCATCGTCGGCATCAGCGGCATCGACACCCGCGCGGTCACCAGGCATATCCGCTCCGCGGGCTCCATGCGCGGTGGCATCTTCTCGGGCACCGATGCAGACCTCGACCCCGAGGAGCAGCTGCGGCAGGTCGTCGAGGCGCCGCAGATGGCAGGGCAGAACCTCTCCTCGCAGGTGTCGGTCGACGTCGCGACCATCACCACGGCGATCGGGGAGCGCATCGGCAACCTCGCCGTCCTCGACCTCGGCGTCAAGCAGGCCACGATCGACAACCTCGCCGCTCGCGGGTTCGATGTGCACGTCCTGCCGCAGACGTCGACGATCGACGACATCCGGGCGGTCGACCCTGTCGCGGTGTTCTACTCGAACGGCCCCGGCGACCCGGCGGCGTCCGGCGACCACGTCGCGCTCCTGCGCGCCGTCCTCGACGAGGGGCTGCCGTTCTTCGGCATCTGCTTCGGCAACCAGCTGCTCGGGCGCGCCCTGGGCCTTGGCACCTACAAGCTGCCGTTCGGTCACCGCGGCATCAACCAGCCCGTGCTCGACAAGAGCACGGGCAAGGTCGAGATCACGGCTCACAACCACGGCTTCGCCGTCGACGCGCCGCTGGAAGGCGCGTTCGACAGCCCCAACGGATACGGCAAGGTCGAGGTCAGCCACGTGGGCCTCAACGACAACGTCGTCGAGGGACTTCGCGCCCTCGACATCCCGGCCTTCTCGGTGCAGTACCACCCCGAAGCCGCCGCCGGACCCCACGACGCAAACTACCTCTTCGACCGGTTCAAGGACATGGTCGTCGCACAGCAGGGAGACACCAAGTAATGCCGAAGCGCGACGACATCAACTCCGTCCTCGTCATCGGGTCGGGCCCGATCGTCATCGGTCAGGCCTGCGAGTTCGACTACTCCGGCACCCAGGCGTGCCGTGTGCTCCGCGAGGAGGGCGTTCGCGTCATCCTCGTCAACTCCAACCCGGCCACGATCATGACCGACCCGGGCTTCGCCGACGCGACCTACATCGAGCCGATCACCCCCGAGGTCATCGAGACGATCATCGCCAAGGAGAAGCCCGACGCGATCCTGCCGACCCTGGGCGGTCAGACCGCGCTGAACGCGGCGATGGCCCTCGACAAGCAGGGCATCCTCGCCAAGTACGACGTCGAGCTCATCGGCGCGAAGGTCGAGGCGATCGAGAAGGGCGAGGACCGCCAGATCTTCAAGGAGCTCGTCCTCGAAGCGGGAGCGGATGTCGCGGCATCCGTCATCTGCCACAGCATGGACGAGCTGCTCGCGGGCGCCGAGAAGCTCGGCTACCCGCTCGTCGTCCGCCCGAGCTTCACCATGGGCGGGCTCGGATCCGGCTTCGCCTACGACGAGGAGGACCTCCGTCGCATCGGCGGCGCTGGCCTCCACGACTCGCCGACGAACGAGGTGCTGCTCGAGGAGTCGATCCTCGGGTGGAAGGAGTACGAGCTCGAGCTCATGCGCGACACGGCCGACAACACGGTCGTCGTCTGCTCCATCGAGAACGTGGACCCCGTCGGCGTGCACACCGGCGACTCGATCACGGTCGCACCGGCGCTCACGCTGACCGACCGCGAGTACCAGAAGATGCGCGACATCGGCATCGACATCATCCGCGCCGTCGGCGTGGACACCGGCGGATGCAACATCCAGTTCGCAGTCAACCCCGAGAACGGTCGCATCATCGTCATCGAGATGAACCCGCGCGTCTCTCGGTCCTCGGCGCTGGCGTCGAAGGCCACCGGCTTCCCGATCGCCAAGCTCGCCGCCAAGCTCGCACTCGGCTACCGTCTCGACGAGATCCCGAACGACATCACGGGCGTGACGCCGGCGAGCTTCGAGCCGACCCTCGACTACGTCGTGGTCAAGGTGCCCCGCTTCGCCTTCGAGAAGTTCCCCGCGGCGGATGCCACGCTCACGACCACCATGAAGTCCGTCGGCGAAGCCATGGCGATCGGCCGCAACTACGCCACCGCGCTGCAGAAGGCGCTCCGCTCGCTCGAGAAGCGCGGTTCGAGCTTCCACTGGGGCGAGGAGACCCGGAGCGTCGACGAGCTGCTCGAGATCTCGAAGACCCCGACAGACGGCCGCATCGTCACGCTGCAGCAGGCGCTGCGCAAGGGCGCGACGATCGAGCAGGCCTTCGAGGCCACGGCGATCGACCCGTGGTTCCTCGACCAGATCGTGCTGATCAACGAGGTCGCAGAGACGGTCCGCGCCGCCGAGGAACTCAGCGCCGACGTGCTGCGCTACGCCAAGGAGCACGGCTTCTCCGACGCGCAGATCGCGCAGCTCCGGGGCGAGGACGAGGCGGAGATCCGCGGCGTCCGGCACGCGCTGGGCATCCGCCCGGTCTACAAGACGGTGGACACGTGCGCGGGCGAGTTTCCGGCGCTGACCCCGTACCACTACTCGAGCTACGACTTCGAGACCGAGGTGTCGCCGTCAGAGCGCACCAAGGTCGTCATCATCGGCTCGGGCCCCAACCGCATCGGGCAGGGCGTCGAGTTCGACTACTCGTGCGTGCACGCGTCGTTCGCACTGTCGGATGCCGGGTACGAGACCGTCATGGTCAACTGCAACCCCGAGACGGTGTCCACCGACTACGACACCTCTGACCGCCTGTACTTCGAGCCGCTGACGCTCGAGGACGTGCTCGAGGTGCTCGACGCGGAGGCCGCCAGCGGAACCATCCTCGGCGTCGTCTGCCAGCTGGGCGGTCAGACCCCGCTCGGACTCGCCAAGGGCATCGAGGCGGCCGGCTACACGGTGCTCGGCACGAGCCCGGCAGCCATCGACATCGCCGAGGAGCGCGAGCTGTTCTCGCAGCTGCTCGCCTCGGCCGGCCTCGTGGCACCCCGACACGGCACGGCGATCGATGTCGAGGGCGCCGTCGCGATCGCGGAGGACATCGGGTACCCGGTGCTCGTCCGCCCGAGCTTCGTCCTCGGCGGGCGCGGCATGGAGATCGTCTACGACACCCCGAGCCTGCGCGACTACTTCGTGCGCACCGCCGGCGAGGTCATCGTCGGTCCTGGCACGCCGCTGCTCGTCGACCGCTTCCTCGATGACGCGATCGAGCTGGACGTCGATGCGCTGTACGACGGCACCGAGCTGTACATCGGCGGCGTCATGGAGCATCTCGAGGAGGCCGGCATCCACTCCGGCGACTCCAGCTGCACCCTGCCGCCGGTCTCGCTCGGCCGCAGCGACGTCGACCGGGTCCGCGAGGCGACCCTGGCGATCGCCGAGGGCGTGGGCGTGCGGGGCCTGCTGAACGTGCAGTTCGCGATCAGCGCCGGCGTGCTCTACGTGATCGAGGCCAACCCGCGCGCCAGTCGCACGGTGCCGTTCGTCTCGAAGGCCCTGGGCATCCCGATGGCGAAGGCCGCCAGCCGCATCATGGCCGGCGCCACGATCGCCGAGCTCAAGTCCGAGGGGCTGCTCCCCGCCGCCGACGGATCGCGGGTGCCGATGGACGCGCCCGTTTCCGTCAAGGAGGCCGTGCTGCCGTTCAAGCGGTTCCGCACCAAGGACGGCAAGATCGTCGACTCGGTCCTCGGTCCTGAGATGCGCTCGACCGGCGAGGTCATGGGCATCGACAAGGACTTCCCGACAGCGTTCGCGAAGAGCCAGGCCGCGGCCTACGGCGGCATGCCGACCTCGGGCACCGTGTTCATCTCGGTCGCCGATGCCGACAAGCGCGCCGTGATCCTGCCGGCGCACCGCCTGCAGCAGCTCGGCTTCACGCTGGTGGCGACCGAGGGCACGGCCGAGATCCTCTCCCGCAACGGCATCCCTGTGACGGTCGTCTCGAAGTTCAGCGAGACGCAGTCGTCGGGCGGCGAGAACATCGTCGACCTCATCAACGACGGCCGGATCGACATCGTGGTGAACACGCCCTCCGGCGGTGCTGCACGCGCCGACGGCTACGAGATCCGCGCCGCGGCCGTCGCGGCCGACAAGGCCCTGTTCACGACCATGGCGGTGCTCGGCGCCGCCGTGAGCGGAATGGATGCCGCCGATGAGGGCTTCGAGGTCAGGAGCCTGCAGGAGTACGCGCTCGACCGTCAGGCGGCGCTGTGACAGCGAGCTTCGGAGAGCGGACCCGTGCGGCGCTGGCCGCGCGCGGTCCGCTGTGCGTCGGCATCGACCCGCATGCGGCACTCCTGTCGGCGTGGGGCGTCGGCGACACCGCCGCCGGCGCGCGCGAGTTCGGACTGCGCGCGGTGGATGCCGCGGCCGACCGCGTCGGCGTCGTCAAGCCGCAGGTGTCGTTCTTCGAGCGCTTCGGATCGGCCGGCTTCGCCGCCCTCGAGGACGTTCTGCGGGAGGCACGGGATGCCGGACTCCTCGTGATCGCGGACGCCAAGCGCGGCGACATCGGCACCACGATGGACGCGTACGCCGAGGCCTGGCTGACGCGCGGTTCGCCGCTCGAAGCGGACGCCGTGACGGTCAACCCGTATCTTGGCGTCGGCGCACTGGAGAGCACGTTCGCGCTGGCGGAGGAGCACGGAAAGGGCGCATTCGTCCTCGCCGCGACGAGCAACCCGGATGCCGGCACGGTACAGCGCGCCCGTTCCGAGTCCGGCAACACGATCTCCGCCGCCGTCGTGGCCGAGGTCAGCGCACGCAACGCGGGCACTACGGCCGAGGGGGAGTGGGCGAGCCTCGGCCTCGTCATCGGCGCCACCGTCGACTGGGCGCACGCGGGTCTGTCGCCGTTCACGCCTCCGGCCCCGATCCTGGCACCGGGATTCGGCGCGCAGGGCGCGGGACCCGACGACCTCGTCTCACGCTTCGGCACGAGCGCACCGCTGGTCATCGCATCCGAGAGCCGCAGCATCCTCCAGGCGGGGCCCACGGGCATCGCCGCAGCGATCGACGCCCGCGTCGACGAGTACCGCAGGAGGGCCGATGCCTGAGCGCAGCGTCCCCGAGGTCGACCGCGCGGCTGCCGCGCGCAGGGCGGTCGAA
Source organism: Microbacterium tenebrionis (assembly GCF_903645325.1). Lineage (GTDB taxonomy): Bacteria > Actinomycetota > Actinomycetes > Actinomycetales > Microbacteriaceae > Microbacterium > Microbacterium tenebrionis. The sequence goes on from NZ_CAHJXQ010000003.1 coordinate 167,499, forward strand.
CGCCGTCAGGCCCGAGCATCCCTCAAGCGCGACCTCGGCATGCGGGTCACGACGCCGCAGACGGTCGCCGAGCTGGCCTTCGCCGATGCGGACTCCGTCGCCGGCTCCATGCGGGTGACCGACTTCCTCCTCGCCCTCCCGGCGATCGGCGTCGGCAAGCGCGACCGGATCCTCGCGGAGCTCGACATCTCGCCGGTGAAGCGACTGGGCGGGCTCGGCGTGCGCCAGCGAGCCAGCCTCATGCACTGGCTGGACGAGCGTTTCCCCCCACCGGAGCCGCGCACGGGGCGCAGCCGGCTGCTCGTTCTGGCCGGACCCACGGCCGTGGGCAAGGCCACAGTCGCCGCGCACATCCGCGAGAATCACCCCGAGATCCACCTGTCGGTGTCGGCGACGACCCGCGCACCGCGCCCCGGCGAGATCGACGGCGTGCACTACTACTTCGTCGACGACGCCGAGTTCGACCGGCTCATCGCGGAAGGCGAGCTCCTGGAGTACGCCGTCGTGCACAACAAGTCGCGCTACGGCACGCCGCGTGCACCGATCGACGCCGCCCTCGCCGAGGGCCGGACGGTGCTCCTCGAGATCGATCTGCAGGGGGCGCGCCAGGTGCGCGCCGCGGAACCCTCGGCGACGCTGATCTTCCTCCTGCCGCCGACCTGGGACGAACTGGTGCACCGACTCGTCGGCCGGGGCACGGAGAACGAGGAGGAGCGCGCCCGTCGCCTGCGCACGGCGAAGGTCGAACTGGCCGCTCAGAGCGAGTTCGATTACCGCATCGTGAACGAGGATGTCGCCGCCGCCGCGCGCGAGGTCGTAGAATTGTCTGAGGCACCAGCGCGCTGATCCCTCTCGCGCGCCCGCCGATTCGACTTTCGCGACGAACCCGTCGCCTGATCTGGAGGTCCCACCATGGCCGGACACCACACCAAGGGCATCATCGACCCGCCCATCGACAACCTGCTCGACCGCGTCGAGTCGAAGTACGAGCTGGTCATCTACGCGTCCAAGCGCGCGCGCCAGATCAACGACTACTACGCAGACCTCCACGAGGGCAACCTGTTCGACAACGTGGGCCCGCTCGTCGACTCGTCCGTCGAGGACAAGCCGCTGACCATCGCGCTGCACGAGATCAACGAGGACAAGCTGCGCCTTCGCCACGCTGAGTGAAGGCGCCCTCCTCGATGAGCGCGCTGCGCCTTTTCACGTCTGAATCCGTCACCGAGGGGCACCCCGACAAGATCTGCGACCAGATCTCGGACAGCATCCTCGACGGACTGATCGCCAAGGACCCGGCGTCGCGCGTCGCGGTGGAGACGCTCGTCACCACCGGGCTCGTGCACGTCGCGGGCGAGATCCGCACCGAGGCGTACGTCGACATCCCGACCATCGTCCGCGAGGTCGTGAGCGGCATCGGCTACACCTCCAGCGAGACCGGCTTCGACGGCGACTCGTGCGGCGTGAGCGTCTCGGTGGGGGAGCAGTCCAGCGACATCGCGCACGGCGTCGACCTCGCACAGGAGCACCGAGACGGATCGTCCAGCGACGCCCTGGATGGCCTCGGTGCCGGCGACCAGGGCATCATGTTCGGCTTCGCGACGGTCGAGACGCCCGAGCTCATGCCGATGGCCGGTCACACGGCGCACCGCATCGCCGAGCGTCTCACCGAGGTGCGTCGCTCCGGTGAGCTCGGGTTCCTGCGCCCCGACGGCAAAACCCAGGTCACACTCGGCTACGAGGGCTTCACGCCGAAGACGATCGACGCAGTCGTGCTCTCGACGCAGCACCACCCCGACATCTCGCAGGACGAGCTCAAGGAGCAGGTCCGGCGACTCGTGATCGATCCTGTGCTCGAGAACACCGGACTCGAGATGCCGTCGTCCGACCGCTACTTCATCAACCCCGCCGGGCCCTTCGTCACGGGCGGCCCGAAGGGGGACGCCGGTCTCACGGGCCGCAAGATCATCATCGACACCTACGGGGGAGCCGCCCGTCACGGCGGCGGCGCGTTCAGCGGCAAGGACCCGTCGAAGGTCGACCGCTCCGGCGCCTACGCCATGCGCTGGGTGGCCAAGAACGCGGTGGCCGCAGGTCTCGCCGACCGGCTCGAGGTGCAGGTCGCCTACGCCATCGGCGTCGCGCGGCCCGTCGGACTCTACGTCGAGACGTTCGGCACCGGCAAGGTGTCGGACGAGGTGATCACGAATGCGATCCGCGAAGTCTTCGACCTGCGGCCGCAGGCGATCATCGAAGAGCTCGATCTGCTGCGTCCGATCTACCGTCAGACGGCCGCGTACGGTCACTTCGGCCGCGAACTGCCCGAGTTCACCTGGGAGCGCACGGACAGAGCCTCCGACCTGCGCCGCGCCGCGGGGCTGTAATGCTCGCGCGCGGGGAGCGCACGCACCGGCACCAGGGGCTGCGGTGAGCCGGCGAATCGCGCGGGTGCTGCTCGACTCGCCGCTGCCGCAGCTCGATCGCCTGTTCGACTACGTCCTCCTGGACGAGCTCGGCGAGGTGCCCATCGGTGCCCGCGTCCGCGTGCCGCTGCGCACAGCCGGCCGCATGGTCGACGCGTTCGTCGTCGAACTGGACACCGAGAGCGACACCGAACGCGCGCTGTCCACCGTCGAGAGCGTGGTCTCACCGGTTCCCGTGCTCCCCGAGCGCCTGTACCGGCTGGCGCGCCGCGTCGCGGATCGCGCGGCCGGTTCGGCATCCGACGTTCTGCGCCTGGTCATCCCCAAGCGTCAGGTCCGCGTCGAGAAGGCGTGGAAGGCGGATGCCGTCGCCGGGACGCCGTCCGATGAGGCACGCGAGCGGGCGGATGCGGTCCTCGCCGAGTACGCCGGACTCGCGGCGCTGCTCGACGAACGCGGCCGCGGTGCGGTCGAGGCTGTACCCGGGGTCACAGGCGACGCGCTGCCGTGGGCCCGCCTGCTCTCGGCCGCGGCATCCGCGGTGCTGGCATCCGGCGCATCCGTCATCCTCGCGGTACCCGATCACCGCGACCTCGACCGGCTGCTGACGTCGCTTTCGGACTTCGTCCCCGAAGACGCGATCGTCCGCCATGACTCCCGGCAGACCAATCCCGAGCGCTACCGGGGGTTCCTGCGCACGCTCGAGGACGCACCGTGCATCGTCGTCGGCAACCGGTCCGCCGTGTACGCGCCGGTGCATGCCGGACTCGTCGCCGTCTGGGACGACGGCGACCCGCTCTACAGCGAACCGCTCGCCCCGTACGTGCACGCGCGGGACGCCGTGCTCGTCCGCCAGGAGCAGGAGGGATCGGCGCTGCTGTTCGCCGGCCACACGCGCACGAGCGATGTCGAGCGCCTCGTGCAGCGCGGCTGGCTCGCCGATGTCCGCGCCGAGCGGCGGGTGACGCCGCGCATCGTGCTGAGCAGCCCGCAGGAGATGGAGCAGCCGGCTCAGCGCGTGCACTCCGGCGCTTTCACCGCGGCTCGAGCCGCGATCGCGGAGGGACCTGTCCTCGTTCAGGTCGCGCGTCCCGGCTTCGCACCGACGCTGGTGTGCGCGGACTGCCGGGCACCGGCCCGGCGCCCATTGCGGCGGCCCGCTGGGGGCGGCGCATCGCGGCGCGGTGCCGGTGTGCGGGTGGTGCGGCCGCGCGGGGCTCGCCTGGCATTGCCCGTCCTGCTCCTCCACGCAGCTGCGCCTCGCGGCATCCGGCAGCGAGCGCACCGCCGATGAGCTCGGCCGGGCGTTCCCCGGCGTACGCGTGATCGTCGCCGATGGCGCGCACCCCGTGGAGCACGTCTCCGACAAGCCCGCCCTCGTCATCGCCACCCGCGGGGCGGAGCCGATCGCCGCGGGCGGATACCGGGCTGTGCTGCTGCTGGACGGCTCGCGCATGCTGCAGGCGCCCGACCTGCGGATCGGCGAATCCTGCCTGCGGTGGTGGTCGAATGCGGCCGCCCTCGCAGCTCCCGGGGCCCCGATCCACCTCGTCGGCGTCGACGGACCCGTCGGACGGGCTCTGGCGACGTGGACGCAACCGGCGTACGCGCGTTCCGAGCTCGAGAGCAGAGCACCCCTGCACCTGCCGCCCGCGACCCGCGTCGCCCTCGTCGAAGGCGTACCGGCATCCGTGGCGCGCGCACTCGAGGATCTGCGCAGATTGCACCTGCCGACCGATGCCGTGCTCGGTCCCGTGCCCGTCGAGGGCGAGGACGGCCGCGTACGCGCCCTCGTGAGGTTCGAGTACGCCGCGGGCCCGTCCGTGGCGACGACGCTGCGCGCCGCCGTCGTCGCGGAGGCGGTCAAGCGACGACGCGGACGCGGTCAGAGCAACCGCGTGCCGCTCTCGGTGCGCCTCGATATGCTCGATCCCGAGCTGTGATCGCCGTGGCGATCCACCCCACGTGAGAACCCATCCTTCCGGAGCACCTTCATGCGACTCGTCTTCGCCGGCACACCGGCGGCCGCCATTCCCACCCTGCGCGCCCTCGCCGGCTCCCACGACATCGCGGCCGTTATCACGCGCCCCGATGCGCCGCTCGGCCGCAAGCGCGTGCTCACGCCGTCGCCGGTCGCCCAGGTCGCAGACGACCTGGGCCTGCCCGTCATCAAGGCCGCGCGTCTCGACGATGACGTCACCTCACGGATCGCCGCTCTGCGCCCCGAGCTCGGCGTGATCGTCGCCTACGGCGGGCTGGTGCGCGAACCGCTGCTCCAGACTCCGGCGCACGGCTGGATCAACCTGCACTTCTCACTCCTGCCGCAGTGGCGGGGCGCGGCTCCGGTGCAGCGCGCGCTCATCGCCGGCGACGCCGAGCTCGGCGCCAGCGTGTTCCAGCTCGTCCCCGCGCTGGACGCCGGTGACGTGTTCGCGATGCGGACGGTCGATATCCCGGCAGACGCCACGGCCGACGTCGCCCTGCACGTGCTCGCCGAAGACGGTGCGGCCCTCACCGCCGAGGTCGTGGCCGGCATCGCCGACGGCACGGCGCGCGCCGTGCCTCAGGAGGGCGTACCGACGACCGCGCCGAAGCTCACGCTCGATGACGGGGCGTTGGACTGGCACCTGCCGCTCGAGGCGGTGTATTCCCGCTTCCGCGGCGTCACCCCCGAACCCGGCGCGCACACGACCATCGGCGGTCTTCGCGTGAAGGTGCTCGAGGCCGCCCCGGCGGCAGAAGCCGACGAACTGGACCCCGGCCGGATCACCGCAACGAAGCATGCCGTCCTCATCGGCACTGCGACCAGGCCGCTCGCCGTGACGCGTGTGCAGCCGGCCGGGAAGGCCGCCATGAGCGCAACGGACTGGTGGCGCGGGCTGCGCGCCGACGACGCCGTGCGAGCGGGCGCATGAGCGCGCCGCAGGATCGGCGCCCGCGTCGTCGACAGGACGGCGAGCAGGGCTCGCGCACCCGGCAGGGGCAGCCGCCCCGCCTGGTGCAGCCGGCCAGGCGCGTGCAGCCGGCCAGGCGCGTCGCGTACGACGTCCTGCGGGCCGTGAGCGACTCCGATGCCTACGCCAACCTGCTGCTGCCGTCCGCGATCGCCGAGGCCGGCCTCAGCCCGCAGGACGCGGCGCTGGCGACGGAGCTCACGTACGGCGCGCTGCGCCGTCGTGGAACCTACGACGCCGTGATCTCGGAGGCTGCGGGACGACCGGTCTCCGACATCGACCCGGCGGTGCTCGATGCCCTACGGCTCGCAGCGCATCAACTGCTCGCGACCCGCGTCGCCTCCCACGCGGCCGTCAACGAATCCGTGAACCTCGTGGCCGGCGCCGTCGGCAGAGGGCCCGCGGGCTTCGCGAACGCGGTGCTCCGGCGTATCTCGCGAGACACGCCGGGTCAGTGGCAGGAGCGGATCGAGGCGGGTGCGCGCTCCGACGACGAGCGCCTCGGCCTGCGCACAGCCCACCCGGTGTGGATCATCCGCGCACTCCGTCGGGCGCTCACGGCCGAGGGGCGCGCGGGCGAGCTCGAAGACCTCCTGGATGCGGACAACGCCTCTCCCGAGGTGACCCTGGTCGCCCTGCCCGGCCTCGCCGAGCCGGGGGAGCCGCGCCGCCCCTACGCGCCGACGGCCTTCGCCTCGCCCGGGGGAGACCCGCACGCCGTCATCAGTGCCTCTGGTGGCACGATCCGTGTGCAGGACGAGGGCTCGCAGCTCGTCGCCCTCGCCCTGGCGGCGGCCCGGCCGATCGAGACGGGGGAGCGGTGGCTCGACCTGTGCGCCGGACCCGGCGGCAAGACGGCGCTGCTGGCCGCGATCGCGCAGCAGAACGGCGTGGCCCTCGAGGCCAACGAGGTCGTCCCAGCGCGCGCCGGGCTCGTCCGGGGCGCCCTGAAGGCCGTCCCCGGCGACGTCGTCGTCCACGAGCAGGACGGCCGCGAGCTCACCGCCGCGAACCCGAGCCGGTTCGACCGCATCCTCGTCGATGCGCCGTGCACCGGCCTCGGAGCCCTGCGCCGGCGCCCCGAGGCCCGGTGGCGGAAGTCGCCCGCCGATGTGGCCGAGCTGACCGGCCTGCAGACCGAGCTCCTTGCCGGGGCCCTCGACGCCGTGACGCCCGGAGGCATCGTCGCCTATGTCACGTGCTCGCCGCACCTCGCTGAGACGACCGGCGTCGTCGCCGAGGTGCTGCGCACCCGTGACGACGTGACCGAACTGGATGCCGCCGCCGTGCTCGCTTCCGTCGCCCGCAGCCCGATCGACCTCGGCTCGGACGGCACCGGACGCGTGCAGCTGTGGCCGCACCGTCACGGCACCGACGCCATGTTCCTCGCGCTCCTGCAGCGCACCCCGAAGGGAGAAGATCAGTGAGCCTTCCGTCAGCACCACGCATCAACCCCAGCGTCCTGTCCGCCGACTTCGTGAACATGCAGCGCGATCTCGCCCGGATCGCGACCGCCGATTTCGCTCATGTCGACGTCATGGACAACCACTTCGTCCCGAACCTCACGTTCGGCCCGCAGATGGTCGAGCGCATGCAGGCCACCAGCGCCATCCCGCTGGACGTGCACCTGATGATCACCGACCCCGACCACTGGGCGCCCGGCTATGCCGAGCTGGGCGCCGCCAGCGTCACGTTCCACCTCGAGGCCGCCGCCGAACCGGTGGCGCTCGCGCGCCGACTGCGGTCGATCGGCGCCCGCGCCGGCGTCGCCATCAAGCCCGGCACGGCGGGGGAGAGCCTCTACGAGATCCTCGACGAGTTCGACCAGGTGCTCGTGATGACGGTGGAGCCCGGGTTCGGCGGTCAGAGCTTCATGCCCGAGACGATGCCGAAGCTGCGCGCGCTCGTCGACGAGGCGCGGCGGCGCGGTTCGTCGACCTGGTTCCAGGTCGACGGCGGCATCTCGGATGCCACGATCTCGCAGGCCGCCGAGGCGGGCGCCGACACGTTCGTGGCGGGCTCCGCCGTGTACGGGGCGGACGACATCGAGGCCGCCGTCACCCGGCTCCGGGAGCGCGCGCGAGCCGCTAGCCTGGAATCGTGAAGACTTTCGACGAGCTGTTCGCCGAGCTCAGCGTCAAGGCCGAGACCCGTCCTGCGGGATCGGGCACCGTCGCCGAGCTCGACGCCGGTGTGCACACGATCGGCAAGAAGATCGTCGAGGAGGCCGCCGAGGTCTGGATGGCGGCCGAGTACGAATCGGATGCCGAGGCAGCCGAGGAGATCTCGCAGCTGCTGTACCACCTGCAGGTCCTCATGCTCGCGAAGGGACTGAGCCTCGAGGACGTGTACCGACATCTCTGATGCGCTCCGTCTCGTTCCTCTGATCTGAAAGCCCCCCATGCTGCGCATCGCTGTTCCCAACAAGGGCTCGCTCGCCGAGACCGCCGCCGAGATGCTCGCCGAGGCCGGATACGCCGGCCGCCGCGACTCCAAGACCCTGCACGTCGTCGACGCCGCCAACGACGTCGAGTTCTTCTTCCTCCGCCCCCGCGACATCGCCACCTACGTGGCATCCGGCGCCCTCGACGTCGGCATCACGGGCCGAGACCTGCTGCGCGACGTGCCGCAGCCGGCCCGCGAGATCGAAGCCCTCGGCTTCGCCCAGTCGACGTTCCGCTTCGCGGCCCCCGCCGGCCGCTTCTCGACGATCCAGGATCTCGCAGGTGTCAGGGTCGCGTCCGCCTATCCCGGCCTGGTCGACGCGTTCCTGCGCGAGAACGGCGTCGAGGCGACCCTGGTGCCGCTCGACGGCGCGGTCGAGTCCGCCGTGCGGCTCGGCGTCGCCGACGCGATCGCCGACGTCGTCGAGACCGGCACCACGCTCCGGCAGGCGGGCCTGGAGATCTTCGGCCCCGTCATCATCGAGTCCGAGGCCGTGCTCATCAGCAGGCCCGGCGACGCCGAGGGCACCGAGCGACTGCTGCGGCGGCTGCGCGGCGTGATCGTCGCTCGCCGGTTCGTGCTGCTCGACTTCGACCTGCCCGCGAAGCTCGTCGACCAGGCGGCGGCTATCGCACCGGGTCGCGAGTCCCCGACGATCTCGCCGCTGCAGGACCCGGAGTGGGTCGCCGTGCGCGTCATGCTGCCCCGCAAGGGGATCAACCAGGTGATGGACGATCTGTACGCCATCGGCGCCAGGGCGCTGCTGGTCACGGCCATCCACGCCGCGAGACTGTGACGGCGGCGGCTCCCGTGACTCTCACCAGCCGCGTCATCCCGTGCCTCGACGTCGCCGCGGGGCGGGTCGTCAAGGGCGTGAACTTCGAGAACCTCCGCGACATGGGCGATCCCGTCGAACTCGCCGCGCTCTACGCACAGCAGGGCGCAGACGAGATCACATTCCTCGATGTCACCGCGACGGTCGACGACCGCTCGACCACGTACGAGGTCGTCCAGCGCACGGCCGAGAACGTGTTCGTCCCGCTGACCGTCGGCGGCGGCATCCGCAGCGTCGAAGACGTCGCGCGCCTGCAGGGCGTCGGCGCCGACAAGATCGGCGTGAACTCCGCCGCCATCGCACGTCCCGACCTCATCGGCGAGATCGCCGACCGCTTCGGGGCGCAGGTGCTCGTGCTCTCTCTCGATGTCAAGCGGGCGCCCACCACGGCATCCGGCTTCGTCGTCACGACCCACGGTGGGCGCACGGAGACGACACTGGACGCCCTGGATTGGGCGCGCGAGGCGATCGAGCGCGGTGCGGGGGAGCTGCTGGTGAACTCGATCGACGCCGACGGCACCCGCGACGGCTTCGATCTCGAGCTCGTCCGGCTCATGCGCGAGGTGTCCTCCGTCCCGGTGATCGCCTCCGGCGGAGCAGGGGCGGTCTCCGACTTCGCACCGGCCATCAAGGCGGGAGCGGATGCTGTGCTCGCCGCGAGCGTCTTCCACTCCGGAGCTCTCACCGTCGGCGACGTGAAACAGGCGATGCGTGCGGAGGGGGTGCTGGTCCGATGAGCGATGTCGAGACGCGGATCGCGCAGGTCGTGTGGAACGCGGACGGCCTCGCCCCGGCGATCGTGCAGCAGTGGGACACGCGCGAGGTCCTCATGCTCGCGTGGGTCGATGCCGAGGCGCTGCGCCGCACGCTGACGACCGGGCGCGTGACGTACTGGTCGCGCTCCCGCCAGGAGTACTGGCGCAAGGGAGACACATCCGGCAACATCCAGCGCATCCGCGAGGCGCGTCTCGACTGCGACGGCGACGCCATCCTGCTGCTCGTCGACCAGACCGGCCCCGCGTGCCACACCGGCACGCGCACGTGCTTCGATGCGTCCGACCTCGAAGCCGTGGACGGCGTGACCGGATGACCGGGCAGGAGAAGAGCATCGCCCGCCGCGGGCGCAGCATCGGCGTCCTGGGACTGCTGCTCGCGGGAGGCGTCGGGATCATCGCGTCGACGCAGACGTGGCTGACCGTGGTCCGTGCGGACGCGGGTGACCCGATCGTCGTGGCCGGCGCCGATGCCATGCCTCTGCTCGCGCCGCTGAGCCTCGCGGTCCTCGCCCTGGGCGCGGCGCTCGCGCTCGTCGGCCGCGTGCTGCGCCATGTGCTCGCGGTGCTGGCGCTGGCCGCCGGGGTGCTGCTCGCCTGGTGGACCGCGGAGATCCTCGTGGCCGCCCCGCTCTCCGCGGTGGCACCGACGGTCACGCAGGCGACCGGTCTTGCTGGCGGCACCGCCGTGGCCGACACGATCGCGTCGATCGAACCGTCCGCGTGGCCGGTCATCGCCCTGGTCGGCTGGGTCATCCTGATCTTCGCCGCCGGATTCGCCGTCGCCACCGCGCACCGGTGGCGCACCGGCGGACGCAAGTACCGCACGGATGGCGCCCCGCACGCGGAGCACGAAGGACCGGTCGATGCGATCGATTCCTGGGACGACCTGTCGCGTGGCACGGACCCCACGCGGTGACCCCGATAGACTGAGCGCAACACCCACGACCGCCACGGAGGAGAACATGACCAACCCGATCGCCGACCCCGGCCACGGACACTCGCCTGCGGCCTGGACTGCTGTGATCGTCATGCTGTTCGGCTTCTTCGCCGGCACCGTCGCGTTCTGCCTCGAACAGCCCGTGTTCGTGTGGGTCTCGGTCGGCATCATCGTCGTCGGCCTCCTGCTCGGCTGGATTCTCGCCAAGGCCGGATACGGCGTCAACGGACCCAAGTACTCGCCGAAGGGTCACTGATGGTCCTCGCCGACCTCACGGCCGGCGCGGTGGACGACGCCGAACGGCGCGCCGTTCTGCGTCCGCTCGCCGAGGTCGAGAAGGCCGCTCTTGCGCGCCCGGCGGCACAGGACGCTCTGGCAGCACTGGCTCCGGCATCCCGCGTCAAGATCATCGCCGAGGTCAAGCGCGCGAGCCCGTCGCGCGGAGCCCTCGCCGAGATCCCCGACCCCGCGCACCAGGCCTCGCTCTACGAGACCGGCGGCGCGTCCGCCATCAGCGTCCTCACCGAGGAGCGCCGGTTCGGCGGCAGCCTCGCCGACCTCGAAGCGGTGACGGAGCGCGTGTCGCTGCCCGTGCTGCGCAAGGACTTCATCGCGACGCCGTACCAGGTGCTCGAGGCGCGCGCCGCGGGCGCCGACCTCGCGCTCCTCATCGTCGCGGGACTCGAGCGCAGGACGCTCGAAGAGCTGCACGCCCTCGTTCTCGAACTCGGCATGACACCGCTGGTCGAGACGCACACCGCCGATGAGCTCGAGACGGCGATCGACCTGGGCGCCTCGCTGATCGGCGTGAACGCCCGCAACCTGTCGACGTTCGAGCTCGACCGCGACCTGTTCGGACGCCTCGTGGACCGCATCCCCGCCGGAACCGTGAAGGTCGCCGAGTCGGCCGTTCTCGCTCCCGCCGACGTCGCGCACTACCGGGCCGCCGGCGCCGACGTCGTGCTCATCGGCGAGGCGCTCGTGACGGGCGACCCCGTCGCGACGCTGCAGAGCTTCCTAGCAGCAGGTGACGAGAGGAGCACATCGTGACGAGCCTCCGCGACCAGCCCGGTCCCTTCTTCGGCGAGTTCGGCGGGCGGTACATGCCCGAATCCCTCATCGCCGCGATCGACGAACTGACCCTCGCCTATGAGCAGGCGGTCGCCGATCCGGCATTCCGCGCCGAGCTCGCGGGCCTGCTCGGCTCGTACGCCGGGCGTCCGTCCGCGCTGACCGAGGTGCCGCGGTTCGCCGAGCACGCCGGGGGAGCGCGTGTGTTCCTCAAGCGCGAGGACCTCAACCACACCGGCAGCCACAAGATCAACAACGTGCTCGGGCAGGCGCTGCTGACCAGGCGACTGGGGAAGACCCGGGTGATCGCCGAGACGGGCGCCGGCCAGCACGGTGTGGCCACGGCAACAGCAGCCGCGCTGTTCGGCATGGACTGCACGATCTACATGGGCGAGGTCGACACCGAGCGCCAGGCGCTCAACGTCGCCCGCATGCGGCTGCTCGGCGCCGAGGTCGTCCCCGTGACGACGGGCGCCCGCACGCTCAAGGACGCGATCAACGACGCGTACCGCGACTGGGTCGCGAGTGTCGAGACCACCAACTACATCTTCGGCACCGCGGCAGGGCCCCACCCGTTCCCTGCGATGGTCCGCGACTTCCAGAAGATCATCGGCGAAGAAGCCCGCGCGCAGTTGCTCGACGAGATCGGCAGACTGCCCGATGCGGTCGTGGCGTGCGTCGGCGGCGGCTCCAACGCGATCGGCATGTTCGACGCGTTCCTCGACGACACCGATGTCAAGCTCTTCGGCGTCGAGGCAGCCGGTGACGGCGTCGACACCGACAAGCACGCGGCATCCATCGAACGCGGCAGGCCCGGCGTGCTGCACGGCGCGAAGACGTACGTGCTGCAGGACGAGGACGGCCAGACGATCGAGTCGCACTCGATCTCGGCGGGACTCGACTACCCGGGCGTCGGCCCCGAACACTCCTGGCTCGCCGACATCGGCCGCGCCGAGTACATCCCGGCCACCGACGACGAGGCGATGCAGGCGCTGAGGCTCCTCAGCCGCACCGAGGGCATCATCCCCGCGATCGAGTCCGCGCACGCCCTCGCCGGCGCGCTGGGCCTGGGCCGCGAGATGGGCCCGGATGCTGTGATCGCGGTGTGCCTCTCCGGCCGGGGCGACAAGGACATGGACACGGCCGCGAAGTACTTCCAGCTGTACGACGAAGGCGTGGAGGAGGCCCGATGAGCCGCGTCGCCGACGCCATCGCACGCGCGAAGGCCGATGGGCGCGGCGCGTTCGTCGGGTATCTCCCGGTCGGATTCCCCGACCTGCAGACCAGCATCCGTGCCGCGATCACCCTGGCCGAGAACGGCGTCGACATCATCGAGCTCGGCCCGCCCTACAGCGACCCCGTGATGGACGGCCCCGTCATCCAGCAGGCGACGCAGGCGGCGCTGGCCGGAGGGTTCCGGATGCGCGATCTGTTCACGGCGGTGCAGGCGATCAGCGCCGAGACCGACGTCCCCGTCGTCGTCATGACGTACTGGAACCCCGTGATGCAGTACGGCGTCGACCGCTACGCCGACGACCTGCTCGCCGCCGGCGGGGCAGGACTCATCACCCCCGACATCACACCGGACGCCGCCGCCGAGTGGGTCGCCGCGAGCGAGCGCACGGGCCTGGACCGGATCTTCCTCGCCGCGCCTTCGTCGACAGACGAACGGCTGGATCTCGTCGTGAAGTCCTCGACCGGATTCGTCTACACCGTCTCGACCATGGGGATCACCGGTGAGCGGCAGGAGCTCGACAAGGCCGCGCGCACTCTCGTGGCGCGCCTGCGTGAGCACGGGGCCGAGAACGCCTGCGTCGGGATCGGCATCTCCACGGCCGACCAGATCGCCGCCGTCACCGACTACGCCGACGGCGCGATCGTCGGCACCGCCCTGGTCAGGGCCCTCGGAGACGGGGGCCTCGACGCCCTCGCCGAGGTGACCAGGAACCTCGCTGCGGGCACGCCGTCCGCAGTCCGCTCACACGAGAACTAGAATCGCAACCATGTCCCTCGCGCTTCACAGCATCAGCGGCGTGCTCACCAGCATCCCGAGCCCCGACGTCAGCTACTTCGATCTCGGGCCGGTGCGCATCCATTTCTACGCGCTCTGCATCATCGCCGGCATCATCGTCGCCACGCTGATGACGAACCACCGCCTCACCAAGCGCGGTGCCGAGCCGTGGGTGGTCATCGACATCGCGATCCTGGCCGTGCCGCTCGCGATCATCGGAGCGCGCATATTCCACGTGCTGACGCACCCGAACTTCTACTTCGGCGAGGGCAAGAACACCTGGAACCCCTTCGAGCCCGGCTCGGTGTGGGCCATCTGGGAGGGCGGCATCGCCATCTTCGGCGCGCTCATCGGCGGCGCGGTCGGCGCCTACCTCGGCTGCCGGTGGACCGGCATCCGGTTCTGGACCTTCGCCGACGCCCTCGCCCCCGGCCTCCTGCTCGCCCAGGCCATGGGCCGGTTCGGCAACTGGTTCAACCACGAGCTGTTCGGTCTGCCCACCGACCTGCCGTGGGGCCTGGAGATCGAATCCGACAACGCCGCGTTCCCCCCTGGGCTGGCCGAGGGGACCCTGTTCCACCCCACCTTCCTGTACGAGGTGATCTGGAACACGCTCGGCGTGCTGTTCATCCTGTGGATCGGGCACCGCCTGAAGCTCCAGTGGGGCAAGCAGTTCGCCGTGTACCTCATCTGGTACAGCGCCGGACGCATCCTCTGGGAGTCGATCCGCATCGACCCCAGCGAGATCATCCTGGGGCTGCGCAGCAACGTGTGGGCTGCGATCGTCGGTGTGGTCGTCGGCATCGTCATCATCATCGTCCAGACCCGTCGCCACCCCGGTGTCGAGCCGAGCCCTTACGTCCCCGGCCGGGCGCGGAAGGACGCGGACGCTGTTGTACAATCGCAGAACGATCTCGATGACTTCGTCGACGTGAGCGAGCCTCCCGCCGAAGTCACCGTCGGAGCCACCGCCACAAGCACTGCTCCCCAGAGCGAGGCCAGCTCCCGATAAGCGCCTCACTCTTCGAGTGAGGAATCCACTGAACGAGCGGGCCGACGGCGTCCCCGGTGTCAACTGATTACCAGAGGGCGGTAACAGATGTACTTCCAGCCTCCTTACGGTGCCTCCGGCGCCTACCCTCCGAAGCAGGGCATGTACAACCCGGCGTTCGAGAAAGATGCCTGCGGACTGGCCATGGTCGCCACCCTGCGGGGTACCGCAGGACACGACATCATCGAGCTCGCGCTTCAGGCGTTGCGCAACCTCGAGCACCGCGGTGCGATCGGCTCCGACGCCGGCACCGGTGACGGCGCGGGCATCCTCACCCAGATGCCGGACGCATTCCTGCGCGAGGTCACCGCCTTCGACCTGCCCGACGCCGGCGAATACGCCGCCGGGCTCGCGTTCCTCCCGCTGCAGGCCTCTGAGCGCCGCAGTCAGAAGGCCGGCGTCGAGCGGATCGCCCGCGAAGAGGGCCTCGAGGTCCTCGGGTGGCGCGTCGTGCCGACGGCCAACGAGAATCTCGGCAAGCTCGCCGACGAGGCCCGCCCCGCGTTCGAGCAGCTCTTCGTCGCATCCGGTGCGGGTGAGCGGCTCTCCGGCATCGCGCTCGACCGCGTCGCCTACCGGCTGCGCAAGCGCGCCGGTCACGAACTCGGCGCCTACTTCGTCACGCTGTCCAGCCGGACGCTCGGGTACAAGGGCATGGTCACCACGCTCCAGCTCGAGCCGTTCTACCCCGACCTGCAGGACGAGCGCTTCGCGTCCGAGCTCGCCGTCGTGCACTCCCGCTACTCGACGAACACGTTCCCGTCCTGGCCGCTCGCGCAGCCGCTGCGCATGCTCGCCCACAACGGCGAGATCAACACCGTCGGCGGCAACCGCAACTGGATGCGGGCCCGTCAGTCGCAGCTCGAGTCCGAGCTGCTCGGCGACATCCGCCCGCTCCTGCCCATCTGCACTCCCGGCGCCAGCGACTCGGCCTCGTTCGACGAGGTGCTCGAGCTCCTGACGCTCACCGGGCGCAGCCTGCCCCACGCCATCATGATGATGGTTCCCGAGGCGTACGAGAAGCAGACCGACCTGTCGCCCGAACTGCGCGCCTTCTACGAGTACCACTCGAACCAGATGGAGCCGTGGGACGGCCCTGCCGCCCTGATCTTCACGGACGGCACCCTGGTCGGTGCGACCCTCGACCGCAACGGCCTGCGTCCGGGGCGCTGGACCGAGACGACGGACGGGCTCGTCGTCATCGGCTCCGAGACCGGTGTGCTCGAGTTCGAGCCGGAGCGCATCAAGCGCCGCGGGCGCCTGCAGCCGGGCAAGATGTTCCTCGTCGACACCGCCGAGCGCCGCATCGTCGAGGACGACGAGATCAAGAGCGAGCTGGCGCACCTGCACCCGTGGCAGGAGTGGCTCGACGACGGTGCGGTCCGCCTCGCCGACCTCCCGGAGCGCGAGCACATCGTGCACCCGCCGGCATCCATCACCCGCCGTCAGCGCACCTTCGGCTACACCGAGGAGGAGGTGCGGCTGCTGCTGACCCCGATGGGTCAGACCGGCACCGAGCCGCTGGGCGCCATGGGCTCCGACACCCCGATCGCGGTACTCAGCGAGCGGCCGAGGCTGCTCTTCGACTACTTCACGCAGCAGTTCGCGCAGGTCACCAACCCGCCGCTGGACTCGATCCGCGAAGAGGTCGTCACGAGCCTGCGGTCCTCGCTCGGCCCGGAGCGCAATCTCCTCGCCTGGGGGCCGGAGCACACCCGCACGGTGGCTGTCGACTTCCCGGTGATCGACAACGACGAGCTCGCGAAGATCCGCCACATCGACAAGGCGCTGCCCGGTCGTTCGGCCGTGACGGTGAACGGCCTCTACCACTTCGACGCCGGCGCGCACTCGATGCAGGAGCGTCTCGAGGAGATGTGCGAAGAGGTGGATGCCGCGATCGAGGACGGAGCGGAGTTCATCATCCTCTCCGACCGCGACTCGAACAAGGACCTCGTCCCGATCCCGTCGCTGCTCATGGTCTCGGCCATCCACCACCACCTGATCCGTCGCGAGAACCGCATGAAGGTGGGTCTGCTCGTCGAGGCCGGCGATGTGCGAGAGGTCCACCACGTGGCGACGCTCATCGGCTACGGTGCCTCGGCCGTCAATCCGTACCTGGCGATGGAGACCGTCGAGCACCTCGTGCGCACCGGGTTCATCACCGGTGTCACTCCCGAGAAGGCCGTCCGCAACCTCATCTATGCGCTCGGCAAGGGCGTGCTGAAGATCATGTCGAAGATGGGCATCTCCACGGTGTCGTCCTACGCCGGCGCCCAGGTGTTCGAGGCGATCGGCCTCAGCCAGGAGTTCGTCGACGCCTACTTCACCGGCACCGAGACCAAGCTCGGTGGCATCGGCATCGAGCACGTCTACGCCGAGAACCAGGCGCGTCACGACTACGCCTACCCCGAGGATGCCGCTGCCCGTGCCCACGAACGCCTGTGGACCGGCGGGGAGTACCAGTGGCGCCGGGACGGCTCGCCGCACCTGTTCAACCCGGAGACGGTGTTCCGTCTGCAGCACTCCACGCGGACCCGCCGCTACGACATCTTCCGCGAGTACACCCGCCTCGTCGACGATCAGGCAGCCGAGCTGAAGACCCTGCGCGGTCTGTTCTCGTTGCGCACCGGCACCCGCCCCGCCGTCCCGCTCGACGAGGTCGAGCCGGTCAGCGAGATCGTCAAGCGGTTCTCGACGGGCGCGATGAGCTACGGATCGATCTCGCGCGAAGCGCATGAGACGCTGGCCATCGCGATGAACCGCATCGGCGGCAAGTCGAACACGGGCGAGGGCGGCGAGGACGTCGACCGCCTCATGGACCCCGAGCGCCGCAGCTCGATCAAGCAGGTGGCCTCGGGCCGCTTCGGCGTCACGAGCCTGTACCTCACCGAGGCGGACGACATCCAGATCAAACTCGCCCAGGGCGCCAAGCCCGGTGAGGGCGGCCAGCTGCCCCCGACCAAGGTGTACCCGTGGGTGGCGCGCACGCGCCACGCGACGGCCGGCGTCGGGCTCATCTCGCCGCCCCCGCACCACGACATCTACTCGATCGAAGACCTCAAGCAGCTCATCTTCGACCTCAAACGCGCGAACCCCAACGCGCGCATCCACACCAAGCTCGTCAGCCAGTCGGGCATCGGTGCGGTCTCCGCGGGCGTCGCGAAGGCGCTCAGCGACGTCATCCTCGTCTCCGGCCACGACGGCGGCACCGGCGCGAGCCCGATGAACTCGCTCAAGCACGCAGGGACGCCGTGGGAGCTGGGGCTCGCCGAGACGCAGCAGACGCTCATGCTCAACGGCATGCGGGACCGCGTCGTCGTGCAGGTGGACGGACAGCTCAAAACCGGCCGCGACGTCATCATCGGCGCCCTGCTCGGGGCCGAGGAGTTCGGTTTCGCCACGGCACCGCTCGTCGTCAGCGGCTGCATCATGATGCGGGTCTGCCACCTCGACACCTGCCCGGTCGGCGTCGCGACGCAGAACCCCGCCCTGCGCGAGCGCTTCACCGGCAAGCCCGAGTTCGTCGTGAACTTCATGGAGTTCATCGCTGAAGAGGTCAGGGAGCTGCTCTCCGAGCTCGGCTTCCGCTCCCTCGACGAGATCATCGGCCGCGCCGACCTCATCGAGGCGGATGCCGCGATCGAGCACTGGAAGGCCGACGGCCTCGACCTCGCCCCGATCCTTGAGGGCCCCGACTTCCCGGCATCCGAGCCGCGTCGCCACGGCCGCGATCAGGATCACGAGCTCGACGAGCACTTCGACGTGCAGCTCATCGCGATGGCGAAGGATGCGCTGGAAGACAGGGCTCCCGTCGTCATCGAGCTGCCGATCCGCAACACCGAACGCGCGGTCGGAACCATGCTCGGACACGAGGTCACGTCGCGCTTCGGCGCAGGCGGACTCGCCCGCGAGACCATCGACGTCATCCTGCACGGCACCGCGGGGCAGTCGCTCGGCGCCTTCCTCCCCGCCGGCATCATGCTGCGCCTGGAGGGCGACGCCAACGACTACGTCGGCAAGGGCCTCTCCGGCGGCGACATCGTCGTGCGGCCGGCCCGCGGCGCGAGCATCGCACCGCACGAGAACGTCATCGCAGGCAACGTGATCGGCTACGGCGCCACCTCCGGATCGATGTTCATCTCGGGCGTCGTCGGCGAGCGGTTCCTCGTCCGCAACTCCGGCGCGACAGCGGTCGTCGAGGGCGTGGGCGACCACGCGCTCGAGTACATGACCGGCGGGCTGGCGGTGATCCTGGGTTCGACAGGTCGCAACTTCGGCGCCGGGATGTCGGGCGGGATCGCCTATGTGCACGGACTGTCGGAGGACAAGGTCAACCAGCAGTCCCGCGACAGCGGAGAGCTGCGCCTCGAGAGTCTCGACCGTGCCGACCTCGAAGTGCTGCGAAGCCTGCTCGCCGAGCACGTCGAGCGCACGGATTCGCCGCTCGCAGCCCGGATGCTGGCCGATTTCGAGACCGTCGCATCCGAGTTCGTCAAGGTGCTGCCGCGCGACTTCGCGGCCGTGCAGACCATGCGCCAGGAGGCAGAGGCCTCCGGCATCGACCCGGACGGCGAGACCGTCTGGAACCGCATCCTGGAGGTGACCGGTGGCTGATCCCAAGGGCTTTCTCAAGGTGACCGAGCGCGAGCTGCCCGCTCGCCGCCCCGTGCCCGTCCGCATCATGGACTGGAAAGAGGTCTACGAGCCGGGTGACAAGAACGTACTGCGCCGTCAGGCGGGCCGGTGCATGGACTGCGGCGTGCCGTTCTGCCATCAGGGCTGCCCCCTGGGCAACCTCATCCCGGAGTGGAACGACTTGACCTGGCGCGGCGCGGACCGCTCGGCGATCGAGCGCCTGCACGCCACGAACAACTTCCCGGAGTTCACCGGGCGTCTGTGCCCCGCACCCTGCGAGAGCGCGTGCGTGCTGGGGATCAATCAGCCGGCTGTGACGATCAAGCAGGTCGAGGTCTCGATCATCGACGAGGCGTTCGCGCAGGGCTGGGTCGAGGCGCACCCCCCGGAGCGCCTGACGGGCAAGACCGTCGCCGTCGTCGGATCGGGACCTGCCGGGCTTGCCGCCGCACAGCAGCTCACCCGCGCCGGTCACACGGTCGCCGTGTTCGAGCGCGATGACCGCATCGGCGGTCTGCTGCGCTACGGCATCCCGGACTTCAAGATGGAGAAGCGCCACGTCGAGGCGCGCCTGCGGCAGATGCAGGAGGAGGGCACGCGCTTCCGCGCCGGCGTCGAGATCGGCAAGGACATCAGCTGGACAGACCTCCGTGCCCGCTACGACGCCGTCGTGCTCGCCACCGGTGCGACCGTGCCGCGCGATCTGTCGGTCCCGGGCCGCGAGCTCGACGGGGTGCATTTCGCGATGGAGTATCTCGTGGAGTCGAACAAGGTCGCGGCCGGAGACGCCGTGGCCAACCAGATCACGGCCGAGGGCAAGCACGTCATCGTCATCGGCGGCGGCGACACCGGTGCCGACTGCATCGGCACCGCCCACCGCCAGGGCGCGCTGAGCGTGACCAACCTCGCGATCGGCAAGCAGCCCGGCTCCGAGCGCCCCGAGCACCAGCCGTGGCCGATGATGCCGACCGTGTTCGAGGTGCAGTCCGCGCACGAGGAGGGCGGAGAGCGCCAGTACCTGGCATCCACCGTCGAGTTCCTCTCGAACGACGCCGGCGAGGTCCGCGCCCTGCGCGTGGCGGAGACCGAGTACGTCGACGGGCGCCGTGTTCCCAAGAGCGGAACCGAGCGCGAGATCCCCGCTGACCTCGTGCTCATCGCGATGGGCTTCACCGGGCCTGAGACCGCATCGTTCACGGACGACACCCGGCCCGAGACCACCGATCGCGGTGCGTTCGAACGCGACGGAGCCTACGCGTCGTCCGTTCCCGGCGTATTCGTCGCGGGCGATGCGGGGCGCGGTCAGTCGCTGATCGTGTGGGCCATCGCAGAAGGCCGTGCCGCCGCAGCCGGCGTCGACGAGTACCTCATGGGCAGCACCGTGCTGCCTTCGCCTGTCACGCCCTCGGATGTCGCAATCGGTCTGCAGCCCGCGTAGGCTGGCGAAGGCACCGTCGCCGCATGATTCCCCCCACCTCTTCACCCTGGAGAAGCTTTTGAGACGCGCGAAAATCGTCGCCACACTGGGCCCCGCAACATCGAGCTATGAGAAAGTCCGAGCGATCATCGAGGCGGGGGTAGACGTCGCACGTCTGAACCTCAGCCACGGCGACTACTCCGTCCACGACGCCAACTACGCCAACGTCCGCCGCGCCGCCGACGACGCCGGGCGCGCGGTCGCAGTCCTCGTCGATCTGCAGGGACCAAAGATCCGCCTCGGCAAGTTCGAGGCGGGCCCGTACGAACTCGCCGAGGGCGACATCTTCAAGATCACCACCGAGGACATCATCGGCAACCGCGAGATCTGCGGGACGACCTTCAAGGGGTTGCCGCAGGATGTCGAGCCCGGCGACTTCCTCCTCATCGACGACGGCAAGGTCCGCGTCGAGGTCGTCGAGACCGACGGCACGGTCGTCACCACGCGCGTCGTCGTCGCCGGCGCCGTCTCGAACAACAAGGGCATCAACCTGCCCGGAGTCGCCGTGAACGTTCCGGCGCTCAGCGAGAAGGATGAAGCCGACCTCCGCTGGGGTCTGCGCACCGGCGCCGACATCATCGCGCTGTCGTTCGTGCGCAACGCCTCGGACGTGACTCGCGTGCACGAGATCATGGCCGAAGAGGGCGTCAAGGTGCCTGTCATCGCCAAGATCGAGAAGCCGCAGGCCGTCGACGCGCTCGAGGAGATCGTCGACGCGTTCGACGGCATCATGGTCGCGCGCGGCGACCTGGGCGTCGAGCTTCCGCTGGAGGCCGTGCCGATCGTGCAGAAGCGCGCGATCGAGGAGGCGCGTCGCATGGCCAAGCCCGTGATCGTCGCCACGCAGATGCTCGAGTCGATGATCTCCAGCCCCGTGCCGACGCGCGCGGAGACCTCAGACGTCGCCAACGCCGTGCTCGACGGCGCCGACGCCGTCATGCTCTCCGGAGAGACGAGCGTGGGGGCGTACCCGATCGTGGTCGTCGAGACCATGGCGCGGATCATCGACTCCACCGAGGAACACGGTCTGGAGCGGATCCCGCCGATGACCACCAAGCCGCGCACGCAGGGCGGAGCGATCACACTCGCCGCCCTGGAGGTCGCCGAATTCGTTGAAGCGAAGTTCCTCTGCGTGTTCACGCAGTCGGGCGACTCCGCTCGCCGCCTGTCGCGCCTGCGCTCGCGCATCCCGATGATCGCGTTCACACCGGAGCCCACGATCCAGCGCCGCATGGCCCTGACCTGGGGCATCCGCTCGACGCTCGTCGAGATGGTTCAGCACACCGACCTCATGTACCACCAGGTCGACGAGTACCTGCTCGGCAACGGCATGGCCGTCGAGGGCGACCGCGTCGTGGTGATCTCCGGATCGCCTCCCGGGATCATCGGCTCCACCAACGACATCCGCGTCCACAAGGTCGGGGATGCCGTCAACGGAGCAGCGCCGATCTACAAAGCCGGAGCGTAAGCGCCGCACGAGGAAGGACCGTCCCGCCGGGGCGGTCCTTCCTCGTCACATCCACTTCTGACGTTTGAAGATCACGTACAGGACCAGAGCGAAGGCGAGCATCGCCCCGACGGCGAGCGGATAGCCGAACGCCCAGTGCAGTTCGGGCATGTTGTCGAAGTTCATGCCGTAGATCGCGCCGATCAGCGTCGGGGCGAACAGGATCGCCGCCCAGCCGGAGATCTTCTTCATGTCCTCGTTCTGCCGCTGCGCCACGAGGGTGGAGTTGACGGTCAGGATCTGCGCGAGCGAGTCGCGGAGCTCGCCGACGCGGGTGTGCACTCTGCTGAGATGGTCGGCCACGTCCTGCAGATAGGTGCGCAGCGGGTCGGGGATGTCATACCGGTGGAAGCCGCCACGGAGCGCTGCGAGCACATCTGCAAGACCCGACGTCGCCTGCTGGAGGTCGATGATCTCCTGGCTGAGCCGGTAGATCCGCTCGGTGACCGAGGCCTCGCCGCCGAACACCTGGCGCTCGATCTGCTCGCGATCGATCGCGAGTCCGCGGATGACGGGGGCGTAGCCGTCGACGATCGCGTCGAGGAGCCGATAGACGATCGACTCCGGGGCGTGCTGGAGAAGCCGCGCGTCTTCGAGCAGCGTTCTGTCGCCGCGATCTGCGGCGCCAGAGGCGTCGTCGGCGTCGAGGCCGTCGATCCACCGGCCGTCCTGACAGAACACGGCGATCGCCCTGGGCCGGACGAGGATGTGGAACTCCGCGAAGTCGACGTCCTCCGCGTCGTCGACGTACCAGGCGGAGCGGACGACGAGGAACAGCGCGTCTTCGTACCGCTCGAGCTTCGGGCGCTGGCCAGCGTGCAGCAGATCCTCGACGAGCAGCGGATGCAGCTCCCAGGCGCTGGCCAGTTCGGCGACGTCCTCCGGGGTCGGCTTCGGATACAGCAGGAGCGCCGTGCGGTTCTCGTCCGCTTCGGTGAAGGCCAGGGCGTCCTCGACGCTCGTCTCGGGCGGGGCCACGACGAGATGCCCGTCGTCGATGTACCGGATGCGCCGGGTGGACACCGCGTCCGGCTCCGTCCCCGTCCCGGCTCGGCGCCGGAACACGCCGGAGCGACGGGAGTGCGATTCCTCGCGGGACGGCTGCGCCATGACAGCTCCTCTCGGTGCAGACGGATCTGCGCAGAAGGGCCGCCCGGTGATGGACGGCCCTTCTGCGTGTGCCGGCGGTGGGACTCGAACCCACACGTCCTTTCGGACAAAGCATTTTGAGTGCTCCGCGTCTACCATTCCGCCACGCCGGCGCGGATGTCGCGTCTTCGACTTTAGCGCAGCGCTGCGCGCTCGCCCGCACGCTCCCGGGTGGATGCTACGAGTACGGAGCATGCCGTCCCCTAGAATGGGAATCGTGACCGAAGAACAGCCTGAGCAGCCCACGGCAACCGCCCCGCGACGCGTGGTCGTCGCCGAAGACGAGTCGCTGATCCGCCTCGACATCGTCGAGATCCTCCGCGACAACGGGTTCGACGTGGTCGGTGAAGCCGGTGACGGCGAGACCGCTGTGGCGCTGGCCACCGAGTTGCGCCCCGACCTCGTCATCATGGACGTGAAGATGCCGCAGCTCGACGGCATCAGCGCGGCCGAGCGTCTGCACAAGGCCAACATCGCCCCGGTCGTGCTGCTCACCGCCTTCAGCCAGAAGGAGCTCGTCGAGCGGGCCAGCGAAGCCGGCGCCCTGGCCTACGTCGTCAAGCCCTTCACCCCGAACGATCTCCTTCCCGCGATCGAGATCGCCCTGGCCCGTCACGAGCAGATCATCACGCTCGAGGCCGAGGTCGCCGACATGGTCGAGCGCTTCGAGACCCGCAAGCTCGTCGATCGCGCCAAGGGCCTGCTCAACGAGAAGATGGGGCTCAGCGAGCCCGAGGCATTCCGCTGGATCCAGAAGGCATCCATGGACCGTCGCCTGACCATGCAGGATGTCGCCAAGGCGATCATCGAGCAGCTCGCACCGAAGAAGTCCTGACGGAGCGCGTCCGTCGCATCGAGGACCTGTCTCAGCCCTGAGGCAGGTCCTTGATCATGTTCGTGATGCGCACGGTCGAGCAGCGGCGACCCTGATCGTCGGTCACGACGATCTCGTGCACCATCATGCTGCGCCCCAGGTGGATGGGCGTGCACACGCCCGTGACGATCCCGGACGTCGCCGAACGGGTGTGCGTCGCGTTGATGTCCACGCCGACGGCGAGCTTGCCGGGGCCGGCGGCGAGGTTCGCCGACATCGATCCCAGCGACTCGCCGAGCACGACGTAGGCGCCGCCGTGGAGCAGACCGACCGGCTGCGTGTTGCCCTCGACCGGCATGGTCGCGACACTGCGCTCGATCGTGAACTCCGTGAACTCGATGCCCATCTTCTCCGCGAGGGCGCCCATACCGCGCTGCGTGGCCCACTCCAGCCCGGTCATCTGGGTATCGGTCACGGGTCCTCCTCGGCGGGTGTCTGCCGTCCTCGTTAGGCTGTCAGAGTGACGGACTCCGCAAAGCCTACCCTCATGGTCGTCGACGGCCACTCGCTCGCGTACCGCGCCTTCTTCGCGCTCCCGGTCGAGAACTTCACGACCAAGGACAACCAGCACACGAACGCGATCTACGGGTTCCTGTCGATGCTCGTGAACCTCATCAAGGCCGAGCAGCCGACGCACATGGCGATCGCCTTCGACACGTCGCGGCATTCGTTCCGCACCGACGAGTACCCCGAGTACAAGGCGACCCGATCCGAGACGCCGCCGGAGTTCAAGGGCCAGATCCCGCTGCTGCAGGACTGCCTCGCCGCGATGTCGATCCCGGTGCTGACCAAGGAGGGTGTCGAGGCCGACGACATCCTCGCCACGCTCGCCAAGCAGGGCTCCGAGCAGGGCTTCGACGTGCTCGTCGTCTCGGGCGACCGCGACACGATCCAGCTAGTGAACGACGAGGTCACGCTGCTGTACCCGTCGGTGCAGGGCGTTTCGCAGCTCAAGCGCTACGACCCGGTCACCGTGCAGGAGCGCTACGGCGTACGGCCGGAGCAGTATCCCGACATCGCCGCCCTGGTGGGCGAGACGAGCGACAATCTCCCCGGTGTTCCGAAGGTGGGGGAGAAGACCGCGGTCAAGTGGCTCACCCAGTTCGGGTCCCTCGATGAGCTCCTCGAGCGGTCTGGCGAGATCAAGGGGGTCGTCGGCGGCAATCTGCGCGACCACATCGACGACGTCCGCCGCAACCGCAAGCTGAACCGGCTCCTCGACGACGTCGAGCTGCCGGTGGGGCCCGCCGAGCTCGCCGTGGTCCCGGCCGACGTCCAGGCCATCCGCGACATCTTCGCCCGGCTCGAGTTCCGCACGCTGCTGCCGCGGGTGTTCGACGCCGTCGGCACAGGGGAGGACCCGGCCGATTCCGAACCGGCCGTCGAACTGCCCGCCCCGGTGGAGAGCACGGTCGCCGATGTCGTCTCCTGGTTGGATGCCCAGGAGGGCGAGGTGGCCGTCTCCATCGTCGTGAGCGGTGGTTCCCCGACCCGCGTCGGCTTCGCCGGGCTCACCGAGCTCCGCGAGACCGGCTGGTCGGAGGAGGCAGCTGCCGCTCTGCGCCCGTGGTTCGAGTCCGACGCGCCCAAGGTGTTCAACGATGCCAAGCCGCAGGTCAAGGCTCTCCTGCGCGCCGGCATCCGCATCGGCGGTCTCGCCTACGACACCTTGCTCGCCGGCTGGCTGCTGCGCCCGAGCCTGCCCGACAAGACGCTCTCGCACCTCGTCGACCGCTACCTGGGCGAGAAGATGCCGGTCGCCGATCCGACCCAGCTCGTGCCCGAGACGGACGGCGCGACCCCCGCGCAGGAGGCGTGGTTCACGCTCCGCGCCGCCGCGGCGCTGCGCGAGGATCTGCCCGATTCCGTGGCATCCGTCCTCGTCGACATCGAGCTGCCGACGCTGCTGACCCTCGCCGACATGGAACTCGCCGGCGTTGCGGTGTCGCACGACGTTCTCTCGACCTTCTCCGCCGAACTCGGAGCACGCACGGACGGACTCGCGGCCGAGGCGTTCGCGCTCGTCGGGCGCGAGTTCAACCTCGGGTCGCCGAAGCAGCTGCAGGAGGTGCTCTTCGAAGATCTGCAGCTCCCCAAGACCCGCAAGACCAAGACCGGCTACTCCACGGATGCCGCGGTGCTCGCCGATCTGCAGGAGAGCCACCCGCATCCCTTCCTCGATCTGCTCCTCCAGCACCGCGAGGCGACGAAGCTCCGTCAGATCATCGAGTCGCTCGACAGTGCGATCGGCAAGAACGGCATGGCTCCGGACGACGCCCGCATCCATACCACCTACGTGCAGACGGGCAGCCAGACCGGGCGCCTGTCCAGTACCGACCCGAACCTGCAGAACATCCCGGTGCGCACGGAGGAGTCCCGCCGCATCCGCAGCGCATTCGAGGTCGGCGAGGGCTACGAGACCCTGCTGACGGCCGACTACTCACAGATCGAGATGCGGATCATGGCGCACCTCTCCGGTGATGAGGGCCTGATCGAGGCGTTCAACAGCGGTGAGGATCTGCACCGGTTCGTGGGAGCGCGCGTGTTCGGCGTGGAACCGTCCGATGTCACTTCGGCCATGCGCACCAAGGTCAAGGCGATGTCCTACGGCCTGGTCTACGGGCTCTCCGCATTCGGTCTCTCCAAGCAGCTGCGCATCGAGCAGTCCGAGGCCAAGCAGCTCATGGTCGAGTACTTCGCCCGGTTCGGTGCGGTGCGCGACTACCTGCGCGCCTCGGTGATGAAGGCGAAGGAAGACGGGTACACCGAGACGATCTTCGGTCGCCGTCGTCCGTTCCCCGACCTGACGAGCCCCAACCGGGTGCTGCGCGAGAACGCCGAGCGCGCCGCGCTCAACGCCCCGATCCAGGGGAGTGCGGCCGACGTGATGAAGATCGCGCTGTTCCGGATCCACTCGGACCTCCGCGCTGCGGACCTGCGCTCGAGGGTGCTTCTGCAGATCCACGACGAACTCGTCGTCGAGGTCGCCCCCGGCGAATGGGATGCCGCCGAACAGATCGTCCGCACGCAGATGGCGGGCGCCGCCGAGCTGTCGGTGCCGCTGGATGTCCAGGTGGGCCGCGGGCGCGACTGGAACGAGGCCGCTCACTAGCGCCTGCGGCGCACGCCGCTACGCTGAACTCCATGACGCAATCCCCGCGCACCCCCACCGCCATCGACAAGATCGCCGACGAGTGGGTCGACACCCTTGCGGACCTCGACCCGACGCTCGGTACGTACATCGGCCGCGACGCCGGCAACGACCGCTACGGCGACCTGAGCCCGGAAGGGCATGAGCGCCACGTCGAAGCGGTGCGGAAGACCCGCGCTGCCCTGGCTGCGGCTTCGCCCGTCGACTCCATCGACGAGGTCACGAAGACGGATCTGCTGAGCGAGCTCGACCTCGAGCTCGAGTTCGACGATGCCCGATGGCACCTGCGGGACCTCAACGTGATCGCTTCCGCGGCGCAGGACGTCCGCCAGGTCTACGACCTCATGCCCAAGGCCTCCGCCGGTGACTGGGAGGTCATCGCAAAGCGCCTCGCCGCTGTGCCCGCTGCGCTGCGCGGCTATGAAGCAACGCTGCGCGAGGGCATCGACCGGGGCGTCGTTCCGGCCAGGCGCCAGGTGACCGAGGTCGCAGCCCAGATCGTGCGCTACACCGCCGACGACGGATTCTTCGCCTCGTTCGTCGCCGAGGCCGCACCCGACGAGGGCGGTCTGCCGGCATCCCTCGCCCGCGACCTCGCGGACAGCGCCGCGGCCGCCCGCGTCGCCTACGACGAGCTGCGCACGTTCCTGACGACCACGCTCGCTCCCGCGGCATCCGAGGTCGATGCGGTGGGGCGCGACATGTACGCGCTGCACTCGCGTCGCTTCCTCGGCGCGAAGATCGATCTCGACGAGACCTACGAGTGGGGCCGTGAAGAACTCGCCCGCATGGTCGCCGAGCAGACCGCGATCGCGAACGAGATCCTCCCCGGCTCGACCGTCGAAGAGGCCGTCGCCCATCTCGAAGCCGACCCGTCGCGCAAGCTGCACGGCACCCACGCCCTGCAGAAATGGATGCAGGAGACCAGCGATCGCGCGGTCGCCGAGCTGGCCGCCACGCACTTCGACATTCCGGAGAAGATCCGCACGATCGAGTGCATGATCGCGCCCACCCAGGAGGGCGGGATCTACTACACCGGTCCCACGGACGACTTCTCGCGGCCTGGCCGCATGTGGTGGTCCGTGCCGGAGGGCGTCACCGAGTTCGACACCTGGCGCGAGCTGACGACGGTGTACCACGAGGGCGTCCCCGGGCATCACCTGCAGATCGCGCAGGCCGTGTACAACCGCGCCGAGCTGAACTCGTGGCGCCGCCTCCTCGCCGGAACGTCCGGTCACGCCGAGGGGTGGGCGCTGTACGCCGAGCGCCTCATGCAGCAGCTCGGCTACCTCGACGACCCCGCCGACCGCCTGGGCATGCTCGACGGGCAGCGCATGCGGGCGGCCCGTGTCGTCCTCGACATCGGTGTTCACCTCGGCAAGGAGCGGCTCGACGGGGCCGGTGTCTGGGACGCCGACTACGCCCTCGAGTTCATGCGGCAGAACGTGAACATGTCGGACGAGTTCGTACAGTTCGAGGTCAACCGCTATCTCGGATGGCCGGGGCAGGCCCCGTCGTACAAGGTCGGCCAGCGCATCTGGGAGCAGGTGCGCGACGCCTACCGGGCCGAGCAGGGCGACGCCTTCGACATCAAGACGTTCCACAAGCGGGCGCTCGACCTCGGTGGTGTCGGGCTCGACACGCTGCGCACCGCGCTCGTGAAGAACTAGCCGATGACCGAGGCCGTGCCTTCACGCGCGACGCTCGCGCACCGGCTCGACGACCTGCCCTTCACCCGTCGGCACCTCCGGCTGCTGACCGGCTCGGGGCTCGGGTGGGCGCTGGATGCGATGGACGTCGGACTGATCTCGTTCATCCTCGCGGCACTCGCCCAGCAGTGGGACATCACGAAGGCCGAGAGCGGATGGATCGCCTCGGTCGGATTCATCGGCATGGCGCTCGGTGCGAGCCTCGGCGGGCTGCTCGCCGACAGGTTCGGCCGGCGACAGGTCTTCGCGATCACTCTGCTCGTGTACGGGCTGGCGACCGGCGCCAGTGCGCTCGCGGGCGGAGTGGCGATCCTGCTCGTTCTCCGGTTCTTCGTCGGCCTCGGTCTCGGCGCGGAGCTGCCCGTCGCCTCGACTTACGTCAGCGAGTTCGCGCCGGCCCGCATCAGGGGCCGGCTCATCGTCATCCTCGAGGCGTTCTGGGCGGTCGGCTGGACCGCGGCCGCGCTGATCGGATACTTCGTCATCCCGGCATCCGACGACGGCTGGCGGTGGGCGTTCTTGCTCGGAGCCGTGCCCGCGGCATACGCGCTGTTCGTGCGTTGGGGCCTTCCCGAATCGCCTCGGTGGCTCGCCTCCCGCGGTCGGTTCGCCGAGGCCGACCGGATCGTCGGGACATTCGAGGCGGATGCCGGGGTCGTCACCGCCCCGGCACCGGCCTCCGGGCCGACCCGGGTCATCGCCGCGACGGCCGCTGCACGCCTGGGCACCCTGTGGTCGGCCGAGTTCCGCGTTCGGACGCTGTGCATCTGGCTGGTCTGGTTCTGCGTGAACTTCGCCTACTACGGCGCGTTCATCTGGATCCCCAGCATCCTCGTCGATGCCGGCTACGACCTCGTGCGCTCGTTCGGCTTCACGCTGATCATCACGCTGGCACAGTTGCCGGGGTACGCGGTCGCCGCCTGGCTGATCGAGCTATGGGGCCGTCGGATCACCCTGTCGGTCTTCCTGGCAGGCTCCGCCGTCTCGGCGGTGCTCTTCGGCACGGCGGGGGAACCTGCGGCGATCATCGCCTCCGGCATGGCCCTGTCGTTCTTCAACCTGGGCGCATGGGGCGCGCTGTACGCCGTGACCCCGGAGATCTATCCCACATCGCTGCGCGGCACGGGATCCGGCTGGGCAGCCGGAGTGGGCCGGATCGCCTCGATCGTCGCTCCGCTGCTCGTCCCCGTGCTGCTCGGCCTCGGGGGAGCGCCGCTGCTGTTCGTGGTGTTCGCGGCCTTCTTCGTCGTGGCCGCCGGTGCAGCCTGGGGCCTCGTCGATCGTCGCGGGCAGGCGCTCGACGACAGGTGACGCCCGCTCGCCCCGGCGGCAATAGGCTGGGGAGGTGAGTGGTGTGAGGTTCGTGGCGATCGGCGATTCGTTCACGGAGGGCGTCGGGGACGAGCTTCCCGACGGTCGCGTGCGCGGCTGGGCCGACATCGCCGCGCAGGGTTGGGCGGATGCCGCAGAGCACCCGATCCAGTACGCGAACTTCGCCATCCGCGGGAAGCTCGCCTGGCCGATCGTCGAGGAGCAGCTGGAGCCCGCTCTGGCTCTGGGACCGACTCATCTGTCGTTCAACGGCGGCGGCAACGACATGCTCCGGCCCCGCACCGACGTCGAGCACATCGCCGACACGTTCTCGCGGGTGCTGCGCCGCTGCGACGAGCAGAGCGTCACGCTGATCGTCCTGTCAGGTGCGAACCCCGCGGGTCAGCTGCCGATGGGTTCTCTCATCCAGCGGCGTGGCGACGAGCTCTCTGCCGCCGTGCTCCGCCGGATCGCGGACCGTCCCGACGTCATCCGTGCGCTGAACTGGCCGGATCGCGAGCTGTCGAGCGGTGCGTACTGGTCGGAGGACCGTCTGCACATGAACGCCAACGGCCATCACCGCGTGGCGGGCCGCGTGCTGAGCGCTCTGGGATACGAGCCGCCCTCCGCATGGTGGGCTCCGGCCGAGGAGCGCGCCGGTGCGCAGGGGATGGCGTACTACCGCCAGCACGTCGGGCCCTGGGTGCGGCGCCGGCTGACCCGCACCTCCTCGGGTGACGGCCGCACGCCGAAGTTCCCGACCTGGGTCGAACGGGCGCCGCAGTGATGCGCGTGCGCGGCCGCCGGCTCCCGCGTCGGATCGCGCAGCTTCTCATCGGTCTCTTCCTCTACGGCATCGGCATCGCGTTCATGGTGCGCGGAGAGATCGGCGCGGCACCGTGGGACGTGCTGACGCAGGGCATCGCCACGCACGTGCCGTTGACGTTCGGCGTGATCACGATCCTCACGAGTATCGTGGTGCTGCTGCTCTGGCTCCCGCTGCGCCAGCGTTACGGCATCGGAACCCTGCTCAACGCCCTGCTCGTGGGGCCATCGGCCGATATCGGACTGCTCCTGATCCCGACAGGGCAGCCGCTCTGGCTGCGCATCGGGTTCTTCGTCATCGGGCTCGTCGTCCTCGCCGCCGCCACCGGAATGTACATCGGGGCGCACTTCGGCCCCGGTCCCCGCGACGGCCTGATGACCGGGCTGCACAAGCGCACCGGGTGGCCGATCTGGATCGTGCGCACGGGCATCGAGATCGTCGTGGTCGCTGTCGGGTGGGCACTGGGAGGCAACGTCGGTGTGGGCACGCTCGCCTTCGCGCTGCTCGTCGGACCGCTGTGCCAGTACTTCCTGCGGATCTTCGCGATCCGCCTTCCTGCTGATCGGACGAGCGTCACCGCATGACCGACTTCGAGATGGCGCGGATCCCGGCCGGCTCCGTGAGACTGCACGATGCGCGGCGCAAGGAGCATCGCACGATCGAGCTGCAGGCGTTCGAGATCGGTGTCTACGCCGTCACGCAGGAGCAGTTCGCGGAGGTGCTCGGGGTGGCTTCGCGGTATCCCCGACGTCCGGCATCCGATCTGAGCTGGCTGCGCGCCGTGCGCTTCTGCAACGCGGCATCCGAGTGGGAAGGCCTCGATCCCGCCTACACCTTCGACGGCGAGGACGTCACGTGGCACGTCGACAGCGACGGCTATCGGCTGCCGACCGAGGCCGAGTGGGAGTACGCCTGCCGCGCGGGGTCGACCGCGCCGCATTACGGTCCGCTGCCCGAGATCGCGTGGACCGCCGCCGACGGCGTGAGGACCCCGCAGGACGTCGGGGGACGGATGCCGAACCTCAACGGTCTGTTCGACACGCTCGGCAACGTCTGGGAGTGGTGCTGGGACCTGATCGACCCTGCCCGCTACGACGAGTACCGCGTGTTCCGCGGCGGCGGCTATGCGGATGATGCCTGGAGCGTGCGCGCATCCGTCCGTCGCGGCGGCGCGCCGCGCATGCACCACGAGGACGTCGGCATGCGTCTCGCCCGAGGCGGCTTCGATTCCGAGGGAGAGGCGCAGGGATGGTCTGCGGCGGTGGATGCTGCGCGCGCCGTCTCCGGCGGCGAGCTGCCGTTCGGATGGACTCCGGGACGATGACAGGACTCGGATAGGAGTGGAAACATGAACGCAGGCTTCGGGCTGATCGTCTCGCAGGGGCGGGTCGCCGATCGTACGGATGGCGCGCTTCGCGGAGCGCGCGCGACGGCCGACGCGCTCGGCGACTATCTGGGCATCGAACCGCGCGTCGTCGGAACGCCGTCGCCGAGCCTCACCGATGACTGGAGCGCGGCGCTCCCCGCCGCCCACGACACGCTGAGAGGCCTGCGCGACGCACTGGGCACGGCGATGGATGCCGGCCAGACCCCGCTCCTCGTCACCAACACCTGTGCCGCGAGCCTGGGCACGCTGCCGACCGTGGCAGCGCGGCACCCGGACGCCGTGGTGCTCTGGGTCGACGCGCACGGCGACTTCAACACCCCGGAGACGACCGAGTCCGGCTACCTGGGAGGGATGGTGCTCGCGGCGGCATGCGGTCTCTGGGACAGCGGCCATGGTGCGGGGCTCGACCCCGAACAGGTCATCGTCGTCGGAGGCCGCGACATCGACGAGGCGGAGGCCGAGCTGCTCTCAGCGGCCGGCGTGCGCGTCCTCCCACCGGCGCTCGACGTCGCACAGAGCGTCGCTGAGCTCGTCGGGGGTCGTGATGTGTGGATCCACGTCGACTGGGACGTCCTCGAACCCGGATACATCCCCGCCGCGTACCGGGTTCCGGACGGCTTGCTGCCGCATCAGATCGCCGCCCTGTTCTCAGCGCTGCGCGAACAGGTCAGGGGAGTGGAGCTCGCGGAGTTCGAGTACGGCGATCCCAAGGTCCCCGAGCGCGTCAGCGTCGAGCTGATCCTCGAGACGTTCCAGGCCCTGCTGCACTGACGCGGTACGCGACGCGCCGTGGTGAACCGTTGCACCGCGCCCGTGTTCCTGCCATCATCCTCGCAGGGCGAACGCCCGTGAGAGATGTGCCGTTCGACGGCACCGGGAAGGAATGGCCATGAGCATCGGCTCCGGAATCGTTCTGTTCGTGATCGGCGCGATCCTCGCGTTCGCGATCAACGTCGAGGTCGAATGGGCGAACCTCGACATGATCGGCTACATCCTCATGGGGGCGGGCGCGCTCGTGTTCATCATCGGGCTCATCCTCGTCGCGCGTCGTCGGCAGACGAACTCGGTGACGCAGACCTCCGTCGACCCGGCATCGGGTTCTCAGACGACGCGGCGCACCACGAGCGGACCGGACGACGCTGCGGGCCTCTGACCCGCGTCACCGCGAACGCGGGCGACGTTCCTGATCGAGTCCCATACGGATGCGAGTCCGTTTGCGCTCGACAATGATGAAGGTCATTCCGAGGAGCCACAGCGGCACCTGGGTGAGGAATGCGAGCCGGAACGCATCCAGGGAGTAAGTCGCCGGCGTGCCCGCGCCCTGCAGATCGAGGGCGACGCCGATGAGGAAGACCGCGCACAGGGCGGCGATGAAGCCGCCAGCATTCGTCAGACCTGTCGCGGTGCTGAGGCGGTGGGCCGGGTTATGCGTGCGGGCGTGGTCGAAGGCGATCATGGATGCCGGTCCGCCCGATGCGAGGGCGATGGCGAGGACGTATAGCAACCAGAGCGGCGCAGGTCCGGGGTACGCGATAACGGCCACCCAGGCGATCAGCTGGACGGCGACCGTCGGGAGCACAAGCGCGATCGATCGCTGATTCGGAATACGCCGTGAGAGTTCGCCGAGCACCGGTCCCAGGAACATTCCGACAGCGACATATACAGAGATCAGCGTTGCGGCCTGAGCGGGGGAGAGGCCCTCGCCTGCCGTGAGGAAGGGCATTCCCCACAGGAGCACGAACGCGGTGCCGGCGAAGGGAGTCGCGAAGTGCGACCAGAACGCCAGTCGCGTTCCCGGGTGGGCCCACGCCGCCCGGATGCCGACACCGGTGTCGATGGCCGAGGTGACGACTCGCACGACGCCTGTCTCGGTGTTCACGCTGACGTCGGCAGCGGCTTCCGGAGGGCGATTGCGGATCACGACGAACACGAGGATGGCGAACAGGACGCCCAGCCCGGCGATGCTTCCAAAGGTGATGGTCCAGGTCGTGGCGTGCAGGAGCGCCGCGACAGGGATGAGTGCGACGAGCTGCCCGGCCTGTCCGATGACGCCGGTGAGCTGCACCATCAGCGGGCCGCGCTGGGCGGGGAACCAGGTCGCGACCAGTCGCAGCACAGCGGGGAAGACCATGGCGTCACCGGCGCCGAGCAGCACACGGGCGATGATCGCGATGCCGATGCTGGGAGAGAGGGCCATGGTGAGCTGACCGGCTGCCATGAGCACCATGCCGAGGGTGATGATCGGTCGCGCACCGTAGCGATCGAGGAAGACGCCGATGGGGATCTGCATCCCGCCGTAGACGGCGAGCTGCACGACGGCGAAGAGCGATAGCGTCGCGGCATCCGCGTCGAAGCGCTCCGCGGCGTCCACGCCGACGGCGCCCAAGGAGGTGCGGTTCGCGATCGCGAGCACGTACGCCGCGACGCCGACGGACCAGATCAGCCAGCTGCGCCACCCGGGAGTCGAAGCGGGGGAGCGGATGACGTCGGGCACGCTTCTACGTTACTCCCGCGCCGGACCGACCAAGCGCCGTCCGTAAAGGTACAGTTCAGCGGAGTCGCCGATCCGCACGCCGGTCGCGAGCCGCACGCCGGTCGCGAACCGCGTCCAGCCCTGCTGCCTGTAGAAGAGCTGCGCGCTCTCGGCATCCGCGTAGGCGCTCAGCACGGCCGTCGCGTACGTCACGTCATCGAGGAGTGCGCCTTCTGCTCCTGAGCTGCCGCGAACCGTGAACGAGGAGCGGTTTCGTGCACTGTACTGACATAATGTGCATTATCGGCGTTACCGCTCCGACGTGCCCCTGCGCTGCGCAGGCTACCGAACGCGACCGATCGCCATCAGGTGCCCGCTCATCTCTCGGTCGCCGGCGAACTCGGACGCAGCATCCGTCAGGCGTGCTGCGGTTGCCTGCAGTTCAGGGTCGAGCCCGACCGGCTTAGTACGCCTGGATGCGCGCGTCGAGGTCCCTCTGATCCGCCACAGCGCTCTCTGTCTCCGTCTGCTCAGGCCCCGACGTACGCCGCGAGGTGCTTCCCCGTCAGCGTCTTCTTCTGGTCGATGAGGTCCGCGGGCGTTCCCTCGAACACCACTCGACCGCCGTCGTGGCCCGCGCCGGGA
The DNA here is from genome assembly GCF_903645325.1 of Microbacterium tenebrionis. GTDB lineage: Bacteria > Actinomycetota > Actinomycetes > Actinomycetales > Microbacteriaceae > Microbacterium > Microbacterium tenebrionis. Next base: position 203,143 of record NZ_CAHJXQ010000003.1, read on the forward strand.
CCGACATCGATGATCCAGTCGCCATGCGCCATGACGGCCTGATGATGCTCGATGACGATGACCGTCTTCCCGGCATCCACGAGCCTGTCGAGCAGCCCGAGAATCTTGTCGACGTCCGCCAGATGCAGCCCCGAGGTCGGCTCGTCGAGCACGTACACGTCGCCCTGGCCGCCCATCTGGATCGCGAGCTTCACACGCTGACGCTCGCCGCCCGACAGCGTCGAGAGCGGCTGGCCCAGGGAGAGATAGCCGAGGCCGACGTCGTCCAGGCGCTCCAGGATCGCCACCGCGGCCGGGATCTTCGATTCCGGCCGCGTGAAGAACTCGCGCGCCTCGGCGACCGGCAGATCGAGCACCTCGGTGATGTCCTTGCCGCCGAGCTTGTACTCCAGCACCGACGCCTGGAACCGCTTGCCGCCGCAGTCCTCGCACGGTGTCTCGATCGTATCCATGAAGCCGAGTTCGGTGATGATCACGCCGGAGCCCTTGCAGGACGGGCAGGCGCCCTCGGAGTTCGCGCTGAACAGTGCGGGCTTGACGCCGTTCGCCTTGGCGAATGCCTTGCGGATCGGCTCGAGCATTCCGGTGTACGTCGCCGGGTTGCTGCGGCGCGAGCCCTTGATCGCGCTCTGGTCGATGGCCACGACGCCCTCGCGTCCCGCTACCGAACCGTGGATCAGCGAGCTCTTGCCGGAGCCGGCGACACCCGTCACGACCGTGAGCACGCCCGTCGGGATGTCGACGTCGACCTCCTGCAGGTTGTTCGTGGATGCGCCGCGCACTTCGATCGCGCCGGCACCCGAGCGAACGGACGGCTTCAGTGTCGCCCGGTCGTCCAGATGGCGCCCCGTGATGGTGCCGCTGCCGCGCAGGCCCTCGACAGTGCCCTCGAAGCAGATCTCCCCTCCCCCGCTGCCGGCGACGGGGCCCAGGTCTACGACATGATCGGCGATCGCGATCGTCTCGGGCTTGTGCTCGACGACGAGCACCGTGTTGCCCTTGTCTCGCAGCTTGAGGAGCAACGAGTTCATCCGCTGGATGTCGTGCGGATGCAACCCGATCGTCGGCTCGTCGAAGACGTAGGTGACATCGGTCAGCGATGACCCGAGATGGCGCAGCATCTTGATCCGCTGCGCCTCTCCCCCGCTGAGCGTGCCGGACGGACGCTCCAGGCTGAGATATCCCAGGCCCAGCGTCACGAACGCATCGAGGTTCGCCTTCAGCGCGTCCAGCAGCGGACCGGCACCGGGGAGGTCGAGCCCATTCACCCACGCCGCGAGATCGGTCACCTGCATCCGGCAGGCGTCCGCGATGCTTATGCCTGCGATCTTCGACGAACGCGCCCCCTCCGTCAGGCGGGTCCCATCGCACTCGGGACAGGTCGCGAAGGATGCCACGCGCTCGACGAAAGCACGGATGTGCGGCTGCAGCGCCTCGAGATCCTTCGACAGCATCGCCTTCGTGATCTTGGGGATCAGGCCCTCGTAGGTCATGTTGATGCCGCTGATCTTCACCTTCGTGACCTCGCCATAGAGGAAGAGGTGCCGTTGCTCGTCCGTGAAGTCCTTGATCGGCTTGTCGGCCGGGTAGAAACCCGACTGCGAGAAGCCCTTCACCATCCACCCGTCCGCCGTGTACCCGGGCACCATGATCGCCCCTTCGTCCAGCGACTTCGACTCGTCGACGATCTGCGCGAGATCCAGATCCGACACCGCACCCCTGCCCTCGCACCGCGGGCACATGCCGCCGAGGTAGATGGCGTCCTTCACGATCTTCTTCTCGCCGCTGGGCCCCGTCATCACGCCGCTCGCCTTCTGCGTCGGGATGTTGAACGAGAACGCCGTCGGCCCGCCGATGTACGGCTGTCCGAGCTTGGAGAAGAGGATGCGCAGCATCGCGTTCGCGTCGGTCACCGTGCCGACGGTCGAGCGCGGGTTCGCCCCCAGACGCTCCTGGTCGACGATGATCGCCGTGGTGAGCCCTTCGAGGACATCGACGTCCGGACGCGGGACCGATGGCATGAAGCCCTGCACGAACGCGCTGTAGGTCTCATCGATCATGCGCCGCGACTCTGCGGCGACGGTGTCGAACACGAGCGAGCTCTTCCCCGAGCCGGAGACCCCGGTGAAAACCGTCAGTCTGCGCTTGGGGATGTCGACGCTGACGTCCTTCAGATTGTTCTCGCGAGCCCCCTGGACGCGGATCAGATCGTGAGAGTCAGCGGGCAGCAGAGCATCGGTCATGCGAAAGATCCTCCCACGCACCTCTCCCATCGGGGACGTCCTCCGCGCTACGCTGTTCACATCGTTCACACGATCTTCTCAGAGAGGCGCACATCATGTCTGAATCGCTCACCGAGCCGAAGTCGCTGTTCGCATCGATCCGTGTCACGCTCGCCGTGTCCGGCGCGATCGCCCTCATCGCCGGCATCGTCGTGCTGATCTGGCCGCTCAAGACAGCCGTCATCGTCACCGGCATCATTGCCGCCTATCTGATCATCGCCGGAATCGTCTACATCGGTCTGGGCATCTTCTCCGGCAAGAAAGGCGGCTGGGCACGCCTGGGACACATCCTGCTCGGCCTCCTCTACATCGTCGCCGGCATCATCGCCTTCACGAACCTCGCGGCCGCGACCCTCACGCTCGCGGCCGTCACCGCGATCTTCCTCGGCGTCAGCTGGATCTTCGACGGGGTCGTCTCTCTCACGCTTCTGAACAAGGACGGCTCGCGGGCCTGGACGATCATCTACGCGATCCTGAGCGTCGCGGCCGGTGTCATCGTGCTGTTCGCGCCGCTGCTCGCCGCCGCCGCGCTCTGGTTGGTGCTCGGCATCACGCTGGTGGTGCTCGGCGTCGTCCAGATCGTCCGCGCCATCACGCTCGGCCGCAACGAGAAGGTCGTGCTGCCGGAGAGTCCCGCGCCCAGCGACGCCGGTTCTTCCGCTCTCTGACAGCGCGGTCCGATATGAGAAAGGTCCTGCCGGACGGCAGGACCTTTCTCATATCACCGCATCATTCCGCGGCGAAGCCGCCCGTGTCGCCCACGAGGCGCGTGTTGTCGGCCGGTACAGGATCGACGGCTGCCTGCGCGACCTCGGCGGCGAACTCGGAGACGTTGTAGAGACGCCCGGCGTCCTCGCGACGTGCGGAGATCGCGCCGGGGTTGGCCCGCTCGAGCAGCGTCGCCGTGATCGTGCCCTCGATCATGTCGCCCGAGACGACGGTGAAACCAATCCCCTGCTCAGCGAGCGACGGGATGTGCTCGCGAAGCGCGTCCTCGCCTGCGCGCTTGGACAATGCGACCGGCTCGTACTCGGGCATCGTGGGCGTCGTGCGGATGAAGTGCGCCTGATGACTCGTCACGAAGACGACGCGAGAGCCCTCGCCGAGCACCGGGCGCGCGGCGCTCAGCACATTCAGTTGCGCGTCGCGGTTGAGGGTCAGGGCGTAGTCCTCCGCCATGCCCGACTCCATGCCGCCGGAGGCGTTGAGCACGAGAATGTCGAGACGTCCGAACTCCTGCTCGACCTGCTCGAACATCGAGGCGACGGATGCCGGATCGGTCAGATCGGCACCGACGACCAGCGCCCGGACGCCGAGCTCGCGCAGCTGCGAAGCCAGCTTCTCGGCGCGCGGTGCCTTGTTGCGGAAGTTGATCACGACGTCGGCGCCTGCCTCGGCGAAGTAGCGGACGGTGTCCGCTCCGATCCCTCGGGACGAACCGGTGACCAGTGCGACCTTTCCGGCCAGGGAACCCGCGGGCAGAACGTCGGTCACGGTGACTCCTCATACGTGGTGAAGGCCGCGGAGAGCACGGCCAATTCACTTTAGCAACGGGGCGCTGCACGCCGCCGATCGGGCATCGGTGCGTGATAGGTTGACCGGAAAGGAGGGCGCCATGAACGACGCATCCGTCTTCGTCGAGCTGGTCACCGAATGGGCGTGGATCGGCTGGCTGGTGCTCATCGCCGTGTTCCTCGTGATCGAGATGCTGACGCTCGACTTCACCTTCCTCATGCTCGCTCTCGGCAGCGTCGTGGGACTCATCACGGGCCTTGTCGGCCTGCCGCTGTGGGCGCAGCTGATCATCGCCGCCGCCGCGGCGGCGCTGTTCATCCTCTTCATCCGCCCTCCCCTGCTCCGGCGCCTGCATCGCAGCGAGGATCCGACGAAGTCCAACGTCGACGCGCTGATCGGCCTGCGCGGCACCGCCCTCGCCGACATCACCCAGATCACCGGTCAGGTGAAAGTGAGCAACGGCGACACCTGGACGGCGCGCGCCGAGAGCGGCGTGGCGATCCCGCTCGGATCGCCCGTGCTCATCACCGCGATCAACGGCGCGACAGCAGTCGTGCGACCTGCCAACGACTAGACCGCTCTACGACGAGGAGAAACCCGTGAACGACGCTTCGTTCATCCCGACAGCGATCGGCTGGATCCTTGCGATCGCCGTCATCATCTTCGTGGTGGTGACTGTCGCACGATCGATCCGCATCATCCCGCAGGCCACCGCCGGCGTCGTGGAGCGCCTCGGCCGCTACCACAAGACGCTCACGCCCGGTCTGAACATCCTCGTGCCGTTCATCGACCGGCTCCGCCCGCTCATCGACATGCGCGAGCAGGTCGTCTCGTTCCCGCCGCAGCCGGTGATCACCGAGGACAACCTCGTCGTCTCGATCGACACCGTCGTCTACTTCCAGGTCACCGACGCCCGCGCCGCGACCTACGAGATCGCCAACTACCTGGGCGCCGTCGAACAACTGACCACGACCACCCTGCGAAACGTCGTCGGTGGTCTGAACCTCGAAGAGGCCCTGACCAGCCGCGACGAGATCAACGGTCAGCTGCGCGTCGTGCTCGACGAGGCGACCGGCAAGTGGGGAATCCGCGTCGGCCGCGTCGAGCTCAAGGCGATCGACCCGCCCCTGTCGATCCAGGACTCGATGGAGAAGCAGATGCGCGCCGAGCGCGACCGTCGCGCAGCGATCCTCACCGCCGAGGGAACGAAGCAGTCCGCGATCCTCGAGGCCGAGGGTGCGCGGCAGGCCGAGATCCTGCGCGCCGAGGGCGACAAGCAAGCCGCGGTGCTGCGCGCACAGGGTGAGGCAGAGGCGATCCAGAACGTGTTCGCCTCCATCCACCAGGGTGCTCCGGATGACAAGCTGCTCGCGTACCAGTACCTGCAGATGCTGCCCAAGATCGCCGACAGCGAGTCGAGCAAGCTCTGGATCGTGCCGAGCGAGCTCACCGAGGCCCTCAAGGGCATCGGCAGCGCCTTCACGCCGCGTCCCGGCGGCCAGACGCCCCCGACCGGCGCGTGACGCACCCCTACTTCACGAAGGCACGACACCCGCGCATCCTCGCCCACCGCGGTCTTGCCGTGGGCGAGGGCACCGGGCCGATGGTCTGGGAGAACACGGCAGGCGCGTTCGCCGCGGCGCACGCGGCCGGCGCCGAGTACGTCGAGACCGACTGCCAGGTGACGGCCGACGGCGATGTCGTGCTGTTCCACGACGATGACCTTCAGCGTGTCGCCGGCGACCCTCGCCGCGTCGACGAGGTGCGGACGGCGGAGCTCGTCGAGATCTTCGCTCCGCACGGCGGCCTCCTCACGGTCGCGGAGATGCTCGAGGCGTTCCCGGAGACGCGCTTCAACATCGACGTGAAGACGGATGCCGTCGCCGCTCCCCTGGGCCGGATCGTCGCCCCGCATGCGGAGCGGGTGCTGCTGACGAGCTTCTCGGATGACCGGCGGAGGCGTGCGATCGCGTCCGTCCTGGATGCCGGGGCGACGTTGCGGCCCGCGACCTCCGCCGGGCGTTCGAGCATGATGCTCATGCGGCTGCTCACGGCACTGCGGCTCTCACCGGCGCGCGTTCTGCGCGACATCGACGCCCTGCAGATCCCTGAGACCTACGGCCCCGTCCGTGTGCTCACACCGAGCCTACTGCGGGCCGCCCACCGGCACGATGTCGAGGTCCACGTCTGGACGGTGAACGACCCCGACGACATGCAGCGCCTCGTCGCATTCGGCGTCGATGGCATCGTCACCGACCGGGCGGATGTCGCGCTGCGGACCCTGAACTGACCTCCGCTCGGCGAGGGCTGGGATTCGACTGTGAATCCCGCCGTGATCGCTGGAGCGTTGAGCGCGCGCACAGGCGACAGCGGTATACCTGAGGTCGACGAGAGGACCACACAATGGCAGATCGCAGCCTGCGCGGCATCCGACTCGGCGCCCAGAGCCTACAGAGCGAAGAAGGCGTCGTGTTCATGGAACGCCGCGAGACCACCTACAAGTGCGACACCTGCGGCAGCACGACATCGCTGATGTTCGCGGCCGACGCAGAGCCGCCGCAGACCTGGGAGTGCCGCTCCTGCGGCGCCGAGGCCGTGCTCAGCATCGACGGCAAGACCATCACCCCGGACGCCGCCGATGAGAAGACCGCCCGCACGCACTGGGACATGCTGATGGAGCGCCGCACGCGCGCCGAGCTCGAGGAGCTCCTCGAGGAGCGCCTCGCGTTCATCCGCGCACGCCGCGGAGCAGGGGAAGACCCCACCCGAGAAAAGATCGGCGCCTAGCGCCGCCGGGCGCGCCACCACCCGACCAGGAGCGCGCCCAGACCGCCCCAGAGCAGCACCTGCTGCACCCAGGGGCCGAGGATCACACCAGCGGTGAGGCCGGAGCGGAGCTCGACGTTTTCGAGCAGGGCTCCGGCCTCATCTGCGTCCAGGGACGCGATCGTCCGACCGCTCGGGGTGATCATCTGACTCGTCCCGACCGTGGAGATGTTCACGACGCTGCGGCCGGTCTCGATCGCCCTCATCCGGGCGAAGGCGAGCTGCTGCAGATTCTCGTCCGTGCCGCGGAAGTCGGCGTTGTTCGTCTGGAAGACGAGCACCTGCGCGCCGCCGGAGACGCCCTCGGCGATCACCTGGTCGTAGATCACGTCGAAGCAGATCGCGAGCCCGACCGGCACGCCGTCCACGTCCACCAGCGGCGCGTTCGTGCCATGGGAGTACTCGCGGCCGATCAGGCCGATGAGGTCGGGAACGATGGCCATGTAGAAGTCGCGGTCGGGCACGTACTCGCCGAACGGCACGGGGAACCGCTTGTCGTGCGTCTGCTCGGCCGTGCCGTCCTGCTGCCACAGCATGGAGGTGTTGAAGAACTCGTCACCGCGAGCGGTCGCCGCGTTGGCGAGCAGCGGTGCATCGACACGATTGGCGATGAGGGTCATGCGGCGAGCAAGGGACTCGTCCTGGAACGGGTCCCCGCCGAGGCCGCCCTCCGGCCAGACGAGCAGGTCCATGTCCTGGCCGTACAGCGGCTGGGTGGCATCGGTCTGCGCCTGGACCACGGCGTACGGCTCTCGATCGTCGAAGTAGCCCGTCGGGCCGTTCCCCTGCACGGCGCCGATCCGCATGGTTCCCGCATCCGTCGTCGGGAACATCGGTGTCGCGAACAGCACGAGGATGGCGACCGCCGGAACGGCGAGGCGCACAGGGCGCCGCCAGAGCTGTAGTCGCACCGTCTCGATGATCATGGCGACGGCGAACACCATGAGGAAGCTCAGCCCGCTCACGCCGACCCACGACGAAAGCGCGGCGAGCGGGCTCTCGGACTGCGTCATCCCCAGACGCGCCCACGGGAAGCCCGTGTACGGCCACGAGCCGAGCAACAGCTCTCGGAGCACCCACAACGCGCCGACCGCGGCCGGAAGCAGCACCAGGCGACCTGCGGTTCCGGGGAACGCCCGGGGCAACCACCGGTATGCGAGGGCGATGAGTGTGACGGCCACGGCTGTCAGCGCTGCTTCGAGCGACGCCAGCGCAGCCCACGGGATCGGCCCGAGGTAGCGCGAGGTCCACGACACGAGGAGGAAGAAGAACACGGCGCCGTAGACGAGTCCCACCAGCGCGGAAGCCCAGAAACGCCGTCCGATCAGTGCCAGCAGCAGCAGGCCTACGGCGGGGAACGCGAGTATCCAGGCCCCGACCGAGGGATACGCGAGGTCCATGAGCCAGCCGGCGAGGGCCGCGACCGGGACGGCCGCCCACAGCGGCAGCAGGGCGCGCCGTCGTACGGGCTCAGCGGAAGAGGTCGATGGCATCCGCACCGGCCTCACATCGAGGAGTACGCGACGATGCCGCGGCGCACGCCGTCGAGGGCCTGCCGCGCCGTGCGCGCGATGCCGAGATCCTCGGCGACGATGGAGAGCTGATCGAGCAGGTCGATGGTCTGCTTCGCCCAGCGGACGAAGTCTCCAGCGGCCATGTCGGCGTCGACGAGGACGCGATCGAGCTGAGCACCGCGTGCCCAGGAGTGCATCGCACCGGCGAGGCCCGTCGCGAGCGGCTCGCTGCCCGGCAGGCTGTGCGCCTGCTCGAGGTCGTCGAGCTCCGACCACAGCTCAGCGGTCTTCTCATAGGCGCTGCGGAACGCTCCGCGCGGCAGCCCGCGCTCCCCCGCCCCGGCCTCGTCGCGTCGGGGTTCGTACACCAGGCAGCACGCCATGGCGGCGAGCGAGGGCGCGTCCAGCCCCTTCCACAGCCCCTGACGCAGCGACTCGGCCACCAGCAGGTCTCGTTCGCCGTAGATGCGGCGCATGGTGCGACCGGCATCCGTCAGGGCCGTGTCGTCGCCGTCACCCGTGACGTAGTCGAGAGCGGCGAGCACCTCGACCACCCGGTCGAAGACGCGCGCGACGGTTCCGGTGCGGTTCTCGATCTGACGCCGCGTCCGATCGGTCTGCCGCTTGAGCTTCCAATAACGCTCCGCCCAGCGGGCGTGCGCCTCGCGGTCTGGGCAGCGGTGGCATCCGTGCCGCTGCATCCTCGTGCGCAGCGACTGGATCTTCTTCAGGCGCTTGTCGCGCGCGGCGCGCGGTCCGTGCGCGTCCTGCTTGTTCTTCTTCTCGAGGTCGCTCAGCTCGCGACGGATCCCGGCGTAATCGAGGAAGTCTCCGTGCTCGCACGTCATCGCCTTCAGGTAGCCCTCGAGCGAGGCCTCGGCCGCTCGCACCTCACGGGCGAGGCCGACGACCGCGCGATCGGCCTGGAACTGAGCGAACGACGACTCGAGGATCTGCCTGGCGCGGGGGCGGCCGAACATGTCGATGAGGTTCACGGCCATGTTGTACGTCGGCCGGAAGCTGGAGTTCAGCGGGTAGGTGCGGCGCGAGGCGAGGGCTGCGACAGCCTGCGGGTCCATGCCCTCGGTCCACTGCACGACCGCGTGGCCTTCCACGTCGATCCCGCGGCGCCCTGCGCGGCCGGTCAGCTGGGTGTACTCCCCCGACGTGATGGCGACCCGCGACTCGCCGTTGAACTTCTCCAGCTTCTCGAGGACGACCGTTCGCGCGGGCATGTTGATGCCCAGCGCCAGGGTCTCCGTCGCGAAGACGACCTTGACGAGTTTGCGCCGGAACAGCTCTTCGACGACCTCCTTGAACGCCGGCAGGAGACCTGCGTGGTGTGATGCCACACCGCGCTCGAGATTGTCGAGCCATTCGAAGTAGCCGAGGACGCCCAGATCCTCATCCTGCAGCGTGCGTGTGCTCTCCTGGACGAACTCGCGGATCTCGCGGCGCTCCTCGGGCGTGGTCAGCCGGATGCCGGACCTCCGCACCTGCTGCACGGCGGCGTCGCAGCCCACGCGGCTGAAGATGAAGAAGATCGCCGGAAGCAGATTCGTGCGCTCGAGGAGCTGGATGACGTCGGGACGGTCGATCCGTTCGACCCGCTGCGCGTTCGTCGATCGCACGGGTCCGCGGCCCCCGCGCGGCCGCCGCTGCGCCTGACGCCCGGCGTGCCGCGCGCTGCTGTACGACTGGGCCCGCCGGTTGCCCTCGTACCGCGAACCGGTGAACGAGCGGATGCGCATGAGCTCCTGGTTCACCGTGGCCGTCGCGACGCCGGCGCGGTCGTCGAACAGCGGCAGCAGGTCGCCGCGGACCAGCACGTGCTGCTCGAGCGGCACGGGGCGGGTCTCTGAGACGATCACCTCCGTGTCGCCGCGGACGGTGTCGAGCCAGTCGCCGAACTCCTCGGCGTTCGACACCGTCGCGCTCAGTGACACGAGCCGGACCGACGAGGGCAGGTGGATGATCACCTCTTCCCACACGGCGCCCCGGAAGCGGTCGGCGAGGTAGTGCACCTCGTCCATCACGACGAAGCGCAGGCTGCCCAGCGCCGCCGAGTCCGCGTAGATCATGTTGCGCAGCACCTCGGTCGTCATCACGACGATCCGCGCGTTGCCGTTGATGTTCGTGTCGCCGGTGAGTAGCCCGACGTTCTCGGCGCCGTAGACGTCGACGAGCTCGCGGAACTTCTGGTTCGAGAGCGCCTTCATCGGCGTCGTGTAGAAGGCCTTGTCGTTCGGCGTCTGCATCGCGAGGTGGATCGCGAACTCGCCGACGATCGTCTTGCCCGCCCCTGTCGGGGCCGCGACGAGGACGCTGTTGCCCCGCTCGAGCGCATGGCAGCCTTCGACCTGGAACGGATCGAGATCGAACTTCTGGCGCGCCGCGAACGCGGCTGTCTGCGGGTGGGCTGCGGCGTCGCGTGCGGCCGCGTAGCGTTCGGCGGAGAGCTCATGCGTCCGTTTCTGGGAGGAGGCCGTCGGCCTTCATCTGTTTCTTCCTCCGTCTGTCGAAGATCATCGACAGCGCAGCAGCGGCGAAGAAGAGCACCACGAGGATCCCGGCGAGCAGCAGCATGCTCACGACATCGGCAGCCGGCGTCGCCAGTGCGGCGAAAACGGTTGCGATGAGAACCGCCACCCGCCAGCCCTTGATGATGTCTCGGCCGCTGATGATGCCGGCGACGTTCAACGCGACGAGGAAGACCGGGAGGACGAACGAGACGCCGAGCACGAGCATGAGCTTGAGGATGAAGTCGAAGTAGAGCTTGCCCTCGTACAGGTTGTTCGCGCCCTCCGGCGTGAAGTTCGCCATGAGTTCGATGACGTGCGGGACGACGAGAGAGCCCACGTAGCACCCTGCGAAGAACAGTGGGATCGCAGCCGCGACGAAACCGATCGTGTACTTGATCTCCTTGCGGGTCATACCAGGCATGATGTACGCCCAGATCTGCCACAACCAGATCGGTGCGGCGAGGAAGATTCCGATGGAGAACGCCATGCGCATGCGCAGATCGAACGGTGCCGTCACAGAGGAGAACGTGAGTCCCACGACGACTTCTGGGTGCTCCTGGGCGATCCGATCGACCGGTGCTGTGATGAACTGGATGATCGGATCCGTCACGAAGAACGCGATAATCATCGCGACGATGAGCGCCGCTGCGCAGATCATCAGCCGTCGACGCAACTCCACGAGGTGCGCGCCGAGCGACATCCGGCGTTCATTGCGTGGTCTGTCACTCGCGGCCGACTTCTTGTCGATCGCGGTCACCGTCGTCAGCTGGTCGGGTTGTTGGGAGCGCTGCCGTCGTTCCGGTGCGCGGTGCTGCTGTCAGTGTGCGTGTCGGCGACGGTGGAATCTGCGGCCGGCTGAGCCACGGAGTCCTCTTCCTTCATCGCCTTCATCTCGCCGCGGAACACGCGGGCCGACTGACCCATGCTCTTCGCAAGCGCAGGAAGTTTCGCAGCCCCGAACAGCAGCAGGATGACGAGGACGAGGACGAGCAGGTGCCAGCCCGTGAGGTTGCCGAGCATACCGTTCTCCTAAGATCGGGGTTTCGTCCAGTCTACCTGCGTCACTCGGGTCGGCGCCGTCAGTACAGGGCGAGTCCGGCCGCGGCCCATTCCCGCGTCGCGGTGCGCGCGATCTCGGGTTCGACGACATCGAGCTGACCGCCGAAGCGCGCGGCGACCCGCTTGATGGCGCGCGGATCGGACAGACGGATGCGGACGATCACGTCGTCGCCGTCCTCTGTCGCGTTGTCCGCGCGGACGTAGTCGCCCAGCAGCGGCACGAGGCGCCCGGGGATGCGCACCGTGACCTCGGATTCGGCATCGCCGGTCCCGAAGCCGTCCGGCACCGGCGTGTCGGCGTGCGTGATCGGGATGTCGGTCAGCGCGGGCTCGCTGACCCGGTCGAGGTGGAACGTGCGCATGGCCTTGCGCAGGTGGCACCAGCCCTGCAGGTACCACTGGCCGTCGGTGATGAGCACCTGGATCGGGTCGACCGTGCGCGTCGTGGGCGCGGCATCCGGCGCCTGATAGCGGAACGAGACCGCGACGCCCTGCTTCAGCGCCGACGCGACCGCGTCGCGCACCTCGTCAACCGCGCCCGGGGCGATGACGACCTCGGCAGGAGCGTTCGCCGCGGCGCGCGCGAGCTTCGCGAGCAGGCCCGCGACCAGGCCGGAGTCGGAGACGGCGGGAACCGCCGCGACCATCTGGAGCCCTGCGAGCAGCGCCGCCGCCTCGCGTGCGGTGAAGCGGGGCACACGGCGGAGCCCGACGTCGTTCGTGATCTCGATGACGTCCTCGTCGTCGAGAAGATCCCAGTTGATGTCGAACAGCTCGTGCGGCTGCTGCCAATAGCCGCTGTCGCCGGGCAGTCCGATGACGGTGAGCTTCTCGATCATGCCGCGCATGTCCGTCGTGGACACCGCGAACTCGCGGGCCGCCTCCTCGAGCGAGACCTGTCCGCGCTCGAGCAGATACGGCACGAGCGTCAGGTACGCGCGCACGCGATCCGCTGCGAGCAGGGGCTTGGGCTTGTCCGCCATCACTCCCCCTCTCCTGCATGGGCGGCGACGATCGCCGTCAGCCGTTCGACCACCGCGTCGCGCAGCTGCGGCGGATCGACCACCCTGACCTCGGGACCGTACGACGCGAGCTCGTCGGCGAGGATGTGCACGTCGACGTAGGGGATGCTGAACCCCTGTGTCGCCGGGGTCGCCCGTCGCCCCAGCCGCAGCGCCGCCTCGGTGCCCGGTGTGATCTCCAGTAGCGCTGAATGACGCGCGGCGACATCTTCGAGGCCTGCGAGGGCGCGCTCGCCCGCGCCGTCGCGCAACGCAGGGTCGAAGCTCTTGCGCGTCGAGGACACCTCGCCGACGATCCGGCTGAGGAGGAACGTGCGCTCTCCATCGGCATCCTGGTCGATGCCGTACACGTGCCAGCGGGCCTCGAAATCGAGCAGGGCGAGCGGCGCGACGGTCCGCCTGCGCGAAGCGCTCTCCCGGGCTTGAGATACTCGAAAGCGACGATCCGGCATTCCTCGATCGCCGTCTGCAACGGGGCGAAGCTGCTCCCCGGGTGGTGATCCGCGGGGCGAACCCGATGATCGGTTCATCGCCGTCGATCCCCAGTGCGCGGATCTTGCGGACGCCGGCCTGCGCGTCTGCCGAGGCGGATTCCGCGCTCCACACGCTTCCGGCCAGCTGCAGCACGGCGAGCTCGGCAGCGCTGAACGAGATGTCCGCCGGCAGGTCGTATTCGGCCTTCGGGATGCGGTACCGCGCTTCGCGCAGGTCGTTCGGGTCGCTCGAGTCGCCGATCGTCTCGATCGGAACGCCGAGCGTGCGCAACTCGTCCTTGTCGCGCTCGAACATCTTCTCGAGGGCGTCGGTCCTCGTGCCGGTCTCGGCGCGCTGACGATAGCCCGACACGCTGTCGAGAATCTGCTGCTTGGTCAGCCCGATCTCCGTGGCCATGAGCGCCACGACGAGATTCGTCTGACGCTCTTCGGGCGGGATCCGGGCGGCCATCACTGCGCCGAGGCGGGAGGATCGATGCCGAGGATGTCGACGACGAAGACGAGCGTCGCGTTCGCGGGCACCGAACCGCCGCCCTCCTCACCGTAGCCGAGCTCTGCCGGGATCACGAGGAGCACCTGCGAACCGACGGTCTGGCCCGTGAGCCCCTGGGTGAAGCCGGGGATGACACCCGCCAGGTCGAACGTGGCGGCCGTGCCCCGGTCCCAGGACGAGTCGAACACGGTGCGCTCGTCCCACAGGACTCCGGTGTAGTTGACGAGGATGCTGTCGTCCTCGGCGACCTTCTGCCCGTCGCCCTTGATGAGGGTCTGGACAGTGAGATCGGTCGGCGCCGCGCTGTCGGGGACGATGACCCCGGGACGCCCGTCGGCGGCACGGACCACGGTCGGCATGCCGGCTGCATCGTTGTACTGCAGCGAGCCCTCGGCGCGGCTGGGGAACACCTTCACGACATCGAACACCGCGACGACGGGCTCGTCGGCGTCAAGGCCGAAGCCCTGGAGGTTGGCCGCGCCGAAGTCATCCGGGGTGACGACGGAGAGCACGCGGGTGCCCTCGGTCGCGCATTCGAGAGCCGCGCCGAATGCGGGCACGATCTGCTCCCAGTATCCGACGCTGGCCAGGCTCGCCTGCTCGTCGTCGTACGCGGTGCCGGCGATCGGCTCACCGGTCTTGCCGGAGAACAGCGAGAACTCGAACACCGCGCTCTGGCTGGGGCTCGTCAGTGCGCGCCCGTCGCCGACCACCACGTCGCCGAACGTGCTGGACTCGCCGCCCACCGGCGTGAACAGCTCCACATCCGGCTTCGTGCCGATCTCGCCCGAGATGTTCGCGAGATCCTCGACGCCGCTGCTCGCGGTAGCCCGGTCGCAGCTCGCACCCTGATAGGCGGGCCCGGCGGCGCATCCCGTCAGAGCGATGACGGCGAGGGCGAGTGTGGCCAGAGCGGCTGAGGTTTTACGCACGCGCTCCAGTCTATTGCGCAGACCCGTCTCCGTCGCGCGACGCGGCGGCCCGGCGTGCTCCCTCGGCGGCCTTGGCCGCTTCCCGGGCGCGTTTGCGCAGATTCTTGTCGGTGATGTCGCGGTCACCGACCGCCCCCGGCGTCCACAGCTCGACGTCCTCGTCGCCGTAGCTGGACTTCGATGCTCGGCGCTTGACCTCCGGCGCGATCGTCCCCGGTGCGAGGCGTCGCGCCGTGAGGAGGAATCCGGTGTGGGCGACCATCCGGTGGTCGGGGCGCACGGCGAGGCCCTCCACGTGCCAGCCGCGCACCATGGTCTCCGAGGCGTCGGGATCCGTGAAGCATCCGGTGCCGCGGATGTACTCCGCGACCCGCGAGAGCTGCGTCGCCGTGGCGACGTAGCAGAGCACCACTCCCCCTGGCGTCAGAGCATCGGCGACGACATCCATGACCTCCCAAGGCGCGAGCATGTCGAGCACGACGCGATCGACGCTCCCGGCCGGAAGGGCATCGGGCAGGGCGGCCTGCAGGTCGCCGACGACGACGTCCCAGGTGTCCGGGGTGGCACCGAAGAACGTCTCGACGTTCGACCGTGCGACATCGGCGAAGTCGTCTCGTCGCTCGAACGACACCAGACGCCCGGACGGGCCGATCGCCCGGAGCAGCGACAGCGACAGCGCACCGGAACCGACCCCGGCCTCGACGACCGTCGCCCCGGGGAAGATGTCGGCCTGCATGACGATCTGCGCGGCATCCTTCGGGTACACGATCGCAGCTCCCCGCGGCATCGACATCGCGAAGTCGCGCAGCAGCGGCCGCAGAGCCAGGTACTCGTGACCCGAGCTGTTGGTCACCACGGATCCGTCGGGCAGGCCGATCAAGTCGCGGTGGAAGAGCACGCCGTGGTGCGTGTGCATCTCGCCGCCGGCAGTGAGCGTGATCGTGTGCAGCCGGTTCTTGGGCCCGGTCAGCTGGACCCGGTCCCCTTCGCGGAACGGACCGCTGGGGCGCGACGCGGCGGTCATCCGCGCACCCCCGCGCTCGTGACCGTGGAGTGCAGATCGATCAGGTCGGACGCCGTGCGCCCCTCGAGCGTCGGCCACAGCGCGTGGGCGCCGAGCCCGTCGAGCGGGACGATGTGCGGCACGCCGAGGGTGACGGCACCGGAAGCGAGCCCTGCGCGCAGCCCGGTCGGGGAGTCCTCGATCACGAGCGCCTCGGCAATGTCGATGTCGAGGAGCCGCGCCGCCTTCAGATACGGCTCGGGGTGCGGTTTGGGGAGGTCGACCTCGTCGCCGGGAACGACGACGTCGAAGGCGGGGAAGCCGATGAGGTCGACGACGCTGCGAGCCATCCGGCCGAGGGACATCGTGACGAGCGCAGAAGGGATGCCGGCGTCCTGGAGATCGCGGAGCAGTTCCCGCGCTCCCGGCCGGAACGGCACGCCGCGCGTCTCGAGAAGCCGGCGTACAGCATCCGTGAGGTGGTCGACGATGGCGTCGCCTGCCATGTCGACGCCCGCGGCTCGAAGGATCTCCGCACTCTCGTTCAGCCCGCTGCCGACGAGCTGCAGCGCCTGCTCGTGCGACCACGTTCCGCCGAACGACTCGACCAGTGCGGTCTCCGACGCCATCCAGTACGGCTCGGTGTCGACCAGCGTTCCATCCATGTCCCAGAGGACTGCCTGCGGCTTCTGACTCACCCGACCATGCTATCCGGGGGATCCTTCGCGGCTGTCCGGCAGGGTGCACCGCCGGGAGCGCCGGGGGCGGGCTAGCCTGGAGGGATAACCGCATTCCGTCGTCGAAGGGAGAGACCGGATGGATGCACTCGGAGACCGCATCGTCGTGGTGGCCTTCGACGGCTGGAACGACGCCGGCGAGGCCGCCAGCGGCGCCGTCGAGGCCCTACGCGAGAGCGGCGACTACGAGCTCGTCCACTCCGTCGACCCCGAGCTCTACTTCGACTACCAGTACACCCGGCCGTCATCGAAGATGGATGCCACGGGCAGGCGCGAACTGCGCTGGCCGGAGGCGGCGCTCTGGCGCCCGCGCGGGGAACCTGTCGCCGGCGCACCGGAGTTCTGGCTGCTGACCGGCGTCGAACCCGCCCGTACCTGGCAGGCGTTCGCGAACGAGTTCATCGACATCGCGCTTCGCGACGACGTCACGGGCTTCATCCTCCTCGGCGCCATGCTCTCGGACGTGCCGCACACCAGGCCGATCTCGATCTTCGCCGCGAGCTCCAACGAGCAGGTGCGCGAGTCGCTGGGCCTCGAGCGATCGCTGTACGAGGGCCCGGTCGGCATCCTCAGCGTGATCGAGCACTTCGCCGAGGGCGCCGGCATCCCGAGCGCCACCCTGTGGGCGAGTGTGCCGCACTACGTCGCGTCGGCCGCGCCGTCGCCCAAGGCGACGCTGGCGCTGCTCGACCGGCTCGAGGAGCTCACCGGCGTCGACATGCCGCGCGAGGGCCTTCGGACGGATGCCGCGACCTGGGAGGCCTCGATCGACGCCGCTGCGGCGGACGACGAGGAGATGACCGAGTACATCCACCAGCTCGAGCGCACGCGCGACACGTGGGATTCGCCCGAGGCGTCGGGCGACGCGATCGCCCAGGCGTTCGAGCGCTACCTCCGCCGCCGCGACGACGGCCCCGGCGACCGCAAGAAGTAGCCTCCCGCATCGACAGGCTCAGCCGGCGATCACGCCGGTGCTGAGCAGCACGAGCAGCGTGACACCGAGCAGGATCCGGTAGATCACGAACGGCAGGAAGCTCCGCTTCGAGATCCAGTTCATGAAGAACGCGATCACGCCCAGCGCCACGACGAACGCGATGCCGGTCGCGGCGATCGTCTCGCCCATCGTGAAGTACTGATCGGGCGCGTCCCAGCTCTTGAACACCTGGTAGAAGCCGCTGCCGAACACCGCGGGGATCGCGAGCAGGAACGCGTAGCGCGCCGCCGCAGCCCGCTCGTACCCGAGGAACAGCCCCATCGTGATGGTTCCACCCGAGCGCGAGACGCCGGGGATCAGCGCGAGGGCCTGGGCGAAGCCGTACAGGATGCCGTGCGGGTAGGTGATCTGGTCGAGGCGGCGTCGCTTGGCGCCGACGTGGTCGGCGATGCCGAGAAGGATGCCGAAGGCGATGAGCATGATCGCCACGATCCACATCGACCGCAGAACCGTCTCGATCTGGTCCTGGAACAGGAGCCCGAGGAGCACGATCGGAATGCTGCCGATGATGATCAGCCAGCCCATGCGGGCGTCAGGATCGTTGCGCGGCAGTTTGCCGACCAGCGACCGGAACCAGTGCCCGATGATGCGGACGATGTCGCGCCAGAAGAAGACGACGACGGCGGCCTCCGTGCCGATCTGGGTGATCGCGGTGAACGCCGCTCCCGGATCCTCGCCGGAGCCGGTGAAGGTCCCGACGATGCGCAGGTGGGCGCTGGATGAGATGGGGAGGAACTCGGTGAGTCCCTGGACGATGCCGAGGAACAGCGCTTCGAGCAGATGCATGCGTTGGCCTTCTGGTGTTGCGGGGTGTGACGTCTGCGGAGCGCGTCAGTACGTGCGCAGGAGGTCGGTCAGCACCTGCTGACCGAAGACAAGCGATTCTACGGGCACGCGCTCGTCCACGCCGTGGAACATCCCCGTGAAGTCCAGATCCGCGGGCAGCCGCAGCGGCGCGAAGCCGTAGCCGGTGATGCCGAGCGTCGTGAGCGCCTTGTTGTCCGTCCCCGCCCCGAGCAGGTACGGGATGACGGGGACGCCGGGGTCGTGACGGCCCAATGCCCCGACCATCGCGTCGACGAGGGGACCGGCGAACGGCGTCTCCATGCCGATGTCGCGGACGACCGTCTCGATGACGATGTCGTCGCCGACGATGCGCTGCAGTTCGGCGAGCACGTCGTCCTCCGTGCCGGGGATCACCCGGACGTCGATGAGCGCCTCGGCGCGCTCCGGGATCACGTTGTGCTTGTACCCGGCGGTGAGCACCGTGGGGTTCGTCGTCGTGCGCAACGTCGAGCGCAGGAACGCCTCGGCGGGACCGGCGGCGCTCGCGAGGGCGTCGGGGTCATCGAGCGAACCGCCGGTGAGGTCGGCGAGACCGCGCAGCAGCGCCTCGGTCGTCGGCGTCAGGCGGATCGGCCAGCGGGCCGCTCCGATCGCCGCCACGGCGCCGGCGAGCTTCACGATGGCGTTGTCCTCGTGCAGACGACTGCCGTGCCCGGCGCGGCCCTGTGCGACGAGCCGGATCCAGATGAGCGCCTTCTCCCCCACCTGCAGCAGATACGCACGGCGGTCGTCGACCGAGATGGAGTACCCGCCGACCTCACTGATCGCCTCGGTGGCGCCTGCGAACCACTCGGGACGGTCCTTCACGACGAGCGCGGAGCCCTCCACGCCGCCGTTCTCCTCGTCGGCGAAGAACGCCAGGACGAGGTCGCGCTCCGGTTGCTCCCCTGCGCGCAGGATGTCGGCGACGGAGGTGAGGATCATGGCGTCCATGTTCTTCATGTCCACGGCGCCGCGGCCCCACAGCATCCCGTCGCGGATCTCGCCCGAGAACGGGTCGACGCTCCAGTCCTCCGCCATCGCGGGGACGACGTCGAGGTGACCGTGGACGACGAGCGCGGGCTTGCTCGGATCACGGCCGGGCACGCGCGCCATGACGTTGGTGCGGCGCGGGACCGGCTCGTAATACTCCGGCGTCAGGCCCACCGACTCGAGGTACGCGCCGACGTACTCGGCCGCCTCGCGCTCGCCCGCAGCCCGTCCGCCGCCGAAGTTCGACGTGTCGATGCGGATCAGGTCGCGCGCGATGAGGGCGACCTCAGGATGCTGCGGGTCGGACATGCCTCCAGGCTATCGAAGGCGCATCGGCGCGCCCGGGGCGCGTCCCGGTTCGTCGGCGCTCGGGAAACCTGGTAATGTTTCTCTTCGGTCGGCAACGGCCTTCACCACCTGCGCGGGTGGCGGAATGGTAGACGCGCTAGCTTGAGGTGCTAGTGCCCGAATAGGGCGTGCGGGTTCAAGTCCCGCTCCGCGCACAGACAGAAAAGCCCCCTTCACCGGGGGCTTTTCTCGTATCTGCCGGCAGCCGGGTCAGACCGCCCCGACGCCGAACACGAGGCCGAGCACGTAGGTGATCGCGGCAGCGCCGAACCCGATCGCCAGCTGACGCAGCGCCCGGCGCAGCGGCGGACCGCCGGACAGGATCCCGACCATGGCGCCGGTCGCCAGCAGCGCGACACCGACGAGAAGCAGAGCCACGAGGATCGCCGTGAGTCCCTGCAGGCCGAAGATCCAGGGCAGCACGGGGATGATCGCACCGGAGGCGAACAGCGCGAAGCTCGACAGGGCAGCAGTCCAGTCGCTGCCCACGATCTCGTGATCGGCACCGAGGTGCGCACGGATCGGTCCGGTCGTCGTGCGGCGCACGCCCTCCTGAGCGGCCGCGATGATCCTGCGGGAGCGGGCAAGCGCTTCGCCCTGATCCATCCCGCGCGCCCGATAGACGAGCGCCAGCTCGTTCTCGTCGATGTCGAGGTCGCCGGCCGACTGCGCGGCGTCTTCGTTGGCCTCGGTCGAGGCGAGGAGCTCGCGCTGCGATCGGACCGACACGAACTCTCCTGCGCCCATCGACAGGGCGCCGGCCAGGAGGCCCGCAATGCCGCTGAACAGCACGAAGCTCGACGAGACGCCCGTGGCTCCGATGCCGAGCACGAGGGCGAGGTTGCTGACGAGGCCGTCGTTCGCACCGAACACCGCGGCCCGGAACGACCCGGACAGACGTCGGCGTCCACGAGCGGCGAGACCGCGCACGACCTCGTAGTGGATCTTCTCGTCCGCACGCATCGCCGGTGTCGCGTAGGTCTCGGTGTCGTAGGGCGAGCGCGCCTCGGCGTTCTGCGCCAAGGCGAGCACGAAGATCGAACCGAACCGCCCGGCCATCCAGGCCAGCAGTCTCGTCCGTATCCCGGCCTTGGGGAGTCTGGATGGTTCGCCGCCGAGCAGTTCGAGCCAGTGCTGCTCGTGGCGCCGCTCGGCGTCGGCGAGGCTCTGCAGGATCTCCTGCTCCTCCCCCGTCTTGCGGTCGGCGAGCTTCTGGTAGACCAGGCCCTCGGCGCGCTCCTCGACGAGGTAGCGCGTCCAACGGCGTCGATCGGCCTCGGTGGGCTGGGCGCTTGCGGGCGCGCTCATATGTCCTCCAGGTCGAGTGGGAAAGGATGCCCTCCGGCACTCTCAACGCTAGCCGCGGGTGGTCGCGCACCACCCCGAAATCCCCGGATTGCCAGCATTTCGGGGTTCCTAACCCTTCGACAGGCTCAGGGACCGATCAGGAGCGAACGCGCTTGCGCAGCAGATCGATGCGCTGCTGCAGTTGGGCGACCGTGGCCTGCGCGACCGCCGGTCCCCCGCACAACCGGCGCAGCTCGGCGTGCACGGCGCCATGCGGTTCTCCCGCCTGTCGTGCGTAGAGACCGACCAGGCTGTTGAGGAGCTGACGCTGCTCCCGGAGGGTCCGGTGCAGCGGCGGCGGCAGTGTCGTCGTCTGCTCCGGGCCCTCCGCGGCCTCGCGCGCGGCACGGAGCTTGGACTGCCGGGACTGGCGGTGCATGAGCAGCTCGTGCACGTGCTCGGGCTCGAGGAGGCCGGGGATGCCGATGAACTCCTCCTCTTCGGGCGTGCCCGGTTCTGCGAGCTGGCCGAACTCCTTGCCCTCGAAGACGACCCGGTCGAAATGCGCAAGCGAAGAGATCGCCTGATAGCTGAACTCCTGAGTGAGGGCGTCCGACGCCTCCTCCTCGCGGTTGGCGCTCTCCAGCAGGGAGTCCTCGAGGCCGTCGTCGTCCTTGCTCTGACGATCCAAAGCGTGGTCGCGCTGCTTCTCGAGCTCGTTCGCGAGGCCCATGAGCACCGGGACGTTCGGGAGGAACACGCTCGCAGCCTCGCCGCGGCGCCGGGCTCGCACGAATCGGCCGATCGCCTGCGCGAAGAACAGCGGCGTCGAGGATGAGGTGGCGTACACGCCCACCGCGAGTCGAGGAACGTCGACGCCTTCGGAAACCATGCGCACGGCGACCATCCACCGCGAGTCGTTCTGACTGAACTTCTCGATGCGCTCAGAGGCCGTCGCGTCGTCGGAGAGCACGATCGTCGGCTGCTGACCGGTGATGCTGTGCAGGATCTTCGCGTAGGCGCGGGCGACGGTCTGATCTGTCGCGAGCACCAGCCCGCCGGCATCCGGAACGTGATGGCGGATCTCCGTCAGTCGGCGATCCGCCGCCGAGAGGACGGCCGGCATCCACTCCCCCTCGGGGTCGAGGGCCGTGCGCCACGCCTGGGATGTGACGTCCTTGGTGTTGTCCTGCCCGAGGTTGGCCTCGAGCTCGTCGCCGGCGCTGGTGCGCCAGCGCATCTTGCCGGAGTACATGTGGAACAGCACGGGCCGCACCACGCCGTCGGCGAGGGCCCTGCCGTAGCCGTAGGCGTAGTCGGTGGTCGAGATGCGCGCACCGGACTCATCGGGCGCGTAGGTGACGAACGGGATGGGCGCCGTGTCGCTGCGGAACGGCGTACCCGACAGCGACAGCCGGCGCTTGGCGGGGCCGTAGGCATCGCGGATGCCGTCGCCCCAGCTCAGGGCATCTCCGCCGTGGTGCACCTCGTCGAGGATCACGAGGGTGTTCGCGTCCTCGGTGAGGTGGCGGTGCACCGACGGCTTGGCCGCGACCTGCGCATACGTGACGACCACGCCGTGGTACTGCCGCGACGGTGCCCAGTGGCTGTTCTTGAACCGGGGGTCGAGGCGGATGTGCACGCGCGCCGCGGCGTCGGCCCACTGCGTCTTCAGGTGCTCGGTCGGCGCCACCACGATCACGCGATTGACTTCGCCCAGGCGCAGGAGCTCCACCGCGAGCGTGAGCGCGAACGTGGTCTTGCCTGCACCGGGGGTGGCAGCGACGAGGAAATCGCGCTGATCCCGCGTGAAATAGAGGTCCAGGGCCTCCCGCTGCCACGCACGGAGCTTGTCCGCCGTCCCCCATGGGGCGCGCTGGGGGAAGGACGGAGAGAGCATCGGATCAAGGGTAATCGCTGTCGCAGACATGGGGCGTACTAGGCTCGATGCCTGTCGAAGGAGCAAGTGATGACAGACCCGGAATCCTCCAGGACACCGTTCGTCGCGAACGACGGGCCGCACCCCTGGCACCGATTCGTGGCCGTGGGCGACTCGTTCACCGAGGGCATCGGCGACCCCGATCCGAATGCGCCGGGCGGGCACCGCGGCTGGGCCGACCGCGTCGCCGAGGTCCTGGCCGCGCAGGTCGACGACTTCGCCTACGCGAACCTCGCCGTGCGAGGGAAGCTGATCGCGCAGATCGTCGCCGATCAGATCGAGCCGGCCGTCGCCCTGCGGCCGGACCTCATCTCGATCTGCGCGGGCGGCAACGACGTCATCCGCCCCGGCACCGACCCCGACGAGATCGCGGCGCAGCTCGACGATGCCGTGTCGCGGCTGGCATCCACAGGAGCTGCGGTCATCCTGTTCACCGGCATCGACACCGGCTTCACACCGGTGTTCCGCCCGTTCCGCGGCAAGGTCGCGATCTACAACGAGAACGTCCGTGCGATCGCCGAACGGCGCGACTGCATCGTCGCCGACCAGTGGGCGCTCAAGACGGTGCAGGACGCGCGCTTCTTCGACGACGACCGTCTGCACTACAACGCGCTCGGCCACCACGAGGTCGCCCGCATGGTGCTGCGCGCCCTCAATGTGCCCAACGACCTGCAGGCGATGCAGCCCGACCCGCTCCCCGTGCGGACGTGGCGCGAGGCGAGAGCCGAGGACCTCGGCTGGGCGCGCGAGCATCTGGTGCCGTGGGTGCTCAGGCGCCTGCGTCATCAGTCGTCCGGCGACGCCGTCTCGGCCAAGCGGCCCGAGCCGTCTCCGGTGATCCTCGTCGCCGACAACGACTAGCCGGATCCGCGCTCCGGGCGCGTGAGCTCCCAGATCGCGACGGCAGCCGCAGAAGCGACGTTCAGCGAGTCCACACCGCCATGCATCGGGATCGTGACCACGGCATCCGCCGCCGCCAGCGCCGCCGCGGAGAGCCCGTCGCCCTCGGTGCCGAGCATGAGCGCGACCTTCGCGGGGCGCTGCGCGGCATAGGCGTCCAGCGGCACGGCGTCGTCGCGCAGCGCCAGCGCCGCGACGTCGAAGCCCTGGTTCCGCAGCTCCTCAGCCGGCGACGCGCCGGCTGACAGCCGGGTCCACGGCACCTGGAAAACGGTGCCCATGCTCACCTTGACGCTGCGGCGATACAGCGGGTCGGCGCAGCGTGCGCTGACGATCACGGCGTCCGCGCCGAGGCCTGCTGCCGCGCGGAACGCCGCTCCGACGTTGGTGTGCTCGATCAGATCGTCGAGCACGAGCACGAGGCGGGCGTCGCGCCCGACCTCGTCGAGCGGGCGGAGAGCCGGCCGATGCATCGAGGCCAGGGCCCCGCGGTGCACAGCGAAGCCGGTGACCTGTTCCGCGACGGCATCCGGTACGACGTACACGGGAACATCGAGCTCGGCCAGCATCTCCTCGAGCCCGGGCACCCAGCGCTGCTGCGTCATGACGGAGCGCGGAGCGTGGCCTGCGGCGACGGCGCGCTCGATGACCTTCGCGGATTCGGCGATGTACAGGCCGCCGCCTGGCTCCTGGACGCTGCGCAGCGCCGTGTCGGTGAGACCGCGGTAATCGGCCAGACGCGGGTCTGCGGCGTCCTGGACGTGCTCGATGTGCATCTCCTCACCGTAGACTCGACGTGGAGGTTCCGTGAGCGTGACGATGAGTGCCGAGCTGGCAGACGGCGTCGAACGCTCCGCCGAACTCCTCCGCGGTCGCCGCATCGCCGTCCTCACGGGAGCGGGCATCTCCACTGATTCCGGCATCCCCGCCTACCGCGGCGAGGGCGCGCGCACGCGGGCCGATCCCATGACGGGTCAGCGCTACCTCGCCGACGAGGCCGCACGGCGCAGGTACTGGGTCGGAGGGCACCTCGGCTGGCGGGCGTTCGCGTCCGCACAGCCGAACGGGGCGCATCTCGCCCTCGCCCAGATGGAGCGCGACGATCTCGTGTCGGGGATCATCACCCAGAACGTCGACGGCCTGCACCTGCGCGCCGGCAGCTCCCATGTCGTCGAGGTGCACGGCACGATGCGCCGCGTCCTGTGCCTGCGCTGCGGCCAGGTGTTCGATCGCCGCGACATCGCCACGCAGATCGAGGAGCTCAATCCCTGGATCACCGTGCCGGAGAACATCGTCCTCAACCCCGACGGCGACGTCGCACCCGAGAGCAGCGACGGCTTCGTCGTGCCGGCGTGCACGGTCTGCGGAGGGATGCTCAAGCCCGATGTCGTCTTCTTCGGCGAGTTCGTCCCCCCCGACCGGTTCCGCGCTGCTGAGTCTATGCTGCGCGGCAGCGAGGCGCTGATCGTCGCCGGTTCGTCGCTCGTCGTGAACTCGGGCGTGCGGCTCGTCGAGCGCGCCCGTCGCCGTGGCATCCCGCTCATCATCGTCAACCGCGAGCCCACGCGCGCCGACCCGTGGGCTCACGTCGTCCTCACCGGCGGCACGGGTGACGTGATCCCCAAGCTGCAGGAGCTGCTCCGGTGACCCTCATCACACTCGTCCGCCACGGACAGACCGACTGGAATCTCGCCCGTCGCATCCAGGGCTCCACCGACATCGCTCTGAACGAGACAGGGCGGGCGGATGCCGCCGCGGCCGCCGAAGCACTCGGCGCGACCGAGCACCACGCGATCTATGCGAGCCCGCTCGTGCGTGCGCAGGAGACCGCGCGCATCATCGCCGTCCGCCTCGGGCTCGGAGAACCCGAGCTGTCGCACGACATGCGGGAGCGCGAGTTCGGCGAGGGCGAGGGCTTGCTGGTCGACGAGTACCTCGAGCGCTTCGAGAACTGGCAGGTCGCGCCGTCCGGCGCCGAGACGCTCGGCGTCGTCCGCGACCGAGCGCTCGGAGCACTCGACATCATCGCCAGGGCATCACGGGGCCGTTCGGCACCGCGCGCGGAGTCCGTGATCGTCGTAACGCACGGCGGCGTGATCCGGTCGCTGCTGCATCATGCCTCGGGCGGCACGCTCCCGCGCGAGGGCGACATCCTCCGCAACGGCTCCCTGCACCGCTTCGAGGCGGCGCCGGGCCTGCTCCGGCTCCTGGAGCCGCTGACCGTCTAGGTGTACTGACCCGGATCGTTGTTGACGTAGGAGAGACCTCCGTAGTCGAGTTGGAGCTGTCTAGGTTCCCTCGAGTCCACGGAGGTCTCTCGTGTCCCACGCTAATGCCCGGCTGACTCCGGCCGGCAGGTTGATCATGGTCCAGCGCATCGAGTCGGGGCGTGCGGTCGCGCATGTTGCCGCGGAAATGGGGATCTCCCGCACGACTGCGTGGCGGTGGTGGCGCAGGTTCCGGGAGTGCGGCCCGGCGGGCCTGATCGATCGTTCCAGCGTCGCCCGCTCCCACCCTCGCCAGACCAAAGCGTGCGTGGAGGCGAGGGTGCGGATCATGCGGCACCTCACTCGGCGTGGGCCGGTGTTCATCGCTGACAAGCTCGGCTTGCAGGCCTCAACGGTCGGTAGGGTGTTGCGCCGCCACCACGTGCCGTTGCTGCGGGAGCTGGACCCGGTCACGGGGTCCGTGATCCGCGCGACCCGCCGATCCGCGCAGCGTTACGAGCATGATCATCCCGGGTCCCTGATCCACGTCGATGTGAAGAAACTCGGCCGTATCCCCGACGGCGGCGGATGGCGTCTGCATGGCCGCGGGCAACGTCCTGCGCGCAAGCGGGGCCTGGGTTACGACTACGTGCACACCGTCATCGACGACCATTCCCGAGTTGCTTACGCGGAGATCCACGACGACGAGAAAGGCACCACCGCGGCGGGCGTCCTCGACCGCGCGATCGCGTTCTACGCGCGCCTCGGCGTCACAGTCGAACGCGTCATCAGCGACAACGCGTTCGCTTACCGCCACTCGGCCGCGTTCAAGGCCGTGGTCGACGCGCACGGCATCCGACAGCGGTTCATCAAACCGCACTGCCCCTGGACCAACGGGAAAGTCGAACGCCTCAACCGCACCCTCGCCACCGAGTGGGCCTACGCCCGCCCCTGGAGCTCGAACGACGACCGAAAAGCAGGGTTGACGACCTGGCTCGACTACTACAACCTAGACAGGCACCACCTCGGCATCGGAGGCCGCACCCCCATCGACCGAATCAACAACGGTCGAGGTCAGTACATCTAGGCCCCGCGCGCGGCGACCGATCGGGCGTGCCGCAGCAGCGGCTCGTCGATCATGCGTCCGCGGAAGCGGAAGACGCCCCGCTCCCCCTCGGCGGCCGCCAGGACCGCGCGGGCCCATGCCAGCGCGTCCGCATCCGGCGCGTAAGCCGCCCTGATCGTCGCGACCTGGCCGGGGTGGATGCATGCCGTCGCCCGGAACCCGGATGCCGCAGCATCCGCCGCCTCGGCGGCCAGGCCGTCGACGTCCTCGATGTCGATGTGCACGGCGTCGATCGCCGACTTTCCGTGCGCGCCGGCCGCCACGAGCACGCGGGACCGGGCGTAGCGCGCGGCATCACGGTACCGGCCGTCGGCATGACGGCTCGATGTGCCGCCGAGGGAGGCGATGAGGTCTTCTGCGCCCCACATGAGGGCGGCCACGCGGTCGTGCGCGGCGATCGCCGCTGCCGCGCTGACGCCCCTGGCCGTCTCGCAGAGCGCGATGAGCGAGAACGAGGCGTCGAACGCGTCCAGGGCGGAGGGGTCCTCCGTCTTGGCGACCATCACCGTGCGAAACGGCGATCCTGCGAGCATGGCGAGGTCGTCCTCGAACTCCGCGGTGTCGGGAGCGTTGACGCGCACGACCACGCGGGCGGGATCGAGGTCGGATGCCGCGATATGGTCCCGCGCGGCCCCCTTCGCATCCGGCGCGACGGCGTCTTCGAGATCGAGGATGACGGCATCCGCTCGCTCTGCGGCCTTCCGGAAGCGTTCGGGACGGTCACCGGGGCAGAACAGCAGCGCGGGGCCGAGCTCGAACACCTCAATCCCCCTCGGGTGCGCAATGGACGAGGACGGTGCGGACAGCCGTGGCGACGACCACGCCGTCCTGATTGCGACCGGTGTGCGCGATCGTGCAGACGCCCTGCCCCTGGCGCGAGTTCGAGCGGCGCTTGTCCGTGATGACGCTCTCGGTGTACAGCGTGTCACCCGCGAACAGCGCATGCGGGAAGGCGATCTCGCCGAGCGCGAGCTGCGCGACCAGGGTGCCCTGCGTGAGCTGGGCGACGGATGCGCCGACCATGGTCGACAGCGTCCACATCGAGTTCATGAGCCGCTGACCGAACTCCTGCTCTCCAGCGAAGGCGGCGTCCAGATGCAGCGCCTGGGTGTTCATGGTCAGCGTCGTGAACAGCACGTTGTCGGCCTCGGTGGCCGTCCGACCCGGCCGGTGGAGATAGCGCGCCCCGACCTCGAACTCCTCGTAGTACAGGCCGCGCTGGAGGATGTCTCTTTCACCCGTGTCGGTCACATGAGCCCCAATCCGCGCGCGATCACCAGCAGCTGCACCTCGGTCGTCCCCTCCCCGATCTCGAGGATCTTCGAGTCACGATAGTGCCGGCCGACCGCGAACTCGTTCATGAACCCGTTGCCGCCGAAGATCTGGGTCGCATCCCGGGCGTTGTCCATCGCCGCGTCCCCCGCCGTGAGCTTCGCGATCGCCGCAGCCTCCGCGAACGGCTTGCCCGCATCGCGGAGCCGGGCCGCGTGGTGCCAGGCGAGCCGGGCTGTGTGCACGCGGGCGCGCATGCGGGCGAGCGTGAACTGCGCGTTCTGGCGCGTGCTGAGCGCGGCCCCGAACACCGTGCGGCTCTTGGCATAGTCGACGGCCGCCTCCAGGCATCCTTCCGCGGCACCGGCGGACAGTGCGGCGATCGCGATGCGGCCCTCGTCGAGGATGCTGAGGAAGTTCTTGAATCCCGATCCGCGCTCGCCGACGAGATTCTCCGCCGGAACGCGGACGCCGTCGAACGTCAACGGATGCGTGTCGGAAGCGTGCCAGCCGACCTTGTCGTAGGCGGGTTCGACCGCGAATCCCGGCGTCCCGTTGGGGACCATGATCGTCGAGATCTCCTTGCGCCCGTCGGCGCTGCCGGTCACCGCCGTGACCGTGACGAAACGCGTGATGGGCGTGCCCGAGTTGGTGATGAACTGCTTCGAGCCGTCGATCACCCACTCGTCGCCGTCCAGGCGGGCGGTCGTGCGGGTCGCGCCGGCATCGCTGCCCGCCTCCGGTTCGGTGAGACCGAAGCCGGCGAGAGCCCGGCCGGCGAGCAGATCGGGCAGATGCTCGCTGCGCTGCTCATCGCTCCCGAATCGGAAGATCGGCATGGCGCCGAGGCTGACCCCGGCCTCCAGGGTGATGGCGATCGACTGGTCGACGCGGCCGAGTGCCTCGATCGCGAGGCACAGCGCCATGTAGTCGCCGCCCTGTCCGCCGACGTCTTCGGGGAACGGCAGCCCGAACAGCCCCAGATCGCCCATCTGGGCGACCACCTCCATGGACAGGGTGTGCGTGCGATCGGCCTCATATGCCTGCGGCGCGACGACGGTGTCGGCGAACTCGCGCACCATGGCGCTGAGTTCGAGCTCCTCCTCGGCGAGGTCGATGGTCATGCTGCTCCTTCGGTTGTTCCTGGTACAGGTGCTCCGGGTTCACGGGCGCTGACGGTGGCGACGACCTGGTCCCGGCGCGCCTGGTCGCCGACGGCGACGGACAGGTGCACCGTGCCGTCGTGCGGCGCGAGCACGGGATGCTCCATCTTCATCGCCTCGATCGAGACCAGCGGCTGGCCCGCCGCGACCGTCTGGCCGTCCTCGACGTGCACGGCCGCGACATTGCCGGGCATCGGAGCGCGGGCCTCAGGATGGGTCGCTGCGGCGGCGGACTCTCGAGCGGCGAGGCGCTGCAGCATCCGTGCGCGACGGTCGAGCGGTCGCAGCCGCACCGAGCGCCCCGCCTCGCTCACCCAGACGGCGCCGTCGGCATCGATCGCGGTGGGAAGGGATGCCGTTGCCTCCGCGTCGCCCGCATCCACGACGTCACCCGCATCCGTGAGGAATGCCACGTCCCGTGCCCCCGCGTCCGTCAGCGCCGCCCACACTCGGCCAGCTCTGCGAGACGGGTCCTGCCCGTCGAAACGGGCCGTGGCACGGCCTGCCTCGTCGCGCAAGGCCTGTTTCGCGGCCGCCAGCATGCCCGCCGACGGCGCGGCGGGCGAAACAGGCAGCAGCGTCTCGATGAGCGCGGTGTCGAGGTCTCCCGAGACCACGCGCTCGTTCGTCACGAGTGCTCGCAGGAAGGCGATGTTCGTCTCCACGCCGAGGATCACGGTCTCCGCCATTGCAGCATCGAGCTGCGCCAGCGCGGAGGCACGATCGGCTCCGTGCGCGATGACCTTGGCGATCATCGGGTCGTAGAAGCCGGTGACCTCGCTGCCCGTCTCGATGGCGGCATCCACACGCACGTCGGAGGGCGCGTCGAAGCGCAGGATGCTCCCCGCCTGCGGCAGGAACCCCCGCTCGGGGGACTCTGCGTAGATGCGCGCCTCGACGGCGTGCCCG
The DNA here is from genome assembly GCF_903645325.1 of Microbacterium tenebrionis. Lineage (GTDB taxonomy): Bacteria > Actinomycetota > Actinomycetes > Actinomycetales > Microbacteriaceae > Microbacterium > Microbacterium tenebrionis. The sequence continues at coordinate 233,505 of NZ_CAHJXQ010000003.1, forward strand.
GTCACGGGCGGTGCGGACGGCACCCGCTCCCCCGCTGCGACCGCGAGCTGCAGCGCGACGAGATCGAGCCCGGTGACTTCCTCGGTGACCGGATGCTCCACCTGCAGTCGCGTGTTCATCTCGATCAAGAAGAACTCGTCCGGAGCATCCGCGTCGACGAGGAACTCGACGGTTCCGGCGCCGACGTACGACACGCTCTCAGCGGCACGGACCGCCGCGTCGAAGAGCCGCTCGCGCACCTCACCTGAGAGTCCGGCCGAGGGCGCCTCCTCGATGACCTTCTGATGCCTTCTCTGCAGCGTGCACTCGCGCTCGCCGAGGGCGATGACCGTGCCGTGCACGTCGCCGAACACCTGCACCTCGATGTGACGGGGGCGGGCGATCAGCCGCTCGAGCAGCAGCGAGTCGTCCGCGAACGCCGCCTTCGCGACGCGCCGTGCCGAGGCGAGAGCGGCATCCAGGTGGGTCTCGTCGACGACGACCTCCATGCCCTTACCGCCGCCGCCGGCGCTGGGCTTGACGAGCAGCGGGTAACCGACGTCAGCGGCGCGTACGGCGATCTGGTCGTCGGAGAGCCCCGTCGCGTCGAAGCCCGGCACGACCGGCACGCCGCGGGCGGCGACCTGCTCGCGGGCGGTGACCTTGTCGCCCATGATCTTGAGCGCCGTGGTCGACGGACCGATGAACACGATCCCGGCCTCTGCGCAGGCCTGAGCCAGCGCGACGCTCTCGGAGAGGAACCCGTACCCGGGATGGAGTGCCTGTGCTCCGCTCTCTCGCGCGGCTCGCATGACCGCGTCCACGTCGAGGTACGACTCGGCCGCCGGTGCCGGTCCAAGCCGCATCGCGGTGTCCGCCTCCCGCACGTGCGGGGCGTCCGCATCGGCGTCGCTGTACACGGCGACGCTGCGCAGCCCGCTCGAGCGGAGCGTGCGGATGATGCGTCGGGCGATCTCGCCGCGGTTGGCGACGAGCACGGTCTCAAATGTCATGGGGGATCACATCCGGAAGACGCCGAAGCGCGGTTCGGGCAGCGGGGTGCGTGCGATGACGTCGAGCGCGAGGCCGAGGCGATCGCGCGTCTGATCGGGATCGATGATGCCGTCGTCCCAGAGGCGCGCCGTCGCGTAGTACGGCTCGCCCTGCGCCTCGTACTGGGCGCGGATCGGCTCCTCGAAGGCGGAGCGCTCGTCCTGCGACCACGACTCGCCGCGTGCGGCGAGCTGGTCCTCCTTGACCGTCGCGAGCACGGATGCCGCCTGGTTCCCGCCCATGACCGAGATGCGGCTGGCGGGCCAGGTCCACAGGAACCGCGGCGAGTACGCGCGCCCGCACATCGAGTAGTTGCCGGCACCGAACGATCCGCCGATGATCACGGTCAGCTTCGGCACGCGCGTGGTCGCGACGGCCGTCACCATCTTGGCGCCGTCCTTCGCGATGCCCCCGGCCTCGGCATCGGATCCGACCATGAAGCCGGTGATGTTCTGGAGGAACAGCAGCGGGATGCCGCGCTGATCGCACAGTTCGATGAAGTGCGCGCCCTTGAGCGCGGACTCGCTGAACAGGACGCCGTTGTTCGCGACGATGCCGATCGGATGCCCGTGCAGCCGGGCGAATCCGGTCACGACACTCGTGCCGTATTCGGACTTGAACTCGCGGAAGGAGTCGCCGTCCACGAGACGTGCGATCACCTCGTGCACGTCGTAGGCCGCGTTCACGTCGACTGGGACGACGTCGTAGAGGCTCGATGTCTCATCGGGGGCCCTGGATGCCGTGACCTCCCACGCCGGCTCGGCCGGAGCCGGGAGCGTGCGGACGATGTCGCGCAGGATCTCGAGGGCATGCTCGTCGTCCTCGGCGAGGTGGTCGACGACACCCGATCGGCGTGCGTGCAGCTCGCCCCCGCCCAGTTCCTCGGCGGTGACGATCTCGCCGATCGCCGCCTTCACGAGCGGCGGACCGCCGAGGAAGATCGTCCCCTGGTTCCGGACGATCACCGTCTCATCGCTCATGGCCGGCACGTAGGCGCCGCCGGCGGTGCACGATCCGAGGACGGCGGCCAGCTGCGGGATCCCCGCAGCGCTCATCCGCGCCTGGTTGAAGAAGATCCGGCCGAAGTGGTCGCGATCGGGGAAGACCTCGTCCTGCTTGGGCAGGAAGGCCCCGCCCGAGTCCACCAGGTACAGGCAGGGAAGCCGGTTCTCCAGCGCGATCTCCTGGGCCCGCAGGTGCTTCTTGACGGTCATGGGCAGGTAGGTGCCGCCCTTGACCGTGGCGTCGTTGCAGATCACCATGACATGGCGGCCATGGACGAGGCCGATTCCGGCGATCACGCCGGCGCCGGGCACCTCCCCGCCGTACAGGCCGTCCGCTGCGAGCGGGGCGACCTCGAGGAACGGGCTGCCCTTGTCGAGCAGTCGCGACACCCGGTCCCGGGGCAGCAGCTTGCCGCGTGCCACGTGCCGCGCCCGCGACGCCTCCGGTCCTCCGACCGCGGCGGCGCTCAGCCTGTCGCGCAGCTCGGCGGCGAGTGACTCCTGTGTCACGGGCATCCTGGCGTCCTCCTCGACTCACACGGCAGCTCGTCACACAGTGGCGTACGGCGCACGTTTTCGGTTAGTGTTCACTAACCCGATGATTTAGGTTAGCGAGCGTTAACTGAAATGACAACCCCTCTCACGGCACGGGACCGCGCCAAGGCCGAGCGCGCGGACGCGCTCCTGACCGAGGCCGCGCGGCTGTTCGCGGAGCGCGGGTACTCCGGGGTGAGCCTCGAAGACATCGGTACGGCCGTCGGCGTGTCGGGTCCCGCCGTGTACCGCCATTTCGCGGGCAAGCAGGCGCTGCTCGGCGCCGTGCTCGTCAAGGTCAGCGAGGACCTCGTCAGCGGTGGAACCCGCGTCTGTTCGGAGGCGGTGACCGCGGATGACCGCATCCGCGCGCTGATCCGCTTCCACGTCGACTTCGCACTGGGCAAAGCCGACGTCATCCGCGTGCACGATCGTGATCTCGCCCATCTCTCGAGCGAGGACCATGCCGAGGTGCGGCGACTGCAGCGCGAGTACATCGATCTCTGGATCGCGGCGCTCGCACCGGTGCACGAGGCGCCCGCCGATGAGCTGCGGATGCGCGTGCAGGCGTGCTTCGGACTCATCAACTCGACACCGCACAGCACGCGTGCGGCATCCCGGTCGAAGAAGTCGACCGCTGCGCTGCTGTCATCGATGGCGCTGGCTGCGCTCGTCGCCTGACGCGGCTGAGCCGGACATCAGGCGGCGAGCACAGCGTCACCCCATCAGCATCGCGCGTCCCGGCTCCTCGAGGATGTCTGCGACGTCCTTGACGAACCGAGCACCCTCCGCGCCGTCGACGATGCGGTGATCGAACGACAGGCTCAGCGTCATCACCTGACGCAGTGCGATCTCGCCTCGGTGCTCCCACGGCATCCGGCGCACCGCACCGACGGCGAGGATCCCGGACTGGCCCGGTGGGAGGATCGGGGTGCCCGCGTCGATGCCGAACACGCCGATGTTCGTGATGGAGAAGGTGCCTCCGGCGAGATCCGCGGGCGAAGTCTTGCCCGAGCGCGCCGTCTGCGTCAGCGCCGCGATCGAATCCGCCAGCTGCGACAGCGTCATCCGCTCCGCATCGCGGATGTTCGGGACGATGAGCCCGCGCTCCGTCGCCGCCGCGATACCGAGGTCGACGTAGTGCGGCTGGACGATCTCGCCCGCAGCCTCGTCCCACCGCGAGTTCAGGCCGGGTGTGCGGCTGAGCGCCAGACACACGGCCTTGGCGACGACCACGAGCGGCCCGATCCGGTGCTCGGACAGCGAGCGGTCGGTCCTGAGCCTCGCGAGGAGATCCATCGTGGCGGTCACATCAACGGTGTGGAAGGTGGTGACGTGCGGTGCGGTGAAAGCGCTCTGCACCATCGCCGCAGCCGTGTGCTTGCGCACACCGCGGATCGGGATGCGCGTCTCGCGCTCCTGAACGTCAACGAACACGGAGGCGACCACAGGAGCGGCAGCAGGGGCCTCCGTGACCCCGCCGACGCGCTCGGCGTACGCGTCGATGTCATCACGGGTGATCACCCGGTCGCCGACCTCCGCGGCGACGAGGACGATGTCCACACCGAGGCGCTTGGCGTATGCACGGACGGGAGGGGTGGAGCGCGGGCGCTCCCCCACCCGGACGGATGCCGGAGCCTCGGGCAGCACGTCGTGCGGCGCCGCCTCGAGCACGGCGGTATCGGCCGCCGGCGCCGCGGCCCCGGCACGCCGTGCGCGCCGGGCAGGGCGCGCCTTGCTCGACGGAGCGGCGCCGTAGCCGACGAGGTTGGGCGGGGTCTTCTCCTCCACGACCTCCGTCTCCGTCGCATCCGCTGCGGCCTCGCCCGTCGGGGCGGGTCCTGCAGGATCCTCCCCCGCGACGTCGAACGCGATGAGCGGAGCGCCGACATCGACCGTCTCACCCGCCTCCGCGTGCAGAGTCGTGACGGTTCCGTCGTACGGTGACGGCAGCTCGACGACGGCCTTCGCCGTCTCGACCTCGGCCAGGGTCTGGTTGAGGGTGACGGTGTCGCCGGGGGCGACGAGCCACTGGACGATCTCGGCGTCGGCGAGTCCCTCGCCGAGGTCGGGAAGGCGGAACTCCTGGATCATGACTCGGCTCCCGTCAGGCTGTTCGGCCGGTCGAGGACCCGATCGACGGCGTCCAGGATCCGGTCGAGGTCGGGCAGGTGGAACTTCTCGAGCTTCGCGGGCGGATAGGGCACGTCGTGCCCGGTGACGCGCACAGGGGCCGCCTCGAGATACTCGAAGCACCGCTCGGTGATGCTCGCGATGACCTCGGCGGCGACGCCGGCTTCGCGGGAGGCCTCATGCGCGACGACGACTCGTCCGGTGCGGCGGACGGACGCCGCGACCGTGTCGTAGTCGACCGGCGAGATCGAGCGCAGGTCGATCACCTCGAGCGAGAGCCCCTCGTCCTCGGCGGCGGATGCGGCATCCAGAGCGGTGGTGAGCATCGCACCGTAGGTGATGATCGTCGCATCCGTCCCCTCGCGCACTACCCGCGCCAATCCCATCGGGGGTGCGTCTGCGAGCGAGGCGTCCAGATCGACCTCGCCCTTGTGGTGGTAGAGCCGCTTCGGCTCGAAGAAGATCACGGGATCGTCCGAGGCGATTGCCTGACGCAGGCACCGGTAGGCGTCCTCGGGGTTCGGGACGGCGATGACGCGCAGACCCGCTGTGTGCACGAAGTACGCCTCGGGTGACTCCGAGTGGTGCTCGGCCGCGCCGATGCCGCCCGCCCACGGGATGCGGATCGTGATCGGCATCTTGACACGTCCCTGTGTGCGGTAGTGGAGCTTGGCGACCTGCGAGACGATCTGGTCGAACGCCGGGTACACGAAGCCGTCGAACTGGATCTCGACGACCGGGCGGTAGCCGCGGTAGGCGAGGCCGACGGCGGTGCCCACAATGCCGGACTCCGCCAAGGGCGTATCGATGACGCGGGCCGCGCCGAACTCGTCGAGCAGACCGTCGGTGATGCGGAAGACGCCGCCGAGCTTGCCGATGTCCTCGCCCAGGAGGACGACCTTGTCGTCCTCCTGCATGGCCTTGCGCAAGCCCGCGTTGAGCGCCTTTCCGAGAGTGAGCTGGGTCATCTCAGGCCTCCTCGAAGGTCGAGAGGTACGCGGCGTACTCGTCGCGCTGACGGTCGATGCCGCAGTGCGGCTCGGCGTACACGTTGTCGAAGACGGCCAGCGGCTCGCGCGTGACCATGCCGAGGCACTCGGCGCGCATCTCGCGAGCGAGCTTGTCGGCATCGGCGAGCGCTGCGGCGATCTGCTCGTCATCGATCTCTCCGAGTCCGCGCAGGAACGCCTCGACGCGGGCGATCGGATCACGGCCCTTCCAGGACTCGAGCTCGGCCGGGTCTCGGTATCGGGTGGGGTCGTCCGAGGTGGTGTGCGGTCCCATCCGGTAGGTGACGGCCTCGATGAAGGCCGGTCCCTTGCCGGAACGCGCGTGGGCGAGCGCCCAGCGCATCGCCGCCATGCACGCGAGGACGTCGTTGCCGTCGACGCGCATGCTCGGGATGCCGAAGCCGGGCGCACGGCCAGAGATCGGATACTGGGACTGCAGCGCGACCGGCTCGGAGATCGCCCAGTGGTTGTTCTGGCAGACGAAGACGACCGGAGCCCGGTACGACGCGGCGAAGACCATCGCCTCGTTCACGTCGCCCTGGCTGGTGGCGCCATCGCCGAAGTACGTCACGGCGACCTCGGGGGCCTTCTCGTGCTTGATGCCCATGGCGTAGCCGACCGCGTGCAGCGACTGGGCGCCGATGATGATCTGCAGCGGCGCGACGCGCATCTGCATGGGATCGTACGGCGCACCCTCCTCGCCGCGCCAGACGCGCACGAAGTCGCCGGGCTGCGCCCCGCGCGCATAGATGACGCCGGTCTCGCGGTAACTGGGGAACACGAAGTCGATCGGGTCGATGGCACGCGCCGTGCCGATCTGCGAGGCCTCCTGGCCGTTGCAGGGCGCCCAGAGGCCCAGTTGGCCCTGACGCTGGAGGGCGACGCCCTCGGCGTCGATGCGCCGGAGGATGACCATGTCGCGGTGCAGCGAACGCAGCTGCGCCGCGTCGACGTCGGCGACGAACGGGTCGAGTCCGGGATTGCTCAGACGGGTCCCGTCGGGCGCGAGCAACCGCTCGGCGAGTTCGAGATCCTGCGCTGTGTCTGCGATCGGAGTGGTCTGCGGTGACATCGTCGTCCTCCTGTCGTGTGTGCCCCTTGTGGGGGCGTGCACGCTGTGCACCGACGTCTTCATCGGTCGGTTCGAGGGTACGTCCGCTGGTCAGCACGCTCAAGCATCTGGGGTGCGCTTGAGCATGTTGCGTAGTTCGGTGCTCGTCGACCTGCTACTGTTGGGCACTATGTCCGCTCTCGACCGCGTAGATCTCGAACTGCTGAGTGCCCTCTCCGAAGACCCGCGCACGACCGTCGTCGCCCTCGCCGAACGGCTCGGCCTGTCGCGCAACACGATCCAGGCGCGGATGGCGCGGCTGGATCAGACCGGGGTGTTCCTGTCCTACGAGCGGGCCTTCTCCCCCGAGGTCCTCGGCTTCCCGTTGCAGGCCTTCATCAGCATCGGCCTTCGGCAGACCGAGCTGCCGCGTATCACCGCGGAGCTGGCCCGCATCCCCGAGGTCCTGCAGGTGCACGGCCTCAGCGGATCGATCGACCTGCTCGCGCGTGTCGCCTGCCGCGATGCCAGGCACCTGTTCGACACGGATGCGCGCATCCTGTCGATCGAGGGAGTGGAGCGGACGGAGACCTCGCTCGCGATGGGCGAGGTGATCCCCTACCGGGTCGCCGGACTCATCGGCCTCGCTCGACGGGAACCCTGAGGAATCGCCGGATCGCTCCGGCCGCCTCGGCCGGGGTCTCGTAATGGATGAGGTGGCCGACATCGGCGATCTCGACGAGTTCGGCATCAGGGAACAGCGTCGCCAGGTGACGCTCGGCCTCGATGGGCGTTATGTCGTCCTGCTGAGCGGCGATCAGGAGCGTCGGCGCTTCGATGCGCGGCGCGAAGGCGCGCACATCGTGCGAGACGCTCGCGACGAACGCGTCGCGCAGCACGTCGCGGTCCGCGAAATCGGAGAAGTAGGTGTCGTGCTGATCGTGGATGAACCGGCGCAGCGCCGGGTCCCGGGTCTTCGCCATCGCGATGCTCATCCCCCGGACGATGAGCCCGTTGCGCAGCAAAGCGGTCCCGATCGCGGGCGGAAGCTTCGCGCCGAGGCCGTAATACAGCACGGCAAGCTTGGTCAGGACGCCCTTCGGCCCCTCGAGCGCCGGAGCGCCGATGGGGTTGATGAGGATGAGTCGCGGCGTCTCCAGTCCGCCGGCGACGGCGGCCGAGGCGACGATGGAACCGAACGAGTGCCCGAGGATCACCGCCCCGGGGGCGGCGGCCGCTGCGAACTCGCGCAGCCACTGCGCATACTCGTCGAGATCGTGCGTGCGGCCGGGCAGAGGCGCGCTCTCACCGAAGCCGGGAAGGTCCGGCGCGATCACCCGGAGCTCGGGCAGGAAGGCGAGCACGGGCTCGAGACCGTGGTGCTCGCCGCGGAACCCGTGCACGGCGATGACCGTCGTCGGCTGCCCTTCGTTCGACGATTCCTCGGGCGGCCCATACACCCAGTACGCGGTGCGCCCGCCGCGCACATCGACCTCGCGCCGCTCGATCGGGATGCGACCGAGGCGATCGGCATAGGGCGAATGCACGGGCATGGATTCAGTCTACGGGCGCGCCTGACCGGCGATGTCGGAGGCCGTCCCTAGCGTTGTCCGGGACGGAGGAGGATCCATGGCACCCGATCTCGAACTACCGGCATGGCTCGGACGCGTCGGCGTCTTCGACCTCGAGACCACAGGCGTCGATGTCGGTGCCGATCGGATCGTGACCGCCCACGTGGGCGTGCTCGACGCGAAGGGCCGCGAGATCGCAGCCCGATCGTGGCTGGCCGACCCCGGCATCCCGATCCCCGACGGTGCGGCGGCCGTGCACGGCATCACGACTACGCACGCACGGGCCGAGGGGCGCCCGGCGCGTGATGTCGTCACCGAGATCGCCGGGTCGTTGCGCTCGCTGTTCGCGCAAGGTGTGCCGGTGGTGGCGTACAACGCGTCCTACGACTTCTCTCTGCTGGCGCACGAATGCGGGCGTCACGGCGTGCCCGTCCTCGAGAACCCGGGACCGATCATCGATCCGCTCGTGATAGACAAGGCCGTCGATCGCTACCGCAAGGGCAAGCGCACGCTCGAGGTCGTCGCCGAGCACTACGGCGTGGTCCTCGATGGGGCGCACGAGGCTTCGGCCGACGCCATCGCGGCCGGCCGGGTCGCGCAGGCGATCGCACGCAGCTTCCCGCTCGCAGCGTCGGCGGGCGAGCTGCACACCCAGCAGATCGGCTGGGCGCGCTCTCAGGCCGAGAGCCTGACCGAGTACTTCATCCGCATCGGCCGGCTCGACCCGGAGGACGCGCTCGACGGAGCGTGGCCGGTGCGCGAGGCGTAGTCGCGGCTTCCCGAACGCGAAGAAGGCCCCGCCGGAGCGGGGCCTTCTTCGAAGAATCGGAAGCTTACTTGCTGCTGCCGCCGAAGCCCTTGAAGCGCTGGTTGAACTTCTCGACACGACCGGCCGAGTCCATGATGCGCTGCTTGCCCGTGTAGAACGGGTGCGAGGCCGAGGAGATCTCGACGTCGATCACCGGGTACTCGACGCCGTCGAGCTCGATGGTCTTGTCGCTGGTGACCGTGGAGCGGGTCAGGAAGGTCTCGCCCGAGCCGAGGTCGCGGAACACGACGTTCTTGTAGTCGGGGTGAATGTCAGTCTTCATGGGATTCCTTATATGGTGCCCTGGATTGTGCCAGGATCGAGGGAAGTCTGCGGCGCGAATGCACCAAGGATCGAGTTTAGCAGATCGTCGACTCAGGCCGTCGCACGGGCGGCGTAGCGGCCGCCTTCCGCCGACAGCGTGATCGGCATTCCGAATGCCTCGCTGAGCGCATCCGCCGTCAGCGTCTGCTCGATCGGGCCCGCCGCGACGACACCGCCCTCGCGCAGGAGCATGACGTGCGTGAACCCGACGGGGATCTCCTCGACGTGGTGGGTCACCATCACCATGGCCGGGGTGGTCGGCGACGACGCGTACCCGCTGAGGAGCCCGAGCAGCTCCTCGCGCGCGCCGAGATCGAGGGACGCCGTCGGCTCGTCGAGCAGGAGCAGTTCGGGATCGGTCATGACCGCCCTGGCGATCTGCACCCGCTTCTGCTCCCCGTCGCTCAGTGTCCCGAAGGTGCGGTCGGCGAGGTGATCGAGCTTCCACTCCCCCAGCACCCGCAGCGCGCGACGCTCGTCGATGTTCTCGTACACCTCGTTCCAGCGACCCGTGACCGAGTACGCGGCGGTGAGGACGACATTGAGCACGGTCTCCTCGCGCGGGATGCGCCGGGCCATGGCCGTCGAGGCGAAGCCGATGCGGGGCCGGATCTCGAACACGTCCGTCCGCCCGAGCGTCTCGCCGAGGATCGTCACCGTTCCGGAGGTCGGGTGCATGAGCGTGTCCGCGAGCTGCAGCAGCGTGGTCTTGCCCGCGCCGTTGGGCCCCAGCACCACCCATCGCTGATCGTCGGCGACCTGCCAGGTCACGCGATCGACGATGTTGCGCCCGTCACGGCGCACGACGACATCGGTGAAATCAAGAGCGCTCGGCATGCATCCAGCCTATCGGCATCAGCCGGTGAGCTCCGCGTAGAGGGCGCGCGTGGTATCGGCGATCGCGGACCAGCTGAACTCCCGTGCGGCGCGTTCGCGGCCGGCGCGTCCGTAGGCCGCTGCCGCCTCGGTGTCGGATACGACTTCCGTGAGCACGCGGGCGAGGTCCGCGACGAACCGCTCGGGATCGAGCGGGGTTCCCGTGCCGTCGTCCGCCTGCTCGATCGGCACCAGCCGGCCCGTGACGCCGTCGTCGACGACCTCCGGGATGCCTCCCGTCGCCGTGCCGACCACGGCTGCACCGCAGGCCATGGCCTCGAGGTTGACGATGCCGAGCGGCTCGTACACGGACGGGCACACGAACGTCGTCGCGGCCGCGAGGATCGCGCTCAGCTCGTCGCGGGGCAGCATCCGCTCGATCCAGATGACGCCCTCCCGGGTGGCCTGGAGCCGGCGCACGCCCTCCTGCACCTCCGCCATGATCTCGGGAGTGTCCGGCGCACCGGCGCACAGGATCACCTGCACGTCCGGCGGCAGCAGCCGGGCGGCCCGGAGCAGATACGGGAGCCCCTTCTGGCGCGTGATGCGGCCGACGAAGACGACAGACGGACGCGATGGATCCATGCCGATCCCGGCGAGGAACGCATCGTCCTGCACCGGCCGCCAGCGCTCGACGTCGATCCCGTTGTGGATCACCCGCACCCGCTCCGGATCGACCTGCGGATAACTGCGGAGGATGTCGGCGCGCATGCCGGCGGAGACTGCGATGATGGCGGCCGCGTTCTCGTAGGAGAGCCGCTCGATCCCTCCGGACACGGCGTAACCGCCGCCGAGCTGCTCCGCCTTCCATGGGCGCAGAGGCTCGAGGCTGTGCGCTGTCAGGACATGCGGGATGCCGTGCAGCTGCGAGGCGAGGTGCCCGGCGAAGTTGGCGTACCAGGTGTGGCTGTGCACGACGTCGGCGCCCGCCACATCGCCGACCATGACGAGGTCGGTGCCGAGGGTCTGCAGCGCCGCGTTGGCACCGGCCAGTTCAGCCGGAGTCCGGTACGAGTGCGTGCCCGCCTCGGACCGCTCGGCGCCGAACGCACGCACCTGCACATCGACCGATCCGCGCAGCGCGGCGACGAGTTCTGCGACGTGGACACCCGCCCCGCCATAGATCTCCGGCGGGTACTCCTTGGTGATCATGTCGATGCGCATGCTTGAACGCTAGTACAGCGGTGCGTTCGGGTTCTATGGTGGAGCCATGGCAGCCCCAAAGAAGGTTTTCGGCATCATCCTCGCCGGCGGCGAGGGCAAGCGTCTCATGCCTCTGACAACAGACCGGGCGAAGCCCGCGGTGCCCTTCGCCGGGCAGTACCGCCTCATCGACTTCGCCATCTCGAACCTCATCAACTCGGGCCTTCGGCAGATCGTCGTCCTCACCCAGTACAAATCCCACAGCCTCGATCGGCACATCACGCAGACGTGGCGGATGTCGGCGCTGCTCGACTCGTACATCACCTCGGTGCCGGCGCAGCAGCGCCTGGGAAAGCGCTGGTTCTCCGGATCGGCCGACGCCATCCTGCAGAGCCTGAACCTCATCAACGACGAGAAGCCCGACATCGTCGTGGTCATCGGCGCCGACCACGTGTATCGGATGGACTTCCAGCAGATGGTCGACGCGCACATCGCATCGGGCGCGCGGGCGACGGTGGCAGGCATCCGCCAGCCGCTCGCCCTGGCGAACCAGTTCGGCGTGATCGATGCGGACCCGGACGGATCGGGGCGGATCCGCGCGTTCCTCGAGAAGCCGGCGGACGCCACGGGTCTGGCTGACTCGCCTCACGAGGTGCTCGCATCCATGGGCAACTACATCTTCGACGCAGACGCGCTCATCGAGGCCGTCGAGGCCGACGGCGAGGTGGCCGCGTCGAGTCATGACATGGGCGGCGACATCGTCCCGTATTTCGTCGAACGCGGTGAAGCGGCGTACTACGACATGAAGCAGAACGACGTGCCGGGTTCGTCGCCGCGCGACCGCGCCTACTGGCGCGATGTCGGGACCATCGACTCGTTCTTCGATGCTCACATGGATCTCATCGCGACGCTGCCGGTGTTCAACCTGTACAACACGCTGTGGCCGATCCGCACGCAGAGCGTCAACGCGCCGCCCGCGAAGTTCGTCCGCGACGCGGTCGGACGCATCGGCAACGCCATCGACTCGATCGTCTCACCGGGTTCCGTGCTGTCAGGAACGCACCTCGAGCACAGCGTCATCGGTCCCGGCACGCTTGCAGCAGGGGGGTCGACCATCACCGACTCCGTGCTCTTCGACGGGGTCGTGATCGGTCAGGGCGCCCGCGTGCACCGCGCCGTCCTCGACAAGAACGTCGTGATGCTCGACGGGGCGACGGTCGGCGTGGATAGGGAACGCGATCTCGAGCGCGGCTTCACGGTGACCGAGTCCGGCATCACCGTGGTCGGCAAGGGCGAGTTGATCGAACGCTGACCGGCTCGCGCTCGCGCTACGCTCGATCGTGTGACCGCAGCCCGATTCCTCGTCGTCCTCGACGCCGACTCCACACTCATCCAGGACGAGGTCATCGAGCTCCTCGCCGATGAAGCCGGCCGCCGCGCAGAGGTGCAGGCCGCCACCGAGGCCACCATGCGCGGCGATGTCGACTTCGCGACCAGCCTCCGCTCCCGAGTGGAGGCGCTGGCCGGCGTCGGGACGGACGCCTTCGAGCGGGTCAGGGTACGGATCCGGCCGACGCCGGGGGTGCGCGAACTGACCGCCGCTGTCCACCAGCGCGGCGGTGTCGTCGGCGTCGTCTCCGGCGGCTTCCATGAGATCCTCGACAGCATCGCGCCCGATCTGGGGGTCGACCGCTGGCGGGCGAACCGCCTGGCGGTGGTCGACGGCGCGTTGTCCGGTCGCGTCGATGGCGCCATCGTGGACGCCGCCGCCAAGGCCTCATCCCTTCGTGACTGGGCAGGCGAGCTCGACGTACCGCCCGCGGCCACCATCGCGATCGGCGACGGTGCGAACGACCTCGAGATGATGTCGGCCGCCGGACTCGGTGTCGCGTTCAACGCCAAGCCGGCTGTCCGAGCGTCGGCGAACCTCGTGGTGGGTCCGCAGGATCTGCGCGAGATCATCCCGCTCCTGCCCTGATCAGGCCGACCCGCCGGGGCCGCTAGCCGATGTCGGGGGCTCCGCGTTCGAGATCGTCGACGGCGTGCGATCGCCGACGCGAGCGTCGTGAAGATCGGGAGCGGGCACTGGCCGCATTTCTCGCAGCCGCGGCGGCTTGCCGAACTCATCATCGACGCCGTCGCGACGACGCGATGACGTGACGCGGCGGCGTGGTGAAGCAGCGAGCGGTCAGTGGCCCATGCCGAGGCCGCCGTCGACCGGGATGACCGCACCCGAGATGTAGCCGGCGTCGTCGCCGGCGAGCCAGGTGACCACTCCTGCGACCTCGTCCGCTGTGGCGAAGCGGGCTGCGGGGATATTCGCCTTGTACTGCTTCTGCGTCTCTTCGGGAAGCTCGGCGGTCATGTCCGTCTCGATGAATCCCGGGGCGACCACGTTCGCCGTGATGCCGCGCGCTCCGAGTTCGCGCGTGAGCGAGCGTGCGAAGCCGACCAGGGCGCTCTTGGACGCCGAATAGTTGACCTGGCCTGCGGACCCGTACAGGCCCACGACGCTCGAGATGAGGATGACCCGGCCGAAGCGGGCGCGCAGCATCCCCTTCGATGCACGCTTGACGACTCTGAAGGCGCCACCGAGGTTGGTGGCTACGACGCTGTCGAAGTCTTCCTCACTCATCCGCATGAGGAGCGTGTCCTTCGTGATCCCGGCGTTGGCGACGACCACCTCGACCGGGCCGAGCGCGGCCTCGACCTCACTGTATGCGGCGTCGATGGATGCGGCATCGGTGACGTCCGCGCGGACGGTGAGCGTGCCCTCGGGGCCCTCGCCGCTGCGAGCCGTGACGGCCACACGGTACCCGTCGCGCACGAAGCGCTCCGCGATCGCGCGGCCGATGCCGCGGTTGCCGCCGGTGACGAGGACGACGCGTTCTGTAGTCATGTGTGCACTCCCAGGGGGCTTGAAGGACCCGAATCATCCTAGCCGGGGAGCTCTCCCCCGCCACGGGCCGCGAGAATCACGCCAAGATGGAGATGACCGCAGCAGGACCATGAAGGGATCGCGATGAGCGACGACACGAACCCGGGCGGGCACCCGGTGCCCTCTCCGCAGAACCAGCCCTACTCCCCGCCGCCCACCGCCGCTCCGGCCCCGCAGAGTCCTGCCGTGCCGCAGTACCCGGCCACGCAGCAGTACCCGGCCACGCAGCAGTACCCGGCCGTGCAGCAGTACCCGGCCGTGCAGCCGCACCCGGCACCGCAGCAGAACGCGGCCCCGGCGCCGTACTCTGCGCCGCAGCCGTATGCGGCCGCTCCGCAGTACCCGGGAGCGCAGCCCTACCCGCAGGCACAGTCCTACCCCTATGCGCCCGCACGACCGACCAGCGGTCTCGCCGTCACGTCGCTCATCACCGGTATCGCCGGCATCGTCTTCAGTTGGACCTTCGTCCTGCTGCTCGCCTCGATCGCGGCGGTGATCACCGGGCACATGGCGCTCAAGAATACCCGCGAGAACACCGCTCTCGGCGGACGCGGCATGGCCATCGCGGGCATCATTCTGGGGTACGCGGGCGTGGCCTTCCTCGCGTTGTCGCTCGTGTTCGGCATCCTGTCCGCGATCTTCTTCGGATCGCTGCCGTTCCTGCTCTACGGCATCAGCAGCTGACCTGCAACCGGGGCCTGCGCCGCACGCCGGCAGCCGCCGTGCGGCGTAGGCTGGAGGCATCGTGAAACAGTCCCACGCCGCCCCGGTGACCTCGCTCCCGCAATCCCCGCAGGACGAGGCGACCGGTCGCGTGCGCCGGTACTGGATCACCATGGGCATCCGCATGGTGTGCTTCGCGCTGACGGTGCTCGTGACGCCATACGGCTGGTACACGTGGGTGTTCGCGGCAGCCGCAGCCGTGCTGCCCTACATCGCCGTCGTCTTCGCGAACGCGGTCAGCCCGACGGCGACGCCCCCGGCGGAGTCGCCCGTGGAGGAGCTCAGCGCCGCTGCGCCCGCTCCCGAGACCGCGCCCGGCGAACCGACCGTCATCACCGTGCAGGAGCGCCGATCGGTGAGCGACGCGCCGGGAGACGACCGGACGTGACCCACGAATGCTCCCGGGCCGGATGCCGGCGTGAAGCGACGCAGCACATCGTCTGGCGCAACCCTCGGATCCACGCGGCCGATCGGGAGAAGATCTGGCTCGCCTGCGACGAGCACGCCGGCTTCCTGCACGACTATCTCGCAGCCAGGGACTTCCCCGTGACGACGCGCGAGGGACTTCCCGCATGAGCAACCGCTACGCCCGCTGGGGCGTCTATCTCCTCATCGCGGCCGCGTTCGCCGTCGGATGCGTCTTCCTGTCGAACTGGCAGTTCGATCGCAACGAGAGCCGAGCCGCCGAGATCGAACTCGTCGATCAGAACTACGACGCCGATCCCGTGCCGCTGGCCGATCTCATCGGCGCAGACGGAGCGCTCGACGCCGACGACGAATGGCATCCCGTGGTCCTCCGCGGCAAGTACCTCGCCGATGAGCAGCTCCTGGTCCGCAACCGTCCGCACGGCGGGACGAGCGCGTTCGAGGTGCTCGTCCCGTTCCTCGACGAGGACGGGCGCGTCCTCGTCGTCGACCGCGGCTGGGTCGCGCCCGGCGAGGGATCGGTGCCGGATGCTGTGCCGGCGGTTCCCTCGGGCGAGGTCGAGGTGGTGGTGCGGCTGCGCGCCGGGGAGCCGCTGCCATCGTCGGGGCGCAGTGCTCCGGAGGGCCAGGTTCCGACCATCCATCTCCCGACGATCGCGGCGGGCGTGGACGGCGACGTCATCATCAGCGCCTACGGCCAGCTCGTCAGCGAGGACCCGGCGCCCGAGACGCTGCCGGGCGGCTTCGATGCGCCCACCGATGACCCGGGCCCGCACCTCTCGTACGCGATCCAGTGGATCCTGTTCGGGATCATGGGGTTCGTCTTCATCTTCTACATGATCCGCACGGAGGTGCAGAAGCACCATGAGGAGGCCGAAGGCCGCCCCGCTCCGGTGAAGGCGTCGCGGCGACGCGATCGCGACGCGGATGCGGAGGACGAGCTCCTCGACGAGGTCGACAGCAGAGTCTGACCCGGCCCCGGGTCACTCCGGCAGAAGATCCGGTCGACGCGTCCGCGTGCGCTCGATCTGCTGCTCCCGACGCCACGACGCGATCGCACCGTGATTGCCGCTGAGAAGCACGTCCGGGACGGCGCGTTCGCGCCAGGTCGAGGGCTTCGTGTAGGACGGATACTCGAGCAGTCCGTCCTCATGCGACTCCTCGACGAGGCTCTCGGGGTTTCCGACCACGCCGGGGATGAGCCGGCCGACGGCTTCGATCATGGCCATCGCGGCGACCTCGCCGCCGTTGAGCACGTAGTCGCCCAGGCTCATCAGGCGCACCTCGCCGAGAGTCGCGGCGTACTCGAAAACGCGCTCGTCGATGCCCTCGTAGCGGCCGCATCCGAAGATGAGGTGCTCGCGAACGGCGAGCTGGCGGGCCGTGGCCTGCCGGAACACCTCGCCGGCAGGCGACGGGAAGATGATCGTCGGTGCGTCGCCGCCCGCATCGCTGGTCAGCTCATCGAGCGCGAGCCCCCACGGTTCAGGCTTCATGACCATGCCCGCTCCCCCGCCGTACGGGGTGTCGTCGACGGTGCGGTGCCGGTCGCTGGTCCAGTCCCGGAGATCGTGCACGCGGAGTTCAAGGATGCCCGATGCGCGAGCCTTGCCGAGCAGCGACAGCTCGAGGCCGTCGAAGTACGACGGGAAGATCGAGACGACGTCTACGCGCATGGGTCGATCGTATCGATCGGTCACTGCGCGCTGTCGGCAGCGGCGTCGGACTCCTCGGCGTCGGCGATGTCCTCGAACAGGCCGGCGGGCGGTGTGACGGTCACGCGACCGGCTGCGAGGTCGACGGAGGGAACGATGGCCTCGACGAACGGGACCATGATCTCCTGCTCGTTCGCCTTCACGATGAGGAGATCCTGTGCGGGAAGATGCTCGACGCGGACGACGGTTCCGATGGCGGCGCCGTCTCGGACGACGTCGAGCCCGACGAGCTGG
Organism: Microbacterium tenebrionis; assembly: GCF_903645325.1. Lineage (GTDB taxonomy): Bacteria > Actinomycetota > Actinomycetes > Actinomycetales > Microbacteriaceae > Microbacterium > Microbacterium tenebrionis. The sequence continues at coordinate 251,027 of NZ_CAHJXQ010000003.1, forward strand.
TGGTCGTACCAGGCGTTGTCCTCCGGCTCGTCGGAGTCCTGGTCGATCCAGAGGATGGCGCGCACGAGGCCTTCAGCGCCCTCGCGATCATCGACGCCCTCGAAGAAGACGACGGAGTTGCCGTTCATCACCCGGTACTCGCGGACGGTGATGGACTTGCCGTGCCACGGAGATGCTTCGGGCACCTGCAACGTGAACTCGGCTCCCGGCACGAAGCGACGCTCCGGGTTGTCGGTGTACAGCTCGAGCTTGAGGGCCCCCTTGAGTCCGTGCGCCTTGACGAGGCGTCCGACCCTCAGCTGGTTCTTGCCCTGGCCGCGGTCGCTTCCGGCCACGTCAGTCGTCCGCGACGTCGACGCGGACGCGCTGCCCATCCGCCAGGGCGGAGATGAGCGTGCGGAGTGCCTTCGCTGTGCGGCCGCCGCGCCCGATCACCCGTCCACGGTCGTCGGGGTGCACGCGCACCTCGAGCAGGTCGCCTCGCGGCGAGGTGGAAGCGGCGATGCGGACATCGTCAGGGTGATCGACGATCCCCTTCACGATGTGTTCGAGCGCGGCGGCGAGCACGGCGATTACTCGGCGTCGGCGGCGGGAGCCTCAGCGCCGTCCGCGTCAGCGGCAGGAGCCTCCGCAGCGGGGGCCTCCTGCTTCTTCTCGACCTTGGGCTTGACCACGGACTTCTTCGAGGAGTCGACCTCGTAGGCAGCCTTGGGCTCTGCGACCTGGACGGTGGACTTCGCGTCCTTGTCGCCCTTGAACTTGCCCCAGTCGCCCGTGAGCTTGAGCAGCGCTGCGACCTGCTCGGTCGGCTGAGCGCCGACGGACAGCCAGTACTGAGCGCGCTCGGAGTCGACCTCGATGAACGAGGGCTGCTCGGTGGGGTGGTACTTGCCGATCTCCTCGATCACACGACCGTCGCGCTTGGTGCGCGAGTCGGCGACGACGATGCGGTAGTAGGGCGCACGGATCTTGCCCAGGCGCTTGAGACGGATCTTGACAGCCACGATTCTCCTGAATGGTGTGGAAGGAACGAACTGGTCGCCTGGAGAGTGGGGTGCACACCCGGCGGAAGCTCAAATGGGAGGACGCGATCTGGATAGAGGGTCGAGAACGCCGTCCGACCCTCTATTCTGCCAGATCCGGGAGCCCGGCGCGAAACGGTGCGACACGCATGTCGGGATGCGTCGGCGCGCGTGTCAGACTGTTCTCGTGAAGCAGGAGTTCGCGCACTCCCGGCGCTCGACCGTTGGCCTCGAGTGGGAGATCATGCTCGCCGATCCCGACACCGGGGACCTGGTCGGTCGTGCCCCGGATCTCGTCCAGGCGCTCGAGGACGAGAGCGAATCGGAGCGCCACACGGTCACCGGTGAGCTGCTGACGAACACGATCGAGGTGACCAGCGGCATCGGCGACACCGTGGCGCATGCGATCGGCGACATCGCCGCAGCGATCGCGGCGGTCAGATCGCGTACGGATCCGGCGGGAATCGAGCTGCTCTCCGCCGGAAGCCATCCGTTCGCGCAGTGGTACGACCAGAGCGTCACCGACAAGAGCCGGTATCACCAGCTCATCGAGCGGACCCAGTGGTGGGGCCGCAACATGATGATCTGGGGCATCCACGTGCACATCGGCGTCGAGGACCGCGACAAGGTGATGCCGATCATCGGCGCCCTCTCGGCATACCTGCCTCATCTGCAGGCGCTCGCCTCGTCGAGCCCGTTCTGGGCCGGAGAGCGCACGGGCTACGCCTCCAATCGTGCACTCGTCTTCCAGCAGCTCCCCACCGCGGGCCTGCCCTGGCCGCTGCGCACCTGGTCCGAGTTCGAGCGGTATCTCGACGACATGGTGCGCACCGGGGTCATGGCCGATGCCACCGAGGTCCGCTGGGACATCCGCCCCGCTCCCCGCTGGGGCACGATCGAGGTCCGCGCGTGCGACGGCGTGTCGACGCTGACCGAGATGGCGTCCTCGCCGCCCTCGTCCAGGTTCTCGTGGAGCACCTCTCGCGCCGGCTCGACGACGGCGAGACGCTGCCGACGCTGCCGCCGTGGTTCCATCGCGAGAACAAGTGGCGCGCCGCCCGGTATGGCCTGGACGCGCGCGTGATCACCGACGAGGGCGGGACGCAGCGCCTCATCCGCGAGCACGTCTCCGAGCTGGTCGACGAGCTGGCGCCGGTGGCCGTGGATTTGGACTGCGCCGCGGAGTTCGCGGCCGTCCATGAGATCCTCGACGCCGGCGCCGGGTACGAGCGACAGCTGAAGATCGCCGACGCCGCCGCGGGCGATCTCCGCGAGGTCGTGCACCACGTCATCCGCGAGTTCCGTTCCGGGCCGGGGGCGCCGGTGGTGTGATCGGGGCTCAGTCCTCGTCCACCCAGTCGAGGGTGCGCGAGACGGCTTTGCCCCATCGCGCCATGAGCTTCTCGCGATCGGCATCCGAGGTGCCCGGCGTCCACCGGGTGTCCTCGCACCACATGGCGCGCAGTTCGTCGCGGTCCGCCCACAACCCGACCGCGAGGCCCGCGGCGTACGCAGCACCGAGCGCCGTGGTCTCGATGACTGCGGGACGCACCACGGGGATGCCGAGGATGTCCGCCTGGAACTGCATGAGGGTGTCATTGGCGACCATACCGCCGTCGACGCGCAGCTCGTCGAGGTCCACGCGAGTGTCTGCGCCGACGGCATCCAGGACCTCCCTGGTCTGGAAGGCGACCGCCTCGAGCGCCGCGCGGGCGATGTGGCCCTTGTTCGCGAACCGCGTGAGTCCGAGGATCGCGCCGCGCGCATCCGGGCGCCAGTGCGGTGCGAACAGCCCCGAGAACGCCGGGACGATGAAGACACCGCCGTTGTCGTCGACGCTCAGCGCGAGCCTCTCGACGTCGGCGGCCTCGTCGAAAAGGCCGAGGTTGTCGCGCAGCCACTGGATGAGCGAGCCCGTCACGGCGATCGATCCCTCCAGCGCGTACCGCGGCTCCTCGCCCGCGAGCTGATAGGCGACGGTTGTGACGAGGCCGTTCTCGCTGTCGACGATCTCCTCACCCGTGTTCACGATGAGGAAGTTTCCGGTCCCGTACGTGTTCTTGGACTCTCCGCGTTCGAAAGCGGCCTGGCCGAAGGTGGCCGCCTGCTGATCGCCCAGGATCGCCGCGATCGGCGTGCCGTCGAGCGCGGTCCCCTTCGCCTCGCCGTAGACCTCGGACGAGGGCCGGATCTCCGGCAGCATGGAGCGCGGCACGTCGAAGGCCGCGAGCAGTTCGTCGTCCCAGTCGAGCGAGCGGAGGTCCATGAGGAGCGTCCGGCTGGCGTTGGTGACGTCGGTCGCGTGCACTCCGCCGTCCGGTCCGCCGGTGAGGTTCCACAGCACCCAGGTGTCCGGCGTCCCGAAGAGCAGCTCCCCGTTCGCGGCGCGCTCGCGCGCACCGTCGACGTTGTCGAGAATCCACGCGATCTTGGATGCCGAGAAGTAGGTCGCGAGCGGAAGACCCGTGGTCGCGGCGAACCGCCGGATGCCGCCGTCCGCTGCCAGCTCGTCGATCTTCGTCTGCGTGCGCGTGTCCTGCCAGACGATCGCGTTGTGGATCGGCTCGCCGGTCGCCCGATCCCACACGATCGCGGTCTCGCGCTGGTTCGTGATGCCGATGCCGGCGACGTCGGATGCCGTGATCCCGGCCGCATCGAGCGCCTCGTCGATGACGGCGGCGGTGTTGCTCCAGATCTCGGCCGCATCGTGCTCGACCCACCCGGCGCGCGGGAAGATCTGCTCGTGCTCGCGCTGTCCGGTCGCGATGATCGCTCCGTCTGCATCGAAGACGATGGCGCGGGTGCTCGAGGTGCCCTGGTCGATGGCGACGATGTGCATGTGTCTCTCCAGCCGGTGACGGCGTTGTCTGAACTGTCCTTCAGCCTAGGGCGACAGGGCACGGACGGCCGGTGCGCGTGCACGAACGTGCACCGGTGTTCGGCGCTCAGCCGCCCACGAGCTGCTCGGCGAGGTGCTCGTCGAGGATGAGGTCGGTGATGAGCCGGGCTGCGATGGCGCCTCGCAGGCTCGTGAGCCGCTGCGCACCGGAGACCACGCAGATCCGGCGCGCGACACGGGAGAGGACGGTGAACCCCGGCCCGGTCGCCCGACGGTTCAGTTCGACGTCCTTCCAGCTGCCGTCCTCGCGGTAGAAGGTCGTCGCGACATCTCCGACGATCCGTTCGTCGCGCAGACTCCGGTAGTCGGAGCGGTCGAGATAGCCGCCGATGTGCACGCGACTCGGCACTTCCGCGAACGGCGACCCCAGTCCGAACAGCACGACGTCGGCTCGGGCCTGGAGATCGAGCACCCGACGCGTGCTGCGCTCGCGCCACATGGCCTCCTTGGTCTTCGGGTCGTCGAAGAACGCTGGGACGGGGAACTGCTGCACCGCCGCGCCGAACGCCTGGCCGAACCGGTGGAGGATCTCACTGGCGTAGTCCACACCGCTCGTGAAGGTGTTGCCGGCGCCGTTGAGCTGGACGATCGTCGCGTTGTGCGTCTCCTTCTTCGGCAGATGACGACTGATGGCGTCGAGCGTCGAGCCCCAGGCGATCCCGAGCGTCATGTTCGAGTCGACGTAGTGCGGCAGCTGGCGCGCGGCGCTCATCGCGACGCGCTCGAAGCGCTCGACGTCCGAGAGCGTCTGAGGAGACGGCACGACGTGCGCGGCGATACCGAAGCGCGCCCGGATCGCTTCTTCCAGGCGCAGCTCCTGCCCCTGCGGCGGATGGATGCGAACCTCGACGAGACCGGTGTCGCGCGCATGGCTCAGCAGTCGGGAAACGGACGACCGGGACACCCCGAGTTCGCCGGCGATGGCATCCATGGTCATGTCCTGCAGGTAGTACAGCTGCGCTGCGCGCAGCGCGGATGCCGCCTTCGGATCGTCGGGCGTACGGGTGGGCATTCTACCTCCTTGCACGTTCGTGCAACCGGCTTGCGCGGGTGTGCTGACCGGCTCAGGATATAGGAGAAGCCACCGAGGAGGCACGACACGATGAGCCCCGTCAGCAACCCTGCCGAGCGAGAAGACGTCACCGCAGCGCGCACGAGCGGACGGACCACCGTCGCCGTGATCGGTGCGGGCATCAACGGCATCTCCACGTTCCGCGACCTCGCGATGCAGGGCGTCGACGTCCTCCTCGTGGAGCGGAACGACTTCGCCTCCGGCGCGACGGCGGCCTCCAGCCACATGATCCACGGCGGCATCCGCTACCTCGAGAACGGCGAGTTCCGTCTCGTGAAGGAGTCCGTGCAGGAGCGCAACGGGCTGCTCAAGATCGCACCCCACTACGTCAAGCCGCTGCAGACGACGATCCCGATCTACTCCACCTTCTCCGGCATCCTCACCGCTCCCCTGCGGTTCCTCACGCACAGGAGTGGCAAGCCGCGCGAGCGCGGGGCGTTCCTCATCAAGGTCGGTCTCACGCTCTACGACACGTTCTCCCGAGACGGGGGCAACGTGCCCCGCCACCGGTTCCTCGGCCGCAAGAAGTCGCTGGAGCAGCTGCCACAGCTCGATCCGAACATCAAGTACACGGCGACCTATTACGACGCATCCGTCCACGACCCGGAGCGGCTCGCGCTGGACGTGCTGCGCGACGGCGAGTCGGCGCATGACGGCGCTCGCGCTCTGAACTACGTCGAAGCGGTCGGGCTCGACGCCGACGGTCTTCTTCTGCGCGACCGGGAGACCGGTGACGAGTTCCGCGTGCGGGCGGATGTCGTCGTGAACGCCTCGGGGCCGTGGACCGACCTCACCAACGAAGCCCTCGGCACCGAGACCGCGTTCATGGGAGGCACGAAGGGCTCGCACATCGTGCTCGACCACCCGGAGCTGCTGGATGCCACCGGCGGCCGGGAGATCTTCTTCGAGCACTCCGACGGCCGTATCGTGCTCATCTACCCCCTCAAGGGCCGCGTGCTCGTCGGCACGACCGACCTCGAAGCCGACCCGCGCGAGCCCGCACGCTGCACCGAGGAGGAGGTCGACTACTTCTTCGATCTGATCGGGCACGTGTTCCCGAGCATCGCCGTCGACCGCTCGCAGATCGTCTACCGCTACTCGGGCATCCGGCCGCTGCCGCGTCACGACGACACCGCACCGGGCTTCGTGTCCCGCGACTACCGCATCGAGCGCCGCAAGGACGACGGACAGCCCACGGTGTTCAGCCTCGTCGGCGGCAAGTGGACGACGTTCCGCGCGCTCGGTGAGAACCTCGCCGACCACGTTCTCGCCGAACTCGGCCGCCCTCGCATCACGGGGACCGCGGGTGTTCGCATCGGCGGAGGCAACGGCTACCCGAAGACGCCGCGGCGCAAGCTCGAATGGCTGCGCGAGAACGTCGGCGACGACGAGCGCGGACGGGTGCTGTTCACTCGATACGGCACCAGGGCGGCGGACGTCGCGGCATTCATCGCCCAGGGCGAGGATGCGCCTGTCATCGGCACCGCGCTGTCGACGCGCGAACTCGCGTGGATGGTCGAGAACGAGCAGGTCCGGCACGTCGCCGACGTCGTCTTCCGACGCACCAGCCTCGCATTCACCGGTGACGTCGACGCGCAGGTGATCCGGTCGATCGCCGAGGCGCTCGCCCCGCTTCTCGACTGGGACGCCGCACGCGTGAATGTCGAGATCACAGACACTGCCACCCAGCTGCGCGACGACCACGGTGTGGACGTGTCCGATTCCGCGCTTCGCCCCACCCGCTGACCCGGCACACCCTGCGCCAGACACCTGCACTCCCGCACGTTTGTGCAGAATAGCGCCCACCGAGAGCTCGGGGATCTTGCTCACCAATACGCTCATTCCCAGGCTCGCAATGCACCCGACCGCGAGCCGCACATAAATCGTTTCATGAAGGAGTGAACGAATGAAGAATAGTCGTCTGCGGCGAAACGGGTTCTGGCTCGCTTTGTCGCTCGTCCTGTGCCTCGTCTCGGCGATCGGCGCCTCCGCGGTGCAGACCGCCGTCGGGTCGATCGCTGTGAAGGATCTCCAGTGGGAGACATCCTCCGGCCGCATGCTCAACGCACTGCTGTTCGTTCCGGACAGCGCGACCGCTGGCGATCCCGCGCCCGCCGTGGTCGTCAGCCACGGCTGGTGGAACAACCGCGAGATGCAGGACGCCAACTACGTCGAACTCGCGCGCCGCGGGTTCGTGGTGCTGTCCATCGACATGTATGGCCACGGCAACTCGGAGCCCCTCCCCGCGGATGAGTTGGAAGTTGGCGGAACCGGACTGTACGACGGCGTGAAGCTCATCGCCGACCTCCCCTACGTCGACAACGATCGGATCGGTGTCACCGGGCATTCGAACGGCGCACGAGCGGCGAACTTCTCCGTGCTCATCGACAACGAGGCGGATCAGCAGCTGATCGCCTCGGTCTTCCTGGTCGACAACGAGGCGCTCTACACCGGAGAAGACGGTGACTACACGAACCTTTACGGCAGCCGGGACGTCGGACTGGTCGCCGACCAGTACGACGAGTTCTTCTTCCGCAGCTACGACGCTGAGGGCAACGTACTCACCCCGCCCCGGGAGTTCGCGACGACGCCCAACGCACAGTCGTTCCTGAACTTCGGCGCCGACCCCGCAGACGGTGAGCGCCGCGACGTCGACACGGTCTACACCGAGGAAATCGACGGCACGGAAGCCATTCGCGTCCTGCATACCCCGGCGCAGACGCACCCGTGGGGCACGATCTCCAAGTACACGGTCGCCGACCTCGTCGAGTTTTTCGACACGACCCTGGATGCGCCGAACCCGATCGAGGCGACGTCACAGATCTGGCAGCTCAAGGAGTTCTTCACCGCGCTCGGGCTGATCGGTTTCGGCATCTTCCTCGTCGCATTCACCCGCGCGCTACTGGCGACGCGCGCGTTCGCCGGTCTGCGCGTCGCCGAGGTCGCGCCGGCACGGCCCGCAGGGCGCATCGGTCAAGCATGGTTCTGGGGCGGCCTGGCCGTCTCCGCGGTGCTTTCCGCCTGGACCTACGTATGGCTGAGCCAGCAGGCGTGGCTGGGCGGTATCGTGTTCAACGCCGTGCCTAACGCGGTTCCCACCGGCTCGGTGTTCTTCATCGCCGTGTGGGCAGCAATCAACGGCGTGGCCGCGATCCTCATCATGACGGCGTCGTATCTCCTGTTCGGGAAGAAGAACGGCGTTCACCTGCGCGAACTCGGCATCTTCCCCGGGTGGCGGAAGCTGCTCCACAGTGCTGCGCTCGCCGTCGTGGTCACAGCTGCCGCATACGGCCTCGTGTTCCTCGCCGACTATTTCTTCAAGACCGATTTCCGCTTCTGGGTCGTCGCGTTGAAGTGGTTCCCCCAGGACAAGATCTGGTACGCGTTTGTCGTGCTTCCGCTCTTCCTGGTGTACTTCGTCGCCAACTCGGTCGCGCTGAACGTCTTCAACCGCTTCACGCTGGGTGGACGCGAGTGGCTCAACACGGCCGTGCTCGCGCTGTTCAACGCGCTGGGCCCGATCGTGCTGGTGCTGGCGCAGTACCTCACATTCGCTTCGTCCGGTCACCTGATCCCGGACTTCGGCGGGATCTTCAGTATCTGGCTGTTCCCGGTGATCCTGATCCTCGCGGTGACCGCGGTCATCTCGCGCAAGATCTACCGCGAGACGAACAACCCGTACATCGCCGGCTTCCTCAACGCGGCCGTCGTCGCACTCATGTCGGTGTCGAACTCACTCGTCGTGACGTACTGAGCTGAGAACGCAGGAGGCCTCGGACCGAACGGTCCGGGGCCTCCTGCGTTCTCAACCCTTGCCGAAGAGCTTCTGGATCTCGGCGAGGTCGGCCTCGCTCGGCGCCTTCTGACCGCCGCCCAGACCGAATCCGCTGCCGGTGGGCTGCTGCGCGGAGGCGAGTCCGGCGTTCTCCGCAGCCCGCTTGGCCGGGTTCCCCGAGCGCGATCCACCCGAGGACTTGCCCTTCTTGCCGCGCTTCGACGAAGCACCAGGACGCCCCATGCCGGGCATCGGGCCCATGCCGGGGATGTTCGGGGTGCCGCCGCGGGCGACGGTCTTCATCATCTTCGCGGCCTGCTCGAAGCGCTGCACGAGCTGGTTGACGTCGGTGACGGTCATGCCGGAGCCCTTGGCGATGCGCAGTCGCCGCGAGCCGTTGAGCACCTTCGGGTTGCGGCGCTCCCCCGGCGTCATCGAGCGGATGATCGCCTCGGTGCGGTCGATCTCGCGCTCGTCGAAGTCGTCGAGCTGCTGCTTCATCTGGCCCATGCCCGGCAGCATCCCGAGCATCTTCTTCATCGAGCCCATCTTCTTCATCTGCTGAAGCTGGTCGAGGAAGTCCTCGAGGGTGAAGGCCTCGTTCGCGAGCTTCTCGGCGACCTTCTGCGCCTCTTCCTCGTCGAAGGCCTGCTGGGCCTGCTCGATGAGGGTGAGGATGTCGCCGAGGTCGAGGATGCGGCTCGCCATACGGTCGGGGTGGAAGGGCTCGAGGTCGTCGAGGCCCTCGCCCGTAGAGGCGAAGATGATCGGGCGGCCGGTGACGGATGCCACGGAGAGCGCGGCACCGCCACGGGCGTCGCCGTCGAGCTTCGAGAGCACGACGCCGGTGAAGTCGACGCCGTCCTGGAAGGCCTTGGCCGTGTTCACGGCATCCTGACCGATCATCGCGTCGATGACGAACAGGACCTCGTCGGGGTCGACGGCCTTTCGGATGTCGGCGGCCTGCTTCATGAGCTCGGCGTCGACGCCGAGGCGGCCCGCGGTGTCGATGATGACGACGTCGTGCTGCTGGCGACGCGCGTGCTCGACGCCGTCGCGCGAGACCTTGACCGGGTCGCCGACGCCGTTGCCTGGCTCCGGGGCATAGATCGTGGCGCCCGCCTGCTGGGCGACGACCTGCAGCTGGTTCACGGCGTTCGGACGCTGGAGGTCGGCGGCGACGAGAAGCGGGGTGTGGCCGTCCTTCTCGAGCTGTTTGGCGAGCTTTCCGGCGAACGTCGTCTTACCCGATCCCTGGAGGCCGGCGAGCATGATGACGGTGGGCGGGGTCTTCGCGAACTCGAGGCGGCGCTGTTCGCCGCCGAGGATGCCGATGAGCTCCTCGTTGACGATCTGCACGACCTGCTGCGCCGGGTTGAGCGCCTTGTTGACCTCGTCGCCGAGCGCGCGCTCGCGCACCTTGGCGGTGAAGTCCTTGACGACCTGCAGCGCGACGTCGGCGTCGAGGAGCGCGCGACGGATCTCGCGGACGGTGCCGTCGACGTCGGCGGCGGTGAGCTTTCCCTTCGTGCGCAGATTGCGGAAGGTTTCGGTCAGCCGATCGGAGAGCGTGCCAAATGTAGCCATGGTGCTCCCGATTCTACGCGAGCGGAGCCTCCACGCTCAGCGCGGCGCGGAGCTCCTCGCGCGCCTTCTGATATCGCCCGCGCGCCGTGGACGCCGGGATGTCGATCAGCTCAGCCGCATCGACGAGACTCAGCCGATCCCAGTGCACCAGGCGGACGAGCTCGGCGAGCTCGGGATCGAGCCGGTCGATGGCGTCGCGGACGTCGGATCCGGCATCCGCGGCGGGCGCCGTGGCATCCTCACGAATGCGTCCGCGGATACGATCGGCCAGCGCCCAGCGGCGCCGCTCCCCTCTGGCGTGATTCTGCAGCGTGCCGCGCGCTATGCCGAACAGCCACATACGTGCGCGCTCCGGATCCTCAGGCAGGTCCTGCACCCGACGCCACGCGACGACCATCGTCTCACCGAGGAGGTCGGGGCCATCGTCGACGTTTGTGCGACGAGAGAGATAGGCCAAAAGGTCGGAGGCGGATGCTTCGAACGCGCGGGTGAGCCGCTGGTCATCACGTCTCACGGCGTCGGCTCCGAGCAGCTGCCCTGCGAGCCGTACCCGGCGACCTCGTCGTCGTAGCCAAGGCGCTCCAGTTCGGCCATCGCCTGGTCGCTCACGGACATGTCGACCGCGGTGCTGTACGCGGTGTCCGTTCGGTTCTCGTCGCCGGGAACCGTCATCCGCTGCGCACGAGGCAGGTACTCTTCCACCTCGGAGACAGCAACCCCGACGACGTCCGTCGTCTCGAACCAGCTCCGCAGGTCGCGCTCGATCTGATCCCGTCGCTCCCCGTCTTTGCGCTCGACGATCTGCACGTCGCCGAAGACGACGTCGCACGTCGCACCGCTCGGGAGCTGATATGTGTACGACCCGATCGGATTGTTCAGGTTCGTCCAGTCGAAAAAGTCAGCGGCTACGGCCACTCCTGCTCCCCCGGCCATGAGGAGTGCGAGTGCTCCGCTGATGAGCGCCGCCCGCTTCGCGCGCGGTGCAGTCCGCACTTCTCCCCGGGCCTCCGCCACCATCGCGCGGATAACGCGTTTTTCGAGCGTCCGGGCAGCAGGGGTGGAAGCGTCCAACAGATCGTCCAGATCATCCCTGGTCATGAGATCCTCCTCGTCGGGGGTGGGTTCACTCATGACGTGTCCGGCAGCGGCGTTTTCGTCCGCGGCGCGTCAGATCTTCCACGGCAGATCGTGGATCAGCCCCAGCGCGTCGCGCACGAGCGCATCGGGAGACCCCTGACCTGCTCCCTGCTCGGCCCACACCCGCAACGACGACAGCACCGCGGTGGCGTGCGCCGCGCCCAGGATGGCAGCCGGGATGTCGGCGATCCCCGCTCGGCGTGCGGCTTGGGCGACGGCATCCGCCAGGCGGGCGCTGCGCAGACCGGTGTCGGCGATCAGCTCGTCCTCCAGCCCCATCGCCGTCGCGTTGCGCAGCGCCAGGGCCAGCGGGTCCGGATCGAAGCCCCGGACCACATCCAGCAGGATGCCGCGCACCGCCTCGGCGTCGGCATCCGGCCCCAGCGCGGCCAGCGCGACGAGCGCCTCGTCGATCCGTGCGTCCAGGCCCGACCACAGCACGTCGCTCTTCGAGGAGAAGTAGTTGAAGAAGCTGGAGCGGCTCACCCCGGCGCGCTGCGTGATGTCGGCGACCGACGTCGCGTCGTACCCCTGCTCGAGGAACAGCTCGCAGGCCGCCTCGGCGAGTGTCTCGCGCGAGGAAGCGCGCGGACGACCGGGGCGCGGCTCGTTCTTCACCTCATCACCGTATCGCGCGTCCGACGATCACCGACGGGATGTATTGTTAGACCGCATCCAAGAATACGGAAGGTGCTCATGCTCGACATCCTCACCCCGGGTCTCGCGCCGAACCTGGTGCCCTACCTCGACGGCTGGGAACTGCAGCGGCAGGTCCACCACGACGTCGTGACGGGCACAAGGCCCGACACGCTCATCCTCCTCGAACACGAGGCCGTGTACACCGCGGGCAAGCGCACCGAAGATCACGAGCGGCCGCAGGACGGCACCCCGGTCATCGACGTCGACCGCGGTGGCAAGATCACCTGGCACGGTCCAGGGCAGCTCGTCGGCTACCCGATCGTCCGCCTTCCCGAGCCCATGGACGTCGTCGCGCACGTGCGCCGCATCGAACGCGTGCTCATCGACCTGCTCCGGCCTCTCGGCGTCGACGGCTATCAGGTCGAGGGCCGCAGCGGCGTGTGGGTGCGCCGTCCGCTCAGCGAGGACAAGGTCGCAGCCATCGGCGTGCGCGTGCAGAACGGCGTGACCATGCACGGCTTCGCGATCAACTGCGACAACTCGCTCTCCGGCTTCGGCGGCATCATCCCTTGCGGGATCACGGACGCCGGCGTGACCACCGTCAGCGAGGCGACCGGCCGCATCGTCTCCCCCGCCGACATCGTGGATGCCGTCGCCACGACGTTCGCCCGCGAGTACGAGACGGTCCCCGCATGAGCGCCGCACCCGACGGGCGGAGGCTCCTGCGCCTCGAGGTCCGCAACGCCGAGACCCCGATCGAGCGCAAGCCGGAGTGGATCAGGACCAAGGCGAAGATGGGGCCGGAGTACCAAGCCCTGCACTCGCTCGTGAAGACCGAGGACCTGCACACGGTGTGCCAGGAGGCCGGATGCCCCAACATCTACGAGTGCTGGGAGGACCGCGAGGCCACGTTCCTCATCGGCGGTTCGCAGTGCACCCGTCGGTGCGACTTCTGCCAGATCGACACCGGCAAGCCGGACGCCTACGACACCGATGAGCCCCGGCGCGTCGCCGAGAGCGTGAAGCAGATGGGGCTGCGCTACGCGACCGTCACGAGCGTCGCCCGGGACGACCTGCCCGACACCGGTGCCTGGCTGAACGCCGAGACCGTCCGGCGCATCCACGCCGAGAATCCCAACACCGGGGTCGAGCTGCTCGCCAACGAGCACAACGGCGACCCGGAGTTCCTGGGTCAGATCTTCGATGCTCGGCCCGAGGTGTTCGCGCACAACGTCGAGACGGTGCCGCGCATCTTCAAGCGCATCCGCCCGGCGTTCCAGTACGAGCGGTCGCTGAACGTCATCACGCAGGGGCACGACGCCGGACTCATCACGAAGTCGAACCTCATCCTGGGCATGGGCGAAGAGCCCGAAGAGGTCGTCCAGGCACTGAACGACCTGCATGAAGCCGGATGCGACATCATCACGATCACGCAGTACCTGCGCCCGACACCGCGCCATCTGCCCGTGGCCCGCTGGGTGAAGCCGGCCGAGTTCGTCGAGTTCAAGGAGGAGGCCGAGCGGATCGGGTTTCTCGGCGTGCTCGCCGGTCCCCTGGTGCGTTCGTCGTACCGGGCCGGACGCCTGTGGGCTCAGTCGATGATCTCGAAGGGACGGGAGATTCCCCCGCACCTGGCGCACATCGCCGAGGGTGCGGAACGGGGATTCGCCCAGGCCGTCTGACTTCTCCTGCAGGCATGGTGCTTCCGCCCGGTGTTCGGGCACAATCGGACGAAGCGCGGGTCGCCGCGCTGTCTGGGGGCAGGCATGGCTGGGGACGACGAGATCGACGCGAGCATCTTCGCGCTCGCGAACGAGGATGCCGATGACGCGCGGAAGTGGCTGTCGGACGCCTTCACGGCCCAGCGCCACGACGGATCCGAGCACGCGCTGACCGAACAGCAGCACGCAGAGATCCGCGAGGTGCTGAGCCTCGACTGGTGGCAAAGCGTCGTGGCCGACGGCGTCGACGACGGGCACACCGTGCACGGTATCCGGCTCGGCAATCTGCTTCCGCCCGCGGTGCGCGCGGCCTCCGCCGTGCCGCTCGGCGGTATCGTCCTGGCGATGTACCTGCGCAATCTCGTGAACGAGGCGTGGGAGCTCAACTGGGATCACTCGCTCATCCGCGCGGCGGTGAACGCGGCATCCGACGCGGCGGCCGCGCTGTCGCCGTCCGGCGCGGATGCGGTGGCCTGGGATCTTCTGCGATTCATGAACCACGAGTTCGACGTCGAGGCCGCCCTGCTCACCGGAAACCTCGAGGCGGTCATCGCCGTGACGGCGAACGCCATCACGAGGATCGCGCCGATACGACAGGCGGCTCGCGAGCTCCCCGGTCACCCGGGGCGCGCGGCCCTCATCGCCGAGTCGCGCTCCGAGCACCGCTACTACCGGGCGGTCAACGAGATCGCCACCGCCACGGCCGCGCTTCTCGCCCGGCGCACGCACGACGTCAGCGCCGACATCGTGCGGATCGGCGAACTCATCGATGACGGAGACTTCCGCCCTGTGGACGCGAGCGAGCTCCGCGGCCACCTCGCCTCCCTTCAGACCGTCGCCGCGGCAGCGAAGCGGCCGTGGCTGCACATCGACGAGGGTCGCGTGCGCATCGTCTACGGGTTCGGGATCGTGCAGCACGGGTCCGAGGACATGTCACAAGACCTCGACGCGGTCCGCGAGCTCGTCGCCGCGCAGGGAGAAGGCGCCCGCCTGGGGCCGCTGGAGGTGACGAAAGTGCTGCGACGCCTGACGCTCAGCGATGTCTGGCAGGGCTCGGACAGCCTCGGCCGGCGCTACCGGGGCTCGACGTTCCAGTTGGAGGATCTGGTGCTGGACGGACACGCGGCGGGGTCCGACGGGCTGCGCATCCTCACCCAGGTGCAGCTGTCGGAGCTCGGCAACCACACCGTCCTGTTCGACATCGAGCTGGAGGATGCCGCGGCGTTCGAGGTCGCGCAGATCGTGAATCTCGCGACACCCGTGTACGGCGACCTGACCGAGATCCCGCGGGCGCTGCATCTGCATCCGCGCTCGGATCCGCGCGCCCGGCTGTCGCGGTTGGCCGACGTCGTCGCCGCGATCCTCGACGACCTGCGATCGCTGCTGCGGCGCGCCCGTGACGATCGCGCGACAGTGCGCGGATCGTCAGCCGTCTCCGCCGCCGACCCGATCTCCGCCCGCTCCGGTTCGTTCGGCGTCCTCGTGACCGTCGAACGCGCCTCGCGCGACGAACGGGGCCTGCGCACGCCGCTCGACACCGCGCGCGAGATCAGCGGCCTGTGGGGCGCGCAGCCGCTGCTGCATCCGCTGCCTGCCGGGGCGTCCGGCGTCGCCGACTGGACGATGTACGACGTGGGCGGGGTAGAACCGTTCGAGCTGCTGCACCTCAATGACGAACTGCTCGCGGCGAACTCCAACGTCACCCTGCTCGCGAGCTTCCGCTCCCCCGACTACGCCGTCAGCGAGATCGAGAGCTTCATCACCTTCGCGCACAGCCTGCACGGCATGTACCAGGCCTGGCAGAGCAAGGTCCGCGAGCATGCGGAGAGCATCTCGGGACTGCTCACCGACGTCGAGCGCCTCCTCGGCGCAGCCGACGTCGCAAGCGCCGACGACGACCAGGGCCAGCAGAAGCAGGCCATCGATGATCTCGGCGACCTCGTCCGCGTCATCGAGCGCGCCGAGCTCGAACTGCAGTCCTTCGTGCAGTCCAAGCAGGCCATCATGCTGTTCGTCGAGTCACCGGCGATCGTGTCGTCGCCGGCGCTGCGCGTCGACCTCGACACGGTGCTCCGATCGAACCGCTACGACCTGCTCCGCGAGGGCTTCGAGCGGGCCGTGCGCGACGTGCTCGGCTCACGCCTGCAACCGCTGCTGGACGTCTGCCACCGCAGAATCGAGCGGATCCTCGACGATCGCCAGGCCGAACGCGAACGCACGGCGGAGCGCGTCGAGCGGGTGCTCGGCGTGATCCTCGCGGTGATCGGAGTCTCGGGGCTGGTGTCCGTTCTGCAGGCTGGGTTCGGGCTGCAGGGCGACATCACGTGGTGGTTCCTCATCGGCATCCTGGTGGTGGCAGTGGCCAGTGGGGCTCTCATGGTCGTGCTGTCTCTGCGACGACGAGAGAGTCCTGCGTCGCGTCGGGCCCCGCGGAGAGCGACGCGATGATCTCCTACGACGGCGCACCCTCCGTCGATGGCCTGCGCAGCGCGCACCGCGAACTGTTGACGCCGTCTTTCCGGCCGGGTGAGCTCCTGCCGCAAGACGCCTTCCTGGCCCAGTTCCCCGGGCAGGCGGACGCGCTGCTCGCGCAAGACGACGAAGGTCGGATCCAGGGAATCGCCGTCATGGAGCAGTTCCACGACGTCGTCCTGCTGCAGTACCTCGCAGCATCCCCGGCTGCGAGGGGCAGGGGCGTCGGGTCGGGCCTGCTCGACGCCGTGCTGTCCGATCGGGCACCGGGATCCGTGCTCATGCTGGCGGAGTTCGACCGTCCGGACGCGCACGCGTCTCATCCGCTGCACGGCGACCCTACTGCGCGGCTCCGGTTCTACGCCCGGTTCGGCGCGTTGGCTCTGGACCTGCCGTACTTCCAGCCGGCGTTGTCGGCCGCGACGCCGCGGCAGCACGGGATGCTGCTCGCCGCCTTCGACCGCGACGGCACGATCGCCGCTCGCGGGCGGTTGGATGCTACGCAGGCGCGCGCGGTCCACAGCTACCTCGAGGAGATCCTCGACGGTGCGGACGACCCGGACGCTCAGCGCCTCCGCGACGCGGCCGCCGTCGACGGCGGCATCCGTGCGCTGACGCTCGACCGTTACGCCGAGATCGCGCGCTCGCCGCTCTGAATGTCCGTCCGGACGATCAGTCGGCGCTCATGACGGACTGGACAGCGCCGTCGGAGGCGAGGTTCACGAGCAGCACCTCGTCGGTGTCGTCGGCGTCGAGGGCATATTCGAGCACGGCGAACGGCTCGGTGCCGCCGTGCTCGTCGGCGAGGATCGTCATGCTCATGAGGCGCAACGACCGGATGATGTCGACCGCGTCGTCACCGCTGACGTCGATCAGCATGTCGGGCAGGTCCTCACCGAACGCCTCCTGCTGCTGCAGGATGAACTCGGTCACCTCGCTCGTGCGATCGTCGACCTCGGCGAGCATGCCGCGTCGCGCTGCGGCATCGACGTTATCCAGGCCCGAGATGAGCGCCGCGGCGATGTCGAGGGCGTCGGGCGAGATGTCGTCCTGATCGGGCGCAGTCAGGTCGACCGTGACCGTCTGGTCGCCGAGATCGACCGTCTCGCTCCAGAAGATCGAGCCGTCCGGCCCCGACGACAGGAGCCCGAAGTAGTCGTGTTCGATCGCCATAACGCTATGAAACCAGTCCGATCACTGCCCGACAAGGGATGCCACGAACACGTGCGGAGTGAATCCGGTGAGGTCGTCGATCCCCTCGCCCTGACCGAGGAGTTTCACCGGGATCCCGGTGCGCTCCTGCACCGCGAGGACGAAGCCGCCCTTGGCCGAACCGTCCAGCTTCGTGATCACGAGGCCCGTGACGCCAGCATGCTGCAGGAACGCCTCGGCCTGCATCACGCCGTTCTGCCCGGTGGTCGCATCCAGCACCAGCAGGACCTCGCTGATCGGCGCCTGCTTCTCGATGACACGGCGGATCTTGGACAGCTCGTCCATCAGGCCGCCCTTGGTGTGCAGGCGCCCCGCGGTGTCGATGATCGCGATCTCGATGCCCTCGCGCTGTGCGAACTCGATGGTCTGATAGGCGACGGATGCCGGATCCTGACCTTCCTGCTGGGGCCGGATGATCGCCGCTCCCCCGCGCTGGGCCCAGGTGGCGAGCTGGTCGACGGCGGCGGCACGGAACGTGTCCGCCGCACCGACGACGACGCTGCGCTGATAGCCGCGCAGGAACTTCGTGAACTTGCCGATCGTCGTGGTCTTGCCCACGCCGTTGACGCCGACGACGAGCACGACAGCCGGGCGCTCGGTGAGCTTGAGCGTCGTGTCGAACTTCGCGAAGTGCTCTTCGAGCGTCTCGCGCAGCATCCGCTGCAGGTCCTTCGGGTCCGTCGTACGGTAACGCTCGACCTTGTCGCGCAGCTCGTCGACGATCCGCTCGGTGATGTCGGGACCGAAGTCGGCCGTGATGAGTGCGGTCTCGAGATCCTCCCACGTCGTCTCATCGATCGTGGGCTTGACGAACATGCCGCGCAGTGCGCGGCCGAGGGACCAGGACTTCTCCGCCATGACACCAGCCTATGCGGTGCGCGCCCATGGAATCCCGTACATCCCCCTGCTTCTGCGTGCACAACTTCGGAAGTTGTGCACAGGTGGAAGGGGTGCAGGACGGCAGGGCGGATGCCGGATGCTCAGCTCGCGGCGGCGGCCCGGTCGCCGACGCGCTGGCCGACCACGGCCGAGACGCCGTCCTGACGCATCGAAACGCCGTACAGGGCGTCGGCGATCTCCATCGTGCGCTTCTGGTGCGTGATGACCAGCAGCTGCGAGCTCTCCCGGAGCTGTTCGAAGACGCTCAGCAGCCGTCCGAGGTTCGCATCGTCGAGTGCGGCCTCGACCTCGTCGAGGATGTAGAACGGGCTCGGCCGTGCCTTGAAGATCGCCACCAGGAGAGCCACGGCGGCGAGTGATCGTTCGCCGCCCGAGAGCAGCGACAGGCGCTCGATCTTCTTGCCGACCGGCCTGACCGAAACCTCGATGCCCGTCGTGAGCATGTTGTCGGGATCGGTGAGCGAGATGCTGCCCGATCCGCCGGGGAACAGCAGCGGGAACACCTCGCCGAACGCCTGCTTGGTGTCTTCGAACGCGCTCGCGAAGATCGTCTGCATGCGCTCGTCGAGGTCGGCGATGATCGTGAGCAGGTCCTGGCGGGTCTGCGTCAGATCGGCGAGTTGCTCGGTCAGGAAGGCGTGACGCTGCTCGAGCGCGGCGAACTCCTCCAGCGCCAGCGGGTTGACCCGTCCGAGCTGCGTGAGCTTGCGCTCCGCCTCGGCGAGCCTGCGCTCCTGCATGCGCCGGTCGTACGGGATCGCGGTGGCATCGACACCGTCGATCGCCTCGGCATCCGGCTCGGCCAGCGGATCCCGGGGAACGAGCTCGTCCGGCCCATATTCCGCAATGAGAATATCTTCGTCGAGCGCCAGCTCGGATGCCACGCGTTCGAGCAGACTCGTCAGGTGCAGCTTCTTCTCGTGGATCTGCAGCTCGAGTCCGTGAACGCTCTCGGTCAGTCCTGCGAGGCGTTCGCGCAGGGAGGTCTCCTGGGCTCGCAGGGCGGTGAGCTCCTCGTTCTGCGCCGACCGCGCGCTCTCCGCCTCGGTGAGCGCGACACGCGCCTCAGTCACCGACCGGTCCAGCGAATCGAGGATGCGCGGAAGCTCGGCCGCGACGCCGGATGCCGCTTCGCGCTGCGCCCGCCGGACCACCGCACGGCGTGCTGCCTCGGCCGCCGCATCGCGTTCCTGCTCCCGCTGACGTTCCAGGCTGGTGACGCGCGCCTGCGCCGCACGGATCCGCTCGCGAAGCGTCTCGATCTCGAGCCGGGCGCGCACCTCGCCCTCACGCGCGGTCTCGAGCGCCTCGAGGAGTCCGTCGCGTGCCGATGCGTCCAGCACCGGACGCGGAGTGGCTTCGGCCTGCTCGAGCTCGGCCTTCGCAGCCGTCGCCGCGGTCTCGGCATCCGCCACGGCGGCCTGCGCCTGGGCGAGGCCGGACTCGAGGCGTTCGCACTCGGCCACCGCGGACTCATGCCGGACGGTCACCCGGTTCACCTGCTCCGCGTGGGTCGCCAGCGCCGCATCGTGCTCGCGGAGCGCACGCAGTGCCTCCCTCGCGTGGCGGCGCGTCGTCTCGACGCGTTCGGCCGACTCCTCGCGGGCCTCGCGCAACGAGTCCACGATCACGCGGACCTCGGCCAGCCGTTCCTGTGCGGCATCGCGCTCGGCCGTGAGTTCCAGGCGGGAGCGCTCGCCACCGGCCCCGGTGCGCAGCGTCTGAGCCGTGATCACGTCGCCACCCGTCGTCACGATGGTTGCCGCGGTGTCGCCGAGGGCGTCGAGTGCGGCACGCGCACGCCGTGCGGCGTCGAGGTCCTCGGCGACGAGCACGTGGGCGAGGATGCCGAGCACGCCGTCGGGCGCGGTCACGACGGCGTCCGCCGGCGTCACCCCGGCGACCTCGGGCAGCACGGCGGCACCGCGCAGGGCGTCGGCGATCACGAAGTCGACGACTCCGCGGTTCTGCTCGGAGGACGACACGGCCAGCCGGTAGGCGGCGTCGGCGTCGTCGACGAGCACCCCCTCGGCGAGGGGTCCGAGGACCGCGGCGATCGCCGCTTCGTAGCCTGCGGTGACCTGCACGGCGTCGCCGACGAGACCGCGGACGCCGGCCGCTCCGGACTTCACCACCTCTGCCGCCCCACCCGACAGCGAGAGCGCACTCGACAGCGCCCAGGCCTTCGCCGTCAAGGACTCTGCCTCGCGCTCGGCGGAGTGCAGGCGCTCGCGCAGCGCCTCGAGGTCGGTCTCAGCCGTCGTCGCGTCGCGCTGGGCCGTCTCGTATGCGGCGGCGTGCTCGGCCGCACTGCCCTCGGGAGCTGCGGCATCCTGGAACTGCTCGAGCGCTTCCGCGGCTTCGCGGCGACGCTCGTGCGCGGCCTCGAGCGCGTTCTCCTGCCGGAGCACCGCGCCGCGGACGGCGGCGAGGGCGGATGCCGCGGCATCCGCGGTTCCGCGCAACGCCGTCAGGCGCATGTCGTGCTCCGAGACGAGAGCGCTCTGCTCGGCGATGTCGACATCGAGGGTGTCGAGCTCGGCACGGGCGTTCACGACCTCGCGACTGGCGGCCGACGCCGCATCCTGGGCATCGCCGAGCCCTGCCGAGATCTGCGCGATCTCGTCCTTCGCGTCGTCGATCGTGGCCTGGGTCACCGTGACCGAGGCGACGGCCGCGTCGTCCTCCTCGGAGCCGAGCAGTGCGAGCCGCTGATTGGCCAGGGTGTACAGCGAGCGCATCCGCTCCTGCACCTGCTCGAGACCGAAAGCGACCCGCCGTGCCTCGTCGACGGCCGCCGAGTTCTGGTCGGCTTCAAGCTTCGCGATGCCGGCGCGCACCGTGTCGGCCTGCTCCGTGAGGACGAGTCGCTCGGTGTGACGCTCCTGTTCGGTGCGGGCGTGGTCGGCCAGCGAGGTCCGCAGCGCGACGACGTCGTCGGCGAAGATCCGAGCCTTGGCGTCGCGCACCACCGCGGCGATGGTCTGCGCCTCGCGCGCGATCTCGGCCTGTCGACCCAGCGGCTTCAGCTGACGCCGGATCTCCCCGGCCAGATCGCTCAATCTCGTGAGGTTCGCCTCCATCGCGTCGAGCTTGCGCAGGGTCTTCTCCTTGCGCCTGCGGTGCTTGAGGATGCCGGCGGCCTCTTCGATGAATCCGCGCCGGTCCTCCGGCGAAGCCTGCAGCACCGTGTCCAGCCGCCCCTGGCCGACGATGACGTGCATCTCGCGGCCCAGGCCCGAGTCGCTGAGCAACTCCTGAACATCGAGCAGTCGGCAGCTGGATCCGTTGATCGCGTATTCGCTGGATCCGTTGCGGAACAGCGTCCGGCTGATCGTCACCTCGGCGAACTCGATCGGCAGCGCGCCGTCGCTGTTGTCGATCGTGAGCTGCACCTCGGCACGACCGAGCGGGCCGCGGGTCGAGGTGCCCGCGAAGATGACGTCCTCCATCTTCCCGCCACGCAGCGTCTTGGCTCCCTGCTCGCCCATGACCCAGGCGAGCGCATCGACGACGTTCGACTTGCCGGAGCCGTTGGGGCCGACGATGCACGTGACACCGGGCTCGAAGACGAACGATGTCGGTTGGGCGAACGACTTGAAGCCCTTGAGAGTCAGGCTCTTCAGATGCACGGGCGCACCGCCCCACGGGTGAGAAGACGGCCTGCGAGAATCACGCCGTAACGCTATCGGAATCCCGCGGATTCTCCGGCATCCCGCGCGGCGGTCGTGCGTATCGCCACGCGGGCCGACACGCCGGTGGCTGAGAAAATGCTTGACGTCCCGCGGCGGCAGGTACTAGCTTTGCAACCCGAATCGCTCACGAAAGGAGGACGCTCATGATTACCGCAATCACCACACCGGCCATCGCAGGCTTCGATACTGCGCGCGCTGCCGGCAATGCGTCCTCGGCTTTCGGCGTCCGTCGTAGCGCGCTCGCATAGAACCGCAGCCTGAGATCCCCGCCTTTTCGGCCTGATCTCCGCCGGTTCCCGCCGCTTCCACGCATCGGTCGACCTGTTCGACCTCTGCATCCAGGGCCGTCTCGCCTTCGCGACCGCCGCCCGCGCCCCGGCTTCACCGGTCTCAGCGCACCCATCCCCCCGCGAAATCGACAAGAAACGAGCACTCTCGTGAGTACTGAAACGCTGCTGCGCAGCACCACCCATCCACCCTGTCCCGAGGACCAGGAGGTCCTCGAACTGACCGTTCCGAGCGACCGGAACGACCTGACTCTCACCGACCGGCTGTCGCTGCGTCTCGGTCTCTGGCTCCTGCTGCGCACGCAGCGTTCGGGCCGGAGCCGGCACACGATGAGCCGGGAGGAAACCGTACGCCTGCTCGATGCACGGCGCAGCGCGGGTGACGAGCGCTTCACCGAGCGCGAGATGCTGGCGATGCTCACCCACGACATGCAGCGGCACATGCTGTGATCCGCGAGGAGTCCACGATGAGCATTCGACTGAACGACACCGCCACGCTGCATCCGCTCGTGCTTCCGGCACGGGCGGATGCGGCGCCCACCGAGACGATCCGCGCGTACGCCGATGTGCGGAACCGGTCCATCCGCGACGTGACCGGTCGCACCGACGACGCGGTCTCACCGGAGTCGCTGCTACCCCTGCTGCGATCGAACCCCGAGTTCACGCGCACCCAGTGGTACGTGACCGAGGGCGATGAGATGGTCGGGGTCGCGACGCTGAACATCATGGCCGACTCGGGCGGCACCACCGCCATCACGATCATCAGCCTGCTGCGGCGGGCGTGGGGGCGAGGCATCGGGTCCGCCGTGCTTGCGCACCTCGAGAGCGCGGCGAGGGATGCCGGCGTCAGCCGTCTGCTCACCTGGGTCGAGCATCCCGCTTCCGACGCCGAAACGCTGCCATCGCCGACCGGCTTCGGCGAGATCCCGCGCGATCATCACGCGCGCTTCCTGCTCCGGCATGGATTCTCGCTCGAGCAGGTCGAGCGCGTGAGCATGCTCCGCTGGTCGGACTCCGTGCTGGGGCGCATCCGCGACGCGCACACCGCGGCCGAGCGGGCGGCTGAGGGATACCGCGTCGTGCAGTGGAGGCTGCCGACACCGCCCGAGCACGTCGCCGGATACGCGTGGATGAAGGAGCACATGTCGACGGATGTGCCCGACGCCGCTCTGGGGATGCCGGCGGAGAAGTGGGACGCGGACCGCGTCGCCCGCCACGACGATCGGTACGCCCGACGCGGGATCAGCGTGCTCGTGACGGCCGCCGAGCACATCGCGAGCGGTGAGCTGTGCGCCTACAACGAGCTTGCGATCGACGCCGACACCTCGGTCGTCTCGCACCAGGTGGACACCCTGGTGCTCGCATCCCATCGCGGCCACCGACTGGGCATGCTCGTGAAGACCGCGGGTCTCATGACCTGGCGAACGGCATACCCGGACTCCCCCGGAGTCGTCACGTACAACGCCGAAGAGAACCGTCCGATGCTCGACATCAACGAGGCCATCGGATTCGCGCCCATCTCGTACGAAGGCGCCTGGAAGAAGGAACTGACATGAGCGATGCGACCATCACCGACCTGGTGATTCCGTCCCGCGCCGACGCGGAGGACGGTGCGGACTTCCGCGCCATGGTCGAGTTGAGCAACCGCGCCGCTGAGATCGACGCGGGCATCGACGACCTCAGCGACACCGCGGAACAGGTGCTGCCGAACTGGCTCGACCAGACCGACCGGCTCCGCCGCGGTTTCGTCGCCCGCAAGGATGGCGAGGTGCTCGGGGTCGCCATGATCACGACCGCGACGGCGGAGGGCACGTCCTCCGCCGAGCTCGAGTTCATGATGCTCCCGCCGCAGGCGCAGAGCGGCGTCGGTCAGGCGCTGCTCGAGCGCCTCGAGCAGGCGGCTCGCGAGATCGGGCGCACGGCGCTGATGACATGGACGCTGCATCCTGCGACACCCGCGGGCGAGCGGGCGCTGACGCCGGCGACCGGTTGGGGTGACGTGTCGCCGACCGCGCTGAGCGACCTGCTTGCGGCCAACGGCTACCTGCTGGAGCAGGTGGAACGCAACAGCATCCTCCCCCTGGAGACGCCGCTCGATGCCGTCGAGGTCCGCCTCGCCGAGGCGACCGCATTCGCAGGTCCCGACTATCGAGTGGTCACGTGGACCCTGCCGACACCGGCTCATCTGCGTGCCGGCTACGGCAGCGTGATCGCGCGGATGGCCACGGACGTGCCCAGCGGCGATCTCCAGATCGACGAGGAGATCTGGGACGAGGGCCGCGTCGCCAGGCGAGATGCGAAGTTCCTCGCCGGCGGCCACACGGTCTCGGTCGCCGCAGTGATCCACGAGCCGAGCGGCGACATGGTCGCCTTCAACGAACTCGTCATCGGCGCGGATCCGGCCGGCGTCACGCACCAGGGGGGAACGCTCGTCACGAAGGAGCACCGGGGCAGGCGCCTGGGCACGATCGTGAAGTGCGCGAACCTGCTGCGCTGGCAGGACGTCGCGCCGGACTCGCCGAAGATCTCGACGTTCAACGCCGAGGAGAACCGGCCGATGCTCGACATCAACGAGGCGATCGGCTTCGTCCCGGCGTCCTACGCCGGCGCGTGGCAGAAGCGTCTGAGCTGAGCCGCCGGGCGGCCGGCCGAACATCATCATCGAGGTGTATGTCCGGCCGGCCATCTGCGTCGGCAGGCTGACGACGCGGATGCCGCCGGCGCGACATCGTGGAGAGCATGAGCACTCCCGTCATCGAAGCCCAATCCCTGACCAAGACCTTCGGCGCCACCACGGCTCTCGCAGGCGTCGATCTGACCGTCCAGCGCGGCGAGTCGGTCGCGATCATGGGCGCCTCCGGCTCGGGCAAGACAACGCTCCTGCACGTGCTCGCCGCGATCACGGCACCCGAATCCGGCAGCGTTCGATTCACCCCCGCCGCCGGTGCACCGATGGTGGTCTCAGTGCTGGGCGAACGCGACCGATCGCGTCTGCGCAGGGAGTCCTTCGGATTCGTGTTCCAGCAGGGCCTCCTCATCCCCCGAGCTCACCGCGATCGAGAACGTCGCTCTCGCCATGATGATCACCGGCGCACCGCGTCGCGCCGCGATCGAGCATTCGGCGGGATGGATGGCCTCGCCCTGATCGTCCAGCCCGTCTCGATTCTCACGATCGTCGCCGTGCTCGCGTCAGGGGTCGGGATCGTGTGGGCGAGTATGCGGATCACCCGCCCGCTGCTGGGCCGCGCGTTCGCGGGCTGAGCAGAGTCAGCGGCGCCTTTGGCACCGCGGGCAGTAGTGCGAACTGCGATTCATGAACGCCGCGCGGCGGATCTCGCCTCCGCACCGCGGGCACGGCTGGCCGCCCCGGCCGTAGGCGTTGAGCGAGTGCGCGAAGTACCCCGCCTGCCCGTTGACGTTCACGTACTGGGCGTCGAAGCTCGTTCCGCCTTCGGCGAGGGCCTTCTCGAGCACGAGACGGACCTCGCCGAGGAGTCGTCGCACGGCCTGCGCCGACAGGGCCGTGCCCGGCGTCTCCGGGTGGATGCGTGCCGCCCACAGCGATTCGTCGGCGTAGATGTTGCCGATGCCGCTGACGATCGTCTGGTCGAGGAGAATGCGCTTGACCGCACTCGATCGGCGGCGGACGGCGGCCACGAACGCGGCATCGTCGAAGGCGGCATCCAACGGGTCGCGGGCGATATGCAGCACCTGCGTCGGAGTGAGGCCTGCTCCGTCGTGAACCAGGGCGTCGACGGCGAGCGAGCCGAAGGTGCGCTGGTCCGCGAAGACCACGGCGAGATCGCCGTGCTGCGGATGCCGCACACCGAGCCGGATGCGCTCGTGCCTCTCGTGCGGCGCATCCGGGGTGCGCAGCAGCAGCTGCCCACTCATCCCGAGGTGGGCGGTGAGGGCCTCGGTCCCGCCCGACAGCGGCAGCCAGAGGAACTTGCCCCGACGCGATGCGGCCGCGATCCGTGAGCCCTCGAGTCGCCCGGCGAAGTCTGCTGCGCCGGCCGGGTGCCGCGTGAGCGCACGCTCGTCGAGCACGCCGACGCTCGTGATCTCTGCGCCGATGACCGCAGGTGCGAGTCCGAGGCGGACGACCTCGACCTCCGGAAGTTCAGGCACGAGGCAGCTCAGGCACGTTCGCTGAGCACGCGCCACACGGCGAGGGCGCCAGCCATCTCGGCGGTCTTCTTGCTCGTGCCGTCGCCGCTCATGGTGACATCGCCGACCGTGACCGTGGCCGTGAAGCGCCGATCGTGATCGGGCCCGGACGCCGAGATCTCGTACACGGGCGCTGCCGCGCCCAGCCGCGCGGCAAGCTCCTGCAGACTCGTCTTCGGATCCATCGCCGCGCCGTATCTCTCGGGGTCGGCGAGCAGCGGCTCGGTCAGACGCAGCACGAGGGCCGTCGCCTCGTCGGGACCGGCGGACAGATAGGTCGCGCCGAAGACGGCCTCCATGGTGTCCGCGAGGATCGAGTCCTTGTCGCGGCCACCGGTCTGCTCCTCACCGCGACCGAGCAGCAGGTGCTCTCCGAGGCCGATCCCGCGTGCGACCTCGGCCAGCGCAACGGTAGAGACGACGCTGGCGCGCCGCTTGGCGAGCTGCCCCTCGTCGAGATCGGGGTTGGTGGTGAAGAGCATCACCGTCACGGCCTGCCCGAGCACGGAGTCGCCGAGGAACTCGAGGCGCTCGTTGTGCGGGATTCCGCCGTGCTCGTACGCGTAGGAGCGGTGGGTCAGCGCCAACGCAAGCAGCTCAGGGTCGATATCGACCCTGAGCTTGGCTGCGAGCGACGCCGTCCCTCCGGGGACGTCTGTCACGATCGTGAGACCGTGATCAGATGTCGGCGACCTTGCGGCCCTTGTACTCGAGGAACAGCTCGGTGCCCTGCGAGTCGGTGACGACCTTCGCCTGGTGCGGACGGCTGTAGACGACCTTGCCGTTCTCGACGGTCTTGACGAGCGCGGTGGGCTCGGCCTTCCAGTTCGCGCGACGCGAACGGGTGTTGGAACGGGAAACCTTGCGCTTCGGGGGGTTACCAGCCATGGCTAACTCTCTTCTGTGTTCTCGGGATCGCGGCTCTGTGCCGCAGTCCCCTGGTCTGTGATCTGTCGGAGCGCACTCCATCGAGGATCGATGGGCGCCTCTTCCTCTGCCCTGGTGCCTTCTGTCCGCCGCTCACCCGTGATCGGGTCGAGCCCGGGGCAATCCGGCTGACACACCGGCTGAAACGGAAGCGCCAAAACTGTCGCCTCCCTGACCAGAGTTTCAAGATCCACGTGGTCGTCTTGAACCTCGAAGTCAGTTTCTTCCTCTCCAGGATACGCGAAAAGCTCCTGGAACTCGACTTCGACAGGCTCGGAGATGTCGGTGAGGCATCTTCCGCAGACGCCGATGTACTCGGCATCCACCGATCCCGACACGAGAATGCCCTCGTGCACCGACTCGACGCGCACGTCGAGATCGAGCTCGGAGCCCGTCGGATACGAGACGATCCCCTCCCCCCACTGGTCGGCGAGCGTCACGGTGAAACGATGCTCGCGCATCTCGCCCGGATGCCGTGCGATGTCGCGGACGGGCACCACGAAGGGGCCGTTGAGTCGAGTCTTCACAGGTCAATCGTACCGGCGGACGCGCCGGGAGGCGCAGTGTCAGAGGTCGCGGGCGCCCGTGTCGAGGAAGGCGGCGACCGCCGGCGGGACGAACGGCGACACGTCGCCCCCGAGACCGGCGACCTGACGGACGAGCGAGCTGGACACCATCGCATGCGAAGGGTCGGGCAGGAGGAAGACGGTCTCGATGTCGGCGAGGTGCCTGTTGACGATCGCCATGGGCGACTCGTACGCGACGTCGATCTGCGAGCGGATGCCCTTGACGAGCACGCCGGCGTGGACATCGCGTGCATAGTCGACGAGCAGGCCCATGCTCCAGGACCCGACGACGACGTTGCCGTCGATGCCGTCCTCGTGGATCGACTGCTCGAGCAGCGACAGCCGCTGCGCGATCGGCAGCATCGCCTCCTTGCCCGGGTTGTGAACGACGAGCACGTGCAACTCGTCGTACAGCCGAGCGGCACGACGGATCACATCCAGGTGTCCGAGAGTCGGCGGGTCGAACGATCCGGGGACGACGGCGATCCTGCTGCTCACTTCGACTCACTCCGTTCGCTCGGTACGGGAACGCTTTTCACCCTATTGCACGCGATCCGCTAGTTCTTCGCGAGCGCTGCACGATCCTCTTCGCTGACGCGCCTGGCGATGACGTCCCGGAGCCCTGGATGCCCCGCGAGGGTCGGGTCCTCGTCGAGGATGATCTCGGCGAGCTCGCGCGCACGCGCGATCAGCTTCGAGTCCTTGACGACTCTCAGCAGGCGCAGCGATGAGCGCACACCGGACTGCGTTGCTCCCAGCACGTCGCCCTCGCCGCGCAGCTCGAGATCGATCTCGGCGAGGGCGAAACCGTCGAGCGTCGCCGCGACCGCATCCACGCGCTCCCGGGCGAGCGACCCCTCCTCCGCTTCCGTGACGAGCAGGCAGAGCCCGGGAACCGAGCCTCGACCGACCCGGCCGCGGAGCTGATGCAGCTGCGAGACGCCGAAGCGATCGGCGTCCAGCACGATCATCGTCGACGCGTTGGGCACGTCGACACCGACCTCGATGACGGTCGTCGCAATGAGCACGTCGATCTCACCGCGGGCGAACGCCTGCATCACGGCGTCCTTCTCATCGGACGGCATCCTGCCGTGCAGCACGGCTCGGCGCAGCGGGCCGACCGTGGGGTGGGTCGCGAGCGCCTGGTCGAGCTGCACGACGCCCCATCGAGGGCCGGCTGCTCCCTCTTCGCTCGGCAGCAGCGCCGCCTCGTCCTCTTCGGCCGGGCCCGACTTCTTCGTCGTGTCGATCGCGGCGCACACGGCGAACACCTGGCGGCCCTTCGCGACCTCTTCCGCGGCGCGGTCCCAGACCCGCCGGAACCAGTCCGGGTGCTCGGCGAGCGGTGCGACGAAGCTCTCGATGCCGGCGCGTCCGGCCGGCATCGTACGGATCACGGAGGTGTCGAGGTCGCCGAAGACGGTCATCGCAACCGTGCGCGGAATCGGGGTCGCGGTGAGCACAAGTGCGTGCGGGCTCGACCCCTTGGCCCGCAGGGCTTCACGCTGCTCCACGCCGAACCGGTGCTGCTCGTCGACGACGACGAGTCCCAGTTCGGCGAACGTCGTCTTCTCCCCCAGCAGCGCATGGGTGCCGACGACGATCAGCGCCTGTCCTGCCGCGACGCGCAGCGCGGCCTTGCGCCGCTCAGAAGCCGACATCTGACCGGTGAGCAGCGTGGGCATGAGCTCGGGCGCGAGCTGCGGACCCAGCATCTTCGTGATGGAGCGCAGGTGCTGCGCGGCGAGCACCTCGGTGGGCGCGATGAGCGCCGACTGTCCGCCGGACTCGGCGACCTGCAGCATGGCCCGGAGCGCCACGAGGGTCTTGCCGGAGCCGACCTCGCCCTGGACGAGCCGGTTCATCGGCCACTCGCCGGTGAGGTCGGTCGCGACCTGCGCGCCGACGGACTGCTGATCGGGAGTGAGCGTGTAGGGCAGCGTCGCGTCGAACCGTTCCAGGAGCCCCCCTGCCTTCGCCGCGCGTGGTGTCGCCGTCAGTGCCCTGACGGCCGCACGCTGCTGCAGCAGCGCTGTCTGAAGGACCAGGGCCTCGTGCATGCGAAGCGTCCGCACGGCGGGGGCGACGTCACTCTTGGTCTCTGGCCTGTGCACCTGGATCAGCGCGGTGCGTGCGTCGAGCAGCCCCTCTGCAGAGCGCACCGATTCCGTCAGCGGATCGGGGACATCGCCGAGCGCGGGAAGCACCTTCTCGACGAGCTCACGGAACTGCCCGCTCTCCACGGCCGACGTCGCCGGGTAGATCGGGATCGGCCGGTGCGCGCGCTCCTCGACCTGGGACTTCCGGTCCTCGTCGTCGTCGAAAAGCTCGTACTGAGGATGAGAGAACTGCGTGACCTCGTTGAACGAGCCCACCTTTCCGGAGAACACGCCCCGGCGTCCGGGGCGCAGCTGATCGCGGCGCCACTCGGCCTGCTTGATCCCCTTGGCGAAGAAGGGCAGCGAGACGCGTCCGTGCCCGTCGCCGATGATCACGTCCGTCATCGCGCCGTTGCGGTTGCGCATCGGACGCGCGGATGACGAGAGCACCTCGGCGACGATCGTCACCGTCTCGCCGACCGGCAGATCGAGGATGGGCGTGAGCTCGGCGGGGTCGGCGTAGCGACGAGGATAGTGCGCGAGCATGTCGCCAACGGTGCGCATCTCGAACGCCCTCTCGAGCTTCTTCGCAGCGGTGCCGCCGATGGCTTCCGCCAGCGGCGTATCGAACGAGAAGACCATGGGTGAAGTCTAGAGAACGCCACGGACTCTCCTAGGCTGGAGAGGTGACGAGGATCATCGCCGGCGACGCGAGAGGGCTCCGCCTCGACGTTCCGGGCTCCGGAACCCGCCCGACGAGCGACCGCGTCCGCGAGTCGCTGTTCGGAGCCCTGGAATCCGCGGATGCCATCGACGGCGCCCGCGTGCTGGATCTGTACGCCGGATCCGGGGCCCTCGGCCTCGAATCTCTCAGCCGGGGCGCTGCGAGCGTGGATCTCGTCGAGCGCGCCCGTCCTGCTGCCGCGATCGTGCGACGCAACGCCGCAGTCGTCGCGAAGGCTCTCTCCGGTGCGGCCGCCCGCGTGCACGAGAGCGCCGTGCTGCCGTTCCTCCGGCGCGCGACGGGCACATGGGACCTCGTCTTCACCGACCCGCCGTACGACCTCGACGACGCTGCGATGACGGCGGATCTCACCGCGCTCGCGCCGCTGCTGTCCGAAGACGCGGTCGTCGTGATCGAACGCGGTCGCAGGTCGACCCCGCCGGACGTGTCCGCCGCCGGGCTCGAGGTCTTCCGCGAGAAGGCTTACGGCGACACGTCCGTGTGGTGGGCTCAGCCCGTCGCGGCATCCCAGTCGCGATAGGGATCCCAGCCGGCGACGTCCACCGGCTCGCCGTCGCAGAGGACGCCGGTCTGTCCCGCCCGCCGCACGGTTCCGATGATCCGGAACCCCGGAGGCAGGACGTCCGGCGGGAATGTCGCCAGCAGCGCGTGGTCCTCACCGCCGGCCAGCGCGCGCTCCGGTTCCGCCCCGAGCGCCGAGCGCGCGAGATCGATCGTGACACCGGATGCCGCCGCCATGCGTCCGGCATCCAGGGCGAGGCCGTCCGAGACGTCCATCATGGCCGTCGCGCCGGCGAGGGCTGCGACCGGGCCGAGGCCGATCGGCGGTGCGGGGCGCAGCTGGGCGGCCACAGCCGACGCCTCGCCCTCGGCGAGCCGTGCGGCATCCACCGGCGTCGGCGTCTCGCCGTCGCGGAATCGGCCGAACAGCACGGCGAGGCCGTGCGCTGCGAGGCCGAGCTCCCCCGCGATCGCGACCGCATCACCGGGCCGGGCACCCGAGCGGGTCACGGCGCGGCGGCCCTCCAGATCGCCGAGCGCCGTGACGGCGATCGTGAGCACGTCGGACACCGTCAGATCGCCACCGACGACCGAGCAGCCGGGCGCAAGCGCCTCACAGGCCGCGCGGAAACCGTCGGCGAGCTGCTCGACGAACGACAGGCGCATGTCACGCGGCACGGCCAGCGCCACGAGAAGCCCGGTCGGCCGCGCGCCCATCGCCGCGATGTCGGAGAGGTTGACCGCCGCCGACTTCCACCCCAGGTCGTAGCCGCTCGACCATGCCAGCCGGAAGTCGGGTCCGTGCACGAGGGTATCGGTGGTCGCGACGACCGAGCCGGAAGGAGCGGCGAGCACGGCGGCATCGTCGCCGGGGCCGAGGATCGTGTGCGAGGCAGGCGCCGTTCGCGCCAGGATGGCGCGCAGAACGGTGCCTTCCGAGACGTCGCCGAGGCGCGGGTCGTCGTCGGAGGAACGAGAGGGCATGCTGTCAAAGGTAGCCTGGAATCATGTCCCGCCGCCTTGCCGCAGCCGCCGTCCTGCTTCTCGGAGCGGGGCTTCTGGCCGGATGCTCCACGACCGTTCATCTCGAGCCGGCCGAGGATGCGAACAACCCGCTCTGCGCCGATGTCACGGTCGGGCTGAACAACGCCGGAAGCATCGCGAATCTGGATCGGCGGTGGACCGACGCGCAGGCGACAGCGGCGTGGGGTGCCGAGGGCGGCGACTCCGCGATCATCCTGCGCTGCGGCGTGACCGTCCCCGGCCCCACGGCCGATCTGCAGTGCGTGACCCTCGAGGGCGTCGACTGGCTGGTCGATGCGTCCGAGACCCCGTTCGTGCGCCTGACGACCTACGGACGCGACCCCGCCGTGCAGCTGTTCATCGACACGGGGGCCGTGAGCTCGAACGATGTCATCAGCAGTCGCGGTCTCGTCGGAGCGATCACGAGCATTCCGGCCGACGGCCGGTGCACGACCCCCGACGAGCTCGACGGCGACGTCCAGGACCTGCTGGATCAGAAGCCGTCGAGCTAGCGCGGTCTCAGCGGCGCAGGCCCGCCTCGATGAGCTCGCTGATGAGGTCGCCATAGCTGAGCCCTGAGGCCACCCAGCACTTGGGGAACATCGAGATCGGCGTGAACCCCGGCATCGTGTTCAGCTCGTTGACGACGAGGCCGCCGGTATCGGCAAGGAAC
The DNA here is from genome assembly GCF_903645325.1 of Microbacterium tenebrionis. Lineage (GTDB taxonomy): Bacteria > Actinomycetota > Actinomycetes > Actinomycetales > Microbacteriaceae > Microbacterium > Microbacterium tenebrionis. The sequence goes on from NZ_CAHJXQ010000003.1 coordinate 284,149, forward strand.
ATGTCGACTCGGGCGAGCCCGCGTCCGTCGACAGCCTCGAACGCCCGGATCCCGACATCCTGGATGGCCGCGATCTGCGAGTCCGACAGCTCGGCAGGGCAGACCACGTCGACGCCGTCGCCGCCGAGGTACTTGCCCTCGAAGTCGTAGAAGCCGCGCTCCGTGAGCACGATCTCGCCGGGCAGCGACGCTCGCACGCCGTCCGCGGACTCCAGGATCGCGACCTCGATCTCACGGCCGCTGATCCCCCTCTCCACGAGCACCTTCTCGTCCTCGGCGAACGCGATCTCCAGTGCCGCGTCCAGCTCGTCGAGCGCGTCGACCTTGGAGACCCCGACGCTGGACCCTGCGCGGGCGGGCTTGACGAACACCGGGAGCCCGAGCGCCTCGATCTGCGCGCGCAGCGGGGCGGCATCCCGTGTCCAGGCGGCCCTGCGGATCGTCACCCACGGCGAGACGGCGATGCCGGCCGACTCGAGGACGACCTTCATGAAGTGCTTGTCCATGCACACGGCCGAATCCAGGACACCGCCGCCGGCGTACGGAACCTCCAGCGTGTCGAAGTACCCCTGGATCGTGCCGTCCTCGCCGTGGGTGCCGTGCAGGATCGGCAGGACGACGTCGATCGGGCCGAGGTCGGCGAGTGCGCCGTCGGCCTGCACGACGCGCAGCGTCCTGGTGCCGCCGGGCTCGGGCCAGAGCACGCGCGAGCCGTTGTCGACGACCTCGGGCAGGTGCGCCGCGTCCAGGGCGAACTTCGCCGGGTCGTCGGCCTCGAGCACGAACGCACCCTCCCGCGTGATCCCGACCGGGATCACGTCGTAGCGATCGCGATCAATCGCCTGAAGGACTCCGCCCGCCGTTGCGGAACTGATGGAATGCTCGCTGGAACGCCCGCCGAAGAGCACCACCACCGTCTGCTTGTCCATGATTTCGTCTCTCCTCCTGGGGAGTGTCGTCGTCGGTCGTGAGGTGAGGCGCGATGTCGTGGGGATTCATCCTGCCGTCGAGCACCATCTTCACCTGCTCCACGATGGGCATGTGAACATCGGATTCGCCGGCCAGCTGCAGGATCGGCGCCACGGAGGCCAGACCCTCAGCGGTCTGGTTCATCTGCTTCACGACGTCCTGATAGCTGTACCCCTGCCCGAGCAGGCGGCCGGCGGTGTTATTGCGGCTCAGCGGCGACTGGCAGGTGGCGATCAGGTCACCGAGACCCGCGAGTCCCTGCAGCGTCTCCGGCTGCGCGCCGTTCGCGACGGCGAAATCGGTCATCTCGACCAGACCGCGCGTGATGATCGAGGCCTTGGTGTTCTCGCCGTAGCCGACGCCGTCGACGATGCCAATCGCAACGGCGATGAGGTTCTTGAGGACGCCGCCGAATTCGGTGCCGATGACATCGGTGTTCACGAAGGTGCGGAAGTACGGGTTGCGCGCCGCGCGTGCGATCGTCTCGGCCGTCTCCTGGCTGAGCGAGGCGATCACCGCCGCGGTCGGCTGCTCGCGCGCGATCTCGAGGGCGAGGTTCGGCCCGGACGCCACGGCGATGCGCGCCGGGTCGCAGGCGAGCTCCTGCTCGATGACCTGACTCATGCGCAGACCGCTCGCGCGCTCGACACCCTTCATGAGGCTGACGATCGGGACGTCGCTGTTCTCGATGAGCGGGCGCAGGCCCTTGAGGTTCTCGCGCAGGGACTGGCTCGGCACCGACAGGTAGACCTGGTCCGCGCCCTCGATCGCCGTCGACAGCTCGTGCGTGGCCGTCATCGTACGCGGGAGGTTGATGCCGGGGAGGTACTTCGAATTGCGCTTGCCCTCGGCGATCTCGAGCGCCTGTTCCGGCCTGCGCGCCCACATCGTCACCTGCGCACCACCGTCGGCGAGGATCTTCCCGAAGGTCGTCCCCCAGCTTCCCGCGCCGATGACCGCGACCCGGGGGCCGTGGGAGGCGGAATTCTTACGAGTCAAGGCGACCGGTCTCCTTCTGCCCGTGGTCGGCGGGGTTCCAGCGCTGAGCGGGTGCCTTCTCGTGACGGACCTGCTCCAGCAGTGCCGTGATCGCCGCCATCAGCCGCTCGGTGGCCTCGGTAATCGCCGCCGGTTCGTTCTGGCGGCCCTTCAGATCGCTGAGGTCGACCGGATCGCCGATGATGATGTCGATCGGCTTGCGCGGCGGCCAGAGGCTCAGGCCCTTCTGATACCGTCCCATGATCTTCTGCGTTCCCCACTGCGCCATGGGGATCAGGGGGATATCGCCGGCCATGGCCAGGCGCACGGCGCCGGACTTGCCCCGCATCGGCCACAGGTCGGGATCGCGGGTCAGAGTCCCCTCCGGATAGACGATGACGCCGCGGCCCGCATCGACCAGCTGGCGGGACTGCTCGATCGTCTGCGCGGAAGCCGCGCGCGACGACGACCGCGCCACCGGGATCATACCGGTCGCGCGCAGTGCCGCACCGACCACGGGAACCCGGAACAGGCTCTCCTTCGCCATGAAGCGCGGGGCGCGGCCGAGCCGCCACACCGCCGCCGCGACGATGAGCGGGTCGAACTCGGAGTAGTGGTTGGGGGCGAGGACGAACGAACCGTTCATCGGCAGCTTCTCGCGACCGATGAAGCGCAGCTTCGCCAGGTACGACACGAAAGGAACGATGAGGACAGCGAGCACCCAGAACAGGCTCGGCCGAGACTTCTCCGGCGATGCGGGGGGCATGCGGATCAGCCGATGACGTCGAAGTCGGCGCCGAGGGCGTCGAGCTTGGCGAGGAACTTCTCGTAGCCGCGGCTGAGGATGTCGACCCCCGAGACCTTCGACTCGCCCGTCGCCGTGAGGGCGGCGATGACGTGGCTGTATCCACCGCGCAGGTCGGGGACGACGATGTCGGCCCCGTGCAGCGGCGTCGGTCCCGTGATGACCGCGGCCTGCTCGAGCTCGCGGCGCGGGACGCGGCGCGGACCGTCCTGCAGACCGTGAGGATGCACGACGATGTCCGCACCCATCTTGACGAGCGCCTGCGTGAACCCCATCCGGTTCTCGTACACGGTCTCGTGCACGACTGAGCGGCCCTGCGCCTGGGTCAGCGCGACGACGAGGGGCTGCTGCCAGTCGGTCATGAAGCCGGGGTGCACGTCCGTCTCGACGACGACCGGCCGGATCTCGCCCTCACGACGGAACAGGATGCCGTCCTCGCGGATGTCGAACCATCCGCCCGCCTTGCGGAAGACGTTGAGGAATGTGAGCATCTCCTGTTGCTTCGCACCGCCGACGAAGATCTCGCCGTCGGTGGCGAGCGCAGCCGAGGCCCACGAAGCAGCCTCGTTGCGATCGAAGATCGAGCGGTGGTCGTAACCGCGGAGCTTCTCGACGCCCTCGATGAGGATGACGCGGTTGGGCTCGTAGGAGATGATCGCGCCCATCTTCTGCAGCACGGCGATGAGATCCATGATCTCCGGCTCGATCGCGGCGTTGCGCAGCTCGGTGGTGCCCTCGGCGCGCACGGCCGTCAGCAGCACCTGCTCGGTGGCCCCGACGCTCGGGTACGGCAGATGGATCTTCGCCCCGTGCAGGCGTCCTCCACGCGTGGACAGCCGGATGCCGCTGGGCAGCTTCTCGACGACGGCGCCGAACTTGCGCAGCGCGTCGAGGTGGAAGTCGATCGGGCGGTCGCCGATGCGGCAGCCGCCGAGGTCGGGGATGAACGCCTGACCGAGGCGGTGCAGAAGAGGACCGCAGAAGAGGATCGGGATGCGGGATGCACCGGCGTGCGCGTCGATCTCCTCCATGTGCGCCGACTCGACGTCGCTGGGATCGAGGTGCAGCGTGCCCTCTTCGTCGCCCTCGGTGACGCGGACGCCGTGCACCTCGAGCAGGGAACGCACGACGGCGACGTCGCTGAGGTCGGGCACATCGCGCAAGACGCTGGGCTCTTCTCCGAGGAGGGCGGCGACCATCGCCTTGGTCGCGAGGTTCTTCGCGCCCTTCACATCAACACGTCCGCGCAGCGGACGCCCGCCGCGGATCGCCAGCACATCTCCGGTCAAAGCAATCGCCCCATCCTGGAGGTCAGCGCGCACACTTGTGGTCATTCGATGAGCCTCACTTCGTCTTCACGGTCGCGGCGGTGGCCGCCAGGGCGGAAGTGCCCCAGGCTCACGGTGCTCGGTGTCAGCGGATTCCTGGTCAGCGGACAGGGAGCGTGCGTGGCCGCCACGACTCGCGGCGGGCCTCGAACTGCGCGATCTTCTCTTCGTTGCGCAGCGTGAGCCCGATGTCATCGAGCCCTTCGAGGAGCCGCCATCTAGTGTAATCGTCGACACCGATGGGGGCCTGGAAATCCGCGATCGTGGCGGTGCGCGCCTCGAGATCGACCGTGATGGTCGTGCCGGGGTTCGCGTCGATCGCCGCCCAGATCTTCTCGAGGTCGTCCTCGGAGATCGTGGCGGCGAGCAGCCCCTGCTTGCCGGAGTTCCCGCGGAAGATGTCCGCGAAGCGCGGGCTCAGCACCACCTGGAAGCCGAAGTCGCGCAGCGCCCAGACGGCGTGCTCCCGACTGGATCCGGTGCCGAAGTCGGGGCCGGCGACGAGGACCGAGGCTCCCTGGAAAGCGTCCTGGTTCAGGACGAAATCGGGATCCTGTCGCCACGCGTGGAACAGCGCATCGTCGAAGCCCGTCTTGGTGACCCGCTTGAGGAACACGGCGGGGATGATCTGGTCGGTGTCGACGTTCGAGCGCTTCAGTGGCGCCGCGATGCCGGTGTGCGTCGTGAACTTCTCCATGATCAGACTCCCACCAGCTCCTCGACCGCGACCAGGTCGCTCGGGCTCGACAGCGTGCCGCGCACCGCGGTCGCGGCGGCGACGAGGGGCGACACGAGGTGCGTGCGTCCGCCCTTGCCCTGACGGCCCTCGAAGTTGCGGTTCGAGGTGGAGGCGCAGCGCTCCCCCGGCGCGAGCTGGTCGGGGTTCATGCCCAGGCACATCGAGCAGCCGGCGAACCGCCACTCGGCGCCGAAGTCCTTGACGATCTGATCGATCCCCTCGGCCTCGGCCTCCAGCCGCACACGGGCAGAACCCGGGACGACCATGACGCGCACGCCATCGGCCTTCTTCCGCCCCTGGATGATCGAGGCGAAAGCCCGGAGGTCCTCGATGCGGCTGTTCGTGCAGGAGCCCATGAAGACGGCATCCACGGGCACGTCCTTCAGAGGGGTGCCGGGAGCGAGATCCATGTACTCCAGCGCGCGCTCCGCGGCTGCGCGCTCGTTCGGGTCGTCGATCTCGGCGGGGTCAGGAACAGCGGCCGACAGCGAGCTGCCCTGACCCGGGTTCGTGCCCCAGGTGACGAATGGCTCGAGCTCGTTCGCGTCGATGAAGACCTCGGCGTCGAAGACGGCGCCCTCGTCGGTCGGAAGCGTGCGCCAGTAGGCGACGGCATCCTCCCAGTCCTGGCCCTGCGGTGCGTGCGACTTGCCCTGCACGTACGCAAACGTCGTCTCATCGGGGGCGACCATTCCGGCGCGGGCACCGGCCTCGATCGACATGTTGCAGATCGTCATGCGCCCCTCCATCGAGAGGGCGCGGATCGCGCTGCCGCGGAACTCGAGCACGTACCCCTGCCCGCCGCCGGTGCCGATCTTCGCGATGACGGCGAGGATGATGTCCTTGGCTGTGACGCCCGGGCGCAGTTCGCCCTCGACGGTGATCGCCATCGTCTTGAAGGGCTTGAGCGGCAGGGTCTGCGTCGCCATGACGTGCTCGACCTCGCTCGTGCCGATGCCGAAGGCCATGGCTCCGAAGGCGCCGTGGGTCGAGGTGTGCGAATCGCCGCACACGACCGTGATGCCGGGCATCGTCAGGCCCAGCTGCGGGCCCACGACGTGCACGATGCCCTGCTCCGCGTCACCGAGCGAGTGCAGGCGCACACCGAACTCCTCGGCGTTGCGCCGCAGCGTCTCGATCTGGGTGCGGCTGGTGAGGTCGGCGATCGGCTTGTCGATCTCGAGGGTCGGCGTGTTGTGATCCTCGGTCGCGATCGTCAGGTCGAGACGGCGCAGCGGGCGCCCCTCCGTACGCAGTCCGTCGAAGGCCTGCGGGCTGGTGACCTCGTGCACGAGGTGCAGGTCGATGTAGATCAGATCGGGCTCGCCGTTCTCGCCCTTGACGACGAGATGGTCGTCCCAGACCTTCTCGGCCAGGGTGCGCGGACGGCTCGGGGAAACAGTGGGAGCAGCTTCGGTCATGTCGGTATCTCCAGTATTCGGCGGTTCGGCCACGCTGGACGCCGCGACGAGGAAGGCCTAGTTCGAGGTCTCGTCGCGGCCGCTAAGGAGGAGAACGCACCGCATGTTCGCCAGATTACCACCGCTTCGAGGATCGGCCGTCCTGCGTGACAGGCCCGGGAGCACCGGATCCGACGGGAGGTGCCGCGACCTGGCCCATGGGGCGGCCGGGGCATCAGGGCTGCGGCGGCCCCGGGTGCGGACGCACGGATCCACGCCGTTCCCGTGAGGCGGAGATCAAGCTGGCCACAGTCGCAACCGCCATCGATGCGAAGATCACCCCGAGAGACACCCAGTTGTTGATGTCCGGCGCCCATGCGATCGGGTGCCCGCCGTTGATGAACGGGAGCTCGTTCTCATGCATGGCGTGCAGGATCAGCTTGACGCCGATGAAGCCGAGGATGAAAGCCACGCCGTAGTGCAGGTACTTCAGCTTCTCGAGCAGATCCCCCAGCAGGAAGTACAGCTGCCGCAGGCCCATCAGCGCGAAGAGATTCGCCGTGAAGACGATGAACGGATCCTGGGTGACGCCGAAGATCGCCGGGATCGAATCGACGGCGAACATGAGGTCCGTGACGCCGAGCGCGACGAACACGATGAGCATCGGCGTCCAAATCTTCTTGCCGTTCACCACGGTGCGGATCTTCGAGCCGTCGTACTCGTCACTGATGTCGATGCCGCGGCGCAGCATCCGGACGATGAAGCCCTCGGTCTGCTCATCGTCCTCATGCTTCTCGGGCATCGCCTGCCTGATCGCGGTGAAGACGAGGAACGCGCCGAACAGATAGAAGATCGGGCTCAGATGCTCAACGGCGGCGCCGACGATCAGGATGAAGATCGCGCGCAGGACGAGCGCGATGATGATGCCCACCATCAGCGCCTCCTGCTGGTACCTGCGCGGCACCGAGAACTGCGCCATGATCAGCACGAACACGAAGAGGTTGTCGATCGAGAGGCTGTACTCCATCGCCCATCCGGTGAGGAAGTCCAGCGACGTCTTCGCGTCACCGACGAAGAACAGCACTCCGGCGAAGATCAGCGCCAGCGTCACGTAGAAGACCACCCAGAGCGTGGACTCCTTGGTCGACGGGATGTGCGGCCGCTTCAGGATCAGAAGCAGGTCGGCCACGAGGACGACAGTCAGGACCACGAGAGACGTGATCTCGAACCAGACGGGGATGTTCACGGGCGCGGGGCACCTTTCGAGAGGGTCGATGACGGTCCGAAAGTCTCTCCCCCGCACAATACGCGGCCCGCGCCCGGAACAACACTGCCGTTGCTCGTGATGACGAACGCGGAGATCCGGGATACTCCCTCTCGCTCAGTCGATGGTAGTCGAGGATCCGGACGATGAACGCGTTGCGCGGTCACCCGGCGCGGTCGTGTAATCTGGATGCAGCAAGGGGAGTACTCCGACACGGTCGGCTCGTCATTACGGATGCAGGTCGCATCCCGGGTCACCGGTTCCCGATCGGGAATGGAGAAGACCTTGGCAGTGATTCCGTCACGCCCGGTTTGGAGCTTCTATTGAACATCACCCCCCTCGTCTGGGGCATCACGATCTTCGTCACGATCGCCTTCTTCGTCTACGAGTTCTTCGCTCACGTGCGCAAGCCGCATGAGCCCACGATCGCGGAGTCGGCCCGCTGGTCGGTCTTCTACATCAGCCTCGCTCTGCTGTTCGGTGTCGGCATCGGCATGGTCTCGGGGTGGATGTACGGCGGCGAGTACTTCGCCGGGTACCTCACCGAGAAGGCGCTGTCGATCGACAACCTCTTCGTCTTCCTCATCGTGATGACCGGGTTCGCCGTGCCGAAGATGTATCAGCAGAAGGTGCTGATGATCGGCATCGTGATCGCACTCATCATGCGCGGCATCTTCATCGCCCTCGGTGCGACGCTCATCGAGAGCGGCGCCTGGGTGTTCTATCTGTTCGGTGCGCTGCTGCTGGTGCTCGCGTATCGGCAGGCGTTCAGCCATGGCGACAGCGACCCGACCGACAACTGGTTCATGCGACTGGTGCGCCGGATCCTGCCGGTGACCGACGAGTACCACGGCGACAAGCTCACGGTGAAGAAGGACGGCAAGCGCTGGGTGACGCCGATGCTGCTGACCATCGTCGCGATCGGATTCATCGACCTCGTCTTCGCTTTCGACTCCATCCCTGCGATCTACGGTCTGACCGAGGAGGCGTACATCGTCTTCACTGCGAACGCGTTCGCTCTCATGGGGCTGCGTCAGCTGTACTTCCTCATCGGCGGCCTGCTCGAGCGCCTGGTCTACCTCGCGCAGGGGCTCGCGGTGATCCTCGCCTTCATCGGCGTCAAGCTCGTGTTCCACGCGATGCACGTGAACGAGGTTCCCTTCATCAACGGCGGCCAGCCGATGCTCTGGGCGCCCGAGATCCCGATCTGGTTCTCGCTGCTGTTCATCGGACTGACGATCGCCGTCGCCACCACAGCCAGCCTGCTGAAGACCCGCACGGACGCTCGCCGATCCGTTGATGCCGTCCGTTGATGGACGGGCTGCTCTGGAACATCGCGCTCGTCATCGTCTTCGTCCTGGTGGGCGGTGTGTTCGCCGCGACCGAGATGGCGTTGGTCACCCTGCGGGAGAGCCAGATCAACACGATCGCGGCGCGAGGGCGTCGCGGCTCTAAGGTCGCCTCGCTCGCCCGCAATCCGAACACGTTCCTGTCCGCCGTGCAGATCGGGGTCACGGTCGCCGGATTCGCCTCGGCCGCCTACGGTGCGACCTCGATCGCACCGTCGGTCGTGCCGCTGCTCATGCATTGGGGTCTGTCCGAGCAGTTCGCGGCGACCACCGCGACGATCGCGCTGACGCTCCTCATCGCGTACCTCTCACTCGTCCTCGGCGAACTCGTTCCGAAGCGTCTGGCCATTCAGCGCAACGCGGAGTTCGCGTATGCGGTCGCCCCCGTCCTCGACGGGTTCGCCACGGTCGTCCGCCCTGTGATCTGGCTGCTCTCGGTCTCCACGAACGCGCTCGTGCGTCTGCTCGGCGGAGACCCGCACAAGACCGTCGACGAGCTGAGCGAGGAGGAGTTCCGGGACATCGTCGCGACGCAGCAGGGCATCCCCGACGACGAGCGGCGCATCCTGGATGACGTCCTCTCGCTCCGCGGACGCCAGATCAGCGAGGTCATGCGCCCTCGTCCTGAAGTCGTGGCACTCGACGAGGCGGCGACGATCGCGGATGCCGTCGCCCAGGTCAAGGACCTCCCGTTCTCGCGGTATCCCGTCGCCGACAAGTCGATCGACGACATCGTGGGGTTCGTCCACGTCCGTGACCTGCTCGAGGCCGCTGCCGTGGATCCGGCGCGTCCCCTGGTGAGCCTCATGCGTCCGATCTGCTATCTCCCGTCGACGGCCCGCGTCCTGCCGACCCTCACCAGCATGCGCGCAGACGGACATCACATCGGCGTCGTCGTCGACGAATACGGCGGAACGGACGGGATCGTCACGCTCGAGGATGTCGTCGAAGAGGTCGTCGGCGAGATCTTCGACGAGTACGACACCGCCGCGGATCCGACGACAGCCGGCGGCATCGTCGACGGGCGTCTGAACCGTCAGGACTTCGAAGAGGCGACCGGACTGGTCCTCCCCCAGGGAGCGTCCGACACGATCGCGGGCTTCGTCACAGAGCGATTGGGGCGGCTCGCCGCCGTCGGCGACGCGATCGACGTACCCGGCGCGACGATCCAGGTGACATCACTGGATCGCAGACGCATCGCCGGAGTGCGGGTCACCCTGCACGAGGAATCCGGCGACGACCGAGCCGCGGAGGCCGACTCCTCGAGTCCTCGAGGGGGATGATCACGGATACTGCTCGCGCCGGAGATTTCTGAGACGATGAGGCATCGCGCGACACTCTCCTGTGAGAGACACCGAAGGGAACCGGATGTCGGAGCGTTCTAAGGATCAGGATCTCGCGGCACGAGCCGCGGCGGGCGACGAGAGCGCCTTCCACACGCTGTACCGCGAGCACGTGCGTCCCGTGTATTGGATCGCGCACGGCATCCTGCGCTCCCCCGCCGATGCGGAGGACGTGACCCAGGAGACGTTCGTCACAGCGTGGCGGAAGCTTCCCGGCCTGGAGCTCAGCGGCGAGTCGTTGCTGCCGTGGCTGGCGACGATCTGCCGTTTCCAGGCCGCCAATCGGGTGCGCCGGCGCCGGCACGAGCAGGCGCACACGGCAGACGCTCCCGACGAGAGCATCGCCGACACCGTGGATGTGGAGGATCAGGTGATCACCGCCGCACTCGCAGAGCGCATCGCCGACGAGATCGGCACGCTCAGCGAGATCGATCGGGAGATCTTCCGCCTGTGCGCCTCGGAGGGCTACGCCTATCAGGCCGCGGCGGATGAGCTCGGTGTCACGGCAGGCGCTGTTCGGAACCGTCTCTCACGGGTGCGCTCCCAGCTTCGGGGCGCCGTCGAGGAAGTGAGAGACGCATGAACGATCGGATTCCCGCGGGTTCCGCGGCCGAGCTGCCCGAGCTGCCCCAGGCGAGCATCGACAGGATCGAGAAGGCCGTGCTGTCCGAGATCGCCGCCGACCGGTCGCCGGCGGTCCCCGCTGCCGCCGTGCCGTCGAGGCGTCGCACACGACGCCGCGGATGGCTGACCGCTGTCGGCATCGCCGCGGCCTTCGTCGTCGGCGTCATGATCACCCCGCCCCTTCTGAACGTCACGAACACCACGGCGGGGAGTTCCGGCGATGTCACGTCGTTCGTCTCGGACGGCTCGGCCGGAGGGGCGGCCGACACATCGGCGGGCGACAGCGCCGGCATGGCGGTGCCGGAGGGCGCCTCGATGGATGCCGCCTCCAGCGCCGAGGAGAGCGGGCGGGAGATCATCGCCAGCGCCCAGGCGACGGTACGTGTGAAGGACATAGAGGCTGCAGCGGATGAGATCGCAGACCTCGCGGACGAACACGGCGGCTACGTCGAGGCCACGAACTTCTCGGCTTCCGGCCTGTCGGCGGATGGGAGCACGTCGGATGATGTGAGCATGCCTGCACCGGAGGGCGAGTACGGGTGGGTCAGCATCCGGGTGCCCGCCGAGGATCTCACCGAGGTGATCGCCTCCCTGGCCGACGCGGGCACGGTGCTGTCGTCATCCATGGCGAAGCAGGACGTCACCTCAACGGCCATCGATCTGCGCGCTCGTGTCAAGGCGACTCAGGCGTCGGTCGACCGCCTGACGGAGCTCATGTCGCAGTCCGGTTCGGTCTCCGAGCTCATCGATGCCGAAGTGGCGCTCACCGATCGCCAGGCGGAGCTGGAGTCGTACACGCAGCAGCTCGCCGCACTCGAGGATCAGGTGGCCATGTCGTCGCTGCAGGTGCAGCTGACGAGGGCCGCCACGGTCGAGCCCGCTCAGCCGGCCGGGTTCGGCGACGGGCTGCTCGCCGGCTGGAACGGGCTGATCGTCTCGCTGAACGCGCTGGTGATCGCGGTCGGTTTCCTGCTCCCGTGGCTCGCCGTCGCCGGCGTCGTCTCCCTCGTGGTCTGGTGGATCATCCGCCGACGCAATCGGCGATCGAACCCCGAAGTTCCTTGATCTTCCGCGGTATACAAGGACTCTTGTGAGAACCCTGCCGTCCGCCTAGCACGCTGTCCCGTGCCCTCGAGCAGCAGGTCGGCAGCATCAGCCACCACCTGCGCCCTCGTCATCGCCCTGTCCGGGCTGAACCTCGCCGTGGGGCCCGCAACCGGGATCGGCATCGCACTGCGCGCGCACGGCGAGGGCTGGCGCGCACAGGCCGTCGGCCTCTTCGAGGGGCTGATCGGGCTCGGATCCGCACTCGGCGCCGTGGGCGTTTCCAGGTGGATACCCCGACGCGAGGCGCTGGGCGGCTTCTGGGCCCTCGTCGTGCGGGGAGCCGGGATCATCCTCATCGGCGTCGGTCCGCTGTGGCTGACCGGGGTGGGAAGCCTCCTCATCAGCCTGACCGCCGGTTTCGCCTCGGTGCTGCTCAGCGCGACCTTCGTCGCGACGATCGACACCGCGTACCTGGGACGGATGACCGCGATCACACGCCTCGGAGATGACGTGCTCATGCCGCTGGCGATGGCCGCGTTCGGCGCACTGGCAGCGGCGACCGCTACCTGGATCGCCTACCTCGTGTTCGGCCTGGGGAAGATGGTCGTCCCGCTGAGCAATCCGCGGTTCCGCACGATGGCGCTGCGGACCGAGTGACGGGCGACTCCGGATACGCGAAAACCCCCGGCTGAACCGGGGGTTTTCTGTGTTGTGACCCCAGCGGGATTCGAACCCGCGTTACCGCCGTGAGAGGGCGGCGTACTAGGCCGCTATACGATGGGGCCAGGTCTTGCGGAGCGTTTCCGTCCCGCGACAACCGTTCAAGTATGCCATGAGGTTTTCCGCTCCGCCAAATCGGGGCCGATGCCGCGCGGATCCCGGGCGCGTCCCGCTATGCGCAGCGTTTGCCGACGGCGCCGGAGAGGAGTTGACTCAGCGTATGCGCGTAACGAAGTACGAACATGCCGCCCTCCGCATCGACGAGTCCGGCGACAGCCTCATCATCGACCCCGGCTCGTTCACGACTCCTCTGGACGATCTCTCCGGCGTGGTCGCCGTCGTGATCACGCATGAGCATCCCGACCATTGGACGCCGGAGCACCTCGACCGGATCCTGCGCGCCGTTCCCGGCACGCCGATCTTCGCTCCGGCGGGCGTCGCCACGGCGGCACCCGACTACGAGATCACGGTGATCGCCCCCGGCGACACCGTCACGGCAGGGCGCTTCACGCTGCGGTTCTTCGGCGGTGAGCACGCCGTCATCCACTCCTCGATCCCGCTCGTGCAGAACGTCGGCGTCCTCGTCGACGACGAGCTCTACTACCCCGGCGACTCGTACGCCGTGCCCGAGGGCGTCGAGGTCGATGCCCTCGCAGCCCCGGCCGGCGCTCCATGGTTGAAGATCGGCGAGGCGATGGACTTCGTTCTCGCGGTGAAGCCGCGGCGGGCGTTCGGCGTCCACGACATGACCCTGTCGGTGATCGGCCGCACGATGCACCGCCAGCGCCTCCGCTGGGCGACGGAGCAGAACGGCGGGGAGTTCTTCGAGCTCGATCCCGGCGACGCCCTGGATCTGTGAATCGCCGCCTGCTGCCGGAGCCGACCGAGCGGCTGCGCTTCCGCGAGATGACGCTCACGGATCTCGATCATCTGGCGGATCTCCTCGGCGACCCGGGCGTGATGAGCTTCTACCCTGCCCCGAAGTCGCGCTCGGAGAGCCGCGAATGGATCGAGCGCATGCAGGAGCGTTACGCGGACGACGGACACGGCCTCTGGATCATCGAGACCCACGACGGCGAGTTCATCGGCGACTGCGGCATCACCTGGCAGTCGTACAACGGCATCGCCGTCCGAGAGGTCGGGTACCACGTGCGAGCCGATCGGCAGGGACGCGGATACGCGACGGAGGCCGCGTCGGCGTGCGTCGACCTGTTCCGCCGTGAGTTCGCACCGGGACTGCTCACCGCGATCATCCATCCGCGCAACGACGCATCGCGGCGCGTGGCCGAGCATCTCGGGATGACCCGTATCGCCGATGACCGTGCGCACCCGTGGATCGTGCGCACGGTCATGGGCCTGACCGTCGAGGCTCAGGCGAGCTGAGCCTGCAGCGCGCGGACGCGGAGATCGCGCGCCAGGTGGTCCCGCTGCTCGATCACCAGGCGGCGCAGGGCGCCCGGAGCATCCGTGTTCTCGGCGAGCCAGGCGTCGACCATGGTCAGATCGTCGGATGCCGGGAACAGGCCGACGACGAGGCGACGGGCGAGCTCGATGCTGCGCGTGCTCCAGGCCCCGAGGATGCGCGCGAAGTAGTCGGCGTCCCGGTCCTCGATGAGGTCGCGCCGCCCACCGGCGCGGACGCCGTCGATCGTTGCGCTCAGATGGTCGTTGGTGAGCGATTCGTCGTCCCAGGCGGCATCCCACGCCGCGGCTCGCGCCGACCTGCTCGGTGCCGCCGCGCGTGCCCGGATCGCGGCGGTGCGCCCGCTCGCAGTCGCATCCCGCTCGAGCTCGGCGTCGATGTCGGCGGCGCTCGCCTGCCCGGTCGTCGCGAGCGCCGTCAGCAGAGTCCAGCGCAGATCGGGGTCGATGCGCCCCTCCGGGCCCCGCCCGTCAAGGATCCCCGCGCCTCCCCGCTCGAGAGCTGTCGAACGCGGATGCCGCGGCGAATGCCCGCGCCCACGAGAGCTGCGCGTCGCTCCCCGGGGCAGCGCCGTTCAACGCCGCCCACGTCGTCTCGAGCCAGTCTGCGCGCAGCGCGGAGCGCTCGGACTCGGGCAGATAGTGGCCGATCGAGTACGCGGCATTCGCGATCACCCCGGTCAGCAGCCCCATGTTCTCCTCGGCCGCTGCATGTGCTGCGACGATCGCCAGGTATCGCTTGATCGGCAGCTCGCCGTCGCGCGCGGCGTTCCACAGCGCCGACCAGACCAGTGCACGGGGAAGCGGATCGAGGGTGGACAGTCCCTGCTCCACGGCGTCCACGGAGCGGGCGTCCAGACGAGCCTTGGCGTAGGTGAGGTCGTCGTCGTTGATGAGCACGAGATCGGCGTCCTGGACGCGGATGGGTGTGCGCTCGTCGGCGATGTCGACCTCGATGCTCTCGCGCCGCACCAGCGCGCCTCCGTCGAGGTCGTAGAGGCCGACGCGCAACCGGTGCGGGCGAGGATCGCTCTGCACGAGCACGCGCTCGTCGCCGGCATCCTCGATCCACAGAGTCGACATGCCGCTCGTCTCCAGCCAGGCGCGGGACCAGGCGCGCACGTCACGACCCGAGACGTCCTCGAGCTGGACGAGCAGGTCGTCGAGCGTCGTGTTCCCGAACGCGTGCGCGGCGAAGTACCGGCGCGCGCCCTCGAAGAAGTGCTCCTCCCCCACGAAGGCGACGAGCTGCTTGAGCACGGATGCGCCTTTGGCGTAGGTGATGCCGTCGAAGTTGAGCTTGGCGGCTTCGAGGTCGGTGATGTCCGCGACGATCGGATGCGTCGTCGGCAGCTGATCCTGCTGGTACGCCCACGCCTTGCGGTTCGCGGCGAAGCGCTCCCACGCATCCGTGAACCGCGTCGCCGCGAACGACGCGTGCGAGCCCATGTAGTCGGCGAAGGACTCCTTGAGCCACAGGTCGTCCCACCAGCGCATCGTGACGAGGTCGCCGAACCACATGTGCGCCATCTCGTGCAGGATCGTGTTCGCCCGGGAGCCGCGCTGCGCGTCGGTGGCGGCGCCGCGGGAGAGGTACGCCTCGGTGAAGGTCACAAGGCCCGGATTCTCCATCGCGCCGAGGTTGTACTCGGGAACGAAGATCTGGTCGTACTTGCCCCACGGGTACGGGAAGGCGAACGCATCGGTGAAGAAATCCAGTCCCTGTCGGGTCACCTGAATGATCTCGTCGGCCTCGAGGAACTCCGCCAGCGAGGGGCGGCACAGCACCCCGAGAGCGACCGTCTGATCGCCGCGGGTCCACTCGGCATCGACGCGATGATAGGGGCCCGCCGCGACCGCAGTGATGTAGCTGGATAGAGGCAGGGTGGGAGCGAACTCGACGGTCTGCGCTTCGCCCTGCTCGGCGACGCGGATCGAGCTCTGGTTCGCGAGCACATGCCAGCCGGCCGGAGCGTGGACGACGAATGTGTAGGAGGCCTTCATGTCGGGCTGCTCGAAGCAGGCCATCACCCGACGGGAGTCGGCCGGCTCATACTGCGTGTAGAGGTAGGTCTCACCGTCGACGGGGTCGACGAAGCGATGCAGCCCTTCGCCAGATCGCGAATAGAGGCCGATGCCGTCGATGACGACGGTGTTGGATGCCTGCAGGCCGCTGATGGCGATACGAGCGCCGTCATACACGACGGGGCGGTCGTCTCCGTTGACTGTGACAGCGCGGACCTCGCCGATGAAGTCGATCCAGGTCGCATCCGTGGTCGCATCGAACCGGAGCGTCGTCGTACTGCCGAAGCCGCCGACCTGCGGGTCCGGAGCCTGCCGGATGTCGAGTTCGACGCGGATGTCGCGGACGGTGATGCCGGCCGAACGGGCGGCAGTCTCTTCCCTGGTCAGGTTCGCTGAGCTCATCGTTCCATCGTTTCATGACGGTCCTCCGAATCGGGGGCTGACGATCGAGGGACCATCGGTTAGGCTGAAGCTGTTCGTCCGCCCTCATCTACCTACCCTCTCGGGCCTGTCACGCCGCTTCATCGCCGCTTTCCGGGAGATTCTGACACTGCCGCACCGGTTCAACGCGCGGCTGACGGGTCGATGATCGGCCCACCGAACACCGAAGGAAACACAGCATGGCCACTGGCACTGTCAAATGGTTCAACTCCGACAAGGGCTACGGCTTCATCGCTCCCGATGACGGCTCCGCCGACGTCTTCGCGCACTTCAGCGCGATCCAGTCGTCCGGCTACCGCAACCTCGAGGAAGCGCAGAAGGTCGAGTTCGACACGGAGCAGGGCCCCAAGGGCCCCCAGGCGACGAACATTCGCCCGCTCTGACAAGAGCTTTCCGAGAGGCCCGGCTTCGCGAGACCGCGGGACCGGGCCTCTCTGCGTGCCCGCCGACTTGACTCACCGCCCCGGCAACACGTACATTACAGAACGGTAACGGTCCCACCCGAAGGGATCGACGACGAGCACTCCTGCTCCGCCGGAAGGATCCCCTCACGAGTTCTGCACTGCCCGAGCGCGCGCCCGAATCCGCCTCGGAACCCGCCCCCGTCACGCCTCGGCCGCGATTGCGCCGAGACCTCCGTCGGTCGTCCACTCCTGACGCCCCCCGCGAGGATGCGCCCGTTGCGGCTCAGACCCAGCCCGCAACCGACGCGCAGGCGCAGCCCGTCTCCGCGCCGCAGGAGGCGGCGCCCATCGCCGCATGGCAGGAGGCGCAGCCCGCAGCGCCGCAGGAGGGCGCCGCGTCCGCGAAGCCGTCCCCCACCGCATCCCGCACGGCACGACGTACCGCACCTCGCACGGCGCCCCGCACGCCACCCGCTCCCCCGGCCGCGCCACGGGCCGTCCGCCGCGCCGCCGGGCATCGCCGCCCGTGGGCGAAGGCGAAGTCCTGGGCGCGACGCTGGCCGTCGGCGCGATGATCACCGGCGTCGCCCTCCCCGCCCTCAACCCTGGAGCGGATCCTGTTTCCGCGGCCGACGGCGTGAGCGTCACGACAGCCGCATCCGTCGAAACGCAGTCGTACAGCTCGACCGACGAGATCCGTGCCGAAATCGCGCCGCGCGGCAACTTCTCCGCGACGACCCCTCAGGAGATCGAGGAGACCCGTTCCAAGGCGGTCGCCGCCGCGATCTCCGCCGGCATGCCGCTCGCCAGCGCCGTAGACATCCCGATCGCCGACGAGGTCGTCATGCCGATGGCCGCGGGCACATACTCGTTCACTGACAGTTTCGGCGCCTCGCGCCCGGGCCGTTCGCACCTCGGACAGGACTTCGCCGCCCCGGTGGGGACACCGATCCGCGCCGCGATGGACGGCTGCGTGTCGCGCTCGACCGAGAGCTACCAGGGCTACGGCGTGACGATCCAGATCGAGAGCGTCCTCGACGGCCGTTCAGTGAGCACCGTCTACTCGCACATGGTCAACGGCAGCCGCGCCGTCGAGGTGGGAGACTGCGTCAAGGCCGGCGATTACCTCGCCGATGTCGGTTCGACCGGCTACGTGTTCGGCTCATGCCTGCACTTCGAGGTGCACGTCGACAGCACGCCGATCGACCCGATGCCGTGGCTGTCGGCCAACGTGAAGTAGAGCTCAGCGCTTTCGGAGAACCTGCATCACGCACTGCTCCTCGACCGTGAGATGCTTGCGCGGGCGCATCCGCGACATGGCCGCCCGCACCTCGGGAATCGTGACTCCGTCTTCGAAGGCGCCGAACACGCGGGGATCGATGTAGGCGTTCTTGGTGACCGCAGGGGTATTGCCCAGCCGATCGGCGACATCGGCAACGACATTGCGGATGATCGTCGCTTCCGCGGTGTCATCTTGGCTCTCCACCGCGAGGAGCGCAGACGTGGCGAGCAGCGTGCCGCCCCACGTGCGGAAGTCCTTCGCAGAGAACTCCTCGCCCATGTGGCGCTTGACATAGGCGTTCACCCGCTTGCTATCGACATCACGGATGATGCCGTCCTCGTCGAAGAATCGGAAGATCTCGTGCCCCGGCATCCGCTCGAGCTGGGCGAGCAGGCGGACGAGCTGCGGATCGCGAACGGTCTTCACCTGACGTTTGCCGCTCTTGCCCACGTAGTCGAACGTGACCCTGCGGGAGGTGACATCGGTGTGCTTGCGTCTGAGCGTCGTGACGCCGTAGTGCCCGTTCTTTCTCGCGTACTCGGGGTTGCCGACGCGGAAGAACTCCTGGTCGATCAGCTTGACCACGCAGGCGACGACCTTGTCCTCACCAAGGTGACGGCGCCGCAGGTCCTTCTCCACCTGTTTACGCAGCCGCGGCAGACGCTGGGCGAAGCGCAGGATCCGCGCGAACTTCTCCCTCTCCTGCTTGCGGCGGAAGGCCGGCCCGTAGAGCGTCTGCGTGCGGCCGGCGGCATCGATTCCTCTGGCGAGCACCTTGGAGGTCGAAGACCGCGAGATCTCCACGTCCGTCCACGCCGGAGGTATCGCAAGCTTCTCGATCCTCGCGAGCTCGCGCTTCGCGCTGATCGTCTTCCGTCCGTCGCGGTAGACGAAGCCGCCCGCGCGATGGGTGCGCGTTATCGGGAGGCGGGGCCGTCGGGTCATAGTGCCGAAGCTTACGCTCCCGCCCGGATTCCTGCCGTTGCGGAATGCAACAGCAGAGCGTAGCGTTGCATTAGGCAATACAGCAGGAGGTGCGAGATGGACGACGTGGAGCTCGATCGAAGCAACATCCTTCGCTCACTCGTCACGATCTCGCGGCGCGGAGTGGCCGATGCCCGTAGCGGCGGCACACCGCTGTCGATCACCGACCAGTCGATCGTCGGGTACATCGCCGAACGGCCAGGCGTCCGCTCCACGGACATCGCACAGGACTTCCGCCTCAACCGTTCCACGGTGTCACGGCAGCTCGCAGGGCTCATGAGACTCGGCCTGGTGCGAGAAAGGTCGGACTCCGGCGGGCGCGGTCGCCCCCTGGAGCTCACCGAAGCCGGAGAGCACGCCTACCGCGAGACGCTGAAAGTGCTCCAGCGCGTCATCGACGAGCATCTGACCGGATGGTCCGATGCGGAGATCGCGCGTTTCGCACGCGATCTCGAGCGTTTCAATAAGGAAAGCCTCACAAGGGCGACGAAGAAGGAGAGATCATGAAGAACATCACGGTTCTCGGCACGGGCGTACTCGGGTCGCAGATCGCGTTCCAGACCGCGTTCCACGGCTTCGATGTCGTGGCATACGACATCGATGACGCAGCTCTTGAGCGCGCCGCGGAACGATTCGCCGGGCTGGCCAAGCGGTACGTGGCCGAGGGCGTGGCTGGTGCTGCCGACGGCGCGGCAGATGCCGCGGTCGGACGCATCCGACTCACCGCAGACCTCGCGGACGCGGCCTCGACGGCGGATCTCGTGATCGAAGCCGTCCCGGAGAACCTCGAGCTCAAGCAGGGCATCTATCGGAAGCTCGCCGAGGCGGCACCGGAATCCACCGTCTTCGCGACGAACTCGTCGACCCTGCTGCCCAGCGACCTCGTCGACTCGACCGGACGCCCGGACCGTTTCCTCGCTCTGCACTTCGCGAACGAGATCTGGTCGCACAACACGGCCGAGGTGATGGGCACGCCGGCGACGTCCCCGGAGGTCCGCGCCGCCGTCATCGCCTTCGCCGAGCAGATCGGCATGGTTCCGATCGACATCAAGAAGGAGAAGTCCGGCTACCTGCTGAACTCCCTCCTCGTGCCGTTCCTCGACGCCGCAGCCGAACTCCTCGTCGACGGGATCGCCGAGCCCGAGGCGATCGACGCCACCTGGCGTATCGGGACGGGGGCGCCGGCCGGCCCGTTCCAGATCTATGACATCGTCGGACTCACGACCGCCTACAACATCTCGAGCGTCGGCGGCGAGAAGCAGCAGGCGTTCGCCAAGCTGCTGAAGGAGCAGTACATCGACAAGGGCAAGCTCGGCGTCGCCACCGGCGAGGGGTTCTACACATACCCGAAGGAGAGTTGATCCCCTCTCGGCACTGACGACGATGCCCGGATCACTGACCTTCCTCAGTGATCCGGGCATCGTCGATCGACCGACCTCTTATCTCGCAGCAACCGGCGCGCCTCCCTCTCAGCCGCCGGAGGTTTTCGGAGGACATCGTTCGATCCGCGCCCACCAATGCAAGAGCCCCGGTGATCCATTTGAAGCGGAATCCCGGGGCTATCTGTCTTGCTGGGGTACCTGGACTCGAACCAAGAACAACTGAACCAGAATCAGCCGTGTTGCCAATTACACCATACCCCAAGGGCGAAACCGGAGCTTCGCACCGAGGTACTACTCTACCCGACTTCGGCGAGGCCGCCAAAACGCCAGGGACGGCTCGGGCGCGTCGTGCCGGTCAGCCGCGCAGGTGATCCGCGAGGGCCCGCAACCGCCGCAGCGACTCGTCTTTGCCGAGCAGCTCCATCGACTCGAACAGCGGCGGCGACACGCGGCGGCCGGTGATCGCGACCCGCGGCGGGCCGTAGGCGATGCGGGGCTTGAGTTCGAGCTTCTCGACGAGCGCGCTCGAGAGGGCATCCTGGATCTTCTCCGGCGTGAACTCGTCGACAGGCTCCACGGCCGCCACACAGGCGTCCAGCACCTCGGCCGCGTTGGCCGGCAGCCCCTTGAGCGCGTCGGCCTCGTAGGAGACCTCGTCGACGAACAGGAATCCGAGCATTCCGGGGACGTCGCCCAGCAGCTGCACCCGCTCCTGCACGAGCGGAGCCGCGCGGAACGCGAGCACCAGCTGCTCGTGCGTGGGCTCGTCGAACAGACCGGCCGCAGCGAGGTACGGGATCGTGCGCTCGGCGAAGTCCTTCTCCCCCAGCATCCGGATGTGGTCGCCGTTGATCGACTCGGCCTTCTTCTGATCGAAGCGGGCCGGGTTCGGGTTCACATCGGCGATGTCGAACGCGGAGATGAACTCCTCCAGCGAGAACACATCGCGATCAGGGCCGATCGACCAGCCGAGAAGTGCGAGATAGTTCAGCAGCCCCTCGTGGATGAAGCCGCGCTCGCGGTGCAGGAACAGGTCGGCCTGCGGATCGCGCTTGGAGAGCTTCTTGTTGCCGGTTTCGCCGAGCACGAGCGGCATGTGGGCGAAGCGCGGGACGAACGTCGTCACCCCGGCGTCGATCAGGGCCGCGTAGAGGGCCAGCTGACGGGCCGTGGACGGCATGAGGTCCTCGCCGCGCAGCACATGGGTGATGCCCATGAGCGCGTCGTCGACGGGGTTGACGAAGGTGTACAGCGGGATGCCGTTGGGCCGCACCACGACGAAGTCCGGGAAGGAACCGGCGGGGAAGGTCACCTCGCCACGGATGAGGTCGACGTAGGTGAGGTCCTCGTCGGGCACGCGCAGGCGCAGCGCCGGCTGGCGCCCCTCAGCGCGGAAGGCATCCTTCTGCTCATCCGTGAGATCGCGGTCGTAGTTGTCGTAGCCGAGCTGCTTGGCGCGCCCGTTCGCCTCATTGCGCGCGTCGATCTCCTCCGCGTTCGAGAAGCTCTCGTAGATGGCCCCTGCGGCGAGCAGCTTGTCGATGACCTCGCGATAGATGTCGTGGCGCTGCGACTGCCGGTACGGGGCGTGCGGCCCGCCGACCTCGACGCCCTCGTCCCAGTCGATCTCCATCCAGCGCAGCGCGTCGAGCAGCTGCTGGTAGCTCTCCTCGCTGTCGCGCGCGGCATCCGTGTCCTCGATGCGGAAGACGAGCTTGCCGCCGTTGTGGCGCGCGTACGCCCAGTTGAACAGGGCGGTGCGGATCAGGCCGACGTGCGGAAGCCCCGTCGGGGACGGGCAGAAGCGGACACGAACGTCGGAACCGGATGCGGTCGTGGTGAGGGGATGCGGGGTAACCATAGCCCTTCAATCCTACGCGTGCGCGTGCTCCTCAACGGGCCCGCCCGACGGCCACGGCCGCCGTGTGCTCGAGGATGACGGCGCCGTCTTCGGCGTTCTCCTCGCAGTACGCGTCGAACGCCTGCCGGAAGAGTTCTCGATCGCCTGCACCGAGTGCGAGGTAGAACGCACCGGCGGACGCGACACCGCCTTCGGCGGATGCCCACAGCGCGGCGACGGGTGCGTGCCATGCCCAGGTGATCTCCGACACCTCGACCGCGTGCCAGCCGCCTTCCGACAGCATCCTGCCGAATCCTGTTGCGGAGCGCTCGAAGTCCTTGTCGGCCGGAAGTCGCTGTCCTGGTCTCGGCGTCAAGCCGGCGCGTTCGCAGACGGCCGCCCAGAACCACGACGGCGACACCGTCCAGATCGTGGCGACGAGGGTCGCGTCGGCCTTTGCGACTCTGGCCATCTCGCTGGCCGACGCGCGCGGATCGGGAACGTGATTGATCACGAAGTTGGCGGTCACCGCGTCGAACGAGGCATCCGGGAACGGCAACGACGGAAGGGCACCGTCACGGACGTCGAGCTCCGGATGCTGCAGGGCCGAGACCTCGCGCATCGTCTGCTCGGGCTCGCATCCCGTGACGGTCCAGCCGGCGTCCGCGAGCAGAGCGCCGAGTGCGCCTGTCCCGGACCCGACATCGAGGAGCGGGCGGGAGCGCGCCGGCCCCAGTGCCCGGATGATCGCGTCCCCTGTGCCAGCGCACAGATCGGCGTAGGACGCGGCGTAGGCCGCGCCGACGCCGCTCCATGCCCTCATGCGGCGCGCATCCGGCCCAGTGGCGAGGTGACGACGATCGCGATGACCAGGACGGATGCCGCCACAGCCAGTCCGCCGAATTGGAAGTTCGACAGGATCAGCCCCGCGAGCACGGCACCACCGGCGGCCGAGAAGCTCATGAGAGAGTCGCTGCGGCCCTGCCTCCGCGTGCGCAACCCCGGGGCGGTCGCCTCGGTGAGCAGCGCAGCACCCGAGACCGTGGCTGCGCTCCAGCCCAGCCCGAGCAGGATCAGCGCGACCATCACGCCCCATGCCTGATCGTTCACGAACATCGCGAACAGCAGGGATGCGGCGAGCAGCCCCTGCCCGAGCAGGACGACCTGCAGGCGTCCCCATCGGTCGGCAAGGATGCCGAACACCGGTGACAGGGCGTACATCCCGGCGACGTGCATGGCGATCGTGACGCCGACCAGCGACGAGATGTCCGCCGGCGTCGCGTGCCCGCCATGCGCCCCGTGCGCCATGTGCGCGAGGTGGATCGGCGTCATGGCCATGACCGAGGCCATCGTCACGTGCGAGGCCGCGATCGCGAACATCGCGTAGCGCGCCGCGACCGGGTGATCGCGGCGCTCCTCCACCGCGTTCTGGTCGGCGCCGGCCGCCATGATGCGCTGGGCGAGAAGCAGCGGATCGGGGCGGAGGGCCACGACGTAGAGCACGAACGCCGCCGTCTGCGCGATCAGCGAGAACAGGTACGAGCCGGTCTGCGGCGGCATCCCGATCGCCTGCCCGACGACCTCGCCCGGCCCCAGCAGCAGCGGGCCGGCCACTCCCCCGACGGCGGTCGCCCAGACGACGACCGAGAGGTCGCGGCCGCGGTGCCGCGGACTGGCGAGGTCGGTCGCGGCGAAGCGCGACTGCAGATTGCCGGCGTTGCCTGCGCCGATGAGCACGATGCCGACCAGGAGCAGCGGGAACACCCGGAGCCCCGCGGCGAGGATCACGATGCCGATGCCGACCAGGGCGAAGAGGTTGCCGAGGGTCAGCGCGCGCCGGCGCCCCAGCTTCGTCGCGAGGCGCGCCAGTGGGATCGCGCACAGCGCCGCACCGAGCGTGACGGATGCCGTGGCGAGTCCGGAGAGCGCGTCGTCGCCGGAGATGTCGGCGGCCAGCAGCGCGCCCAGCGACACCGTCGCGCCGAACGCGATGCCGCCGAGCACCTGGCCGGCGGAGAGGATCGCGACCGTGCGTCGCTGCACCGCCTGCTGCTGCTCGGCTGTGGGGACCGTCATGCGACGGGCAGCGCGTCGCGCACGGCGTTGCGCAGGATGCCGATGCCGGAGACCTCGACCTCGACGGTGTCGCCGGCGACGAAGGGCCCGACGCCCGCCGGCGTCCCGGTGAGGATGACGTCGCCCGGGAGCAGGGTGAACACGGCAGAGGCGTACTCGATGATGTCCGCCGCCGAGTGGATCATCTCGCTCAGCGGAGCGCTCTGACGCACCTCGCCGTTCACGCGGGTCTGGATCGTGGCATCCGCATCGTCGAACTCCGTCTCGATGACGGGGCCCAGCGGGCAGAAGGTGTCGAAGCCCTTGCCGCGCGTCCACTGACCGTCCTTGCGCTGCAAGTCGCGCGCGGTGACGTCGTTCGCCACGGTGTAGCCGAAGACGTAGTCGAGCGCGTCTGCCGCGCGGACGTTCTTGGCGATGCGTCCGATCACGACGGCGAGTTCGCCCTCGTGGTCGGTCTGCTCCGACAGGGCCGGACGAACGATCGTGTCACCGGGGCCGATGACCGCGGTGTTGGGCTTGAGGAACAGGAGCGGCTCCTCGGGAGCGGTGCCGCCCATCTCGGCCGCATGGTCGTGGTAGTTCTTGCCGACGCACACGACCTTGGAACGCGGGATCACCGGGGCCAGAAGCGCCGCATCCGCGAGCGGGACGCGCTCCCCCGTCGTCTCGAATCCGGCGAACATCGGATCGCCGGCGAGGACCACCAGCTCCTGCTCGTCGAGGATCCCGTACTGGATGGCGTCGTTGTGGCTGAACCGGGCGATCTTCACCCGTCCAGCCTATCGACCTCTCCCCCCGCACATCACAGACCTCTCCTGGTCGACGAGACCCCGTCGCATCGACGTGAATACGACGGGGTCTCGTCGTTCCCGAGAGGTCTGTAGCGGGGGTTCAGACGCAGGCAGGGGCTCGCTAGTCACCCGGGAGGGAGGATGCCGAAGGCGGCGAGCCGAGCACCGAGCGTCTCGGCGGTGCCGATGTGGCTGTGGCCCCATCGAACCAAACCCCACCCCGTGACGCCGCGCACGTCATCCTCACGCTGCTTCTCGGCAAGCACGGCGTCCTGCGGCGTGGAGGCCGCCCGCAGCTCGGGTTCGAGGTACTTCGCATCACCGTCGAACTCGCCGAACACGCGGCATCCGGTGAACCCGAAGTCCAGATAGTAATCGCGCCCGGTCGACCCGACGACGTGGACCTGCAGCGCCACATTCTGGAATCCGAGTGTGTGAAGCCGAAGCCGGCTGATGCTCTCACCCGGGAGTTCCGCGCGCCCGTCGGCGAAGGCGGCGACCCAGCGTGCAGTCTTTGCTCCGCGTGCCCGTGAAGCGGCCATGATCCTCAGCTCCTCGCGCCATGCCGCTGCCTTCTCCTCGTCTTGAACGCGTCGCGACACCGCGACGTGCCCGAGGGCCGCGTCACCGGCGGAGATCGCAGCCTCTGGCGAGAGCGTCCGCGCCAGATCGTAGACCGTTCGTGCGAGCGATGTGCACCTCAACCCGTGCTTGACCACGATGTCGTCAGCCGTCACTTTGAGGGCGTGCCTCATCACCCCGTCTGAACGACGAGAATGCCGAGTTCCTGCGATCAGGACGTGCACGAAGTCGTCGCGTCCGCCGTACCACGGCAATCCCCACAGCGCAGCTGCCGATGCGTGCGCGAACACGGCGTCCGGGCTCACCCGTGCGAAGGCGATGGCGCGCAGCAGATGGCGCCCTTCCTCCCACAGCGCGTCCCATGTCGGGCCATCGACGTACTGCCCACGGTGAACCCGGACGAGCATCCCCACGTTCACGAGAGATTCGAGACCCCGCTCCGTGATTCCGGCATCCAGCAGTTCCGAGCGCGTGCGCAGCAGAGCGGCTGCCTCGGCGAACTCGATCCTCTTCCTCATGCCGCGATCGTCACAGATCGTGAGTGCCCGTGCGGTTCCTCCACAGCCCGATCCGCGTTCCGGCATTCCGGGCCGCCTGTGCAGAGAAAGTCCCACCACAGACCTCTCGGGAACGACGAGACCCCGTCGTATCGACGTGAATACGACGGGGTCTTGTAGACCAGGAGAGGTCTGTGGGGCGTGGGGTCAGGCGTCCAGGCGGTAGAGCCAGCCGTGCTTGTCCTCGCGGCGGCCGTACTGGATGTCGGTGAGCTCTTCGCGCAGCGAGAGCGCGAGCTCGCCGGACGGCTGCGGTTCCTCGCCCGCAGCGGTCACGAGGGCGCCGATCGGCGTGACGACAGCGGCCGTGCCGCAGGCGAACACCTCGACGATGTCGCCGGACGCCACGCCGTCGCGCCATTCCTGGAGCGACACCGGCCGGCGCTCGACGGTGTGGCCGCGGTCCTCCGCGAGCTGCAGCAGCGAGTTGCGGGTGATGCCCTCGAGGATGCTGTCGGAGTCGGGGGTGACGATGCGGCCGTCCTTGTAGACGAACACGACGTTCATTCCGCCGAGCTCTTCGACGTTGCCGTCCCGGTCGAGGAAGACCACCTGGTCGCAGCCCTTCTCGTACGCCTCGGCCTGCGGCAGAAGGCTCGACGCGTAGTTGCCGCCGGTCTTGGCCGCACCCGTGCCGCCCTTGCCCGCGCGGGCGTAATTCTCGGACAGCCAGATGCGCACCGGCTGCACGCCGCCCTTGAAGTACGAACCCGCCGGGCTCGCGATCACGTAGTAGGCGACCTTCTGCGCGGGGCGCACGCCGAGGAACGCCTCCTTCGCGAACATGAACGGCCGCAGGTACAGGCTCTGGTCCTCTCCGGACGGCACCCAGGCGCCGTCGACGGCGATCAGTTCGCGGATCGACTGCAGGAAGTACTCGGCGGGCAGCTCCGGCAGCGCCATGCGCCGCGCACTGCGCTGCAGGCGGGCGGCGTTCTGGTCGGGACGGAACGTGTGGATCGACCCGTCTGCGTGCCGGTAGGCCTTGATGCCCTCGAAGATCTCCTGACCGTAGTGCAGCACGGCGGCGGCGGGGTCGAGTGCGATCGGGCCGTAGGGCTGCACGCGCGGACGATGCCATCCGCCGCGGGCCGACCAGCACACGTCGACCATGTGGTCGGTGAACACTGTGCCGAAGCCCGGGTTCTTCAGGATCTCCTCGCGCTCGGCTGCGGACTTCGCTGCGAGGTTCTTGGTCACGGCGAACTCGAGCGGTGCGAGTTCGGTTTCGGTCGTTGTCATCTCTCTCCTGCGGGGTTGCGGGCGGCGCTCGCGTGCGTCCAGGTTACGCCTGGAGCCGGGCGATGATGGCGTCGCCCACCTCAGTGGTGGTTCGAGAGCCGAGCCGTTCGGCGATGTCCGCCTCGACCGCGCTGGTCACGCGGGCCGATTCCTCGCGGAGCCCGAGGTGATCGAGCAGGAGGGCGACGGACAGGATCGCCGCGGTGGGGTCGGCTTTCTGTTGGCCTGCGATGTCGGGCGCCGAACCGTGAACGGGCTCGAACATCGAGGGGAACGTGCCGTCGGGGTTGATGTTGCCCGATGCAGCGAGGCCGATGCCACCGGTGACGGCGCCTGCCAGATCCGTGAGGATGTCGCCGAAGAGGTTGTCGGTGACGATAACGTCGAAGCGGCTGGGGTTGCTGACCATGAAGATCGTCGCCGCATCCACGTGCAAGTAGTCTACGGCCACGCCGGGGTGCTCCCCTGCCACCTCGTTCACGATGCGCTGCCACATGCCTCCTGCGTGGACGAGCACGTTCGTCTTGTGCACCAGGGTGAGCTGCTGACGACGACGCTCGGCGAGCTCGAACGCGTAGCGGACGACGCGCTCGACGCCGTAGGCGGTGTTGACGCTCGTCTCGTTGGCGACCTCGTTCGAGGTTCCGACACGGATGGCGCCGCCATTGCCCACGTACGGACCCTCTGTACCCTCGCGGACGACGACGAAGTCGATCTCGCGCGGGTCGGCGAGCGGTCCGGCCGCACCGGGATAGAGCTTGGAGGGACGCAGGTTCACGTAGTGGTCGAGCGTGAAACGGAGCCTCAGAAGCAGACCTCGCTCGATGTTCGCGTCCTTCAACGCCGGGTCGCCCGGCGTGCCGCCCACGGCGCCGAGGATGATCGCATCGTTCGCCTTGATCGCGTCGAGGTCCTCGTCGGTCAGCGTGTCGCCGGTCTCCAGGTAACGCGCGGCTCCGAGCGAGAAGCGGGTCTTGTCGAAGGCGACATCGCTGTTCGCGGTGACGGCGTCGAGCACCTTCTCCGCCTCGGCGACGACCTCGGGACCGATGCCGTCACCGGGGATGACGGCCAGCTTCACGACACGCGACATGCGCACTCCTTGCCTCGGGAAACCCGCGGTACGACGACGGCGCGGGTACCCCCCAGCGTACTGGTCAGTGCGAACGGGGCGTGGGCAGTGTGACGGCGGCGATAACCCCCGCCGCCATCACGAGGCCGGCGCCGATCAGCGAGGTGAGGGTGATCCCAGACTCGAAGGCGGATGCCGCGGCATCCCAGAGCTGCGTGCGCAGCGGCTCCGCGAGTTCGTGCGCCGCACCGTAGGCGCCGGCGAGCGTCTCCCGCGCTCCGGACGCGATCTCCGCCGGAACTCCCGGCGGGATCACGAGCGCGTCGCGGTACAGCGCGGTGATGATCCCGCCGAGCACGGCGGTGCCGAGCACCGCTCCGAGCTCGTATGCGGTCTCGGAGACGGCGCTCGCTGCTCCCGCCTTCGCAGGCGGTGCGCTCGAGAGGATCAATTCGTTCGAGATGGTCTCCGCCGCGCCGATGCCGATGCCGAGCACGACGAACGCGATCACGAGCGCCAGGATGCCGTGCTCGTCGGAAGCGAACGCGACGAGCAGATACCCCACGACCGAGAACACGAGGGCGGCGGGAACGACGACCGATGGGCGGACGCTGCGCGAGATCGGCACGATGACGAGACCGGCGACGATCATGGCGAGCATCCCCGGCACCAGCGCGAGCCCCGCCATCATCGGAGTGAGACCGATGACCAGCTGCAGATGCTGCGACACGAAGTACAGGAATCCGACGAGCGCGACGACGCTGAGCAGGTTCACGAGAATGGCTCCCGAGAACGTGCCGCGCCGGAACAGTGCCATGTCGAGCATCGGCGTCGTGGCGCGCAGCTGACGCCGCACGAACAGGAAGCCGAGCACGACGCTGAGCGCGACGCACGCGGCCGCGATGAGCGTCGCACCGTCGACCGCGACGGACTTGATCGCGTACACGATCGGCACCATCGCACCCATCGAAAGCAGGATGCTGATCGGGTCGATGCGCCCCGGAGCCGGGTCGCGGCTCTCCGGGACGAGCAGCGGAGCCGCGATGAGGAGCGGGATCAGCACGGGCACGGCGAGGAGGAAGACCGACCCCCAGGAGAAGTGCTCGAGGAGGAAGCCCCCGACGATCGGGCCGAGTGCCGCTCCTGCCGAGAACGCGGACGCCCAGACCGCGATCGCCATCCGGCGCTGATCGCGGTTCTGGAAGATCGACCGCAGCAGCGACAGGGTCGACGGCATGAGCATGGCCCCGAAGAAGCCGAGCAGGACGCGCGCCGCGATCAGCAGCCCTGCCGTGGGCGCGAAGGCCGCCAGTGCGGAGACTGCGGCGAACCCGGTGGCACCGATCAGGAGCATCCGGCGGCGACCGAAGCGGTCGCCCAGCGTGCCCATCGTCACCAGCAGTCCCGCCAGGACCAGCGGATACGCGTCGATGATCCAGAGCTGCTCCGCACCAGTCGGGGCGAGCGCGAGCGAGATCTCCGGCAGCGCGAAGCTCAGCACCGTGTTGTCCACCGACACGAGCAGCACGGGGAGCATCAGGACGATCAGCGCCCACCAGCCGCGGGCCCCAGCGCGTGGGCCGTCGGTCGTGGTCACCTGGATCGGTGCCGTCTGCGTCATGCTCGTTCCTGTCATCCGTGGTCGTTACTAAACCGTCCGGCTGGTATAGTAACAGATATGCCCCGACCTCCTCTCGCCCGCGAACGGGTACTCGACGCATTCGAGACGCTCCTGATCGACGACGGCGAGCGAGCCGCGACGCTGGATGCGACGGCGAAGGCCGCAGGCGTCTCCAAGGGCGGCCTGCTCTACCACTTCGCATCCAAGGACGACTTGGTCGCCGGACTCCTCGATCGCCTCGAAGTCGCCGCCCGCGAGGACCTCGACCGCATGGCGACGGCCCCGGACGGCGCCGTCGCGTACTTCCTCCGCACGTCGATCATGGAGGACACCGCGCTCGACCGCGTCCTCGTCGCAGCATCGCGCATCGCGCAGGGCGGAGCGGCCGCCGCATCCGACGCCCTCAGGCGGGTGCGCGAGTCCTGGGCTGAGGCCCTGCGCCCGCACGTGCGCGACCAGACCGCGCTCGATCTGGTCATGCTCGTCAGCGACGGCCTCTACTACAACAACGCGCTCGACACCGCGGGCGCCGAGGGAAGCGGCCTCGCAGGCCCCGTGCCGAGAGGCGCGGAGCTGGAGAAGCTCATTGCTCTCGTGCAGAGGGCCGTCTCATGACGGACCTCTGAACCTTCATGACGCCCCCTGAACGGGCGCGCCGGGTCAGACCTCGGCGACCTCGATCTGCTTGACGACGCTCGCCTCGATCGCGGCGCCGACCTCGGCGAGCAGCTCATCGGGCACCCGGGAGTCGACGGTGAGGACCGTGAGCGCTTCGCCGCCTGCCGCGCGACGCGCGACCTGCATGCCCGCGATGTTGATGCCTGCGTCGCCGAACTTCTGGCCGTAGACGGCGACGATGCCAGGACGATCGAGGTACTGCATCACGATGTGGTTGGTCTCGATCGGCACCTCGATGTCGTGACCGTTGATGCCGACGATCTTCTGCACCATGCGCGTTCCGGCGAGGGTGCCCGCCACAGTGAGGACGGTGCCGTCAGCGAGAGCCCCGCGCAGCGTCGTCAGGTTGCGGTACTCGGGGCTGTCCTTCTCGACGATGAGCCGCGCCTCGATGCCGCGCTGCTCGGCGAAGAGCGGGGCATTGACGTACGAGACGTTCTCACTGACCACGTTCGAGAGGATTCCCTTGAGCGCCGCGAGCTTGTAGACGCTGACGTCGTAGTCGGCGAGCTCGCCGCGGACCTCGATGTCGAGCGTGGTGACCGCGGAGCCGGCGAGGCCGCTGAAGACCTGTCCCAGCTTCTCCACCAGGGCGATGCCCGGGCGGACGAACGGGTCGATGACGCCACCGGCGACGTTCACGGCATCCGGCACGAGATCGCCCTCGAGGGCGAGCTTGACCGAGCGCGCGACCGAGATGCCGGCCTTCTCCTGCGCCTCATCGGTGGAGGCCCCGAGGTGCGGGGTGACGATGACGTTCGGCAGCTCGAGGAGCTCGCGGGCCGATCCGCCCTCGGCTGGCGGTTCGGAGGTGAACACGTCGAGGCCGGCTCCGGCGATCTCGCCGGCGACGAGTGCTTCGCGCAGCGCCACCTCGTCGATCAGGCCACCGCGCGCGACGTTGACGACGTATGCAGACGGCTTCATGGCCGCGAACTGAGCGGCGCCGATCATGCCCGTGGTCTCGGGCGTCTTCGGCATGTGGATCGTGAGGAAGTCGACCTCGGCGACGAGCTCGTCGAGGGTGCGCAGCTCGACGCCCAGCTGCTGTGCACGGGCGGTCGTGACGTAGGGGTCGTAGGCGACGACCTTCATGCCGAAGCTCTGCATGCGCGCGGCCACCAGCGCGCCGATGCGGCCGAGCCCGACGATGCCGAGGGTCTTCTCGAACAGCTCGGTCCCCGTGTAGGCGC
>NZ_CAHJXQ010000004.1 GCF_903645325.1 Microbacterium tenebrionis
CGACCTGGCTCGACTACTACAACCTAGACAGGCACCACCTCGGCATCGGAGGCCGCACCCCCATCGACCGAATCAACAACGGTCGAGGTCAGTACAGCTAGACACCCAGTCCGACCCGGAGGCTGGATCAATTCGCCAGTCGCCGTCCTTCCAGACGAGCTTTACCGACAACGAGCCGGCAGCCTGATCTGGAACGCCTGCTCGAAGCTCGATCACGGCAGACTCGTCGTCGAATGCGACGATGCGGTAGCCCATGAACTGGATGCTCGCCAGGTCCGCGTCGGGGGTCCGGACCTTGGCGCCGTTCTCTACTGCCTCGACATGCTGGAGGGTCTCATCCTTCAGCGGGCCGTCGAGCAGCGCGTACTCCAGCAGCGCTCGTGTGCCTTTCCCAGGGGCGTCCACGTTCCCGTGCACAACGTAGTGATAGGTGGCGAGGAGGGCGCCGGTCTGTGTCTGGGCGAAGCCCACACGGTATCCGTCGCGCTCGGTGCAGGGACCGGCGCCGTCGACGATCGGCAGAGCTGCCCACCTAACTTGAGTCATGCGGCGGAGCCGTGGACGACCTCGAAGGAGCAGGAATGGCAGCCCCCGAACGCCCGCAGCAGCGCCCGCAGCGTCCTCAGATCGTCCTGGAGGTGGCCGAGCGGATCCGCCTGACCCCGCACCTCGTGCGGATCGTCGCCGGTGGGCCGGGCATCTCTGCCGTCGAGGACAACGGATCCACCGACGCGTACACGAAGATGCTCTTCGCTCCGCGCGAGGCAGGGCTCACGCCGCCGTACGACATGGACCAGCTGCGCGCCCTGCTGCCGATCGAGATGCTGCCGACGCGCCGCACCTACACGATCCGCCGATTCGACCTGGATGCCGGACAGATCTGGATCGACTTCGTGACGCATGGCGACGAGGGTATCGCCGGGCCCTGGGCGGCGTCGGCGCAGCCGGGGGACCCGGTCGTGCTCGGTGGGATCGGCGGCGGGTACGCCCCGGATCCGGATGCCGACTGGCACCTGCTGGCGGGCGACGAATCGGCGATCCCGGCCATCGCCTCGGCGCTGGAGGCGATGCCGGCGGATGCTGTGGGCACAGCCTTCCTCGAAGTGCAGAACGAGTCCGAGCAGCTCGAGCTGACCGCGCCGGCGGGCGTCGAGGTGCGCTGGCTGCACCGTGGCGACCATGCTGCCGGCACGACCGACCTGATCGTCCACGCCGTGCGCGAGCTCGAATGGCGAGACGGCCGCGTGCAGGTCTTCGCGCACGGCGAGCGGGGCGCCATGAAGACGCTGCGCCCGCATCTGACCGACGAGCGGGGAGTGGACCGCTCGCAGCTGTCATTGTCGGCGTACTGGGCGCTGGGCCGCATCGAGGACGCGTTCCAGGCTGAGAAGCGCGAGGCGATCGGTCAGATCTGAGCGGCCACCGCGGTCGCGCGGGAGCGTGGGACAATGGAGGCATGTCCTCCCCCGAACCCCGTGAGACCGTCGAAGCGACTGTGCGGCGCGTGCCGCGCTACGGCGTGTTCATGGCGATCGGCGTCGTGCTCGGCATCATCGCCGCCGGCATCCTGACGATGGTTGGCAGCTACGAGCCGTCCGAGGTGCTCGACGTCGTCTACCCACCGGGCCAGGTCTTCGGATTCGCGCTGCTGTGGACGGTGCCGATCGGCATCGCGCTCGGCGGGCTCGTCGCCATCCTGCTCGAGCGCATCGCCCGTCGCCACGACCGCGTGGTGCGCGTCGACCGCGAGACGGTCATCGAGCAGGACTGACCGCTACGCCAGCTCGCCGATGATCGGTCGGATGGCGGCGTCGAAGGCCACGACGTCGCGCCGCATCCCGTCCGTCACGGCGACCGTGAGCGCGCCGATCCACCAGATCCCCCGCTGCGAGAACGGCAGCACCTGCACGTTCAGCTCGAACGAATGGGCGCGCCGTCCCACCTCGCGCTCGAACTCCGCGATCGCACTGGCGTAGGCGCGGTAGGCGCCTCCCCCGGTGGCGGTCTTCATCGTGTCGAAATACCTGCCCCGGGCCTTCTGCGCGTACTGCAGAGCGGATGGCGCGAGCGGAGCGATCGCCTCGCGCAGCTCATCCGCGCCGGTGGTGGGGAGCGCGACCAGCGTGTCGAAGCCGTCGATGAGCTCGAGCGGGACGTCGGACGGGTGCGCGCGCGGCTCGACGGTCATGTCCCAGTACTCCCGCCACTGCTCCTCGAGCGCGGGCGTCGCGTCCGCGGCATCCGGCGCGCGCACCGGCAGGTCGCGCAGTGCGGGCAGGTCGTCGGGCACTCGGATGCCGAGCATCTGCCGCAGCGCGAGCGCGATGAGCACCGGCACTCCGGCGTCTTCGCGGATCAGCCACTGCGGCTTGTCGGACATGGCCCCATCCTATGGAGGTCAGTCCGGCAGGGAAGGGCAAGCGGGAAACTCAGTGGGTGTGCGGCCGGTAGTCTTGTCTCGTGGCTGCCTCCCCCACCAACCCCTATTCCGAAGCCGGTGTCGACACCGCTGCCGGCGACCTCGCCGTCGAGCTGATGAAGTCGTCGGTGCGCGCGACGCACGGCCCCGAAGTGCTCGGGGGAGTCGGCGGCTTCGCCGGCCTCTTCGACGCGAGCGCCCTGCTCGGCTACACCAAGCCGCTGCTCGCGACCAGCACCGACGGCGTCGGCACGAAGGTCGCGATCGCGCAGGCCATCGACAAGCACGACACGATCGGGCAGGACCTGGTCGGCATGGTCGTCGACGACATCGTCGTGGTCGGCGCCAAGCCGCTGTTCATGACCGATTACATCGCGTGCGGCAAGGTCGTCCCCGAGCGGATCGCCGACATCGTCCGCGGCATCGCCGACGCCTGCACGGCCACCGGTACCGCGCTCGTCGGCGGCGAGACCGCCGAGCACCCCGGGCTCCTCGGCCCGCGCGACTACGACGTCGCCGGGGCTGCGACAGGCGTCGTCGAGGCGGATGCCGTGCTCGGCGCCGATCGCGTCCAGGACGGCGACGTCGTCCTCGCGCTGGCATCGAGCGGCCTGCACTCCAACGGCTACTCGCTCGTGCGTCACATCATCACGGGTGCGGGCATCGGCTACGGCGACAACGCCGCCGACTTCGGCGCGACGTGGGGCGAGGCGCTCCTCGAGCCGACCCGTCTGTACACCCTGCCGCTGCTGCGCCTGATCGATGCGCTCGCCGACGGCAGCATCCACTCGCTCAGCCACGTCACCGGCGGCGGCATCGCCGCCAACCTCGCCCGCGTCCCGCCCGTCGGCAGCTGGGCGGAGGTCGACCGTTCGACGTGGTCGCCGAGCCCGGTCTTCCGCGTGCTCAGCGACATCGCCGGCACGCCCCTGGAAGAGACCGAGGGCACCTGGAACCTCGGGATCGGCTTCCTCGCCGTGATCGAGGCGGGTCAGAAGGATGCTGCGATCGCGGCTCTGGCCGCCGAGGGCATCGACGCCTGGCAGGTCGCCACGGTCTCCACCGGCGCGCGTCCTGCCGGTGCATTCGAAGAGGGCGCCAAGGGCGTCGACGGCGGAGCGGTGCGGCTGGTCGGCTCGTACCGGGACAGCGCCCGCGGCCACAACTGAAGAACGGATGAAGTAACACCCCATGTGCGGAATCGTCGGAATGGTCGCAGGCGGCCCCGTCAACCAGGACATCTACGACGCACTCCTGCTGCTGCAGCATCGCGGGCAGGACGCGACCGGCATCGCCACCGCCGAGTCGAACGGCATCATGCACATCGCCAAGGCCGAGGGCCAGGTGCGTGAAGCCTTCCGCACCCGCGACATGCGATCGCTGCTCGGGAACGTCGGCCTCGGCCACGTCCGCTACGCGACCAAGGGCACGGCATCCAGTGAGGAGGAGATGCAGCCGTTCTACGTGAACGCCCCGTACGGCATCGTCCTCATCCACAACGGCAACCTCACCAACACCCGTGAGCTGACCGCCGACATGGCCAGGCGCGACCGCCGGCACCTGAACTCCTCCAGCGACACCGAGCTGCTGCTGAACGTGCTCGCCGGCGAGCTGCAGCACACCACCAGCGACGTCGACCTCGACCCGGAACGCATCTTCGAGGCCGTCGGGCGCACCCACGAGCGCATCGAGGGCGCCTACGCGGTGATCGCCGTGATCGCCGGCTACGGGCTGCTCGCCTTCCGCGATCCGTTCGGCATCCGTCCGCTCATCCTCGGGCGGCGCAGGCGCGTCGAGGCCGACAGCGCGAGCCGCGACGAATGGATCGTCGCGAGCGAGTCGCTGGTGCTCGAGAACGGTGACTACGAGGTCGTGCGCGAGGTCGCCCCCGGCGAGGCCGTCTTCATCACGAATGACGGCGAACTGTTCACCCAGCAGTGTGCGGCGGACCCGAAGCTCTTCCCCTGTGCATTCGAGTACGTCTACCTCGCCCGCCCCGACTCGATCATGAACGGCATCGCCGTGTACGAGTCCCGGCTTCGCATGGGTGAGCGGCTCGCCGACACGATCGCCAAGCACGTCCCGCGCGACAAGATCGACGTCGTCATGCCGATCCCGGACTCCGCACGGCCGTCCGCGATGGAGGTCGCCCGCAAGCTCGGCATCGAGTACCGCGAGGGCTTCTACAAGAACCGCTATGTGGGCCGGACCTTCATCATGCCCGGGCAGGCCGTGCGCAAGAAGAGCGTCCGGCAGAAGCTCAACGCGATGTCGACCGAGTTCCGCGGCAAGAACGTCCTGCTCATCGACGACTCGATCGTGCGCGGGACGACGAGCAAGCAGATCATCCAGATGGCGCGGGATGCCGGCGCCCTCTCGGTCACGTTCGCCTCGGCCGCGCCGCCGGTGCGCTTCCCGCACGTCTACGGGATCAACATGCCGTCCAAGCACGAGCTCATCGCCCACGGACGGACGATCCCCGAGATCGCCGCGGAGCTCGGCGTCGACCACCTCGTGTACCAGGAGGTCGATGACCTGAAGGCGGCGATCATCGAGGGCTCCGAGGTCGCCGACCTCGACATGAGCTGCTTCGACGGACGCTACGTCACCGGAACGGTCACCGAGGAGTACCTCGACTGGGTGGAGAGCTCGCAGTCGTCGTGAGCACCGCCGCGCCCTTGTGGCGGGGGCGGGCTCTGGCCGTCCTCGGCATCCTCCTGTGCGCGTTCTCGTTGCGCTCGGCCGTGGCGTCGCTGTCGCCGGTTCTCGATCACATCGCCGCGGACTTCGAGCTGCCCACCGCGGTCGTCGGGCTCATCGGCACCGCGCCGCCGGTGTGCTTCGCGGTGTTCGGACTGTGCACGCCGCTGCTCGAGCGGCGATTCGGCATCGAGCGAGTGACGATCATCGCCTTGATCGTGATCGCCGCAGGGCTCGTGCTGCGCGGACTCGCGTTCGACGCGACCGGACTGCTGCTCACCTCCGCCCTCGTCTTCGCCGGGATCGGGATGGGCAACATCCTCGTGCCGCCGCTGGTCAAGAAGTACTTCCCCGACCGCATCGGCATGATGCTCACGCTCTACACGACGGCCATGGCGCTGTCGACGTTCCTCCCGCCGCTGGTCGCGGTGCCGGTGGCGGATGCCGCGGGCTGGCGGGCCTCGCTGGGACTGTGGGGTGTGTTCGCGCTCGCCGGTGCCGTGCCGTGGATCCTGATGCTCGTGTCCGGGCGCGCCGCGTCGCAGCCCGAGCCGGTCGCGCAGCCGGAGACCGTCGCACGGACATCGCCTGCGGGCTTCTCCGATCCCGCCGAACTCGCGACCGGTCCGATCGTCGTGGCGCCGGCCGACTCGCAGGTGTTCTTCCGGCTGCTGCGACTGCCGCTCGCCTGGGCGATCGCCGTGGTGTTCGGCACGTCATCGACCATGGCCTACGTGTCGTTCGCGTGGCTCCCGGCGATCGTCACCGACACCACCGGGGTGTCGGCGACCGTCGCCGGCCTCCTGCTGTCGCTGTTCGCGATCATGGGACTGCCCGCCTCGTTGCTCGTGCCGACGCTCGTGGTGCGCTTCCAGGCGACACGGACGCTGTTCCTCGTCGCCGTGGGGTGCGGGCTCGTCGGCGTCACCGGTCTCCTGTTCTGGTCCGACGCGGTCACGGTCTGGCTGTGGGTCGCCCTCTTCGGGCTCGTCGGCATCCTGTTCCCGCTGGCGCTCGTGCTCATCAGCATCCGTGCCCGCACGACGCAGAGCGCCGTGGCGCTCAGCAGCTTCGTGCAGAGCACCGGCTACATCTTCGCGGCCGTGTTCCCGTTGCTCGTCGGAGTTCTGCACGAGGCGACCACCGGATGGACGGTGCCGCTGATCGTCCTGGCCGGGGTTCTCGTCATCGCGATCCCGTTCGGTGTCATCGCCGGCCGCCGTCGCACGATCGAGGACGAGTGGGAGGCGCGGTACGGGCGCTGGTGATCAGCGGATGCCGCGGCGTGCGGTCGTGCGACCCCTCAGGCGTACGACAAAGACCCCGCTGCCACGGCAACGGGGTCGACGAGTCGGTGGGCTCAGGCCCTCTCGAGCTCGTCTTCGTCTTCGTCCGCGTACTGGTCGGCCCACTTGTCGACGTAGGCGTTCTCGTCGTCCGACGGGTGACCCAGTTCGCGCTCGAGCGCGGAGTAGTTCACCGACGGACTGTACGCCTTGAGTTCGCGGGCGATTTTGGTGTGTTTCGCCTTCTGACGGCCACGGCCCATGCGCGAGACCCCCTAACGAGTTCAGCTGCCGGGCGAACTGGCGCCCGGGGCATTTCACGACACCGGCGTGCGGCCGGTAAGAGTAGCATTCAGAATAGCACGAGGGCCAGGTCCTCTGGCCTTCGCCGGCAGGTGAAGGGAACGATCATCATGACAGACCAGGCCTCCTCCCCGTCCGACGAACTGGCCCAGAACGCCGAGCTCCAGAAGGCCGTGATCGTGGGCATGCAGCCCGATCAGGCCGGTCACGTGCTCGATGAGGCCGCGCGCTACGCGAAGCTGCTGGGAGTGCCCCTCGTCGTCGCCCACGTCGACGTCACGCGCTTCGTCACGTACGAGGATCCGGACGGCTACGTGCACTCCGCGCCCATCGATCTGAACATCGAGGCCGGGGCCGCGGAGTTCGAGGCGGTGCAGGCTGCGGCGGCGACCGCTCTGAAGGGCACCGACCTGAAGTGGACGGCACGTCAGCTCGTCGGCGACCCGGCTCTGGCGATCAAGCAGCTCGCGAACAAGCTCGACGCGCAGCTGATCGTCGTCGGCACCCGCAAGCGGGGCCTGGGCGAATCGATCCGCGAGTTCTTCACCGGCTCGGTGGCCGCCCGGCTCGCCCACCGGCAGCA
Organism: Microbacterium tenebrionis; assembly: GCF_903645325.1. Lineage (GTDB taxonomy): Bacteria > Actinomycetota > Actinomycetes > Actinomycetales > Microbacteriaceae > Microbacterium > Microbacterium tenebrionis. The sequence continues at coordinate 7,292 of NZ_CAHJXQ010000004.1, forward strand.
CCGCTCTGTTCTCGTGGTGCCGCGGGAGGACGCGGTTCCGGACGACCAGCCCGAGATCTGGACCGAGTAGCGCCGTCCAGCCCCGCACAGACCCCGCGTCAGCGACGAGACCCCGTCGTACACGCGTCGCTACGGCGGGGTCTCGTCGAGAAGACGGGGTCTCTGGATGATTCAGCGCTCGGGGGAGTCGAGCGCGCGCGTGACGGCGTGCGCTGCGGCATCCAGCGCGTTCTCGAGTTCGGTGACGACGGTCGCTGCAAGTACCCCGCCGCGGGCGACGTGCGTGCGCAGGTCGGTCCGCACCTGGGCGCGGAAGGCGTTGACCGCGGCATCCGCCCTGTGCAGCTGTTCGCGGCTGCCCGCCCGCTCGTCGCCCGTCGGCGTCGAGGTCGGCAGACGCGACTGCGCCGCCGTGCGTTCTGCGCCTGCTGCGGCGGCGAGGTCGGCGCGCAGGCTCTTCATCGCCGACTGCACGCTCTGGCGCACCTCGTTGGCGATCAGCCGGACGGAATCGGCGAGTCCCGATTCGATCCCGGCGAGGTCCCCCTCGCGCTCGGCGAGCTCGGCGCGTCCGGCATCGGTGATCGCATAGATCGTGGTGCGGCCGTCGACGGTCTTGGTGACCAGGCCCTCCCCTTCGAGCTTCGCCAGCCGAGGGTAGATGGTGCCGGCGCTCGGCGTGTACGTGCCGCCGGTGCGGTCGGTGAGCGCCTGGATGATGCCGTATCCGTGCTGCGGCGCCTCGGCGAGCAGCGACAGCAGGTACAAGCGCAGGTCGCCGTGCGAGAAGACGGCCGGGGTCACGAGTCCCACTCCTCATCGTCAGCGACGGTCGTGAGTGCCCGGCGCAGCACCGTGGTGTCGCCCGAGACGGAGTTCGAGCGGACGTCGACGAAGGACCCGGCCAGCTCGCCCGTGGATCCGGTGAAGCTCGTCGGTCCGGAGGTTCCGCGGTCGATGCCGTCGATCGTGACCTTGCCGCTCAAGGAGCGCACGACGTAGTTCGCCGGCAGGGTCTCCTCGAGTCGGATCGTGCTGTTGCCGGAGACCGTGTTCAGGTTGATGGCGCCCACGGCACCGGAGGCATCCACCCAGATACTGCCGGAGACCGTGTCGACGGTCGCCTTGCGCACGGATCCGGTCAGTGCGACGTCGCCCGAGACGCTGTTCGCGTTCGCGGTACCCGTGAGGCCGCGCACCTGTACGTCGCCGGAAACGGAGTTCAGAGTGAGGTCGCCGGTGTGGGTGTCGACGATGATGTCGCCGGAGACGGTGTTCAGGCGCGCGTTGTTCGCGAGGCCCGACACGAGGGCGCCGGCGCTGACGACGCCGAGGTTCAGGGCGATGCTGCGGGGGACGGCGATGCTGACCTCGGCCTTCGGTCCGCCGGAACCGAAGTTGCGGAAGACCTCGAGGAAGTTGTCCCAGCCCAGCTGCGGGTGGTCGATCTCGATCTGGGTGCCGTCGGATTCGATGCGGAGGTCCTTCACGGTGACGCCGCTCACCTCGATGCGGATGCCGGGGTCGTCGTGGGCGATGACGTCGACCTGCCCGCCGACCAGGCCGACCTTGAGTCGGGTCGCCTGGGCGATGTCGATGACGCGTTCCTCGCCGGGGGCGATGAGCCACTTCTCGGTCATGTTCTCTCCTGAGTTCGTTGAATCGCGATATATCGCGTTAAAGAGAGTAACACGATATATCGCGACTTCGTCAAGATCCTTCGAGATTTGCCTTGACCTTGACGTAACGTCAACTTCTACCGTTGAAGTATCGAGAACGGAAGGGATGCTGTGAGCGCACAGGACTGGTCGATCCAGGAGATCGCGAAGCTGGCGGGAACCACGAGCAGAACGCTGCGTCACTACGACGACATCGGACTGCTCGCCCCGTCGCGCGTCGCCGAGAACGGCTATCGGCACTACGACCAGGCGGCCCTCGTCCGTCTGCAGCGGATCCTGCTGCTGCGCGAGCTCGGGCTCGGGCTGCCGCAGATCTCTGAGGTGCTCTCCCGCGAGGGAGTGCGCGAAGCATCCGCTCTCGAGACGCACCTCGCGTACCTGCGCGAGGAGCAGAATCGGCTGTCGCGGCAGATCGCGGCGGTCGAATCGACCATCAACGCACTGAAAGCAGGTGAATCTCTCATGGCAGAGAACATGTTCGACGGGTTCGATCACACCCGGTACAAGGAAGAGGTCGAGGAGCGCTGGGGCAAGAAGGCCTACGCCGACGGCGACCGCTGGTGGCGGAGTCTCTCCGCCGACGAGAAGGCCGAGTGGCAGCAGCGCGTCTCGGATCTCTCCCGCGACTGGGCCGCCGCCGCCGAGAGCGGCGCGGCACCCGAGTCCGATGAGGCCCAGGCGCTCGCGAAGCGCCACGTGGACTGGCTGACAGGTGTGCCCGGCACGCCGACATCCGCCCTTCGACAGGCTCAGGGACCGAATGCTGAGGTCAAGGCGTACGTCACGGGACTCGGTGAGATGTACGTCGCCGACCCGCGCTTCGGCGCGAACTACGCCACGGCCGACGGCAGCACACGCGGCGCGGAGTTCGTCCGCGACGCGCTGCGCACCTACGCCGAGGCGAACCTCTGATAGCCGGCGTCCCACCAGTCGAGCACTCGCGTGCCGATCAGGGTCAGCCAGCGCGACGGCTCCCCTTCCCCGACATCGACGTCGAACCACGTCCATCCGGGGAGGGGAGTCGTCTGCAACCAGGTGCCGTCCGGCTGCCTCATCGAGCGCACGAGCTCGACGGCTTCGTGCATCCGCGCATCCGGGGCTGAGCCCTCTGCGAGCGACGCATCCCGGAAGTGATCGAGCGCCGTCAGTGCGCTGTACCGATGCCTGTTCGGGTAGACGAACTCCGTCACGAAATCCCCCACGATCTCCCCGGTGGACGCCCGCCGCATGAGCCCCGTTCGAGCAGATACTCCTCGCCGCCGTGCCGTGCCTCGCGCATCGAGAGGTCGCCTGTGAACAGCCCGTAGGCGAGGATGCCGCGCACGGCGTTGAGCGTCGAGTGGAAGGAGGAGCGCACCGAGTCGCCCTCCTCGGCCTCGCAGTTCCACCCGCCGTCCGCGAGGCGGTGCGCCGGGAACCACCCGGCCAGGCGCGAGACATCGGCGCCGAGCCACGCCCCGGCTGCGAGCGTGTACGAGTTGATGCAGACGTCGACCTCGCCGCCCCAGAAGGGCATGTCGTCGTGCTCCCACGGGCAGCTCTCCGCGAGCCTGCTGACGATGCCCTCGAGTGCTGCGGCATCCACGCCCCATTCGCGCAGGTCCTTGAGCGACCAGCTCGTCGCGACCCACGGCTGGCCCGGCTCCTCGCGCTCGTCGCTGTCGAAGAACCCGGCCGGGAAGTGCGCGCCGCCCGCCCAGCGGCCGTCCGCGTCCTGCTTCGCCAGCAACGCTGCGCCGAAACCCTCCGTCGCGACGCGCTCCCGCGTCGCCTGCCACACCTCCTCAGGCGCCCCGACCAGGTCGCGTTCGACCTGGCAGCGGATCGCCGGGTCGGAGTCGAGAAGCCATTCCAGGGTCTGTGCGGAAGCCGGCATGCCCCGCAGGCTACTCCGCTCGCGGCGTGCACGGGAGGAGATCTCACGAAACGGAGTGCGGTGCGCCCGGCATCCGTCCTCCCGTCCGTGAGATCTCCTCCGGATCGAGGCGGGCGGATGCCCGGACTAGAGTTGCCGCGTGACCCTCCGCCGGCTGCTCCTCGTCGTGATCGGCGGGATGCTGGGCACGGCGGCACGGCTCGGCATCGGACTGCTGGTGCCCGACGTCGGCGGATTCCCCGTCGCGACGCTGATCGCGAATGCTGTCGGGGCGCTGCTCATCGGCATCCTGGCCGTACGGCTGCCTGGCTCCTCGGACCGCCGGGTCTTCCTCGGCACCGGCATCCTTGGCGGCTTCACGACATACAGCGCCTTCGCCGTCGGCACGGTCGAGCTCTGGTCGCAGGCGCCGCTGCTCGCCGCAGCGTACGCGGCCCTCACCATCGTGCTCGGCGTCGCGGCAGCCGTCGCGGGGATGCGCGTGGGCAGGAGGCGACAGGCATGACGCCGCTTGTCTTCCTGCTCGCCTCCGTCGCCGGCGGCGTCGGCGCCGGCCTGCGCTATCTCGTCGATCTCGGGATCATGTCGCTGACACGCGGGCGCTTCCCCTGGGGGATCGTCATCGTCAACCTCACCGGGTCGTTCGCGCTCGGGGTGGTCACGGCATCCGTCCCCGATGCCGCTTTCATCGTCGGGGCGGGCCTGCTCGGCGGGTATACGACCTTCAGCACGGCGATGCTCGACGCGATCGCACTGTGGCGCGACGGCGATCGACCCGCGTCGGTCGGGCACGTGATCGGAACGTTCGCCGGTGCGGTTCTCGCCGCGCTCGCCGGACTCGGCGTCGGCTTCCTGATCTGAGAGCAGTCCGACTCAGCCGGCGCACAGATCTGTTCTGTACAAACGTACATGTACAGATGTCCAGGAGGACCATGCCCGAGTCCACGCGTCGTCGTCGCGATCCCGAGGCCCGGCGGAGCGCGATCGTGCTCGCCGCGGCCGAGCTGATCGTCGAGGTCGGCGTCGACGCGATCACCCATCGCCTCGTCGCCGCGCGCGCCGATGTGCCCCTGGGTGCCACGACGCAGTACTTCGACACGCTCGACGATCTGCGTCAGGCCGCGCTGGCGCTGCTGGTCGAACACGTCGAAGCGCACCTGCAGCGGATGCGCGACGCGCTCGCCGCCGACGGCGCCTCCGCCGCGTCGATCGCCGAGTTCGTCTCTGCCGCGCTGACCGATGCGCCGGCCGTGCACGCCGACCGCGCTGTCGTCACCGCCGCCGTGCACGACCCGAAGCTCCGCGAGCTCATCCGCACGTTCTCGCACGCGATCATCGGCATGCTCGAACCCGCGCACGGGGCGGAGCGGGCGACGGCTGCAGCGGTCTTCCTCGACGGCGTACTGTGGCACTCGCAGATCAACGACGTTCCGCTGCCTCGCCACATCATCGAAACAGCGCTCGCCGGCATCCTCGCAGGCGACCAGAGCACCACCTGACCCAGAGAGAACCATTCGTGTCGAAACTCGCCGTTCTGAGTCTGCGCAACCGTGCGCTGATCGCCCTCATCACGATCGTCGCCGCCGTGTTCGGCGGGCTCGCCCTGACGAACCTCAAGCAGGAGCTCATCCCCTCGCTCGAGCTGCCGTCGCTCGTCGTCATGACGACCTACCCCGGAGCATCCCCCGAGGTCGTCGAGAACGATGTCTCCACGCCCATCGAGACGGCGATCCAGGGGGTGCCGGGGCTCGAGGAGACCAGTGCGACGAGCACGACGAACGCCTCGATCATCCAGGCCACGTTCACGTACGGCGAGAACCTCGCGACCGCCGAGCAGAAGATGCAGCAGGCGATCAACCGGATCTCCTCCACGCTGCCCGACGACGTCGAGCCGCAGGTGCTCTCGGTGTCAATCGACGACTTCCCCGTGATTCAGGTCGCGGTGACCGGGTTCGCGGATGCCGAGACCGCGCAGGCCGATCTCGAGAACGTCGCCGTCCCCGCGCTCGAGGACGTCGACGGCGTGAACGCCGCCGAGATCATCGGCGGGCTCGGGCAGCAGATCACGATCACGCCCGACCAGGCCGAGCTCGCCGCAGCCGGCGTCAGCACACAGGCGATCCGCGACGCGCTCGATCAGAACGGCACCCTGTTCCCCGGCGGCGACATCACCGAGAACGGCGAGACGCTGACGGTGCAGACCGGCGCGAAGATCACCTCGGTCGACGAGCTCGCGGCGCTCCCGCTGGTCGGAACGGATGCCACGATCGCCGACGTCGCGACCGTCGAGCTGACCACGGAGCCGGTGACCTCGATCTCGCGCGTCAACGGCGAAGAGGCGCTGACGATCTCGATCACCAAGCTCCCCGCGGCGAACACCGTCGAGGTCTCCGACGGTGTCATCGCCGCGATCGACGAGCTGAAGGCGACCTTCCCCGATGCGGAGTTCACGGTCGTCTTCGACCAGGCGCCGTTCATCGTGCAGTCGATCGAGACGCTGGCCACCGAGGGCCTGCTCGGGCTCGTGTTCGCGGTGATCGTCATCCTCGTGTTCCTCCTGTCGATCCGCTCGACGCTCGTGACGGCGATCTCGATCCCGACGAGCGTGCTCATCACCTTCATCGGGCTCCAGGCGTTCGGCTACTCGCTGAACGTCCTCACCCTCGGCGCCCTGACGATCGCGATCGGACGCGTGGTCGACGACTCGATCGTCGTGATCGAGAACATCAAGAGGCACTATGTCGGCGATGCCGACAAGGGCGACGCGATCCGCCTCGCCGTGAAGGAGGTGGCCGCGGCGATCACGGCATCCACCATCACGACGGTCGCGGTGTTCCTGCCGATCGTCTTCGTCGGCGACATGGTCGGCGAGCTGTTCCGGCCGTTCGCGATGACGGTCGCGATCGCGATGGTCGCATCGCTCCTCGTGGCGCTGACGATCGTGCCGGTGCTGGCGTACTGGTTCCTCAAGCCCGGCAAGGAGCTCACGGATGCCGACGGCCAGGTGATCGACCCCGAGCATCCGGATGCCCCGCCCACACCGCTGCAGCGCGGCTACCGACCGATCCTGCACTGGACTCTGAAGCACTCCGGACTCACGGTGATCATCGCCGTCGTCGTGCTCGGCGCCACGCTCGCGGCGGCGCCGCTGATGAAGATCAACTTCCTCAGCGACACCGGTCAGAACACCATGACCGTGACGCAGGACCTCGGCCCGTCCGCGAGTCTCGAGGCCAAGGACGAGGCTGCCGCCGTCGTCGAGGACGCCCTGGAGGGCATCGACGGCGTCGAGAACATCCAGGTGTCGATCGGTTCGAGCGGTTCGGCGCTGCGCGACGCCTTCTCCGGCGGTGCCGGGGTCACGTACTCGATCATGACGGAGTCGGGCGTCGACCAGGAGAGGCTCCGTGCCGATGTGCAGGATGCCGTGGACGGTCTCGAGGGCGTCGGCGAGATCAGCGTCGCGGCCTCCGCCGGATTCGGGTCCACCGACATCGAGGTCGACATCACCGCACCGAACAGCGAGGCGCTCTCGGATGCTGCGGATGCCGTGACCGCCGAGCTCGAGGGACGCGACGGCATCGGCCAGGTCACGAACAACCTCGCCGCATCCCTGCCCTACATCGCCGTGGTCGTCGACCGCGACGAGGCTGCTGCGCGCGGGCTGAGCGAGGTCTCGGTCGGATCGCTCGTGTCCAGCACGATGCGCCCGCAGCAGATCGGCTCGGTCGAGCTCGACGACACCGCGTTGACCGTGTATCTCGCGGCATCCGAACCGCCGGCGACGATCGACGAGCTGCGCACGCTCACGATTCCGACCGCCACCGGGCTCATCGAGCTGCAGGACGTCGCGACCGTCGAGCAGGCCGAGGGGCCGACGTCGATCACGACCGAGCAGGGCCGGCGGACCGTCACCATCACGGTGCCGCCGTCGTCGGACAACCTCGCCACCGCCACGGCGTCGGTGAACGCGGCGCTCGAGGCCGTGGATCTGCCGGACGGCGCGTCCGCCTCGGTCGGAGGCGTCGCGTCGCAGCAGGCCGACTCGTTCTCGCAGCTCGGACTCGCGATGCTCGCCGCGATCCTCATCGTCTACGTCGTCATGGTCGCCACCTTCAAGTCGCTGCGCCAGCCGCTGCTGCTGCTCGTGTCGGTGCCGTTCGCCGCGACCGGCGCGATCCTGCTGCAGATCGTGACGGGCGTCCCGCTGGGCGTGGCATCGCTGATCGGCGTGCTGATGCTCATCGGCATCGTGGTCACGAACGCGATCGTGCTCGTGGATCTCGTGAACCAATACCGCGAGAAGGGTCTGTCGACGGCGGATGCCGTGATGGCCGGCGGTGAGAAGCGTCTGCGCCCGATCCTCATGACGGCGCTCGCGACGATCTTCGCGCTTACGCCGATGGCGCTGGGGATCACCGGGCACGGCGGGTTCATCTCGCAGCCGCTCGCGATCGTGGTGATCGGCGGTCTCGTGTCGTCGACCGTGCTGACGCTGATCGTGCTGCCGACCCTCTACAACCTCGTCGAGGGTGCGCGCGAGCGCCGGGCCGCCCGCAAAGCGGGGCCCGATGCCGCGGCGTCGGGCGGCAGCGACGATCCCGCGCCGGAGGACCCGGACCACCCGGACCACCCGCTCACGCGTCGGGAGCTGCGCGAGCACCACTGACCCATCCGCACAGACCTCCTCTAGCTACGAGACCCCGTCGTATTCACGTCGATACGGGGAGGTTTCGTAGGCACGGAGAGGTCTGTGGGAGGAGGCGTGCGTGCGGGAGGCGCGCGTGCGTGCGGGCGGGGCGGGGCGGGGGCTCAGCCGAGCTCGATGCCCCACTCCAGCGTCCAGGTCTCGCCGGGCGCCAGGCGCCGGATGCCGAGACCGCTGTTGAACGCGTCGGCGGGAGCCGTCATCGGCTCGATGGCGACGGCGAGGTCCTGGCCGGGGTACGCCTCGGTCGTGTACACCTGCACGTAGTCGAAGCCCTCGCCCTGCCAGAGCGTGAGCCGACGGCCGTCGGGTGCGGCGAGGGTGTGCCGCACGCGTCCGTCCGCGTCGCGGTCGAGGTCGGTGAAGCCGGTGTCGAGGTCGACGTCTCCGAGCCGCACGCCGTCGCGCAGCGACTCGGGCGCCGGTGAGGTGCCGGTCGGCAGCATCCGATCATCGACGTCGAACTGGGTCGCAGCCGGAACACGCAGCACGAGCTCGCGCGGATCCGCGTCGCCGATCGTGATGAACGGGTGGGTGCCGAGCGCGACCGGCGCGCTCTCGGAGGACCGGTTCGTGAGCTCGTGCGTGACCAGGACGCCGGCAACCGTCAGCGTGTACGTGACCGTCGTCGCGACCTCGTACGGGTACCCCGTCTGCGGGTGGATCGTCGCGCTCAGGGTGACCGCGGCATCCGTCTGCTCGATCCCGTAGGCGGTGAAGCGCAGCAGCCCGTGGCTCGCGTTGCCGAACTTCGGCTCGGTGATCGCGAGCTGGCGCACCGTGTCGCCGTCGGACCACCTGCCGTCGCGGATGCGGTTCGGCCACGGTGCGAGGACGACACCGGAGCACGACGGGGTCGGCACGTCCTCGGGATAGCGGGCGACGAGGTCGACCCCGCAGATCGCGAGGCCGCGCAGGGATGCTCCGACCTGGGCGATCTGCGCCGTCACAGCGCCGCGGGTCAGGTGGATCTGGGTTCCGGTGGGGGAGAGGGAGGTCACCTGCACATCGTACGAGGGCTCTCCCAGGTGCGTCCGGTAGGCTTGGGGCGTCGGCTTCGGGCACCCGCGTCACGCGGGGGATCTGAATCAAAGTGTGAGCCCAGGGGCCGATGGTTCATAAACCATCACATGAATGGCCCCGGCCGATGGATGCTCGGGTATGTCCGCCGTGCGCTGATCTCTGTGCGCCGCCCGCGGATGCTGTTCTCGTGTCAGAGACAGTCAGGAAACACCATGCCCAAGAACGGCAAGCCCAAGGGCGGTCGCCCGTCCCGCAACTTCGAGCCGCGCTACGCGAAGAAGACCTCGTTCCACGACCGTCACGCCGGCGGGCGGCCCGGTGCCGGTCGCCCCGATCGTGATAACCGTGACGAGCGCACGGATGCTGGCGACCGCGGCTTCTCCTCCGACCGCAGCCGCACGTCCGATCGCGGCTTCGACCGCCGCCCCGGCAGCAAGAGCCCTTCGACAGGCTCAGGGCAGGCCGGGCGGCGGCCTGGCAGCCGCAGCCCGAGTCATCGCGGCTACCGCCCCGCCGAGGCCGACGGCGGCGCGCCCAAGCGCCGCTGGACCGACCAGGAGCGCGCCGGTCGCGACGAGGCTCGCGGCATCCGCGGCCGCGCCGCGTCCGGACGCCGCGAGGCACCCCATCACCGCGACGAGCGCTCGCAGGACTCCCGCGGCTCGTACGGCGAGCGTCCGCGCTACGGCAATGACCGCGCCGCCGGCGACCGCCGGTACGAGGACCGTCCCCGCCGCGACGAGCGCGGCGGCGACCGCCCCCGCTTCCAGGGCGACCGCCCTCGTTTCCACAGCGACCGCAGCGACCGCCCTCGCTACAACGATGACCGCAGTGGCGACCGTCGGTCGTTCAACAACGATCGCAATGACCGCGCCGCCGGCGACCGTCGGTCGTTCAACGATCGCAATGAGCGCGGCGGCGACCGTCGGTCGTTCAACAACGATCGCGATGACCGTGGCGGCGATCGTCGGTCGTCGGGTCGCGACGATCGTCCGGCTCGCGACGACCGTCGGTCGTTCAACCGTGACGCTCGTCCGGCCCGGGATGACCGTCCGGCTCGGGATGGTCGTCCGTTCACGAACGACCGCAACGAGCGCCCGCGCCACAACGACGACCGTCCGCGCTTCGACCGCGACGAGCGCCCCGCACGCGATGACCGCCGTCCGTTCACCCGTGACGACCGCACCCGTCGTGATGACCGTCCCCGTTTCGACCGCGACGACCGACCGCGTCGCGACGACCGGGGCGCGACTGACCGCGCCCGCCGTGACGACCGCGCGCAGCGTCCGAGCCGCGACGACTGGAACAAGCAGGCTCCGGCGCGCTTCGAGCCGACCGAGGACGTCGTTCACGAGCGCCTCGAGGCCCAGGTCGTCGCCGCCCCCGAGGTCGAGGGCACGACGTTCGCCGACCTCGGACTCGGCTCGAACATCGTCGAGACGCTGACGAACATGGGCGCCACCGCGCCGTTCCCCATCCAGGGCGCGACGATCCCCTCGATCCTCGAGGGGCGCGACGTGCTCGGCCGGGGCCGTACCGGCTCGGGCAAGACCATCGCGTTCGGGGCGCCGCTCGTCGAGAGCATCCTGACCTCGCAGGCCGGCAAGCGCCGCGAGATCGGCCGCGCGCCGCGCGCGATCATCCTCGCGCCGACGCGTGAGCTCGCGCTGCAGATCGACCGCACGGTGCAGCCGATCGCCCGCAGCGTCGGCCTGTTCACCACGCAGATCTACGGCGGCGTGCCGCAGGGACGCCAGGTCGGTGCGCTCAAGAAGGGCGTGGACATCGTGATCGGCACGCCCGGTCGCGTCGAGGATCTCATCAACCAGGGCAAGCTCGACCTGTCCGACTGCCGCATCGCCGTGCTCGACGAGGCCGACCACATGTGCGAGCTCGGCTTCGTCGAGCCCGTGCAGCGGATCCTCCGTCACACGCAGGAGGGCAGTCAGAAGCTGCTGTTCTCGGCGACGCTCGACCGCGAGGTCGCAGCCCTCGTCGACGAGTTCCTCGTGGACCCCGCCGTGTACGAGGTCGCCGGCGAGGACCAGGACTCGAGCACGATCGACCACCGCGTGCTCGTGATCGACCACCGCGACAAGGCCGAGATCCTCACCTCGATGGTCGACCGCGACGGCAAGACGCTCGTCTTCGCCCGCACCCGCGCTTACGCCGAGATGCTCGCCGAGCAGTTCGAGGATGCCGGCATCCCGGCCGTCTCGCTGCACGGCGACCTGAACCAGGCCAAGCGCACGCGCAACCTGCAGAAGATGACCTCGGGTCGCGTGAACGTGCTCGTCGCGACGGATGTCGCAGCCCGCGGCATCCACGTCGACGACATCGATCTGGTGATCCAGGCCGATGCTCCCGACGAGTACAAGACCTACATGCACCGTGCCGGCCGTACCGGCCGTGCGGGTCGCTCGGGCCGGGTCGTCACGCTCATCACGCGTCAGCGTCAGCGCCGTATGAACGAGCTGCTCGAGCGCGCCGAGATCGACGCGCCGTTCGAGCCGGCGCGCCTCGGCGACGACGTCATCGAGGAGCTCGCTGGACGCATGCCGTCCGACGCCGACCTCACCGCCTGATCGCTGTCGGCGCGCGCCCCGCTCTCACACCGCGGGGCGCGCGTGCACGGCGGAGCTCAACGTCGTGCCGTTCAGGTCGAGGTAGAGCTGCCGCTCGGTCACGGTCAGCGTGGCGGCGTTGCGGCGCTCGAGAAGTCCCGCCGCTTGGTCGACGAATCCGGGGTCGAAACTGAACACCTCGATCGCCTCGGCGTTGTAGATCTTCTTGCCTGCCCACGGCGCGATGACCTTGACGGGATCGCGGTGCGTGTACACGGCGACGCGTTCGGCGAGCCGACTGCCGTGGTGCAGGCGCTCGGCATCGGGTGCGCCGACTTCGATCCACGCCGTGACGGCGCCGGTCAGGTCGCGCGCGATCACGGCCGGCTCGTCCGTGGACGAGATGCCCGAACCGAATTCGATCCCCTCGACGTATTCGAGGCAGTAGGCCAGCAACCGGGTCACCATGTACGCGTCCGTCTCGGACGGATGCTTCGCCACGCGCAGCGCGAGATCGTCGTAGACGCCGCGGTCCATGTCTGCCAGCTGCACCGCGAACGTGTGGATCGTCGAACCGATTGCCATAGCTCTCGAGCCTACGCGGCGCGGTGCCAGGCTCAGAACAGCGTCGGCTGCGGGGGAGGCGCCGGTGGTGTGAGGACGGCCGGCCTGGTGAGCGTTCGCTCCGGATAGGCGTCATCCGAGTGCCGGGCCTCGAGCCCGTGCGCGCGGATCAGTGGTCGGATCCGTTTCGCCAGCCATTGCCGGTACGCCCTCGGCGCCTCGGCGGCAGCCCCCGGGTAGAGCCCGCGATACGACGACATCAGCTCGGGATGCTCGCGCTCCAGCCACTGCAGGAACCACGGCTTGACGCCGGCGCGCAGGTGCAGCGCGCCGTAGATGACGTGGTCGGCTCCGGAGGCCTTGATGCGCCGGAGCGCCTGGTCGATCTGCTCCACCGAGTCGGTCAAGTGCGGAAGGACGGGCATGAGGAACACGCCGACCCGGAACCCCGCATCCGTCAGCGCGCGCACGGTGTCCAGACGCGCCTGCGTCGACGGCGTGCCCGGTTCGATCGAATGCTCCAGTTCGTCGTCGTACATCGCGATCGACATCTGCACGTCGACGGGCACCGACGTCGCAGCCTCGACCAGCAGTGGGATGTCGCGCCGGATCAACGTGCCCTTCGTGAGGATCGAGAACGGCGTGCCCGACTCCGCCAGAGCCCGGATGATGTCAGGCATGAGCCGGTAGCGCCCCTCCGCCCGCTGATACGGGTCGGTGTTCGTGCCGAGGGCCACGGTTTCGTGGTTCCACGTGCCGCGGCGCAGCTCGCGCTGCAGGACCTCGGCGACATTCGTCTTCACGACGATCTGCGAGTCGAAGTCTCCGCCGCCATCGAGATCGAGGTAGTGGTGCGTCCCACGAGCGAAGCAATAAACGCAGGAATGACTGCATCCGCGGTACGGGTTGATCGTCCAGCTGAACGGCATCCGTGATCCGCCGGGGACGCGATTGAGCGCCGACTTCGCCAGCACCTCGTGGAAGGTCATGCCGGCGAACTCGGGCGTCGTCACCGAGTGGACGATGCCGGTGCGGTTCTCGAGGCCGGGGAGCGCTGCGGCATCCGCATCGTCGATCGTCTGTCCCTGCCACCGCATGCCATCATTCGAACAAAAAATCGAAGACAAGTCAACCCGATGTGCGATTTATGTTCGATCCGACTTAAGCGACAATGGAACGATGAGCGACGCCCGGTACCCGCGGCACGCGTCGCGTCCACACCGTGCCCTCTCCGTCGCGCTGCCGATCGGGATAGCGGTCACCGCGCTCGGAGCGCTGTGGGCGCTGGCCGACGTGCCGATGGCGGTCGACGCCGCTGTGCCGCCAGTCCCCGCCGCCGCGGGCGAGCTTCCCGGTGTCGAGGTCGCTTCGACCCTCGCCGCCGACCCGTGCGCCGACACGGCAGTGGCCGGAGCGCTCGATGCGGGAGACGATGAGGCGCTGGTCGCGGCCTTCGGTGGCGGCGCTGCGTTCCGCGAGGCCGTCGTCGCGGGGAACGCCCCCTGCATTTCGCTCGCGGACCCCACCCGCGCGTGGGTGGTCGTCAACAAGGCGCGCCCCCTCGTGCCGACCGACTACGTCCCCGCCGATCTCGTCGCCTCCCCGATCCAGCAGACGACGGCATCCCGCCTGATCCACCCGGATGCCGCCACCGCCCTCGCCGCGATGTCAACCGATCTCGCGGACGCCGGTGCGGGCTCGCTCGGGATGAACAACTCCTACCGCTCCTACCTGCTCCAGGTCTCGAACTACACCGGTTTCGTGAGCACCGAGGGGCAGGAGAACGCCGACCGGGGCTCCGCTCGCCCCGGGTTCAGCGAGCACCAGACCGGTCTCGCCGTCGACGTCGTCGCGTGCAGCGCCGGCTGCGGCGAGATCGCCGGGTTCGGCGGGACGCCCGAGAGCGACTGGGTCGCAGCGCACGCATGGGAGTACGGGTTCATCGTGCGGTACGAATCGGGCGCGACCGGCACGACCGGCTACGAACCCGAGCCCTGGCATCTGCGGTACATCGGCCCGTCGCTGGCCGCCGCGTATCACGAGGGCGGCTACCACACGCTCGAGGCGTTCTTCGGGCTGCCCGCCGCCCCCGACTACGCGCACTGAATCCACGTGATCCGGCGGTTCTGTGGCATCCCACAAACGCGGAACCCGGTCTCACGCATCGTGGGATGCATTCTCACAACGCCCTGCCCCGGCATCCCCGCTCCGGCATAGACTCGCCGGAGCAAAGAAGCCAGACACGTTCGGGAGGACGGCATGGAACGCGACATCTACGACGAGGACCACGAGGCATTCCGCGACCTGGTCAAGGACTTCGTCAAGCGGCACGTGAGCACCGAGAGCATCGAGAAGTGGGAAGCCGCGGGCGAGATCGACCGCGAGACCATGCTCGCCGCCGGTGAGGCGGGCCTGATCGGACTCTCGGTCCCCGAGGAGTTCGGCGGCGCCGGGATGCTGCAGGACTACCGCTTCCGCACCATCGTCATGGAAGAGGTCATCGCGGCCGGTGCCGGTTCGCTGGCGGGCGCCTTCGGCATCCAGGACGACCTGGCCGTCCCCTACCTCGTGCACATGGGCACGCAGGAGCAGAAGGAGAAGTGGCTGCCCCGCATGGCCAGCGGTGAGGTGCTCGGCGCTCTCGCGATGACCGACCCTGGTGCGGGCTCCGACCTCCGCGGCATCAAGACCAACGCGAAGAAGGTCGACGGCGGCTACATCGTCAACGGCGCGAAGACCTTCATCTCGTCGGGCACCACCGCCGACATCGTCGTCACGTTCGTGAAGACCGGCGAGGGCAACCGCCCCGACGCATTCAGCCTGCTCATCCTCGAGAAGGGCATGGAGGGGTTCGATCAGGGCAAGAAGCTCAAGAAGATGGGCTTCCACGGCTGGGACACCGCCGAGCTCAGCTTCACCGACGTCTTCGTGCCCGATGAGAACCTCATCAGCGGCAAGGAGGGTCAGGGCTTCATCCAGCTGATGATGAACCTGCCGCTCGAGCGCCTCTCGATCGGTGTCGCCGCGGCCGCTGCCGCGCAGGCCGCGACCGACTGGACCATCGCCTACACGAAGGACCGCGAGGCGTTCGGCGAGCGGATCGCCGACTTCCAGAACACCCGATTCCAGCTCGCCGACATGGTCACCACGACCGAGGTCATGTGGGCGTACATCGACCGCGCGCTGCTCGCCTACAAGGACAGCAAGCTCACCGCCGAGGATGCCGCGAAGGTCAAGTACTGGGCCACCGAGCGCGAGTGGGAGGTGCTCGACACCGGCGTTCAGCTGCACGGCGGCTACGGCTACATCATGGAGTACCCGATCGCCCGGGCCTTCACCGACGCCCGCGTGCACCGCATCTATGGCGGCACCAACGAGATCATGCGCGACCTCGTCGGCCGTCAGATCGCCGGCAAGCGCTGAGGCGCTTGGCGGCCATGCTACTCCGGTAGCACTCTCGGTGCTACCGGAGTAGCATGGCCCGCATGGGCACCACGAAGATCAGTCTCAGCCTGAGCGAATCCGACCTGGCCTTCCTCGACGCGGAAGCGCTGGGCGGGCGGTACGCGTCGCGCTCGGCGGCAGTGCAGGACGCTGTTCGACTTCTGCGGGAGAGCCGCCTCGCGGACGCCTACGCGGAAGCGTTCGCCGAGGGCTACGACGAGGACTGGGACCTCGCGGCCGACGACGGACTGGCGTCGGCGTGACCGTGAGCCTGTTGCGCCGAGGCCAGATCGTCGTGGTGTCCTTGGATCCGGCGGTGGGGTCGGAATCCCGCAAAACGCGGCCCGCAGTGATCGTCAGCAACAACGCTGCGAACGGCGTGGCGGCGCGCACTCCGAACGCGACGATCACCGTCGTGCCGGTGACGTCGAACATCACGCGGGTGCTGCCTTTTCAGGTGCTGCTTCCGGCAGCGGCGACGGGTCTCGATCGGGATTCGAAGGCTCAGGCCGAGCAGATCCGCACGATCGCGGTGGAACGAGTCATCCGTCCTGTCGGCTGGGTTCCCGCCGAGCTCATGGGCGCGATCGACGAGACGCTCCGGACGCATCTCGCGCTGTGAGCAGCGCCCTCAGCGCCGCCCGACGCCGGCGGCGCGCAGTCGATCGGCGATGAGGATGCCGAGCGCGGTCGCGCCGATGCAGCTGGCGAACGTGACCGCGAAGAAGAGGATCTGCGACCACAGCGGCTGCGATCCCATGTGGAAGAACTCCCACGAGAACAGCGGGTAGACCACGCCGAGCACGGCCGCTCCGGCGTAGTGCATCCAGGTCTTCCAGTACCGCCACAGCACGAGCATGAACGGCAGCTCGGCCGGCAGCGCCCAGGACGCGTTCGTGATCACGCTGTAGAAGCCGTACCCCGAGAACGGCACGATCACGAGCCCGGCGATGATGCCGACGAGGATGCCGACCAGGGGCCGGCGCAGCAGCCGCAGCGCGATCACCGACGGCAGCACCCACAGTCCCGTGATCGCCACCGACAGCGTCGGGTTGCCCAGCGACAGCAGCACGGTCGAGAGCCAGTTCGCGGGCGCCAGCAGCAGCCCGCCGGCCACGCCGAGCGCGGCGCAGGTCAACAGCAGCGTCGTCGGCATCGCCGATCTGCGCGGGGCGGTGCCGCTCATGCCAGCGGCTCCGCGGCGATCTCACGGGCCGTCTTCGAGCTCGGCGATGCGGCGCCGACCTTCCAGTAGCCGCAGAAGCTGACGGCGTTCCGATCGACGCCGCGCTCGGTGACGAGCTGCTTGCGCGCCCCGGATGCGAGCGCCTGCTCTCCCGCCGCGTACGCGTGGAACGGAGCATCCGGCAGAGCGATCCCGCGCAGCGCCTCGAGCGCGAGCGCCCCGGGCACGGCCGCATGCGGTCGCGCGAGCCACTGCACGCTCACGTCGACCGGATGCGCGAATCCGAGGGCGTCGTCCTGGCTCTGCACCTCGATGATCACGGTTCCGGACGCCGTCTCCGGCAGCGATGCGCAGATCGAGGCGATCGCCGGCAGCGCCGTCTCGTCGCCGATGAGCACGACACGATCGGTGCCGCGCTCCGGGTTGAACATCAGCCCCTCGTCGATGATCAGCACGCGGTCACCCGGCTCGCAGGTCTCCGCCCAGCGGGATGCCGGACCAGCCGTGCCGTCGGCGGCTGAACCGTGCAGGGCGAAGTCGACGTCGATCTCGGCTCCGCGATCGCCCGCGGCCGGCCGGTACGCGCGCACCGTGTAGTTGCGCATGACCGGTCGCTCGCCGTCGGGGATCCGCAGGAACTTGAGGTAGCCGAACAGCTTGTGCGCCTTCGCCGGTACGCGTTCGAGTCCGGTGTCTCCGGCGACCGGAATGAACAGCCGGAACCACTGGTCGTAGCCCATCGGACGATACTTCTCGATCTCGCCGCCGCCGAGGGTGACGCGCATCCAGTGCGGCGCGAGCCGTTCGGTGCGGAGCACCTCGAGGGGGATGAGCTGCGTGCTGTGCGGCTTGACCTGTTTGCTGAATGCCATGCTGTGCCTCTCAGGCGGGTGCCCACGGGAACGTGAGCGAGAAGATCAGGGCGGATGCCGCGATGAAGGCGGCGATGAAGACGGTGTCGCGGGTGCGGAACGGCACGAGGTGTCGCTCGGTCCGTGTCGGGTGGGCGCCGAAGGCGCGGGCATCCATCGCCAGGGCGACGCGCTCGGCATGCCGGATGGCACCGGCCAGCAGCGGCACGATGTACCCCCAGCCGCGGGCCAGGCGCGCGAACGGCCCGCCGCCGCCGTGATGGCCGCGCACCCGGTGGGCTGCGCGGATCACGCTCAGCTCGTACCCGAACCGCGGCACGAAGCGGTAGGCGGCCAGCGCCGTGTAACCGATCCGGTACGGAACGCGCAGCTGCTGGATGCTCGCGCGCACGAGGTCGGGCCCGGTCGTGGTGAGCCCGCCGATGAGGGCGAGGGCGAGGATGGATGCCAGTCGCAGGGCGGTGGCGAACCCGATCTCGAGGGCGCCGGTGAACAGCGTCCACCCGCCGACCCGGAGCAGCGGCGCGGTGCCGTCGACGCCGGCGGCATCCACCCACAGCGAGAACCCGAATCCGATGAGTGCGACACCGAGAGGGATCGCGAGGAAGAGCAGCGCCGCCGTGCGCGCGGTGATGCGGGTGCCGGAGAGGATCAGCGCATAGGCGAGCACGATGAACCACAGCGGCGTCTCGAGATCCTGCACGAAGACGAGCAGGACGATCGCCGGCAGGACCGCCGCCACCTTGGCCAGAGGATTGAGATGGTTCAGGTAGAGCCGTGCCGGGGCCGGGACTCCGGGCGAATACGGGTCGATGGGCGCCGTGGGCGAGGTGATGGCGGTCATCCGGCGGCCTCCGCGAGGATGCCGCGCAGCCGCGGATTCAGGGCGCGGTGCAGCGCGGGGAGGCGGAGGCCCGCCGACTCGAAAAGCCCGTCCGTGGCGAACAGCTCGACGGTCGGTCCCGATGCGTGCACCCGCCCCTCGGCGAGGATCACGGTGTGCGTCGCGTGGTCGGCGACGAGTTGCAGGTCGTGCGTGACGATGAGGACCGTGGTGCCGTCTGCGCGGAGGTCCGCCAGCAGGCGCAGAAGCTCGTCGGCGCGGGCGCGGTCCTGCCCGAAGGTCGGCTCGTCGAGGGCGAGCACACCGGGGCGGGTGATCAGGGCTGTGCCGACCGATAGCCGCCGCTTCTCGCCGCCGGAGAGCAGGAACGGATGCACCTCGGCCTTGTGCTCGAGCCCGAACCGCCGGAGCATCTCGCCGACGCGTTTCGCGATCTCGGCATCGGGCACGCGGCGAAGGCGGAGCCCGTGGGCGAGCTCGTCGAAGACGGTGTGCGCGATGAACTGGTGCTCAGGGTTCTGGAACACGAAGCCGATGCGCGAGGCGATCTCGCGCGGGGACGCCCGACCCGGGTCGAGGTCGCCGATCACGACGCGGCCGCGTGGCGGCGGGACGACCCCGGCCAATGCCTGCATGAGGGTCGTCTTGCCGGCGCCGTTCGCGCCGACGACGGCGGTGAGGGAACCTGCGGGGATGTCGAGGTCGATGCCGTGCAGGATCTCGGCGCGGCTGCGCTTCACGGTGAGGTTCCGGGCCTGGACGATCGCCGCGGCCGATTTCGACTCGCCTTCGGCTCGCTCAATCCGTTTCGTCTCGCTGCGCTCGCTCAACGCCCCGTGGGGAGATCCACTTGCGGGTCGCCCACCATCCCCGCGAGCTCCTCGGGGGTCAGCGGCAGCGGAGCGTCGTCGGGCAGGATGCCGCGTTCGCGCAGCATCCGACCCGCGAGCGTCGCGGCGGGCAGCCACACGCCCATCGTCAGCAGTTCGTCGGCGTTCTCGCGCAGCACCTGCCCGACCGGGCCGTCGAACGCGAGCCGCCCCTGCTGGTCGAGGACGATCGCCCTGGTCGCGAAGCGCATCGCGGCATCCAGGTTGTGCTCGACGAGGATGATCGCCCGATCGCCGGTTGCGACGAGATCTGCGAGCGCCTCGTAGACGTCGTCGATGCCCTGAGCGTCGAGGTTCGCGGTCGGCTCGTCGAGCACGATCACGGGCGATTCCATCGCGATGGCGCACGCGATCGCCAGACGCTGGCGCCCTCCGCCGGAGAGGCGATCGGGGTTCCACCCGCGACGGTCCCACAGCCCGACACGGCGCAGTGCCTGCTCCGACCGCGAGAGCACCTCGTCGACAGGAAGGAGGAGGTTCTCGAGCGCGAACGCGACCTCGTCGAGCAGGGTGCCCGTGACGATCTGCGCATCCGGGTCCTGGAACACCATCGCGA
Source organism: Microbacterium tenebrionis (assembly GCF_903645325.1). GTDB lineage: Bacteria > Actinomycetota > Actinomycetes > Actinomycetales > Microbacteriaceae > Microbacterium > Microbacterium tenebrionis. The sequence goes on from NZ_CAHJXQ010000004.1 coordinate 27,498, forward strand.
CGTCGGCGCTGAGTGCGGCAACCGGGGTCTCGGCGGTGCTCCGGCCCCGGACCTCGACCGAGCCGGTGACGGTCGCGGGCACCGACTGGGGGACGAGGCCGTTCAACGCCAGCGCCAGGGTGGACTTGCCCGATCCGCTCGGGCCGAGCACGAGCACGACCTCGCCGGGCGCGACATCGACGCTGACGGACCTCGGTGAGGGGTGCGTCGCGCCGGCGTGGGTGATCGACAGATCACGCACGCGGAGATGAGGCGCGGACGGAGGCACCCCTTCAGGTTAGCTGAGCCTTACCTGATGCGCATACGACCGCATGCGGGGCGCGACGGGTCAGACGCGGATGACGCCCGCTCTGCGCAGGGCGCTGCCGATCGCGAGCCCGATCACAGTCCACGCCACAGGACCGATGACGAACAGCACGGCGAAGCCGGCCGCCGCCCACGGTGCAAGCGTCGAGACGTGGAATGCGAACCACAGCGGCACCGCGATCACGATGCCGGTGACGGCGGAGGACAGCAGGAACCGCCAGGGCTCCCAGTGCCGGTATCGGGTGAGGGCGGACACGCCCTCCTGCACGCCCCCGAACACGACGGCGGCGAGCAGATAGCGCCCGGCCATGGCGGGGACGAAGGCGAGGCCGATCAGCGCTGCGATCGCATGCGTGATGAGTGCCACCCACGGAGCCCGCAGAACCTGTTGGGCGATGACCCCGGGGAGGACGTGGAATCCGAGGACGAGTCCGTACAGCGGAATGGCGCCCGCTGCGGCGATGACGTGGAGGCCCGCCCATCCGGCCGAGACGAGTCCCGTCGCGACGCCGACAGCGGCGCAGATGAGCAGCACGCGGGTCGACGGGACGCGGTTCTTCGGCACCAGATCAGCCTAGCGGCGCGGTCGTCGCACGGGCCCGGCGGCAGCCGGTGAAAAGCCGTTCGTCGCCCGGTCGGTGCCGCTCGTCGCATCCGCCCGCCGATCGCCCCGCATCGGCCCCGTCCGGTTCCTAGCGTTGGATCACGCAATGACGCGCACACAAGGAGCATCCATGTCATCACCTTCTTCGCGCCGCTCACGCGCCGGCGCCACCCTGGACGGCGAGCCCGAGCTCGTCGGCGATCCGAACCTCCCGCCCACCTCTCTCACTCCTGAGCAGGATGCCAAGGAATCCCGCTGGACTCTGCCGAAGATCATCCTCTGGGCCGCGATCGCGCTGCTGGGCGCTGTCGCCTGGACGATGCTCGCGATCGTCCGCGGTGAGACCGTCAACGCGATCTGGTTCGTGTTCGCCGCGGTCTGCACCTACCTGATCGGCTACCGCTTCTACTCGAAGGTCATCGAGCGCTACATAACACGCCCGAACGACCGGCGTGCGACGCCCGCCGAGGTCAAGCAGGACGGCAAGGACTTCGTCCCCACCGACCGGCGCATCCTCTACGGCCACCACTTCGCCGCGATCGCCGGCGCCGGCCCGCTCGTCGGGCCCGTGCTCGCCGCGCAGATGGGCTACCTCCCCGGCACGATCTGGATCATCGTCGGCGTCGTGCTGGCCGGCGCCGTGCAGGACTACACGGTCCTCTTCTTCTCGATGCGCCGCGGCGGCCGCACGATCGGCCAGATGGCGCGGCAGGAGCTCGGCAAGATCGGCGGCTCGGCCGCGATCATCGCCGCCCTCCTCATCATGATCATCATCGTGGCGATCCTCGCCCTCGTCGTCGTCAACGCCCTCGGCGAGAGCCCGTGGGGCGTCTTCTCGGTCGCGATGACGATCCCGATCGCGCTGTTCATGGGGGTGTATCTGCGCTTCCTGCGCCCCGGCAAGGTCACCGAGGTCTCGATCATCGGCTTCGTGCTGCTCATGGGCGCGATCATCGGCGGCGGCTGGGTCGCGGGCACCGAGTGGGGCGCCGCGATGTTCCACCTCGACCGCGAGGTCATCGCCTGGGGCATCATCGTCTACGGCTTCATCGCAGCGATCCTGCCCGTGTGGCTGCTGCTCGCCCCGCGCGACTACCTGTCGACGTTCATGAAGATCGGCGTCATCGTCATGCTCGCCGGCGCGATCGTGATCGTGCGCCCGGAGATCTCGGTCCCCGCCGTCACGGTCTTCGGCGAGAACGGCCTCGGTCCGGTGTTCGCCGGGCCCCTGTTCCCGTTCCTGTTCGTCACGATCGCCTGCGGTGCTCTGTCGGGCTTCCACGCCCTGATCTCGTCGGGGACGACCCCGAAGCTCATCGAGAAGGAGCGTCAGACGCGCTTCATCGGCTACGGCGGGATGCTCATGGAGTCGTTCGTCGCGATCATGGCGCTCGTCGCCGCGATCTCGATCGACCAGGGCATCTACTTCGCGATGAACGCGTCGGCGGCATCCACCGGCGGCACGGTCGAAGGCGCGGTGGCGTTCGTGAACTCGCTGGGGCTCACGGGCGTGAACATCACGCCGGAGATCCTCACCGGCACGGCCCAGGCCGTCGGCGAGCCGTCGATCGTCTCGCGCACAGGTGGCGCCCCGACACTCGCGCTCGGCCTCGCGCACATCATGCAGCAGGCGCTGGGCGGTCAGGCGCTCATGGCGTTCTGGTACCACTTCGCGATCATGTTCGAGGCTCTGTTCATCCTCACGGCTGTGGATGCCGGCACCCGTGTCGCCCGCTTCATGCTGCAGGACACGATCGGCGCCTGGTTCCCGAAGTTCCGCGACGTCTCGTGGCGTCCCGGCGTCTGGATCTGCACCGCGATCATGGTCGCCGGCTGGGGCTACATCCTCATCCTCGGCGTCACCGACCCGCTCGGCGGCATCAACACGTTCTTCCCGCTGTTCGGCATCGCCAACCAGCTGCTGGCGGCGATCGCGCTCGCCGTGGTGATGGCGATCGTCGCCAAGCGCGGCAAGAACTACCTGCGCTGGCTGTGGATCGTGGCTCTTCCGCTCGCCTTCACCGCTGTGGTCACCATCACGGCATCCATGTACAAGATCTTCTCCCCGGTGCCCGCCATCGGCTATTGGGCGAACAACGTCAAGTACCGGGAGGCACTCGCGTCGGGCGACACGAGCCTCGGCGAGACCGCCGTGCTCGAAGCCGTCATCCGCAACACCGCCGTGCAGGGCACGCTGTCGATCATCTTCGTGGTGCTCGCGATCATCGTGATGATCGTCGCGGTCCTCGTCACGATCAAGGCGATCCGAAACGGCGGCGGCGAGAACACCGAGGACGAGCCGGTGGCTTCCCAGCGCTACGCGCCTGCGGGCTTCATCCCGACCAAGGCCGAGCGCGAGCTCGAGAAGGAATGGGAGCCGATCCTGGCAGACGAGCACCGGACGTCGGCGCACTGATCCATTGATGCAGAATCGGAGGATGGCCTCCATGACGAATCAGACGGATGCCGTGACCGACCCGCTCCGCGCGCTCGCCGCGTGGACGGTCAGGGTCGGTCACGGCATCCGCTGGTACATGCGGGGTCTCATGGGCGACACCGCCTACGAGACGTATCTTGCGCATCACCGGCGGACCCATACGGACGAGCAGCCCATGACCGAGCGGCAGTTCTGGCGAGACCGCATGGACGAGCAGGACCGCAACCCGGGAGCCCGCTGCTGCTGATCGGATCAGCCGGCCGGTGCCGCGACCCCGATGCTCCACACGAAGTCGGGGACGGTGCCGTTGACGGTCAGATCCCCGAGCTGCCGCGCCTTGAACAGCCACGGGTTGTGCGAGGCGACCGCGCGGGCGTTGCGCCAGTGCCGGTCCAACGACCGGGACGCGCTGATCGCGGACGCGCCGAGCGTGTCGAACAGCCGCGTCGCAGCGGCGGGAACCGACTGCGAGAGCACGACCTGGGCGCGGGCTGACGCGAATTCAGCGGCCACCACGGCGTCGCGATGCGCTGCGCCGTCAGGATCGTGCGCGGTGTCGGCGGCGAGCTGGACGGCTCTGGCGACCTCGTTCACGAGAGCGCGCGCCGTGAAGGCGGTGGCGTCGATCTCTCCGATCGTCTGCAGGACCTGAGGATCGTGCTGCGTGCGCGTGGCGTTGCCGTGGCTGTACGTGCGGGTGCGGGCGGCCACGGCGTCGGCGGCATCCCGGCGCGTCGCCGAGGCGATGCCGGCGAGCACCGTGAGCAGCACGAGCTGGTAAACGGCCGTCTGGTAGCGGAAGCGATCCGCGAAGGCGCCCAGGTCTGCCTCGTCCACGCTGGCGTCCGTGAACTCGGCCGTGCCGGTTCCGGTCACGGGTTGACCGAAGCCGTCCCAGTCGTCGTCGACACGGACCCCGGGCTGACCGGTGCGGATGAGTGCGGTCGCGGCGGTGCCGTCGGCATCGACTGTCGCATCGATCCAGTCGGCGAAGATGCTGCCGGTCGTGTAGAACTTCTTCCCCGTCACCGACCACCCGCCGTCAGCGGCGCGCGTCGCCCGCGTGGCGTTCGTGCCGAGCGCGACGCCGCCGGTCTCGCTCCAGGCGTTGCCGACGAGGTCCCCGCCGACGATGCGGTCGATCCACGCCTGTCGATGCTCCGAGGGCGGCGCCGCGAGCAGGTGCTCGACGAACGCGATGTGTCCGCGGAAGATCTGCGGCAGGTTCGAGTCGGCCTCGGCGAGTTCGACGAGAAGCTCGGCGAACTCGACCCATCCCAGTCCCTCTCCGCCGTCCTCCCTCGGGATGCGGAGGCATCCGAGACCGGCGAGCGTGAGCGCCTTCACCTGAGCCCGGGGGAGAGCCCGCTCGCGTTCCCTCTCCAGCACCCCACCGGCGATGCCGGGGAGGAGCGATCGGATGGCACTGACCGCGTCTGCGTGCGTCATCAGGTGTACAGCGAGATCGGCTGCAGCTCGCCGTTGAGCACCCAGGCGCCCACCTCGAGCTTCTTGTAATCGACCGGATCGTGCAGCGAATGCGTCCGCACGTTCCGCCAGAACAGGTCCAGACCCACCGAGGCCTTGGCCGAACTCGATCCGGTGATCTCGAAGATGCGGTTGGCGACCTCCACGCTGGTGTCGCTGGAGACGACCTTGAGCTGCGCGATCGCGATCTCGAGATCGCCCCGCACCTGGGCGGTGACGTCGTCGCCGAGCGCGGCGACTTCGTCGAAACGGCGCCCGCGCAGATCGGCGAGGGCCTCGACGGCGGCGATGCGCGACGAGAAGTCGCCGACCACGCGCTGCACGAACGGGTCGTCGCGGTAGCGGTCGACCGTCGAGAGGAACCACGAGTTGTGGCGATTGCGGGCGAGTTCGACGCCTCGCGCCAGCGCGCCCTCGGCGATCCCCAGGTAGATGTTGCCGAAGGCGAGCTGGATCCCCGGTGTGATGAGGCTCGCGAAGGGCTCATCGGTGAGCGGCGCGAGGACATCCGCCGCTTCCACCCTGACCTCGTCGAAGCGCACGGAGCCGCTCGCGGACAGACGCTGACCGAGCGCGTCCCAGTCGCCGAGGTAGCGGATGCCCGGTGCGTCGTGATCGAGCACGACCAGCAGCGACTCGCCGTCGCGGTCGCCGCCGTTCACGATGGCGGACGCGAGCACGACGTCGCCGGCCGAGGCGCCCGTCGAGAAGCGCTTGAGGCCGGTGAGGCGGTAGCCGTCTCCCTCCGGCGTCAGCACGAGGTCGGGGTCGACGGGATTCACCGAGTCGCCCCAGACCCAGTGCCCCTGCACCGAGCGGCGGTACCAGTCGGCCTGCGAGGCGGGGTCGGCTGCGAAGCCGATGTTGCCCGAGTTGATGTAGTGGTAGGCGAGCACCTGCGCGACCGAGGCGTCGGCACGGGAGAGGATGCGCACGACCCGGAAGGCGCTCTCCCAGTGCCCGCCCCCGCCGCCGAACTCGGCCGGGTGCAGGAGGTCGACGAGGCCGGCGTCGCGCAGCACGTCGAGCTCGTCGCGGGGATCGGCGCCCCGTCGGTCGCGCTCCAGAGCGTCGGAGCGGAGCACATCGGCGACGCGCTCGGCGACAGCATCCCAGTGGGACAGCTCGGCGGGATCAGCCGTGCCTGTCCAGGGGGTGCGCGCTGCGGAGAGTGAGATGTCGGTCATCCTCTGCTTCCTTCCGTGATGAGGTCGGTCGTCGTGTCGAAAGCGGCCGGTCGGATCCCGTCGGCCGCGGAGGGGCGGTTCGCGTATGCACCGCGGTAGGCGTGCGCCGGATGCCACGTGGGCACGGTCGGCGAGCCGTCGCCCTGGAGACGCCCTCGCAGGGTCGTGCCGGGCAGGTCGTCACGGAGATGACCGCGTCGGCGGAGCTCGGGGACGGCGTGCTCGACGAAGTCCTCGAAGGTGCCGGGGGTGACCGCGTAGGCGAGGTTGAAGCCGTCGACGCCGCCGACGTCGACCCAGCGCTCCAGCTCGTCGGCGACCGTCGCGGGGCTGCCGACGATGACGGGGCCGATGCCGCCGATGCCGACGTACTCGGCGATGTCGCGCGGCGTCCATTCGCGCTCAGGGTCCGCCTTGGTGAAGATCGACAGCGCGGAGCGCGCGGCATCCGTGTCCACGTACTTCAGCGGCACGTCGGGTTCGAACTCCGACAGGTCCAGTCCCGACCATCCGCCGTAGAGCGCGAGCGCTCCCTCGAGGCTCACGTACTGGCGGTAGTCGTCGTACTTCGCCTGCGCCTCCTCGTCGGTCGCGGCGACGATCACCGTCGCGAGGGTGAGGATGCGCACGGAGTCGCGCGGTCGCCCGATCCGCTCGGCGCGGTCGCGGATGTCGTCGGTGATCGCGCGCGTGATCTCGGGGCGCAGACCGTTGATGAAGATCGCCTCGCCGTGCTTCGCCGCGAACTCCCTGCCGCGAGGCGAAGCGCCGGCCTGGAAGATCACCGGGGTGCGCTGGGGGCTGGGCTCAGCGAGATGGATGCCGGGCACCCGGAAGTGCTCTCCCTCGTGGGCGATCGGATGCACCAGAGTCGCGTCGGTGAACACGCCCGTCTCGCGATCGCGGACGACGGCGCCGTCCTCCCACGAGCCCTCCCACAGCTTGTAGGTGACATCGAGGAACTCCTCGGCGATCCCGTAGCGGTCATCGTGGGCGATCTGCTGCGAGAGCCCGAGGTTCGTCGCGGCGGAGTTCAGATAGCTGGTGACCACGTTCCATCCGATGCGTCCCCTCGTCGCGTGGTCGAGTGTCGAGAACCGTCGAGCGAGGGCGTAGGGCTGGTCGTAGGTCAGCGCCACGGTGACGCCGAACCCCAGGCGCTCGGTGACGTGCGACATGGCCGAGATCGGCACGATGGGGTCGCCGAGAGGCACCTGCGCCGCGTCTCCGAGCGCGGGGGCCGCCGAGTCGCGGTACACGTCGTAGACACCGAGCACGTCGGCCAGGAACAGGGCGTCGAAGCCGCCGCGCTCGAGCAGCCGAGCGAGGCTCGTCCAGTAGTCGAGGTCCGTGTAGCGGTGCGCCTCGTTGTCCGGATGGCGCCACAGGCCCGGTGCCTGGTGGGTCACGCACGACATGTCGAAGGCGTTGAAGATGAAGCGTCGGGTCACGGAGGGTCCTTCTCGAGCGGAGATCGTGCCCCGAGGTTACTGAGCGGAGCGGCCCGGGATGGTGCTCGGCGTCGTCAGATGACGCTGGATGACGCCCTGCGTCGGACGATGACGGAGCCCGAGCGGCGGCGGCTCGAGCGTCCCTACGATGACGTCGTTCCCACGCCTCGCTCCTGCACGAGCACCCATACCCGAGGAGTTCCCATGAGTCATCACATCCGACGCCGGATCGCCGTCACGACAGCCGCGGCGCTGTCGGCATCGCTCGTGCTGGCCGGCTGCGCCGCCGACACGACGTCCGCCGATGGCAGCGCCGACGGAGACTTCTCCGGTCAGACGCTCAGCGCACTGCTGATCACCTCTCACGAGGGAGCCGCCAACTGGCTCAAGGAGGAGTTCACGGAGCGCACGGGCGCCGACGTCGAGCTGACGATCGTCCCCTACGACGAGATCGGCTCCACGCTCGCCCTCGACCAGCAGTCCGGGGCGAACACGTTCGATGTGGCGGCACCCTGGTACGTCTCGATCGGCGACCTCGCCGCGAACGGCTCCATCCAGGACCTCACCGACTGGATCGACTCGACGCCGTCGATCGAGACCGATGACTTCATCCCCTCCATCTACGACCCGTACACGCTGTACGACGGACGCCGGTACGGGCTGCCGTTCGACGGCGACACCCACGTGCTGTTCTCGAACACCGAGATCCTCGAGCGCAATGGCATCGACGCCCCGCCGACGACGTGGGACGAGTACCTCGAGGACGTCAAGACGATCACCGAGAACGAGAGCGCCGACGGCGTCTACGGTGCCGCGGTGTTCGGACAGAAGTCGCCGCTGATCCTCGGGGCGTCGTTCGCGAACCGCCTCGCGGGCTTCGGGGGCAGCTTCGTCGACGAGGAGGGCAACCCCACGATCAACTCGCCGGAGGCCGTCGCCGCGGCGCAGGCGCTCGTGGACGTCAACGAATACGCGTTCCCGACTCCCGCCGAGACGGATTTCGGCGTCGGCAACGGCGCCTGGTACGACGGCAAGGTTGCCTTCATCGAGAACTGGACCGACCTCGGCGTCGGGTCGGAGACGAACCCCGACTCGACCGTCGCCGGCAAGTGGCAGGTCACCACGCTCCCCGTGGGCGGGGAGGGCGATGCGTCCCGTGCGTCGCTGGTCGCCGGCTTCACCTGGGTCATCGCGGCGAACACGCAGAAGACCGATCTCGCCAAGGCGTTCATCGAGTTCGCGGCGTCGAGCGAGATCAACTCCGAGCTCCTCGTGGCCGATCCGCAGACGGGCATCGACCCGAACCGTGAATCGTCGCTGGAGAGCGAGGCGTACGGCGAGGCCTACCCCGAGCTCCAGGAGGTCAACCGTGCCACGCTGTCCGGATCGCTCGCCTGGCCGACGGGCAAGAACGCCTCGCAGGCCGCCCAGATTCTGACCGACGAGCTCGCCAAGCTCCTCGCCGGCGAGGGCGGAACCGCCCAGGAGACGCTGGACCGGGTGCAGGCCGAGTGGGAGCACATCCTTGGCTGATGCCCTCGCGGTGAGCCCGCGCCGCGCTACCGGTCCCGGTTCGGGGTCAGCGGCTCGGGCTCACCGCCTGTTCATCTCCCCGACGGTCCTCGCCGTCCTCGTACTGGGCGCGTATCCGCTGGCGTTCATGATCGCCGCCGCCGCCACGGAGTCGAGCCTCGGACGCCCGTTCGCCTCGTTCACGGGAACACGAAACTTCGAGACCGTCCTCGCCGACGGGGATGTGGTCGCCTCGCTCGCACGCACGGTCGGCTATGCGCTCGCCGTTTCGGTGGCCAGCACGGTTCTCGGAGTCGTCGTGGCACTGGCGCTCGTGAACGCCACACGGGCCGGCTCTCTGGTGCGCACGCTGCTCCTGCTCCCGATGATCATGCCGCCGGTCGTGGTCGGCACGCTGTGGAAGCTCATCTTCAACCCGGGCGGCGGTCTCATCGACGCGATCCTCCGTGGCTTCGGCGCGGAGCCTGCGTCCTTCGCGCCGCTGTCGTCGAGTCTGTGGGCCCTGCCCGCGATCGGGCTCGCCGATGTGTGGCAGTGGACGCCGCTGGTCGCCCTGCTCGTGTACGCCGCCCTGCTCACGCAGGACGCCTCAGTGCGGGAGGCGGCGGCCCTCGACGGCGCGCACGGATTCGCCTTCTTCCGGCACATCACGTGGCCGACCATCGCCGGCACCGTCGGGGCCGTCCTCCTCATCCGACTGGTGATCGCCCTGAAGGTCTTCGACCTCGTGTTCGTCATGACATCCGGCGGACCCGGTCAGTCGACCACGACGACCTCGTACCTCATCCACCAGATCGCCTTGAAGGAGTTCGATGTCGGGCGGGCGTCGGCGGTGACACTGCTCTTCGCGGTGATCGTCACGGCCGTCACCGTGCCCATCGTCCTGCTGACACGAAAGGCTGCGCATGAGTGAGGTCTTCTCAGCACGCGCGCGGCGCACGGGCGGAGCGCTGCTGATCGTCGCGCTCACCGTCACCGTGCTGCCGCTGCTCTACCTGGTCTCGGTCTCGCTGATGGGACGCGGTGAGACGGTCTCCGGGGCTCTGGTTCCGGCGGCGCCGCAGTGGGGGAACTGGGGCGACGTGCTCGCATCGAGCATCCCCCAGTCGGTGCTCAACTCGCTGCTCGCCGCCGTCGGTGGCGCTGTTCTCACTCTCGTGCTCGCGACGCCGGGCGCCTGGGCGATCGCCCGCTACCGCACGGGCGGTCGCACCCTCGGCGCGACGCTCATGAGCCCGTGGCTGCTTCCGCCGATCGTCGCGGTGGTGCCGCTGCTGACCTTGCTGCGGGTGCTGCACCTGAACAACACGCTGGTCGGGCTGACGCTCGTCTACGCGCTCGTCAACCTGCCCGTAGCCGTCTGGCTGCTCGAGGGGTTCGTGCGCCGGATCCCGCACGAGATCGACGAGGCCGCGGCGCTCGACGGCGCTGGGGCCTTCCGCACCCTGGTCTCGGTGATCGCTCCGCTGCTGATCCCGAGCCTGGTGGCCGTCGGCATCATCGTCGCGATCCTGAACTACAACGAGTTCCTGCTGGCGACCTTCCTCACGCAGAGCGCCGACACCCAGACGTTCCCGGTCGCGCTGTCCCTGTTCTACGGAGACCGCACTCCGCACTTCGGCAAGATCGCAGCGGCGTCATTCATCGGTGTGATCCCGGTGTTCGCGGCGGCGGTGCTGTTCCAGCGGTGGCTCGTCGGCGGGCTGACGGCGGGGACGCTGCGCTGAGGCGAGAGCCGCCGGCGAGTCCCTAGGCTGAAGCCATGACTGACGCCGTCGTGCTCGCCGCCGTTCTGGGCGTGCTCGGCGGCATCGTCCTCACAGTGCTGCTGCTGCTCGCGTGGCGGCTCGCGCGCGGAACAGCCGATCTCGGAAGCGCCGCAGAACGGGCGTCCTACGAGGTGATGCACCACGCGAGCCTCGCAGCCCGCGATCTGCGCGGCGGGCTGCGCGGGCCGGACGTCGCCCGGGCCGCACGGCACTTCCGGGTGCTGCTGGGCAGCGCCGCCGTCGCGATCGTCGCCGATGAGGTCAGCGTCGCGACCGACGGCTCGGCTGACGGGCTCGAGGCATCCGCTCTTCGGATCGCCGCCCGTGTCCGCGATTCCGGTAGGCGTCAGGTGTTCCCGAGCCCCGACGGCGAGGCGCTCGAGGCGGTCGGTGCGCCGATCATCGTGGACGGCGCCGTCGTCGGCGTCGTGGTCGCCTTCGCAGCGCCGGTCCGCGCCGCACTGGTGCGTGCGGCGGGCGAGGTCGCCGATTGGTGCGCAGCCCAGGTCGAGCTGGGGGAGCTGGATGCTTCGCGCACAGCGCTCGTCGAGGCCGAGCTGCGGTCGCTGCGGGCCCAGATCTCGCCGCACTTCATCTACAACGCCCTCACGGCGATCGCATCGTTCACCCACGTCGACCCGGAGCGCGCCCGGGACCTCGTGCTCGAGTTCGCCGACTTCACGCGCTACTCGTTCCGGCGCCAGGGGGAGTTCACGACTCTGGCGGAGGAGCTGCAGAGCATCCACTCCTACCTCGCCCTCGAGCGCGCCCGCTTCGGCGACCGTCTCGAGGTGACGCTGCGGATCGCGCCGGAGACCCTGTCCACCGTCATCCCGTTCCTGTCCGTCCAGCCGCTCGTCGAGAACGCCGTGCGGCATGGACTGGAGCCCGGCGAGGGCGGCGGGACGATCCGCATCGCGTCGGTGGACGACGGAACCCATACCGAGATCACGGTCGAGGACGACGGCGTGGGGATGGATCCCGAGGTGCTGCGGACGCTCCTGACCTCGGCGGTCGACGGCGCGCACGTGGGCCTGCGCAACGTCGACACGCGCCTGCGTCAGATGTACGGCAGAGACGGGGGACTGGTCGTGGAGACGAACACTGGCGCCGGTACGCTGGTGCGGATGCGGGTCCCGAAGTCGCAGCCGATGCACGACCCCGCACGGGATGGAGTGCGATGATCGACGTCCTCGTCGCCGATGACGAGCAGCCCGCGCGAGACGAACTGGCCCACCTGCTGCGGCGAGATCAGCGCATCGGCGAGATCGTCCTCGCGGCATCCGGCGCGCAGGCGCTGCGCGAGCTCACCGAGCGGGCCGTGACGATCGCCTTCCTCGACATCCACATGCCGGGGCTGGGCGGCATGGACCTGGCTCGCTCGCTCGCGGCGCTCGCCGAGCCGCCCGCCGTCGTGTTCGTGACGGCAGACGACGCGCGCGCGGTCGACGCGTTCGACGTGCGCGCCGCCGACTACCTGCTCAAGCCCGTGCGCACCGATCGGCTGCGGCGCGCGATCGATCGCGTTCTCGAGCTGGGCGGCGCCGCGGCGGCCCCGCCGGGCGACGAGGTCCTGACCGTCACCGTCGGGTCGAGCGTGCGCTTCGTGCAGCGCAGCGAGGTGCGCTGGGTGCAGGCTCAGGGCGATTATTCGAGGCTGCACACGGCCGACGGGACCGGCCATCTCGTGCGCATCCCGATCTCGGAGCTCGAGCAGCGCTGGGCCGACGGTTTCGTCCGCGTGCACCGCTCCTATCTGGCAGCGGTCGCGTCGATCGACGAGGCGCGGCTGTCGGGCGCCGAACCGTCCGTGTCGGTCGGCGCGGTCGTGCTCCCGGTCAGCCGTCGCCTGCTCCCCGGCGTCCGTGAGGCGCTCGTCCGCCGCGAGGGCGCGCGATGACCGAGCATCCCCCGCGGCGTGTGCGGGTGACCGCAGACGGGCCGTCCGTCGCCCGCTCCCTGAGCCTGTCGAAGGGTGCCGCGGCCACCCGGGGCATCGCACTGCCAGGATCGCCGGTCGACGACGCGGATGCCGTGTACGCGCGCGCCCTGCGCCGCAGCCAGCTGCGCCTCGCGCTCGGCACGGTCGCGGGCTTCATCATCGTCACGGCGGTGCTCACCCTCGTCATCGTGCTGATCCCCGAGATCGATCGCGTGATCGTTGCGGGGCTTCCGTTGTCGTGGATCCTGCACGCCTTCGCCTTCTACCCGGTGATCATCCTCTTCGCGCTGCTGTACGCGCGCGGGGCCGCACGCAACGAGCGGGCGTTCCGAACGCTCGACGAGCACGGATGAACCCCGTCTTCGACCTCGTCGGAGTCGCGCTGGTCATCATCGCGACGCTGCTCATCGGCGTGTACGGGCTGCGGGTGTCGCGCACGACGGGCGACTTCTTCGTCGCCTCGCGCACCGTGCGGCCGGTGTGGAACGCTTCGGCGATCAGTGGGGAGTACCTCTCGGCGGGCACCTTCCTGGGGCTGTCGGGACTCGTGCTGCTCGAGGGGGCCCGGGGGTTCTGGTTCCCGATCGGGTACGCCGCCGGCTACCTGCTCGTGCTCGTCTTCGTCGCGGCTCCCCTGCGGCGCAGCGGCGCGTACACGATCCCGGATTTCATCGAGGCGCGGCTGGAATCCCAGCGCGCGCGACGCGTGACCAGCCTCGCCGTGCTCGTCATCGGATGGCTCTACATCGTTCCGCAGCTGCACGGGGCGGGCCTCACCCTGACCGTCGTCGCAGGGCTCCCGCCCTGGGCCGGCGAGGTGGCGATCGCCGTGCTCGTGGCGGGTTCGGTGGCGGCGGGAGGCATGCGTGCGATCACGTACGTGCAGGCGTTCCAGTACTGGCTGAAGCTCCTCGCCCTGCTGATCCCGCTCGTGTGCATCGCCTTCGCCCTGACCGGCGGTCCGCACGACATCGATCCTGTGGCGGTGTTCCCCGTCGAGGCGGGGCCCGCAGGGTTCGGGCTGTACGAGACCGTCTCGCTCATGCTCGCCCTGCTGCTGGGAACCATGGGCCTGCCGCACGTCCTGGTGCGGTTCTACACGAGCCCCACAGGCGTCTCGGCACGGCAGACGACAGTGCTCGTGATCGTCATGGTGAGTGCTTTCTACGCGGTCTCGAGCGGGATGGGCCTGGTCTCGCGGATGCTCGCGCCCGACCTCGCCGATCCGGCGGTCGCCGACACGGCCGCGCTCGTCCTGCCGTCGCGCGTGTTCCCGGGCCTGTTCGGCGAGCTGCTCACGGCGCTCGTCGTCTCCGGCGCCTTCTCGGCGTTCCTGGCGACATCGGCCGGCCTCATCGTGTCGCTCGCGGGGGTGGTGAGCCAGGACGTGTTCTCGGGGTCCGTGCGCTCGTTCCGGATCTCCGCCGTTCTCTGCGCGGCTGTTCCGCTCGCGATCGCCCTCGTGACGACGCCGGCCGGGCTGGGCTCGAGCGTCGGGATGGTGTTCGTGTTCGCGGCATCCATGCTCTCGCCCGTCGTGCTGCTCGGCGTCTGGTGGGCGGGGCTGACGGCGCGAGGCGCCGTCGCCGGCATCGTGACCGGGGGCGTGGCCTGCGCGCTGTCGCTCATCGTGCACGCGGCCGTGGGCGGCATCGGCGTCGCAGCGCCCCTGCTGGCGCAGCCCGCTGCATGGACCATCCCGCTGGCGACGGCGGTGAGCGTCGGGGTCTCCCTGCTCGACACCCGGGGCACGCCGAGTCGGGCCGACCGCTATCTCGCCCGGCTGCACACCCCGGAGCGGGGATAGGCCCGGCGCACCAGAAGGCCGGGGTCGACTCCGCCCTAGGTCGCAGTCCGTATGGCGAATCGGCCAATAGCGTCCTCTCCGAGGCGCCGTTAGCTTGAGCGACAGTGCCGGTCACGGGACCGCACACGATCATCGGAGAACCTCTATGGGTCGATCACCTCTCCGGTTGACGGTCGGCGTCGCACTCGCCGCTCTCGTCATCGGATCCTCGGCAACCGCAAGCTTCGCAGGCGTCGAGGGGGTGACGCATCCGACACCCGTCGACGGGACGCCAGGTCATTACATCGTCGTGATGAAGGCCGACCCGCTCGCCACCTACGAAGGCGACACCACAGGGCTGCGTCGCACCAAGCCCGACAAGGGCAAGTCGCTCGACGCGCACTCCGCCGACTCGCAGAAGTACGTCGCGCACCTGAAGAACGAGCAGCGCAAGCTCACGCAGACCGAGGGCGTGACGCCCGATGCTACCTATCAGGTCACCCTCAACGGCTTCAGCGCAGACCTCTCGGGCGAGCAGGTCGACGCGCTGCGCTCCTCGAAGGACGTCCTGGGCGTGTTCCCCGACGAGATCCGTCACCCGGACGCGCAGTCCTCCACCGACTTCCTCGGCCTCGGCGACGACAAGAAGGGCAAGGGCGGCGTCTGGGAGGAGACCGGAGGCGTGGGGCACGCCGGCGAGGGGGTCGTGGTCGGTGTCATCGACACCGGCATCGCTCCGGAGCATCCGTCCTTCAAGGGGGACAAGCTCAAGAAGAAGAACAACAAGAAGAGCGACGGCCAGCCGTACACCGATGGCTCCTACGTGTACTTCGACAAGTCCGACGGCACGCAGTTCCGCAGCGCCATCGTCGGCGGCCAGGACTGGGATAAGCACGACTACACGACCAAGCTCGTGGGCGGCCACTACTTCTCCACCGGCGCCGCCGCGGCGGGCTTCGACTTCCAGTACGACTACCTCTCGCCGCGTGACGGCGACGGACACGGGTCGCACACCGCCAGCACGGCCGCGGGCAACTTCGGCGTCGAAGCGCAGGTCGAGGATGTCGAGTTCGGCACCATCTCGGGTGTCGCGCCGGCGGCGAAGGTCTCGGCCTACAAGGCCTGCTACGTCGGCCCGGATCCGCTGGTGACGACCGACGACATCTGCGCGCTCAGCGACCTGATCGCCGCGATCGATCAGGCGGTCACCGACGGTGTCGACGTTATCAACTACTCGATCGGTGGCGGCGCGCCGTCTTCGGTGCTGCAGCCGGACGACATCTCGTTCTTCAACGCGGCAGCTGCGGGCGTGTTCGTCTCCGTCAGCGCCGGCAACTCCGGACCGGACGCCTCGACCGCCGATCACGCATCGCCGTGGTACACCACGGTCGCGGCATCCACCATCCCGACCTGGGAGGGCACGGTCAGCTTCGACGGTTTCGCGCAGGCCGGAGCATCCGTGTCCGTGCCGTTCGGCGAGACCGTCACGGGACCTGCGATCTATGCGGGCGATGCGGCGGCAGCAGGCGCTGCGGACCCGCGGCTGTGCCAGCCCGGCGCCCTGGACCCCGCCAAGGTGAGCGGACACATCGTGGTCTGCGACCGCGGTGTCAACGCCCGTGTCGAGAAGTCGCAGGTCGTGAAGGATGCCGGCGGCATCGGCATGGTGCTCGTCAACGTGCCCGGTGAGGCGGACTCGCTCGACAACGACTTCCACGCCGTTCCGACCGTCCACCTCTCGGCGGTGCACCGCGAGGCCGTGCTGGCCTATGTGCAGGGCGGGGCGGATCGCCCGATCGCCCTGACCGGTGAGAACACGACGGAGGAGACCACTCCGGTTCCGCAGATCGCGGGCTTCTCGAGCCGTGGACCCATGCAGGCCGACGGCAGCGACGTCATGAAGCCCGATGTCGCCGCCCCCGGTGTGGCGATCCTCGCCGCGACGAACAATGCCAAGAAGGACAAGCCGACCTTCGGCATCCTCTCGGGCACCTCGATGGCGTCGCCGCACGTGGCGGGTCTCGGCGCGCTGTACCTCGGCGAACGGCCGACCGCGTCGCCGGCCGAGGTCAAGTCCGCGCTGATGACCACGGCGTACGACACCGTGAACGCCGACGGATCGAAGAACACCGACCCGTTCGCGCAGGGCGCCGGTCAGGTCGATGCGACGCGGTTCCTGAACCCGGGGATGCTGTATCTGAACGGCGCGGCCGACTGGGCGGCGTTCCTCGAGGGCAAGGGACTGGCGGAGTTCGGCGCCATCGAGCCGATCGACGGCAGCGACCTCAATCTCGCGTCGATCTCGATCGGCACGCTCGCCAGCGCGCAGACGGTTACGCGCACCGTGACGTCGACGGCGGCGGGCACGTACACCGTGAGCGCTGACGTCCCGGGTGTGAACGTGAGCGTCGAGCCGTCCACGCTGTCGTTCGGCGGCGCCGGTGAGACCGCGACCTACACGGTCACGTTCGACAACGCCTCGGCACCCGTTGAGGAGTGGGCCACCGGTTCGCTCACCTGGACGGGCGACGCGGGTGCCGTGCGCACGCCGGTCGCCGTGTTCCCGGTGACGGCGGATGCTCCGGCCGAGGTCGCGGGCACCGGTGTCGACGGTTCGACGACGGTCGAGATCACCCCGGGGATCGACGGCCAGCTGCCGTTGAACCTCGCCGGCCTCACGCCGTTCGAGTTGCTGGCCGTCCCGGACAACGCGGTCGAGGGGCACTCGGGAGATGAGAACTCGGGCGACGCCAACAAGGACGTCGCGTGGATCGTGGACGTGCCCGAGGGCACGACGCTGTCGCGCTTCGATCTGGACTCGTCGGACGACGAGGGCAGCGACCTCGATCTGACGGTCTACCGGGTGGTGTCGGCGGACGACCTGCGGTACTACGAGTCGTGGCAGTCGGCGACGGCATCCGCGGACGAGCGGGTGACGATCCCGACGCCGACGCAGGGCACCTATCTCGTCGTCGCGAACGTGTACTCGACGAGCGGACCGATGACGTGGGACATGACCTACGCGAACGTCTCGGAGTCCGGTGAGGGTGCGTTCACGGCGACCCCGAATCCGCTCGAAGCGGTTCAGGGCCAGCAGACGAGTTACGACCTCAGCTGGTCGGGGCTCACCGCCGGCACTCGCTATCTCGGTGTCGTGCAGTACGGCGACTCCGCGGTGCGGACTGTCGTGACGGTCGACGCCGAGTAGCGGCTGGTCGAGGAGGGCGTCCCGGGCTTCGGCGCGGGGCGCCCTTCTCGCGTTCGGCCGGGAACGACCTGCGGGGCGACGGTCCGCTCGGGCGATCGCGCGCCCGTTCAGGTGAACATGACGCGGAGGGGCGGTTCGTCGGTGTAGGTGCGGCCGAGGGGGCTGGTCCAGAGGATGACGCCGTCGTCGAGTTGCTTGGCGGTCCATCGGTCGCGGTCGTCGACGTCGGGATGCTTGAGAGGGTGGTGGCTGGTGCAGAACAGGCTGAGGTTGCACAATGCTGTCGGTCCGCCCTGGGCGTGGTCGTGGTTGTGGTCGATCTGGCATCGGTGGGCGGGTGCGCGGCACCCGGGGAATCGGCAGTGCTGGTCGCGGGCGCGAAGGAAGCGTTTCATCCCCGCCGTGGGGACGTAGTTGTCGGTTCGGGTGACCATGCCTTGGGGGGTGAGGAAGAGGCGGTCCCAGCTGGTCGCGTTTCCGGCGAGGGTGAGTGCGGCGTCGGTGGTCATGGGGCCGTGCCCGTCGAGGAGGGTGAGGAGATCGCCGCCGCTGCCGCTGGTGTCGCTGCCGGTGCTGTTGCCGGTGCTGCTGCCGCTGTTGGTGAGGGCTGAGGCGGGGATCGTGACCTGCACGGTCGCCTTGATCGATTCGAGTGAGGTTTCGGTGACGCTGGTAGGGGCGGTGGTGAGGAGCAGGTCGGCGAGGATGTCGGCGCGGAGCTGGTCGAGGGTGCGGGTGTCGTGTTCGAGGGGACCGTATCCGTCGTGCATCGGCGTGGACTCGTGGAACACCGTGCTGCGGTCGTCGAGATCGTCGCGTCGGCCGATCGGGGCGGACTGGTCGGCCTGCTCCCTGTCGAACTGCTCGATGTAGGCGCCATCGATGTGCGCCGGCAGGGCCGCAGAGGCGGCGTCGGATACATCGCCGGACACATTGCCGGGCGCGGCGTCGGCTGCAGTGGCGTGCGCGTCGTCCGGTGCGGAGGCAGGGTCAGCGTCAGACGTCCTGGAGGCATCCGTGGTCTCTTCCCAGGGCGGTGCCTGATCGAACTCGCGTTCAAGGCGGCGCAGGAGCGCGTCGTCGAGGGCATCGGGCGGGGGAGGTCCGGTGGGTTTCTGCTGTGCGAGGGCGGCCTCGCGTTCGGCGCGGATCTTCTCCAACGTGGACCGGCGGGGACGCCGCTGGCCTTCCGGGCGGGCTTGGATGACCTGGTTGCTCATCCGGGTGAGCCTGTCGTGGATCGCGTAGGCGAGGACTTCGGGAAGGATCGCGATGAGCACCGCCCTCCCGTCCCCATCCGCCTTCACGGTCACGGCACGCTCCCCCCTGGCCCGCCGGTGCTGCTCGGTCGTGCCCAGGGGGAACACGGCCGCGGCGACCTCTCGGGCGGCCGCCCGGGTGCGGGCCGCGGTCTCGCGCTGCGCGAACGGCACGACTCGCTCCTCGTACTCGGCACGCACGCTCCCGGCCTCGTACCCGGACACGTTCGGCGCCGCGGCCACGATCACGTCCGCATGGCGCTTGCTGATCGTCCCGGACGCGAGCGCCTCGAACGTCGCCGGGAGGGTGCGGGCCAGCATCCACGCCGCCGAGATCTGCTGAGCGAACGTCGACGGCGACACATGCCCGGCAGCGGCGTACTCGGCGCACATCGACCGGAACGCCATCTCATCCCCGTCCAGACGCTCGTGCGCGAGCAGGTCGAGACGCCGCGCGAGCAACTCGACCCGTTCCGCCTCCAGCGCCCCGATCCGCGCCCCGACACCCACCCAGTCATCCAGCAGCTCGCCCTGAAGCACGAGGGAATCCTCGAGTGCCTGGGCCTGCGGGCTGAGCGTTGACATGCTCCTATTTTAGAACAAAGTTTCGAATCCTACAAGGGTGAGGCGCAAGAGATCGCGAGCTCACCGGATGCTGCGCGGGTCGATCATTCCGGGGTGGCCTCCGTCGGATCATCGGGCAGTTGCGGCCACCGGATCTCGGCGCCGGGAACGTCGTTGCGCTTCAGATAACGAGCGATGTACGGGCAGTACGGCACGATCGTGTCGCCCGACGCCACGGCATCCGCCAGCGCCTGTGCAGCCAGAACCGGCGCGAGCCCTCGGCCCTGGAATGCCGGATCGAGTTCGGTGTGCACGAACAGGATCTCGCCCGGGCGCTCCTTGTACTCGGCGAAACCGGCGAGGACATCGCCGACGCGGATCTCGTAGCGCGACGTCTCGGCGTTGCGGGTGACAGTGGGCTCATCGGTCATGGCTGCTCCCTTGCTCGGCGCCCGTCGGGCGCGCGTTATCCCCACCCTAGAACCGCCCGTGTCGGCGCGGGTCGTTACGCTGGAGGGATGCCGCAGACATCCCGTGACCCGTACGAGGATCTGCCGTGGCCGGATGCTCCGTGGGACGATGCTCCTCCTCCGGAGGAGATGGACTGGGAGCCGCAGGGCGCCGGCTACGAGCCGCCGCTCGACTGGGGCGACGGTCCGCTGACCCCGGTCGCGGCACCGGCATCCGCCGCGACGCCGTCCCGGTTCGCGACGGCGGCCGAGGCGCTGCACACGGTCTTCGGCTACGACGCGTTCCGCGGCGACCAGGCGGCGATCGTCGACCGGGTCATCGCCGGCGGGGATGCCGTCGTGCTCATGCCGACCGGTGGCGGCAAGAGCATCACCTATCAGGTGCCGGCGCTCGTCCGCGAGGGCACCGGGCTCGTGATCAGCCCGCTCATCGCGCTCATGCACGACCAGGTCGACGCGCTGCGCGCGAACGGCGTCAACGCCGCGTACCTGAACTCCACCCAGGCTCCCGCCGAACGCGCTGAGGTCGAACGCGCCTATGTCGCCGGCGAGCTCGACCTCATCTACGTCGCGCCCGAGCGACTGTCGTCCACCGCGACCACGCGCCTGCTGCAGCGCGGCACGCTCAGCGTCATCGCGATCGACGAGGCGCACTGCGTGTCGCAGTGGGGCCACGACTTCCGCCCCGACTACCTCGCCCTCGGCGACCTCGCCGAGCGGTTCCCCGGCGTGCCGCGCATGGCGCTCACGGCGACTGCGACCCGGGCCACGCACCGCGAACTCACCGAGCGCCTGCACCTCGACGACGCCGAGCACTTCGTCGCGAGCTTCGACCGGCCGAACATCCAGTACCGCATCGTTCCCAAGGTCGACCCGCGAAAGCAGCTGGTCTCGTTCATCCGCTCGATGCCCGCGGGCGCGGCCGGCATCGTCTACGCGCTCAGCCGCAAGTCCGTCGAGCAGACCGCGACCTACCTCGCCGCCCAGGGTTTCGATGCCCTGCCGTACCACGCGGGCCTCCCCGCCGAGGTGAGGGCCGCCAACCAGGCGCGCTTCCTCCGGGAGGACGGCGTCGTCATGGTCGCCACGATCGCGTTCGGCATGGGGATCGACAAGCCCGACGTCCGCTTCGTCGCGCACATCGACCTGCCGAAGTCCGTCGAGGGCTACTACCAGGAGACCGGTCGCGCCGGCCGCGACGGCGAGCCGAGCGTGGCGTGGATGGCGTACGGCCTCGGCGACGTCGTGCAGCAGCGGCGGCTCATCGACCAGAGCCCCGGCGACCGCACGTTCAAGATGCGCATGGGGCAGCATCTCGACGCGATGCTCGCGCTGTGCGAGACGGTCGAGTGCCGCAGGCAGAACCTGCTGAACTACTTCGGCCAGGAATCCGGCCCGTGCGGCAACTGCGACACCTGCCTCGAGAAGCCCGACACCTTCGACGGGCTCGTGCCGGCGCAGAAGCTGCTCTCGACGATCGTGCGCCTCAAGCGCGAGCGCAACCAGGCGTTCGGTGCGGGGCATCTCATCGACATCCTGCGCGGATCCTCGAACGACCGCATCCGCCAGCAGAAGCACGACGGGCTCGCGACCTACGGAATCGGGGCCGACCTGTCGGATCAGGACTGGCGCAGCGTCGTACGCCAACTGCTGGCCCGCGGCATCCTCGTCGCCCAGGGCGACTACGGCACGCTCGCCCCCGGCGAGGCGGCCGCCGGTGTGCTGAAAGGCGAGACCCCGGTGCCGCTGCGCAAGGACACGATGGGCAGGGTGAGTGGTGGCGGCCGCGCGCGCAAGGCGTCGGCCGCATCGGATGCCGTGGCCGAGGGCGACCGCTCGCTGTTCGAGGCTCTGCGCGTCTGGCGCGCCGAGACCGCGCGCGAGATCGGCAAGCCGGCGTACATCGTGTTCGGCGATGCGACGCTGCGGGCGCTGGCCGAGCTGCGCCCGGCATCCATGGCAGACCTCGACGGCATCACCGGGATCGGTGAGAAGAAGCGCGAGGCGTACGGTGACGCCGTGCTCGCGGTGGTCGCCGCGAACTGAGGCGACTGGGGCGGTTTCGACTCGCTCCGCTCGCTCAACCCGTTTCGTCTGCGCGGCGTGCGGCCGCTCCGCTCAACGACCCGCGGTGGCGTATGGCTCCGCATGAACGGCGACCGTCGCCGAGCCACCGAGCAGCTTCGAGACCGGGCAGCGCGCGTGCGCCTGCGCGAGCACGCGCTCGGTCTCGTCGAGCGACGCGCCTTCGACCGACAGGTACGCGTCGACATGGAACTCGTAGCCCGGGCCGTCCGCCGCATCGTGCAGCTCGACCTCGACGCGCACCGCCGTGCGCTGCTCCGGCGCGACGAAAACGCGTGCCGTCGCGTTCAGGCAGGTCGCCCAGGCGAGGGCGAGCAGTTGCTCCGGGTTGCTCGCCGCCGGGTCGCGATCGGGGTTCAGGGGAGAGGCCACCGCGACCCTCATACCGCCGGTGACGCTCGAGACGCCCGTCCCGCCGTCGCCGTTGCTCGCTTCCGTCCGATACCGCATGCTCATCCCTCCATCCTCCCTGCCTGCCCACCACGTCGGCGGATGCCGTATCAGTTCGGTCGGTTACGGCTCCGGATAACCGACCGAAGTGATACAGCATCCCCGCGTTCACGGCATCCTGTCGGCTCGCGACAACCGGCCCAGGCCACGCCCGCCGTCACGATTGGAGATTCCGCACAGCACGCTTCGCCTCGGGTTGGAGAAGTTCTACGGTTGAAGCATCCTTACTTC
Organism: Microbacterium tenebrionis; assembly: GCF_903645325.1. Lineage (GTDB taxonomy): Bacteria > Actinomycetota > Actinomycetes > Actinomycetales > Microbacteriaceae > Microbacterium > Microbacterium tenebrionis. The sequence continues at coordinate 50,268 of NZ_CAHJXQ010000004.1, forward strand.
TCTCTGAGAGGAATATCATGGTCGACGCCGTCCGCACTTCGCAGAAGACGGAAGACAAGAGCCCGCAGATCGATGTGCCCCGGGTCACCGACCTGCTGCTCGGCACCTGGGCGGACACCCGCCGCACCGCGCGCGAGATGATCAAGGACCCCGCGTTCTGGCGCGACGACTCGCTCGGCAAGGACGAGCACCGCGAGCGCGTGCTCAGCCAGCTGCACCTGCTCGTGCAGAACAGCGCCGTGCACCGCGCGTTCCCGAAGGAGTTCGGCGGCGAGGAGAACAACGGCGCCAACATCGCCGGCTTCGAAGAACTCGTCGCGGCCGACCCGAGCCTGCAGATCAAGGCCGGCGTGCAGTGGGGCCTGTTCGGCTCGGCCGTGCTGCAGCTCGGCACCCAGGAGCACCACGACAAGTGGCTGCCCGGCATCATGGATCTCTCCATCCCCGGGGCCTTCGCGATGACCGAGATCGGGCACGGATCGGATGTCGCTGCGGCCGCGACCACGGCGACCTTCGACCCCGAGACCGACGAGTTCGTCATCAACACGCCCTTCCGGGCGGCGACGAAGGAGTACCTGGGCAATGCCGCGCTGCACGGTGTCGCGGCCACGGTCTTCGCGCAGCTCATCACGAACGGCGTGAATCACGGCGTGCACTGCTTCTACGTCCCGCTGCGCGGCGAGGACGGCAACGACCTCCCGGGCATCAGCCGCGAGGACGACGGGCTCAAGGGCGGGCTCAACGGCATCGACAACGGCCGTCTCGCGTTCGACAACGTGCGCGTCCCGCGCACCAACCTGCTCAACAAGTACGGCGACGTCGATGAGAACGGCGTCTACACCAGCCCGATCGACAACCCCGGTCGCCGCTTCTTCACCATGCTCGGCACGCTGGTGCAGGGCCGCGTCTCGCTCGACGGTGCAGCGTCCTGGGGGTCGGCCCTGGGCCTGTACATCGCGATCACCTACGCGACTCAGCGCCGCCAGTTCGACGGAGCGGACGGGCAGGAGGTCGTGCTGCTGGACTACGGCAAGCACCAGCGCCGGCTGCTGCCGCGCCTGGCCACCACGTACGCCCAGATCTTCGCGCACGACGAGTTCCTGCAGAAGTTCGACGGGGTCTTCTCGGGCCGGACCGACACCCCGGATGACCGGGAGGACCTCGAGACGCTCGCCGCGGCGCTCAAGCCCCTGTCGACCTGGCACGCGCTCGACACCCTCCAGGAGGCGCGCGAGGCCTGCGGTGGATCGGGCTACATGTTCGAGAATCGCCTGGTCGGGCTGCGTCAGGACCTCGACATCTACGTCACCTTCGAGGGGGACAACAACATCCTGCTGCAGCTGGTCGGCAAGCGTCTGCTCACCGACTTCGCGAGCCAGTTCAAGGACAAGGATGCCGCGGCACTCGCCAAGTACGCCGTCGGCCAGACTGCGGGCAAGGTGTTCCACGGTGCGGGCCTGCGCCGATTCGGTCAGGCGATCGCCGACTTCGGTCAGGTCGCCCGTTCGGTCGAGAACGGACTGCGCGCCGAGCAGCAGCACGAGCTGCTCGCCGACCGCGTGCAGCAGATGGTCGCCGATATCGCCGGCCGCCTTCGCCCGGCCGGCAAGGACAGGGTGCTCGGCGAGAAGCTCTTCAACGAGAACCAGGCCGACCTCATCGAAGCCGCTCGCGCCCACGGCGAACTGCTGCAGTGGGAGGCCTTCACGGATGCCGTGAACAGCATCCCCGACGAGGGGACGCGGCAGGTGCTCACGTGGCTGCGCGACCTGTTCGGGCTGCAGCTCATCGAGAAGCACCTCGCGTGGCACATCATCAACGGCCGCCTCTCGACCCAGCGCGCCGCAGCGGTCTCCAGCTACATCGACCGGCTGTGCCTGCGTTTGCGCCCGCACGCCCTCGACCTCGTGAACGCGTTCGGGTACGAGCCCGAGCACGTCCGGGCGCCCATCGCGAGCGGCATCGAGCAGCAGCGCCAGGACGAGGCCCGTGCGTACTATGCCGAGCTCGCGGCATCCGGCAACGCTCCCGTCTCCGAGAAGGCGCTGAAGAAGGCCGCCAAGAAGTAGCCGCGCCCGCGGTGCGTACGCTGGGCGCATGACCTCCCTCCTCACCGGAACCGACGGGCGCGCGCGCTGCGCGTGGGTCGGGACGGATGCCGAGTACGCGCGCTATCACGACGAGGAGTGGGGGACGCCGCTGCACGGCGACCGCGCACTGTTCGAGAAGATGTCGCTGGAGGGCTTCCAGGCGGGCCTGAGCTGGATCACGATCCTGCGCAAGCGCCCGCGCTTCCGCGAGGTCTTCGAGGGCTTCGTCCCGGAGCGCGTCGCGCAGTTCGATGAGGACGACGTCGAGAGGCTCATGGCGGATGCCGGCATCATCCGCAATCGCGCGAAGATCCTGGCCACGATCGGCAATGCGCGCATCGTCGCCGAGATGGCGGAGGGTGAGCTGGATGAATTCATGTGGTCGTTCGCGCCACCGGCATCCGCTGCTCGTCCGGCATCCTTCGCCGATGTACCGGCCGTCACGGCGGAATCGACCGCGATGAGCAAAGAGCTTCGGAGGCGAGGGTTCCGGTTCGTCGGCGCAACCACGATGTACGCCCTGATGCAGTCGGCCGGAATGGTCGACGATCACGTCGAGGGATGCTGGCGCGCAGCCTGATCCGGTGGGCATCTCTCCCCGTCGTGGCCCTTCATGCCCTGCGGTTAGTATGTAGCGGTGCGTCCGGTCGATCTGCGTCCGTGGGCAACATGTGAACGTGTACCGGGGGGATACCGAGGATGAAGGCGCTGTCGTGGTTGCGCACCAAACCCAAGACAGCCGCATCCATTGCGGGGATCACAGCCGGGATCGTGGCGATCGGCACCCTCGCATTCGCGTATGAGGGCAACCCCACCACCAAGGTCGATCTGAACGACGGCAGCGTGTGGATCACCAAGTCCTCCGCGCTCATGGTCGGCCACTTCAACAATGAGTCGGCGCTGATCGACGGCGGTCTGCGCACGACGGGCGAGAGTTTCGACATCGTCCAGGACGAGTCGACGATCCTCGTCACCGACACCTCGAACTCGACCCTCACGGCTGTCGATCCCGCACGCGTCTCGCTCGAGGACAGCACCACCGTCCCCGGCGGCGCCAAGGTCGCCCTCGGCGAGCAGACGACCGCGATCCTCGACCCGCAGTCCGGTAACCTCTTCGTCGTCCCCGTCAAGGGCATCTCCGGGTTCGAGCTCGAGGGCGCCGAGCCGACCGCTGAGCTCGGCAAGAACTCCGATGTCACCGTCGGCGTCGACGGCACCGTCTACGCGGTCTCCGGCGAGAAGTCCGAGGTCGTCACGATCCCCGTCGACAACCAGGGCGAGCCGCTGGATGCGCAGACGGCATCGCTCGGCGAGCTCGACACGTCCATCGCGCCGACCATCACTGCGGTCGGCACGACCCCGGTCGTCCTCTCACCCGCCGACAGCGCGGTCATGACCCCTGGCGGGTTCCGCACCGAGATCACCGGTGCGGATTCCGCTGTGCTGCAGTTCGCCTCGGCGCCGACCGACTCGGTCGCCGTCGCCACGGCATCCCAGCTCCTCGAGGTTCCGCTCGACGGCGGCGACCCGACGGGGACGGATGCCGGCGGCGAGGGCAGCCCTGCCGCACCCGTCTCGCTCCTCGGCTGCACCTACGGCGCCTGGTCGGGCACGGGGCAGTTCTTGCGCGACTGCCCGTCCGACGCAGACGACGTGCACGAGGAGATCCCTGGGATCCAGACGTCCGCATCGCTGACGTTCCGCGTCAACCGCGAGGTCATCATCCTCAACGACACCGTCGGCGGCGCCGCGTGGCTCACCGACGAGAGCCTGCAGCAGGTCGACAACTGGGACGACCTCACCCCGCCCGAGGGTGAGACCGAGGACGAAGAGGACACCACACAGGAGACGGTCGAGACCACCCTGCCGGTGCGCACGGCCGAGAACACACCGCCCGTCGCCGAGGACGACTCCTTCGGAGTGCGTCCCGGCCAGACCACGGCGCTCCCCGTGCTCGACAACGACAACGACGCCGACGGCGACGTGCTGGTCGCCGCGCTGACCGGCAAGCAGCCCTCGATCGGCACCGTCCAGCCGATCTACGACGGCGGATCGCTGCAGATCGCCGTCGGCGAGGAGGCCTCGGGCTCGGCATCCTTCACGTACGAGGTCGATGACGGACGCGCGGGCAAGGACACCGCGACCGTCAGCCTGACCGTGAAGGACTGGGACACCAACACCGCTCCCAAGCCGAAGCGCAAGACGGCGCTGGCGATCGAGACCGGCGGCACGGTCTCGTACAACATCCTCCCGGACTGGATCGACCCCGAGGGCGACGACATCTACCTCCGCGAGGTGATCGCCGCGCCCGGTGACGAGGTCGAGTTCACCACCGACGGTCAGATCACCTACCGCGCGACCGCGAGCCTGCAGGGCCGCAAGGAGGTGCAGGTCGTCGTCGCCGACGCGCTGGGCGAAGCGGCGACCGGGACGATCGTGCTCGACGTCCGCCCATCGGGCTCCACGCTCCCCAAGACCAACGCCGACCACGTGCAGACGCGCGTCGGCGAGCAGGTGACCGTCTCGCCGCTCGCGAACGACTCGAGCTCCGGCCGCGAGCCGCTCCGGCTCACGCGCGTGAACGGCGACGAGTCACCGGGTGCGGCGATCGAGCCGGACTACCCGAACAAGACCTTCACCTTCAGCGCCCCGGCCCCCGGCGTCTACTACGTGCTGTACGAGGTCGCCGCCGGCCCGAACGGCGTGCCAGGCATCGTCCGGGTCGACGTCGCCGACGCCGCTGAGCAGGATCTGCCGCCGATCGCCGTGCGCGATGTCGCGCTGCTGCCGACCGGTGGCGAGGTGCTGCTGGGCGTGCTGAACAACGACACCGATCCGTCCGGCGGCATCCTCGTCGTCCAGTCCGTCAGCGTCGAACCCGGCAGCGGGATCTCGGTGTCGGTGCTCAACCACGAGTCGCTCCGCATCGGCGACCAGGGGGCCCTCGACGAGCAGGTGACCATCACCTATCGGATCTCGAACGGGTCGAAGACGGCCGAGGGCGAGGTGATCGTCATCCCGATCCCCGCGCCGGACAAGATCATGCCGCCGGTGGCGACGCCGGACAAGGCCGTGGTTCGCGTGAACGATGTCGTCACGATCCCCGTGCTCGACAACGACAGCAGCCCGATCGGCGACGCCCTGTCTCTCGAACCCGAGCTCGTCGAGCCGCTCGTCGATCCGGAGGACGGCGAGATCTTCGTCTCGCAGGACACCGTGCGCTTCAAGGCGGGCCCCGAGGCGAAGACCGTCTATGCCACGTACGAGGTCTCGGACACCCGCGGCAACAAGGTCGGCGGGTACATCACGATCCAGATCGTGCCGGAGCAGGACGAGAACGCCGCCCCCCGTCCGAAGGACATCACCGCGCGCGTGCTGAGCGGCAACACGGCCAACATCGCCGTGCCGCTCGACGGCATCGACGAAGACGGCGACTCGGTCGAGCTCATCGGCCAGGCGACCAGCCCTGAGAAGGGCCGGATCACGGAGGTCGCCCAGAACTACTTCGTGTACGAGGCGTACGCCGACTCCGCCGGCGTCGACACGTTCTCCTACCGGGTCCGCGACCGGCTCGGCAAGGAGGGCACGGCGACCATCCGTGTGGGCATCGCCGCCGCGGAGGACATCAACCAGGCGCCGTATGCGGTTAAGGACTCCGTCGTCGTGCGGCCAGGACGCGAGATCGCCGTCCCGGTCATGGCGAACGACTCCGATCCCGAGGGCGACAAGATCTCTCTCGTCGAGGACGGCCTCGTCGAACCCGACGTGGAGGGCATGAGCGCCCGCGTCTCGGGCGACCGCATCCTCGTCCAGGCGCCCGACCGCGCGGTCGAGACCTCGTTGCAGTACACGATCGTGGACGCGCGGGGCGCGGAGGCACAGGCCGTGCTGCAGATCAGCGTCGACGAGGACGTCCCGCTCGTCGCTCCGATCGCCCGCGACGACCGCGTGCTCCCGGCCGACCTCACCGACGGCGAGCTCACCACCGACGTGGACATCCTCGCCAACGACGAGGATCCGGACGGCACGACCGAGGGTCTGACGGTCGAGGTCGGCGACGGCGGCACGCTCCGCCAGGACGGCACGGTGCGCGTCACCGTCGGCGAGCAGATGCAGCTCATCCGCTACACGCTGACCGACCGTGACGATCTGTCGACCTCGGCGTTCATCTTCGTGCCCGCGGTGAAGGACCTCCGGCCCGCTCTCACCTCGACCAAGCCGGTCGAGGTGGTCAGCGGCGAGACCAAGGAGCTGCCGCTCGACGACTACGTCACCGTCGCCGGCGGCGGCTCGGTGACGCTGACCGAGCACGCCAAGGTCTCCGCGGCCCACAGCGACGGCTCGGATCTCGTCAAGGACGGAAGCACGCTTGTCTACACCTCGGCAGACCGCTACTTCGGCGAGGACGGCGTCTCCTTCGAGGTCACCGATGGCACGGGACCGGATGACCCGGAGGGTCGCAAGGCCACGCTGACGATCCCGATCACGGTGCTGCCCCCCGACAACCAGCAGCCCGAGTTCACGCGCGGCGAGGTCAATGTCGCGCCGGGCGAAGAGGCCACCACGCTCGACCTCGCGGCTCTGACGACCGACCCCGATCCTGAAGACGCCGGCAGACACACGTACCAGTTGGTCGGGAACGCCGGCGACGGCGTGAGCGCGCGCGTCGAGGGCGACACACTCTCGGTCGAGGCTGCATCGAACGCGCGCAAGGGCACGTCGCAGACCCTGACGATCCGCATCTCGGACGGCGAGACGGAGCCCATCGAGGGCACGGTGGTCGTGAACGTCACGGCCTCGACGCGCGAGCTCGCGACGGCGAACACCGACACGATCGACGAGGCGAACCAGGGCGAGACGATCATGGTGCCCGTCCTGGACAACGACACGAACCCGTTCCCGGACACCCCGCTGAATGTCCGAACCGTCAACATCGAGACCGGAGTCGGCAGCGCCGAGGTCGTGGGCGACCAGGTGCAGGTCACACCGGGAGCGCAGTTCGTCGGGCAGCTCGTGCTCCGCTACACGATCGAGGACGCCACGGAGGACCCCGACCGCCACGTCGACGGCCGGATCGTCCTCACCGTGCAGGGCGTTCCAGACGCCCCGGGGCGGCCGCAGGTGACGAGCGTGCAGGACCGCACCGTCGTGGTGTCGTTCTCGGCACCGTCGAACAACGGAGCCGAGATCACCGGCTACACGGTCACGAGCACCTCGGGCAGCTCCTACAGCAAGGAGTGCGCGACGACCACCTGCACCCTGGACGGTCTGACCAACAACGTCGAGTACACGTTCCAGGTCACCGCGCACAACCGCGTCGGAGAGTCGGATCCGTCCGGTGCGTCGGAGGTCGCGCGCCCCGACGCGCGACCGGACACCCCGGTGCCGCCGACGCTCGTGTTCGGCGACAAGTCGCTCAAGGTGGCGTGGAAGACGCCGACGACGCCCGGATCCCCGGTCGAGTCGTACAACCTGCAGATCTCGCCGGCCCCGCCGTCCGGCGTCACCGAGAAGACCGGTGTGACCGGCAACTCGCTGACCTGGGAGGGGCTGGAGAACGGCACGTCCTACCAGGTGCGCGTGCAGGCGGTGAACCGCGCGCCGGAGCCGTCGAGCTGGAGCGAGTGGTCGCTGGCCGAGATCCCGGCAGGGCCCCCGATGCAGGCCGCCGCCCCCACGACGGCCGAGCTGACGCCCGTCGGCGACCAGGCGCAGATGCAGGTGAGCTGGGTCGCACCGAACAACAACGGAGCCCCGATCACCGGCTACCAGCTGCAGGTCCTCGAGGGCGGAACCACGGTGCGCACCATCCCGGTGCCCGCGGGGCAGACGAGCCAGGCGGTCGTGGTCCCCACGTCCGAGGCGGCTTACTCGTACATCGTCCGCGCTGAGAACAAGGCGTCGTGGGGCCAATGGAGCCCGGCGTCGGCCGAGCGTCGCGGTGCCATCCGACCGGATGCCCCGACCAAGCCGACGATCTCGGCCGGCGATCGGTCGATCACGATCACCTCGAACTACACCCTCACCGCCGAGCAGCGAAACGGCGCCAGGGCATCCGAGATCACGTATCAGTACCTGCTCAACGGCGGTGGCGGCTGGAAGAACCTCACCAGCAACACGATCGGCGGACTGAGCAACGGCAACGACTTCTCGCTGCAGATCCGGGCGCTGTCGAACACCGGCACCGGCAGCTACACCGGCGTCGCCTCTGCGGCGTCGAACACGGTGACGCCGTTCGGCATCCCGCCCACGCCGAACGCGAGTGCGCGCAACAACGGCGGCAACATCACGATGAGCTGGAGCAGCAACGGCAACAACGGTGCCGCGATCCAGATGCAGATCCGCATCCGCGACCACAACGGCAACTGGACGGGCTGGCAGGACGTCGCCAACAGCGGCAGCCGCAACGTCGGCGGCCAGTACTCGCAGACCTGGGTGATCGAGGCTCGCGCGACGAACAAGGCCGGCACGTCGGGCGTGGCCAGGGACTCGGCGACGACGGATGCCAAGCCGCAGCCGACGGCGAAGACGGGCAAGGGTGCAGGGGGCTACTGGCCAGGGGAGTGCACCCATTCCAGCTGCGCGTACCTGACGGTCACCGTGGCCAACTTCCCTGCGGGCGACTACCGCCTGTACTGCGACGACGGCGGGCGCTTCGGCGGGGCTCGCAAGTACGTTCCGGCCAACGGCACGGTCCAGCTCGGCTGCTTCTACGGCATGCCCGGCAAGTCGATCCGCGTGTACATCGAAGGCTGGGGCTACGCGGACCCGATCACCTGGTGACGGCGAGAGAGAAAGAGCATCACGACATGACAATGACCCCCGAACAGGCGAGCTGGTTCCAGGGCACCTTCACTCGCCTCGTCGAGAACATCGACAAGGCCGTGCAGGGCAAGCACGAGGTCGTCAGTCTCGTCCTGGCATCCATGCTGGCCGAGGGTCACGTGCTCCTCGAGGATGCGCCAGGAACCGGCAAGACGAGCCTCGCGAAGGCGCTCGCGGCGACCGTCCAGGGCACGAGCTCTCGCATCCAGTTCACGCCCGATCTGCTGCCCTCCGACGTCACCGGTGTGACGATCTACGACCAGCAGTCGCACAAGTTCGAGTTCCACAAGGGCCCGATCTTCGCGTCGATCGTGCTGGCCGACGAGATCAACCGCGCCTCCCCGAAGACCCAGTCGGCGCTGCTGGAGGTCATGGAGGAGTCCAAGGTCACCATCGACGGCGTCACCCACGAGGCCGGCCGCCCGTTCCTCGTGATCGCGACCCAGAACCCCGTCGAGCAGGCCGGCACCTACAAGCTCCCCGAGGCGCAGCTGGACCGCTTCCTCATCAAGACCTCGATCGGCTACCCCGACCTGGCCGTGACCGAGAGCATCCTCGCCGGGGCATCCGACCGCAACCCGTCGTCGCACCTGACCGCGATCATCACGACCGGTGCCGTCGCCGACATGGCCGACCTGGCCTCGACCGTCCACGTCGAGCCCGCCGTGCTGCGCTATGTCGCAGAGCTCGCCGAGGCGACGCGTGAGGATGCCGGCGTGCGACTGGGCGTCTCCGTCCGCGGTGCCATCGCGATGGTCCGTCTGGCGAAAGTGTGGGCGGCAGCGCGCGGGCGCCACTACGTCCTGCCCGACGACATCAAGGCGCTCGTCGCGCCGGCATGGCAGCACCGCCTGATGCTCGACCCCGAGGCCGAGTTCTCGGGTGTCACGGCCGACGTCGTCATCAGCCGTGTGCTCGAGCGCGTCGCTGCACCGCAGGCCAGAGCGGCGGCTTGATGACCGCAGAGGCGCTGCGCGTCGCACCCGAGACCGCCCGCGACGCCGGCTGGCGCGACATCGCGGCGCTCATCGCCGTGCGCATCGGCAACCGTCTCCGCAAGGTCGCGGCCGTCATCCGTCCGCTCGCCTGGATCCTCATCGCCCTCGCCGTCGTTTTCTGGATCGTGGGCCTGAGCCTCGGTTGGCGCGAGCTCATCGTCACCGCGGTCGTCGTCACGATCACGCTGCTCATCTGCTCGGTGTTCCTCATCGGCCGGACCGAGTACGACGTGAACCTCGACCTCGCGCGGACGCGTGTCGTCGTCGGGGAGCGCGCCGTGGGAGCGCTGACGCTGGCGAACCCGGGCAGCCGCGCGATTCTTCCGTCACGGGTCGTGCTGCCCGTCGGGAACGGGCGCGGCGAATTCGGCATCCAGCGCCTCGCGCCCGGAGAGAAGGCCGAGGAGCTGTTCGCGATCCCCACCCAGCGCCGCGGGGTCGTCCAGGTCGGTCCGGTCAGCGTCGTCCGCGGCGATCCGCTCGGGCTGTTCGAGCGCGCGCACCGCCGCGACGAACCCGTCGACCTCTTCGTGCACCCGCAGACCGTGCTCTTCGACGGCCAGTCGCTCGGCTTCCTGCGCGACCTGGAGGGTCTGCCCGCCGCGGACCTTTCGCGCGACGACGTCTCGTTCCACGCGCTGAACGAGTACCAGCCCGGCGACGACCTGCGCCACGTGCACTGGCGATCGACCGCGCGCACCGGCATCATGATGGTCCGCCAGTACGAGGAGACGCGGCGCTCCCACTTCGTGATCGGACTGTCCACCTCGACCGGCGACTACGCCGACCCGGCGGATTTCGAGTTGGGCATCTCGGCCGCCGGCTCGATCGGGCTGCGCGCCCTCCGCGACTCGCAGCGCGTCGACGTCCGCGTCCAGGGGCGCGCGCTGCGTGCAGACACCGGCAAGCAGCTGCTGGACTCGCTCGCGGCCGTCGACGGCAGCAGGCCGCGCGAGGGCGGCATCGCCGAGCTCAGCGGCGTGATCGCCGCGACCATGCCGCTGGCGAGCGTGGTCGTGCTCGTGTGCGGTTCCAAGGTCTCGAACGAGGATCTGCGGGTCGCCTGCTCTCGGCTGCCGTTCGGCGCCCGCGTCATCGCCGTCGTCACCGACACCGCCGTCGAGGTTCCGGCGCTGCGCCGCATCGGAGACGCCGACGTCGTCAGCGTCGGTGCGCTCGACCAGCTCCCCCTCGCACTCCAGAAGGTCCTCGCATGAGCGCCCCCGCACCGTCGGCATCGATCCGCGAGCTGCCCCTGCGCCGCTGGGGTCTCGACATCGCCGCCGTGCTCGTGCTGCTGGGAGCAGCGGCCGTCGGGTTCTGGCCGAGCTTCGCCGGCCCGAGCTTCCTGGGCGCTGCGATCGGTGGGGCGGTGATCGGCATCGCCATCGCGGTCGTCGCAGCCTGGCGCCGGTGGGGGATCCTCATCATCACCGGGCTCACCGTCGCGGCGTACTTCGTCTTCGGCGGCGCGCTGGCCCTGCCGCACACCGCGATCCTCGGGTTCATCCCGTCGCTGGAGACCCTGAAGCAGCTGGCATTGGGCGTCGTCACCTCGTGGAAGCAACTGCTGACGACCGTCGCGCCGGTCTCGGGCGCCGACGGGCACTTCATCGTCCCGTTCCTGCTCCTGCTCGTGACGGCGGTGCTGACCGCGTCCCTCGCGCTGCGGCTCACGCAGCCGGCGTGGGCGCTCATCCCCGCCGGCGTCCTGCTCGCCACCGTCATCGCACTCGGGACGCCCGACCCCGCCACGCCGTTGATCCAGGGAGCGGTGTTCGCCGTCGTCAGCATCGCCTGGCTCGCGGTGCGTCAGATCTGGATGCCGCAGAACGCCGCGGTCTCGGTCAGCGAGATCGACCCGGCGCGCGCGAACCACATGCGGATGCGCCGGATCGTCGCCGGCGGCATCGTCCTCGCCGCCGCCACCGGTGCCGGCGTCGCGACGACCGCGTTCACCGCACCGGGCGAGGTGCGCCACGTGCTGCGCGACACCATCATCCCGCCGTTCAACATCCGCGACTACCCGAGCGCCCTGCAGTCGTTCCGCGGAATCGTCCGCGACGACAAGGACTCCACGCTGTTCACCGTCCAGGGGCTCCCGGAAGGCGCCCGCATCCGCCTGGCGGGAATGGACGAGTTCGACGGCCAGGTCATCAACGTCGTCGACGGCGGGCCGGGCACCTCGAGCGCGTTCGCGCCGATCCGCTCCAACATGTCGCCGGATGCCGAGGGGCTGCCGGTGACGATGCAGGTCGACATCGGCGACTACACCGGCGTCTGGGTGCCTCAGGCCGGCCTCGTCTCCGAGATCCGGTTCGCGGGCGCCGACGCCGACGAGCTGCGCCGCGGAACGTACTACAGCAACGGCTCCGCGACAGCGGTCGCGACCACGGGCCTGCACAGGGGCGACAGCTACACCGTCCAGACCACGATCCCCGCCGAGGTCACCGACAAGCAGCTCGGCGACGCCGAGTTCGGCAATGTTCGGATGCCGAAGAACAAGAACGTCCCCGAGGAGCTCACGACGCTCGCCGGCGAGATCGTCGCCGAGGCCGAGACGCCTGCCGAGCAGGCGCAGGCACTCGCCGACTACCTGTCGGAGGAGGGCTTCTTCAGCCACGGTCTCGAGGGCGAGGTGCTCTCCCGCGCCGGCCACACCGCCGAACGCATCTCGACGCTCATCGGCGGCGACCAGATGGTGGGCGACGACGAGCAGTACTCCGTCGCGATGGCGCTGCTTGCCGGCGAACTGGGCATCCCGGCACGTGTTGTGATGGGCTTCTACCCCGATGAGAAGGATGCGGGAGCCTCGTCGTTCGTCGCGAACGGCGACAACCTGCGCGCCTGGGTCGAGGTGAACTTCGACGGGTTCGGGTGGGTGCCGTTCGACCCGACGCCGCCGGAGGACCAGGTCCCCAACGATCAGAACACCAAGCCGCGCGCCGACCCGAAGCCGCAGGTCCTGCAGCCGCCGCCCCCGCCGCAGGAGCCGGTCGACCTGCCGCCCACGCTTCCGGACGATCGCGAGGGCGAGGACGAGTCGCTGAACATCGGCGGCATCATCCTGGCGATCCTCGCCATCGGTGGCATCTCGCTGGCCGTCATCGCGCTGCTCATGTCACCGTTCATCGTGATCGGCGCGTGGAAGGCGTCGCGGCGACGTGCGCGCCGGTCGGCCGATCGCACGGCCGACCGGATCGCCGGCGGCTGGGACGAGCTCACCGATCGCGCGGTCGACTACGGCGCCCGGCTGACGCCCGGCGCGACCCGCGGCGAGGAGGCGGTGCTCGTCTCGGACGCGCTCGCCGTCCCGACGGTGACGGCGCTCGCCGACCGGGCGGACGCCGAGGTGTTCGGCCCGCACGACCCGAGTCAGGACGACGTCGACGCCTTCTGGAAGGAGGTCGACGGCATCGTCGTCGGCCTCGGTGCCGAGGCAGGATTCTGGAAGCGGATGAAGGCGCGGCTCAGTCTGCGATCGCTGCTGGGAGGGTCCGCGATCCAGTCCGGTTTCCAGGGACTGAAGGATGCCGCGGCCGCGCGCATCCGGCGAGAACCTGGCACCATCGACAACAGCACGACAGAAGCATCCGAGAGCGAGACATCATGACGCAACCGACATTCGGCACCGTCGCCCCGACCTCCCGTCGCGCCGTGGCGTACATCATCGATGCGGCGATCGCCGCGGGCATCGGGATCGTCCTGAGCATCCTGCTCGTCGTGTTCGCCGTCCTCGCCGGGACGGACGGGATGCTGGCCGTCATCGGCGTCGGCGCACCGCTGATCTGGCTCGTGCTGCTCGGCTGGTTCGTGTTCTACACCGTCATGCAGGTGGGCAAGGGCTCGATCGGCATGCGGGCGCAGGGGCTACGGCTCGTGCGCGAGGACGGTGCACCGCTCGGATTCTGGAAGGGTCTGCTGCGCAACATCATCTTCGGGCTCGCGGCATCCATCGTCGTGGGGTACTTCACGCCCCTGTTCGACGGATCAGGCCGGTTCCAGGGCTGGCCCGACAAGGTCGCCCGTTCGCTCATGCTCGACGCGCGCGCCGGCGCGCAGGCGAGCACGGTTCCGCCGACCGTGGACCTGCACGTGCCGCCGCGCCCCGGCACTCCGAACGGCGCACCGCCGATCCCCGGGCTTGCCACGCCCAGCGGATCCTCGTCGTTCGCCGCCCCGACCCCTGCTGCTCCGGGGCTCCGCGCGAACCCCGCGTTCCCGCCGGCTCCGGCCATGCCCGCGTCCTACGCGGCTCCGACCGCGCCGGCAACGCCGAGCGCGCCAGGCACGCCTGCTCCGTCGGTGTTCGACGAGACCGTGCGGGCGCCTGAGCCCGCCCGTCCGCAGGCGCCGTCGCACGCCGACCTCTCCGCCCCGGTCGCGGGAGAGGGATCGCTGATCGCGTTCGTCCCCGGCATCACGCAGGACGGCCCGCCCGAGCGCAGCGTCCAGGAGCCTGTCGTGCCGCCCGTGCCCGAGATCCCCGCGACCCCCGCTGCCGCGGCACCCGCTGAACCCGCAGAGCCGGCCCCCGCGTCCGATGACGCCGGTGATATCGAGGACACCAGGATCAGCATCCCGGGACACCGTCTCGTGTTCACCTGGGACGACGGCACGCGGGTGACGGTCTCGCGTCGCACGCTGTTCGGACGCAACCCGGCACCCGAGGACGGGGCGACCGTCGTGTCGGTCCGCGACGAGACGCTGTCGCTGTCGAAGACGCACTTCGAGGCGGTGGCCGAGACGTCCGGCGGCTGGATCATGGACCGGCATTCGACGAACGGGACTGCGATCGTGCGCGACGGCCACCGCATCGTCTGCGAGCCGGGCGAGCAGGTGCGCATCCGCCTCGGAGACGCCATCGAGATCGGCGACCGCATCGTCACGGTCGGGGGCTACGCATGACCGTACCGCTCATCGTCTCGGCGGGGTCGGCGACGCACGCCGGCCTGCGCCGCACTCTGAACGAGGATTCGCTGCTGGCCAGCGCGCCGATCTTCGTCGTCGCCGACGGCATGGGCGGCCACGAGGCCGGTGAGCGTGCGAGCGCAGCCGTCGTCTCGGAGTTCTCACGGCACATCGGACGCGAGAGCCTGGAACTCGACGACGTGCTCGACGTGCTCAGCCGCTCGCGCGACGCCGTCGATGCGCTCTCGGTCTCGGCGATGGGCCGCGCCGGCACGACCCTCAGCGGTCTCGTGCTCGCCGACGTGGACGGCATGGGCTACTGGCTCAGCTTCAACATCGGCGACTCGCGCACCTACCGGTTCGCGGACGGCGAGCTCGAGCAGATCAGCGTCGACCACTCGGTCGTGCAGGAACTGATCGAGTCCGGCGAGCTGAGCGTCCTCGAGGCCGCGTCCGACCACCGGCGCAACATCATCACGCGGGCGATCGGAGCGGGCAGCACCGGCGACGCGGACTTCTGGATGTTCCCGGCCGAGCTCGGCGACCGGATGCTGATCTGCTCCGACGGGCTCTCGTCCGAGGTGACGGATGCCAGGATCGCCGAGATACTGACCGCCGAATCCGACCCGCAGACCACCGCGTCCGCACTCGTGCACGAGGCCGTGAATGCCGGCGGGCGCGACAACATCACCGTGGTGATCGTGGATGCGATCTCGGTCGCATCCCGGCCCGGCGTGCGCATGCGCGCGGATGACGACATCGACGAAGACACCAGACCGCGTGAGGCGGTCGCCGGAGGGATGAGCTGATGCAGACTGCATATCGACCCGGGCAGTGGTACACCCTGGTGGCACCTGGCGCGCTCATCGCCCTGGCGCCCGAGGCGCCGGCCGAGCTCGTGCAGCGGCTCTGGGAGCGTCAGAGCGGCGGGGGCGACCTCGCAGCCGTCATCGATGCGCTGACCGAGCACGCAGGCGGCTCGTTCACCGCGATGCTCCCGTTCGCTGCGATCGTGCTCGAGGGCCCGAACGCCCGCATCGCGGTGCGCGGCGAGGTGACGGCGCGGGTCGAGGGCGAGGGCGGTGCGGAGAGCTTCACCGGCTCGAACGTCACCACCTGGAGCGAGCGCTTCGTCGAAGGCGCGAGCCGCATCGCCGTCGCCGCCGACGACGCCGACGACGTGTCGCTCCCGATCGCGGGCGGCATCGTGCGCGCAGCCGAGGCCACCGCCGAGATCGAGCCGTCCGACATCGCCGCGCTCGAGGCGGATGCTGCGCCCGAGATGGATGCTGCGCCGAAATCGGATGCTGGCATCGAGGCGGATGCCGCCGTCGCCGTGAGCGCCCCGGAAGCGATCGAGTCGGAGCCCGCTGAGGAGTCGGAGCCCGCTGATGTCGCCAAGCCGGTCGACGAGCCCGCGCCGGTCGACGAGCCCGCGGCCGAGCCCGAGACCGAGCCGATGGACAGCCCGGTCGCGGAAGCAGAAGACGCCGCCGAATCGGAGCCCGAGGTCGTGAAGGCGCCCGAGCCGGCCGATGAGGACGGCGCCGTGAACGGCGCCACGCTCACGCCCGACGAGGTGACCTACGCATCCGACGCCGACGAGTTCGAGCAGCTGTTCGGTGCGACGATCGCGGGCCCCCGCTCTCCCGCCGCACCGCCGATGCCCCCGGCGCCCGCCGCAGCGGCCGGCGACCACGACGGCGAGACCATCTCGGTCGCCGAGGCCCGTGCTCTGCGTCAGAGTGCACCCACCGCCGGCCCTGACGCGCCCACCGCTGTGCTCCCTGTCGTCTCCAGCGGCACGGGCCGTGTGCGCGTGTCGACCGGTCAGGTCGTGGGGCTCGACCGCACGGTCATCATCGGACGCCGGCCGCGCTCGACGCGCGCCAGCGGCGCCGACATGCCGCACCTCGTCGCTGTCGAGAGCCCCCAGCAGGACATCTCGCGCAGCCACCTCGAGATCCGTCCGGAGGGCGACACCGTCGTCGTCGTCGACCTGCACACCACGAACGGCTCGACGCTGCTGCGCCCCGGCGCCGACCCGCTGCGCCTGCACCCCGGCGAGCAGACGCTTGTGCTCTCGGGCGATGTCGTCGATCTCGGCGACGGCGTCACCGTCGTCTTCGAGGATCTCCCGTGAGCAGACCCCCCTCGCAGCCGCCGGAGCTTCCCGGCTTCACCTACATCGAGCCGCTGGGCGCCGGCGGCTTCGCCGACGTGTTCCTGTACGAGCAGCAGATGCCCCGGCGCCGTGTCGCCGTGAAGGTGCTGCTCGCCGACCGGATCTCGAGCGGGTCGGCGAAGGAGTTCGCCGACGAGGCGAACGTGATGGCGATGCTGTCGACGCATCCGGCCATCGTCACGATCTATCAGGCGGGCATGGCCGGCGACGGCAGGCCGTACCTGGTGATGGAGTACTGCCCGCGCCCGAACCTGCAGGTCCGCGCGCGCAAGGAGCCGTTCTCGGTCGCCGAGGCGCTGCGTGTCGGCATCCAGGTCGCGGGTGCCGTCGAGACCGCGCACCGCGCAGGCGTCCTGCACCGCGACATCAAACCGGCGAACATCCTCGTCACCGAGTACAACCGCCCCGCCCTCACCGACTTCGGCATCGCCTCGACGACGGGGGCCGTGAGCGAGGCTACCGGCATGTCGATCCCGTGGTCGCCGCCGGAGTTCTTCGCCGAGCCGCCGCAGAGCGGTCCGCGCTCGGACGTGTTCGCGCTCGGCGCGACGCTGTACACGCTGCTCGCGGGCCGGTCGCCGTTCGAGCGGCCCGGCGAGCGCAACACCAGCGCCGACCTCATCGAGCGCATCGAGCGCGCGCCGCTGCCGCCGGTGAACCGTCCCGACTCGCCGGGCAGCCTTCAGCAGGTCCTTGAGCGGGCGATGGCGAAGAGCCCCGACGCGCGCTACCCCAGCGCCGTCGCGTTCGCGCGCGCCCTGCAGAAGGTGCAGATCGAGCTGGCGCATTCCGTCACGCCGATCGACATCGTCGACGACCACCCACTCCCGGAAGACCTCGAGGACGAGGACGAGGGCCTGACGCGCGTCCGCGACATCGTCAGCATCGAGCCGGATGCCGGCAGCACCCGCCCGTCCGCCACGACCCGCCCGTTCGGCTCACCGCGCTACGCGCGTGCACCGGTGGGGACCCCGGCCCTCGCTTCGACCCGGGAACATCCACGTCGGCATCCGCGGTCGAGGACACCGTCATGCGACCCGGCGCGGCGGCGCCCGCTCCCGCACCCGTCGACGAGGACCGGACGGTCCTGCGCGGCCCGCGCACCCTCTCGCCGGAGGCGCCCGCGGTGCCGTTCCCGCAGACCGTCGGGGACGCACCGGAACCTGACCCGGCTGAGACGAAGCCGAAGCCGCGGGTGGGCATGTGGATCGGAATCGCGGCGGCCGCCGTCGTCCTCGTCGGCGGCACGATCATCGGCGTGAACCTGCTCCAGGGAACGGGCGAGCCCGACCCCGTGGCCACGCAGCAGGGGGCGGTCCCGAAGGATCCCATCTCCGACGCGGTGCCCGCCGTCGATGACCTCGCCGGCACGCGCGACGGCACGACCATCACCTTCACATGGACGAACCCGGCCGAAGAGGACGGCGACCTGTACCTGTGGAACACTGTGAGCCTCGACGGCACCGGGGTTCCCGAGTCGACCGAAGAGCCGACCGTGACGTTCGAGGGAGCCGCCACCGGACAGGTGTGCATCGATGTGCTGCTGCGCCGCGAGGACGGCCGTGCGTCGGAGCAGGTTCGGGGGTGCGTGGAGTGAGCTCACGCGCTGATCGGTCGACGTCCTCCGAGCGAATGATCTGGGAGATCGACGACGAGAAGGACGAGATCGAGGGCCTCGACGAGAGCGGACGCCCCGATCCGGCATACGCGGCCGCCCTCGGCATGCTGCGCGCTCCGTTCGGGCGCCGCGCGCTCGCGCTCGTCATCGACATCGCGCTCTGGCTCGTCGTGCAGCTGCCGTTCTGGCTGGGCGCCGTGCCGCTGCTGCTCAAACTCATGACCGGGTCCATCTCGGCATACGGGCTCGTCAACCACCCGTCGTTCGTCCTGGCCATCGTGACGACGGCGGCGACATTCGCCCTCACGCTGGTCCTGAGCATCGTCCAGCTGGTGATGCACGGTCGCGGGGGGCGGACGATCGGCAAGGCGATCGTCGGCATCCGCTCGGTCGACGTGCGCACCCTCGCCCGCCCCGGCGTCGGCCGGGTGCTGCTTCGCTACCTGCTCATGGGGGCGTCGGGCATCGTGCCCCTCATCGGCCCGGTGCTCATGCTGGTATCGCCCACCTTCGACCCGGATCGCCGCGGGCGGGGCCTGCACGACAAGGCGACCGGAGTCTGGCTCGTCGATATCCGGCGCGGTCTGAATCCGTACGACGACAAGCGCATGCGCGTGGCCCGCAAGCTCGTCAAGGCGGAACCGGCGCCCGAGCGCGTCGAGCTGCCGTCACTGGCGACACCGCAGGATCCCGCTGTCGCGCCCCAGTACCGTCCTGGCAGTCGTGTCAGCGCAGGCGTCATCGGCGTCGCGCGCCCGCACGCACCCGACTCCCGACCAGACATCGGAATCGGTCAGCCGGTCGCACCTGCCCAGGAGGCGGCCCCGGAGGCGGGCAAGCCCGTTTTCGGCGGGGATCGACCGGCCGGAGAGTCGGTTTCCGTTCCGCCCGCAGCGACGGCGCCGGAGCGGCCGGCCCCCGCTCCGGACCCCGAGCCGGTCGTCCCCGCCGAGCCCGCCTCGGTCGCCCGCTTCGGCCTGAACCTCGACACGGGCGTGAACATCCCCGTGGAGGGGCCGCTCCTGCTCGGACGCAACCCGGACGCGAGCGGCCACCCCGGCGCTCAGACGATCCCCGTGGACGATGAAGCCCGATCGCTGTCGAAGACGCACCTGCTGGCGCGTCCGGTGGACGGCGGTCTCGAGGTGACGGACTGCGGTTCGACGAACGGGTCGGGACTGATCCGTGAAGGCATCGAGTACACCCTCGCCGCCGGTTCGCCGGTGATGGTCGTCGAGGGTGACGCGGTCCGGTTCGGAGACCGGCTGGCCGTGGTCGTCCGGATCTGACGGCGCGTGTGACGGAGAGAGACGAATGAGACTGAAACTGACCCTGCATCGCCCGGTCGGCGACCCCGTCGACATCGTCGTCACGACGGACTCCACGGCCACGGCGGCCGATGTCGCCCGGCACATCGCCGAGGCCGACCCGACCCGTTCGATCCCCGTCACCGAAGGCGACGTCCTCACCCTCGCCGTCGCCCCGCCGACCGCCGATCGGCTCGTGCCGCTCGATCCCGAGCTGCCGATCGGCGAGGCGCCGATCGGCTCCGGGTTCGCGGCATCCATCCTCAATCACGGCCCCGACTACGTCGGCTCCGGCCAGCGCGAGATCGTCGGCGTGCTGCACGTGACCGCCGGCCCCCTGACCGGGCAGGAGTTCCCGATCAGGGCGGGGCAGATGGTCATCGGGCGCGATGCGGCAAGCGACGTCGTGCTCGCCGATCCGATGGTCTCGAAGCGGCACGCCCGCATCGAAGTCGGTCAGCACATCGATGTCGTCGACCTGAACTCCGCCAACGGCGTGCTCGTCGACGGCGTCCCGGTCGGCCGCATCCGCCTCGAAGAAGGCACGCCGTTCGTGATCGGCTCGACGACCCTCGTGCCGCGGCTCGCGCGCTCCTTCGACGGCAGCGCATCCGAGGAGCCGATCATCGAGCGCGGAGGGGGACTGCTGTTCAACCGCAGCCCTCGCGTCGAGGTGCGCTATCCCGGGACGGCGTTCAAAGCTCCGCGCATCCCGACCGAGAAACTCGGCAAGATCTTCCCCTGGCCGATCCTCGTCGCACCGGTCCTCATGGGCGTGGCCCTGTACATCATGAACGAGAACCCGCGATCGCTGCTGATGATCGTGATGACGCCGCTGATGGCGCTGGGCAACATGATCAACCAGTCGCGGTCGGCGAAGCAGAGCTCCAGCCACGAGTACAAGCTCTTCGAGAGGCAGTACGAGCAGCTCGAAGAGGACTTCTTCCGCGGCAAGCCCGAGGAGGAGGCGGCCCGCAACGCCGAGACGCCGCCGGTCGCCGAGGTGTTCGATCACGCGATGCGGCTGGGGCCGATGCTGTGGACGCGCCGGCCCGAGCACTGGAACTTCCTCGCCGTGCGACTGGGCACCTGCACCCTCCCCGCGCGCAACACGATCGCCGAGATGGACACGCCCGAAGGGCTCCCCGAGTTCATCGAACGCGTCGACCGGCTCCAGGAGCGGTACGCGCAGGTCGACGATGTTCCGATCTTCGAGCTGATGGCGGATGCCGGATCGATCGGCATCGCGGGCCCGCAGCAGCTGGTGGCCGACGCGATGCGCGGCATCGCCGTGCAGTTGTTCGGCCTGCACGCGCCGAACGACGTCGTCAGCGTCGCGTTCGCCGACTCCGCGTGGACCGCGGAGCTCGACTGGCTCAAGTGGATGCCGCACACCTCGAGCGAGAAGAGTCCGTTCCGCGACGTCGCCCTCGCCGACTCGGCCCCCACCGGGGCAGCGCTGCTGAGCATGCTGGAGGACTACGTCCAGCGCGCGGCGTCCGGCGGTGCGGAGAGCCGCGAGCCGCGCGGGCCGTTCAAGGACGAGTGGAACCCGCTGCTGTACGGCACCGACGTGTCGCGGGCGGCCGGAGACCACAAGCGGACGCCTGCGGTGTCGGTCATCGTCTTCGTCAGCAGCGAGGCGCCGGTCGACCGCGGGCGTCTCACCGACGTGCTCGACCGCGGCGCGGACCACGGTGTGCACGCCGTCTTCGTCTCGCCGACCGTGGAATCGCTTCCGGCGGTGTGCCGCAGCTACATCGACGTGACGAACGGACTGGAAGCGGCCAATGTCGGGCTCGTCCGCACCGGCCACAGCTTCGAGGGCGCGCGCGTCGAGGGCGTCTCCAACGCGTACATGCACATGCTCGCGAGGCGCATGGCCCCGGTCGTGGATGCCAGCACGGTCGTGCACGACGCATCCGACATCCCGAGCACGGTGGGCTTCCTGCAGCTCGTGGACCCCGCGATCGCAGAGGACCCGCGGGTCGTGATCGAGCGGTGGCGGCAGAACAACACGATCGTCGACCGTTCCCCGACTCCCCGTCCCCGTCTGAAGAAAGCCGGCAACCTGCGCGCGATCATCGGTCAGGGCGCCAGCGACGCCATGGCCCTCGACCTGCGCACGCACGGTCCGCACGCCCTCGTCGGCGGAACGACCGGCGCCGGAAAGTCCGAGTTCCTGCAGGCCTGGGTGCTCGGAATGGCCGCGGCGCACAGCCCGGACCGGGTGACGTTCCTGTTCGTCGATTACAAGGGCGGATCCGCGTTCGCCGACTGCGTCGAACTACCGCACTGCGTCGGCCTGGTCACCGATCTGAGCCCGCACCTCGTGCGCCGCGCGCTCACGAGCCTCAGGGCCGAGCTGCAGCACAGGGAGCACCTGCTCAACCGCAAGAAGGCGAAGGACCTGCTCGAGCTCGAGAAGCGGCAGGACCCGGAGTGCCCGCCCGCTCTCGTGCTCGTGATCGACGAGTTCGCGGCCCTCGCCTCCGAGATGCCCGAGTTCGTCGACGGCGTCGTCGACATCGCACAGCGCGGCCGCTCGCTCGGCATCCACCTCATCATGGCGACGCAGCGTCCCGCCGGCGTCATCAAGGACAACCTGCGCGCGAACACGAACCTGCGCATCGCCCTGCGCATGGCCGACGAGGCCGACTCACGCGACGTCGTCGACGACCCGGTGGCATCGACCTTCCCGGCATCGATCCCCGGCCGTGCGATCGCGAAGACCGGGCCGGGTCGGCTCGTGCCGTTCCAGTCCGCGTACGCGGGCGGATGGACGACGGAGGACGAAGCCGCCGTCGAGGTCAGCGTGTCCGAACTGCGTTTCGGCGCCACCGCGGAATGGGAGCCCGAGCGCCCCGCCGAGGCCGAGACGCACGAGGAGGACCTCGGGCCCAATGACCAGAAGCGGATCGTGTCGACGCTGATCCGCGCGAGCGAGGTCGCCAGCCTGCCCGCTCCGCGCCGTCCGTGGCTCGACGATCTCGCCCCGGTGGTGGAGCTCGCCGATCTGCCCAACGACGGCGACACCCGCATCCCCCTTGCGCTCATGGACGTGCCGGAGAAGCAGAAGCAGGAGCCCGCGGTCTTCGTCCCGGACCGCGACGGATCGATGGTGGTCTACGGCACCTCCGGTTCGGGCAAGTCCACGGTGCTGAAGACCATCGCGACCGCGGCCGGAATGCAGCCCGATCGCGGCCGCGTGCAGGTGTACTGCCTGGACTTCGCCTCCGGCGCGCTGGGACCCCTCGCCGACCTGCCGCACGTCGGCTCGGTCGTCGACGGTGCGGATGCCGAGCGCATCCAGCGCCTGTTCCGCACTCTCGATCGCGAGATGGACCGCCGCGCGGCCTCGTTCTCGGCGGCGAGCGCTGCGACCGTCCAGGAGTATCGCGAGATCGCGGACCCGAGCATGCCGCGCATCCTGCTGCTCATGGACAACTTCCCCGAGTTCAAGAAGGACTGGGAGTACGCGCCGGGACGCGCGCCGTTCTACCGCACCTTCATGCGCATCCTCGGCGAGGGGCGGACGCTCGGCGTGCACATGGTCATCACGGCCGATCGCGGCAACGCCGTCCCCAGCGCCGTCGCGTCCAACATCTCCCGCCGGGTCGTGCTGCGCCTGGGCGACCCCGGCCAGTACATGCTGCTCAACGCTCCGCGCGACATCCTCGACGAGCAGTCGGCGCCGGGGCGAGCCATCATCGACGGCCATGAGGCGCAGATCGCGGTCCTCGGCGGCACGCCGAACGTGGTGGAGCAGACCAAGGCCCTCACAGCCCTGGCCAAGACCCTCCGGGAGCAGGGTGCGCGGGACCTCCCGGAGATCGGGGCCCTGCCGACCATGGTGCCCGCCGCGGACATGCCGGCGATGGTCGACGGGATGCCCGTCTTCGGCATCGCCGACGACACGCTCGCGCCGCGCGGCTTCGAGCCGATCGGCTCGTTCGTCATCTCCGGACCGCCGGCTTCCGGGCGCACGAACGCGCTCAGGGCCCTGGTCATCGCGATGGAGCGGTTCGATCCGAACGTGCGGATGTACCACTTCGGCAACCGCCGCTCGCAGCTCAAGGACTTCCGTCCGTGGGTGCGTAGCGCGATAAAGCCGGAGGAGGAGAAGGAACTCGCCGAGCAACTGACCGAGCTGGTCACGAGCGATACGACGGAGGGCCGCATCCTCATCGTGATCGAAGACATCCCCCACCTCGCCGACGGTCCCGCCGATCGGCAGATGCGCACGCTGCTGCAGGCGATGAACAACAGCGATCACATGCTGATCGCCGACGCCGAGATCAGCCGCGCCAGCGGAAGCATCGGTGTGCTCGGCGAGTGGAAGACGGGTCGTCAGGGCATCATCCTCAAGCCGGACACGTACGACGGCGAGTCGATCTTCAAGACCGCGTTCAGCCGGATCAAGAGAAGCGACTTCCCTGTGGGGCGCGGCATCTTCGTGCAGGCCGGCCGCCTGGTCACGATGCAGATGCCGTTCGTCCCGGAGGCGCCGGCGGTGGGCAGGACTGACATGGGTACCGCTCCCCGTTTGCGGGAGCGGGTTCGTTGACTAACCTCGTTCCAGGAGGCCGCAGGGGCCTGACGAGGGCCACACAGGCCGGAAACACCACGAACGCGGAGGGCAGTTCTCATGGCACATGACTTTGGTGCAACGTACAGCGAGATGGAAGACGCGGCACAGCGTCTGCGCGACGGACGCACGTCGATCGGTGACGCGCTGAAGGACCTCCAGGGCGTCATCGACGACCTGGTCCAGGACGGCTTCAAGACCGAGAACGCGTCGGAGCAGTACTCCACCGCTTACAACGACCTGACCACCTCGCTGGATGACGCCACCGAGGCCGTCAACGACATGGCGACGGCGCTGGACCAGATGGCGGACAAGATCCGCGACACCGACCAGCTCTGATCGGTCGCACCGGAGGCCGTGGGGCCAGTTCGACAGGACTGGCTCCACGGCCTTCGTCGTTCCCCCTGATCGCGCAGAAGCAACGAATAGAATCGGGACCATGACCGGACAGCAGAGCTACTGGTACAACCTGTCGACCCAGTCCGTGGTGCGCGCCGACGAGCGCCCCTCCGAGGACACGATCGGCCCGTTCGCCACGGCCGCCGAGGCCGAGGACTCGCCTGCGGCGCTGCTCGAGCACGCGCGGGCGTGGCTGGAGAGCGAGGAGAGCGAGCCGTTCCGGGCGATGGCCGAGGAGAGCGGCGAAGACACCGACTACGTGTGACGGCCGGGGAATGAGGGGAAGACGCCGCGTCGCGGCACTGACCGCGCTCGCGCTCGCTGCGGGGCTGACGGCCTGCGCGCCGGCCATGCCGGAGTCTGTGACCCCCGGAACGAAGGTCGTCGTCGGGTGGACGGGGTCGTTGACCTCGACCAACGCGGCCGCATCCCCGACGAGCGGCAACCTCGACATCGCCGCGATGACGCGAGCGCGATTCGGCGACGTGATCGACGGCGACTTCGTCGCGGACGAGAGCTTCGGCACGGTGACGATCCTCGAGGAGGAGCCGTTCACCGTGCGCTACGACCTCACCGAACCCTCGTGGTCTGACAGCATCCCCCTCGATGCCGCGGACCTGCTGCTGGGCTGGGCAGGAGCTGCGGGGTACTTCCCGTCCGATGAGGCATCGGTCGTGGATGCTCCGATCCCGGTCGTGGACGAGTTCGCGCGGTCGATCGATGTGACCTTTGCGCAGCCGGTGAGCGACTGGCAGAGCATCGTGACCGTGCCGGTGCCCGCGCATGTGCTGGGCGAGCGCGCACTGGGCATCGACGATCCGATGGAGGCCAAGCAGGCGGTCATCACCGCGATACGCACCGGCGACGGCAGCGCGCTCGAGAAGATGCGCACCGCGTGGAACGAGGGCTTCGAGATCGGCGAGGGAGCGGTCGCCGCCGACCTCCTGCTCTCGAGCGGGCCGTTCATGGTCGATCCGGACGGAGCGGATGCCGAAGGGGCAGTGGCGCTCGTCCCGAACTCCGCGTTCCGTGGAGCTGTCACGCCCCAGGTCGCCCGCATCGAGCTGACGCCGCCCGGTGAGGATCCGCTCGCCGCCGTCGGAGATCAATTGGATACCGTGCAGGTGCGTCCGGTCGCGGAGAATCGCGACGCCGTGCGCGAGCTCGAACGCAAGGACTTCACCGTCCAGATGACGAACGACGGCACACTCTGGTCGATGCTCCTCCCGCCGCACGGCGTGTTCAGCGATGTACGTGCGCGGACGTCGTTCATCCACTCCGCGCCGGCGCGCGACCTCATGGATGCCGGTGCGGGGGACTGGGCGACTGCGTACGCCCCGAGCACCTCGATGACCGCGATCCCGAACTCGCGCGCGTACGACATCGTGAACGAGGACTCCGGGTTCATGCAGACGCTCGGTGCGGCCGACGCCGACCCCGCGGCGGAGCGGGCGGCCGCGGGCATCCCCGCCGACACCCGCGTGTGCGTGCTGTACGACCGGCGCAGCGAGTTCGCGACGGGCGCCTTCGCCGCGCTGCGGACGGCCGCTGCGGAGGCCGGCTGGCGAGTCGCGGACTGCGGCAGCGACGACCTGTCTGCGGCGTTGGACAAGCGCGACTGGGATGCGGTGATCATGCGCGCGCCCATCCCGCGGTCCCCGGCCCAGCTCGCGGCGCAGTGGGGCACCGGAGGTGCCTCGTCGATCACGGGGCAGGCCGACCCCGCCCGCGATGAGTTGATCGCCCAGCTCGCGCAGACCACCGATGTGTACGAGGCGCGTGAGATCCAAGCGCAGATCGAGGCGACGATCGTGAGCGCAGCCGTCGCATCCCCGATCGCCGCGAATCCCGTCGTCACGATCACCGACCGCGACGTGTCCGGTGTCTCTGTTCGCGGCGGGGCGTCGGCACCGCTGATGTCGGATGCCGCGCAGTGGGCGGTCGTGCCGTGAGCGGTCCTCGCACGGATTCGTGGGGTGTTCTCCCCATCGCGAGCGCATCCGCGAGGCCTCTAATCTCTTCAATGGAGGTTGTGCCGTGGGAATGATGTTGCCGAACGAGCTGATCTGGGTCATGGAGAAGCTGGGGTTCGATTGGCCCGATATCGATGAGGACGAAGTCCGCAAGGGCGCGACCCTCGTACGCAACCTCGGCACGGACCTCGAAACCGTGATTCAGGCGGTCGACCGCAGGATGAACGGGGACATGACCGTGGCGATGCGAGGTCAGACGGGGCCTGCGACGGTGAGCGCCTGGAACACGAACCGATCGACCAATCTGCAGAAGCTGGTGGACATCATGCCGCCGGCAGCGACGGCCATGGATATCGGGGCCGACGTCGTCTTCGGTCTGAAGATGAAGGTGATCTTCGACGTCACGACGACGATGATCGCCCTGGTGGGAATGCTGACGAACCCGATCACGGCTCTGGGCGCGGGGCCGATGCTGCTCATCAAGAAGAAGCTCCTGAACGCCGCGGTCGACATCGCGGTCGAGCAGGTGCTGGAGCAGTTGCTGCCGATGGCGGTCCAGCCGATGGCCGAGCAGCTGCCCGCTGTGCTCGACGCGATCCTGGATGCGCCGATGGTCGAGGGTACGGTCGGTGACACGGATGAGTTCTATGCGGATCTGCAGGCGCTCGAGGACGCGCAGTCGGCGATGCGGCTCCACGGTGAGGACATCTCGACCTTGACGGCGACGTTCTTCACGGAATTCTCTGCCCTTGACTTCGGAGGGGACGCCTGATGGGCAAGTTCGGCAATGCGTTCAGCGATCTCTGGCGCGCGATGACGAAGGGCGGTAAAGACGCGAACGTCAGGCTGCCCGAGCTGACGCGCAGGCTGGATGATCATTTCGAAGACGTCAAGCAGAAGGTCAAGCTGCTCGACGGCACCGAGGCCCCAGACCTGACCGGGAGCCACACCGATCGGGTGGATCGAACGAGTACCGAATTGCTCTATCGATCGGACGGCCGCTCTCCCGACGTGATCTTCGCCGAGGGCTTCCAGGTCAGAGATCCGTCGAACAACGATCTCAATACGTTCGTGCACACCAACGGGTCATCGAACTTCGTGAGCACGACGAGGGACCCGGATCTATATCAGCGCTGGGGATCGCCCTACCGCTACACCGTCGATGCTCCGGGCGGAATCGATGTCGACGCCACCATGCCGGACGGTCCATACGCGCCGCACATGCCCAACCCCGAGCACGAGATCGCCTTCCAGGGCGGCATCCCCGCCGAGAAGATCGTCGGCGCGCACCCGGTGCTGCCCGACAACACATTGGGTGAGTGGATCCCGAACCCGATCTACAGTGGTAGGCGATGAACGAGAACGATCAGCAAGAGGAAGACCGGAACTCGGCGACGGCAACATCCGCACCGCCCGTCACGGACGACCTCCGGGCCGAGGCGCGAGCGAACCCCGGCGGATGGGTATACGCCGTCGACCCGGGATTCGAGGGATCCGCCGAAGTGCCGCCTGAAGGCATCGTCGGCGCGTGGAAGGTGGATGAGAACGGCGAACTCGAAGACGCCTTCATACCGAATCCCCGGTACCGTCCAACCCCGCAGGCTCGAGGGTGGTCACCGCCGAAGACGCCGCTCGAGAGGGTGCTACAGCTCGTGCTCGCCGGTTATCTGCCCGATGACCGGCTCGGTCGCGCTTTCGCCGAAGCGGAGGTGTTCATCTTCAGTCGTGCAGAGGGCGGCATCTTCGTCGCACCCGCCGAGGACGGTGGAAAGCTCGTCTACGCGTTCACCGACATCGACAAGGCCACGGCCCCGGGATACGACGAGCACGTGTCGATGAAAGGCGTCGAACTCGCCTCAGCATTGCCCGAAGGCGTTCGGATCGCGCTGAACGCCGGGGACAGTGTGTCGGCGATTATCGATCCCGCCGACGTGAAGACCGAATGATCCCGAGCCCGCAGACCGTGCGTGTCGCCCGGGACGATATCACCCGTGAGGCGGAAGTGACGTGGAGTTTCGACGACGTTGCGTGGACGGTGGAGATCCGGTCAGCCGGGTTCGGCGCGGAAGTGGCGCGCGCCGATGATGCGTTCGAGGCCCTGTGCCGTATTCGCGAGAAACTCGAGCCCTACGGCTGGCGCATCGGCGTGGCCGGGGCGCTCCCGAACGTCTGGCCGAGCGGAATGGCCCGCGATCAAGGCGGCGGACTCCGCGCCTACCGGCTCTCGATCCGCGGTGGGGAGGACCTCGTCGACACGTTCGAACCGGTGGACCCCTCGTCGACGGTCACGCTTGCCGAGCAGCGGGCCGAGGTCGATCGACTGCACGAGCAGGCGCGACAGCACGCACGCCGGCCATGAACCCGACGCGTAACTGATCACCTGACCGCGCCGGAGAGCATCCGAAGCCCCTAGGGATGGGCTGATCTCACCATCGCGCGAGGCGCGGCTCTCTTAGTAGCGTCTCCGACGGAGGTGCCGACGTGGGAATGATGCTGCCGAACGAGCTGATCTGGGTCATGGACAAGCTCGGCCTGGAATGGCCCGATATCGATGAGGACGAGGTCCGGAAGGCCGCGCAGCTGGTGCGCACCTATCGCGACGACATGGAGACGCTCGTCCAGGCGGCCGATCGCCGTATCAACGGCGACATCGCCGCGTCGATGAGAGGGAACATCGGCACCGGCCACGTCGCCGCGTGGAACCGCAACCGATCCGAGAACGTTCAGCAGCTGCTCGACATCCTGGGCCCGGCGTCGACGGGGATCGACGTCGCCGCAGACATCGTCCTCGCGCTCAAGATCAAGGTGATCGTCGAGGTCACGCTCACGCTCGCCCAGCTCATCCCCCTTCTCGCCGCCGGGCCGTTCGGCGCCGGCGGGGCCGCCCTTCTGATCCTGGCTCGCAAGAAGCTGTTCTCGATGGCGATGGAGGCCACTGTGGAGCAGGTGATCAATCAGGTGCTGCCGCTCGCGCTCGACCCCCTGGCCGAGCAGGTGCCGGGGCTCGTGCTCCGGCTGCTCGAGGCCCCGGTCGTTGCAGAGAACCTCGGCGACGTCGACGAGTTCTACGCCGACCTCCAGGCGCTCGATCAGGCCGCGGACGACATGGACGGCGTCGCGACGGACGTCGAGGACCTCACCGACCGCCTTCTCGCCGACCTCGCCAACCTGCAGATCTCAGGAGACTGACCGTGCAACTGAAGAAGCTGATGAAGGACCTCGTCGATGCCGTCGACGGAGCAGGGCGCGAGTTCAAGACCGGATTCTCCGGCGCTTTCCGCAAGCGCGGCGGCCGGCACCGTGCCGATGCAGATCGCGTGCGGCGGACCGATCGCGACGGGGCCGACAGCGTGCCCACGCATCGCGACGGGGCCGACAGGGTGCCCACGCATCGTGCCGAGAAGCCGACATCGCACGCGAAGAAGTACGACATCCTCACGGACGTCTCCCGAGGCATCGAGACGCACGGACATGTGCCCCGTCACGCCAAGCCGGACTACAACCTCATGCAGGACCTCGGCCGGTCCGTGGGCAAGAGCATCCGCGACATCCCTGGAGACATCGTCGACGAGGTCAAGGGCGTGCCGAAGAAGGTGCCGGGTCAGCTCGTCGAGGAACTCTACGAGGATGCCATCGGGCAGGACAGCCCCGACAAGTACGGCCGGCAGGGCGGCGACATGCGCTTCCTCGCGCCGGCGAGCGAGGCGAGCGACCTGAGCGGACTCGGCCAGGGCGACCTCGAGACCCGATTCGGGATGAGATCAGGTGCCCTGGACGGCGCCACCATCGAGATCGAGGAGATCCCGGACTCGCGCTTCGTCAGCGTGAAGATCGACTACCCGGGGCGCGACTGAAGCATCCGGGCAGATCCACCCGGGAAGCAGTACCCATCGTGTTCTCGATGATCGTTGCTTACAGTCGTCTGCAGGAGGGGGTGCCACCGTGGGAATGATGTTGCCGAATGAGCTGATATGGGTGATGGAGAAGCTGGGATTCGACTGGCCGGACATCGATGAGGACGAGGTTCGCAAAGGCGCGACGCTGGTCCGCGATCTCGGGACCGATCTGGAATCGGTCGTCCAGGCGGTCGATCGGAAGATGAACGGCGACCTGGGCGTCGCGATGCGAGGACAGACCGGACCCGCGACACTGAGCGCCTGGAACACCAATCGTTCGCAGAACCTGCAGAAGCTGATCGACATCATGCCGCCCGCGGCGACGGCGATGGATGTGGGCGCGGAAGTGATCCTCGGGTTGAAGATGAAGGTGATCTTCGACGTCACGACGACGATGATCGCCCTGGTCGGGATGCTGACGAACCCGATCACCGCCGTGGGTGCCGGCCCCATGCTGCTCATCAAGAAGAAGCTCCTGAACGCGGCGGTGGACATCGTGGTGGAGCAGCTGATCGAACAGCTCGCGCCGATGGTGATCGAGCCGATGTCCGAGCATCTGCCGGCGGTCATCGACGCGATCCTGGACGCGCCGATGACAGAGAGCGCGGTCGGCGACACCGATGAGTTCTACGCTGACCTGCAGGCCCTTGAGGATGCGCAGACGGACATGAAGCTTCACGGCACCGACATCTCGACGCTGACATCGAACTTCTTCACGGAGTTCTCCGCCCTCGACTTCGGAGGAGACGACTGATGAGCAAGGCCGCACGCGAGGTCATGCGCAAGGTGAAGAACTCGGTTGACGACGCCGGTGGCGACCTCAATCTCAGGCTCGCCCAGCTCACCGACCGGATCAACGAGCACCTCGACAGTGTCGTGAAGAAGGTGCGCGACACGGACAACTTCGACAGCATCGACACGACGCGAGGCAGGAACTCCAAGACGACGCACTTCGATCCGGAGAACCGGCGGCCGGTGCAGGAGAACGGCACCATCCTCGACGACTTCGGCAGCAGTGACCGCGGCGACAACGCGACGGCGATCGGGCAGCTCGGTCGGGACGGCGACGACGGCGGTCACCTCGGCGCTCATCGCTTCTACGGAGACACGCCCGACGAGGGAATCGTGCCGCAGGCCGCGAACCTCAATCGGGGGGCCTGGAAGAAGATGGAGAATGAGTGGGCTGACTGGGCGGCGGAGGGCTGCCGGGTCGACTACCGCATCGCCATCGACCCTCCGGGCGCCGTGCGGCCTGATAGGTTTCAGGTGGCGTACGTGGTGTCGGATCCTTCGACCGGCGAGATTCTCGAGACGCGCAGCCCGTCCTTCGATAACATCACCGGCGAGATATTCCACCGCATCAACCAGCGCTGAACCTCGTCGAAAGGAATCTCGTGTCAGAGAACGTGACCGCCGATCTTCTCCACGCCCTGGTGGACCACATGGATGGACCGGACATCGACCGGGAGGGCTGGGCATCCTTGGCGATGATCCTCGAGTTCCCCGACGGGGCGTTCAACGAGGCGCACGGCTACCTCTACTCCCCGGATGGCACGATCTCCGCGGTGGCTGCGGACGCCTGGGCGGTCAAGCCGGCAGTGGACGCGTACATGGGAAGCTACTTCAAGGACGGCGACGCGTTGCCCGTGCAGGTGCTCGTGCAGCTCGACCGCACGAACGGGAAGTACAACGTGACGTTCGAGGACACCGATGAGACGCGGTGGAAGATGACCCCGCGGAACCGCAAGGTGTTCCGCGAGGAGCTCCGGCCGACGTTCGACTGACGGCCGCCGCCCTCCTGCGCTCGAACCGGGCCTGGCGCGCATTCGGCCCTTCGCATGGCAAGATGTTCGCCGAGGGGGTTCGATACGTGACTGAGCTGAAGCCTGCCGCGACGGTTGAAGGGGGTGCCCAGGCGAAAGGCGTGAACGGCGCTGCGCCATTGCGTCTCGAGTTCGCGGGGGAGTGGCACGAGCTGCCCTCGGACCAGCCGTTCATCATCGGCCGCGAGGGCGACCTCGAGATCGACGACAACCCGTACCTGCACCGGCACTTCCTCGAGCTTCAGCATCATGACGGCCTGTGGTGGCTGGCCAATGTCGGAGTGCGTCTGGCCGCGACGGTCTCCAGCGCGGGAGGCGCTGTGCAGTCGTGGCTGTCGCCCGGCGCGCGCATGCCGCTCGTGTTCGAGCGCAACGTCATCGTGTTCACGGCAGGGCCGGTCACCTACGAGCTCAGTCTGCACACCGAAGAGGCGCCCTACGAGGTTTCCAGTCAGGTCGAGGCGTCGATGAGCGGCGAGACGACGGTGATGCCCGTGAGCTTCACCACCATGCAGAAGCAGCTGATCGTCGCCCTCGCCGAACCCATGCTGCGCCGGGAGGGCGTCAGCATGAATGAGCTGCCGTCGTCGAGCGACGCAGCGGGGCGCCTCGGCTGGAGCATGAGCAAGTTCAACCGCAAGCTCGACAACGTCTGCGACAAGCTCGACCGCATGGGCGTGCAGGGGCTGCGCGGGGGACCGGGCAAGCTCGCCACCAACCGTCGCGCTCGCCTCGTCGAGTACGCCGTCACCTCGCAGGTCGTCACCCGTGCCGATCTGCCGCTCCTCGACGACGAGGCGCTGCGGAATCAGAGCGACGCGGACGACTGAGTCGCAAGCGTCAGCGCGCGGCGTCGGCGAGGTGCCGGGCGTGATGCCCGAGCACCTTGACCATGATCCCGCGGCTGCGCAGAGCCGCGGCGGTGCGGGTCTCCTCGTCGCGGTCGCGCCCGAGAGCGTGCACGTTCGCGACGACGAGCACATCTCCGCGCCGCAGGGTGTCGAGCAGGCGCCGGACGCGGTCCTCCCACGACTCGAGGATGTCGGGCGCCGGATGCCGGAACCCCTCGATCGGCACGCCGAAGCGCGTGAGGTCCTCGCGCTGCTCGGTGACCGACGGCATCCCGTCGCGGGCTACGACGAGCCCCACCAGGCGCGCGCCCTCCGGGCGGGCCGACCACCAGTCGTGGTCGAGGTTCGCCAGGCACTTCGGACAGTCGGCTGCCGCGTGCGGCAGGTGCAGCGGACTCGTCAGCGCGGCATCCATCGTCTCGTTCACGTCGTTCATCCCCGAACCTCCGGCATCCATTCTGCCCTGACCCGGTGACATCACAGCACGCCGAGCGCGCGCACCGCGTCGCGCTCGGCGACCAGCTCCGCGACGGACGCGTCGATCCGCCCGCGGGCCCATGCGCTCAGCTCCAGCCCCTCGACGATCTGCCAGCGGCCGTCGACCGAGCGCACCGGGAACGAGGAGACGAGGCCGGCGGGCACACCGTACTCGCCGTTCGAGACGACACCGGCGCTCGTCCAGTCGTCCGTGCCGTGCACCCAGTCGCGCGCGTGCTCGATGGTCGCGTTCGCGGCGGATGCCACGGACGACGACCCGCGCACCTCGATGATCTCCGCACCGCGCTTCGCGACCCGGGGGATGAAGGTCTGCTCCAGCCATGCCTCGACGTCGTCGACGCGCTCGGCGAGAGCCTCGAGCACGGGGCGGCCGTCGACCGTCGCATGCGTCACGTCGGGGAACTGCGTGGCCGAGTGATTGCCCCAGATCGGCACGCGCCGGATGGCTGACACCGGAGCATCCAGTGCGGCGGCGAGCTGCGCGCGGGCGCGGTTCTCGTCGAGGCGGGTGAGCGCGGTGAAGCGCTCCGCGGGGATGCCGTCGGCGGCTGCCGCGGCGATCAGCGCGTTCGTGTTGGCGGGGTTGCCCACCACGGTCACGCGCACGTCGGATGCCGCGGATCCGGCGATCGCGGCCCCCTGCGGGCCGAAGATCCCGGCGTTGGCGGCGAGGAGGTCCGCGCGCTCCATGCCGGGGCCGCGCGGGCGGGCGCCGACGAGCAGGGCGAGGTTGCAGCCGTCGAACCCGGTTGCTGCGTCATCGGTCACCTCGACGCTCTCGAGCAGGTCGAACGCGCAGTCCTGGAGCTCGAGCGCCGCCCCTTCGGCGGCTTTCAGGCCCTGCGGGATCTCGAGCAGTCGCAGCCGCACCTTCTCGTCCTGTCCGAGCATGTCGCCCGCGGCGATGCGGAACAGCAGCGCGTATCCGATCTGCCCGCCCGCACCCGTGATCGTGATCGTGGTCGCCATGGGTATGAGCCTACGTCGGCCGCTGGTGCGGGGGTACCCTCATCCTATGACGTTCAACCCTGACGCCGACATCTCCGGAAACCGCACCCGTCGCCCCGGTCGCACCGCCGCTATCGCCGGCGGCGGTGCCGGCGTGCTCGGCCTCGTGGCGCTCGTGGTCGCCATGCTCGGCGGTCCCGACCTCACCGGTCTGGTCGGCGGAGCGTCCGGAGGCGAGCAGCAGCCGGCATCGGGCGGCACGAGCACCCTCGCCGAATGTCAGACCGGCGAGGACGCCAACACGCAGGACGACTGCCGGATGGCGGGCGCCCAGGTGCTTCTCGACGACTACTGGGCGCAGCGCGTCGACGGGTACATCCCGCCGCAGCTCTACGTGTTCGAAGGGCAGACGACGACGCAGTGCGGTACGGCATCCAACTCGGTCGGCCCGTTCTACTGCCCGCCCGAGCAGGGCGTCTACATCGACCCCGACTTCTTCCAGATCATGCGGCAGCAGTTCGATGCGTCGGCCGGCGAGCTCGCGCAGCTCTACATCGTCGGGCACGAGTGGGGCCACCACATCCAGAACATCACCGGGATCATGCAGGATCACCCGAACAACGGCTCGGGGCCCGACAGCAACAGCGTCCGCACCGAGCTG
The DNA here is from genome assembly GCF_903645325.1 of Microbacterium tenebrionis. Classification (GTDB taxonomy): domain Bacteria; phylum Actinomycetota; class Actinomycetes; order Actinomycetales; family Microbacteriaceae; genus Microbacterium; species Microbacterium tenebrionis. The sequence continues at coordinate 85,839 of NZ_CAHJXQ010000004.1, forward strand.
CAGGCCGACTGCTACGCCGGGGCGTGGCTGGCCGATGCCGCCTCGCTCACCGACGAGAACGGTGTCGCGTACCTCGAGACGCCCACCGACGCGCAGCTCAAGGATGCCCTGAACGCCGCGTTCGCCGTCGGTGACGACCACATCCAGGAGCAGGCCGGCTTCAACAACCCCGAATCCTGGACGCACGGCTCGAGCGAGCAGCGGCAGTATTGGTTCGCGAACGGCTACCAGAACGGTTTGGGCAGCTGCGACACCTTCTCGGTCGACGGCGCAGACCTCTGACTCCGGAGCCCCTCCCAGCACTGTGGTTCCGCGGGAGAACGGCCTCTCCACGGTACGGTGAATGAGGCGTCGAGCGCGACGCGAGCGTTATCCACGGGGGACGAACATGAACACGGATGCACTGTATCCGCCGATCGAACCGTACGACAGCGGAATGCTGCTCGTCGGTGACGGTCAGCGCATCGCCTGGGAGGTCAGCGGCAACCCCGAAGGCAAGCCCGTCGTGTTCCTGCACGGCGGCCCCGGCGGCGGCACCGCGCCGTGGCACCGACGGTTCTTCGACCCCGAGAAGTACCGGATCGTACTGTTCGACCAGCGCGGCTGCGGACGCAGCACTCCGCACGCGAGCGCACCCGACGCCGACCTGCGCTTCAACACGACCGCGCACCTCATCGCCGACATCGAACTGCTGCGCAAGAACCTGGGCATCGAGGCCTGGCAGGTCTTCGGCGGATCGTGGGGCAGCGCGCTCGCGCTCGCCTACGCGCAGGCCCACCCGGGCGCCGTCACCGAACTCGTGCTCCGGGGCATCTTCACGCTGCGCCGCGAAGAGCTGGAGTGGTTCTACGAGGGCGGCGCCGGGGCACTGTTCCCCGACCTCTGGGAGGGGTTCATCGAGCCGATCCCCGTGCTCGAGCGCAACCGCCTGATCGACGCGTACCACCGGCGCCTGTTCGACCCGGACCCGGCAGTGCACGTGCCGGCGGCCCGCGCCTGGTCGAAGTGGGAGGGGTCGACGATCACGCTCCTCCCCGACGAGGACACCATCGAGCGGATGACCGAGGATGCCACCGCCGTGGCCTTCGCGCGCATCGAGAACCACTTCTTCGTCAACCGCGGCTGGTGGACCGAGGGTCAGCTCATCGCCGGCGTGGAGGCCATCCGGCACATCCCCGCCGTCATCGTCCAGGGCCGCTACGACATCTGCACACCGATGATGACCGCGTGGGATCTGCACCGGGCGTGGCCGGAGGCCGAGTTCGTCGTGGTGAACGACGCCGGGCACGCGGCATCCGAACCGGGCATCCAACAGGCTCTCCGCGACGCGACTGACCTCTTCGCCGGCGACTGAGATCAGGCGCGCAGCGCCTGCAGCAGCGTCTTGACGAGCCCGATCGCGCCGCCGTTCGCACGGAAGCGCGTGAGGCCCTCGCTGACGACGGCACCCGTGCGCGCGGTCACGAACCACGGCGGCTTCGGCAGGATCGTGAACCGCCCGCCGCCGCCTGCGCCGGGAAGCGACCGCGGGAAAGGGCGGAACGGCCCGCGCAGCACCGTGCGCTCGACGCGGTCGAGCAGCAGCGCGTTGTGGACGACGCCGATGCCGCTACCGACGTCCTGCAGCGTGTTTCCGGGGAACGCGCCCCACGTCAGCGTCGGGGTGATGAACCCGAAGGCGGTCCAGGCGTTGATCGCGATCGAACCGTAGCGCAGCGCCGTGATCGCACGGTCGAATCCGGCACCGAGGGAGCGCTCCGTGGCCGGATCGATCAGAAGGTTCGCGCCCAGGGTGCCCTGGAGTCTGTCGTTCGCGTGCGCGACAGCGGCATCCAGGAAGTCCTGGCCCGTTCCGGGAAGAGCGACGACGCCGAGCACCGGCGCGAAGTACTCGGTGGTCTCGAGCGCGGTGGCCTCGTCATCCGCCCCGAGCTCGACGAGCAGGCGGTCGCCGAGCACGAGCGCGTCGGGGTAGTCGTCGTTCGCCTGCTGCATCCGTCCGTCAGAATGCGGGTACCAGATGGGACGCTCCGGAGCCTTCGCATAGGCGCGACGCAGCGCCGCGCGGAACGCGTCTGCCTGAGCCCACTCGGACGACATGATCACGACCTGCCCGGCGATGCAGTTGTGCCCGCTGTTCTGCAGTCGCATCGTCGCGATGTGCTCTGCCTGGAACGTCAGGTCGGCGTCGGTCCACTCGCCGGGGACGACGATGATGGGCGAGACCCCGCCGAGCTCGGCCGTGATGGGCTTCTTCAGCAGAGGCCGGTTCTCGCGGCGCCGACGAGTGGTCGCGCTGCCGGGCGCACCCCACGTGATCGCATCGAACGTCGCGGCCGACCCGGTGATGTGCACGTGGGCGATGCTCTTGTGTCCGGTGAGATAGGCGCCGACATCGCCGCCGCCGCGGACGATGCGCAGGAACCCGGGTTCGATGAGCGCCGCGAACGCGTGCTCGAAGACGGGAACGAGGGCGTCCTGCGTGGGATTGACCTTCAGCAGCACGGTGCGGTTGTACGCGAGCAGCTCGTAGAGCACGTCGAGCACCGGGATCGAGGTCACGTTTCCGGCACCGAGAACGAGGCCGACCCCGCCCGGTTCGGCAGGGGTGCGCTGCGCGAGTCCGGCCGTCGCACGCGCGATGCGCGGCGTCGTCCCCGGCTCGAGCCACACCTCGCCGGTGAACCCCGACAGCAGCACCTTGTCGAGCCCCGTCAGCGGGAACGCGTGCACGCGGGCGCGTCCGCCGGGGGCGCGATCGATGCGGATGCCCTCGAGCGGGTTGCGGCCCGAGGCCAGGCGCGAGAGCGTCTCGGCGTACGCGTCGAGGGCGCCCAGGACGCTGTACGGGCCCGACAGCCACTCCTCGCCGCGGAGGGGATGGCTGCCGTTCAGACCCTTGGACGCGGCCGCCGTGTGCGCCCACTCCTCGGCGGATGACGCCACCGCGGTGCGCACCACGCGCAGGAGCTTGGCCCGCTGCCCGGCATCCAGCGCCGACCACGTCCGCGAACCAGCCTCGAGGGCGTCGATCGCCCCGTCGAGTCGCTCGCGCTGTTCGTCATCGAGGTCGGTCGTCGCGGTCGCGGTGGCAGCAGTCGTCATCGGCGTCTCCTTCGTGCGGGAACTCCAGCCTATGCGGGCGCTCCTGGGGGCGGTCCGACCTCGGCGCGCTCGATGTCGGTGCGGCGCAGCCGATAGCGCGAGAGCGGCAGGATGCCGAGCACGACGCCCGCGACGACGCCCATCAGCAGGTATCCGCTCACCGGATCGCCGGTCGCTCGGCGCAGCAACAGCCGCACCGAAGAGCAGGCCGCTGAGCCTGCCGAAGCGTCCGGAGCGTCAGATCAGCGAGAGCTCGCGGAGCTTCGCGGCGACGTCGTCGTTCGACGGCTCGACGTGGTGCGTGGCGTCGGGGTAGACGACGACGGGGATGTTCGTGCGCCCCGAGATCTCCTTCGCGACGTCCGCGGCGGCGGGGTCCGCGACGAGGTCGACGTAGGTGTACTCGATGCCGAGCTCGTCGAGCTGCTTCTTGGTGCGGATGCAGTCGCGGCACCAGTCGGCGCCGAACATCGTGATCGTGTCCCGAGCGGTTTCAGTCATGCATCCAGGATATGCGCGTCTCGATGGGGAAGGGGCGATCGCGACCCCCTCGGCATGGCCGCGCGCAGCTTCCTCGGGGTGCAGGCTCCGCCCTCGTAGCGCCTGTGGAATCCGTGCATGTCCCATAGCAGGACATGGGACGATGGATGCCGTCGTCCAGCGAGCACGGAAGGGGACGCGCGTGGGCATCGCCATCACCGTCATCGTCCCCACCTTCAACGAGCGGGGCAACGTCGAAGAACTCGTCGAGCGCACGGCTGCGGCGCTCGACGGGCGCGACGCCGAGATCCTGTTCGTGGACGACAGCACCGACGACACCGCCGCCGAGGTCGAGCGGGTGGGCTCCACGGCGTCGATTCCGGTGCGCGTGATCCACCGAAGCGCGAACACCGGCGGGCTCGGCGGCGCCGTGGTGCTCGGTATCGCTGAGGCGCACGGAGACGTCTGCATCGTCATAGACGGCGATCTGCAGCATCCCCCTGAACTCATCCCGGCCATGCTCGACCGCTTCGCGCAGGGCGATGCGGATGTCGTCGCGGCGTCGCGCTACGTCGGCGGCGGCGACTCCACCGGGCTCGGCACGACGCTGCGGTTCGGCGTCTCGCGGGCATCGACCTGGCTGACCAAGGCGATGTTCCCCCGTCGCCTTGCGAACGCGACCGATCCGATGACCGGGTTCTTCCTCGTCGACCGGACGCGCCTGGACGTCGCAGCGCTCCGCCCGCAGGGGTTCAAGATCCTGCTCGAGATCCTCGCCCGCACCGATGTGCGCGTCGCCGAGGTGCCGATGGAGTTCTCGGAGCGGCGCAGCGGAACGTCGAAGGCGTCGCTGCGGCAGGGGGCGACGTTCATCGCCCACCTCGCCCGGCTACGGTTCGGCAAGATGTCGCTGTTCGCGGTCATCGGGGCGATCGGAGCGCTCGCGAACCTCGGCATCATGTGGCTGCTCACGGCAGCGGGCATGCCGTACGTCTGGGCGGCGATCATCGGCGCCGAGGCCACGATCATCGGCAACTTCCTGCTGCAGGAGCGGTTCGTGTTCGGCGACATGCGCACGGACGCCCGCGGCGTGTGGGCGCGGTTCGCGGCATCCTTCACGTTCAACAACGTCGAGGCGGCGCTGCGCATCCCGATCATGGTGCTGATGGTCGAGACGTGGCACATCTCGAGCGTGCTGGCGACCGCGATCTCGCTCGTCGTCGCCTTCTTCGCGCGCTTCCTCTTCCACTCCCTGTTCGTGTACGCACCGCGCCGCGATCGCCGCCGGGAGCGGGCGCCGAAGGCCGACACGGCCGCGCAGCGCATCATCCGCGCGATCGACGCCGAGGCCATGCGTCCCGGCGAGCTCTGATTTGAGCATAGGAAACCAATAGTCGCTCAATAGGTTCCGCATGGAAGCGGCATAGTCTTCGCTCGGGTCGGACGGTCACTCTGGGTTCATCAACGAAACCGGACACGACCGAAGGGCCCGACATGACCCGCATTCCCGAACCCGAGACCACCCCGAGGGCCCCGCCTACGAGGGCCGGCTCTCGACCGCCCGGACGAAGAGGTCGTCGACCAGGGCGCGCCCTTCGACATCGGCACGCTCATGACCCGCCGCGGCATCATCAGCATCGCCGCACTCGGCGTCGGCGCGGCCGTGCTCGCGGCCTGTGCGCCGGCGGCGAGCACGAACAGCGGATCCGACTCGACCTCGACCTCAGGATCGAGCGACTCGTCCGAGAGCTCGAACACCACTGGCAGCTCCACGAGCGTGACGGCAGAGGGCGAGATCCCCGACGAGACTGCCGGTCCGTACCCGGGCGACGGGTCCAACGGGCCCGACGTCCTCGAGGAGTCCGGGATCGTGCGTCAGGACATCCGCTCGTCGATCGACGGATCGGCGACCGCAGACGGCGTGCCGCTCACGTTCCGCCTCGAGGTCCTCGACATGGCGAACGGCGACTCACCCTTCGAAGGGGCCGCGGTCTACGCCTGGCACTGCACGGCCGACGGCGAGTACTCGATGTACTCCTCCGGCCTCGAGGACGTCACGTACCTGCGCGGTGTGCAGGTCGCGGATGCCGACGGGATGGTCTCGTTCACGTCGATCTTCCCCGGCTGCTACTCGGGCCGGTGGCCGCACATCCACTTCGAGGTGTACCCGGATGCCGCGTCGATCAGCGACTCCGCGAACGCCATCGCGACCTCCCAGATCGCCTTGCCGGAAGAGACCTGCAACGCCGTCTACACCGACTCGAGGTACAGCTCGTCCGTGCAGAACCTCGCCGGGATCACGCTCGCCAGCGACAACGTCTTCGGCGATGACAGCGGCGCGCTGCAGCTGGCGACCATGACGGGGGATGCCGCCAGCGGCTACACCGCCACCCTCCAGGTGCGGATCGACACCACCACGACACCGTCGGCCGGCTCCGCGCCGAGCGGCGGAGGCCCCGGCGACCGGCCCGGATCCTGACCATCGCGACCTCTTCGAAAGGACCTCATCATGCTCCAGAACCTCACCGGCTGGCACGCTCTCATCATCCTCGGCATCGTCATCCTCATCTTCGGGGCGGCGAAGCTCCCGGCGCTCGCGCGCAGCGTCGGTCAGTCGCTGCGCATCCTCAAGGCGGAGGCGCAGACCGTCGAGGCCGAGGCGCCGGTCGCGGCCTCCAGCGCGCCGGACAGCGCGTCCGCGAACACGGCGCCTGCTTCTACGGCCCCGGCGCCCGCCAGCGCCGCACTCGGAGCGGACTGAGCCGTGACGGCTCTCGTCGACGCGCCGGCGCCCGCGGACGCGCAGGCGGATGCCGCACGCATGCCGCTGTCCTCGCACCTGCGCGAGGCGCGGCGGCGGGCGGTGCGGGCGACCGTCGCGGGCGTCGTCGCGATCGTGGCCGGCTACGCGCTCGCCCCGCACATCCTCGATGCGCTGCGCGCGCCGATCGAGGAGCTCGCCGCATCGCGTGACGCGAGCCTGAACTACGACAGCATCACCGGTGCCTTCGATCTGCGGCTCACAGTCGCCCTCTACACGGGGATCGTGCTGTCGAGCCCGGTGTGGCTGTACGAGCTGTTCGCCTACCTCGCACCGGGCCTGACCCGGCGCGAGAAGAAGCATGCGTACGGGTTCCTGGGGGCGGCGGTCCCGCTGTTCCTCGCGGGCTGCACGACCGGCGCCCTGCTGTTCCCGCACATGGTGGAGCTGCTCGCCGGGTTCGCGGACACCGAGGACAGCACGCTGCTGCAGGCCTCCGACTACGTCGACTTCGTGCTCAAGATCGTCGTGGCGACCGGCATCGCCTTCGTGCTCCCCGTCGTCCTCGTAGCGCTGAACATGCTCGGGATCCTGTCCGCGGCGACGATCGCACGCAGCTGGCGCATCGTGCTCGTCGCGATCGTCGTCTTCAGTGCCGTGGTGACACCCGCCGCCGACGTGCTGTCGATGTTCCTCGTGGCCGTGCCGATGGCTCTGCTATTCGCTGCCGCGCTCGCCGTGACCTGGTGGCACGACCGGTCGATGCGTCGCCGCGATCGGGCGCAGAAAGAAGAGGTGAGAGATGTTCGGCCTGACCATTGAGAAGCTCGTCCTGGTGGCGATCTGCGCCGCCGTCATCATCGGCCCGCACCGCCTGCCGGAGTATGCGCAGCGATTCTCCGCGGCCGTTCGACGACTGACGCTGGCGGCGGCGGAGGCGCGCACGCGCACGATCGACGACGCCGGGGTCGCTCTCGTACGGGCGGACTGGCAGGCGCTCGATCCCCGGCAGTACGACCCGCGGCGGATCATCCGGGACGCGCTGCGCGAGGCCGATGCTCCGCCGCCGGTCGCGGAGGGCGATGCAGGGATAGTCGCTGTCGGTGAGCCGGACACGACTCCACTCACGCCGCGTGCGGGGCGCTGGGTGGTGGAGGGATCCTCCGCTCATCCCCGGCGCATCTGGGTGCCGGACGAGGAGGTCGTCGCAGCGGCGTCGAGCTGATTCTGGAGCCGTTGTCGCCGTCACTGCTACAATAGGTGGTGCAACGTGAATGATTCGCCGCGATTTCGGCGCGCACGATGCCACTGATCAGGGCCCATCCAAGGACCGCGCACACCGACGCGCGCGGCATCCGCTCTCGATCTCCAGAAATTCTGGATGCGCTTCGTGCGCGTCCGCACAGCAATGTGTGAACCAAGCAATGAGCAACACCATGAGCAACACCACCACCACCCATCCACCAGTACCCCTGACCTGGAAGCAGGCCGACGAAGACGTTCACGTCGCGACGCGAGCCGGCGAATACGCCGGATTCGTCGAACTCGACGTCGAAGGACACGTCGTCCGCGACAACCACGGCACCGAGCTCGGATCGTTCGCGACCCTCGCCGCCGCGCGCCGCGCGCTCGAAGGATCGACGCAGCGGCGTACGCGTTCGTTCGTGCAGACCGTGCGCAGACACCTGGGCAAGGTGCGCGGCTGACCATCGGCTGAACAACTCCGATGTATGCGCAGTGTCGTATACGGCCCGGGTTAGCCTGAGACGAAGCGATCGGCAGCTGCCCTTGGCTTCACAGCTCAAGGGCTCCGATCGACAGGAGAGCAAGATCTCCATTGCACAGGTCGAACAGACCACAAGCACTCTTGGCCGCGTACGTCAGACTTACGCAGGCAACGCCGACTTCCCTCCGATGGCGAAGGCGTATCAGAACGTCTCGCAGGTCGTCCGCGAGATGGGGCTGCTGCAGCGCGCGCCCCGCTTCTACAGCTTCGTCGCCGTCGGCATCGCGCTCGCCCTCGGTGGCGCGATCACCGGATTCATCCTCTTCGGCGACAGCTGGTACCAGCTGCTCATCGCCGGGGCCCTCGGCATCATCTTCACGCAGATCGCCTTCCTCGCCCACGAGGCGGCCCATCGCCAGATCCTGTCGTCCGGGCCGGCGAACTTCCGTCTCGCGCGGATTCTCGCCGGTTCCATCGGCATGAGCTACTCGTGGTGGGACTCCAAGCACACCAAGCATCACGGCAACCCGAACATGGTGGGCCGCGACCCCGACATCGAGGTCGACACCATCTCGTTCCTCGAAGAGGATGCGGCCAAGTCCCGTGGCATCATCCGGCTGATCACACGCAAACAGGGCTGGCTGTTCTTCCCGCTGCTCACGCTCGAGGGCCTCAACCTGCACTACCTGAGCATCAAGTACCTCCTCACCGAGAGGAAGGTCAAGGGCCGCTGGATCGAGCTCGGCATCATCGCGCTGCGCTTCGCACTGCTGCTGGCCCCTGTGTTCCTCTTCCTTCCGCTGGGCATGGCGTTCGCCTTCATCGGCGTGCAGATGGCGGTCTTCGGTGTCTACATGGGGGCGTCGTTCGCCCCGAACCACAAGGGCATGCCGATCATCGAGCCCGGAGCACGGCTGGACTTCTTCACGAAGCAGGTGCGCACCTCCCGCAACATCTCCGGCGGATGGTGGGCGACCTGGCTCATGGGCGGCCTGAACTACCAGGTCGAGCACCACCTCTTCCCAAGCATGCCTCGCCTGCACCTGTCCCAGGCCCGCGGCATCGTCCGCGATTACTGCGCGGCGAACGACGTGCCGTACACCGAGACCTCGCTGATCCGCTCCTACCGCATCGTCATCGAGTACCTCAACCGTGTGGGACTCGCCGCGGGCGACCCGTTCGACTGCCCGGCGGCAGCTCAGCTCCGTCGGGCGTAGGCCGCGCGCGCGGCCATAGGCTCGAACCATGTCCGAACTGCACGACCTGACCGCGACCGACCAGCTCGCCGCACTTCGCGCCGGCGAGATCGGCCCGGTCGACCTCGCGAAGCACTACCTCGACCGCATCGCCCGGCTCGACGGCGGGCTGGGTGCGTTCGTCGAGGTGACGGCGGATGCTGCGCTCGCCCGCGCTGCGTCGCTCGGCGGCCGGGAACCCGAGGGTGCACTGTGGGGCCTGCCGTTCGCCGACAAGGACTTGGTGCCCCGCGCCGGCGTGCCGACGCGGTTCGGGTCGCGTCTGCATCGCGAGCACATCCCGGATGCCACCGCGGATCAGGCCGCTGTGCTCGACGAGGCCGGAGGTGTGAGCCTGGGCAAGACGAACACGCCGGAGTTCGGCCTCACCGGCTACACCGAGACGCAGATCGCGCCGCCCGCGCGCGACCCATGGAACACCGCGAACGGCGCGGGAGGATCCAGCGGCGGGGCGGCGACCGCGGGGGCGGCAGGGCTCCTGCCTCTCGCCCCCGCATCCCATGGCGGCGGGGCGATCCGCATCCCCGCCGCGACCGTCGGCGTCGTCGGAATCAAGCCCTCGCGCGGGCGCGTGCCCTTCGCGTCGGGGCAGGACAGCCCGGGCGGACTCTCCGTCGCCGGGCCCATCGCGCGGACGGTCGCCGACGCCGCGCTGCTGCTCGATGTGCAGGTCGCGGGTCGCTCGCATCCGTTCGCGACGGCGGCTCTGGGCGCCGGGCCGTTCGTCGATGCGGTCACCGACGGCGCGGCATCCCTGCGCGTCGGCGTGACGACCGTCTCGCCGTGGGACGACGCCGACGACATCCGACTCGACCCGGATGCGGCGCGCGCCGTAGAGGTCGCGGCCGGACTGCTCACGGATGCCGGCTCCGCGGTCGACGCGTTCGACTGGCGCCCCCACGGCTACGCCGAGCTGTTCATGACGCTCTGGCGCACGAGCGCCGCACGCATGGCCCTCACCGACGCCGAGCTCGACCTCGTCGAACCGATCACGGCCTGGCTCGTGCGGGAGGGGCGCCGGCTCACCGGCGTGCAGGTGCTCGACGCGCTCGCCGCGGCGGCGGTGTTCGAGCGCGACACGATCTCGGCGTTCGCGCCTTTCGATGCGGTGCTCACTCCGGCGCTCGCGCTGCCGCCGCAGCCGATCGGCTGGTTCGATGCGTCGGATGCCGCGCGGAGCTTCTCGCAGCAGGTGCGGTACGCGCCGTACTCGAGCTTCGTGAACGTCGCCGGCCTCCCCGCGATCGTCGTTCCGGTGACCGTCGACGGAACGGGTCACCCCGTGAGCGTGCAGCTGATCGGCCGACCCGGTGGCGAGGCGGCGATCATCGCACTCGCCGCGACCTTGGAGGAGCGGCGCGGCCCGCTGCCGCATCCGCCGGCCTGGCGCGCGTAGCCCGGTCACCTGGCCGACGAGGAGTCGCACTTCACGAAAGGGTCGCTAACGGCTGTCTTGTGGCGCCGATGGCGACCACATGCGACCCCTGCCCTTGCGTGATGGCTCGGCGTGCGCCGTGAGGGGCCTCAAGCGGCTGCCACGTGGCGCGGGTGGCGACCATATGCGACCCCTGCCCTTGTGCGATGGCTCGGCGTGCGCAGGGAGGGGTCGCGAACGGCTGCCACACGGCGTCCATGGCAGCAACATGCGAATGCGACCGTGCGATCCGCAGCGCGGCCTCAGCGCCGCAGGCGGGCGCGCGACTTCGAGACTCCGGCGAGCGTGGCGCGCAGTGGGGTGCCGAGGTAGAGGCCCAGGGACGCTCCGGCCGCGAGTCCGATGCCGATGGAGCCGGCGAGTACGAGCGGGGCGACGCCGTCCAGCATCCCCTCGGCCGTCCCGTCCGAGTGGACGACGCCGAGCAGGCCGCGGAAGACCGCGGTGCCCGGCACGAGGGGGACGATCGCGGCCGTCGTGACGGCCACGGAGGGCACGTGCACGCCGCGGGCGGTGAGGATGCCGATGAAGCTCGCCAGCAGCGCGCCGATCGCGCTCGCCGCACCCGCGTGCACGCCGAGCGTGAGCGTGAGGCTGTAGGCGACGATCGCGATCGTGCTGAGCACGGCGCTGACGAGGATGATGCGCAGGCCCGCACCGTTGAAGAGGGCGACGGCGACGGCGATGATGATGGCACCGGCGATCTGGGCCAGCATCGATCCGAACGGGATCGCGTCGGTCGGGAGAGGGATGCTCACGCCGACGAGGCGCGCGAGTTCGAGTCCGATGAGGATGCCGAGCACGACGCCGAGCGTCTGCATCGTGAGGTCGAGGATGCGGCCGCCCGCGGTCAGCGCGAATCCGTCGATGGCGTCCTGCGCGGCGCCGACCACGGTGAGGCCGGAGAGCATGAGGACGATTCCGGATGCCACAATGATCGACGGCTGCACGTCCGTGAACAGCGGGATGCCCGCGGCGCCGAGCGCGGAGACCACGGTCGTTACGGCGGTGATGACGAATCCACCGGCGATCTGGCTGAAGAACAGCGGCACCTGCAGGCGCGCGAGGCCCGCCTGCGTGAACGCGGCGCCGAGTGCGGCGAGGAAGCTCAGGAGGATGATCAGTGGGGATGCGTCGTAGAGGATCGCGACGCCGACCGCGAGCAGCGCGCGGGCGATGATGACGACGATCGGCCGGTAGAGGAAGGGCGTGCGGCGGATGACACGAAAAGCCAGGCGGGCCTCATCCAGGTCCATGCCGTCCGTGATGTCGACGACGAGCGCCTGCAGTCGCTGCAGCTTGGCGTGGTCGGGGGATGCCGCGCGGACGACGCGGATCATCGTCGTCGGCCAGTCCTCCTCGCCGCGGTGGTACGAGACGCTGATGGCGTTGAAGTTTACGTCGACGTGGACGCCGGAGAGCCCGTACACCTTGGCGACGCGGATGATCGCGAAGGTCACGTCGTGCGCGGACGCACCCGTGGCGAACATGGCCTCGCCGATCCGCAGGGCGAGGTCGAGGATCTTCACGACGACGGTCTCGTTCATGACCGTGTATGCCTCGGTGAGCGCGACTTGGGCGGGGTCGGTGCGGATCACCCGGCGCATCGAGTCGAGCAGGCGCGATCGTCGTTCGGTGGCCATGTCTCCATTGTCTCGAGTCGTGGCGGTGGTGCGGGCATCCGTCCGGGGATGCCGGGAATCAGGCGGTGAGCTTCGCGATCAGGGTGCCGATCTCGTCGACGTTCGCGGTCGAGACGGCGACGAGCGGATGCGCGTCCTCGTCCTCCGGATCCTCGATGTGGACGAGGTGGAGGAGGTGAGAGGCGAGGAGCTGGTCGGCCTTGGCGATCGCGGCATCCAGGTCGTCGACGTCCCCGACCGGGTCGAGGTCGACATCGGCGCGGAACACACGGGGGAGCCCGGCGAGGGCGTCGGCGAGTTCGACGCCGGTGTCGCTCCGGTCGAGGTAGGCGAGGGCGCCGGCGTCATCGAGGGCGTCGATCAAGGCATCCCAGGGGTCGTCTCCCGCCTCGACGGCGTCGAGCACCGCCGGGGCGAACTCGGGATCGTCGTCGAGCAGGACGCAGAGGCGGGTCCAGTCGTCGGTGGTGCCGGTCATGTCTCCTCATTCTCCTCGGACCAGAAGGGGTGCGCCCGCGAGGCGAGCGCGATCATCTCGTCGGTGTCGAGCGTCATTCCGCTCTCCTCGATGCCCAGCGCGGGCCACTGCATCACGAGTTCGAGCGGGCCGGGCGGCGGCGCGGGCCACAGCCATAGGCGGTCGGTTCCCGAGAAGAACCGGCCACCGCCTCCGCTTCCGCCGCTGCTGCGGTTGAGGCGGTGTCCGCGCGGCGGATCCTCGCCGGGGCGTTCGAACGGGAATCCGTCGGCGACCAGCTGCTGGCCGTCGCCGAGAAGCACTCCGAAGCGCAGGCGCTCGGCGGTGTCGGCTGTGCGACCCCAGGGGTGGTGCTGCTCCATGAACGCGGCGGTCATGTCGTGCCAGGCATCCGACGGGAGACCGTTCCTGCGGAGCCGTCGTGAGATCTGGAACTCCACGCCTTCGCGATACACGGCGACCCCGATGAGGGCGATGGCCGTGTACTCGGTGCGGGCGAGGATGGCCGCCGCAGGGTGGAGAGCCGGTAGCTCATCCTCGGGTGCCGAGACCCACGGCGGCTGCACGTACTCGTTCTCGTCGTGGTCGGGATCGGGGATCTCCGGATCGGGCGGGAAGAAGGCCATACCGCCAGACGATCACACGGCGCCGGTGAACACAAGGTTCACGTACCGGGGTCGTGCGGATCGGGCGCGCTCCGTGCCCAAGCGTCGTGTCTGGACCCATCGGCGTCGCGCCGTCGAACCCAGTGCTGGCGGGGTCCGTCCCATTCACGGGCGACGTCGGTGAGCCAGATGGTGGAGTCCGGCGCCCATCCGCCTATGACAGAGGCGTACTCGTCGTCGACCTCGATCAGCGCGGTCGCGCTGCGCAGGTATGCGAGCGTGCTCAGGTGCACGGCATCCCATTCGTGCGCCACGCGCGACCAGTCGGGGATGAGCCAGCGGCCGGCGCGTCCCGTCACGCGATACCAGTCGTGGCGGGCGGATGCGGTCACCTCCAGCGGGTACGCGCGGCACAAATCAACCCAGTGCTCCGGGGATCGGATCTCGAGCGTCCGACCGGCGCCGCGAACGGGGATGAGGGTGGCCTCCTCCCATCCGAGGGGGTCCTCGACGAGATCGAGGGCGCCCACGATGGTGCCGCGAGTCGTCAGGGTGAACACCGGGACGGACCACCAGGTGCCCGTCCACATCGCGCGCGGATCCGCCGGCCGCTCGCTGTGCGCCTCGGTCTCTTCGGTGCGGCGTTGATCCGACCATGTGGCGACGACCGTCTGTGGCGTCGGGAGCGGTGCGGCGTCATCAGGAGAGCGCCAGTCGACGGCCCATTGCTCGGTCGTGCGGGGCGCATCCCACGTGCGAGCGGAATCGGATGCCGCGATCATTTCGGCGATCGGGCGCAACGCAGCGACGAGCTCGGGCCGGCATGCGACCACGTCGGTGCCGTCGGGTTCCTGCCAGTACATCGCGGTGTCGACGGATGCGCGCAGGGCGGCTTGCACAGCCGCTTCATCGACGGGCGCGCTGCCGACGGGCTCGAGGCGCGCGACGAGGTCAGCCGTCGCCGGGTCGGGCTCCTCGTATTCGGATTCATCACCGTCGCCGGTGCCGATCGTGATCAGCGTCCCGGGGTTCCGGTCTGCGCGATGCGCGAGCCAGAACAGAACCTCGCCCACGTCGGACGAGACGGTGCGCGCATACTCGAGACAGAGCCTGCGGCCGCGGGGGCCAGCGAGGAGTGCTTCCGCGACGTCGTCGGTCATGAGTCCATCATGGCCCGGGCAAAGCAAAACCCCCGCGATGTAGAAGCTACGCGAGGGTTTCTGGGATGACTGTAACGGTCATCCTTGTGGCTCCGACGGGCGTCGATCCCGTGACCTCACGATTTTCAGTCGTGCGCTCTACCAACTGAGCTACAGAGCCATGCGGCACATCGTAAATCCGCCGCATCCTAGACGAAAGGCCCTCTTCGAAAAAAGGGCCCGTCGCTTAGAGCGACCCTGACGGGACTTGAACCCGCGACCTCCGCCGTGACAGGGCGGCACGCTAACCAACTGCGCTACAGGGCCATAACTTTTCAATTGTATCGGATGGAGTGACCCCAACGGGATTCGAACCCGTGCTACCGCCGTGAAAGGGCGGCGTCCTAGGCCGCTAAACGATGGGGCCGAAGGGTGTCCCGGGGGACTTCCTTGCCGACGCTCAAGCATAAGGGATGTTTCGACGAAAACACGAATCGAGGGCGAGCCTGCCGGTACCCCGGGCGTTTCGGGAGGACGATGAATGCAGGGCCGTGCCCTCATCCGCAGACGTCAACCTGTTGCGGATGTTAAGGATGTTGTTACTGTGGCATGAGTGAATTCGGCGAGAGGGGCCGTGTGGACGTCGAGCAGTCCCCGATGGATGCTGCGCTCGAAGCAGGCGACTCCTGCAACTGCGCGCCCAGCACCGCCGAGCGTCGTACCCTCTGGGACAAGAGCGGGCTGACGCGCCGCAACGCCCTCGGTGTCGGCGTCCTCAGTGTCGCCGCTCTCAGCGCCTTCGGCATCGGCTCCGGCGTCAGCGCCGCCTATGCCGCGTCGTACCCGAGCTGGGACGACGTCCAGCGCGCCAAGCAGAACGAGGCGGCGAAGGCATCCGAGGTCTCCCGTATCCAGGGCCTGATCCAGTCGCTAACCCAGAAGGTCGCCGAGACGCAGGCGGCCGCCGAAGCCGCCGGCAACGAGTTCTACGAGGCGCAGCAGGCCTACTTCGAGGCCATCGCCGAGGCGGAGGCGCTCCAGGCGCAGGCCGACGAGCAGGCGCAGATCGCCGACGAGTCCGCGCGCAAGGCCGGTCAGGTCGCCGGGCAGCTGTACCGCAATGGCGGCGATGACACCGCCCTGGAGCTGTTCTTCTCAGGCTCGGCCGCGAACGCCGATGAGCTCCTCTCGCGTCTGGGCACGATGGACAAGCTCCTCGGCTACAACCAGTCCGTCTACGACAAGGCCGTCGCCGCGCGCAACTCCGCGCAGTCTCTCAGCGACCAGGCCGCCGTCGCACGCACCGAGCGCGACCGGCTGCAGAAGATCGCCGAGCAGAAGATGCTCGCCGCCCAGCAGGCGGCCACCGCCGCCCAAGCCGCGCTCGACGAGCAGACGGAGTACCTGGGCACCCTGCAGGCCCAGCTCGCCGCGCTCAAGGACACGACGGCCAAGACCGTGTCCGACTACCAAGAGGGAGAGCGCGTCCGCAAGGCCGCCGAGGAGGCGCGGCGGAGGGCCGCCGAGGCGGCGCGCAAGGCGCCGAGGAGGCGCGCAGGGCTGCCGAGGAAGCCGCCAAGAACAACAACAGCGGCGGTGGCGGTGGCGGTGGCGGCGGCGGTGGCGGATCGGCCGGTACCGGCGGCTGGGTGCGCCCCACGGCGGATGGCGAAGTGCCGGGTTCGGCTGGCGTCCCAGGCCGTGCTCCACGTGCTCCAGCTACCACTACGGCGTCGACCTCGCCAACGGCTGCGGCGCTCCGATCTTCGCCGCCCACTCGGGCACGGTCGACTACGCGGGCCCCAACGGCAACTACGGCAACTACATCCGCATCCAGCACGGCGGGGGCGTGGCCACGGGGTATGCGCACATCGTGAACGGCGGCTTCGCCGTGCGCAGCGGCGCCAGCGTCAGCGCGGGCCAGGTCATCGCCTACGCCGGCAACACCGGTGCGTCCGTCGGCTGCCACCTGCACTTCGAGGTCTACATCAACGGCGGCTACACGAACCCCATCGCCTTCCTGGCGGCGCGCGGCATCTCGGTCTGACCGCAGACGCCCGAGACGCGAGAAAGCCCCGGCCGCAGCCGGGGCTTTCGTCGTCAGATCAGTGCTGCTGTTCGCCGAAGCGCGCGATCGCCTCGTCGAGGATGCGCTGCGCCTCAGCGGCGTCGCCCCACTCGTCGACCTTGACCCACTTGTTCGGCTCGAGGTCCTTGTAGTGCTCGAAGAAGTGCGCGATCTCCTTCTTCGTGTACTCGGCCAGGTCGCCGACATCCTGGATGTGCGCCCAGCGGGGGTCCTTGGAGAGCACGGCGACGAGCTTGTCGTCTCCGCCGGCCTCGTCGCTCATCTTCAGGACGGCGACGGGGCGCACCTCGACGACGACGCCGGGGTAGATGGCGTGGTCGAGCAGGACGAGGACGTCCAGCGGGTCGCCGTCCTCGCCGAGCGTGTTGTCGAAGTAGCCGTAGTCGGCCGGGTACCCGAAGGTCGTGTAGAGAACGCGGTCCAGGTGGACGCGGCCGGTCTCGTGGTCGACCTCGTACTTGACGCGGCTGCCGCGGGGGATCTCGATGACGGCGTCGTGTGCGCCCATGCGTGTGCTCCTCGGAAATCGGTAGGGATGCCGGAGCAAGCTTACCCGCGCGCCCCGACGAGCCTGTTCAGCGGTCTGGCGAGAGCCCGGTCAATGCCAGCAGGAACAGCGCGAACGCGCTGAACGTCCAGCGGCTAGCGTGGTGAGGTGCCATCACTGAGCCCCGCTATCGCCGAGATCCGCCTGGCCGTGCGCACCGCGCTGGGGAGCCTCCCCGAGGGGGCGACGGTGATCGTCGCCCTCTCCGGCGGTGCCGATTCGCTCGCGCTCGCGGCGGCCACCGCATTCGAGGCGCGCTCGCGCGGGATCGAGGTCGTCAGCGTCACGATCGACCACGGCCTGCAGGAGGGCTCTGCGGATGCCGCGGCATCCGCCGCCGCGAAGGCCGCGGCGCTCGGCAGCCGCGCGGTCGTGGAGCGCGTCGACGTCGCCGCTGACGCGAACGGACCGGAGGCCGCGGCGCGCGACGCGAGGTACGCGGCTCTCCGCGCTGTCGCGGCCAGGGAGCGCGCCGCCGCCGTGCTGCTCGGTCACACGCTCGACGACCAGGCTGAGACGGTGCTGCTCGGGCTGTCCCGCGGGTCGGGCGCCACGAGTCTGCAGGGCATGGCGCCGCGCCGCGAGGACGAGGACGGCACGATCTGGATGCGCCCCATGCTCGCCGTGCGTCGGGCGACGACTGAGGCATTCTGCGCGGCATCCGATCTCGAGCCCTGGAACGACCCGCACAACCGCGACCACCGCTTCACCCGCGTGCGGGTGCGCGAGAACGTGCTGCCCGTGCTCGAGACGGAGCTCGGGCCCGGGATCGCCGAGGCCCTGGCACGCACCGCCGAGCAGCTGCGCGAGGACGCCGAGGCGTTCGAAGAGATGATCCACGAGACGATCGAGGACATCGTCGAGCACGCCGAAGCGGGCATCTCTGTGAGCGTCGCAGCGCTCGCTGCGAATCCGGCCGCGCTGCGCAACCGGATCATCCGCCTCGTCGTCGACAGCGAGTTCGGCGTGAGCCTGACGCGATCGCAGACGCTCGAGGTCGCGCGGCTCGTCACGGACTGGTCGGGTCAGGGCCCGATCGACCTGCCGGGATGCTCGGCAGCGCGCCGCGGAGCGGGGATCGTCTTCACGGCGAAGTAGGCGGCTTCGACTCGCTCCGCTCGCTCAGCCCGTTTCGTCTTCGGGCTGTGCCCTTCGCTCAACGACCCGCGGGTGAGGCGTTGCGGGTCGCTGAGCGAGCGCAGCGAGACGAAACGCGGTGAGCGACGAGCGCAACGAGGAGTCGACGCGGCTACTTCTTGCCGCCGAACAGGCCGCCGAGGATGTCGCCGACCCCGCCGGCGCCCGAGGACGAGCCGCCGCCGAGGACGCCGCCCAGGATGTCGCCGAGGCCACCGCCCGAGGATGCCCCGCCCGCATTCCCGCCGCCGAGCAGCCCGCCGATGATGTCGCTGAGTCCGCCGCCGGAGGAGCCGTCTGCCGACTTGTTCTTGTTCGCGATCAGGCCCATGATGATCGGCGCGAGGATCGGCAGAAGCTTGCCGAAGTCGATGCCGGGCGTCTTGTCGGAGGAGTTCAGTTTCGCAGCCACCTGCTCGGCGTCGTCGCCGAGCACGTGCTTGACGATCTTCCCGCCGTCGGTCTGGTCGACGTCGTCGACCTTCTGCACGGACGTCGCACCTTCGTGACGGCGGAGTGCGCTCTGGATCGCAGCGGACCCCTCCTCGGTCTGCGCGTTCTTCGCCAGTCCGCTCAGCAGCACCGCGCCGCCCTGCTCGACGGCCTTCGAAGCCTCGGCGGGTGAGACGCCGAGCTTGGCGGCGATGTCGTCGATGGGCACCTGCTTGAGGATGTCGTCAAGAGCCATGGGAGATCCTTCCGTCGTGGGCGTCCGCCCGCTCGATGATCACAGTATGCCGAACGCCCAGCATCGGTCACCTGAACCAGCATCGGTCACCTAAAATCGATGCATGCGCGCGGCTGAGATCCAGGACGACCTTGCAGACATCCTCGTCACCGAGGAGCAGATCAGAGCGAAGCTCGATGAGCTCGCCGCCCGGGTGGCGAAGGACTACGAGGGCAAGGACCTGCTGCTGGTCGGCGTCCTCAAGGGCGCCGTCATGGTCATGGCCGACTTCGCCCGCGCTCTGCCGTTCCACGCGCCGATGGACTGGATGGCCGTCTCCAGCTACGGCTCCAGCACGAAGTCGAGCGGTGTCGTCCAGATCCGCAAGGATCTCGACACCGATCTGCACGGCAAGCACGTGCTCATCGTCGAAGACATCATCGACTCCGGCCTCACGCTCAGCTGGTTGCTCGAGAACTTCGAGTCCCGCGGCCCCGAGTCGATCGAGGTGCTCGCGCTGCTGCGCAAGCCCGAGGCGGCGAAGGTCGAGATCGACTGCAAGTACGTCGGCTTCGACATCCCCACCGACTTCGTCGTCGGCTACGGTCTGGACTACGACGAGCGCTACCGCAACCTGCGTGATGTTGCCGTGCTCGCACCGCACGTGTATTCCTGACGCCGGTACGCCGTGGGCGAATCACAGCGGGGGCCTAGGGCGCGCGCGATACGCTGAACGCATCATGGACGTGAAGAAGATCACCCGGAATCCACTGCTCTACGTGGTGCTGATCGGTGTTTTGCTGTTCGGCGGGTTCCTGCTGATCTCGAACCTCGGTGCTCCCAAGCAGATCACGACGCAGCAGGGTCTCGACCTGCTCGGCGGATCGACCGTGACCGAGGTGACCACGACCGATGGCGACCAGCGCGTCGACATGACCCTGTCGAAGGCCTTCGAGGGCTCGGAGCAGGTGCAGTTCTACTACGTCGAGGCGCGCGCGGATGAGGTCGTGAAGGCCGTGAACGCCGCCGAGCCCAAGGACGGGTTCAACGACGTCGTGCCCCGCGCGACCTGGTTCGACGGGTTCCTCTCGCTGCTTCTCCCGCTCGTGCTGCTCGGCCTGCTGTTCTGGTGGCTGCTCTCGTCCATGCAGGGCGGCGGCGGCAAGGTCATGCAGTTCGGCAAGTCCAAGGCGAAGCTCGTCAACAAGGAGACCCCGACGGTCACCTTCGCCGACGTCGCCGGCGCCGACGAGGCGATCGAGGAGCTCGAGGAGATCAAGGAGTTCCTCCAGGACCCCGCCAAGTTCCAGGCGATCGGCGCCCGCATCCCGAAGGGCGTGCTGCTGTACGGCCCTCCCGGAACCGGCAAGACGCTGCTCGCCCGCGCCGTCGCCGGCGAGGCCGGCGCCCCCTTCTACTCGATCTCGGGCTCGGATTTCGTCGAGATGTTCGTCGGCGTCGGAGCATCCCGCGTCCGCGACCTGTTCAACCAGGCCAAGGAGAACGCCCCGGCCATCATCTTCATCGACGAGATCGACGCCGTCGGCCGCCACCGCGGCGCCGGCATGGGCGGCGGCAACGACGAGCGCGAGCAGACGCTCAACCAGATGCTTGTCGAGATGGACGGCTTCGACCCGAACGCGAACGTCATCGTGATCGCGGCGACGAACCGTCCCGACATCCTCGACCCCGCTCTCCTGCGCCCCGGCCGCTTCGACCGTCAGATCGGCGTGGACGCGCCCGACCTCAAGGGGCGCCTTCACATCCTGCAGGTGCACTCCAAGGGCAAGCCGCTCTCCAAGAGCGTCGACCTCGAGGTCGTCGCGCGAAAGACGCCGGGCTTCACCGGCGCCGATCTCGCCAACGTTCTCAACGAGGCGGCGCTCCTGACCGCGCGCTCGAACGCCCAGCTCATCGACAACAGGGCGCTCGACGAGGCCATCGACCGCGTGATCGCCGGACCCCAGCGCCGCACCCGCGTCATGAAGGACCGCGAGAAGCTCATCACCGCGTACCACGAGGGCGGTCACGCGCTCGCCGCCGCGGCCATGAACTACACCGACCCGGTCACGAAGATCACGATCCTGCCGCGCGGCAAGGCCCTCGGCTACACGATGGTCATGCCCGTCGACGACAAGTACTCCGTGACGCGCAACGAGCTGCAGGACCAGCTCACCTACGCCATGGGCGGCCGCGTCGCGGAGGAGCTCGTCTTCCACGACCCGACCACCGGCGCCTCGAACGACATCGAGAAGGCCACCGGCATCGCCCGCAAGATGGTCATCGAGTACGGCATGACCACCGAGCTCGGCCCGGTCAAGCTCGGCTCCGAGGGCGGCGAGCCCTTCGCCGGGCGGGACTACGGCCGCGGACGCGAGTACTCCGAGTCGATCGCCGAGCGCGTCGACGTCGAGGTGCGCGGCCTCATCGAGCAGGCGCACGACGAGGCGTACAAGGTGATCAGCGACAACCGCGACATCCTCGACCGCCTCGCCCTGGCCCTCCTCGAGGAGGAGACCCTCGACCACAACCAGATCGCCGAGATCTTCAAGGACGTGCGCAAGCTCCCCGAGCGCCCGCAGTGGCTCTCCAGCGACGACCGCCCGGTGTCGGATCGCCCGCCGATCGAGGTGCCCAAGCGCGTCATCCCGGCCGATGCCGCAGCGTCGGTCGAGGCGCCGGCTGACGCCCAGGCCGCACGCGGAACTGCCGGCAGCGCTCCCGCTTCGGGGCAGGCTCGACCGGCGACGGCCTGATCGTGGCCGTCGACCGGGAACGGATCGAGCGGCTGACGCGGGAGCTGCTCGAGGCGATCGGTGAGGATCCCGATCGTCCGGGGCTGCGCCAGACCCCTGGCCGTGTCGCCGAACTGTACGACGAGTTCTTCGCAGGCGTCGGCCAGGACGCTGCGGCGCCCCTCGCGCACACGATCAGCGTCTCGCGCGGCCCCGCGCCCGAGACCCTGCCGTCGGGGGCGGTGCTGCTGCGCGACATCCGCTTCCGCTCGGTCTGCGAGCATCATCTCCTGCCGTTCGCAGGTCATGCGCACATCGCGTACCTGCCGGGCGAGAAGGTCGTCGGCCTCGGCGCTCTCGTGAAGGTCGTCGAGACCCTCGCGGCCCGCCCGCAGGTGCAGGAGCGGCTCGGCGAGCAGATCGCCGACACGATCGCCGAGAATCTCGACAGCCGCGGCGTGCTCGTCGTGCTGGATGCTGTGCACGGCTGCGTCACGATGCGCGGCGGACGCCAGGCGGATGCCTCGACCCTGACGATCGCCGCACGCGGCGAATACACCGAGCCCGCGGCCCGGGCGGAGCTCATCACGCTGATCGGGGGAGCGTCGTGACCGGCATCTGGGGCATCGTCAACGTCACGACCGACTCGTTCAGCGACGGCGGGCGATATCTCGATCCGGATCGTGCGATCGCGCACGGCCTGGAGCTGCGGGATGCCGGCGCCACGGTGCTCGACGTCGGCGGGGAGTCCACTCGCCCCGGCGCCGAGCGCGTCGACCCTGCGGTCGAGGAGCAGCGCGTGATCCCGGTGATCACCGAGCTCGCCGCTCGCGGGATCGCCGTGAGCGTGGACACGCTCAACGCCTCCACCGCAGCGGCCGCCGTCGGCGCCGGTGCGCGCATCGTGAACGACGTCTCGGGCGGACTCGCCGACCCGGACATGCTCGCCGCGGTCGCGGCGTCCGGGGCCGACTACGCGATCGGCCACTGGCGCGGTCCGTCCGACGACATGTACGCGCGCGCCGACTACCTGCGCCCCTCGCGCGAGGTCGCCGGAGAGCTGCGCGAGCGCATCGGCGAGGCGGCGGCCGCCGGCATCGCGCCGTCGCGCATCATCCTCGATCCCGGCATCGGCTTCGCCAAGGCAGGTGCCCAGAACTGGGACGTGCTGCGCGGCCTCGGCGACATCACGGCGCTCGGATACCGGGTGCTCATCGGCACGTCCCGCAAGCGGTTCCTCGTCGAGACCCTTCGCGCAGCTGGCGCCGACCCTTCGACGAGCCCAGGGAGCGGCGCAGACGACGTCTCCGTGGAGCGCCGGGATCTCGCGACCGCCGTGACGAGTGCGCTCGCCGTCCGCCACGACGTGTGGGCGGTGCGGGTGCACGACGTCGCCGCGACCCGCGACGCGCTGGCCATCGCGCACGCCTGGGAGGGCTGAATGGACGAGATCACCCTCACCGGCCTGACCGTGTTCGGGCGTCACGGCGTCTTCGCGCACGAACGCGAGGACGGGCAGGACTTCGTCATCGACCTGCGTCTGCACCTCGACCTGTCGGCGGCCGCCGCATCCGACGACGTCCACGACACCGTGCACTACGGCGAACTCGCCGAACAGGTCGCCGCGGTCGTCGCCGGCGACCCCGTCGACCTCATCGAGACCCTCGCGCAGCGCATCGCCGACGTCGCCCTCGCCGACGAACGGGTGCGGACCGCCGAGGTCACGGTGCACAAACCGCACGCGCCGATCCCGCTGACGTTCTCCGACGTCGCCGTGACGATCCGCCGCGACCGGGATGGAGCGCTCTGATGGTGCGGATGCCGCCGATCCCCGCCCGCGACCCGCGACCCGGTCGGGACGCCGTCACCGCCGTCGTCGCCCTGGGCGCCAACCTCGGCGAGCGGAGCAGGACGATCCGCAACGCCGCCGAGCGCATCGCCCGCCTGCCGCTCGTCGACGACGTCCGGCTGTCCGACCTGCACGAGACCGTCGCCGTGCGGCTGGACGGACCCGATCCGGAGGCCCCCGGCTATGTGAACGCCGTCGCGCTGATGACCACGCGGCTCGCACCGCAGGTGCTGCTGGGACTCCTGCACGCGATCGAGGAGGAGCACGGCCGCGAGCGCCGGGAGCGGTGGGGCGACCGCACCCTCGACCTTGACCTCATCGCCTACGGCGATCTGCGCTCGGACGATCCGCATCTGCTGATCCCGCATCCGCGGGCCGCCGAGCGGCTGTTCGTCCTCGAGCCGTGGCTCGAACTCGACGCCGAGGCCGTGGTCCCCGGTCGCGGTCGCGTCGCCGATCTCGTCGACGATTTGCGCTGCGGCGAGGGGAGGGCGGCGGGCGGATGAAGCGCACATCGCCTCTGATCCTCGTCCTCCTGGCGCTCGCCGGAGGCGGAGCCGGATACCTCGTGGACCACCTCCTCACCGCGGGCGGACGGGCGACCTTCGCGCCGTCGGGGTTCCTGCCCGTGCTGCTCCTGCTGCTCGCGGCGGCCGCCCTGGGGCTCGCGTGGCCGGTGCGCCGCAGCGTCCGCGGGCGGTCGCGCACGCGCGTGGATCCGTTCAGCGCGATGCGCGCGGCGACGCTGGCACGAGCATCCAGCCTGCTCGGAGCGCTCGTCGCCGGGTTCGGTGCCGGGCTGCTCGTCTTCCTCCTGTCGCGCCCGGTGGCACCCCAGGTAGGGTCGACTGTGGCGATGGCCGCACTCATCGTGAGCGCTCTCGTGCTCGTGGTCGCGGCCCTCGTCGCCGAACAGTTCTGCACCCTGCCGAAGGATCCTGATGACCGACAGCCAGATGACCCCGCCGGAGCCGACGGGAGCTGATCGGCCCGAAGCGCCCTCCGTGCTCGATGAGGGCACCTACGACCGGCTGCGCGAACCGCGAGGTGCAGGGCGCCTCGCGCTCGACGGCACGTGGCACCAGATCTCCCCCCGCTACGTGACTTCGCAGTTCGTGCAGGACGGCATCCTGCTCGCCGTGCTCGTGGTGGTCGTGCTGGTCGTCGCCTTCGTGTTCGACCAGTCCTGGGTCTGGATCCCTGGCGGCATCCTCGCCGCGGCCACCCTCATCACCCTCGCGATCCTCCCGCGACAGGCGAGGGCGATCGGCTACATGCTGCGCGATGACGACATCGTCTTCCGCAAGGGCATCCTGTGGCAGCGCATCATCGCCGTCCCGTACGGCCGCATGCAGCTCGTCGACATCACGCACGGTCCGCTCGATCGCGCGTTCGGGGTCTCGCAGTTGAAGATGGTCACAGCCGCGGCGACCACGGGCGTGCAGATCCCCGGCCTCACGCAGGCGGCCGCCGAGGCGCTGCGCGACACGCTGATCGACGTCGCCGAGACCCGCCGGACCGGCCTGTGAGCACCCCCGAGCAGCCGGGAGCACCCGCCGATCAGGTGCACGGCGAGCAGCTGCAACCGCTGCCGCCGATCCCCGCGGCGCCGCCCGCCGAGGAGTCCCTGGCCGACGGGGAGTGGCACCGCCTGCACCCGCTGACGCCGCTGTTCAAGGGCGGGCTGGTGCTCATCATCGCCGCCGGCATCGTTCTCAACAGCTTCCGCGACCGGATCATCCACTGGCTCGTGAACGCCTTCGCCCCCGAGGCGCACGTCGAGGACTACTCGGCCGGCGACCCCGTCGACTGGGTGCTGTCGAACAACCTCATGCTCATCGCGCTCGGCATCGTGCTGGGAGTGCTGGTCGTGCTCATCGCGGCGTTCTGGCTGGTGTGGCGATTCCAGCAGTTCCGCATCTCGGACGAGCACGTCGAGGTGCGCAAGGGCATCGTCTTCCGCTCGCAGCGGCGGGCGCCCCTGGATCGCGTCCAGGGCGTGAACCTCACCCGCCCGTTCCCGGCCAGGCTCATCGGCATGGCCAAGCTCGAGGTCGTGGGTGCGGGCACCGACGCGAACGTGCCGCTCGAGTACCTCTCGACAGCCAAGGCCGAGGGCGTGCGAGCCGACATCCTGCGGCTGGCATCAGGAGCACGCGCCGCGCGCGCGGCCCGGCAGGCGGGCACGGGACCGGCCGCAACCCGCAGGGCGCAGCTCGTCGGATCGATGAACACCGGCGTCAGCGGTCTGATCGAGGGGGTCGACCTCGCCGATGTGGCACCCGAGAGCGTCGTGAAGATCCCGACGGGCAGGCTCGTCGGATCCCAGCTCCTGTCGGGCGTGCTGTGGCTGCTGTTCTTCCTCGTGCTGTTCGGCATCACGATGGCGTTCACCGTTCCGGCGATCCTCTCCGACGGAGGCCCGGATGCCTGGTTCGGGGTGCTCGGCGTCTCTCTCGGCATCGGCATCCCGTTCGTGATCGCCGCCGTCGCGATCACCTGGGCGCAGATCTCGAAGTCGCTGCGCTACTCGATCGCGCCGACCCCGGACGGCGTGCGCATCACCTACGGCCTGTTCACCACGATCACCGAGACGATCCCACCCGGCCGCATCTTCGCGGTCGAGGTCACCCAGTCGCTGCTGTGGCGGCCGTTCGGGTGGTGGTCGATCAAGATCAATCGGATGAGCGGCAAGAGCGCCTCGCAGCAGCAGTCGAGCACCGCCCAGCAGTTCAACGTCGTGCTGCCCGTGGGCGTCGCCTCCGACGTGCAGCGCGTGCTCGGGCTTATCCTGCCCGGCCTGCCCGCAGAGGACCTGCCGCTCGTGTGGGAGCACGGCATCCAGGGCCCGCAGGAGCAGGGCGACCCCTACCGGGTCATGGCCGGGCGCGCCTGGTGGCGCCGGCCGTTCTCATGGAGGCGGCACGGCTTCGCGGTCACCGACTTCGGCCTGCTGCTGCGCCGCGGCGTCATGTGGCGCAAACTCGCGGTGTTCCCGTTCGCGCGGATGCAGGGCATCTCGTCGCAGCAGGGGCCGGTCGACCGCCTGCAGCGCGTGGCCTACCTGAAGGCGCACAACGTCACGGGCCCTGTCCTCGGCGAGGTCGTCGGCATCGACAGCGCGATCGTCAACGAGTCGCTGAGCGACATCGCCCGGCGTGCGTCGGCTGCGGTGCAGCGCGATCACGGCCATCGCTGGGCGGTGGAGGACGACGAGGATGCCGCCGGTTCGACCCCGCCCGCCGGTTCGACCCCGCCCGAGGGCTCGCCGGTGCCCGCTGGGACCTCCGCTCCCGGTGTGCCGGCCGTTCCACCCCCGCCGCCGGGCTGGATCGGCACTGAGGAGTCGCGTGAGGCGTGACGGTCGCCTCGGCGTCGGCATCATCGGCGCGGGGCGCGTCGGACCGGTGATCGGTGCCGCTCTCGGCGGAGCCGGGCATGCGGTCGTTGGGATCACGAGCGGATCCGACGACGACCGCGTCGCCGGCATCCTGCCCGGAGTCCCCGTCCTCGACGCCGAGGAGGTGCTGCGGCGCAGCGAGCTCGTGATCCTCGCGGTGCCGCATGACGAGCTGCCGGGCCTCGTCGGCGGGCTCGCCGAGCTCGGTGCCTGGCAACCGGGCCAGCTCGTCGTGCACACCGACCCCGCCTTCGGCATCGGCGTGCTCGAGCCGGCTCAGCGGTCCGGCGCGATTGCCCTGGCAGTGCATCCGGCGATCTCGTTCACCGGCACCTCGATGGATCTGCGGCAGCTGCAGGCCAGCTTCGCCGCGGTCACGGCGCCCGCCGCCGTTCTGCCCATCGCGCAGGCGCTGGCCGTCGAGCTCGGCTGCGAACCGGTCGTCATCGACGAGGAGGACCGCGCGGCGTACGCCGAGGCGATCTCGACGGCATCCGAGTTCTCCCGGGCCATCATCGGTCAGTCCACGTCGCTGCTGCGCGGCATCGGGATCGAGAACCCCGGCGGATACCTGTCCGCGCTCGTGCAGTCGACGATCGAGACGGCGTTGCGCGACGCATCCGGCCCTCCCGCGCTCTGAGTCGCGCTCGACGCCGGATGCTGCCGCTCAGCGCCCGCCGGAGAAGCCTCCACCGCCCCCGCCGCCGGAGAATCCGCCGCCGGAGGATCCGCCGAAGCCCGATGAGCTGCCGCTCGACGGCGACGAGTACGTCGACGAGGTGCGGGTGGCACTGGAGAGCAGCGCGACGCGCGAGACGATGTAATAACTGTTGCCGTCGATCCAGCCCGGATGCCGCTCGTACTGGGCGTACGTGTTCTCGAGCACCCTGCCCCATTCGCTCTCCTCGCCGAACAGGATCGCGTAGGGGAGCAGCCGCTCGTACACGTGGATGACGTCCACGCCGCCGTCGCTGCGGCGCTCGGCGCCGGAGTACGACTGCAGCATCCGCAGGCGATCGGCTTCTGCGACGCGGATGAACTCCCGCACGCCCTCGAGGTACTCCAGCTGCAGCGCGCCCTCGCGGGTGAGCACCGTGTGCCGTCGGAACGCGACGACGCTCGAGATGATCACGAAGACGCCGACGAGCAGGGTCGCGAACAGCAGCGGGGCGGCCGAATCCCGTCCCTGGATCGCGCTCCACACGGCCAGCCCGAGCATGCCGGCGAAGGCGATGAGAGCGATCGATGCGATCACGCGCGCCGTCGTGCTCCCGACTTTCTCGGTCCACCCGCGCTTGCCCGCTTCCTTCGACGACGCCTTCAGGAGCGACTGGATCCTGCCGGCGAACGCCTTGCTGTTCTTCGGCATCTTCATGACGATGCCGGTCTCATCGCTGCCGAACAGCGCCTTCAGCGACCGCCCGTCGATCGGATCGGGGATCGGCGCGTCCAGTCGACGCAGGCGCGGGCGCCGCTTCTTCTGGCCCTCCTCCGGGATGTCCTCCAGGCGCAGCATCCCGCGCACCGCCAGATGGATGATCTGCGCCGTCAGCGGGTTCTTCGCCCCCGGGATGATCGTGCTCGCCAGCAGGGGCGGCATGGCGTCGGGCACGTCGTACTGCGCGACGACGATGCCCGTGCCCCGGCGGCGGCGCCGCACCATCATGGCCGTCGCGACCCATCCGCCGATGCCGAGGAGCGCCGCGCCGCCGCCGACGGCGTAGGGGAGGACGTCGGTCGCGGGATTGGGGAGGCGTGCGGGCGGCTGTGTGACGGTGCCCGGTTCGAGAGCGATGGCGACCGTGACCCCCTCGCCGGCAGTCAGCGCGTCGGCGGCGACCGTGAAGGTCTCACCCGAGCGGTCGATGTCGCAGGGATCGGTCGACCCCTGCGGTCCCTGATAGCAGGCGGCATCGCCGGTGAGGTGAGGCGCCAGGCTCTCGTCGAAGCGGACGGTCGCGTCGAACCGGCCGATGTCCTGCGTGCTGTCGAGCGGCAGGAGATCCCAGTAGAACTCGTCGACCTTCGTCTGGGACGCCGCCAGGATCACGTCGCGCATCTCGTACTCGATGACGTAGGTCGTCGAGCCGTGCACGTAGTCGTCGGTGCCGGTGAGGACGTACAGCATGCCGTCGTCCTCCTCCGTCTCGTACGGGACGTCGTCGCCGTTCTCGTCCCGCACCGACAGGATGCGCGTGTCGAGCGACGCGCCCTGGTAGCGCTCCGGGTACCCGGCCACGATGCCGCGGTTCTGGTCGGACTCCGGGAACTCGGCCACGCGGGTCTCGGTCGCGTGGAGGGTGGCGCGCCCGTCGGCATCCATCCCCACCTCGAAGGTCGACTCCCATGACGAGAAGTCGAAGTCGTCGACGTCGGTCTCCGCCGCGGATGCCGCAGCAGCGGATGCCGTGAGCAGGGCGCTCGTCGCAACGATGGTCAGCGTCAGAGACCGGAGGTGCATGTCTTCGAGGCTACTGGCCGCCCTTCGACAGGCTCAGGGATCGGATCGCCGCCCGGTAAACTCGAAGGCGACTTTCAAGGAGCCGCCATGACCACCGCGCCCGACGCGCCCACGCCCGCCCCCGAGACCGAGGAGGACGTCCACGAGCAGAAGGCCGTCCGCCTCGCCAAGCGCGAGCGCCTGATCGAGCAGCGCGCGGGAGCCGGCGGCGGAGCGTTCCCGGTCGGCGTGCCTGTCACCCACGCGATCCCGGCGCTGCGCGCCGAGTACGGTGAGCTCGAAGCGGGTGCGCAGACCGGTGTCGTCGTCGGCATCGCCGGCCGCGTCGTCTTCAGCCGCAACACCGGCAAGCTCTGCTTCGCGACGTTGCAGGCCGGCGACGGATCGCGCATCCAGGCCATGATCTCGCTCGCCGAGGTCGGCGAGGAGTCGCTGGCTCGCTGGAAGGAGTTCGTCGACCTCGGCGACCACGTCTTCGTGCACGGCGAGGTCATCTCCAGCCGCCGCGGCGAGCTGTCGATCATGGCCGACGACTGGGCGATCGCGTCGAAGGCGATCCTGCCGCTGCCGAACGCCTACGCCGAGCTCAGCGAGGAGGGCCGGGTCCGCAGCCGGTACCTCGACCTCATCGTGCGCGAGCAGGCCCGCACCACGGTCCGCGCTCGCGCCGCCGTCAACGCGAGCCTGCGGGCGACGTTCGGATCGCACGACTACCTCGAGGTGGAGACCCCGATGCTGCAGGTGCAGCACGGCGGAGCATCCGCTCGTCCGTTCATCACGCACTCGAACGCGTTCGACACCGAGCTGTACCTGCGCATCGCGCCGGAGCTGTACCTGAAGCGGG
Source organism: Microbacterium tenebrionis (assembly GCF_903645325.1). Taxonomy (GTDB): domain Bacteria; phylum Actinomycetota; class Actinomycetes; order Actinomycetales; family Microbacteriaceae; genus Microbacterium; species Microbacterium tenebrionis. Next base: position 116,196 of record NZ_CAHJXQ010000004.1, read on the forward strand.
CCGTCGTCGGCGGCATCGAGCGGGTGTTCGAGATCAACCGCAACTTCCGCAACGAGGGCGCCGACTCCACGCACAGCCCCGAGTTCGCGATGCTCGAGGCATACCAGGCGTACGGCGACTACGACCAGATGGCCGAGCTCACGCAGGAGCTCGTGCAGCAGGCCGCCATCGCGGTGAGCGGCTCGACCACGGTGACATGGGCCGACGGCACCGAATACGACCTCGGCGGCGAGTGGGACCGCATCTCGATGTACGAGTCGCTGTCGGCTGCCGCCGGACGCACCTTCACGCCGCAGGACCCGGTCGGCGAGCTCATCGCGTTCGCCGAGCAGCACGGCGTCGACGTCCCGCCGCACGCCATCCACGGCAAGCTCATCGAGGAGCTCTGGGAGCACTTCGTGAAGGGCGACCTCGTGCGCCCGACGTTCGTCATGGACTTCCCCGTCGACACCTCGCCGCTCGTGCGCGAGCACCGGTCGATCCCCGGCGTCGTCGAGAAGTGGGATCTGTACGTGCGCGGGTTCGAGCTCGCCACCGGATACTCCGAGCTCGTCGACCCCGTGATCCAGCGCGAGCGCTTCGTCGAGCAGGCGAAGCTCGCAGCCAAGGGCGATGTCGAAGCCATGCGCGTGGACGAGGAGTTCCTGCGCGCGCTCGAGCACGGCATGCCGCCGTCGGGAGGCATGGGCATGGGCATCGACCGTCTGCTCATGGCCATCACCGGGCTCGGCATCCGCGAGACGATCCTGTTCCCGCTGGTCAAGTAGCCCTCGGGCGCCGGAACGCCCAGTCCGGGAGCACCGCGGCGTCGATGAGTGTGCACAGCAGTCGCGCGAGCGAGTAGCCAGGATCGATCGCGGCAGCCTCGTCGAGGTGGTGCTGGGCGTGCGTTGAGCGACCCAGCGCCCACGACAGCCAGGCGGCGAGCGTCAGCGGTGCCGGCCGAGACGCGCGTGGCGCCCGCGCTGCGGCGCCGCGCACGAGCTCGAGCGCTGCACGCAGACGCGCCGGATCCGGACCGTCGCCCTGGCCGATGACCAGCCGACCGAGGTCATCGGGAACCGGGCGCCCGGTCGCAGAGAACGCCAGCTGCGCATCGAAGGCGCGGATGCCGGTCGGCAGATCGGTCGCCCATTGCAGCAGTGCAGCATCGCGCAGCTGCGGACGCTCCAGGCACCACAGCAGGGCAGCCGTCATGAACGGCGGCAGATCGCCCGGGTGCTCGAGCAGGCTCTCGAAGAACATCGGCATGTCGTCGAGGAGCAGCATCGCGGCCAGCGCCTGGGGGTTCTCACGCCCGTCGTGCTGAGCGGCATCGAGCGAGGCCTCATGTGCGAGCACCTCGGTGAGGTCGCGCAGCGCGCGCCCCACCCGCTCCCTCTCGGCGAGGTCGACGTCGGGCAGTTCGCTGCCGGCATCCTGATCGACGGAGACGTCGGCGACGCCGTCGAGATCGGGCACGGGCGGCAGATCGTCGAGCGGCTCGAGCTGCGGGTCGTCGTCGAGGTAGCTCGACCATCCGCACGGCATGACGCACAGCGCGTCGACGATGCGCAGGCCCGATTCGGCGGCCACTCCCAGGAGCTCGTCCATCGCGACGGTCAACGGCAGGATCATGCCGTCGGGCGTGCACTGGGGCACGTCGTCGACGTACGCGACGGCGGCCACGGCATCCACGTCGCCCACACGGGCGAGCAGACCGACCGCGGTGTCGGCGTACTCCTCGATCTCGACGTCGTCGCGCGGAAGGTCGATGCGCATCGCGCCGTGCGCTCGGGAGGACTGGAACGGCACGAGGATGATGCTCTGCCGGGGGGTGAAGCCGGCCAGGGCCGGCACGAGGCCGAGGAAATCGGCGGAGCCATGTGCTTTCAGGACTGTGGTCATGCCGAGAGTGTGGCCGCTGCATCCTGTGCCGGACCGGGACTCACAGGTCGGGCTCCGAATCAGACCTTGTGCAGGAAGAGTGGGTCACGTAACGGGGCCCGGACCGTCGCGTGGAACGCGTACCATGGAGGGATGGACACGTTCTGGGCTGCCGTCGCATGGTCGCTCCTGCCGACCCTCGCCGTCAGCGTCGTGTTCTTCTTCGTGGTGCGGGGAATCATCCGGTTCGACCGGACAGAGCGCAAAGTGCACGCCCGGATCGAGGCCGAGGAGCGCGCAGCGCGCGGCCTCCCGCCCCGGCCCTGACCGGGCGTCCGCACCACCCACTACGCTGAGTGGATGCGCCGGATCCGACGCCGGGCGCTGGATACGGGGTGAAGCGTGGACCAGTGGCCGCTGTGGGTGCTGATCTTCGCCTTCATCGTCGACCTCGCCGTCCGCGTCATTGCGATCATCGTCATCCCGCGCAACCGACGCCCCACCGCGGCCATGGCGTGGCTCCTCGCCGTGTTCTTCATGCCGTACATCGGCGTGCTGCTGTTCCTCGTGATCGGCAACCCGCGTCTGCCTCGGGCGCGCAGGCGCAAACAGGAGCAGATCAACGAGTACATCGCCGAGACGAGCGACCAGTTGCAATTCGGCACGCTCCGCCCGCACGCCCCGCAGTGGCTGAGGTCGGTCGTGGCGATGAACCAGAACCTCGGCGCGCTGCCGATCTCGGGCGACAACGGCGCGCACCTGATCAGCGACTACCAGGAGTCGCTCGATGCCATGGCCGAGGCGATCCGCGCGGCCGAGGAACACGTGCACGTCGAGTTCTACATCCTGCAGTCGGATGCAGCGACCGACAACTTCTTCCGTGCTCTCGAGGAGACCGCCGCGCGCGGCGTCCCCGTGCGCGTGCTGCTCGATCACTGGGCGAACCGCTGGAAGCCGCGCTATCGCGCCACGATCAAGCGGCTGGACGCGATGGGGGCCGACTGGCATCTGCTGCTGCCGATGCAGCCGCTCAAGGGCCGGATGCAGCGTCCCGACCTGCGCAACCACCGCAAGCTCCTCGTCGTGGACAACAAGGTCGGCTACCTGGGCTCGCAGAACGTGACCGACTCGTCCTACAACCTGAAGAAGAACATCAAGCGGGGTCTGCACTGGGTCGACCTCATGGCCCGCGTGGACGGGCCGATCGTGCTCAGCCTCAACGCGATCTTCCTCAGCGACTGGTACAGCGAGACCGATGAGATCCTGAGCGACATCGACATCACCACGCCCGGTGTCGGAACGGGCGACCTGGACTGCCAGATCGTGCCGTCCGGGCCCGGCTACGAGGTCGAGAACAACCTGCGGCTGTTCCTCGCGCTGCTGTACGGCGCGCAGGAGAAGATCATGATCGTCAGCCCCTACTTCGTGCCCGACGAGGCGCTGCTGCTCGCGGTCAGCTCGGCCTGCGATCGCGGCGTGCAGGTCGAGCTGTTCGTCTCGGAGGAGGGCGACCAGGCCGTCGTCTACCACGCGCAGCGCAGCTACTACGAGGCGCTGCTGCGGGCGGGCGTGCGCATCTGGATGTACCGCAAGCCGTTCATCCTGCACACCAAGAGCCTCACGATCGACGACGAGATCGCGGTGATCGGATCGAGCAACATGGACATGCGCTCGTTCGGTCTGAACCTCGAGGTGTCGATGCTCGTCCGCGGCGAGGAGTTCGTCGCCGAGATGCGCGCCGTCGAGGACGAGTACCGGTCGCTCAGCCGCGAGCTGACGCTGGAGGAGTGGATGCAGCAGCCGCTGCGCTCCACCGTGCTCGACAACCTGGCCCGGCTCACCTCGGCGCTGCAGTAGCTGCAGCAGCTGCAGCTGCTGCAGCAGCGGGCGTCGGGCTCAGCCGGCGACGAGCAGCTCGGCACGGCGGCCGCGGAATCAGTGCTCGCACAGCTGCGCGGCGAGGACGCCAGCGCACGCAGCCGGATCCTCGAGTGCCCCGTGGTCTGGCGCGGCTCGGCCTGAGTCGCATCCGCGGTGTCCGAGGGCGCGAAAAGGATTGAGACGATCACCCTCCCGGTGACACCATCAGGTATGCGCCCTCTTCAGATCGTCACCTCCGGGTTCGCGCTCGCAGCGATGACGCTTCTCATCGCCGGATGCGCGAGCGGCCCTGCATCCCCCGAACCGACGAGCAGCGCGGCGCCAGACGGCTCGGGTGCGTCATCGGCCCCGGTCGTGGAGGACGACATCGAGGCAGCGTGGCTCGACGACGGACGCATGGTCGGCATCGTGACCCTGGGCTCGTCCACGTGCATCCCGATCGTCGACGAGATCACCGGGGAAGGCCAGACTGTGAGAGTCTCTCTCGTCGACGCGCCTGCCGTGGAGGGATCCGAACCGATCTGCACCGCCGATCTCGCGCCGCGGGCCACCCTCGCCGCGCTGCCCGAGGGAGTCGACCCGACGAAGGACGTCGAACTCGTCGTGACGCTCGGCGACATCACCGACGACGTCGACCTCGATGGAAACCCGGGGCTCACCGGCGTCCCCGGTGAGACAACCACCTTCGAGCCCAGCGCCGGCTGGTTCGACGACGAGGGCGTCGTGCTGCTCACCTGGGGCTCGTCCACGTGCCCGCCGATCGTCGAGGACATCGACCAGCAGGTCACCGGAGCGACCATCTCGTTCGCGACACAGGACGGTGCCTGCACGATGGACATGGCCCCGCGCGCCACCGTCATCGGACTGAGCGGTGACATCGACGACGACGTTCCGTTCGCGCTCACGCTGACCGGCGGCGGTCTCGAAGCAAAGGTCGACGTCCTCGCCGGCTGACCCTCAGAGACCGTCGACCGGGTGCCCCTCCGGCAGTGCGAGCAGCAGCGCGTCGCGGGCGACGCGGCAACGGATGCGCACCGCGAGTCCGAACTCGTCGCCGTCGAGCTCGATCGCGGTCGGCTCGATCGGAGCAACTTCGGCGGTCTGCCCGCGCAGATACCGCACCGAGGCTTCCTTACCTCGGCGCTGGAGCACGAGGCGTCCGGCGCGGAACCGCCGCAGCACCGAGTTGTCCCACCAGATCTTGCGCCACACGCCCAGCCAGCCGAGAGGTCCGGTGGGCTGGATGATCGCGACGTCCATGACGCCGTCCGCGATCGAGGCGCCCGGGATCAGCGCTATGCCCGCCGGGAGCGTGCCGCAGTTCGCGAAGAGCACGCTGTGCACCTTCGTGGAGTGCAGGCGCGAGTCGTCCATCTGGTAGACGATGCTGAACGGCTTGGCGTTCGGCAGCGAGCGCGCAGCACCGTCGACGTACGCGACCCAGCCGACGGACTTCTTGAGGTCGGGGCGGGTGTTGGCGATCATGTCGGCGTCGAGCCCCATGCCCGCCAGCACCACAAACGCGTGCTCGACCGTCTCGCCGTCTTCGCGGGTGAGCTCGGCCCAGCCGATGTCGATCGGATGCCGGATGCCGCCGAGTGCGGCGCGGATCATGCGGCCGGGGTCCAGCAGCGGCAGACCGAGGTTGCGGGCGAGGAGATTCCCGGTACCGCTCGGGACGATCGCGAGGGGCACGTCGGTGCCGGCCATGGCCTCCGCCACCGCGCGCACCGTGCCGTCGCCACCGGCGACGAGCACCACATCGGCGCCCGCGGCGATCGCATCGCGCGTGGCCTGCTGCCCGGCATCCTCGATCGTCGTCGGATAGAACAGCGGCGGCGCCCACTCGGCGTCCTTCGAATGGCCGCGCAGGGACGCGCGCAGCCTCTTCTCGTCGACTTTGATGGGGTTGAAGACGAGGGCCGCCTGGCGCTGCAACGGTGTGGGCTTCGTCATGGCGTTCACTCTACGACGGTCGCGGATGCCAGCGCCTAAGCTTGAGGCATGATCGACCTCGCACTCCTCCGCGACCAGCCCGAGATCGTCCGCCGTTCCCAGGCGGCGCGCGGCCACGACGTCTCCACCGTCGACGCCGCGATCGAGGCCGATCGATCGCGGCGCGCCGCGCTCACGGCGTTCGAGGATCTCCGCGCCGAGCAGAACGCGTTCGGCAAGCAGGTCGCGAAGGCGCCCAAGGAGGAGAAGGCCGGGCTCGTCGCGCAGGCGAAGGAGCTCGCCGACCGCGTCAAGCAGGCGCAGCAGGCGTCGAACGCGGCAGCGGATGCCGCGGCATCCGCGCTGGCGCTCATCGAGAACGTCGTGATCGACGGTGTTCCCGCCGGTGGCGAGGCCGACTTCGTCGAGCTGCGCCGCGTCGGTGAGACGCCCGTGTTCTCCTTCGAGCCGCGCGACCACCTCGAGATCGGCGAGAAGCTCGGCGCGATCGACATGGAGCGCGGGGCGAAGGTATCCGGTGCGCGGTTCTACTTCCTCAAGGGGATCGGCGCCCGGCTCGAGATCGCGCTGATGAACCTCGCGCTCGACAAGGCGCTTCAGAACGGCTTCACGCCGATGATCGTCCCGACGCTCGTGCGCCCCGAGATCATGCAGGGCACCGGGTTCCTCGGCGAGCACGCCGATGAGGTCTACCACCTCGACAAGGGCGACGACCTCTACCTCGTCGGCACGAGCGAGGTCCCGCTCGCCGGTTACCACAAGGATGAGATCGTCGACCTTTCTGCAGGCCCCCTCCGCTACGCCGGGTGGTCGACGTGCTACCGCCGCGAGGCCGGCTCGTACGGCAAGGACACCCGCGGCATCATCCGCGTGCACCAGTTCAACAAGCTCGAGATGTTCGTTTACACGACACCCGAGGCGGCCGAGCAGGAGCACCTGCGCCTGGTCGCGCTGCAGGAGGAGATGCTGACCGCGCTCGGGCTGTCGTACCGGGTGATCGATGTCGCAGCGGGCGATCTGGGCTCGAGCGCCGCGCGCAAGTACGACATCGAGGCCTGGGTGCCCACGCAGGGAGCGTTCCGCGAGCTGACATCGACCTCCAACTGCACGACGTTCCAGGCGCGCCGGCTCGACATCCGTCACCGTGCCGAGGCCGGCGGGCGGACCGAGCACGTCGCGACGCTGAACGGCACGCTCGCCACCACCCGCTGGATCGTCGCACTGCTCGAGACTCACCAGCAGGAGGACGGCTCGGTGCGGGTGCCGGAGGTGCTGCGGCCGTATCTCGGCGGGCTCGAAGTGCTGGAGCCCGTGGCGTGACCTCCCCCTGGCTCGTCGGGCTCGACGTCGACGGCACGATCATCCTGCAGGACGAGACGATGAGCCCCGGCGTGCCCGAGGCGGTCGCACGCGTGCGGGATGCCGGGCACGTCGTGACCATCGCGACCGGACGCAGCTGGGCGGCCACCGAGCGCTGGGTGGATGAGCTGGGCATCACGGCCGAGTACGTGGTGTGCTCGAACGGCGCCGTCACGATGCGCCGTGTCGGTTCGGGAGAGAGCGGCGGTTGGGAGCGGTGGCACGTGGAGACCTTCGACCCGAGCGCGGTGCTCTCGCTGCTCACCGAGCGACTGCCGGAGGCCCACTACATGGTCGAGCTCGATGACGGCACCCGCCTGTTCACCGGCGAGCTGGCCGATTGGACTCTCGACGGCGGCCGCAAGGTGGCGATCGACGAGCTGGCCGGTGAGCCGGTATCGCGCGTCGTCGTGGTCTCGCCGGGCCACGACGAGGACGACTTCCACCGCATTGTGGCCGAGACTGGTCTCAACGAGGTCTCGTACGCGATCGGCTGGACGGCGTGGCTCGACATCGCCCCGCAGGGCGTCGACAAGGGCAGCGCCTTGGCGCGGGTGCACGCAGAGCTCGGAACGTCGGACGGTCACGTGCTCGTCGTCGGCGACGGCCGCAACGACGTCGGCATGTTCGAATGGGCGCGGGCACAGGGCGGTCGCGCGGTCGCGATGGGCCAGGCGCCGGACGAGGTCAAGGATGCTGCGACCGAGGTGACCGGCGACGTCGAGGCCGGCGGGCTCGCGCACGCCCTGGACTCGCTGCTGTAGCATCCAGGGCGTCCCCAGGTCAGGCCGAGATAATGAATGCGGCTAGACTCGACCACTGATCGGCGGATTTCGTCCGTCGATGGAGGGCTGTCCGAGCGGCCGATGGAGCTGGTCTTGAAAACCAGTGGGCAGAAATGTCTCGTGGGTTCGAATCCCACGCCCTCCGCAGATGTGAAAGGCACCGAGTGAGCGCGAAGATCCGTCGCCGGAAGACCGTGGCGCGCCACGGTCAACTGCGGACCCCGGGTCCGATCGGTCAGCTCCTGAAGATCGTCGGAATCGCCATGGCGGTCGTACTCGTCAGCGGCATGAGCGTCGCCGCCTTCGTGGCGAGCGACCTGCTCAACACGGCCACCGCCGACGCCGTGGAGCTCGAGGGGCAGAAGCCCGTACCGCCGGACCTCGGCGAGCTGAAGGGCGGCTTCAACCTGCTGCTCGTCGGCACGGACAACTGCGAGAGCGAGTATGCGCACCTGTTCGGGGAACGGTGCACGGGCGCGGACTCCGAGGGCACGCTCAACGACGTCAACATCCTCATGCACGTCTCCGAGGAGCCGCGCCGTGTCACGGCGGTCAGCTTCCCCCGCGACCTGATGCTCCCGATCCCGGAGTGCACGCGCGAGGACGGCAGTACGACGTATGCGATGAGCAAGCAGCCGCTCAACAGCGCGTACATGGATGCCGGGCTGAGCTGCGTCGCGAAGACGATCACCGAACTCACCGGGCAGGACATCCAGTTCGCGGCATCCGTCACGTTCGGCGGCGTCATCGAGATCACCGACGCCATCGGCGGCGTGGATGTGTGCCTCGCGAACCCGATCAAGGACCGGTACACCCGTCTCGATCTGGATGCCGGCACCCACACGGTGCAGGGCCTGGAGGCCCTGCAGTTCCTCCGCACGCGCCACGGTGTCGGCGACGGCAGCGACCTCGGCCGCATCGGCAACCAGCAGCAGTACATGTCGAGCCTCGCCCGCAAGCTCATCAGCGGCGAGGTGCTCGGCAACGTGCCGGTCATGCTGCGTCTGGCGCACACGGCGCTGAGCAACCTCGAGGCCAGCACGTCGCTGACGAACCCCACGACGCTCGTTCAGATCGGTCTGGCTGTCAAGGACGTGCCGTTCGAGGACATCGTGTTCCTGCAGTACCCGACCTTCGAGGACCCGGCCGACGCGAACAAGGTCGTGCCCGACTACGAGAGCGCGACGACCATGTGGGACGCGATCGAGGCGAACAAGCAGCTGCAGGTCACGCACCAGAACACGGCGAACGACGGCGTCGTGATCGAGGACCAGCCGTCGACCGAGACGGGCGGCGAGACCACGGCTCCGACACCGACCGACACGGCCACACCGACGGACGACGGCGTGGAGGCGCTGCCGGACAACATCAAGGGCAACTCGGCCGCACAGCAGACCTGCTCGAACGGCAACGTCCGCCAGTAGGCAGATCCGGATTCTGCGTCTGCACCGCGACCCGTTATGCTTGCTGAGTGCGTTCGACGCGTCGGGCGCCTGGAGACGTCGCATAGTCAGGCCTAGTGCACCACCCTGCTAAGGTGGAGTCCCCTCACGGGGACCGAGGGTTCAAATCCCTCCGTCTCCGCCAAAACCCCTGGTCAGAGGGCTAAATCCCGAGTCCGCTCAGACACATGTAACGGGTGCTCCAGCTTCGAGAACCAGTCCCGACACCCCGCGATCCGCCAGGTCCCACCCTGGGTGGTCTCGAACTCGCTGAAATCCAGCTGCCACACCTGGTTCGGCCCGGTCGGGGTTCTCGCGAACGCCGCCTTGCGGTCCTTCGCGAGCTGGCGGCGCTGCTTCTGGTACTCCGAGGGCAGGATCAGCCCGTCATCGCGCAGCAGCCGCAGCACGGTCGCCTGCGACACCCGGTGCCCGTCGTGCCGGGTCAGCGCCCAGATCTTCCGGTGACCCCACTCCGGCTTCGCCAGCGCATGCTTTGTCACCAGCGGCCGGGCGGCGTCCTTCGCCGGCTGCGGCCACGGACCCTTCGGCCTGGCGCCGACGCGAGCCTTCGCCTGCCAGCGGCGATACGACCGCTCGGGCATGCCGATCAGCTTCACGAACCTCGCGGTCGGCATGCCCGCATCCACGCGGATCACCTCGAGGTCCTCGAAGGGCCCAGCCGGCCCTCCGCGCTCTTCTTCCACACCCGGATCTCGACCGCGGCCTCACCGAGAGCCTGGGTCAGCTCCGCGACCTCGTCCTCAAGCTGCTGCTCCCGGGTCGATGGGCCGGACTTGCCCGCGACCAGCGCGGTCTTCCCGCCCTCGAGGAAGTCCAGCTTCCACCGCCCGACCGACTGCTCGGACACCTTCTCACGCCTCGCAGCCTCCGCGATCGTGATCTCATCAGCGAGGACGCTCAGCACGGTCCTCGTCTTCTTCTCCACCGGAATCTGAGGTGGTCTTCCCCTGTCGGACTCTCCGTTCATTACTCAACTAGCAGCCCTGCCACATAGTCTGACGCGCGACATCAGTACACCTAGGCCCCGATCTGCAGCCCGAGGGGAAGCATCGTGGAGTCGGCCGGACGGGTAAGGTATTGGATGCCGCGGGGCGAGAGCACCTGCTCGATGCCCGAGATCATCCCGCCAATAAGTCCGGCCTCGTTTCCGAGCGAGCTATGCGTGATGGAGAGGTCGCGGGTTGCCAGCGGTTGAGCCTGCTGGTACACAACACTCCGGATCTGCGAGAGCACGTCTTCGGTGCACTCGGTGACATCTCCTCCAATCACGATCCGGGCCGGATTGCAGAAGTTCACGAGGTCGGCGATCGCTCGCCCGAGCGTCGCGGCGGTCTCCCGCACGACACTCACGGTCGTGGCGTCGCCAAGCACGAGCCGACTGATGAGATCCTTTGACACGATGGGAGTGGCGAGCGCCTCCGACACGCGATCTGCCATGGCACCGACTGATGCGATCGCCTCGAGGCATCCGCGGTTCCCGCAGCTGCAGAGTACGTCGCTCATGTCTCGCATCTGTATGTGGCCGATGTCTGCGGCCGCCCCATCGGCCCCGTGTAACAGCAGACCGCTTTCACTGACGAATCCGGCGCCGACTCCGGTGCTGATGTTGATCATTAGCAGGGGAAGGTGGGCGCCCCCGTCGGCGCGCGCCTCGCCCAGTGCCATCAGGTTGACATCGTTGTCGACGATGACGTCGCAGACGAAGCGTTCCGCCATGTACTTGCAGACGCTGAAGCCGTCCCACCCCGGCATGAGCGGGGGGCGAACGGCAAAGCCGCGACGCGAATCGACCGGCCCGGGGAGTCCGACGGATATCGCCAAGGCATCGTCGGCGACGAGCGAGTTGGCGTGCAGCATCTCAACGAAGGCGTCGCAGATGGTGTCGAGCAGCACCGTGGGGCCCACTTCGACGTGCACACCGATGTCGCGCCGCTCGACGACCACCTTGTCCAAGGTGGTCAGCGCCAGGCGGGTGACCTCGATCGACACATCGGCCACCAGCACGACCCCCTTGGCTGCACTGATATTGAAAACTTGGGCGGGTCGGCCCCGGAGATTACCCCCGCCAAGACCGCCGACTTCAATGAGGCCATTCTCGAGCAAGACGGCGAGGTGCCCATCGATCGTCGACCGCGCGAGCCCCGTCACTCTTACGATCTCCCGTCGGCTTACCAGTCCGCCGTCTGCGATCATCCGAGCGATGACGCTGCGGGCGGCATGTGCATCGGGTGCGAGGTTGCGGTCCGGCTTTAGAAGCTGAACTTCTGTCCATAGTGTCCCCATTGGCGTAGCTTCAACCCTTCACTAGCCCCGAATTATGCCGAAAAGAAAATAATTCGGGCGCTTTTTTCTGTTTGCGACTCTATCTACAGTAGAAGCAGTCAGCAATAAGACAGTCACGGACGACTGCCGAACGAAAGAGGTCGACGATGACGCTCCGACTTGAGGTGAAAGGGCTCTCAAAGCACTTCCTCGGAGTCCAGGCATTGGACGACGTGAGCTTCGGTATCGAGCCCGGACAGGTAGTCGCTCTGATCGGTGAGAACGGAGCCGGGAAGTCCACGCTGATCCGAATACTTTCAGGTGCCCATGCTCCGGACGCCGGCGAGATCTTCGTCAACGGACGTCGCGCGACGATCAGCGGTCCCGCAGCCGCGGAAAACCTCGGCATTGCGACTGTCTACCAGGAGCTCAGCCTCTTCCCTGACCTCTCGGTCGCCGAGAACCTTCTCTTCGGGGCGTACCCCGGAAAGGGAATCATCAACTGGCGGGCGGCCAACAAGGAAGCTGCCGCGTTCCTGAGCGATCTCGGACTGGCCGTCGACGTCACCATGAAGGTGCGTCAGCTCGGCATCGCGGAGAAGCAGATGCTCGAGATCGCGAAGGCGCTGCACAGGCGGGCGCAGATCGTGATCCTCGACGAGCCCACGGCGGTTCTCGGCGGAGAGGACGTCGACCATCTTCTCGCGCTCGTCCACGGCCTCAAGGAGCGCGGGGTCAGCGTAATCTTCGTCTCGCACCGCCTTGAAGAGGTCTTCGGGCTCGCGGATCGCTACGTCGTGCTGAAGGACGGCAAGCTGACCGGAGCCGGAAAGATCTCCGAGACCGACCATGACGACCTCGTCTCGAAGATGGTCGGCCGGGACTTCACCCGGGCGCCTCGCGCGGTCAACCAGTCCTTCGGGGACGTGGCGCTGGAGGTGAAGAACCTCTCGCGCGCGGGCGTGCTGGATGATATCTCGTTCTCCGTCCGTTCGGGGGAGGTGCTGGGCATCGCGGGCCTGCGCGGCGCGGGACGCACCGAACTCGCGCGCGTTATCTACGGCGCGGATGCCATCACGAGCGGCACGGTCGCCGTTGCCGGCACCAAGACCACGATCAACAGTCCACTGCGGGCGATCCGTGCCGGAATCGGGCTGGTCCCGGAGGAACGGAAGAGCCAGGGCCTGTTCATCGCACTCTCCACAGCCGCCAACATCCCGATCGTGCGGATGCTCAAGCGCGGAGCCGTGCGGTCTCAGCCCGCGGCCGATCGCCGCACCGCGGCCGAGTACGTCACGAAGCTGCGCATCAAGGCCGGCGACGTCGGCGCGCCCGTCGGCACCCTGTCCGGGGGCAATCAGCAGAAGGTCGTGCTTGCGAAGTGGCTGGAGGCGGGGGCCGACGTGCTCATCCTCGATGAGCCGACACGCGGCATCGACATCGGTGCGAAGCAGGAGATCTACGAGCTCATCCAGACGCTCTGCGCGCAGGGTCGTGCGGTGATCGTCATCTCCTCGGAGCTGCCCGAGGTGCTTGCGCTGAGTCACCGGATCCTCGTGATGTATCACGGCGGGATCGCGGCCGAGCTCGACGGCGCGACCGCAACCGAAGAAGAGATCATGTTCCACGCAGTGGGAGGAAACCGATGAACACGTCTACCGCAGGCAACGGCGCCCTGAATACTTTGTCGATGAAGGTACGCGCAAACTGGCTCCCCATCGTGATCTTCATCGGGATCGTCGTGCTCGTCGCGATCTTCGTCCCGGCCTTCTTCCAGCCCAGCAACCTCCTGAACGTCGGCCGTCAGTCGGCCATCGTCGGGGTGATCGCGATCGGGATGACGTTCGTCATCCTGACCGGCGGGATCGACCTGAGCGTCGGATCGATCCTGGCGCTCTCGGGTGTCACGACCGCCATGCTGATCAACAACGGAATGGTCGTCCCCCTCGCCATGATCATCGCGTTGCTGGTCGGCCTCGGCGTCGGCATCCTGAACGGGATCGGCGTCGCGGTTCTGGGCATCCAACCCTTCATCATGACGTTGGCGACGATGGTCGCCATCCAGGGATTGTCGCTGCGGCTGACCAACGGCGGACCCCAGCAGTTCAGCAATGCGGCCGAGATCTTCCGGGTGATCGGCAGCGGAAACGTGCTCGGCATCCCTGGGCCCTTCCTTGTGTTCGTCATCGTCGCGATCGTCGGCATCCTGGTGCTCCGCTATCTCTCCTTCGGGCGCTACATCTACGCGATCGGCGGAAGCCTCGAGGCCGCACGCCTCTCGGGCGTACGCACCAAGCGCACGCTGGTCATGGCGTACGCGATCAGCGGCCTCTGCGCGGGGCTGGCCGGAGTGATGACGGCGTCACGACTCGGCGTCGGCGACCCCACCGCAGGCAGCCTTGCGAACCTCGACGCCATCACCGCGGTCGTCATCGGCGGGACGAGCCTGATGGGCGGCTCCGGCGGCGCTGTCGGGACGGTGTTCGGCGCTCTCCTGCTCGCGGTGCTTTCGAACGTCATGAACCTGATCGGCATCTCGCCCTTCGACCAGCAGATCGTCAAGGGCGTCGTCATCGTCATCGCCGTGCTGGTCGCGGTGCAGGCGACGAGGCGACGAATGAGCGAGAGGAAGGAGTCCGCGCCGAAATCGGGAGCGAAGCCGACCTCGCCCCAGTCCGGTTCAGACGACACGCGCGGCGCCATGGCAGGCACGTAGCGAAGCACTTCCCCGAGCCCCGGGCTCACGAGAAGATCCCCCACCACCGCCAAGAAGAAAGGTGCAACGATGCACGCCCTGAGAAACAACAGAGGAAGTCGGCTCGTCCTAGCGGCGGCCATCGGTTCCATCGCCCTGATGACCGCGGGTTGCACGTCGAGCGGGTCTGCAGAATCCACATCGGAGAACGAGGCGGTCGGTGACGAACTCGCTCCGAGCATCTATTGCGGCGAGGAGTGCCAGGAGCAGCTCGCGCTCGAGGCGGACCCCGCGTCGATCGACTGCTCGGTCGGCGTCTCGTGGAGCAGCGCCTCCTTCCCGTACGGCGCGAAGTCGACGCAGCAGATCCCCGAGTTCGCGGAAGCGTTCTTCCCGGGCATGGACGTCACCGTGAGCGACGGCCAGGGGGATTCCACGGTCCAGTCCGGTCAGGTCGACGACATGATCGCGCAGGGCATCGATGTGCTAATCATCTCCCCGCAGGACGCAGCGGCACTGGCCGGGGCCGTTGACCGAGCGACCGCCGCCGGCATCCAGGTGATCGCGGCCGATCGCGCCGTCGACACCGAGATATCGACCTACATCGGGTCCGACAACGTCGAGGCCGGAATCGTGAGCGGCGAGGCCATCGTCGCCGACTTCCCCGACGGCGCTAGCGTCGTCGAACTCGCGGGCAGCCTGGGCGCATCGCCGACGATCGATCGCGGTGACGGATTCCGCCAGGCCCTCGAGGGCTCGAACGTCGAGATCATCGCCACCCAGACGGCGAACTACGATCGCGCCGAAGGTCTGCAGGTGATGGAGGACTTCCTCCAGCGATACGGCTCCGGCGAGATCGACGCCGTCTTCACGCACAACGACCAGATGTCCTTCGGCGCCATCCAGGCCATCAAGGAGGCCGGTCGCGAGGGCGAGATCAAGGTCTACGGGATCGACGGAGAGTCGGGCGCCCTCGACCTCGTTCAGGCGGGGGAGTACGCGGCGACAGTCGGATACCCGCTCGTCGTGAAGGAGTCGGTCATCGCCGCCGCGAAGCTGTGCGCCGGCGAGCCCATCGACGAGCGCATCGTGCTCGATTCGACCCTCATCAACGCCGACAACGTCGAAGAGTACACGGGGCGCGCTCCCCAGTGATCGCGCCGGGGCCGGATGCGTCGGTGAGCGTCCGGCCCCCACACTTCTCCCTGAAAGGACACACGCAATGAAGATCTCCTACAACACCTGGGCCTACTCCAGCTTCTTCGTCTGGGTTCCGGCCTACACCCTCGACGAGACGATCAAGCGCATCGCGGGACTCGGCTACGACGGAATCGAGATCGGCGCCGCTGCGCCGCACGCCTATCCTCCGCACCTCGGCGCAGACCGGCGCAAGCAGGTGCGGGAACTCCTCGACGAGCACGGCCTCCAGCTCTCCAGCATGCTGCCCGCTCCGTCCGGGGGGCCCGGGAACAACCCCGCCTCGCCGTACATCGAAGAGCGCCGCGCGACGGTGGAACACTATAAGGAGCTCGCCGAGATTACCGCGCAGTGGGGCGGCAAGACCCTCATCTACCTGCCCGGCTGGATCATCTTCGGCACCACGCGTCGTCAGGCCTGGAAATGGAGCCGCGAGGTTCTCACCGAGGTCGCCGACGCGATCGCGCACACCGGGGTGACGCTCGTGATCGAGCCGACCTCGCACGATACCAACCTGTGCATGAGCGCCGACGACGCGATTGAGCTGATGGAAGACGTCGACCGCCCCAACGTGAAGCTCATGTTCGACACTTTCCACATCATGTACAACAAGGAGGTCTTGAGCGACTACGCCTACAAGATGGGCGAGAACCTCAAGCACATCCACATCTCCGACAACGACCGGCTTCCCCCCGGGTCTGGTGTGGGCGACTTCCCGTCCCTGATCGACGCACTGATCGATGTGAAGTTCGACGGGTTCCTGACGATGGAGACCGGATTCCACCGCCGTGGCATCGAGCCCGACGAAGACGCGCGCACCTCCATCGAGTACTTGCGTCCGCTCGTCGAGCAGAAGCTGGCAGCCCGCGCGAACCTAAGCGCGTAGTCCGGACGACGAAAGGCAGTTATGATGACCAGGTCGACGTTTCACCCCGACTTCGCCCTTCTCTTCCTGAATCCGCGGGAAGCCGCGACCATCGACGCGATCGTCGGCCACATCATCCCCTCCGAGGAGGGGTCGCCGGGGGCGCGGGAAGCCGGGGTCACGGAGTACATCGATCGTGCGTTGTCGGGGTTCATGCGCGACCTTCAGCCGGTCTACCGGGAGGGGCTCGCGGAGTTCGAGGCGTTCGCCGTGGAGACCGCGGGAGCCACATATCTCGACCTCGACGGCGAGCAGCAGCTCGCGGTCATCGCAGAGCTCGACGAGCTCAGCGGCGCTCGACCGGACGCCTTCCTCGGGCAGTTCTACCGCATCATCCGCGAACACACGGTGCAGGGGTTCTTCGGCGATCCGGCCTACGGCGGCAATCGTGACGTCGTGGGCTGGAAGCTGGTGGGCTTCCCCGGCGCGCAATGGGGGTATACGCCGGAGCAGATGCACCCCGGGGTGGACTCTACGAGCATCCCCATCCTCACCGTCAAGGATCTGTACTCCCGGATAGGAAGCATGAAATGAGAGCGGAATACGACGCGATCATCGTCGGAATGGGTTCGGCCGGAGGAATCATCGCCGAGCAGCTGACCAAGGCCGGTGCACACGTGCTGGCACTCGAGAAGGGTCCTGACTACACGCAGGAGGACTTCATGGTCAAGCAGGACGAACTGCGCTACTACCAGCGCGGGGCGATCGTGGCCGGCGTGAACGTCGATCCTGTTACGTGGCGTCCGAACGAATCGTCGACCGCGCGTGTGCTGCCCTGGTCGGCGGGCGCGCTCGGCACCGACGAGCCGCTCTACGGCCTGCCCTCGATCGGCACGGGGGGCGGGACCCTGCACTGGGGATGCGCCGCGTACCGGTTCCGCGAGGCGGATTTCCGGATGCGGTCGGCCATCGCGGAGAGGTTTGGGGAGGCCGCGCCGCCGGAGGGGTCCTCGCTCGCCGACTGGCCGATCAGCTATGCCGACCTCGAGCCCTACTACGAGCGGGTCGAGCAGGAGCAGGGCCTCTCCGGGCGGGCAGGGAACGTCGGGGGCGTGCTCCAGGAGGGCGGAAATCCCTTCGACCCGCCCCGTGAGCGCGATTACCCGATGCCGCCTGTCGCACAGGGACCGGGAGACGTGCCGTGGGTGGCGGCGACGGAGCGCCTCGGCTTGCATCCGTTCCGTCAGCCCCTCGCCATCAACTCCGAGGAGTATCGGGGTCGTCCTGCGTGCGTGAACTGCGGGTTCTGCCATGGCTTCCCGTGCCATGTGAAGGCGAAGTCCACGACACAGGTGACGTCGGTGCCCGCGGCCAAGGCCACGGGCAACCTCGAGCTCCGCGCGCGCAGCCGGGTGCTGCGCATCAACCGCTCTCCCGACGGGCGCGAAGTGCGCGGGGTGACCTACGTCGACGCGCTCGGCGAGACGCACGACGTGTTCTCGAACACCGTCGTGCTGACGGCGTACGCGCTCGAGAACGTTCGGCTGATGCTCATCTCCGGCATCAATTCGAACGGTCAGGTCGGTCAGCACTTCATGACACACAATTTCGGCTGGTTCACCTCGGTGCTGCCGGAGGTCACCAATCCGTTCATGGGGACGTTCAACGCGTCCAGCGCGATCGACGACTACACTTCCGAGCTCGTTCCCGACAACGACCTCGGTGTGCTGTGGGGATCGCCGATCATCAGCGTCACCGGTGACCTTCAGCCGATCGAGGCGTATCACAACATCAACCCGGGCGTCGCGAAGTTCGGCCTCGAGTTCAAGCACTGGATGCGCGACAAGTACCGTCACATGCACCGCATGTACTCGCAGACCACCAACTTCCCCTACGCGCGTCACTACGCGGACCTGGACCCGGTGGTCAAGGACCGCTGGGGTCAGCCGGCCCTGCGCATCACGCACGATTGGGAGGACCACGACGCGAACTCCGTGACTCTGATGGGTCGGTACAAGGAGCGCATCGCGAAGGAGATGGGCGCGACGGAGTACTGGATGGACTCGCCGAGGCCGCCGTACCACCTGTCTACCCACGACGTGGGTGTGCACCGCATGGGTCTCGACCCGGCGACATCGGTGACGAACGTGTACGGCGAGGTCCACGAGTGCCGCGGCCTGTTCGCCGTCGGCGGGGGCCAGTTCGTCAGCTACGGCGGATACAACCCGAACCAGACCGTGCAGGCACTCGCGTATCTGAGCGCCGAGGGTCTGCTCGCCTCGAACGGTGTCCGGCTCGCCAGCTCGACGCCGATGGTCGCATAGTGGGCGACCGCTTCAGCGGCCGGGTCGCGTTCGTGACGGGCGCGGGTCGTGGGCAGGGTCGCAGCCACGCGCTTCGGCTCGCCCGCGAAGGAGCGGATGTCGCGCTCGTCGACCTCGGAGGCGCCGGGGCGATCGATCACCCGCCCTATCCGACCGCGACGAGCGCCGACCTCGCCGCAGTGGCCGCGGAGGTGCGCGCGATCGGTCGCTCCGCCGAGGTCTTCGAGGTCGACGTGCGCGATCCCGCCGGGCTCCAAGCGGCCGCCGATGCCGCCGCCGAGAGGCTCGGCGGGATCGACCACCTCGTGGTGAACGCGGGCATCACGGACCGTTTCCACAACACGTGGGAGCTCCCCGTCGAGAACTGGCGCACGATGATCGACGTTACGCTGTCGGGGGCCTTCTACACCTGTCGTGCGGTCGTGCCCCATCTGCTGCAGAGGGCGGAGAACGCATCCATCGTCCTCATCGGCTCAGGGGTCGCGATCAAAGCAGTGCCCGGACTCAGCCACTATGTGGCGGCCAAAGCCGGTCTCGTGGGGCTGGCGGAAGCGCTCGCCGCGGAGCTCGGACCCTACGGCATCCGGTGCAACTCCGTTCACCCCGCCGGGGTCGACACGGACATGACGACCGCGATGGTCGAGCTGAACGGGATTCCGCGTGAGGAACTGCTGAGCGGGTTCCGCGAGCGACAGCTGATCGCGCGGAACGTCGAGATCGAGGACGTCACGGCAGCGGTCACCTGGTTGCTGTCGGACGAGGCACGCCGCGTCACCGGGCTCGCGATGACCGTCGACGCGGGAGAAACGAAGAAGTGAGCAGCTCCGTCGGAGCAGGAAAGGACGAGAACATGGCCATCAAGGACGTGTACCGAGTGGGCATCGTGGGACTGGAATTCGGTGCGGAGTTCATCCCCATCTACCAGCGGCACCCGAATGCCGAGATGTATGCCATCTGCCAGCGCACGCAATCGAAGCTCGACGAGGTCGGGGACCGGTACGGCGTGGAAGTCCGCTACACCGACTACGACCGGATGCTGGCCGACGCATCCATCGACATCATCCACATCAACACCCCGCTGCAGTTCCACGCCGACCATGTTGTCGCCGCTCTGGAGGCGGGCAAGCACGTCGGCTGCACCATTCCGATGGCGATCTCCGTCGAGGACTGCAAGCGCATCGTCGACGCCCAGCGTCGCACGGGCCTGACGTACATGATGATGGAGACGACGGTGTACAGCCGTGAGTTCCTCTTCGTCCAGGACCTCTATCGCTCGGGCGCGCTCGGCAAGCTCCAGTTCCTGCGCGCCTCGCACCACCAGGACATGACCGGGTGGCCGTCGTACTGGGACGGCATGCCGCCGATGTACAACGCGACGCACGCGATCAGCCCCACGCTCGCGCTCGGCCGCCACCAGGCCGAGTACGTCCAGGCGCTCGGATCGGGCTCGGTCTTCGAGCGGATGAAGTCCGCCTACGGCTCGCCGTTCGCGATCGAGTCGACCCACATCAAGTTCCTCGACGCCGATCTGGGCGCGGAGGTCACCCGGCATCTCTGGGCCGTCGCCCGGGAGTACCGGGAGAGCTTCGACGCGTACGGTGCGATCCGTTCCTTCGAGTGGTCGCAGACGGAGGACGGTTCGCACGTCGTCTACCTCGGCGAGCGTGCCGAGCGGATCGAGGTGCCCGACTTCGCGAGCCAGCTGCCCGCCGAGATCCAGTCGTTCACGACCGCGGGCGTCTACACCGATGAGGGCGAGTCGGAGCACCGGTCGTTCGTGCAGGGCGGCGGTCACGGGGGTTCGCACCCGCATCTCGCCCACGCGCTGCTCATGGCGGTCGCCGGCGAGGGGGAGACGTTCCCCAACGCGGTGCAGGCGGCGAACATCACGTGTGCGGGCATCCTGTCGCACGAGTCGGCCGTCAACGGTGGCCAGAAGACCTACCTGCCGGAGTGGACGCTGAGCGATCAGAAGCCGTTCGATGTACCTCTCGACGAGGGACGCGAGCCGGCCTGGGAGGGCGAGACCGAGCTCGTGCCCTCCTAGTAGTACTTGGTTACGTTGGCCCAGCTCGTTGGCAGTAGGGGCAGCATGACATGAGACGGATGATCGCGGTCTGGAGCTCGCGGAGGGTGCGTAGAAGCTCAGGCTGCCCCCGCCGCTTTTGGGTCGGCGGTGAGGCGCTGGGTCGTGATGAAGAGGTGCGCGGCGGTGACGAGGGCGACGTGGTGGTGCCAGCCGGGCCAGGTGCGGCCTTCGAAGTGGTCCAGGCCGAGGCCGTGCTTGAGTTCGCGGTAGTCGTGCTCGATGCGTCACCGGATCTTGCCGAGCCGGACCAGCTCGGCGATCGGTGTGTTCTCCGGGAGGGTGGAGAGCCAGTAGTCGGTCCGCCTCGTGATGAGGCGACGCGGGGGCAGCGGATCAGGTATGCGTGGGTCGAGGCTTCGAGGTGATCTCGCCGCGGACAGCCGCGGTGTTGCCCTCGAACACTATGAAGGTCTTGCCCGGGGTAGGCGGGGTCCTCGAAGGTGAACGGGTCGCGGAAGTTGAAGAACTCGTTCTGCTCGCCGTTCTGGTAGTACTCGCCGTCGGCCTGGAGCATGTCGTGCTGGTCGCGGAATCCAGTCAGCCACACGCCGTCCTCGTCGGCGTAGATGCGTCCTTCGCTCTGCACGATGCGGGGGTCGTAGGGCTTGATGTTCGAGCCGTCGGCGTTGCGGTAGAAGGCGACGTCGGTGTAGAAGATGCGCAGCTTGTTGTTGCCGTCGAAGATGCGCGTCGAACCCGACCATTCGGTCTGGTGGCTGAAGGACTGGTCCTCGAAGATCGCGCCGGATGCGCCGTCTGGGAAGACGTGGCCGCCGTAGGTCCAGCCGCCGTTCTCGGGACGCTCCTCATCGGACACGTCCGCCTTGCGGAAGAAGTACCCGAGGCGCGCGTAGGTGTGGCGGTCGTCGAAGCCGAGGTCCCGGTCGGCGACCAGCGAGAAGACGACTTCCCAGCCCTTGAAGCTCGGCTGGGCGGCCGAGCCGTCGGTGAGGGTCCAGCTGTCCCAGACCCACACCTCGCCGGTGGACATGTCGGGGAAGTCCTGCGACACCGTCGGCATCGTGTACCCCTCCGGCATCGAGTTCTCGCGCGATGCGGCGTCGGGGTCGCTCATCGCCTGCAACTGCATGGCGTCGGCGCGGGTCCACTTCGCGGTGAAGTCTTCCTCGGGGGCGTATGCCTCCTGGGTGTGCTCGGTCGGCGCGGCGAAGCCCGCGCCGGCATCCTCCTCGGCGGCCGATGCCGGCGCCGCGGCGAGGACGCCGCCGTCTGGTCTCGAATCCATCACGACGTGCGGATCGCGTTCCGCATTGAGTGTTGACACCGGTGCGGAGTGTCAGCTAAACATGACCTGTTCAATCGATTTAGCACAAGGAAGTGCATCATGGTCAAGGTCCGCATCTCAGACGTGGCGGCGGCCGCGGGGGTGTCGGCGTCGACCGTTTCCCTGGCGCTCAACAAGTCCGATGCGCGCATCCCCGACAGCACCCGGCAGCGCGTGCGGGAAGCCGCCGAGGCCCTCGGGTACGCGCCGAGCTCGCTCGCCCGGGGGCTGCGCACGCAGCGCACCCGCACCGTCGGCCTCATCTCCGACCAGATCGCGACCACCCCCTTCGCCGGACGCATGCTCGCGGGGGCGCAGGACGCGGCGCGTGAGCAGGGGCACCTCGTCTTCCTCGTCGATACGCAGGGCGACGCCGTGATCGAGCAGGACGCGATCGCGGCGCTCTCCGCCCAGCAGGTCGACGCCATGATCTACGCCTGCATGTGGCACCAGGTGATCCCGGCACCCCAGGGGCTTCCCGCCGGCACCGTGTTCCTGGACTGCCGCCCCGAGGAGGGCGGCTACCGCAGTGTCGTCCCCGACGACCGCGCCGGGGGCATGGCCGCGGTGCGCGAACTCGTCGCCGCCGGCCACCGCCGCATCGCCTATCTCGACACCGACGATTCGCCGATCGCATCCACTCTCCGATACGAGGGCTACCGCGCGGTGCTGGCCGACGCCGGCATCGAACTCGACCCCGCCCTCCACGTCCGGGCCGAGACCTCGGCGATGGGCGGGCGCGCGGGTGCCGAGGCGCTCCTCGACCTCCCCGTCGATCGCCGACCGACGGGAATCTTCTGCTTCAACGACCGCATGGCGATCGGCGTGTACACCGCCGCTCATCACCGCGGCATGGAGATCCTCCGCGACTTGTCCGTCGTCGGCTACGACGACCAACAGCTCGTCGCGGCGGAGCAAGACCCTCCGCTGACCACAATCGCGCTGCCCCATTACGACATGGGACGCTGGGCGATGGAGGTCGCGCTCGGCGTCCGCGCGAGCGGAGAAGAGGACGCCACGCATCTGATGGAGTGTCCCGTCGTGAGGCGGAACTCCGTGGGCCCGCCGCCGGCGCAAGTCGCCAAACCCAGCCGACGACGGGCAACACACAACCGAACGGCCGCCGAGGGCGGCCCCGATCTGTGACCGACGTCGCCGTCGATCACAAGAACAGGAAACCACAATGAAGCGAGCCACTGCGCCGATCTTCGTATCGGCGGGTCTGGTGGGGGCACTCGCCCTGACCGGATGCGGACAGGCCGGCCAGGGGGATCAGACCTCTGCGGACGGCAGGACACAGCTGACGATGTGGACCCACTCGGCGGGAAATCCTGCCGAGCTCGAGGTCTACGAGCGGATCATCTCGGACTTCAACGAGTCGCAGGACGACTACGAGGTCGTCCACGAGTCGTTCCCGCAGGGCGCCTACAACGACGCGATCGTCGCGGCCGCGGCATCCGGAGATCTGCCGTGCCTTCTCGACCTCGATGGTCCGATCATGCCCAACTGGGCCTGGGCTGGCTACCTGCAGCCACTGGGCCTGCCAACCCACATCACCGACACGCTGCTGCCCACAGCTCTAGGTGTGTGGGACGACGAGATCTACTCGGCCGGCTATTGGGATGCCGCGCTCGGCATCTTCGCGCGGAAGTCGGTGCTCGACGCCAACGGCATCCGCATCCCCACGGTCGAGGAGCCATGGACCGCGGACGAGTTCGACGCGGCGCTCGCCACGCTGAAGGACGCAGGCTACGAGACCCCGATCGACATCGGCGCCGAAGACACCGGCGAGTGGTGGCCGTACGCGTACTCGCCGTTCTTGCAGAGCTTCGGCGGCGACCTCATCGATCGCGACACGATGCTCTCGGCCGACGGCGCCCTCAACGGGCCCGAGGCCGTCGCGTGGGGCGACTGGTTCGCCGGGCTGTTCGCCGACGGATACGCCGGCAACGGCGGCACGGTCGGCAACCAGGAGTTCATCGACGACGAGGCGGCGCTCAGCTACACCGGCGTCTGGAACGCCGTCGCTGCGCTCGACGCGGTCGGCGACGACCTGCTGATCCTGCCCCCGCCGGACCTCGGCAACGGCCCGAAGATCGGCGGCGGGTCGTGGCAGTGGGCGATCTCGTCGGAGTGCAACGATGCCGATGGCGCCCGCGCGTACCTCGAGTTCAGCTTCCAGGACAAGTACATCACCGAGTTCGCCGACAAGCAGGTCGTGATTCCGGCAACGGATGCCGCCGCTCAGGCGTCGGTGTACTTCGGCGACGATGGCGCCCTGCGCCCGTTCGTGGAGTTCTCCGAGCAGTACGCGGTGCTGCGCCCCGAGACGCCCGCGTACGCGGTCATCTCGACGACGTTCGAGACGGCCGCGAAGGACATCATGAACGGCGCCGACGTCCAGGACACGCTTGATCGCGCGGTTTCTGAGATCGACGCCAACATCGCCTCGAACGACGGCTACGGCTTCCAGTGATCCACCTTGCCGGCGGGGACCACGCGTCCCCGCCGGCGCACTCTCCGAGAGATCTGTCATGACTGTCACTGCACCGACGGTCGCCGCCGAGGAGCCTCGGCGCGCCTCCCGTCGCTTCCGCTCAATCAAGGGCCGCGAGACCTGGGCAGGGCTGGGGATGATCGCCCCCGCAGGCATCCTCCTCGTGCTGTTCCTCGTCATCCCCGTGATCCTGGCCTTCGGGCTATCGTTCACGAACGCCCGCCTCATCTCGCCGAACCCGCCCAGGTTCGTCGGCTTCGACAACTTCATCCGTGCCTTCACTGCCGACCCTGTGTTCGTGCAGTCGGTGGGAAACACCGCGGTGTTCGCGCTCGTGGTCGTACCGGTGCAGGCCGCGCTCGGACTACTCCTCGCGGTGCTGGTCAACCGGCGCATGCGCGGCGTCACCGCGTTCCGCGTGATCTTCTTCATCCCCGTCGTGACCTCGATCGTCGTGGTCTCGATCCTGTGGAAGTTCATGTACCAGCAGGACGGCCTCATCAACGCGATGTTCGATGCGCTCACCTTCGGAGCGTGGTCGAATGTCGACTGGCTGAACGATCCGAAGACGGCGCTCGGCTCGATCATCGTGCTGTCGATCTGGCAAGCCGTCGGCTTCCACATGATCATCTGGCTCGCGGGACTGCAGACGATCCCCGAAGAGCTGTACGAGGCCGCCAAGATGGACGGCGCGAGCCCGTGGCGCCAGTTCACGAACGTCACCTGGCCGGGCCTTCGGCCCACCATGGTGTTCGTCCTCGTCACGATCACCATCGCCGCCCTCGGACTGTTCGTGCAGATCGACGTCATGACCCAGGGTGGACCCGTGAACTCGACCTCGACCATCGTCTTCCACGCCGTGCGCAAGGGCTACGAGCAGCAGGAGATCGGCTACGCCGCGGCGATCTCGCTGGTCTTCTTCGTCGCGGTCCTCGCCATCGCGCTCATCCAGCGCCGGATCACGCGAGAGAAGGATTGACGTGACCGCTACCAGAACCCTCACCACGGCCCCTTCTGGATCCCGCCGTAGGCAGCCGTCACTGGTTCGCAGCGAGAAGTCTCTGCGCGTCAGAGGCAAGGTGTTCCTCTACATCACGCTGTCACTGTTCGGCATCGTGTTCCTGTTCCCGCTGGTGTTCATGTTCGTGTCGAGCCTCAAGCCCGACAGCCAGATCCTGCAGGACATCGACTCTCCGGCGGCGTTCCTGCCGGTCGGCGACATCAGCCTCGACAACTACTTCGGGGTTTTCGACCGGGTGCCGGTCGCCCAGTTCCTGTTCAACTCCGTGCTCGTCACGGTGCTGACGGTCGGACTCGGCCTCATCGTGAACTCGATGGCCGGCTTCGCGCTCTCGCGGTTGGAGTGGAAGGGCCGGATCGTCGTGCTCGCGCTCATCATCGCGACGCTCATCGTCCCGTTCGAGACGATCGCGGTGCCGATGGTCTACTGGGTCGCGCAGCTTCCCACGCTCGTGATCGAGGGCGGCGTGCTGAAGTACGACTTCGGATGGCTGAACACCTACGAGGTGCAGATCGTGCCGTTCATCGCGAACGCGTTCTCGATCTTCCTGTTCACGCAGTACTTCTCCACAATCCCGAAGTCGCTCGACGAGGCGGCGCGCATCGACGGCGCGAGCTGGTTCACGATCTACCGGCGCATCGTCGTGCCGCTGTCGGGTCCGGCTTTCGCGACCGTGGCGATCCTCACCTTCCTGCCCGCGTGGAACCAGTACCTCTGGCCCCTCATGGTCGTGCAGAAGGAGGAGCTGCGTCCGGTCATGGTCGGCATGCAGTACTTCTTCCAGCTGAACACCGCGTGGGGCGAGGTGATGGCCTACACCTCGCTCATCACGATCCCGGTGCTCATCGTCTTCCTCATCTTCCAGCGGGCGTTCGTCAGCAGTATCGCCGCGAGCGGGGTGAAGGGATGACGGAACGGATGCTGCGCCTCGTGGTCGTCGGCGAGGCCGTAATCGACATCGTCCATCGTGCGGACGACGTTGTGGACGAGGCGCCCGGTGGCAGCCCCGCGAACACCGCGCTGACGCTGGGAAGGCTCGGGAGGCGCCCGACGCTGATCACCCGCCTGGCTGAGGACGTCTGGGGTGCTGGCGTGCGGCGGTGGCTCGAGGAGTCCGACGTCGAGGTGGACGCCGTCCCCGCGCCGCGCACGTCGACGGCCGCCGCCCACGTGGATGCGAACGGCGCCGCCTCCTACGACTTCGACCTCGAGTGGGATCTCGGGGCGGACATCGCCCGTCTCGAGGCGCTCGTGGGCGCCGCCGACGTCGTGCACGTCGGCTCCATCGCCGCGGTGCTCGAACCCGGCGCCGACCATGTCGCCGCGCTCGTGCGGTCCGTGCGCGGACGGGCGATCGTGACCTACGACCCCAACATCCGGCCGTCGCTCGTCGACGACCCCGACCGCGTCCGGCAGTGCGTTGCCGCACTGGTCGAGCTCTCTGACGTCGTGAAAGCGAGCGACGAAGACCTGCGATGGCTCCACACGGGGTGTGATCTCGTGGAGGTCGCCCGGGACTGGGTCGCGCGCGGGCCCCGGCTCGTCGTGGTCACTCTCGGCTCGGACGGTGCGATCGGCGTGACCGCCGACGATGTGGTCGCCGTGCCCGCCGTCGTGACCTCGGTGATCGACACGGTCGGTGCCGGTGACACGTTCATGGGCGTGCTCATCGACAGCATCGCCGGCAGCGATGAACTGCGGGCGTCGCTGTCGACAGCGGGGCACAGCATCCACTCGTCCGCCGTTGAATCGCTCCTCCGGAGATCAGCCCACGCAGCGGCGATCACGGTGTCGCGACCCGGCGCTGATCCGCCCCGAAGTGCCGACCTCGCCACTCCCGCGGCGCACTAGCCGCCGCTTCAGCCATCACCTCCCCGCCCACCGGGCGAGGGGCACAACCATCGCGCGATCCACCGCGCACGACTCTCGAAGGAACTCTCGTGTTCGACCTCCCCGATTCCTGGGTATGGGACTACTGGTTCGCCGACGACGGCGAGCGCTACCACCTCTTCTTCCTGCACGCCTCGCGGGCACTGCACGACCCCGAAGCGCGCCACTACCGTGCCTCCATCGGCCACGCGGTCTCGACGGACCTCGTCGAGTGGACGCAGGTCGCCGATGCGCTGGTGCGCAGCGACGCCCCCGCCTTCGATGAGCTCGCCACGTGGACCGGATCCGTCGTTCGGCATGCGGACGGCACGTGGTTCATGTTCTACACCGGTGCGACTCTCGCCCCCGACGGGCAGAACGTCCAGCGGATCGGCTATGCCACGTCGCCCGACCTGTTCACCTGGACGAAGGCGGGCGCGCCGGTGCTCGAGGCGTCGGGACCATGGTACGAGAAGCTCTCGAGTGGCGCGTGGCACGACGAGGCGTTCCGCGACCCATGGGTGTTCGCCGACCCGGACGGGAACGGCTGGCACATGCTCATCACCGCCCGTGCGCCGGAGGGGCCGATCGAGGGACGGGGAGTCATCGGACACGCCTGGTCGGCGGACCTTCGCACCTGGGAGCTGCGCGAACCGCTTAGCGCACCCAGTATCGACGGGTTCGGGCAGCTCGAGGTGCTGCAGGCCGAGATCGTCGATGGGCGCCCGGTGGTGATCTTCTCGTGCCTGAAGGGGCAGAGCACTCAGTCCCGTCGCGCGGCAGCCGGCGGCACGTGGGTGGTGCCTGCGGAGAGCCTCCTCGGACCGTTCGACATCGACGCCGCATACCCGCTGACCGATGAGCGCCTCTACGTCGGGCGCCTGCTGCAGCGACGCTCGGATGGCGAATGGCTGCTCTTCGCCTTCCGCAACCTCGGCCAGGACGGGCGGTTCCTCGGCGGCGTCACCGACCCGATGCCGGTGCAGTGGGACGGCGATCGACTCGTCCGCCGCGAGGAAGTGGGCACCTCCATCTGACGCCGGCGGCCGGGGCTTCGGGGGTGTTTCCTGATCGGCGCGCGTGGCGGCCCCGCTCAAGCTCAATGGCTACAGCACGGCAGCGTGCGGCAAGTGGCACCAGACCCCCGTGTTCGAGCTGAGCGCTTCCGGTTCCGAATCATGGGAGCGACCCTTGCGAACGGTGGGGTGCAACCGGCGACCGGTGCGCAGGTAGTAAGCGCAGCAGTTAGCCGCGACGTACTCGCCGTCATGGCGACTACCGGCTCGCCGTCAATCCTCTCGGCCGCCTGGCCGCGTGCCCCGAGTATCGGATGGAGGAGCTCAAGTTCCCGTGTCCCGCATCTCTGTATGCTTCCCCCATGTCACGAGCAGGAACAGGAAAAGAAACCATCGGACGATGGATCCGCACCGAATCGGGCTCGGCGGTGCTTCTGGTCCTTGTGGCAGTTGTCGCGCTGGTGTGGGCCAACTCCACCTTGTCGAACACCTATTTCGAACTGTGGCACGTCGAGCTCGGTTTCAATGTCGGCCCGTTCGGGCTACATATGGATCTGCACCACTGGATCAACGATGGCCTGATGGTTGTCTTCTTCTTCGTCGTCGGACTCGAAGTGCGCCAAGAGTTCGCACACGGCTCCCTCCGAGATCGCGCCGCGTCCGTCTAGCCCTCATCGCCGGCGTTGCCGGCGTCGTGCTGCCAGCGGTCGTCTACGTCTCAATCGTCGCGGCGTCAGGTGGGGAGGGACTCGAGGGGTGGGAGCCGTGGTGGGGACAGACACGGCCTTCCTCCTAGGAGCGCTCGCGATCGTCGGTCCACGCCTCTCTGGACAGCTCCGCGTCTTTCTGCTGACGCTGACAGTCGTGGACGACTTCCTCGCAGTGTCCATCATCGGCATCGTATACAGCGAAGAGGTTCGGCTGATACCGCTGCTGATTGCATTTGGGGTGCCTGGTCGCACTTTGGGCGCTGGGACGCACACGTCAGTGGAGGGCAGCACCATACGTATTCATCGTCGTCGTGCTGTGGTTCGCGACGGTGACCTCCGGTGTGCACGCCTCCCTCGCCGGGATGCTCGCAGGGCTCCTGATCCCCGCCTACGCGACGCGGCGACACAAGGTTGTCGAAGCCCGACAGCTGTTCCGGGACTTCTGGCAATCCCCGAGCGCCGCTTCAGCCCGCGCGGTGAACCGTGGCCTCGCCCAAGGTATCTCGGTAAATGAGCGCATGCACGAGGTTCTGCGGCTCCCCACAGCCTTGCTGATTGTTCCCATCTTCGCCCTGGCCAACGCCGGCGTGGACCTGCGAGGAGGTGTGCTTGCGGATTCCTTCAGGTCGCCAGTTACATGGGGCGTCATCGCCGGGCTCGTCCTCGGAAAGCTCTTGGGCATCGGATTGGCGACGTTCTTCGCCGTGAGGCTCGGGGCCGGCCGATTGCCAGAAGGAGTCGGCATGGGAAGCGTCTTCGGTGGTGCGGCGCTCTCAGGGATAGGGTTCACGGTGTCGTTGCTGATCATCAGCCTCGCTTTCGGCTCCACGTCCGAGCTCGGGCGCCTGGCGACCGTTGGCGTGTTGGTGGCCATGGTGCTTGCAACGCTCCTGGGATGGTCGATATTCAAGGTCGCTGCGAAACTGTGGGGGGAGGAAACAGCGGATCTCCCGATGCTTCTTACGCCGCCGGTTGACCCCGAAGTGGATCACATCCGCGGGCCGGAGGACGCTCAGCTCACACTCGTGGAGTTCGTGGACTTCGAGTGTCCGTACTGCGCGCATGCGACTGGGTCCTGGGAGGATCTGCGTGCTCGCTTTGGCGACGACCTTCGTTACGTCGTGCGACAGCTTCCGCACCACCCGCACGGACCCATCGCCGCACGAGCGTCCGAGGCAGCATCGAATCAAGGAATGTTCTGGCCTTGGCTTGACTTCGTCTTCACTCGTCAGCATGCGCTCGAACGTGATGACCTGATCGGTTACGCAACGGATCTCGGACTCGATGTTGACCGTTTCGTCCATGACCTCGACAGTGATGAGGTGAGACAGCGTGTCGAGCGAGACCTGGCGAGTGCAGAGGCCAGCGGTGCGCACGCGACCCCCACGTTCTTCATCCAGGGCCGTCGCCTGCTCGGTAGTTACGACGCGCGAGCTCTCACTGCCGCACTTGAGACCAGTCGCCGTGGTACGCGCACGAAGCAGATTCCATCCTCATCCTGAGCGCGGGAACACCGCGCAACGCCGGCGGTACTCGCCGACGTCCGGATGGTCGTGCACTTGTTGCGCTAGATGTATTGACCTCGACCGTTGTTGATTCGGTCGATGGGGGTGTTGCCTCCGATGCCGAGGTGGGCTCTGTCTAGGTTGTAGTGGTCGAGCCAGGTCGTCAATGCTGCTCTGCGGTCGTCGTTGGAGGCCCAGGGGCGGGCGTAAGCCCATTCGGCGGCGAGGGTGCGGTTGAGGCGCTCGACCTTCCCGTTGGTCCAGGGGCAGTGCGGGCGGATGAACTTCTGCGTGATGCCGTGTGCGTCGATCACGCCTCGGAACGCGGTCGAGTGGCGATAGGCGAAGGCGTTGTCGCTGATCACTCGCTCGACCGTGACGCCGAGGGCCTGGTAGAACGCGATAGCGCGGTCGAGGACACCGGCGGCGGTGGTGCCTTTCTCATCACCGTGGATCTCCGCGTAGGCGACCCGGGAGTGGTCGTCGATGACGGTGTGGACGTAGTCATAGCCCAGTCCCCGTTTGCTCGCGGGGCGTCGCCCGCGGCCGTGGAGACGCCACCCGCCGCCATCAGGGATCCGACCGAGCTTCTTCACATCGACGTGGATCAACGAGCCTGGATGGTCGTGTTCGTAGCGTCTCGCCGACCGGCGGGTCGCGCGGATCACCGTCCCGGTAATCGGGTCCAGCTCCCGCAGCAGCGGCACCTGGTGACGGCGCAGCACCCGCCCCACGGTCGAGGCCTGCAAACCCAGTTTCCCCGCGATGAACACCGGGCCACGACGGGTGAGGTGACGCACGATCCGCACCCGCGTCTCCACGCACGCACCCGTCCTGCGCGGGTGAGAGCGGGCGACGCTCGAACGGTCCTGCAGACCTGCCAGGCCGTGTTCCCGGAACCGACGCCACCACCGCCACGCGGTCGTGCGCGAGATACCCATCTCCGCGGCGACATGCGCAACCGCACGCCCCGACCCGATGCGCTGAACCATGATCAACCTGCCAGCTGGCGTCAGCCGGGCATTAGCGTGGGACACGAGAGACCTCCGTGGACTCGACGGAACCTAGACAGCTCCAACTCGACTACGGAGGTCTCTCCTACGTCAACAACGATCCGGGTCAGTACAGCTAGATAGCGCCGGCTGTCGCTCAGCAGGCCGAAGAAGGGTCGGGCATCGCAATACTCGGAGCCGATTCCCCGCTGGCCGCAGGGTCGGCGAGTCTCCCTGATAGGCTCCGCGGCATGCAGCAGCAGACCGAATCTTCTACCGACATTCAGCCCGACGTTCGGGTGCGCGGAGCCCGCGAACACAATCTGAAGGATGTCGACCTCACAGTCCCCCGCGATGCAATGGTGGTCTTCACGGGTGTGTCGGGATCCGGGAAATCGTCCCTTGCGTTCGGCACCCTGTATGCGGAATCTCAACGTCGATATCTTGAGTCTGTTGCACCCTACGCTCGGCGTCTTATCGATCAGGCGGGGGTGCCGGATGTGGACTCCATTACAGGTATGCCCCCCGCCGTCGCGCTCCAGCAACAGCGTGGTGGCCGAAGCGCCCGGTCGTCAGTCGGCAGCATCACGACGCTGTCGTCTTTGGTGCGGATGCTCTACTCGAGGGCCGGAGATTACCCCGACGGGCAACCGATGCTCTATGCCGAGGATTTCTCTGCCAACACGGTCCAAGGAGCGTGCCCGGAATGTCACGGTATCGGTCGCGTGTATGAAGTGACGGAGCAGCAGATGGTCCCCGATCCATCGCTCACGATCAGGGAACGAGCAATCGCGTCATGGCCGACGGCGTGGCACGGCCAGCAGCTGAGGGACACCCTGGTCTCCCTCGGCTACGACGTCGATGTTCCGTGGAGGGACTTGTCGCGGCAGGACCGGGACTGGATCCTATACACAGAGGAAACTCCGATGGTCCCGGTTTACTCCGGCCTGACCCTGCGAGAGGCGCGAGCGGCCATCCAGAAGGAGATGGAGCCCAGCTACAACGGCACCTTCGTCGGCGCACGGCGCTACATTTTCGACACCTTCGCCAATACGAAAAGCGCATCAATGAAGCGGCGAGTGGCGCAGTTCCTCACCGCCGGGCTGTGCCCGGTGTGCCACGGGAAGCGGCTGAAGCCGGAAGCGCTGACGGTGAGTTTCGAGGGGCTCGACATCGCCGAGTTTTCCGCACTGCCGTTGCGTGAACTGGCCTCGCTGCTGGAGCGAGTCATTACGGAACTTGACTCGGAAACCTCGGCGACCAGCGGAAGCGCACTGGATGAGAACACACGGCAAGAAGCGGTGGAGCAGCGCGCCGCCGCAGATGGTTCTGCCCACTCGGCGGCTCCCGATGTCCGTCGAACGCCCAACAGGTCAGCAGAGAAGCGCGCCGCTGCGGGGCGATTGGGAGCTGAGCTATTGGGCCGATTGCGCCCCATCATCGACCTCGGTTTGGGCTATCTGTCGCTCAGCCGCACGACACCGACACTCTCAGGCGGCGAGCTTCAGCGGTTGCGCCTGGCGACACAACTCACATCGGAGCTTTTTGGAGTCGTCTACGTGTTGGACGAGCCTTCGGCGGGACTGCACCCGCACGACATCGACGCTTTGTTGGGAATCCTCGACGGGCTCAAGAGACGCGGCAACAGCCTCTTCGTCGTGGAACACTCCGTCGACGTGATGCGCCACGCTGACTGGCTCGTCGACATCGGACCGGGGGCAGGAGAGCGCGGCGGCCGCGTGATCTACAGTGGGCCCACCGACGGGCTCGCAGAAGTCGAGGACTCTGTTACACGTGGATACATTTTCGGGGGTAGCGGCCTTGCGCCGCACATCCCCCGCACGCCGAAGGGATGGTTGAGGCTCGAGCACGTCACCCGCAACAACCTACGAGACGTGACAGTCACGCTCCCGACGGGGGCACTCACCGCGGTCACCGGGGTATCAGGATCCGGGAAGTCGAGCCTGGTAAGTCAGGCTCTGCCCGCGTTGGTCGGTGAAAAGCTGGGACGGCCTCCTCTCACGGACGTCGAGGTGCCGGAGACGGAAGATCTGCTTCTCACCGACGAATCCGACGAACTTGACGGTTCAGTTGCTGGTGATCTCGCCGGAGTTCGTCGTGTCGTCAGCATCGACCAGAAGCCGATCGGACGTACCCCGCGTTCGAACGTCGCAACCTACACGGGTCTGTTCGACCACGTTCGGAAGCGGTTCTCTGAGACACCGGAGGCACGTGCACGCGGATACAAGCCAGGGCGATTCTCCTTCAACGTCAATGGCGGTCGTTGCCCGACCTGTGAGGGTGAGGGATCAGTCATGGTCGAGCTGCTCTTCCTGCCCTCGGTCTACACCGTCTGTCCGGATTGTCACGGCACGCGATATCAATCAAGCACCCTGGAGATCACGTGGCGTGGCCGCAACATAGCCGAGATCCTCGCGATGAGCGTCGAGGAAGCCCACGTCTTCTTCGCCGGCGAGTACG
This sequence comes from Microbacterium tenebrionis, assembly GCF_903645325.1. Taxonomy (GTDB): domain Bacteria; phylum Actinomycetota; class Actinomycetes; order Actinomycetales; family Microbacteriaceae; genus Microbacterium; species Microbacterium tenebrionis. The sequence goes on from NZ_CAHJXQ010000004.1 coordinate 150,317, forward strand.
ACGTCATGCGGTCCCTCACAGCGCTCGTCGACGTCGGCCTCGGATACCTGAGGCTCGGGCAACCGGCGACAGAGCTTTCCGGCGGAGAGGCGCAGCGGGTCAAGCTCGCCAGCGAACTCCAGCGTGCTCAGCGCGGGGACACTTTATACGTTCTTGATGAGCCAACTTCCGGACTGCACTGCGCCGACGCCGACCGACTCGTCACCCATCTGCAGACACTTGTCGATGCGGGAAACACCGTGGTGATGGTCGAGCTGGACATGCGTGTGATCGCTGCCGCAGACCACGTCATCGATCTCGGTCCAGGAGCCGGCGACAACGGCGGGAGCGTGGTCGCATCGGGCACGCCCGCGGAGGTCGCGGCTTCAACCGACAGCGCGTCTGCCCGGTATCTCAGCGTCGCGCTCGAAGCTGCCGCGGGTGTGCCCGCCGTGTCCGAACGGTAACCACAACATGACGCACGGAGATCTCTCCCGCCCCCCGGGGCCGGCCTGGCGGTGGACCCCGAGCGGATCGGCATCGTCGGCTGGTCCCTCGGCGGCTACTACGCGCCGCGCGCGCTCGCGTTCGAGAAGCGCCTGAAGCTCGGAGTCGCGTGGGGCGCCAACCACGACTGGTTCGAGGTGCAGGAAGGGCGTCGCCGCCGCGAGGGGGAGAACCCCGTCCCGCACTACTGGGATCACGTCTTCTGGGTGTGGGGTGCGTCGGACATGGACGACTTCATCGAGAAGACCCGCGGGATGCATCTCAACGGCGGCACGGAGCACATCTCGATCGACAACATGCCGTATGTCGCCGGCATCATCGCCGACTGGGTCGCCGAGACGTTCGACGAGCTCGCGGCTTCTCAATCCGCCTGAGGGTCGCGCGCCGGGGGCGCGGGCGTGGAGCGGGAGATCACCCGTCCCGTCGCGCCCCCTCCCCGGGCGTGACGGGAAACACCCGAGGCGCCGCATACCCCGCCGCAGCGAAAGCCGCAACCGCATCCGCCACAGCCGGCACGGCATCCTGCTCGACGAGCGCGATCGCCGCGCCGCCGAAGCCGCCGCCGGTCATGCGCGCGCCGAGGGCGCCGGCGTCCAGGGCGGACTGCACCGCGGTGTCGAGCTCGGGGACCGAGATCTCGAAGTCATCGCGCATGGACGCGTGCGACGCGGTCAGCAGATCGCCGATCGCGCGGGCACCGTGCTCGCGCAGCGCGCGCACGGTGTCGAGCACGCGCTGGTTCTCGGTGACGATGTGACGGACCCGTCGGAACGTGATGTCGTCCATGAGTCCGTCTGCGCGCGGGAGATCGGCTGTCGACAGATCGCGCAGCGCCGGCACACCCATGATCGCCGCACCCTTCTCGCACGATGCGCGGCGCTCGCGATATCCGCCCGTCGAATGCGCATGGGCGACGCGAGTGTCGATCACGAGCACCGCGAGCCCGGCCTCGGCCATGCCGAGCGGGATGCTCTGCGCCTCGAGCGAGCGGCAGTCCAGGAACAGCGCCGCATCGGCCTCGCCGAGCATGGACGCCATCTGGTCCATGATCCCGGTCGGAGCGCCGACCGCCTCGTTCTCGGCACGGCGTCCGATCGACGCCAGCGCGGTGCGGTCGAGTCCGGCACCCCACAGCTCATTCAGAGCGGACGCCGTGGCGCCCTCGATCGCTGCCGAAGAGGAGAGCCCTGCGCCGACGGGCACGTCCGAGGCGATCGCGATGTCGACGCCGCGCCCGCTCGCGCCGGCCAACAGGAGCGCCCACGCCACGCCCAGCGGGTACGCCGCCCAGGCGTCCTGTTCGGCGGAGATCGGGAACGTCGATTCCAACTCGGAGAGCCCCGCCTCGACCGGCTCCTCCGCGAATGTGGACACGACCCGGATGCGCTCGTCATCGCGCATGCCGAGAGCGGCATACGTGCGATGCGGCGTCGCGAACGGCAGCACGAACCCGTCGTTGTAGTCGGTGTGCTCGCCGATGAGGTTCACACGGCCCGGCGCCGACCAGACGCCGTCGGCATCATGGCCGGTCAGTTCGCGGAACAGCCGGGTCGCGGCATCCTGCGCGCTCACTCCGCGGGCTCCTCGGCGCGGGCGATCGCGTCGCGCAGCCGCTGTGCACCGAGCTCGGGCGTCACCTCGGTCGCCCAGGCGCCCATCGCTGCCTCGGACCCCGCGAGGAACTTCAGCTTGTCGGCTGCCCGGCGCGGGCTCGTCAGCTGCAGGTGCAGCCGGACGGCATCCCGGCCGACGTTCACCGGCGCCTGATGCCACGCGGCGATGTACGGCGTGGGGGTGTCGTAGAGCGCGTCCACGCCCCGCAGCAGCCGAAGGTACAGGGGCGCGAGTTCATCGCGCTCGGCGGACGTGGTCTCGGCGAGGTCGGGGACGTGCCGGTGCGGCATCAGGTGCACCTCGAGCGGCCAGCGCGCGGCGAACGGCACGAACGCCGTCCAGTGCTCGCCGCGGAGCACGACGCGCTCGGATCCCTGCTCCTCGTCGAGGAGGTGCTGGAAGAGCTCCGGCGCCGTGCGGTCGATGCTCTCGAGCACCCGCCGCGTGCGGGGCGTGACGTACGGGTAGGCGTAGATCTGCCCGTGCGGGTGGGGGAGCGTGACCCCGATCGCCTCGCCGCGGTTCTCGAACGGGAAGACCTGCTCGATGCCCGGCAGCTGCGACAGCGCGGCGGTGCGGTCGGCCCAGGCCTCGATCACGGTGCGTGCGCGCGTGACGGTCTGCGTGCCGAATGAGCCGGAGTGGTCGGGGCTGAAACACACGACCTCGCAGCGCCCCGTCGCCGTGCGCGTACGGCCGAGACCCAGTGCGTCGAGGTCGTCGAGCCCGCGCGGAGCGTTGGCCGCCGCCGGAGCATCTCCGGTCGCCTGCGCGAGAGCGGGGCCGAAAGCGGGCGAGCGGTTCTCGAACACGGCGACGTCGTAGCGCGACGGCACCTCGGACGGATTCTCCGGCGTCTGCGGCGCCAGTGGGTCGGCGTCGGCACCCGGCATCATCACCCGGTTCTGGCGGTTCGACGCGACCGTGATCCAGTCGCCGGTGAGCACGTCGAGGCGCATGCTCGCCGTCTCGGGACGCGGGTCGAGGGAGCGCGCATCGACGGCCCGGTCGGGACCGAGCGCGGTATCGGTGTCGTCGTAGTAGATCAGCTCTCGCCCGTCGGCGAGGCGCGTGGATCGCTTGACCACGCCCGCACCGAGCTCGACGGTGTCGGCGGGGCGCAACTCCGGAGATTCGTGCATGTTCACGTAAACACGGTAGCTCCACCGCGGTGATAACGTCAACACTCAGGAGTTGTGAACACTGCGGAGTCGTCAACACTGCGCGGAGTCGTCAACACGGAGCAGAAGCGAGGGATGCCGGTGACCGATGACCTTTCCGGCCTGATGCCTGCGCGGCGGCCCCGCCGCGGCGCGCCGTCCGGTCGCGTCTCGATGGCGATGGTCGCCAGCCGCGCCGGGGTGTCCGGGCAGACCGTCTCGCGCGTCGTCAACGACAGCCCGCGCGTCGACCCGGAGACGCGTGCACGGGTCGAGCAGGCCATGGCCGAGCTCGGTTACCGCCCCCATCGCGCGGCCAGAGCGCTCCGCACCGGGCGTTCGCTCACCCTCGGTATCGTCGCCACCACGCTCGCGACCACCGGCAATTCGCGGATGCTGCAGGCCACGGCCGAGGCCGCGGCCGAGCGCGGCTACGCGCTCACCGTCGTCACCGCGGCGGACGGCATCGGTGAGGCGTTCGCACGCCTGCGCGACCAGGGCGTCGACGGAGCCGTCGTCCTGAACGAGGCATCCGCCCTCACTCACGCCTCGGACCAGCTCGAGGGGCTGAGGGTCGTCGTCGTCGACGCCGCAGCCGACAGCGGACTGCGGACGGTGTGCAGCGACCACGCCGGCGGTGCGATGGCCGCCACCCGGCATCTGCTCGACCGCGGCCACCGGACGGTCTACCATGTCGCCGGTCCGGCCGATTCCTTCGCCGCAGCCGAGCGGGAACGAGGATGGCGCGAGGCCCTCCATGCGGCGGGCGCCGACGTGCCGGAGGTCGTGCGCGGCGACTGGAGCGCAGCGTCCGGGCACGACGCGGCCGGGCGTCTGAGCGGCGCGACCGCCGTCTTCGCCGCCAACGACCAGATGGCGCTCGGGGTGCTCAGGGCGCTCGCCGAACGCGGCGACCGCGTACCCGACGACACCGAGGTGATCGGGTTCGACGACGTCCCCGAAGCCGCCGACTACCTGCCCCCGCTGACGACCGTGCGCCAGGACTTCACCGCGCTCGCCGAGGCCGCCGTGACCGCACTCGTCGCGGACCCGTCGACGCCGCTGGGCGACGAAGCCACGATCATCCCGACACGGCTGATCGTGCGGTCGAGCAGCCCGGAGCGATCGGGCCTGATCACCCCGCGAACACGGCCCCCGGGTTCATGATCCCCTGCGGGTCCAGCGCCTTCTTGATCCGCTCGTTCAGTTCGAGCACGTCGTCGCCCAGGTAGTCGCCGAGCCACGGCCGCTTGAGCCGTCCGACGCCGTGCTCGCCGGTGATCGTCCCGCCGAGCGCGATCGCGAGCGCCATGACCTCGCCGTACGCGAGGTGCGCGCGCTCCCGTTGCGCGTCATCGGCCGGATCGAACACGAGCACCGGATGCGTGTTGCCGTCGCCGGCGTGTGCGAGCACCGCGATTGTCTGTGCTGCGGCATCCGCATGTCCGTCCGACTGGATGACGAGCATCGCCGCCGCGTCGACATCGAGCCCCGTCCGCGTCGCCGCCTCGACCGCGCGGATCGTCGGGTTGTCCATGAACTCCAGCATCTACGGGCGAGCGCTGCGGGTCGCCTCGATGACGGCGCCGGTGGCGCCCTCGAGAGTCGGGACGACCGCCACCAGCGTCGTGGGCGGTAATTGCGGCGGCACGAGGCGAAGGATCACCTCGGTGATCACCCCGAGCGTCCCCTCGCTGCCGACGAACAGCTTCGTCAGCGACAGCCCCGCGACATCCTTCACCCGCGGGCCGCCCAGGCGCACGGCCCGCCCGTCAGCGAGCACGACCGTCATGCCGAGCACGTCGTCCGTCGTCACCCCGTACTTCACGCAGCACAGCCCGCCGGCGTTCGTCGCGACGTTCCCGCCGATCGAGCAGAACTCGAACGATGACGGGTCGGGCGGGTACCAGAGGCCGTGCGCGGATGCCGCGGCCTTGACCTCTGCGTTGAATGCACCGGGCTGGACGACGGCCATCCGCGTGTCCGCATCGACCGAGATCGACCGCATCCGATCCAGAGACAGCACGATCGCGCCGTCCACGGCCGTGCTCCCGCCGGACAGCCCCGAGCCCGCGCCGCGCGGGATCACCGCGGTGCCGGTCTCGGCCGCCAGTCGCACGACGGCCTGCACGTCCTCGGTCGAGGTCGCGCGCACCACCGCGAGCGGAACCCCGGCGGCAGGATCGTTCGCACGATCCCAGCGGTACGCGTCCATCGACCCTGGATCGGTGATGACCGCCCCGTCGGGGAGAGAGGTCTTGAGCCGCTCGATCACGGAGCCGGTCGCCTCTGACATGCGTGTCCTTCCTGACAGCGATCACCCTACGCGAACACCGATCCGAGGCGTTCCGGTAAGGTCGGCTGACATGAGTACGGCAACGACGCGCGCACCGAAACGCGAGGCCTTCGGCTCTCGCAACGTCTTCATCCTCTCGGCCATCGGCTCGGCCGTCGGCCTCGGAAACATCTGGCGCTTCCCGTATGTCGCATACGAGGGCGGCGGCGGCGCCTTCCTCATCCCGTACCTGTGCGCGCTGCTGACCGCCGGCATCCCGCTGCTGTTCTTCGACTACGCGATCGGACACCGCTTCCGCGGCTCTGCACCGCTCGCATTCCGCCGCCTGCACCGCGCGGCCGAGCCGCTCGGCTGGTGGCAGGTGCTCATCTGCGTCGTGATCTCGGTCTACTACGCGGTCATCATCGCGTGGGCGGCGATGTACACCTGGTTCTCGGCGCAGCTCAGCTGGGGCCCCGGTAACGAGAACGACTTCTTCTTCGGCGACTTCCTCAACATGGGCGATGTAGCCGGGGGCATCTCGCTCGAATTCGTCCCGCAGGTCGGCATCCCGTTGCTCGTGGTCTGGGTCGTGACGATCGTGATCATGGGCTTCGGCGTCAAGCGCGGCATCGGCGCGGCGAACTCGGTGCTGCTGCCGCTGCTGACGGTCATGTTCATCGTCCTCGTGGTGCAGTCGCTGTTCCTCCCGGGGGCCATGGACGGGCTCAACGCGTTCTTCACGCCCAACTGGCAGGCTCTCGGCGACCCCGCCGTGTGGGCCAGTGCGTACGGGCACATCTTCTTCTCGCTGTCCGTGGCGTTCGGCATCATGGTGACGTACTCGTCGTACCTGAAGCGCAAGACCGACCTGACCGGCTCCGGCCTCGTGGTCGGCTTCGCGAACTCGGGATTCGAGATCCTCGCCGGCATCGGCGTCTTCGCCGCCCTCGGCTTCATGGCACAGGCGCAGTCGGCCCAGGTGTCCGACGTCGCCTCTGCCGGCATCGGCCTTGCCTTCGTCGCCTTCCCGACGATCGTCTCCCAGGCCGCCGGTGGCCCGCTCATCGGCGTTCTCTTCTTCGGCGCGCTGACGTTCGCAGGGCTCACCTCGATGATCTCGATCCTCGAGGTCATCGTCGCCGCGATCCAGGACAAGCTCGGCTGGGGTCGCATACGCGCGACGCTCATCGTCACGATCCCGCTGGCGGTCATCTCGATGGCGTTCTTCTCGACGACCACCGCGCTGGCGGTGCTGGACACGACGGATGCCTTCGTCAACGCCTTCGGCATCATGGCGGTCGCGCTCGTGGCGGTCATCGTGGTCGCCTGGCTGCTGCACAAGCTCCCCGTCTTGAGCGAGCACCTGAACCGCCGCTCGAGCTTCCGCACCGGCCTGACCTGGAAGCTGCTGGTGGGGCTGCTCGCCCCGATCGTGCTCGGCTACCTGTTCATCAGCGAGCTCGTCGCCAAGATCAACACCCCGTACGAGGGCTATCCGGACTGGTTCCTCTCGATCTTCGGGTGGGGGATGGTGATTTCGCTCGTGATCCTCGCCGTAATCCTGTCGCTCGTACCGTGGAGCAGGCGTTCGCACGCCAAGGACGACCCCGAGTACGACGAATTCCTCGTCGAGGAGAGCTACGAGCCGGATGCCGAGACCGGAACGATCCGGACGGCCGAGGGGGCGGGAGCATGACGACGCCGGCAATCATCTTCATGATCATCGCGATGGTCACGGTGTGGGGCGGCCTCGTCGCCGCGATCGTGAACCTCGTGCGTCACCCCGAGCAGGTCGACGACGAACCGGCGCCGCCGGTCGAACTCTGATCCGCAAGGGGGTTTCCCGCCTCGGCATCCCCGGCGCATACTGGGGTCTTCACCGAACCGTGAGGAGACATCCATGTCGTACAAGGTGGGCTATTTCATCGGAAGCCTCTCATCCACGTCCATCAACCGCACCCTGTCGAAGGCGCTCATCCGACTCGCGCCCGACGACCTGGAGTTCACCGAGATCCCCATCGGCGGCCTTCCGCTGTACAGCCCCGACGCCGACGACGACTACCCGGCCGAGGCGCGCGAACTGAAGACGTCGATCGAGGCGACCGACGCTGTGCTGTTCATCTCGCCGGAGTACAACCGCTCGATCCCGGGCGCGCTCAAGAACGCGATCGACTGGGCGTCGCGCCCGTACGGCGAGAACTCCTTCGACCACCTGCCGGCCGCGATGATCGGCGCCTCCATCGGCGCCATCGGCACGGCCGTCTCTCAGCAGGCGCTGCGCTCGGTCCTCGCCTTCTGCAACACCCGCCTCATGACTGCCCCCGAGGCCTACATCCACTTCACGAAGGACGTGTTCCAGGAGGACGGCACGATAACCAAGCCCGAGACGGAGGAGTTCCTCCGTGACTACATGGCGGAGTTCCGCGAGCACATCGTGCGCGTACTCACGGTTCTTCCGCGTCGTTGACGCCGGTCGCGGATGCGGCCAAGGTCACGTGCACGCTGTACGGGACGATGCCTCCGGACCGCCGAGCCGATGCGCACGGCATCCGCGGTCAGGGCGAACGTGAACCGATCGCCATCGCGCGTGACGGTCAGGTGCGGATCGCCCGCACCCCACTCGGCATGCGTGGTGGTCGGCTCGTAGGGGGCGTCATCGTGAGAATTCATCGCGGTGTCCTCTCGTCGCTCGGATGAACTCACGCTAGGGGAGACGCGCCGGGGCGGAAGAGGGGTTGACCGGTGCGACGGCGCGTGTCTGATGCGTACGCTACGACCATGGGCAGATTCATCTACGAGGGCGGGGTCAAGGTCGAGGTCGACGACCGCGCACTGACGCATCTGCAGCTCGTCATCAGCGCCAAGCTGCGCCGCGGCGAGCCCTTCGCGTTCAGCTGGCGAGACGACGCCAGCGTCGGCGGCGGACGCACGACCGTCTGGGTGCACCCGGGCAGCTCGATCGTCTACAAGTACTACGGCGGCCGTCAGCCCACGATCAACCGCGCCTGGGTCGACGCCCTCGCGTTCACCGCCAACGCGCGGACCGGTCTCTACCTCGTTCCCGAGCCGCCCGAGCCCGGCGGCGAGCCGGCCTCGTCGGAGCTGCCCGGCTGAGCCCCGAGCCCGAGCGGCCGCTCGATGATCGAGTCGATGCCGGTCACGGTGATCCAGCCGTCTGCGAGGTTCGCCGCATCGCTGTGGGCAGTGGGGACGTTGGGCAGCTCTTCGACGGCGAGCCGAAGGTAGCTCTCCTCGCTCTCGGCCACCGTCATCTGGACGATGCCGAACGGCGCGAGCGTCGATTCGCGGATACCGCGGGCGCTCTCGCTGTTGGGAACGTTGACGTTCATCACCGTGCCCTCCTCGCGGGCCAGCAGTTCCGGGATCAGGGCGATCGCGGCATCCGCCCCGCTCTTCCAGTGGAACCGTCCGGGATTCATCCCGACATCCAGCGACACGGCCATCGCGCGCGCGCCGTTGAGCCCGCCGGTCAGGGCGGCGCCGACGGTACCGGAGTGCAGGATGGCGCGGCCGACGTTCGCGCCGTGGTTCACGCCCGACAGCACGACATCGGCGGGATCGCCGAACGCCCCGCGCGCGGCGATCAACGCGATCAGGCCCGGTCCGCCCTGGATGGCGAACGCCTTCACCTCGGGGATCGGCGCCAGCGTGCGGTGCTCCACGCCGATCCGGCCGTTGGTCTCGGCCGCCACGATCGACGCGCTCGAACCGCTCGACTGCACGGCGGGTGCGGCGACGGTGACGTCGAACCCGGCGCCGAGTGCGGCCTCGGCCAGCGCGCACAGCCCCGGCGCGTCGATGCCGTCGTCGTTGGTGATGAGTACGCGGGTCATCGCTCGTCCTCCTCCGGCTCGGCGAGTGCAGCCAGCCCGTCGGGGCTCACCCTTCCCTCGGGTTCACGGTCATCGGCGTCCCCGGAGGGAAGCTCGCGGACGGCGACCTTCTCGCGCAAGCTCTCGATCACGTCGGCATCGCCGGTGCCCAGTCCGTGCCGGGTCACGTTGAGCGCCCCGGCCGCCGCGCCCAGGGTGATCGCGTCCCGCAACGGTTCATCGCGGGTGAGCGCCGCGATCACTCCCGCGGTGAGGGAGTCGCCGGCGCCGCGGGTCTCGTTCTCCTCGAACGGGGGCGGGGTCACCTCGAGGATGCCGTCGGCATCGGCCAGTAGCAGCGGGTCGCCCGCTCGCGTGACGATCACCGCGCCTGCGCCCTCGGCGCGGAGCCGCTGCATCGCGGTGACGATCTCCTCATCGGTCGTCTCGGCGACCAGGCCGTCGGCCTTGAGCTCCTCGTGGCTGACCTTGAGCACGTCGACCGCGCCGGCTACCACCGCCTCGAGCCGTTCGCCGGCCAGGTCGGCGACGACGGTCTTGCCGGCCGCGCGCAGATCGATCGTGAGGCGCCGGTAGAAGTCGGCGGGGATCGTGTGTTCGCCGGCGGGGCCGCTGAGCACCACGACGGACGCGTCCTCACTGCTGCGCAGCATCGCCGCGTAGAGATCGTCGAGGTCGTGCCGCCCGATCGGGTCGCCGTCCTCCTCGTCGACGACGATCCGCTCGCCGCCGCGCCGGTCGTGCACGTACGCCGAGCCGCGCCCGTCGCGGGTGAGCGCGTGGACGGTGACGTCCTCGTCCTCCAGCAGGTGCTGCATCGTGCGCCCGACCTCGCCGGTGAGCAGGCAGCACACGGTCACCGGCACCTGCAGGCGCCGCAGCATCCTCGCCTGCCAGACGCCCTGACCGCCGGCGTGCACATGGATCTCCGAACCCTGCGGATGGTCTTCGACCGTGACCGTCAACGTGGGCGACGGGGCAAGAATCGTGACGCTCATGTCGACTCGCTTTCGTCCGGTGGCTCAGCTCTCTCGTTCGATCCTCCAGTGTCTGCCGCCGGGACGGGGAGGTGTCAACCCCCTTGGTCAGAAGCATCCCGTAGAAGAAGGTGGAACCACACCCCCTGACGCTGAAGGAGCGGCCCGCATGGCAGAGAGCACCGCCGACCCCCGACACGCACATGAGGACGACGGGTTCCCGGCCCAGACCCAGCGCCAGCCCGGGCAGACCGAGCAGATGCGCCCGGAGCCCGATCACGGCGAGACGAGCTACGTCGGCCACGGCCGGCTCGAGGGGCGCAAGGCCCTGATCACCGGCGGCGACTCCGGCATCGGTCGCGCCGTCGCCATCGCCTTCGCCCGCGAGGGCGCCGACGTCGCGATCGCGCACATGGCCGAGGAGCAGGGGGATGCCGATACCACCCTCGAATTCGTACGGGATGCCGGCCGCACCGGGCTCAGCCTCGCCGGCGATCTGCGCGACGAGGGCTTCGCCACTGAGGCCGTGCACCAGACGCGCGAGGGCCTCGGCGGCCTCGACATCCTTGTGCTCAATGCCGGCTACCAGCACGACATCGACGGGTTCGAGAACCTGCGCACCGACGAGATGCGCCGGGTGTTCCAGACCAACCTCGAGGGGCTGATCTTCTCAGCACGGGCCGCGTTCCCCGGGCTCGAGGCCGGCGCGAGCATCATCGTCACGGCATCCATTCAGTCGTTCAACCCGTCGGCCGGCCTCATCGACTATGCGATGACGAAGGCCGCCCAGGTCGCCTTCGTGCGTGCGCTCGCCGACGAGGCAGGGCCTCGCGGCATCCGCGTGAACGCCGTCGCGCCGGGGCCGATCTGGACACCGCTCATCCCGGCGACCGGCTGGGACGACGAGAAGGTCCAGAACTTCGGCAGCGACACTCCGCTCGGCCGGGCGGGTCAGCCCGCCGAGCTCGCCGGCGCCTACGTCTACCTCGCATCAGGGGAATCGTCTTACACCTCGGGGACCGTCCTCGCGGTGACCGGGGGGAAATCACTATGACAATGACAGCACCGGAGCCTCCGCGACCCGCATCGGTCTGGGAGGTCATCCCGATCGCCCGCACCGCGTGGCGCATCTGCGACAGCGCGCTCACCGAGACCGACGCCTCGCGCCTGGTCGCGTACGTCGACCGCAACGAGACGGGAACCTACGACGTGCTGTGGCTGCGCAGCCCCTGCCCGACCCGGTCGCGCTACCGCGACCTCGACGAGCTGCTCGCCGATCTGGATGCCGCGGACGCCGCCGGCCCGGTTTCGCGCGCCACACGGCCGAACAGCATCCCGCACTTCCCGCCGAGGTTGTAAGCGGCTCACCCGAGGATCACGAGCTCCGCACGTCCTCACCGCGGCGGTGAATGGATGTGCGGGAGGATGGAGGCATGGCCTCTCCCACCCCGCAGATGCAGCGCAACGCACTGGCCCCCGGGCTCCTCGCCGCGATCGCCCTGTTCCTGTCGCCGCTGTTCAACGGTGACAACATCGTCGCGACGATCATCTTCTACCTCGTCCCGATCCTCGCGCTGATCGTCGCGTGGTTCGCCTGGCAGGCGCGGCAGTGGTGGTGGACCATCGTGTTCGTCGCGATCGCGGTGATCTGGAACCCGGTGTTCCCGTTCGGCTTCACCGGCCAGGTGTGGACGGCCGCGCAGTTCGTGGCCGCGCTGCTGTTCATCGCGGCCGGCATCCTCATCCGGAACGAGCGCGAGGCGTAGCGCCGGAGCGCGGTTGGGCGTAGCGTGCGGGTATGGATGATCGCCTACCCGACCCCGCAGAAGAGATCCGCCCCGACGAGACGGCGGAGGCCCTCGTGGGCGGCTCCGACGGCGCGCCGGTCGGTGGTGACAAGACGACCGAAGATCAGCTGGATGCCGACAACGCGGTCGAAGAGGATCAGTTGAAGTCCCTCGACCCCGACGACACTCCCGCCTGAGCCGGTCGTCTGCGGCGCGACCCCGCGTAGCCCGGCAGATGAGAAGCTTGAAGGATGAGTTCGACCGCGGCACAGACGGATGCACCCCTGACGGATGCCGAGGTCCTCCGCATCCGCGAGGACTTCCCGATCCTGCACACCGAGGTGAACGGGCATCCGCTCGTGTACCTCGACTCCGGGGCGACCTCGCAGCGTCCGATCGCCGTGCTCGACGCCGAACGCGACTTCGCGACGACCCTGAACTCCGCCGTGCACCGCGGCGCGCACACCCTCGCCGCCGAGGCGACGGAGGCCTTCGAGGACGCGCGGGGCGCGCTCGCGCGCTTCGTCGGAGCCGAGGAGGACGAGATCGTCTGGACGTCCAACGCCACCGAGGCGATCAACCTCGTCGCCTACGCCTTCTCGAACGCCTCGGTCGGCCGTGGGGGAGCGGAAGCCGAGCGCTTCCGGCTCGGCGCGGGCGACGAGATCGTCACGACCGAGATGGAGCACCACGCGAACCTCATCCCGTGGCAGGAGCTCGCCGCCCGCACCGGCGCGACGCTGCGGGTCATCCCGCTCGACGATGACGGTGCGCTGCGTCTCGACGAGCTCGAGTCGCACATCACCGAGCGGGCGAAGATCGTCGCGTTCACCCACGTGTCCAACGTGCTCGGCGTGATCAATCCCGTCGCCGCGCTCGTCGACCGCGCTCGCGCTGTCGGAGCGCTCGTGCTGCTCGACGCGTGCCAGTCGGCGCCGCACCTGCCGCTGGACGTGAAGCAGCTCGACGTCGACTTCGCGGTGCTGTCCGGTCACAAGATGCTCGGACCCACAGGCATCGGGGCGCTCTACGGCCGCCGTGAGCTGCTCGCCGCGATGCCGCCGTTCCTCACCGGCGGGTCGATGATCACGACCGTCACGACGACCGAGGCGGAGTACCTGCCGCCGCCGCAGCGCTTCGAAGCGGGTACGCAACGCGTGTCGCAGGCCGTCGCGCTCGCCGCCGCCGTGCGCTACCTCGACGAGGTCGGGATGCCGCGGATCGCCGCCCATGAAGAGATCCTCGGTCGCCGGCTCCTCGCCGGGCTCGCCGCGATCGACGGCGTCCGCGTCCTCGGCGCAGGCATCGACCTGCCCCGGGTGGGGCTGGCCAGCTTCGACATCCCCGGCATCCACTCGCACGACGTCGGCCAGTTCCTCGACGACCGCGGTATCGCCGTGCGCGTCGGGCACCACTGCGCCCAGCCGCTGCACCGCAGGCTCGGCGTCACGTCGTCCACGAGGGCGAGCACCTACCTCTATTCGACCGAGGCCGAGATCGACGCGTTCCTCGATGGCGTCGCCGCGACCATCGACTTCTTCCTCGGCGGCGTCGCCGCCACTCGCGACATCGGAGTGCGCTCATGACCTCCCAGGACCTGCAGAACCTGTATCAGGAGCTCATCCTCGACCACTCGCGCACGCCGCACGGCTTCGGGCTGCGCGACGAGGTCGCATCCCAGTCGCACCAGCTCAACCCCACCTGCGGCGACGAGATCACCCTTCAGGTGCATCCCGCCGGCGACGGCACGATCGAGGCGATCGCATGGGAGGGGCACGGCTGCGCCATCTCGCAGGCCTCGGCCTCGCTGTTCGCCGACCTCGTCGAGGGCATGACGGTCGCCGAGATCCAGCAGCGCATCGACGTGTTCCGCGAGGCGATGCGCTCGCGCGGAAAGATCGAGCCCGACGAGGAGCTCCTCGGTGATGCCGCAGCCCTCGGCAGCGTCTCGCGCTACGTCGCCCGGGTGAAGTGCGCGATGCTCGCGTGGGTGGCCGCCGAGGATGCTCTGCGCAAGCTCGACTGACGGAATACCGCCGCACCGACGGCGTTGCATCTCGGCATGACAACACTCGGAATCATCGGTGCAGGACACATCGGCAGCCAGATCGCACGCGCCGCGGTCGCGACCGGCTACGACGTCGTGATCGCGAACTCGCGAGGACCGGAGACGCTCGGCGATCTCGTCGCAGAGCTCGGGCCGAAGGCGCGCGCGGCGACGCCCGCCGAAGCAGGAGAGGCCGGAGATGTCGTCGTCGTGACCGTGCCGCTGCACGCCCTGTCGCAGGTGCCCGTCGAGCCGCTCGCCGGCAAGATCGTGCTCGACACCAACAATTACTACTTCGAGCGCGACGGACACATCGACGCCCTCGATGCCGGTGAGACCACGACCTCGCAGATGCTGCAGGAGCACCTGCCGACCTCGAAGGTCGTGAAGGCCTTCAACCACATCCGCTCCGGCGAGATCACCACCGACGGCGCGCCCGCCGACACGGAGAACCGCCGCGCACTCGCGATCGCCAGCGACTTCGACGACGCCGCCGCGTTCGCGACGAGGTTCTACGACGAGGTCGGCTTCGACGCCGTCAACGTCGGGCCCCTGACCGAGTCGTGGCGGGTCGAGCGCGACCGCCCGGCGTACGTCGTCCGGCAGAACGCCGCCGAGCTCACCGAGAACCTGGCGAAGGCGAACCGCCTGCCCTGATCGACCACCGCGGCGCTGTCGCGGCGGCAGAATCTGCGCCGCCGCGGCATCGACGCCGTCATACCACGTTCTGTGCGATTGCCCCGTTGGGTGGCACAATTGCTCGAATGGGGGAGAAATCTGGGGAATTGGAGTCCGCACGCGTCGCGCGCGTGCTGCGGGATGACATCGTGACGGGGCGCAGGAAACCGGGGTCCAAGCTCGTCGAGCGCGACATCGCCGCGAGGCTGAACGTCTCGCGGCTTCCCGTCCGGGAAGCCATCCGCGCACTCGTCACCGAGGGGCTCGTCGTCTCGCGTCCACGCACCTATGCCGTCGTCCGCGAGTACACCCGGGACGACGTCCGCGAATTCGCCGAGGTGCGAGGCCCGCTCGAGACGATGCTCTTCACCTACGCCGCCGAGCGTCATGACGAAGCCGGTCTCGCAGGACTCCTGCGAGTGCTGGAGCGCGAGGAGCAGGCCGCGCGCGACGGCGATCTTCTCGCGGCGCAGAACGCGGCGGTCGACTTCCACGCCTATATGACCGTCCTCGCGCGCAACGCCGTGCTCGTCGAGCTGGTGGGCGTGTTCGGTACGCGCCTGAAGTGGATCTTCGGGCTGTACGAGGAGCCCGACACGATGGCCGTGTCGCATCGCGAGCTGTACACGGCGATCGCCGCCCGCGACGTGGAGCTGGTGCGCAGCCTCGTGGCTGCCCATCTCGCCGAAGGATTCGTGGCGGCCGAGCGCCGCTTCGGACTGCCGGACGAGGCATCCGCCGGCTGAGACCGCTCCGGGCTCACCGTACCGGCGTCGTCGTGTCGGTGACGTCGCGCAGCTGACCGCGCATCGCCCGCCAATAGCCCGAGGGCGCCGCGCGCACGATGAGGTCGATCAGTCGCGCCTCGCGGCCGACCATGGTCCTCGCGCGGCGCATTTCCGTCGCGCGGATGATCCGCGCCGCGGCATCCGCCGGTTCGGTGTGGTGCATCGCGGCCTGTGCCGACGCCGCACGCGCCGCGACCGCCGGGTCGATCGCGGCGGCGTACCGGCCGTGCAGGATGATGCCGGTCCGCACGCCCGCCGGATAGACGGCGCCGACCGTGACCGGGCTGTCCTCGAGCTCATGCCGGAGGGCCTCCGAGAACCCGCGCACGGCGAATTTGCTCATCGCGTACGGGATGCGCCCGGCCGGGGCGGCCAGCGCGTAGACGCTCGCGAGGTGGGTGATGTGCGCGGCCGGCTGTGCGCGCAGCGCCGGCAGCAGGGCCTTGGTGATCGACACGGTGCCCCACAGGTTGACGTCGAGGAGCCATCGCATCTCCTCCATGGTGAGCTGCTCGATGCTGCCGAGCATCGACGACCCCGCGCATGTGATCAGGGCGTTGATGCGCGGATGCGCTGCGATGATCTGCGTCGCGGCATCCGCCACGGCGGTGTCCTCGCGCAGGTCGACCACGTGCGTCGTGACGCGGCCGGGAAGGCCCGCGGCGAGGGATGCAAGCGCCTCGGCGTCGCGGTCGATCAGTGCGAGATCGACGCGTGCCGCCGCGAGCAGACGCGCGATCTCTGCGCCCATTCCGCTGGCGGCACCGGTGATCACGGTCGTGTTTCCGGCCAGGGTCAGCCGTCGCATCGCATCCTCCTCCAGCACTCGGGTCGTGCTGTTCGCGTCATTGCAGGTGGGGAGAACCTGTCGGTTTCCATTGTGGCCCCAGTCGCGTCGGTTGGTGACGATACGATCGGGAGAGAGGAGGCCGAGGTGGGAAAGACAGCGGATGCGATCGCCGAAGGGGTCGCGATCGCCACTGCCGCCGCACGGCTCGCCGTGAAGAACCACATTCTCGTCGGAACGATCGCTCAGGGCGGGGCGTTCGACGCCGAGCAGTACGTCGACGACGCCCGCGAGGCGCTGCTGGCCATGGCCCGCGAATCGGAGCATGGAGCAGAGGCCATGACGCGCCTGCGCAAGCGCGCCAGGGGACGCTATTCCGACCCGGCCGGAACGCACGACTACCGTGACCGCGATGTGCGCAATCTGCGCAGGCGCGCCAAGCAGTATGCCGCCGTCGCCGAGCGGCTGACGGCCATGGCTGCCGATTCCGACGCTCTCGGCTCGCTCGTCGAGGCCGCCCGCGAGGCGGCATGGGCAGACGTGCGCAGCAACCTCGACCGCCGGCTCATCGTCGAGGGCATGCGCCCCGATCAGGACCCGGACTACGACACCATGCGCGAGGCGCGGATGCAGGCGCTGCGCCTCGTCGACCTCCAGGCGCTGTCGTCGCAGCAGCGGGCCAAGCGCAAGCGCGAGACGGCGTCCTGACGCCCGGTTTCGCGTTCGCGTGCTCCGTCATGTATTCTTGCTGAGGCCCGTTTCGCCGAAACAGGCCGCGAAATGCGCCACTAGCTCAATGGATAGAGCATCTGACTACGGATCAGAAGGTTAGGGGTTCGAGTCCCTTGTGGCGCACACTGTGTTGAGACAGTAGTCGAGCCCCGTCGCGAAAGCGGCGGGGCTCTTTTCTTCCCTGCGTTTCGACGTCGCCAGCGTAGCCTGGAGGAGTGACTGCGTACGTCTCGGCCTTCGACCTGTTCTCCATCGGCGTTGGACCGTCCAGTTCCCACACCGTCGGCCCCATGCGCGCCGCGCTCGACTTCGCACAGCGGCTGCGTGCGGACGGGGCGCTCGCGGATGCCGCCAGGGTCACGTGCACGCTGTACGGGTCGCTGGGCGCCACCGGGATCGGGCACGGCACCCCGGATGCCGTCATCGCTGGGCTCCGCGGACTGGCGCCGGAGACCTGCGACCCGGCCGAGGTCCGTTCGGCGTGGTCCGCGTACCCGGAGGGCGCTCCGCTGCTGCTGGCCGGCGAGCATCCCGTGCCGTTCGTGAAGGACGACATCGAGTTCGCCCCGCGCACGCGACTGCCCGGCCACCCGAACGCCATGACGCTACGCCTGCACGACGCCGCCGGCGACGTGATCGCCGAGCACACGTACTATTCGATCGGCGGCGGGTTCATCCGGCGCGACGGCGAGGAGGCGCAGATCGCCGCCGGGGGATTCCCGCTCGACTACACGGATGCTGCGACGCTGCTCGCGCTGTGCGACGAGCGCGGCATCACGATCGCCGACGTCGCCCGCGAGAACGAGATGGCGCTGCGCTCCGAGCAGGAGGTCGCGGCCGGTCTCGACGCGATCTGGGATGCTATGGCCGGCTGCGTGGATGCCGGACTCCACACGGTCGGCGTGCTGCCCGGCATCCTCAAGGTCAAGCGCAGGGCCGGGGCCATCCGCGAGCAGCTGGATGCGATCGAGGCGGACGGCTCGCCCGCGATCCCGGGGGAGTGGCTGGGCGCGTTCGCGCTCGCCGTGAACGAGGAGACCGCGGCGGGCGGACGGGTCGTCACCGCTCCCACCAACGGCGCCGCCGGCATCCTCCCCGCCGTCGCGATGTATTGGTGGCGGTTCCTCGCCGACTCCGGGCTCGGCTCCGGTAACGCCGTCACCCCGTACGGCGAACTCGTCGGCAGCGCCCTCCTCGGCTTCTGCGGGGGCGACGCGCGTGCCCTTGACGGGTCGTTGAGCGCCCTTCGACTCGCTCCGCTCGCTCACGAACCGCTACGTGAGACGAAACGGCTTGAGCGACCGGAGGGACCCGAAAGCGAACCGTCCCCCGAGCAGATCGCCGAGGCGAACCGGCGCCGCGGAATCCGCCGGTTCCTCCTCACGGCGACCGCGCTCGGTTCGCTCTTCAAAGCGAACGCGTCGATCTCGGGTGCAGAGGGCGGTTGCCAGGCCGAGGTCGGCTCGGCGTGCGCGATGGCGGCGGGCGGTCTCACGGCTGTCATGGGCGGCACGAACCGGCAGATCGAGAACGCCGCCGAGATCGCGATGGAGCATCACCTCGGCCTCACCTGCGACCCGATCGGCGGGCTCGTGCAGATCCCCTGCATCGAGCGCAACGCGATCGCGGCATCCACCGCCGTCACGGCGTCGCGGCTCGCGCTGCGCGGCGACGGCGAGCACTACGTCTCACTGGACGCCGTCGTCGAGACGATGCGGCAGACCGGCGCCGACATGTCGACGAAGTACAAGGAGACCAGCGAGGGCGGTCTCGCGGTCAACGTCATCGAGTGCTGACCGCGGTGAACTCCGGCGGTCGTAGGCTGTCGGCATGGTGAGCAGACGCGGCAGGGGGCGCCCTCCGGGCGACTCGGATGCCCGCGAACGGATCGCGGCTGCGACGATGCACGAGTTCGGTGAGCACGGCTACGACGGCGCGACGATGCGCGTCATCGCAGCACTGGCTGCCGCTGAGCTACACGATCGACGCGATCGACGCGATCGGCGCCGTCGCGGCGGGCGACGAGGGCTGGGACGTCTACGGGCCGCTGCTCGTCGTGCTCGCCTTCGCCGTCGGGCGCCCTGCTGCTCGCCTCGCTGACGCGGCGGCGGCGGACGCGATAGGCGGCTTCGACACGTCGCCTCCGGCTCCCCGCTCAGCGCGTCGAAGCATCCCGTTTCTTCGTATGCCGGGTCGGTGCCGCCGCCCACGGATCCTCCGGCCACGGATGCTTCGGGTACCGGCCGCGCATCTCGGCGCGCACCTGTGCGTACGCACCCGACCAGAACGAGGCGAGGTCGTCCGTGACGGCGAGAGGCCTGCCGGCAGGAGAGAGCAGGTGGAACAGCACCGGCACGCGGCCGCCGACGATGCGAGGCGTCTGCGCCCAACCGAAGCACTCCTGCAGCTTCACGGCGACGACGGGCCGCGCATCCGGGTCGTCGAAAGGCGGATAGGCGATGCGGACCCGCGACCCGCTCGGCACCTCCAGACGCTCCGGCGCGAGCGCGTCGAACTCCGAGGCGGCCGGCCACGGCAGCAGCCGGCGCAGCGCCGGCGCGAGGTCGAGGCGAGCGACCGGTGCGCCGCCTGCGAGCGCTGCGAGCTCCGGACCGAGCCAGGTGTCGAGCGCCGCGAGGAGCCCGCGATCCGAGACGTCCGGCCAGGGGTCGCCCAGCTGACGGTGCAGCAGCGCGAGCCGGCGGCGCAGGTCGTCGGCGGCATCCGACCAGGTGAGGATGCCCAGTCCGCCCGACTCGACGGCCCGGCGCACAGCATTCTGGCCGTCCTGCGCACTCACCCGCACCGGGACGGATGAGCGGACGATCGCGCCGATGCGTCGCTCGCGGCGCGCGACGACGCGGCCGTCCGCGAACTCCGCCTCGACGCGGTCGGTGATGAGGTGGCTCGCCGCCTGCTCTATGTGCCGCTCGTCGATCACCGCCGCCGAGCGGATGATCGCGCCGGTGCCGGCGGCTGCACGCCCTGAGGCGCGGGCGACATCGGCGACGGCCAACCACTCGGCGTCGGCGAGCGGTCCCGTGATCCCGGCGCGCGTGCCGGATGCGAGCAGGAACGTCGCGCCATCGGCACCGCGCGTCACGCGGCGGGCGATCCGCTCGGGGAACGCGAGCGCGATGACGAGGCCGACGTCATCCGTCCCGCGATGTGCGGAGTCCTCGGAGGCCGTGAACCGCTGCAATCGGCGGGTCTCCTGCTCCCAGGCGCGATGGTCGCCGCCTCGCCGTCCGCGCAGAGTCACGAGGGCGGCAGCGGCGTCGGCATCCGCGATGCGCGCCTGCCCGCCCAGCAGCGCGACGACCTCGGCGGCGAGGCGCCCGCCGACCAGGGAACCGCCGTCGCGCAGCGCGCGGGCGAGGCGGGGATCGGCAGGAATGCGGGCGAGCTGGCGCCCCTCGTCGGTCGCCCGCCCGTCGTCGTCGATCGCGCCGAGACCGCGGAGCACGGATGCGGATCCGGCCAGGCTGTCGGCGGGGAGCGGGTCGAGCAGCCGGAGGCCGGTTCCGCCCGGCGTGCCCCAGCACGCGAGCAGCAGCGCGGCCTCGGTCAGGTCGGTCGTCGCGATCTCGGGTGCGGGCCGCGCGGGGGCGGCGGCGTAGGTCCGTTCGTCGACGCAGCGGACCACGGTGCCGGGTCCTTCGCGGGTCGCGCGTCCGGCGCGCTGCACGGCCGAGGAGCGCGAGGTCGGGACGGTCACGAGGCCGCTCATCCCGCGGGCCGCGTCGCGCTGCGGCTGCCGCGACAGGCAGGTGTCGACGACGACCCGGACGCCGGGAACAGTGAGGGAGGATTCGGCGAGAGAGGTCGTCACGATGATGCGGGGCGGGTCTGTGGCTTCGCGGCCGCGGATCACGGCATCCTGATCGGCGGCGGGAAGCTGGCCGTGCAGTTCACGGATGTCGAAGTCGCCGCCGGCACCGCGCAGACGTCGCGCGATCTCGGCGACCTCGCGCGCGCCGGGTGCGAAGACCAGGGTGTCGGCAGAGGCGCCGGCGTCTCGTGCGGCGGATGTCGCGACCTGCGCGACGTGGTCGAGGAAGCTCCGCGTGACGCCCCGCTCGTCCAGCCGTGGCGCGGCGCTCGGCGCCCAGCGCTCGGTGAGCGGATGCTGTGGCACGGTCTGTGCGACGATCGGTGCGGGGGAGTCCGTCGTCCCGACGGCGGCGGCGACCGCGTCGGCGTCGAGCGTCGCGGACATCGCGATCAGGGCGAGGTCGTCACGGAGCTCTCGCACCTCGCCGAGCAGGCCGATGAGCAGGTCGGTCTCCAGAGCCCGCTCGTGCACCTCGTCGATCACGACGGCGCCGACGCCGTCGAGTGCAGGATCGGCGAGCAGGCGGCGCAACAGGATGCCGGCCGTGACGACCTCGATACGAGCGGTGTCGCGGATCTGCCGATCGCCGCGCACCGTGAAGCCGACGCGCTCGCCGAGCGGCGAGCCGTCGAGGTCTGCGAGTCGGCGCGCTGCCGCGCGGGCGGCGACGCGGCGGGGCTGGGTGACGATCACCCGTCCGCTCGTGCGGTTCGCGAGCATCGGGGGAACCAGCGTCGTCTTGCCGGTGCCGGGCGGGGCGCTGACGACGGCGCCGTCGCTGCGATCGAGTGCTGCGTCGAGGTCGCCGACCGCTGCCGCGAACGCCAGGCCGTCGCCGATGCGGGCGAGGTCGAACGGCGCGGTCTTCACTCGTCTATTGTCGCTGGCCGCTGCGACTGGCGGGCTGAGCGACCGGAGGGAGTCGAAGCCTACTCTCCGGCTGCGGCCGCCTCGTCGCCGGCATCCTGCACTCCGGCATCCTTCGCCGCAGCCCGCGTGCGCGGAGTCTCCGGAGCCGTCGCAGCGGGGGCGGGGGTGTTCGCGGTCTGAGCGTTCGCGAGGCTTTCACCGATGCCGCGTCCGACGGCCTGGCCCTGGATGATCGCGGCGAGGTCGAGGCCGGTCGCCGAGCTGACGCTGTCGAACACCGACTTCATCGCCTTGGCGCTGTCGGCTCCGACGACGTTCGATGCGCCGTCCTCGCCGCTGCCGCCGATGATCGAGACGCGCCGATCGCCGCGTAGCCCTTGGCGAACTCGCCCATGACCGTCGGCAGCACCTCGAGCACGCGCTGCGAGAGGAACGCCTCCTGGTTCGATGCGATGGCCTTGGCCTCAGCCTCGACGGCGGCGGCGCGGGCCTCGCCCTCGGCGCGGATGGCATCGGCTTCGGCGCTGGCGCGCAGACGTCGTGCTTCGGCCTCGGCGTCCGCAAGCGCACGGAGCGCGTTCGCCTCACCGGTCGCCTTGGCCTCGGCGGCAGCTGCTTCACCGGCGGCACGGGCGCGGTCGGCCTCGGCCTGCTGCTCGGCGATGCGGGTGCGGGCCTCGGCCTGCTTGACCTGCTCGATCGCGGCGGCCTCCGCGGCGCGCTCTCGGGTGTACAGGTCGGCCTGTGCGCGGGTCTCGGCCTCGTAGCGCTGGGCATCGGCGACGCGCTTGACGTCGGCATCCAGCTGGGCCTGGCGGTTCTCGGCCTGCTGCTGGAGGACGGCCTGCTCGGCCTGGGCGCGGGCGAGGTGCTCGGCCTGCTCGGCCTCGGCGCGGGCGCGGCCGATGCCGGCGTTCGCGTTGGCCGTGTTCGTGTCGAGCGCGGTCTGCTCGACCAGGTTCGACTCCTGGTTGGCGATGTTCTTCTGGTTGATCGCGCGGTCGGCGTTGGTCTGCGAGATCTCGGCGGCCTGACGCTTCGACTGGATCTCGGGGGCACCGAGTGACTGGATATAGCCGACCTTGTCGGTGATGCCCTTGATCTGGAACGAGTCGAGGATGAGGCCCTGTTCGGCGAGCTCCTGCGAGACGTCGGCGGCGATCTGGTCGGAGAACTTCTTGCGCTCGCGCATGAGCTCGACAACCGACAGAGTCGCGACGATGCCGCGCAGCGCTCCTTCGAGCTGCTCGGTGGTGAACTGCTCGATGGCCTTGTCCTGCGAGGCGAAGCGCTCGGCGGCCCGGCGCACGTAGAGCGGGTCGGATCCGATCTTCACGATCGCGACTCCATCGACGTTGAGCGTGACGCTGTCGAGCGACTGCGCTTCGGCGTTCAGCGACACCTGGCGCGAACGCAGCGAGATGATCTCGTGGCGCTGCGTGATCGGGTTGACGAGCGACTTGCCGTTGACGATGACGGTCACGGGGGAGTCGACGATCTCGGAACTGCTCGTGCCGTCGGCGCTGACGATTGCGCGCTGCACTTTCTGCTTGCGTCCCGAGATGACCAGCGCCTCGTCCGCCCTGGCGACCTTGATCCAGCTCCGGGCGAACAGAAGAATCACCAGACCGATGACGATCAGAACGACGACCGCTATGCCGACGAGAACCAGAATGCCGACGAGTCCGGCGATCTCCATGTGACTACCCCCTAATGAGTGCGCTCCGAGCGGAGCAGGCACCCCCGACTATGCCAGAGATGGCATGTATCGCGTCAGGGCAGGGGCGGGTGCCGTGGAGTCAGTGCCCGCGCAGCTTGTCGGTCAGCGTGCGAAGCTGACGGAGCTCGTCCTCGTCGAGCGCTGACATGCGGTCGATGATCGAGCGGCTGTGCACGGTGGCGACCTCGCGGAAGCCTCGCGCCCCGGCATCCGTCGCCTTCAGGACGGCGCCGCGGCCATCGGCCGGGTCGCCGGTCTTCGTGAGCAGTCCGCGGGCGACCATCCGGTCGACCAGTCGCGAGACGCTCGGCTGGCTGATGAGCATGTGCGTCGTGACGTCGCGCAGACGCGCGGTCATCTCCGGTGCTCGCGTGACCGTGAGGAGCACGTCGTACTCGGCCTGCGTGATCGGGGTGCCCACGAAGTCGGCGCTCATCGCTTCGAAGAGCTCGTGCTGGGCGCGGAACAGGCCCTCCCATGCTTCGAGCGCGAGCTTCCGGTTTGACATGGATACAGAGTAACGGAACGGTGAAGGGCCGGTCGGAGAGGCTCCCGACCGGCCCTTGTCCCTTGCACCAAGAGTGTCCTGCAATCACATGAGGTGGATGCCACAGCAAACATTCACCGTGCGATCACTCTATAACGGCGAGGTAACGAATGCAACGGTTTGATCACGAATGTTCTGGGGCGACTTGTCCTGTCCGATTGTCCGTTGACAGTGATTCGGCACTCCGTGCCATTGATCTTGTTCCTGCGTCGTTGATTCGATGTTCCCTGCCGGTGATTCTGTGACACGCGGGCGCGGCCTTCGCGGTTGCCGACGGCCCCGGTCGTACTCTGGCGGCGTCAGGTTCATGTTCTCGTTCTCCAACTAAACACTCGTCACGGAGATTGGAGAGAGCATGACGCGGGCCACGCAGCTGGCCGAGGTTTCGGTGACGGGTCTGCATGCGCAGATCGAGTTCACATGCGATGGTGACTTGAGCCGGCTGGATGCCTCCGATGTGCTTGAGGTCGCGTTCGAGTCCGTAGGTCGTGTGCGCACTCCGGCGTCGTGGAAGCACAAGCGGAACTACCAAGGCCTCTACTGGGCGGCGACGATCGAGGGGCATGTCTGGTTCGAGTCGTTGTACGAGCGTGCGGCGGTGATGAGGCTTGATCGGGACCGGGATATCGTCGGGATCGCGGCGCAGCCGATGTGGATCCACTGGGCGCTGGGAGGCAAGCACGCTCCGGACTACTTCGTGCGCTACCGCGACGGGCGTGGCCTGCTGATCGACGTGAAGCCCGACCGCAATATAGGCGATGACGATGCGAGGACCTTCGCGCTCACCGCCGACCTTTGTGACCGACTGGGCTGGGGCTACACGGTGGTCAGCGACATCTCGATAGCGGAACATCGGAATCTGCGTTTCCTCTCCGGCTACCGGTATCGACGGTGGGCGCCGGAGCTGGTGAGGAGCCGTCTCTATGAGCGCACGGGAGAAGGTCGTTCTCTGGCGGAGTGGGCGGATTTATTCGAGGATGCCTGCGAGCAGCCGCTCGGTGCGGTGTATTCCGCAATGTGGTGGGGAGACCTGGACTTCGACGTCCGGGTGCCGCTTTCGTTGAGTTCCAGGGTGGCGGCGGCGTAGTCATGCGGGCCGGGATCGGGACGAGGTTGACCTGGGGAGATCAGGATTTCGTGGTGATCGCGGTCGACTATCGGCTTGCCGTGCTGCGATCGCTGGCAGAGGACAGCGTCCGGGAAGTGGCGATCGAGGAGCTGCTGCGCATGCCAGACGTTGTCTGGCATGACCTCCGTCCTCCGGCCACGGCGCCTGCTGACGTGCAGCTGCTTGACGGGCTTCCGAAGAAGGAACGGCGCATCGTCGAGGCATGGGCGGAGCAGATCGAGATCGTGAAGACGCGGGTCGAATCGGGGGAGGATGCCGGGCCTCTGCTTGAGGAGGTCCGAGTCGCGATGTCATCGCTTGTCGAGGTTGGCTCGATCCAGACCGTGCGCCGCAAGCTCCGGCGGTATCGGGAGGAGGGCCTGCTCGGTCTCATCGACAAGCGTCTGTACAACGGACGCAAGCCGGCACTGGACCCGCGGGTCGCTTCCGCGTTGAGCGAACTGGGCGCGGCGGGCAAGCTGCGATCGTCGGGCACCCGTCGCCGCACGGTCGATCAGGTGAAGTGGATGCTGGAGGAGGAATACGGGGAGCAGTTGGACCTGCCGAGTGATCGGACACTATACCGGCGGATCGCGGAGCATCCGACCGCGGGCAAGCTGAGCGGTTCGGCGCGGGCGAGGGCGGTCGAGGCGAACAAGCCTGCTCGGGCGTTCGGCTTTCATGGGTCGATGCGGCCGGGGGAACACGTTCAGATCGACTCCACCGTGATCGACGTGCCGTCGCGGCTGCTGGACGGCCGGCTCAACCGTGCCGAGCTGACGATCATCCACGACGTGGCCACTCGCTCGATCCTTGCCGCTGTCGTGCGTGCGATTGCGACGAACAGTGCCGATCTCGCGGGCGTTCTGGCCCGGGCGCTGGTCCCTTACGAGCACCGTCCACCTGGTGCGCGGGAGCAGCGGCGGAGGATGTCGGCGACCTGGGCGGGACAGTTCATGATCGATCAGGAGCGTCTGGACCGGCATCGGCTGGCGCAGCCGTACGTCTTCCCGGAGAACATCACCACGGACAACGGCAAGATCTTCCGATCTCGGGCCTTCAGTCGCGGTTGCGCCCGCCTGGGGATCTCACTCACGTTCGCGGCGCGACAGACGCCGACGGACAAACCGCACGTCGAGCGCACGTTCGAGACCATCGCGACCCGCTTCGTGCAGTATCTCGAGGGTTTCACGGGCGGGAGCGTTGAACGGCGCGGGCGGGAGGAGCCCACCGACGACACACTTGCACTGGCCCAACTGCAGGAGCTGTTGGAGGACTGGGTCGCCATCGAGTGGCAGAACCGTCCGCACGCCGGACTCATCGACCCGCTGCTCCCGGGCAGGACATTGACGCCGAACGAGATGTTCCGCGCATACCGCCGTGTCGCCCCGGAGATCCACGTGCCCTTCGAGCTGGACGACTTCATTGGCCTGCTCCCGGCGAAGACGTGCACGCTGCAGGATTACGGCATCAACCACGCCCGCCGGGTCTACAGATCGAACCGCCTCACCGAGCTACGCGCCGTCGGCGCAGGGGGCGAAGGGGCGACCCGTCCGTGCACGATCCGTTACGACCCGCACAACCCGCTGTTCGTCTGGGTCGAGCACGACGGGGAGTTCGTCCCGTTCCGGGCTGCCCGAGACAGTCTCGACGACCCGATGGGCGGCGACGTGTGGCGCGAGGCATGGGCAGGTGACGTGGATGGGGAGCGGGAAACACGCGAGGACGCCGAGTACCTGTCCGATCGGATGAAACGTGCCCAGTGGGTGCGCCCCGGTTCGAAGCGCAATCGCGCGGTGCGTGCCGCCGAGGTCGATCTCGACCCGCTGCACCTGACGGGCATCACGAAGTCGGTGTCTCGCGAGGAGCCTGCGGAGGAGCCGGACGATGATGAGGTGATCTGGGAGCGCGGCGGAGGCTTCTCGCTCCTCTCCGACGACGACGGTGTCTGGGACCGGTTGACATGACTCGGGCCATGAATACCAAGCAGGGTTGGGCCGGATTCGTCGACGAGATCCTCGACCGGCCGGTGCCGATGCGCCGGGAGGAGTTGGAAGCGCTGTCGCCAGGAGACCGGGCGCTGAACCGGGAGGCGCGTAAGCAGTTCATGATCCGCGGGAGCGTGGTGCACACCGCACAGTTCAAGGCGATCGAAACGGAGATCCTGCGTCGGTTGATGCTGAACCGGTACAAGTCGCACGGCAAGCTCGGAGTGATCGTGTCGGGGGAGCCGAACATCGGCAAGACGACCACGATCACGCAGATCGCCCGCCGCTTCGAACGCCGCCGCCGGGGCATCGGCGCGGTCGGGAGCAACGCGATCCCGGTGATCTACGTGTCCGTGCCGCCGTCGTGCACACCGAAGCTGATGCTCGGGGAGTTCGCTCATTTCCTGGGACTACCCGAGCGTGCCAGATACAACACAGGCGAGCTGATGAACACGATCGCCACCCTGATCGGGACGTGCGGGACAGAGTTGATCGTCGTGGACGAGATCCACAACCTGAACCAGAGGTACCGGCAGATGGCGGAGGCATCCGACACGCTCAAGCAGCTGTCCGAGAAGTGCCCCGGGACCTTCGTCTACGCCGGCGTCAACGTGGAGGCCAGCGGCTTGCTAGACGGGACCCGTGGCCGACAGATCAGCAGCCGCTTCCAGATCATGAACCTGCAGAAGTTCCCTCGCACAGGGAAGGCGAAGAGGTCCTGGGCGGATCTGCTGCTTGCCGTCGAGGGATCCCTCGGACTGCTCGAGCAAGAACCCGGCGCGATCCTCCGCCACGAACGCGAGCTGCATGACGTCACCGGCGGGATCATCGGGGACCTGACGAGCACGCTGCACATGCTCGCCATCGACGCGATCGACTCCGGCGCCGAGCGCCTCGATCTGGACGTAGTGTTCGGCACCAAACCGGCAACTGCGGCTGCGGCATTGGCATGAGCAGGACGCCGGTCTCGCCGGACCAGGTGCGGCCGCTCCCAGTCACAGTGCGACCGCTGGCAGGGGAGACGGTCACCGGATATCTTCCGCGACTGGCGGTCGCGAACGCCCTCACACCGACGCTGTTGCGGATCCACACGACCCGGATCTCCGGGATCCCTCCGTACCGGCCTGATCTGGAGCGCGCGGCGGCGTGGGCGGAGCGCCTTGGAGGGCTGCCCGCCGGGCATTTCGATAGGGATGCACGACGCAACGCGATGTATGTCCGCTGCCACCACCACGACTGGGCGCCGCACCCGTGCCGGCACTGCGGATACACGCAGCAGCCGCGGGTTGCGTGCCGGCGCTGCGCGCAGGGGGAGGAGACGACCGTACGCAGCCGCGGCGGGGCCGTCTGCAACCGGCACCGCCGCTGGCATCTCGACGGCGCCGACATCGACCTGACCGGGTTCCCCGAATACACCCGTGCCGAGCGGTGCCTGTCCGGATCGCTCTGGAAACGCGGCGTCGGCCTGGCGACCGGGGAGTTGCAGCTGGCCGCGACCCTGATCCGGTACTGGGCCGCCGACGCGGACCTCCCGCCGCGGTTCCACGAGCGCATGACCGCGTTCGGCATCGATGCGGTGGACCAGGACAATGTGTTCCTGACCGCGTATCCGGAGATCGTCCGTCTCGCCACGGTGCTCACCGACCTGTCCTTCGCCAGTTACCTCCTCACTCCGCGGTTCCGGCTGGCACAGCAGGTCTGGGTCCTCGAGGCCGCCGTGGTCACAATCATGAACAGTTCCACGACCGACCAGCTCCATCGAGTCGCCGAACGTATCGTCGCCCAAGGGAAAGCGGCGGTTGAGACGGCGAATGGGATGCGTCAGAGCAAGAAGAATCAACGGCCGGCGAGGTTGGAGAAGGCTCTTGTCGCCTCATCACAACGCCACCGCAGCTGCTTGCTGCGCCACCTCAGCACCGTCCGCATCCAAGTGCAGCCCTATGTACCCGGCGTCGCCGCACCTGCCAACCGCGTCCTCGACCGTCGTCGGCCGATGCCCGACACCCTGCTCCACGGATGACGCGGGCGGCGTTAGGCTGGCTCGATGTCGCCCGCTGAGGTGTCGAGGGCGTCGAGGAGTTTGCCGAGAACGATGCGGAACTCGTTATATCCCTGCTCGTAGATGACTGCGTCCATGCCCGGCCGCTCCTCGTTGTCGAAGCCGGTGATCACCTGGCGGGCTTCATCGATAGCGGCCTCGAGGCGGGTCTGGATGCCGGGGATGGTGTGGATCCACTCGTCGATGACCGTGAACGGAATCGGGGCGTAGCCGTGGGCGTCGACGCCCACGGGGAACTGGTGCCCGTTAGCGCCGTGGTCGCGGGCGTGGGTGTGCCCGTGCAGCAGCGGAACACCGTCATCCCAACGGGGCCGGTGTGCCGTGTGCCGGTCTGCGTCTTGCGAGTCCCCGGCGTAGGGGTAGTGGGAGGCCAGCACCCGATACCCACGACGGGTGCCTTCGATCACCTCGGGGAGGATCGTCCACCCTGCCGCCTCGTACAGCGGCCGAAACCGTTCGATCGCTCGTTTCGACTGCGTCGCCGGCGAGACCCGGTCATGATTACCCGGCACCAGGAATCGGCGCCCGTTCAGCTGGGCCGTCAGGGCCATGGACTGCTCGAGCGGGCCGAGCGCCAGATCCCCGAGGTGCAGCACGACATCATCAGGACCGACCGCGGCGTTCCACCGGGCGATCAGTTCCGCATCCATATCCTCCACCGTGCCGAACGGGCGGCCGGCGAGCTCGTTGATCCGGCCATGACCGAAGTGCGTATCGGAGGTGACACAGTCGACCTGATCGAAGTCGAACCAGGGATAGTCACTCATCGCGGCCCACCAGTTCGTCGAGGTCGATCCCGAACCGGCGAGCGACATCCGCCAGCGGGACGCTTTCCCCGGACGCCGTGCGCTCCCGCACGATCTGCGCGATCTCCGCTTCCTCGGCGGCGGCGTCCGTCTCATCGACGCTCGCGGCGAGCTCGGCCAGCAGCACCGCCGGGTCGACACCGTGCTCCTCCGCCCGGCGGCGGATCTCGACGGCCGCGATACTGAGCATGCACACCCGCTTCCACGTATGCTCTCCATTCCTCACGGCCATCCACTGTTCGCTTGACAAAGAACCCTACTTAGGTGACGCTTACCAAGTAATTTCTTCCGTCGTCGCGCCCTGGCAGTGGCGATCCCAACTCGTGGAAAGGGCCACCGTCAATGCGTCTGCCAAGAACTACCAGTAAGACTGTTCTCTCGTTGTTCGCGATTGTTGCGGCATTTGCTTTGGTAACCACTTCCCCTGCGACCGCGTCCGAGTATGGTGCACCGGCTGACGCGACCGTCGATGATGATGAGGGCGTGATCTTTTCGGTTCTCGGTGACGTCGGAGACGGCGTTGGTTCGGTTGTTACGGATGCAGATCTCGCGGAACTCGGGATCGAGGTGATCCCAGGTACAGCCTCAAGCGCACCGAAGGTGCAGGTTGAGGCTGCGCCCACCGCGCAAGCAGCGGCAACCAACAACGTACTCTTCCGGTGGAATGACTTCGGTAACCGCAAAGTTGTGTTGCGTTCCCTTCCTTACAACAAGATCCTCACCAAGCACAACTTGACGTACCGCACCCCACGCGTCGTCACCCAGAAGGCCTCGACACGAACCCCCGACGGTGGCACATCATGGCGATACCGACTTGCGGCCAAGGAGGTCAAGTGTGATTTCTGGGGGAATAACTGCAAGGTCGTGCGCACGGTCTGGGTGCGAACCGTCGTGGACTTCCGTTCGTATCAGGGGGATACATACGGAGTGGTGACCGCGTACTGTGAGGGCATTAACGGCAAGTGCCCCGATTTCGTGAAGAACGCCCTGAACCAGTGACGACGACGCACCGACAGCCGGATGACGTCGCGCTCTGGCGCGACGCCATCCGGGAAGCTTCGACCTTAGAGAACCTTCGCCCGGACGACGGTCTCATCCGGCAGATCCTGCTCGGCCCAGAAACGCTCGAGTTCACCCTCGTCGGCGGTGAGGTATTCACCGTTCCGGCCTCGGCAGATCGAAACGTGATCGCATCCGCAGCCTCGAACGCGCTGGGCCGTAGTGTCATCGCCAACCAGGCCGCGGAGTGGGAGCCCCCGGCGCAGACGGTGAACTATTGGTGGGCAGAGACTCTCTACAACTTCGGCATGCTCGCTCCCGAGGGAATCGTCATGAATCCCACGGTCGTGTTCGCCCGGATCTGGCGCGAAGGGACGGTCGCAAAGATCGAGGCCTACGACGCCGACCGGACCGCCGTTGCAGAGTTCGATCTAGAAGCAGATCACCCGCCGGTAGACACTGTCACCGACGTGCTCGAGGCCCTTCGCGCATAGGGGCAGAGAGCACCGTCACGACGGACATCGTGCCAACACGGCACACAAGAAGACTTGACCCCCTCTGCCCCTGCTTGTCCGGCGGACTGCAGAATTGATGGCACTGAGTCCGAGATCAGCGGCATCGGTGGTGAGGCTGAGTAAGCGAGAACTCGCGGATCTCGATCACAACATCATTGGCACGAACTACAGAATCACTGTCACCGGACACCGATCTCACGAAAGGTGGCGGAATCTCACGAAGTTGGCGGATCGTCTCACGAAACCTGTCGGAATCTCACGGAGAGTGTCGGACGGTGATCGGCGGCACCGCCATCGGTACCTGCCGAAAATGATCGTTTCCGGCGAGCTCGCATCCCACGTCCTTAGACGCCTGCCGCTAGTGCTCGCCGGTACCTGCTTTCGGCAGGCGTTTCTGGCTTGTCCCCCCATCGGGCATTATCCACTCGGAGCCTCGAGGGCTCGAATGGCGATCCATCGACTCGGAACCCGTCATCGCCGCTACGCCAATACGTTGAGTCCCAGCCCGATCGTGAAGGCTGCGAGGAGCACGACAGCCACGATGCCCGCGAGAGTCCGGGTGCTAAACGTGGTGCGCAGGAGAGCGAGCATTTTGACGTCGACGAGGGGGCCGACGAGGAGGAGGGCGACGACTGATCCTGCGGAGAAGAATGACGCGAACGACAGGGCAAAGAACGCATCCACGTTCGAACAGATCGATACGACCATCGCGATCAAGATCATTGCCACGATCGACATGACTGGATTGGATCCGACAGACAGGAGAACCTCACGGGGGATTAGCACCTGAATGGCACCGGCTAGTGCGCAGCCGATCACGAGTGCGGGCATGACTGCGCGGAACTCGACGACGAACTGGGTGAGGCTGCGCCGACCGCGGCCACGGCTGCCTGACTCGTGGGCGGCTCTGTCGCATGTATCACGGAACTGGTCAGTGAGTAGAGTTCCCGGATCGGGGTGACGGCTGTACAGCCAGCCGATGAGGTTGGCGATCGCGTAGCCGCCGAGAAGGCGCGCAATCAGGATGCCGTCATCGAATCCGAAGGCTTGGTGGGTCGTGAGAATGACGATCGGGTTGACGATCGGGGCTGCGATCAAGAATGTGAGCGCATCCGGGACAGTGAAGCCGCGCATCAGCAGTCCCCGAGCAAACGGCACGTTGCCGCATTCGCAGACCGGGACGAACATGCCCAGGAGCGAGAGCACCATCCGACGCAGCCATGCCCATCGCGGCATCCAACGTTCGAGCACCCCGGCGGGAATCCACACCTGCACGATGATCGACAAGACCACGCCGAGCGTGACGAATGGCATCGACTCAATGAGGACGCTGACAGCGAGTGTGAGGCCGTCCTGCGCGCGGGTCGGGAGGGAAACCGGGAAGAACGTCGGCGCGAAAATTTCGATCAGCAATAGTGCCGCAATCACGCACACGCCGACACCGACCATCGCCCACGCAGCACGCGAGCGAGCAGCAGGAGGTGCCCCGCTGCTCGCCCTGGTGGTCACCTGCTCCGGGTCAGGCAACCGCGTCACTCGTGCTCGACTCATCGCAGCCCGAATGCGCCACCGCTAACCAGGATGAAGATGCCCAGACCGATCAGAACGAGCGGGAACAGCACGTGTTCCCAACGTTCCAGGATCTCCGCGATCGGTCGACGAGTAGCGATGAACTTTGCGACAACGACCAGGACCGCAACGAGGGCCAGGAACACCACGCAGTACGCGACGACCGCGGCGGGACCCACGCTGAGGAACACGGGGACGTAGACGCCGATGTTGTCACCGCCGTTGGCGAAGGTGACCCCGGCCACAGCCCAGACCGCGACCTTTTTTCCTTCGATCTTGCCCTCGTCGTCATCGTCGTCGTCGCGATTGCGCCACGCCTGCCATGCCGCCCAGAGACCCAAACCCAGGGGGATGAGGCCGAAGTAGGGAATGACTTCAGGAGGGAGGAACGCTCCTGCGCCGAGAGCAACGAGTACGGCGGCGCCGAGGATGCCAGCGAACCCCAAATACTGTCCGAGCAGAATCCGGGTCGTTGTACCTCGTTGGCCCGCACCTCGGGCGAAGAACAGCGAGAGCACGATGATGTCGTCGATGTTCGTTACCAGGAACAGACCAACTGCTTGCAGGATGGAGAGGAAGATCATGCGCTGACCTCCATCGTGCAGCAGTCCGCAACTGTGCACGTGGGGTCGATGCACTCGGCCTCGTGATCCACGGCCAGGGTCGTATCCAGTAGAGCGGTCAGCGCCGTGGTCAGCCGAGGATCTGCGACCTCGTATCGAGTGCGCCGCCCCTCGGGCTCTGCCACGACGATGCCGCAGTCACGGAGGCACGTGAGATGGTTGGAGACGTTCGATGGGCTCAGGCCCAGCTCGCGGGCGAGCGCCGCCGGATAGATCGGGCCGTCAAGCAGCGACATAAGAATGCGTGATCGCGTCGAGTCGGCCATAGCGCGGCCGAGGCGATTCATCACGTCCAAGCGAGTAGTAATAGTCAGCACTCAATGAATATACACGCTTGGATGTATTATCGAGTGCGGCGCCAGATCCTCCGAATGGGCGCGATCCGAAGCGTCTGGACTACAAACGCTCAACGTCAGGAATCCCCTCGTGCACACCTCATCACTCCTACCGGAGCACCGTGCTGGCGCCCGCCATACCTACCGCATGAGTGGCGCCTGGTGAGGCGGGATCGAGGTCGGAGGCTGGTTGTTGCGCTCCTGGTCGCATTCAGCATGACGGTGATCGACCAGGGTTCGAAGGCTCTAGCCCTGACCCGGCTCAGCGAGCACGAGCGCATTCCCCTAGTTGGTGACCTGTTGGGCCTCCAGCTGGCATTCAATCCCGGCACAGTCATGTCGCTCGGGTCGGGGAGCACGTGGGTGTTTACTGTGATCGGAACCACAGCGACGATCGCACTCCTCTACGCTGCGTGGCGATCCAAGTCGATCGTGTGGGCGGTCGCTATCGGATTCGTCTGGGGCGGAGCAGTGGGCAACCTCATCGATCGCCTCCTTGCCCCGCCGGGATTCGGCGTCGGTCACGTGACCGATTTCCTCGCCTACGGCAACCTCTTCATTGGCAACATCGCGGATATCTCCATCGGCATCGGCGTCGGCCTGGGCCTCATTCAGATCATCCTGAATCCCCGCCCTGAGCTTCCCCGTGGACAGTCTCCTGGTGCCTGACCTCCGCAAACTCATCTCGTCTTTACCGTAGTCATCTGTTTGCCATGTCCGCGTGAATCTCCTCCCCGTGCTGGGACGCTCGCGCTGCATGGGTCACGCGAATATGGCTTCAGCGCCCGCCGAAATCGATCGTTTCCGGCGGGCCCGCCGAGGTCGCCAGCTGACTGCACGACACGCCGGCTCGCGCACCTGCCGAAACACCCTGCCGGAACCTGTTGCGCCGAAACAGTCCGCCCGACCTTTTAGGTAGGGGTGAGAGCGAAACGCGATTACCGACAAGTTTCGTGAGACAACCGGCAGTATCGGCAGCGCACCACTCACCCGTCTTTCCGGGGATGCGCTGTCTCACCAACCGACAACTCTCGTGAGATCGGACATGTCCTGTCCGATCTCACGAAAGGTGGCGGAATCTCACGAAGTTGGCGGATCGTCTCACGAAACCTGTCGGAATCTCACGGAGAGTGTCGGACGGTGATCGGCGGCACCACCATCGGTACCTGCCGAAAATGATCGTTTCCGGCGGGGTTCAGGACTAGTGCTCAAACGACCGCCGCAACCGCCCGCCATAATCGGAAACGGGCAGGGGCCTTCGGCTGGCAGATCTGTTCCGCGGCGCGCCCGGTGGACACGGGAAGAGTCTCGTATCGCATTGGTTTGCGGACACCGAAGTTACGAGACGCTCACGTCAGCGGAGGGGTCAACTGAGGTTAGAGATCGTGCGAGCTCTCGCCGGGCCGTCTGGTATTGGGTTCGCGCTGTCGATGAGGGGATGCCGACAATGCTGGCTGCGTCGGAGATGCTGAATCCGTCCCAGTGGATGAGGCCGATCAGTTCGCGAAGCTCCGGAGCGAGACGGCTCACGGCGTCGCGTACTTCGATCGTGCGCTGGGAGTCGTCCGGAGGCGCAGCGGTGGTGAGGTGGGCACGAAGTTTGTCTGCGAGCCTCCAACGTCGTTGTGCTGCCCGCTCTGCGTTCGCGAGGACGTTGCGGGCGATCACGAACAGCCACATCCGTGCTTCTATGGTGGCGTCGGGCATGGCATCGATTCGACGCCATGCTGTTGCCATCGTCTCTGACAACAGGTCGGCCGCTTCGGCGCCGCGGGCCCGGTGCTCGAAGTACGCGAGGAGATCTGCGGCGTTCAGTGAGATGTTGTCGACGCCCCGGGACTGACGGTCGGTCAAACTACGACGGCTCACGGGATGTCCTCTCCGCAAAGAGCCTGGCCTTGGGCCGAGATCATGTTGCGCTCATCGGACATATCGAACCCTCTCTGGACGAGTTCCTGATCCACGGTCTCGAGCACCGCCCCGCGCAGCGCCATCCCGTAGATCACGTCCTCGATAGTGCCGAAACCGGGCGACTCGCTGTCGTCAACCGTGGCCTGCGCATATTCGAGTGCGGATTCCTCAGTGAGTAGTTGCTCGTTCCGCGTGGTGACATCCGACTCGGCGACGACGTCCATTGTGGTGAAGATCTCTTGGACAGCGGGCTGGATGTCGGGATTCTCTGCGTGAAGATTGCCGACGCGCTGCTCACAAACCACGCCACTGGGCAATGTGTAGGTGAACGTGCCGTCGGGTGTTTGCGCCCATGGTGCCCATAGGCCCGTTGCCATAGCAGCGGTGCCGATCCCAAATACCGCTACGACTGGGACCCCCGCAGTCAGGGAGAGCCGCCAGGCGCGCTTTCGCGCAACCGGGCGCGTTGCTCGCAACGAGGCGATCGTCAAAGATGCAAGCTCGTCTTCGATTGCCGGGGTGATCTGCGTCGTCGGAAACGCGAGATGCCGCAACGCCTGATCAAGCTCATCGTGATCTCTGGTGTCCATGTCAGTCCTTCCTCAAAGAAGCTCTCAACTTGTACATGTCCAGCAACGGTCAAAACGTCTGTCACCCGAGGATGTCGACGACAGAGGATTCGATGTGAGTCCGGTCCTGGTGTCGAGACATGCAGCGCACCACACCGTATTTAGCGGTAATGGCGCTTAAGAGGTTTGTGTCTCGTGGGCGCTCCGAATCTGACAATGAGGGCGCGATATGGGGCTAAGGCGTCGAACCGTCGTGTTGACCGTTGTTGTCAGAGTTGCTTCCGCGCCGTCATCCCATACGCAAGTATGGGGGCTGTGCGGATTGAAGCGCCCTGGCTTTGTTGGAGACTCCTGACTTTGGAAACGAGGATGGGGTCATGGTGTCGAATGAGGGATCTGGGAAGCCGACCATGCGTCGGTATTCGCCGGAGGAGAAGGCCGCAGCGGTCCGGATGGTGCGAATCCTGCGAGCGGAGCTGGGGACCGAGCACGGGACGGTCCAGCGGGTCGCGACGCAGCTTGGATACGGGATCGAGTCCGTCAGGACGTGGGTCAAGCAGGCCGATATCGACGACGGCAACGTGGCTGGCGTGACCACGGCCGAATCGCGGAAGCTGCGGGAGCTGGAGCAAGAGGTCCGTGAGCTTCGTCGGGCTAACGAGATTCTGAAGAGGGCTGCGTCTTTCTTCGGGGCGGAGCTCGACCGCCAACATCGGAAGTAGTCGCGTTCATCGACGCGAACAAGAACGACGTCGTCGAAGGCCGCCGCCTCGGAGTCGAGCCCATCTGCAGCCTGTTGCAGGTGGCTCCGAGCACCTATTACGCCGCGAAAGACCGCGCCCCCTCGGCGCGCGCGGTGAGCGACGCGGTCTTGATGCCTGAGCTGGTCACGCTCTGGAACGCGAACTACTGCGTCTATGGGGTCCGCAAGCTCTGGAAGACCGCCCGCCGCGCCGGGATCGATATCGGCCGGGACCAGACGGGCCGGCTGATGCGGGCTGCCGGCATCGAGGGCGCGATCCGGAGCAAGCGGGTCAAGACGACCCGGCCGGATCCGACGTCGACGCGGCACCCGGACCTCGTGAAACGGGAGTTCACCGCGACCGCGCCGAACAGGCTCTGGGTCACCGATCTGACGTTCGTGCCGACGTGGGCGGGCGTCGCGTATGTCTGCTTCATCATCGACGCGTACTCACGG
The DNA here is from genome assembly GCF_903645325.1 of Microbacterium tenebrionis. GTDB lineage: Bacteria > Actinomycetota > Actinomycetes > Actinomycetales > Microbacteriaceae > Microbacterium > Microbacterium tenebrionis. Next base: position 188,157 of record NZ_CAHJXQ010000004.1, read on the forward strand.
ATGATCGTCGGGTGGCGGTGCGCGTCTCACATGCGCACCGAGATGGTCCTCGACGCGATCGAGATGGCCCGCTGGTCGAGAGGTCGTCACCACGAGGATCTGAGGTGACACAGCGACGCGGGGTCTCAATTCACGTCGATTCGCTACGGCGAACGACTCGCGGAGATCGGAGCGACGCTGTCGATCGGGACCGTCGGCGACAGCTATGACAACGCCCTGGCCGAGACCGTGAACGGGTACTACAAGACCGAACTCGTCCGTGGACCCGCACGCCCAGGCCCCTGGAAGACCGTCGAGGACCTCGAGCTCGCGACCCTCGGATGGGTGCACTGGCACAACACGCAGCGCCTGCACGGCTACCTCAGCGACGTCCCACCCGCCGAGTTCGAGCAGACGTTCTATGCTGGCCAAACCACCACCGATCACCTGGTGGGAATCAAATAGCGCGAGTCTCCATCAGACCCAGGGCGCTTCAGTATCGACACTCTGCCAACGTCACGCGACCGAGGCGAGAGGTGACGTGCTCGACCCAGATCCGCCGCCTTCGGCAGCCTGACTTGACCTCGCTGGCCGACACAGATTCGCACTCCTGCCGAGCCGTAGACTCGACTGCATGTCCTCTCAACCCGGAGCCAAGCCGCGCGTGGGCGCTGCTTTGGATCGGGGAGCCGCTGAAGAATTGGCACGCACGCTGAGAGCGGTCGCTGACCCCACACGTCTGCAGATCCTCAGCATCATTCTCGGATCCGTTGACGAGCGCGCGACCGTCGGTCAGCTTGCAGATTCGCTGGGATTGCGGCAGCCGACCGTCACACACCACGTCCGAATCCTGCTCGACGACGAATTCCTCACCCGGCAGCAGGATGGAAAGCTCGGCTGGCTGTCAGTGAGCCCTTCGCGACGCAGCGCAGTTGAGGACTTCCTCCGGTGAATGATCGCTCGGCACACCGCGTCGGTCGACCACTGGACGAGCAGGCAGCGCGAGATCGCGCGGCGCAGGTCTCGGTGCTGGGCAACCCCGACACCCTGCGGGTCCTCAGTGCCATCGTGTCCGAAGTGCCGATCGGTGACGTCCCTGTCGAACTGGCGCTCGATGCTGGGGTAGTCGATGCGGCGCTCACGTCGCTGCGGATGACAGGGCTGATCCGTGACTCCGACGGAGTGACGACGCCGACGGTCGATGCCTGGGTGAGATTCGGGCGTCTGCTGGCGAGCGAGTCGATACAGCCAGCCGCCCCGGCGCCTGCAGCCACCGCGCTCCCACCCGGCGTAGCCACGATCGTCTCTGATCTCGCCTATCGGTTCAATTCGACTTTCAGTCGTGAGACGGTCGCCAGCTACGTGGCACAGAGCTTTCTGCTTCTGAGCCAGCGGGCTCGTGTGCGCGAACATTTGCTGACGATGACGGCACGGTATGCGGCTGATCGCCTCGATGCTCTCGCGACCGCGCAAGGGTTGATTCTCAGGGACACTCCGGAAGTGCTCTTCGTCTGTGTGCAGAATGCCGGTCGTTCGCAGATGGCCGGGGCGTTCCTCCGGCATCTCTCGGGCGGGAAGGTGCACGTACGGACGGCAGGTTCGTCGCCTGCGGAGACCTCTCATCCGCGGGTCGAGGCGGCACTGGCCGAGGTGGGTGTCGAGCTCTGGGGTGAGTTCCCTAAGCCGCTCACGGAGGACGTGGTGCGCGCCGCTGACTACGTCATCACGATGGGTTGCGGGGATGCGTGCCCGGTTTTTCCGGGCCGCCGATACATGGAGTGGGACCTCGCAGACCCGCTCGAGCTCGATGACCAAGGGCTTCGCGTCGTGCGCGACGATATCCGCAGGCGCGTACTGGGGCTTCTCGTTGAGCTGAGTATTGAGCCTCAGGACGCGAGCCGGTAGCCGGCGACGCGGACCGTCTCGATGAGCGCCTGCGCAGGAGCAAAGTTCGCCAGACGCGCACGCAACTTCGTCATCGCAACCCGCACTGAGGCGTGAGGGTCCTCCAGATCGGATCCGAAGGCGAGAGCAAGCGTGTCGATGCTCACGCTCTCCGGATAGGCGCGGACGATCTGATGCAGCAGCTCGAACTCCCTCGGCGGAAGCAGGAGTGCATGGTCCCGCCAGCGGAGACTCCGGTGCGGGACATCGAGGGTCAGTTCTCCGAAGCGGAGCGAGCGATCCTGCGGTCCCGTTCTCGGGTGCAGACGAGCCACTTCGCGCAGGCGATCAGGCGTGATGGGAAGGCGAACGGTGCCGCGCAATCCGGCCCGGATCGCGACTTCAATCGTTGCAGTTTCGGTGCTGTCGGAGACGCCGAGAAAGATCGAACCTCCACAAACCGGCTCAGCGATCTGCACGATGGCGGCAAGCCTCTCGAACGACTCACCACCGGCGAGGATGAGAGAGGACTCGTAGTCGTGCGCCAGATCGGCGAGTGCGTCAACGATCTCGGTGTGCACCGTAATGGGAACGCCAGCATGTCGGAACTCAGCGAAACTCCCGCGGAGGATATCCACGCTGCGCCCGTGTAGAACGAACCGCGGATCACCGCCAGAGGGAGAACTCATCCGAACCGTCCGCTGATGTAGTCCTCGGTGCGCTGGTCCTGTGGCTGTTCGAAGATGTTCTTGGTCAGGTCGTACTCGACGAGGACTCCGGTGCGGTCTCCGGTGGTCTCGTCTGCTAGGGCGGTGAAGAAGGCGGTGCGGTCTGCCACGCGTGCTGCTTGCTGCATGTTGTGCGTGACGATGATGATCGTGTAGTCCTTGCGCAGCTCGTGCATGAGGTCTTCGATCCGCGAGGTAGCGATCGGATCGAGCGCGGAACACGGCTCGTCCATGAGGATCACGTCTGGTTGCACCGCGATGGTGCGCGCGATGCAGAGGCGCTGCTGCTGACCGCCGGAGAGACCGAATGCCGACTGCTTGAGCTTGTCTTTCACCTCACCCCAGAGCGCTGAGCGGGTCAGCGCTTCCTCGACGAGATCGTCCATGTTGTCGACCTTCATCCCGGTGACGCGAGGGCCGTAGGCGATGTTGTCGTAGATCGATTTCGGGAACGGGTTGGGCTTCTGGAACACCATGCCGATGCGTCGTCGAACCTCGATGGGGTCGACACCCTTCGCGTAGATGTCCTCCTCCTGGAAGATGACATTTCCTTCGACGCGTGCGCCGTCGACGAGGTCGTTCATGCGGTTCAGGGACCGCAGAAGGGTGGATTTGCCGCAACCCGAGGGGCCGATGAGCGCGGTGATCTCGTTGCGTCCGAACTCGAGGTTCACGCCGGTGACGGCGCGGAAGTCGCCGTAGTAGACGTTGACGTCTTCGCAGCGGATGAGTCCGCTGGGCGTTTCGGCAACCCGACGCGATTCCGCGGCGTGGAAGTGTGTGTGCGCTGCCGGTGCGGCGTCGCCCGTGGAGGTGCTCATGGGTTTACCACCGTTTCTGGAACTTGTTGCGGATGAAGATGGCGAGGGCGTTCATCAGGATGAGGACGGCGAGCAGGAGCAGGCTCGTGGCGCCGGCGAGCTCATGGAATCCCTCCTGCGGGCGTCCGGTCCAGTTAAAGATCTGGATGGGGAGCGTGGTGTAGCCGCTGAGCAGACCGTTCGGATCGAAGGTGATGTAGACGAGCGCACCGAGGACGAGCAATGGGGCTGCTTCGCCGAGGGCTCGCGAGAGGGCGAGGATCGAGCCGGTGGCGATACCCGGGACCGATGCCGGCAGCACCTGCCGCCACGTCGTCTGCCATTGCGTGGCCCCCAACGCCAGCGACCCATCGCGAATCTCGCGGGGCACCGCACGCAGCGCCTCCCGGGTGGCAATGATGATGACCGGGAGGATGAGGAGCGTCAGCGCGAACGCGCCGCCGATGACGATGTTCTTGTTGGTGACTCCGAGCATCGACAGGAACGCGAGAGCGAGGAGGCCGTAGACGATCGACGGGACGGCGGCCAGGTTCTGCACGTTGAGTTCGACGAACTTGTTGAACCAGCGTTTCCGGTCGGCGAACTCCTCGAGGTGCACGGCGGCCGCGATACCCAGAGGTAGCGTCATCACCGCCGTGGTGCCGATCGCCCAGACCGAACCGAGGATCGCCGGACGAGCACCCGCCTCCTCCGGGTCCGCGGAGGGGAAGTTCGTCACGAGGTTCCAGGTGAGCTTGTTCTGGCCGGTGACGAAGATCGTGATCAGCAGGGTGATGAGCACCGCGAACGCGATGAAGAGCGACAGCCACAGGAGCATGAGGAAGATCAGCGCCGTGGGGCGCATCTCGCCGTTTCGTCCGGTATTCAGCGGCCGTGTCGCTTGAATGACGCGCCCTGGAGCGTGGGTCGATGCGGACATCAGTAGGCCTCCCGGAATCGGCGAACGAAGCGGATGCTGATGAAGTTGATGAGCAGGGTGATCAGGAACAGCAGTAGCCCGACCGCGAACAGGGTGTTGTACTCCAGGCTTCCTACACGGGAGTCTCCGAGTGCGGCGTTGGCGATGAAGCCTGTCATCGTCTGGCCTTGCTCGAGTGGATTGCTCACCAGCTGCGCCTGGCTACCGGCCGCGATCGCGACGATCATCGTTTCTCCGACAGCGCGGGAGATTCCGAGAACAACAGCGGCGACGATTCCCGACAGCGCGGCGGGGAACACGATGCGCAGAGTGGTCTGCATCCGGTTGGCGCCGAGAGCGGCGCTTCCCTGACGGAGTGCGCCCGGTACGGCGGACATGGCGTCTTCGGCGATCGAGGCGATGGTGGGGATGATCATGACTCCCATGACGAGTCCGGCGGCGAGGACGCTGAATGCGCCGGTGGGGAGCTGCAGCCAGTCTCGGAGTACGGTGCCTTGCACGAACTGGAGGGCGAAGAACCCGTAGACCACGGTCGGGATGCCCGCGAGGATCTCGAGCAACGGCTTCAGGACTTTCCGGACCCGTGGTTTCGCGTACTCGGCCAGGAGGATGGCCGCTCCGAGGCCGAAGGGCACGGCGACGAGGAGGGCGATGACCGTGGTCCACAGGGTTGCGGTGACCAGGGGCAGGACGCCGAAGGAGGCGTCGGCGAACCGGGGAGCCCAGCGTGTTCCGAAGAGGAACTCGAACGGTGAGACTTCGGCGAAGAAGCTCAGCGAGGGGACCAGGAGCGCGATGACGATGCCCACGGTGGTGATGACCGTGATGGCCGCGGCGAGGCGCAGGCCGAGCTTGATGAGGAACTCGCCGGGTCTGCGGCGTCCCGCGAAGGAGGAGGAGGAGGAGGGTGAGGGGGCCCGGCCGATTGCCGGGCCCCCCTGCCGCTCAGCGACGGTGGTCATGAGCTGCTTTCTTTGATCGAGCGTGTTCAGCCGAGCGAGGCGAGCTCGTCCGCGGCGGTGGTGACCTGCTCCTCGGTGAGGGGCACGAACAGGGCGCGCTCGGCGATGTCGAGGGAGTTGTCGACGTAGAAGTCGACGAATGCCTTCACCGGCTCCTTGTCGACGTAGGAGGCGTTGTTGACATAGATGAACAGCGGGCGGCCGAGGGGGGTATAAGTGCCGTCCTGGACGGTTTCGGTGCTCGGCATCACGCCGTCGACCGCGACAGCCTTGATGACGCCCTCGTTCTCTTCGACGTAGCTGAGGCCAAGGAATCCGATGGCCCCGACATCGCCGGCGACGCCCTGGATGGTGATGTTGTCATCCTCGGACGGGCTGTAGTCGGTGCGAATCGCGCCCTCTTCGCCGTTGATTGCGTCGGTGAAGTAGTCGAACGTTCCCGAGTCGGTGCCTGCGCCGAACAGCGTGATCGCCTGGTCGGGGAAGCTGGAGTCGACCTGGTTCCAGTTCGTGATCTCGCCTTCGGCTTCCGGGCCCCAGATCATGTTCAGCTGCTCGACCGAGAGGTCTTCGGCCCAGTCGTTCTCCGGGTTGACGATGACGGAAAGCCCGTCGTTGGCTGCGATGATCTCGGTGTATTCGATGCCGGCGGCCTCGCACTCGGCGGCCTCTTCGTCCTTGATGGCGCGGGAGGCGTTGGAAATATCCGTCTCTCCTGCGCAGAAGACCTTGAATCCTCCGCCGGTGCCCGATGTGGCGACGGAGACGTTCACTCCGGCCTCCGCGTCGCGGAACAGGTCAGCTGCGGCTTCCGTGAGCGGGGCGACTGTCGACGATCCGTCGGTGTTCACGGAGCCGGTCATCCCGCCCGATCCTTCACCGGAGCCGGCGGACTCGCCTGCGCTCGGCTGGCCACCACAGGCGCTCAGCGCGAGAGCGCCGATGACGACTAGTGCAGTGGACGCGAAGATCTTTGCTGTGGTCTTTCGCACGATTGCTTCCATTCATCTCAGGTGTTCGGGTGCCAGGCAGCCGATAAACCGCCTCGAATAGATGGTTGTCTATCCGACGTATTGATAGAAGGTCATCTATGTGAACGTGAGGTGAACGGACGCGGAAGAACTCCCGCAGCTTGCGGGCGTCAGGGGCCGGAGACTAACCATGGGGGCCCGGGAACTAGCGCCAGGAGTGCGAGTGAAGCAACGCTGAGGCCAGCGGTGGCGGTGAGGGGAACCCAGGGTGCGGCAGTGTGCGGGATGGCGACGTAGAGCAGCCGTCCGATCACCTGGCCCGCCCCGAGGAGCCCGAGGGCCCAGGCGGCGAGTTCATAGCTCATGCCCTTCTCGGTGAACAGCGGGATGAGGGCGAGGGTGACGCTGAACAGCGCGGCCGCGAGGGTGAGCATGGACAGCTCGAGCATCCAGAAGCGGCGGGTGCGCACCACGGTGCTTACCGTGTGCACCTCTGTGGTGTTGTTATGCGGGGCGGGTGACCAGGAGCGCTCGAGGCTGAACCAGTGCAGGGGCACGGTGGTGAGGAGCAGAAAGCCGGCAAGGATCAGGAACATGGCGCGCCAGTCGATGACCCCGAGAAGGCCGGCGACGATGGGAGCGAAGATGGTGGACGCGAGCCCGCCGGCTAACGTCAGAATCGTCATCGCGCCGGGGCGAGTCACCCCGTGCCGACGGGCGATGACGGTGAACGCGGCCTGGTAGAGCACCGCCGATTGCGCAACACCTGCGATCACCCACCCGATCGTGAAGACCGCCAGATCTGGTGCGAAGGCGACGACCAGGAGCCCGATGGGGCCGACGATGCTGCCGACGGTCATGGTGAGGCGGGGGTCTCGCTCGTCGAGCCACTTACCCACGAACACCCCAGCGGCGGCGGATGCGACCAAACCCGAGGAGAACGACAGGGTCACCAGGGCGACGGGCCAGCCCGTGTCATCCGCGATCGCGGGGGACGCAACGATCAGCGCATAGAACAGGATTCCCCAGCTGATGACCTGCCCCACCGAAAGCGCAGCCAATCGTCCGCCCAGGCGGGGCGGAGCACCCACTGCACTCACACCGCGCGGAGGGCGTCGGCAGCGGCATCCATCGCGTCGACGTTGAGAGCGAAGTACGCCCACTTGCCGCGCTGTTCGCGCGTGACAAGTCCAGCATCCGCCAGGAGCTTCATGTGGTGCGAGACGGTGCCCTGCGAGAGGCCGACCGGCTCGGTCAAGTCGCAGATGCATGCCTCCCCGCCTGCTCCGGCGGCAATGAGGGACAGTAGCCTGACGCGCGTGGGGTCACCGAGTGCTTTGAACACACGCGCGACGCGGTCGGCCTCCTCGGCGGTCAGCGCGGACGTGATTCGCGGGACGCAGCAGGCGGTCGCTTCGATTGTCGTTGGCAGGCTCACGGGTCTAGTCTGGCACGTATTGACAATCTTCGATAGATCGGCGACAGTCGTCATATTGAAGATTCTCGATTTGAGGAGATGTGATGTCTGAGCTTCCTGTCGTCGTCATCGGAGCAGGCCCGCAGGGTCTGGCCGCCGCGGCGCATCTTGTCGAACGCGACGAGAACGTCGTCGTTATCGAGCGCGGGCACGGTCCTGCGGCTGCCGTCTCCGAGTGGGGGCACGTGCGCCTGTTCTCGGCGTGGCCGGAGCTCACGGACGCAGCTGCGCGCCGCCTGCTCGAGCGGACGGGGTGGAGCGCACCTGCGTCGGGGTACCCGACCGGATCAGAGTGGGTCAGCGAGTACCTAATGCCGCTCGCAGACGCCCTCGGTGCGCGGATCCACTACGCGACGACCGTTACCGGAGTTGCCCGTCAGGGCCGCGACAAGGTCGTCGACGCAGGCCGCAAGAGCCAGCCGTTCGTCGTGCACACCGTCGATGCCGGCGGCACCGAATCCCGACTCCTCGCCCGTGCCGTCGTCGACGCGAGCGGCACCTGGAGTCTTCCCAATCCTGCCGGGGCAGACGGCTTCCCGGCCCTCGGCGAAACCGCAGCGTCCGAGTTGATCTCGTACCGTATCCCGGCCGATGTGTCGGACCTCGCCGGTTCGCATGTCGTGGTCGTCGGAGCGGGGCACTCCGCCACGCACGCCGTGCTGCGTCTGAGCGAGCTCGCCCGCCGGTCGCCGGGAACCCGCGTGACCTGGCTGCTGCGCAGAGGGAGCGCCGCGAACGTCTTCGGTGGCGGCATCGGGGACGAGCTGCCAGAGCGCGCCGCGCTCGGCTCCCGCGCACGCAAGGTGATCGACGACGGGGTCGTCGACCTGGTGACAGGATTCCGCGTCGCCGAGTTCCAGCAGGGCGCCGACGGTCTGACAGTCGTCGCCGAAGATGGGCGCGAGGTGCCGAATGTCGGGCGCGTCTTCGCACTCACGGGCTTCCGCCCTGACACCGGGATGCTGCGAGAACTCAGGATCGACCTCGATCCCACTCTCGAGGCGGTCGCAGGAATCGCATCCGAGATCGATCCGAACATCCACTCCTGCGGATCGGTGTCGGCAACCGGCGCGAGAGAGCTCGCGCAGCCGGAACAAGGGTTCTTCATCGTCGGAGTGAAGTCCTACGGCCGAGCCCCGACCTTCCTCGCCCTGACCGGCTTCGAGCAGGTCCGTAGTGTCGCCGCGCACCTCGTGGGCGATCACGAGGCAGCCGGCCGGAACGAACTCACCCTCCCCGACACCGGTGTGTGTGGCGGATCCGGTGACTTCGATGACAACGCAGGTAGCTGTTGTGCTGCCCCCGCGACCCTCCAAATCGGGGCGCGGCCCGTCGCCGTCGGCTGATTGCAACTCCTGAGGGGTGGGGTTCCGAGTGGAGCCCCACCCCTCAGTGTCCAGGGCGTGTCTCCTAATAGGCGGGCCCAGGTGAGGATGGCGCAGAGGGTGACGCCGGCGCGGTAGGTGATGGCGAGTTTGTCGAAGCGGGTGGCGATGCCTCGCCATTGCTTGGCGAGGGCGAAGTACCGCTCGATCACGTTGCGGCCGCGATAAGCGTCCGTGTCGAGCCCGTAGGGTCTCCCACCACGACTGCCGCGGCGTCTGCGTGCGGCGATCTGGTCCTTCTTGTCTGGGATGACGGCCTTGATCCCACGGCGGCGCAGTTCCGTCCGGATGACCCCGGTCGCGTAGGCACGGTCGGCGATCACGGCATCCGGTCGGGTCCGCGGCCGGCCCTGACCGATTCGGGGAACCCGGATCTCGCCGAGCACGTCGGCGAGCATCGCACCGTCGTTGCGCTGCCCGCCGGTGACGATCATCGCCAGCGGGCGGCCGTGCCCGTCGACGGCCTGGTGGATCTTCGTGGTCAGCCCGCTGCGGGAGCGGCCGATGCCGTGACCGGGCGGCTCAACCGCGAACCACGGCAGGTTCTTGTGATTCGATCCCGCCCCCTGTGTCCTGCTCCGGACGGGTCGTGTTCGTCGCATGCTGATGCGCACGTGCGATCGTCGCGTCGATCGACACCGCCCAATCTACCTTCCCGGCCGCGTCGGCGTCTGCGAGGATCCGCACGAGAACGCGATCCCAAGTCCCGTCGCCGGCATACCGACGGTGTCGTTTCCACACCGTCTGCCACGGACCGAACGGCTCACGCGGCAGATCGCGCCAGGGAATCCCGGTACGGAAACGGTAGGCGATGCCCTCCACGACGCGGCGATTGTCACCGAACGGGCGGCCACGACGACCCGAGTTCGACGGCAGCAACGGCTCGATCCGCTCCCACTGCTCGTCCGTGAACACCCGATACCGCGACCCCGTCGACCTCACCCCACCAGCATCCCGCGCGCCTCACCAAACATATAGGAGACACGCCCTAGCTGACGATCCGAGCCGCCAGACCGCGCACCTTCGCGTCGATAGCGTCGCGGAGCTCGCGCACGCCGTCGGCTTCCCAGTTCGACGGATCCGGGAACGACCACTCGACCAGATCTCCGCGAACCGCGCCCGGCAGCGGGAGGTTCGGCTTCATCAGGACCACGACATCGGCCGCCTCAAGATCGTCTGTCGTCACCGCGCGCGGCGTGGCCGCCGACGTGTCAATTCCGAGTTCGTGCAGTGATTCCGCGATGGCCGGGTTGATAGTCTCCGCTGGGCTGATTCCCGCACTCGTCGCTATCAGCCGCTCATCACCGACGTGCCCGAGGAGGTGAGCACCGAGTTGGGAGCGCCCCGCATTGTGCTTGCATATGAACAGAACCGTCTTGGGCTGGGTCATCTCTCGTCCTCTGGTTTCTCGACTGTTTCGGCTGCGTCACCCGCATGATCTGTTCATCAGATGACGAGCAGGTGAACTCCTTCAACGAAGGTTGCGGTCGGTATCGATAAATGTCAATATAGACACATGTCGATTCAAGCGGTTGAACTGGTCATCATCGGATCAGGCCCTGCGGGATACACCGCGGCCGTCTACGCCGCGCGGGCAGGTCTCGCCCCCGTGGTCCTTGCCGGTTCCGTGACTGCCGGCGGCGCGCTGATGACCACGACGGAGGTGGAGAACTTCCCCGGTTTCGTTGACGGCGTGCAGGGGCCCGAGCTGATGGAGTCGATGCGCGCACAGGCGGAGCGCTTCGGCGCCCGCATCCTCCTCGACGACGCGGTTTTGGTCGATCTCGACGGCCCGACCAAGACGATTGAGACGGGCTCTGGAGAGACGTTCCTCGCGCGCGCCGTGATCTTGACGATGGGCTCCGCGTATCGCAAGCTCGGCATTGCCGACGAGGAACGCCTTACCGGCCGCGGCGTCTCCTGGTGCGCCACCTGCGACGGCTTCTTCTTCCGTGAGCAGGAGATCGTCGTGGTCGGTGGCGGAGACTCTGCGATGGAGGAGGCACTGTTCCTCACCCGCTTCGCGTCGAAGGTCACCGTCGTACACCGCCGCGGTGAGTTCCGCGCCTCGAAGATCATGGCGCAGCGCGTATTCGACCACCCGAAGATCGAAGTCGTCTGGAACAGCGAAGTCGCAGGGCTCGTCGGCGCCGAGAAGGTCGAAGCAGTCACACTGCGCAACACCGTCACCGGCAACGAGCAGCAGCTGCCAGCCACCGGAGTTTTCGTCGCCATCGGCCACGACCCGCGCTCCGAGATCGTCACCGGCCTCGTCGACACAGATGCCGATGGCTACGTCCTCGTCGATCACCCCTCCACCCGCACGAACCTCGCAGGAGTCTTCGCCGCCGGCGATCTCGTCGATCACACCTACCGGCAGGCGATCACCGCCGCAGGCACCGGGTGCGCCGCAGCACAAGATGCCCAGCACTACCTCGCCGCGCTTGACGAGGCCGCACCAGTCTTGACCGAGGCTGAGGAGGTCTTCGCATGAGCGCGCCCATCACCGTCACCGATGCCACCTTCCAGGCCGAGGTCCTCGACTCCGAGATCCCCGTCGTCGTCGACATCTGGGCCACCTGGTGCGGGCCCTGCAAGCAGGTCGCACCCATCCTTGACCAGCTCGCCGCCGAATACGACGGGCGCGTGAAGATCGTCAAGCTCGACGCCGACCAGAACCCCGAGACCGTGACTGCGGTCGGAGTCACCTCCATCCCCACCCTCGGCTTCTACACGGGAGGCACGCGCGTCGACATGCTCATCGGCGCCCACCCGAAGCCCGCCATCGCAGAGAAGTTGGAGGCGCTCGTCGCATGAGCACCGCAACCGTACCCACCACCGCCCCGACCACGCGCCGCCTGTCGACCCTCGACCGGTGGCTGCCACTCTGGATCGGCCTGGCCATGGTCTGCGGCATCCTCATCGGCCGCTTCATCCCCGGCGTCTCCGACCTCCTGGCCAGCCTCGAAGTCGGCGGCATCTCGGTGCCGATCGCACTGGGGCTGCTGGTGATGATGTACCCGGTCCTGGCGAAGGTTCGCTACGACAAGGTCGCCGCCGTCACCGGAGACAAGAGACTCCTCATCTCCTCCCTGGCACTCAACTGGCTCGTCGGCCCCGCACTGATGTTCGCCCTCGCCTGGGCGTTCCTGCCCGACCTGCCCGAGTACCGCACCGGCCTCATCATCGTCGGCCTCGCTCGCTGCATCGCGATGGTCGTCATCTGGAACGACCTCGCCTGCGGCGACCGCGAAGCCGCAGCAGTGCTCGTCGCCATCAACTCCGTCTTCCAGGTCATCGCGTTCTCGCTCCTCGGCTGGTTCTACCTCACCGTCCTCCCCGGCTGGCTCGGACTCGACTCGCAGGGCCTGGACATCTCGATCGGGCAGATCGCACTGAACGTGTTGATCTTCCTCGGGATACCCCTCATCGCCGGATTCGCCTCCCGTTTCATCGGGGAGCGCACGAAGGGACGCGACTGGTACGAGGACCGTTTCCTGCCGAAGATCGGCCCCTGGGCCCTCTACGGTCTCCTGTTCACCATCGTGCTGTTGTTCGCTCTTCAGGGCGAACAGGTCACCAGCCGCCCCTGGGACGTCGCTCGGATCGCACTCCCATTGCTGGCGTACTTCTCGATCATGTGGTTCATCGGCCTCTTCACCGGCAAAGCGCTGGGGCTCGGATACGCCCGCTCGTCGACGCTCGCGTTCACCGCAGCGGGCAACAACTTCGAACTCGCCATCGCCGTCGCCATCGGCACATTCGGCGCCACATCCGGCCAGGCCCTCGCCGGAGTCGTCGGCCCGCTCATCGAAGTACCGGTTCTCGTCGGACTCGTCTATGTCTCTCTCTGGGCAGCCCGCCGCTGGTTCCACACCGATCCATTCACCGCCGAAAGGATGTAGACATGAACGCCATGCTCACCACCGAAGGCGACACCTGCAGTCCCGTCGCCAGCCACGCCATAGGCGTCGACGCGGCCACCTCGGTCGCCTCGACTCTGAAGGCGTTGTCGGATCCGCTCCGTCTTCGAATGCTGTCCGCCATCGCGTCGGACCCCCGCGGGGAGTCCTGCGTCTGCGACCTCGCCGAACTCGCCGACGTCGCCCAGCCGACGGTCTCTCACCATCTGAAGGTGCTCAAGGACGTCGATGTCCTCACCTCTGAGAGGCGTGGAACCTGGGTCTGGTATCGGATCAACCCGAACCGCCGCAGCGCCGTCACGGCCTTGCTGGAATCCTTTGCGCCCGCGACGCTCGCCCCATGGAGTGTCGCCGATGACCACCACGATGAGCCACGGCCAGACTTCGACGCGCGCGTGACCCACCTCGCGGATGAACTCGCCGCGGAAGTCACCGAGCTGGATCCCGACGTCGTGCTCACCATTGTCCGTGAGTCCTACATAGCCCTCGCGCGGACCGCACGAGTCACGTCAGCACTCGTGCCTTTGACCGAGCGCTTCGCGCGTCAACGACTCGCCGACCTCACCCGCGACCGCGATGCATCGGTCCCGCAGGTGCTCTTCGTCTGCGTTGCCAACGCCGGACGTTCGCAGCTCGCCGCCGCGCTCGTCAACAAGCTCGCTGCCGGCAAGGTCATCGCTCGCTCGGCGGGGTCTGCTCCCGCCGACGTCATGCACCCGCACGTCCGTTCGATCCTCGCTGAAATCGAAGGCGACCTGGCCGCTGAGCGCTTCCCGAAACCACTCACAGACGATGCCGTCCGCGCGGCCGACGTCGTCATCACGATGGGCTGCGGCGACGTCTGCCCAATCATCCCCGGGGTCCGTTACGACGACTGGGCCGTCGGAGACCCGGCCCTCGCCTCGCGCGACGGCGTCGCAGCCATCCGCGACGACATCGCCGGACGCGTGCGCGCGCTCGTCGACGATCTCCTCCCTTGACCAACCCTTCTCACCAGGAGCAACCATGACTGACACGACCACCAAGCCTTCCGTCCTCTTCGTCTGCGTGCACAACGCCGGACGCTCGCAGATGGCCGCAGGATTCCTGCGCGACATCGCCGGAGACCGTGTTGAAGTCCGCTCCGCCGGCTCCATGCCCGCCGACCAGATCAACCCAACCGCCGTCGAGGCAATGCAGGAACTCGGCATCGACATCACCGCCGAGCAGCCCAAGGTGCTCACGACCGAGGCCGTGCAGGCATCCGACGTCGTCATCACGATGGGATGCGGTGACGCATGCCCGTTCTTCCCCGGTAAGCGCTACGAGGACTGGAAGCTCGACGACCCGGCCGGCCAGGGTATCGACGCTGTACGCCCCATCCGCGACGACATCCGCGCGCGCATCGAGCAGCTGGTCAGCGAACTGGTCTGAATCAGACCGGTGCCTGCCGGGGAGGGGGTCGCCTCATGGCAGCCCCCTCCCTCTCCCGCTTCAGGGGCTCAGTGCCCGGCGCCGAGATTGCCGGTGAGGCGGCCGTGGAAGGCTGCCGCGGTGTCATTCAGGCCTTCAATGGTGACGTTTTTCCCGTGGTGTTCGTACTTGGTGACGATCGCATCGAGGGCAGCGACCGTGGAGGCATCCCAGACGTGAGATCGGCTCATGTCAATGACCACGGTGTCAGGGTCCTCGGCGTACTCGAATTGCGTGGTGAGGTCGTTGCTGGAGGCGAAGAACAGTTCTCCGTCGACGGCGTAATGCGCTGCGTCACCCTCGTCGCTGAGCACGCGGGTGACGCTCACGAAGTGAGCGACGCGACGCGCGAACATGATCATCGCAGCGATCACACCGAGGATGACGCCGACCGCGAGATTGTGCGTCCAAACGGTCGCAATGACGGTGATGAGCATCACGGCGGTCTCGCTCTTGGGCATCCGCTTGAGAGTGCCCCAGCGGATGCTGTGCCAGTCGAACGTGGCGATCGAGACGACAACCATGACGGCAACAAGCGCCGCCATGGGGATGATCGCAACGACGTCGCCGAGAGCGAGGATCAGCACGAGCAGGAAGACTCCGGCGAGGAAGGTCGAGATGCGGGTCCGGGCGCCGGAGGCCTTGACGTTGATCATGGTCTGGCCGATCATCGCGCAACCCCCCATGCCGCCGAACGCTCCCGAGAGGATGTTCGCGGCTCCCTGGCCGAGTGCCTCGCGGGTCTTGCGCGAGTGGGTGTCGGTGATGTCGTCGACGAGCTTCGCGGTCATGAGCGACTCGAGAAGGCCGACGACGGCCATGGCGAGAGCGTAGGGGGCGATGATCTGCAGAGTCTCCAAGTTCAGCGGCACGTTCGGGATGAACAGCTCCGGAAGGCTCTGGGGGAGCTCGCCCTGATCGCCCACGTTTGGGACGTTCCAAGCGAAGACGACGACGGCAGCGGTGAGCAGCACGATCGCGACGAGCGGCGCCGGGACGACCTTCGTGATGCGCGGCATGAGGAACATCACCAGGAGTCCGACTGCCACGAGCGGGTAGACCAGCCAGGGCACGTCGAAGAGCTGGGGAAGTTGGGACGTGAAGATCAGGATCGCCAGGGCGTTCACGAACCCGACCATCACCGAGCGCGGGATGAAGCGCATCAGCTTGGCGACGCCGAGGAGGGCGAGGACGATCTGGATGAGCCCGCCGAGAAGAACAGTGGCGATGAAGTAGTCCATGCCGTACTCGCGGGCCACCGGCGCGATGACGAGCGCGATCGCGCCGGTCGCTGCGGTGATCATTGCGGGGCGGCCACCGAGGAACGCGATCGCGACCGCCATGATGAACGACGAGAACAGGCCTACGCGCGGGTCGACGCCCGCGATGATCGAGAACGCGATCGCCTCCGGGATTAGGGCGAGTGCGACGACGAGACCAGCGAGGACCTCACGGGTGAGGAGGCGCGGGCTGCGCAGCGCCTGCATGACGGTGGGTTCGATGCGATAACGCGACGCGGAGTCGCGGGTGGGGGTGACGGCAGTCATGTGCCCTCCGGGTGGTGGGCTCTCTCGTGAGAGCGCGGGAAACGAATGGGAGCGCAGCGGTGCGCAGGCGTCGGTCAGGCCGACGCGAGAAGATGAGGGGTGGCGGCGCGAGAACCGCGCCGCGTGCAACTCTAACGTGACGTGAGTGTTGCGAGGAAATCGATTGAAGGTGGCCGTTGGGCAACGACGAAACCATGCGCATCGGTGAGGTCACCGAACGTACATCCCTGTCTCTCCGTACCCTCCGGCACTGGGAAGATGCCGGCCTCGTCGCGCCATCCGCGCGCACCGAAGGAAATTTCCGGCTCTACACGGAGAAGGATGTCGAACGACTGCTGCTCATTCGTAGGATGAAGCCTCTCGGGTACACCCTCGACGAGATGCGCGAGTTACTGGACGTCGTCGATGCTCTGGCCGTGACCCCCGACAGTTCTTCTCTGCGTGCCCGTCTCGACGACATCAGAGAGGGTGCGCGGGTTCGACGAGAGAAGCTCACTGAACAACTCGCAATGGCCGACGAGTTCGTGGGATTGCTCGGTCGCCTGTCGTTAGGAACGCCACTTCCTTAGCCCACGTTCACCTGAGTTCGGAAGCAGCCGGCTCGGACGGTGAGGATTTTCAAGCGCGGCCAAGATCGTCAATCTGAGAACCCTCGACGAGCCTGTCGAGTGCATCGACCACTTCATCATCAACGCTCATCCACGAACGCCAACCCGGCTCGTCTTTATGCAGAACGCGCTCTTCGTCGCGGTAGATCCGAGAGACAGTTCCGTCGACATCGAGGACGAGAAGTCCGCGTCCGGATTGCCGGTCTGACGATGGCACTGCTGTCGGCTCCTTCGGGTCATCGTGGGCTCAGGGCGGAGCCGTCTCAGAGCGAAGCTTCCCAGGTTGTGATTGTGAGCTCAAGCCGGTCATCCTTATTTCGAGCAGCGGTGCCTATGGCACCGTTGCGGGCGTTTCATTCCGCGTCGATCCATTGCTCGGACAACCTCACGTGAACCCCTGGATGGCGCAAGATGTAAACGGGAGGCGATGACGATGAATCTCTACCTGGTGAGGAACCCTGACGGCGTACCTGTCTGGGTTGCATTCGAGTCACGCACACGTGCCCGCAGGCGGGCTTGTCGATACGAAGTATCTGCAGGTCGTGAACTACTCATCGCTGAAGGTGGGGCAGCGGATCGTCGTGACCGCAGACGACGCCCGAAACGCAATCCGACAGGCGATGATCCTTTGCTCTATCTTGGCTGGAGAGGACCCCTCGGATCTCGCCTGACCGAAACACCGAGACACGCTCGTCGCAGATTCTGACAACTCGGGTGAGACAAATTGGCGGCGGGTCGCGCTAGAGATTTCGCGTAATTCCGGTGATCGTTCGTCTCATCTCATGACAACTCTCGCGAGATCGGACAATCCCGATTCCTCTCATGGTCGTGCCTCCTGCGCGGTACTCTACGGGTGGATCTCGGCGGTGGACATGGCGGAGGCGTGATGAATGAGTCGGACAAGGACGTGACCGACCCCGAGCTCGCGCCGCGCCTCACGGACGAGCAGTGGCACAGGCTCTGCGCCCGCGGCGCGATCCGTTACGTCGACGACAGCGAGATCCTCTTCACCACCGGGCAGCGCGACTACCCGATGATCCTCGTCGAGGACGGCGAGATCGAGGTCGTCCGAGACTCGCCCGCCTGGATGGACGAAGAGGTGATCGCCGTCATGGACCCGCGATCCTTCGCCGGCGAGCTCGGGCTTCTCAACGGTCAGCGCGCGTTCCTCACCGCCCGCGCGATCGGGCCCGGTCGGGTCCGGGAGGTCTCACGCAGCGACCTTCGCCGACTCCTCGCCGAGGACGACGAGCTCGGCGACATCATCCTGCACGCGCTGTGGGCGCGCCGTGAGTCGCTGCGCCGCGGCTCGGCCGCGATGACCCTCAAGATCGTCGGCGCCGCCGGCTCGCCGGGGTTCCTCTCGCTGCGCCGCTTCGCGAATCGCCTCGACCTCGTGCACATGGCCGTCGAGCTCGACCTGGATGCTCCGGCCCATCCGCTGCACGCGCGATATGCACCGGGCGACCTCCCGATCGTCTTCCTCGAGGGGCAGCCCATCGTGCGCGCCACACCGGGCATGCTCGCCGAGCAGCTCGGGCTGAGCTACGAACCGGGCGATGAGGACGTCGTCGACCTCGTCGTCATCGGCGGCGGCCCCGCCGGCCTCGCGTCGGCGATCTACGCGGCATCCGAGGGGCTGAGCACCGTGCTCGTCGACGCCGTCGCCCCGGGCGGGCAGGCCGCGTCGACCTCGCGGATCGAGAACTACCTCGGATTCCCGTTCGGAGTCAGCGGCGACAGCCTCACCGGACAGGCGGTCCTGCAGGCCATCAAGTTCGGCGTCCGGGTGTGCGCGCCGTGCGAGGCGGTCAGCCTGCGCAGCCTCGGCGACGACCTTGGCGCGCGGATGTCGTCCTATCTCGTGCGGCGCATCCGCGAGGAGTCGCGCATCCGGGTGCATCTCGGCGCGAACGTCACCGGTCTCGACGGCGACGCCGGTCTGTCGACGGTCGTCATCGACACCGTGGGGCCCGTGCAGGCCCGCGGCCTGTTCTGCTTCATCGGCGCCGAGCCCGCCACGGAGTGGCTCGCCGAGCTCGATCGCGACGATGCCGGATTCATCCGCACCGGAACCGACGTCACCCGGCAGTCGCTCGAACGCTGGCAGACGATGGGGCGCGAGCCGCTGCCGTTCGAGACCTCGGTCCCGCGGGTCTTCGCCGCCGGCGACGTGCGCCGCGGATCCATGAAGCGGGTCGCCGCCGCCGTGGGCGAGGGGTCGAGCGCGGTCGCATCCGTGCACCGTGCGCTCGCAGCGCATCCGGTCGCCTGAACGAGAGCGGCACGACGAAGGGGCCGCGGCTGCGCCGCGACCCCTTCTCCCCCGATCTGATTCAGCTGAACTGGTTCATCGTGTTGTCCTTGCCGCCGGCCTTGAGCGCGGCATCCCCGGCGAAGTACTCCTTGTGGTTGTCGCCGATGTCCGAGCCCGCCATGTTCTGGTGCTTGACCGTCGCGATCCCCTCTCGGATCTCGCGGCGCTGCACGCCGCGGACGTAAGCGAGCATCCCCTCGTCGCCGAAGTAGCCCTTGGCCAGGTCATCGGTCGAGAGAGCCGCCGTGTGGTAGGTCGGCAGCGTGATGAGGTGGTGGAAGATGCCCGCGCGAGCCGAGCCGTCCTTCTGGAACGAGCGGATCTTCTCGTCGGCCAGGCGCCCCAGCTCCGTGTCATCGTAGGAGACGTTCATCAGGTCGCCGCGATCGTATGCCGAGACGTCCGCGCCATCCTTCTCGAGCTGGTCGAACGCCTGCTGGCGGAAGTTGAGCGTCCAGTTGAACGACGGGCTGTTGTTGTAGACGAGCTTGGCGTTGGGGATCTGCTCGCGGATCGCGTCGACCATGCCGGCGATCTGCTCGACGTGCGGCTTCTCGGTCTCGATCCAGAGCAGGTCGGCGCCGTTGCGCAGCGACGTGATGCAGTCGAGCACGCAGCGCTCCTCGCCCGTGCCGGCGCGGAACTGGTACAGGTTGCTCGCCAGTCGCTTCGGGCGCAGCAGCTTGCCGTCGCGCTTGATGATGACGTCGCCGTTGCCGAGCTCGGCCTCCGAGATCTCCTCGACGTCCAGGAACGCGTTGTACTGGTCGCCCAGGTCGCCGGGCTCCGTCGAGACCGCGAGCTTCTGGGTGAGGCCGGCGCCGAGCGAGTCGGTGCGGGCGACGATCACGCCGTTGTCGATCCCCAGCTCGAGGAACGCGTAGCGCACCGCGTTGAGCTTCGCGATGAAGTCCTCGTGCGGAACCGTGACCTTGCCGTCCTGGTGGCCGCACTGCTTCTCGTCGGAGACCTGGTTCTCGATCTGGATCGCGCAGGCGCCCGCCTCGATCATCTTCTTCGCGAGCAGGTACGTGGCCTCGGGGTTTCCGAACCCGGCGTCGATGTCGGCGATGATCGGTACGACGTGGGTCTCGTGGTTGTCGATCTGCGACTGGATGAACTCCACCGCGGTCTCGTCGCCGGCGACGCGCGCCTCGTCGAGCTTCGTGAACAGCAGGTCGAGCTCGCGGGCGTCGGCCTGGCGGAGGAACGTGTAGAGCTCCTCGATCAGCGCGGGCACCGAAGTCTTCTCGTGCATCGACTGATCGGGGAGCGGGCCGAACTCCGAACGGAGAGCGGCGACCATCCAGCCCGAGAGGTAGAGGTAGCGCTTGTTCGTGGACTTCAGGTGCTTCTTGATCGAGATCAGCTTCTGCTGGCCGATGAACCCGTGCCAGACGCCGAGCGACTGGGTGTACAGCGACGGGTCGCCGTCGTACTCGGTCATGTCGCGGCGCATGATGTCGGCCGTGTACTGGGCGATCTCGAGACCGGTCCGGAACCGGTTCTGCGCCCGCATGCGGGCGACGTACTCGGGGTTGATCGCGTCCCAGCTCGAGCCGTTCTGCTCCTTGAGAGCCTGGATCTTCTCGATGTCGTCGGTGTACGCAGTCATTTCGACTCCTTCGTGGATGCTGACGTTGGCTGAGGTCGTTGCATCCACTCTGGGCCAAGAAAACTGCGTCTTCATGCCATTCGGGGTGTGAAGAAAAGCAATCCTTCTGCGTTCTGGAAGAAGAATCCCCGTGCGAGGCACGCGCGACGCCGGTCGGGTCTCGCGCACCGCGGAGCCGGTGCCCGCGGTCGACTGACGCTCAGCGCCGGCATCCGCATCTTCGACGTCCCGGGGGCGCCGCTACGACGGGGAGATCGTCGGGATGTACGAGGGTGCCGAGCGGAGCTTCGGCCGCATCTACCGGCCGAAGCTCTCCGGGCTCAGTACCAGTTGACGGCCTGCGAGTGGCCCCACGCGGCGCACGGGGTGCCGTAGACGCTCTTGATGTAACCGAGGCCCCAGCGGATCTGCGTGGTGGCGTTGGTCTGCCAGTCGGATCCGGCGCTGGCCATCTTGCTGCCGGGAAGCGCCTGGGGGATGCCGGTCGCTCCGGAGGGGTTGTAGGCCTGGTAGTTCCAGCCGGACTCCTTGGTCCACAGCGAGTTCAGGCAGGAGAACTGCTCGGCGCCCCACCCGTATTCGTCGGCGGCGATGAGGGCGGCGGCGTCGCGCGCGCCGTCCGGCGTGTTCGCGGCGGCGATGGCCGCGGCCTCGGCTGCCGCTTCGGCGGCGGCGGCCTCTTCGGCCTTCTTCTTCGCCACGGCATCGTCCAGGCGCTTCTGCAGCGCCGTGGTCTGCGCGGCGACCATCTGGGCCTGCGCGACGGTGGTGTCGGTGAGCATCGAGCGGACCACGCCGATCGCATCCTCGTCGGCCAGCGCGGTCGCAGCGTCTTCGAGACCCGCCGTGTCGATCGACGCGTCGATGTCGAAGCCGGACTCCTCCACGCCGGCCGCCGTGTCCGACGCGGTCTTCAGGGCGGCTTGGGCGGACTCGAGCGCCGCGTCCGCCTCAATCAGCTGTGCACGCAGATCGCCGCGATCGCTCACCGCGGCGCGGCCGGTGACGTCGGCGGCGGCCGGGGCCGCGGCGGTGAGGCCGGCGGTCGCGGCGAGGCCGAGAGCGGCGCCGGCGACCACAGTCAGGGCGACGACGCGGCGGTGGGCGCGAGCCGTTCGGCGATGGGCGCGGGTGACGATTCGGGTTTCAGGCATGACGAACGTAACGATCCTTTGACGTGAGAGGGCCGCTTCGGGGCGGCCGGTGCACCCTCGGTCGAGCGCACAAGGTAACGATTCTGTATCACGGACCCTGAGCGAGACCTCCGCAGGGCCTGAATGCGCGGTGTGAGCGGCGTCTCGGCATCCTGATCGTCGCCTACGGCTTCGCCGTGGTGGTGTACCGCAAGAAGCTGCGCTGAGACGTCCGGGCGCGATGCCGTATCACCACGGTCGGTTCTGAGCGCTGAGAGCCGGCCGAAGTGATACCGCACGGGCGCCGGGTCAGGCGAACGAGTCCTCGATCGCGACCATCCACGAGATGCCGAAGCGGTCGACGAGCATCCCGAACTCGCCGCCCCACGGGGCCTCACCGAGAGGCATGATGGCGGTCCCGCGGTCGACGAGCCCGTCCCAGGCGCGGTGCAGGTAGTCGGTGTCGACGGATCCGCCGCTGAGCGACACCGAGATCCCGGCCGGCTCGCGGTACTCCATGCCGGTCGGTGTGTCGGACGCCATGAGCACGAGCCCGCCCGGTGCGTTCAGCTGCGCGTGCATGATGAGGTTCTCCTCGCCCTCGGCGGTGCCGCTGTCGGGCATGTCGCCGAAGGTGCTGACCTCGAGATCGCCGCCGAGGACGCCCTGGTAGAACTCCATCGCCTCGCGGGCGTTGTCCTTGAACGAGAGGTAGGGGTTGAGGTTGGTCATGGTCACTCCTTCGTCGGCGGGTGCGGGTTCTGGTGCCACCAGTGTGCGCTCCGCGTGCGGTGACCTCAACCCCTTTCAGGCGCTGTTCACTCGACGAGCTTGCCCTCGCTCGAGACGTCGCGGATGAGCGTGGCGATCTCCTTCGGCACCGGCGGGATCTCCTCCCGAGTCACGCCCGTCGTGGGTGACCACACCAGGTTCACCTGCAGGGCGGGATCGGTGTCGGGGTGGTCATGCGTTCCACGCTCGGAACCTGTTCTTCATAACTCCAATGCATTATGCGCATTATCACGATAGACTGCGGGCATGAATTTGGAGCAGTTGCGGGGATTCGTCGCTGTCGCTGAACTCGGCCACTTCACCCGCGCATCCGAGAAGCTGCATCTGGCGCAGCCGTCGCTCAGCCGCCAGATCTCCACGCTCGAGCAGGAGCTCGGCGCCGAGCTGTTCCACCGGGCACGCGGCAACATCTCGCTCACCGCCGCCGGCGAGACCCTCCTGCCCCGCGCTCGCCGCATGCTCACCGACGCCGACACGATCCGCGACGAGATGGCGGAGCTCGCGGGGCTTCAGCGCGGGCGCGTACGCCTGGGGGCGACCCCGACCCTGTGCATCAGCCTGGTCGCCGAGGTTCTGCGCGCGTTCCACGACGGGCATCCCGGGGTCGAGTTGCAGCTCGTCGAGGGCGGGTCGAACATGCTCATCGATCAGCTGGCCGCCGGCGCCGTCGACATGGCGCTCGTCACGATCTCGGAGGGGCGCCCGGTCGCCGGCACCGCCCTCGTGCGCACGCCGCTGCTGACCGAAGAGCTCGTCGTCGTCTCATCGGCCGACCAGCCGCCGATCGCGGACTCGGCGATCGATCTCGCGCACCTCGCCGAGCTGCCGATGGTCGCGCTCGCCGAGAGCTACGACCTGCGCGACGCTACGGATGCCGCGTTCCGCACAGCGGGTCTCACGCCGTCGCTCGTCGTCGAGGGCGCCGAGATGGATGCCGTCCTGCGGTTCGTCGAGCGGGGGATCGGCGTCGCCGTGGTGCCCGCCACCGTGCCGGTCGACCGGCCGACGCTGCGGTCGGTGCGGCTGACGGATCCGCAGCTCGAGCGGACGATCGTGCTCGCGCACCGCAACGACGTGAATCCCACCCGCGCGGCTGCGGCGATGCGCGACGTCATCACGCACACGGCCGACTACCTCGCCGCGCGCTCTCCCGAGACCCTGCACGCCGTCTGACTGTTCCGACGCGTTCGCCGGCGCGTCAGTCAGTCCGTCGCGGGTGCAGGAGTCCGGATGCCGCACCCAGAGCCGAGCCGACGACCGTGTCGATCACGCGCTCGACGGCGACGTCCATCGCGCCGATCTGACCGGTCGCGGCTCCCGTGAGCAGCAGCACGAGCGGGGTGATGAGCATGAGCGCGAGGGCGTAGTGCCGCACGACGACGAGTTCGACGCTGAACTGCAGGATGCCCAGCAGCAGGGCGATCCACAGTCCCTGGGGGTGCAGCAGCGCGATCAGAGCGTAGACGCCGACGCCGAGCACGGTGCCCAGCATCCGGTGCAGGCCGCGCTGGAAGGCGGCCCGGCGCTCGGCGGCGAGTCCGATCACGGCGACGCCGGCGCCGACGATCCAGTAGCTGCGGGTGGGGTCCACGAACGCGCCGATCAGCACACCGAGCACCGCCACGATCGACACGCGCAGCACGAGCATGCGCGACGCATCGTCGAACGAGGGGCCCGGCATGAGCTGCGACAGCGGTCGCGGCTCGTGCGAGCGCACGCGGGGGATGAGCAGCGGCGTGATCGCGACGAGATACGAGAACGCGCAGCCGCCCGCGAAGGCGGCGACATAGGCGAGCGGCGAGATCGCGCCGGTGCTGGTGATCTGCGCCGAGAGACCGAACACGAGGACGAAGAAGATCGGACCTGGCGGGCCGAGCCGGAACCCGAAGCACAGCCCCGCCGTGACGACCGCGATGACGATGGTGCCGATGCCTGACAGCCAGTGGTCGCCGCCGGCGATCGTCCCCAGGGCGGCGCAGGCGACGAGGGCCGCGGCGATCAGGGGCAGCGCTCTCGCGCGGTCGACGACGGGGGAGGCGCCGAAGAAGAGCACCGTGAATGCGCCGGCGCCGGCGATGAATCCGAGCGTGGGCAGCCCTGCGAGCGTCATGACCGCGACCGGTATCGAGATGCCCAGGGCCGCCTGCAGGCCGAGCTGCCAGCGCGGACCTCTGGACGGGGCGAAGGCGAACAGGCTCACCGATCCATTCTGCCGTGCCGGTCGGCTGCCCCCGGCGCCCGGAGGTCAGGGATGCTGCTGCGCGACCCACTCCGCGTGACCGAGGTGGATGCCGCACTGAGGTGATCGACGGGCCGCGTGGGCCTCCGCTCTCGCGGATGCCGCCGACATCGCACCAGGCGCGATTTCAGGTTCTTCGCAGGTTCACGCTAGCCTGATCTCGAGTCGCACAGGTAAGCCTTACCTAATTCGGAATCACCTCACCGCAGAACAGGAGTCCCTCCATGTCCATGCCCAGAACTCTCGCGGCAGCAGCCTTCGGCGCCGTATCCCTCCTCGCGCTCGCCGGATGCAGCAGTGCGCCGGCCGACGCTGAAGCGCCCGAGACCGCAGCCGAGGACTACTACCCGATCACGGTGACGGACATGGCGGGCAACGAGGTGACGATCGAGAGCGCCGAGAGCGTCGCGATCACCGACAACCGCTTCTTCCAGCTGGCCGCCGACTGGGACCTGCCGATCTCGGTCGCCCCGCGCGACCTGATGAGCCCCGAGAACCCGCTTGCCGACGACGAGGAGATCCTCAACATCGGCACGCACAGCGAGCCGGACTTCGAGCAGATCGTCGCAGCCGACCCCGACCTCGTCATCAACGGCTACCGGTTCAGCGGCGAGGAGAACGCACAGGGCGTGCAGGATGCCGCCCCCGACGCCGCCTTCGTCGAGATGACCGGCCCTGAGGATCAGTCGGTCGACGAGTACGTCGCGGAGAGCCTCACTCTCATGGGCGAGGTCTTCGACCGGAAGGACGAGGCAGCCGCGCTCATCGAGGAGTTCCAGGCCGCCGTCGACGGCGCGAAGGCGGCCTACGACGCCGACAGCACCGTCATGGGCCTGATCACCTCGGGTGGCGAGATCAACTACGCCAACCCCATCGACGGTCGCGGATCGAGCATCTTCTTCGATCTGCTCGACCTCACCCCGGCGCTGGATGCCGAAGGCTCCGAGAACCACACCGGTGACAGCGTCTCGCTCGAAGCGCTCGCCGGCGCGAACGCCGACCACCTCATCGTCCTCGACCGCGACGCCGCGGTCGGCGAGGGCGAGGTCACGCCCGCGCTCGACCTCATCAACAGCTCGGCCGCGCTCGCGAACGTCCCGGCCGTGACGAACGAGAGCATCTATGTCTTCCCCGCGGACTACTACCTCACCGAGGACGTGTTCGCCTACACCACGGTGCTGAACGGCCTCGCAGACCTCTTCGCCCAGAAGTGACCTGCTGAGACTCGACGGACGGGTCGCCTCCGCTACCGCGCAGCGGCGCGGAGGCGACCCGTCATCGGAACGGTGAACATGGCCTCCTCGGCATCCCCTTCGCGCCGCGTCACCGCGGTCGACGTGCTCGCGCCCGCCCGCGCCCGTCCGGGAGCGCGCACGCGCGCGCTGCCCCTCGTCGTCGCGATCGTCCTGACGATCGGGCTCATCGTGCTGTCCCTGTTCGTCGGGGTCGCCGACATCACCGCAGGCCAGGGAGGCGGCACGGAGTTCCTGTGGATCACGCGCGTGCCGCGCACGGCATCCCTCGTCCTCGCGGGGGCGAGCATGGCGATGGCGGGCCTCGTCATGCAGCTGATGACCCAGAACCGGTTCGTCGAGCCGACCACCGTAGGCACCACCGAATGGGCCGGGCTCGGTCTGCTCGTGACCTACATCGTGCTGCCGGCATCCGGCGTCTTCGTGAAGATGGTCGTCGCGATCGGATTCGCCTTCGTCGGCACCCTGATCTTCTTCGCGTTCCTGAGGCGCGTCACGCTGAAGTCGTCGCTCATCGTGCCGATCGTCGGCATCATGTTCGGCGCCGTCGTCAGCGCGATCACGACCTTCCTCGCGTTGCGATTCGATCTGCTGCAGGTGCTCGGCGGGTGGTTCATGGGGCGCTTCACCGGCGTCGAGGTCGGACGCTACGAACTGCTCTGGATCGTCCTGGCCGTGGCGATCGCCGTGATGGTCCTCGCCGACCGCTTCACGGTCGCGGGCCTCGGCAAGGACGTCGCGACGAACGTCGGCATGAACTACGAGCGCGTCGTGCTGCTCGGCGTCGGGCTCATCTCGCTCACCACCGGTGTCGTGACCGTCGTGATCGGGATGCTGCCCTTCCTCGGACTCATCGTGCCCAACCTCGTCTCGATGGTGCGCGGCGACGACCTGCGCTCCAACCTGCCGTGGGTTCTGCTGACCGGCATCTGGATCGTGACGGTGTGCGACATCATCGGACGCGTCGTCATCATGCCCTTCGAGATCCCGGTGTCCCTGGTACTCGGCGTCGTCGGGTCCGCCGTGTTCATGCTCCTGCTCCTGCGCACGAGGAGGACCAATGCTCGCTGACTCTCAGCTCTCCGCGCCTGCCGGCGCGGGCATCGGCCGCCGGGGCTCCGGGCCTTACGCGAGTCCGCAGCACCGCATCCGGTACCTCGTCATCCTCGTCGCGCTGATCGTCGCCGCGGTCACGATCACCGTTCTGCTGCTCACCTGGGGCAACCAGTTCGAGCCGTTCAGCGAGAAGTGGTGGCGGATCTCGCGCATGCGCGTCACGACGCTCGTCGTCATCGCCGTCGTCACCTTCTGCCAGGCGATGGCGACCGTGACGTTCCAGACCGTGACGAACAACCGGATCATCACGCCGTCGATCGTGGGGTTCGAGTCGCTGTACGTGCTCATCCAGACGGCGATCGTGTTCTTCTTCGGCACGGCGGGCATCGCCGAGATCGGCCCGCTCGGCCGGTTCCTGCTGCAGAGCGCGATGATGGTGCTGTTCGCCCTGCTGCTGTACTCCTGGCTGTTGTCGGGGCGGTTCGGCAACCTGCACGTGATGCTGCTGATCGGCATCGTCATCGGCGCCGGCATGGGGGCGCTGTCGACGTTCATGCAGCAGATGCTCGACCCGAACGAGTTCGACGTGCTCGCCGCGCGGCTGTTCGGCAGCGTCGGGCACGCCAGCACCGACTTCCTCTGGATCGTGATCCCTGTGGCAGCGTTGGCGGGCGGTGCGATCTGGTTCCTCGCCAGGCGTCTCGATGTGCTCTCCCTCGGCGGGGAGATCAGCGCCAATCTCGGGCTTCGCCACCGGCGTCAGACCATGCTGATGCTGACCCTGGTCTCGGTTCTCATGGCGATGACGACCTCGCTCGTCGGACCGATGACCTTCCTCGGCTTCCTCATGGCCACGCTCGCGTACTCGATCACGAGCACGTACGACCATCGCCGCATCCTGCCGGTGGCGTGGCTGCTCGGCTACGTCATCCTCACCCTCGCCTACTTCCTGCTGCGGCACGTGTTCCCGATCGTCGACGCCGTGACGATCGTCGTCGAGCTGATCGGCGGGCTGCTGTTCCTCATCGTCGTCTTCCGGAAGGGACGCCTGTGATCCGTCTCACCCATGTCACCAAGCGCTACAGCAGCGATGTCGAGATCGGG
The DNA here is from genome assembly GCF_903645325.1 of Microbacterium tenebrionis. GTDB lineage: Bacteria > Actinomycetota > Actinomycetes > Actinomycetales > Microbacteriaceae > Microbacterium > Microbacterium tenebrionis. The sequence goes on from NZ_CAHJXQ010000004.1 coordinate 216,322, forward strand.
CCCGTCTCGATCGACATCCCCGCCGGCGGCATCATCGCCCTCGTCGGGCCGAACGGCGCGGGCAAGTCCACCGTGCTCACGATGATCGGGCGGCTGCTCGCCCCCGACGAGGGGACGATCGAGGTCGCGGGACTCGACGTGCACCGCACGCCGTCGAAGACCGTCGCGAAGACGGTGTCGATCCTGCGCCAGGAGAACCACTTCGTCACCCGGCTCACGGTGCGTCAGCTCGTCTCGTTCGGGCGGTACCCGTACAGCGGCGGGCGGCTCACGCAGGCCGACGAGGACAAGATCTCCGAGGCGATCGACTTCCTCGATCTCACCGACCTCGAGCAGCGCTTCCTCGATCAGCTCTCGGGCGGACAGCGGCAGCGCGCGTACGTCGCGATGGTCCTCGCACAGGACACCGACTACCTGCTCCTGGACGAACCGCTCAACAACCTCGACGCGCAGCACTCCGTGCAGATGATGGGGCAGCTGCGCCGGGCCGCCGACGAGCTCGGGCGCACGATCGTCATCGTGCTGCATGACATCAACTTCGCGGCCGCCTACAGCGACTACATCATCGCCATGGAGAACGGACGCATCGCCGAGCACGGGACGCCGGACGAGATCATCCGCGACGACGTGCTGACCCGTGTGTTCCGCACGCCGGTGACCGTGATCGACGGCCCGAACGGACGGTTCGCCGCGTACCACCGGTGATCCCGGGCGCCGCGTGCAGCGGGGGAATCGACGTTCGCAAACTCGCCATGGCGGATGCGCTTCGTGGAGGTTAGGATGGAAACCTCCGGCCTGAACGGCTGGCGACGCCTCGGAGAGGGGCCGTCGATTTGCGGGGAGAGTTATGAACGCGGAGACGACTGCGCCCCGTCGTCGACGGTGGCGTTCGCTCATCGCGATGACGACTGCGGCGACTCTCGCCGTCGTCGGGCTCACGGTCATCGCGCCGCCCGCTCCTGAGCCGGCGGAAGCCGCGGTCGTGCAGTGGGGCACGAACTCGGGAAGCGCACCGAACTACCAGGCCAACGTGAACGGCGACTTCCTGATGTCGGGAAACGGCGTGCTCGGCTGCACAGGCTCGGGTGTTACGGGCAGCGGCACGTGCACCGACCTGCACGCGGCCTCCAGCACCAACACGAACAACGTCAACGACAACTTCACGATGGCGAACGTCAACGCGGTCACGGGTTTCACGACGAACTCGTCCAGCGCGACCGTGAACATCCCGGCCGGCGCCGCGGTGATCAAGGCGTTCCTCAACTGGAGCGCGAACACCGGCGTCTTCACCGGCGATTCGCGCGTGCTGTGCACGACGTGGAGTGCCGCGCGCGGCACCGCGACCCTGCCGTCGGGGTCGGCCACCGGCTACACGTCGCGTGCCGTGCAGTTCAAGGTCGGCAGCGGTGCGATTGCGAACGTGGCACCGCAGAGCATGATCGAGGATCCGACGTCGCAGGCGACCTACCGCAGCTACTCGGCGACAGCCGATGTCACCAGCGCCTTCGCGGGAGTCGCCACAGGTTCTGACGTCACCGTCTCGGCCGGCAACATCTGGACCCCGACCGGACCGGGTTGCTACGCGGGCTGGTCCGTCACCGTGATCTACGACTACGGCACCTACATTCCCGGGAACACCGCGTCCATCCAGCGCAACATCATCTACTACCAGGGTCACGTCCGGCAGGGAGCGTCCGATCCCGCGCTCACGGTCGCGTTCAACGGATTCACCGCGGTCGACACCGGTACGCGCGTGGGCTTCACGCTGTACGAGGGCGATCGCAACATCACGGGTGATTCGGCATCCTATTCGCGGAACACGTCGACGTCATACACACCGATCGCCAATCCTGCCGGCGCGACCAACAACATCGGCATCGGCCGTGCCGAGAACTCGATCCGATACACCGGAGCCGCGGGCACCGCCTTCACGAACCAGAGCGTCGACGTCGACACGGCACCGCTCACGAACATCGTGGCGGGGGACTCTCGCGTCAACCTGCAGCTCGGCACGAGCGGTGACTCCTACCTCCTCACCAACGCCGTGCTCTCGGTGCCGACGGCAGGGCTCCAGCTCGTCAAGTCGTTCGACGGCACGAAGGACACACAGTCGCGCACCGCCGGCGAGAACGCGACATTCACGATCCGGGTCACGAACACGGGTGCGGGCACCCTGCGCAACATCGTGATCCAGGACGACCAGTCCGACTGCAGCCGGACCCTCACCGGCGTGCAGCTCGCACCGCAGGAGTCCTACACCTTCACCTGCACCGCCAACGCGCCATCCTCGACGGGGTACGTGTCGACGGCGAAGGCGACGGCGAACACCGTGGTCGGCAACTTCCTCGCGCAGGACGAGGATTCGACCACCGTGCTGCTGTCCGCGATCGCGCTGACGAAGACGAGCACTCTGGCCGCAGGAGCCACTGGCAGGGCTGGTGATGTCATCACCTACACCTTCACCGTCACCAACAGCGGGCAGTCGACGCTGACCGGCGTCACGATCACGGACCCGCTGCCCGGGTTGTCGACCATCGTGTTCGGCGCGTGGCCCGGCTCCCCGGGAACCCTGGCCCCCGGCCAGTCGGTCACCGCGACCGCGACGTACACGCTCACCCAGACCGACGTGGATGCCGGCGCGGTCGCGAACACCGCGACTGCGACCGGAACGGATGACGACGGCGGAGCGAAGCCGACGGCCCCGGCCAACAGGGTGACGCCGATCGCTGCGGCCGCCGCGATCACGGTCACCAAGACGGGAGCGCTCGCATCGGGAGCGACCGGTCGCGTCGGCGAACGCATCAACTACACCTTCACGTTCACGAACACGGGCAACGTGACGCTCGCGAACGCGACTCTGGCAGATCCGCTCTCGGGGCTCTCGCCCCCGGTCATCACCTGGCCCACCGCGACCGCAGGCGTGCTCCCGGTCGGCCAGAAGGCGACGGCCACCGCGTTCTACACCATCACCCAGGCGGACGTGGACGCAGGATTCGTCCGCAACACCGCCACCGTCTCCGCCCGCACCCCCGCAGGCAGCACCATCTCGGCCTCTTCTCCTCAGGTCCAGGTCAACACGATCGCGTCCGCCCCGGCGCTCACGACGACGAAGTCGGGAGCCATCACCTCGGGCAGCGGCGGCGTCGGCAGCGTGATCACGTACAGCTTCACGGCCCGCAACGCGGGCAACACCACCCTGACGGGCGTCTCGATCTCCGATCCGCTCACAGGTCTGTCCGCACTCACGTACTCGTGGCCGGGCACCGCAGGAACGCTCGCTCCCGGTCAGACCGTCACGGCGACCGCCACGTACACCGTCAAGCAGGCGGACGTCGATGCGGGCTCGGTCAAGAACACCGCCACAGGCAAGGCGACGACCCCGGCCGGCGCGACCCTGACGGTGCCGAGCAGTCAGTCGACGGTGTCGACGGCGCCGGCGAACCCGGCCGTCACCCTCACCAAGACCGGTGCCCTCGCTCCCGGAAGCGCTGGGCGCGCCGGGGATGTGGTCACCTACTCGTTCGCCCTGGCCAACACCGGCAACGTGACGCTGACGCAGGTGGGCATCACCGACCCGCTCTCCGGCCTCTCAGCGCTCACCTATTCGTGGCCGGGCACCGCGGGGACTCTGGCCCCCGGTCAGAGCGTCACAGCGACCGCCACCTACACGCTCAAGCAGAGCGATGTGGATGCCGGTGCCGTGGCGAACACGGCGACGGCGAGCGCCCGGCCCCCGTCCGGTGCCGCGCTGACGCAGTCGCGCTCGGCGACCGTGCCGATCGCGCCCGCCAGCACGCTGTCCGTCCTCAAGTCCGGCTCGATCACCTCGGGCAGCGGCGGCGTGGGCAGCGTCGTCACCTACGACTTCTCCGCCACGAACACGGGCAACGTCACGCTCACGCAGGTCGCCCTGAGCGACCCGTTGGCAGGACTGTCGGCCATCACGTACACCTGGCCGGGAACCGCGGGAACGCTCGCGCCCGGTCAGGTCGTGACGGGGCGCGCGACGTACACGATCAAGCAGAGCGATGTGGATGCCGGGGTCGTGACCAACACGGCGACGGCGACCGGGCGCACTCCCGGCGGTCAGACCGTGACCGGAAGCTCGCCGACCAACCGTGTCAACACGGCCGCGGCCGCCCCGGCGTCCACGACGACGAAGGCCGCCGCGGTCTCCGGCACCGGCCGCGTCGGCGATGTCATCACCTACACCGTGCGCACGACCAACACGGGCAACGTCACGCTCACGGGCGTCTCCGTCTCCGATCCGCTGGCCGGTCTGTCCGCATTCACGTACTCGTGGCCCAGCACCGCGGGAACACTCGCACCGGGCCAGACCGTCACGGCCGTCGCGACCTACACGATCAAGCAGACCGACGTCGACGCGGGCGCGGTGCGCAACACGGCCGGCTCGACCGGGGTCTACGGCACGACACCCGTGACGAGCAGCTCCCCGCAGGTCGTGACGCCGACGGTCGCGGCGGCGCCGGCGATCGTGACGACCAAGAGCGGTGCGCTCCCCGGCGGCTCGGTGGGGCGCGCCGGCGACACCATCACCTGGACGATGACGCTGCGCAACAGCGGGAACGTCACGCTCACGGGAGTCGCCGTCAGCGACGCGCTGCCCGGCATCTCGCAGCCCGTCTACGGCCCCTGGCCCAGCGGCACCGCCGGTACGCTCGCACCGGGGCAGACCGTTGCGGCCACCGCGACGTCGGTGATCTCCCAGACCGATGTGAACTCGGGCGCAGTGAGCAACACGGCGACCGGCACCGGTCGTCCGCCCTCCGGCGACGCGGTCACGAGCTCGGCACCGGCCACGGTGTCGCTGGCCTCGACACCCGACCTGACGATGGTCAAGACCGGCGCGGTCACCTCGGGCAGCGGCGGTGTCGGCAGCACGATCACGTACACGTTCCGCTCGACCAACACCGGCAACGTGACGCTGAGCGGTGTCGCGTTCGCCGACCCGCATGCGGGGCTCTCCGCCATCTCGAGCGTGTGGCCGGGGGCGGCCGGCACGCTGGAGCCGGGGCAGACCGTCACCGGTACGGCGACGTACACGATCCGGCAGTCCGACGTCGACGCGGGCGTCGTCAAGAACACCGCCTCGGTGAGCGGTACCCGCCGACCGGCGCGCCCATCACCAAGACGTCGAGCGAGGTCTCGGTCGCGACGGTGGCGGCACCGTCGATCACCACGACGAAGTCCGCGGCGGGAGCCGGGGAGGCGTAGGCGAGACGATCACGTACACCTTCCGTGCCACCAACAGCGGCAACGTCACGCTCACCGGCGTCGCCATCACAGACCCCTCGTCGGCCTCTCGGCCCTGAGCTACAGCTGGCCCGGCGCGAACGGCACGCTCGCTCCCGGCCAGAGCGTCACGGCGACCGCGACCTACACGCTCACTCAGCGCGACGTGGATGCCGGTTCCGTGACGAACACGGCGACCGCCCGCGGCACCGGCGGCGGCACGACGGTGAGCGCCGGCTCCAGCGCTGTCGTGACCCCCACGGCGACGAGCTCGCCCGCCATCACCGTGGGCAAGACGGGGACGCTGAACGGCAGTGGTGTCGCAGGCGACACCATCACCTACGCGTTCACCGTGCGCAACACCGGGAACGTGACCCTCACGGGCGTCGGGCTGACCGACCCGCTTCTCGGAGCGGACCCGATCGCGCTTTCGGGATGGCCGGGCGCGGCAGACACGCTGGCGCCGGGACAGAGTGTCACCGGCAGGGCGACCTACACGCTCACGCAGACGGACGTCGACGCCGGTTCGGTCATGAACACGGCGACCGCCGTGGGCACGCCGCCACGGGGAGCGGCCGTGAGCGGCACGGGAAATTCCGCAGTGCCGATCGCCGCCGCGCCGTCGATCGTCGTGAACAAGACGGGTGCGCTGACCAGCGGCAACGGCGGTGTCGGCAGCACCATCACGTTCTCTTTCACGATCCGCAACTCGGGCAACGTGAGCCTGGCCGACATCGTCCTGACCGACACGCTGCCCGGTCTCCCCCGCCCGAGCCTGACCTGGCCGGGTGCGGCGGGATCGCTGGCGCCGGGCGAAACCGCGACGGGAACGGCTGCGTACACCGTGCGCCAGAGCGATGTCGACGCGGGAGCGGTGCCCAACACCGCATCCGTGAGCGGTCGCCCGCCTGCAGGCGCGCTCGTGTCGTCGTTATCCACGACGACGGTCCCGACGATCACTCCGTCGCCTGAACTCACGGTCACCAAGACCGCGAGCTCGACGACCGGCAACGTCGGCGACGTGATCGAATACACGATCCGGGTCGAGAACTCCGGCAACCAGACACTCACCGGCGTCACCGTGCGCGACGCGCTGCCGGGGATGTCCGTCCTGGCAGTCACGTGGCCGGGCGCCGCGGGGACCCTGGCACCGGGGCAGGCCGCGACCGCTCGTGGCACGTACGCCATCACGCAGGCCGATGTGAACGCGAGCACGATCCGGAACACCGCGACCGCTGAGGGACGAGCGCCCGGGGATGCTCCGGTCACGGCCAGCGCCACGAGAGACACCCCCACGGCCGCAGCCGCACCGCAGCTCGCGCTGAGCAAGAGCGCATCCCTCGCGTCGGGCGCCAGGGGCGTCGCCGGCGATGTCGTCACGTACACGTTCACGATCCGAAACGCCGGCAACGTCACCATGACCTCGGTCGGCGTGAGCGACCAGATGCCGGGTCTGTCCGACATCGCCTACTCGGCATGGCCGGGTGCGTCCGGCACGCTTCAGCCGGGGCAGAGCGTTGTCGCGACCGCGACGAAGACTCTGACCCAGGCGGACGTGGATGCCGGGTCCATCGTCAACACCGCCACTGCGAGCGGCACCCCGCCGAGCGGTCCGGCTGTCCAGCAGTCGGCGTCCGCCACGCTTCCGCTCGCGCCCAGTCCGTCACTGACCCTCGCCAAGAGCGGCGGCTATACGAGCGGCTCCGGCGCCGTCGGCGCGTCATCACGTATCAGTTCACCGCGCGCAACACCGGCAACGTCACGCTGACGAACGTCTCGATCGCCGACCCGCACGACGGCCTGAGCGCGATCACGCCGTCGTGGCCCGGCACGCCGGGGACACTCCCTCCCGGCCAGGCCGTGACCGCGAGCGCGACATACACTCTGGTGCAGGCGGATGTCGACCGGGGCTCGGTCTCGAACCGGGCACGCGTGACGGCCACTCCGCCCACCGGCCCGCCGGTCGGTGCGAACTCGCCGGCGGTCGTGCTGCCGACTGCCGCCGCCGGCCCCGGGCTCGTCACGACGAAGTCCGCCTCGGTCAGCGGTACGGGCGCGGTGGGCGACGTGATCTCGTACACGATCACGACGCGAAACTCGGGCAACGTGACCCTGAGCGGCGTCACGATCGACGATCCGCTTCCCGGCATCACTCCGCTGCAGTACACCTGGCCCGGCCCGGAGAACACGCTCGCCCCGGCGCAGACCGTGACGGCGACGACGTCCTACACGATCACCCAGGCCGATGTGGACGCCGGCAGCGTGACGAACACCGCAACCGGGCAGGCGACGGCGCCCAACGGCGCATCGGTCGCGAGCCCGCCCGCGTCGGTCACGTCGCCGACGGTCGGAGCGGCGCCGCGGATCCAGGTCGTGAAGACCGGCTCGCTCCCGGGCGGTGCGGAGGGCGTCGCCGGCGAGACCATCACCTGGACTCTGACGATCACCAACACCGGCAACGTGACCCTCACGGGAGTCGGCGCCACAGACTCGGCACCCGGCGTCAGCGCACTGATCTACGGTCCCTGGCCGGGCGGAACGGCCGGCACGCTCGCCCCGGGTGCTTCGGTCACGGCGACCGCCACCTCCGTGGTGCGGCAGAGCGATGTGAACGCCGGATCCGTCGCGAACACGGCGACGGCGACGGGAACTCCCGCACGCGGTCAGGCCGCGACTGCCATGGGATCGGCCACGGTGCCGCTCGCAGCCGCCCCCGCCCTGACGATCGACAAGGCCGGCGCGTACACGAACGGCACCGGCGCTGTCGGCGACACCATCACGTACACGTACACGGTGCGCAACACCGGCAACGTGACCCTGACCGGCATCACGATCGCCGACCCTCACAACGGGCTGTCGGCCATCAGTTACGGCGCATGGCCGGGCGGCACGGCCGGAACCCTCGATCCGACGCAGACGGTGACCGCGACCGCGACGTATGTCGTGCGTCAGAGCGATGTGAACGCAGGCAGCATCAGCGACACCGCCACCGTGTCCGGGCGGCCCCCGGCGGGCGCTGCGGTGAATGCGACCTCGCAGACGGTCGTGCTCCCGACGGCGGACGCGGCTCCTGCGATCGAGACGAACAAGACCTCGTCCGTCTCGGGCACCGGTGCCGTCGGCGACCTGGTGACCTACACCATCACGGCGCGCAACACCGGCAACGTCACGCTCACCGGCGTCACGATCTCGGACCCGCTCCCCGGGCTCAACGCGCCGGTCTACGGACAGTGGCCGGGCCCCGCCCGCACGCTGCAGCCGGGTCAGACCGTCACGGCCACCGCGACGTACCGCATCACTCAGGCCGACCTCGATGCCGGCAGCATCACCAACACGGCGACGGCGACCGGCAAGCCGCCGACCGGCGCCGACGTGAGCGACCCCGATTCGATCACGACGCCGGTCGCACCGCAGACCCCCGCGTACACGCTCACCAAGACCGGGGCGCTCGCGCCTGGAACGACCGGGCATGAAGGCGACACCGTCAACTTCTCCTTCACCGTGCGCAACACCGGCAACGTCACTCTCAACGCGGTGAGGCTGAGCGATCAGCTCGATGGCATCTCGCAGCTGGCGTACGTCTGGCCCGGTGCCGAGGGCAGGCTGGTGCCCGGTCAGACCATGACCGCGACGGCGACCTACGCGCTCACCCAGGCGGATGTGGATGCCGGAGTCGTCACGAACACGGTGAACGGCACGGCGACGCCTCCCACCGGCGCCGCCGTGACACGCACGGCGGAAGTCGACGTCTCGATCGCCGGCGCACCCTCGATGACGCTCGAGAAGACGGGCACCGTGCTCGGTGCGGGTGAAGCCGGCGACACCATCCGCTTCGGGTTCACGATCGTGAACACCGGAAACGTCACGATCGACGCGATCGCCCTCACCGACAGCATCCCCGGCGTCTCGCCCGATGTCACCTGGCCGGGAGCCGAGGGCGTCCTCTCGCCGGGTCAGCAGGCGACTGCGACTGCCGACTACGAGATCACGCAGGACGACGTCGACGCCGGCAGCGTCGTCAACAGCGCAGCGGCTGAGGGGCGATCGCGGGCCGATCAGCCTGTGAGAGCGGCCGACGAGGTCACGGTGTCGACCGGAACGCAGCGAGCCGAGCTCACCCTCGAGAAGTCCGCGTCGCCCACGACGGGCGTCGCCGTCGGGGATGTCGTGACGTTCACCTTCGATGTGACGAACTCCGGCAACGTGACGATCGACTCGATCGCCCTGGCCGACGAGCTCCCCGGGCTGTCCTCCATCACGTTCGGTCCCTGGCCGAGCGCGACCGGAACCCTCGCACCTCGTGACACCGTGACCGCGACCGCGACCTACACCGTCACGCAGGCCGACGTCGACGCCGGCGGTTTCTCGAACAGTGCCACCCTCACCGGTGAGAGTCGTGGCGGCGTGGATGTATCCGACACCTCTGCCGTCGACATCGCGACGGTGGAGGCCGCGCCCGCCATCACTCTCACGAAGACGACCGGCGCCGACGCGGTGAAGCGCGGCGACACGATCGAGTACGCCTTCAGGGCGACGAACTCGGGCAACACGACCCTGACCGGCGTGAGCATCGCGGATGAACTCGACGGTGTGTCCGCGATCGACTACGGCTCCTGGCCGAGCGGCGAGGCCGGTGTGCTGGCGCCCGGGCAGTCCGTCACGGCTACGGCGCAGTACGTCGTGACGCAGGCGGATGTCGACGCCGGGGTCGTCACGAACCGGGCGACCGCGAGCGGCGCACCGCCCACCGGCCCGGCGGTGACGGGGTCCGACAGCATCGACACGGCCGCCGCGCCCTCCGCGCCCGCCCTCCTGGTCGAGAAGTCCGGCGCCCTCGCGGCCGGATCCACCGGGCGTGCCGGAGACACCGTCGAGTACGGGTTCGTGATCCAGAACACCGGCGATGTCACCATCTCGAATGTCGTGCTCGGCGACCCGCTCCCCGGTATCAGCACCATCCAGATCACCTGGCCGCAGGCCGAGGGCGTGCTCGCCCCCGGACAGCGCGCCACGGGCACGGCGACGTACGCGCTGACGCAGAACGACGTGGACGCGGGGGCGGTCGTCAACACCGCGACGGTGACCGCAACGCCCTCGCGCGGGTCTGAGCTGACCCGGCAGGCCAGCGAGACGGTCGCGATCGCACCCGGAGCCGGACTCTCGGCGGTCAAGAGCGGGGCGCTGCTCGGCGACGGCATCGGCGAGGTCGGCGACGTGATCCAGTACGCGGTCCGTGCGACGAACACCGGAAACGTCACGATCACGGGCGGCCAGCTGATCGACCCGATGCCGGGTCTGTACGACGTCTCGATCACGTGGCCGGGGGCCGACGGACGGCTCGACGTGGGGCAATCCGTGACCGGCCAGGGCAAGCACCGGATCACCCAGGCCGACGTCGATCGCGGCTACGTCGAGAACACCGCCACGGTGGGCGGCCAGACGCCCCAGGGGCAGATTGTCAAGACCGACACGAACACCGTCCGCATCAGCACGGTCCAGCACGCACCGGCGATCGCCGTGGCCAAGTCCGGCACCGCGAGCGGTACCGGCGCGGTCGGCGACACGATCGAGTACTCCTTCGAGATCATCAACTCCGGCAACGTGACACTCACCGGGGTCACGCTGTCGGACCCGCTGCCCGGCGTCGAGCTGTCGTCCATCGCCTGGCCTGCAGCAGACGCGCCAGGGCGACTGGAGCCGGGACAGAAGGCGACCGCGACGGGTGTGCTCGAGATCACTCAGGAGCACCTGGATGCCGGACGCGTCATCAACACGGCCACGGCGACCGGCACACCGCCCGCGGGGGCCGATGTCTCGGGCGCTTCGCCCGAGAACGTGGTCACCACGGCCGCTGGCCGCCCGGCGCTGACCGTGACCAACAGCGGCGCCCTCGCGCCAGGCGCCGCCGGTCGTGCCGGTGACGTCGTCACCTGGACGTACGTGCTGACGAACTCCGGGAACGTGACGCTGAGCGGGGTCGCGCTGAGCGATGCCGTCGCCGGCATCAGCGATCCCGCGTACACGTGGACGACTCCGGTCGGCGTCCTCGCCCCGGGAGACTCGGTCACGGCGACCGCGACCTACGCACTGACCCAGGCCGACGTGGACGCCGGATCGGTGTCGAGCCTCGTGACCGGTTCCGGAAAGCCCGCGGTGGGCGATCGGGTGTCATCGACGGCCCCGGCCACCCTTGCCGTCGCGCCGGACCCCGCGCTCGTCCTGACGAAGACCGCCCGGCCGGCGCCTGCGCCGAGCGTCGGCGACACCATCACGTACGACTTCACGATCGACAACCCCGGCAACGTCACCATCTCGGTCGTGAGGCTGATGGACGAGCTGACCGGTCTCAGCGACCCGGTGTTCGCGTGGCCGGGTGCCCCGCGCATCCTCGCGCCGGGACAGCAGGCCACCGCCACGGCCACCTACGTCGTCACGCAGGCGGACGTCGATCGCGGTGGCGTGGTCAACTCGGCCACTGCCGTGGGCGCGGCGCCCGGTGGAGTCCCCGTGGAGTCCGCCGAGGTCGAGATCACCACGGCGACCGTTGCAGCCGCTCCCGCCATCACCACCCGCAAGTCGACGGTGGGCGAGACCGAGGGACGCGTGGGCGACCGCGTGACCTACCTCATCGAGGTCGAGAACACCGGCAACGTCACGCTGCACGACGTGCAGGTCGCCGACCCGCTTCCGGGTCTCTCCTCGCTGTCGCTGGTGTGGCCGGACGAGGAGGGCGTGATCGCGCCCGGCGAGATTGTCACCGCCCAGGCCACCTACCAGATCACGCAGACCGACGTCGACCGCGGGACGATCGCCAACACCGCAACGGGAACCGGAACGCCGCCGACCGGGCCCGCCGTGTCGGACGACGACGAGCACACGCTGACGACGGCGGCCGCCGCCGCCGATGCCACGGTCGTCAAGGACGGCAGGCTCGCCGCTGGGGCCACAGGTGCGGTCGGCGACGAGGTGCAGTACTCGTTCACGATCCGCAACACCGGGAACGTCACGCTGAACGCGGTCGCCCTCGACGACACGCTCGCCGGCATCTCCGAGATCACGTACACGTGGCCGGGCGTGGCCGGGGTGCTCGCACCAGGACAGGCTGCGACCGCGACCGCGCGCTACGCGCTGACGCAGGTGGACATCGACCACGGATTCGTGGACAACTCCGTGACGCTCGACGCGGCGCCGACCCGCGGCGACCCGATCCAGCGCACGAGCTCGAAGCGAGTGGACATCCCGCGTGTGCCTGGTCTGGTTGCGGTGAAGTCCGGTGAGCTGATCGATGGGGGGATCGGTCAGGTCGGTGATGTGATCCGGTATCGGGTGACGGCGACCAATACGGGCAATGTGACGCTGACCGGTGGTGCGCTCGTCGACCCGATGGAGGGTCTGGAGAACGTTTCGATCGATTGGCCGGATCCCGATGCCGAGGGTGTGCTCGAGGTCGGGCAGTCGGTCACCGGTATCGGGACGTATGCGTTGCGTCAGTCGGACATCGATCGCGGGTACGTCGAGAACACTGCGCACGTGGCTACCGAGTCGCCGGACGGCCAGGAGGTCCGCGCCGACACCAACACGGTCCGCATTTCGACAGTGCAAGCCGCGGGAGCGCTCGCAGTCACGAAGTCCGGCGTGATGAACGGAGACGGCGGTGTGGGATCGCGCGTCGACTATACGTTCCGCGTCACGAACACCGGAAACGTCACGGTCAGCGAGATCGCGCTGAACGATCGGATGCCCGGTCTGAGCGAGCCGGAGATCACCTGGCCGGGCACGGCCGAACAGCTCGCCCCCGGCGACACGGCGATCGCGACCGCGACGTACACCGTCACCCAGGCAGACGTGGATGCCGGGTCGATCGTGAACGCCGCGAACGCGACCGGCGACTCGCGCGGCGGCGCCGTGACGAGCCCGCAGGCGCCGGCCACCGTCTCCACCCAGAACATCCGCGCATCGATCGATGTCACGAAGACCGGTGCTCTCGAAGACGGCGCGACCGGCGCCGCCGGTGACCGCGTGGTGTGGAGCTACACGCTGGAGAACACCAGCAACGTGACGCTGACGGGCGTCACGCTGACCGACGAGCTCTCGGGCGAGGGGATCGAGTACGTCTGGCCCGACGCATCGCGACCCGGTGTGCTGCTGCCCGGCGAGACCGTCACTGCGACCGCGACGTACACGCTGACGCAGGCCGATGTCGACCGCGGCTCGGTGGGCAGCGCGGTCGACGGAGCCGCCGCGCCGCCGCGGGGATCGAACGTCACCGATTCCGCGAATGCCTCTGTGCTTCTCGAGGCGCGTCCGGGGATCCGTGGGGTCAAGACGGGCACCGTGAACGGCGAGGGCGCCGTCGGTGACACGATCGACTACGCGTTCGAGGTCGAGAACACCGGCAATGTCACCCTCACGCTCGTCGATCTCAAGGACGCGCTGGCAGGCGTCAGCGATCCCGTCTTCGCGTGGCCCGGGGAACCCGGTATTCTCGCGCCCGGTCAGAGCGTGACGGCGACAGCCGACTACACGATCACGCAGGCGGATGTCGACCGGGGGACGGTCACCAACATCGCCACGGCGCGGGGCAAGCCCCCCGTCGGAGACATCATCACCTCGAGCACGGACTCCGTCGAGTCGACGGTCGTCGCCGCCGAGCCCGCTCTCGACGTGCGGAAGTCCGCGGCCGTGGACGGCGACGGCGCCGTCGGAGACCGCATCGACTACGTCTTCGAGATCGAGAACACCGGCAACGTCACGCTGACCGGCCTCGTGCTGGACGACCCGCTTGCCGGGCTCTCGACGCCCGTGATCCAGTGGCCCGCAGACCCGGGCGTGCTCGCCCCCGGCCAGACCGCCACCGCCACGGCCCAGTACTCCATCTCCCAGACGGACGTGGATGCCGGCGACGTCATCAACACGGCGTCGGCCTCCGGGCACTCGCGCGCCGGCGAAGTGAGGGACGACTCGGAGACGGTCACCACGCCGACCGAGCCGAGCGCGCCCGCGATCGCGGTGGCGAAGCACGGTGAACTGGAGCCGGGCGGTACCGGTGAGGTGGGCGAGATCGTCACCTATGAGTTCGTCATCGCCAACGACGGCAACCAGACCCTGACCGGTATCGAACTCGACGACCGCATGGTGGGGCTCAGCGATATCGAGTACATCTGGCCTGGCGCCGACGGGGTGCTCGCACCCGGTGGTTCCGCGTCCGCCGTCGCGACCTATGCTCTGACGCAGCAGGACATCGATGCCGGCGCTGTCGCGAACGTCGTGATCGCCACAGGAACCGCACCGGGCGGCGGAGACGTCGCATCCGAGCCGACGCCTGAGACCGTCGAGGTTCCGCGTGTGCCTGGTCTGGTTGCGGTGAAGTCCGGTGAGCTGATCGATGGGGGGATCGGTCAGGTCGGTGATGTGATCCGGTATCGGGTGACGGCGACCAATACGGGCAATGTGACGCTGACCGGTG
>NZ_CAHJXQ010000005.1 GCF_903645325.1 Microbacterium tenebrionis
GTCCCACATGACGGCATCCGTGCGTCCGATGAGCTGCCAGCCGCCGGGGCTCTCGCGCGGGTACACGCCCGTGAAGGCTCCGGCGAGCGCGACCGACCCTGCGGGCACGCGCGTGCGCGGTGACGACCGGCGCGGCACGTCGAACAGCGGATCATTGCCGACGACGTACCCGAACCCGGGGGCGAAGCCCGAGAACGCGACCTGCCAGTGCGCGGCGAGGTGCCGGTTCACGAGCTCTTCCGCCGAGACGCCCAGGAGCGCCGCGGCCTCGGCGAGGTCTTCGCCGTCGTACTGCACCGGAATGGTGACTGCGCTGGTGTGCGGCACGTGCTCGGCATCCACGACCGTCGCCGAGAGCACCGCCGCCAGGGAGGCAGCTGTCGTGCGCACCGGGTCGAACCTGACGAGGACGGTCCGAGCGCCGGGAATGCGCTCGACGACGCCGGGCGTGCCGTCCCACGCGAGGTTCAAGCGCATCGCCTCGTCGAGATCGGCCGCCTCGACGAGGAGTGACCGGTCGGATGCCGTGAGGATGCGCATCAGACGATGTACTCCGCATCGGGCACGTCGGTGATGAACATGTATCCCGGCGCGTGGGTCACCGCGAACGGGGGCTTGGACGCCATGATCGCCGCCTGCGGGGTGACGCCGCAGGCCCAGAACACGGGGATCTCGCCGTCGCGCACCTCGGGGGCGTCGCCGAAGTCCGGCCGCGCCAGGTCGGCGATCCCGAGCGAGGCCGGGTCGCCGATATGCACGGGCGCGCCGTGCACAGCCGGGGTGCGACCCGAGATCTGCACGGCATCCGCCACCCGCCCCGCGGGGATCGGCCGCATCGAGACGACCATCTCGCCCCGCAGGCGTCCGGCGGGGGTGCAGTCGATGTTCGTGCGGTACATCGGCACATTGCGCCCGAGCTCCTGGTGACGGATCGGGATGCCGGCATCCACCAGCCCCGTCTCGAACGTGAAGCTGCAGCCGATGAGGAACGCGACGAGATCGGGATGCTCCTCCCACGCGTCGCGTGCATCGTTCTGCTCGCTGACGAGCTCACCGTCCCGCCAGATGCGGTACCGCCCGATGTCGGTGCGGATGTCGCTCCCCGGCGCGAGCGCGGACTCGACCTGTCCCGCCTCGATGACCTCGAGCACCGGACACGGCTTCGGGTTGCGCTGCGCGTACAGCAGCGTCTCGTAGGCCCAGTCCGCCGGCACCGCGATGAGGTTCGCCTGCGTGAGGCCTGCGGCGATGCCGCTGGTGGGCTCCGAGACACCGGAACGGTATGCGGCGCGGGCTGCCCGCGCGGAGGCGAGCTGATCGGCGGACGCGAGCACGGCCACGCTCACGCCCCCGCAAACGGCGCGATCGTGATGCCGGCGTCCTGCAGCATCCGCTTCGTCTCGGCCGCCATCGCGATCGACCCGGGGCTGTCGCCGTGCACGCAGATCGACTGCGCGTCGACGCGCACGTCGGTGCCGTCGATCGCGCGGATCACGCCCTGGTCCGCAAGCCGCACCATGCGCTCGGCGACCGCGGCCGGGTCGTGCAGCACGGCCCCGTCCTGGGCGCGCGAGACGAGCTGACCGTCAGGCTGGTAGGCGCGGTCGGCGAACGCCTCGGCGGCGACCTGCAGGCCGGCGCGGGATGCGACCTCGAGCACGACGCCGCCCGCAAGCCCGAGCAGCACGAGGTTCGGATCGATCGCCTTGATGGCCGCGACGACATCGGCCGACTGCCGCTCGTCGCGGGCGATCGTGTTGTACAGCGCGCCGTGCGGCTTCACGTAGGCCACGCGTCCCCCGACAGCGGAGGCGAGTCCGATCAGCGCGCCGAGCTGGTACTCGACGTGCGCCTGCAGCGTCGGCGAATCGATCTCGACGTTGGTGCGGCCGAAGTTCTCGTAGTCGCGGTAGCCGGGGTGGGCGCCGATCACGACGCCGCGCTGCACGGCTGCGGCGAGTGTCTCGCGGATGCCTTCGGGGCTCCCCGCGTGGAAGCCGCACGATACGTTCGCGCTCGTGACGATCTCGAGCATCGCCGCGTCGTCGCTGACGACGCGGTCGGCGACGTTCTCACCGAGGTCGGAGTTCAGGTCGATCACTGCCATGGTCAGGCCCCCGTTCCGAGGAAGGCGAAGATGGGTCCGACCGAGACGATACCCATGTACCAGGTCAGAAGGGTCACCAGGGTGCCGGCGATGAGCAGCCACAGCGGGTACTTGCGGGTGCCGAGCAAGTCGCGGCGGAACCACCCGATGTACATGAACACCGTGAGGCCGATCGGCAGGATCAGGCCGTTGAAGCCGCCGACGAACACGAGGATCGCTGCGGGCGCTGTGCCGATCAGCAGATAGATGATCAGCGAGACGATGATGAAGCCGATCGTCGCCCACTGCAGCGACCAGCCGCCCAGGAACCGCTTGTGGAATGTCGAGAGGAACGTCGCCGAGGTGTAGGCGGCGCCGATCACCGAGCTGATGGCGGCTGCCCAGAAGATCGCGCCGAAGATCCGCAGACCCGCCTCGCCGAGGACGATGCCGAACGCCTGACCCGCCGGGTTGGCGGCCTGCGTCGTGAGGTCGAGGGCGACGCCGGATGCCACGACACCGAGGATCGCGAGGAACAGCACGTAGCGCATGATGCCGGTCACGAGGATGCCGTTGGCCGCGGCGCGCATGACGGGGCCGGCGTGCTCGGGGCCCGTGTGACCGGAGTCGAGGTAGCGGTGCGCACCCGAGTAGGTGATGTACCCGCCGACGGTGCCGCCGACGATCGTGGTGATGGTGGCGAAGTTCAGGGTGTCGGGCACGAAGGTCTGCCGCAGCGCGTCGCCGATCGGCGGCTGCGACATGATCGCGACGATCACCGTCATCACGATCATGCCGACGCCGAGGACGACGAGGACGATGTCCATCACCTTCCCGGCCTTCTTGATGAGGAAGATGATGATCGCCAGGGCGCCGGTGAGCAGTCCGCCCCACTTGGCGTCGATGCCGAGGAGGGCGTTGAGGCCCAGCCCGCCGCCGGCGATGTTGCCGATGTTGAAGGCGAGGCCGCCGATGACGACGAGGATCGCGATGACGTGGCCCGAGAACGGGATCGCGGCGTTGGCCAGTTCGCCTGCGCGCTTGCCCGAAGAGGTGATCATCCGCCAGATGTTCAGCTGCACGGCGATGTCGACGAGCACCGAGATGAGGATGGCGAACGCGAACGCCGCGCCCATCGTGGCGGTGAAGGTGGCGGTCTGGGTGATGAAGCCGGGGCCGATGGCGCTGGTGGCCATCAGGAAGATCGCGCCGATGACGGCGCTGCGACCTGCGCGCTTCTTCACGGCCACGAGCTTCGCGTCGGTCTGAGACTGCTCTGATTGCGTGTGCTCAGGCATGGAGGGGGTTCCCATCGTCGTTGTTGGGTGTCGAGTGACACCGAGTGTAGAACACTTCAGGGTCTGATTGTTCTACAACTTTGTTTCGGGGATGCTACGACCAGGTCGCAGACGCCTAACATGAAGGCGTGATCCAACAGGGCCTGATCCAGCAGGGCGTGCTGGCCGACTCGCTCCGGCAGAGCATCATCGACGGCGAATTCGCGCCGGGATCGAAGCTGTCCGAGGCGATGCTGTCGGAGCGGTTCGAGGTCTCCCGCAACACCGTGCGCGAGGCCTTCCGCGTGCTCGCGGAGCAGGGGCTGCTCGACCACGCACCGCACCGCGGCGTCTCGGTCGCCGCCCCCACGATCGGCGACGTCATCGACATCTACCGAGCGCGGCGCACGATCGAGTGCACGGTGCTGCGCGAGTGCGAACCGGAGCACCCTGCCGTGCAGCGCATGCGCGACGCGCTCGCCGAGTCGGAGCGGTGGCTGCCCAAGGAGCAGTGGCAGCGCGTCGGCAGCGCCAACATGGCCTTCCACGTGGCGATCATCGATCTCGCCGACAGTCCGCGCCTGGCGCGCACCTATCGCAACCTGGCCGCAGAGCTGCGACTCGTCTTCCTCGAGATCGACGACCCGAGGGCGCTGCACGAGCCGTTCGTCCGGCGCAACCGGATCGTCCTGGATGCCCTGCTCAGCACGGGTCCGGCCGCTGCTGCCGACGCGCTCGAGGACTACCTGATCCAGTCCGAGCGACTCGTGCTGGGCGCTTTCGCCCGGATGGGCCGGAGCTAGGGAATAGATCGCGACCGGAGGCGTTTCACCAGTCATGAACGAGAAGCTTGCCGCGGCAACTACGATGGGTGCCGTCACCCTCTACGTCGCCGATCTCGACGCCATGACAGCCTTCTACCGCGACGTCATCACCCTGCAGGTGCTCGGCGCCGAGGGCGACGCCGTGACGCTCGGGCGGGCCGGCGTGCCGCTGGTCGTGCTGCACCACTCGCCCGGCCTCCAGCATGCGGCGCGCGGCTCGGCCGGCCTGTTCCACACGGCGATCCTGTTCGAGAAGCAGGCAGCGCTGGCCTCCGCCCTGCTCTCGGTCGCGCAGCGCGCGCCGCAGCTGTTCACGGGCAGCGCCGACCACCTCGTCAGCCAGGCGTTCTACCTGAACGACCCCGAGGGCAACGGCATCGAGCTGTACTGGGACCGCGACCGCACGGAGTGGTCGTGGACGCACGGCCAGGTCGAGATGGCCACGCTGTACCTGGATCCGAACACCTTCCTGCAGGAGCATCTGACGGAGCAGGCTGCGGCCGGCGCCACGGCGTCCGACGCCGCACGCATCGGCCACGTGCACCTGTCGGTCGGCGACGTCGCGACCGCCCGCGACTTCTACGTCCGCCGGCTCGGGTTCGACACCACGGCATCCCTGGGCGAGCAGGCTCTGTTCGTCAGCGCCGGCGGCTACCACCACCACATGGCGATGAACGTCTGGAACTCGCGCGGCGCAGGGCCCCGCATGCCCGCGCTCGGCCTCGGCCAGGTCGACCTCGCCCTGCCGGATGCCGACGCGCTCGGCGAGCTCGGCGAGCGTCTGACGCACTTCGGCACGCAGGTCGCCGACGACGGGCGGACGCTGACCTTCCAGGACCCGTGGAACAACACCCTCAAGGCGCAGCTGGCCGCGTAGGCGCCGCCGCGCGACGGCGCGCCGCTCACGCCGATCCGCGCACCACCAGCTCGGTCGGCAGGATCGTGACCTCGGGCGGCTCGTTGCCGGCCAGGCGCGACAGCAGAACCCCTGCCATCGTCTTGCCCATCGCGTACATCGGCTGCCTGACCGTCGTCAGCTGCGGATCGGTGCTCAGGGCGACCTGCGAGTCGTCGAAGCCCACGATCGCCACATCGTCGGGAACGCGCACCCCCTTGGCGCTGAGCATCCGCAGCGCGCCGCGCGCCATGAGGTCGCCGGCGGCGAAGATCGCATCCGGCCGTCCTGCGGCCAGCAGACGCCTGGCCGCCTCCGCCCCGCTGGCCTCGCTGTAGTCGCCCGCCGTCTCGGCGAACGGCTCGAGCCCGGCATCCGCGAGCGCCGATCGAAACCCCTGGAGCCGATCGACCGAGGCGAGCATCGTCCGCGGGCCCGCGATGGTCGCGATGCGCTTGCGACCGGTGTCGATGAGGTGCTGCGTGGCCGAGCGCGCGGCCGAGGCGTTGTCGACGTCGACGACGTACTCACTGGGCCGTTGGTGCAGCGGCCGGCCGCCCCAGACCACCGGGACGGCGTCGGCGATGCGCTCGACGAACGCGTCACTGGTGTGGTGCGAGACGATCAGCGCCCCGTCGACCCCGCCGTTGCGCACGAAGCTCGTCATCTTGTCACCGGGGTCGTCGGTCGCGATCAGCAGATTGAGCAGATAATCCGAACCGCCCAGCGCACCCGTGATCCCGGCCACGATCGACGCGAAGAACGGGTCGCCGAAGAAGCGCGTGGTGTCCTCGGGAACGATCAGCGCGATCGCGTGCGTCTGCCGGGAGGCGAGCGAGCGCGCCGCCCTGTTCGGGACGTAGTTGAGCTCGGCGATCGCCGACTGCACGGCGTGCAGCGCCTCGGGGCTGACCGCGGCGGAGCCGTTCACGACGCGCGAAACCGTCGACCGGGAGACCCCGGCCGCGGCGGCCACCTGTTCGATCGTCGCGCGTGAAGCCACGATGCTCCCTTCTGCCGCCGCTCCCGGCGGTCAGAGGGATCGTGCGGCGATGATCCGAGCGTACTCGCGACCGCTGTCCTTCACCGTGCGCTGCTGGGTGTCGTAGTCGACGCGGACGATGCCGAAGCGCTTGTCGTACCCCCACGCCCACTCGAAGTTGTCCATGAGCGACCAGTAGAAGAAGCCCCGCACGTCCACGCCGGCGTCCACGGCATCCAGCACCGCGCCGAGGTGCGCACGCACGTACTCCGCGCGATCCGCATCGCGGATGCGGCCGTCGGCATCCACGACGTCGTCGAACGCGGCGCCGTTCTCGGTCACGTACAGCGCCACACCGCGCTCGCCGGTGTACTCGTCGGAGAGCCGGCGCAGGAGGCGCGTGAGCCCTTCAGGCTGGATCTCCCAGTTCTGCGCGGTGCGCGCGAGCCCGCGCTCGACCGCATGGATACCGGCGTCCGAGGGGTAGGGGCTGCGCCCGTTCCGCGTCGTCGCCGGTGCACCGGAGACGGGCGGATGCTCCGGCGCCGTGCCCGACAGGAGGTCGCCGTGATAGTAGTTCACGCCCTGCGTGTCGATGCGCTGCGAGATGGTCGCGAGGTCGCCGTCGTGCACCGCCGCCTCGAAGCGGGCGACCGCCTCGGCGTCGACCGCGCGGATGTCCTCGACGATGTCGGCCGGGTACTCGCTGCGGTGGATGGGGTCGAGGAACCAGCGGTTGAACTGCCCGTCGACCCGGCGCGCGGCATCCGCATCCGCTGGATTCTGCGGGTCGGCCGCGTCGGCGACCGTGTGGTTCAGGGTGATGCCGAGGTTCAGGCCCGCATCGCGCCCGCGGAGCTCGCGGATCGTCTCGCCGTGCGCGAGCAGCTGGTGGTGCGCGGCGAGCAGACCGTCGGCGATGCTCATCCGTCCCGGGGCGTGCTCACCGCCGGTGTACGAGAGGAACGACGAGCACCATGGTTCGTTGAGGGTCGTCCACACGTTCACGCGGTCGCCGAGCGCGTCGTGCACGGCTCCGGCGTAGTCGAGGAACCTCCAGACGACATCGCGGTTCGTCCAGCCGCCGTCCTCCTCGAGCGCCTGCGGCATGTCCCAGTGGTAGAGCGTCAGCCAGGGCAGGATGCCGGCGCCGAGCAGCTCGTCCACGAGGCGGCTGTAGAAGTCGATGCCCTTCGCGTTCACCGCGCCGCCGTCCGGGCGCACCCGCGACCAGGACGTCGAGAAGCGGTACGTCTGCAGCCCCAGCTCGCGCATGAGCGCGACGTCGTCCCGGTAGCGGTGGTAGTGGTCGCACGCGAGGTCGCCGTTGTCGCCGCCGATGACCGCTCCGGGCACGCGGGAGAAGGCATCCCAGATCGAAGCCGTGCGCCCGTCTTCGAAGGCCGCCCCCTCGATCTGATAGGCGGCGGTCGCCGCACCGAAGAGGAACGGATCCGGGAACGGCCGAGACGTCATAGGGGTCATCCTTTGTTCGCATCAATCTATGGGAGCGCTCCCAGAATTGTCAAGAGGCTGTTGTCCACCGCATGACGAGTACCCTTGCTCCGTGCCCTCCTCCGCGCTATCACCTGCTCTCGCCCGCGCCGAATCGCTGATCCGCAGC
The DNA here is from genome assembly GCF_903645325.1 of Microbacterium tenebrionis. Taxonomy (GTDB): domain Bacteria; phylum Actinomycetota; class Actinomycetes; order Actinomycetales; family Microbacteriaceae; genus Microbacterium; species Microbacterium tenebrionis. The sequence continues at coordinate 7,689 of NZ_CAHJXQ010000005.1, forward strand.
ATCCCCGACTACCCGGAGCCCGGCATCCTGTTCCGCGACATCACGCCGCTGCTCGCCGACGCCGAGGCGCTCCGGGCGACCACCGACGCGATCGTCGAGCCGTTCGCCGGGCAGTTCGACGTCATCGCCGGCATCGAGGCGCGCGGTTTCCTCATCGCCGGCGCCGCCGCGATCGTCGCCGGTGTCGGGCTCATACCGATCCGCAAGGCGGGAAAGCTGCCGCGCCCCGCGGCATCCGTCGACTACGCGCTCGAGTACGGCACTGCGACGATCGAGATGCACGACGACCTCCCGGCCGGATCACGCGTCCTGCTCATCGACGACGTGCTCGCCACGGGCGGAACCCTCGCCGCCGGACGCGAACTCGTCGAAAGGCTGGGCTCTCACGTCACGGGCATCTCGGTGCTGTTCGAGATCGACGGGCTCGGCGGACGCGACGCGATCGGCGACCTGCACACGGTCTTCCACTCCTGAGGAGTCCGGCCTCGCCGCCTCAGCGTCCGGCGGCGGGCGGCTTCGCGAGATCCGGCGGCGCGACGCCGAGCTCGATCGCGGTTCGGATCGACATCGCCGCATGCGCGAGACTGCTCACGGCGACGAGCTGCCGGGCTCGGGCGTTGACGGCCAGGAGCATCCGCCGGGCGACCACGTCCGGAGATCCGTCCGGCTGGAGGGCTGCGATGTTGCGACCGGCGAAGGGCTCGAGCGCGTCGGCGTACTGCATGAGCTCGTCGACGTCGTAGTCGAGGCCCACCTCGGCGGCCTGCGCGAGCGCGTGGGCGAGACCCCGTTCGGCGGCCCCTGGGTAGCCGCGCCAGTCCCGCCGCCGCATCAGCTCGTACGTGCGCTCGCGGTACGCCGCCAGTCCGGGGTCGGTCTCGGATCCTCTCGGAGTCCCCAGCGCGAACGACTGGCAGGCGTTCATCACCTCCAGCGTCGAGACCCCGTCCGAGTCGATGAGGTCGGTGAGCGCGCGGATGGCCGCGGTGGATGCTGCGTACGAGTCGCGCATCACCGCGATCAGCAGCGCCCGGTCGACGTGACTCTGCTCGTAGACGGCCGTGGTGCGATTGCGCAGCGTGCCCGCAGGCAGGATGCCGACCCGCATCCAGTGCTTCAGCGTCGTCGTGCTGACCCCGCTCTGAGCCGAGAGCTCGCTGAGCTTCATGCTTCCTCCCCCGATCCGACCGTTGGAGAGCGGCGGGCCCCACCACTCTCCACGGTGCGAGATCTGTGCCAAGACTCTAGCCTGCCTTGTGCAGGGACACCCTCGCCGCTGGGGAACAGGGTGCGGGATCGTCGATGAGCATCGCTCTCGACGCGCCTGGGCGGATGACCGGGGGGTTCCAACGTCCGCCCGGGCAGCCTCTCCCGGCATCGGCCCCGCAGCCTGGGCGATAGACTGAGCCCGCCCGCCATCCCGCGACATCCGGAGCCGTTCATGCCCACCATCGTCGTCGACGTCATGCCCAAGTCCGAACTGCTCGACCCGCAGGGGAAGGCCGTCTCCGGTGCGTTCGCGCGCCTGGGCGTCACGGACTTCAGCGACGTCCGCATCGGCAAGCGCTTCGAGCTCACGGTCGACGGCGAGGTGACCGACGAGGTGCTCGCCGCGGCCGAGAAGGTCGCCGGCGACGTCCTGTCGAACTCGGTCATCGAGGACGTCGTGGGCATCGAGGTCGTCCAGTGACGCAAGGAACGGCCGCGACCGGCAAGAGGACCGTCCGCATCGGGGTCATCACCTGGCCGGGATCGCTCGACGATCGTGACGCGCAGCGCGCCGTCCGCCTTGCCGGCGCCGAACCGGTCGCCCTGTGGCACGGCTCGCACGACCTCGAGGGCGTCGACGCACTGGTGCTGCCCGGTGGATTCAGCTACGGAGACTACCTGCGCTCGGGCGCGATCGCCGCGCTCTCGCCGATCATGGCCGAGGTGAAGGATGCCGCCGCGAAGGGCATGCCCGTGCTCGGCATCTGCAACGGCTTCCAGATGCTCGTCGAGGCGCACCTGCTGCCCGGCGGACTCATCCGCAACGATCACCAGCACTTCGTGCGACGCGATCAGAAGCTCACGGTCGCGAACTCCGACACCGCGTGGACCAATACGTTCAAGACGGGTCAGGAGATCGTCATCCCCCTGAAGAACGGCGAGGGCGGCTACATCGCCGACGACGAGACGCTCGACCGGCTCGAGGGCGAGGGGCTGGTGGCCTTCCGCTACGCCGGGGTCAACCGAACGGTCGGCGCGCGACATCGCCGGCGTCACGAACGAGGCGGGCAACGTCGTGGGCCTCATGCCGCATCCGGAGCACGCCACGGAGCCGGGCCGGCCCCGACACGTCGGCGGCCATGCGCTCCGGCACCGACGGCCTCGGCTTCTTCGCGAGCGCCATCGCCGCCGTCGCCCGCGTCGCGGCGTAGATCCCGCTCAGACCGAGCCGAGGAAGAACGACCCATCGTAGAAGTGCCAGGCGATGGCGGATGCTCCGGCGAGCACCCACTGCGGTCGATAGGGTCGAAGGGTGAGACTCTTCGTCACCGTACCCACAGCTCGGCTGGCCGAGGACCTCGGCACCCTCCCCGAGGGGGTCGAGCTCGAGATCTGGGATCTCGAGTTCCCCGCCCCGCGCGAGCGCATCGACCTCGTGGTCGGTCCGTACATGGGCGGCACGAAGGCTCTCGGCGCTCTCGCCGGCCTCGACATCGGTCTCGTGCAGAGCCAGTCCATCGGCTACGACGGCGTCGAGGACACCCTGCCCGCCGGCATCCCGTTCGCGAACGCCGCGAGCGTGCACGAGACCTCGACGGCAGAGCTCGCGCTCGCCCTCACGCTCGCCGCGCAGCGTCAGCTCCCCCGGTTCGTGCTCGCTCAGCAGAGCGGCCAGTGGTCGCCGGTGTTCGCCGAGAGCCTCGCGGATCGCAAGGTGCTGCTGGTCGGCTTCGGCGGCGTCGGCGAGGCGATCGCGATGCGCCTGGAGCCCTTCGAGGTCGACATGACCGTCGTGGCCCGGACCGCGAGGCCGGTCTGGCACGAGCGACTGGGGCGCGTGCAGGTGCACGCGATCGATGAGCTCCCGGCGCTGCTGCCCGATGCCGAGATCGTCATCCTCGCCCTCCCCGGCGGACCCGAGACCCGCCACCTGTTCGACGACGGGATGCTCGGCCGCATGGCCGACGGCGCGCTGCTGGTCAACGTCGGCCGCGGCACGCTGGTCGACAACGACGCGCTCGCCCGCCAGCAGGGTCGCATCCGCGCCGCACTGGACGTGCTCGACCCCGAGCCGCTGCCGGCGGAGCATCCGCTGTGGAGCACACCCGGAGTCCTCATCGCGCCGCACGTCGGTGGGGCATCCACCGCCATGAATCCGCGGATCACGCGCCTGATCCGCAAGCAGATCGAGCGGATGCTGCGCGGCGAGACCCCCGCGAACATCGTCATCGACGGCTGAACATCGAACCGATTCGATCCGCACGGTAGCGCGTCTGTAAGCGCTTGCCGTAGGCTCGAGCCATGACAGAGCTCGAACAGTTCGCAGCCCCCGGTTCCGAGTGGTGGCGCAGCGCCGTCATCTACCAGATCTACCCCCGCTCCTTCGCCGATGCCTCCGGCGACGGCATCGGCGACCTGCCCGGCATCACCAGCCGCCTGGACGCGCTGAAGGACCTCGGCATCGACGCGATCTGGCTGAGCCCGTTCATGACGAGCCCGCAGAAGGACGCCGGTTACGACGTCGCCGACTACCGCGACGTCGACCCGATCTTCGGCACCCTGGCCGACTTCGACGAGATGCTCGCGCAGGCCCACGCCCGCGGCATCCGCGTCATCGTCGACCTCGTCCCCAATCACTCCTCCGACCAGCACGCCTGGTTCCAGCAGGCGCTGAAGGCGGCCCCCGGCAGCCCCGAGCGCGCCCGCTACATCTTCCGCGACGGCAAGGGCGAGAACGGCGAGCTGCCTCCGAACAACTGGGAGAGCGTCTTCGGCGGCGGCCAATGGACCCGCATCACCGAGCCCGACGGCAGCCCTGGCCAGTGGTACCTGCACATCTTCGATGTCTCCCAGCCCGACTTCGACTGGACGAACGACGAGGTCCGCGAGGAGTTCCGCGGCATCCTGCGCTTCTGGCTCGATCGTGGCGTCGACGGCTTCCGCGTCGACGTGGCGCACGGCATGATCAAGAAGGACGGCCTGCCCGACTACACGCCCCCGGCCGATGCCGACTCGATGGGCGGCGGCGAGGACGACGTGCCGTACTGGGGTCAGGACGGCGTGCACGACATCTACCGCGACTGGCACGAGGTGCTCGCCGAATACGACGGCGACCGCGCGCTGTGCGGTGAGGCGTGGCTGCCGACGCTGAAGAAGACGGCGCTGTGGGTGCGCCCCGACGAGATGCACCAGACGTTCAACTTCCCGTACATGATGACCGAGTGGGATGCCGAGAAGATCCGCGACATCATCCGCGAGTCGCTCGACGAGTTCGGCGGTGTCGGAGCCCCGAGCACCTGGGTGCTGTCGAACCACGACGTGATCCGCCATGCCTCGCGGCTGGCGCTGACCGCCGACAGCCCGCAGGGCGACGGCATCGGGCCGAAGTCCCAGGGCAAGCCCGACCAGGCGACCGGTCTCGCGCGCGCCCGTGCGGCGACGACCGTCATGCTGGCGCTGCCCGGTTCGTCGTACCTGTACCAGGGCGAGGAGCTCGGACTCCCCGAGGCCATGGAGATCCCCGACGAATTCCGTCAGGACCCGACCTGGTTCCGCACGAACGGCGAGCGCTACGGCCGCGACGGATGCCGCGTGCCGCTGCCCTGGGAGGCGGACGCCCCCGCCTTCGGCTTCAGCCCCACGGGCGCCTCGTGGCTGCCGCAGCCGGCCGAGTGGGCGTTGTTCGCGCGCGACGCCGAAGAGGGGGATGCCGCATCCACCCTCAACCTGTACAAGCGGCTGCTGACCCTGCGCCGCGAGCGCGAACTCGGCACCGGGTCGCTCGTGTGGGAGGACCTCGGCGAGAACGCGGTCGCGTTCCGTCGCGGCGACCTGCACGTGGCCATGAACCTCGGCGCAGAGCCGCTCGAGCTCGGCGAGGGCGTCTCCTTCGTCGTGCAGAGCCAGCCGTTCGAGGGCACCGCGTTGCCGACCGACCACGCCGTCTGGTACACGAAGGCCTGAGCAGACGCCAGATGGTGAGCATCGATGAGGTCGCGCGGAAGGCCGGGCTGTCCACGGCCACGGTCTCCCGCGCCCTCAGCGGTCGCGGCTACGTCTCGGCGGCGTCACGCGAGAAGGTGCTGCTCGCCGCGCAGGAGCTCGGCTACGTCGTCTCCTCCCGCGCGTCGAGCCTCGCCTCGGGCCGCACGCGCAACATCGGCGTGATCGTCCCGTACCTCGACCGGTGGTTCTTCAGCATGGTGCTCTCCGGGGTCTCCAGCGCCCTCATGAAGCACGGTTACGACATCACCCTGTACAACATCACCGCCGACAGCGACGCCCGCAAGGACGTGTTCGAGACGGCCCTGCGCCGCCAACGGGTCGATGCCGTGATCGCCGTGGCGATCGAGCTCGACGAGGACGAGACGGAGCACCTGCTGGCACTCGACCTGCCGGTCATCGCGATCGGAGGGCCGAACCCGGCCCTGGACACGCTGTCCATGGACGACGTCGCCCTCGCACGCCTGGCCACCGAGCACCTGCTCGGGCTCGGGCACACCGAGATCGCCCACATCGGCGCGAACCCCGAGTTCGACATCGACTTCCACATCCCCACCAACCGCCGGCTCGGATTCGAGCAGGCGCTGGCGGACGCCGGCATCGCGCCGAACCCGGCCTACCTCGAACCCGCCGACTTCACGGTCGATGGCGGCTACCGGGCTGCCAAGCAGCTGCTCGGACGGCCCGGTCCACGGCCGACCGCGGTGTTCGCGGCATCCGATGAGATGGCGATCGGCGCCGTGCTCGCGGCGCGCGACCTCGGCTACCGGGTGCCGGAGGACCTCTCGGTCGTCGGGATCGACGGCCACGAGCTCGGCGAGTTCTTCCGTCTGACGACCGTCGACCAGTTCCCGCTAGCGCAGGGCGAGCGGGCGGCGGATGCCGTACTGGCCAAGCTCGAGTCGAGCGACGAGCCCACCGCGCACGGCGAGCTGCCCTTCGAGCTCATCGTCCGCGGCACGACGGCCCGGCTTCCGAAGGCCTGAACGGAGTCGAAGCCGCACAGCTCCCACGCTAAACTGGTCCGCGGAGCGTCGGGAAGCCTGGTCGACATGTACTGCTGTCGACCCGAAAGGCGCCCATGTCGCGCATCCGCTCCTTGTTCCCCTCGTCCTCCGCCTCGGAGTCGATCCGCATCGGCGAGATCCTCCGCAAGGAGACCGTCGGCGGCATCCTGCTCGTCGCCTGCGCCGTCGTCGCGCTGGTCTGGGCGAACTCGCCATGGGCCGAGACGTACTTCGCGGTCCGTGACTTCGAAGTCGGATACGAGCCCTGGCACCTGAGCCTGAGCATCGGGGCCTGGGCGGCGGACGGTCTGCTGGCGATCTTCTTCTTCCTCGTCGGTCTCGAGCTCAAGCGCGAGTTCGTCAGCGGTGACCTGCGCCGTTTCAGTACGGCGGTCGTGCCGATCGTCGCCGCCGTCGGCGGTGTCGCCGTGCCCGCCCTGATCTACCTGGCCGTCACGGCCGGCTCCGCTGAGGCATCCCGCGGATGGGCGATCCCGACCGCGACCGACATCGCCTTCGCCGTCGCCGTGCTCGCCGTGATCGGCTCGCACCTGCCCAGCGCCCTGCGGATCTTCCTGCTCACCCTCGCCGTGGTCGACGACCTCATCGCGATCGGGATCATCGCGATCTTCTACACCGAGACGGTCGAGGTCGTCCCGCTCCTGCTCGCGCTCGGAGTGATCGCCGTCTACGGCACGATCGCGCAGCTGTACCGCCGCTTCTTCCGGCTGCGCCCCACCGCGGCCTGGTTCATCCTGCTTCCGATCGGGCTCGTCGCGTGGGCGCTGCTGCACGCCTCCGGCATCCACGCGACGATCGCCGGCGTGCTGCTCGGATTCACGGTGCCCGTGCTGCACCGCAGAGCCGACCGCGGCGAGGATGCCGGGCCCGGCCTCGCCGAGGAGTTCGAGCACCGGTTCCGTCCGCTGTCGGCCGGGTTCGCCGTGCCGGTGTTCGCGTTCTTCTCGGCCGGCGTCGCGGTCGGCGGTGCGGACGGGTTCGCCTCCGCGTTCTCCGACCCGATCGTCATCGGCATCATCGTCGCGCTCGTGGTCGGCAAGCCGCTCGGGATCACAGCCGCGACATGGATCATCACCCGCATTCGGCGGATCGACCTCGACCCGGCACTGCGCTGGATCGACATCGCCGGGGTCGGCATCCTCGCCGGGATCGGATTCACGGTGTCGCTGCTGGTGGCCGAGCTCAGCTTCGCCGCGGGCAGCGCGGCGGCCGATCATGCCAAGGTCGCGGTACTCACGGCATCCGTGGTGGCCGCCGCCCTGGCGTCCGTCCTGCTGGGCGCACGCAACCGGCGGTACCGGCGGCACCGGAATCAGGACAGTTGACCGAGATCAGGATGATTCGGCGCGAAGGATCCTGATCCGGGGCACCCCTCCTGATCTCAGATGATGTCGCCGGTCAGGCCGGCGGAACCCCCCGCCCCCCGCTGAGCCGTCCGTGGAAGCGGCCGCTCGGCTCGTTGAGTCCGATGAGCTCGACCGTTTTGCCGTGCCGCACGTACTTGGTCTCGATGGCGTCGAGCGCGGCGACCGTCGACGCATCCCACACGTGCGAACGCGACAGGTCGATCACGACGTGGTCCGGGTCGGTGCTGTACTCGAACTGGGTCGTGAGGTCGTTGCTGGAAGCGAAGAACAACTCGCCGTCGACGGCGTAGTGCGCAGCATCGGCCGTCACCGTGCGCGTGACGGTCGCGAAGCGCGCCACGCGCCTCACGAACAGGACGGATGCCGCGATCACTCCAGCCACGACCCCGATCGCCAGATTGAGGGTGATGACCACGGCGAGCACAGTCAGCACCATGACCGCGGTCTCGCTCTTCGGCATCCGCTTCAGCGTGGACGGGCGGATGCTGTGCCAGTCGAACGCCCCGATCGCGACCATGATCATCACGGCGACGAGCGCGGCCATCGGGATCGTCGCGACGAAGTCGCCGAAGGCGACCACGAGCAGGAACAGGAAGACCCCCGCGAAGAACGTCGAGATGCGGGTGCGCGCGCCGGATTCCTTGACGTTGATCATCGTCTGCCCGATCACGGCGCATCCGCCCATGCCGCCGAAGATGCCCGACAGGATGTTGGCCGCGCCCTGCGCCCAGGCCTCGCGGGTCTTGCTCGAGTGGGTGTCGGTGATCTCGTCGACGAGCTTGGCGGTCAGCAGCGACTCCATGAGCCCGACGACCGCCATCGCGAGCGCGAACGGCGCGATGATCGTGAACGTCTCCCACGTGAACGGCACGTTCGGGATGAACAGCTCGGGGAGGCTCCGCGGAAGCTCGCCCTGGTCGCCGACCGTCGGCACCTGGATGGCGAGAACGATGACGACAGCGGTCACGATGATCACCGAAACCAGCGGTGCAGGAACCACTCTCGTGATGCGCGGCATGACGATCATCACGATGATGCCGAGCGCGACGAGCGGATACACCAGCCACGGCACGCCCAACAGGTGCGGCACCTGCGAGCTGAACACGAAGATCGCCAGCGCGTTGACGAACACCTCGGGGGTCAGATGCGGGGGCTCTTCAGCGCGGTGAGGACGGTGGGGTTCGACAGGTAACGGGCACGGTCGTCGAGGATGCTCATGCGGACTCGGTGACCTTTCGAACCGGGGGAATGCTCCGAGTGGGGCAGGTCAACTGTAGCGAGACGAGCCAGTTCGCGATCCGCGCGATCGTCAACGCCGTGCTGAAGCCGGGCCCCGCGCTGGAGACGTACGCACACAGCTAGGCTCGGCCCCATGAGCATCGACCTCGACGCGCTGTACCGCGATCTGCACCAGCATCCCGAGCTGTCCTTCCAGGAGACCAGGACGGCCGGCATCGCCGCCTCGCACCTTCGAGACCTCGGGCTGGAGGTCGAGGAGAGCGTGGGCATCACCGGCGTCGTCGGCATCCTCCGCAACGGCGACGGCCCCGTCGTCTGGGCGCGCGCCGACATGGACGCGCTGCCCGTGGAAGAACTCACCGGCCTGCCGTACGCGAGCACCGCGACCGGCATCGATCCGGACGGCAACACCGTGCCGATCATGCACGCGTGCGGTCACGACATGCACGTGACGGCCATGATCGGCGCCGTCGAACGCCTGGTCGCCGAGCAGAGCGCCTGGTCGGGCACGCTCGTCGTGCTCATCCAGCCGGCCGAGGAGTACGGCGCCGGCGCCAGGGCGATGCTGGATGCAGGGCTCCTCAACCGCCTGCCGAAGCCCGATGTCGTGCTCGGGCAGCACGTCACTCCCCTGCCGGCCGGTGTGATCGGCGTGCGGCCGGGCCCGCAGATGGCGGCCGCCGACGGCATCACCGTCACGCTGCACGGCCGGGGCGGGCACGGCTCGCGCCCGCACACGACGATCGACCCGGTGGTCATGGCCGCCGCCACCGTGATGCGACTGCAGACGATCGCCTCGCGCGAGCTCGACCCGCGCGAGGTCGGCGTCGTCACGGTCGGCTCGTTCCACGCCGGCACCAAGAGCAACATCATCCCCGCGGATGCGACGCTCGCCCTGAGCCTGCGCTACCCGGACGACGCCGCCCGCGCACAGATCATCGCGGCGGTCGAGCGGGTCGTGCGTGCGGAGGCCGCGGCATCCGGGGCAGAACGCGAGCCGGAGTTCCGCACCGAGCACACCCTGCCGCCGACCATCAACGACGCCGAGGCGACTGCGCGGGTGACCGCAGCGATGGAGCGCGCGCTCGGCGAAGGCACCGTGATCGACCCCGGCATGTTCACCGGCAGCGAGGACGTGTCGTGGTTCGCCCGTGATGCCGGAGTGCCGCTGGTGTTCTGGTTCTGGGGCGGGGTGGATCCCGAGGTGTTCGCGCAGGCGAAAGCCGCGGGGACGCTGTCGAGCAGCATCCCGACGAATCACTCGGCGTACTTCGCACCCGTCATGCACCCCACGATCGAGGTCGGAGTGACGGCGATGGCGACCGCGGTGCGCGAGTTCCTGGACTGAGAACGACCCCCTAGACCTGCACGACGCGAGGCGGCGGCGGGGGCGGCAGTTGCCGACGCGGCACGCCGTGCGCCTCGCGGTGCAGCCGCTCCATGCGGGCGTCGAGCTCGGATGCGGCATCCGCGGCGTCGGTCAGGCTCTCGACGAGGTGCGAGGGCACCTGGTTGGAGAACTTGTAGTAGATCTTGTGCTCGAGGCTCGCCCAGAAGTCCATCGCTATGGTGCGGAACTGCACCTCGACCGGCACCGGCAATGGCCCGGTCGAGAGGAACACCGGCACCTCGATGATCGCGTGCAGACTCTTGTAGCCGTTGGCCTTGGGCTCAGCGATGTAGTCCTTGACGACGCGGACCGTGACGTCGTCCTGCTGGGTCAGCAGCTCGAAGAGCTGGTAGACGTCGGCGACGAAGCTGCAGGTCACCCGCACGCCGGCGATGTCGGTGATCTCGGCGCGGATGCGCTCGAAGTCGGGCTCGTCGATGCCCTTGCGCGCGATCTTCTCGACGATGCTGTCGGGCGTCTTCAGCCTGCTCTTGACGTGCTCGATCGGGTTGTAGGCGTGGTCGTGCAGGAACTCGTCGCGCAGGATCGAGATCTTCGTCTCGACCTCCCGCATCCCGAACTCGTATTCCCGGAGGAAGCGCTGGAACTCGTCGCGGAGCTCGCGGGTCTGGCGGACGGAGTCTTCGGTGACCTCGATGGTCGTCATGGTTTCGACGTTACGGGTTCGTGATCGGAACGGGCTGTGCGTTCGGCACGAGCGGACAGGATGCCGCTTCCGCCGCCCGCGCTCGTAGGATCGCAGCATGACCGATGCTCTCTGGCCCCTCCACACCGAGCGACTCGAGATCCGGCCGGCCGCCGCCGCCGACCTCGGTACGATCTGGGAGTACCGGCGCCTGCCCGAGGTGAACCGCTGGCTGGGGCCGGCGCCCGCGACGCGCGAGGCCTTCGACGAGCTGTACCTCGACCCCGAGCGGCTCGCGACGACCCTCCTGATCACGCGGCAGCAGGACGGCGCGGTGACCGGCGACCTCATGCTGAGGATCGGCGATGCCTGGGCGCAGCGCGAGGTCATCGAGCAGGCGAAGGGCACCGAGGCGGAGCTCGGCTGGACGCTCGCACCCGAGCACACCGGCCAGGGCTACGCGACAGAGGCGGTGCGCGGGGTGATCGACCTGTGCTTCGGGGCTCTCGGCCTGCGCCGGGTGCACGCCGGATGCTTCGCCGACAACGAGCCGTCCTGGCGCATGATGGAACGCCTCGGGATGCGGCGCGAGGAGCACAGCCGCAAGACGGCGCTGCATCGCTCAGGCGAGTGGATGGACGGCATGAACTACGGCCTGCTCGCGGAGGAGTGGCCGGCCTCCGGCTGACGCCGTGAGGATCGCGTGAGGGTCGCGCACGCCGCCGTAGGGATTTCGTGAGGATGCCGTCCGGACGGCTGCCGCGAGCGTAGGTTCGTCGTTCGTGACAGACCAGACCCCGGATGCCCCGCCGCTCGCGAAGCGGCTCATCATCGGCGACCCGCTCACGAGCGAACAGGCCGACGAGCAGCTCCTGCCCAAGCGCCGCGCGCTGCCGATCTTCGCCTCGGACGCGCTGAGCTCGGTAGCGTACGCGCCGCAGGAGCTCGTGATGATCCTCCTCATCGGCGGACTGTCGTTCCTGTCGTTCAGTCCCATGGTCGCCGCAGCCGTCGTCGTGCTGCTCATCGTCGTCGTGCTCAGCTACCGGCAGCTCATCAAGGCGTACCCCTCCGGCGGCGGCGACTACGAGGTCGCCCGCACCAACCTCGGCGAGATCCCCGGCGTCGTCGTCGCCGCAGCTCTGCTCGTCGATTACGTCCTCACGGTCGCGGTGTCGGTGGCATCCGGCGTCGACAACATCATCTCCGCCCTCCCCGGTCTGAACCCCTGGCGGGTCGAGCTCGCCGTCGGGTTCGTGATCGTGCTCGTCATCGTGAACCTGCGAGGCGTCCGCGAGGCATCCACCGTCTTCGCGATCCCGACGTACGTGTTCATAGGCTCGGTGGGCGTCATGATCGTCACCGGCCTCGTGCGCACCGTCCTCGGCGACGCCCCGGTGGCCTCCAGCGCCGAGTTCGCGGTGCACGCCGAGAGCCTCAGCCAGGCGGCGGTGATCCTGCTGATCCTGCGCGCGTTCTCGAGCGGATGTTCCGCCCTCACCGGCGTCGAGGCGGTCTCCAACGGCGTGCCGGCATTCCGCACCCCGAAGATCCGCAACGCCCGGAACACCCTCGTGCTGATGGGATCGATCGCGATCTGCCTGTTCGCCGGCCTCACCGCCCTCGCGCTCATCACCGGCGTGCACTACGCCGAGAACCCGTGCGACCTCATCGGGTTCGACTGCTCGAACCCGCAGCCGAGCCTCATGGCCCAGGTCGCCGCCGCGACGTTCGGCGGAGGCAGCATCCCGTTCTACATCGTGCAGGCGGCCACCGCCTGCGTGCTGCTGCTCGCGGCCAACACGGCCTTCAACGGCTTCCCGCTGCTGGGCGCCGTGCTCGCCCGCGACGGCTACGCCCCCAAGGCGCTGAACACCCGCGGCGACCGATCAGGTGACCGACTCGGGCTATCTGCGGCTGTACATGTCGCAGCTGCGCAAGAAGCTCGAGGCGACGCCCGCCGAGCCCGTGCACCTGCTGACCGAGGCGGGCATGGGGTACCGGCTCGTGGTGTAGCCGGCCGGTCCCGACTAAGGCGTCATCCGGTTCGTCCGCGCACCCCGCCCGACGCCGTTCACCGTCAGCAGCGACCCGGTGTCGGTGAACTCCTGCAGGATCTCGTTCTGCCGTTCGGAACCCTCCCGGTAGGTGAGCAGGCTGACGACCACGGCGACCAGCAGGGCGCACACGAATCCGGGCAGCAGCTCGTACATCTGCGGCCATACGGCCTTCCAGAAGAAGACGCCGGCGGCTCCGACGAACATGCCGGCCAGCGCACCCCAGTTCGTGAGCTTCCGCCAGAACAGGCTCAGCAGGATGATCGGGCCGAAGGCCGCACCGAACCCCGCCCACGCGAACGACACGAGTCCGAGGATCGTGTCGTTGGGCACGATCGCGAGCAGCGCCGCGATGATGCCCACACCGAGCACGGTCAGCCGGCCGAGCGTCACCAGGAGCTTCGGCGACGGGTCCTTCCTGACCACCTTGAACAGGTCCTCCACGAGCGCGGACGACGCCACGATCAACTGACTGGAGATCGTGCTCATGATCGCCGCGAGCACGGCGGCCAGCACGAGGCCGGCGACGAACGGATGCAGCAGCGTCTGCGACATCACCAGCACGACGGTCTCCGGGTTGCTCAGGTCGATCCCCTGCTGCGCCATGTAGGCGATGCCGACGAGCCCCGAGAACACCGCGCCGATCAGCGAGATGATCATCCAGGTCATGCCGATGCGGCGAGCGCTCTTCGCCTCGCGCGGGCTGCGCAGCGCCATGAACCGCACGATGATGTGCGGCTGCCCGAAGTAGCCCAGGCCCCAGGCGAGCGCGGAGACGATGGCGAGGATCGTGCCGCCGGTCAGTGCGGTGCCGCCGATGAGCGACACGTGATCGGGTGCCAGCTCGTCGATGTACGCACCGACCTCGCCGAAGCCGCCGACGGCGATGACGGCCGCGACCGGCACGACGATGAGGGCGATGACCATCATCAGTCCCTGCACCACGTCGGTGAAGGATGCGCCGAGGAACCCGCCGAACAACGTGTAGAGCAGCGTGACCCCGGCGACCAGCCCCATGCCGAGCAGGTAGTCCGAGTTGAACGAGCTCTCGAAGAACACGCCGCCGGCGACCATGCCGCTAGAGATGTACAGCGTGAAGAACACCAGGATCACGATGCCGGCGAGGATCCGCAGCAGGCGTGACGAGTCGCGCAGCCGGTTCTCGAAGAAGCTCGGCACCGTGATCGAGTTGCGCGACACCTGCGTGTACGCGCGCAGGCGCGGCGCCACGAGCAGCCAGTTCAGGTACGCGCCGATCGTCAGGCCGACGGCGATCCAGGCCTCGATGAGCCCGGACAGGAAGATCGCGCCGGGTAGGCCCATCACGAGCCATCCCGACATGTCGGATGCCCCGGCGCTGAGCGCCGCGACCCACGGCGGCAGATTCCGCCCGCCGAGCATGTAGTCCTCGTGATCGGTGGTGCGGCGGAAAGCCAGATAGCCGATGAGGAGCATGGCTGCGAAATACAGCCCCAGTGCGATGAAGATGAAGATCTGATCGGACATCGTCGTCCCTTTCGTCATCGATCGTTCCCCCGATAGTGACAGGGTTGCACTGCGACGGCTACCCCTACCCTCGCAGCAGCGAGGCGCGCACCGACGGTCTGGTCCGATCGGGGGTGAGCACGGCGAGCACGCGTACGAGCGTGGTCAGCCACAGCAGCGCCAGCCCGATGATGATCGCCTCGAGCGCCGTGATCGAGAACAGCCCGAACGCGAACGCCAGCACGACGGCGACGACGATGAGCAGCGCCACCCCCGCTGTGGTCAGCATCAGGGCGGGCGGCGGGCCGGGGATCGTGGTCACGGTCAGGACGCCGGCCACGACGAATAGCACGAGGGTCGAGAAGGCGGCGACGTTGTGCACGACGACGATGCGCTCGAGGGGGAACAGCCCCACGGCGGCGAGCGCGCGCCGGCGGCCGCCCAGAGCACGACGACCCCGCGACCCGCCGCAGCGCCGCGTCGCCCTGGATGCGGTGCAGATCGCGGCCGATGTACGAGCCGACCGTGGCGGTGAGGATGCCGGCGACGACGAGCGTGCCGTTGAACGCCCACGCACCGGTTCCGATGCCGAGCTGCGAGAAGTTCAGCTCCCACCACTGCGGGTCGGCGGCCGTGATCATCGCGAACAGGGTGCCGATGATGAGGTACCCGAACAGCAGGTTCGCGAGGTCGGCGGTGCGCAGGCCGATGCCGGCTTCGAACGCGAGGCGGCCGGCCACGGCGCTCGCGACACCGGTGATGAGGCCCCCGCCGACGGCCGACAGCTGCAGGCCCTGCAGGCCGGCGCCGAGCACCTCGGTGGTCAGCAGCACGCCGAGCGCGGTGACTCCGGCGAAGGCGACGGTCAGCGCGATGGCCGACAGCGTCGAGACGGCCGCCTGCCAGCGCGGCATGGCCGCGTGCTCGCCCCGGCGGTGCAACCGCGAGCTGACTGCGAAGGATGCCGCGGCAATCGCACCGGCGACGATCGCAACGGGAATCCCCACCGATCCGTCACCGGCGACGGGCCGCGGAGTGCCCCACAGTAGCAGCGTCCCGGCCAGGGCACCGACGAGGAAGCAGACGACGGTGGCCCAGATCGCTCTGGTCTCCTGCGACATCCGCTGCTCGGCATCCATGCCCTCATCACATCACGGAGGTGCGACGTGGCGCGGTCGCCGTCCCCCGATCTGCGGATGTCGTCCCGATCTGCGGGCGTTCTCGAAGGATTCCTCCGCAGATCGGGAGCGGCTCAGCGGATCGGGTCGCTCATCAGCCGCGCATGGCGACGCCGCGGCGCCAGTAGCCCATGAACGCGACCTGGGCCCGGTCGATCCCGAGCTCCTTCACGAGGTGGCGGCGCAGGGTCGTCACGACACCGCTCTCGCCGGCGATCCAGAAGTATCGGTCGACATCGGCAACGCCGGCGCCGAGCGCCTCGCCGCTACCGGAGTAGATCGGCGTCTCCCAGACGAGGTCCTCGCCGGCGGCATCCTGAACCGCGATCTCGGTGTGCCCGGTGTCGCCGAGATAGTCGAGCACGGTCGGGATGACGCGCAGCCCGTGCGCGGCATCCCCGCGGGCCAGCCAGTGCACCTCGACGCCGTCCGGCGCATCGATCGGCAGGACGTCCTCGCCGACGGGCACCTCGATGAACGCGATGCCGCGCAGGTCGCGCGGGGCGTCCTCGAGGATGCGGGCGATCGCCGGCGCCGCCGTCTCGTCGCCGACGAGCACGACCGAGGATGCCGCCCCCGGGGCGTACTCGATACCGCTGCGGTCCGCGCGGCCGCGCCGAGGACCGACGATCCACAGCTCGTCGCCGACCGCTGCCCTGCTCGCCCACAGCGAGGCAGGGCCTGTGAGCCCCGGCGCCAGGTGCAGCACGAAGTCGACGACGACCTCGGTGCCGGACGCTTCGACGTGCTCAGCGGCCGGAGTGCGCAGCTCGCGGATCGAGTACGTGCGCATCGAGCCGCGCTCGTCCTCCGGGACGGCGAGGTACGCGCCCCACCAGTCGTCGGTCTCGCGATCGATGTCGGGCAGGATGCCGGATGCCGGCGGGAAGACGAGCTTGATCCGCGCGTCGTAGACGTCGCCCGGGGTGCCGAACTCGTCGAGCTCGCCGCCGCCGAAGGTGACCCGCACGAAGTTCGGCGAGACGCGTTCGACGGCGCGCACCTCGGCGCGGGCGAGGACGTACGGCGGACGGGTGCGCGTGTCAGCGGACATGATGCCTTCCGATCGGGGACACCATGGGCTTGCCCGAGACCGGGTCCGTGGTGACCTGGTTCGCCATGCCGAAGACCTCTTCGACGAGCGTGCGGGTGAGGACCTCGCTCGGCGCGCCCGCCGCGTGCACCCGGCCCTGGCGCATCGCGACGAGCTCGTCGCTGTAGCGGGCCGCGAGGTTGAGGTCGTGCAGCACCATGACGATCGTGGTGCCGCGGGCGCGGCTGAGGTCGGTGAGCAGGTCGAGGACCTCGACCTGGTGGGCGACGTCGAGGAACGTGGTGGGCTCGTCGAGCAGGAGGATGTCGGTCTCCTGCGCGAGGGCCATGGCGATCCAGACGCGCTGGCGCTGGCCGCCGGGGAGCTCGTCGACGCTGCGATCGGCGAGATCCGAGATGCCGGTGGCCTCCAGCGCATCGGCGACCACCTCATAGTCGTGGGCCGTCCAGCGCGCCAGGACCTTCTGATGCGGATGCCGTCCTCGCCCGACCAGATCCGCCACCGCGATGCCTTCGGGCGCGATCGGCGACTGCGGCAGCAGGCCGAGGATGCGCGCGACCTCCTTGGTGGGCCGGGAGTGCACCGACCTGCCGTCGAGGACGACCTGGCCGGATGCCGGCGACAGCAGACGCGCGAGCGAGCGCAGCAGCGTCGACTTGCCGCATCCGTTCGCTCCGACGATCGAGGTGATCCTCCCCGGCGCGATCTGCAGGTCGAGGCCGTCGATGACGGTGCGGTCGCCGTAGCCGAGAGTGACGGCGCAGGCTTTGAGGGTGTGCGCTTCGGTCACAGCGAGCCTCCCGAGCGGTTGGTGCGGATGAGCAGGTAGATCAGGTACGGCGCGCCGAGGACGCCCGTGACGACCCCGACCGGGTACCGGGTGCCGAGGGCGAACTGGGCGAGCAGGTCGCCGCCCAGCACGAGCACGGCGCCGACCAGCGCGGACGGCAGGAGCAGGTTCGCGCCAGGGCCCACGATGCGCGCGGCGATCGGCCCCGCCATGAACGCGACGAACGCGATCGGGCCCGTGCCGGCGGTGGCGAAGGCGAGCAGTGCGACGGCGCCGATGATGAACAGCACGCGGGTGAGGTTCACGCGCACACCCAGGCCCGCGGCGGAGTCGTCGCCGAGCTGCAGCATCCCGAGGGCCCTGGCCTGCGCGAACAGCAGCGGCAGCAGCACCAGACTCGCGATCGCTAGCGGGGCGACGTCGTCCCACGAGGCGTTGTTCAGGCTGCCGGCGATCCACCGCATGGCGGTCTGGATGTCCCACTGCGCGGCTCGCGAGAGCACGTAGGAGATGACGCTCTGCAGCATCGCCGCGATGCCGATCCCGATGAGGATCAACCGGATGCCGGAGAATCCGCCCTTGTTCGAGAGCAGGTAGATGGCGATCGCCGTGACCAGCGCCCCCGCGACCGCGAGCGCCGACACGGACGGCCCGCTGAGCCCGAGGACGACGATCCCGACGACCGCGGCCGCGCTCGCGCCCTGCGTGATGCCGATGATGTCGGGGGCTGCGAGCGGGTTGCGCAGCAGCGTCTGGAACGAGACGCCGCCGATGCCGAACGCGATGCCGACGAGCAGCGCCATGGCGGTGCGCGGCAGCCGCAGCTCGCCCACCGTGAACGACGCTCCGGGCACCGTCTCGCCGAGGATGACGCGGATCACCTCGTCCGGCGTGTAGAAGGTGTTGCCGACCATGAGTGCCGTCGCGGCGAGCGCGACGAGGAGCGCCCCGAGGATGCTGTTCGCGACGACGTGCCTGCGGCGGCGCATCCGGCGCCCGGCGGCGATCGCCGCCCCCGCATCCGATCCCTGAGCCTGTCGAAGGGTCGGCACCCGCGCGGCCATCACAGCTCCCTCACCCTCTGACGGCGCACGATCCAGATGAAGAACGGCGCACCGATGACGGCGGTGATGATCCCGACCTGGATCTCCTCCCCGTTCGGCGCGATCACGCGGCCGACGATGTCGGCCGCCAGCAGCAGGGCAGAGCCTGCCAGCGCGGTGAACGGCAGCAGCCAGCGGTGGTCGGTGCCGATGAGCATCCGGCAGAAGTGCGGAACGACGAGGCCGACGAATCCGATGGGCCCGGCGATGGCGGTGGCGGCGCCGGCGAGGATGACGGCGCCGAGCGCCGAGATGAGCCGCGTGCGGAAGACGTTCTCGCCGAGCCCTGCGGCCATGTCGTCGCCGAGCGCGAGCGAGTTCATGCCGCGCGAGCACGCGAAGCAGATGAGGGCGCCCGCCGCGAGCGCGGGCGCGGTGATCGCGATCCTCGGCCATTCCGCGCCGCCGACGCCGCCGACCTGCCAGGACTGGAAGGCTGTCAGCAGATCGACGCGCGGGAGCATGACCGCGCTGATGAGCGAGGCGAGCGCGGCGGATGTCGCGGCTCCCGCGAGCGCGAGCTTGAGGGGGGTGGCGCCGCCGCGGCCGAGCGACCCGACGGCGTAGACGAAGACGGCGGCGAGCGCTGCGCCGACGACGGCGACGGCCATCTGCGTGAAGGCGCCGGTCGCGCCGAAGAAGGCGAGGCCGATGACGACCGCGAGCGATGCGCCGTTGGCGACACCCAGGATGCCGGGGTCGGCGATGGGGTTGCGTGTCACTGCTTGCATGGTCGCACCGGAGAGCGCGAGGGCGGCTCCGACGAGGATCGCAAGGACGGTGCGCGGCATCCGCTTGACGATGGCGGCCTGTTCGACGGTGTCGGTGTGCCCGCCGAGGGCGGCGAGGATGTCGCCCGGCGAGACGGCGCGGACGCCGAACGACACCGACAGGATGCTCAGGACGAGGATGACGCCGACGCCGATGAGCAGCCACGCTGTGCGCACCGATGCCGGGCGCCGCAGACCTGCGGCGCCCGGCTTCGGTGCTGTGGCGATCGAGGTCACTTGCCCGTCAGCGGTGCCTCGAGGATCGAGAAGTACTCGTCGATCCCCCACGGGATCGACAGCGGCGACGGGTTGGCGGAGTTGGCGATCGGGGTGGCGTCGGGCAGGATCGCGATCTGCCCGTGGGCGACCGCGGGGATCTTGCCGAGCAGCGGGTCCGCCTGGAGGGCGGCGACCATCGACTCGTCGCCGTAGGTGATGAACAGGTCGACGTCGTCGAACTTGTCGACCTCTTCGGCGCTGACGGTCAGGTAGAAGTCGGTCGCGTCGGCGTTGTCCTTCAGGATCTGCGGCTCGGGAAGACCCAGGTCGAGGAGGAATCCGGGGCGCGTGTCGATGGGCGTGTAGAAGCCCACCTGGCTGAAGTCGTTGGGGTCGATGTAGGTGAACAGGACCTTGGCGTCCTTCAGAGCCGGGTGCGCGTCGAGCGCGTCCTGCGTCTGGGACTCGAGGTCGGCGACCAGCTCTGCGCCCTCATCGGCGAGCCCCAGAGCTGTCGCGTTCATGGTGATCATGTCCTGGTAGGAGGTGCCCCAGGCGACCTCGGGGTAGGCGATGGTCGGCGCGATCTTGGAGAGCGTGTCGTAGTCCTCCTGCGTGAGTCCGGAGTAGGACGCCAGGATCACGTCGGGGTTCGTGTCGGCGACGGCCTCGAAGTCGATGCCGTCCGCCTCGTCGAAGAGCACCGGGGTCTCGGCGCCGAGCTCGTCGAGCTTCTCCTCGACCCAGGGGAGGACGCCGTTGTCGTCGTCGTCACCCCAGGCCACCTTGCTCATGCCGACCGGCACGATGCCCAGCGCGAGCGGCACTTCGTGGTTTGCCCACGCGACGGTGGCGACGCGCTCGGGCTTCTCGGTGATCGTCGTCTCGCCGTAGACGTGCTCGATCGTGACGGGGAATGCGTCGTCGGATGCCGGGTTGGAGCCCGCTGCGGTGTCGTCGGTGCTCGTGGGTGCCGTCGAGGAGCATGCGGCGAGGCTGAGCGCGAGGACCGCAGCGGCGCCGAGGGCGAGGAGTCGGGAGGTACGCACGGGCGTTCCCTTCAAGGGTTTCGGTGGGTTCGGGAGGCGGCCGGGAGCCGGACGGCTTTGGTAAGCCTCCCCTAAGGTAGCACGGGGTTAGGGTGACCTCAGTTGCTGATGACGTGATGGCGACGGCGCTAGCGTTGTGCCATGAGGGTCACGGCGTCGGTGCGCAGCGCGAAGCGCAGTCCGCTGCTGCAGGTCGCGAAGTCGGCGATCGCCACGATCGGCGCGTGGTTGATCGCGGGCTGGCTCATCCCCGGTCCTCTGCCGGTGTTCGCGGCGATCGCCGCGCTGCTGGTGGTGCAGCCGAGCGTCAACCAGTCGTTCGCGAAGGCGCTGGAGCGCAGCATCGGCGTGATCGTCGGCGTCGTCATCGCCGTGGCCCTGAGCCTGCTGCTCGGCGCGCAGAGCTGGGTGGTGCTGCTGGCGATCGTCGTGGCGATGCTCGTCGCGTGGGCGCTGCGCGCCTCACCGGGAACGGGCAATCAGGTCGCGATCTCGGCGATGCTCGTGCTCGCTCTCGGATCGTCGAACCCCGAGTACGCGATCGATCGGATCCTCGAGACGCTGATCGGCGTGAGCTTCGCGCTCGTCGTCAACGCGCTGCTCGTGCCCCCGGTGCTCATCGCCCCCGCCCGTCGAGACCTCGGTCTGCTCGGCACCGAGATCGCTGCGAGCCTGGACCGCCTGGCCGCCGCCCTCTCGAGCACGCAGCGGCCGGGCGATCTGCAGGGGCTGATGGTCGAAGCGCGCCTGCTGCGCCCGATGCAGGCGGCGGCTGCGGCATCCGTATCGGCCGGCGAGGAATCCCTCACGCTCAACCCGCGCCGCGCGGCCAGAGGCGAGATCGCCGAGATGCGCGCGCTGCTCGATCGCCTCTCGCCGATCGTCACGCAGGTGATCGGGATGACGCGCGCGTTCTTCGACCACTACGACGACACGCTCGCCGAGGAGCCGACGGTGCACGCGATCGCCGAGCAGCTGCGCCGCGCGGGCCACGACCTCAGGCTCGCGGTGCAGGTCGCCGACATCGCTCCGGAGCCCGCGGCCGAGACCTCGGCGATCCCGGCGCTGACCGCACCGCTGCAGGTGAAGCCGCCGGCATCCGGTCACTGGATCCTCATCGGGTCGCTCATGGAGGACCTGCGCCGGATCCGTGGGGGGATCATCGGCGACGACTGAAGGTGAAGGTCGATCACGCCGTCGCGAAGGGGCTGTGGGCGACGGGCGAGACGCCGACCCGACCGTGAACGCGGCCGCGTGGTCGCTGACATCCGAACGCGTCGTGAAGAAGCCCGAGGGCCTCGACCTCGAGCACCTGCTCGACCTCATCGAGCGCGACATGAAGGATGCACCGAGCATCTCGCCGTTCGCGCCGATCTGGATCACCGAGATGTCGAAGAGGCTGGATCACTGACCCCGCGGATCAGCTTGTGCGTGCCGTCGCACCACGGTTTGATCGCTGAAGACCCGCAACGACAGAGCGCGACGGTTCGACGAGGATTGTCGATGGTCTGCCCGTCTTCACCGACGACCTGAACCGCACCGCGCACGAGGAGCGGCCCGTCGGCGCACGCGGTGATCTGCACGTCGCGCTCAGGCATCGTCGCCCCCGGGTCGCAGAGAGCTCTCGCCCGCTTCGAACGCAGCCCTGACATGCTCCGCAGCTCGATCGTCGAGCATCAGGCAGGCACCGGCCCCGAAGAAGATGTCCTCGATGAGTTCGGGGTGATCCTCCCCGAGCCCGCCGGCAAGATCACGCGCCGCGATCTGCTCATGCACAGCATCCGCCTCCACATGCTCGTCGAAGTACTCCGCGACGTCGTCCCCGAAGCCGAGCCTGCGCACACCCTCGGCATACGAGCGGTTGGGCAACGACGAGGTCATCTCGAAGGCGGCCAGGTGGCCCACGATCGCGCCGATCAGCGACCGGTTCAGGCCGAACATCGACATGGCGTTCTGCGAGGCCAGCGTCACCGCCGGAACCCGATCGAGGTAGCCGCCGTAGTGTGCGTCGAGCCCGAGTCCACGCATCGTACGGGCGAAGATCTCCGCGTGCATGCGCTCGGGCCGTCCACCTCCGTACTCATCGGACTGGATCTCGACGAGCGCAACCTTCGCGCGACCGGTGAGCCGAGGAATGGCCCAGGAGTGCGGGTCGGCTTCGCGCAGCGTGTAGATGCTGCGCTGGATCACGAACTCCCTCACCTGGTCGAGCGTCGCGTGTTTGGCGATGTACCGAGCAAGGGAGGGGCCGGGGTTCGGCGCCGTGAGCTCGAAAAGCGCGGCGGCGATGGACTCAGCATCCGCGGGCGATACTGCGCCCACGGCGACGTCGCGGCGAAGCTCGCGTTCGAACTCCCGCTCGATCCCTCGCCGGACAGCCAGCAGCTCAGGGTTCCACTCCCATGCAGGGTCGATCCAGTCCAGAGATCCGTACGCGCACGCGTACAGCAGGAACAGGGTGATCTGCAGGTCGTCATCCGTTGCGATGCCGGAGCTCGCGGTGAGCGCGTCAGCCGCGAGTTCGACCAGGTCTGCGCTTCGCCCATCGGCGATCGAGCCGGTATGAATCGGGTCGTCGAATCGGAGCCGGTTCAGCAGTGCGGCGCTGAGCGCCCCTCGTGCCGACACGGCATCGACGGCGTGGCTGTCGATCACGGATCCCCTTTCGCGGGCGCTCGCGGATGCACCCGGCGACCAACATTTCACGGGAACAGCCCAGAGCATCGGGGGTTGACGCAGACCCTCAGCGTCTGATCGCCCGCTCGGGGCTCACGCCTCCGGAGATATCTGCCTGATGATGAGGGAGGATCGTAAGGACATGGCTTCCCTCACCGACTCCCTCCCCGACGGCTCCGATGCGGATGCCGTCTACACGGCGTTCGTCGAATGGGCGGAGTCGACCGGCATCCAGTTGTATCCGGCGCAGGACGAAGCGGTCATCGAGATCGTCTCGGGGAACAACCTCATCCTCTCGACCCCAACCGGCACGGGGAAGTCGCTCGTCGCGATCGGTGCGCACTTCGCCGCCCTTGCCGACGGCCGACGGAGTTACTACACGGCCCCGATCAAGGCTCTGGTCAGCGAGAAGTTCTTCGCCCTCGTCGACGTGTTCGGCGCCGAGAACGTCGGCATGGTGACCGGCGACTCGGCGGTCAACGCGGACGCCCCGATCATCTGCTGCACCGCCGAGATCCTCGCGAACCTCGCCCTGCGTCAGGGCGATGCCGCTGATGTCGGGCAGGTGGTGATGGACGAGTTCCACTTCTACGCCGATCCCGACCGCGGGTGGGCCTGGCAGGTCCCGCTGCTGACGCTGCCGCAGGCGCAGTTCGTGCTGATGTCGGCGACGCTCGGGGACGTGACGTCTCTGGCTGACGATCTGACGCGGCGCACGTCGCGCGAGACGTCGGTCGTGACGGGCGTCGAGCGGCCCGTGCCCTTGCACTTCTTCTACGAGCTGACACCGATCCACGAGACGATCGAAGACCTGCTCGGCACCAGCCAGTCCCCGATCTACATCGTGCACTTCTCGCAGGCTGCGGCGATGGAGCGCGCGCAGGCGCTGTCGAGCACGAAGATCGCCACGCGGGAGCAGCGCGACGAGATCGCAGCCGTGATCGGTGAATTCCGGTTCACGACCGCGTTCGGGCGCACGCTGTCGAAGTTCCTGCGGGCCGGCATCGGCGTGCATCACGCCGGTATGCTGCCGAAGTACCGCCGCCTCGTCGAACAGCTCGCGCAGCGCGGGATGCTGCGCGTGATCTGCGGCACTGACACCCTCGGGGTCGGCATCAACGTTCCGATCCGCACGGTGCTGCTGACGGCCCTGACGAAGTTCGACGGCACGCGGATGCGGCAGCTCAATGCCCGCGAGTTCCATCAGATCGCCGGCCGCGCAGGGCGCGCCGGTTTCGACACCGCGGGCACCGTGGTGTGCCAGGCACCGGAGCACGAGTCCGAGAACGCCGCCGCGATCCGCAAGGCGGGCGACGACCCGAAGAAGAAGCGCAAGATCATCCGCAAGAAGGCGCCGGACGGCTTCGTCTCGTGGGGCGAGCCCTCGTTCCGCAAGCTCGTGGATGCGGAGCCGGAGCCGCTGACCTCCCACATGCAGATCACGAGCGCCATGATGCTGAACGTCATCGCTCGCGGCGGCGACGTGTTCGGCAATATGCGCGCGCTGGTATACGACAATCACGAGCCCCGCGCGCGGCAGCGACAGCTCGCGCTGCGGGCGCTGGGGATCTACCGGACGCTGCGCGAGTCGGGCATCGTCGAGGAGTACGAGGACCGGTCCCTGAGCCCGTCGAAGGGCGTCCGTCTCACCGTCGACCTGCAGCCGAACTTCGCGCTGAACCAGCCGCTGTCGCCGTTCGCGCTGGCGGCGTTCGAGCTGCTCGACCCGGATGCCGCGACCTTCGCGCTCGACATGATCTCGATCGTCGAATCGACGCTCGACGATCCGCGGGCGGTCCTCGGTCAGCAGGAGTTCCTCGCCCGCGGCGAGGCGGTCGCAGAGATGAAGCGCGAGGGCATCGAGTACGACGAGCGGATGGAGCTGCTCGAGCAGATCACGTATCCGAAGCCGCTGGAAGAGCTGCTCGGAGCGGCGTTCGAGACGTACAGCGCTGCTCAGCCGTGGATCCGCGACTTCGAGCTGCATCCGAAGTCGGTCGTGCGTGACATGTACGAGCGAGCCATGTCGTTCGGGGAATACGTCGCGTTCTACAAGATCGCCCGCTCGGAGGGCGTCGTGCTGCGGTACCTGTCGGACGCATACCGCGCCGCGTCGCAGACCGTCCCCGAGGAGCTGAAGAACGAAGACCTCCGCGACCTCATCGAATGGCTCGGCGAGCTCGTGCGGCAGGTGGACTCGAGCCTGCTGGACGAGTGGGAGGAGCTGCGCGCCGGCACGGACGACGGCCGGGTCGACCTCGCCGCCCTGAGGAGCGCGGAACACGTGGACGAGCCGATCGTCCCTCCCGCACCCAAGCGACTGACCGCGAACGTCCGCGCCTTCCGCACGCTCGTGCGCAACGAGCTGTTCCGGCGGGTGCAACTCGCCGCCCTCGAGGACGTCGACGCTCTCGTCGAGCTCGATCCCGCGTTCGGAGCCGATGCCTGGAACGACGCCCTGGATGCGTACTTCGCCGAGCACGACGAGATCCTCACCGGGGCGGATGCCCGCAGCTCGAAGATGCTTCTGCTGACCGAGGGATCATCGCAGTGGACGGCGCGTCAGATCTTCGACGATCCCGCCGGGGATCATGACTGGGGTATCTCGGCGACCGTGGATCTGGCGGCATCCGATGAGGCGGGCGAGGCCGTGGTGACCGTCACCGCCGTCGACCGCCTCTAGCGGGGCCCGCTCAGGCCTGCCTGACGGCGAGGACGTTGCCCGCCGGGGCGCGGAACCACGCGATGTCGGGGCTCTGTCCCCCGCCGCACACGATGCCGCGCTCGTCGGACGGGAACTCCGCGTCGCTGTAGATCTTGGTCTGCACGCCGCGGGCGATGAGGTCGTCGACGACGGCATCCACGTCCGCCACCGGGATGTCGTCGACGCTGAAACCGCTGAACGCACCATCCACTGGGAATCTCTCTCGCGGTCGAGGGGTCGGCGCCTGGCGCATCCGGGTCGCCGGCGCTGCTGCAGCAGCTCGTCGTGAACCTCGTGCACAACGCGATCGCGCACAACCGCCCCGGCGGTTCGGTCACGGTGCGGGTCGAGGCGGCGCCGGGCGGACGCGCGACCGCGATCACGCAGGGACGGGACTCGGTCTCGCGATCGTCGACGGCATCACCCGGGCGCACGGCGGGATGCTGGAGCTTGCACCGCGCGGGGCGGCGGGCTCGTGGCGACCGTGCGACTGCCCGGGTGATCGGGTCACGCCCGGCGACCCGGCGACACATCGGGGGCCGTTTGCACAGATGTCGGACGGATCCTGCCGAAGCATCCGACATCCGCGATCGCGGCCCCCGATGTGTCGGGCGTGACGCTGCCCGGCCTCAGGCGACCTTGCCGCGCGTCGCGGCGAGCTCCTGCCCGAAGGAGCGCGCCGACTTCTCCGCGTTCTCCTTCAGCTCGTTCGCGACGTCGGTGAAGGCGTCCAGGGCGGGTTTCACACCGACGAGCGTGAACGGACGCTGCACGACGCGCAGGTCGAGGCCCCAGACATCCTCAGCCAGCTCGGCCAATGGGCGTCGGCGAACCTCGAAGTGCCGGAGCACTGAACGACCTCAGCCTCGCGGTCGCGAAACCGATCCGCGTTCGATGAGTTCCTGCGGGAGCACGCGCACGCGCATGGGGCCGGTCGCACCTTCGATCCGCTCGATGAGGATCTGAGTCGAAAGCGCGCCGAGCTCGCGTGAAGGCTGAGAGATCACGGTGATCGTCGGCTCGGTCACCGACGTCCATGGCGCGTTGTCGAACCCGACCAACGAGATGTCATCGGGGATCCGCAACCCGAGGTCGCGGATCGCACGAAACGCGTGGAACGAGACCATGCTGTCGGACGCGACGATCGCGGTGACCGCGTCGTCGCCGGTGACCAGATCAGTCACGATCCGACGAGCGTTCTCCTCGTCTGCGCCGAGGCGCACGTAGGCGAGCGGGTCTCCGATGCCGGCGCGCTGAAGGGCCTCCGCGAACCCAGCAATGCGCTCGGCGATCACCGAGGACTTGAGACCCGGTACGAACTCGCGGGACTCCGCATCCCACATCGACCGGAACCCACCAGAGGATATGTCGTCGAGCGCCGACACGTACGCGATGCGACGATGCCCGGCTCGCACGAGCACATCGGCGAGACGCGTCGCGCCCTCACGATTCGCCGCGACGACGGCATCCGCCTCGACCCCGTGCACGAGTCGGTCGAAGAACACCATGGGACGGCCGGCGTCGACGATGTCGAGAAAGCTGGCGGGGTGGATGGACGACGCGGGCGCGATGACGAGCCCATCGACCCGCTTGGCGAGATGCAGATCGATGGCCTTGCGCTCCGCCTCGACCTCCTCGCGAGAGTTGGACAGGATCAGGTCGTACCCTGCAGCCTCGGCGACATCAGCAGCCCCGCGAGTCGCCTGCGCGAATGCCGAGTTCTCGATGTCGCCCACGATGATGCCGATCGCCTTCGATCGCCCGGTGCTCATGCTGCGCGCGACGGCGTTCGGCCGGTACCCGAGCGCGGATGCTGCATCCTGAACGCGGGCGCGGACCTTCGCGCTCACCGCTCCGTAGTCGCCGAGCGCACGCGCCGCGGTCGCCTTGGCGACGCCGGCTCGTGCGGCCACGTCCGCTACCGTCACGTCGCGAAGCCCGTCCTCGTGTCCGCTCACCGATCGCCGCCCTTTCACTTCATCGTCGGGTTCCACCCTATTGACGGCCCGATCTCTGCCGTGTACTGTCCAACTCAACGCAAAACTGAGACCGGTCTCAATTTAGCCGAGCTTCGCCACAGCGTCCACCCCGTTCCGATAGTGCAGTCCTCTGAGAGGAGCCATCCGATGGCCAAGAGAACCCTGACATTCCGTCGCTTCGCAGTCGCCGCCGCAGTAGCAGGAGCCCTGGCGCTCACCGCCTGCAGCTCGACCGGCAACGCCTCAGCCGGCGGTGACCAGGACGAGAACCCGTACGGCCTGATCACGCCCGGCCAGATCCGGGTTGCGAGCCTGGGCGACTCGAAGCCGTACACATTCACCGACGCGAGCGGTGAGTTCACCGGCTTCGACGTCGAGCTGTTCACCGATGTCGCCGAGCGCATCGGCATCGACGACGTCGTGTTCACCGGCCAGGACTTCTCCGGACTGCTCGCCGCTGTCGCCAACGGGCAGTTCGACGTCGGCGTCGCGGCGATCGGGATCACCGAAGAGCGCGAGCAGACGGTCGACTTCTCGGATGGCTACCTCGCCGGATACCTCACCGTCATGGCCAGCCCCGACAGCGGCATCACCGACGAGAAGAGCCTCGCGGGCAAGCGGCTCGGCGTCGTGCAGGGCACCCTGCAGGAGGCGTACGCCGTGAAGAACTTCACCGACACCGAACTCGTGCGCTTCCCCGACAACAACTCCGCGATCTCCTCCGTCAACAGCGGCGCGATCGACGCGCACTTCCTCGACTACGAGGCCGCGAAGGAGTACGCCGAACAGTACGGTCTGGAGAACGCCATCGACATCCCGTCGTTCGACGCGCCGGCCGGATTCGCGATCGCCAAGGGCAACGACGAGTTCAAGGATGCTCTGAACGAGGCGCTCCACGACGCGATGGAGGACGGCACGTGGAAGGAGCTCTACCAGAAGTGGTTCCCCGGCTCCCCGATGCCCGACCAGTACCTGCCCAGCGATGAGCAGGGCGAGGACACCGGCGACAGCAAGTGACGGCTGCTGTGGGTGCGGGCGCTGCCCGCACCCACAGCCCGAAGGGAGATCCGCATGGATTGGCTCGATAACCTCATCAGGACGTTCCTCGACTTCGACGCGATGATCGCGGTCCTGCCGCAGCTGCTCGGCATCGGTCTTGTGAACACCCTCGTCATCTCGGTGTTCGCGACACTGCTGGGCATCGTGATCGGCATGATCCTCGCAATCATGGGCGTCTCGCGCACCGCATGGTTGCGCCTGCCCGCACGCATCTACACGGACATCTTCCGCGGACTTCCCGCGATTCTGACCATCCTGCTCATCGGCCAGGGCTTCGCCAGGATCAGTCAGCAGCTCTTCGGACCGTCCCCGTATCCACTCGGCATCCTCGCGCTCAGCCTGATCGCCGGCGCCTACATCGGCGAGATCTTCCGCGCCGGCATCCAGAGCGTCGAACGGGGGCAGCTGGAAGCGTGCCGCGCGCTGGGCATGACATACGGCAGCGCGATGCGCCTCGTCGTCGTTCCGCAGGGGATCCGCAGGGTGCTGCCCGCCCTGGTCAATCAGTTCATCGCGATTGTCAAGGATTCGAGCCTCGTGTACTTCCTCGGGCTGCTCGTCAGCGAACGGGAGCTGTTCCGCGTGGGACAGGATGCCGCCGTGCTGACCGGAAACCTGTCGCCGCTCGTCCTGGCCGGCGTCTTCTACCTCGTGATCACCGTGCCGCTCACGCACCTCGTGAACTACTTCGACGACCGGTTCCGCACCGGGCGCCGTAAGGCGACCCCGCCCAAGAGCGGTCTGGACGAGATCGATGAGAGGCCCGTGAGCCCCGCACTGGCCCAAGGAGAGAACACATGACCTACACCTCCCCGCTCCCCGTGACAGAGGGCCGCTTCTACGAAGGATCGCGCCTGCAGATCGACAACCTCGTGATGGCGTACGGCGATATCGACGTCATCCGCGATGTGTCGATCGCCGTCGAACCCGGCACGACCACCTGCATCATCGGACCATCCGGATCGGGCAAGTCGACGCTGCTGCGCGGTGTGAACCGACTCCACGAGCCGAAAGCGGGCAGGGTGATGCTCGCAGACGACGACGCCCTCGCCCTGAAGCCGGATGTGCTGCGTCGTCGCGTCGGTCTCGTGTTCCAGCACTTCAATCTGTTCCCCGACCACACCGCGCTCGAGAACGTCGCCCTCGCGTTGCGCAACGTCAAGAAGATGTCCAAGGGAGAGTCCCGGCGCATCGCCCTGGCACGGCTGACCGAAGTCGGCCTCGCAGAGCGGGCCGACCATCGCCCGCGCGACCTCTCCGGCGGGCAGCAGCAGCGAGTGGCGATCGCGCGCGCCCTGGCGATGGAACCCGAGGTCATGCTCTTCGACGAGGCGACGAGCGCGCTCGACCCCGAGCTGGTCAAGGGTGTGCTCAACCTCATGGCAGAGCTCGCCCAGCGCGGCATGACGATGCTCGTCGTCACTCACGAGATGGGCTTCGCGCGCAAGGTCGCAGATCAGGTCGTCTTCATGGACGAGGGCCGAGTCGTCGAGGCGGGAACTCCGGACGAGATATTCGACGCCCCGAAGAGCGACCGGCTGCGGCTGTTCCTCTCCGAGGTCCTCTGATGGTCATCCGCACAGCGATCATCGGCTTCGGCACCGCGGGGGGCCTCTTCCACGCACCGTTTCTGGCCGCCGATCCAGCCTTCCGCATCGACGCGATCGTGACGCGAGATCCCGCTCGCGTCGAGCGTGCGACGAGCGAGCATCCTCAGGCCCGCATCCTCGCCGATACCGCCGCCCTGTGGGAGATGACGGACTCGATCGATCTGGTCGTCGTCGCCTCGCCAAGCGGCAGCCATGCCGCTCACGCCGAGTCGGCGCTGCGTGCCGGTTACCACGTCGTCGTCGACAAGCCGTTCGTCGCCGACGCGGAGACCGGCGAAACCCTGATCGCGATCGCCGCGGCTCGAGACCTGATGCTGACGGTGTTCCAGAATCGTCGTTGGGACGGCGATTTCCTCACCGTGAGCGACCTGGTGAAGTCCGGGCGTCTCGGCGAGATCCGCCGCTTCGAGTCGCGATTCACCTGGTGGCAGCCGCAGGCGCCGGAAGGATGGAAGGCAGAGGCACCGGTCGCCGAAGCTGGCGGCATCCTGTTCGATCTCGGGCCGCACCTCATCGATCAGGCGCTGCAGCTGTTCGGACCGGTCGTGGACGTGTACGCAGAGATCGACACCGTGCGCGAGGGCGTCGCGGCGGACGACGACGTGTTCATCGCCCTTGAGCATGAGTCCGGCGTGCGCTCGCACCTTTGGATGAGTGCGGTGGCTCCAGAGCCCGGGCCGCGGTTTCGCGTGCTGGGCGCCGAAGGCACGTACGTCTCCTGGGGGCTCGACGGCCAGGAGACTGCACTGGTCGCCGGGCGGCGACCGGGCGATCCCGGCTTCGGCGAACGCGACCAGGCCGAGTGGGGATCGATCACCACAGGCGACAACGGCGAGAGCGTACCCATGACACGCGGCCAGTACGAGCGCTTCTACGCCGGCGTCGCGGCATCCATCAACAGCGGGTCGCAGGTCCCTGTCGATCCGGCAGACGCCGTCGCGGGCCTGCGCGTGATCGCCGCAGCTCGCGCAGCAGCAGTGTCAAGAACCAAGAAGTGAGGAACAAGATGTCAGCAAACGGTTCGAAGAAGGTCATCGTCATCGGCGGGGGCATCCTCGGCGCATCGACCACAGCCCATCTCGCTCGCGCAGGCGCCGATGTGACCCTCGTCACCCAGGGCTCGCTCGCCGACGGCGCCTCCGGTCGTTCGATCGCGTGGCTCAATTCGTCCGGAGACCGCTCCTCCAGCTACCACTACCTACGGCTGCTGGCCATCGACCGGTACCGCACGTGGGCGGCGAGGCACGCGGACAGCAACGCCTATCTCCGCTTCGACGGGGCGCTGAAGTGGGCCGGCCCTGAGGACAGCTTCCGCCGGACATTCCAGTTCGAGCGATCGGTGGGCTACGACTCGCTCTGGATCGACAGGGACGACGTCGAGCGGCTCGCGCCCGGTGTCGACGCCGCCGCGATCGCCGACGAGGGTGCGATCTTCAACCCTGGCGAAGGATGGGTGAGCCTGCCCGACATCATCGCCGTGCTGGTTGCGGAGGCGAAAGACGCTGGCGCCACCGTCATCGAGAACGCCGGCGAGGTCCGCGTCGACGTGAACGAAGACAAAACGGTCGGCGTCATCCTCGGCGACGGGTCCGCGGTCGCAGCGGATCACGTCGTCCTCGCGACGGGACCCGCGGTTCCGGCGCAGCTGGCCGCACTCGGCGTCACCGTTCCCGATGCTTCGCCCGCCGCATTCGTCCTGTTCACCGATCCGGTGGACTTCACCATGAAGACCGTGCTGAACACGCCTCGAGTGGCGGTGCGCCCGACACCCGACAACCGCCTGGTGCTGGATGCGGCATGGGCGGAGGAATCGATCGTGGTCGGCGACGACGGCACCATCGAGGTTCCCGACGAGTCGGTTCACGGGCTGCTCGACGAAGCCTCGAAGGTGCTGACGGGCAGGCCGACTCTGACGGCGTCGCACGTGGGCGCCGGATGGAAGCCCATCCCCGGTGACGGCGACCCGGTAGCGGGTCCCGTGCCCGGAGTCGCCGGGCTGTACGCACTGTTCACCCATTCGGGGGCGACGCTGGGCCTCGTACTCGGCGAGCTCGCCGCGGACGAGGTGATGACCGGCGAGCCGTCCCCCGTGCTGGAGGCGTTCCGCTTCGAACGGTTCAACGACCAGGCACTTCCAGCCACGGTGGGAACCGATGCCTGGTCACCCGTAGCGGAGGCCTGAGCCCCGGCACGCTCTGGGGTCGACACGCCACTCGTCGGATGCTTCGGCCGATTCGGTCCGAAATCCAGCGTGTCGACCTCCGAAGTGTCGTTCACTACCGGCGGCGGAACTCACCAAGGGCTGGGCTTGTAGTCCTTCAGGAACACGCCGTGCAGGTCGACGCCGGCCTCGCCCTGCACGATCGGGTCGTACACGCGGGCGGCGCCGTCGACGAGGTCGAGTGGTGCGGGCGCTCGTCGGTGATCCATCCGGTGTCGACGGTGGTCATGAGGATGCCGGATTTCTCGAGCATCTCGAGCGGATCGACCTGCTCGACCGACTGCACCCAGCTGTTGATGTGATCGATGTCGGGGACGAGCCCGCCGGCGTCGAATCGTTCCGCCGGCGGGCGAGCGCCCACCGCAGCTAGAGCCGGTCGACTCCCGTCGCAGTGACGACCGCCTCGCCGGCCTCGTCGGATGCCGCGAGGCCGACCGGCTCGAGACCGCGCACCCGTCAGCAGAACGCCTCCACACCACCCCACCCGCCGACCCAGGCCTCGACCCGAGGATCGGTCCGCAGCACGTGAGTTCCCACCGCCGTCGTCCGCCGCGTCCGGAACGCATCGTCGTGCCCCCAGCGGTCGGCACGTCGCGTCGCGCGTCGCGAGCGCAGCCTTCCGATGGGTGCGCCATCGCCGTCGACGAGGTCGACAGCGCCCAGATCTCCCGTGCCGAGGCCGTGGACGAGGTCGACGAGCCAGTCCGGATCGAGCACGACGACGGGTCGGCGCATCTCCCACAGCACCCGGGAGTCCACAGGGCGCCGGGCGTCACGGGCATCCACGACCCGCGGGTCGTCGGCGAGCGCATCGGGCACGACGTCGAGCATCAGCCTGGCTCGGGGAAACGCGGCGAACAGCGAGTCGGCCATGATGAAGAGCGCTGCCGGCGGGTGCTCACCCTGCACCTGCACGACAAGGTCGGCCGCACCGGGCCACAGCGCCCGCGGAGACGACCCGGGAACCGGAATGCTCGACTGCAGGCGCAGCGTCTGCGCGTTCGCGCGGTCGATGCCCGACCCGTCCCGATCGGCCCACTCGGGACCATCGTGCCAGGCTACCGCACCCGCGATGTGCGCGAACACCGCACCGGCCTGCCACATGCGGTGCGCCCACTCCCAGTCCTCACCCCCGTACGACGTGAATGTCTCGTCGAAGCCGCCGACCTCATCGAACATGCGTCGCGAGCAGGCGATCACGGCGCCGATCATGAATCGGTAGGAGCGGTCGTCGGAGTCGAGCAGATCCCCGCTGCGGGCATACTCCTCGGCGAGCCACTCGGGTTCCGGCAGCTCCCGACCCGCCGCCGCTTCGACGATCGGCACGTCGGGCGCGACCGCCGAGAGGTCCGCGTGGCGGCGACGACCGACGACCACCGCCTCGGGCAGGAGCGCGGGGAGCCTGCTCAACGCCCGCACGTAGCCGGGTTCGGGCGCGGTGTCGGCGTCGAGGAAGCACAGCACCTCGCCGCTGCTCGCCCGCACTCCGAGGTTGCGGACCGCTGCCAGACGGAACCCGCGATCCTCCTGCCGCACGAGCGTCACCCCGTCGGGCACGTCGAGCCCGCCGGGCGAGCCGTCATCGGCGACGATGACCTGCAGCAGCTCCTGCGGATAGTCCTGTGCGGCGAGCGCACGCAGGGTGCGGGCGAGCTGCCCCGGCTGGTCGTAGTGTGCGACGATCACCGACACGGCGGGAAGCGGATCCGGGTGGATGCCGTCGAGCGAGTCCCATCGATTCCCGACGACCCACCCCGCTGTCACGAGGCCCTCCCGGCCCACAGGCGGACATACCCCTGTGCCGCCTCAGCGCGTGACAAGGGCAGACACGTGAGCCCGTGCCAGGTCGCGTCAGGATTCGCACGTGCATGACGCAGCGCACCGACCAGGTCGCTCTCGCCGACGGGTGTGAGCGTGCCGGGGCGCAGCGCGGCCATCTCGTCGACGTAGCGGTTGCGCACGGCCACCGGGCGCCGGCCCCAGCCGATCCACGAGGCGAGCGATCCGGATGCCGAGATGTGCCGGTGCGCGATCACCGGCACGCTCACCGCGCGCCCGCGACGAGCGATCTCGGCGTCGTCCAGCCATCCGGTCACGTCGACCTCGACGCCGATGGCGGCCGAGCGCCGCACGAAGGCCTCGAGCTCGGCCGCGTGCCCGTCAGACGCGCGTCCCAGCACCGTGAGCGCGCCGATCCCCGCGGCAGCCGCGGCGTCCGCCGCCTCGTCGTGGCCCTTGCCCGGATAGAAGAACCCGAGCACCCCGACTGACCCGTCGGGTCGCCCCCGCCCGGCGTCCTTCTCCAGTTCCACCGGCAGCGGGATGACCTCGGCCGCCCCGGACCAGACGTCCTCCTCGCGCAGCAGTTCGCGCTCGTGCTCACTGTTCACGACCACTGCGCTCGCAGCCGCCGCGACGCGGGCGTACGCCGCGCGACGGCGAGGCCGATTCAGCTCACCGTCGGATGCCTGGGGCACGTCGTGCAGGGTGACGCTCACTCGCAGGCGCGATGCGAGCTCGGCGAACGTGCGGGATGCCTGCTCGGGCGACGCACCCCAGAGCCGATCGGTGAAATGCGCGTGCACGTCGGTGCCGGCGGGCAGTCGAGCGAGTCCGGCGGCGTCGACGGTGTGCGCCTCGGTGACGTCTCGAATGGCATCCGCCATGCCGCGGGCATAGACCGCGACGCCGTGATCACCAAGGTGCACGAGCAGCAGCGGCGCACCGGTCATGCCGCACGCCAGTCGGTGAGGAGCGGCGCGAGCCGAGCGGTCGCCGCGGCGACGAACCCGGGATGCTCGGCGTACCAGGCGAGGTGCGCCTCGCGCACCGCCGCGTCGCTCACGGGCCTCCCCTCGACGATCCACTGCTCCTGCGGCTCGTCGCTCAGCGCCCAGGCCTCGATCACCTCGGGAGCAAGTGGTGCGCGCACCGAGTCGAGCAGCGGGCGCCCCGGGTCGACGGGTCCCTCCGCCGCCCCCAGCGCGTCGAGGATGCGGGCACCCAGCGGCAGCCAGACCGCGTTGCCGGGGTGGTTCACGGTGCGCATGTGGTCGCCCGACACGGCCTCGAAGAGGTCGGACACCGGAATGTGGGTCGATCGCTCACGCTCACGCAGGACTTCGACCGAGGCCCGGCCGATGGCCCGCACCGCATCCGGTGTCAGCGCAGACGCAACCGGCAGCCCCGCGGCCGCCGCGAGCGTGCGCACGTCGTGGTACGCCACGAGCGGTGGATCCTCATCGACGCCCGGAACGCGGATCGCGGCCTGGAACGGATGCAGCCCCGCGAACCGCACGGGCGGCACCGTGAGCACCCTGGCTGCGGTCGCAGCAGCCACCTGGCGCGTGCCGAGCGGAAGGTCGTGATAGTCGTCGCGCACCGGCTGCGTGACGACCGTGTGGGCCGCGGCCACCACCTCGTGCAGGCGTCGCGCATCGTCGGCCGACATCTCGTGCACCGGCGGAACCCGGATGAACCGACGATCCTCGGCATCCATCACCAATCGCAACGACTCGGCCTGGCAGTTTCCCAGCACGACTCCGAAGCTGTCGGGCAGGGGGGTGATCGCGTAGAATTCGCCGTAGTGCCTTCGACGTCCTAGCACCGCCGGCTCGACGGGCGCAACGGTCGTGACGTCGGGCGAGTTGGGGTTCATGCTTCGAACGTATACCTGTGGATCTCTTCGTCTCACCCCGTTGCTTTTCCCGAGATCCATCACTTCGGTACGCGCGCAACGCCCGTCTGAACGAGGAGGAATCCATCGCCACAACCTCTGCGCGCATCCGCGTCGCCTCCGTCCCTGCCGCGCACCCGTACGTGCGCGCCATCACCGATCCCCGGCGCGTCACTCTCCTGAGCGACCCGCCCGTGCCGGACGCACCCCCCGAGCAGTGGTGGCCGCCGATCGCGATGACCGGACAGTGGCTCAGCGAGAACGCCGCCGAGTACGACCTGCTGCATGTGCACTTCGGGCTCGAGTCGTTCACCCCTGACGAGTTGCGCGCAGGACTCGACGCGGCACGCCTCGCGGGCCGGCCCGTGGTGTTCACGGTGCACGACCTCGACAATCCCCAGATCGTCGACCAGGAGCCCTATCGCGAGCTGCTCAATGTGATCGTCCCGGCGGCCGATCACCTCATCACGCTCACGCCCTCCGCGGCGGCGGAGATCGAGCGCCGGTGGCGTCGTGCCAGCACGGTGCTCGCCCACCCGACACTGCTCGAGCAGACCGCCGCGGACAGCCGGGTGAGCAGGGCAGGCACCGTTCGGGTCGGCATCGCGCTGCGCGACCTGCGTCCGAACATCGACGCAGAGGGCGCGGTGCGCGCAGCCGCGCGGGCGGCCGGGCTGCTCGAGGCAGCGGGCCAGGCGGTCGAGATCGAGGTGCTGATGAACGACCGGGTACGCGATGACCGTGCAGCGGAGCGGGTGATCGACGCCGCCGACGGGCATGCCGCTGTGCGAATGCGCAGGACCCCCTATCTCAGCGACGCGGAGATCGAGGAGTGGCTCCGGGGGCTGGACCTGTTCGTTCTTCCCTATCGGCACGGGACGCACTCGGGCTGGGTGGAGCTCTGCTACGACCTGGGGGTGCCGGTGGCGGGAACCGACGTGGGCCACATCCGGTCGCAGCATCCGTCCGAGTTCTGCGTCATCGATCTGGACGACCCCCGCACGCTGGCCGCCGCGGTGATGTGGGTCCACCGCTCGCCGGCGTCGTCCTCGCCGAGGGCGACGCACCTGGCGAACCGCCGCGCCGAGCGCCAGCAGCAGCGACGCGCGATTCGGGCGGCGCACGCCCGCCTCTACTCGGATGCCGTGGCAGGCGTTCGGACACATGCCGCCGCGGGAATTCAGGCGTGAGTGCCGCGCAGCGCCTTCGCGTGCTCGTCGTCGCTCCCGAACGACATCCCCTGCGACAGCCGCACGCGGGCGGACTGGAGGCGGTCGTGTGGAATCGTGTGCGGTGGCTGAAGCGTCGCGGACACGACGTCGAGCTGTGCGCCGCCGCCGGATCCGACTTCCTCGGATCGGGCGCCGACCTGCAGCTGCCCAGCCCTCGCTGGCGTTGCATCGATGAGACCTCCGATTCGGAGAACCCGGCGGGGCACCGAGGACGGATCGCGGATGCCTTCGCCCGGGTGCGCCGCCGGCTGACTGACCCGGTCGACGGCGTCGATGTGGTCGACAACCACAGCCTGCACGGCGATCCGATCCTGTGGAGCCGCGACGCGGGCATCCCAGTCGTCACGACCCTGCACACGCCGCCCCTCCCCGACATGGTGCATGCGGCGCGCTCCCTGCCGCCGACGGCGCCGCACCGCTTCCTCGCCGTCAGCCAGTACACGGCACGAGCGTGGTCCGACGAGGGAGTCGACGCCTTCGTCTTCCCCAACGGTGTCGACAGCAGCGAGTGGCGACGAGGACGCGGCGGCGAGCAGTGGGTGTGGTTCGGTCGGATCGTGCCCGAGAAGGCTCCCCATCTGGCCATCCGCGCAGCCCGGCTCGCAGGCGCGCGCCTGCGGATCGCCGGCCGGATCGGCGACCAGCGGTACTTCACCCGTGAGGTCGAGCCTCTTCTCGGCGACGGCGTGGAGTACGTCGGGCCGCTGCGCCAACCCGAGCTTTGCGCTCTCGTCGGAGCGTCGTCGGTCGCGCTGGTCACCCCGGTCTGGTCGGAGCCATTCGGCCTGGTGCTGGCCGAGGCGCTGATGACGGGCACTCCTGTGGTCGCGTTCGACGCGGGCGGTGCGAGCGAGGTGCTGGCGGGGCTGCCCGGATGCACGGTCGTGCCCGCCCGTGACGTGAGCGCCCTCGCTCAGGCGGCCCTCTCCCTAGCCGCTCGGTCGGCGTCGCCCGCGTTCCGGGATCGCGTGCGCGCGGCGGCATCCGCCCGCCACTCGCTCGCGCGCCGTCATCGCGAGGTCGAGCGCGTGCTCACCGTCGCCGCGCACAGTCGTATGGCCGAGGTCGACTCGCTCATCGCAGGCGCGGAGGCGGTCGGCGCATGATCGGCTGGTACGTGCACCATCACGGATGGGGCCATCTCACGCGGATGCAGGCGATCCGCCCGCATCTCGACGACGAGGTCACCGTGTTCTCGTCGCTTCCCGCTCCTGGTGACCTCGGCGACGACACCGCGTGGGTCCGCCTGCCTGCGGACGCGGATCCGGTGGTGACCGCCGACGGCGCCGTCCGCGCCGCGCACGAGCTCGGCGATGTCACCGCCGGCGGGCGCTGCACTGGGCACCGGTCGGGCATCCAGGCCATCAGACGCGGCTCGCGATGATCGCCGACTGGATCGCCCGCCACCCCGTTTCGGCGTTCGTGGTCGACGTCAGCGTGGAGGTCACCGCATTCGTCCGCCTTCTCGGCGTTCCCACCGTGGTGTTCGCGCAACCCGGCGATCGGTCCGACCGCCCGCACCGGCTCGGCCACGCCCTCGCCGATCGGATCGTGGCACCGTGGCCGGAGGGCATGTTCGATGCGTCCGAGCTGTCCGATCACCGTGCGCGCGTACGTCATGTCGGCGGGATCTCGCGGCACGACGGGCGGTCGCGCCACACGGCCGACGATGCCGCTCGTCGGGCGCTGTTCCTCAGCCGTACGCTCGACGAATCACGACTCGAGCAGACGATCGACCTGCTGACGGCTCGAGGCTGGGAGGTCGAGACGGCCGGCGCCCGTGACGACGATCGGGTCGCCGACGTGTGGCCGCTGCTCTGCCGCGCGAAGGTCGTGATCAGCGCCGCCGGCCTGAACGGGGTGGCCGATCTCGCGACCGCGGGCGCGCGCGCGGTCGTGCTGCCCCAGGACAGACCGTTCGGCGAGCAGGAGCACACGGCCAGAGTCCTGCAGGCCGCGGGCCTCGCCTCGACAGCGCCCGCCGGATCGTCTCCCGCACAGGTGGTCGAGCTCGTGGAGCGGGCAGCGGTCTCCCCGCCCGACTGGAGCGGATGGGGCGTCACCGGCGCCGCTGCGCGTGCCGCCCGAGGCATACAGGAGGTCGCCTCATGACGCGGATCGCCGTGATCACACCGGCGTCGCACAACCGCCTCGCACATCTGCATCGCCAGCGCCGCTTTCTGCGCGAGGTGCTGCCGCCCCATCATGACGTGGTGCGCATCGAGGCGTGGCTCGACAGCGAGCCCCCGCCACCGTTCGACGGCGTAATTCACGTGCACGTCCCACCGGGCCGCGATGGGATGCGCGTCGGCGCAGGACGCAACGCCGCCGCCGAGATCGCTGTCTCGCGCGACGTCGATCTGCTCGTGTTCCTCGACGTGGACTGTCTGCCGGGCCCGCAGCTGCTCGATCGATACGCTGAAGCGATTCGCTCGCACCCGAACGGGCTGCTGTGCGGTCCGGTCACCTACCTCGAGAGCGTGCAGCGACCGTCAGCCGCCGAACAGCTCGAGGCGATGGTCCGACCGCATCCCGTGCGTCCGAACCCGGCCGTCGGCGTCGTCGCGACCGCCGACGCGAACGAGTACGACCTCTTCTGGTCGCTGTCGTTCGCGGTGACGCCGGCGACCTGGGCGCAGCTGGGCGGGTTCGACGAGCGGTACGAGGGCTATGGCGCCGAAGACACCGATCTGGGCCGACGGGCGCGGTCGCAGGGCGTGCCCCTGCACTGGGTGGGCGGCGCGCATGCGTTCCATCAGTGGCATCCGGCCGGCACTCCCCCGTGGCGTCATCTCGACGACATCCTGCGCAACGGCGCCCTGTTCGCCGAGCAGTGGGGCGAGTGGCCGATGGGCGGCTGGATCGACGAGTTCGTCGCAGCGGGCGCGGTCGAATCCCACGACGGCGGCTACCGCCGGACGGTGCGCGCCCCTGCCGTCCCGGGGCCGTGACGGCGCGTTCTTGCCGCGTCCGGTCACCAGGGGCTGGGCTTGTAGTCCTTCAGGAACACGCCATACAGGTCGACGCCGGCCTCGCCCTGCACGATCGGGTCGTACACGCGCGCGGCGCCGTCGACGAGGTCGAGCGGGGCGTGGAAGCCCTCCTCCGCCAGACGCACCTTGGTGTGGTGCGGGCGCTCGTCGGTGATCCATCCGGTGTCGACGGCGGTCATAAGGATGCCGGATTTCTCGAGCATCTCGCCGGCGCTGGTGCGCGTGAGCATGTTCAGCGCGGCCTTGGCCATGTTCGTGTGCGGATGCCCCGGGCCCTTGTACCGGCGCGAGAACTGTCCCTCCATCGCCGAGACGTTCACGATGTACTTCCGGCGGGCGTCCGATGCCTCCATCGATGCCCGCAACCGGCTGATGAGGAGGAACGGCGCGGTCGTGTTCGCCAGCTGCACCTCGAGCATCTCGAGGGGATCGACCTGCTCGACCGACTGCACCCAGCTGTTGACGTGATCGATGTCGGGGACGAGGCCGCCGGCGTCGATCGCCGAGCCGTCGGCGTGCTTCGCGAGTGACGACGACCCCGGCGCCATCGCGAGGCGGGCGAGGTCCTCCGCCGTCAGCGCCTGGCCGCCCTGCTCGGCGACAGTTCCGCCGAGGATGCCGCCGAGAGCGCGGATTCGCCGCCACAGACGCCTCGAGCGCCTGCGGGTGCGGGTCGGCGGTGTGCCCGAAGGTCTCCATCTCGGGCAGGGGCCCGTCGGGGAGCGGCTGCATCTCGGCATCCGCCAGCAGCGAGTACGCACCCGGCGAGCGCCGGACGGTCTGCGCGGCGTTGTTGATGAGGATGTCGAGCGGCCCCTGAGCCGCGACGGAATCGGCGAGTGCGATCACCTGGGCGGGGTCGCGCAGGTCGATGCCGACGATGCGCAGGCGGTGCAGCCAGTCGGCGGCGTCCGGCAGCGACGAGAAGCGCCGCACGGCGTCCCGCGGGAAGCGCGTCGTGATCGTCAGGTGCGCGCCGTCGCGGAGCAGACGCAGCGCGATGTGCATGCCGATCTTGGCCCGCCCGCCGGTGAGCAGCGCGCGACGGCCGGAGAGGTCGGTGCGCGCGTTGCGCTTGGCGTGGCTGAAGCGGGCGCAGTCCGGGCAGAGCTGGTGATAGAACGCGTCGACGAGCGTGTACGGCTGCTTGCAGATGTAGCAGTTGCGGGGCCTCCGCAGCTCGCCGGCGATCGGGGCATCCACGCTCGAGGCGAGGTCGTTGCCGCGGGTCTCGTCGTCGATGCGGTCCGGGGCGCCGGTCGCGGTCTTGGCCACGACCGCCTTGTCGGCCTCGGCGATCGCGTCGCGGATCTCCTTGCGGCGGGCGCGCTTGACGGCCTTGAACATCCGCCCGGTGGCGCGGCGGACGGCGATGTAGTCGGGATGCTGCTCGCTCATCGAATCGAGCGATGCGAGCACCCGGAGTGTGGTGGCGAGGTCGTCGGGGTCGAGGCCGTCGCCGAGGTCTGCGGGGCTGTCGGCGGGGGCATCGGTCACCATGCCGATTCTACGCGAGCGACCTGGGAGGGCGTGCTCCCGCGGCGGCCGTGACTCTGTCGGCGACCCCGCGTATCGTCGGCCCCATGGAAAGCGCACACGGCATCATTCCGGCATCCCTCCGCGCCCGCCTCGCCCAGTCGGGCCGGTTCCCGAAGGCCGCGGATGCTGCGCGCCAGACCCTGCTCGCCGGCAGACCCCAGTTCCGTGCCCGCCTGAACCTGTCGATCGACGAGCACGGCGACCTCGTCGCCGAGCTGACGGATGCGCCGAATCGCACGATCAGCGATGCGAACGGCACCGAGACGCTGCCCGGGGCCGTCGTCCGCAACGAGGACGACCCGCCCGTCGACGACGCCTCGGTCAACGAAGCCTTCGACGGACTCGGTGCGACGTTCGAGATGCTGCTGGCGGCGTTCCAGCGCAACTCCCTCGACAGTGCCGGAATAGGGCTCGACGCGACCGTGCACTACGGCACCGACTACGACAACGCGTTCTGGGACGGTGAACGCATGGTGTTCGGCGACGGAGACGGCGAGGTCTTCCAGGGGTTCACGCGATCGATCAGCGTCATCGGTCACGAGCTCGGGCACGGTGTGATCCAGCACACCGCGAACCTCGAGTACCAGGGTCAGCCCGGTGCTCTGAACGAGTCCATGGCAGACGTGCTCGGTGCGCTGACCGAGCAGTTCGCGCTCGGCCAGACGGCAGATGCGGCGACCTGGCTGATCGGCGCCGGCATCTTCACCGACGAGGTGCAGGGGCAGGCGCTGCGGTCGATGATCGAACCGGGCACCGCCTACGACGACGACGAGCTCGGCAAGGATCCGCAGCCCGCCCACATGAGCGACTTCGTGCAGACGACCGAGGACAATGGCGGCGTGCACATCAACTCCGGCATCCCGAATCGGGCCTTCGCTCTGACGGCGCGCGCCCTCGGCGGCAACGCCTGGGAGCGGGCCGGAACGGTCTGGTACCGCGCGCTGACCGGGGGCCTGTCTCAGGCCGCGACGTTCCGCGCTTTCGCGGACGCCACTGTCGAAGCGGCCGAGCGCGAGTACGGTGAAGAGGTGACCGCCGCAGTTCGCGACGCCTGGACGACCGTGGGAGTGCTGGATGCCGAAGGAGCTCGACGCGCCGGATGACGACGACCGGCTGGTCGTCGCCGTCGTCCGATCCGGCGGTGTCGCCGGCATCAGCCGCCGGTGGACGGTCGCGCCGCCCCGGCCCGAGATCGACGTGTGGGTCGGCCTGATCGAGCGCTGCCCGTGGGACGCGCCGCAACACAAGGATCGGGGGGCGGATCGCTACGTGTGGAGCATCCAGGTGCGGATGCCGCAGCAGGTGCGCGAACGCGAACTCGCCGACTCCGAACTGCAGGGCGCGTGGCGGGAGCTCGTCGAGGCAGTGCGCGAGGCCGACAGCCCGTCGCCCTCGCCTACACCCGCGCCGAGTCCGATCCCGCCGCGGGAGGATCCAGCATCACCCGAGTGACCGGCAGCGCCTCAGGGTGCTCCTGCTGCAGCCAGGTCATGATCTTCTCCCGCACGAGGCACCGCAGGTCCCACTGGTCGTCGGAGTCCTTCGCTGAGATCGTGAAGCGCAGCGTGACGTGACCGCCCTCGGAGCCGGTGACGACCACTCCGGCCTTGCGGCGGTCCCAGGCGTCGGATCCTTCGACGATCTCCATGAACTTCGCGCGGACGGCATCGACCGGCACTCGCCAGTCCAGGTCCATGAACACGGTGCCGAGGATCTTGTCGCTCCTGCGCGTCCAGCTCTCCACCGGCTGCGAGGTGAAGTACGTGCACGGCAGGATCAGCCGGCGCTCATCCCAGATGTAGACGACGACATAGGAGAGGTTGATCTCGCCGATCCGCCCCCATTCGCCTTCGACCACGACGACGTCGCCCACGCGGATCGAGTCCGTGAAAGCGATCTGGACGCCGGCGATGAGGTTGCCGAGTGTCGACTGCGCAGCCAGTCCCGCGACGATGCTCACCACGCCGGCGGACGCCAGGATGCTGGTGCCCACCGCCCGCACCTCCGGGAACGAGAACAGCACGACGCCGACGGCGATCACCCCGACCAGCACGACGACGAGGCGGTTGAGCACCGTCAGCTGCGTCTGGCGGCGACGGGCCTCCGCGCTCGTGGCGTCGCGTCTGCTGTCGTACTGCATGAGCCGTTCCATGCCGAACGTCACGAGCGTGGACAGCAGCCACGCACCGACGAGAACGGTGGCGATGAAGAGGATGCGCTCGAGCACCGCCCACCACGACAGCGCCGCCGGGGCCG
Source organism: Microbacterium tenebrionis (assembly GCF_903645325.1). Lineage (GTDB taxonomy): Bacteria > Actinomycetota > Actinomycetes > Actinomycetales > Microbacteriaceae > Microbacterium > Microbacterium tenebrionis. The sequence goes on from NZ_CAHJXQ010000005.1 coordinate 52,220, forward strand.
TCGTCGCGCACACGATCCAGGACGCGACGACGAGCGCCAGCGTCATGGCCGGCACGCGGATGCGCCGTTCGAGATCGCCGATCCAAGCCGAGCGTCCGCGCGCACGCCCGGCGATGAACCGCACGACGATGACGGCGACCGAGACCAGCACGACCGCGACGGTGGCGCCGACGAGAGTGCCGACCCACGAGGACCAATCGAGAGCGAGTTCTGCGAGTGACATCATCGCTCCACCATAAACACGGGTGCCCGCCGTGACGCAAACAGACCCTTGCCTCGTCGCGGCGGTCGGGCGCGTACGCGAAGATGATGGGGATGAAGAAGATCATCATCGCCGATCTCTGAAGGAGGCCATGGGACTTTTCTCGCAGCGCAAGGACGAGGAGAGCACCTGGGCGGCGCTGCCCGGTGAACCGCGCGGGTCGCAGGACGCCGCCGATGTTCTGGATGCCGCGCCCGCGCTCGATCCGATGCAGGTGGGGCTGGGCGCCCAGTACACCTCGATCGTGTTCCCGGTCGCACCGCCGGCGCCCGACGCCGCCGAGGCATCGGATGCCGCGCCGAAGGATCCCGTCGAACCCGACCCGCACGTGCTGGGCCCCGGACTCCTGCCGACCCCGTTCACCGCCGACGAGATCCGGGATGCGGCGCGCGGCGGCAAGACGATCCGCATCCTCGTGGAGGAGCCGGACGGCACGACGGTTCACCGCGTCAACCGGTTCCGCGACCTCGACGATGAGGGCGCGACGCTGGAGCGATGGACCTCGGGCCCGACCGGGATCGTCCAGGGCGAGATCACGAGCTCGCGCGTCACCTGGCGCGAGCTGCAGGGGCATGCGACGTTCCGCGCCGAGCAGACGACGCTGTCGTCCGAGACCCTGGAGCTGCCGATCGGAAGCGTGGACTGCCTGCGCTACGAGGTGCGCGCCTCGGCGGATGCCGAACCCGATGTCTTCTGGTTCGCGACGGCGCATCCCGGGATGCCCGTTCGCTTCGAATCGCCGACGGATGCGGGCGTGCAGCGCACCACCGTCGTGAAGATCGAGCGCCCCTGATCCGTTCCGCACCGGCGCCCGTGCGGAACGATCTGCGAGGATGCATTCACGACAGACCGAGGGGACTGACCATGCCCACTGCCGACGAGGCATCCAGACTGCTGGGTCTCGCGCACCACACCCACGAGCGGGGCGACGGCCTGCTGCAGATCGCCGTGGACGTCAGTCTGCTCACCGGCGAGAAATCGTCGTTCGGCTCGGCAGGCAACACCGCGACGCACGACGAGAGCATCGGCTACTTCCTCGGCGAGGTCGAGAAGATCGGGTGGCGGCTGGAGTCCAGCGGCTTCACGTTCATCGAGAGCGGGGCGACGACCTCGGCGCGCATGTGGGGCACGGGCGAGGGCGTCGTGAATCACGGCGCCGTGGTCGGGTACTACGTGTTCCGACGGGCCTGAGGCCGCGCCGTCGCCCGTTACGGTTGAAGGATGACGATCACCGCCGCGGCAGACGGCTCCGCCCTCGGCAACCCCGGCCCGAACGGCTGGGCCTGGTACATCGACGACGCCAACTGGGCGGCGGGCGGATCACCGCACGGCACGAACAACCAGGGCGAGCTGCAGGCTGTGCTCGAGCTGCTGCGGGCGACCGCCGGAACGAACGAGTCGCTGCTGATCATGTGCGACAGCAAGTACGTGATCGACTCGATCACGAAGTGGATGCCGGGCTGGAAGCGCCGCGGATGGCGCAAGGCCGACGGCGCACCTGTGCTCAACCGCGACCTCATGGAGGCGCTGGACGGCGCAATGCAGGGCCGCGACGTGAAGTTCGCGTGGGTGAAGGGGCATGCGGGCCACGATCTGAACGAGGCCGCCGACGAGCGCGCGAACGCCGCCGCGAAGGCGTACCAGGCGAAGCGCGAGCCGAACCGCGGACCGGGGTTCGTGATGGGTGGCGGTTCGGACGCTTCGACAGGCTCAGCGACCGGACCGGCGAGCCCCGCGCCCGTCGCGACCCCTGAGCCTGTCGAAGAGTCGCGCGCACCGTCGTCGCAGCCGCTCTGGGCCGAGACGTCGTCGCTGTTCGACGATCTCGACGCATCTGAGCCCATCGAAGACCCCGAGGCATCCGCCATCGATCTGCACGTGACCCTCACGCCCGACGAGCACGCGCGCCTGCGCGACCGCGCCGTCGCGCAGAGCATCTCGCTCGAGCAGGCGCTGCGTCGCCTGATCTGAGTTCCGCTTCGACTCGTCCCCGCAGTTCGGCACTGCGCCGTCGCCAGTGATTCGGGCGCTCTGGTGCCGTAGGCTCCTGTCATGGATTCTCGCGCGCGCACCGTCTCCCGTGTTCTGCTCGGCGCATCGCTGGTGTTCGCCGGGGTCTCGCACCTCACATTCGCCCGCGACGAGTTTCAGGCCCAAGTGCCCGAGTCGGTGCCGCTCGACCCGGACACGACGGTGCTCGCATCGGGAGTGGTCGAGGTCGGACTGGGCGCGGCGCTGCTGTTCGCACGCAAGCGGCGAGGGCTGGTCGGCGTCATCGCTGCGCTCTTCTTCATCGCCGTGTTCCCCGGAAACATCGCCCAGTGGATGCATCACCGCGACGGGTTCGGTCTGAACACCGAGGTGAAGCGATTCGTCCGACTGTTCTTCCAGCCCGTCTTGGTCTGGATCGCCTTCTGGTCGACCCGGCGTTGACCGGCTCCGCCGCGCACGGCGGAGTTACGAACGCGGGGCGCCCAGCACCTCGCGCTCGAGACGGGAGAACGATTCCTCCATGCCGTCGGCCATGCCGGTGGCGAGGATCATGTCGCGGGTGTCCTTGTCGGGGTACTCGATGAGAACCGTGACGAGGGTGGCGCCGTCCTCTTCATAGAGGTTCAGGTCGTTGAGCGTCTCGATCGGCTGGCCCTGCATTCGCTCGGTGGTGACCGCGCGGCGCGGAGCGTCCACGAGCAGCACTTCACCCTCGAAGCCGAAGGGCTCGCCCTCGGTGTCGCCGACAGGCGCCCACGAGGTGCGGTAGCTGTCGCCGACCGTGGCGGAGACGCTGCACTCCGTCATCTCCCAGCCGTCCGGACCGAGCATCCACTGCCGGACGAGGTCGGGCTCGTGGTGAGCGCGCCAGACGAGCTCGCGCGGACCGTTCACGAGCCGGGTGATGCGCACGTGCGTGTCGTCGAGCAGCTCGACGCGGGTGCCCTTGCCCTCGGCGTACTCGCGCAGATCCTGCAGCACGGCGTCGATCTGGGCCATCGCCATCGTGGCGCCCTCGATCGCGCCCATCGAGATGATCTGCTCGAGCGCCTCGAGCGAGGTGAAGTGGCTGACGGTGACCATGCGCGTGCCGTCGGCGGTGGGCTCGAAGTGGAACTCCATCCGCATCGCCGGGAAGTCCTGGTTCGGGTTGCCCTCTTCATCCGCGAAGCCGTCGAGCACCTCGAATCCCTTGGGCTCGTCGATCGAGAGGAACTCCCAGTACCCCGACGACTTCTCGCCGCGCGGACCGGTCATCGAGTAGTTCGCGCGGCCGCCGACAGTGTGGTCCCAGGCGGTGAAGACGGCCGGCCATCCGGGAGGGCCCCAGAACCGCTCGAGCTGACGCGGGTCGCTGTAGGCGCTCCACACGCGCTCGACGGGCGCGGCGAAGTCGGCGGTGACGGTCATCGTCAGGTTCTCGGTGTCGGTGGTGACGTCGGTGACAGGCATTGCTCATACTCCTTCATTGGATTCAGCCAGCAGATCATCGAGGCGGGAGATGCGCGCCCGCCACAGCTCTTCGTATCGGGCCAGCAGCGCCCGAGCGCGCGCGATCATCTCGGGATTCGCGCGGACGAGCCGCTCGCGCCCCTCGGCGCGTTTGATGATGAGGCCGGCGGCCTCGAGGACGGCGACGTGCTTCTGCACCGCCGCGAAGGACATGTCGTAGTCGCCCGCGAGGGTCGACACCGACTGCTCCTCGGCGATCGTGCGGCGCAGGATGTCACGTCGTGTCGCCGTCGCCAGTGCGTGGAAGACACGGTCGATCTCCGTCTCGCTCAGTTCAGCTTGTGCAACCATTTGGTTGTACATTATGACGAGGCGGAGGGCCTGTCAAGGTGTCGGATGTCGGGAAAGTGTTCTCGTTGCACTAGCGGCCTTTTCGTTGCACTAGCTGATTTTCTCGCTGCACTAAATGCAACGAAATGCGCTGAGCCGCCGTCGCGGTGTCAATGGGAGGTACGATCGCGGTGACCCCGGACCCTGCTAGACGGTATGTAGCGACCTCCTTACTAGAAGAGGGCCACTACATATCGTCTAAACCGGCGGCCCGCGATGGACGGTCGGCGGCGCGGTCGCTCGTGTGGGCTACTGAGAGAGCTCACGATCTAGTCGGTCGAGGAGTACCTCGAGGGAGACTTCGAATTCTTCTTCACTGCGGTCCTCGCTGAGTAGAGACCGGAGCCGCTTCACCTCGGGAGCTTCGTCTAGTGAGACGTTGCCGTCCCGGTGGGGGATGGTCGCGTTACCCTCATCGAGTGGTTCTTCGACAGGCGCGGTTTGGGCTCCGCGGACGGAGGACTCGAGGAGGAGTTGTCCGAGGAGGAAGCTGCTGAAGGACCGGTAGGCGCCGACGGCCTGCGCGTCGGTGAATCCCTCCTCGATCAGTGCACTGAGGAACGTGTTGACGACTTCGATGCTGCGCAACGGCGGGCGCAGCCAGGGCGCTGCGGGGTGCCGGGTGGCGACCAGGGGGAAGGCGAGCGGGTGTTCGCTGGCGATCCGGCGCACCTCATGAGCGACCAGCTGCAGAAACGCTTGCCAGTGCTCCACCTTCTCCTTTTTCAACGTCGCGGTGAGGTCGCTCATCAGCAATGCCACCACACCCTCGAGAAGGTCTTCCTTGCCGTGCACGTAACGGTACAGCGACATCGCTTCCACGTTGAGTTGCTGTCCGAGCGCCCGCATTGACAGTCCTTGTGCGCCGGAGCGGTCGATGAGTTCGAGCGCGCTCTTCACGATCAGATCGCGGCTTAGCCGCGGTGATGACGATCCTGCAGTTTCTGTACTCACGCACGTACCTCCATGTCAATCCTCCTCCGGAATCAGCCCGCGACCACCAGCATTGTCGAACCAGAACGGCTTACGGTGTACGCTCAGACCAGGCTTACGACGTAAACACCCGATTGGCAAGTCCCACCCCTCACCTGCCGCTATCGCCGCGCGTCGGTGGGCGCACCCGAACGAGGAGACCTAATGCCGGATAGTCGCACACCCAACCCTTACGACCGCCCCGAACCGAACACGTCTTCCGGCACGGCTGGCGCTGCCGCGTACACCGTGACCGGTGGCGACACCACCCGGGAGCAGGTGCTGGCGCGGGAGAAGGAGCAGTTCGGTGGGATGAAGTTCGGTTCCGCGTTCTTCGGGTGGTTGACTGCCACCGGGACAGCGGTGATCCTGACCGCGCTGCTCGCCGCGACCGGCACCGCGATCGGTCTGGGAAACCAGGTCGACCCGAACCAGGCTGCCGACGCCGCCGCGGACAACGCCACCACCGTCGGCATCATTGGCTCCATCGTCTTGGCGGTCATTCTGCTCGTTGCGTACTTCTGCGGGGGGTACGTCGCCGGACGGATGGCGCGCTTCGACGGTGTCAAGCAGGGGGTCGCGGTCTGGCTGTGGGCGATCATCATCGCCGTGGTCCTCGCAATCGTCACCGCGATCGCGGGCGCCCAGTTCAACATCCTGGGGAACCTAAACAGCTTCCCCCGCATCCCGATCAACGAGGGCGACCTCACGGCCGGAAGCGTCATCACCGCCATCGTCGCCGCCCTCGTCGCCCTCGCCGGCGCCATCCTGGGCGGCCTTGCCGGGATGCGCTACCACCGCCGCGTCGATAAAGCCGGCCTCGGCCGCTAGCTCCCTGTCTCCATTCATCACTGATGTCCCGGGCGCCCGTCCCGGGGGAAGAGAGAACCAAAATGATTGACACCACCAACCTCAACGACCTCATCGGCGCCGACGTGTACGGCTCAGATGACCACAAGATCGGCTCCGTCGGTCAGGTCTACGTCGACTCCGAGGCGCAGACCCCCACCTGGGTGACCATCAAGACTGGCCTGTTTGGCACCTCCGAAACCTTTGCACCCCTCGATGACGCGTCCTTCGACGGCAACCAGGTCCGTGTCGCGTACACGAAGGACAAGGTCAAGGACGCCCCGCGGATCTCCAGCGACGGCACCATCAGCCACGAAGAAGAAGACGCGCTGTACGCCTACTACGGCAACGGCGCCCCCACCACCGCCTCTGACGCGCCCCTGTACGACCAAGACGCTAACCGCGGCGGCACAACCCCCGACACTCGCGAATCGACCGAGGGCTACGACGTGACAAATCCGACCACCGATGATGCGATGACCCGCTCCGAAGAGCAGCTGCACGTCGGCACCGAGAAGGTGGAGACCGGTCGGGCACGGCTGCGGAAGCACATCGTGACCGAGCAGGTCACCAAGACCGTCCCGGTCAGCCACGAAGAAGTCACCGTCACCCGGGAACCGATCACCGACGCCAACATCGGCGACGCGATGGCCGACGGGGACCTCACCTCGGAGGAGCACGAAGTGGTCCTCACCGGTGAGCGTGTCGTGACCAGCAAGGAAACCGTCCCGGTCGAGCGTGTCAGCCTCGGCACCGAGACGGTCACCGAGCAGCAGCAGGTCACCGAAGATGTGTCTCACGAAGAGATCGAGCTGGTCGACCCCGACACCGACAACCGTCCCTCGAAGTAGACCACCCCTGTCGTGCCGGTCAGTTCAGAGCGGGCTCCTGACCGGCACGGCCCCACCCCACTGAGCCCGCCCCGAGAAATGCAGTTCACTCCTGACCCCTCGAGCCCACTCGGTGTGTCAATCACCTATCTGAAAGAGAGTCATCACCGTGAATTTCCTCGAAGTGCTGCAGAACGGTTTGGCGGCAGTCGTCGCCTTCGTCCCGCTCGCCCTGCTGTTCCTGCTCATCCTGATCGTCGGCCTCATCGTCGCCAAGCTCATCTCCAAGGGCCTGGAAAAGCTACTGGAGAAGGTCGGGTTCGACCGGCTTGTCGAGCGCGGCGGTATCAAGAAGGCCCTCGCGAAGTCCAAGCTCGACGCCTCCGACATCGTCGCGAAGATCGTCTATTACACGCTGGTGCTGTTCGTGCTCCAGTTCGCATTCGGCGTCTTCGGACCGAACCCGGTCAGCGACCTCCTCGCCGGCATCATCGCATTCCTGCCGAAGATCATCGTCGCCATCATCATCATCGTCATCGCCGCCGCGATCGCCGCCGGCGCGAAGGGACTCATTCAGAACACCCTGGGCGGCCTGTCCTACGGAAAGATCCTCGGCAACATCGTCGCGATCTTCATCCTGTTCCTCGGGGTCACCGCCGCGCTGAACCAGATCGAGGTCGCTACGACCGTGACCACGCCGATCCTCATCGCGGTGCTCGCGATCATCGCCGGTGTGATCATCGTCGGTGCCGGTGGCGGGCTCATCAAGCCCATGCAGCAGCGCTGGGAAGCGATGCTGACCAAGGCGGAGGAAGAGGCCCCGAAGATCCAGCAGGAAGTCAGCAACGCGCCCAGCGTCGCTGAGCAGGCCAAGCAGGCAAAGGACCAGGTCCAGAACGCGACCCGCACCCAGCCGCAGCGTCCCCCGATGCCGCCGCGCGCCTGACCCTTTCCACACGACACCTGAGGCTGGTCCCGCCCCCCCGGCGGGGCCAGCCTCACCCCAACCGATGGGCCCCCATGCACAAGCTACTCCGCTTCCTCCCGATCCTTCTCCCGGTCGTGATGAAGTTTGTTCGTTCACGCCGCGGCGGAGACTCGTCCGGCACCACGTCTCGTCGACGCTGATGACCAGCCCGCCCGACGGTGCTGCCGGGATGGTGCGGCACGAGGAGCGCCTGGACGTCCACGTTGAGACTTTTCCGACGGAGACGGTGCGGATCGACAAGGTGGTCGTCACCGAGCAGCGCACCGTCACCATCGATGTGCGACGTGAGGAGCTGCGGATCACCCGCACACCCCTCGCCTCAGGCGGCTCCCCTCCCCATCCCGCGGCGCCGCGCACGACACCGCCGATCGTGATGATCCTGCGAGAAGAGCAGCCGGTCATCACCATGGCCATCGTTCCCGTGGAAAAAGTGACCGCGACTGTCACCGTTCACACCGCCGACCACCATCTTCGCGAATCGCTCCGCTGTGAGCGCATCGATGTGAGCACGCCACCCGCCTCCTGACTCCTTTCTCAGCTCACACGTCCCAGCGCTGCGCTCGAGCGGGAATCATCACCCCGGGTCCCCGCTCGACGCTACTTCGCGGTCGACCTGCAGCTTCTGTGCGCAAGGAGTGGGCGGACGAGTTAGCGGATGTGGAGGGCGGCCGGCTGCACGGTCACGGTGAACGCGTGGGTGTCTCCGATCTGCTCACCGTCGATCTCGAACGGGCGCGGTTCGGGGAGGGTCACTTCCAGTTTCCGGGCGCGTGCGTGGGTGACCGTGTCGGTGCTGGTGGTCTCGTCAGTGTTGCCGATCAGGCGCTTCAAACCGTTGTCCCACAGCATCGTCTTCACCGTTCCCGCCCACTGCGCGATCCCCTCCGCGCTGAGCAGCAGATAGTCCAGTTGCCCGTCGGAAGGGTCCGCGTCCGGGAGCAGGGTGAACCCGCCCTGCAGGGTGCCGCAGTTAGCGATCAGCAGTGTGTGGCCTTCCTCGTCGCGGCCGGGCTGGTCATCGGCGGTGATGTGGAACGGCACGATATCGGAGGCGGCGAGGGCGCGGCCGAGGGATTCGGCGTAGGCCAGCCAGCCGGCTTTGTCTTTGAGATCGTCGTTGGTTTCAGCGATCATGTGCGCGTCGATCCCGAATCCGACCATCACCACGAACCCGTGCCGCTCATGCCCGCCAGCGAGGTCTACGTCCACCCAGCCGATATCTACCGGGCGCGCGTGCCCTGTGAGAGCGCGGGTGAACGCGGCCGGGATGTCGTTTAACGGGATGTCGAGGTTGCGGGCCAGTAAATTCCCTGTTCCCAGGGGCACGATTCCCATCTCTAGGGAGGTGTCGATTCCGGCGAGGTGTTCGGCGACGGCGCGTACCGTGCCATCTCCGCCGGCAACCACCACCAGATCGGGATTCCATTCAACGGCCCGGCCGGTAGCGCCCCCGCCTGGGTCGTCCTCGGTGGTTTCCCACCAGAAAACCTCAGGTGTGGGGGCGTCGGTGAGGGCGGCGTGAAGGCCCTCGGTGAGGGTGTCCTGGTCGGTTTTGGAAGGGTTCCACACGATCGCCAGGCGACGCGTCATCGAGCACTCCTCTATGCGGACGACCGAGCGAGGGGCGGGACGCAAGATCGCATCCTCACCCCTCTCGTGCGGCCCGGGTGGTTGCCTATTCGGCGTGTTCGTCTTCTTCGGGTTCGAAGGTGGACGAGGTGCCCGTGTGGCCGGCGGCGACGCCGCCGGGGTGGTTAGGGATGGTGCCATCCGCACCGAGCCCGTCGGGCTTTGTGGTGCCCTCTGGGTCGTGGGTGGGCACTTCCACGTCCGGTCCCTCGAGCGAGTTCTCGTCCGAGAGTGGCTTGTCGTGGTCGGTCATGATCTGCTCCTTCGCAGGCGAGCGGGGGTGGGGTGTGGGAGGAAGGGAGCACCTTTCTCCCACGGGACGTATTACTTGACTTCGTCCTTGACGTTCTCCACGCCCTTTTTCACCTTCGCGTCGGCCTGGTCAGCGATACCCTCGGCAGCGAGCTTGTCGTTGTCGGTGGCGTTGCCGATCTTCTCCTTGGCCTTCCCGGTGGCGTCCTGGGCGGCGTTCTTGATCTTGTCGTCGAGTCCCATGAGCGGGTCTCCCTTCTTCTCGCGAGCTCGCGCCGCGGGTGCGGCGTGAGTGGTCACTTCTCGTCAGTGTCGATGACGGCGTCTTCTGCGGCGGCCATCGCCGCAGCCCCCTCTTCAGGCGATTCGGACCCGGCAGCGGCAGCGGTGTTGTCGTCCGTGGCGTCGTCGTGATCCTCGGATGCTTTTGAGCTGTTCTTGTCGTGCGATGCGTCGTGCATGCGTTCTCCTGACTAGGCGCTGTGCTATAGCCGAGGGCGGCGGATCCGCCGAGGCCGGGATTAGCGGTGTGTGAGGCGTCGCAGGAGCCCGGCGACGGGTCGCTGCTGTTCACCCTGCTGAGCGCCGAGCACGATGAGTACTCCGGTGAGGGCGGGGAGCACCCATTGCAGGATTCGCTGCTGACGCTGAACGGCAGCAAGTTCGTCCGATGCGTCCGGGTTCGGTTCGGTGACGCCTTTGCCGCCTTCGTCGGCGTGCTTGCTGATCTTCGTTCCAAGGATCCCCGCGTATAAGGTGGCGGCGGCCGCGGCGATGGTGACGGCGAGCTTCACCTTCGTGTTGGTTCGGGCTTCGGGTTGGGATGCCAGTCTGCTCTTGTTCCCGAGGATCAGGCCTGCCCCGCCGGTTCCGTGCACGAGGATCGCGGCGAGCTGGATTGGCGCCCACCGTGCCCAGCCGAGCGAGGAGAGACGGAGTCGTTCTGCGGGGTCTTTCGCTTTCGCGGTTGCACCATTCAGTCCCACCGCACCCATCAGGGTTCCGCCGAACCAGGCGGCAAGTCCGAGGTCGTGCATTGAGCGTACGAGCGTGTTGCGTCCAGCCATAGTGTGCGTCCTATCCAGGGGTGTGGGGTGTTGTGAGGTCAGGCTTTGGACTTGCGTCCGACGATGAGGCCGTAGATGAGCAGGACGAGGATCGATCCGCCGATGGCGAGCAGCCAGGTTTGCAGGGAGAAGAAGTCCTGCAGGGGGGCGTTGAAGATCAGTCCGCCCAGCCATCCGCCCAGAAGGGCGCCGACCACGCCCAGGAGGAGGGTGATCAGCCAGCCGCCGCCCTGTTTGCCGGGGAGGATGAGTTTCGCGATGGCGCCGGCGATGAGGCCGAGAAGCAGGAAGCCGAGGAATCCCATGATGTGTCCTTCGTGTAGGTGGTGGGGGTAGTTAGTTGCGGCGGGTGAGGGTGGTGATCAGGGCGAGGAGGCCAGCGAGGGAGGAGGCCGATGGTGACCGTCCGGGTGGGGTTGTGCGCGTACGTGTCCGCACCCAGCCGACCCCCGCCGCCACACCCTGCTGTGCCCGATCTACAGCTGCCGAAATGGCGGCGCTGATTTCTGCGGTCGTGGAGCCGACTGCTTCCGATGCTCGTTCCCCACTGTTGTAGTCGGGGTCGTTCTCGTCGTGGGTACTCATGGTTGTGCCTGCCTACTTGTTGAGCGCGCGAGTGAGCTTCCGGCTGCCTCGCCTACTTGTTGCGCGGGCTGTGCGGCGTGCGGAGCGCACCCCGGGGCTGTTCCACGCCTTCTTCGCGTTCTTTTTGATGGTGCGGTAGCGGCTGCGTCCGGCGCGCGCGCCGAAGGTGTACGCGCCGAACGCGATCGCCGCGACAAGCAGGATGCGTAGATAGGGCATCGGTGGTTCTCCTTTCCGGGGAGCCGAGGTCAGGCGAGGCGGCGTTCGTCGTGCGCGAGTTTGGCGCGCAGTCCGGAGTGCACGGAGATGTAGGTGGGGGTGTCTTTGCCGGTCAGGGTGGCGAGGTTGGTGACCAACTGGTCCACGTCCTTCACGACTTGCCGGGGTGAGGTGTTCTGCCTCGGGGTGACGCTGATGTGCATCACCGGCTGCTTGCGGATGTCGTTGGCGGTGACGGAGGAGAACAGGATCTCGTCCCGCTGGTTCAGGGAGTGCTTCAGCGCATCGGAGACGAACGATTCCTGCACGGTGACCCGTCCCAGAGGGGACTGGGAGCCGGTGGAGCGCAGGACCGTGTGGGTGCGGCCCCCGCCAATGCGGGTGAGAGCGACGATCAGCAGGATCACTAGGAAAACGATCAGCACCAGCGCGGCGATCGCGATCCAACTGACCGCGGTCGCACCGATCAGTGTCTGATCGACGACGCCCTCCAGCCAGGACTGTCCGGCCTCGGTCGCGCCCGTCCAGTACTCGGTCGCGGCCGGCCAGACGATGATGGTCACCAGCACGGCACCGATGGCGAGGAAGAGCAGCCCGACGATGAACAGGACAATCCTGTTCAGGGCGCGGTTGGTGCGGTTCATTGCTCGTCCTCGTTCTGTTTCGGGCGCACGACGCGGACCCGGGGCTTCAGTGTGGGGGTGAGCTCGTAACTGTCCACCTCGGTTTGCACGATCGACTTCAGCGGGGCGGCATCCAGCGGGATACCGAGGCCGGGCCGGAGGGTGACATCGACGGTGCGGTGGGACACGCCGACGGTGATGTCCTCCCGGGACAGTCCGGTCTCTTCGCTGAGGTGCTGCGCGACGGACGCGGCGATGACCCCGTTATCGACCAGGACCGCGCGTTCCCCGAACTGCATCTGGTGCTTGGAGAGACGCCCAGGGGCGAGGGCGAGGAACAGGAACACGAACCCGATGATCGCGAGGACCACACCGGCAAGGATGATGATCCAGCCGGGACGTTCGGTGGGCAGCCCGATCAGGAACCCGGCTTGCGCTGCCGGGCCGAGAAGCAGCGCCGGCTGGGCGAGGAGGTACAGGACGATCTCGGTGCCCAGGTAGGTCAGGACGAGGATCATCAGCACTACGGCGATGATCATCGCGACGGTGCGGGGGGAATGCGATTCCCGGCGCAAGACGCGCCGGAAGGCGGGGCTGCTCATCTCACTCGTTTCTGCTCGGCGATCACAGCGCCGGTGATGGTGACATTTACCCGGGTGACCTCGCGGCCGGTGATCTGCCCGATCCGGTCCCGTAGCTGCTCCTGGACCCGCGCGACACGCTCCAGTACCGGGGTGCCGGCGGTGATCGCGGCTGTGTCTTCCAGGTTCGGGATCGGAAGGGGGGTGCGGATGGTGACCGCCATCCCACCGCGCGCCTCGGCGACGTCAATGTTCACGTCGCTACGGTCCACCTTCAGGGTGGTCGCGGCGGTTTCTTCGGCGATCTTGACCAGGACGCGCTCTTTCACGGTGATCCGCCCCGGGGCCGCCCCGGCGGCGACCCGCTGGGGGTCTCCGCCGGGGTGACCGGCTCCTGCCGCGACCATTACGAGGTGCGCCGGCCGGAGAACGCGTTCGCGAGGCCGCGGACGTCGAGCTTGCCCGACACGACTCGGCCCACGAGCGCACCGATCCCCATGAACAAGGCGACCAGGAGGAATCCCCAGAACCCGAACAGCAGGATCGACACGGCAAGGATGACGCCCAGCAGGGCGCCGGTCACGGTCGGGCTCATGAGACGCGCGACTCTTCCTCGTTCTTGTCGTCCGAGGGCAGGTGCACGTCGTTGACCTCGACGTTGACCTCGACGACCTCGAGTCCGACCAGCGAGCTGATCGCGCCGGCGACTGCGGCGCGGACATTGGAGGCGACGTCCTGCACGGGCATCGGGTACTCCACGACGATGGTGATGTCGGCGGCGGCCTGGGTCTCGCCGACCTCGACCTTGACGCCCTGGGCCTTGTCGTCCGCGTTCACGACGTTACGGATCGCGCCGAGCGCGCGGGCTCCGCCGCCACCGAGCGCGTACACGCCGGGAACCTCACGGGCAGCGATACCGGCAACCTTGGCCACCACACCGTCGGCGATGGTGGTGGTGCCGGCGGCGGACTCGTCACCGGCCGGGCGGGGAGCGAAGGAACGGTCGACCCGGGAACCGGTGGCCGGCTTGGGCGCGGCGGGAGTGGTGGGAGCAGCGGGGTTCAGGTCTTCAGCCATGGGAATCCTCTAACGGTAGTGATGAGGCACACAACGGTCTGGTCGGCCGCTGTGTCAGGGCGATATGCTCGCGCTTACAATGTAAGAGTCGCCTCCGGGCACATTCGTCACAAATTGGTTGAAAGAATTTTTTGCGACATGAGTTCACGACGCGACATCCCCTCCCCCGACCTGGTCGAGGTTGCCGACGAGATCCTCGCCGAGCGGGCGATCGGCGGGGATGCGGACGCGTTCAAAGCCCTCATCGTCCGGTACGGGTCCCTAATCCGGGCGTATGTGGCGCGGATCGTGGGATCGCTCACCGACGCGGATGACGTCACTCAAGAGGCTCTCTACACCGCCTGGCGTCGACTGCCGGAGCTGCGCGACCCGGCCGCGGTGAAACCCTGGCTGATGCGCGTCGCGAGCCGGCACGCGTTCGCCCATCTCCGACACCGACCCCCCACCGAGCCACTACCGATCCTGGACGCGGCCTACCCCTCCACCACGGAGCCCGAGACCGTCGCCGTTCGCAACGCGCAGCTGACCGCGTTGTCCCAAGCCCTAGACAACCTCCCGGACCAAGAGAGACGCTGTTGGCTGCTCCGCGAAGTCGGAGAACTCAGCTACGACGACATCGCGAAAGAACTCGACATCCCTCGATCCACCGTTCGAGGCAAACTAGCCAGAGCCCGCGCGAGCATTCACGCGCAGATGGAGGGATGGCGGTGACTGATCACAGCACCACCCGCGCACTGGACTGCGGGAAAACCATCGACGAGCTCAGCGACTACCTCGCCATGGACCGGATCCCCTTCGACCCGACCATCGAAACCTGCCCGGAATGCCTCAACGCCCTACACGCCCTCGACCAGGTCGCCCAGCTCTCCCGCGATCTCCTCGACGATGATGCCGCCCACCTGACCCCACCCCCCGCAGGATGGTTGGACACGATCATGACCAGCATCCACCACGACGTCCGCGCGGGAAGATCGCTGCCCCTGCACCACCCCGACCCGAGGGTGCACCTCAGCGTCACCGAGGGTGCCGTGCGGGCGCTGCTGCGGTCTGTCGCCGACCAGATCCCCGGGACCGTGATCGGCAAAGCCCAGATCAACGGTGATGCTGAGAAACTCGGCGCACCCGTGACGATCAGTGTCACGCTCAGCATCGCCTGGGGCACCCCGATGACCCCGACCGCGCACGATGTCCGCCAGCGCATCTACAACGCGCTCAGTACGCACACCCACCTCAACGTCACAGCCGTCGACGTGACCATCGAAGACGTCCACGGCCACGACACCAGCCGTAGGGAGCAGCCATGAGCACCGAGACCCCCGCCTCTGATCACCAGCCGGCATCATTGCTCAATCCGAACGTTCTGACCGCCACCGTCCGCGACGTTGACGGTGTCACAGACCTGTTCGCGCCCGCATCAGCGATCACCCAGGTCCCACATCTGGTCAGCGCGATCGCCACCGGCCAAGACGAACGCTACAACCGTGTCGACATCGCCACCCGCGGCGTCACCACCGACATCACTGCTCGCATCGGTGTCGGAAGCAGAATCCCCGCCCCGGACACGGCACGCCGCGTTGCCGACACCATCCTCGACAGCATCGGCGACCACCCCGACACGATCATCACCGTGCAGATCTCCCGCATCGCCTGAGGGCAAACCCAGTGACAGGTACGGGCGGCGGCGCTTGCGTGCGCTGCGGGCACGACCCCGACGAACACCACAACACCTGCCGGGTAGACCTGCTCACCCGACGCCGCTGGGACAAATGCCCATGCCCTGGACACCTGGAGCTCGACGCTGACCAATAGCCACCCCAGCGGACACCTGCTCGCCCGCGCCGGTATGCGCGCGTCTATCGTGGGTGTCAAGGCCGGGATCGGCCCTCTCACATCCGGAGGTGCGCACCGTGGCGCAAACCAAGACAGACAAGAAAAAGACGGCGAAGAACGAGAAGAAGAGTTCCACGAAGGCCGCGAAAAAGGCCCTCGACCGCGCCGAAGAAGCCGTGCGGAAGGCCCGCAAGGCGGTAGCCCGATCATCCAAGAAGCTGCGCACCCGCGCCGCAGAGCTCGCCCAAGAATCCCAGGAACTCTCCGCCAAACACGCCAAAGCCCTCCGACGCAGCGTCACCTCCATCGAAGAGAAAGACACCCAGAACCCGTCACCCCCGCCGACCGCTACACCCCTGCCCCGCACGTCAACGCGAAAGGCCCGCTCCGCACAGGAAAGAACGTCTTCCACCCCCACGCTGAAAGAACTCCGCACCCAAGCAAGAGAGCAGAAAGTCACCGGGTACTACCGGATGAACAAAGCTACGCTCGTCGCCGCGCTCACCCCACCGCGCACCTAACTCACCAAGTCAGGATCCCCGACCACCGTGCCGCCATCCCGGGCCAGCAGACGACAGCTGGTGGCAAGAAGACGCCATCTCGTGACGGTGACCCGTTGGTCGCAATGGGCGCCCCCTTTCTCGCGAGTCGCAGACAATGCCCTGGAAGCAGGTTTGCTTGCAGGACTCGTCAGCTTGCGACGTGTCGAGAGATTCCCACGATGACAGTTGGCGCGGCCCCGCGTCGATCACGAAGAGGGTTGCTCGGCTTGGGGAGTTACTAGTGTTCCTTGGCGGCCCTATCGTCGATGACAAACGCCCGTCCAGGGCAGAAACATGTCACGGCAAAGTTGCCTCGGCCCGGCCGAAACCAGCCGATATGAGTGACATCTAGTGTCATCCGACGGCATTTCCGACATCGGAGGAAGATTCACCGTCTCCCGGCGCCGCCGAACACTGCGTGCGCGAGAGGCGCTGCCGAGACCGCCAGCAGCACGATCGCGAGCGGCGGAGCAGGCACGAGCAGCAGAGCACCACCGACGACGAACCCGGCGAAGATCACGGCCGAGACGGCGCGGCGACCGATGCGGATGAGCGCGTCCAGGCGTCGCTCGAGCCGCGAGGTGTCGAAGGTGAGCGTCCCCTCTTCGAGCTCGGTGACGACGGCGTCGATGCGGCCGGGCAGGCGAGCGGCCGTGGTGACCGAGTCCCAGGCCTGGTCGACCATCCCCCGCATCGTGCTGCCGCCCTCGTCGCGCAGCAGTTGAGCGGCGAACGGCTCGACGGCGTCCCACACGTTGAACGCCGGGTTCAGCCCGCTGCACATCCCCAATGTCAATGAGACGGCGCGGAACAGCAGCAGCATGCCTTCGGGCAACTGGAACGGCAGCGAACGCACGGTGTCGCCGAACTCGACGGCGAAGTCGCGGAACTCGCGCTGGTCGACCGAGGCGAGCTCGGCGAAGCCCATCCCACCGAACCGGGCGAACAGCGCGGTCAGCGCCCGCTCGAACTCCTTCGTGTCGGCCGAGGGCAGCAGCACGCCGACCTCCTGCGCGGCATCCACGAGCTTTCGCCCGTCGCGGGCGGCGACCGCGATCACCATCGCCCGCAGCCCGCTGCGCAGGCTCTGCGGAACCTCGCCCATCATCCCGAAGTCGACGAAGGTCAGCCGCCAACCACCCGCCGACGGTGTCACGAAGATGTTGCCCGGGTGCGGATCGGCGTGGAAGAAGCTGTGCGTGAACACCTGCTCGAACATGGCTGCGGCGAAGGCATCGGCCACGGCAGCGGGATCGATGCCGGCCGCTCGAAGGCCCTCGATGTCGTTGATCTTGATCGCGGTGACGTCCTCGAGCGTCAGCACCCGGCGGGTCGTGCGCTCCCACACGACGGCGGGGGTTCCGACGCGGGCGTCGTCGGCGAAGTTCTCCCCGAACCGCTCGGCGTTCTGCGCCTCGTGCAGATAGTCGACCTCCTCGAGGCTCGTCTGCGCGAACTCCTCGATGAGCGCGGGAGCGTCGACCCGGTCGGAGACGATGCGTACCCGCCTCAGCCACCCGGCCACCTTGCGCAGCGCAGACAGGTCGACCGCGACGATCTCGTCGATGCCGGGGCGCTGCACCTTGACAACGACGTCGCGCAGGCCGGTGTCGGCGGCATCGAGGTCCGCCAGGCGCGCCCGGTGCACCTGCCCCAGGGACGCCGCCGCAAGCGCCCGCTCGTCGACCCAGGCGAAGGCGCGCTCGAACGGGACGCCGAGCTCTGCTTCGGCGAGCGCCCTGATGTCGGCGAAAGGCACGGCGGGAACCTCGTCCTGCAGGCCCGCGAGCTCGTCGGTAACCTCGGGCGGAAGCACGTCGAGGCGGGAGGAGAGGAACTGCCCGACCTTGATCATGAGCCCGCCGAGGTCGACGGCGAGCGCGTGGAACCGTCGGGCGATGCGTCGCATCCGCTCGGGTCGGGTGCGCTCGGCGACCCGGTCGAGTCCGATGCGCGGCAGGAAAAGCTCGAACCACCACAGCTGCACGAGCTGGGCGGAGGCGAAGCGCATTATGCGCCGGTAGCGGGCGCGGTGCGGGTGGGGACGCGCCTCGGGCTCCCGGCCCTCGACCGCCCCCGGTCGTGACGTGGTCACTCCTGAGCGAGGATCGCGTACAGCTTGCGGCGGGCGTCGTCGAGCACCTCGATGGCGCTGTCGATCTGCGCAGAGCTGCCGCTGCGGGCGAACTGCGTGGCGGCGCCGGCGAGGTCGACGCCTGCCTTGGCGAGCGCGCGGTGCTTCTCACCGCCGAAGCGGATGCCGTCACCGGCACCCTCTGGGCCGCGGGAACCGCCGGGGCCGGAACCGGCGGCGGACTTCCACGCCGCCGGCGCCTCGGCTTCGTCGGCGACGGCGCGGCCGGCCTCGGTGAGCGCGTAGGTCTTGCGGCCGTTGTGCTCTTCAGCTTCGACGAGGCCCTCGTCGGCGAGCAGCTGCAGCGTCGGGTAGACGGAGCCGGCGCTGGGCTTCCACGAGCCGCCCGAGCGCTCTTCGATCTCGCGGATTATCTGGTATCCGTGCATCGGCTCGTCGGAGAGAAGCGAGAGGACGGCGGCGCGCACGTCGCCGCGCGGCATGCGCGGGGAGTTCGCCGGACGCTGGTCGAAGGCCCGGCGCAGCTGATCCACCGCATCGAAGAGGACGGATGCTCCGGCGCCGCCGAACCCGCCCAATCCGCCGGGTCCCCCTGAGCCGAAGCCGGATCCGCCCGAGCCGAAGCCGCCGAAGGGCGAGCCGGATCCGAAGCCGCCGCTGTGGTCTGAGCTGTTCATGATGTCCTCCTGGTTCGCGATGTGCGCCAGCCGGAATCCGCGCTGGAGTGCGTTAACGATATATCGCAATGTGTCGTTCGGGAAGGGTGAACGTCGCGATCCGGTTCGAGGCCGGCTCAGCGGCTCCGCAAGAACTCCGAGACCTCGTCCGCGGTCGGCGCCGTCGTCGGCCCACGACGGGTCACCTTGAGCGCCGCCGCCGCATTCGCCCGGCGACTCGCCTCCGCCCACCCGGTTCCGCTCGCGATCCCGGCCAGCAGCGCCCCGGTGTGCGTGTCTCCGGCGCCGTTCGTATCGACCGGCTTCTGGGGGAATCCGGGCACGTACGTCGACTCGCCGCGCGCGTGCACGGCGCATCCCTCGGCACCGTCCCGCACGATCGAGACGGCTCCTTCGCGCAGTAGCGGCGTCACCGCAGCGGCTTGCGCGACGATCTCGCGACCCGGCGACGGGGGCACCGCGATCGACGCCGCCGCCAGCAGGTCGGTGGTCTCCTCGGCGTTGCCCGTCCAGACGTCCGTGCGCGCGAGCATCGCGTCGCGCACCTCGGCGGGCAGCGTTGCGAACGCCGCGCCGGGGTCGAGCACGACGACGGCTTCCGGCGGCAGCATCGGCAGCCACCCCAGTAGCGGGTCGCGAGTCTGCTCGACGGCGAGCGAGTAGCCGGTCACGCACACGAGGTCGCCCGGAGCGACGGACGCCGTCGACAGCGACGCCGCCGTGATCTCACGCTCCGCGCCGAGGGTCGTCACGAAGGTCCGCTCCGCGGTCGGCTCGACGAGCACGACGCACACTCCGGTGTCGCCGTCCGGCACCGGAGGCGCGGATGCCGCGATCCCCTCGGCCGCGAGCGTCGACCGGATGAGGTCGCCGTGCGGGCCCGTGCCCACGGCGCCCGCGTGCACGCACGACGCCCCGAGCCGCGCGGCCGCGAGCAGCACGGTCACCGCTCCCCCGGCGTACTGCGCGTCGGAGGCGGCCATCACGTTCTGTCCGCGGGCGGGGAGCTCCGGCACCTCGATCACGAGGTCGACGAGCGCCTGGCCGGTGTGGATCACGCGTGGCTGATTCATGCGGTCAGCCTATCCAGCGCGATCGTTCGCCTGTGCGGCGCGAGCGCGTCCTCGATGACCCGGGATGCGGCATCCGTCGTCCGCGCCTGCTCGCGTGTTCCGCCCAGCATCGCCGTGGTCTGCGGGGCCGGCCCGACGCGGCCCAGGACGGGGATGCCTCTGGCGAACAGCGTCGGCGCACGCTCGGCGGTCGAGCAGGCGCGCGCGATCTGGCGGACGGTCACGCCGCGCGCGGCGGCACCGTGATGTCGAACCGCGCTCGACCGCCGAGTCGCGGCTTCTGCTCCGGGTCGACATAGGGCGGTGGGATGAACCACACCTTCGATGACGGCCCCGTGCCATCGACGCGGACTTCCCACCCGTTGTCGTGGATACGGTGGTGGCACGTCTCGCACAGCAGCACGCCGTTCGCGAGGTCGGTCGGCCCCGCGTCGCGTCGCCACCATCGGATGTGATGCGCCCTCGTCATCTCGGGCGGCAGAGCGCACATGGCGCACCCGCCGTCGCGCTCGACCAGTGCGAGACGCTGTGCCCGGGTGAACAGGCGCTTCTCGCGGCCCCACTCGAGAATCTCGCCGTCTCCTCCGAGCACGCACGGGATGACGCCCCCGTCGGCGGCCATGCGCCGGGCTGCGGCTATGCTGATCGGCTGGTCGAGGCCGTCGATCGTGGCCGCGCCGAGCCCGGACTCGAGATCCTTCACGTTCATCCGCACGACCACTGTCGCTCCGGCGAGCGGCAGGCGCTTCGCCTCGCACCCGAGCACGTGCGCGCAGAAAGCGACAAGCGCATCGGCCTGGATCATGGGAACCGTGCGCCGATCGGCATCGGGGGCGTCGGGGTCGACGGCATCCTTCCGCGCGACGAATGCGGCGCTGACCGAGCCGCGCAGCGCCGCGACGACCGGCGCAGCCGCCTCGGCGTCGAGCTTCGCATTGAGGTGCACGAACCCGTCGCGTTCGAACATCGTGAGCGAACGCTGCGAGCGCCGCTCTTCGTCGCGTGGTTCGACGCCGTCCGGGTCGAGCCACGTCTCGGCGCGCACGACGAGCCTGCGCACTTCGTCGAGCCCGAGCCCGACTGCCGACTCGACGAGCACGCGCTCACCTTCGGCCGTACGCTCGGCACCGGCTGCGATCCGGCATCGGTCGAGCATCGCGATGATGACCCCAGCCGCCCCGGCGCTGAGCTCACCCGCATCCAACGCCCGGCGCACGTGCGGATACTTCGCCGGCAGCCGCGCCCCCAACAGATCACTGCGCGATGCCGTGCTCTCGCCCACCTTGATCAGCCGCGCCGCGTCGCCGGTCGAGACGCCCATCGTCGTGGAGATCATCTTCGCGGGCGTGCGGAACCCCTGTTGCTTCGCCAGCGATTCCGCCCCGAGCTCCGGGCGCGATTCGCGCGCCAGCCCTGCGGCGACATCGACCTCGACGGCATCCAACCGGCGACGTACTGCCGCGAGCGCAGAGGCGACGAAGATCAGTTGATCCTTCGTAAATTCATTTGATTCCTCGGCATCACCCCACGCCGCGTCGAGGCTTCTGATGGCCTCGTGCAGAGCGGTGAGTTTGGACATGCCCCCAGCGTAGCGAGCAGCTCGGACATTATCGTGGCTTTGTTCGAATCTGTGGAGAGATCGGGCCGGGATCGCGCGACCTATTGCTACTCGGACGTGGATCTCCTCATCGCGCTCGGAGCTCGATGGGGCGGCGGAGCATGGGATCAGTTCGGTTCGTGGTGCACGCCCTCTGGCTGGGGATGCTGTTGTCAACCACCTTCGTGATCAACCGTGCCCGTGCCATGCTGGCGACTCGCTCACGATCGAGGAGGCAGCCATGACCGACCCCACACCGTTCCCCACCGATCCGCTCGAGCCCGAGGGCGTGGATCCCGATCTGAGCAGTGACGACGACGAGCGCCAGCAGTCGCCCGGAGCGGACGAGGAGCGCCCGGATGACCAGGCGCCCTCGTTCGACGAGCAGCAGAGCGATCGGATCGCCGCAGAAGAGCAGGCCCGCAACGAGGACTATCCGCCGGTGCCGTGAGGTCGCGCCGCATGCCTCCGACGGGTGTCAGGCCTCGAGGAGGGCGCGCACCTCGGTGAGCGACCGCCCGTAGGCGAGGCGGGCGGCGTCGGCCTGGTGGTCGGAGCGGACCTGGACGACGGTGGCGCCGTGCGCCACCCAGCGTCCGGCGGAGCGAGTGAGCTTGAGGCCCGGGAGTGGGACGGCGTCAGGGAATGCGGCCTGGCCGGTGCCGACGCGTACGACTGAACCGATCATCGCGACGAGCCAGGCTTCGCCGAGGTCGTGCGGTCGGATGGACGCGATGGGGCCGCCGGGTCCACGGAAGACCTGGAACATGGTGTCAGCGCGACGCACCGCCCAGGTCTCTCCCTCGTGGATGAAGTCGCAGGCGATGTCGGCGTGCAGGGTGATCTCGGCGCCGTAGTGACGGAGCGCCTCGATGCATTCAGGGCTCAGCAGCCGCTCGTCGATCTCACGCTCGCGCCGTCGGAGCTCGGCGCGGTGCTTCTCACGAGCGATGGGAGCGTACTCGGCTTCGAGTTCCTGCCGGTTCGCTCGCGCGCCCTCGGCCAATCGGCGGTGCAGCCACACGGGGTTGATCTGCACGAAGTAGCGGAAGTGGATGTCGACCGGCCCGCGAGTGAGCTTGCGGTCTTCGACGAGAAGCTGGACGCCGTGGTCGACCGACCAGACTGCGGCGACCTC
This sequence comes from Microbacterium tenebrionis, assembly GCF_903645325.1. GTDB lineage: Bacteria > Actinomycetota > Actinomycetes > Actinomycetales > Microbacteriaceae > Microbacterium > Microbacterium tenebrionis. Next base: position 74,940 of record NZ_CAHJXQ010000005.1, read on the forward strand.
ACGGTCGACGACGGCGACCCACGACCAGCCCTGGAATCGGATCTCGGGCGAGGACTGCTCGAGCGCCGCACTGAGCAACGTGCCGCGGGGCACGGTCACCGACCGAGCGTGGGAGACGACGTCATCCCCCATCGCCACGCTGTCGCGGTCGACGCGGAGTTCGATGGGGCGGCGGAGCATGGGGTTGAGCCTAGTTTGGGCCGATCAGCGCCCTCCGGTGCTCTCTCGCACCACGAGCTTGTGCGGTGCGACGATTTCGGTCGATGGCGACTCCGGGTCTTCGATCCGCTCGATGATCCGGCGTACCGACTCGCGCGCGATGAACGGCGTGTCCAGCGAGATCGTGCTGAGCGATGGGCGCGCGAATCGTCCTTCTTCGACATCATCGATCCCGATCACTGCCACGTTCTCGGGCACGCTGAGCCCCGCATCGAAGACAGCGCGCATCGCGCCGATCGCCAGCAGGTCGGAGAAGCAGAAGATCGCGTCGGGGCGGGGGTCGAGCTCGAGCAGCGCGCGCGCCGCCGCGTAACCGTCAGTGCGACTGTAGTGCGCAGCGGTCGTGACGTAGTCCGGGCGAACAGCCATCCCGGCATCCGTCAGCGCCGCCTCGTAGCCGGCGGAGCGCTGCAGCGGAGTGGCGTACTCCTCCAGCGGCTGCGAACCGATCGCGGCGATCCTCGTGCGCCCGGTGGTGATGAGGTGGTTCACGGCATCCCGAGCGGCGGCGACGTTGTCTATCGCGACATGGTCGTAGCGGCCGTCGAAGTCGTGTTCGCCGAGCAGGATCAACGGCATCCGTGAGGCTCCGTGCATGTCGAGGAGCTCGGACTTCGTGACCAGCGGGCTGAACAGCAGACCGTCGAAGAGCATCGTCCGGTCTTCACCGGTGAGCAACTGCCGCTCGCGCTCATGATCGTGGCCGGTCTGATCGATCATCACTCGATAGCCGACCTCGGCCGCAGCTTCGATGACGTCGCGAGCGAGCTCGCTGAAGTAGGGCACGTCGATCTCGGGGACGACGAGAGCGAGCATCCCGGTGCGACCGGTCCGGAGCGTGCGGGCCACGGGGTTGGGGCGGTAGTCGAGCTCTTCGATCGCCGCCTGTACCTTTGCGCGCATGCGTTCGCTGACGTGGGTGTAGCCGCTCACCACGTTCGAGACCGTGCGCATCGACACCTGCGCCCTCTCGGCGACGTCGCGAAGTGTGGCTGGCATGTCGTCATCATACCGTTTGCAACGTATGCAAACGTCGGCTACAGTTTGCATACGTTGGCAAACACGAACTGCACCACACCCGACCGTGCCTTCTCAACACCCAGCACCGCAAACACAAAGGAGTGTCATGAACAGCAACCCGAAGCGGCCGACCCTGCGCTTGACCGCAGTCGGCGTCACCGCCGTCGCCGCATTGGCTCTGACCGCATGCGGCCCCGACATCACAGCCGGCGCCGACGACGAAGCAACGTCGGACCGCCTGCAGGCACCCTCGACTGAGCAGCCGGAAGGCGAGATCATCATCTGGGATCGCTCCGGCGATCTGTACGAGGTGTTCGACGCAGTGATCGATGACTTCAACAAGAAGTACCCCGGCATCAAGGTCAACCACGAGGCCGTCGACATCAACGCCAAGCTACAGAACACGCTGATCACCGGCACGGACGTGCCGGACGGCGTCTTCCTCGACGACGCGCTCGTCGGTGGATTCGCCGACCACCTCTGGGATCTCACCGATGTGCTCACTCCGTACGCCGACGACATCGCGCCGCAAAAGATCGATGCAACGACCGTCGGTGACGGCATCTACGGCGTTCCGTACGACCTCAACCCCGGTCTGCTGTTCTACAACGCCGCAGCGCTCGAGGCTGCGGGCGTGGATGCCACGACGATCGAGACCTACGACGACCTGCTCGATGCGGCCCGCGCGTACCAGGAGGCGAAGCCGGAGTCGCACCCGATCCATCTCGAGCAGAGCCCGTTCCTCGGCCAACTGCAGCTGGAGATGTACGCCAGCCAGCTGGGCACCTCGATCGCGGATGCCGACGGCGAGCTGCGCCTGGACAGCCCGGAGTACGAGCAGATCCTGACGTTCCTCGACACGGTGCAGTCCGATGGCCTCGGTACACGCGCCGAGTACCTGAGTCCCACGGACATCGCCGAGCTCGAGAACGGCAACCAGGTCTTCTACCCGTGGGCGATCTGGTTCGACTTCGCGCCGCAGCAGCTGCTTCCCGAGACCAGCGGAGACTGGCGTGCGATGGAGCTCCCTGCGTGGGAGGACGGCGGAGCGCGCAGCGGCGCGATGGGCGGCTCGTCGTTCGTCCTGCCGAAGGAGGGTGAAAACTCCGAGCTCGCCTGGCTGTTCTACGAGTTCCTCATGTACGACGAGGCCGGCTACAGCGCGGTCTGGGGCGAGAACGAGATCTACCCGACCGGACTGAACACGTCGATCCCCGCCTACCTCCCCGCCGCCGATCCGACCAAGCCCCTCTTCCAGCCCCTCGAAGCCCTCGGCGGACAGGACCTCTGGGAGGCCGCGACGACGGCCGGTGCCGAGATCCCGAGCGGCACGTCGATCCCGCCCTGGTGGAACGGCGCGGTCGACTACCTCGGCAACGACATCCAGAAGATGCTCGATGGCGATCTGACTCCAGCCGAGGTCATCAGCAGTTCGACCGACGCGATCCAGACCAACCTCATCGACAGGCAGTGACGGACCTTCGACGATGACGACCTCCACCCTCCCCTCCGCGGCACCACCGCGATCCGGCCGTGACGCGACCTCGTCGCGTACGCGGCGGAACGGAATGGCGAAGTTCCGACGACGCTCAGCGCCATATCTCTTCGTGCTTCCGTTTCTCGTGATCTTCGTCGCGTTCAGCGTTTATCCGCTGATCTTCACCGCGCGGCTGAGCTTCACGAACTGGCGCGGATCGGGTGCCGCGGAGTGGGTGGGCTGGGGCAACTACACGTACCTCCTCACCAGTGAGGCGTTCTGGAGCTCGCTGGGCAACTCGGCAGTCCTGTGGCTGCTGATCGTCCCGATCCAGATCGTTCTGGCGGTGATCGTCGCCGTCCTGCTCAACTCGGCGAAGCTCAAGCTGCGCGGGCTGTACCGCGTCGCGTTCATCGTGCCGTTCGTCACCCCGCTCGTCGCCGTCGCCCAGATCTGGGTGGTGCTGTTCGACCAGCAGTACGGAGCGATCAACGCGTTCCTCGGTGTGTTCGGCATCCCGGACATCGGCTGGCTCACGACCAGCGCTTGGGCGAAACCCACGCTCGCGCTGCTGTTCCTCTGGAAGACGACCGGCTTCATCATCATCATCCTGCTGTCGGGTCTGCAGTCGATCGACGGCTCCATGTATGAAGCCGCGGAGCTCGATGGCGCGTCGAAGCTCCGGCAGCTGTGGAGCATCACCGTGCCGCTGCTGCGCCGCACCATCATGTTCGCCGTCGTGCTGCAGACTCTCGCCGTCTTCCAGATGTTCGCCGAGCCGTTCGTCGTCACCCAGGGCGGGCCGTACAACTCCACGACCACGGCGGGTTACTACCTCTACAACCACATCACGCGCGGCGATCTCGGTACCGGAGCGGCGAACTCCTTCCTGCTCGTCATCCTCGTGATGGTGCTCTCGCTGTTCTTCGTCCGAATGCTGAGAGCCAAGGACTGATCATGACCGATACCTTGACCCGCCCCGAGACGGATGCCGCGGCATCCGCCCCTCGCGCCCGAGACGAGCGCCGCCCGAGTCTGCGAATCGGCTCGCACGTCTTCCTCATGCTGCTGCTGATCGCGTTCCTCGCACCCGTCGCGTGGGCGATCGTCTCGTCGTTCAAGCAGCCGAACGACATCATCCGCGACCCGCTGGGGTTCGACCCGACCACCTTCACGCTCGACAACTTCACCGCGATGTTCCAGGACGTCCCGGTCGCCCAGGGCTTCCTCAACACCGGAATCGTGCTCGTGGTGAAGGGCGGCATCACGCTGTTCTTCGCGCCGCTGGCGGCATTCGCGTTCGCGAAGTACAGCTTCATCGGCAAGAACCTGATCTTCGGCACCGTCCTCATCACGCTCATGCTGCCGACGATCGTGCTGATCATCCCCCTGCTGCTCGAGATGAAGGCGCTGGGCTGGGTGAACACCTACCAGGCACTGATCCTCCCCGGGGCGATCGACGCGTTCGCGATCTTCTGGATGCGCCAGGTGATCAGCGCCGTCCCGGACGAGCTGCTGGATGCTGCGCGCGTCGACGGCTGCAGTGAGTTCGGCATCTTCTGGCGCGTGATCGTGCCCGTGATCCGCCCGGGTCTGGCCGGCCTCGCCGTGCTCACGATCATGAACATCTACAACGACTTCGTGTGGCCGGTGATCGTCGCCAGCTCCGAGAGGATGTCGACCCTTCAAGTCGTCCTGTCGACGCTCGCGCAGAACATCACGGGCAACCGGATCGGCGCGGATTACGCGACGGTCACCGGCGAGCTCCTCGCAGCGAGCTCCATCGCCCTCATCCCCCTGCTGGTGCTCTTCATCGTGCTCCAGCGTCACTTCATCAACGGCATCCTCGCCGGCAGCGTGAAAGGCTGAATGTGTCACTCTCCATCACCGACCAGGCTCTCGTCTCCTCCGAGACCGGAGGCGTCCCGCGTCCCGAGTACCCCCGGCCCGATCGTGACCGCTCCGAGCGCTGGCTGACCCTCAACGGGCGTTGGGACTTCGAGGCCGATGGCATCCAGGCCGATATCACGGTGCCGTTCGCGTGGGAGAGCGAGGCGTCCGGCATCCGGCGCACGTGGCTCGAACGCGGCACGTATCGTCGACAGGTCGTCGCCCCGGTCGAGTGGGAGGGCCGTCGGGTCGTGCTGAGCTTCGGAGCCGTGCATCACCGCGCGGTCGTCCGCATCGATGGGTCGGTCGTCGGCGAGCATGTCGGCGGATACGAGTCGTTCGAGTTCGACGTCACCGACTTCCTGGTTCCCGGCGTCGCGTCAGAGATCGAGGTCGAGGTCGAGGCCCCGGCCGACAAGCGTGCGATCGCGCATGGCAAGCAGCGGTCGATCCCGCGCGACGACTACGACGGCGTCTCGTTCACACCGACCTCGGGTATCTGGCAGTCGGTCTGGCTGGAGGCACGCGGACGCACTTATGCCCGCGAGGTGGCGCTGCGCGGCGACAGCCTGACCGGCATCGACGTCTCGATAGCTCTGCAGGGTGACGAAGTCGACGGTGCCGTGGTGCGCGCACGGGTCGAGGGCATCGAGACCGAGCTGACGACGGATGCCGCGGGCCACGCGTCGGGCCGGATCGACCTGCCCGCGCCGCGACTGTGGTCGCCGGAGGACCCGCACCTGTACCGCGTCGAGATCTCGGTCGGCGATGACGAGTTCGCTGACCGTGTCGTCGCGACGACGGGGCTGCGGCGCATCGAGACGCGCGGCGAGGAGCTCCGGCTGAACGGGTCGCGGCTGTACGTGCGCGGCGTGCTCGACCAGGGCTACTGGCCCGACACTGGTCTCACCGCGCCCACGGTGGAGGCGCTGCGGCGCGACATCGCGCTGGCGGGTGAGCTCGGTTACAACCTCGTCCGCAAGCACCTGAAGTTCGAGGACCCGATCTGGCTGCACGAGGCCGATGTCACCGGCATGCTCGTGTGGGCGGAGCCTGCGTGCCCGAGCCGCTTCTCGGCGGCTGCAGCCGAGGCTTTCGAAGCGCAGCTGCCTTCGATGGTCGAACGCGACGGCAACCACCCGAGCATCATCATCTGGGGCCTGTACAACGAGGAGTGGGGTCTGGACTGGGACATCCCCGGCAGCGCTGCTCGCGCCGAGGCGGCCGAGCGCGCCTACGACGTGCTGCGCGCACTCGATGACACGCGGCCGATCGTGGAGAACTCCGGCTGGTCGCACGTGAAGAGCGACCTCGTCGACTGGCACTACTACGAGCCGGATCTGGCGACGTGGAAGCAGGCCGTCGCCGACCTCGCCTCCGGCGAGCGCGAGACATTCCCGGTGCGGCTCGGCCCGGATTTCACGGTCGACAAGTCGTTCTACGGTTCGGCATCGTTCCCGCGCACCGGTGTGCCGATCCTCAACAGCGAGTACGGCGAGGGTTTCACCAGCCTCGAGCGCGCCTGGCACCTGCGGTGGGAGACGCAGGAGCTGCGCCGCCACGACCGCTACGCCGGGTACGTGTACACGGAGTTCTCGGATGTCGAGCACGAGTGCGCAGGTCTTCTGACCGAGGACCGTCGGACGAAGGACTGGGGCGGACTCATCCCCTCCGACGTGAACGCCGACACGGTGCTCGTGCTGGACATGGTGCCGGCTCGGGCCGGCGCGGATGTCGCGACGCCGGTGGCCGGATTCGATCTCGGCGTGCAGATCTCGCATCACGGACGATCTGCACTGTCGGTAACTGTGCACGGCGCGTGGGTCACTGCTGGGTCGCCGACGGGCGTGGTTCCGGAACTCGGTGTCGTGTCGGCCGGGTCTGTCGAGGTTCAGCCGTTCCGGCTGTCAGATGCGGTGTCGCTCGCCGTTCCTGCCCGCACCGACGCCGGACGGTTCCTGATCTGGGCGACGGATGCCTCGGGTGACGTGGTGGCGCGCGCGTTCTTGGATGCCGCCGAGGTGGAAGCTCCGAACCGCCGCGGGGCTCGGGAAGGTGAGTTCGTCGGGGCAGAGGTTCCGGGGGAGGCATAGAAGAGGCGGGCGTCACGGCGACGGCCACCGGCCGAGCGGTGCGCACCGGTCAATGTCAAGGCCGCGGCGACGAATGCGCACGCGACGTATGGTCGAGGAGGGCGGACCGACCGAGAAGCTCTCCCGGTGCCGTGCTCGCCCTGGAGGGAGTCGTCATGGCTCAATACGACGTTTTAGACCGCTCGGCGATCGTCACAGGAGCAGGCAGTGGCATCGGCAAGTCCACCGCGCTGCTGCTGGCGCAGAACGGTGCGTCCGTGGTCGTGAATGACCTGAACGCCGAGGCGGCCCAGTCGGTGGTCGACGAGATTCGCGCCGCAGGTGGCGTCGCTGAAGCGTCCGCAGGCGACGCGACCGACGCCGAGTGGATCGCCTCATCCGTCGAGCAGGCGAACAGTCTTGCCCCTCTGCGCATCGGCGTGAACAATGCCGGCATCGGTGGTGCGGCTGCGCCGACCGCCGAGTATGCGGAAGATGACTGGGACAAGGTCATCGCGATCAACCTGAACGCGGTGTTCCGCAATATGAAGGCGCAGATCCCCTCGATCCTCGACAACGGCGGCGGCTCGGTCGTCAACGTCGCGTCGATCCTGGGCAGCGTCGGCTTCGCCACCTCTCCCGCGTACGTCGCGGCGAAGCACGGCGTCGTCGGAATGACCAAGACCGCCGCGCTGGAGTACTCGGCGCAGGGCGTGCGCGTGAACTCGGTCGGTCCCGGCTTCATCGACACGCCTCTGCTGGCGCAGATGGATGCTGAGGCGAGAGAGTTCCTCGTGTCGAAGCATCCGATCGGCCGGCTCGGGCAGGCCGACGAGGTCGCGAACCTGATCGTCTTCCTGGCGAGCGATGCCGCAAGCTTCATCACCGGCAGCTACCACCTCGTGGATGGTGGATACACGGCTCCTTGAGGGCGGGCGTACTGACAATCGTGGAGCTGTGAGAGTGGAATGAACTGAGCTCTCCCCAAGTTGGGAGACTGGTTGCTCAGGCGTACCGATCGGCAAGCCACGTCTCGCCCACGATCGGGATGCCATAGTCGCGCGCCTTCCTCGCCTTTCCTGACAGCGAATCCGGGTCGGCGGCGATGACCAATCGAGCGGCCTTGGTCACCGCCGGCTTAGGCACGATGCCGTGCTCGCGGAGCCGCTCTTCCCACTCGGAGCGAGGGCGAAGCATCTCCCCGGTGAGCACGACCACATCGCCGGCGCTGAGCGCGAAAGAGCCCATCGTCGGTGCAGTGACCTCAACCGGTCGAGCCAGGGCATCATCGACGACCGACACTGGAACCTCGAGGAGGTGCGCGACCGCGTAGAGGTCCGCGCGCTCCTCCTCGGTGGGGACCCCATCGGCCCATGCGACCGTGACGAGTGCCGACAGGTAATCGCGGTGCAGTCGCTCAACGGTCGCGCGGCCGAGCCCCGCGCGTTCGGCGAGCCCGACAAGCGCGTCCTTCTCGTGTTCTGACAAGTACCGGTCGAGAAGGCAGCGCTCGACGAGGGCGAGATACTCCGCCTGCTCATGAGTGTCGCTGACGTCGGGGACGCGGTCGATGATCCGCTCGAGGAAGCTGGGAGTATAGGCAGCCACGTCCGCACGCGGGAGCCAATCATGGCGCTCGCCTGCGTGTGGGGCGAGCATCTCCACGCTCCCGAGAAGTTGTTGCCACGATGCCTGGCCCGTGCTCCCGATATAGGCGGCGAACAGCTCCGCGGTCGCACGAGCGTCGACGGCCGCACGGTGCGCTCCGCCCAGCTCGATATCGAATGCAGCACAGCAGTCTGCGAGCGTAGTGCCGCTCCCGAGATAGGTGCGAGCCAGGCGCATCGTGCACACGCTGACCCACGGAGCGCTGCCCCAGTAGCCGGCGCGGCCGAGTTCTGCGTCGAGGAACCGAAGGTCGAACGACGCGTTATGGGCGACGATCACGCGTCCGGTCAGCAGATCTATGAGGTCACCGGCAATGCCCGCGAACTGAGGAGCGCTCAGAATCTCACGCGCGGTGATCCCGTGGATGTCCTGGCGGCCGAGGTCTCGCCCAGGGTTGACGAGCGTCTCCCACTGTCCGGTGATCGTCCCATCCGGATCCGAATGGACGACAGACACCTCGATCGCGCGATCGGTGCCCTCGGCATAGAACCCCGTTGTCTCAAAGTCGATGGTCGCAAAGCCCGGTGCGGGGGCGGGAATCGGCGTCATGCTCGCCACTGTAGCGGGCGGAAGCGACACTCCCGCCATTCCGTCTCGACCTTTAGCCAGGCCCTCTACGACCAATGTCCGAGCCCTTCTCTATGGTCTGATTCAGCCGGTCCGCACGGACCACGGAGCCCCACCCGGAGCTCCGAATCGCGCCCAGAGAAGGGCGATATTCGTCGTGCGTGCGGTCGGCGCCCTACGGCATCCGTCGTGGGGCAGGCCGGTGCTCCACGCACACTCCCAAGGGGAAAATCACATGTCCGTACCCAACCCGCCCGCAGCTCCTGCTCCGCAGCAGATGCCTCCGCCCATGCCGCCGGTCGACCAATCAGCGACGCCCGCGAAGCGCAACGTCCTGGCGCTCGTAGCGCTCATCACCGCCGCCGTCGGATTCATCTTCGCGTGCATACCGGGCGCGCTCATCGTCGGCTGGATCCTGTTGCCGATCGCCTTCGTGCTCAGCATCGTCTCGCTGTTCCTCAAGGGGAGCGGCAAGTGGATGGGCATCGTCGGCCTCGTCGCGTCGGTCGTGGGGACGATCGTCGGCTTCGTCGTGTTCTTCGCGGTGATGGCCGGCGTTGCCCAGGAGGCGTTCGAGGACGAGTTCGGCAGCGGCGACACAGTCGTGAGCGAGCCGACGGACGAGTCCGGCGAGGACGCCGAACCCGCCACCGAGGAAGGACCGGATGCCGCAGCCGAGGGCACGCGCGAGAACCCGTACCCGCTCGGTTCGACGATCAGCTCGTCCGACTGGACCGTCGTGATCAATAGCCACACGGCGGATGGCGCGGCTGCGGTCGCCGAGGGCAACCAGTTCAACGAGGCGGCGCCGGCCGGTTCGCACTACGAGATCGTGAACTACACGGTCACGTACACCGGCACGGACTCCGGGCTTGCACCCGAGGTCGGCGTGGATGTCGTCACCAGCGCCGGCAACGTGATCAACAGCTACGACGCCATGGTCGTCCTCGCGGACAACTTCATGACCGACGAGCTGTACAACGGCGCTTCGGCAACGGGCTCGCAGGCCTTCCTCGTGCCCGACGGTGAGACGGCACTGATCCGGGTGCGCCCGGGGATGTTCGCCGACGAGGTGTTCGTGCAGCCGTAGGCCGCGCGAACCGGCGGACGGCCATGGGGAGGCCGTCCATTTCGACGAGTAGCTGGGGCCTCGTCGAAGCGGGTGAGGTGCGTGCCGCACCTCACCCGCTCACGTTCGTGAAGGACGGCTTCCGCTAGCCTCAGGTCATGAGTCAGGAGTCACCAGCGGGTTGGTTTCCCGATCCGTACGGTCGATATGAACATCGATACTGGGACGCACTGCAGTGGACCCAGCATGTGGGAGCACTGCGGCCAACAGGTGATCGACGCACCTGTCGCCTCTCCCCCGTCAATGGCTACCGCGCAGACGACGGCCTCGACGGTGCCGGGAGCGGAGCCCACCCCGGCCGCTCCGGGCAACAAGAAGGTGCAACGGCAGCTCCGCAAGCTCGGCTTAACTGATCCAACACGCGTAGGCGGCGGCACATTGTTCACCGAGCGCGTGTTGGTCGTAAACCAAAAGGCAAAGCTCTTCGAGAAGAAGGCCGAGTACACGGTATTCGATCAGCACGGGCGAAGAGTCGGCGGTGTCCGAGAGTTCGGCGCGAGCATGTCATGGATCGCAGTTGGCCGCGACAACGCAACCAAGCGCCTGCAGATCGTCGACGCGGATGGCCGGCCGGTCGTGACGCTCACCCGGCCAGCGGTCGTCCTCAAGTCGAAGGTGACCGTCACGCGCGACGACGGCACGCTCGTCGGGCACATCGTCCAGGAGAGCCTTGGTGTCATGGCATCTGTGCTCGGAGGCCGGTTCAACGTGCGGTTCCGGATGGAGGCTGACGGCACCCCACTCGGCACCATCGACGCGGAGGACTGGCGAGCTTGGGACTTCAGCATTCTTGATACGAGCGGGTCCGAGATCGCACGTATCACCAAGACCTGGGCGGGCATCGGCAAGGAGAATTTCACCAAGGCGGACAACTATGTACTTGAGATGCACCGAACGCTGGAGGACCCTCTCCTGACGCTCGTCGTCTCCGCCGCACTAGTTGTTGATACCGTCCTGAAGCAGGATAGTGACGGCAACCGCCGCAATCGCTAGAGCGACTGAGCAGCGTATTGATCAGTCGTCGTCAGACGCTTCACGCTCCGACAGGTGATCGGATTGCTTGCGCTTGAAGAACGTACCGAATGCACCGGCGACCCCGTCCGCGGCGCCCTTGAGCGCAGCACCCGCCTCCTGAGCCGCTGCTGCCGCACGAGGCTTATCAGGGACTCCATCGCCGTCTAGGTCTACTGATCGGAATGCTTCCGTGGCCCGGTCGAAGGTCGACGTGCTGAACCGCGCGGCGGCGGTCGCCCCATCGGACGCCGACACGAACACCTTCTCGCCGGCCTCTGCCGCAGCTTGCCTCCAGCGCTTCGCATCTTTCGCCTCATGCCCCGACTCGATTCCGAGGCGACTACGGAAGTCGAGGACGCCTGAGGCCACGTTGTTGCTCGACTTCACTGCGGCCGGGGCGTCGAAGGGATTGAGCAGAACCTTGGCGTTTGCACGCTGGACAGTCGCGTCCATCTGCATCAGGAGCCGCGCACTGCTCCGGGCGATGAGTTCGACTCTGTTGTTGCGCGCGGTCCGCAGTCCAAGCCGGTGACTCTCGAGATCGTCTGGGGACGCGTCCAGCACGCGATCGAGTTCGAGCACCGAGATACCGTCCTGCAACTGGAAGGTTCGGGCGATGACCGCCAACCATTCGCGAACGCGTGGCTCCGCTTCCTTCGTTGCTTTGGCGATCTCGCCGAGGTCGGCCTTCTTCTCAAGCTTTTCCGCAATCGCATCGAGCTGACGCAGAGCGTAGGCCTGCGTGCGCGCGAGGGTCATGCCCGTCGCCTGCACCTTCGACCACGTGGTATCGGACACGCGCCCAACCTGGTCGCGGATCGTGAGAGCTTCCTCGATGACGAGATCGACACCGATCATGTCGGCAAGCACGGCGTCCTTCTGCGCGCGCAGAACATCATCGAGCTTCTCACTCACCTCCTGCAGATACTCGACGATGGCATCCATCTGCTCCTGCATCGCCCGTTGCTGCATCATCGTCGACAGTGCTGAAAGTGCGAACGGCCCGCTGAGCATCGCCGTTGACAAAGTGTCGATCTGCAGCCACCGTCCGATGTCTCCCGGTTGCCCGATCATCGCGTGCTTGACTCCGACAGGGCCATCCTTCACCGCCATCAGACCGAAGTCATGCATCGCCTTGGCCGAGTCGGCCGTGAGCTTCACCCACCGTCCGGAGTTGGCCGCAACGTCACCCGCGACACCGACAGCGGCGCCGGCGGTCGTGGTGAGCGATCGGAGCCGCTGAACGTCGAGCTCTCGAGCCGGAAGGCGATCCAACCCGCTCGCAAGAAAGAAGCGCTCGACATCCGACTCGTTACCGAGAACGGCAAGGCCATCGCCGTCGCTGACCAACTCGACTTCGTTGCCCATTCGTGCTCCTCCAGCAACTGGCGCACCCCAACGGCGCCTCTTCTGATGAGATTACTGGCCACGACGCGTGAACGCGGACTCGAAACCAACCACACGGGCGGACTCGAGTGACGGGAACGAGTGGGTCAGAGCCGAGGCCACCGTCAGTTCGCTATCACCACGCACCGATAGCGTGCACGAGTGAGCCCGACGTAGAGCAGGTCGAACCAGGCGAGGCCCTCGCTTCCGACGAACGCGAGGGCCTCGTCGCCGATGTCGGTGAGAATGACGGCTTCGGCATCCAGACCCTTGTACTTGAAGATCGACCCCCAGCGCACTCGTCCCGGCGGGGCCTTCGGAGTCGTGGGGGTGGGAACGTCGACGACCACGTCGGTGGTCGCAGCGTCCACCCGCCCCATGTCGACGGGCGCATCGACCTTGAGGCGGTCGCGCAGCCAGCGCTCCTCCTTGGTGAAGTGCTCCGCGGCGAGAACCTTGCCCGCGAGCGAGCGGCGGGCTCCGAATGGGCTGAGGATGACGATGTCGTGCGCCTGATGGTGCTCGAGCAGTCCCCTAAGCGCGGCGGCCAGCGCTCCGGATGCCTCAGCAGCATCCGCGACCGGCTTCACGGCGAGCGGCGCGCTGATCGTCGAGGTGGCGCGGTGACCGCGGTAGCCGAACCTGCGTGAGAGCAGGGCCTCAGCGGATTCGGCGAGCGCGCTCACCTGGCGCAGCCCGCGTCGCAGCGCGATGTGGACGAGGTCGGGAACCCGCTCGCGGGCGACGGCGTACGGGTCGACGTGCGCGTCTGCCGGCCGCAGGATCTGCTGCCGTGCGTCCCCGGCGAAGGCAAGGCGGGTGCCGGCCGCCGCTCTTGTTCCGGCGAGCGCGAAGAGCAGGTCGAGAACGGCCGGGAAGCCCGCGATGTCTTGGAACTCGTCGACGCAGATCGCCTCGTATGCACCGAGCGTCGGATCCTTCTGCAGGGCGGCGAGCGCGAGCTGCGGGAGTTCCGTGGTGTACCAGTCGCGTTCGGCATCCGCGGGGTTCTTCTGGATGCCGGCGATGCGGAGCATGATCGTGTTCAGATCGTCGACGTCGATGTCGCGGCCCGCGCGCAGCATGTCGCGCAGTTCGTCGGCCATGAGCACGTTCCAGCAGGTGACGAGCGTGCGAGCCTCGGACTTCCAGCGCTTCGCGAGCTGGGCGAGCAGGTAGCTCTTCCCGGTGCCGGCGGGTCCGTCGAAGTAGACGTGATCGTTGCGCTCGATCATCTCGAGCACGACACGCTGCTCTTTCAACAATCGGTTCTCGTCGTCGAGGCGTTCGAGTTTGCGATCGGCGAGCGAACGGCCGCCGGCGAAATCGCCCACGAGCGCACCCGCGATCTCTTCCACGTGCTCGGCCGTCGTGAGCTCTGGGGCGTGCTCGACCCCGTCGACGGCCGAGTACCAGGCGTCGTGCGCGTCGAGCACCTGTTCGATCGCCTTGATCGGATGCTGCAGATCGCCATGCCACGCGAGCTCCCACTCGAAGAACTGCATGTCGCCGGGTGTCGCGTTCTTGAACTGGAAGCGGTCGAGCGAGGTGAACCAGACAAGACGCGCGATCGGTTCGGACCCGTTCAGGATGTCGCGGTGCTTGAGGTAGCCGCGAAGGCTGCGGATGCTGCCGTCGAGCTGCTCGAACGGGCTCTTGCCGGGGTTCGGCACACGGTCGAGGCGCCACTGGCCGTCCTTGTACTCCACGTATTCGGGACTCTTCGCCTCGATCACGACGATTCCGCGGCCGGGCACGAGCACGATGAAATCGGCCTCGCCTTGGAACTGCGACGCGTGCCGGTGGATCTCGAGGCTGTGCAGGACGATCCAGTCGTCCGCACCGGTCGCGCCGGCGAACGCGTCGAAGATGCGCTTCTCGGAGACGTTGGCGCCGGGGCGAGGGCGCTGCGGGATCATGCGGGGCATGGTTGGGATGCTAGCGGGGTCTATGAAACGGAACGCGGCCGAGTGTCGCACGGTGACGCTAGGGTATGGCTAGTTTGCAAGGTCACGACGAAGGCGGTGAAGAATGCGCGAGGAAACGCTGATTCCAGGCGTTGAGCTCTTGGAGTCGATGCGTTCTGTCGGCTATTCATTCGAGGCGGCGACCGCCGACATAGTCGACAACAGCATTGCCGCGAATGCTACTCAGATCGACATCATCGCGGATGCCGTTGACGGTCATTACATCTGCATATGCGACAACGGAACCGGCATGTTTCCTGACGAAGCGCGCGACGCCCTCAAGCTGGCCGGAACGAGAAACGTCGAGCGGATGGCCCACGATCTCGGACGATTCGGCCTCGGGCTGAAGACGGCATCGCTCTCTCAGGGGCGGCGGCTGACGGTCGTCACCAAGCGTGACGGAATCTCAACAGGGTTGCAGTGGGACGTCGATTTTGTCCTGGAGACGGGCAACTGGGCGATTCGCGTTCTCGACCCCGACGACATCGTAGGTCTCCCCCACAGCGAACTCATCGACGAGGCCGAGCATGGCACGCTAGTCATCTGGGAATCGCTCGACTACTTCCTAGCCGGCGCGCACGACGTCGCGAGCTGGATGAGCAACCGGCTCAGCGAATTGCGGGCGCACCTTGGCCTCGTGTTTCAACGGTTCCTCGAGGGTCGCGGTGCTCTCCGCCTCACTGTCAACGGCATCGTCGTCGCGCCAATCGACCCCTTCCTCGAAGGCAATCCCCGAACACAAGTCGCGCCGATCGAGCGAGTCTCCATCGACGGACACGCCGTCGCCGTCGAAGCGTTCACCCTCCCTCACTCGAGTTACCTCAGCGCGAAGGAGCGGAAGCGGGAGGACTTGGGCACTCGCATGCGAGAGCACCAAGGCTTCTACGTGTATCGGAATCGTCGCCTGATCAGCGCGGGCGGTTGGTTCGGATTGTCGAAGCAGGACGAGCTGAGCAAGCAGACTCGCGTTCGGGTCGACGTGCCTCCGGAACTCGATCACCACTGGCAGCTCGACATCAAGAAGTCCCGGATCGAACCGCCGCAAGCTTTCCGCAGCAGGCTCCGGCAGATCATCGATCAAGTCAAGGCAAAGAGCACGCGTATGCATTCATTTCGCGGAAGACGTGCATCCACTAGCGAGTTCGCTTTCCTTTGGACGCTCGTTGAAGATCGCGGCGGGTTCCGCTACGAGGTCAATGCCGATCACCCTTCAGTACAGGCGATACGCAACAGTCTTCCCGTCGATCGCGTCGGTGGCCTCGAGAGTCTTCTCGCCGATCTCGCCGGCGGCATCCCCGCCTCTGACATCTACGCTCGCATGGCGGAGAACCAGCAGCGCCTGGTGCCGCAACTCGGTGACGACCAGGTCCGGCTACGTCTACGATCGCTCCGGAACAACGGGGCCGCGGCGACGGACCGCGACGCAATGTCGGCGGCCCTCGCCAAGATCGAACCGTTCAACGCTGTACCCAACTTACGAAGCCTCATCGAAGAGGTGTGGGAGGAATCAGATGACGCTCAGCCCTGATGCCGCGAGGCTCCGCGAGACCCTTGCGGTTCAGATCCGACATGACCCCGGTCATACGATCGAACTGAGCAGACTGCGGGAACTCGCCGAGGTATTCACTCCGCTGATGTCCCTCGAGTTGGCCGCCGGTGAGGTGGATGCGGTCATCGATGTCCTCATGGAACAGTATGACGTCGTAATGGCAGACGGATACGGGGTGGTCGACAAGAGCAACTTCACTCCGTGGCTCGCCGAGCGCAAGCGGGAGGCGAATCTGGCACGCTCGCACGCGTACAACGAACTCCTCCTGCAACGAGGCTGGTCCGGGAACGTGATTGACGCTCTCGACCGGCAGACCGACCGCATCTTGGACCTCACCGGCGATCCGACCAAGCCTGGAGAGTGGCAACGGCGAGGGATCGCAATCGGCGAGGTCCAGTCAGGAAAGACCGCGACGTACATCAGTCTGTTGGCGAAGGCGATCGACTACGGCTACAAGGTTCTCGTGGTCATCGGCGGGCACACGGAGGACTTGCGTCGGCAGACTCAGCGCAGGCTGGACTCCGATCTCACGGGAATCGATTCGTCGTACCTGGCTGACAACATCTCAAGCAATGATGTCGCACACGTCGGGATCGGCAAGATCGACAAGAAGCTGCCCCTGTCGATCAACGTCCTGACGACCACTCAGTCGGACTTCAGCGCACGGAGCAAGCGTGCAGGTCAGGTTGCACTCGGTGCCGGGACTCCGACGCTCTTCGTAGTCAAGAAGAACAAGTCGGTGCTGAACAATCTCGCGCAGTACCTCAGCGTGACCATACCCAAGGGTGGAAACCAGCCGCCGTTGCTCCTGATCGATGATGAAGCCGATTGGGCGTCGATCAATACGAACGACGAGTCCAACGTCACTGCTGTAAACGCGGCAATCAGGAAGCTGCTCGCCCAATCTGCCCGAAACAGTTACGTAGGAATCACCGCGACCCCGTTCGCAAATATCTTCATCAACGATGAGATCGAGGAGGACCTATTCCCTCGAGACTTCATCCAGGTGCTCGAGAGCCCTTCGAACTATCAGGGCGTCAGTTCCTATTTCGGAAGCGAAGAGAGCCCCGCACTCGTCGAGGACGTCGACGACACCCTCGCTGTCCTGCCCTACTCCCATAAAGTTGGGGCGCGCATCTCCGAGTTGCCGTACTCGATCCGGAGGGCGATCGCCGCCTTCTACATCGGGACGGCGATACGGCGTGTGCGTGACGCCGAAGAGAAGCCTGCCTCGATGCTCGTCAATGTGAGCAGGTTCAAGGTTGTGCAGGCACAGGTTTTCAACCTCGCGCAGTCGTGGGTTCAGGAGTTGTCGGCCACCATCCTCAGCGAGTTCGGTACGGCCGAATCCAGCCGGATCAGCCCGCGAGCGCAGATACTGCACGATGCGTACGCAGACTTCTATCCGAACGCGGACGTCACGTGGATGAGTGTTCGGACTGAGTTGATCGGGGTAGCCGACGAACTCCGCGTCCAGCTAATAAACGGCGACACCAAGGCGGAGCGCGATCGGTGGCTGAGCCAGACTCCGCGCCGCGTGAAGGAAGCGGATGCGCTCATTCCGACCGTCTACGTCGGCGGAGACGTACTCGCGAGAGGGCTGACCTTGGACGGTTTGCAGGTCAGTTACTACGCCCGTAGGGCGGCCGCAGCGGACACTCTGCTACAGATGGGCCGCTGGTTCGGATACCGGCCCGGCTATGACGATCTCGTGCGCCTGTGGATCGATCCAGCCACCGCTGAGCTGTTCCGATGGACTGCGGACCTTTCACAAGAACTCCGCGACTCGCTTGCTGAGATGGAGGCCAAGGAACTGACGCCGGAGCAGTTCGGGTTGAAGATGCGCCGACACCCGGAAGGGTTCCTGATCGCGAGCGCTCGCAAGATGCAGCATGCCAAGCCATTCGAGGGCTCGATCTCACTCAACAGCAAGAAGTGGGAGTCGCACAATCTCCCCAGCGCTCAGGCCGATCTCGCCGACAACCTCGACGCATTGATCCGTCTCCATGCGAGCCTCGAAGAGAGCACCCTCACCACAGGCACCGAACCGCTCATTTGGCGTGACGTCGATAGCGAAATCGTGGTCGACTTCCTCACCCGCTTCAAAGCCCACCCGTCCGACCCGACTTTCGGTGCGGCGCCGGGGCGACTGAGCCCTCTGGTCGACGGCTTCTCGGGTATCAAGGGCCATGAACGCTGGGATGTCGCGTTTATGCAGGGGGCGGGAAAGGCCATCGAGGTCGAGGGGCTTCCTCCGATCAAGGCCAGCGTCCGGAACAATCTCTTCACCGAGCGCGACGAACTTCATTTCACGAACAGGCGAGTTGCCGCGGGAGGCGACTTGTTCAAGACGCTCCCAATCGCGGTCCAATCGCGCTTGCGTGATCAGTTGAGCACTGGTCACGCAGCGGAGCATGTAGTCCGCGGCGCGATGGATCGTCCGCTACTGATGGTCTACACCGTCACTGGTGAGCCCGACGAGACCAAGGCACCGCTGCCCGGGAAGAAGCCGTACGCCGCAGACGGCACCGCTCCCGTTGTCGCCGTCATCGTCGTGCCACCGAAGCTCTCTGTCGAAGAGGAGATGGAAGAGATCGCCAATGACCGCGGTATCAAATGGGTCATCAACGGCGTATATGCGCGGCATGAGCTGGGGTGGCAGGAAGAGGACGATCTGGGGGACGACGAGGAATGACTATCGCGGAGAAGTTCGCTCTTGCTCTGGCCGGGATCAACTTCAAGGCAGTCCCACTGCACCACGACGTCCTGAGTGCATACGCCGTGAATGCGAATGGCAAGCCGGCCCTCCTAGTGAAAGTTCCTCTGGGTTTCGATCGCAACGTCGATGGAACCCGAGGCATCGATGTCCACGTCGATCCACCCAATGGTCCAGATCGATTCATCACGTTCCGGTCGGAATCTGTCGGCATGACGACAATGTTCGAGGCTGTGGTCGACTCATTGCTGAGTTCGAGCAGGTCGGCAACGGACTCCCGCGAGGCGATCGAACTGCTTCTCTCGAACTTCGAGCAACTTCAGACGATGTTCGCTTCGCGAGGTGGAGTCCTCACTGAGGGCTCAATCCGCGGTCTGTTTGCGGAACTGCTCCTGCTTCTCGAGCTGCGAGAAGTCGGCGTCAGCGCGGATGCTGCGATGAATGCATGGCAAGGCCCGTATCGGAGCGCGAAGGACTTCATCTTGCCAGGTGAGCAGTGCGTGGAAGTGAAGTCGCTGCGGCGCACGAATCACCACGTCCTGATCGCTAATACGGACCAACTGGATCCTCGCGATGAGGATCTCCGCCTCGCCGTCGTTCGCCTCGAGAGATGTGCGCAAGGAGACGGGCGAGGAATTCTCGATCTGGTGCATGAGGTGGGTGAGTGGGTGGCTGCAACGCCCGCGGCGCAGACTTCGTTCAACCAAGCACTGTTGGCGCTCGGATTCGACGTCGGGGATCCTCGCTACGAGCAATGGCGGTTCCAGGCCCGTGAGTGGGCATGGTTCAGCGTCTCGGAGGATTTCCCTCGAGTTAGGCGCGAGAATGTACCCGCCGCAGTTTCGAACGTGAGCTACAAACTCGATATCGATCAGATCGAGAGCTTTGTGTCGAAACCATTCTGGACAGCGAAAGACTGAGGAGCAAAGGTGCCGGACTTCGTCGAAGAGTTCGCGAACGCAATCACCATCCGAGCCGAAGGGAACGCAGCCTTCAGATTGGAAGCGTTCGGCGAAGAAGTGAAAGAGCGCCTTGAGTCCGCGGAGGTCGTGCAGGACCTGACGATCGTGCCGCTTCAATGCGTCGGCCGGAACAGGACGTCCCTCCGACTTCTGGGGTATGCGGAGGACACGGCTGACAGCTCTCTGGTCGTCTTGTGCTCGGCGTTCTACGATGACGCGGGAACCACCTTGACGTCAGCCGATGCGCGTTCGTCCTTCAAGGCCGGAACGGGGTTCATCGAGCAGTCGGTCGACGGGTATCTGATCGACAACCTCGAGATCAGTTCCGCGGAGGCCGAGCACGCACGATTCTTCCGCGACATCCTCGGGCGCGACCCGCGCAACTCGCTCGAGAAGATCGTGAAGCTCAAGTTCATCCTCGTAACCGACGGCGTGATGAGTGGCAGGTTGCGATCATTCGACGGCGATCGGGTCGCCAACTTGCCAGCGTCTTTTGCGATTTGGGACCTCGGTCGCTTCGAGGATCTCGCCCTGTCAGTATCCGGACAGGACGACTACGACGTTGACATAACGCGTTGGATGCCCGACGGCCTCCCCTGCCTCCCGGCGGCCTCCACGGACGCGTCGATGAAATCGTATCTGGCAGTCATCCCCGGCCGGCTTCTTGCCGAGGTGTTCGATGAGCACGGTAGTCAGCTGCTCGAGTCGAACGTCCGAACCTTCCTCAGCGCACGAGGCAAGGTGAATCGCGGGATACAACGCACTCTCACCAACGAGCCTGAGAAGTTCTTGGCGTACAACAACGGTCTCACCACGACCGCCACCGGCGTCGGCATCAATCACACGTCTGCGGGGCCGAAGATCGTATCTCTCCGCAATTGGCAGATCGTGAACGGCGGACAAACGACGGCTTCCCTAGCGCATTTCATCCGCTCGTCCCGCAACGCGGAAATCGACAGCGTGTACGTTCCCATGAAACTCGTGACGGTCGAGGCGGAGAACTCCGCTGACGTCGTCTCAGCGATCTCCCGCTACGCAAACAGCCAGAACTCAGTTAATGAGGCCGATCTGTTCTCGAACAGCCCGTTTCACGTGCGTCTCGAGCAGATCAGCAGGCGTCTTCTCGCGCCCGCACGCGAGGGCGAGAATCACCAGTCGAAATGGTTCTATGAGCGAGCTCGTGGCCAATGGGAGAACCAGCGCAACGCTGGCCCCGCTTCGCACGTTCAACGATTCGACCGCGAGTATCCGAAGAAGCAGCGGATCACGAAAACAGACTGGGCTAAGTACGCATTCAGCTGGAGCAAGCGACCCCACGAGGTGAGCCGTGGCGCGCAGAGCAACTTCATGGCCTTCGCCAAGCTCGCATCAGAGATGTGGGAGAAGGATGAGACTCAGTTCGGCGACGCGTACTTCCGCATCGGCATCGCCAAGGCGATCATGTACTCCGATACGCGGGCCGCGATCATGGCATCCGATTGGTACGAGAGCGGCTACCTTGCAAACATCGTCACATATGCGGTGTCCCGATTCGCACTGGAGCTCGAGGCGCGATTTCCTGGCAGAAAGTACGACTTCGAACAGGTCTGGAAGCGACAGACGTTATCGAGCCCGAGTCGAGATTCTCTTGTCAGCGCGGCTCGGGCGATGCACATGCTGTTGACCGACCCGTCACGGCCGCAAGCAAACGTTACGCAGTGGGCAAAACAGGAAGAGGCCTGGAAACGCGCGCAACGAGTTCCCATCACTCTCGCGTCCGGGATCGACGATGATCTGATCGATGCGTACGAGATTCGATCGCAACAGGTTGCTGCGAAACGGGAGCGTCAGATAGACACCGGACTAGAAACCGTTACCCGCGTCATGAAGGTTCAACGGACTGTGTGGGCGGATATCCTTCAAAACTCAAGCGGATCCGGAATCCTCAGTCCAACAGATCTCGGGATTATTCAAACCGTTGTTAGGGGAGATGTTCCATCGGATCGCCAGGCAGCACGCGCATGGCGTGTCCTCGAGCGCTGCGTGGACGAGGGGTTGATCACCATGGCCGATCTGTCCTGACGGTTCGCGATCCGTACGAGAGACTCACACCGCAACGCCTTCTCCTGAGCGCAGCATCTCCTCCAGATCTATGTTTGCGCGGATGGCCGGGTAGTCCATCCCCGCAAACGACCTGAAGAGTGCCGTGAAGATCGCTTCGGCGCCCTTCACCGGAACAGCCATCCCGACTTGCTTCCGAACGCTGTCCTTGCGTCCGTGGAACACGAAATCGTCGGGGAATGACTGCAGCCGCGCCCGTTCACGATTCGTAAGAGCCCGATTCTGTGTCCAGTGGTACATGTGGGATCCCCCGCCACCCGCACCTGTGACGGTGTACGCAGGTTTGCCCGGCTCGAGCCGCTTGTACGTCGTACTGATGGTCGTACGCGTCTTGATCTTGAGGTGATCGGGCATGATCTCGAGTGCACGCGGCGAAAAAGCGTGCTCACCAGGGAGGATATAGCTCAATCGCTCCACCACGTTGTCCGACTGCCGGGTGTACTCATGGTTCGGAGCATCTAGCGGAATTCGGGGCTCGGTGAGCGCCTTCCCTGCGGAGACATTATGTCCGGAATAGATCTCCGGAGACGGAACGCGGAACACGGTGTCGAGATCGTCGCGAATCCCGACGATCACGATTCGCTGTCGGCGCTGAGGAACAGCGTACTCATCAAAGGAATAGAGGTGAGGCACGAGGCGATAGCGCAAGCCGGGCGCCGGCTCCTGCAAGTGCGCGAGGATCTGTTTGAACGCTTCCCCTTCATTGGCGCCACGCAACCCGGAGACGTTCTCCGCTACGAACCACTTCGGGGCCTTAGTGGCGAGGACCTTCACCCCATAGGTGTACAACGGGCCATACTCGCCATGGAGGCCCTTCCACTCGCCTACCAGACTGTAGTCATTGCACGGGAAACCGAACGCGAATCCGTCGATGGGGCCAAGCGCATCGATGTTGAGATCATGAACGTTCTGATGAACCGTACCGCCACCGGTCTCGGGCAATTCGTCAGCAGATTCGACGACCACAGCATGATCGCCGTACGCGGGAACAAGAATGTTGTTCCGATATGTCATGCAGGTATCGCGGTCGTAGTCATTCGCCCATGCGTGCTTGAGCTCGACGCCTTCGACGATCGTCGCCGCCTGGCGAGCACCTAGTGCCATGCCGCCGGGCCCGCTGAACAGCTCGCCCATCCGGAAATGAAGATCAGACAAAGCTCGCTCCTCGATCATCGAACTCTCCTAAGCAGCCTATCGTGATTCCGCGGATGCAGCAGCTCCACCGCGCCGCGATGACTCTTCGTAGATTAGTTCGAGCGTTGGACATTGCGACTCAGATCTATTCCGAATCGCGCCGTATGCTCATGAGATGTCCTGGGCGAGCACCGAAGGCTCTCGTCGGTCGATGAGATCCAACCGACGTCGTGACACGAAGCCTGAATTGGCGATCCGCTCACTCCTTCACGCAGCTGGGCTCCGCTACCGGGTGGACTTCGCACCGATGGGCGGAAGGCGCCGCGCGGATATCGTGTTCACGCGGTGGCGAGTCGCAGTGTTCGTCGACGGATGCTTCTGGCACGGGTGCCCCCTTCACGCGACCCACCCCAAGCGCAATAGCGACTACTGGTTGCCCAAGCTCCAACGAAACATCGACCGCGATCGGGAAACCGACGAACAGCTGAGATCCTCTGGGTGGATCGTCGTCCGGTGCTGGGAGCACGAGGCTCCGGTCGAAGTCGCGAAGCGAATCGAGCACCTCATCCGCCGGTTACGTACGTAGGTTGCCAGCACGGACGGCGAGATCCTCGTTGCGACGAGACTTCAGTTCCTCATTGCCCCCTCGCTAGGTTGAAGTCATGGCCCGCATACGAGAGTTCATCCAAGGCGACCGTGAAGTCAAGCCACCGCAGTCCGAGGTCGATGCGTACGTGCAAGAGGTCCGCGATGCAGAGGGGAACCTCTTCGTCTACCTCTATAACTACAGACAAGGCGGACCTCGCCCGGGTGACAGCCCGACGCAAAGCATCCATTTCGACGCGAGGGCGGTACGCGAGTTCAAGAAGCTCCTCGAAGACGCGTTCGGCCCGCTGTAGCGGTCCCATGCCAACCCCCGCAACTCTGCAAGCCCTCCGCGCCTTCGTCGAGGCCCGCGACTGGGACCAGTTCCACACCCCCGAGAACCTGGCGAAGAGCATTTCGATCGAGGCTGCGGAACTCCTCGAGCTCTACCAGTGGGGCGGCACGCCTGACCAGCAGCGCGTCGAGGAGGAGCTCGCCGATGTCGTCACGTACTGCATCCACCTCGCGAACAAGCTCGGCGTCGATCTCGACGACATCGTCATGCGCAAGCTTGAATCCACGGAGCAGAAGTACCCGGTCGAGCTCGCCAAGGGCCGCATGACGAAGTACACCGAGTTGCAGCCGCACAGTGAGGAAGAAGAGTGACTGGCTTCAGCATCCAGCACGTCGCCTTCGACAAGAACGCGGTCGACACCTGGGCGGCCGAGCACCCGCGCCACACGAACTGGCCCGTCGTCTACGTCATCGACCGCGCGGGCAACCGGCGCAAGCTGTATGTCGGCGAGACCACGAGCACGCAGAAGCGCATGCGCCAGCACCTCGCCGGCTCCAAGAAGAACGAGGGTCTCGACTCGATCCGCGTGGTGATCGACGAGCGCTTCAACAAGTCGGTGTGTCTCGACCTCGAGTCGCACCTCATCCGCTGGTTCCACGGCGACGGGCAGTACGAGCTCCTCAACGGCAACGACGGGCTCACCGACGCCCAGTACTACGACCGCGATCTGTACCGCGAGTCGTTCCGCGATGTGTTCGAGGCGCTGCGCGCCGAGGGACTGTTCTCGCGCAGCATCCCGCAGATCGAGAACTCCGACCTGTTCAAGCTGTCGCCGTTCAAGGCGCTCAACGACGACCAGGCCATCGCGATCACCGACATCGTCGACGGACTGCTCGAAGACCTGCAGCATCCCGACGCCCGCTCGACCCTCGTCGTGCAGGGCGAACCGGGAACCGGCAAGACGATCATCGCGATCTTCCTCATGAAGCTGCTCGCTGACATCCGCGACTTCCAGGATCACGACGATGTGCAGCCCGACTCGATGTTCGCGGAGTTCTTCGTCCCCGAGAACCGTGCACTCCTCGCCGATCTGCGCATGGCGCTGGTGATCCCGCAGCAGTCGCTCCGAGAGTCGGTCAAGAAGGTGTTCAAGAAGACTCCCCGTCTCGACCCGTCGATGGTGCTGACGCCATTCCAGGTCGGCGAATCGGATGCTGCGTTCGACCTCATCCTCGTCGACGAGACCCATCGGCTCGGCCAGCGCGCGAACCAGGCGTCGGGCGTGCAGAACAAGAAGTTCCGCGAGATCAATGAGTCGCTGTTCGGCGAGGATGCTGCGCACTACACCCAGCTCGACTGGATCAAGGCGCGCAGCAAGCATCAGATGCTGCTCATCGACGGCGACCAGAGCGTGCGCCCGCACGACCTGTCGCCCGCGGTGCTCTCGCGCGAGGTTTTGGAGGCGCGCGACCTGCACCGCCACTACCGGCTCACGACCCAGATGCGCGTGCAGGCGGGTGCGGACTACGTCGAGTACGTCCGATCGCTGCTGCGCGATGAGCATCCTGCGTTGCCCTCACTGGGGAGCTACGACTTGCGCTTCTTCAATGATCTCGGTGAGATGCAGGCGGCGATCCGCGAACGGGATGCCGAGGTCGGTCTGTCGCGTCTCGTCGCGGGCTACGCGTGGGACTGGAAGTCGCGGCGTGACCCGTCGGCGTTCGACATCGAGCTCGACGGGGTACAACTGCGCTGGAACAGCACCGACAAGGACTGGATCAACTCCGCCCGCTCACTGGACGAAGTCGGCTCGATCCACACCGTGCAGGGATACGACCTCAACTACGCCGGGGTGATCATCGGGCCGGACCTGCGCGTGTCGACGACAACCGGGCGGATCGTCGCCAATTGGGACGCGTACCGCGACAAGAAGGGCAAGGAACGGACGGGCCACCTCGCCGAGACGTTCGACGACGAAGACCTGCTCATCTTCATCCGGAACATCTACGGGGTGCTGCTCACTCGCGGGATGCTCGGGACGTATGTGTATGTGTGCGATCCGGGGTTGCGGGAGCGGCTGCGTGCTCGACTCTCGGCCGCGATCTGACTGATCGAACTCTCCACAATCGCGGGCACGCCACGGCTTCTCCACACCCACGCTTCCGACGCTCCGCCGGAGCGCTCGGTGCTGCACACTGATCACGCAGGAATACAGATCTACTACTTCTACTAGTTCCGGCGTATCCTGGAGAGGTGGCAACCGTGACGAAGACCGAACTCAACCAGCAGACCGCGCGTGTACTGGCGAGAGTCGCCGCGGGTGAGCGCCTGACCGTCACGGATCGCGGGCGCCCGATCGCCGAGCTGACGCCGCCGGCCGCCGACGTCTGGTCGCAGCTCGTCGCGAGCGGGCAGGTCCAGTTGCCGGCGACGACCGGCGCATTGTCGCGCCCGAGTGTGAAGGCGACGAAGACGACCCGCGAGATCCTCGACGACCTCCGAGCCGATCGACTGTGATCTACCTCGACACGTCGGCCGCAGCGAAAGCGATCATCGAAGAGCCCGAGAGCGAAGCCATCCGGAAGCTCTTCGCCGATGGCACCCTGTTCGTGTCATCGAAGCTTCTGGCCGTCGAACTCCATTCCGTCGCGGACCGGCGCGTGATCGACCCGGCCGATGCCGACGACCTGCTCGATCGGGTCGCCCTCGTCACGCTCGACGCTGAGATCATGGACCGGGCGATCACGATGCACAGCGGTCTGCGGACGCTCGATGCGCTGCATCTGGCCACCGCTGTCCACGTGGGCACCGCGATCACCGGCATCCTGACCTTCGACAATGAGCTCGCGGCCGCGGCCGAGCGCCACGGGATCCCGTCGGTCTCTCTGCCTGCCTGAACGGCTAGATCATTACCAGCGGAGCGCGGCTTACTCCTGGGCCAGACGCACGGTCATCGTGGTGCCCAGCGCGGTCACCTCGTACGACAGTTCCCCGTCCTTGTACGTGAAGGTCTTCGTCTCGTCGCTCGAAGCCAGCAGCGCGCCGTCGGTCTTCGAGGTGTCGTTCACCGAGTCCCAGGTGAAGTCGGTAGATCCGTCCTCGGGAACCTCGACGGTCCCCGCCCAGTAGAGCGACTTCTGATCGGGAGCCACCCACTGGACCTCGATCGTGTCGCCCGTGATCGTCGCTTCCTGGAAGCTGTCGGGAGAGTTGGAGTTCGTCTGCTTCCACGTTCCGGTGAGGTCCACGGGCTCAGGCGCCGCGGCCTCCTCAGTCTGCGGTGCGTTCGCTGTGGAGTCGTTCGGCGGGCCTGCCGGTGTGCTCCCTCCACCGCATCCGACAAGGCCGGTTCCGACGAGAGAGAGGAAGACGAGAGCGGTCGCGAGCTTCAGGGGTGACTTCGTCATGGGGTCCTTCGAGTTCATCAGCACCGGCCATCATCGCGGTGCTCAATCGTGAAACCTAGCAGAGCATTCGGCGGCGCGATCGCGCCGCCGGGACGATCGCATCCGGATCTGCTTCGTCCAGCGATACTAAGATCCGGTTAGCCCCCGTGCACGCGATCAAGGGCGGCAAGGAGTGACCAGTGAAGACCGACCTGACGACGCCACAGGGCATCTTCGGCATGCCGCAGCACCTGACGGTGCCGATCTATCAGCGCCCATACGTCTGGAACGAGGAAGAGCAGTGGGCTCCTCTGTGGGCCGACATCCGTCGTATCACCGAGCATCGGCTCGACAGCCCCGGAGTATCCGCGAAGCACTTCCTCGGCGCCGTCGTCACGCAGGATGCCGAGGCCGGCCCGGTCGGCGTGCAGGAGTTCCACATCGTCGACGGGCAGCAGCGCCTCACGACGCTTCAGATCGCGCTCGATGCCGCAGCTGCCGCGTTCCAGCAACGCGATGCCTCAGCGCTCGCGGCACGGCTCACTTTTCTCACGCACAACGACGCGATGTTCGCCGGACACGATGACTCGCGCCTCAAGCTCCGCCACACCAATCGCGACCGCGCGGCCTTCGATGAGGTGATGCTGGCCGAGCCGCCCATCGACTACGCGCACCTGGATCACGGAGACTCTCTCATCGCGCGAGCGCACGAGTACTTCACCTCGCACATCGGCGCATGGCTCGACGCCGACCCCGAGAACATCACGGCTCGCGCGGATGCCCTCGCGATGTCGTTGCAGCACTCCCTCGAACTCGTGATCATCCGTCTCGCTCCGGATGAGGACTCGCAGGAGATCTTCGAGACCCTCAACGCCCGTGGTACTCCGCTCACGGCGGCGGATCTGATCAAGAACTACGTCTTCCAGCGCCTGAAGGCAGAGGGCCAGGACACGATCGAGGCGTATCGCCGCTGGCCGTTCGAGACCAAGTTCTGGGAGGCAGAAGTCAGCGTGGGTCGCTTTGCGACTACGCGCAGCGCCCTGTTTCTCGGCCAATGGCTCGTCTCTCAGGTCGGCAAGGAGATCAGCCCGAGGTCGACGTTCGCGCGGTTCAAGTTCTTCACCGAGCACGAGGCCGGGCGCTCCATGTCCGCCCTTCTCGATCTCATCACCGCACAGGCCGCGACGTATCAGCAGTTGACCGAGATCGCGGCGGACTCGCACGCCGATCTCGATCGCGCCGCGCTGCACTTGTACCGCATGAGCGTCGCTCAGGTCGAGATGACCAAGCCGATCATCCTGTGGCTGACCTCACCCGAGACCTCGTATCGTCCGACCACCGTCGCAGCTGTGATCGACGCCGTCGAGAGCTGGATCATCCGACGCCGCCTGCTTCGCCTTCAAAGCAGCGACCTCGGGCGCGTGGCGGCCGAGATGATCGCGGCGGTGCGCGGAGCGTCGGACGCCGACGTCGTGGATCGCGTGCAGCACTACCTCACCAGTCTGCAATCCGCGAGCACATACTGGCCGGGCGACGAGGAGCTCCGGTCGACGCTGCGCTCGATGCACTTCTATCGGCGGTTCTCCCAGCCGATGCAGCGCATGCTGCTGCAGGCAGTCGAGGACTGGTACCGCGGCTACACCTCGAGCGGACCGTCCAAGACCGGCATCCGGATCCATCGCGACAAGCACCAGGTCGAGCACATTCTGCCGCGCAGCTGGCGCGCCCACTGGCCGGTGATGGATGCCGCAGCCGAAGCCGAGCGCGACGATGTCGTGCACCGGCTCGGCAACCTCACCCTGCTGACCGGATCGCTGAACGCCTCCGTCTCGAACGGCGCGTGGCTCGGCAAGGACGGGAAGCGCGCTGCGCTCGAGCGCCACGATGCCTTCCTGATGAACCGGCCGATCGTCACGTCCTCCGCGGACGGATGGGACGAGGCGTCCATCGCGCGGCGGACGGACGAACTGATCGATGCACTGCTGTCGACGTGGCCCGTTCCTGCGGGCCACGAAGGCAAGACGGTAGATCGCGTCGTGCGTTTCAGCAAGGCGACGACGTCGTACGCGAATCTGGTCGACGCGGGTCTGCTCGCGGTCGGCACCGCGCTGGTCTGCATGGATGGCCGCTGGCCAGACGCATGCGGAACGGTTCTTGCCGGCGGCCAGATGCTCTACGACGGGAAGACATACAGCTCTCCGGCAGCGGCGGCGCGGGTAGTACGCGGCGGACGCAGCGGTAACGCCTGGTACTTCTGGAAAGTCGAGGGAGGACCGTCGCTCAACGATCTGCGGGAGCAATTGCTGCAGCAGGGCTGACGCGCTGAGTCGATAACAGGCTTCTCCCGGGGTTTGCCAGATCGGCTCCCGGGCCACACCGACCTCGGGAGCCGCTGGTCAACGCATCCGGATCCCACGCATCAGCCCATCCACCACAGCATCCACCCGCTTCTCATCGAGCGGCCTGCCAAGCAGCGCGGCGTACGACGACATCGCGATGAACTGGTCGGCGACGGCCGCGGCATCCACGTCCGCGCGAACCTCGCCGGCGGCCTGCGCCGCCGTCAGCCGCGCGACGATCTGCTCGATGATCGGCCCAGCGAGCTTCGCGTTGAGGGCGGCGCCAAGCTCGGCATCCGTCGCGGTCACCGCGATCAGCGCCCGCGCGACCTCGACGCTCGTCCCGTGTCCGGCCTGAACGGACATGGCCGAGAACCAGGCGCGGAGATCCGCCGCCAGATCGTCCGTGACCGGCAGCGAAGGCATCGGCAGCGCGCCCTCGAGCAGCGCCTCCCCGAGGATCTCCGCCTTCGACGGCCACCAGCGGTAGATCGTCTGCTTCGACACCTCGGCCTCGGCGGCGAGGCCCTCGATCGTGACGGCGGCGTACCCGTCCGCGGCGAGCGCGGCACGCATCGCCGCCAGAACCGACTGGCGGGCTTTCTCACTGCGAGGACGAGGCATCCACTGAGCGTATCGAGGCGTACACTGATCCATAACGAGACGCACCGTCGCGAAACGATCTGCAGGAGGAACCATGGCACTGACCGCACACTCCACCATCGGCGAATGGCTCGAAGACCCCACAGGTGGCGAGCTCGTCCGCGGAATCCTCGCCCAGTCCGGCGCCGACCCCGAATCCCTCACCCCCGTACTCGGCCTGCCGCTGCAGCAGCTCGTCACCCTCAGCCAGGGCGCCATGCCGCAGTCCGTCGTCGACGACCTCGTCCGTGCCGCGAACGGCGGCGAGATCCCCGAGGACGCCGAGGCGGCCGGCTGGACGGAGCAGGTCACCCCCGGACGCTTCGCCGGCAAGACCGTGATCGTCACGGGGGCGGCATCCGGCATCGGCAAGGCGACGGCATCCCGCATCGCCCGCGAAGGCGGACGCGTCATCGCGTCCGACATCGCCGCCGACAAACTGGATGCCTTGAAGAGCGAGCTTCCCGACATCATCACCGTCGCCGGCGACCTCACCCGGCAGGATGCGATCGACGCCGTGCTCGCCGCCGCCGGCGACCGCATCGACGGGCTCGCCAACGTCGCCGGAATCAACGACGACTTCTCGCCCGCGGGCGAGACGACGGATGCCGTGTGGGACCGCGTCATCGCCATCAACCTCACCGCCCCGTTCAAGCTCATGCGCGCCGTGCTTCCGCTCATGGAGAAGGCCGGCCGCGGGTCGATCCTCAACGTCTCGAGCGAAGCCGGCCTGCGCGGCAACGCGTCCGGCAACGCCTACACGGCGAGCAAGCACGGCATCATCGGCGTCACGAAGTCCGCGGCGTTCATGTACGGGCCGAAGGGAATCCGCGTGAACTCCGTCGCTCCGGGCGGCGTGGCCACCGGCATCCCGATGCCGCCTCAGATGTCCGAGGCGGGGTCTGCGCGACTGGCGCCGTTCCAGCAGGCGATCCCGACCGTCGCGACGGCCGAGCACCTGGCGGCGTCGATCACGTTCCTGTTGAGCGATGACGCCGTGAACATCAACGGTGCGGTGCTCGCGTCAGACGGCGGGTGGTCGGTGCAGTAGGGCGCATCAACCGCGCTACCGTCTTGGTATGCCTGCCGTCCCCGAGTACGAGGTCGAGTTAGGCTGGAAGGAGCAGGTCTTCTACTGGGAGGGAGATCGAGGACTGTATCTCGACGTCGGCTGGGGTGTGAAGCCCTACGTGACGTACTTCCCCAGCGCCGAACGATGGCGGGAGGTCGCTCCCGACTGGGCCATGGATAAGCGCGAGCTCGTGCTGCAGCGGCTCATCGACCACGGACCCGTGCACCGCGTCGAGGAGACGGACGTCGACAGCTATCCGATCGGCGTCACCCGCTGAGGCACCGAGATCGGTGCAGGAGACAACCGGAACGTCGGAGACCATCGGTAACCTCCGACGCATGGCGCGCAAACAAGAGCGGATGCAGAACGCAAAGCGTGCGCGCGCGGTAGGCCGAAGCCAGCGCGAGGCCGAGCTCTACGAGACGCCCTCCGGCGAAAACCACCGCGAAGAGACGTACCCGACGGATCTCATCTGCGGATGTCGAATCGTGCAGCGCTTGATCTACGCGGACTTCGCGCTGATCTACTTCGCGATCGTCTGGGCGAAACGAGTAGACCTCGACGGGTGGGAAGAGCAATACTCCTGCGACACAGGTCACGGCTACTTTTATGAGCACGTAACGGGTCATCGCAAGCCCCATGATTCCCGGAATCTACGGCCCTTGTACTCCCAAGTCGACGTGCAAGAATGTTTCGACCGGGGCTACGACCTGGTTCAGGATCGCCACGATCAGAACTGCGGGGGTGAACACTGATGGATGTGCGCAATATCGCGACTCGTCGTGTGATGAAGACCGTCGCACGTCGGTCCGCCGTTGAACCCCTGCCTGTGGTTGCTCAGGACGGCACCCGCCCCATCGTGGTGGCGCTCCCTGATGACGACCTCACGGTCGTATTCGAACGCGTCGCAGCATTCGGCGGGCGCGCGAACGTCTTCGTTGCGTTCCCCGACTGGCTGGCGCTGATCGAACTCACCGCTGGAACGGGTGCTCAAGAGGCGTCCCCAGTGCAACCCATCCATGAGGCCATCTCGATGGCGATGTACGTGGAATTCCTGAAGCTGCACGACAGTCCCGTCACCGTCACACTCTCCGCCTCAGAGCGCGCGACCGCCCGACACGGTCTCCATCAGGTCGCCTACGCGTTCTGAGCGTCGAAAAGAGGTCGGTTGGTCAATGCAGACATCGCATGAGCCATTCGACGGCGAGTTCGGGTTCGGCACTTGGCTCGCCGAAGCCTTCGCGGGAAGCGGCGCCCCCACGCTCGCCCCACGCGTGGAGCTGCCGGAACCGCTCTCGTTCGCCGACGACGCTTGATGGATTGATGCTTCCAACACGTCGCCCTGACTGAATGTGATCAGTCACCGTGAGCGATCGCCCACCCGAACGTCCGACCCCGGTGCGACAATCTCTCCATGAAGCTCTCGGAGCTCGTCGACACCACGCGCGAGGTCGCGGCGACCACGTCGCGCCTGGCGAAGATCGACGCGCTCGCTCGTTTGCTGCGGGATGCTGCGCCCGACGAGCTGCCGGCCCTCATCGGGTTGCTGCTCGCCTCGCCGCGGCAGGGGCGCCTCGGCGTCGGTTGGCGCGGTATCGCAGCGCTGGAGGTCACGCACGCGACCGACGCGACCCTGACGATCGCAGACGTCGACCGAGCGCTCGATGAGCTCGCGCACGCCTCCGGCGCCGGATCCGCCGGCGCGCGATCAGAGACGCTGCGTGCTCTCGCGAGCGCAGCCACGGCGGACGAGTGGGACTTCCTCGCCCGCGCCATGCTCGGCGAGCTCCGCACCGGGGCGCTCGGCGGTGTCCTGCTGGACGCGATCGCGAAAGCATCCGATCGTCCGCCTGCAACCGTGCGACGGGCGGCGATGCTGTCCGGCGACCTCGGCACCACCGCGGTCCTCGCCTTGACCAGAACACCCGAGGACCTCGAGAACGTCGGTCTCGAGGTGATGCGTCCCGTCCTCCCCATGCTCGCCGGCACCGCCGCGACAACGACCGCCGCACTGGAGCTCACCGGCGAAGCATCCGTCGAATACAAGCTCGACGGCGCCCGCATCCAGGTGCACCGCCACGGCGACGACGTCGGCGTCTACACCCGCAGCCTCGCCGACATCACCCATCGCGTGCCCGAGATCGTCGACATCGTGCGCGCCCTGCCCGCCCACGACCTCATCCTCGACGGCGAGACGCTCGCGCTCGACGAAGACGGCGGACCGCGCCCGTTCCAAGAGACCATGTCGCGCTTCGGCGCCGACGTCTCGCGCGAGATCGCGCTGCGCCCCTGGTTCTTCGACGTGCTCCACGTCGACGGACGCGACCTGCTCGACGAGCCCCTCTCGACGCGGCTCGAAGAGCTCGACCGCGTCGCCGGCGAGTGGCGGATGCCAGGAACCGTCACCGCCGATCCGGATGCTGCGGAAGAGCTCTCCCGCGAAGCCCTTGCCGCCGGACACGAGGGCGTGCTCGTCAAGGCGATCGACTCTGCCTATACAGCCGGGCGTCGCGGAAAATCCTGGATCAAGGTCAAGCCGGTCCTCACGTACGACCTCGTCGTGCTCGGCGCCGAATGGGGATCAGGGCGGCGACGCGGCAAGCTCTCGAACCTGCATCTCGGCGCGCGCGACCCGTCGGGGGAGTTCGGCGAGCCGGGCGCCTTCGTCATGGTCGGCAAGACCTTCAAGGGGCTCACCGATGCGCTGCTGGAGTGGCAGACGTCGACGTTCCCCGAGTACGAGACCTCGCGGTCCGACTACGCGGTGCTCCTGCGACCCGAGCTCGTCGTCGAGATCGCGATCGACGGCGTGCAGCGCTCGCCCCGCTACCCCGGCGGCATCGCCCTGCGCTTCGCCCGCGTCAAGGGCTACCGGCCCGACAAGACCGCCGCCGAGGCCGACACGATCCAGACGCTGCGGGGGTTGCTGCGGGAGTGAGCACCCGTTTCCGACCCCGCGCCTACCGTCGGCCTCATGTCTCATGAACCCCTCGACCATTTCAGTCTAGAGAGATAGACTGAACCGATGACCACGTACGACGCGACCGCCACTCGCGAAGGCAAGTGGTGGATGGTGAGCATCCCCGCAATCGACGGTCTCACCCAAGCCCGCCGACTCAGCGAGGCGACCGAGATGGCACGCGAATACATTGCTGCGTCGCAGGATCTCCCGCTCGACGATGTGACGGTGAACCTCTCGTTCGATCCCATCGGCAAGGTCCACAACCTCACCGAGCGCGTCGCGACGATCGCCGACGAACGCGCCCGAGCCGCAGAGCTGGAGAGGTCGGCATCACGCCACGCGCGCGAGCTCGCCCATGTTCTGTCCGAGGCCGACGTTCCCGTGCGCGATATCGGCGCCATCCTGCACGTGTCGCATCAACGAGCGCATCAACTGGTCTCTTCGCGCTGACACCGGCCCGCTACTCGCGCGAATATCAGCCCACCAGCATCCGCACGACGACGCCGATCACGCCGATCACGAGCGCGACCACCGCCGGCTGCCACGACACCGCCAGCACCTGCGGGAAAACCTGTGTTCCCGCAGGTGCCATCACGCCGAGGTCACCGTCGAACACCGGTGATCCGAGCGCGTACGACCGCGAGGCGCCCCCAGTTCGAAGCCGGAACCGCCGCGAGCACGATCCCGAGAGCCGGCATTACCGACGCCCGCGAAGTCAGCCACAGTCCGAGCTGCGCGAACAGGATGCCGACGGCCACCCCGCCCAGCACCCCACCGAAGTAGAGCACCTGGCGCGCGTCCGCCGAACCGTCCCCGACGCCGAGGCCGCCGGCAAGCACCACGAACGCCTGAACCGACACCATCCCGTGCACGAGCAGCACTCCCAGCGCCGCGGCGCCGGTTCGCGGCATCCATCGACGGCGCATCAGCCGCATCGCAAGTCCCGCGATCACGCCGCCCATCACGAGCATGGCGAACACATTGATCGCGAAGTACTGGCTCAGCGGCAGCAAGGCGAACGGCATGTCCTCCGGTTCGGTCACCTGGCTGTTCCACGGGTTCTGCAAGGGCAGCCGTAGGCCGTAGGAGAACGCCGGGAACAGCATCACAGCTGCAGCCGCGACCCCGATCAGCAGGGACGGCCAGGATCGCGCGCGCATGGGCGGAGCTCGGGTTCCATGCGGCAAGCGTGGCAGAAGTGCGGGTCAGCCGCATATCCGATCGTAGTTTTCTTCGAATGTCGGTGGCCCTCGCGATACTGGAGACATGACCTTCGCAGCCGAGATCACAGCCCGCGCGACAGCGCTGGTCGCAGTGCTCGGGGCTGACGTCGAGTCGCACGACGTCGCGACTCGCATCGCGCTGCTGAGCGATGCGGATGCCGTCACGCTGGCCGAGACGGCGGCAGCGCTGATGCGCTGCGCCGAGCTCGTGCAGGTGGCGGCCGTCGGGGTGATCGCGACGCGTTCGACACGGGATGCCGGGCACTCGGGCCTCGCGCAGTCGCGCGGGCACCGCACGGCGCTGTCGCTCGTGCAAGAGCTCACGGGCGCGGGCAAGGCGGATGCTGCGCGCAAGGTGCGCGTCGGGGAATCACTGTTGAGCGTGCCCGAGCCAGTGGTCGACGAACTCCTCGGCACTGCAAGCGAGAAGTCTCCGCCGCTGGCATGGGATGCTGCGCTCGGCGCGGCGCTGCTCGCGCAGACGATCACCGCGGCGCAGAACGACGCCATCCGGCAGGGGCTCGGGGAGCCCGTGGTTGCGGAGGGTGCTGATGATTCAGCGGCCGAGGCAGCGGCTGCGGCGTGGACACTCGCGGCAGAGCAACTGATCGCGGAAGCTGTGACGGTGTCGCTGGATGAGCTTCGACAGACCGCCAGGTCCGTGCGGGATCGACTCGACCCGGACGGCGCGCATCGCCGTTTCCTGGAGAGGTTCGAGCGCCGAAGCGTCCGGCTGTGGATGGATGCCGACGGCAACCGGCGCGGCTCGTTCCTCTTCGACGACGAGGGCTGGCTGCTGGCGCAGACGATGCGCGACAATGCTCTGCGCCCGCGGCGCGGCGGGCCGCGTTTCGTCGACTCAGCGGAGCGCGAACGCGCCGCCGACCTCACCGCCGACGAGCGGACCAATGACCAGCTCACGTACGACCTGTTTCTCGATGTTCTGAGGGCCGGAACCCTGGCAGACGCCGAGACGGTGTTCGGCACTCGGCAGGCCGGCGTCAGGCTCGTGCGCGTCGTCGACGCGACGACATCGCACACCGAGGATGGCCTGACGACTCTGCCCGCCGCTGTCGCCGATCAGCACGCCTGCGACAGCGGCTACGTCCCGGTCACGGTCGACGGATGCGGCAACCCTCTCGATGTCGGTCGCGAGCAGCGCCTGTTCACGACACGACAGCGCATCGGGCTCGCCCTGCGCGACGGCGGCTGCATGTGGCGAGGGTGCGACCGGCCGTCGTCGTACTGTGAATCGCACCACATCGACGAATGGAGTGCGGACGGTGGGCGGACCGACATCGATCGCGGGATCCTGCTGTGCCGGTTTCATCATATGAACCTGCATCACCACGGGTGGCGGATCACACGCGACGGGAAAAGCAACTTCGCTCTCCATCCACCCGGTGACAGGTTGGGCGAAAAGGCGATCATTCTGCAAAGGCCCCTTCCGCTCACATATGCGTGGGCGGGGATCGATCCGCCGCCGCGAAGATTCCGCCCGGCAGGGTGAGCCGTGGCTGGCGGGGCGTGAACGCGTCGTCGACGTTGCCGTGCGGC
Organism: Microbacterium tenebrionis; assembly: GCF_903645325.1. Taxonomy (GTDB): domain Bacteria; phylum Actinomycetota; class Actinomycetes; order Actinomycetales; family Microbacteriaceae; genus Microbacterium; species Microbacterium tenebrionis. The sequence goes on from NZ_CAHJXQ010000005.1 coordinate 111,871, forward strand.
CGGCCAGGTGGCGCGAATGGTCGCCCCGGCCGTCCTGAGACAGCACAACGCGACACCTCGCGACCGGAATCGGGTTCAGCATCCGACGCAGGTGACGCAATGCGTCGCCTTCCGTGCGCCGAGGCAGCACAACGCGACACCTCGCGTGAGACTGTGGATGCGGCATCCGTGGCATCCGGCACCAGCACACCCCGGAGCCGAGACTGGTAACGTTCCCTCATCGGAGCGGGAGGCAGGGCATGAGCGCACGGGCACACCGCCCGACCATCAAAGAGGTCGCGCAGCACGCCGGCGTGAGCCCGATGACCGTCTCGCGAACTCTCTCCGGCGGACTCAACGTCAAACCCGACGTGCAGGAACGCGTCCTCGCGGCCGTCGCCGAACTCGGCTATCACCGCAACGAGAACGCTCGCAGCATCCGCCCCGGCCACTCCAGCGGACTCATCGGCGTCGCCATCACCAACATCGCCAACCCGTACTACAGCACCTTCGCGCTCGGCGTCGAAGAGGAGGCGGCGCTCACCGGCCGGCGCATCCTGCTCGGCAACACGTCCGAGGATGCCGCACGCGAGAACGCCCTTGTCAGCGACTTCCTCGGGCGCCGAGTCGAGGGGCTCATCGTCGTCCCGGCGAGCACCGACCCCGATCATCTCGCCGCCTCGCAGGCTCAGGGCGTCCCGGTCGTGCAGGCATCGCGCCGCATCGACGGACTGGATGCCGACAGCGTCGTCCTCGCCGACGACGACGGAGCCCACCGCGGCACAGCGGCGCTGCTCGACTCCGGCCACACCCGCATCGGCTACCTCGGTAACACGCTCTCGATCTTCACCGGGCAGCGTCGGCACGCCGGATTCATCCGGGCACTCGAGGAGCGCGGCATCGCGATCGACCCGGCCCTCATCGCCGCAGGGCAGCAGACCGTCGACCAGGCCCGCGAGGCCACCCGCGCCTTGCTGCGGATGAAGAACCCGCCGACAGCCCTCTTCTGCGCCAACAACCGCAACGCCATCGGTGCGCTCAAAGAGATCAGCCGTCAGCTCGGCGCCGGGCTCAAGCCCGCGTCGGCATACCCGGAGATCATGAGCTTCGACGACTTCGAGCTCGCTGAGCTCTCGCCGGTGCCGATCAGCGTCATCGATCACGACCCGCGGGAACTCGGGCGCACGGCCGCGCGCCTGCTCCTGGACCGATTGGATGCCGAAGGCGACGGCGGCGCGACGCGTGAAGTCGAGCTGCCCGTGCAGTTGCGGATGCACCTGCGGTAGACGGGCGGAAAGGTGTTGACACCCCTTGCAGGTGTTGGTAACGTTACCAATCAATCAGATGGGAGTGTGGCGATGGAGCTGTGCATCGACTTCGGTGGCACCGAGATCAAGCTCGCCGTCATCGAGGGCGCCAGCATCCTGGCATCCGACCGCATCTCGGTCACCGGCACCACCGCCGATCTCGACGCCGCCGTCGCAGCATCCCGCGCGCTCATCGAGCGCACCGGCGCCCCGACCGCGGTCGGCATCGCCGTCCCGGGCGTCGTCGACCCGGCATCCGGCCGCATGCTGCACGCCAACGACAAGTACGGCTTCCTGAACGACTTCGACCTGCGGGGTTGGGCACACCGCGAATTCGGTCTCCCTTCCGTCATAGAGAACGATGCCCGCGCAGCCCTCATCGGCGAGACCTCCACCGGCTCGGCATCCGGCGAGCGCGACGCCGTGCTCATCACGCTCGGCACCGGCATCGGCACCGCCGCCATGATCGACGGCATCCCGCTGCGCGGCGTCACCGGGCATGCCGGCATCCTCGGCGGCCACACCACCGTCGACATCCACGGGCCTGTGTGCCCGTGCGGGAACGTCGGGTGCGGGGAAGCGCTGGCGTCGAGTTGGGCGTTGCAGGGGAGTGCCCCTCACCCTTCGACAGGCTCAGGGATCGGCACGGTCAAGGACCTGTTCGCCTCCGACGCCCACGCCGAGACCCGCGACGCATTCCTCCGGGTCTGGGGCGCGACCGTCGTCACCCTCTGCCACATGTACGACCCGAGCGTCGTCATCCTCTCCGGCGGCATCCTGCGCGCCGGCGACGCCGTCCGCACCCCGATCGAGACCTACGTGCGCGAGCACCTCTGGCCGTCCATGACCGCCCCGCGCTTCGTCGTGCCGCCCGAGCCCGAATACTCCGTCGCCCGCGGACTCAGCGTCCTCGCCCACCAGAACCACCAGGAGAACCCGTGACCGAGTCCAGGCAGCCGATCAGCGACATGCACGAGGGGCACACCCAGCGCGGCCGCTACGACACGCAGCCCACCGTGCCCCTCCCCGCCGGCGAGCGCATCCTCCGCGGCGCACCCGCGTGGCAGAAGGCGGCCGAGAACACGAAGATCCTCCTCGTCGACACCTACCCCGGCGTCGACGTCCCGGCCCTCACCGCACAGATCAGCGCGGCGCTCCCCGACTGGACGATCGTCGACGTCGAGGATGCCGCCCGCCCCGTCGCCGAGATCGAGCAGCTCATCGCGCCGAACCTCACCGACGACCGCGTCTTCGGCGTCATGAGCCACTTCACCCTCACCGACTTCTACGACGCCGGAAAGCTCGACGAGCTCGCCGGCCGTGTCACCGACCACACGATCGTGGTCGGCTGGGGGGCTGGACTCCTGGCGGGCCTCATCCACGACACCGCCACGGTGCTCGTCGACATGGCCCGCTGGGAGATCCAGCTGCGGCAGCGCGCCGGCGCCACCAACTGGCGCGCCGACAACGCCGACGAGGACAACCTGCGCAAGTACAAGCGCGGATTCTTCGTCGAGTGGCGCGGCGCCGACCGCCACAAGCGCTCCCTCTTCGACACCGTCGACTTCGTCCTCGACGGCAACGCCATCGCCCCCGCCGAGCCGCACCCCGACTCGCCGGAGGCCGGCATGATCACGGGCGACGCGTTCCGCGCGGCCCTGCAGGATGCCGCCACCCGCCCGTTCCGCGTCGTGCCGTTCTTCGACCCCGGTATATGGGGCGGCCAGTGGATGAAGTCGCTCATCGGCCTCGACCCCTCCAAGGACAACTACGCCTGGTGCTTCGACTGCGTCCCCGAGGAGAACTCGCTGCTGCTCGAGGCCGAAGAAGGCGGCGTCATCGAGATCCCGTCCCTCGACCTCGTCTTCGCGCAGCCCGTCGACCTGCTTGGCGCCAAGACGTTCTCGCGGTTCGGGGCGGAGTTCCCGATCCGCTTCGACTTCCTCGACACCATGGACGGCGGCAACCTCAGCCTGCAGGTGCATCCGCTCACCGACTACATCCAGAACACGTTCGGGATGCCGTACACGCAGGACGAGAGCTACTACCTGCTGGATGCCGGTGACGACGCGGTCGTCTACCTCGGCACGAAGAACGGCATCGACCAGGATGCGATGCTCGCCGACCTCGCCACCGCGCAGCAGGGCGAGACGCCCTTCCCCGCCGAGAAGTACATCAACTCCTACCTGGCCCGCAAGCACGACCACTTCGCGATCCCCTCGGGCACGATCCACTGCTCCGGCGCGAACTCGATGGTGCTCGAGATCTCGGCCACGCCCTTCATCTTCACGTTCAAGCTGTGGGACTGGGGCCGCGTCGGGCTCGACGGCATCCCGCGCCCCGTGCATCTCGACCACGGCGCCCGCAACATCCAGTGGGACCGCGACACCGACTGGGTGAACGAGAACCTCATCGGCCAGGTCGAAGAGATCAGCCGCGACGGCGACACGATCGAGGAGCGCACGGGCCTGCACGAACTCGAGTTCATCGAGACGCGCCGGCACTGGTTCACCACCGGCGCCGACCACGACACCGACGGCACGGTCAACGTCCTCAACCTCGTCGAGGGCGATGAGGCCCGCGTGATCAGCCCCACCGGCGCGTTCGACCCGTTCGTCATCCACTACGCGGAGACCTTCATCATCCCGGCATCCGTCGGGGCCTACCGGATCGAGCGCACCGAGCACACCCGCAGCGAGCGCCTCGCCACCCTCAAGGCGTACGTCAGAGGATCCCGCACGAGCGACGACTGAATCCCGAAACACCGACAACAGCATGAACAAAGGAGTTCCCATGATCTCGCGACGCAAGATCGCCATCACCGTCACCGGCCTGGTCCTGGCCGGAGCAGCCCTGGCCGGCTGCTCCGGCGGGTCCGGCGGAACGGGCGGCGGTGGAGAGACCACCGGCACGCTCAACTTCTACACGGACAAGGCCGCGTGGAAGCCCGACTTCGAATCCCTCAACGAGACGAGCTCGGCCGACGTCGACATCGACCTGAAGACGACCGGCTACTCGGACGCCAATCAGTACGACGCGTTCATCAAGCAGTCCTTCCGCACGAACAAGTCCCCAGGCCTGTTCACCTGGCACACCGGCCAGTCGCTCAAGGAGCTCGTCGACGAGGGCCTGATCGCCGAGACCACCGACATCTGGTCCAAGGCGATCGACGAGGGCTGGGTGAGCGAGGACCTCGCCAAGGGGTACACGTTCGACGGCAAGCAGTACTGCGTGCCGATGAACATCGCCTACTGGATCATGTTCTACAACAAGGCCGCGTTCGCCGACAACGGCATCGAGGTGCCCACCACCTGGGATGAGCTGAACACCGCAGCGGAGACCCTGAAGGATGCCGGCGTCACCCCGTACTACCAGACGAGCACGCTGTTCACGTTCCAGTGGTTCCAGCACCTCGTCGCCTCGACCGACCCCGAGCTCTACCAGGGGCTCACGACCGGCGAGGTCAAGTACACCGACCCCGAGATCGTCGACGTCATGAACCTGTGGCTCGACGAGCAGAAGGACGGCTGGTTCAGCGACCCGGGCAGCACGACCGACCCGGCCGTCGCGCTCAAGCAGGGCGACTTCGCGATGATCAACTTCGGCACGTTCTTCGCCGGCAACCTCGCCGGCGCCGGCATGAGCGCCGACGACTACGGCATGTTCGCCATCCCGGCCGTCAACGGCGACCTCGACAAGACGCCGGTCGCCGTCGAGTCCGGCCCGATCTGCGTGGCCGAGAGCTCGTCGCAGAAGGATCTCGGACTCGCCTACTCCGAGTGGTGGATGTCGGACGGCGCGCAGACCGCCTGGAACGCCGCCCACGGCGACGTCGCGTTCAACCCGAAGGCCGAGGTCGCCGACCCCGCCCTCGCCGAGCTCGGCACCGAGATCGCCGGAGACGACTACCAGCTCTACGACCGCTTCTTCGAGGCGATGCCGACCGAGATCGTCACGACGGCGATCGAGCAGTTCGGCGCGTTCAATGCCAACCCGGGCGACCCGATGCCGTTCCTGGAGAAGATCCAGGCCACGGCTGACAAGTACTGGGCAGAGCAGGAGTAACGCCGCCGATGGCGCATCAGAAGACGCCGTACCAGTGGTCCGCCCGGGGCTTCGTGGCCCCGGGCGTGCTGCTCATCGCGGTTCTGCTCTACCTGCCGCTGCTGTGGACGGTCTACCTCAGCTTCACCGACTACAACGGCCTCGGCAGTCCCGACTGGATCGGCCTCGACAACTACGTCGAGATGTTCACCGACGGCGACTTCCTCGCCTCGTCCCTGAACACGGTGCTCTGGGTCGTCGGAACGCTCATCATCCCGGTCGGGATCGGACTCGCGGTGGCGCTGCTCACCTGGAACCTCGGCGGCGGACTCTGGCTGCGCCTGCCCTTCCTCATCCCCTACGCGCTCTCCGGCATCGGGGTCGGCGTGGTGTGGTCGTTCATCCTGTCGTCCGGCGGTGCGCTCGATCAGGCGCTCGCCCTGTTCGGCATCATGGATCCGCCTCGGTGGCTTCTGGATGCTCCGCTGAACACGGTCGTCATGATCATCGCCGCCGCGTGGCAGGGCGTCGGCGTCAACGCGCTGCTGTTCACGATCGGCCTGCAGGCCATCCCGAAGGAGCCGCTCGAGGCCGCCCGCATCGACGGCGCGAACGGCATCCGCCTGTTCACGAGCATCCTGTGGCCGATGCTACGCCCGCTCACCGCCGTGGTCGTCGGACTCTCGATCGTCGCGAGCCTGAAGACCTTCGACATCGTCTGGGGTATGACCAAGGGCGGCCCCGGAACCGTCTCGGAGACCCTGGCGCTGACGATGTACAAGGAGACCTTCGTCAACAGCGACTACGGACTCGGCTCCGCGATCGCCGTGTTCCTGACCGTCATCACGCTCGTCGCCTCGGTGACGTATCTGCGCCAGCAGCTGTCGCCGAAGAAGGAGTTCTGACATGAAGACCCTCCGCTACGGCATCCTCGTGATCCTCGGCCTCATCTGGCTGATGCCCGCCTACCTGCTCGTCGTCAATGCCGCCAAGGATCCGCTCACCTTCACCTCGAAGGAGTCGTGGATCCCGACCGACTTCCACCTGTTCGAGAACTTCGCAGCGGCCTTCGAGCTCTCGGGCCTGGGCAGCAGCATCGTCAGCACGCTGATCTACTCGATCGTCTCGCCCACGATCGCCGTGCTCATCGGTGCAGCCGCCGGGTACGCGATCGTCGCCCTTCGGCTCAAGCACGGATTCACCTGGTTCGTCGTGATCTTCGGCGGATCGGTGTTCCCGCTGCAGATGATCCTGCTGCCGCTGTTCGACGCATATTCCCGCACCGGCATGTTCGACACCCGGGTGGGCATGGTCATCATCTACACGGTCATCTCGATCCCGTTCTCCGCCTTCGTCATGCGCAACTTCTTCACCGGGGTCGCGCACTCGACGTTCGAGGCGGCCGTGCTTGACGGCGCCACGACCTGGCAGATCTTCACCCGCATGTACCTGCCGATGGCATCCAGCGCGCTCGTGGCGATCTTCATCCTGCAGGCCACGTTCATCTGGAACGACCTGCTGCTGGGTCTGACCCTCAGCCAGTCCGACGACATCCGGCCGATCGTGACGACTCTGTCGGGCATGCAGAGCACGTACGGCGGAGCTCAGATGTCGACCGTGCTCGCTGCGGCCGTGATCGTCTCGCTGCCGACCGTCGTTCTGTTCCTGTGCACGCAGAAGTTCTTCAACAAGGGTCTGGCCCTCGGCCAGTACTGAAAGGAACCTCTTGTCCGCTCTCATCCCCACCGTCGACGACCTCGCGGCCGACCCGATCACGCACCACTTCGACGACATGATCGCGCCGGCGGGCCTCACGAACATGCTCGGCACCGTGCGCGTCGATCACGACCTCACCGCGCTGTCGGCGGTGCAGTTCCCGCCCGTCTCGCAGGGGCTGACGCAGACCGCCGTGCTCTTCGTCGACGGGCGCCTGTTCGCCTCGTACGGTGTGCCGGTCACGCACGAGTGGCGGCCCGACCGGGTGGTGCGGCGCGCGACGCTCGGCGATCTCGACATCGAGACGACGACGGTGTGCGTGCCTGGGTCGATGGCCGTCGCGATCGACATCGTCGTGTCGTCGGCGACCACGCGCACGGTGACCATCGGCCTGTCGGCCGCAGCGCGCGTGACCAGGTCGGCGTCCGCGTGGATGGATGCCGAATCGCCCTCCGGCACGGATGCCGCGGCGGTCGTGGACAGCACGATCGAGTTCTCCTCGGTGGATGCCGCGGCCTGGAGCGTGCAGGGGCTCGTCGAGGGAGAGGCGGCGCTCAGCGGGGTGGCCGCGCCTTCGCCTGCTGAGCCTGTCGAAGCATTCGAGATCGGCATCGGCGGCAACGGCCGCGGCGGCGACCTCACGGTGGCGCTCGACGTCCCCGCGGGCGGATCGGCCCGCACCGGTTACGTGCACGCGATCGGCACGTCGGCGGATGCCGCGCGCGAGACGTTCGCGCGAGTCGCAGCCGACGTCCCGGGCACCGTCGCGGCGGCCGAGGAGTTCTGGAACCGCCAGCTCACCGCCGCCTTCACCCCGGACGACGACGAGTTCTCCGGTGCGCTTCCCGTGCTCGAGACGGCATCCGCGCCGTTGCGCCGCATCTACTGGTGGGCCGTGCTCGGCGTCATCTGGTTCCGTCGCGACTGGGAGGGCAACGTCCTCGGCCGCTCCTACGACACCCTCATGCCGAACTACTGGGGCACGACGACCTTCATCTGGGATTACAGCCTCAGCTCGGTCAGCCACGCGCTGCTCGACCCGGCCGAGATGCGGAGCCAGATCCGACACTGGATCTCGCTCGACATCCACTCGCACTTCGGAACCTCGTCGCTCACCGGTGGCCCGGTCGGTCGCTGGTACTCGGTCAACGATTACGCCATGATCCGGCTCGTGCACGACTACGTGCGCATCACCGGCGACGTGGGCTTCCTCGCCGAGAAGGTCGGCGAGGCGACGATCGCCGAGTCGGTGCAGGAGTGGGCGACTGCGTGGAAGGCGCTGCGCCACGACACGGATCTCGCCGACTACGGCGAGATCGACAACCTGCTCGAGTGCGTCAGCTCGTACACGCACGAGGTCGCGGGCCTCAACGCCGCGAATGTCTGGAACATGCGGACCGCCGCGTCGCTCATCTCGATGCAGGAGCAGGATGCCGCGGCATCCGCCCTGCGCACCGAGGCCGAAGAGCTGCTGCCGTCCGTCGTCTCGCGCTACCTGCCGGGCCAGGGGATCTTCGCCGCCGGACAGCCGGACGGCACGATGCTGCCCGTGCGGCACTGCTACGACTTCAGCGTCGTCGGCACGACGATCGCCGATAACCTGCCCGAGACGGTGCGCGCCGAGATGGTCAAGTTCTTCCAGCGCGAGCTGCAGACCGACAACTGGATGCGGGCGCTGTCGCCGTGGGATCCGGACGCCAGCTACAGTGTGCGCCCCGACCACCAGTGGAACGGCGCGTACCCGGCATGGCCCGCGGATGCCGGGCGCGCCCTCGCCGCCCTCGGGGCGCCGGGCGTGCTCACGGACTGGATCTCCGGGCTCGCCCGCACGGCGAACCAGGGACCGATGGGGCAGGCGCACTTCGTGGAGGAGGCCGTGCCCGGCATCGGCGGCGGCGCGCGCAAGGCTCCGCCGCAGCTGCCGTACATCACCGACTGGGCGTGCTCGTCCTCGGGGGCGTGGATCGAGCTCGTCATCGAGTCGCTGTTCGGAGTGTCGGTGGCGCTGGACGGCACGGTTACGGCATCCGGATGCGTGGCCGCACTCGACCCGTCGGCGGTCCTCCGCGGCTTCCGCGTCGCCGGCGCAACGTACGACGTCCACGCCGACGGCCAGGTCACGGCATCCCCCTCCCCCTGAAAGAAGCAACATCACGAAGGAGTGGTCATGAAGAACATCAGAACGATTGCGGGAACAGTGGCCGCGGCATCCCTGCTGGCGGGCGCGCTCATCGCGGCTCCGGCGAGCGCGACCGTCGCACCGGCCGGGCACGGACAGGGGCACGGCGACGGCCAGTGCTCGCTGGCGGGCAAGACGCTGACGGCGACGGCATCCGTCAATCAGCCGCTGACCGCGAAGTTCACCGACTACGCCGAGACCGGCGGGGCGTGGACCGGCGCGGACAGCACGTATTCGCTGCCGCTCAAGGGCGGCAAGACGGGCTGGTTCTTCTCCGACACGTTCCTCGGCACCGTGAACCCCGACGGGTCGCGGCCCACCGACTCCGCATTCGTGAACAATTCGATCGTCGTCGAGTCGCGCCGCGGCATGCAGACGATCACCGGCGGGACAGCGGATGCTCCGGAGGCGATCGTGCCGCCGGAGGACGACGGCCGCTGGTACTGGATCGGCGACCCCGCGACCGGCAAGCACCACACCGTGCAGGTTCCGCTGCTGCAGTTCACCCGCACGGGCACCGGCCAGTGGGACTGGGGCTGGAGCGCGAACCGGCTCGCCACGCTCGACGGCGACACGCTGCAGCTCGAATCGATCACGGATCTGCCGTCGGCCACCGGCATCAACTGGGGCTCGTGGACGCTCCAGGAGGGACGCACCACGTACATCTACGGCATCGCCGACCCTGGCGGCATCCGTTCGGCGCACGTCGCCCGCACCACCGACGGGTCGGGCCTCGCCGGCACCTGGACGTACTGGGACGGCACCGGCTGGTCGACGGACGAGGCGGATGCCGTGCCCGTGGCCCCCTACGTCGCCAACGAGTTCAGCGTCGCGAAGTACCGCGACGGGTACCTGATGATCACGCAGGACACGTCCGAGCTGTTCAGCACGCGGATCGTCGCGCGCACCTCGTGCTCGCCGACAGGCCCCTTCTCGGACCCGGTCGAGGTGTACCGCACACCCGAGACGGGCGCACTCGGCTCGTATGGCGACGCCGACGTGTTCACGTACAACGCGCACGAGCATCCCGACCTTCGGAAGGGCAACCGGCTCCTCGTGACGTACAACGTCAACACGTTCGATAACGTCGGCGATGTATACGACGATGCGTCGATCTACCGGCCGCGGTTCATCGACGTCGAACTGAAAGTGGGCAGATGACCGACGCGTCGAGACTGCAGGATCTGCTGGCATCCGGCCGGCCGCTGACCTGGGTGATGACGGGCGACTCGATCACCCACGGTCTGCTGCACACGCGGGGCGCGCGCAACTACGTCGATCACCTGCACGAGCTGATCCGCGGGGATCTCGGACGCGTGCAGGATGCCGTGATCAACACGGCGATCTCGGGGTGGCGCATGCCGCTCATCCTGGAGGACTTCGAGCGCCGCGTCGCGACCTGGCAGCCCGATGTCGTCACGATCATGATCGGCACGAACGACTGCTCGACGACCTGGGTGGATCCGGTCGTCTCGTCCGCCGAGTTCGGCACCGGTCTCACCGAATTCATCGCGCGCGTGCGCGAGATCGGGGCGGTTCCGGTACTGCTGACGCCGCCCTTCGTCGACCTCGACCATGCTCCGGATCGGGATCGGCTCGGGGAGTTCGCCGACACGATGCGTGCGGTCGCCGCGGCTGAGGATGCGATCCTCGTGGATATCCATGCTGCATTCGCGGAGTTCTCGGCCGGCACGGGCCCGGGCAACGAGGGGACGCCGTGGGGTCTGCTCGACGACGCGTTCCACCCGAATGCGGCCGGACACGCGCTGATGGCGCTGGAGATGGCGCGCGCACTCGGACTGGATGCCGAGGAGTCGCGGGTGGTGGCCGACCTCACCGGTCGGATCGCCGTGGCGCGGCATCCTCAGTGGCCGCTGGCCTGAGTCGCAGGCGGTATGGGTTCTGTCGGTTCTGATCGATCGAACCCGACGAAACCCATACCGCGTGGCGCGAAACCGAGCGGCGCAGCGGCGTCAGCGCCGCGTGGATGCCGCGGCGCGCACGCCGGCAACGACCATCGCGAGTCCGGCCTCGAAGTCGTCGCCGCGCCGGTCGACGTCGGACGGGGAGAGGTCGGCCGAGGCATCCACAGCGCCGACGACGGCGGCGTGCACGCGCTGCTGCTCATGGAACGTGTAGCCGATGACGTAGTGCACGATCGTGTCGGCAGCGACCTGCGAAGCCGCCTCGTCCAACCCGCCGGCCCGAGCCGCGGCCGCCAGCGCGGTGCGAGCCGGGAGGTCGAGCAGCTCGAGCGCGAGCGAGCTCGAGACGATCTCGGCGCCGTCCTGATGGGCGAGCAGCCGATCGCGCAGAGCACGGGCGACAGCATCCATCTCGCCGCCGGGTAACCTGGCGCCGACGATCTGCGCACTGACGGCCGCGAGCAGCGCCTGCTTGTTCGGGAAGTGCCAGTACAGCGCGCTGACCTGCACGTCGAGCTCGTCGGCGATGCGGCGCATCGACAGCCCGGGCAGTCCGTTCTCGGCGAGCACGCGCATGGCGGCGGCAAGGACAGCGCTCTTGTCGTTGCGGGCGGATGCTGACGCGGCGTTCATCCTGCTATCGTACAGAACACCGTTCAGGTGAACAGTGTTCAGGATCGTTCTGGAGGAACCCATGTCCGCACCCGCAGCCCGCATCGGCCGCGTCCCCGTACTCGCCGATCTCATCCCCGCCGACTCGCGGCAGCGGGCTCTCGTCCGCGACGTGCTGCTCACGCTCGCCGGCACCGCATTCATCACCGTCGCCGGGTACATCGCCATCCCGCTGTGGTTCACTCCGGTGCCGATCTCGCTGGCGACATTCGCCGTGCTGCTCACCGGAGCGGCGCTCGGCCCGCTGCGCGGAGCATCCAGCGCCGGGCTCTACCTCGCGCTCGGCGTCGTCGGGGTGCCGCTGTTCGCGAACGGATCCGCGGGCTGGGCATTCGCCTCGTTCGGGTACATCCTCGGTTACGTCGCGGCTGCGCTCCTCGTCGGCATCCTCGCCCGTCGCCGCTCCGACCGGAACGTCTGGAAAACCCTCGGGCTCGCCGCCCTCGGCTCGCTCACGATCTACGCGTTCGGCGTCCCGTGGCTGGCCGCGTTCGTCGGCGTCGACTTCGCGACCGCGCTGACGCTCGGAGTCGTTCCGTTCCTCATCGGCGACGCGATCAAGATCATCGCGATGTCCGCGCTGCTGCCGGCGACCTGGCGGATCGTCCATCGCACCCGCGGCTGAGCGTTCAAGTAACGCAATTGCCCCCATCTCCCGACGGAATGGGGTCATTTGCGTCACTCGAAAGGCGGGGAGCCCTCCCCGAAGCGCTCGGCCGACGCCACCTGCTGCGCCACGCGCCGCAGCGCCAGCAGCAGCGGTTCGACGAGCGCGGATCCCAGCACGACGTACTGCACCGCCGCCTCGGCCGACGAGGTGGGAACGCCGGCGATCTCGGCATCCGCGATCTCGCGCATGCCCTTCAGATACGCCGGCATGACATCGCGGGGAACGTCGAAGCCGGCCGACTTTAGTCCGTCGAGCGCGCGGGCGAGGGCGTGCAGCACGGCGTCGTCGCAGAGCCCGGGCCGCCATCCGAGACCGGCGGCGACCTCTTCCGCCAGGGTCAGGTCGAGCTCGTCGTCCACGGGCGGCGTGATCGCCGCGTGCGCGGACCCGAGCAGCAGATGCGCACTCTCCGGCGGGTTGTCCAGCGTGTCGAGAACGCGGCGCACCTCGGCGATGCTCACGCCGGCGGCGATGAGCGCACGGATCACACCGAGCCGCTTCACGTGCGCCTCACCGTAGGACGCCTGCGTCGGAGAACTGCGCTCGCCCTCCGGCAGCAGCTGCTCGCGCAGGTAGTACTTGATCGTCGGCACCGCCACGCCGGTCGTCGCCGAAAGCTCTGAGATCTTCATGGTCACCTCTTGACATCGATAGTAACGCTATCCATTATGGATAGTGACGCTATCCAACCAAGGAGGAACCATGTCGAAGGTCATCATGGGCCGTATGACGCATCATCACGAGGGCGAGCTCGTCGTCTTCCACATCGGGATGCAGATCAACCGCTGGTGGCGGCCGGACGTGTGGATGCCGGCATTCCTGGCGATGCCCGGGATGCTGCGCGAACTGTCGCAGGACAAGGACTCGGGCTTCCTCGGCTACGAGCTGCTCTTCGGCCGCGGCGGCCCGTACGTCGTGCAGTACTGGTCATCCGCCGACAAGCTGTACGCGTACTCGACGGCCCCGGCGCAGAAGCACCGCGCGGCGTGGACGGCGTTCAACCAGGCGGCGCGGAAGTCGCCGGGCGTCATGGGCGTCTGGCACGAGACGTTCCGCGTCGAACGCGCCGAGAGCATCTACGTCTCCACGCGCGAGATGGGCCTGGCGAAGGCGACAGAGCGCATCGCGGTGGGCAGCCGGGTGGATCGCGCGCGGGCGCGATTCGACGAGGGGCGTACGGTGGCGGATGCGGCATAGATCCGCGGCAACGCAGCCGAATCGACTACCCCGCGAGCGGTGCGAAGTCCGTCCGATGCACCTGCTCCTCCAGCGCCGCCGCGACCGACAGCACGTTCATGTCGGCGAACGCCGGACCGACGATCTGCACCCCGGTCGGGATGCCGTGCTCGGACGTGCCCGACGGCACGCTGAGAACGGGCAACTGGCTGAGCATGTTGAACGGATACGTCATGAACCAGGCCTCGGCGATCTTCGGCGGCACGACCTCCCCGTTGATCTCGATGCCGAGATCGAGTGGCGAGCGGTCGGCGCCCACTGACGGCAGAGCCGTCGTCGGGCAGAGGAACGCGTCATACCGATCCAGGATCGGTCCCATCGTGCGGTACATGTCGACGTGCGTCTCGAGAGCGTCGCGCAGATCGTCGACGCTGAGCCCGCGCCCGTGCGCGATCATGTCCTCGGTGTAGTCGGCCAGTGCATGACGGTCTCGCTCGAACTCCGGCACGAAGCGTGCGGCGGACCCGCGGCTCGAGTTCGTCGCCAGCCACCCGTCGAAGACGCGCGTGTCCCAGTCGAGCTGCACCTCTTCGACCGTGCAGCCGAGCGCGCGCAGTCCTTCGACCATGCGCATCAGGTTCGCGCGCACCTCGTGGTCCACCGGGAAATAGCCCAGATCGACGGAGTATGCGATGCGCCAGCCCTTCACGTCGCGGATGTCGGTGTAGTCGACCTTCTCCGCGACGGTGTCGATATCCAGCGGATGCCGGCCGGAGATGAACGACTGCATCAGAGCGATGTCCGCAACTGTGCGCGCGAGCGGTCCATAGTGCATGTAGGGATCGAAGGTGTTGGGCAGATCGTTCGGATTACGCCCGAAGGGCGCCTTGTACCCGTAGACACCGCAGCAGGATGCCGGGATGCGGATGGACCCGCCGATGTCCGAACCGTCCGCGATCGTCGTCATCCCCGCCGCGAGCGCCACCCCGGCGCCCGACGACGAGCCGCCGGGTCCGAACTCGGTGTTCCACGGATTGCGCGTCACGCCCCACAGCGGCGTGTAACAGTTGCCCGCCTCGCCGAACTCGGGCATCACCGTGCGGGCGTGCACGATCGCCCCCGCCCCGATCAGCCGCTCCACTCCGGGGTGTGTGTCGCTGACGACGTTGTCCTTGTACAGCACCGATCCGTACGTCACCGTGTGCCCCGCGATCGGCACGTTGTCCTTGACCGCGAGCGCGACCCCCTCCAGGGGGCGGGCCGTGCCGTCGGCGTAGCGCTCGTCGGCCGCGAACGCCTTCGCGAGCGCATCCTCCGCGTAGATCGCGGTGAATGCGTTCAGTGCAGGGTTGACCCGGTCGATCCGCTCGAGGATCGCCGTCATGAGCTCAGACGGGAGCAGCGTCCCCGCCCGGAAGCGCGCCAGGGCCTCCGTCGCCGACAAGTATTCGATCGCGGTCGTCATGCGTGTCCCTTTCCGGAGGTCTCGTCGTTCGAGGATGCCGTGCGCGGCGCTATCGCGGAGATCAGCTCGTAGACCACGTGCGACGCGGCGACGGCGGTGAGCTGGGCGTGATCGTACGGCGGGGACACCTCGACCACGTCCGCACCGACGAGGTTCGTCCCCGCCAGCGCCCGCACCATCGCCAGCAGCTCCCGGCTGGTGAGGCCGCCGGCCTCGGGAGTGCCCGTGCCGGGCGCATGCGCAGGATCGAGCACGTCGATGTCGATGCTCGCGTACACCGGGCGGTCGCCGAGCCGCGCCAGCATCCGGTCGATCGCGGCGCCCAGGCCGTCGTCCTCGAGCTCGACCGACGAGATGATCTGGAATCCGAGTCGCTCATCGTCAACGAGGTCCTCGCGCCCGTACAGCGGGCCGCGGGTGCCGACGTGGACGCATGACGTGAGATCGAGCAGGCCCTCCTCGGATGCCCGGCGGAACGGCGTGCCGTGTGTGATCGACGCCCCGAAATAGGTGTCCCAGGTGTCCAGGTGCGCGTCGAAGTGCACGACCGCGACCGGCCCGTGCTCGCGCGCGACGTTGCGCAGCAGCGGCAGCGCTATCGTGTGGTCGCCGCCGATCGTCACCAGGCGTGCTCCGCCGGCGCTGAGCTCGCGCGCCGCCGCCTCGATCTGGCCGACCGCCGCGTCGATGTCGAACGGGTTGATCGACATGTCTCCGGCATCGACGACCTGCTGCGTCGCGAAAGGCTCGACGTCGGCTGCAGGGTTGTACGGTCGCAGCAGTCGCGACGCCTCGCGGACATGGGCGGGTCCGAACCGTGCGCCGGAGCGGAAGCTCACACCCGCATCGAACGGGGCACCCACCACCGCGACATCCGCGTGCGAGACCTCGTCGATCCGCGGCAGAAGCGCGAAGGTCGCCGGTCCGGAGAACCGCGGCGTCAGACTCGAGTCCACCGGACCGATCCGGCCACCGGTCGCCACCCGCTGAGGGTTTGTCCGATCGGGATGCCGGGCGGCATCCGGCGCTGCGGCATCCGCTCGCACATCATCGGCGTCCACGGCGGTCACCTCATCCCCACGAAGTACTTGCGGGAGGGTTCGATGGTCTCCCACGTGCCGCGGAAGCCACGGGGCACGACGAACGCATCACCGGCGCCGAATTCCCGGCGCCCGCCCTCGGCATCGACGACGGCGACTCGGCCCTCGATCATGACGCAGAACTCGGTGTACGGCCACGAATCGGACGAGACGCTGCCCGGTTCGCCGTGCCAGAGCCCGCCCAGGGAGTCCTCGGCGAGCTCGACCGCACGGAACTCCGCCTCCGACCAGGTCGCACTCACCGAGTCGTACTCGCCCGGGTCGGGAACGTGCCGCCTGGACGGGTCGTCCGTGACGGAGATGACGTCGTCGATGGTGGTGGTGCTCACTGCGTTGCGCCTTTCAGATCGTGGGGTGTGCATGGGGTGTTCAACGGGCATCCGCCAGTCGCGCTCGCAGCGCCGCGGTCGCCTCGTCGAACGGACGGGTCAGGAACGCGAGGTGGTCGCGCTCGCCGTGCCGGTGCTGAACCGCGCCAGGCCATTCGATGCGCGCATGATCGGTGACGTGCCGGCGCGCTCCCCCGACGATGTCCAGCATCATGCGCGTCACGTCGTCGTCGAACCGCACGTACTCGTCGTCGACGGATGCGTAGACGGGCGAGGTGTGAGCGAACACCGGTCGGCTCCAGGTATCGGTGTGCCGCAGGAACCCGGCGCCTGCGCCGACGCAGCGCGCGGCGATCCAGTCAGACCCGGTGATCTCCACCTCGACCTCGAACCTGTGGGAGCGCGCGCCCTCCGGAACCCGACGCCGCTCGATGACGACTCCGGACCGGATGATCTCGATCGTCTCGACCGGGAACAGCGACTCCAGCTCGACCGCGACGCCGACGCGACGCCGACCGAGCAGAGTCGAGCCGGGACGCTCGCCGTCGACGGAGAGCCACAGCATCGGGCCGCTGGAGACCATCGTGTCGCCGCGCTTGATCCCCTCGCACCACGCCCAGTAGTCGACATCCCGTCCGGGGGTGCCCGCGTACGTGCGCATGAGGCCGATCGGCACCTCGCTGGTCATCTTGTCCGTCCCTGCCGCCAACGGGATCCGGTAACCGGCGTTCAGGTACCGGTAGTACTCGCCGATGTTGTACTCGTCGTAGGCGATCGTCTCCACCGCGTCGAGCCGGCCCGTCGCGAGCAGCGCCGCCGTCTCGCCGTAGGGCACCGGGAAGTGCGCCAGCACCACCGTTCCTCCCTGTTCGTGGCATTCGTCGGCCCAGTGCGACAGGGTCGTGGCCAGTCCGCCGCCGATCTCGGCCTCTTCCGAGCCGCCGGTGCACCAGGGCATGATCGGCTTGCGCAGCCCCAGCAAGTTGATGTGGCCGAGCATGTTCGTGCGGTTCTCCTGGCCGGCGAACACGACGGCGTCTCGATCGAGCGAGTACTGCGGCCGCCCGACGAATTCCTCTGTGCTGGTGAACAATTGCCCCCACTGCGACAGCAGCAGGTTCGTGACCTGCACGTCCTCGGCGCGCGCCTCGAGCTCAGCACCCTGCGTCGAGACGAAGTGCACGTGGGTGTCTCCGCTGAGATAGCCGCGCTCGCGGGCATCGAAGACCCGCTCGAGCACGAGGTTCAGCTCGGTCTGACCCGGCTCGATCACCACGCGCTCGCGCAGTGGCCGGTGCTCGAAGCCGCGCGACACCTCGACGGTGACGGGGCCGACCGGCAACCATCCCTCGCACGCGCCGTCGATGAACCCGTAGGTGTACGCCCCGAGCCGGACGTCTCCGCCGATGTCGAGGTTCCACGTGCCGCCATCCGAGTTGATGTGCGCATGGTGACCGTACGGCGCGATCGGGATGCCGGCGTCGCTCTGGAACCTGATGCGACAGGGCAGCAGCTGTCCGTCGCGGTCGCGCACCGTCGTGCGAACCCAGTTCTGCTCCCCCGCCGGCAGACGGACCGAGAGCCCGTCCGCCACGTCGAGGCGGCCGTGCTCCAGCAGGTCACCCCACCGGAACCGGCCGAGCTCGGTCTCGCCGTCGAAGACCGCGACGGTCGCCGACGGCGAGGCCGAGATCTTCGCGTAGCCCGTCGGCCAGGACTCGTCGAGCGGATGTCCCCACCCGGCGGGCAGTGCGACGCCCTCGTCATCCGTCCCGGCCTCCGGCGCGGTGCGGTAGACGTAGGTCGAAGACCCGCGGTCCACCTCCACGCGGACTTGTTCCGTCATGGGGCGGGCGCCGAGGTCGAGCACGACGTCGCGCGCGACCGACCGTGTGAACGGCTCTTCTTCCAGGGTGCTGCGGGTGATCGCGCCGATGAGGATCGAACCGCCGGAAGCGTCGACGCGCACGGCGCGCACCTCGCGATCGGGATGAGGGTTGGGCAGCGCCCACAGGTAGAACCGGTACGGGAGCACGTAGGGGACGCGCGACTGGGGATCCTCGACCTCGACCAGGCGGGCGCCTGCCTCGTCGTAGCGTCCGCACATCCGATCCATCAGTTCGTGCTCGGCGTCGTTGCGGGCGAGGAATGGCGTCTGTCCCCAGTCCAATGGCAGCGGACGACCGTTCCACCGTCGCGGCGTCGGCCCGATCTCGTACCGCTGATGGATCGTGTGCGACACCTCCTCGTTGTCCGCGTACTCAAGTCGATAGCATCCGATCTCGTCGCCGACGGCGCCGCCCTGGAACAGGTCGGGCTCGAGTACGGCGTGCGCGATGACGAGCCAGCGGGCGGGCGCCTCGATGGGAATTCGCGCCGATCCTCCCGGCTGCACGCGCAGCACGGCCCGTTCGGCGTCGCCGAACCGGAACGGCAGCCCGTACAGGGTGCGCGCACCGAGGCGGACATCCTGCGGATCCTCGAAGATGTCGACCGGGACGTCGGCCACACCGCTCAGGTCGATCGGAACGTATTCGGACGGACTCACGGATGCTGCCTCTCAGTTTCCGAGCGCTGCGACGCGGTCGTGCTCGGGCAGGTCGTTCTCGTCGGCGACGTTGACGCTGCCGAGCCGGGCGTAGCGCTCGGGGGAGCGGGTGCGCAGGTACAGGGCGCGGGCGATCCCGACCACGACGGCGATCACGGCGAGGCCGATGAGGATCTCGTTCACGAAGGGTGCGCCGCCCGAGAAGAGATCGAAGTTCGCCACGACGAGCACGAGCACGAGGGACAGCGCGACGAACGAGATCGACGGCGCGATCGTCGTGCGCCAGAGTCCTGCCTCCGGATGCTCGCGACGCAGGTACACCACGACCGCCAGGGAGCACAGCGCCCAGAGCCCGATGATGCCGAGGAAGCCCAGTGCGCTGCCCCACAGGAGCAGGCCCAGGTACGGGTCGATGTTCAGCACGACGCACAGCACGAGGACGACCAGGGCGAACAGCGACTGCGCCGTCCCGGCGACCCACGGCGATCGCGTCCGGGGGTGCACGGAGCCGAACTTCGCGGGGAGCAGTCCCTCCCGACCGAGGGCGTAGAGGTAACGGTTGCTCGCGTTGTGCAGCGCGAGCAGTGCCGCGAAGGCGCTGAGCAGCAGCAGCACCAGCGTGACGTCGACCAGCCACGCGGGCGTGTGCTTCTCGAACAGCGACAACGCGAGTCCCGCCGTGTCGGCAGCGGCTGCTTCTTCGATGTTCTCGACGCCGTAGGCCGTGACGATCGCGTAGGCCATGATCGCGTAGAACACCCCGATGAACGCCACGACGGCGTACGTGGCGCGGCGGACGGTCTTGACGCCTCCCTTGACCTCTTCGGAGTAGATCACGGTGGATTCGAAGCCCATGAAAGCGCCGAAGATCAGTCCGAACATCGCGCCGTTCTCGAAGGTGAACACGACCGAGGGAGCGACGGGCTCGAGGGAGAGCGCATCCCCGCCGCTGCTGACGAAGATCGACACGGCGAGCACGATGAGCACGGTGATCTCACAGGCCAGGACCACGGTCAGGATCTTCGCGCTGGCGGTGATCCCGCGGTAGCCCAGGAACGCGACGGCGGCGAGCGCCACTGCCGCGTACAGCCACCACGGAGCCTCGATCCCGAAGAACCGGCCCACCGTGTCGCCCACGTAGAGTCCGAGGGCGCCGTACGTCGACACCTGCAGAGCGTTGTAGGCGATGACCGCCAGGAGCGCCGCCGCCGACCCGACCTCTCTGCCGAGACCGCGCGTGATGATCGCATAGAACGCCCCGGTGTTGCGGACGTAGCGCATCATCGTCGTCAAGCCGACCGAGAACAGCGCCATCACGATGGCTGCCACGAGGTAGCCGCCGGGAACCGCCGAGCCGCCGACGAAGAAGTGCAGGGGCATCACCGCGACCACGAGGGTCAGAGGAGCGAGGGTTGCGAGTGCGGTGAAGATGAGTTCGGTCAGGCTGAGGGCGTTGCGTGCCAGACCGTCGTTCGGGGATGCGGGGGATGCTGTCGATGAGGTGGACGGTGACGAACCGAGGGATTCGGGTGAGCGATTCATCGGGGCTCCTTCGGGGGGCGGGCGTTTCAGGTCGT
The DNA here is from genome assembly GCF_903645325.1 of Microbacterium tenebrionis. Taxonomy (GTDB): domain Bacteria; phylum Actinomycetota; class Actinomycetes; order Actinomycetales; family Microbacteriaceae; genus Microbacterium; species Microbacterium tenebrionis. The sequence goes on from NZ_CAHJXQ010000005.1 coordinate 132,558, forward strand.
CGGTGATCACAGGAACGGCATTTCCATCAATATGACACATTTGTTGCCTATTGAGAACCCCTCGATTCGATCTGTGATGATTGACGACGCGCCCCGGCGTCGGCGGCGCAACACAGGGCCATGCTTGAGAATGCCCCGTCGAACGGAGATCCCATGCGTCCGCTGCGACCCGCACCGTCCCGCGACCCGCTCGCGATCGGCGCCAAGCTGCGCTCGACCCGCACCGCGCAGGGTCTCACGATCGCCCACGTGGCCGAGGCCAGCGGCGTCACCAAGAGCTTCCTCAGCCGGGTCGAACGCGACGAGACATCGCCGAGCGTCGCAACGCTGCGGTCGCTGTGCGATGTGCTCTCGCTCCCGATCGGCGCGCTGTTCGAGCCGCCGGAGGTTCAGCTCGTCGCCCTCGATGAGGCCCCGCTGATCAACATGGGCGGCACCGGTGTCGTCGACCGACTGCTGAGCCCGCGCTCGGAGGCACGGGTGCAGATCCTGCGGTCGACGCTGCAGCCCGGATCATCCGGCGGAGAAGAGCTCTACACCGTCAACTGCGATGTGGAAGTCATCCATGTCGTCTCGGGAACAATGCGCATGCGCGTCGGCACCGACACGCACGATCTCAACCAGGGAGACACGATGTCGCTTCCCGGGAGGGAGCCGCACACCTGGACGAACGAATCGGATGATGTGACCGAGATCGTGTGGGTACTGGTCCCGGCCGCCTGGAGCGGCGCAGCCGGCGCGGGGTCGTAGGACGGCGCCGGATAGACTGGCAGGGCCCCGCCGAACCTCTCTCACTTGGAGCGCGCGTGACCACCGCCCCCGAAGCATCCGCTCGTCAGCACGTCCCCGACTCCGTCTCGAACGCCGAGGCGACCCCCGAGAAGGAGCAGCCCTACGGCGCGCTCGGCCTCAAGGACGACGAGTACGCCCGGATCCGTGAGATCCTCGGCCGCCGCCCCACCAGCGGCGAGCTGGCCATGTACTCGGTGATGTGGTCAGAGCACTGCTCGTACAAGAGCTCGAAGAATTACCTCAAGAGGTTCGGCCAGAAGGTCTCCGACGAGATGCGCGAGCGCCTCATGGTCGGCATGGGCCAGAACGCCGGCGTCATCGACGTGGGGGAGGGCTGGGCCGTCACCTTCAAGGCCGAATCGCACAACCACCCGAGCTTCATCGAGCCGTTCCAGGGTGCAGCGACGGGTGTCGGCGGCATCGTCCGCGACATCATCTCGATGGGCGCCCGGCCGGTGGCCGTCATGGACGCCCTCCGTTTCGGGGCGATCGACCACCCCGACACCGCCCGCGTCGTGCACGGCGTCACCGCCGGCATCAGCTTCTACGGCAATTGCCTCGGCCTGCCCAACATCGGCGGCGAGACCGTCTTCGACTCCGTCTACCAGGCCAACCCGCTGGTCAACGCCCTCGCGGTCGGCGTCCTCCGCCACGAGGACCTCAAGCTCGCGAACGCCGAGGGCGTCGGCAACAAGGTCGTCCTGTTCGGCGCGCGCACCGGCGGCGACGGCATCGGCGGAGCCAGCATCCTCGCCTCCGACTCCTTCGACGACGGCGGCCCCACCAAGCGCCCCGCCGTGCAGGTCGGCGACCCGTTCGCCGAGAAGGTGCTCATCGAGTGCTGCCTCGAGCTGTACAAGAAGGAGCTCGTCGAGGCCATCCAGGACCTCGGCGCGGCCGGCATCTCGTGCGCCACCAGCGAGCTCGCCGCCAACGGCAACTCGGGCATGCACGTCTCGCTCGACAACGTCCTGCTGCGCGACCCCACCCTGACCGCTGAGGAGATCCTCATGTCGGAGTCGCAGGAGCGCATGATGGCGATCGTCGCCCCCGAGAAGCTCGACGCCTTCATGGAGGTCGTCACCAAGTGGGACGTCGAGACGAGCGTGCTCGGCGAGGTCACCGGCGACGGCCGCCTCGTCATCGACTGGCAGGGCGAGCGCATCGTCGACGTCGACCCGTCGACGGTCGCAGTCGACGGGCCGGTCTACGACCGCCCGGTCGCCTACCCGACGTGGATCGACGCTCTGCAGGCGGATGCCGCCGAGCTCCTGCCCCGCACGGATGACCCCGACGTGCTGCGCGAGCAGTTCCTGCGGCTCGTCGCGAGCCCGAACCTCGCCGACACCCGCTGGATCACCAACCAGTACGACTACTACGTGCTCGGCAACACCGCCCTCGCCTTCCCCGACGACGCCGGCATGATCCGCGTCGACGAGGAGTCCGGCCTGGGCTTCGCGATCTCCACCGACGCGAACGGCCGGTACTGCCAGCTCGACCCCTATGCGGGCGCGCAGCTGGCCCTGGCCGAGGCGTACCGCAACGTCGCCGTCACCGGCGCCGAGCCCACCGCGATCACCGACTGCCTGAACTTCGGATCCCCCGAGAACCCCGAGGTCATGTGGCAGTTCGGGCAGACGGTCGACGGCCTCGCCGACGGATGCTACGAGCTGGGCACCCCGGTCACCGGCGGCAACGTCTCGTTCTACAACCAGACCGGCGACGTCCCGATCCACCCGACGCCGCTCGTCGGCGTGCTCGGCATCATCGACGACGTCTCGCGCCGCATCCCGTCGGGCTGGCAGGACGAGGGCCAGAACATCTACCTGCTCGGCACCACCCAGACCGAGCTGTCGGGCTCGGCCTGGGCCGACGTCGTCCACGACCACCTCGGCGGTCTCCCGCCGAAGGTCGACCTCGCCGCCGAGAAGACCCTCGCCGGGCTGATCGGCGCGGCCCGCGACGAGTGGCTGATCTCGTCCGCGCACGACGTGTCCGAGGGCGGCCTCGCGCAGGCTCTCGCTGAGGGAGTCATGCGCTTCGGCGTCGGCGCGCGCGTGTGGCTCACCGAGCTTATGGAGCGCGACGGGGTGGATGCCGCATCCGCTCTCTTCTCGGAGTCGACCGGCCGCGTCATCGTGACCGTGCCCCGCGAGGAGGACGTGAAGTTCCGCGGCCTCTGCGAGGGACGCGGCTACCCCGTGCTGCGCATCGGCGTGACCGACACCGTCGCCGACCTCGAGGTCACGGGGCTGTTCACGGTGAGCGCCGCCGAGCTGCGCGAGACGTCGCAGGCCACGCTGCCCGCCGCCTTCGGCCCGACCGTCGCGGAGCCGGTGGCGTGAGCATCGAGCCCAGCGAGGACTACGGCGACCTCGGGGAGCGGCGCAACCGCCGCATCCGCGTGGTCGCGTGGATCGCGATCATCTCACTGATCCTCGTCGGCGGCGGCGCCACCGTGCTGAGCCTGCTCTTCGGCTGACGCGCTCCCGGCACCAGTCCCCGTTCAGCGCGCGAACAAGAACCGCGCGAGGCTCAGGATCGCGTCGCGATCCTGAGATCCACGCCCCAGCGACTCCACGATGATCGCCCCGAGGATCGCTCCGCCGATCTGCTCCACGGGCGCGTCGGCGGCGAGCTGACCGTCGCGGATGCCGCCGCGCAACCGGTCGGACAGATGCTCCTCCACGCCCAGGCTCTCACCGAGATGCGCACCGACCGCTGCATCTTCGGTCGCCGCAGCGACGAGCGATCGCAGCAGCGCACCGCCCTGTGGAGCATCCAGGATCGACAGCACGCTGCGCGGCGGGCCGTACGCTGGGGTCATGACCGATCCCGAGCTGCGCACCCTGCTGGAGGAGCTCCGCCGCCAGGCGAGCGAGCGGAGCGCGGCGCTCGAGACCGCCCTCGCGCAGCTCACCCACGACCGCAGCAGCCAGAGCGATGACGACGAGCACGACCCGGAGGGCGTGCCGCTGTCGGCGGAATGGTCGCGTCTGAGCGGACTGCTCGACGGCGCCCGCGAAGAACTGCAGCAGGTCGACGCAGCGCTCGCGCGAATGGATGCCGGAACCTACGGCTTCTGCACGAACTGCGGTCGTCGCATCCCGATCGAGCGGCTGCGCGTGCGTCCGTTCGCCGAACTCTGCGTGCCGTGCGCCGAGAAGCTCGGGCGCTGATCGGAATCTCGCCCGAGCGCGTCGAGCCCGTTGGGGTCTCGAGGATGGTCATCGTGTCGATGTAGTCGTCCAGCGGCATCGCGTGCGGATCGTCGGCGCGACCGGGCATGAGGTCGGTCTGCACGGACGGCGGCACGAGCTCGACGATCCGCACGCTCGTGCCGGCGAACTGCAGGTCGACTGCCAGGTGCTGTTCACCGAGGACCGCGGGCAGGCGCTCCTCGTGCTCACCGCGGCACCCCGCAGCGACGACGAGGAGAAGATCCGGCTGCTGCGAGTGGTCGGCGCCCAGCGGTTCTGAGCGGCTACTCCGAGTCGGCCTTGCGCGCACCCGCTTCGAGCACGTCGCCGGCGGGCAGCTCCTGGTGACCGCCGAACTGCAGCCGCATCGCCGAGAGCACCTGGTTGGCGAACTGGTCCTCGTCGCGCGAGGCGAATCGCTCGAACAGAGACGCCGCGAGGACCGGAACCGGCACCCCGACGTCGACGGCGGCTTTGACCGTCCAGCGGCCCTCACCCGAGTCCGAGACGCGGCCGGCGAGCCCGTCGAGGGTCGGGTTCTCGGCGAGCGCCGCCGCCGTGAGGTCGAGCAGCCACGATGAGATGACCGATCCGCGACGCCAGAGCTCCGAGACCGCGGCCGTGTCAATCGGGAACTGGTAGAACTCCGGCTCCTCGAGCGGAGCGACCTCGGCGGAGTGCTCGGCCTCGCGCACGCCGGCATCCGCGTTGTGGAGCAGGTTCAGGCCCTCGGCGATCGCGGCCATGATGCCGTACTCGATGCCGTTGTGCACCATCTTGACGAAGTGCCCCGAACCCGCGGGACCGGTGTGCAGGTAGCCCTGCTCCTCGGGGGCGAGATCGCCGGTGCGGCCGGGGGTGCGCTCGATCTCGCCGGGGCCGGGTGCGATCGTCTTCAGGATCGGCTCGATGTGCGCGTAGGCTCGCTCGGACCCGCCGACCATGAGGCAGTACCCGCGCTCGAGACCGAAGACGCCGCCGCTGGTGCCGATGTCGACGTACTCGATGCCCTTCTCGCCGAGCGCTTTCGCCCGCCGCACGTCGTCGCGGTAGTTCGAGTTGCCGCCGTCGATGAGGATGTCGCCCTTCTCCAGAACCGCGGCGACCTCGTCGGCCACCTTCCCCGTGAGGGAGGCGGGCACCATCATCCACACGACACGGGTGGGCTGCAGTTTCGTGGCCAGATCGGCCATGCTGTCGGCGCCCGTCGCGCCCTCCGCGACGAGTGCGGCGACGGCGTCCTGATTCACGTCGTAGACGACGCACTCGTGACCGTCGCGCATCAAGCGCCGGACGATGTTCGCGCCCATCCTGCCGAGTCCGATCATGGCCAGTTGCATGTCTGCTCCTCTCAGTCAAGGCTCACCGAGAGCCGATCCGTGGTCATCCTGGCACGGCATCCCGGGCGACGCCACCAGCTTGCCGGGCGTTGCCGCACTTCCCTCCGCGCGGGACCCGCCCCCGCTAGGATGAACGCATCATGGACGAGTTCCTCCCGGGTTTCTGGAACTTCGCGGGCAACTTCTGGTGGTTGATCTTCCCGATCATGGGGATGGCCGGAGGCATCGCGAAGGCCTGGGAGCGCGGCTCGAAGCGCCGGCACGAGCGCCGGCTCGAGACGTTGCGCCTCAAGGGCGAGATCAAAGCCGCGCAGTACGCCGCGCGAGGCCAGTCGGTGCCTGCGCGCGCCGCGGCGAAAGAGGTGGCATCCGGTGCGCAGCTCTCGTCGAAGGAGCTGCTGGAGCGCCTGTTCGCCGAGCACGACGAAATCACGGCGCGGTGGCTGGACTACGAGCTCGACGTCGCGAAGCTCATCGCCTACCCCGCCATGAGCGACGGCCGCCAGCCGCTGACCGCCGCGTTCCTGCGGGCGAAGAAGACCGCCGACAACCTGCGGCCGTCATCGTCGAGCGCGAAGGTCAGTGAGCAGCAGGTCAGCGAGTACCTGGATGCCGTCGGCAACGCCGCCGTCGCGTTCGAGATCGCCGAGAAGGATGCCCGGCGGCTGCGGAACTCCACGTTCTCCGAGGCGGAGCGCAAGAAGCTCGACCGGGCGCAGAAACTGCTGAAGGTCGCCGTCGACGAGTCGGCCACGCAGGCCGAGCGCAATGTCGCCTACAAGCGCGTACGGGAGGAGCTCGATGGTCTCATCGTCCTGAGTGACCAGGCCGTCGAGGTGCTCGAGAAGCAGGTCGCTCGCGAGATCACGGCGCCGGCCCAGGCAGCGCCGGCTCACGCGGCGTCGGCACCTGCGCAGGAGCCGGTCCCCGAGCCGATGCCGGTTCGCGACCGTCCTGTCCCGAACCGTGAGGAGCAGCGCTGACGTGAAGATCGATCTGAGCGGCAGAACCGCGCTCGTCACGGGATCCACACAGGGCATCGGTCGGGGCGAGCTGCGGGATGCCGGCGATCAGTGCCGCAGCGACAAGGATCCCCGTTGTGCGGGTGAACCGAGCGGAAACGCGACGCGGGCACGAAGGAGCCCCGGCCGATCCGCCCGCAAGGGTCGGCCGGGGCTCGGTTGAGTCGAAGGCTTACTCGACGACCCAGTCGAACTGGTCGCCGTTCTCCTCGAGCCACTTGTCGACGGCGTCGGCCTCCTTGCCCTCGCCGAACTCGTTCACGACGAGGTCTTCGAGCGAGCCGTACTGCGCGTCGTCGAGCTTGATCTGCTCGACGAGCTCGGCGGCCTCGGGGAACTCCTCGGCGAAGCCCTTGTGACCCATGAAGTTCAGGGTCTCAGGGGTGCCCATGGCGCCCTCCGGGTCCTCGAGCGTCTTGACGTCGTACGAGCTGTTGGCCCAGAACGGCTTCCACAGCGTGACGACGACGTCCTCCTTGTTGTCGATCGCCTCGCCGAGCACGGTCAGCATGGCGGCGGTCGACGAGGTCTCGAGCGTGTACTCGTCCTCGAGGCCGTAGGTGGGGATCATCGAGTCCTGGGTGACACCGGTGAGGCCGGCGCCCGGCTCGATGCCGATGATCTTGCCGTCGAACATGTCGGCGTTGCCCTTGAGGTCGGCGATCGAGTCGATGTCGGTGTAGCTGGGCACCGCGATCGTCAGGACGGCGTTCTCGTAGTACGCGCCGAGATCCTCGAGGTCGTCGCCGTACTCGTCCATGTACTTCGCGTGGGTGACCTCGGGCCACGCCGACGGGTACATGTCGACGTCGCCCTGGGCGAGGCCGGTGTACAGCGGGCCCGCCTCGGTCAGCGTCTGCATCTCGACCGTGTAGCCGAGCTTCTCGAACTGGTCCTGGAGCAGGTACGCCATGCTCAGGCCGTCCGTCCAGGAGGGGAGGAACCCGAGCGTGATGGTGCCCTTGCTCTCCTCGCCGCCGTCGCCTCCGGCGGTGTCGTTGCCCGTGGCGCACCCCGCGAGGGCGAGGGATGCCGTGAGGCCGAGTGCTGTGATGGCTGTGATGTGCCGGAACTTCTTCATGATGCTTCCTTTCGTATGTTCTGCTGCGTTTCGTATGGGTTCAGGGGTGTCAAGCGACGTCGCCGCCGATCGGTGCGCGAAGGGGAGACGCCTTTGCGCGCTCGGCATCCCGCCGAGCATCCGCTGCATCGTTGCGCTGTGCAGCCCGACGGCGCGACAGCATCCCGAGCAGCGACGACGGGTAGTCCCCCGGCGTGCCGAGCGCCGCCGTCACGCGGTCGAGGAACACGGCCAGCAGCACGACGCCGAGGCCCGCCTCGACGCCCTTGCCGATGTTGACCGTCGAGATCGCCTCGACGACGAGCTTTCCGAGACCGTCGGCACCGGCCATGCCGGCGATGACGGCCATCGACAGGGCGAGCATGATCACCTGGTTGATGCCGGCCATGATCGTCGGCATCGCGAGCGGAAGCTGGATGCCGCGCAGGATCTGCCCCGGCGTCGCGCCGAACGCGTGTCCGGCCTCGACGGTCTCGGAGTCGACGCCGCGGATGCCGAGCTCGGTCATGCGCACGCCCGGAGGCAGCGCGAAGATCACCGTGGCGACGAGGCCCGGCACGACGCCGATGCTGAAGAACACGATCGCCGGGATCAGGTACACGAACGCCGGCATGGTCTGCATGAAGTCGAGCAGCGGCTTGAGGATCATGCGCACGGTGTCGTTGCGCGCCGACCAGATGCCGAGCGGGATCGCGATGATCACGGCGACGAGGGCCGCCACGATCACCAGCGCCAGCGTCTGCATGGCCGCGACCCACAGCCCCATGCTGAGGATCAGCAGGAACGAGACGACCGTGCCGATCGCCATCCAGATCGAGCGGACCGCCCACGCGATGAGCGCGGCGATGATGATCACGACGACCAGCGGCGTGCCGGTGAGGATGTCGGTGAGCCCGTCGACGAGGAACCGGACGATGAAGGCGATGAAGTCGAGCAGGCCCTCGAGGTTGTCCTTGATCCAGTCGACGCCGGCCTTGACCCACTCTCCGAGCGGAATGCGGAAACCGTCCATCAGCGCACCTCCTCCTCGGTCGCGGCGGCTTCGCCGGTGGCGGCATCCGCCTCTCCGAGCACGGCGTCGATCTCAGCCTGCGGAACCGGCAGGTGCGGCAGGGTGATCTCCTCGGTCGAGTTCGGGCCGGGGCCGAGTGCGGCCAGCAGGGTGATGCGCGGGATGACGCCGACAAGGCGCCCCTCGGCATCCACCACGGCGAGCGGCAGCGGCGACTCCACGGCGGGCACGAACAGGTTCATGAGGACCTCGTCCTCGGAGACCGACTGCGGCACGGGCTTGATGACCGAGCCGAGCGCCGCCTCGCCCTTTCGGACGAGCTTGACGGCATCCCGGTCGGTGACCATGCCGAGGAGCTTCCGGTCCTTGCCGGTGACGTACGCGGCCGACATGTACGCATCGCGCATCTGGCGCAGCGCCGTGCGGGGGCCGGCCGACTCGGCGACGACGGGGCGCGGGCGCTCCATGACGTTGGATGCCGTGAGCACGCGTGCACGGTCAACGTCCTGCACGAACTGCTCGACGTAGTCGTTGGCGGGGTCGGTGAGGATGTCCTCGGGGGTGCCGATCTGCACGATGCGGCCGTCGCGCATCACGGCGATGCGGTCGCCGAGGAACATGGCCTCGTTGAGGTCGTGGGTGATGAAGACGATGGTCTTCTGCAGCTTCTCCTGCAGCTCCACCAGCTGCTCCTGCATCTCGCGGCGGATCAGCGGATCGAGGGCACTGAACGCCTCGTCCATGAGCAGGATCTCGGTGTCTGCGGCGAGCGCACGGGCGATACCGACGCGCTGCTGCATGCCACCGGAGAGCTCGCTGGGCAGCTTGTCGCCCCAGCCGTCGAGCCCGACCATCGCGAGCACCTCATCTGCCTTCGCGCGGCGCGCGGTCTTGCTGACGCCCTTCAGCTCGAGCGGGTAGGCGACGTTGTCGGCGACCGTGCGGTGCGGCAGCAGCGCGAAGTGCTGGAACACCATCGACACGTTGTCGCGGCGGATCTCGCGCAGGCGGGATGCCGGGACGCCGGCGATCTCGTCGCCGCCGACCACGACGGAGCCGTCTGTGATGTCGTGCAGCCCGTTGAGCATGCGGATGATGGTGGACTTGCCCGAGCCGGACAGGCCCATGATGACGAAGATCTCGCCCTTGTTGACGGTGAAGCTCGCGTCGATGACGGCAGCGGTTCCGGCATCCTGCACGTCGGTACGGGACGCTCCGGACTTCAGCTTCTGGACTGCCTGCTTCGGATTCCGTCCGAAGACTTTGAAAAGATGGCGCGCTTCAAGTGCGGTTTCGGTCACATTTCCCCCGCGGCCGCCGATTATTCGGGTCTCGGAAGCCGGCTTCGATTTGCGCCCGGGTGATGTTCGCATGACCGTTTCGACAAGCTGCGCTGGCGGCGCTGACGGCGGGTTTCGGCCCCACCGCACGAACATCGACCATACGTCCACGCCTCTTCGCAGCACAGCACATTCGAAAGAAGGACGCGGCCGCGGACTGGTCCCAGACCAAAAGGCCTGCATTTCAACGTAACAACTCTGTCGACCTTTGTCTAATGTCGACAATCTGCGGAGCAGACAGAAGTCAGCGTCGGATGCTGCGCGTCACGGTGAACTTGGGGGTGCGGTGCAGCTGCTCGGTGGGCCCGACGAGCTTGCTGAGTTCCGGCTTGTAGCCGAGGTGCGAGTTGTAGACGGTGAGCAGCTCGCCGCCGGGCTTGAGGATGCGGGCGGCGGCCTCGAAGAGCTTCGTCGCCGCTCCCGCGTGGATGCTCGCGCCGAGATGGAACGGCGGGTTCAGCAGAATGAGATCTACGGACTGATCGGGGATTTCCGAACCCGCATCGTCGTGGATGACTTGGGCGTCGATGCCGTTCGCGGCAAAGGTGGCTCGGGCGGATGCCACGGCCGCGGCCGAGCGGTCAGTGGCGATCACCCGGGCACCGGGGTGCGTCAGCGCGTAGGTGGCGGCGAGGATGCCGGTGCCGCAGCCGAGATCGACGACGCTTATCGGACGTGGAGAGTCCGATCCCTGACGCTTCGACAGGCTCAGCGGTCGAAGGGGCGGACGCCCCAGCACCTCGAGCAGCACGCGCGTGCCGATGTCGAGCTTCGCTCCGGCGAATGCGCCGCCGTGCGCGACGATCGCGAGCGGGCGGTCGAGCCCCGGAACCGAGAGGGATGCCGACACCGGATACGGCGGCTGCGCCGGAGCATCTCGGACTCCGCTCGCCACGATGAGCCGCGACTTCCGCTCCGCGCGCTGCGGTTGCACGGTCTCGAAGCTCCGCCCGAGCACCTCGTTCTGCGTCAGCGTCATGTACTTCACGCGCCCGCCGGCGATCAGCGTGACGCCCGGCGCCGCCCACCGCGCGACGGCATCCGCGATCTCCTCGAGCTCGGCGAGGGACTTCGGCAGCTGCAGCAGCACGAGCCGCGCGCCCGTCAGCAGGGCGGGCCCGAGTTCGCACTCCACGAACGCCGGCCCGTCGGTGCCGATTCCCAGACGAGCAGCGCCCGTGTCTGCGCGCTGCTCGTCGACACGCCGTTCTTCCCCCGCATCGTGTGAGACTCGGGACGGCCGCCCGAGCCCGAGCGCCTCGGCGTTGCGGGCGAGTGCCCGGCGCCCGGTCGCGAGGTCCTGGTGCACACGGATACCGCGCATGCCGGCATCCGTCAGGGCCAGCGTGATCGCTCCGTACTCGTCGCCGATCACAGCGATCTCCTCGCCCGGGAGTCCGGCGGCGAGCGCGGTACGGACGAGGAGCTCGTCCGTGGCATCCCACGCCTGCAGATTCGGCGCCTCGACATCGGGGAAGCGGCTCAGCGCGGCGTAGGAGAAGTCCACCTCCCCAGCGTAGGTTCAGCGCCTCTTGACAGCTACTGAACGGCGACCTCCGCGGCTGACGCCCGCACCCTCTCCGGCCCCCCTTTCCCCCCGGGCACAACTTCGGATCCGGCATCCGACACGCCGGTGCGCACGGCGCCGGCCCGGCGCGTCGCGTCCCAAATCCGAAGTTGTGCCCGTGCGCGACGAGGGCTTGACACGTTCCAGGTTTAGTGGTTCATTGGTCGAGTAACTAACCACCTAACCCGCGGAGGCACCGTGATCGAAGAAGGCAAAGCGCTCTTCATCCAGATCGCCGAGCAGATCGAGGACCAGATCCTCGACGGTTCGCTGACCGAGGAGTCCAAGGCGCCCTCGACCAACGAGCTCGCCGCCTTCTACCGCATCAACCCCGCCACCGCCGCCAAGGGAGTCGCCATGCTCACCGACAAGGGCGTGCTGTACAAGCAGCGCGGCATCGGCATGTTCGTCGCCACCGGCGCACGACAGTCGCTGCTCACCGAACGGCGATCCGCCTTCGCCGACCGCTACATCGACCCCCTGCTCGCCGAGGCCCGAACGCTCGGGCTCGGCGCCGACGACCTGGCCGCCCTGCTGCGCGAACGCGCAGTCGCGGCATCCGCATCAGAAGGGAACCCCGCATGACCGCCGTCATCGAGGTGCAGAACCTCACCAAGCGCTACAAGGACACCGAGGCGCTCGCAGGCGTCTCGCTCAGCATCCAGCGCGGCGCCATCTACGGCCTGCTCGGACGCAACGGCGCCGGCAAGACCACGCTCATGTCGATCCTCACCGCACAGAACTTCGCCACCTCCGGCGAGGCGCGGGTGTTCGGCGAGAGCCCGTACGAGAACCCGCGGGTGCTGAGCCGGATGTGCTTCGTCCGCGAGAGCCAGAAGTACCCCGACGACGCGACGCCCCGACACGCCTTCGCAGCGGCGCGGCTGTTCTTCGCGAACTGGGACCAGGCGCTCGCCGACCGCCTCATCGAGGACTTCCAGCTGCCCATGAAGCAGACCATCAAGAAGCTCTCGCGCGGCCAGCTCTCGGCCGTGGGAGTCATCATCGGTCTGGCATCCCGGGCCGAGGTGACGTTCTTCGACGAGCCGTACCTCGGACTCGACGCCGTCGCCCGGCAGATCTTCTACGACCGCCTCATCGAGGACTACGCCGAGCACCCCCGCACGATCATCCTCTCGTCGCACCTGATCGACGAGGTCGCGAACCTCATCGAGCGCGTCATCGTGATCGACAAGGGCCGGATCCTCCTAGACGAGGAGACGGATGCCGTGCGCGACCGCGCCGTGACCGTCGTCGGCGACGCGGCGAAGGTCGATGCCTGGGCCGCCGGCCGCGAGGTCCTCCACCGCGATGAGCTCGGCCACGTGGCATCCGTCACGGTGCTCGGCCATCTGACCGCCGAAGAGCGGGCGGAGGTCGCGGCATCCGGCCTCGATCTCGCCCCCGTCTCGCTCCAGCAGCTCATCGTCCGCCTCACGCAGAAAGCCGGCGCCTCGTCCGAGAGCGCCGCCGACACCCAGGAGGTCCGCTGATGTCCCGCACGCTGAACGTGATCCGCCTGCAACTGATCAACAAGCAGACCTTCATCTGGGTGCCGCTGATCGTCCTCGCATCCGCCGTGCTCGTGTCGGTGCTCATCTACGCGATGATCCCGACCTCCGGGCCCAAGTACGGCGGCGGAGGCCAGGCGCCGCTCTGGGTGTTCTTCGCTGTGGGCCTGTCGGCCATGACCATGACCTTCCCGTTCTCGCAGGCCATGAGCGTCACCCGGCGCGAGTTCTTCCTCGGCACCCTCATCACCGCGGTGCTCGCCAGCGCCTTCATGGGCGTGCTGTTCCTCATCGGCGGCGGCATCGAGATGCTGACGAACGGCTACGGCGTGAACGGCTACGTGTTCCATCTGCCGTGGCTGTGGGAGGCGGGCCCGTTCGGAGCCTTCATCGTCTACTTCGCGCTCGCGCTGTTCTTCTTCGTCGTCGGCTTCACGGGTGCGACGGTGTACAAGCGCTGGGGACCGGTCGTCCTGACGGTCGCGTCGCTCGCGCTGGCGCTCGTCCTCGTCGGGCTCGCCTTCCTCGTGACCCGCCTGGAGATGTGGGAGCAGGTGTGGGCCGGCATCCTCGATCTCGGCGCCCTGGGCCTGGCGCTGTGGGGACTGGTCGTGGTCGCCCTGCTCTCGGTCGTGTCGTTCCTCGCGTTCCGGAGGGCGACGCCGTAGGACTCTGTTCACAACTCCTCAGGAATCGGCCCGATCGCGCAGGCCAGTGCCGCGACCGGGCCGATTTCACGCCTTCTCCGAGGAGTTGTGGACCCTGCTCGTGCCGCGCCGCCCTCAGATCGTGTCGTCGGCGGCGATGATCTCGAGGCTCCAGAAGCGCGAGACGGGGTCTTGCGGGTCGTGCGCCTCGGTGATCTCGCCGATCGCCAGATTGACTCGGCGGATCATCTCCACGAACTCGGCCTCGGTCAGCCGCAGATTGCGCTGCGAGAACCCACCGTGCGCCGCGGGGTCGCGTCCGGAGACCTACTCCCCCGCCCAGACAGCACCTCGTCCTCAACCGGCTCCTCCGGGGAGCCAACCCGCCACGCGACGATCATCAACCTCGGCTTCAGCGTCGCGATGACGACCGTCATCTACGCGCTGAAGCAGCAGGGTCACTCGCCTGTGACGATCGGATTCCTCGCGACCGCCGCCGGTGTCGCCATGCTCGTCGGAGCCCTTTTCACGCCGCTCATCGTCTTGCGCGTGCGCGCCGGAGTCGTCATCATCGGCGGCCTCGCGGTCTCGGCCATCGGGGTGTTCGCGCTGATTCCGGTGCACGCACCGCTGATGCTCACACTCGTGCTCGCCGGCATCGTCCTCTTCATCCCCGCCGTCAACGCCGTTCTGATGGGCTACTTCACGGTCGCCACTCCCACCGAGTTGCTGGGCCGCGCCAACAGCGCCTCCGCCGTGCTCGGCATGGGCGCGATGCCGCTCGCACCGCTCGTCGCCGGGGTCGGATTGTCGCTGATCGGGCGGGAGGCGACTCTGTTCGTCGGCGCCGGCCTGTGCGCCGTCTCGGTGCTGCTCGCGGTCTCGACCGCCGCGCTGCGGGCACTGCCGGCCGAGTCCGGCTGGTCCGCTCACGCCGCCCAGTCCGCAACGCGCTGACCCGCACGGTGATGGCAACCATGCACAACTTCGGACGGCGCAGAGGACGCGCCGCAGCATCCGGCCCGCCGTCGGCGTGTCGCGTCTGGGATCCGAAGTTGTGCACGGCGGCAGGCCGAGGCGGGCGCGATACTTGACCCTGACACTGTGGGAGGCGGTCGAGTAGAAGCATGTTGTCCATCGGAGCGTTCGCGCAGATCGGCCAGGTGACCCACCGGATGCTTCGGCACTGGGACACCGCCGGCCTGCTCGTGCCCGCTCACGTGGATGAGTTCAGCGGCTACCGCTCGTACGATCCTTCGCAGCTCGCCAGGCTACACCGGATCGTGGCTCTGCGTCAGCTGGGTTTCGGCCTGAATGACATCGCGGTGATCCTCGAGCAGAAGATCGACGCCGAACGCATCGGCGCCCTGCTGCGCGTGCGCCGCGCCGAGGTCGAGGAGGAGCATCGGATCGCAGCCGACCGGCTCATCGACGTCGAGCGGAGGCTCCACCTCATCGAGAAGGAGAATCAGATGTCTCAGATCGAAATCATCGACAAGGCTCTTCCCGCCGTCCGCCTGGCCGGCCGCCGCGCTGTCGTCGCAACGCAGCCCGAGGTCGCCGGCGTCGTCGGGCCTGCGTTCGACGCCATCGCCGACATCATCGGAGACGAGCGGGGCGCCCTGTCCACCCCGACCGCGCAGTACGACGCCGTCGAGGACGGCATCTCGATCGTCGTCGGGTACGAGTACGCGGGCCCGGCGCGCGACGGATTCGAGGTCGTCGAGCTTCCGGCCGTGGATGCCGCAGTGTGCGGCATCCACCTCGGATCGATGGCGGGAATCGCCGCCAGCTGGCACGCGATCCACTCGGAGATCGTGGCGCGCGGCCTCGTGCCGGCGGGACCGTGTCGCGAACTGTACGTGCGCGCCGTCTCCGACGATCAGTCCGACTGGGTCACTGAGCTGCAGCAGCCCGTCGCGCGCGCCTGATCACGAGAGGCTCGTCGGTCGCCCACCTGTCGCGCTGTCGATTCCTGCTGGCGCTGCGGAAGTCTCTGCCGCGCCAGCAGGAAAGAGCAGCGCGAGCAGGAAAGGGCAGCGGGAGCAGGAAAGAGGAGCGCGACCCTCTGGTCTACAGCGCCCCGGTGAGGGCGGCGATGCCGGCAAGCACCGAGACGAGCGCGAGCACGAGGGCGACGGCGATGAGCACCGCATGGACCGTGAGGAACGCGGTGGGCTTGCCGGCGGCATCCCGGGCCCTGGGGTCGCGCGCCACCCGCTTGTAGAACTGGGGCCAGACCACCGCGTTGAAGGCGGCGTTGACGAACAGCAGCACGGCGAGAGCGATCACCCCTCCAGCGTAGGCGCCCGCGCCGGCCCGTCGAGCCCGGGCTGAGATCCGAAGTTGTGCGCGGGGAGGAAGTTGTGCACGGCGAAGGTGAGGCGGGTGAAGGCGCTCAGCTCAGTTCGCGTGCGTGCAGCGCCGCTCCGAGCAGGCCGGCATCGTCGCCCAGCTGAGCGGGCACGATCTGCGGCATCCGGTGGAAGCTGAGTCTGCCGGCCAGTCGCGTGCGCACCTCGTCGAACAACACATCGCCGGCCCGCGAGAGCCCGCCGCCGATCACGATCGCCTGCGGACCCAGCACCGCCGTCAACTGCGCGAGCGCCAGAGAGAGGGCATCCAGCGCCTCGTCCCAGATCCGCGCGGCCACGGCGTCGCCCGCACCGGCCAGAGCGATGACCTCGCGGGCGCCGTCGGGCGTCGCCCCGGTCTCGGCGGCGTAGCGGCGGGCTATGGCCCCGGCCGATGCCACGGTCTCGAGGCATCCGTACGCTCCACACGCGCAGCGGACCGCATCGCCGCGCGGCGGCGCCTCGGCGATCGGCGCATGCCCGATCTCGCCTGCGTACCCGCCCGCGGCATAGGGCCGGCCGCCGACGAGGATGGCACCGGCGATCCCCGTTCCGATGATCAGCACGACGACGTCATCGTGCTCACGGGCGCCGCCGAGCTCATGCTCGGCCCAGGACGCCGAACGCACATCGTGGTCGAGGGCCACCGGCAGCGACAGCCGCTCGGATGCCAGGGCGCGCAGCGGGGCGTCCCGCCATCCGAGGTTGCTCGCGAAGACGCCGATCCCGGCAGCCGCGTCGACGATCCCCGGCACGACGAAGCCCGCCGCCTGCGGCTCGATGTGCGGATGCTCCGCCCGCAGCTCTGCGGTGATCCGGGCGAGCGCCTCGATGAGCGTCCCTGCCGGGTCGGCTCCCAGCGGCGGGGTGGGCGTGCGCCGCAGCCCGATCGCCGTGCCGTCGGCATCGAAGAGCGCCGCCTTGATGTCGGTGCCGCCCACATCGAAGGCGATCACGGGCGTACCCGGCCCGATCGTCTGCTGTGCCATTCGCTCCGTCCCGATTTTTGTTCATGCGCTTGACAAATAAGAGTAGTGCGCCGACCGGCTATGCAGAAGTCCTGGGTTCAGGATCCCGCGCCCGATCCCGCCATAGGATCGAAAGCATGCGCATTCTGGTCATCGGAGCAAGCGGACACATCGGCAGCGTCGTCGCCTCGACCTTCGAATCGCACGGACATGAGGTGCTCGCCGCGTCCCGCAGCGGCGAGCACACGGTCGACATCACCGACCCGGCCTCGGTGCGCGCCCTGTTCAACGGCATCGGCGAGCTGGATGCCGTGGTCGTCGCAGCCGGATCCGTGCCGTTCGCGCCGCTGACCGAACTCACGCGCGACGACTACGTCACCGCCTTCACGTCCAAGGCGCTCGCACAGATCGACATCGCGCGCACCGCCCTCGAGCACGTGCGAGACGGCGGCTCGATCACCCTCACCTCCGGTGTGCTCGCCCGCGAGCCGATCGCCACCGGCGCCGCCGCCGCCGTCGCCAACGGCGCCATCGAGTCGTTCGTGGTCACCGCCGCCGCCGAGGCGCCGCGCGGCATCCGCATCAACGCCGTGTCGCCGAACGTCCTCGAGAGCTCGGCCGACCTGCATGCGCTGTTCGCCGGCCAGCGGCCGGTTCCGGATGTCGAGATCGGCCGCGCCTACGCCCTCGCCGTGGAAGGACTCGTCCGAGGGCGCGTCATCACGGCGTAGGCCGCGGGGCGCCCGCCCCTTCGACGGGCTCAGGGATCGGGAACCGGGCCCGGGCCCGGGATCCCCGGGCGTCATGTATCAGAATTCGCTTGCCGTGCTCCTGGTAGATGTGAGCACAATGATCTTCATGACCGACGCTTCCCGCGGGGGCGCCGTCAGCGATGGCTCGGCGCGGTGGGAACGCGCCGCCGATCTCTTCGCCGACTGGCGCGCCGGAGAGACGCGCGCCATCGACGATCTGGTGCGCCTGATGACACCCGTGCTCTGGCACGTCGTGCGCGCCTACGGCTTGGAGCGCTCCCTCGCCGAGGACGTCGTGCAGTCGACCTGGCTCGCCCTCGTGCGCGCGAGCGAGTCCGTCGCCGATGCCCGCGCGATCTCGGGCTGGCTGACGACGACGGCCCGTCGCGAGGCGTGGAAGGTGGCGAAGGGGCACAGGCGAGCGGATGCCACCTCCGACGAGATCCTCGAGCCGATGCTGCCCGCACAGGAGTCGGCCGAGGCGGAGGTCGCGGCATCCGACGAGTCCCGCCGGCTGTGGGCGGCGGTGGGAACGCTCGACGAGCGGTGCCGCCGGCTGCTGCGCGTCATCGCCTTCGACGACCGACCCGACTACGCGAACCTCGCCGGCGAGCTCGAGATGCCGATCGGCAGCATCGGGCCGACGCGTCGGCGCTGCCTGGTGAAGCTGCGCGCCGAACTCGTGCGCACCGGAGCGGCGACAGAGGGGGACGGCGATGGCTGACGCCGATGCAGAGCTGTTCGCCGGCATCCGCACGGCCGCCGAGCGGTTCGATCCGCCGCCCGCTGATCTCGCCGATCGTGCGATCGCGGCGATCGCCGTAGCTGACATCTCGCGCGAGTACGCGATGCTCACCCTGATCGAGAACGCTGAGGCGCCCGTGCGCAGCCGCGGCGACGGCGAGACGACGACGCTGCAGTTCAGCGACGGGGCGGCGAGCATCCTCCTGCACGTCAGCCGGACCGAGCGGGGGCGGCGCCGCGTGGACGGCTGGGTCGACCCGGCCGCCGTCGAGGTGCAGCTCACGCAGGGCGAGCGGACCCGGACGGCCGCCCCCGACGACCAGGGGCGGTTCGCGTTCGACGACGTCGCCCCGGGCCTCACTCACGTGCGCCTCGTCGCAGGCGGGGAACAGAAGGACCTGCTCACGCCGCATTTCGAGGTGTGAGAGCTGAAGCGTCGAGCCGAAGGGGAGAGCGATGGCGCAACCCGAGAAGTGGAGTTGGCAGGACAGGGCGGAGGGGTCGATCCCGCGCGGATCGGCTCTGGATCCCTCCGTGGAGCCGGTGGAGGGCATCCGCGCCTTCCCCACCGCCTACCTGCCGGATCGGATGCTCATCTCCGAGCGCAAGGACGGTGAGAACGGCGCCTACGACCGCGACCTGCGCGCGCTGACGCAGGCGGCGGGGTCGTTCGGATGGGAGCTGAGGGTCGAGAGCGAAGACGTGGTCCGCGCGGGGCTGACCGAGCGGGTGCTGCCCGGCATCCCCGGCGCCCGGCGCGCCATCCTGCCCACCCCCGACATTCCGCGCGAGGGCGAGTCCCCTGTGCCACCCGACGCGTGGCGCGTGCTGCAGCGAGCGCGGCGCATCGTCGGCGGGCCGATGCCGCGCGCGAGCCTCGAGCACGTGCTCGCGCTCGACCCGGTCGGGCTGAATCCCTTCACCCGCACGAACCCGTTCACCCGCACCAACCCGTTCACCCGCACGAACCCGGTGCGCGGGGCCGGCGCCGTCGGCAGCGACGACTACCTGGAGCCCGGACGCGGCGGGCGCCAGCCGATCTGCTGGATCGGGGCCGCCCCCGTGCGGAGCAGGCTCGCGCGCAAGCAGCGCAGAGCCGTCGTCGCCGTGCTCGACACGGGATGCGGCGAGCACGACTGGCTGCCGGACTCGATCGTCACGCGCGGCGCCGACCTCGACGGCGTCCCGATCGGTCTCACCGGCGACGACGACCCGGAGCGCTACCCCGATCTGTACGGGCAGCTCGACGGCGAGATCGACGCGGTGGCCGGGCACGGCACGTTCATCGCGGGGATCATCCGGCAGACGGCTCCGGACGCCGACGTCCTCGCGATCCGGGTGGCGAACTCGCTCGGCGTGGTGGACGAGAGCACGTTCCTGCAGGCGCTCGCGGCGGTCATCGAACTGCAGCGCCGATTCGTGCACGGCGAGGACGGCGGACGCCCGATCGACGTGCTGAGCCTGTCGCTCGGCTACTACCACGAGACGCCGATCGACGGGCACTTCTCGCTCGTGCTGCACGAGATGCTGCAGACCGCCAGATCACTGGGGACAGTCGTGGTCTGCTCCGCCGGGAACGACGCGATCGATCGTCCGTCGTTCCCGGCATCGCTGTGGGCGTGGCCGGGCGCTGACAACGGGATCGTGGCAGACAAGCACCTCCCGCTCGTGTCGGTCGGGGCCCTCAATCCGTCGCAGCGCTCGCTCGCGCTGTTCTCGAACGTCGGGGCGTGGGTGCGCACCTACGCGCCGGGGGCGATGGTCGTCTCGACGACGCCGGCGTTCACGGGCGGCACGCAGGCCGTGACCCGCGCCGACGTCGACGGGTTCGAACGGCAGACGGTCGACCCGGACGACTACCGCGGCGGCTTCGCCGCGTGGAGCGGGACGTCGTTCTCCGCGCCCTACGTCGCCGGCAGGGTGGCGGCGCTGCTGGGGGCGCTGCCGGCGGATGCCGCGGCGACGGATGCTGCAGCGGCCAAGGCCGTCGAGGCGGTGCTGGCGGCGCTGCCGCCGGATCGTCCGCTGAGCTGAAGCGGCGCCCCGGACTTCCGCGCCGGCCCAGGACACGGCATCCTGAACGGATGGGGACTTCGGCGGCGGAGCTGTACGAGCGCGGGCGCGCGGCGTCCAACGCGCAGCGCTACCCCGAGGCACGCCGCCTGCTCGCCAGGGCAGAAGCGGCCGCGGACGGCGACGCGGATCTGCGCGCCCGCATCCACGGCACCCTCGCATACGTGCTCGCGCACACCGGCGAACCCGCGCGCGCCGAAGCACTGGGCCGCGCCGCCCTCGAGCGGGACGGCGTGAACGAGGAGACCAGGGCGATCCTCGCCGGGCAGCTCGGCGTGCTGTTCACCCGCGCCGGCCGGCTCGACGAGGCCGAACACATGCTCACGCACGCGGTCGACGTCCTCGAGGGCACGGCGCTTGCGAACTGCCTCCTCAACCGATCTCTCGTGCACATGCACCGCCGCGCGTTCGACGCCTGCACGGCGGATCTCGAACGCGCCACCGCGCTCTACGAGCAGTCCGGCGATGTCGACGCCGCCGCCGAAGCCCGCCACAACCTCGGCTACGCCGCCCTGTTGCGCGGCGACCTCGTCGAAGCCCTCGACCTCATGGCGCGCTCGCGCCCGGTGATCGCCGCAGGATCCCCCGTCGGTGCGGCGATGAGCGACCTCGACCGCGCCGAGGTGCTGCGCGACGCCGGCCTCGTCGACGAGGCCGAGAACCTGCTCGAGACCGTCGCCGCCACCTTCGGCGCCGCCCGCATGACGCAGGCGCGCGCCGAGGCCGAGTACCACCTCGCGCGGTCGCTGCTGCAGCACGACCCGGAGCGCGCGCGGCAGATTGCACGCACGGCCGCGCGCCGGTTCCGCCGACTCGGCGCCGACAGCTGGGCCGCTCGCGGCGATGCCATCCGACTCGACGCCGAACTGGATGCCGGCACCGCCCCGCCGGCCGCGGATTTCGCCGCCACGGCCGCCGAGCTGCGCCGAGCAGGGTTTCCGAGCGAGGCGAGCGCCGTGCGGCTGAGCTCCGCGCTGGCGGCGACCCGTCGCGGCGACGCGCCCCCGCCGATCCGGCTGTCCGCCGACGCGCCGGTCCCCCTGCGATTGCGGGCGGCCGAGGTCCGCGCAGCCCGCGCCGGCTCCCGGTCGAGGCACGCGGAGTCGCGCCGCCACGCCGCCGCAGGTCTCGACCTGCTCTCGGGCTGGCAGCGTTCCTTCGGCGCGCTCGACCTGCAGGCATCGCTCGCCATGCACGGCACGCGCCTCGTGCTTGCCGGGCTGTCGGCCGCCTCGCACAGCCGCGACCCCGAGGTGCTGTTCGACTGGTCGGAGCGCGCCCGCCACCTCAGCCAGCAGGTCGCCCCGGTGCGCCCACCGCACGACGACGAGCACGCCGCCGACCTCGGCGAATTGCGGATGCTGCGCGCCGAGCTGACCGGGCAGGAGTGGACGACGCATCCACGCGTGCGTCTGCTCCGCGACCGCGTGCGCGAGCATCAGTGGACGGCGACCGGAGCCGGAGACACCCGCCCTCGGATCACCCTCGAAGCACTCCGGGACGAGTTGCGCCAGGAGCGACGCGACGACGCGCGCACCGAGCTCGGCGAGGATGCCGGCACGGCCGCCCTGTCGTTCGTGTACTCCGGCGACAGCATGCTGTGCGTCGTCACCACCGATGCCGACAGCACGATCGTGACGCTCGACCGCGCGGCGATCGGGGCGGCGACGGACGGCCTGCGCGCCGACCTCGACGTCTCGGCATCCATCCGCAGCGGGCCGATGGCCGCGATCGTCGCGCAGGCGCTGGACGAGCGGATGCTACGGCTCGACGACCTGCTGCTCGGACCCGCCCGACCACTCCTCGGCGACCGGAGGATCGTGCTGACCGTGCCGGGCATCCTCGCCGGCATCCCGTGGGCCATGCTGCCGACGATGGCGGGCCGCCCGTTCACGATCGCGACCTCGATGTCGCGCTGGGCGCAGGAGCGCCGCATCCGCCGTGAGCTCACGCGAGCAGGGCTCGCCGCCGGTCCGCGCGTGCCACGCGGTGCCGGCGAGGTGCACGCTGCGGCATCCGTCTGGGGCGAGGCGACGGTTCTGACCGGAGAGGATGCGCGCGTGGATGCCGTGACGGCGCTGGCCGCGGACGTCGACGTGCTGCACATCGCCGCGCACGGCCGGCATGCCGCCGACAACCCGCTGTTCGCCGGGTTCGAGCTCGCCGACGGCGCGCTGTTCGGCTACGACGTCGACCTGATCCCCCGCGTGCCCGACACGGTCGTGCTGTCGGCATGCGAGCTCGGCCGATCATCGGTGCGCTGGGGCGAGGAGGCGCTGGGGATGACCCGCGTCTGGCTGCACGCGGGAACCCGCAGCGTGATCGCCGCGCCGGCCGTCGTCGCGGACGACGTGGCGAGCGACCTGCTCAGCGCGGTGCACTCCGGCCTCGCCGGCGGCCAGTCCCCGGCTGCGGCGCTGGCCGCGGCATCCGTGCAGACCGGATTGCGCACCCCGTTCCAGTGCCACGGAACCGGGTTCTGAAACTTCTTCGGGCCGGATGTATCAGAACGGCGGTACCCCGCTCTTGATAGTCGGAAGGTGTCACGCGGAATGCCTGACGGGCATGAGGAGGCGCGGTCGCGCTTGGGGATGCGTTGGGGGACGCAGCGACAGACACCGACCGCTTCAGGAGGGCGTCGTGGATGCATCCACGGCGCCCTCCGCCATGCCCTTCGACCTGCTCAGGGGTCAGGGCGCGCGCTCAGCGCCGTTCGGCCGCCTCGGTGTGGTGGCGGATGACCTCGGCGACGACGAAGTTGAACCACTTCTCCGCGAACTCGGGATCCAGATGCGCCTCTTCGGCCAGTGCTCGCAGGCGCGCGACCTGCTGCTCCTCACGGGCCGGGTCGGAGGCGGGCATGGCGTGCTCCGCCTTGAGGATGCCGACTTCCTGCGTGGCGCGGAAGCGCTCGGCGAGCATGTAGATCAGGGCGGCATCGATGTTGTCGATCGTGCCGCGCAGGCGCTGAAGTCGTGCGGTGGCATCCTGGTCGGTCATGGCTCCCCCTGTTCGTCGGCCCTCTGACGATATCGCGACGGCACCCCCTAGAGTTGGCGCATGACCAACGATCTGCCGGAGGAATCCGAAGTCGCCGTCGAGACGGAGCCGCCGACGCGGAAGGCTTCGAAGGCCCCGAAGCCGATGAAGACCAAGGAGCCCGAATCGGTCGATCAGCCGATCACCCCCAAGCCCGTGGTCGAGCCGGTCCCGTCGACGAAGTCGTTCTGGACGCGCATCGACAAGCCGTTCGTGTTCGGGTTCCTCGTCACGCTCGGCGGTCTGGCCGCGATCCTGCTCGGACTCGCGCTGTCGAATCTGTCGACGGTCATCATCTACATCGCGCTCGCCCTGTTCGCCGCCCTCGGCCTCGACCCGGCCGTGCGCTTCCTCGAACGCCGAGGGCTGGGCCGCGGATGGAGCGTCGTCGTGGTGCTCGTCGCCCTGATCGCCGCGCTCGCCCTGATCCTGTGGATCATCATCCCGGTCGTCGTCGAACAGATCACGCTGTTCGCCAAGAGCGTGCCCGGGCTCATCGCCGACTTCACCGGCAGCGACCTCTACGCGACGCTCGAGGCGCAGTTCGGCGATCAGTTCCAGGAGCTCGTCTCGGACGTGCAGGGCTTCCTCACCGACCCGAACAACATCGCGGCCATCGGCGGCGGGGCGCTGCAGGTGGGCGCATCCATCGCGAACGCCATCTCGGGCGTCGTCATCGTGCTCGTGCTCGTCATCTACTTCGTCGCGACGCTGCCGACCATGAAGCAGGCGATGCTGCGACTGGTGCCCCCCCGCGGCCGCGAGAACACCGCCATCATCACCGATCAGATCACCGACTCCGTCGGCGGCTACGTCATGGGCATGGTCACGCTGGCATTCATCAACGCCGTCGTCGTGCTGCTGCTGTACACGGTGATGTCGCTGCCGTTCCCGCTGCTGCTGGCAGTGGTGGCGTTCCTGATCACGCTGATCCCGCTCGTCGGATCCCTGATCTTCTGGGTGATCGGCACGGGCATCGCGCTGTTCGCCGACCCGGTCCTCGCGCTCGTGTTCGCGGTGATCTACCTGGTCTACATGCAGCTGGAGTCGTACTTCCTCACGCCGCGCGTCATGAACAGGGCGATCTCGATCCCCGGTTCGCTCGTCGTCATCGGCGCCCTCGTCGGAGGAACGCTGCTCGGGCTCCTCGGAGCCCTCGTCGCCGTGCCGGTCACGGCATCCATCCTCATCATCATCAAGAAGGTGTGGATCCCGCGCCAGGACTCCCGGGTGTGACCGGGAGCCCTGTGCGGGCGCGCTCGGATCAGCGCGGGATCAGATCAGGCCCTTCTCGGTGAGCCATTCGGTCGCGATGTCCTCGGGCGACATCTGATCGACCGTGCTCTGCACGCCCATCGCGACGAGGTCGTCGACACTGAGCTCGGCGCTGATGCCGTCGATGACATCGGCGATCTCATCGGCCACGTCGCTGGAGGCGATCGGCACGACGTTCGAGGCGAGGATCAGGCTCTCCGGGTCCTCGAGCGCGACGATGTCCTCGGTCTGGAAGCGCGGGTCGGCCGAGTAGATGTCGGCGACCTGGATCTCGTCGGCCAGCAGCGCGTCGAACGTGGTGTCGCCGGTCGCCGAGAACGCGAGGTCCAGACCGTAGACGGTCTTCGCACCCGACGGGCCGTACGGGCGCTGCTCGAGCTCGGGCGCGCCGCCGAGGGTCACGGTGCCGTCGACCTTCGAGAGGTCCGCGATGCTCTTCAGGCCGTTCGCGTCTGCGAACGCCTTGGTGACCGTGTAGGTGTCCTGATCGGATGCCTCGGCGTAGTCGAGCGCCGTGAGCCCGTCGGGCAGCGCCTCCTGCAGCGCGGCGTAGACGTCGTCGGGGCTGGTGGCCTCGGAGCTGTCGTCGAAGTACTGCAGCAGGTTGCCGGTGTACTCCGGGAACAGATCGATCTCGCCGGACTCGACGTCGGGCATGTACGCGTCGCGCTGGCCGATGTTGAACTCGCGGTCGACGGTGTGCCCGGCGTTCTCGAGCGCCTGGGCGTAGATCTCGGCGATGATCTCGTTCGAGTAGTAGGCCTGCGAGCCGATGACGATGGTGTCGGAACCACCGCCTGACGTATCGCCGGACGGAGTGTCGAGCGGGTTGCTGCTCGCGCAGCCGGCGAGGACGAGGGCTCCGGCGAGCGCGACGCCGGTCGCGAGGGTGAGACGTGTCGTGCGTGCTGTGAACATGATGTTCCTCTCTGGTGGGGGTCAGGCGGATGCTGTGGATGCTGATGCGGTCGCGCGGCGTGCGGTCCGAGCGGACGTGCCGGGCTTCGCGACGCGGATGCCGGCTGGAACGGCCAGACGCTGGGCGAGGGCGAGCAGCAGGTCGGCGATGAGGGCGACGACGGCGACGAGGATGGCGCCGCCGAGTACCTGGTCGAAGCGGCGCAGCGGGATGCCCTGGATGATCGGCCAGCCGAGGCCCCCGAGGTTCACGTAGGCGGCGATCGTGACCGTCGCGATCACCTGCAGGGTGGCCGAGCGCAGACCGCCGACGAGAAGGGGCAGCCCGAGCGGCACCTCGACCTTCCAGAACACCTGCCACTGGGTCATGCCGGTGGCGCGGGCCGCGTCGATCACGCGGCGGTCGATCGCCTCGAGCCCCGTGTACGCGCCGGCCAGAAGCGACGGGATCGCGAGCAGCACGAAGGTGATGGTCGCAGCCTCGGGAACCCTGAGCACGCCCATGAGCAGCACGAGCAGCACCATGAGGCCGAACGACGGCACGGCGCGGGCGGCGCCCGAGATCGCCACGGCGGCCTCGCGGCCACGACCGGTATGACCGATCGCCCACCCCGCCGGCACGGCGATGGCTGCGGCGATGAGAACGGACACCACGGTGTAGAACAGGTGCTGGCCGAGCAGCACGGGGAGGGCGTACTGGCCCTCCAGCCGCTCGGGCGAGAACAGCCAGGCGAAGGCTTCGGCGAACAGGTTCATGCGGCCGCCCTCATCGAGACGATGCGGCGACGGGCGGTCGCCGCCGACGCGGTGCGCGTCCACGGCATGATCGCGCGGCCGGCGAGCATGAGGAGCAGATCGATCACCAGGGCGATCACGACGACGGCGAGGACGCCCGCGAACACCTCGGGGATGATGCGGCGCTGCAGACCGTTCGTGAACAGGTAGCCGAGGTTCTCGACGCCGACGAGGATGCCGACCGTGGCGAGCGAGATCGTGCTGACCGCCGCGACCCGCAGACCCGCGAGGATCACGGGGCCGGCCAGCGGAAGGTCGATGGTCCAGAACCGGCGCGCCGCGCCGTAGCCGACCGCCGTCGCCGCCTGGCGGATGTCGGGGTCGACCGAGTCGAGGCCGTCGGCGACGGAGCGCACGAGGATCGCGACGGCGTAGATGGTGAGTCCGACGATGAGGTTCTCCTGGCTGCGCGCCGAGTATCCGATGACGGAGGGCAGCAGGATCAGCAGGGCGAGCGACGGGATCGTGTAGAGCAGGCCGGTCAGCACGACGATGGGGCCGCGCACCAGACGGTACCGCCAGGCGACCCAGCCCAGCGGCAGCGACAGCACGAACCCGCAGACGATCGCGATCGCGCTCTGACCGAGGTGGGTGAGCGCGAGACCGAGGATCAGGTCGAGGTTGTCGGCGACCCAGTTCACGGGGTGGGACCGGACCCTTCGACGGGCTCAGGGGCCGGCGCGCGCTCAGGGGCCGGCGCGCGCTCAGGGGCCGGCGCGGGCTCAGGGGCCGGCGCGCGCTCAGGGGCCGGCGCGCGCTCAGGGGCCGGCGCGCGCTCAGGGATCGGGGCGCCGATCGCTGAGCCTGTCGAAGCGCTCGACGGCTCATCGTCCGCGTCATCGAGGAGCACGCCCTGCGTGCGCCCCTCGGAGTCGACGACGAACCGGCCGCGCGGGGTCTGCTTGATGCGCAGCGCCCGGTGGCCGCGCTCGGCGCCGATGAACGCCGAGACGAAGTCGTCCGCCGGGTTCTCGATGATCTCGCTGGGGCTGCCGACCTGGACGATCCGGGCGCCCTTGTCGAGGATGACGACCTGGTCGCCGAGCAGGAACGCCTCGTCGATGTCGTGAGTGACGAAGACGACCGTCTTGTCGAGGTCGCGCTGCAGGCGGATGAGCTCCTGCTGCAGGTCGGCGCGCACGATCGGGTCGACCGCGCCGAAGGGCTCGTCCATGAGCAGGATGTTCGGGTCGGCTGCGAGACCGCGAGCTACGCCGACGCGCTGCTGCTGGCCGCCGGAGAGCTGGCTCGGATAGCGCTCGGCGAGGGCGCGGTCGAGCCCGACGGTGTCGAGCAGTTCGAGGGCGCGCTGGTTCGCCTGCTTCTTGGGCGTGCGGTTCAAGCGCAGCACGGTGGCGACGTTGTCGATCACCGAGAAGTGCGGCATGAGCCCGGAGTTCTGCATGACGTAGCCGATCCTGCGGCGCAGAGCCACCGGGTCGCCCACCAGCACGCTCTCGCCGTCGATCTCGACGTCGCCGGCGGTCGGCTCGACCATGCGGTTGATCATGCGCAGCAGCGTCGTCTTGCCGCATCCGGACGATCCGACGAACACGGTCGTCTTGCGCGAGGGCAGCACGAGGCTGAAGTCCTCGACGGCGAGGGTGCCGTCGGGGAATCTCTTGGACACCGAGCGGAACTCGATCATGAGCTGACCCGCGCCCCGGCTATGGCCCGACCTCTACCTGGCGAGGGTCGAACGCGATGTGGGCGGAGATGTCCTTTCCGACGCGCTCGAAAGCCGAGGGGTACGGGTTCGGGTACCCCCAGGCCGCGTCGGCGTGGGTCTCGCCGTCGACGACGGCCGAGTAGTACTGCGCCTCGCCCTTCCACGGACAGGTGTACGGCGTCGGGCTCGTGATGAGCACGCCCTCGGGAACGGACGAGAGCGGGAAGTACCAGTTGCCCTCGATGGAGATGAGGTCGGCGTCGTCGGCTTCGGCGATGACGGTTCCTGCGAGTACAGCCTTCATGGTGGTGTCTCCTCGGATCAGGTTTCGAGCGTAGGGGATGCCGCGGACAAGCGATGCAGATTCAGCGGGTGTTGACAGCTCAGCGTGTTCGGAGCGGAGCCGTGAACGGATGGGTCACGCGGACTCCCGACCATACGCCTCCAGCAGCCGCAGCCAGATCTCGTTCATCGTCGGGTACGCGGGGACCGCGTGCCACAGCCGCGAGATCGGCACCTCGCCGACGATCGCGATGGTGGCGGCCTGGAGCATCTCGGAGACGTCGGGGCCGACGAATGTCACTCCGAGGATGACGTCGCGCTCAGTGTCCACGACCATTCGCGCCGTGCCCGTGTAGCCGTCCTCGTGCAGGCTCGATCCGGCCACCGCTCCGAGGTCGTAGTCGACGACGCGGACGGGGCGCCCGGCATCCTGCGCCTGCTGAGCCGTCAGGCCGGCGGAGGCGACCTCCGGCGACGAGAACACGACCTGCGGAACCGCCGCCTCATCGGCGGTCGCGACGTGGCGGCCCCAGGCCGCATCGTCCACCTCGAGGCCCTGAGCGCGGGCGGCGATCACGTCGCCCGCGGCACGCGCCTGGTACTTGCCCTGGTGCGTGAGCAGCACGCGGCCGTTGATGTCGCCGACGGCGTACAGCCAGTCGTGGCCGGGCACGCGCAGGGTGTCGTCGGTGGTGACGTACGTCCCGGGTTCGAGGCCGATCGTGTCGAGCCCGATGTCGTCGGAGCGCGGCTGCCGGCCGGTGGCAGCGAGCACCTCGGCGGCCCGGATCTCGCTGCCGTCGTCGAGCGTGACGGTGACGCCGTCGGCATCCCTGGCCACACGAGACGTCCCCCTGTTCGTGCGGACATCGACGCCATAGGCCGCCAAACCGGCCGCGACGCGTTCGCCCGCGACGGGCTCCATCTTGGCGAGCAGTTCGCCGCGCGCGATGACGGTGACGGCCGCGCCGAGCGACGCGTACGCGGTCGCCATCTCGACCGCGACCACGCCGCCACCGATGATGGCCAGGGATGCCGGGACCTCGGCCGCGCTCGTCGCCTCGCGGCTCGTCCAGGGCTCTGCCTCGGCGAGGCCGGGGATCGGGGCGATCGCGGCATCCGTTCCGGTGGCGATCGCGACCGCATGGCG
>NZ_CAHJXQ010000006.1 GCF_903645325.1 Microbacterium tenebrionis
CGACCAGCCCTGCGGTCATCAGCGTCACCAGCACCCAGCCAGGCACGTCTCCGCGGTCGTCCTCCGCGAGATCGCGCGCGTCGACGGTGAGCTGCGCCCACCAGGTTCGTACTCGCTTCATCATTCGTCCTTTCATGGGGTCGGTCGTTCTGGCCGTCAGCCGAGGCCGAGCTGGAGGATGAACATGCCGGGGAACACGGCGAACAGAACGCTGAGCGGGAGGATCAGAAAGACGAGCGGCAGCATCATCAAGATCTCGCGGAGGACGACCGCGGAGACGTGCCTGGCTGGGTGCTGGTGACGCTGATGACCGCAGGGCTGGTCGTGCTGATCTGGGCAGTCGCCGGTCCTGCGCTGACCGGACTGTTCGAGCAGGCGATCTCGCGGGTCTCCGGGCTCTGAGATGCTGCGGTGGGCGGATGCGGGCGAGGATCGCGGGTCGAGTCCCGTCGACTTCGTGCTCGTCGGCGCCCTGCTGACCGCTCTCACGCTCGCCGTGCTCCAGCTCGGGTTCGCCGTATACGTGCGCAACGTCGTCCACGACGCCGCGGTGGAGGGCGCCCACTACGCGGCCCTCGCCGACACCACGCTCGACGACGGAGCCGAGCGCACCCGGCTGGCGATCTCCCGTGCCGTGGGCGATGCCTTCACCGGCGACATCGTCGTGTCGCAGAGCGACCGGCTCGGGCATCCCACCGCCGTCGTCACCGTCCGCACGACGCTGCCGATCATCGGTCTGATCGGCGTCCCGTATGCGTTGGAGGTGGATGCCGATGCGCCGATGGAGTCGCTGGGGGATGAATGACGAGGGGTCGGCGGCGCTCGAGTTCATCACGGTCGGGGTGATCCTCCTCGTCCCGCTCGCCTACCTCATCATCACGCTCGGCACCGTGCAGCAGGCGATGCTGGGCGCTGAGGCGGCCGCGCGGCACACGGCGCGTGTGATCGGCCAGGCCGAGAACGCGACGGATGCCGCCGACCGGGGCGATGCCGTGCTCGCCAGCGTCATCGACGAATACGACCTGAACGCCGCCGACGTCGACGTGTCGGTGACCTGCACACCGGCCGGAGCGGAATGCCCGCGCTCGGGGGCGACGGTCGTCGTCACCGTCAGCACCCGCGTCTCGCTGCCGTTCGTACCCGAGATCTTCGGGCTCGACCGCGCGACGCAGATCCCGCTCGAGGCCGCGGCGACGCAGAAGGTCTCGCGCCTGTGGGGCGAGCGATGACGGCCCGTGAGCGGCAGGACGACGACGGCAGCATCCTCCCGCTGCTCCTCGGCTACGTCGTGCTCGCGCTCGCCGTGGTCTTCGTCTGCACCTGCGCCACCGATCTCTACATCGCGCAGAAGCGACTGGATTCGCTTGCGGATGCCGCAGCGCTCGCGGGCGCCGACGGTTTCACGCTCGTCGTCGAGGGCGAGAGCGTCCGAGCCGAGCTCACGGACGACGGCGTGCATGAGCAGGCCGCGGCGGTCGTGGGAGCGATGTCCTCCGGCGCGCAACTGGTGTCGGCATCCGCGCCGGACGGCGTCTCGGCCCGCGTGACCGTCGCGGCCGCCTGGCATCCGCCGCTGGTGTCGGCCTTCGTTCCGGACGGCGTGCCGCTCGAGGCGACCGCGACGAGTCGCACCGCTCTGCGTTAGTCGGGCGCCCCTGGCGGGGAGTCAGGCGGGCGGGCCCTGGCGGGGACTGAACCGCGGGATCCAGCGGATGAACCCGAGCGCGCCGAGGAGCCCGACGGCCCCCATCAGGGCCGCTGCCACCGACAGCGACGCGATCGCGGTCACCCCCGACACGATCAGCGGCGCTGCGGCGCCTCCGGCATCGGTCAGCGTGCGCCACGATCCGAGGAACGGAGCAGGGTCCTGCCTCGGGGCGACATCCGCACCGAGGGTGAGCAGGATCCCGCTGGAGAGCCCGTTGCCGACGCCGAGCACGGCGGCCAGCATCCCGAACCACAGCACCGCGGCCTCGCCGTCGTGCGTGAGCGACAGCACGAGGAACCCGGCGCCCATCAGCACCATGGCGGGCATCGCCGCCCAGAGCCTGCCGAACCGGTCCATCACCTGGCCGCTGGCGTAGAACAGGGCGAAGTCGATCGCCCCGGACACGCCGACGACCAGCGCGATCGTCTGGGCGTCGAGCCCGAGCGACACGCCCCACAGCGGAAGCACGACCTGGCGTGCCGAGCGCACCGTCGACAGCGACGCCGCGGCGAGTCCCAGTCGCCCCAGCACACCGCGGAAGCGCCACATCGTGCGGAAGATCCCGACCCGCTCGACTGTCGGGATGGAGCCGCTCACCGCCTCGCCGGAGTCCTCGACGAGAGGGGAGGAGCTCGGCAGGGGAGCGTGGGTCTTCTCCGGGTCGGGCCCGAACAGCACGAGCACGACCATCACGACCAGGCACGCCATGAAGAACCAGATCGCGGCCTGCTCCGTGCCGAACAGCTGCAGAAGACCGGCCGTCACGAACGGGCCGACGAAGACTCCGAGGCGGAAGCTCCCGCCGAGGAGCGAGAGGGCACGCGCACGGAACGCCAGCGGAACACGTGTCGTCATGAACGCGTGCCTGGCCAGGCCGAAGGCGGCGGCGCAGAACCCCAGCAGGAAGACGGATGCCGCGAAGACCGCGATGACCGGCGCGAACGCCATTCCGGCGACAGCGATCATCGAGATGACGCCGGCGACCACCATCGTGAAGCGCTCGCCGATGCGGGCGACGGCCCACCCGGCGGGAAGGTTGCCGCACAACTGCCCGACGACGAGGGCGGATGCGACAAGGGCGGCGGCAGCGACATCGGCTCCCATGTTCGCCGCGATCACGGGGATCAGCGGGAGAACGGCGCCCTCGCCCATCGAGAAGAGGATGGTGGGCAGATACACCATCGGCCCGAACTGCCTCAGGACGGTGGATGCACTGCTCACCCCGCCACGCTACTCCCGCCCGCGGTCAGCACGTTCCGCGCACGTACGCGCTGTCGCCGGGGCGCGTCAGATCGCGGTCGCGGACGATCGCGGACCGCGGCGTGCCGGGCCGCGCGCACAGCACCTCGAACGACTCCGGCAGGTTGTCGGTGTACTCGATGTCGAGCACCGTGGCATAGACCTCGGTGTACGCCGTGCACTCCCCGTACGCCGCGCACTCCTCGGCGATCGCGAAGTCGAAACCGGCATCGTCGCGGAGGGCGACGGCATGCTCGGCTGCATTCTTCTGCGCCGCCGCGAGACCGGAGGCGTGCGCGGTGTCGACGAGTTCCTTCGCGACCGCGACGGCATCCTCCTGGCTCAGCGCACCGTTCGAACGGGTGAACGAGTCGAGGTTGTCGAACTCCACCGCGTCGAAGCCGTCGGCGGCGCAACCGCGGACCCATCCGCCGATGCGGTCGACGACGACGGCGGCGCCCTCGGGGTCGGCGATGTCGAGCAGCACTTCATCGGGCCAGTCCGGATCGACGACGCGGACCCCGGAATCGTCCGTCAGCAGCGCCGTCTCCGGCCACGCGTCCTCATCGCCCGGCTGCGTCTGGAACGCGTTCACGTAGCAGACCGAGTACAGATCGGGATGCGGCGATGCGGTGCGGTCGCGGACGACGATCTCGACCCCGGCGGCCGGCTCGTACGCGCCGCCGAGCTGATAGTCGAACGCGGCATCCGGTGGCGGAGGGACAGGTTCCGCTGCACCGTTCGCGCATCCCGTGAGCAGGACGGCGAGGATCGCCGGCACCGGCCATGTTCGACTGCGCACACCTCAGGCTATCCGCCCGGCTCCGGCACGGTAGGCTGAAGCGTCATGCTCGAACTCGATCTCTCCGCCGAAATCCAGGCGCTCAGGCACACATACGGCGACATCAGCGAGGTCGTCGACATCACCAGGCTCCAGGCCGACATCGCGCGGCTCAGCGAGGAGGCCGGCGCCCCGGACCTCTGGGACGACCCCGAGAAGGCCCAGAAGGTCACCAGCGCGCTCAGCCACAAGCAGGCCGACCTCAAGCGGGTGAGCGAGATCGGGCAGCGTCTCGACGACCTCGAGGTGCTCGTGGACCTCGCCAACGAGATGGAGGACGAAGACTCCGCCGCCGAGGCGCGTGCCGAGCTCGCCGCGCTCACCGACGTCATGAACCAGCTCGAGGTGCAGACGCTGCTGGACGGCGAGTACGACGAGCGCAGCGCCATCGTCACCATCCGCTCCGGCGCCGGCGGCGACGACGCCACCGACTTCGCCGAGATGCTCATGCGCATGTACCTGCGCTGGGCGGAGAAGCACGGCTACCCCGTGAAGGTCATGGACACCTCCTACGCCGAGGGCGCGGGCATCAAGTCGACGACGTTCGAGGTCGAGGCCCCGTACGCGTTCGGCACTCTCTCGGTCGAAGCGGGCACGCACCGCCTGGCCCGCATCAGCCCGTTCGGCTCCGCCGACAAGCGCCAGACCAGCTTCGCCGCGGTCGAGGTCATCCCGCTGATGGAAGAGGCGACCGAGGTCGACATCCCCGAGAACGACATCCGGGTCGACGTCTTCCGCTCCTCAGGCCCCGGCGGCCAGTCGGTCAACACGACGGACTCCGCCGTGCGCATCACCCACCTGCCGACCGGCATCGTCGTGTCGATGCAGAACGAGAAGTCGCAGATCCAGAACCGCGCCGCCGCCATGCGCGTGCTCCAGACCCGCCTCCTGCTGCTGCAGAAGGAGGAGGAGGCCGCGAAGAAGAAGGAGCTCGCCGGAAACATCACGGCGAGCTGGGGCGACCAGATGCGCTCGTACTTCCTCTACGGCCAGCAGCTCGTGAAGGACCTGCGCACCGGACACGAGTCCGGCAACCCGGCCGCGGTCTTCGACGGCGACCTGGACGACTTCATCTCGGCCGGCATCCGCTGGCGCAAGCGTCCCGACGACGACGACTGATCCGGCGCACCCGTGTGACCGGGTGTCGCTCGCGGTCACACGTGAACCCGCGCTTAGGCTCGTAGGGCCATGATTCGGTTCGAGAACGTCACCAAGCGCTACCGCGGTACGAAGAGACCGGCCCTCGCCGGGGTCGACTTCGAAGTCGAGCGGGGCGAGTTCGTCTTCCTCGTCGGAGCATCCGGGTCGGGCAAGTCGTCCTGTCTCCGCCTGATCCTCCGCGAGGACGTCCCCACCACCGGCCGCGTCGCCGTCCTCGGCCGCGACCTGCGCAGCCTCGCCAACCGGAAGGTCCCGTACTTCCGCCGTCACATCGGCTCGGTCTTCCAGGACTTCAGACTCCTGTCGACCAAGACCGTCTTCCAGAACGTCGCCTTCACCCTGCAGGTCACCGGTTCCTCGCGCGGATTCGTGCAGCAGGCGGTTCCCGAGGCCCTGGCTCTGGTGGGGCTGGACGGCAAGGAGAAGCGAATGCCGCACGAGCTCTCCGGCGGCGAGCAGCAGCGCGTCGCGATCGCGCGCGCGCTGGTGAACCGTCCGCAGGTGCTCCTCGCCGATGAGCCGACGGGCAACCTCGACCCTGCGACGTCGGTCGACATCATGCAGCTGCTGGCCCGCATCAACGCCGGCGGAACCACCGTGCTCATGGCCACGCACGAGGCCGCGTTCGTCGACCAGATGCAGCGCCGCGTGATCGAGCTGCGCGACGGCGAGATGGTGCGCGACGAGACGCGCGGCGGCTACGGCGACCGGTCGATGATCCCGCAACTGGTGCCGCAGGAGGAGCGCGGAGCCGCCGCCACCGCCGCCTTCACCGCCGTCCAGGAAGTCCAACGCGAGACCGAGTCCCTCGAGCCCCTCACCGCCGAGATGATCGCCTCCATGAAGGCGGAGCGCGACGCCGCGGCCCCGGAGGCCGCGCCTGCGGTAACCCGGACGCATCCGATCGTGCTGCCCGAGGTCGACGTCGCCGAGCTCGGCGTCGCCGACCGGCTCGGCCTGTCCGCCGCGGACGATGACGACGAAGTGGGGCCGACCTCGTGAGAGTGGGACTGATCCTGATGGAGGCCCTCGGGGGCCTTCGTCGCAACATCTCGATGGTGATCTCCGTCGTGCTCGTCACGTTCGTGTCGCTGACGTTCGTGGGAGCTGCGATCCTCATGCAGGGCCAGATCAGCACGATGCGCGACTACTGGACCGAGCGCGCCCAGGTCGCCGTCTACATGTGCTCCTCCGTGTCGGACACGCAGGAGACCTGCATCGACGGCGAGGCGACGCAGGACCAGATCGAGCAGGTGCGCGCCGAGCTGGAGGGCCCGGCGCTGAACGCGCTGATCTCCGAGGTGCGCTTCGAGACGAAGGCCGAGGCCTACGCGAAGCTCGTCGATCAGCTCGGCGACGAGCAGGCCAGCGTCCTCACCGAGGACCAGATGTTCGACAGCTTCTGGATCACCCTGAAGGATCCGAGTCAGTCGCAGGTCATCGTCGAGGCCTTCAGCGGTGTGAACGGCGTCGAGGAGGTGCTGGATCAGCTGCAGTACCTCGATCCGCTGTTCTCCGCCCTGACGGTGGCGACCTACATCGCCGTCGGCATCGCCGTGCTCATGCTCATCGCCGCCGTGCTGCTCATCGCCACGACCATCCGCCTGTCGGCCTACGCCAGACGCAAGGAGATCGGGATCATGCGCCTGGTCGGCGCATCCAACCGGTTCATCCAGACGCCGTTCGTGCTCGAAGGCGTGTTCGCCGCCTTCCTCGGGTCGGCGCTTGCGAGCGCTGCCGTGATCGCCGGAATGCACTTCGGCGTCGAGGGATACCTCAAGGGCCGCGTGCCGTTCATCACGACCTGGGTGAGCATGCAGGACGCCCTCGTGGTCGTCCCGATCCTCATCGTGATCGGCGTCGTGCTCGCCGCGCTGTCCGCCGGGTTCGCGATCCGTCGCTGGCTGCGCACCTGACGTCCTCGCTGTTGTAGGGTTGAAGGCTGGCCGTACGACAGGATGCACAGGAGAGAACCATGCCAAGGGAACGCGGGGAGAAGGTCATCGCGACCAATCGCCGTGCCCGTCACGACTACACCATCGAGAAGTCGTACGAGGCAGGGCTGGTGCTCACGGGCACCGAAGTGAAGTCGCTGCGCCAGGGGCGCGCGAACCTGTCCGACGGATACGCGTACATCAAGGGCAACGAGATCTTCCTCGACGCCGTGCACATCCCGGAGTACTCGCAGGGGCACTGGACGAATCATTCGGCCAAGCGCATCCGCAAGCTCCTGATGCACCGCGAGGAGATCCAGAAGCTCGAGCACGCCGTCTCGGCCGGCGGCTACACCCTCGTGCCGTTGAAGCTGTATTTCCTCGACGGCCGCGCGAAGGTCGAGATCGCCCTTGCGAAGGGCAAGCGCGAGTACGACAAGCGCCAGACCCTGCGCGAGCGTCAGGACACCCGCGAGGCCGAGCGCGCCATGCGGCTGCGCAACCGCATGGGGGAGTAGCTCAGTCGGCGAATCCGAACGCCCGGCCCAGGAACGCCAGTTCGCGCTCGAGGGCGTCGACGATCGTCTCCGCGCGCCGGAAGCCGTGGCCCTCGCCGGGGTACAGC
This sequence comes from Microbacterium tenebrionis, assembly GCF_903645325.1. Classification (GTDB taxonomy): domain Bacteria; phylum Actinomycetota; class Actinomycetes; order Actinomycetales; family Microbacteriaceae; genus Microbacterium; species Microbacterium tenebrionis. The sequence continues at coordinate 7,509 of NZ_CAHJXQ010000006.1, forward strand.
ACGTACTCGTGCGCGATGCCGCGCGCAGCCAGGGCGTCGCGGATCGCCTCCGACTGCGATGGCGGGACCACCAGGTCGTCCGCGCCCTGCAGCAGCAGCACCGGCACATCGATGCGGTCGGCGTGCGTGAGAGGTGAGCGATCGATGTAGATCTGCTCGCTCTCGGGCAACGGGCCGACGAGCCCGTCGATGTAGTGCCGTTCGAAGTCGTGCGAGTCCTGAGCCAGCATCCGCAGGTCGGTGACCCCGTAGCGGCTGATGCCGGCGGCGAACACGCCGCCGCGGACAAGGGCCGACAGCACCGTCCAGCCTCCTGCCGAGCTGCCGCGGATCGCGATGCGCGAGGGATCGGCGCGTCCGGATTCGGCGAGCCCGCGCGCCGCCGCGAGCACGTCGTCGACGTCGACCACACCCCACTGCCCGTCGAGACGCTCGCGGTAGTCGCGGCCGTAGCCGGTCGATCCGCCGTAGTTCACGTCGAGCACGCCGATGCCGCGACTCGTGTAGAACGCGATGGCGGCGGATGCCGCGCCGGCGACGTGCGCTGTCGGGCCGCCGTGCACGAACACGATGTAGGGCGGCAGCTCGCCGTCGGGTGCGGACACCAGCGGGTTAGCGGGTGCGTAGTCGAACGCGTGCACGGGGCCGTGCGCTCCGTCGATCGTGAGCTGCGTTGCGGGCGGCATCCAGTCGGCGTCCGTCGGGCCCCCGCCGCGGACGCGAGTCACCTCGCCGGAGTCGACGTCCACGCACCACAGGCCGGCGTTCACGGCGGATCCTCCACCCGAGAGCAGCACGCGCGAGCCGGCGACGTCGTCGACGCTGACGTGCGCGGTGGCGGGAACATCGAGCGCGCGCGTGGTGCCGTCGCCGTCGATCACGACGACCTCGTCGGAGCCGTTTGTCCGGACCGCGACGATCCTCCCGTCCGCCAGCGGCTGGTACCAGCGGTTCCCGAGCACCCACAGTCCGTACCCGGTGTCGGCGTCGGCCGGCGCGATCGGCTCTGGATCGGATGCCTGGATGCCATCGAGGCGCAAACGGTGCAGCCCCCAGCGCCCTGACGGGTCGTCGGCGTAGAGCAACTCCGCGTCGCCGACCCACTCGGGCTGCAGCGCCGCACGCGTGCGGATGCTCGCGAACGAATCGTCGCCGACCGTCGTGACACGGAGCCAGGCCGTCTGCCACGGCATCCGTCGCCCCGACCACTCGACCCAGGCGATGCGGGTGGCGTCCGGCGAGAGCGCCGGATGCGCGAAGAACGCCGTCCCCTGGATGTGCACATGCACGGCTGAGCCGTCGTCTGCCGCCGATCCGTCGGTCGGGATCTCGACGATTGCGCGACGGTGCGGCACTGCTGCGAGATCCTCGCGGATCGCCAGCAGGCGGCCGTTGTGCAGTCGCAACCCGCCGTGGTTCGGTCCGCGGCCCGCCGCGCCGGCGGGCGTGAGCGGAGTCGGGTCCCCGCCGCGCGGCATCCGGTGCACCCGTTGATCCTGGCCATCGATGAAGTACAGCGTGCCGTCTGCATCCGCTGTCCAGGCGCCGCCGCCGTACTCGTGCACGCGCGACCGCGCGCTCCACGGGGCAGGCAGCAGCACTTCGCCGCTCGAACTGCGGACCGTGACGCGACCGCCTTCGGCGGGAACCGACTCGCCCCACCAGATCTCATCCCCGACGAATCGCGCGCCGTCGATGCGCGGTGCGGATGCCGCGATGCTCGAGGCGCTGAACGGCGACGGCCAGGTTCCGTACGGCTGAGGCATGACTCGAGCCTATGCGGCACTGCCGACGCCGGCACACGAGAGCCGATAACGCAGAAACCGCCCTCCCGGATGCCGGGGAAGAGCGGTTTCCGCGTTGTCGAAGGATGCCGGGGCGTCAGACCGCGCGGAGCACCGCCACGACCTTGCCGAGCACCACGGCGTCGTCGCCGAGGATCGGCTCGAAGGAGCTGTTGCGGGGGAGCAGCCAGGTGTGGCCGTCGCGCTGGCGGAAGGTCTTGACCGTCGCTTCGCCGTCGAGCATCGCCGCGACGATCTCGCCGTTCTCCGCAGTGTTCTGGGTGCGGACGACGACCCAGTCGCCGTCGCAGATCGCCGCATCGATCATCGACTCGCCTGACACCTTGAGCATGAACAGGTCACCCTTGCCGACGAGCTGACGGGGGAGGGGGAAGATCTCCTCGACCTGCTGCTCGGCCGTGATCGGAACGCCCGCCGCGATCTGCCCGACGAGGGGAACCATCGCCGCGTCCCCCACCGGTGTGACCGAATCGGCCGGATTCTCGCCGCTCGTGCCGGGAAGGTCGATGAGCACCTCCATGGCGCGCGTCTTGCCCGGGTCGCGGCGGAGGTAGCCGCTCAGCTCGAGCTGGCCCAGCTGGTGGGTGACGCTGGAGAGCGACTTCAGACCGACCGCGTCCCCGATCTCGCGCATGCTCGGCGGATAGCCGTGAGTGGCGATCGACGTCTGGATCACTTCGAGGATGGCCATCTGCTTGGCGCTGAGGTTCTTGCGCCGACGGGTGCGAGGAGTCTCGGCTTCGATGGCGGAGGTGTCGCTCATGGTGCTCCTTCGTGCGCGATTCCGGGGGTGCTCTTCGAATGTCGGTGGCCCGTGGTGGGGTGTCGATATCGAAACCGTATCCGAGAAACAACCGGAATCGGAAGATCCGTTCGAGCGTGTCGCCGCAGATCGAGGATCGGTTTCGAAGAAGTCTTGACAGATGTTCGAAATCGAAGATACATTCGGAACGTAGCTTCGCATTCATCGCTCCCGGCCGAGCGGTGAATGCGAACGCTACGCCAGAGGCAGAGGAGAATCCCATGAGCACCATCAGCATCGCAGCCCCGGCAGTCCGCACCGTCCGTCCCTCGACGCGACTGCGACTGACCGTGCGCGGGCGTCGCGTGCTGCTGGGCCTCGCCGCACTCCCGCTCGCAGCAGGCATCGCCTTCGCGGCCCTCGGCGGTGGCGCCGCCGTCGCCTCCGGCGAGTCCGTGCCCACGGCGAGCTTCGAGACGGTCACGGTCATGCCCGGTGACACGCTGTGGTCGATCGCCGAGTCCGTGGCGCCGAACGCCGACCCGCGCTCAGTGATCCACCAGATCGAGAGTCTCAACGCCTTGGGCGCGTCCTCGCTCCAGGTCGGGCAGGAGCTCGCCATCCCGGCCGAGTACGTCGACTGATCCCACCGTTAGCATGGGGAGTGTGACTGCTTCCCTCGGCGATCTGCCCCTCCGCGACGATCTTCGCGGCCTCACACCCTACGGAGCGCCGCAGGCCCCGTTGCCGGTCGCGCTGAACGTGAATGAGAACACGCACCCCGTCCCCGACGAGGTGGCGAGCGACATCCTCGACGACATCGCCGTGGCGCTGCGCGAGGTGAACCGCTATCCCGATCGGGAGTTCACGTCGCTGCGCGAGGCGTTCGCGGACTACCTCGGGCACGGGCTCGAGCCCGGCCAGATCTGGGCCGGCAACGGATCGAACGAGGTCCTGCAGCACATCATGCAGGCCTTCGGAGGCCCTGGCCGAACGGTCTTCGGATTCGCACCCACCTACTCGATGTATCCCTTGATCGCGCAGGGAACCGGCGCGCAGTGGGTCGCGGGGCAGCGCGAAGCCGACTACACGATCACGGCGGAAGAGGCCGCTGCGCAGGTGGAGCAGGCGGACCCCGACATCGTCATGCTGTGCTCGCCGAACAACCCCACCGGCACACCGCTCCGCCTCGACGTCGTCGAAGCGGTCTACGAAGCCGCGCGCGGCATCGTGGTCGTCGACGAGGCCTACCAGGAGTTCGCGCCTCGGGATGCATCGTCGGCGCTCACGCTTCTCGACGGACGCCCACGGCTGGCCGTGTCGCGGACGATGAGCAAGGCGTTCGCCTTCGCCGGTGCGCGGGTCGGGTATCTCGCCGCAGACCCGGCGTTCATCGACGCCCTGCGTCTGGTGAGACTTCCGTACCACCTGAGCGCCCTGACCCAGGCGGCGGCCGTCGCCGCCCTCCGCAACGCGGACACCATGCTCGGTATGGTCGACGAGATCGTGGAGCAACGCGATCGGATCACCGCGACGCTCGAGGCGCTGGGGTATCAGCCTCACGAATCGTGGTCGAACTTCGTGCTTTTCGGCGGCGTGGCAGATCCCCGCGCGACGTTCGAGGCTCTGTATGCCCGCGGCGTTCTCATCCGCGACGTGGGCATCCCGCACCACCTGCGCGTGACAGCGGGGACCGAGGCCGAGACGACGGCGTTCCTCGACGCTCTGGCGTCGATAGACTCGGGCGCATGAGCGCCTCCCGCACCGCGTCGCGTACCCGCAGCACGTCCGAGTCGACCGTCGAGCTCGAGCTGAACCTCGATGGCACAGGGCAGAGCCGCATCGACACGTCAGTGCCGTTCTTCGACCACATGCTGACGGCGTTCGCGAAGCACTCGCTCACAGATCTCACCGTCCGCGCCTCCGGCGACACGCACATCGACGCCCACCACACGGTCGAGGACGTGTCCATCGTCCTCGGTCAGGCGATCCTCGAGGCGCTCGGCGAGAAGTCGGGCATCTCGCGCTACGGAGACGCGCTCGTCCCTCTCGATGAGGCGCTCGCACAGGCGGTCGTCGACATCAGCGGCCGTCCGTACCTCGTGCACACCGGCGAGCCCGATGGTTTCGAGCACCACCTCATCGGCGGCCACTTCACGGGTTCGCTCGTGCGGCACGCGTTCGAGGCGATCTCGGTGGGCGCCGGACTCACCGTGCACGTGCGCGTGCTCGGCGGTCGTGACCCGCACCACATCGCCGAGGCCGAGTTCAAGGCCTTCGCCCGCGCCTTCCGGCAGGCCAAGACGCTCGATCCCCTCGTCGACGGCATCCCCTCCACCAAGGGCGCGCTGTGACGCGCAGCGTCGTCGTCTACGACTACGGCTCCGGCAACGTCCACTCCGCGGTCAAGGCGCTCGCGGCCGCCGGCGCGGATGCCACATTGACGGGCGACCGCACCGCGGCGCTCGAAGCGGACGGGCTGCTCGTCCCCGGCGTCGGCGCATTCGCCGCTGTTCGCGCCACGCTGCGCGAGCAGGGCGGGGACGAGGTCATCGAGCGGCGTCTGGCAGGCGGACGGCCGGTGCTCGGCGTCTGCGTGGGCATGCAGGTGCTGTTCGCGCACGGCGTCGAACGCGGGCAGGACGTCGAAGGTCTGGGTGAGTGGCCGGGTGCGGTCACGGAGCTCAACGCTCCGGTGCTTCCCCACATGGGCTGGAACACCGTGACCCCCGACGAGGGCAGCGTGCTGTTCCGCGGCATCGAGGAGGAGCGGTTCTACTTCGTGCACTCGTACGCCGCGCAGAAGTGGGAACTCGACGTCATTCCGCCGTTTCCGCAGCCGGCGCTCACCTGGACCACGTACGGCGAGCCGTTCCTCGCGGCGGTCGAGAACGGACCTCTGTCGGCCACCCAGTTCCACCCCGAGAAGTCGGGGGAGGCGGGCATCCGCCTGCTGCGGAACTGGGTCGAGAGCCTTCCGTGACGTCGACGTTTTGATCACGGGATCGAGGCGGACTACTCTCGGACATCGTGTCGATGATCGGCACTGCACCCACCCGAGGATGACATGAACGACTTCGCGTCCACCCCCAAGCTCACCCTTCTGCCGGCCGTCGACGTCGCCGGCGGCAAGGCGGTCCGCCTGACACAGGGCGAGGCCGGGTCCGAGACCAGCTACGGCGACCCGCTGGCTGCGGCAGGGGAGTGGGTCGACCAGGGCGCGGAGTGGATCCACCTCGTCGACCTCGACGCGGCCTTCGGACGCGGCAGCAACGCCGCGATCCTCCGCAAGGTCATCAAGCAGCACCGCGACGTGAACGTCGAGCTCTCCGGCGGCATCCGCGACGACGCGAGCCTCGAGGCCGCTCTCGAGAGCGGCGCTGCGCGCATCAACCTCGGCCCCGCCGCTCTGGAGAACCCGGAGTGGGCGGCGGACGTCATCAGCCGCTACGGCGAGGCGGTCGCGGTCGGTCTCGACGTGCGCGGCACGACGCTCGCCGCGCGCGGCTGGACGAAGGAGGGCGGTGACCTCTGGGAGGTGCTCGCCCGCCTCGAGGACGCCGGATGCAGCCGCTACGTCGTCACCGACGTGACCAAGGACGGCACCCTGCGGGGTCCGAACATCGAGCTCCTGCGCGAGATCACCTCGCGCACGCCGAAGCCCGTCGTCGCCTCCGGCGGCATCTCGAGCCTGGACGACATCGCCGCTCTCCGCGAGCTGGTGCCCCTGGGCGTCGAGGGTGCGATCGTGGGCAAGGCCCTGTACGCGGGAGCGTTCACGCTGGCTGAGGCGCTGGATGTCGCCGGCGACTGACGACGCCTGCGACCACGGGCATGCCGCAGACTCCGCAGGCGTCCCGTGGGAGGGTCGCAGCTTCGAAGCGAACCCGCACGCAGCTGACGACGGATCGGCCGATCCGTCGCTGCTCGACGCCCTGCTCCGCTTCCGCGCGGGAGCGGGCGGTCAAGCCGAGGTCGTCGATGCGCTGCGTTCGGCCCGCGTCCTCATCCCGCTGATCGCGGAGAAGGGCGAGGAGGGCACCGCCCCCAGCGGCCTCGCCGTCGACAAGACGCAGGAGCTGTCGATCGTCACGGTCGCCGCCCCGGACGGACGCAAGGTGCAGCCGGTGTTCTCGTCGGTGCAGGCGATGCAGACCTGGGATGCGTCGGCGCGTCCGATCCCGGTCGAGGCCGTGCGCGCGGCGCTGGCCGCATCCGCGGAGGACACCGACCTGATCGTTCTCGACCCCACGTCGGAGACGGAGTTCGTCGTCCGTCGCCCCGCGGTCTGGGCGATCGCGCAAGGGCACGCATGGGAGCCGAGCTTCCTCTCGCCCGAGGTGTTCACGGCGCTGCAGGAGAGCATCGCGCACGAGCTCGCCGTCATCGACGTCGCCGTGGCACCAGGCGACCCGGACGCACGCCTGCGCGGACCCGAGCTCGTCGTGATCCTCGATCTCGTCGACGGGCTCGAGCGCGAGGTGCTCGATGCCGTGCTGGCCCGCCTGGCTCAGCGCTGGGCCGCGGACGACCGCATCGCCGTCCTCGCAGATTCACTCACGGTCAAGCTCCGCCGCGCCGGGTGACCCGCACCCGAGAATTGCCTTGCGCGGTGAGAGTCGGCGTGTCATCGCAATTCTCGCCGCGCAACCGAATTCTCGAGGTGTGTGGGGCGACGCGCCCTAGTTGACCGGCCCGGTCCACTTCTCGCCGGGACCCTTGCCGATCGGGTCGGGGATGGCGGATGCCTCGCGGAAGGCGAGCTGCAGAGAGCGCAGACCGTCGCGCAGCGACCGCGCGTGCATGTCGCTGATCTCGGGAGCGCCGGCGGTGATGAGCCCGGCGAGAGCGTTGATCAGCTTGCGCGCTTCGTCGAGGTCGAGCTGCGAGTCGGGGTCGTCCGCGAGCCCGAGCTTGACGGCGGCGGCGCTCATCAGGTGCACGGCGGTGGTGGTGATCACCTCGACCGCGGGCACGTCCGCAATATCGCGGGTGGCGGCCGATGCGGCCTCTTCCTGCTGCTCCCAGCGCTCGTTGCGGTCGTCGTGGCCATGATCGTGGGCCGGAATCGTCACTTCGCCTTGCCTTCTGTTAGACTTTGGCGGGCTCCGGAGCGAAATGCTCCGGATCGAAAGAGGATTCACTTCCCACCCGCGCTTGCCGTTCCAGGCTACCGGGTCTTGCGCTCCGCCGGTTCACGCCGGTAGATCGGACGATGTTCGGTGTTCAGGGTGCGAAGCCGACGTCTGAAATGTCGGCGGGTGGGGCAGTAACTCTTTTTTCGCAGTGCGTCGCAGAAAGCGTCGTACCGGCTGAATCCCCATCGTCTAAGGAGTTCCGCATCAGCGATCCCCGTACCAATGAGCGCATCCGCGTCCCCGAGGTCCGCCTCGTAGGCCCCGCGGGTGAGCAGATCGGCGTCGTCGCCATCCAGGTCGCGCTCCGCCTCGCGCAGGAAGCCGACCTCGATCTCGTCGAAGTCGCCCCGAACTCGAAGCCTCCCGTGGTCAAGATCATGGACTACGGCAAGTTCAAGTACGAGGCTGCCCAGAAGGCGAAGGAAGCCCGTCGCAACCAGGCGAACACGATCCTCAAGGAAGTCCGCTTCCGTCTGAAGATCGAGGCTCACGACTACACGACCAAGCTCAAGCGCGCCGAGGGCTTCCTCAAGGCCGGCGACAAGGTCAAGGCCATGATCCTGTTCCGCGGCCGCGAGCAGTCGCGCCCCGAGCAGGGTGTGCGGCTCCTCCGCAAGTTCGCCGAGGACGTCGCCGAGTTCGGCACGGTCGAGTCGAACCCGACCATCGACGGACGCAACATGGTCATGGTGATCGCACCGGTGAAGAACAAGTCCGAGGCGAAGGCCGAGCAGAACGCCGCGCGCGCCGCGAACAAGCAGGCCGCACGCGAAGCACGCACTGAGGACGCTCCGTCCGAGTGACCCGCAGACTCCCGCATCGCGCGGGTTGACACCGTCGCCTGAGAAGGCGCCATACGAAGGAAGAGAAGATGCCGAAGCAGAAGACCCACTCGGGTGCCAAGAAGCGCTTCAAGATCACCGGCAGCGGCAAGCTGAAGAAGCAGCAGGCCGGGATGCGCCACAACCTCGAGCACAAGTCGAGCCGTCGCACCCGCCGCCTCAACCAGGACCAGGTGCTGTCGGCCAACGACACCAAGGTCGCCAAGAAGCTCCTCGGCCGCGGCTGAGCGCCCGAAGCACGAATAGGAATACACGAAAATGGCAAGAGTCAAGCGGGCGGTAAACGCCCACAAGAAGCGTCGCGTCATCCTCGAGCGCGCCTCCGGCTACCGCGGTCAGCGTTCGCGCCTCTACCGCAAGGCCAAGGAGCAGGTCATCCACTCCCTGGTCTACTCGTACCGTGACCGTCGCAAGCGCAAGGGCGACTTCCGCCGCCTCTGGATCCAGCGCATCAACGCCGCTGCCCGCCAGAACGGCATCACGTACAACCGCTTCATCCAGGGTCTCGGCCTCGCCGGCGTCCAGGTCGACCGCCGCATGCTCGCCGAGCTCGCGGTCAACGAGCCGGCCACCTTCGCCTCGCTGGTCGCGACGGCCAAGGCTGCTCTGCCGTCGGACGTTAACGCTCCGAAGTCGGCTGCGTAAGCATCCTTCCTGGAACGGGCGCTCTCCTTCGGGGGAGCGCCCGTTCTTCTTTGCCGGGCGGTGTTCCCTAGACTGAACGCGTGCTCGAGAACCCCCGCTCCCCGCGTGTCAGAGCCGTGGCGAAGCTCACCAAGCGCAGTGCGCGCACCGACACCGGGCTCTTCCTCCTCGAGGGGCCGCAGGCCGTCCGCGAAGCGCTGGCCTATCGTCCGGATGCCGTCGTGGAGCTGTTCGCGACGCCGAACGGGTGGGATCGGCATCCTGATCTGCGTGCCGCGGCGACGCGCAACGGCGTGGATGCTGAGTTCGTCACCGAGTACGTGCTGGGCGCGATGGCGGACACCGTCACCCCGCAGGGCGTGATCGCCGTCGCCCGGCAGATCCCCATGTCGGTGCGCGACATCTTCGACTCGTCGCCGAGGCTGGTGGCGATCTGCGAGGAGATCCGCGACCCGGGGAATCTCGGGACGATCATCCGCGCCGCGGATGCCGCCGGTGCGGATGCCGTGGTGCTCACCGGCCGCACGGTCGACCCCTACAACCCGAAGGTCGTCCGCTCGACCACAGGTTCGCTGTTCCACCTGCCCGTCTCGGTCGGAGGCGACCTCGACGACGTCGTCGCACGTGCGCACGCGGCCGGCCTGAGCGTACTCGCGGCCGATGTGAAGGGCGCCGATCTGCTCGAGGCCCGGGCTGCCGGGGTGCTCGCGAAGCCCACCGCATGGCTGTTCGGCAACGAGGCGCACGGGCTCGAGGAGCACGCGCTCGACCTCGCCGACCACGTGCTGAAACTGCCGATCTTCGGCAAGGCGGAGTCGCTGAATCTCGCCACCGCAGCCAGCGTCTGCCTCTACGAGAGCGCCTTCACTCAGCGCGCCGCCGACGCGCCCTGACGCGTTTCGAGTCGGTTACAACTCGATAACCGGCGTGCGTGGCTGTTGGTTCGCAGCGTGCGGTGCTTCTAATGTGAACACATGACCGAGACTGGCACACCCCTTGTCGTCGTCGACAACGTTCAGAAGCACTACGGCGATTTCCAGGCGCTGACCGACATCGACCTCACGGTCAACACGGGCGAGGTCGTCGTCGTGATCGGGCCGTCGGGCTCGGGCAAGTCGACCCTGTGCCGTACGATCAACCGCCTCGAGACCATCACGAGCGGTGTGATCTCCATCGACGGCAAGGAGCTGCCGGCCGAGGGCAAGGGCCTCGCGCAGCTGCGCGCCGATGTCGGCATGGTCTTCCAGTCCTTCAATCTCTTCGCCCACCTCACGATCCTCGAGAACGTGACTCTGGGACCGATCAAAGTCCGCGGCATGAAGAAGGCCGATGCCGACAAGGAGGCCATGGCGCTCCTCGAGCGCGTCGGCGTCGCCCAGCAGGCGTCCAAGCTCCCCGCCCAGCTCTCCGGCGGTCAGCAGCAGCGCGTCGCGATCGCCCGCGCGCTGGCCATGCATCCCAAGGTCATGCTCTTCGATGAGCCCACCAGCGCGCTCGACCCCGAGATGATCAACGAGGTCCTCGACGTCATGGTGCAGCTGGCGAAGGAGGGCATGACGATGATCGTCGTCACCCACGAGATGGGCTTCGCCCGCAAGGCCGCCGACCGTGTGGTGTTCATGGCCGACGGTCGCATCGTCGAAGAGGCGACACCCGAGGAGTTCTTCACCAACCCCAAGAGCGACCGCGCCAAGGACTTCCTCTCGAAGCTCCTCACGCACTGACTCTTCCCGACATACAGAACCTGAACACACAGCACACGAAGGAGACGCACATGCGACGCACACGGACACTGGCAGGGATCGGGATCGCGGCGACAGCGCTACTCGCCCTCACCGCCTGCAACAGCGGCAGCCCGACCACCCCCGGCGGCGACGCCGGCGATGGTGCAGACGGCGGAGACGCCCCCGCGTACGAGGTCGCGACCGACGTCCAGCTCGAAGGAAGCCCGACGTTCGACGCCATGGTCGAGCGCGGCGGGCCCGTCATCGGTGTCAAGGAGGACCAGCCCAACCTCGGCTACCTCGACGCCACGACCAACGAGCGCAGCGGCTTCGACATCGAGATCGCGCGCTGGATCGCGGCATCCCTCGGGTTCGAGGAGAGCGACATCACGTACGAGCCGATCGCCTCCGCGAACCGCGAGCAGGCGCTCGTGAACGGCGACATCGACTACTACGTCGGCACCTACTCGATCACGGACAAGCGCAAGGAGCAGATCGACTTCGCAGGTCCCTACTTCGTCACCGGTCAGGGCTTCCTCGTCGCCGCCGACAGCGAGATGACCGAGGTCAAGGAGGTCTCCGACTTCAACGGCATGACCGTGTGCTCGGCGACCGGCTCCACGCCGATCCAGAACATCAAGGACAACTTCCCCGAGATCAAGACGGCTGAGTACGACATCTACTCCCAGTGCGTCGAGGACCTCATCAGCGGGAAGGTCGACGCGGTCACCACCGACGCTGCGATCCTCATCGGCTACGCCGCTCAGTACCCGGATGACGTGAAGGTTCTGGACGGTCTGTTCACCGAGGAGCGCTACGGCGTCGGCCTCCCGAAGGGCGACACCGTCCTGAAGGACCACATCAACACGCTGTTCACCGACGGCGGCGACACCTGGCAGGCGATCTTCGACGCGACCCTCGGTCAGTCGGGCATCGAAGTCGAGCAGCCGGCAGTCGACTGATCCATCACGGTGCGGGGCGGCTCGAGCAGCCGCTCCGCACCGTTTATCTGAGAAGGGGAGGGCGCGTGGACGCCATCTTCGGCAACCTCGACCTGTGGGGTCAGGGCATCACCTACACGCTGCTGGTGTTCTTCTTCGGCGGCATCATCGCGCTGGTGCTCGGCACCATCGTCGGCGCGATGCGCGTCTCGCCCGTCCCCGTCGCCCGCGCGGTCGGAACGGCGTACGTCACGCTCGTGCGCAACACCCCGCTCACCCTCGTCTTCTTCTTCTTCATCTTCGGATACAGCGCACTCGCCCTGCCTCCGCTCTCGAACCTCGTGCTCGGCATCTTCGCCATCGGCGTCTATACGGCCACGTACGTCGCCGAGACGCTGCGTGCCGGCATCAACACGGTGCCGGTGGGGCAGGCAGAGGCGGCCCGGGCGATCGGGCTGCCATTCGGTCAGGTCATGACGCAGGTCGTGCTGCCGCAGGCATTCCGCTCGGTCGTGCCGCCCATGATGAGCGTCTTCATCGCTCTGCTGAAGAACACGACCGTCGCCGCCGGATTCTCCATCGCGGTTCTTCCGCAGCTGCGATCCACGATCTCGGAGTCGCACACCCGGCCCGGCACACCGATGGAGGTGCTGCTGTGGGTCGCCCTCATCTTCGTCGCGCTCGTGATGCTGCTGACATGGCTGCAGCGAACGCTTGAGAACCGTTGGAGGATCGCACGATGAGTTCTGTGCTCTTCGACGTCCCCGGTCCTCGTGCCCGCCGTCGCAACATGATCCTCGCGGTCGTGACCGTCGTCGTCGTGGTCGCTGTCCTCGCCTTCGTCCTGTGGCGGTTGTCTCTGACCAACCAGTTCAGCGCGGCGAAGTGGAACGTGTTCACCTACACGGTCGTGTGGGAATCCATCGGGGCGATGCTGATGAACACGCTGCGCGCATTCGCCCTGGCGGCCGTGCTCAGCCTCGCGCTCGGATTCGTGCTGGCGATCGGACGCCTTTCGGATCACGCCTGGGTGCGCGTACCGGTGACCGTCGTGACCGAGTTCTTCCGGGCCGTCCCCGTGCTCGTCATGATGATGATCCTGTACTACGGTCTGCCGACGCTCGGTGTGAAGATGGAGCCGTACTGGGCTGTCGTGATCGCGCTGATGCTCTACAACGGCTCGGTGCTCGCCGAGGCGCTGCGCGCCGGCATCGAATCGCTGCCGCGCGGCCAGAAGGAGGCCGGCTTCGCGATCGGCCTCCGCAAGAGCGGTGTGATGACCCTGATTCTGCTGCCGCAGGCCGTGCGTGCGATGCTCCCCGTCATCGTGGCGCAGCTCGTCGTGACGATGAAGGACACCGCGCTCGGGTTCCTGATCACGTACCAGGAACTGCTGTACTACGCCAAGCTCCTCAGCACGCAGCCGGGCCGTCCCATCCTGCAGTCGGCGCTCGTCATCGGTGGCATCTACATCGTCATGTGTCTGATCCTCTCCGGCATCGCGAAGTGGGCCGAGATCAAGACCCGCCGCTCGCCGCGGATGAAGGCTCTGGCCGCGGATAACGCTGCGGTGATGCACGAAGGCACCGACACCGAGCTCATTGCCGCCCAGGCCCCGCCCAAGACCGACTGAGGCGCACGAGCGGGACGCACCACGCCGGTAGACTCATGTCTTGTGTCTGACGCCCCAGAAATCACCCCAGAGGCGGTGGAAACCGCGGTCGCCGCAGCTCTCGAGGCGATCGGCGCCGCCGCCACCACCGCAGAACTGAAGGCGGCCCGCGCCGCGCACGTCGCCGAGGGGTCGCCGCTGGCGGTTCTCAACGCGTCGATGCGCCAGGTCGCACCCGAGCACAAGGCGACCTTCGGGAAGCTCATCGGTCAAGGGCGCGGCCGCGTCACTCAGGCCCTCGCCGCGAAGGAGGCCGAGCTCGCCGAAGTCGAGCTCGCCGCCCGTCTCGAGGACGAGCGCGTCGACATCACCGCCGTCTCCTCGCGCACCCGCATGGGTGCCCGGCATCCGCTCATGCAGCTGCAGGACGACATCTCCGACGTCTTCGTCGGCATGGGCTGGGAGATCGCGGAGGGCCCCGAGCTCGAGCACGAGTGGTTCAACTTCGATGCGCTGAACTTCGACGTCGACCATCCCGCGCGTCAGATGCAGGACACGTTCTTCGTCGACCCGGTCGATCGACATCTCGTCATGCGCACGCACACGAGCCCCGTCCAGGTGCGCTCGATGCTCGACCGCGAGGTGCCGATCTACGTGCTGTGCCCCGGCCGCGTGTACCGCACCGACGAGTTCGACGCCACGCACCTGCCCGTCTTCACCCAGGTCGAGGGCCTCGTGGTCGACAAGGGCATCACGATGGCGCACCTGAAGGGCACGCTCGACCACCTCGCCCGCCAGCTCTTCGGCGCCGAGGCCAAGACGCGCTTGCGCACGAACTTCTTCCCCTTCACCGAGCCGTCCGCCGAGTTCGACCTGTGGCACCCGACCTTCAAGGGCGGCGCGCGCTGGATCGAGTGGGGCGGCTGCGGCATGGTCAACCCCAACGTGCTGCGTGCCGCCGGGATCGACCCGGAGGTGTACAGCGGCTTCGCGTTCGGCATCGGCGTCGAGCGCGGGCTCATGTTCCGCTCCGACGTGCAGGACATGCGCGACATGGCCGAGGGCGATATCCGATTCAGCGAGCAGTTCGGGATGGTGGTGTGATGCGCGTCCCGCTTTCGTGGTTGCGTGAGTACGTGGATGTGGCACCGGATGCCACGGCCGACGACGTCTTCGCGGCGCTCGTGTCGGTCGGCTTCGAAGAGGAGGAGCTGCACGGCTTCGAGATCTCCGGCCCCGTCGTCGTGGGTCAGGTGCTCTCGTTCGAGGAGGAACCGCAGAATAACGGCAAGACCATCCGGTGGTGCCAGGTCGACGTCGGCGAGGAGAACGGCGGCGTCCGCGGAATCGTCTGCGGCGCATCGAACTTCGCCGTCGGCGACAAGGTCGTCGTGACCCTTCCCGGCGCCGTGCTGCCGGGCCCCTTCCCGATCGCCGCCCGTAAGACCTACGGTCATGTCTCGGACGGCATGATCGCCTCGGCGCGCGAGCTGGGGCTCGGCGATGAGCACGACGGGATCCTGGTGCTGTCGACGCTCGGCATCGACGCACCCGTCGGAACGGACGCGGTCGCCCTGCTGGGCCTGGACGACAAGGCCGTCGAGATCAACGTGACGCCGGATCGCGGGTACGCGTTCTCGATCCGCGGCGTCGCCCGCGAGTATGCGCACGCGACGGGGGCGGATTTCCGCGACCCCGCCGAGCACGAGTGGGCCGATGTCCAGCCGGGCACGGGCTTCCCGCTCGCCGTGGACGCCGAGCCGCTGCGCGAGAATCCCGCCGTGCAGGAGTTCGTCGTGCGGGTCGTGCGCGATGTCGACCCGTCCCGTCCGACGCCGCCATGGATGATCGCTCGGCTCTCGCTCGCCGGCATCCGCTCGCTCGGCGTCCTCATCGACATCACGAACTACGTGATGCTCGAGATCGGCAACCCGATCCACGGCTACGACCTCGACAAGCTCTCAGGCGGCATCACGGTGCGCCGTGCTCAGCCGGGGGAGAAGCTGACGACGCTCGACGGACAGGAGCGGAAGCTCCACGTCGAAGACCTCCTGATCACCGACGACTCCGGCCCCATCGGCCTCGCCGGTGTCATGGGCGGCGGCACCACAGAGATGTCGGATGCCACCCGCAACGTGCTCATCGAGGCCGCGATCTTCGATCCGATCTCGATCGCCCGCACCGCGCGACGGCACAAGCTGCCCAGCGAGGCGTCCAAGCGCTTCGAGCGCGGTGTCGACCCGCTCGTTCCGTTCGTCGCCGCCCGCCGCGTCGCCGACCTCATGGTCGAGCTCGCGGGCGGACGCATCGACGAGCTCGGCGGTGCGCTGTACTCGGAGTTCGAGATTGCCGGCATCGCCCTGCCGGACGGCTTCGTATCGGGCCTCATCGGCGTGGACTACACCGAGGAAGAGGTCACCGGCGCGCTCGAGACCATCGGCGCCGAGGTGACCGAGACCTCCGACGGCTGGCAGGTGATCCCGCCGAGCTGGCGGCCCGATCTCACGGACAAGTGGACGCTGGCCGAAGAGGTCGCCCGCATCCACGGCCTGGACCGGGTTCCCTCCGTGCTGCCCACCCCGCCCGCCGGTCGCGGACTCACCGCAACCCAGCAGGGGCGCCGCCGGGTTGCGAACGCCCTCGCAGCGGCCGGCCTCGTCGAGACGCCGGCGTTCCCGTTCACGACCGAGGCGCACAACGCCCTGCACGGCTCTGCGTCGGGTGAGAAGCTGCCGAGCATGAAGCTCGCGAACCCGCTCGACGGGCAGGCGCCGTTCCTTCGTCGCTCGCTCATCCCCGGGCTGCTGCAGATCGCGCACCGCAACATCGCGCGCGGTCTCACGGATCTGGCGATCTTCGAGACCGGTTCGGTGTTCCTCCCGGAACCGGGCGTGACGTACGGCACCGACGACGTGCCGCCGCTGGGCCAGCGTCCGACGGACGAGAAGCTCGCC
The DNA here is from genome assembly GCF_903645325.1 of Microbacterium tenebrionis. GTDB lineage: Bacteria > Actinomycetota > Actinomycetes > Actinomycetales > Microbacteriaceae > Microbacterium > Microbacterium tenebrionis. Next base: position 23,912 of record NZ_CAHJXQ010000006.1, read on the forward strand.
GAGCTGAACGCCTCCATCCCGCCGCAGCGCCGCCATGTCGCCGCGCTCTTCACGGGCAACGTCACGGCGCGTCAGCCGGGCCGGGCCGTCGAGTCGTACGGGCTGTCGGAAGCACTGGACGCCGTCCGCGTGATCGCGGTGGCCGCGGGCGTGGAGATCGACGTCGTGCAGGGACAGCGCGCCGCCCTCCACCCCGGTCGTGCAGGCGTCCTCAGCGTCGCCGGCACCGAGGTCGGCTACGTGGGCGAACTGCACCCGAACGTCGCGTCCGACGCCGACCTGCCCGGACGCGCCGTCGTGCTCGAACTCGATCTCGACGGCATCCTGTCGGTCGCGGGCGAGCGCGTGGTCGCGGCATCCCTGTCGACCTACACCGCCGCCACGCAGGACGTGTCGCTCGTCGTGTCCGAGGAGGTGACCGCGGGCGAGTTGCGCGCCGCTCTCATCGAGGGCGCGGGCGACCTGCTCGAATCCGTCCGTCTCGTCGATGACTACCGCGGGCAGGGACTGGATGCCGGCCAGAAGAGCCTGACCTTCGCTCTGCGGTTCCGGGCGCCCGACCGCACGCTCACCGCCGCCGAGGCGACCGAGGCGAAGCTCGCCGGTGTGGCTGCGGCGTCGGAGCGCTTCGGCGCGAGCATCCGCGACTGAATCGCGTATCCCGTGCACGCACGGGATGACGACGGCGAGGAGGCGGCATCACCTCCTCCTCGCCGTTCGCGTCATGGCTGCGTGCGCAGTCGTCGCTCACCGGCACCCCGCGCTTGGAGACGCCTCCTCTGCTCTGAGCGGAATGACTTCCGCAACGCGCCGCGACATGGTGGCATGGGATCATGCCCGACGTCCTGATCCTCGGCGGCACCGGCTGGCTGTCCGGCCGCATCGCGCGGCGCTGGGCGGATGCCGGGGCGCAGGTCACCTGCCTTGCGAGGGGCGGGAGACCAGCGCCCGACGGCACAGCCCTCGTCCGCGGGGATCGGGACGACCCGGCGACATACGGGCAGCTCGACCGCGACTGGGACGAGGTCGTCGACATCTCCTCCCGCGCCGATCACGTCAGAACCGCGGTGAGCGCCCTCGGCCATCGTGCTGCGCACTGGACGTACGTGTCCTCGATGTCGGTGTACGCCGACGCCGATGTCGACGACGCCGATGAGACCGCGCGTCTGGGGGAGCCGGCCGCCGACGGCGACGAGTACGACTACGCCGCGCAGAAGGTCGCCGCCGAGGCAGCGGTCAGGGCGCTCGGCGGCCGCATCCACATCATCCGACCCGGTCTCATCGTCGGGCCGGGCGACCCCAGCGACCGCTTCGGCTACTGGGCTGCCGCGTTCGCGCGCGCCGGCTCCGAAGCGGTGCTGGTCCCCGACGGCACGGGGCGCTCCGTTCAGGTGATCGATGTCGACGACCTCGCCGGTTTCGCAGCGAACGCCGATCTCATCGGCATCCGCAACGCCATCGGAGATCCGCATCCGTTCGACGACGTGCTCGGGCTGTTCCGGGTCGCGGCCGGCCACACCGGTCGCACCGTAGTCGCGGCCGACGACTGGCTCGAATCGCACGAGGTGCAGCCGTGGATGGGGGAGCGATCGCTCCCGCTGTGGCTGCCACGGGACTGGTCGGGATTCATGACCCGCTCGAACGCCGCCTACGCCGCCGCCGGCGGCACCCGGACCCCGCTCGAGAAGGTCATCGGGCGCGTGCTCGATGACGAGCGCGCCCGCGGACTCGACCGATCGCGTCGCGCCGGCCTCACCCGCGACGACGAGCGAGCGCTCCTCGCCGAGCTCCCGTCCTGACACGGTCGCTGCACGACGGGACGCGTGTGACGGCGTCCGCTTCGCTCGATTTGCGGATGCTGCGCCGCGAGCGCTACTGTCGCGACATGCCTTCGGCCGCAATCACCCCTTCGACGCTTGTTCCGAGCGTCACCGTGGTGCGCCGACGCCGCAGCCGTCTGGGCGGCCGCCGACTCTAGGCGACCTCTGCGCTCCCTGAACCGTGCCCGCGCCGGTGGGTCGAGCGCCGGAGTCGCCGCCTCGGACCTCAGACACCCCAGGGACGACCGTCCCGCACCGTTAAGGTAGAAGCATGACGTATACCGTCGCCGTCTCCGGCGCATCCGGCTATGCGGGCGGCGAGATCCTGCGCCTCCTGGCCAGTCATCCCGACATCGAGATCCGCACGGTGACCGCGCATTCGAACGCCGGTCAGCCGCTCATCGAGCACCAGCCGCACCTGCGCTCGCTCGCGCACCTCACTCTGCAGGACACGACGCCCGAGATCCTCGCCGGCCATGACGTCGTGTTCCTCGCCCTCCCGCACGGGCAGTCCGGTCAGTACACCGACGCCCTCGGCGACGTGCCACTGGTCGTCGACGCCGGTGCCGATCACCGGCTCACCTCGCAGGAATCGTGGGACGCCGTCTACGGCGGGCACTTCCATGAGCCCTGGGCCTACGGAGTCCCGGAACTGATCGTCGATGGCGCCAAGCAGCGCGAGAACCTGCGCACAGCCAAGCGCATCGCAGCTCCCGGCTGCAACGCCTCGACCGTGAGCCTCAGCCTCGTCCCCGGTGTCGCCGCCGGCGTCATCGACGCGTCCGACATCGTCAGCGTGCTCGCCGTCGGGCCCTCCGGAGCCGGCAAGAGCCTGAAGCCGCACCTGCTCGGCAGCGAACTGCTCGGCACGGCGAACCCGTACGCGGTCGGCGGCACGCACCGGCACATTCCGGAAATCCAGCAGGCGCTGCGCGGCGCCGGCGCCGCAGATCCTCGCATCTCCTTCACCCCCGTCCTCGTGCCGATGGCCCGCGGCATCCTCGCGACGTCCACGGCCCCCATCGCGGACGGCGCGACCGACGAGCAGATCCGCGCCGCCTGGCAGGACGCCTACGGCGACGAGACCTTCGTGCAGCTCCTGCCCAAGGGGCACTTCCCACGCACCGCCGACGTCCTCGGCGCGAATACCGCGCTGATGGGACTCGCGATCGACCGCGTAGCGAACCGGGTCACGATCGTCACGGCTGTCGACAACCTCGTCAAGGGCACCGCCGGCGCTGCCATCCAGTCCATGAACCTCGCGCTCGGCCTGCCCGAAGGCCGCGCCCTCACCGTGAACGGAGTGGCCCCATGAGCGTCACAGCCCCCCAGGGATTCGAGGCGGCCGGCGTCGCCGCAGGCCTGAAGTCGACCGGCAAGCCCGACGTCGCCGTCGTCGTCAACCGCGGACCGCGCAAGGTCGGTGCCGCCGTCTTCACGAGCAACCGCGCCAAGGCGAACCCGATCATCTGGTCGCAGCAGGTCATCCTCGACCGCACGGTCGAGGCGGTCGTGCTGAACTCCGGCGGCGCCAACTGCTTCACGGGCAGCTTCGGCTTCCAGACCACCCACCAGACCGCCGAGAAGGCGGCGGAGCTGCTGGGCGTCGCCGCCGGCGACATCCTCGTCTGCTCGACGGGCCTCATCGGCACCGGCGACGAGGCGTTCCGCGCCAAGGTCCTCGACGGCACGGAGCAGGCGATCGCCGCCCTGAGCGCAGACGGCGGCGACGACGCGGCGCACGCGATCATGACGACCGACAGCGTCGCGAAGACCGCGCTCGTCGAGCGGGAAGGCTGGTCGATCGGCGGCATGGCCAAGGGCGCGGGGATGCTCGCACCGGGACTTGCCACGATGCTCGTCGTCATCACGACCGACGCCGACCTCGAGGCGATCGAGGCCGACACGGCCCTGCGGGCTGCGACCGCGAAGACCTTCGACCGGCTCGACTCCGACGGCTGCATGTCGACGAACGATCAGGTCACGCTGCTCGTCAGCGGAGCGAGCGGCGTGAAGCCCGACCTCGAGGAGTTCACCGCGGCGCTCACCGAGCTCAGCGATCAGTTGGCGGCTCAGCTGCAGGCCGATGCCGAGGGCGCGAGCCACGACATCACGATCCGTGTCGCGAACGCGGTCACGGAACAGGACGCCGTCGAAGTCGGGCGTTCGGTGGCCCGCAACAACCTGTTCAAGGCGGCGATCTTCGGCAACGACCCGAACTGGGGGCGCGTCCTCGCCGCGATCGGCACGACCAGCGCGCAGTTCGACCCCTACGACGTCGACGTCTGGATGAACGGCGTCCGCGTGTGCAGCAAGGGCGGCCCTGACCGCCCGCGCGAGGACGTCGACCTCGCCCCGCGCGCCACCGACCTGCTCATCGACCTGCAGGTGGGCGATGCCGAGGCGACGATCCGCACGAACGACCTCACCCACGACTATGTCCACGAGAACAGCGCGTACTCCTCATGACAGACATCCAGGACACACCCCCCGACGTCGCGGCGGGGAAGGCCGCGACGCTCATCGAGTCGCTGCCGTGGCTGAAGAAGTTCCGCGACCAGATCGTCGTGGTCAAGTACGGCGGCAACGCCATGGTCTCCGACGAGCTGCAGGAGGCGTTCGCGCAGGACATCGCGTACCTCCGCTACGTCGGCGTGCAGCCGGTCGTCGTGCACGGCGGCGGCCCGCAGATCTCGAACATGCTCGACCGGCTGGCGATCCCCAGCGAGTTCAAGGGCGGCTACCGGGTCACCAACACCGAGGCGATCAGCGTCGTGCGGATGGTGCTCACCGGTCAGGTGAACCCGCAGCTGGTCGCGAAGATCAACTCGCACGGCCCGATCGCCACCGGGCTCAGCGGTGAGGATGCCGGGCTCTTCGGGGGACGCCGCCGCGGTGTCGAGATCGACGGTGAGCACGTCGACCTCGGTCGCGTCGGCGATGTCGTCGAGGTCGACCCGACCGCGGTCCTCGACCACCTCGCAGCCGGGCGCATCCCGGTGATCTCCAGCATTGCGCCCGACCTCGACAACCCCGGACAGTCGTTGAACGTGAACGCGGATGCCGCGGCATCCGCCCTTGCGACCGCGCTTAACGCGCGCAAGCTCGTCATCCTCACCGACGTCCCGGGCCTCTACGCCGACTGGCCCAACCGCGACTCGCTCGTCTCGCACATCACGTCGCAGCAGCTGGTCCGCATGCTGCCGTCGCTCGAGTCGGGCATGATCCCGAAGATGCGCGCGTGCCTGGATGCTGTCGAGGGCGGTGTGGACGCCGCGGCCATCATCGACGGACGCGTGCCGCACTCGGTGCTCGTCGAGCTGTTCACCAGCAAGGGCATCGGAACCGAAGTCGTACTCGGAGAAGCGGAGGTGACGGCATGACCGTCTGGCAGGATGACGTGGCACGCGACCTGGTGCGCAACGTCGGAGACCGTCTGGCGCTGCTCACCCGTGGCGAGGGATCGTACGTGTGGGACGGCGACGACAAGCGCCACCTCGACTTCCTCGCCGGCATCGCCGTGAACTCGCTCGGCCATGCGCACCCCGTCTTCGTCGAGGCGATCGCGAAGCAGGCCGCGACCCTCGCGCACGTGTCGAATTACTTCGCCACGCCGCCGCAGCTCGCGCTGGCCGCGCGCCTGAAGCGGCTGGTCGGCGCCGGCATCGACGGTCGCGTCTACTTCTCGAATTCGGGCGCCGAGGCGAACGAGGCGGCCTTCAAGCTCGCCCGCCTGCACGGCGGTACGGATCGACCGCGCATCCTCGCGCTGGAGAACGGCTTCCACGGACGCACGATCGGATCGCTCGCGCTCACGGCCAAGAAAGCCATGCGCGAGCCGTTCGAGCCCATGCCGGCCGGCGTCGAGCACATCCCCGCGACCATCGAGGCGCTCGAGGCTGCGATGGATGACCGCGTGGCCGCGATCATCGTCGAGCCCATCCAGGGCGAGGCAGGCGTGGTCGAACTGCCGGATGGATACCTCGCGGCCGCCCGCTCGCTCACGCTGAAGCACGGCGCCTTGCTCATCGTCGATGAGATCCAGACCGGTGCTGGGCGCACCGGACAGTGGTTCGGCTTCAGCCATGAGGGGATCACCCCGGATGCCATCACGCTGGCCAAGGGCATCGGCGGCGGCTTCCCGATCGGAGCGCTCGTGACGTTCGGTGCGGCCAGCTCGCTGTTCACCCCCGGGTCGCACGGGTCGACGTTCGGCGGCAACCCGCTCGGCACGGCCGTCGCGAACGCCGTCCTCGCCGAGATCGAGGATGCCGGGCTCGTCGAGAACGCCGCCCGCCGCGGCACGCAGCTGCGCGAGGCCATCGAGCGCATCGACTCGCCGCTGATCGCCGGCGTCCGCGGCCGTGGACTGCTGATCGGCATCGTGCTGTCGTCGCCGATCGCGAACGCCGTCGTCGCCGCAGCGCAGGAACGCGGACTCATCGTCAACGCGGCAAACCCCGAGACGATCCGCATCGCACCCGCATTGACCATCGGCGACGCCGAGATCGCCGAGTTCGAGACACTGTTCACCGCTGCGCTCGCCGACGTGCAGGCGAGCCTGGCGGAATCCGAGACCGAGAAAGCGACCGCACCATGACCCGCCATCTTCTGCGTGATGACGACCTGACGTCTGCCGAGCAGGCCGAGATCCTCGACCTCGCGGTCGAGCTGAAGAAGGACCGCTGGGCCGACAAGTCGCTCGCCGGCCCCCAGACCGTCGCGGTCATCTTCGACAAGTCGTCCACCCGCACCCGCGTCTCGTTCGCGGTCGGGATCGCCGACCTCGGCGGCTCGCCGCTGATCATCTCGACGGCCAACAGCCAGCTCGGCGGCAAGGAGACGCCGTCCGACACCGCACGGGTGCTCGAGCGCCAGGTGGCGGCGATCGTCTGGCGCACGTACGCGCAGGCGGGGCTCGAGGAGATGGCCGAAGGCACCCGCGTTCCGGTCATCAACGCGCTCTCGGACGACTTCCACCCCTGCCAGCTGCTCGCCGACCTGCTGACGATCCGTGAGCACAAGGGAGATCTGAAGGGCCTGACGCTGACGTTCTTCGGGGACGCGCAGAGCAACATGGCGCACTCATACGCACTCGCCGGCGTCACGGCCGGCATGCACGTGCGCATGGCCTCACCCGAGTCGTACGCCCCGCGGGCCGATGTCGTCGAGGCGGCCGATCGCCGCGCCGCCGAGACGGGTGGATCGATCACGCTGTTCACCGATCCGGTCGAGGCCGCTGCCGGCGCCGACGTCGTCGTCACCGACACGTGGGTCTCGATGGGCAAGGAGGAGGAGAAGATCGCGCGCATCCGCGACCTCGGCGGGTACAAGGTGACGACCGAGACCATGAGCCTCGCCGACCCCGAGGCGATCTTCATCCACTGCCTGCCTGCAGACCGTGGCTACGAGGTCGACCCCGAGGTCATCGACGGTCCGCAGAGCGTCGTGTGGGACGAGGCCGAGAACCGGCTGCACGCCCAGAAGGCGCTGCTGGTCTGGCTGCTCCGCCAGAACTGAAATCCGCGCTGTGATGATGGCGGGTCGTCTGCGCGCGAACTGGCGACGGCTGAACGGCCCTGACCGTATCGCCGGGGTCGACCTCGCGCGCGGACTGGCGGTGATCGGCATGTTCGCCGCGCACCTGCTGGTCACCGCCGACGGTTTCGTCTGGGGTGATCCGACGAGCTGGACGGCGCTCGTCGACGGTCGCTCGTCGATCCTGTTCGCCACCCTCGCCGGCGTATCCATCGGCCTCGTCACCGGCGGCCCGACCCCGCTCGGACGCCGGGAGATGAGCGTGGCCCGCGCCCGCCTGGCATTGCGCGGCGCGATGCTCCTCGTGCTCGGCATCCTGCTCATCCTCACCGGGGTCCCCGTGTACGTGATCCTGCCCGCCTACGCGATCCTGTTCCTCATCGCGCTGCCGTTCACTCGAATGCCGGCACGTGCGGTGCTCGGGACCGCCGCCGGGCTTGCGATCGTCATGCCGTTCGTCCAGCCCGCGCTGAACGAACTGCCGATCTGGCAGATGCCGTTCGGTGGGGAGATCGATGCGTTCCTCGGCTGGCACTACCCGTTCACCGTGTGGATCGCGTTCGTGCTCGCCGGGCTCGGCGTCGCCAGGGCAGGCATCACGCGCCTGCGAACGCAGATCGGGATGCTCATCGCCGGTGGTGCGCTCGCCGCGGTCGGGTACGGTCTGGCCGAGCTGCCACCACCGTCCGCCGACCCGTACTGGTGGTCGGTGTGGACGGCCGAGCCGCATTCCTCGGGGCTGCTCGAGGCGATCGGGTCCGGTGGCTTCGCCATCGCTGTCCTGGCGACCTGTCTCCTGCTGTGCCGCGTCGCCGTGCTGAAGGCCGTCTCCCTGCCGTTGCGCGCAACGGGAGCGATGCCGCTCACGGCATATACGGTCCAGCTCGTGGTGTGGGCCGCCGTCGCCCTCACCCTGTTCGGTGACACGAGCGACCTTTTCGGCTTCCGTGAGCTGGAGCCGTTCTGGCCGCTGACGATCGGTGTGCTCATCGGCTGCACAGCCTGGGCGCTTCTCGTGGGACGCGGCCCGCTGGAGTGGCTGCTGGACCGCTCGGCGCGCGCCGCCGTGTCCTCGCCCCGGCCGACGTGAAGCCGCTGCTGCGCCGCCGCTAGTCTGGGGGGATGAGCGAGGCGAAGAACGACGGCACGAACGAGGGCGCGCTCTGGGGCGCACGATTCGCATCGGGGCCGTCGCCCGAACTGGCCGAACTCAGCCGTTCCACGCACTTCGACTGGATCCTGGCCCCGTACGACATCGCCGGGTCCCACGCCCACGCCACCGCGCTCGCCGCCGCAGGGTATCTCGAGGCCGACGAGGAGCAGCGGATGCACGAGGGACTCGACGCCGTGGCGCGCAAGGTCGCCGACGGCACGATCGTCCCGCAGCCGAGCGACGAGGACGTCCACGGCGCTCTCGAGCAGGCGCTCATCGCCGAGCTCGGCCCTGAACTCGGCGGGCGCCTGCGCGCTGGCCGCTCGCGCAACGACCAGATCGCGACGCTCGTGCGCATGTATCTGATCGATCATGCGAAGGTCATCGCCCGCGACATCCTCCGCGTCATCGACGCGCTCGTCGCCCAGGCCGAGGCGCATCCCGAAGCGATCCTCCCCGGTCGCACCCACCTGCAGCATGCCCAGCCGGTGCTCCTGGCCCACCACCTGCAGGCGCACGCCTGGCCGCTGGTCCGCGAGCTCGAGCGCCTCGTCGACTGGCGCGTGCGCGCCGGCGTCTCGCCGTACGGCGGGGGAGCGCTCGCGGGGTCGACGCTGGGGCTAGACCCCGACCTCGTCGCCCGTGAGCTGGGGCTCGACCGCCCGGCCGAGAACTCGCTCGACGGCACGGCCGCGCGTGACGTCGTCGCGGAGTTCGCGTTCATCACCGCGATGATCGGCGTCGACCTCTCCCGCCTGTCCGAGGAGATCATCCTCTGGAACACGCGCGAGTTCGGATTCGTCACGCTGCATGACAGCTACTCGACCGGGTCGAGCATCATGCCGCAGAAGAAGAACCCCGACATCGCCGAGCTCACCCGGGGCAAGTCCGGCAGACTGATCGGCAACCTCACGGGACTCATGGCCACGCTCAAGGGTCTTCCGCTGGCGTACAACCGCGACCTGCAGGAGGATAAGGAGCCGGTCTTCGACTCGGTGAACACCCTCGAGGTCGTGCTCCCCGCCTTCGCCGGCATGGTCGCGACGCTGCGCTTCGACACGGAGCGGATGGCGGAGCTCGCTCCGCAGGGCTTCTCACTGGCGACGGACGTCGCCGAATGGCTGGTCAAGCGCCGGGTGCCGTTCCGTGACGCGCACGAGATCTCGGGTGCGCTGGTGCGGGCCTGCGAGGAGCAGGGGATCGGCCTCGAGCATGCGGACGACACGCTGCTCGCGCAGGTGTCGGAGCACCTGACGCCCCAGGTGCGCGAGGTGCTGAGCATCGAGGGATCGGTCGCGTCCCGCACCGGAACCGGAGGGACGGCTCCGGTGCGTGTGGAGGAGCAGCGGTCCGAGCTCGTCGCGCGGACGCAGAAGGCCGCGCACGCGCTCGGACTCTGACGATCGGGACTGATATTCTCCAGTAATCAGGCATTCACTTATATCTACGGAATATCAGTGATACGCTGATGTCATGACCATCGTGGTGACGGCGGACATCATCGGCTCCCGGCGGCTCGCCGACCGGGCGGCGGCGCAGCGCGCGTTCGACGACACGATCGCCCGCGTCGAACGCGACTTCCCCGTCGCGACGCAGGGGCTGCGACCCACGGTCGGGGACGAGCAGCAGGCGGTCTATCCGACGCTGGAGGCGGCGCTCGGAGTGATCCTGCTGCTGCGGCTGGCCCTGCCGGACGGCGTGGAGTTCCGATACGGCATCGGCATCGGCGACGTGGGCACCGTCCCGTCGACGGCATCCGCGCAGGGCATCGCGGACGGTCCGGGCTGGTGGGCGGCACGCAGCGCCATCGAGCACGTGGAGGCGCTGCAGAGGCGGACGGCCCCGCAGGCGCGCAGCTGGATCGTCGCGCACGAGAGCGAGAAGGAGCGCTACGCGGACGCCGTGCGGTGGGCGAACGCCTACCTGCTCAGCCGCGACGAGATCGTCGGCGCGATGTCGGAGCGCGTGCGCAGACTGACCTACGGCCGCTGCCTCTCGCGCACGCAGAGCGACCTGGCGACGACCGAGGGGATCACGCAGTCCGCAGTGTCGCAGAGCCTGTCGACGTCGGGCGCGGCCGTCGTCGTCGAGGGGTTCCGGCTGCTCGGGGTTGCGCCGTAGCAGAATGCTGCACCGTCACCAAACCAGCGCCGTCACCACACCAGCGCCGTCACCACACCAGCGCCGTCACCACACCAGCGCCGTCACCACACCAGCGCCGTCACCAAACCAGAGCGAGGCGGATGATCGCGCCGATCACCCCGGCCCAGAGCATGCTCGCGACCGTGCCGATGATGAACCGCTCCCTGGCCTCGGACTCGGCCAGCTCGGGGAAGCGGCCGATGCCCTTGACGGCGATGATGGCTGCGATCGCCTCGGGGAACCCGACCGTGATCGCGATGACCATGGCGACGCGTTCGAGGTACCCGATCACCGTGCCGCCGCGCATCAGCGTCTGTGCTTGATCGGGATCGGTGCCGTGCGCAGCCATGATGAGGATGCCGCCGTCCTCGGTTTCGCGCACGCGCTTGCCCGTGGCGATGTCGAGAGCCCGTCGGGTGAACGGATTGCCGCCGATCGTCGCGGCGGCGATTCCGAGCACGGTCAGCGAGATCGCCGCTGCGATCGGCATGTGTGTCGGGCGCACGACCACGATGGTCACGAGGGCTGCGGCCACGAGCCCACCGGCGACGGCCATCGGCGGCGTCGTGGGCCTGCGGAGGCTCACGAAGGAGAGGACCAGCACCGCGCACAGCATCAGCGCGATGATCGCGGCCACGACGATCGACACGTACTCATCCACCGGTGACATGCCGTCAGCTTCCCACGGGCGGCGGACATGGCGGCACACCCCGCGCTGATAGCCTGGAGTGCGTGTCGAATCCCGCTCTGACGACTGCCCCGCAGGCGATCGATCCCACGTTCGAGAACGTGTGGGACGAGATCGTCTGGCGCGGCCTCGTCCACGTGTCCACCGACCAGGAGGCGCTGCGCGCCCTTCTCGCCGGAGACCCGATCACGTACTACTGCGGATTCGACCCGACAGCGCCCAGCCTGCACCTCGGCAACCTCGTGCAGCTGCTGCTGTTGCGTCGCCTGCAGCTCGCCGGCCACAAGCCGATCGGCCTCGTCGGCGGATCGACCGGGCTCATCGGCGACCCGCGGCCCACGGCCGAGCGCACTCTCAACACGCGAGAGACGGTCGAGGAGTGGGTCGGGCGGCTGCGCGCCCAGGTCGAGCGCTTCCTCAGCTTCGAAGGCGAGAACGCCGCGCGCATGGTGAACAACCTCGACTGGACCGCGCCGATGAGCGCGATCGACTTCCTGCGCGAGATCGGCAAGCACTACCGCGTCGGGACCATGCTGAAGAAGGATGCCGTCGCCGCGCGCCTGAATTCGGATGCCGGCATCAGCTACACCGAGTTCAGCTACCAGATCCTGCAGGGCATGGACTTCCTCGAGCTCTACCGTCAGTATGACTGCGTGCTGCAGACCGGCGGATCCGACCAGTGGGGCAACCTCACCAGCGGCACCGATCTCATCCACCGCGTCGAGGGGACTTCCGCGCACGCGATCGGCACGCCGCTGATCACGAACAGCGACGGCACGAAGTTCGGCAAGAGCGAGGGCAACGCCATCTGGCTGGATGCCGACATGTGCAGCCCGTACCGGATGTACCAGTTCTGGCTCTCGACGGCGGATGCCGATGTGATCGATCGCCTCAAGATCTTCACGTTCCTCACGCGCGCCGAGATCGAGGAGTACGCCGCTCTCGTCGAGACAGAGCCGTTCCGCCGGGCCGCGCAGAAGCGCCTCGCACTCGAGGTCGTCGCGACCGTGCACGGTGCGGATGCCACGGCCGCTGTGATCGCGGCATCCGACGCCCTGTTCGGGCAAGGCGACCTGAACGCACTCGACGCGGCCACGCTGCGCTCGGCGCTCGACGAGCTGCCCAACGCTACCCTCGCCGCCGGCACCGCAGTCGTCGACGCGCTCGTCGCGACCGGTCTCGTCGCGAGCCTGTCCGAGGCGCGCCGCGCGATCGCTCAGGGCGGGGTCTCCCTCGACGGTGCCCGCGTGGAGGACGATGCCGCCGTCGTGGAGGGCACTCTGCCCGGTGGTGTGTCGGTGCTCCGCCGCGGCAAGAAGACCCTCGCGGGAATCTTCATCGACTGATGCCGTTCACGCCGAGCCATGCGGTGGTCGCGCTGCCGTTCCTGCGCACGCCGCTGGTCCCTGCGGCGATCGCGATCGGGGCGATGACGCCCGATCTGCCCCTGTTCGTGCGCGGCTTCGGGGTGAGCTACCCGTTCACGCACACGTACGAGAACATCGTCTGGACCGCGATCATCGCGCTCGGGCTGTTCCTGCTCTGGCGGGTCGTACTGCGTCCGGTGGCTACGGAGCTGTCGCCGGGGTGGGTCGCCCGCAGACTGCCGGACGACTGGAACATGCCGGCGGCGGATGCCGTGAACGAGGCGCTGGGCACCGGTCAGCGCTGGACGCGGGCGGTCGCACTGGCGGCGTCCCTGCTCATCGGCGTTCTCTCGCACATCGTGTGGGACGAGTTCACGCACGAGGGCAGGCTGGGGCTGCAGCTCCTGCCCGCGATCGCGGAGCAGTGGGGGCCGCTGCAGGGCTTCACATGGCTGCAGCACGGCTCGAGCGTGGCGGGTCTGGTGATCATCGCGATCTGGGCGGCGCTGTGGTTGCGCCGTGCGCGCCCGCGGCCTCACGTGCAGCGGTCGACGCGCCCGTGGGTCCGTGTGCTGTGGTGGGCGTCGCTCCCCGTGATCCTCGTCGCGGCGTGGCTGATCGGCTACGCGACGCTCGGACCGCTCACGCCGGACTTCACCGTGCAGCATCTCGCGTACCGGGTGCTCCCGTTCGCGAGCGGCATCTGGGCGATGGGAACCCTCGCACTGTGCGTGGCGCTCACCATTGTGGGGCGTCCGTCGCCCACGCGCGGGGCGCCGCGAAGCTGAAGCCCGGAATCGCTGCCCGCGCGGTCGTGACGATCCGACCGCCGACCGTGAACTCCTGCGTGTGCGGCGCCGGGTCGATCTCGGCCGCCGGCGCCGGCTGCGAGCGGCGCGGCATCCCGAGCAGTTCGGCGGCCACGCGGCGGAGCGAGGTCGAGACGTGCCAGCCGCCGCCCTCATCGCGGCGTCGGCGGACTGCGTCGATGACGCCCGCGGCGAGCAGATACCCGGCGCTGTGGTCGAGCGCTTGGGCGGGGAGTACACCAGGGGTCTCGCCGTCCGGCGACTCGACCATCGCGATGCCGGACTCGGCCTGCACGAGGCTGTCGAAGCCGGCGCGATCCGGATGCTCGGCACCCCACGCGCTCAGTTGCGCGACGATCAGGCCCGGATGCCGCTCGGTGAGCGCGTCGGGGGAGAGGCCGAGACGCTCAATGGCGGCGGGCCGGTAACCGAGGACGACGACGTCGGCGCCGGCCAGCAGCGTCTGCAGCCCGGGCGAGCGCGCATCGAGGATCGCGCTGCGCTTGCCGTGCCCCGTGTCGAGGTGCTGCCACACCGGCTCGGGCAGGTGCGGAGGATCGATGCGCAGAACGTCGGCTCCGAGTAGTGCGAGAGTGCGCGTGCACACGGGGCCGGCGATCACGCGCGTCAGGTCGAGGACGCGGATGCCGCGCAGCGGCGCGTCGTGATCGGAAGGACGCGCGGCTGCCGGTGGCGCTTCGTCGTCGCCCGTCCGGCTGATCTCGACGAGAGGGCGGGCACGGAGTTCCGCATCGATCGCGGGATCCTCCGCACCGACCACGACGGCGAGACCGCCGGCGGCCGTGATGCGCCCGACGCTGTCGCTGCCCGCAGCTCCGGCGATGATCGATCCGACATCCGGCGCGCCTGCGTCATCGGGCAGGCCGAGCCCGCACAGCAGTGCTCGAGCGTGGTGCGGGTAGTTGCCGTGGGTGCGCATCCATCCGTCGGCGGATCGCCAGAACCCCGAGTACGGCGACCAGACCTCGGGCATCGTGCCGTCGATGCGGAAGACGCGGTCACTGCGGTAAGCGAGGGCGATGCGATCGGCGTCGAGGGTCGAGGTGCGATCCAGCCCGGCCGCGCGGAGGACGGCGGTGACGCTCGCCCGCGCGAGTTCGCCGGTGGCGAGCCGAGAGGGGAGGGGGATCGGATGCTCGCTCATGGGCCCGATCGTACGCGACACGCCCGGGATCCCACGCGGATTTGCCGCCCTGCGCCGATCCCGCGTAAGTTATTACCTGTTCGCCCCACAGGGTTGAGCAAGGGCCAAGGCTCAGCTCCCCTCAAGTGGCGGACCACCTCCCGAAACACAGAAGATCACCTCGGTGAACGACTGCGTTTCGGGATGCTCTGTGGTTCCGCAGATCGCACCGGGTTCGCTCGGATCGCCGATTTGACAAACGGATCCCATGGGGTAAGATTGAGAAGTTGCCCTGCGGGCCTGGTTGTGATGACTGGGTCGTGGGTGCGTCCGATCCTTGAGAACTCAACAGCGTGCACTTGTCAAATGCCAAATAACCTCGACTCTGCTTCGGCAGGGTGAGATTCCTTTGGATCAAAGACCAACCCCTTCGGGGGTTGGCAACGGATAGTCAGCAATGATTTATCTCTTTGGTCAGTTTCAAACTCGCAGCCTTGACCTTATTCCGGTTTTGGTTTGCTTCTTTTTTTACGGAGAGTTTGATCCTGGCTCAGGATGAACGCTGGCGGCGTGCTTAACACATGCAAGTCGAACGATGAAGCCCAGCTTGCTGGGTGGATTAGTGGCGAACGGGTGAGTAACACGTGAGCAACCTGCCCCTGACTCTGGGATAAGCGCTGGAAACGGCGTCTAATACTGGATACGAGTAGCGATCGCATGGTCAGTTACTGGAAAGATTTTTTGGTTGGGGATGGGCTCGCGGCCTATCAGCTTGTTGGTGAGGTAATGGCTCACCAAGGCGTCGACGGGTAGCCGGCCTGAGAGGGTGACCGGCCACACTGGGACTGAGACACGGCCCAGACTCCTACGGGAGGCAGCAGTGGGGAATATTGCACAATGGGCGGAAGCCTGATGCAGCAACGCCGCGTGAGGGATGACGGCCTTCGGGTTGTAAACCTCTTTTAGCAGGGAAGAAGCGAGAGTGACGGTACCTGCAGAAAAAGCGCCGGCTAACTACGTGCCAGCAGCCGCGGTAATACGTAGGGCGCAAGCGTTATCCGGAATTATTGGGCGTAAAGAGCTCGTAGGCGGTTTGTCGCGTCTGCTGTGAAATCCCGAGGCTCAACCTCGGGCCTGCAGTGGGTACGGGCAGACTAGAGTGCGGTAGGGGAGATTGGAATTCCTGGTGTAGCGGTGGAATGCGCAGATATCAGGAGGAACACCGATGGCGAAGGCAGATCTCTGGGCCGTAACTGACGCTGAGGAGCGAAAGGGTGGGGAGCAAACAGGCTTAGATACCCTGGTAGTCCACCCCGTAAACGTTGGGAACTAGTTGTGGGGTCCATTCCACGGATTCCGTGACGCAGCTAACGCATTAAGTTCCCCGCCTGGGGAGTACGGCCGCAAGGCTAAAACTCAAAGGAATTGACGGGGACCCGCACAAGCGGCGGAGCATGCGGATTAATTCGATGCAACGCGAAGAACCTTACCAAGGCTTGACATATACGAGAACGGGCCAGAAATGGTCAACTCTTTGGACACTCGTAAACAGGTGGTGCATGGTTGTCGTCAGCTCGTGTCGTGAGATGTTGGGTTAAGTCCCGCAACGAGCGCAACCCTCGTTCTATGTTGCCAGCACGTAATGGTGGGAACTCATGGGATACTGCCGGGGTCAACTCGGAGGAAGGTGGGGATGACGTCAAATCATCATGCCCCTTATGTCTTGGGCTTCACGCATGCTACAATGGCCGGTACAATGGGCAGCGATACCGTGAGGTGGAGCGAATCCCAAAAAGCCGGTCCCAGTTCGGATTGAGGTCTGCAACTCGACCTCATGAAGTCGGAGTCGCTAGTAATCGCAGATCAGCAACGCTGCGGTGAATACGTTCCCGGGTCTTGTACACACCGCCCGTCAAGTCATGAAAGTCGGTAACACCTGAAGCCGGTGGCCTAACCCTTGTGGAGGGAGCTGTCGAAGGTGGGATCGGTAATTAGGACTAAGTCGTAACAAGGTAGCCGTACCGGAAGGTGCGGCTGGATCACCTCCTTTCTAAGGAGCACTGCAGAACTTCGGTTCTGACAGAGCCGGTTCCGGAACACACGTTTCCGGCCGGAGCTCATGGGTGGAACATTTGACTTGGCATCATGGATGCATGGTTTTCGTTAGTACGCTGCTTCGGCGGTTGGAACGGGGAGGTCATGGGGATGTGGTGTATGCACGCTGTTGGGTCCTGAGGGACCGGAACCGGGTTCGTCTTCTTCGGAGGGCGGATCTTGGGACTGTACCTCTGGGCCCCTTTCTGGTTCACCGGTTGGTGAGTTGGTGGGGGTACCGCCCGTACTTTGAGAACTACACAGTGGACGCGAGCATCTTCAGCATCGCAGCCGGCCCTTTTAGGGTGGGTTGTGGTGTTGTGAAAGATGATCTTAAAGATCATTAGTCAATTTCAATTTTGACGATTCGAACTCATGTTTTGTTTCAAGTCTTTAAGAGCAAACGGTGGATGCCTTGGCATCTGGAGCCGAAGAAGGACGTAGCAATCTGCGATAAGCCTCGGGGAACTGATAAGCAAGTTTTGATCCGAGGGTGTCCGAATGGGGAAACCCCGCTGGGCGGCGTGCCGACCTAGTGACTCCCGCCTGAATATATAGGGCGGGTAGAGGGAACGTGGGGAAGTGAAACATCTCAGTACCCACAGGAAGAGAAAGCAACCGCGATTCCGTTAGTAGTGGCGAGCGAAACCGGATCAGGCTAAACCGAGTGTGTGTGATATCCGGCAGGAGTTGCATGTTCGGGGTTGTGGGACTCACCTGTCATCTCTGCCGAGGTGGCGACGTTACAGAAGCGTATAGACGAACGGTCTTGAAAGGCCGGTCATAGAGGGTGCCAACCCCGTAGTCGAAATGCGTGTTCTGGCGTGGAGAGTATCCCAAGTAGCACGGGGCCCGTGAAATCCCGTGTGAATCTGTCAGGACCACCTGATAAGCCTAAATACTCCCAGATGACCGATAGCGGACAAGTACCGTGAGGGAAAGGTGAAAAGTACCCCGGGAGGGGAGTGAAATAGTACCTGAAACCGTTTGCTTACAAACCGTTGGAGCCTCCTTAGTAGGGGTGACAGCGTGCCTTTTGAAGAATGAGCCTGCGAGTTAGTGATATGTGGCGAGGTTAACCCGTGTGGGGTAGCCGTAGCGAAAGCGAGTCTGAATAGGGCGATTCAGTCGCATGTCCTAGACCCGAAGCGAAGTGATCTATCCATGGCCAGGTTGAAGCGCGTGTAAGAGCGCGTGGAGGACCGAACCCACTTAGGTTGAAAACTGAGGGGATGAGCTGTGGATAGGGGTGAAAGGCCAATCAAACTTCGTGATAGCTGGTTCTCTCCGAAATGCATTTAGGTGCAGCGTTGCGTGTTTCTTGCCGGAGGTAGAGCTACTGGATGGCCGATGGGCCCTACAAGGTTACTGACGTCAGCCAAACTCCGAATGCCGGTAAGTGAGAGCGCAGCAGTGAGACTGTGGGGGATAAGCTTCATAGTCGAGAGGGAAACAACCCAGACCACCATCTAAGGTCCCTAAGCGCGTGCTAAGTGGAAAAGGATGTGGAGTTGCTTAGACAACCAGGAGGTTGGCTTAGAAGCAGCCACCCTTGAAAGAGTGCGTAATAGCTCACTGGTCAAGTGATTCCGCGCCGACAATGTAACGGGGCTCAAGCACGCCACCGAAGTTGTGGCATTGACATTTTTGGTAGGCCTTCGTGGTCCAGCCGTGTTGATGGGTAGGAGAGCGTCGTGTGGCCGGCGAAGCGGCGGGGTGACCCAGCCGTGGAGGCTACACGAGTGAGAATGCAGGCATGAGTAGCGAAAGACGTGTGAGAAACATGTCCTCCGAAAGACCAAGGGTTCCAGGGTCAAGCTAATCTTCCCTGGGTAAGTCGGGACCTAAGGCGAGGCCGACAGGCGTAGTCGATGGACAACGGGTTGATATTCCCGTACCGGCGAAGAACCGCCCAAGCTAATCCAGTGGTGCTAAGTATCTGAATCCTCATGACCGGATCCCTTCGGGGTGATGGGGTGAGGCCTAGCGTACGACCCCATGCTGGTGCGGTTAGCGTATTAACAGGTGTGACGCAGGAAGGTAGCCCAACCCGGGCGATGGTTGTCCCGGGGCAAGTGCGTAGGCCGAGTCATAGGCAAATCCGTGACTCATGTGGCTGAGACACGATGCGGATAAAAAGTGGGTGATCCTATGCTGCCGAGAAAAGCATCGACGCGAGGTTCTAGCCGCCCGTACCCCAAACCGACTCAGGTGGTCAGGTAGAGAATACCAAGGAGATCGAGAGAATCGTGGTTAAGGAACTCGGCAAAATGCCCCCGTAACTTCGGGAGAAGGGGGGCCATCCACTTATTAGGACTTGCTCCGAAAGGGTGTGGTGGCCGCAGAGACTAGTGGGTAGCGACTGTTTATTAAAAACACAGGTCCGTGCCAAGTCGCAAGACGATGTATACGGACTGACGCCTGCCCGGTGCTGGAAGGTTAAGAGGACCGGTTAGCCGCAAGGCGAAGCTGAGAATTTAAGCCCCAGTAAACGGCGGTGGTAACTATAACCATCCTAAGGTAGCGAAATTCCTTGTCGGGTAAGTTCCGACCTGCACGAATGGCGTAACGACTTCCCAGCTGTCTCAACCGCGAACTCGGCGAAATTGCACTACGAGTAAAGATGCTCGTTACGCGCAGCAGGACGGAAAGACCCCGTGACCTTTACTACAGCTTGGTATTGGTGTTCGGTGTGGCTTGTGTAGGATAGGTGGGAGACTGTGAAGCGTGGACGCCAGTTCACGTGGAGTCGTTGTTGAAATACCACTCTGGTCACTCTGGATATCTAACTTCGAACCGTGATCCGGTTCAGGGACAGTGCCTGGTGGGTAGTTTAACTGGGGCGGTTGCCTCCCAAAAAGTAACGGAGGCGCCCAAAGGTTCCCTCAACCTGGTTGGCAATCAGGTGGCGAGTGTAAGTGCACAAGGGAGCTTGACTGTGAGACTGACAGGTCGAGCAGGGACGAAAGTCGGGACTAGTGATCCGGCAGTGGCTTGTGGAAGCGCTGTCGCTCAACGGATAAAAGGTACCTCGGGGATAACAGGCTGATCTTGCCCAAGAGTCCATATCGACGGCATGGTTTGGCACCTCGATGTCGGCTCGTCGCATCCTGGGGCTGGAGTAGGTCCCAAGGGTTGGGCTGTTCGCCCATTAAAGCGGTACGCGAGCTGGGTTTAGAACGTCGTGAGACAGTTCGGTCCCTATCCGCTGCGCGCGTAGGAAGTTTGAGAGGATCTGACCCTAGTACGAGAGGACCGGGGTGGACGAACCTCTGGTGTGTCAGTTGTTCCGCCAGGAGCACCGCTGATTAGCTACGTTCGGGATGGATAACCGCTGAAAGCATCTAAGCGGGAAGCCGGCCTCAAGATGAGACTTCCATGCCCCTTGTGGGTGAGAGGCTCCCAGTAGACGACTGGGTTGATAGGCCAGATGTGGAAGCACGGCAACGTGTGGAGCTGACTGGTACTAATAAGCCGATGACTTGATAACACCCTTATTTTCATCAGTTCGAATTCTTTCTGATGCCGCGTCCACTGAGTGGTTCTCGATGTACGGTCGAGAACCGCAAACGAAAACAATACTTTTCGTTATGCGTATGATTGAAACATCAATAGTGTTTCGGCGGCCATAGCGTGAGGGAAACGCCCGGTCACATTCCGAACCCGGAAGCTAAGCCTCACAGCGCCGATGGTACTGCAGGGGGGACCCTGTGGGAGAGTAGGACACCGCCGGACTCCTTTTAGTCAAAATGGCCACCCAACGCAGGGTGGCCATTTTGCGTTAACAGAAGAGTTGAGAGAATCAGGACATGCCGAACGACGACGAGCGCCGACCGCGACGCGACGACGACAACCGCCCTGGAGACCGCCCTCGGCGGCCACACCCTGATCGCTCTTCTCCTACCGGGCGCTCCGGCGCCCCTCGTCGCGACGGTGGTGCCCCGAGTCGTGATGGAGACCGCCGTGAGGGCGGCTACCAGCGTCGCGATGGTGCGGCCCCTCGTCGCGACGGTGGTGCCCCGCGTCGTGATGGCGACCGTCGTGAGGGCGGTTACCAGCGTCGTGATGGTGCTGCGCCGCGTCGCGACGGCGGTGCCCCGCGTCGTGATGGCGATCGCCGTGAGGGCGGTTATCAGCGTCGTGATGGTGCTGCGCCGCGTCGTGATGGCGACCGTCGTGAGGGCGGCTACCAGCGTCGCGAAGGCGGCAGCCAGCGTGACGGCCGCGGCTTCCCGCAGCGCGGGGGTGCCGGCCGTGAGCGCCCGGATCGTCGGTCCGAGGATCGTCCGCGTCACGATGACCCGGTCGTTCCCGAAGAGATCACCGCGAAGGACCTGCAGAACGCGGCGCGCAATGAGTTGAAGACTCTGAGCAAGGAGAACGCGGAGCAGGTGGCGCGTCACCTCGCGATGGCCGCGCAGCTCATCGATGAAGACCCCGAGCTCGCCCACAAGCACGCCCTCGCGGCATCCCGTCGCGCCGGTCGCATCGCGATCGTCCGCGAGACGCTCGGCATCACCGCGTACGCGACCGGCGACTTCGCCCTCGCGCTTCGCGAGCTCCGCACCTATCGCCGGATCTCCGGCAAGGACGACCAGATCGCGCTCATGGTCGACAGCGAGCGCGGCGTCGGACGCCCCGACCGCGCCCTCGAGGCCGGTCGTGCGGTCGACCGCAGCGCTCTGCCGACGCCCGTACGCGTGGCGTTGGCGATCGCGATGTCGGGTGCCCGCCTCGACCAGGGCGAGCCAGAACTCGCCCTCGGCGAGCTGCAGATCCCCGAGCTCGACCCCGACCGCGCCTTCGAGTGGAGCCCCGCGCTGTTCAGCGCGCATGCGGCGGTACTTGAAGACCTCGGGCGAGACGACGAAGCATCCTTCTGGGCCGCTCGTGCCGAGGTCGCTGCCGACGCGCTGGGCCTGAACGACGAAGACGATGAGGAGATCTTCATCGAGGACGGCCTCATCGAGGGTGAGGAATCCTGAGTGGGACTCTTCTCCAAAGCGCGCGCCACACCTCTGGACGGCGTCGACGTCGTCCTCGCTGACCTCGATGGCGTCGTCTATGCCGGTCCCGGCGCTCTGCCCCACGCGGTCGAGAGCCTGAACCGGGTCGCCGAAACCCGTCGGGTCGGCTACATCACCAACAACGCGTCGCGCACGGATGCGTCGGTGGCCGGCCACCTCACCGAGCTCGGTCTCTCCGTCGCCGCCGAGGATGTCGTCACCAGTCCGCAGGCGGCCATGCGCCTGCTCGCCACCATGGTGCCCGCTCCAGCGACGCTGCTGATCGTCGGGGGTGAGGGGCTCGTCGTCGAGGCGGAGAAGGCCGGTTACCGGGTCACCCGCAGCGCAGAGGACGCGCCGGATGCCGTCGTCCAGGGCTTCGCACCCGAGGTCGCCTGGACGGACCTGGCCGAGGCGGCATTCGCGCTCAAGGTGCCCGAGGACGAGGGCGGCATCCCCTGGATCGCCACCAACAGCGACTGGACGATCCCGCGCGAGCGCGGCGTCGCCCCCGGCAACGGCACTCTGGTCTCTGCCGTGCACACGGCTGTCGGCCGCCTGGCGACCGTCGCGGGCAAGCCGGAGGTTCCGATCTTCGAAGAGGCGATCGCCCGCTTCAACGCGCACAAGACCCTGTTCATCGGCGACCGCCTCGATACGGACATCATGGGGGCAGCGCGCGTCGGCATCGATTCCGCGCTCGCGCTGACCGGGATCGACCGGCCCAAGCACGTCCTCGCCGCCCCCGAGGGCTCGCGTCCGACCTATGTGCTCAGCGACCTGCGCGAACTGCATGAGCCGTACCCGACGGTCGAGCGCCGGAACGGCGCCGTGACGGTCAACGGGGCAACGGTGCGCGTCGTCGGAGGAGACGTCGAGATCCTCGCCGAGGGAAAGCGGCACATCGACCTCGTCCGCGCCGGCGCCCACGCCATCTGGGATTCGGGCACGCCGATCTTCGTGCTCGACGTCCCCGAGAAGCTCTACGACGACCCGTTCCACCGGCCCTGACGCGCCTCGGCGTCTCCGCGCCCGAAGGCACGTACAGTGGAAGGCGTGAACGACCAGACCCCGCAGCCGACCGATGGCCTGTGGAGCCGTCTGCGCCTGATCGAGGGCCAGCCGCTGGCGGCCAGGGCCGAGGCCTACACCGCCGTGCACGACGAGCTGTTCCGCCGGCTCGAGGCGGGCGCCAGACTCGATTCGCCGGGCGCATCGCCGTCAGGAGACCGGTGACGCGCCTCGACGCCGCTCTCGCCGCGCGCGGACTCGCCCGCTCGCGCACGCACGCCTCGACGCTGATCGCAGCAGGACTGGTCAGCGTCGACGGACGCCAGATCATCAAGCCCTCGACCGGGGTCGCAGACGACGCCGTCATCGACGTCGCCGCGTCCGATCACTACGTCAGCCGGGGCGCGCACAAGCTCATTGCCGCCCTCGATGCGTTCGACGTCGCAGCAACCGGCAGGCTCGCGCTCGACATGGGGGCGTCCACCGGCGGCTTCACCCAGGTGCTCCGCGAACGCGGCGCGCGCACGGTTCTCGCGGTCGACGTCGGTCACGGGCAGCTGGCCGCATCCGTGGCGGCCGATCCCGGCGTCGTCGAGGTCGAGGGCTTCAACGTCCGGTATATGACGCCGCAGAGCCTCGCCGAGGCGACCGGGGAGACCAGCGCGCCGGAGCTCATCGTCGGCGACCTCTCGTTCATCTCGCTCGAGCACATCCTTCCCGCCGCTGCCGCCGTCGCGGCATCCGATGCCGACATCGTCGTCCTCGTCAAGCCGCAGTTCGAGGTGGGGCGCACCGCGGTCAGGGGCGGTCTCGTGACCGACCCGGCGACGCGCGCGGATGCCGTCGCGCGCGTCGTCTGGCACGGCTGGGATGCCGGACTCGGGATGCTCGGCATCATCGCGTCGCCGATCCTCGGCACGCACGGCAATGCCGAGTTCCTCGTCCACATGGCATCCGGACGCGGCAGCAATCCGACAGAATGGACGGAACGCATCGACGAGCTGGCAGGAGGACGATGAACGAGCGCAACATCCTGGTCGTCGCTCACGCCGGCCGGGACGACACGGTCGCCGCAGCCCGTCGCGTCATCGATCTTCTCCGCGGCGCCGGCGCGCGCCCCGTCCTCTCGATCGACGACCGCACCGAGCTGTCCGCCGTCGACGGAGGCTTCGCAGACGTC
Source organism: Microbacterium tenebrionis (assembly GCF_903645325.1). Taxonomy (GTDB): domain Bacteria; phylum Actinomycetota; class Actinomycetes; order Actinomycetales; family Microbacteriaceae; genus Microbacterium; species Microbacterium tenebrionis. The sequence goes on from NZ_CAHJXQ010000006.1 coordinate 47,864, forward strand.
GACGTGCTGATCGACGACGTCGCGGTCGACGACCTCGAACTCGCCATCGTCCTCGGCGGCGACGGCACGATCCTGCGGGCGGCCGAGCTCGTCCGGAGCACGCGCAGCGCGCCCGTGCTCGGCATCAACATGGGCCATGTCGGCTTCCTCGCCGAGATCGAGCGCGATGCGATGGACGACGCCGTGCAGCGGGTCATCGACCGCGACTACGTCGTCGAGGAGCGCATGGCGCTGGCCGTGCGCGTCAAGAATGCCGCCGGCGACGTCGTCTACGAGACCTGGGCGCTCAACGAGGCCACGGTCGAGAAGGCGAGCCGGGAACGCATGATCGAGGTGGTCGTCGAGATCGACGGCCGGCCCCTGTCGAGCTACGGCTGCGACGGCATGGTCATCTCCACGCCGACCGGCTCGACCGCCTACAACTTCTCCGCCGGAGGTCCGGTGATCTGGCCCAGCGTCGAAGCCATCACCGTGATCCCGCTGTCGGCCCACGCGCTGTTCGCCCGCCCCCTCGTCGTGAGCCCCGACGCTTCCGTGGCGATCGAGATGCTCGAGCGCACCAGCGGCACCGGCATCCTGTGGTGCGATGGACGGCGCTCGCACGACCTGCCGCCCGGAGCCCGCGTCGTCGTCCGGCGGTCGTCGCGCCCCGTTCGTCTCGCGCGCCTGCACCCGGCGGCCTTCACCGACCGTCTCGTCCGCAAGTTCCAGCTCCCGGTGGCGGGGTGGCGAGGAGCGTCCTCATGATCGAGGAGATGCGGATGCGCGGCCTCGGCGTGATCGACGACGCCGTCCTGCCGCTCGGACCGGGTTTCACCGCGATCACGGGTGAGACCGGCGCGGGGAAGACCATGGTCGTGACCGGGCTCGGACTCCTGCTGGGCAACCGTGCCGACTCGGGGGCCGTGCGCGCCGGAGCCGATCAGGCGTCCGTCGCCGGCGTCTGGCTCGTCCCCGCCTCCGGCGCCGTCGCCGACATCGTCGCGGATGCCGGAGGCGAGCTCGAGGAGTTCGGATCCGGCGAGGGCGGGACCCCGCAGGGCGAGCTCTACGTCTCGCGCACCCTCAGCGCCGAAGGGCGCAGCCGCGCCAGCGTCGGCGGCCGTGCAGCTCCCGCCGGCGTGCTGTCGGCGCTCGCAGATGAACTCGTCGTCGTGCACGGCCAGTCCGAGCAGCTGCGGCTGCGTTCGGCGGCCGCCCAGCGCGACGCCCTCGACCGCTTCGGCGGCGCCCCGATCGCCGCAGCCCTCGAGACGTATTCGAGCGCGTACACGCGGTGGCGCGAGCTGGATGCCGAGATCACCGATCTGTCCGAGAACCGGGATCGCCGTGCCGAGGAGGCTGCTCGCCTCCGGGAGCAGCTGGCGCTCATCGAGGCGACGGCGCCCGAACCCGGGGAGGATGTCGTCCTCGCCGAGCGTGCCGAGCGCCTCGCGAACGCCGAGGAGCTGCGGGTCGCGGCGTCCCTCGCCAGGGGAGCGATCTCCAGCGAGGAGGGCGAACCCGATGCGTCGGCGCTCGTCGCCGAGGCGCGGCGCCACCTCGAACGCTCCGCGGACTCCGCGCTGGCCGGCATCGCCGAGGGCATCGCCGACGTCGGCTACCGGCTCTCCGACCTCGCCCTGCAGCTGTCCGCCTACCTCGCCGATCTCGACGAGTCGGGGCCGCACGAGCTCGCCGCCGTCGAAGAGCGCCGCGCGGCGCTGACGACTCTCGTCCGCACGCACGGCAGCCTCGATGAGGCGCTCGAGCTCTGGTCGAGCGGGTCGAACCGGCTCGCCGAACTCGACGACGACGGCGACCGCCTCGAGCGGCTGCAGAGCGAGCGGGATGCCGCGCGCGAGGCGCTCGACGCCGCAGCATCCGCCTTGACGGGCGCGCGCAGCGAAGCGGCATCCCGGCTCGGCGCCGCCGTCACCGAAGAACTCCATGCGCTGGCTATGCCCGACGCCCGGCTCGAGGTCGCCGTCCGCGAGGGCGCGGAGAGCTCGCACGGGCGCGACGATGTCGCGATCCTCCTCGCACCGCACCCCGGCGCCGAACCGCGCTCGGTCGCCAAGAGCGCGTCGGGCGGCGAGCTGTCCCGCGTGATGCTCGCGATCGAGGTCGTGATCGCGGGCACCGATCCGGTGCCGACGTTCGTGTTCGACGAGGTGGATGCAGGCATCGGCGGCGCCGCGGCCATCGAAGTCGGGCGGCGCCTGGCCCGCCTGGCGGAGTCCTCGCAGGTCATCGCCGTCACCCACCTGGCGCAGGTCGCGGCGTTCGCGTCGAATCACCTGTCGGTCGTGAAGTCCAACGACGGCGCCGTCACCGCGTCGAGCGTCCGGCGCCTGGACGGACCCGAGCGCGAGGCCGAGATGGCCCGACTGCTCTCGGGTCTCGCGGACTCCGACGCCGCACTCACCCATGCCCGTGAACTGCTCAGCCTTTCGGCCCCGGCGAACTGTTAGGATTGAAGCCCGTGATGAACTCTTCTGAGGCGCGGCCCGACAACGACACGACCAAACACATCTTCGTGACTGGTGGTGTCGTTTCTTCGTTGGGGAAGGGCCTGACGGCTGCGAGCCTCGGCAACCTCCTCACCGCGCGCGGACTGCGCGTCGTGATGCAGAAGCTCGACCCGTACTTGAACGTCGACCCCGGCACGATGAACCCGTTCCAGCACGGCGAGGTGTTCGTCACCGATGACGGCGCGGAGACCGACCTCGACATCGGGCACTACGAGCGCTTCCTCGACATCAACCTGTCGCAGGCGGCCAACGTCACCACCGGCCAGATCTACTCCCAGGTCATCGCCAAGGAGCGCCGCGGCGAGTACCTCGGCGACACCGTGCAGGTCATCCCGCACATCACCGACGAGATCAAGCGCCGCATGCGCCTGCAGGCGACCGAGGAGCCGCGCCCCGACGTCATCATCACCGAGGTGGGCGGAACCGTCGGCGACATCGAGTCGCAGCCGTTCCTCGAGTCCGCCAGGCAGTTGCGCCACGAGCTCGGCCGCGACAACGTCTTCTTCGTGCACGTCTCGCTCGTGCCGTTCATGGGCGCCTCCGGCGAGCAGAAGACCAAGCCCACCCAGCACTCCGTCGCAGCTCTCCGCCAGGTCGGAATCCAGCCCGACGCACTGGTGCTGCGCAGCGACCGGCCCGTCAGCGAGTCGAACCGCAACAAGATCGCCCTCATGTGCGACGTCGACGCCGAGGGCGTCATCAACACGGTCGACCTGCCGAGCATCTACGACATCCCGTCGACGCTGAACGACCAGGGCCTCGACTCGTACATCGTGCGACGTCTCGGTCTCGACGGAAAGGCTGCGGACGAGGTCGACTGGTCGCGCTGGCAGAAGGTGCTGCAGGCCGTCCACAACCCGAAGCACGAGGTGACGATCGGCCTGGTCGGCAAGTACATCGACCTGCCCGACGCCTACCTGTCCGTGACCGAGGCGCTGCGCGCCGGCGGTTTCGCCCACGAGGCGCACGTCAGCATCCGGTGGATCCCGTCCGACTCGTGCGAGACGCCCGAGGGCGCGGCCAAGGCCCTGTCCGACCTCGACGGCATCTGCGTGCCCGGCGGCTTCGGCATCCGCGGCATCGAGGGCAAGCTCGGCGCTCTGAAGTTCGCGCGCGAGCAGGGCATCCCCACGCTCGGCCTGTGCCTGGGCCTGCAGTGCATGGTGATCGAGTACGGCCGCAACGTGGCCGGCATCACCGGTGCGTCCTCGAGCGAATTCGACCCCGAGACCTCGGAGCCCGTCATCGCGACGATGACCGAGCAGGTCGAGATCCTCGACGGCGGCGACCTCGGCGGCACCATGCGCCTGGGGCTGTACGAAGCAGCCCTCACCGAGGGGTCGCTCGCGGCCGAGGTGTACGGCACCACGAAGATCTCCGAGCGCCACCGTCACCGCTACGAGGTCAACAACGCCTACCGTCAGCGGCTGTCGGACGCCGGGATCGTGTTCTCGGGGCTCAACCCCGAGCTCGACCTCGTCGAGTTCGTCGAGCTGCCCCGCGACGTTCACCCGTACTACATCGCCACGCAGGCGCACCCCGAGCTGCGCTCGCGCCCGACCGATCCGCACCCGCTGTTCCGCGGACTCGTCGGCGCGGCGATCGACCGTCACCGCTCCAGCGAGCTGTTCGACGTCGAAGATGAGTGAGGCCCTGCGGGACGAGCCCTTCGAACCGGAGGTCCTCCAGAGCGACCTGGTCTACAAGGGCCGGATCTGGGATGTCCGTTCCGATCGCGTCGCGTACGGCGACGGCGAGATCGTCCGCGAGTACGTGGATCACACCGGCGCTGTCGTCGTCGTCGCCCTCGACGACGACGGACGCGTGCTGATGATCCAGCAGTATCGGCATCCGATCCGCCACCGGGACTGGGAGCTGCCGGCGGGCCTCCTCGACATCGAGGGCGAGGACCCGATGATCGCAGCCCAGCGCGAGCTGGCCGAGGAGGCCGACCTCCGAGCGCGCGACTGGCAGCCGCTCGTGTCGACGTGGACGACTCCCGGCGGCAACAACGAGATGATCCGCATCTACCTGGCCACGGGCATCGAGGCGGCTCCGTCCGCCTTCGAGCGCGAGGACGAGGAGGCGGACATCCGTCTGGAATGGGTGCCGTTGGCCGAGGCTGTGGAGGGTGTGCTGGAGGGGCGGCTGCGCAACGGCATCCTCTCGCTCGGAGTGCTCGCGACCGAGCGGCGCCTGCGGGGCTGAGATGCGGCTCGACCGCGCGATCGACGCGTATCTGCGGCACATCACGATCGAACGGGGCCTGTCCGAGCACACGGTCGGCGCCTACAGTCGCGACCTCGCCGTCTACCTGAGCTGGCTGACGGATGCCGGCATCGCCGACACCACGGCGGTGACCGGTGCCGTGATCGGCCGATTCATCGCCGACCGCTCCGCCGTGGTTCCGGCACCTGCGGCGACGAGCCTGGCCCGGCTGCAGTCCTCGGTGCGCGGGCTGCACCGATTCCTCGTCCGCGAGGGGATCGAGGTCGAGGACCCCAGCGGACGGCTGCGCCCGCCCAAGACGCCGCAGCGGCTGCCCAAGGCCCTGACGATCGATCAGGTCGAGCGGCTGCTCGTCGCGCCTTCGGGGGAGGAGCCCCTCGGGATCCGCGATCGTGCGCTGCTCGAGCTGCTCTACGCCACCGGAGCCCGCGTGTCGGAGGCCGTCGGGCTCGACGTCGACGACCTCGCGCACGGCGACGTGCTGCGTCTGCGGGGCAAGGGATCCAAGGAGCGGATCGTGCCGGTCGGGTCCTTCGCCCGGGATGCCGTGGACGCGTATCTCACGCGGGTCAGGCCCGCTCTGGCGGCCAAGGGGAAGGCATCCGCCCGGCTGTTCCTGGGCGCGCGGGGGGCTCCGCTGTCGCGGCAGAGCGCGTGGCTCGTCATCCGGTCCGCCGCGGAGCGCGCGCAGATCACGGCCGAGGTGTCGCCGCACACACTGCGCCATTCGTTCGCGACGCACCTGCTGCAGGGCGGCGCCGATGTGCGCGTCGTGCAGGAGCTGCTCGGGCACGCGTCGGTGGCGACGACGCAGATCTACACGCATGTCTCGGTCGACACGCTGCGCGACATCTACGCCACCTCGCACCCGCGGGCCCGCTGACGGGCTGTGGGGGATCGCCGGGGGGCGAACCGGCGAATACGCAGGTGACTGGCTAGAATCGAGCAAGCATGAAGGAAGCAGGAGATTCGGTGGCTCAGAACGCGACGAAGACCAAGGGCAAGACGTCGAAGGCCGACGACATCGTCTTGGGTCCCACGGGGCGTCCGTACCACGGCTTCCCGATCCCCGCCCCGCTCGACGCGCACGGACCTGCGCGCATCATCGCGCTTTGCAACCAGAAGGGCGGCGTCGGCAAGACGACGACCTCGATCAACCTCGCAGCATCCCTCGCCGAATACGGCCGCAAGGTGCTCGCCGTCGATTTCGATCCGCAGGGCGCGCTGTCTGCCGGTCTCGGCATCCAGACCCACGATGTGCCCACCGTCTACGACCTGCTGCTGGACACCAAGCGCGACGCGCACGACGCGATCGTGGCGTCCGCTGTCGCCGGTCTCGACGTCCTGCCGGCGAACATCGACCTGTCGGCCGCCGAGGTGCACCTCGTCAACGAGGTCGCCCGCGAGACCATCCTCGCGCGCGTGCTGCGCCAGGTCGCGGGGGAGTACGACGTCATCCTCATCGACTGCCAGCCCTCGCTCGGACTGCTCACGGTCAACGCGCTCACGGCGAGCCACGGCGTGCTCATCCCGCTGGAGTGCGAGTTCTTCGCGTTGCGCGGCGTCGCCCTGCTCATCGAGACGATCGAGAAGGTGCGCGACCGCCTGAACCCGGCCATCGAGCTCGACGGGCTGCTGGCGACCATGTACGACGCGCGCACGCTGCACTCGCGCGAGGTGCTCGAGCGCGTGGTCGAGGCGTTCGGCGACGACGTGCTGGAGACCGTGATCGGACGCACCGTGAAGTTCCCCGACGCGTCGGTGTCGGGTGTTCCCATCACCGAGTTCGCGCCGGAGCATGCCGCCGCTCAGGCGTACCTGCGACTGGCCCGGGAGCTGGTCGCCCGTGGCGCCGTCGCGTAGCGAGGATGTTCTCGACCCTTCGACAGGCTCAGGGATCGACTCCGCGGACACTCCGATCCCTGAGCCCGTCGAAGGGTCGGATCCAATTCCTGAGGCCGACTCCGGATTCCGCGTCTCGCTGACGAACTTCGACGGGCCGTTCGATCTGCTGCTGAACCTCATCTCGAAGCACGAGATGGACATCACCGAGGTCTCGCTCAGCGCCGTGACAAACGAGTTCATCGCGTACCTGCGCGAGCTCGAGGCCGAGGAGGAGCTGGATCAGGCATCCGAATTCCTCGTCGTCGCGGCGACCCTGCTCGACATGAAGGTCGCCGGTCTCCTTCCGCAGGGCGAGCTCGTCGACGCCGAGGCCGTCGCGCTGCTCGAGGCGCGCGACCTGCTGTTCGCCAGGCTGCTGCAGTACCGGGCGTTCAAAGAGGTCTCCGCATGGTTCGCGCGCTGCCTGCAGCGAGAGGATCGCCGGCACACGCGCGCCGTCCGGCTGGATGAGAAGCACCGCCGCCAGACGCCGGAGCTCGTCTGGACGCTCAGCGCCGACGACTTCGCCGCCCTCGCCCTGCTCGCATTCGCGCCCAAGGAGATCCCCACCGTCGGCTTCGACCATCTGCATGCGCCGCTGGTGAGCATCCGCGAGCAGGCGGCGATCGTCGTGGCCCTGCTGCGGAACACCGAGTCGTTGACGTTCCGCGAACTCGTCGCGGGGACGACCGAGCCCGGCATCGTCGTGGCGCGGTTCATCTCGGTCCTCGAGCTGTACCGGCACGCGGCGCTGTCCTTCGAACAACTGGAACCGCTCGGCGAGCTGACGCCCCGCTGGGCAGCCGACTCCTGGTCGGATGAGACACTGGCGACCCTGGGGGCCGACTATGACCGATGACACCTCGACCGCTGACCCTGCCGAGACGACCGCTGACCCTGTGGAGCCGCCGACGACCCCGCTGACCGAGCGGCTCGAGGCCATCCTGCTCATCATCGACGAGCCGCTGGGCCTGGTCGCACTGGCCGCGGCCGTCGGCTCTCCGGTGCCCGCCGTCCGCCAGGCCATCGAGACGCTCGTCGACGACTACGACGGCAAGGGAACGGGTCCGCGGCGGGGCTTCGAGCTGCGCGAGGTCGGCGGAGGCTGGCGCCTCTACGTCCGGGAGGACCACGACGCGCTGGTCGCGGAGTTCGTCGGCGGGCAGGCGCCGGCGCGCCTGTCTCAGGCGGCCCTGGAGACGCTCGCCGTGATCGCCTACAAGCAGCCGGTCACGCGCAGCCAGGTGGCGTCCATCCGCGCCGTGAACGTCGACTCCGTCGTGCGCACGCTGCTCGCGCGGGGCCTCATCACCGAGCTGTTCGCCGATTCTGAGACCGGCGCCATCAACTACGGCACCACGGACGCGCTGCTGCAGAACCTCGGCATCAACTCGCTCGACGAGCTGCCGCCGATCTCGCCGCTGCTCGACGACGGCGCCGACGGATTCGACGAAGGAACCATCCGATGAGTGACAACGCCGCCCCCGCGGGCGTCCGATTGCAGAAGGTGCTCGCCGCAGCCGGCGTGGCATCCCGCCGCGTCGTCGAGCAGTACATCGTCGAAGGGCGCATCAGCGTCAACGGCGAGGTCGTCACCGAACTCGGTCGGCGCATCGACCCCGAGACCGACCTCGTCGACGTCGACGGCACGGCCATTCAACTCGACGTCTCCAAGCGCTACGTGATGCTGAACAAGCCCACCGGAGTCGTCAGCACCATGAAGGACGAGAACGGCCGACCCGACCTCCGCCGTTTCACGAAGGAGTACGAGGAGCGGCTGTACAACGTCGGGCGGCTGGATGCCGAGACGAGCGGCCTGCTGATCCTCACGAACGACGGCGAACTCGCGCATGTGCTCGCGCATCCGTCCTTCGGGGTCACCAAGGTGTACATCGCCAAGGTCGAGGGCGCCGTCACGGCGCAGACGATCGCCAAGCTGACGAAGGGCTTCGACCTCGAGGACGGCTTCATCCAGGCGGACAAGGCGCGGCTCCTCGACACTTCGACGGGCTCAGTGACCGGGAAGGCGGCATCGAGCCTCGTCGAGCTCACCCTGCACTCCGGGCGCAACCGCATCGTGCGTCGCATGATGGCCGCGGTGGGGCATCCCGTCACCGAACTCGTGCGACGTCAGTTCGGTCCGCTGCACCTGGGAACCCTCCCGGCGGGGAAGAGCAGGGAACTGAGTAAAATCGAACGTGGTGCGCTGCTGACTCTCGCGCGCCACGATGCCCCTGCGGACGCCACGCCGGGAGACGCCCAGGAGACCGAGTGAGCGACAGCGCCAGAACCCATGGCAACGGCAATGCGCCGCGCCTCTCGGGGACCGTGCGCGTCGTCGGCGCCGGTCTCCTCGGCGCGAGCATCGGTCATGCACTGCGTGCGAAGGGCGTGGATGTCGTCCTCGCCGACACATCGCCCGCTCAGCTGCGGCTCGCCATCGATTACGGAGCCGGACGCGCGGCTCGCGACGACGACTCACCGTCGTTGATCGTCGTCTCGGTTCCGCCGGACGTGACCGCTGACGTCATCGAGGCGGAGCTCACGAGATACCCGGATGCTGTCGTCACGGACGTCGCGAGCGTGAAGCTCGAGCCGTTTCGTGCGCTCACCGAGCGCGGCCTCGATCTCACGCGCTACATCGGCTCGCATCCGCTCGCCGGCCGGGAGCGCGGGGGAGCGATCTCGGCGCGCGCCGACCTGTTCATCGGGCGCCCCTGGGTGGTCTGCCGCGACGAGGAGACGCGACCTGCCGACCTCGCCCTCGTCGAGGACCTCGCGCTCGACGTCGGCGCGATGCCGCTCGAGATGACCCCGCAGGAGCACGACCGCTCGGTCGCGCTCATGTCGCACGTCCCGCAGGTCGTCGCGAGCCTCCTCGCCGCACGCCTCGCGACGGCGGACGAGGACGCCCTCCGCCTTGCCGGCCAGGGCGTCCGCGACACCACGCGCATCGCGGCATCCGCGCCGGAGCTGTGGGTGCAGATCCTCGGCGCCAACGCCGAGCCGGTCGTCGACGTGCTCGATGCACTCGCAGCCGACCTGAAGACCGTGTCGGATGCGCTGCGCGAGCCCGGAGCGCCCGGGGCCAGGCGCGTGGTGGCCGAGGCGATCCGACAGGGCAACGACGGGGTCGAGCGGCTGCCGGGCAAGCACGGACAGAACCGCCGATTCGAGCAGCTCGTCGTCATGGTCGACGACACCCCCGGTCAGCTCGGACGCCTGTTCGGCGAGCTCGGCGAGCTCGGCGTGAACGTGGAGGACCTGCGCCTGGAGCATTCTCCCGGCGCGCAGTTCGGCCTCGCCGAGATCAGCGTGGCCCCGGCCGCACTGCTCGGAGCCGTGGACGGGCTGCAGCAGCGCGGATGGCGGATTGCAGGAGCGACCAATGAGTGACCCTTCGATCCCCACGCCCCACTCCAGCCAGCGCTCCGCGCTGCCCGGAGCCTCTGGGGCGCGTGGGCCCGGCGCAGGAACCGAGAACTTGCCCGGTGCGGGCAAGTTCATCGCGATCGACGGACCGGCGGGCTCGGGCAAGTCGAGCGTCTCGGCCGCCATCGCGCGCCAGCGCGGCTACGGGCTGCTCGACACGGGGGCGGTCTACCGGGCGCTGGCCTGGTACGTGCTCGAGCGCGGTGATGACACCGATGATCCGCAGGCCGTGCTGGCCGCAGCATCCGACTTCGATCTGCGTCTCGGGCTCGACCCCGACGACCGGACCGTCGCCGTCGGCGACACCGACATCACGGCCGCGATCCGCGAGCCGCGCGTGTCCGGCGCGGTCAGCGGCGTCGCGCGCGTGCCCGCCGTGCGCGAGCAGGTGAACATCTTCTTCCGGTCGCTCGTCGCGAACGCCTCGCATCCGGCGGTCGTCGTCGAGGGGCGCGACATCACGACCGTGGTGGCGCCCGACGCGCCCGTACGCATCCTCCTGACCGCGGCGCCCGAGGTGCGCGCGGCCAGACGAGCCGGTGAACTCGCCGGCGAGAACGCCGCAGAGGTCGCTGCTGCGCTGCACAAGCGCGACGCCTCCGACAGCGCCGTCGTCGACTTCCTGAACGCCGCAGAGGGCGTCGAGGTCGTCGACACCACCCACCTCGATTTCTCACAGACCATCGACGCCGTCCTCGCGGTGATCGACCGAAAGCAAGGAGCGGAACATGGCCGCTGAAGACGAATACGAAGGCGGCCCCGACCGTCTCGCTGAGAAGATGGACGAGCTCGACGAGCAGCTCGCCGAGCAGCGGGCCGAGGCCCTGCGCGCCGGACTCGCCGATTACGACCTGGACGAGGAGGATGCGGCGCTTCTCGCGGGCCTCAGCCTCGCCGAGGGCGGAGTCGAGTTCCTCCCCGCACTCCCGGTCGTCGCGATCGTCGGACGCCCGAACGTCGGCAAGTCCGCCCTCGTGAACCGCATCCTCGGCCGTCGTGAGGCCGTCGTCGAGGACACGCCCGGTGTCACCCGCGACCGCGTGACGTACAAGGCGGAGTGGAACGACCGTCGCTTCTCGCTCGTCGACACGGGCGGCTGGGAGCCGGACGCCAAGGGCATCGACCGCTCGGTCGCAGCTCAGGCCGAGGTCGCGATCGACCTCGCCGACCTCGTGCTGTTCGTCGTCGACGCCATGGTGGGCGCCACCTCCACCGACGAGCACGTCGTGAAGCTGCTGCGCAAGAGCGGCAAGCCGGTGTTCCTCGTCGCGAACAAGATCGACGACACGCGCCAGGAGCCCGAGGCCGCGGCGCTGTGGAACCTCGGTCTCGGCGAGCCGTACCCGACCTCGGCTGTCCACGGCCGCGGTGTCGCCGACCTTCTCGACGCCGTGCTCGAGAAGCTGCCCGAGGTTTCGGCGGTCGCCAAGCACGAGATCGGCGGGCCGCGGCGCGTCGCGATCCTCGGTCGCCCGAACGTCGGGAAGTCGTCGCTGCTGAACAAGGCCGCGGGGGAGGAGCGCGTGGTCGTCAACGACCTCGCCGGCACCACCCGCGACCCCGTGGACGAGGTGGTCGAACTCGGCGGCAAGCTGTGGCGACTGGTCGACACGGCCGGCATCCGACGCCGGGTGCATCTGCAGCAGGGTGCGGACTTCTATGCGTCACTGCGCACGTCCGCCGCGCTCGAGAAGGCGGAGGTCGCCGTCGTCGTGCTCGACGTCTCCGAGCCCCTCAGCGAGCAGGACGTGCGCATCATCGACCTGGTGCTCGAATCCGGACGCGCGCTCGTGCTCGCCTTCAACAAGTGGGACCGCCTCAGCGACATCGACCTCGAGAACCAGGACCGCCGCCGGTACCTGGAGCGCGAGATCGAACAGGACCTCGCGCACGTCGCGTGGGCTCCGCGCGTGAACATCTCGGCGAAGACCGGTCGGCACCTCGACAAGCTCGTGCCGGCACTCGAGACCGCGCTGGAGAACTGGGATCGCCGCATCCCGACCGGCAAGTTCAACGCGTTCATCTCCGAGCTGGTCGCAGAGCACCCGCACCCGCTGCGCGGAGGCAAGCAGCCGCGCATCCTCTTCGGCACGCAGGCGTCGACGCGTCCGCCGACGTTCGTGCTGTTCACGACCGGGTTCCTCGACCCCGGCTACCGCCGGTTCATCCAGCGCCGCCTGCGGGAGCTGTACGAGTTCGAGGGCACCCCGATCGTCATCAACATGCGCGTGCGGGAGCGCCGCCAGCGCTGACGTCAGCGGGCGCGGCGGCCTTGCCGAAAGGCGGGCCGGGTGGTGCAATGGAGGGTGGATGCCGCAACCTGACGGCGTCCGTTCATCGCTGCCCACAAGGCCTGCCGAAAGAGGATGCAATGTCGCACACCCTGCCCCTTCCCGCGTTCACTCACGAACGGGTGGAGGTGATCACCGGCCGGCGCAGCGGACTGTTCATCGCCGTCGCCCTGCACTCCTCTGTTCTCGGTTCGGCTCTCGGCGGTGCGCGGCTGTGGACGTACCCGCACTGGAGCGATGCTCTCGGTGATGCTCTGCGTCTGTCGGCGGCGATGACGTTGAAGAACGCGACGGCCGGGCTGGATGCCGGTGGCGGCAAGTCCGTGATCGGACTCGAGGAGGGGACGGTCCTCGACGCCGAGCGCCGCCGTGACGCGTTCCTCGATCTCGGCGACGCTGTCGAGTCCTTCGGCGGCCTGTACCGCACGGCGGAGGACGTCGGATCGACCATGGACGACATGGCTGTCGTGGGGGAGCGCACCGCGCACGTCGTGGGTCTTCCCGATGCTGCGGGCGGCTCGGGTGAGCCGGCCGGTCCCACGAGCCTGGGCGTCTACGAATCGTTGCGCGCGGTTCTCGAGCGCACCACGGGTACGGGCAATGTCGCGGGACGCCGCATCACGATCTCGGGCCTCGGCCAGGTCGGCGGGCGTCTGGCGATCCGTCTCTCGGCCGAGGGTGCGATCCTCACCGTCACCGACGTGAACCCCGCCCGTCGCCACCTCGCCGGTGAACTCGGTGCGACCTGGGCCGAGCCCGGAACCGAGCACCTCGCGTCGTCGGATGTCTTCGTCCCGGCCGGTATCGGCGGCCTCCTTACCGATGACGTCATCGACGCCCTGGACACCCGTGCCGTGTGCGGTCCGGCGAACAACCCGCTGGCGAACCACGCCGGCGCCGACCGGCTCGCCTCGCGCGGCATCCTGTACGCCCCCGACTTCGTCGTCAACGCCGGTGGCGTGATCTATCTGGACAACGAGGCCAAGCAGCGCGGCACCCGTGAGGAGATCATGGGCCAGGTCGCGCAGATCGGCGACACGGTGCGGCGCATCCTCGCCGACGCGGAGGAGCGGGGCATCACGCCGCTCGCCGCCGCGGAAGAGCTTGCTTCGGAGCGTCTGCGCGCCGGGGCACCGGCCCTCGCCGGCTAGACCCCGTACACCTCGCGGACGCGATCGCGGAGTTCGTGGGAGCAGGCTGTCACGGCCTGCTCCCACGTGAGGTTCGCGCCGTCCTGGGCGTTGTCGGACACGGCCTTCCAGATGCGGATCGGCACGCCGAACTGCTCGGCGACCCAGGCGTAGGCGAACGACTCCATGTCGACGAGGCGCCCGCCGAGGGAGAGGATGAGCTCGACGGCTTCGGCGTCGTCGATGAAGCTGTCGCCGGTCGCGATCGAGACGTCGCCCTCACCGAGCTGCATGCGCTGCGGCATCGAGACGTGCTCGCCGCGGACGCCTTCTTCGTTGATGACGTCGTGCTGGAACGCCCAGTGCACTTCGTGCACGCCGGACCCGATGGTCTCGTCGATCGCGCCGGCCGTGCCGACGACGAGGATCTCGTCGTACTGGGCGGCATCGAGAGCGCGGGTCAGCGCGTAGGTGGCCTTGAGCTTGCCGGGGCCGGTGACGAGGCGCTCGAACCCGGGGAGGTTCTCGGGGAAGGCGACGAGTTCTGATTCGAGGGCGGCGACGAGGAGTTTCACGGTTCCATTCTCCCAGAGCAGGGCGCTGCCACCGCGAAACCTTCCGCAACGCGCAGCCCCGACCGCCGTCTCCTGTGAAAGGCTGGAACCGTGACGATCGTTCCCCCACAACCCGGAGAGCCGCGGCGCCCGCTGGGCCCCCGCAATCCGGGTGACGCCTGGGTCGTCGCCGAGACGGGGGAGAAGTACTGGGGCCGCTTCGGTGCGGCAGGTCTCCTCGCCGTCGATGCCGAGCGCGGCATCCTCCTTCAGCACCGCGTGAGCTGGAGCCATTTCGGCGGCACGTGGGGACTGCCGGGCGGCGCGCTGCACGAGGGCGAGACGCCGATCGACGGTGCGATCCGCGAGGCCACCGAGGAGGCCGGAATCCCCGAGGGTGCCGTGCAGGTGCGGTTCACCAGCGTGCTCGATCTTCGGATCTGGTCGTACACGACCGTGGTCGCCGACGTCGTCGCGCCGTTCGAGCCGGTGATCAGCGACCCCGAGAGTGTCGCTCTCGAGTGGGTGCCGATCGACGAGGTCGACCAGCGGCCGCTGCATCCGGGGTTCGCGGATGCCTGGCCCCGTCTGCGTGAGCAGCTGAACGCCTAGTCCCGACCTCGCAGCCGATCGATCTCGCGGCGTTCGCGCTTGGTGGGGCGCCCGGCCCCGCGGTCGCGCACGCCGAGGGCGGCGACGGGTTCGCGCGCGGGTGTGCGGTCGTCATACGCGAGTGCCGCGACGGGGGCGCCGACGCGCTTCGTGAGCGTCTGGCGGACGATGAGGATGCGGTCGAATCCGCTGATTCTGATGCGCACCTCGTCACCCGGCTTGACCGTCTGCGCGGCTTTGACCTTGTCGCTGTTGACGCGTACATGCCCCGCGCGGCATGCGGTGGTCGCGGCGGAGCGCGTCTTGTACACGCGGATGGCCCACAGCCAGCTGTCGATGCGCACCGGCTTCGTCATCATCGGGTTCTGCGCGTTCATGCGGTGGCCTTCTTCCGCAGGGATACAAGGGCGCCGGCGACGAGAAGTCCCTGCCCGAGCGCGTAGGTGAGCATGACGAGCGGGCTCGTCCACGCAGGCATAGCGTCGGCCATGAACAGTCGGAAGGCGAGGATCGTATCGCTGGCGAGGAAGAACACCCCGCCGACGGCGATGAGCGGGTGGCAGCGGGCCGCGACCGCCGCAGTGCCGCCGAGGACGATTCCGTATGCGGCGACGGCGGGCAGCAGTGCTCCGGTGTGCGGGCCGAGGATGATGATCATGCCGATCCACCATGCCGCGTAGACGAGCGTCCACCACGGCAGCCGGCGTATACGCAGGATGCGTGCGAACAGCACGATGTAGGCGATGTGCGCGAGGCCGAAAAACAGGAGCATGAGCGGCAGCTCGGGGCCGCCAGGGAAGAATTCGCCGGCGCCGTCGCCGAGCCAGGAGAGCGCGATGGCGGCGAGCAGCAGCAGGATCGCGAGAGACGGCTGCAGACGTGCGGAGACCAGCACCGGGATCGCGAGCAGCGGCATCAGCCACAGCTTCGTCGGACTCGCGATCTCACTGCCGACCGCGAGCGCCCGCACATGCACGAGCGACATCGCCGCGAAGGGGACGAATGCCGTGAGGAGGATCGTTCGAGGCAGGATGCGGCGCGGCATCCACCCATCGTAGAGCGGGTCGTCAGGCGACGGTGAGGCTGGCGATCGGGCGTTCGGGCTTGGGGCCGGGGATCGCGGTGAAGCCGGCGGCCAAGAACGTCGACAGAGCGCCGTGGAACAGATCGTTCACGTGCGGCTTGGTCTTGCTCGTGTCGATCGGGTAGCCCTCACGCGGGCACCGGAGTCCTTCGCGAATGCGACGGCCGCGTCGAGTAAGGCGGCGTTCAATCCCTGGCCACGATGCTCCTTGCGGACGACGAAGCAGCTGACACCCCACACACCCTCGTCGTCGAGGGGCTCGTACGTTGTCGCGACGATGTTGCGGGTGCGCCCGAGGCGCCGCTGCGCGGGCCGCGGACCCACGCGGATCCAGCCGGCGGCCTCGCCGTCGACGTAGGCGACGATCCCGGGCGGGCGGTCGGATGCCACCTCCTGCTGGAACAGCGCCGTGCGCTGGGCGAGGTCGGTGGCCTCCCACTCCTTGTTGGTGAGGACCGGCCAGACGCATTGACAGCCGCGACCGTCGCCGCCGCCGCTCAGAGCATGCTGGATGTCGTCCCACACGGCAGGGCTTGCGAGTTCGGTGGTGATCGTGGGCATGTGCGGGAGGTTACGCCGAGCCTCCGACACGGGCAAGCATCCTGGTTCGCGAAGGCTTCGTCGTGCGGCTAAGATAGGGGAGTTGCCTGCGCGCGAGCGCACGACAACGGGCTGTGGCGCAGCTTGGTAGCGCACTTGACTGGGGGTCAAGGGGTTTACCCCGCTCTGATCGGCCCGAACAACTGAAAATCGATGCCACGGGATGTGGCGCAGCTTGGTAGCGCACCTGACTGGGGGTCAGGGGGTCGCAGGTTCAAATCCTGTCATCCCGACAGAAAAGCCCCGATGAGAAGCCATTTTCATCGGGGCTTCGTCATGTCTGACGACGGGTTTTTGTTGGTCCCCCTCTGGTCCCCTCGCCAAGGCATCGATGCCGCATCACAGACGTCGGAGGGCATATCTGGCTCTCTGGAAAACGCCGCCTGTGGATAAGGGGACCAAAAGGGGACCAGAGCCCCCGGTCGTGGCTTCCGGCTCCCCGTCACAGTGGCCTCGAGGCCTCACGCCGGCTCGGTCTGCTGGCCTTGGCGGATCGGGCGAGGAAGGCGTTGGCCTGCTCTGCGGCGGATGCGAGGTGGCGGTCGTCGGGGTGCAGGTATCCGCGTGTGGTCTCGACGGAGGCGTGGCCGAGGATGTCCTGGAGGACGTGCAGCGGGATGCCTGCGTCTGCCATCCAGGTGGCTCCGGTGTGCCGGAGGCCGTGCCGGGTGAGGTCGGGCAGGCCGAGATCGCTGACGATCTGGTCCCAGTTCGTGGCGTCCCGCACGGTCGCGGTCGTGAGAGCGCCGCCCTTCGGGCCGATCAGCAGCCGGTCCTCGGGCTCCTTGCCTTCCGCGAGCCGCTCGAGGATCGGGCGGAGCGGGTCGAGGATCGGGACGCGGCGTTCTCTCCGGCCTTTCGTCTGTTTCGTGATGAGCCCGCCTTTGCCGGGGTAGGTCTGCCGTGCGATCATCACGATGTTCTTGTCGAACCGGACGTCACCGGCCTGAAGGCCCGAGACCTCGGATGAGCGCGCTGCGAGGAGGGCGGCGAGCATGACGAAGTCGGAGTAGGACTGGTGAATGTTCCCGCAGGCTTCAGCGAGCGTCGTCAGCGTTGCCATGTCGGGGATCGCATGCGCGCGCGGGGAAGCATCCTCCGCAGGCTGGAGACGGAAGGCATTGCGGTTCAGGCTGCGCTTGGCACGGTTCTTCGCGGGGTTGATCGGGATGAGCCCGTCGCGCACCGCTTCATCGAGGACCCGCACGAGCGGGGCGATGGAGTTCTTGATCGTTGACGCCCCGTGCCGTTTCTCCCAGGCATCGATGGTGCGGTCGATGATCCCGGCGGTGATCTGCGCGACCGGCAGGTGCCCGAGGGCAGGTAGCACCCGGAGCTTGAGACCGTACCCGTAGGTCTCCCCGGTGGAGGTGGGGTCGAGGCCGCGCGCCCATCGGTCGCCGATCGTGGTGACGAACTCGGTGAGCGTCATGGACACGTCCATGCCCTTGGCCGATGACTGCCGCAGCGAGTCGAAGAACTCGTGCGCCGCAGCCTCGTCATCGACGATCTCGGAGCGGATGATGCGGCGTTTGCTGATCGGGTCCGTCCAGCGGGCACGGGCGCGGATGCCGTAGGAGCGACGTTCCAGGTCGGTGGAGATCTTCACGCCGACCGGAGGCGCCGGCTTTGGCTGCGCGTGCGGGAGCGGCTCACCCTTCCGGGGCATGGCTGTCCTCCAGCCCAGCCAGCCAGGCGTCGACCGCGTCGATGCGGTACCGGGCGATCCCGCCCAGCCGCAGGAACGGCGGCCCCTGACCAGCCGAACGCCACCTCGACAAAGTCGACTCGGACACCTTGAGATAGGCGGCGATCTCCCGACTGTCCATTAGAGGCGAGACCACGATCGTGCCGCCGGTATCGCTCATGCGACTTCTCCGGTGTTCGGGTCGAGTCCGGCATAGAAGTCGTCCTCGGCCTGGCGGCGCGCGGCGACATCGTCGAGGACGAACTGCACGAAGTCCTGATCCCGGTGAGCGATGATCGTGTCCTCGACCGGGCCTGCCGGGTCCTCGCCGGGCCAGGTGGTCTGCCGGGTCGGGCGGTCTCGGTCGAGACGGGTTCCGGAAGCGGCGACCCAGTCGCGGAGCCGCTGGCGGGCGTCGGCGAAGTCGCGATGCCAGCCCAGCGGCGCGGAGCCGTTCTGCTCCGGGTCGTAGGCGGACAGCCAATGCAGGTGCAGAGCGCTCAGCTCCCACAACAGCTCCGGGTGGCGGTGCCAGAACGGCGGAACTACCGAAGCAGGCAGCCCGTAGGTGCGGCGGAGCCAGTCGCCCCAGCGGTTCAGCTCCAGCCACTCGGCCTCCGCTTCCTCGCTGGTCAGGAGGTTCCAGTTGATCGGGTGCGGAGGCTCCGGGATCAGCGGCCCGTCGAACTCCGCGGCCTCCCCGTCCAGGTCCGGTTCGTCGGTCTCGGGGGCGGTGTCGTTCTGGTTCATCACGGTCACCGCCGTTCAGAGCCCGAGCGCCGGTGCGGCGCCGCGTGATTCGCGGCGGGCGCCGACATCGACGGTCTGCCCCGCGGTCTCCTGCGTGACGGCGGGCTGGCGGCGGGTGCGGTCGACCTCGTAGCTCGTGCGGGCGAGGTCGTGGCCGAGCTTCTTCGCGACGAACTCCTCGGACTTGACCACCTCGCCTTCCGGCGTGGCGCGGTCGTACTCGCGGGTGTAGCCCTCGGCGACGAACTTGTCTCCCTTGGCGAGCCGGTCGTGGGCGCGCTCGGCGGTCTTCTTGAACGCCACGAGGTCGTGGAAGGTCGTCTCGGTCTGCGTGAACGACCCGTCCGGCTCCTTGCGATAGTGCTCCTGCCCGATCTTGGCGTAGAACCGGGCATCGCCCCGCTCCGTGTAGGTGAGCTGCGGGTCGGAGGCGATGAACCCCGAGACGGATTCCTGCGTGTGGAGAGCCATTGGACTGCCCCTCTTTCTGACATCGGCGGCGACCCCACGGTGGGGCCGCTCTGTCAGGCAGGTGCGCCCGGCGGCTCCTCCGAGCGGTGCTGCAGCGTCGCCTCGATGTCGGCCCGGTCGTCGCGCAGCTGTTTCGCGTCGGGCCGGTCGGTCCAGGTCCGCAATCGGGTGACGATGGGTGGTGCGGAGCGCAGCAGCACCAGTGCAGTCCCGAACGGGAGGGTGCGGATCGTGTCGGGCGGCATGATCGGCACGCGGCGGATGGAGCGCTGTGCGGAGCGGGAGCCGTGGTCTCCGACCGTGGTGGAGTCGGTCACTTCGTCGCGCTCGCCGATGAGCGTGGTCAGGTCGTGCAGGTCCTTGGAGTTCGACGCTCCGCCGAGGACGATCTTGACGATAGAGGCGTCCCAGATCGCGCCGGCCGCGTTCTCCGACCACTTCTCCCGCGCCTGCGCGAGGCTTTGGAGTACGGGCATGGTCGTGATCCCGGTTCCGCCGCCCTCTGCCATGAGCGTCGGCAGCGAGGGCAAGGGTGCGAGGTTGCCGACCTCATCGAGTGCGAGCAGCAGTGGCGGGGCGAGGCGGGCGCCGGGGCTCGTGGCGGCGAGGCGGCGGGCGGCTTCCACGACGTCTTCCACGAACGCCGCCACCAACGCAGCGGAGTTGTTGGCGCCGGCTCCGGTGGCGAGCAGATAGAGGGTTCCTCGGTCGCGGAGGAACGCTTCGGGGTCGAAGTCCTCGTCCTCGCGCGGCGAGACGGCGTCGAGCACGCGCGGGTCTGCCAGCGCGGCGAGGGCGAGGGAGACGCCTTGCCAGATGGAGTCGCGCGTGCGGGGGTCGGAGTCGATCATCGCCTGCAACGAGTCCGCCCACCCAGTCGCCGCTCGCGGGTTCGCGGTGAGGATCGCCACTGCGTCCGCGGCGGCGGAGGGGTCGAGGGTCCAACGGAACAGCTCCGAGGGCGGCCGGTGATCGAGGGCGGCGGCATGGAGGAGCGCCTGGAGCGCGGTCCTCGTCTTGCCCTCCCAGAACCCGCCTCCCTCGACCCCGCCGGCCGAGAGACCGGTGCCGGCGGCAAGGCCGGTCGCGCGGATCATCGCCGTCAAAGGGTCCTCACACCCGCGGATGGGTGACCACCTGAGCCCGGCGGGTAGGCCTTCGGCGAGGTGCTGGGGGTCGAACACCGCGACAGGGCCGATCTTCTGCCGGGCGCGGAGCGTCGCGGTCAGGTTGTCCGGCCGCGTCGATGTGGTGACGACCGCGCCAGGGGCGTCCAAGATGGCGTTGATGACGATGTGGGCGCCCTTCCCGGAGCGGGGCGGGCCGATCAGCAGGATGCTGTCTTCGACGGACGCCCAGACGCTCGTGCCATGTGAGGCGCCGATCCGGTAGCCGACATCCTTCGGCTGCGGCTGGTGGAGCGAGGGCCGCAGGTGACCGGCCCGGCGCAGCAGCGCCGCCTCCGAGGCGGCCTTAGCGACCTCGTTGCGGGTGGCGATCCCGGCGATGCGGTACGGGTCGGTATTCACTTGACGGCCGTGCTCGCGGAAGAACCGCCACGTCCACCAGCCGGCCACTCCGGCGCCGAGGACCAGCAGACCGGCGGTGATCCAGTACGCCACGGCGCTCAGGCCCGGTGCGCCGAGCGCGGTCGCTGGGTCACCGGGGCCCAGCAGCACGCCCAGTCCGGCTTCGACTCCGCCAGTGGGCTGGTTGACGCCGGTGATCCAGGCGGCGACGGACCCGGCGCCGCGGAGGATGGCGGCGAGGACCGCCGTGCCGATGAGGATGCCGATGCCGAGGTTGCTCAGCTCGTCCCCGAGCGCTCCCGTGGGCCGGGGCGTGCTCATTCGGGGTGGCCGATCGTGAGGGTGCCGGAGACGCGGCCGAGCAGGATGACCTCGCGGGTCGGGGTCCCGGCGAGCTGGTGGGCTTCGACGAGGCCGCGCATGGTGCCGTCCGGGGCGGCATCGCCGTGGGCGATGACGACGGCGATCGCGACGTCCTCGCCGGGAACGAACCCTTCCCCGTGCAGCGCGACGAGTTCCGCCGCCGGTCGGCGGGCCGGTTCTTCCGATGCCGGCTCTGGATCGGGTTCGGTGCGGCGGCGCCTGCTCGGGGTGATGATGTCGGTGAACACGGTTCCGTCCGCTTCGCGCACCTCGACCCGCACCGGGGAGCGGCGCAGGTCGGTGAGCTGGTCGAGGACGCGGGCGAAGTCCTCCCGCCGCCACGGCGGCGCGAACGGCTCCGGCTCGAACGGCGCCCCGTCGACAGTGACGGTCATGCGGCCGTCCTCGGCGATGGTGATGGCGACGAGCGGGAGCACGACCGGCACGGGCTCGGCACTCCCGCTTCGGGATGCGGGTTCGCCCCAGGATCGCTTGTAGCGGGGCCGGAGCATCAGGAATCCTGCCGATCGTTCGGGATTCCTGAAGGCACGTCGAGATTCCCGAACTCGTGCGCATCTGTCCCAACCGCCGTGAGTTCGTTCGCGGTGTAAGTCGGTCGCAGTCTCATATCCATCAGGTACGCGGGCGAGTACGGCCAGTGCTCCGCGGCTGACGAACGTTCAGGATTAGTGCGAGGAGTTCACGATTCGTGAAGGAATCGCAGGAATGGTGAACGCTCGGCTCGGGCTGGACTATCCGACGTTGAGGGCGGCGAGTTGCTGCGGGGAGCCGGTCACCACGAGCCGCAGGTCCGAGTGCTGCTCCTCGATGCGCCAGTCGACGAAGGAGCAGCAGGAGCTTTCGGCCTCGACCAGCCCGCGAAGGCGGGCGATGGAGTCCTCGACCTTGGCGTAGTGGATGGTCAGCCGCGTGTCGGTGCGTTCCGTTTCGAGTGCGTAGTCCTCGTCGAATGCTCGCCACTTCTCGATCTGCGCCTTGCCGGCGGTGGGGGTCAGCGTGCAGGCGATGGGCAGGCCGTTGAGCGGGCCGATGTGGGTCACGGGGTGACCTCCTCGTGGTCGTCGTGGTCGAGGTCTTCGAGCACCTCGAAGGGGGATTCGATGTCGCCGCGCCAAGCCTCGATACCCTCACGGATCGCCAGGCCCGCCACCACGAGCGCGGCGATGGAGTCGGCCCACGCCCACCCGAACAGGCCGTTGAGGACGAGCCCGATGAGGACGGTGCCGGAGAGGTAGATGCACAGCAGAAGCTGCTTCGCATCGGCCTGCACGCTCTTGGAGCGCAGCTCCCGGCCGGTGCGAAACTCGAACCAGGCCAGGACGGGCATCACGATCAGGCTGGCGATCGCGATCCCGATACCGACCGGACTGTGATCCGGGTCGCGGACGCCGGTGAGGGCGAGGATCGCATCGACGGCGACGTACACGGCCAGGGCGAAGAACGCGCCCCCGATCACCCGGACGGTGGCCTTCTCCCACCGTTCGGGGTCTCTGCGAGTGAACTGCCAGGCGATCGCGGCGGCAGAGGCGACCTCGATCACCGAGTCCAGACCGAACCCGATCAGCGCCGCAGACGACGCAACCGCGCCGGCCGAGAGCGCAATGACAGCCTCGATGACGTTCCAGGTGATCGTGAAGAAGACGATGAACCGCACCCGCCGGTGCAGCTGGGCGCGGCGCTCGTCGGTCAGGGCCGGCGCGCTCATCATGCGGTGGCCTCGGTGTCGCAGCAGCCGGGCACGCTGCAGGCCGGGTCCAGGCACGGCGCGCTCTCGTCGACGGCGAGCGTCACATCCACCAGCGCGACGAGCGCCGCCGTCAGGTGTGGGTCGGCGATCTCGTACCGAGTCTGCCGACCCTCGGGCTCGGCAACCACGATCCCGCAACCACGCAGACACGACAGGTGGTTCGACACGTTTGTACGGGTCAGGTCCAGGTCGCGGGCGAGCTTCGCCGGATACCCCGGCTGCTCCAGCAGCGACAGCAGGATGCGCGAGCGGGTCGGGTCGGCCATCGCCCGGCCGAGCCGGTTCATCACGTCCACCCGAGAAGCAAGAGTCAGCACACACTGACTATACAGCGATCAGTGACCTATTGGAAGGCTGGAAGGATAAGACTCATGCGGACGGCGGTCGAGTGGATGGAGCGGTGGCAGGTGCCCCTCTACCTCGCCGCGTTCGTCCTCGGCGCGGGCATCGGGCTGCTGATCCCGGCGATTGCGCACCCGGCGGAGTTGGCGATCAACCCCGTGCTCGGGCTGTTGCTCTACGCGACCTTCCTCGGGGTGCCGTTCGCGAAGATCGGGCAGGCGTTCCGCGACTGGCGCTTCCTCGTCACCGTCTTGACGGTGAACTTCGTCGCCGTCCCGATCGTCGTCTACGTCCTTTCGCGGATCGTCGCCCACGATCAGGTGCTCCTGATCGGCGTGTTGTTCGTCCTCCTCACGCCATGCGTGGACTACGTCATCGTGTTCACCGGCATCGCCGGTGGAGCCAAGGATCGGCTGCTCGCGGCCGCACCACTGCTGATGCTCGCGCAGATGCTCCTGCTGCCGCTCTACCTCTGGCTGTTCGTCGGAGCCGAGTTCGTCGCCACGGTCGACTTCGCCCCGTTCATCGAGGCGTTCCTGCTGCTTATCGCGCTGCCTCTCGTTGCCGCGGGGTTCACCCAGCTTGCCGCCGCCGGCACCCGCTGGGGCGTAGCGATCCAGGGCACCGTGCTGGGGGCGATGGTGCCGCTCATGATGCTCAGCCTCGCTGTCGTGATGGCCTCCCAGATCGCCGGCGTCGGACGACAGCTCGGCGCGCTCCTGCTCGCCATCCCCGTCTACATCCTGTTCGCCGCGGTCATGGTCCCGATCGGTGCCGCCGCCGGGAAGGTTGCCCGGATCGACGTCCCCGGTCGCCGCGCGATCGTGTTCAGCGGCGCGACCCGCAACTCCCTCGTCGTCCTCCCGCTCGTCCTCGCCCTACCCGCCGCGTTCGACCTTGCTCCGCTCGTCGTTGTCACACAGACCCTCGTCGAGCTCATCGTCATGGTCGTGTTCGTGCGGCTCATCCCGCGACTGCTCCCCGACGACATCGACACCGCGAACTCACGACCTCAGATACTCTGAAATGGCCCCTCGGCCCGTGGGTTCCCGCCTCAACTGCCTTCAGGATTCGTGATCTTACGTGGGTTCGCTGGTCATGCGGCCGGTGGTGTCGAACGCGGCGAGCTCGGCGGGATGGAGCTGATGCTGCACGACGAAGGAGCGGTCCTTGATCCGCCAGAGCCCCTGACCGGTCCCCAGGCCGGGGAGCAGCTTCTGCTCGGTGCCGGTGAGCCCGAGCGCGAGGGCGGTGGAGCCGAGCTGGTCCGGCTCCTGCCGGTACACGATCCGGGTCTCCGCATTCGCCAGCAGCGACGAGGCGAGGGCGCGCATCGCGGTCCCGGCATCGCCGACGTTGTCGAGGTCGGAGAGCTTGTGGAAGATGAGCATGTTCGCGATTCCGAAGTGCCGCGCCAGCCTCCACTGGGCGTCCATGCGGCGAAGCAGCGCCGGGTACTGCATGAGCCGCCACGCCTCGTCGTAGACCACCCATCGCTGCCCGCCCGCCGGGTCGGACAGAGCGGACTCCATCCATGCGGACGAGCAGGTCATCAGCACCGAGATCAGCGTGCTGTTCTCCGCGACCCGCGATAGGTCGAGCGACACCATCGGCAGCGACGGGTCGAACCTGACCGTGGAGGGGCCGTCGAACAGGCCTTGGAGGTCTCCGGCGACAAGCCGACGGAGCGCGTGGCCGACGAGACGACCGTCTTCCGCGAGCCGACCGTCCTCATCGTCCCCCGTGTTGGGGGTGAGGATGCGGTCGACGACCATCGGCAGGATCGGCACCTCGGCGCTGCGGACGGCGTCTCGGAGGGCGAGGTCGATGGCGGTGTGCTCCAACGGCGACAGCGCCCGGTCCAGCACGGTCTCTGCGAGGGCGCCGATGAGGTCGCGGCGGCGGGAGGCGACCTGCATCGCCCACTCCGTATCCGACACGGCAGATGGCCGGTGGCCCTCATCGAGCGGGTTCAGACGATTGCGAAGGCCGTGGCCGAGGATGATCGCCCGTCCGCCGACCGCCTCCGCGACAGCCGTGTGTTCGCCCTTAGGGTCGCCGGGGACGTAGACCCTGCGTCCGAACGGCAGGCTGCGCGTGTACAGCGACTTCGCCAGGGAAGACTTGCCGGAGCCGACGATCCCGGCGAGCACGACGTTCGGCGCCGTGATGAGGCCGCGCTGATAGAGCACCCAGGGGTCGTAGACGAACGATCCGCCGCTGTAGAGGTCCTGGCCGACGAAGACGCCCTGGCTGCCGAGGCCGGCCTCGGCCAGGAAGGGGTACTGGCCGGCGAGCGTCGCGGAGGTGTCTTGGTGCTTGGGGAGCCGGAACCGGCCCGGCGTCCGCAACGCCGCGGGCCCCGCCTCGCCGGAGGCGGGCAGGTAGCTCGTGTTGCGGCGTTCAGCCTGCTCCGCCTCCCACTTCGCCCGAGCTTGTGCCTTGCGATGCTGGCGGGCATCGGTCTCGACCTTCGCCGCCGCCTGCCGGCGGGCCTTGCGTGCCCGGCGCCGCTCGCCTTCGGGACCGACGAGCACGGCGGTGTGCAGGCGGCTGTCGTCCTGCCCGGTCACAGCGCCAGCCCCCGTCCGTGTGCGGAGGCGGCGCCGGGGCGGCGGGTGAACCAGTCGGCCCCGTCTCGCCCCCGGCTGACCGCGGGGCCGACTGCACGCGTGGACTTGTGCGCGGCGCGTTCCGCTTCCCGCCTCGACTCCGATGCGGGTGCGGAGGCCGGGGTGTCGATGCCGAGGAGCGCCGGGTCGGGCACGGTGTCGTGCTTGCGCAGCAGCGAGACGTGCCCGAGGAAGGGGTTGTAGGTGAGCGTGTAGACGTCGTGGGTGGCCACCTTGTCGAGCACACCTGCCGGGGGCTCGTCGTAGACGTATCCGTTCTCGAGCGCGGCCTGGGTGGTCTCCGCTCCGTAGTCGTGCCCGGCCAGGTGCTCGATCGCTGCATCCGTCCCGTCGCGGTCGATCAGCTCCAGCACCTCATCGGCCTCGGCGCCTTCCAGGAACACGACGCTGACCCACCGCCTCGCCGGGCCGTCCTCGACGGCAGGTGCGGGGTGCCAGGCGATGCGACCGGAGTGCTGGGAGGCGGCGTCCAGCCGCCACTCCACGGTGTCCAGCAGGGTGCCGGCCTGGTGCAGCTCATCGGCAGCTGCGAGGGCCGAGGTTGCGCCGGCGGCCTGGTTCCCGGCGTCGTCGTGCGCCCTGGCGCGGGCGCTGATGTGGGCGGCTGCGAGCTGGTCGAGCACTTGCCGCAGCGACCTGACGCCGGCGAGCAGATCTCCGATCACCGGGTGGGTGTCGGCGGGGCTCTCGAACGTGCGGGTCGCGTGGGCCAGGCCCCGCAGCGCGGCGGACGCCTCAGCGGCGTCCGCGAGCGGGTCATCGAAGGTCGGCATGATCGGGGCTCCTCACAGGAAGGCGTGACGGTTGGTGAGCAGGTGCGCCGGGTCAGACCGGCCGGCACAACGGCAGCGCGGCAGCGGTGAATGCCTGCGCCTGCTGACCGACGAGCCGCCTGGTCTCGCAGGACGCTTGGATCGCCGCCTGCTCGACCGCGGCCACCGCCGCGTCGAGCTCGTCCACGGTCGGCGCAGAGACGGAGACGAGGCCGGAGACGCGCAGGACGCCGTGCCCGGCAGTCAGGTCCGCCTCCTGCTGGAGCACGTCGTCCAGCTCGGCGCTGCTGGCCGCGTCGTCGATCTGCCCGATCTTGCGCCGCTGGGCGGCATCGGAGATGAGCTCGGTCTTCTTCTTCCGCAGGTCCCGCGCGGCCTGGTCGGCGCGCACCGGGGTGTAGTGCAGGGCGAGGGTGCGCAGGATGCCGTTGGACAGCACGAGCGGCGCGAGGAAGCCGGGATACACCTGCGAGCGAGGCCACTCGGTGATCCACAGCACCGCATGGTGCGCGGAGTCCGACCGCAGCCGGTCCCAGGTCTCGGTAACCGCGACCGGACCTGCGGTCGCCAGGTCACGGCCCAGGTCCCCGTGGCGCTCCAGCGCCGGGGCGGCGGCGGGGTCGTAAGCCGAGCGCAGGACGACGGCGACCTCGCCCGGCGTCAGCCACCCGGTGCTACTGAGCTCCGCGGCGCGCAACGCCGTCGTCAGCGTGCTCATCTCCTGCCGCAGCACCGCAGCCGCGCCGCGTATCCCGCCACCGCTCGTTCTGATCTGCCGGGCGGCGGCCTTCATGTCGAGCGCGAGCGAGATGGTCGTCGCGTGGCGCTCTCCGGCGGGGCCGGCACGCTCGATGAGCTCGGCGTACGTGGTCGCGGCCCAGGAGCCGTCGTCGGTGCCGTGCGTGCGCCACCACTCCGCCAGCCCCGTCCCGGAATCCGGCAGAGTGCGCTCGGACACCTGGATGCGGGCGATCCGCCCGGACCTGCAGGCGGCGGCCAGTACGCGGCCCCAGCCGGAGACGCGACGCTGCTGCTCACCCGGATCAAGGAGCACGAACGCGGGGTGGGAGACGCCGAGGATCGCGGTGAGGGTCTGCGCGTGCGGGTCGTGGACCATCGCCGCGCCGGTCTCGGGGTCTTCCCACTCCCGCAGCGGTGCCGCATCCCCGGGCAGGGCGAGGGTCCCGGCGGGGCGGGGCTTGATGACGCGGCGCCGGTAGATGAGCTGCCCGAGATAGGTCCGGGCGGCCCAGCGGGCGAGGATCGGCACCCACTCGATCACCTTCCGGCCCCCGGCAGGGATCACCGCGAGCAGGGCGCAGGTCCCCCAGACGGGTGCGGTCCAGGCCAAGCCCATCCCGTCGGCGGTGTAGAGGGAGAAGACGACCGTGAGCACCGCGATACCGAGGACGATGAGCTGCGGCAGGGACAGACCGAGCATGATGCCGCGCCTGGCGAGCCGCGAGAACTGCACCGGCGCCAGCGGGTAGTCGCTAGGCGAGTTCGTGACCATCGGTTACTCCTTCCCGGCCGGTGCGGACGACGGCGGAGGCGGCGGGTCCTGCCGGCGCTGGCGCGCGGGCGAAGACTCTCCAGGCCCGGGAGAGGGCGGCGTGGCCGGAGGCGGTGTCGAC
Organism: Microbacterium tenebrionis; assembly: GCF_903645325.1. Taxonomy (GTDB): domain Bacteria; phylum Actinomycetota; class Actinomycetes; order Actinomycetales; family Microbacteriaceae; genus Microbacterium; species Microbacterium tenebrionis. The sequence continues at coordinate 76,143 of NZ_CAHJXQ010000006.1, forward strand.
GGTGCGGGACGCGGCGGGGCGCCCTGCGACGGCGGCGGGGATGCCTGCTCGGCCGCCGCGCCGGCCTGACTGTCCGCCGCGCCGCCCGCCGCTCTGCCTGCCTTCGGACCGGCGGTCGCTGCGGCCTTGACCACGGCGGCTCCGACGACCACCGCGGCACCGACCGGCCCCGCGGCCGCACCGGCACCAGCCGCGCCAGCGCCGGCAGCTCCGGCGCCCGCTCCAGCTCCAGCTCCAGCTCCAGCCCCTGCTCCTGCTCCGGCTGATGCGGCGGCGCCGGTGCCCGCCGTGCCGGCTCCCGCGCTGGCCGGGGCCGCAGCCGACGCACCGGGAGGAGGTGGGGGCGGTGTCGAGCCTCCGCCCGCGCCGCCTCCACCACTCGGCGGCTTGCTGCCCGGGTCGGTGCCGCCGTCGAGGACCTTCTTGGCCGTGTCGGCCTGCGGGGCGGACGGCACCGGCACGGGCCGGTTCAGCGCGGACTTCGCCTCCTGCTCGGACGACATCGCGTGGTACATGTCGAAGCCCACGAACGACAGGAACTTGTAGGTGATGTACGGGGCGAACGCGGCGATGAACATCAGCACGACGCCCGCGATCGGGTCGGAGATGGAGGCCAGGTCGGCCTCGATCGGGGCCGAGACCTGCCCGATCGCGACGAGGAAGATCACGACGAGGACGAGCTTGGAGAAGATCAGGGCGATCACGAACGCCGCCCACTTGGCGAACCAGCCCTTCGTCGCATCCCACGTCGCCCCGGCCAGGGCGACCGGGCCGAACACGACCGCCACCAGCAGCAGCGCCTTGCGGATCAGCAGGGAGAACCACACAATCGCCGCCGCCGATATGGCTAGGCCGGCGAAGAAGATCGTGAGGATCGCCCCGACGCCAGGGCCGCCGATGTTGATGGCGCCGAGGGCGACGGCGAGGAGCCCGATCTGGGTCCCCATCCCTTCCATCGTGTTCCCGGTGGCCTGCACGATCCCGACCGCGAGCTGATCGGTCACCTCCAACAGCAGCGCCGTCAGCGTGATGACGAGAAACGAGCCGAGGACGGACTTGGCGAGGCCGAGCGCGGCACGGGACAAGGCGGTCGGGTCGCGGTGGACCAGGCCGGTGATGAGCTGGAGGCAGAAGAAGATCAGCATCACGAACACGGCGACGCCGAAGAGGACGTTGTAGACGCCGACGTACTCGGCGCTCGTGACGTCGACGAGGGTCGTGGTGTCGAACACCCACCACACGGCCTCGAACAGCCACGCCGCCGCCCCCGCCATCGCCTGAGCCAGCCAGTCGAACGGGGCCGCGATCAGGGAGGCGGTGCCCTCGCCCACGGCGTCACAGACGGAGGAGATGACCGGGACGTCGCAGACGCTCACCGCGCCCACCCCCGCCGTCGGAAGTCATGTCGGGTCGTCATTAGACGGCCTGCCCGACGCCCCAGAAGAAGTTCACCAGCGTCACCGCCGCGCCGCAGATGATCGCCGCCCCGCAGCTCACGAGGACGCCGACCTTGCCGCGGCTGGCGAGGTGGGGGTTGCTGCTGTTCGATCCGAGACCCCAGACGATCGCGGAGACGATCAGGGCGAGGACGGAGAGGATCAGGCCCACCGTCATGACGGCGCCGACGATGATGCGCAGCTGCTCGATGCCCGGAAGGCCCGAGCTGTTGGGGTCGATGTCGATCACGGTTGTGCTCCCTTGACTGGTCGAGACGGGGTTCTCGACGGTCAGGTGCGCACTCGCTCCCAGCCGCACAGGCAAGGACGGTCAGAGCCGGGTGCCGACGTCCAGCAGGAAGTTGAGCCAGGCAACGCCGGCACCGGATAGCGCGGCGGCGCCGACCGCGACAAGCAGGCCGGTGCGGGCCTTGGTCGCTGCCTGGTAGTTGCCGGAGGCTCCGCTGATCGCCCAGATGATGGCGCAGACGATGAGCATGAGCACCGCGGTGACGAGCACGAACATCAGCAGCGCGCCGACGATGGAGCGCAGGTCTGCGGCGCCGCCCACGCCGCCGAAGTCGGGGAACACGTCCATCACGCGCCCCCGGCAGTGCACAGGGCGGGGGCGGCATCGCCGCCCGCAATCCCTCCGGCACCGTGTTCGGTGAGCCAGGCGTCGGAGTCCACCGGGTCCGCTCCGGCGCCGCCGGGGTGGATCTGCAGGTGGAGGTGCGGGCCGGTCGAGTGGCCGGAGGAGCCGACGTCTCCGATGTGCTGGCCCGCGGTCACGGTGTCGCCGTCGGCGACGTGGATGCCGTGCTGCCACATGTGCACATACATCGACGCGACCCGCTGCCCGCCGACGGTGTGCTCGATGACGATGATCCCGCCGCCTGCGTCGGTGTAGTTCGCGCGCACCACGACGCCATCGGCGACGGCGTAGATCGGGGTGCCGTCGGGGGCGGCGAAGTCCGAGCCTGCGTGGAAGCGTCGTTCCCCGGTGATCGGGTCGTTGCGCCACCCGAACGGGCTCGTCCGCACCCAGGTTCCCTCGGGAAGCGGGAACACGATCCTGGTCGTCTCGGGCACGACCGGTGTCTCATCCCCGCCGCCGTTGCCGGAGGGCGCGGGGCGGGTGAGGGCGTCGAGGATCGCCTGCGCGACTGGCTGGTAGTTCTGATACCTGTCCGGGTAGGCGCTGACCTCGACGGCCTGGGCGGCCTCGCCGGGGTCGAGCTGCTGCCAGCCGGGGATGTCGAGCAGCCCCCGCGGGGACGGGTAGTTCGGGCCGGACTCGCCGCCGTAGAACGCCCTGGCCTGGTAAGCCGAGTCCATGAGCTCGGCGACCGTGCCCCAGCCGCTGGCGGGGCGCATCTGGAACAGGCCGAGCGAGTCATGATCAGAACCGTTGCCGTCGTTCGGATAGTTCGCCGACTCGGGGTAGGCGCTGGTGTTGGCGAGCATCCGCAGGGTGGATTCGGTGAGGGCGGCCATGAGCGCGATGAGCACACCGTCGCGGCCGACGCCGGCGGTCTGCCCGCCGACCGTGATGATCGTCGCCGCGTGCGTGAGCTGTTGCCGGTTCAGCGTGACCGTCTCCCCGTTTCGGGTCGTCGTGGTCAGCGAGTCCGGGATCGGGCCGACCGCGAGTGAGCCGGGCGTGCAGACGGCGGCGGTCGCGGAGGTGCCGCCGAGCGCGGCGACGCCCAGCAGGGCCGTGGAGGGCCCGATGAGCAGCAGGGTGAGGGCGAGGACGGCGAGCTTCTTCATCACGACGCTCCCGGCTAGTGCAGCGGGTTGTCGAGCTCGGACAGCCGCAGCACCTCGCACGAACCTGATGCCGCGCCGTGGCCGGGCGTGGGCGGGTTGCAGACGAGGAACACGGTGAACGCGACCGGGCGGGACGCCTCCACCGGCGTCGTGCCCCAGGTGCCGTCGCGGTGCCTCGTGCCCTCGAAGGTGTAGGCGATCGCCCCGGCCGGGATCTGGCCGGGCGCGGCCTGGTCGACGGCGGTCTCCCACGCCTCCGGGATGAACACCTCGTCGATGGTGAGCCACTGGCGCGTCGCATACTGTCGCAGCTGCGCCCACGCCTCCACAGAAGGCAGGTAGGCGCGCACGTCGCCCACGAACGCATCCGCCTCGGAACCGTGGGCGGCATCCGCGAGCACCTGCGCATAGTCCGAGGGCGTGTGCCCGGTCGTGGTGTCCCAGGTGAACAGGGCGGTCGCGACCGCGCGGGCGAACGCTTCCGGGCCGAGGTTCTGCCGGAGCGACTCCAGCTCACCGCCCGGCATCGGGCCGGGCGTCACAGGCGCAGCCGTGGTAGACGGGCGTTCGCTCGACGCCGGGTCGGCCGCGGCGGGGCCGTGGACGAGTCCGTAGATGCCGACGCCGACGAGGATCAGCAGGGCGAGGCCTGCGGCGGTGGCGGCGATCAGCAGGCGACGACGGCGACGGTCATCGGGGGCGGCGGGGTCCATGAACAGGGGTCCTTCCCGGACGGCAACAGGGATGCGTGGTTGCCAGGAAGGTGCGCACCACCGCCCCCCGCCCTGTTCAGGCGGTCTGCTCGGCCCGGTCCTCCCGGGCGGCACGGGCGGCATCGGCGAACGTGACGGTGCCGGCGATCGTCTCCTCGAACCGGGCCCATTGCTCGGTGGTGAGTGCCGGGCCGACATCGGCGGGGGCGTAGTGCTCCCACCACGAGGCCATGTCGTCCCACGTCGCGGTGAACACGCTCAGCGGGAACGGCACCGGGACACCCGGCTCCACCGCCGTCAGCGCGGGCCGCTTCGCCTTCCTGCCGGTCTTGGCGGCCTTGACGCGGGCGAGCGCGGCCTGCGCCAACTGCTCCAGCTCCGCAGCCTTCGCCTCCCGCTCCGCCGCCCGCACCGCATCCGCTTCGGTGCGGGCCTGCTCGCGCAGCTCGGCGGGCTGGGCAGGGTCGGCGGCGAGCTGGTCGAGCTCCGCCAGCGACAGCTCCGCGTTCACGCGCAGATGCGAGGGATAGACGCTGCCGCCGGTCTTGATCTGCTCGACCTCCTGCGCGGCGCGCGCCCGCACCGCCTCGGGCTGGGACTCGTCCGCGGCGAGGTCTTCCAGCCGGCCGATGCGCTCCAACGTCGTGTAGGAGGCGCGGCCAGTGACCATCCGAGCAGCCTGCGCACGGGTCTTGCCCTGCTCGATCTGCGGTGGTGCCAAATTGGCACCACCGTCTTCTGCGTCGTCGGCGGACGCCTGGAACCGGGTGGCCTCCTGTCGGCGCGCGGCGTCCTCGGCCAGCAGGGCCTTCAGCTCGCGGTAGAGGGCGGCGGCTTCGAGCTGGGTGAGGGGCTTGTGGAGCTGGTTGTCGTCCTGCTCCGCGAGGAGCTGCCCGAGCCGGTCGGAGACGCCGGAGCGTACCCACACGTTGACGGTTTTGATGCCGAGCAGCTTGATCGCCGCGAGCCGTCGGGCTCCGCAGATCAGGTGCCCGTCGAGGGTGACCGTGATCGGCTGCAGCAGCCCGTGGCGGCGTATCGACTCGACCAGCGGGATCAGGTCGCCGTGGTCGTGCCTGTGCCGCGCGCCGACGACGATCGAATCGACGGCGCGCTCCAGCTCGATTCGGCCTTCCAGCGGCGTGCTCATCGCCCGCCGCTCCCGGCATCGAATCTGGGTGCGGCGAGCCCGGCGGTGATCACGAGATCGTCGTCTGTGAGGAGTGCGCGCAGCGGCTGGCCGATCAGCAGGCGGCGGAGCATTCCGCGGCCGGCGTTCGTGTGCGCGAGTGCCGGGTCGGGAACGCCGAGCACGGCCCGCAGCAGCGCCGTCCAGGATGCGCCGGGGAGGTCGAGGAGGGCGCGGGCTTGCCGGTCTCGGCGCAGCACCTCGAACGCCGACGCCCGCGAGGACGCCTCCGTGAGCCGGGCAGTGACGTACTCGACCGCGGCCCGCGCGGTCTCTGGCTCCCACCCGACCCGGGTGAGGAACGCGATGGTGTCCTCGATGGCGGCGGTCACGTTCACCGCTCGCTCGGGCGCCGGGTCCTCGTCGTCGGGCTCGTCGTCGGTGAATGGGTCGAACCGGAACGCGGGGTGGTAGTCGGGCAGCGGGTTCTCCCGATCGCTGAACCGCTCCGCATCGTGGAACACCGAGTAGCGGGGACGGCGGGCCTGGTGAACGGAGCACAGCAGCCCGTTGCCGCGCTCCTCCGCGGTGCACGTCACCTGCACCGCCCGCGTGATCACCGCCCACGGGTCCTCCGCCCGGCGGGTCGCGGCACCGCGCATCGCCTCGAATGCCGCGGACGCCGCCTCCCACGGGTCCAGTCCGTGTTTGCGGGCCAGCGCCGCGTACTTGCTCGCCGCGTGCTCCATGAGCGCAGCGGCCTCGGGGTCATGGCGCCACGCTCCGCGCCCCGCCTCGTGGAGGCGGGTGAGCAGGGCGCGCAGCGCTTCCGAATCGTCGAATCGTTCCCGCCGTTTGCGGGCCGTGGCAGTCTCCATGACGGCACCTCCTGACAGGCAGGTGCGCACACGGCCCCCAGCGGCTTGGTTTCGCGCCGTCGCGCCGGGGGCGAACATGGTTACCCGAGCCCGATCCCGGAGCGAGACACCCAGGAGTAGTGCTCCCCGGACCCGCGGCCGAACGCCGTCACGGGCGGCAGCTTCCGGGCACGCTCGCTCACGAACCGGACACCAGTGCGCGCCCCGGTGCGCGCTGCCCGGTACGCCTGGCCGGGAACCCGGCGGGAGCGGCGGGCGAGCTCAGCCTGGAAGTCGATACCCCGTCCCGCAACCCTGGCCGAGCGGGAGACCATCAGGTCGGTCGGGCGCACCCACTCCACGCCCGGCCGTTGCTTCTTCGCCGCCTCCGTGGTGTCTTTGGTCAGCGACGGGTCGCGGTGCCGGGCGAGCGCCGAGGTCTCGCCCTCCCGCGGCGTCTCGTCGCGCTCCGGCCAGTCCGGGGCGCGTTCGACGCGCTCGTGCAGGGCGGTCGTGTGCTGGTCGTCGTTCATGGCGTCTCCTTCTCCTCAGGCCTCGTCAGTGCGGGCGGGGCCGTGAACCAGCGACCCACGGTGGAGGGGTGCACGCCCAGGCGCCGGGCGATGGCCTTGTTCGACCAGCCCTCCTCCTCGCGCAGGCGCGCTGCGAGCTCCCGGCTCGCCTGGCGCACCGGTCCGACCGCCAGCGGCGCTGGCGCAGCATCAGGCACGCGCTCATCAGGCGCAGGCTCCTCGGCGGGCTCGATGCTCGCGGGAAGGGGGCGGGGGAGGATCACGGTGAGGTGCGTGATCGCCAGCAGCACCATCGGCGGTACCGCCGCCACACACGCGGCGAGCACGCTGGGCACGTCGGCGTCGGCCGCGACGACGGCGTGGATCGCGTTCGCCGTCACCGACACCAGCGCACCGGCCGCGAGCAGCAGCCACGGGTACCAAGCCGACCGCTGGCTCGCGAGGGCGACGACAGCGACCGTCGCGACGACGATGATCCCGTCGACGATGAGCGGCCACGCCCAGGCCTGCCCGGCATCCACGCCCGAGCGGCGAGCGAGGTCCGCGAGGGCGGTGAACGAGAGCCAGAACGCGCCGGCCGCGATGAACACCGTCCCGGCCAAGGCCGTCACGACCGCGACCCCGCCGCCCCGCGTCCGTACCGCGGTACTCATAAGAGCACCTGCCCCGTGAGCCGCACCGGCCGTTGCGGCGCATCGCCCTGCCCGACGACGGATGCGGGCCGGGCGTGCGCGACGCGGTACGCAGAACGGATCGTGGTCTCGACCTCTCGCGGCGCAAGGCCGACTCGTTCGCCGGCCGGGGCAAGCGCGTCGACCATCTCCGGCAGCGACATGCCTGCCTCCGCGAGACGGCACGATGCCCAGAACAGGCCGCGGTTGCGCTCGCCCTCGGCGCGCATCCCGACCCACGCGGCCAGCCGTGTGGCATCTTCCGACCGGATCGGGCCGCGTACCTGGTGCGGGGCAGGCTCCGGGCGCGGGTCGAGGAAGTCCCGCAGCCGAGCCGCATCGACCGGTGCGGGCGCACGGTCGGCACCGGCGACGAACTCGTAGGAGCCGGCGCCTGTCACGGCCGAGGGCGGGACGATGATGTAGCCGCCGTCGCCGCGGAAGTCCACATGCGCCTTCGCCGCCTGCCACGACCGCTGCGGCCGGTCCGGGTCGGATGGGAAGTAGAAGTGCGCCCCGCCCGACGCCGACCTGACCGCGGCCAGCCATCCCGGCACCAGGCCGGCACGGCGGGAGCGCTCGAACGCCGCGAACCCGTCACCGCCGGGCTTGCGATCCACATCGACGACCACGACCCCGGAGACAGCGCCGGTCGGGATGCCAATGTTCGCGGACGGCCACCGCCGCCACCACGCCGCCACCTGACGGGCATCGATGGTTGCCGCGTGGAACCCGCCGGGCTGCGCTTCCGGGTTCTCCTCATCGGGCTTCAACAGCGGGTTCTTCGCGCCCGGCACGCACGGCAACACAGGCACCCCAGCAGCCGCGAGCAGCGCGGCGGCCTGTGGCAATGGAAGGGTCGACACCGAGGAGAGGACGCTGGCGACGCTCATCACAGGCTCCTCACCGCGACGTCCGCAGGACGCGACGAACGCGCCGACTCGCCCGGCACCGACTGGGGTGCGATCCGCTTAGAGCCAGCCACACGCGAAGTCCCAGTCGACTCACGGGACAGGCCGGGCGGGTCGCCCGTGCCGACCTGAACGGTGGGTAGCGCGTCGAGAATCGTCACGGCGACCTTGCGGACACGCTCGCCGGTGGCCTGCACAACCTCGGCCGGGTCCTTGTCCTTGACCGTGCCCGCCCAGCCCGAAACATACGGGATCGTGTAGGCGGTGGTGTCCATGCCATGCGCGGCGCCGATCATCAGCGCCACGGACTCGGCCTCGACCTCGCCGACGCCTCGATGCCCGGTCGCATCCGGGCTGTCGGGGCCGTGCAGCATCACATGCGCGAGCTCGTGCGCGAGGGTCTTCACCTGCGCGGCGTCGTCCATGTTCGTCCGCACCGCGACCGTGCGCGCCTGGAAGTCGGTCAGGCCGTTCGCGCCGTGGATCATCCCCTCGTGCTCGACCCGCAGCACCGCGAAGCCCTCGGCCGCCACCAGTGCCGATAGCCCTTCCCATAAGCCGTCCGGTGCCTGGCCTTCCATCAGCGTCGGCGCCGGGCGTTCAGGGATCGGCGGGCCGTCGGTCATCGAGACGTCCCAGACACGCACCGGAATCGCGCGGACCATCTTCGACCGGACCGTTTCTCCGGGCTTCGGCTTCTCGTACCTGTCCAGGCGGCGCCATGATCCGGGGTTCTGCGGTGTCGAGGACGCGAACCGCGCCATCAGCGGGGCGAAGATCTGCATCGACCCGCCTGCCAGCGGAGAGCGACCCAGCGCCTTCCATTGCTTGTAACCGGCCACGAAGGTCGGCTCTGGCGCGCTTGTGCGACCTGCCTCGTAGAGATCGAGATGTTGAGCCCAGATCAGCAGCGTGTTGTTGAACGACTTCGCCCGGAACCGGGCCGCGAACTCCAGCGCACGCTTCCAGTCCTCACCCGAGACGAGCTGATCGACTGCAGCCGTTAGCCGCTCATGGAGCTGTTGGAGCCGCGCATCCCGCGCTGCTCGCGCCTCCTCGTCCGTCGCCATCAATGACCTCCTCCCGGCGAGGCCAACGGCACAAGCCGTTGACCCTTGCGACCATGAGGTGCGCCGGGCGGATCAGGAAGAAGAGAGACGGACAACGGACTGGGCCTGTGGCCGTCAGGCTCCGCGATGAACCCGACGTATTTGACGTGTTCTACACGGCAGTCCAAGACCTGTCGACGTCGCCGGCGAAACGTGGGACACGCGTCGAGTGGAGCGGTTCATACGACGAGTCCGCAGAGGTTACCGGCTGGTGTCGTTGACAGCGATAGCGTGGCTTTGTCGATCCTCAGGAACCGTATGTGGTGTGCGCCGGTACTGTGTCGGCGTGATGCCGTAGCGACGGAGAAACCAGTGGGATGCTACGCGCGGATCGCTCCACCCGACTTCGCTTGCGGCACGCATTACGGAAATGTCGGTTTCTTCGATGAGCCGCGCGAATTCGGTGAGCCGGAGTTCAGTGAGTAGACGCATTGGTGCGGCGCCGGCGTACTGTACGAACATGCGGGTGAGGTGGGTCCGTGAGAGGGAGAGTTCGCGTGAGAGCGCTCCAACGGTCCACGGCTCTGCGATGCGCCCGCGAAGCAACCGGATTGCCTGACCGACGTAGCCAATAGATCCGGTGTCGGTCAGTCGTCCATTGATGGGTGTCCACGGTGTCGTGAGGGTGTCCGGCGCTTCGTCCAGAAAAGTCGGCAGTATCAGCCTCATCCATCGTGCGAGAAGCTCGAGAGTGTGAGTCGCGACGACTTCGGGCGAGTGGGTCCCGCTGCGCAGTACGCTCATCTGTCGCCATATCGGCTCGACATGCCGCAGCACAGCGATACCTGGCGCAAGGACGATTGCGCGGCCGTCCCACTCGAGGGGGTGTACTCCTGCGATCACTCGTTCTGCGTCAGGGAGGAACCATGCCATCTGGGTGCGCCAGAACTGCTCGTCGGCGTAGATGGCCCAGATGCGTACGGACGGGGATGGGCGCACGCGGCACCATTTGCCGGTGCCGAGGGCAAGAGACATGCCAGGACGCAGGACGTGCATGCTCTCAGCAGTCTCTAGGGCGCAGGAGCCCTCAACGACGTTGAGTATCTTCGCGTGCCGGAACACGGTACGGCTTGACGGGACCGTACGCACCATCTCTATGGCCGCGATATCTCCTGGCGCTTGAACCGCTGCGTAGGGGGGCGTGAACCTGATCGGTTGAGTGGCCGGCAAGTCGTGCGCGGCCTCGAACGCGTCCTCTGGCGTAGCGGCCACGCTGCGCACGGCACACCGTCAGCTCAGCTTGCCTTCCGAGTCGCGTGGTCGCACGCGATGTTCGCTGAGGATCGAGATCCGATTGAACATGTTGATGGCCGCGGCGACCCACTCCGCGGCCGCGAACTCCGCCTCGGAGAGGGTGCTTCGGGCCTGCGCGAGCTCGACATTCACGGCGGCGTCGAGGGGGAGCCGGGTGGCTGCTTCAGCGATCGCGAGCAAGGCGCGCTCTCGATCGCTGAACAGTGGCGACTCGCGCCAGGCGGCCAAGATGTCGAGTAGTTGCTGATTGACGCCTGCGCGCCTTGCCTGCCGCGAATGCAGATCGAGGCAGAAGACGCATCCGTTCAACTGCGACGCCCGAACCTTGATCAACTCGCTCTCGGCGGGAGTGAGTCCGCGTTGCGATGCGGCTTCAGACACAGCGGTCGCGAACGCAGACGCGGCTTCCCATGCTTCTGGGACGGCCTTGTCCATGTAGGGGCGTGCTCCATGCAAGGTGGACATCAGCGATCATCCTTGGCCGAGCCGCCATCGGAGTCGAGGTCCTTCCTGACCTCGTCCATGTCGAGTCCTCTGACGTTCTCTACCACTTCGGCTAGGGCAGTGGGCGGTAGGGCGCCGGCCTGGCTGAAGACGAGCAACCCCTGGCGGAAGGCGAGCAGAGTGGGAATCGCGGTGATTTGGGCCGCCGCAGTGATGCGCTGCTCCGACTCCGTGTCGAGCTTCGCGTGGACGATGTCGGGATTGTCTTGCGACGACTTCTCGAAGACCGGCGCAAACTGATGGCATGGTGCGCACCAGTCCGCCCAGAAGTCGACGAGAACGATGTCGTTCTGATTGATCGTGACCTCGAAGTTGTCCTCGGTCAGTTCGACGGTTGCCATGTGGGTTCTCCTCTTGTGCGTATGACGATCAGTGGTGGTGTCCGTGGGGGTTGCCAGGGAACCGCGTGTCGACGACATCCGCATACTCCGGATGAGCGCGGATGTACGCGGCGGCGAAGGGGCACGAGACCGTCGCGGTCTTCTTGTCCTCGCGGAGACTGTTGAGGACGCCTCCAAGGAGTCGCGCCGCGACTCCCTTTCCGCGGAACTCGGGGAACACGGACGTCGCGAGCAGAAGCACCCGGTCGCCGGTTCTGCTGTAGAGCAGGCCGGCGGCGAGCTTGCCGTTCACGGTCGCTTCGTACAGCTCGGACTCGACGTTCTCAGTGATGACGAAGTCTTCGACTGCGTCCGAGGATGCAGCCGGGAGGTCAGTGTCGGCGTCGGTCGCGGTCAAGCCGATCATTCCGTCGGGATGTTTCATGTGTCTCCTATCGCGAGATCTCGGTCAGCGGCCCGGTAGTACCCAGTCGGGTCGGATGAAATGGCACGAGTATCCATTGGGGTGCTTCTGCAGGTAGTCCTGGTGTTCGGGTTCGGCCTCCCAGAACGGGCCGGCTTCGCCCACCTCTGTCACGACTTTTCCTGGCCAGCGGCCGGAAGCGTTGATCGCTTCGATCACGTGGAAGGCGACCTTCCTCTGTCCCTCGGTCGTCGTGAAGATCGCTGATCGGTAACTGCGCCCGATGTCGTTTCCCTGACGGTTCCGAGTGGTGGGATCGTGAATCTGAAAGAAGAACTCCAGCAGTATCTGGAATCGGATGATCGAGGGGTCATAGATCACTTCGAGGGCTTCTGCGTGATCCCCGTGATCCCGGTAGGTTGCGTTGGGGGTGTCGTCGTCGCCGGAGTATCCGACGCGGGTGCTCACGACGCCCGGGAGTGAGCGGAAGAGCTCCTGGGCTCCCCAGAAGCAGCCGCTGGCGAGGATCACTCTCGAGGTCGGCATCGTCTTCTCTCTCTTCACGGCGGGCAGCACGCCCCTTCGGGTCACGATACGGAGCCGGGTGCTGTCCAGGTGGCCTGGCTGTGCAGCGTAATGTCCGCGACCTGCGGCGTTCGGAAGCGGAGCGGGCGGTTGCAGGGAGAAGACAGCTCTCTGCAGGGGCAGGCCACACAGGGCAGAGAAGCGGATCTACCGTCGGAGGAGGCGTCGGAACTCCGGCAAGCCAGCGAACCGTGCCCTACGGTGAGGAGAGATCGTGATATCAGAGCAGATCGATTTCGAGAATGTGCGCTTTGACCCGGATCTCTCTGACTTCCACGAACTTGCGAAGCAGATGGCTGCGGGGTTCGGGTACACGGCGAAGTTGTCGATCGGTGATCGCCTCGCTGCCCTTCTCCGATTGCGGGTTGCTCAGATCAATCCGTGCTCGTACTGCCTGATCCTGCACACGCGTATCGCCGTGGAAGTAGGAATCGGCGCGGCGATGGTGGCGCACCTGGCGAGTTGGCGGCAGAGCACGATGTTCTCCGGTTCCGAAGCACTCGCACTGGCGTACTGCGAAGCGCTGACACGTTACGAGCACGAGCACTTCGATGAGATGCATCAAGGGCTGACGGTGTTCTTCGATGAGCGTGAGATCGCGGAGATCGCAGCCGTCGTCATCAACATGAACGTGTGGACGAGGCTGAAGCTCGCACAAGGCTCCGTGCCGGTGGTATCGCCCGGTGGTGAAGAGTCTGCTCGCGACGCCGAGAGACCAGGCGTCAGGGGAAAGAAAGGGAACCCATCATGACTGACGGATCGTTCAGTGGGCAGGACATCGAGTTCGATCTGCTTCCGCCGGATGAGAGCCTGGACTCGGATCTTCTCGGCGAAGACTCCGATGACGACGGCCCGGGATACTCTCCACCGGAGCGGCGGTCATCCGAACTGTCGTGGGGATTCACTGCACGCGAAGCACGTGCCCGGGAGCCGCTGGCGGCTCGCTTGGCGCGTGAGGTGCCGGAGTACGAACCCGAAGAGCCGATGGGCGACGGGATCGGCGACATCATCGGCACGGACGGCGAGATCCTTGACGACCAGGTCGGATCGGTACGCGCTGGACGGCTGATCTGGACCGAACCCGGCAACCCAGACCCATCCTCCGACTTCTGGGCCTCCGACATCGGCATCGACAACGGTGCCGCCTCCGCCGAAGAAGCGGCTATCCATGTCGTCATCGACGAGGGCGACTATGACCGGCAATAGTCTGGAATCAGACCGGGGAAGCCCGGAAGACCGGCGGAGGCTGTAATGATGCAGCAGACATGGGACTCGCGCAGCATCGATCCACGTGACCGCGTGGAGACGATCCGCACGATGCTCTGCGAGAACCTCGTCCAGACGGACCTGACTCTCGACCCGCAGGGCCGCGAGGCGCATGTGAACGTGTCCTACCAAGACATCGGGCAGCTGAGAGCGTTGTCCGTCAAGACGGTGCCCTCGCTGGCTGCCCTCGCTATGCGTCCCCAGCGGATGATCATGTCGGACGACGACGAGTCATTGTTCGTGGTCTTCCAGCGCGGCAACCGGTCGATGCTGCGCCGTGGCGATGACCAGACCGTGATGACCCCGGGCAGCATCGTCGTTTACCCGAGCACGAGCCCCTACGTCCACGCCTTCGACGAAGGAGTCATCGGGGACTTCTTCCGACTGCCGTTGGGTGTGGTGGGGTTGACGGCGGATCAGGTCGCTGAGGTCTCGGGTGTGGACCTGCAGGAGCGGACCTCGCTGGCGGCGCTGCTGCGGTCCGTGCTCGGGGGCGTGATGGACTCCGAACTCAGCCTTCGCGACGAGGTGGACGTGTTCGCGCCCGTCGCCGACCTGCTGAAAGTCACCCTGCTCAGCGCCCTCACTCCCGACCGCGCCACGACCCGGTATCCGCTGGCCGAGCAGATCGTCACCTACGTGCTCGACAACCTCACCGACCCCGGTCTCGGAGCCGCCCGGATCGCGAAGGACCTGCACGTGTCCGAGCGTCTGCTCTACGCAGAGATGTCCCGCGCGGACATCAGGCTCGCGCAGCTGATCCAGTCCCAGCGCCTGCGTCGCGTCCGCGACGCCCTGACCGCACCGGCCACCATCGACGTCCCCATCGGCATCCTCGCCCAACAGCACGGGTTCGTCTCCGCCAGCCACTTCAGCCGCATCTTCCGCGAAGAATTCGGCACCACACCCCGCCAATGGCGCAACAACACCACACCTCGCCCCGATGAGATCCAGGACGAGAGTCGACTGGATCTCCCGCAGCAGATCAGACCAGAGGAGACGTACGGATGAACGAGCCGCTGTCTGATCTCGCCGTCGTTGACGCGGAGGAAGTTCGAGCATCGGATATCCCTCGCGCGCTGACGGCCGCATCGATCCTGTACGAGGACGGGGCGACGCAGGCATTCGCCGAGAACGGCAAGACCGTGTATGTCGAGAACGGAAGACCCACGTTGGGGGAGTGGTACGTGGATGCAGAGGGGCAGTTCTGCTCCTTCTGGCCGCCGGACTACCGAGCGTGCTACGAACTGCGCTGGCTCGTCGAAGATGAGCGGATCACTGGTCTGCGCTTCCGCCGCGGCTCCTACACAGCCGTCGGCCGGTACCAGCTCCCCGGGCCTGACAATGCTGTCAAGGAATGAGCAGGGCGTCTCGGCAACGGGCCAGAAGCTCGTAAAGACGGGCGCGCTCCACCAGCTCGACCTCCATCGTCATGCGTTGAACAACCGAGGACACTTCCTCATGCGCGCGTTCGAGGAGGAGCTCTGCGGCGTCGTTCAGCACCACGCTCCGTTCTCGCCGGGGTCCAGGATCACTCGAGCGGGTCACCAGCCCCCGCTTCTCCAGTCCCTGGAGCAGCACGTTCATCGACTGACGGGACACGAACGCGCGTCGGGCGAGCTCGGAGCTCGTGATACCTGGCGTGTCCTGCAAGGCGGTCAAGCACGCGTACTGCGGCACACTCAGCGCGAGCGGGCGAAGCCGATCGTCCATTCGCTGGTTCAGGAGCGACTGCGTCTCCTTGATCAACACCCCCAACGACTCCGGGCTCCGGTCCAATGCATCCATGTCAATAGTTTGACACACACTCCACTGAGTGTCAGGATATTGACACTGGCGTTATTGAACAGAACAGGAGCTTGCTCATGGCAGCAACAACCACCGGCCCGGACTTCATCTCTTTCCAGGTGCGGGACCGCGCCGTCTCCGCGGAGTTCTACGACAAGCTCGTCGGACTCACACGGCTCCCAGACTCGAACCCGGCAGCGACCGTCTTCTCCGCAGAAGGAACCGCGTTCGCCGTCCGCGACCCGTTCCCGGGCGTGGATCTCGACGCGATCCCTCAGCTCGGCGCCGGCATCGGCGTCTGGTTCCGCAACGATGACGCGGAACGCGTGCACGCACGACTCGTCGACGCGGGAGTGGCGATCGTGCAGGAACCGGTCGAGGGGCCGTTCGGCCTGCAGTTCTCGTTCCGAGACCCCGACGGCTACGTCGTCACCATCCACGCCCGCGCCTAACACCACCATGGCGCAGCACACCCTCTCGGTCCCAGTGCTCGGGCCGTGGTCGTTGCGCACCAGCAAGCGGTTCTGGGAAGAGTTCACCCCTACCGCGATCGAGTCCGGCGGCGACCCGGACGTCCTCTCCGCACGCTTTGTGAGCGAGCACGACTGGACGTCCGTATCCGCCCACGTCACCCAGAGCGGGGAGAGCGCCCAGATCGGTCTGTCCGGCCCGGGCGATCTGACCGCAGCCGCCGAGCAGGTGCGGCGCTTCCTCTCTCTCGATGTGGACGCGCGGGAATGGCCGGCCGTCGGCGATCGCGACCCGATCGTCGCCACCGCCCAAAGGGCGCTCCCCGGATATCGCCCGTGCGGCTTCCATTCCCCGTACGAAGCCGCAGCCTGGTGCGTCTTGTCGCAGCGCACCCGCGTCCCGGTCGCTGCCCGACTCCGCCGCGACCTTATCGTCGCGCACGGCAACGACGGGGTGTTTCCCGCGCCCGATGCGCTCATCCGCGCCATCGACGCCGAAGAACTAGACCTACCCGGTCGGAAGCCAGAGTATCTCCGAGCTGTCGCAGAGGCCGCACTCACCGGGCTGCTCAACGGTCCTCGGCTCCGAACGATGCCCGAAGAATCGGCTCGCCGCGACCTGCTCACGGTGACAGGCATCGGCCCGTTCGCCACGGACCTCATCCTTATCCGCGGCGCCAACGCCCAGGACATCCTTCCGCGCGCGGAACGCCGCCTCTACGCCGAGATCTCCTACCAGTACGGGCCCGACTCGGTGCTCGAGGAGGTCGCGGAACGCTGGCGCCCCTTCCGCTCCTGGGCCGCCGTCCACCTCCGTGCGCTCCGAGAGCAGCGCACCCGTGAGATGGGCTGATCGATGACGTTACGGCTCTTCGATAGTGGAACGTCATCGCTACGCACGTTCGCGCCCCTGCGACCGGGCCACGTCGGCATCTATCTGTGCGGTCCGACTGTTCAGGCTCCGCCGCACGTCGGTCATCTCCGATCCGCAGTGGTCTTCGACCAGCTGCGACGATGGCTCCAGATCGGCCACGAGCTCGACGTGACCCTGGTGCGAAACATCACCGACCTGGACGACAAGATTCTTGCCGCGAGCCAGACGGCGGGCGTTCCATGGTGGGCGTGGGCGGCTCGTCATGAGAGGGCGTTCGCCGACGCTTATCGCAAGATCGGTATCTTGCCGCCGACGATCGAGCCGCGCGCGACAGGGCACACCGCCGAGATGCTTACCTTCATCGACCGGCTGATCGCCCGGGGCCACGCGTACCGAGCGGGAGGGGAAGCGGGGGACGTCTACTTCGACGTCTCATCATGGCCCGGCTACGGGTCTTTGACCTCACAGGAGCACGGCACTCTCCGCGGAGACGAACATACCGATCAGGCAACAGAGAAACGTGACCCTCGCGACTTCGCGCTCTGGAAGTCGGCTCCCCCGGACGCGGGGGCCAGCGAGGAGATCGTTGCTCCTGCGGCATGGGCTTCGCCTTACGGGCCGGGACGCCCCGGATGGCATCTGAGCTGTTCGACAATGATTCTCCGCTACCTGGGAGAGAGCTTCGACATCCACGGTGGCGGGCTCGACCTGCGCTTTCCTCATCATGAGAACGAACAGGCGCAGTCCCGTGCCGCCGGATACGGATTCGCGCGCTACTGGATGCACAACGGCTGGGTCACGTCCGGCGGCGACAAGATCAGCAAATCCCTCGGCAACGCGACACCCCTCGACGAGCTACTGCAGCACATGCGTCCTCTCGACCTGCGCTACTACCTCGGATCGGCCCACTATCGGTCGAACCTGGAACTGACCGACTCCGCCCTGCGATCCGCCGCGGCGGCGATGCGCAGGATCGAAGACTTCATCACCCGGAGCGCCAACCACTCGAGGCGCGCGGCGGACGCGGACATGCTGCCGGTCGCATTCCGAAACGCCTTGGATGACGACCTCAACATCCCCATGGCACTCGCGGTCCTCCATGACGAAGTCAGGCGGGGCAACACCGCCCTCGCCCAGCACGACGCGCGGACCGGTGCCGACACGCTGGATGCGGTGCTCGCCATGACTGACGTCCTCGGCATCAACCCGCGCGACAGCCCGTGGGACGAATCAACGGCCACACCCCCGCGCGCCGAGCGCGCACTGGAGGCCCTGATCGCACAGGCGCTCGACCAGCGAGCCCAGGCACGTGCGGCCGGAGACTTCCGCACTGCAGACCGTATCCGTGACGAACTCGACGCCGCCGGGATCGTGCTCAACGACAGCCAGTCAGGTACGACATGGGGCTTCACCGAAGGCCATACCTCATAGCCCGGAACAACAACAGGAGGATTCTTGAAGTCACAGCCCACTCCCAGGCTCACGGGACCAAACCGCGTCACCCCGGCGTTATCAACAGTGACGCCGCAGCCAGCGGCGCCGAACAAGGAGGACATCGTGTCGCACGACTACAGCAAGACTTCTGAGGCCCTGAGCCGCCTCAACGACCAGCAGTACCGCGTCACCCAGAAGGACGGCACCGAGCCGGCCTTCCGCAACGAGTACTGGGACAACCACGAGGACGGCCTGTACGTGGACGTCGTCTCCGGACAGCCGCTGTTCTCATCCACCGACAAGTACGACAGCGGAACCGGATGGCCCAGCTTCACCAAGCCGGTCGTCGCTGACGCCGTTCACACGAAGACGGACCGATCCCTCTGGATGCCCCGCACCGAGGTCCGCTCTACCGGGGCGGACAGCCACCTCGGGCACGTCTTCGACGACGGCCCCGCGAACGCCGGCGGCCTGCGCTACTGCATGAACTCCGCCGCGCTGCGGTTCATCCCCGTCTCCGACCTGGAGGCCGAGGGGTATGGAGAGTTCCGCTCACTGTTCGAGACCACCACCACGACCACGAAGGAGCACGCATCATGACCAGTGGAATTCACGACACCGGAGAGGTCACCCGCACACCCGGCACCGAGACGGCCGTCCTGGCCGGCGGCTGCTTCTGGGGCGTGGACGAGCTCATCCGCAAGCAGCCGGGCGTGATCAGCACCCGCGCCGGATACACCGGCGGGCAGAACGATCACGCCACCTACCGCAACCACCCCGGCCACGCCGAGGCCGTGGAGATCGTCTTCGACCCATCGAAGACGACGTACCGGGACATCCTGGCGTTCTTCTTCCAGATCCACGACCCGTCGACCCTGAACCGTCAGGGCAACGACATCGGCACCAGCTACCGGTCGGCGATCTTCCCGCTCACCCCCGAGCAGGAGCAGGTCGCCAAGGAGACGATCGCCGACGTCGATGCCTCCGGTCTGTGGCCAGGATCGGCTGTCACCACGATCGAGCCCGCCGGCCCGTTCTGGG
The DNA here is from genome assembly GCF_903645325.1 of Microbacterium tenebrionis. Taxonomy (GTDB): domain Bacteria; phylum Actinomycetota; class Actinomycetes; order Actinomycetales; family Microbacteriaceae; genus Microbacterium; species Microbacterium tenebrionis. The sequence goes on from NZ_CAHJXQ010000006.1 coordinate 95,235, forward strand.
AGGCCGAGCCTGAGCACCAGGACTACCTCCAGCGGTATCCGAACGGCTACAACTGCCACTACCCTCGTGCCGGCTGGGTCCTGCCCCGCCGCATCCAGGCGACCGAGGCTTCCGTCTGACCATGTCCACGTGGGGGCGTGCCACCGCTGAGCCGGTGGCACGCCCCCGCGTCATCAGTGACGGAGGAATGATGCGGAACGACCGTGAACGAAGATGAAGACAACGCGGTGGAGCGACGTCGCGCAGCGTCAGCCGCAGTCCTCACATGCGCAGACCTGACCGATGCGCTCGGCCGGAAGCACCGTCACCGCGCCCATATCACCGGGCTCGTCAGCCCGGCACCCGAACGCATCCTGTTCGGGCGCGTCGCGACGATCTCCTTCTTCCCGACCTGCCACGCCATACTTGACCCGGAGGAATACACCTTCGGACGGCTGTTCCACCAGGCCGTCGACGGATCACCAGCCAATCCCGGCAACACGGTCCTCGTGATGGCCAGCAACGGCCACAGCTCGACGTCTCTCGCCGGTGGAACGAAGCTCTCCCGTGCGACCAACGTCGGCCTCGCCGGCGTCCTAACTGACGGACGCCTTCGCGACTTCGACGAACTGGCCGCGGAACCGTTCGCCGCATGGTGCTCGGGAGAGGCCGTCGCCTGGGGTGGAGCAGTGGTCACGCCGTTTCAGGCAAATATTCCCGTCGTCATCGAAGGAGTGGGCATCTATCCGGGCCAGTACATCTTCTGCGACTCATCGGGAGCCGTCGTCATCCCCGACAGCGACATCGACGAAGTGCTTGAGACCGCCCATCAGGTCCGTGCCGACGACAGCGCGTCCCGTGACCTGATCGCGCGGGAAGGTCGCAACGAAGGCTTGACGCGCGAGCGGTGACCTCACGGTCCCGGTGGTGTGGTGTTGTTGCGCCATTGGCGGGGGGTGGTGCCGAATTCTTCGCGGAAGATGCGGCTGAAGTGGCTGGCGGAGACGAATCCGTGCTGTTGGGCGAGGATGCCGATGGGGACGTCGATGGTGGCCGGTGCGGTCAGGGCGTCGCGGACGCGACGCAGGCGCTGGGACTGGATCAGCTGCGCGAGCCTGATGTCCGCGCGGGACATCTCTGCGTAGAGCAGACGCTCGGACACGTGCAGGTCCTTCGCGATCCGGGCGGCTCCGAGACCGGGGTCGGTGAGGTTGTCGAGCACGTAGGTGACGATCTGCTCGGCCAGCGGATACCGGGTCGTGGCGCGGTCGGGAGTGAGGGCGCTGAGCAGGGTGACTTTCAGCAGGTCGGCGACGGGCGCGAACACGTCCACCTCGTCGCGAAGGCTGAGTTTGGAGTCCATCACGCCCCCGAGCACGGACCGCAGCAGCGCCGCCAGCGAGGTCCGCTCCTGCAGGTCCACACCCGAGACCTCAGCGACCTGATCCGCCGTCAACCCCACCACACCCAACGGCACCTCGACAATCATGCGATCGGCATCCTCGGTGGGCATCGCGCTCTCCACCGTCGAGCGGGGGACAACGACGATGCTCCCGGGGGTCAGCTCGGTGTCCCGCCCCTGCAACGACAGGACCGAGGCGTTCCGACGCTGGTAGATGACTAACAGGTAGTCCTCGCTGCGACCACGGGGAGAGCTGACCGTCGTCACAGGACTGCTTCCTCGATCAGCTCATAGATGTTCGCCCGGCGGAGGTCGCTGGCGTGAAAGACGAGCCCGTCGCCCCGGTGCGGTGGCTGCTCCGCGACATGCCGCACGCACGCGGCGGCGAGATCTCGCTCGGTCGGCGACATCACCACGACTCCAATCACGGTCGTGTCCGCGCCGACGAGATTGGTGGCGCTCCTGCTCACCTCACCGACTACGCCCGTCGCCAACCTGTGTACTCGGGCCCGAGACATCGTGCCGGCACCGTCGAACGCCACCACCACCGTTCCGGGCCGAACGATGTGCAGCGCGGCGGTCACCTCATGCTCGATACGCGAGGCCAACGCCCGTCGAGCCCGGATGCCCAGGCCCCTACGAAACCGATAGGCCGCCACGACCAGGCGCTCGTCCTCAGCCACCCGCTCCGCAAGAGGCGAGGGAACGAGCATCAGAAACTCTTGCGCGTCACCGAGCTTGACCGGCAGGTCCACCGAACGCCCCTCTCCTGCGGAGCGCGCAACGTTCTCGACGGGCGCGCGTGGGCAGCCGCACCGAGCCCTCGGCTCGGACTTTCTCGCGCACACGGAAGATCCGTGAGCCGCGTGGCTTCCCGCACATCATGACCACTAGCCTACGACGACAGAAAAGGACTCGCCAGACCAAAGTATGAGCGGGATGTCGGCGGCGCTCGAAAACTGAACGGTTTCGGCGTTCGAATTGTGAACGGTTGCTGGCAGTTTAGTCAGCTGGGTCGGTGATGTCGGTGCGGGTGCTGGGGAGGCTGTCGATGCCGCGGCCTCGGAGCCGGTAGCTGGCGCCTTTGAGGGTGATTACCTCGGCGTGGTGAACGATGCGGTCGATCATCGCGGCGGCGACGACTTGGTCGCCGAACACTGTGCCCCAGCCGGAGAACGGCAGGTTCGAGGTGAGCACGAGCGAGGCGTGCTCGTAGCGGGATGACACGAGCTGGAAGAACAGGTTCGCGGAGTCCTGCTCGAACGGGAGGTAGCCGACCTCGTCGACGATGATCAGCCCGTAACGGCGCAGCCGGGCCAGTTCCTGCGGCAGGCGGCCTTGCCGGTGGGCGTCGGACAGGCGGGTGACCCATTCGGTGGCGGTGGCGAACAGAACCCGCTGGCCTTGATGGGCGGCGATGACGCCCAACGCGGTGGCCAAATGCGTCTTCCCGGTGCCGGGAGGCCCGAGAAGAACCACGTTGCGGGCCTCGAGGAGGAACGCCCCTGAGGCCAGGCTCGCGACCTGCTGTCGGACGGCGGACTGCTGGTCCCAGTCGAAGTCCTCGATGGTCTTGACCGCGGGAAACCCGGCCGCGCGGATCCGCAGGCGGGCGCCGGAAGCGTTGCGGGCGCTCACTTCGCGTTCGAGCACCGCGGCGAGGTAATCCTCAAAAGACCAGCCCGCGGCCCTCGCCTGCTCCGCGAGCCGGCCTGCGGCTTCGAGGATGCGCGGCGCCTTCAGTGAGCCGGCAAGATAGGTGAGCTGCTTGACCGTCTCGGTCTGGGTGGTCGCCATCAGAACCCGCCTCCGATGCCGAAGGCTCGGTCATAGTCGGCAAGATCACGGACGAGATCATCACCCGCGGCGACCGAGCGCGGGGCGCGGAACTGCTCTCGCAGCACCTTCGCGGTCTCTAAGTGAGCCGGGTCGGTGATCGTCATCCCGCGCGCCCAAACCCGCGTGTGCTCGGCGACCAGGCGGCCATCGGCCCTGACCCTGACCCGGTCCAGATCAGCTGCGACATCGACCAGCCGGCCCACCGCGCGGGGGTCGACGGAGTAGTCGTTCGTGTCGACGCGGACGTAGTAGTCCCGCCCCAACCGGACCCTGTTCCGCCAGCCCAGGTGCAACGGGACCGGCGGCAGCGGCAGCATCGCAGCCCGGTCCGCGTTGATGCGCTGCTCCGGCGACGCCTTCAAGGTGCGGACCGTGCGCGCGTTGGCGATCTGCAACCAGTCGGTGAACTGCTCGTTGAAGTCTCCCGGAGAGGCGAACGAGCGGCCCGGCATGAACGAGGTCTCGAACCAGCCATTGCGCCGCTCGACGATCCCCTTGGACTCCGGATCCCGGGGAGGCAACAGCACCAGCTTCGCCGCCAACGTTCCCATGAACGACGCAACACCTTCCGCCCGCCGTGGTCCGCGCCCGATCCCGGGCTCGTTGTCCCAGATGAACCTCCGCGGGACTGCGCCGATCTGCTGCAACAGCTCCCAGGACCCCAGCAGCAGATCCTCCGTCTTGCGGGTCGGGATCATCCGCCCGACGGTGAACCTGGAGTGCGCGGGCGTGATCACCAGCACCGGCAACAGCTTCACTGTCCCGTCCTCGAGCGGGATCTTCCTCGGCGGGAACCAGAGATCACACTGCGCCGCATCGCCCGGTTCCCAGATCAACCGGTCCGCGGGATCGATGCGCCGCTGCTCGGGCCGCAACCGTTTCACGTTGTCCCGGAACCAGCGGATCGAGCCCGTCCAGCCCACCCGCTCGGCCAGCACCGTCGCCGGCATCTCGGGCGTCTCCCGCAGCAGTTCCTTCACCCGCGCTTCGAACGGCGTGAACGACGTCACCGCCGCCGTCCGCTCATACTTCGGCGGGGAATCCGACGCCAACGCGGCATACACCGTCGTCCGCGAGATCCCCAACCTCGTCGCGATCTGCGCCTTCGCCACACCCTCCCCGGCAAGCCGGCGAATCAGTGCCCAGTCCTCCAAAGTGATCACACTCCAATCGTCGAGTGTTCACTTTTCAAGCGCCGCAACTGTCCAGTTTTCGAGCGCCGCCGACACGGGACGTCGATTGACGAGAGGTGTCGCAGGTCTGAAAAGCAGGACGCTTGGATCGCCATAGGTGTTTCGGATCGACTTGGATAAGGACTCCGAGGTCCATTATTGTGAAGGTGTGAGATGCGAGCGTCCCGCTCCGCTGGACTTCACTGGGCCGGCCGGGCTGGCATCGCGTGACGGACGACTTCGAGTCCTGCGGACGGAGGAGACTACCCTGGAGGCGTGACTGCCGACGGAACGAGTGCGCGCCGGTTGACGCCGAAAGGGGCGGCAACGAGGGCGCGTATCGTCGACGCAGCGAACCAGTTGATGTATGAGCGAGGCGTTGCGGCGACGACCCTCGCCGACGTCCGAGCCGCCAGCGCGACATCGAAGTCTCAGGTTTATCAGCACTTCGCCGACAAGGACGCACTCGTGAAGGAAGTCATCGAGACCCGGGCGGAGGACGTCCTGACGCAGCAGCGCCGGCGCCTTCGACGCGTGGAATCCCTACGCGGGTTCGAGCTGTGGCGGGATGAACTCGTCGAACGCAACGCGCTACGCGACGGCGCGTACGGGTGCCCGCTCGGGTCTCTGGCGAACGAGATCGCAGACCACAATGAGGATGCCCGCCGGGCGATCGCTGCCCACTTCGATGATTGGCTGGAGATGCTGATCGATGCCGTGGAGAGGCTGAAGACACGCAGCGTGTTGCGCAGCGATGCGGACTCGCGAGCGCTTGCCATTGGGCTGCTATCGGCACTGCAGGGAGGTTATCTTCTGGCGAAGGCGAGTCGAGATGTTTATCCGATGCGTGCCGCTCTCGACATGGCTATCGCACAGCTCAGGGCCTACGCGACTGAGACCGACTCCTCAGCCTGATCCCGCCTCATCGCGAACGCGGTCATCCCCGCGAAGCTGAGGAAGAGGCGTTCACCGGCGTCGATGATCGTCGCCAGCACGTGGCTGCACGTCTTGCAGCGTACGACCAGCCCCGGGGCGTCCGGATACACGATTGCCTCGCCAAGGGGCGCGACGCGCCCGCAGCCTCCGCACCGTCCTTCGATCATCGTTGCATCGGGCACGAGAAAATCCGCGAGAGTCCCGGCGAGGATGTTCCCGTCGAGGTGGCTGGTCATCATAGGCCTCCGAATCGTTCGGTGAGGATGTCTTGCGGCGCATGGCCGAGCTTCACGAGCCACGGCGCGACGGCTTCGACGAAGCCTGTCGAACCGCACACGAAAATGCGTGGGCGGTCTTCCGGAGGGAGCGTCCGCGCCGCGATAGTCGACTCTGTGAGCCGTCCGACCGGATCTTGCCACCCAGCTGGCGCTCGTCGCGTGTACACGAGGTCGATCGCGAACGACCCGTCCGACAGCTCGAGGAACTCCTGGTGGAAGTAGACGTCCTCCGGGGTGCGCACCGAGTACAGCAGCCGGAACGGAACGGGATCGGATGCGGCCGCATGAGACGCCGCCATCGCGTAGAGGGGCACGACACCTGACCCGCCGGCGATGAGCTGCACGGGGCGCTGGCTCTGTCCCGGGCGCCAGAGGAAGAACGATCCCAGCGGTCCGTGGACCTCGAGCTGGTCACCGACGCGCAGTTCACGGACGAGGAACGGAGACACCTCGCCATCGGGCAGCTCATCGACCGCAAGGACGATCGTTCCGCCCGTCTCGGAGGATGCGATCGAATACGAACGTGTCGCCTGGTAGCCGTCCGGAGCGGTCAGTCGCAGATCGAGATGGCTGCCCGCCTCGCTCCCCGGCCACCCCGGGACATCGAGCACCAGCCGAACCGCAGTCGGCGTCTCTGGACGCACCTCCGAAACCGTGGCGACGAACCACGACGGCCTCACGCGGGGGCGAAGCGGAGCGAGCCGGGTCTGCTCCATCACCAGTAGCGTTCTTCCTTCCACGGATCACCGTAGATGTGATAGCCGCTCTGCTCCCAGAACCCAGGGTCGTTCGTCGGCATCATCGTCAATGCCCGGACCCACTTCGCGCTCTTCCAGAAGTACAGATGCGGGATCAGGAGACGTGCCGGCCCGCCGTGTTCTGCGTCGAGCGGTGCGCCTTCGGCCTCGGTCGCGATCCAGGCCTTGCCATCCAGGAGATCCTCAAGCGGCACATTCGTGGTGTAGCCGCCGTAGGAGTGCGCCATGACGTAGTCATGGGATGTCTCGACGTTCTCGAACAGCTTGTCCAGGCTCACCCCGCGCCAGGCCATGTCGAGCTTGGACCAGTGCGTGACGCAGTGGATGTCGACCGTGATGTCCTCGGCACCGAGCGCCAGGAACTGCTCCCAGTTCCAGTGATGCTCGGTACCGGTTTCATCGAGGATGGCGAAATCCCACGTCTCGGTATCGACATAGGGGGTGGGACCGGCGGTGAGCACCGGCCAGTTGTCGAACAGCGTCTGTCCCGGAGGGAGCTGATCATCGGGTCCACGCCGGCGTCCCGCGAATCCGCGAGTAGTGAACGACATACATCGCCCCTTCCGTCTTCTCTGGCTGTACACCACCGACGATATTGCGGGAGCTCTCTCGCTGATCGCCTGGTCCTGCGCGGAACTTGCCCATGACTGCAGGTGATGAGTCCCCGGCGTGAAAACGGGCCACTGTGCCGACCACACTGTGGAACAGGACGCCCCACCGGGCGACCTCGCCCCCCCCGCAAGCATCGAGAAGAAGTCTGTGACCATGTGCCCTGCTGCGCTCGGCATGCCGACCGTTCGCCATCGCGCGCGCTCGACGGTCGGCCGACCCGAGACACCGTTTCTCGTGGACAGGTTCGGGCGCATCGCGCGAGACCTGCGCGTATCGATCACAAGCGCCTGCTCACTGCGTTGCACATACTGCATGCCGGCGGAAGGCCTGCCCATCGTCCCTCGCGGGGAGTTGCTGACTCCGGAAGAGATCGCGCGTCTGGTCACCATAGCCGTCCACGATCTCGGAGTCCGTGAGGTGCGCTTTACCGGCGGCGAGCCGCTTACGCGACCTGATCTGGTCGAGATCGTGCGCCAGACGACGACAGCCGTGCCCGGCCTGCCGGTGTCGATGACGACCAATGGGATCGGCCTCGACCGCAAGGCGCCGCAGCTTGTGGAGGCTGGACTGACGCGGATCAACGTGTCGCTGGACACGATCGACCGCGAGCATTTCGCCGCTGTCACCCGACGCGATCGCCTGCCTGCCGTGCTCAGGGGGATCGAGGCGGCACAGCACGCAGGGCTCAGCCCGATCAAGATCAACGCGGTGGCGCTGCGCGAGACCCTCGCGGATGCGCCCGACCTGCTGGCGTGGGCGCTTGCCAACGGCGTGCGGTTGCGGTTCATCGAACAGATGCCGCTGGATGCAGATCAGACATGGCGCAGAGACCACCTCGTCTCCGCCGAAGAACTTCTGTCTGTGCTCGGACGCCGATACCGGCTGACCCCGGCCGGGCGTGAAGACCCGTCCGCTCCCGCAGAGGAGTGGCTCGTCGACGGAGGCCCGGCCACCGTCGGCATCATCGGGTCCGTCACACGCAGCTTCTGCGACGCGTGCGACCGAACCAGGCTGACAGCCGAAGGCTCGGTACATTCCTGTCTGTTCGGAGACGACGAGACAGACCTGCGCACGATGCTGCGAAGTGGAGCAGACGATGCCGCTATCGCCGACGCCTGGCGGGCGACGATGTGGGACAAACAGGCTGGGCACGGGATGGAAGAGAAGAGCTTTCGTCGACCGGCCCGTTCCATGGGAGCGATCGGAGGCTGACGATGTCACGCATACTCGTCCGATACTTCGCAGCCGCCGCTGAAGCGGCTGGCTGCGAAGAAGAGCACGTCGAGGCGACGACCCTCGGAGAGGCGAAGGACGCGCTCCTCACAGCTCACCCGGCACTCGAGCCGGTGATCGCAAAGGGGACATTCCTCGTCGACGGCATCGCCTCACGCGATCCCGCGCGACCGGTCTCCGCGCAGGTGGACGTGCTGCCCCCGTTCTCCGGCGGCTGAGCCAAACCACAAGCGGCTGAGGTCCGATCCACCGCGGGGGTCCACGTGTCGTGAACTGCATTCGTCTCCTGCGCTGCCATCCTCTTACGTGAGACGACCGCGGTGCTGCCCAGATCCTTGTCTCAGCAGGAATCGAAGTACAAGCGTTGGGGATGCATGCTGTCGCTCACCTCGTACACGGCATCGGATGATTCGCGTGGAATGTCCTCGCGCATGTAGCGGAGATGCCGTTCATGGGTGTCTGGGTGCGCCGGCTCACCGCCGTCGAGGAAGACGGTGAAGTGCCACGCCGAGCGCAGGCTAGAGCGCAGCAGTGACCAACCGTCGACAATCAGCATCCTGTCCTCAGGCGCGGCAGCGAGCTCGCTCTCAGGTCCGTTGTGGCGGAACATGCGCAGTATGGTTCGGACGGCGTCATCGTCCGTGAACGGGGCCGCGCTGAGACGAGTCGCGTGACGTCCCACTGCACGCAGCGCTGCCGCCAGGGCGTCGGCGAAGTGCATGCGGGCTGCAGCGTCCACGCCGTCGATGGCGACGAGTATCCGGCCGCGTGGGTTTCTGCTGAGGACCTCCTGAGCGAGCTCCTCCCAGACGGCTGTCCCAGTGGCACCTGAGGCGTTCGGAGACGAGGTCAACGTCGCTTCTCCGGCGGAACGATCAAGAGAGGATGTGTCTGCATCCTGTTCTGGTTGCGCACATCCTTGCCGACTGCTCTCGCAGCGGTCTGCATCCGCGCTCTCGAGATGGCATCGATGGTTTTCATCGGTCTGCCCGCTTCCGATTCGCATCCGCATGCTGAGGCAACTCCCGGATGAGTTCGAGGACATCGTCGGGAACGAGTTGTCCCAACGTTCCGCAGGAGTACACGCTGATCACGACCGTCCCATCGGGATCCAGCACGAATCCGGTCGTCTGCAACTGCGGCGGGTCCACGGTGACGAACGCTCCGGTCGCGGCCGCGATCTGCCCCACATCGGTGCTGTGTCCGATCGGAAAAGTCAGCCCATAGCGCGCCACGAGCTCCGCGGTTATCGGCTCCTCGTCCGCAGTCACCGCGACGACAGCGATACCCGCGGCGGACAAGCGTCGTAGGCCGCGCTGGAACGCACGCAGCTGCTCCACGCAAGGCCGGCAGCCTGCCCCGCGAGAGAAGAGAACCACGCCGTACTGCCCGGCGAATACGGCCGGGATCGTTCGGCGTGTGCCTTCCACCTCGACCAGCTCGAGGGCGGGGAACGCATCACCACCACGCAGCAACGACATCAGAGGCTCGCAAGAACGGTCCGAGCGGCCGCATCGGTGGGTGCGACGCGGGCGGCTTCTGACGGGGGAAGTCGGTTGCCATGAAAGTTGTGTGCTTCAGTCTCAATGCCAGTCATCTGGCGCCTCTTTCCTCGGTGATTGCACCATCGTTCACCCGGCGGGTTCGCTAGGTCGTGCGGTGTATCTACAACCCCACCCACTCCGATCTGCCGTCGGTGAAGTGCTGGTGCTTCCAGATCGGAACCTCTGCCTTGATCGCGTCGACGAGGTTCCCGCAGACGGCGAACGCCTCTGCCCGGTGCGGGGCGGCGACGACCGTGACCAGTGCGACGTCGCCGATCTCGAGGTGACCGATGCGGTGAGCGGCGACGACATCGCAGTCCGTGGTTTGAGCGATCCTCGTGCACACGTCGATGAGGATTCGTTCCGCGTCGGGGTGCGCCTCGTAGTCGAGAGAGCCGACGTCCTCTCCGTGATCATGGTCGCGCACGATGCCTTCGAAGGTGACCACCGCCCCGTTCTTCCTACTGCGTATCCGTGTTTCCAGCTGCGTCTTGTCCAGCGGAGCAGCGGTGACGAAACCGATCGGGTCAGGCATGTCCGCCGCCGGCCAGCTGGTCGTGCAGGTGTGGCAAGAGCGGCTCCAGTGCGATGAGGCCGTCTTCCACGCCGCGTGGCGATCCAGGCAGGTTGATGACGATCGTGCGTCCGGCGATCCCTGCAAGCGCCCTGCTGAGCGAGGCTGTCGGCGTCGCCGCGCGGCCCGCTGCACGGATGGCCTCGGCGATGCCGGGAAGTGCTCTCTCGATCACCGCGCTCGTCGCCTCGGGGGTGCGGTCCTCGGGATGCACCCCGGTGCCGCCGGTCGTGACGATCAATACCGGCTCGCTGGTGAGAGCATCCGTGAGCGCCTGATAGATATCCGCGTCAGCGACAACGACGGGCTCGTCTGGCTGATACCCGTGGTCGCGAAGCCAGCCTGCGATTGCCGGACCGGTGAGATCCTCGCGCGTACCGGCCGCGGTGCTCGTTGAGGAGACGATCACGACCGCCTGTCCGTGGTCTGCGGGCACGGATGCGCCTGCAACCCAGTGCCCGCGCTTTCCTCCGGTCTTCTCGATGAGGTGGATGTCTCCGAGCACGGCGGCCGGATCGACGGACTTGATCATGTCGTGCAGAGCGAGACCGGCGATGGCGACGGCGGTGAGGGCTTCCATCTCGGCCCCAGTCTTCGCCGTCGCTGCGACCGTGGCCCGGATCTCCACCGATGAGGTGCTGAGCTCGAAGTCCACGGTGACGGACTCCAGGGGCAATGTGTGCGCGAGGGGTACAAGTTCGCTGGTGCGCTTGGCGCCCTGGATGCCCGCGACCCGCGCTGTCGGGAGCGCGTCTGCTTTGCGCAGCTGGTTGGCGGCGAGCAGTTCCAGCACCGCCGGTGTCGTGTCGAGGCGGCCGGTCGCGATCGCCGTGCGCCGAGTGATCGCCTTCCCGCCGATGTCGATCATCCGCGATCGGCCGTGATCGTCGAGGTGCGGCAGTTCGTTCATAGATTCCAGGTCTCCACGCGTGTCCCGATGTCGAGGGTGACGGCATCGATCGGGACATCGATGAGCATGTCGGATGCCGCCATGGCGGCGACAAGGTGCGAGGAAGGGCCGCCAACCGGTGCCACCCGGCCTCCAGGCAACCCCACACCACGGCGGAACTGCCGTTTCCCGGCGACAGAGGTGAGGGGCTCGGCCAGGGTCCGCGGCTCGGGCTGTCGCGCGTGCAGTCCTGCTGCCTCACGGAGGACCGGCTCGATGAAGAGCATGAACGACAGCTGCGCGGACACGGGATTGCCTGGGAAGCACACCATGGGAACGCCTTTGTAGATGGCAGTGGCTTGGGGGCCGCCCGGCTGCATCGCGAGAGTATCGACGTGCGCCCCGAGCGGCTCCAGAAGCTCCCTCACGACTTCGTAGTTGCCTGCCGAGATGCCCCCGCTGGTGAGCAAGATCTCGGCTCCCGCCGCACACGACGCGTCGAGAGCGCGCGCGAACGCGGCCGTGTCATCGACGACACGATGCTCATCGACCAAGAGGGCGTCGGCGGTTCGTACCGCTGCGGCGAGTGCGGGGCCGTTGGCGTCGTAGATCTGGCCGGGAGCCAGAAGCTCACCGGGAGCGGCCAGCTCGCTTCCGGTCGAGATCACTGCGACACGTACCTGTGAGCGAACGGGGACGGACGCCACTCCCGCAGCTGCGAGCGCCGCCAGGTGGCGAGGAGCGAGCCGGAATCCATCAGACAACAGAGGCTCACCGACCGCGAGGTCAGAGCCGGCTTCACGCACGAACTCTCCGACGTCCGGCTTCCGCGTGAACGTCACTGTCGTTCCCTGGACGGTGGCGTGTTCGACAGGGACGACCGCATCGGCGTCGTCGGGGATCGGCGCACCGGTCATGACCCGGACGGTATGGCCAGGGCGAAGCGGCCCAGGTGTGCCAGGAGCAGCGGGGATCGCACCGCGCAGCGGCAGACTGCTTGGCGTCCGCGCGAGGTCAACCGTACGGACGGCGAAGCCGTCCATCTGTGAGTTCCGGAACGGGGGCAGATCTATCGGAGTCCGTATGGGGTGGGCAAGCACCCGATCTAGCGCGTCAGACAGGGCGACCTGCTCGACGGGGCGCTGGCTCACGGCGTTCAGGAGGGTGCGGACTCGGGCCGTGTGCTCAGCGACCGATGTGCGGGGCATGTCAGTACCTGCTCGCCGTGGGGTCGATGCGGACAGCCCAGGCATCGATGCCTCCGGTGAGGTGCCGCACATCGGAGAATCCGAGTTGGAGGAGCTGATCGAGCGCTTGGCGTGAGCGTGTGCCGCGGTGGCAGTACAGCACGATGGGGTGACCGGTGTCGAGTTCTGGTGCCCGGCGAGGGAGTTCGGTCAAGGGGATCAGCACGTTTCCCGGGATCGCTGCGATGTCGGCCTCCCACGGTTCGCGTACGTCGATCAGCAGCGGCGGGAAGGAAGCTGTGAGCAGGTCGCGCAGTTCCTCGGGCGAGACGGCGTTCTGATCGTCGGATGACAGCGGAGTGGTCTCGATGTTCTGCGCTGCGGCACGGGCGGACTCGTCGCGCCGGTAGGCGATCTCGCGGGTGCGGCCGGTGCGTGCGTCGTACGCGGCGACCCGGCCGATCAACGGCTCTCCGATGCCGGTGAGGAGCTTGAGTGCCTCGGTCGCCATGAACGCCCCGATGACGGCGCATACGCTCGGCAGCACGCCGATCATGTCGCAGGTGTCCGCACTGGAGTCCGGACCATGCGGGAACAAGTCGCGGTAGTCGGTGCCTCTGGCATCCCATGCCACGCCTGCTTGGCCGGCGTACCCCAGTGCTGACCCCCACACGAGCGGAATGCCGCGTTCGGCAGCAACACGGTCTGCCAGCATCACTGTTGCCGGGTTGTCGCTGGCATCGACGAGCACGTCCACACCGTGCAGCAGACCCTCGGCTGTCACGGCGTCGAAACGCCCCTCGACGGCGCGGAGCTCAGCATCAGGAGCGAGCGACGCGAGCCTTATGGTGGCTGAGACCGCTTTGCTGCGACCGATGTCGCCGGGCGTGTGCATCGTCTGCCGGTGCAGGTTCGATTCGGCGACAGTGTCGTCATCGACGATCGTGAGGCTGCCGACGCCTGCGGCAGCAAGGACCGGCAACAGGGTGCTGGCCAGCCCACCCGCGCCGATCACGAGCACATGCGCTCTCGAAAGACGCTCCTGAGCGGGAACGCCGAAGCCCGTGAGGACGCGCTGCCTCTGAAAGGTCGGAGAGAGCGGATTGACCGGCATGCCTTCAGGCTAGGGAGCCGGTCCCAGCGGGTGAGGTCGGAAGCGGCGAGACAGCAGAGAGCAGACAAAGCCCAGCAGTCGCAGGCCATTCTCACGACCTCGGCTACGGGAGGCTTGAGACAGGTCGGCAACTTCGTTCGCCTGACCGACCGTCTTTCAGAGGAGTTCCTGTCGTGCGTGCCCCCTCCCTCCTTGCGGCAGCCGCAGCGCTCCTTCTGCTCGCTGGATGCTCATCGCCCGGCACGGGAAGCGACGAATCGGATGTCGGGGCAAGCAAGGACGACATGACCTCCGGAACGGTGACAGTGTTGGCCGCAGCCTCCTTGACCGACGTGATCGACGTCCTCGCCGAGAGGTTCGAGGACGCGAACGCAGATGTCGACGTGGTCGCCAGCTATGGCGGATCGTCGGCGCTCGCCGAGCAGATCGTCTCCGGTGCCCCGGTGGACGTGTTCTTCTCAGCGAATGAGGCGACGATGCAGTCTGTTGTCGACGCAGGCCTGGCCGCCGATCCGGAAGTGCTCGTCACGAACACGCTGCAGATCGCGGTTCCCGCCGGGAACCCTGCAGGGATCACCGGTCTCGCCGACTTCGCACGGCCTGAGCTGACAATCGCATTGTGCGACACCGCGGTGCCGTGTGGAGCCGCAGCGCAGTCCCTGCTCGACCTTGCTGGTGTTCAGGCCCAACCGGACACACTTGAGGAGGACGTGCGTGCCGCACTGACGAAAGTCTCTCTGGGTGAGGCCGACGCCGCACTGGTCTACGTGACCGACGTCGTCGCAGCAGGGAGCGCGGTGGAAGGCATCGATGTGCCTGAGGCGCAGCAGGTGATCAACAACTATCCGGTCGCCCTTCTTGCCGAGGCACCGAACCCCGACGCAGGACAGGCGTTCATCGACTACCTCCGCTCCGATGAGGCACGTCAGGTCTTCGAGCATGCAGGCTTCGCGGCCCCGTGAACGCCGGCAGCCGGTCATCCTCGCCCTCGGGGTGATCGGTCTCGCGCTGCTCGTTCTCCCGCTGCTCGGACTCATCCTGCGTGCACCATGGGGCCAGCTGGGCGAACTCTTCGTTCGGCAAGAGGTACTGCAGGCGCTCGGGCTCTCGTTACTCACAGCGACGTTATCTACCGGCCTGAGTCTCATCCTCGGTATCCCGCTAGCCGTCCTGCTGAGCCATTCCGTTCACTGGAAGGTCCTGCCGCGCCGCCTCTTGCGGGCGGCGATCACTATCCCGCTGGTACTGCCTCCCGTTGTCGGCGGCATTGCGTTGCTTCTCCTGCTGGGACGGCGAGGCATCCTCGGGCAATGGCTCACGCAGGTCGGCATCACTATTCCTTTCACCACCGGTGCCGTTGTGCTCGCGCAAACCTTCGTCGCGATGCCCTTCCTCGTCTTCGCCGTCGAAGGCGCGCTGCGATCAGCGGACCGCCGCAGCGAACTAGCCGCCGCCTCCCTGGGCGCCAGCCCGTGGCAGATCTTCCGCCTCGTGACGGTTCCGCTGACCGCGCCTGGAATCGCCGCGGGCGCCGTGCTGTGCTTCGCCCGCGCGCTCGGCGAGTTCGGCGCGACTATCACGTTCGCCGGCTCCTTCCCCGGCGTGACGCGCACACTCCCGATCGCGTCGTACCTCGCGATGAACTCGGACCCCGACACCGCGATCGCCCTCGCACTCGTCCTGCTCGCGGTATCACTGGGTGTGCTCCTCGCACTCCGCGACCGATGGCTGCCAGGCACCGCATGACCTTCGAGCTCACCGTCTCCGCACGTATCCCACGCCCCGCCTTCGACGTAGTCGTGGAGCTGAAAGCGGATCCCGGAAGTGTGCTCGCCGTCGTCGGACCGAACGGTGCCGGAAAGTCCAGCGCCATCGCGGCGATCGCAGGCTTCACCGAGTCCCACGGCACGATTCGACTGGGGGACAAGGATCTGGCCGGTCTTCCTGCTGACCAGCGAAGGATCGGCGTCATGTTCCAAGACCTGCTCCTCTTCCCTCACCTCACGGTGCGCGAGAACGTCGCCTTCTCAGCCAAAGTCCGCGGTGGGCGTTGGTCCGCCGCCCGGCGCAGCGCAGACCCCTGGCTGTCTCGCTTCGGAATGGCGGACCTGGCAGAGAGATACCCCAGTGCACTCTCCGGCGGGCAAGCTCAGCGTGTAGCGCTAGCCCGTGCCCTCGCATCCGAGCCGAAGGCACTGCTCCTCGACGAGCCGCTCGCGGCGCTGGACGTGGAGTTCCGGGATGAAGTGCGTGCCGACCTCGGTCTGCGTCTCCGCCAGTTCGCCGGTCCGACGATCCTCGTCACACATGACCGTGAAGACGTCGAGGTGCTCGCTGACGAGGTGATCGTCCTTGAGGCAGGGCGCATCACGCAGCGAGGAAGCCTCGCCGATCTGGCACGAAATCCTGCGACCGCATGGATTGCCCGCTTCACAGGTGCCCAGGGAAGAAGGGACGCAGACGATGTCAGGTACGGATGATGACTTCCTCTTGGGGCTCGCCGGAGTATCGGGAACGATGCTCGGCACGTTCATCGTGGGCGTGTTCTTCTACATCGACTCGGAGATGCACCGCCGACTCGCAGCGTCGGAGGCTGCGGACCGGTATCTCCGTTCGTCGGTCCGCTGGGTCTTCACCGCCTACTCCATTCCGCTCCTTGTTCCGCTCGTGCTCGCGTCGCTTGATCCGCTCTGGGGCGCGCTGAGCTTCATCGTCCTCGGCATCCTCCTGGTAGCGATGACAGTGGAAACAGGACGTCGTATCCTCGCGAGGGGCGGGTCCGGCTCCTCACGCGCTCTATTCGTGAACGAATGGCTCTCGAGCGCCGGCATCGTCATCGCCATGGTCCTGCCATGGACATTGGGAGGCTGGGTGCCCGATCCGACTGAGTTCGTCCCCTCGCTGCTCATCCTTCTCGCGTGCGGCTTCGCGAGCACAGCGGCGCTGGTCATGACGCAGTTCGACGCGACGATGGGCATGGTGGACGCCGTCATGGGAGACAGAGAAGGCGCAAAGCCTGAACATCCGACAGAGAGCTGAGCCGCGCTCTTGCTTGGTCGCGAGGGGAAAGATGTCCCGACGTCTACTGTTCGTCTTCGTCGAAGGCGATGCGTGCGCGTTCAATGTTCGGCAGTTGCTCATCTGCCCAGGCGACGAGCGCGTCAATCGGCCCGCGCAACGTTTTGCCCAAGGCGGTGATCCCGTACTCGACGGCCACCGGCCGCGTGCTGATGACTCGGCGTTG
Organism: Microbacterium tenebrionis; assembly: GCF_903645325.1. Classification (GTDB taxonomy): domain Bacteria; phylum Actinomycetota; class Actinomycetes; order Actinomycetales; family Microbacteriaceae; genus Microbacterium; species Microbacterium tenebrionis. The sequence continues at coordinate 111,996 of NZ_CAHJXQ010000006.1, forward strand.
CACGACTCCGTTTCGCTCCAGCCGACGCAACGTCGCCGTGAGGGACTTCTGCGTCACTCCCGGAATCGCACGCCGTAACTCGTTGAACCGACAGGGTCGCTCGCACAGTTCGTTGAGCACGCTGAGTGACCACTTGTCGAGCACCTGGTCGAGCAGCTCGCGATGCGGCGTCGCGATACGCAGCTCGCTTTCGCATACGGCGTCGGTATCGGCCATGAAACCAGGTCTCCTTGAAGTGTCCTTCAACTACCAAGTATCAATAGTAAACCACCAACGAAGAGGACCTTCTATGCCAGTCACACGCTTCAGTCCTGCCGGTCTCCAGCCAGGAACGCCGTATGATCACGTCGCCATTGGCACCGGCACGCGTCACGTGCATATCAGCGGCCAGGTCGCCCGTAGTGCGGAAGGAAAGCCCATCGCGATCAACGATCTCGCGGGTCAGGTCGCGGAGGTTCTCCGCAACACAGCTCGTGCGCTCGCAGGCGCGGGTGCATCCTTCGACGATGCGCTTCGGTTGACCTTCTACGTCACCGAATGGGAGCCCGAGAAGATCGCACCTTTCATGGACGGGATCGCTCGGGTCGCTGAGGAGCTGAAGCTGCCTCAGCCCCTGCCGCCCGCGTCCCTGATCGGGGTCGACTACCTCTTCGAGCCGGACGTTCTCGTTGAGCTCGAAGTCACCGCGATCCTCGATTAGCCCGTGTTGTCCGACTGCACCACGTAGTGCGCGCGGCGCCTCTCACCGGACCGGTGAGAGGCGCCGCTTTGGCAGGTCGGTCAGGCTGCGATGTGAGACACGAGGAACCAGCGGTCCTTGTCGAGACCTCGCTGGATCTCGATCGCGACGTCCTGACTGGTCAGGTCGATGCCGTCGAGGCCATCGACCGCTGCGCGGACGTCGGCGAGGAGCCTGTCGATGTCTGCGATCACCGCGTGCACGAGGTCGTCTGAGTTCGCGAAGCCGGCCGGGACGCTTGTCCCGGAGCTCTTCTCGGCGACCGCGCTGACGCGGGCGTCGAGCGGGAGGCCGAGGGCGACGATGCGTTCCGCTGCCGCGTCGGCGAACTCGCCGGCGTTGCCTGCGATGGTGTCCAGCAACTCGTGGACGCCGACGAAGTTCGAGCCACGCACGTGCCAGTGCGCCTGCTTGGCGTTGATGGTCAGCCCCTGAAGGCCGAGTACGACGGGGGTAAGGAACTGCGCGGTCGCGACAACCGCTGTCGGGTCGCTCGCAGTCGTGGCGATGGTGTCTGTGCTGCTCATATCAATCGTTCTCCCTGCTCGTTTGTTTCTTGTTTCGGTGGATTCGGTCACGATCGGATGTCTGCGCCGGCTGGCTCTGATGCGGTTCGGGCTCGGAGGGCGGGGATGACGTCTTGTCCGATCTCCTCCATGACGTCTTCAACGTCTCGTCGTCCCGGCCGCAGCACGAGGTTGACGTGCACGACCCCTGCCGCTGCCAGTCCGGTGAGGTAATCGGTGAGACCGGTGGTGCCGACCCGTGCACCGAGGCGGATCGGCTCGAAGGGAGCGTCCGGGTTCTCCGCGAGGTCGAGGTAGAGGTTCGTCATGAACGGCTTGAGCGATATCGCCCGCCACTGCGCAGCGACGGCGCGCATCTGCGGACCTGCACGGTGGTACGTCATGTGCGCGTCGAGGTGCTCTGCCGCCCACGCAGGAGACTGCTGCGCGCCACCGATCCCGATCAGTGGAATCGTCCCGTCCGCAGGGGCGGGCAGGAACGAGTCCTGATCGATCCGGCCCAGCGCCGCCTGCGACCAGATCTCACGCAGCACGCGCACACCGTCGCGATAGGTCTCTCCCCGACGATCGAAATCGACTCCGAAGAACGGGTACTCACCCGGCCTGTCGCCCGAGGCGAGGCCGAGCAGCAGCCGCCCACCGGAGAGGACATCCACGGTTGCAGCTTCCTTCGCGAGCGCGACTGGATGCCGCAAGGGGAGCACGATCCCCGCTGTTCCGAGCAGGATGTGCTCGGTCGATGCGGCGAGGTAGCCGAGGTAGGGGATGGGGTCGAAGACCTGTCCGGCGTCGCCGAAGTCACGCGGTCGCCACATCGGCACGTCCCGCAGCCAGAGCGCCCGGAACCCGAGCCGGTCGGCGAGCTGCGCACGCTCCTGATGCCGGGTCAGGTCAGGGAAGAGTCCCTGACCGGAGACGTCTCGTCGGGCGAGATCGTTGTCCAGGGGCAGCTCGATCCCGAGGGACAAGCCGTTCTCGGTGAGCGTGTCCAAAGCGGTCATGGCATGCTCCGTTCAGTACCAGGATGGCTTGTCGCCGTCGGTGCCGGGCTTGTTCACGCCGAGCGAGGCGCCGATGCTGTCGGCCGGGTTCTTGACGAGTTCGGCGACGAGCGCGCCGACGCTCTTGCGGGACACCTCGGTGCCCTGGAAGGGCTCGCCCTTCTGGGTCAGCTCGTAGTCGACCTCGTCGGCGTCCGACAGCCACGCGGGACGGATGATCGTGTAGTCGAGGTTGGACTCCTCGATCAATTTCGCGGCGGCGCTGTACGTCTGCAGGTATCCGCCGTCGAGCATCCGGTGGTTCCACTTGCCGTACTCACCGGGCACCTCGTCGTAGATGCCGAGGGTGGAGATCCAGATCAACCGTCGTGTTCCCGCGGCGGTCAGCGCTGCGACGACGGCGCGGGCCTGAGCTTCGATGTCGCCTCCGCCGAGGTTCGCGTAGACGATGTCCTGTCCCGTGGCGGTGCGTGTGAGGAGTTCGTTGTCGAGCACGTCGCCCTCGACGATCTGGACGCGGTCGCTGGGAGCATCCGGCAGGCTCTGGGGGCGACGCAGGTAGAGGGTCAGCTCGTTGGCAGGCTCCTCGAGAAGCGCGGCGATGGCGTGTCTTGCGATACGTCCGCCCGCTCCGAGCACGGTGATCTTCGTCATGGTCTTCCTCTTTCGTTTGTGTGGTCTTGGGGGATGGTCAGCGGTTCACGTCGACGACGATCCGGCCGCGGATGCGGCCGTCCAGAAGGTCATCGGCAACGGAGAGGGCCTCGCTCAGGCCGACCTCGCGGCTCATCGCGGGCAGCAAGTCCAGGTCGAGCTCGTCGGCCAGGCGGTTCCACGCTGCGACGCGCTTGTCGCGGGGCTGGGTGACGCTGTTGATGCCGAGCAAGCTCACCCCGCGCAGGATGAACGGTGCGACAGTGGCGGGCAGATCCATGCCCTGTGCGTTCCCGCATGCGGCGACGGCGCCGCCCGCCTTCGTCCCGGCACAGGCATTCGCAAGGGTATGGCTACCGACGGAGTCGATCGCAGCCGCCCAGCGTTCCTTGCCGAGCGGCCGGCCCGGCCCCGACAGCTCTGTCCGGTCGACGATCGTCGTGGCGCCAAGGCGGCGCAGGTAATCGGCTTCAACGGGACGGCCGGTCGACGCAACGACCGAGTAGCCGCCGCGTGCCAGCAGCGCGATCGCGAACCCGCCGACCCCACCGTTCGCGCCCGTGACAAGGACGTCACCCGAATCAGTGGTGAGGCCGTGCGACTCGAGGGCCATGAGGGAGAGCATGGCCGTGTATCCGGCCGTGCCGATCGACATGGCCTGCCGCTCCGAGATCGCATCAGGAACCGGCACGAGCCAGTCCGCACTCACGCGAGCCCGCTGGCTGAGACCGCCCCAGTGCGTCTCGCCGATGCCCCAGCCGTTCACCAGCACCCGGTCGCCAGGCGCATAAGAGGGGCTGTCGCTGTGTTCCACGACACCGGCGAGGTCGATCCCGGGCACCATCGGGAAGCGACGCACGACCGGAGCCTTTCCCGTGATCGCGAGGGCATCTTTGTAGTTCAGGCCGCTGTACGACACGCGCACCGTGACGTCACCGTCAGGTAGCTCACTCTCATCGAGTTCGCGCAGCGCTGCCTGGTATCCGGCATCGGTCTTGTCGATGGAGATTGCGCTGAACATCATGCTCTCCCGGGATGGATGCGGACGGATGCGAGGTAACCGGCGAAGAACACTTCCATCGGCCGGACGTCGCGGGTCAGGCGGGCGCGAAGGATCGCGCCTTCCCAACCCACCCAGAAGAACGACGCCAGTTCGTCGCAGTCGGAGCCGGGCGGGATCTCGTCTGCGTCTGCGGCCAGTTGCAGGCACGCCGCGACGCGACGTTCCCAGTCGCGCAGCACGTCTTCGAGCGCTTCCCGGTAGCCGTCGGGGAGGGTGGAGACCTCTTGGCCGAGATTGCCGACTAGGCACCCTCGTTCGAAGTCATGCCGTACCATGCCGGCCTTGGCATCGTCCACGAACCGCGTCAGGCGTTCCAGCGGCGACGGCCCCTCTTCGAGCAGCCATCGGTCGAGCTTGCGAGCGAAGTAGTCCGCATACCGTTGCAGCACCTCGAATCCGAACGCGTCCTTGCTGTCGAAGTAGTGGTAGAAGGAGCCCTTCGGCACGCCGACACGCTTCAGGACCGCGTCGATGCCGGTCGCGCTCATGCCCTGCGTTGTGAGGACTTCCATGCCGCAGCGCAACAGCGCCTCGCGCGTGTCTCCGTGCTCGCGAGGGATCTTCGGGGGGCGCCCTCGGCGAGGTCGAGTTGCGATGTCGGTCATGACAGCGAATTTAGACCGACCGTCTCTAAATAAGTACAAGTGCGCGCAGAGCATGCAGAGATCGGCCATCTGGTGCAGTAATCGGCCAGTGCGCTTGCCACTAGCTCAATGTCAGACGGGAGAGTCGTCATCGAATCCATGGCGCAGGCGATGGATGCTGCGCACCCGCTGTGTGCCCGCGGAGACTCCCTGCGGACTGTTTCGCCCTAACCTCGCGTTGGACTCGCTGGAGTTCCTCTCCGACGTCACCTCAGAGCCACCACGCCTCTTGCAGATCGAGGTTGAGTCCGCCCGTCAGCGGGCCGCTTGCGCACCTTGTAAGCAGACGGAGAAGGGCGGCAGGGGTGACGGTCTCGATGCGCGTGATGTCGGCGGGCGACGGTTACAAGTACCTGCTGCGCACAGTCGCGGCCAGCGACGGCGACAGGTCGCTGTCCACCCCGCTGACGCGTTACTACAACGCCGACGGCACCCCGCCGGGTCGCTGGCTCGGCGCCGGGGTCGCCACGCTCGGCGATGGGCGGATCAGCGCAGGCGATCACGTCTCCGAAGCCCAACTCCAGCTCCTAGTTGGTATGGGCCGTGACCCGATCACTGGGGAGCCGCTTGGTCGTGCGTACCCCGAGTACCGAACCGTGGCCGAGCGGATTGAGGCGCGGCGAAGCGCTTGATCCATCCCTCGGGCCGGCGTCTCGCGCGGGGGCGCTCGCGGCGATCGAAGGGGAGGAGGCCGAGCGTGGGACCCGACGGGCGGTTGCGGGTTCGACTTCACGTTCTCGATCCCGAAGTCCGCGAGCGTGCTGTGGGCGGTTGCGGATGCCGGGACGCAGGCATTGATCGCGGACGCGCACCATGCAGCGGTTGCGGAGGTGGTTGCGTTCATGGAGCGGGAGGTTGCAGCCACACGGACAGGCGCAACTGGCCGCGACGGCGCGGTTGCACAGGTAGACGTCCGGGGCATGATCGCCACGGCGTTCGATCACTACGACTCACGAGCAGGCGATCCTCACCTGCACACGCACGTCGTCATCAGCAACAAGGTGCAGACCGTCCTCGATGGCAAGTGGCGGAGCTTGGATGGGCGGCCGATGCACGCCGCCGTGGTCGCTCTCTCCGAGCTGCACGAGGCTGTGTTCGCTGACCACCTCGCCCGGATGCTCGGGGTCGAGTGGGAGGCGCGCGACATGGGGCGCGACCGCAATCGCGCATGGGCGATCACCGGGGTGCCGGAGGCGCTAGTCAAGGAGTTCTCCACCCGTGCCCGGCACATCGATGCCGAGACCGATCGCCTCATCGATCGCTACGTCGAGACGCATGGGCGGCGGCCGTCGTCGGCGACGATCATGAAGCTCCGCGCCCAGGCCACCCTCTCCACCCGCCCCGAGAAAGAGGTCCGGTCGCTGGCCGACCTCACCGCCTCCTGGCGGCAACGGGCCGGGCCAGTGCTCGGTTCGGATGCAACCTCGTGGGCGCGAGGCGTGACCGCGAACGAGGAGCCGTTGCTGTTGCGCGCCGACGACGTGTTGCTGGACGTGATCGACTCGCTCGGGCGAGACGTCGTAGCCGCGGTCGGTGAGAAGCGCCCCCCCTGGCATCGCTGGAACCTTACCGCCGAGGCCGCGCGGCAGACAATGGGCTACCGGTTCGCCTCAACCGAGGATCGAGAAGCCATCGTCGGACTGGTCGTCGACGCCGCCGAAGCAGCGTCACTGCGCCTGACACCGCCGGAGCTCGCATCCAGCCCGGCCGCATTCCGTCGGCCGGACGGCACGAGCGTGTTCCATCCGAAGCACTCCGCGCTGTTCTCTTCCGAGGCGCTGCTGGCCGCCGAAGACCGCCTCCTCGAGCGCGCCCGCACCACCACCGCCCCAACCGTGCCGCTGACCACCGTCGAACGAATCACGACACGCCCCGACAGCAAGGGCCGGATGCTCGGTGACGACCAGGCAGCCGCGCTGACGAAGATCGCGCTCTCAGGCCGGATCGTCGATGTACTAGTCGGCCCGGCCGGTGCGGGGAAGACGACGGCGATGTCGGCGCTGCGACGGACGTGGGAACATGAGCACGGGCGCGGCAGCGTGGTCGGGCTCGCGCCGTCCGCAGTTGCCGCGCAGGTCCTGGCCGATGACCTCGGCATCCAGACCGAGAACACGGCCAAGTGGCTCGACACCCACGACCGCACCGGCGAGACGTTCCGCAAGGGACAGCTCGTCATCGTCGACGAGGCGTCCCTGGCGGGCACGCTCTCCCTCGACCGCATCACCACATTGGCGGCGGAGGGCGGGGCGAAGGTGCTGCTAGTCGGGGATCACGCCCAGCTCCAGTCCGTTACAGCCGGGGGCGCGTTCTCCCTGCTCATCCGAGACCGCGAGGACGCCCCGGAGCTGGTCGACGTGCACCGGTTCGTCAACGTGTGGGAGAGGACCGCATCCCTCGCGCTGCGGCACGGCCGCACCGACGTCATCGACACCTACGCCGAGCACGGCCGCGTGATCGGCGGGGAGACCGAGGAGATGATCGACGCCGCCTACACCGCCTGGCGGTCCGACACTCTCGTTGGGCGGGCCAGCGTGCTCGTGACCGACTCGAACGAGTCCGTCCAGGCGCTCAACAATAGGGCGCGGGGTGATCTGATCCTCTACGGCATCGTGAACGCCCGCCGCGAGGTCGAGCTGCACGACGGCACGAGAGCCGCGACCGGGGACACCGTCATCACCCGCCGCAACGACCGCCGCCTGCGCACGGGCCGGGCCTGGGTCCGTAACGGCGACAGATGGACGGTCACCGAGGTCCACGACGACGGCGCCCTCACCCTGCGCCGCGTCGGAAGGAAGTGGGGCGCCTCAGTCGTCATCCCGGCGGAGTACGCGGCCGAACACCTCGACCTCGGCTAGCCGAGGTTCTGTAAACGCACCTACCTCTCGATGAGAGCTAGGAAGGCGGTGGCTGAGATGAGCCACGATCAGCAGGAACGAACCGCAGGCAATGAGCCGAACGACCAGGCGACGGCGCAGGCGTCGCCGTCGTTGCGGGCGGTGGTGTATGTGCGGATCAGTGATGATCCCGAGGGCACCGAGCGCGGTGTTGACCGGCAGGAAGCTGACTGCCGGGCGTATGCGGCAGCGCACGGGTGGGAAGTCGCCCAGGTGTACCGGGAGAACGACACGTCGGCGTTCAAGCAGCGCACGATCACACTCCCGACGGGTGAGCGGGTGCGGCGCGTGGTGCGCCCGGAGTTCCGCGCGATGTTGAAGCACCTCAGCGAGCAGCGCGCCGGGGTGATGATCGCCTACGACCTGGATCGGGCGGTGCGCGACCCGAGAGACTTGGAAGACCTGATCGACGCCAAGGTACTCAACGGCTTCAGCGTCCGCTCCGTGACCGGCTCGCTGAGGTTGGATACGGATTCTGATGTGGCGATGGCGCGGGTGCTGGTCGCGATGGCGAACAAGTCCTCAGCCGACACCGCCCGCCGTGTCGCTCGGGCGGCGAAGCAGCAGGCCATCGAGGGCACTTGGCATGGTGGGCAGGTGCCGTTCGGCTACCGCGCCGAGAACCACACGCTCGTGATCGACCCCGAGGCTGCCGAGTTGGTGCGGGAAGCCGCGCGGCGGGTGCTGGCCGGAGAGACGTTGTACCGGATTCTCACCGACTGGAACCGGCGGGGTATCCGTACGACGCACGGGTGCCGGTGGTCGGATCGGACACTCAAACTGGTGCTGCGCAACCCCTCGATCAAGGGGGTACGGGAGTATCGACCGTTGTTGCCGGACGGCACCCGGTCGAAAACCTCCCTGATGCAGACGACCGCCGCGTGGCCCGCGATCTTGGACGAGGACACCTGGCAGCAGGTCTCCGATGTGCTCGATGCCCGCAAGCAGGCCCGAAACTTCCATCAGCCCGGCAGTGGGGCGGCGAAACGGCTGTATCCGTTCTCGGGTCTGATCCGCTGCTCGACCTGCGGACGCGCCATGCTGCATCGCGGCCAGGTGTATCAGTGTGTGCAACAGGTGCCGGGCGGGTGCAACCGCTCGATCCGTTCCGGCGACCTCACCAAACTCGTGGAGGAAGCCGTGCTCGCGACGTTCGAGCAGATCACCCTCAACCCCGCCAAGCGCCAGTCTCCGGGCGCGGATCAGGCCGCACGAGTGGGGCTTGCCGCGACGCTCGATGCCGACCGGGAACGCCTCGCCCGGCTCGATGATGACTACTACGACGGGTTGATCGACAAGTCGATGTGGGTGCGGCAACGCTCACGGATCGCCGAACGCATCGAACGCACCCGCCGCGAGTACGCCGCCACGGTGCCGGAGCACACTGGCCCGTCGATTGATATGACGACCGTCGCACAGGAGTGGGCCGACCGTACCCCGATGTGGCAGCACCAGGCCGCCAGTCTCGTCCTTGAAGCCGTCCTCGTTCACGCCCTGCCCAGGGGGATGAACGGCGCGACACCGGCGAGGCGGCGCAATGAGACCGTCGAAGCGTTTCATGCCCGCCGTGAGGTGTACCGGGCGGGGATTCTCGCACATCGGGTCGAGTTCGTCTGGCGCGCCTAACGCCCCCGCGCCTTCGGCAGGCCGCAGAGGGCTTGCAGTTGCTCACGCACCCGTGGGTCAGCGATGACCGGAGGCAGGCCCTGCGCTGCGCGGCTCTCCCGCGCGAGGCGTGCGCCGAGTGGTTCGGGGGCATCGGTCGAGGCTGGTTCGGGCGTGGTTGTGGTGGTCTGCGTCGAGGTATCCATGTAGACAGGTACGACAGGCAAACCACAACATCTAGTTGTACGGGGTCAGGACGTTGGTTGCAGTCGGCTGATCGGGGGGTTGCCTCCGAGGGCTGAGTGGCGTCGTCCAGTGTTGTAGTGCTCGAGCCAGGGGTCAAGTGCTGCGGTGCGGTCGTCGTTCGAGGTGAACGGTTGCCGGTAGGCCCATTCGGTTTGCAGGGTCCGGTTGAACCTCTCCACCTTGCCGTTCTGCCACGGGCAGTGCGGTTTGATGAACTTCTGCCGGATGCCGTGCGCGCCGCAGACGCCGCGCAGCGACCATCGGTAGGCCCAGGCGTTGTCGGTGATCAGCCGCTCGATGCGGGGGATGCCGTGCGCGGCGAAGTAGCCGATGGCGCGTTCGAGGAACGCGGCGCAGGTCGGGCCCTTCTCGTCGGGGAGGACCTCGGAGTATGCGAGCCGGGAGTGGTCGTCGACGACGGAGTGCACGTAGTCGTAGCCGACGACGGTCTGTTTCCGGGCGGCTGTGGAGCCCATCGCTCTGCCGTGCGCCTTCCACCCGCCGCCGTCGGGGATGCGACCGAGCTTCTTCACGTCCATGTGCACCAGCTCGCCGGGCTGCTCGCGTTCATAGCGGACCGCTGTGGTCTTCGACGCGCGGATCCGCTCCCCGGTCATCGGGTCCAGATCGACCAGACGAGGCAGCCCGGACCGGGCGATGATGCGCGACACCGTCCCGCCGGCACCCCGGTGCGGGCCGCGACCTCGTCACGGCCGACTCGTTCCTTCTTCCGGATCGCGACCACCGCCGCGGCCCTGGCATCGGGGGTGCGGTTGGCGACGTGGTGAGGCCGCGAGGAGCGATCGTAGAGACCGGCTTCACCCTCGGCGCGGTAGCGGTCCAGCCACCGCTTCACGCAGCGTCGGGACACGCCCATTGCCGCGGCGATATGCGCCTGCTTCCACCCGGCACCGGCACGATGGACGATGAGCAGCCTGCCGTGCACGGTCAAGCGGGCATTACGGTGGGACACGAGAACCTCCGAGTTCGTGAAGACGTCAGACATCTCCACTAAGCCCGGAGGTTCTCCCCTTTCACAAGACCGGAAACGCCACCAACCTCATGGCCGGGTACATCTAGTACCTGGCATCGAGTTGAGGTACTATATGCAGACTTATCCACAGGGAGCTACCTGCGACCGACCCCAAACGGGGTATGTCACGGGGGTGCCGATTCGGTACCCTCGTGAACCGGCTCAACGGTGCCGCAAATTTTGCGGCACCGTTCGCGCCCGTGACGGCCAGCCGAGCGGAGCGAAAGCGCAGGTCCGACGGTGGTGGCGATTCGACACCACCGTGAACGGTCGCGGTGAGGTCGCAGCGGATGCGGCTTGGTTCGCGGGGGCAACGGCGAAACTCCTGGTCGGACGGTGGTGCCAATTTGCCACCACCGTCACGAGAACCACAACGAGCAGCACAGCGGGCCGAGGTCGCAGGCTGGACGGTGTGGGAAATTTTCCCCGACCGTCGCCCCGCGAGTGTGGTGCCGCCGATTCGACGGAACCACCCCGGCCGGGAGTAAAAGCCCTGGTCGCACGGTTCCGGCAATTTGCCGGAACCGTCACCCCCACCCCGACATGCAGGCGCGCCGGAGCGTATCGCGGTCGCGTGGTGGCGGTGCTCATCGTCGGGTTCCTCCGGTCGTGTGGGCAGGTGTCAGTAGGTAGGTGCGCACCCGTTCCCACGGGAGTCGTCGGCGCGTGCGGTGGCGATGCCGACGCCCGGCCCCGCCCGGCTCGCGGACGGTGGGCCGTAGCGCCGGTACTCGATGGGGGTCACGCCCATGTAGCGGCGGAAGATGCGCGAGGCTTGCCCGCAGTGGTGGCACCAGCCGACCCGTTCGGTGATCGTGCCGATGAGCAGATCGGTTTCGCGGATCAGGCGCGCCATCTCCTGTACGCGCAGGATCGACAGGTACACCGGCGGCGTCACCCCGAACGAGTCCTTGAACACCCGATTGAGCTGACTCGGCGACAGGCAGGCGTGCGCGTCCAGTTCGGTGAGCGGCCACTGCCTGGCGATGTTGCTCTGCATGAGCGCCGCCGTGCGCATAATCTCGCGGCGCACCGGCTTGAACTCCCGCCACCGGGGAGGCGCGACCCGCACGGCCCGCTGCCGAGAGGTCAGCGGCGGCACCTCCACCGGCGCGTGACGAACCAGCGGCGCGATGGCGGCGAGCACCGTGAACAGCAGCGCATACGCACGGAAGTAGCCGCGCGGCGATTGGTCTTCGCCGGTGAGTGTGGCGAGTTCATCGAGGATCGGCCCGAGCCGTTCGGCCTGCGATTCTCCGACGCGCAGCACCTGCACCGGATCGGGATACAGGTGAGTTGCGAGGTCGCGTGCGGCTTCGCCGTCCGCGAGCACGTCGAGGTGCTGCCAGAACAACTGCTCGACCAGTAATCGGTATCCACTGCCACTGTCCTCACCGTGACGGTGCCCTCGGGTTCGTACCCGAACTCGACGTTCGGGGCGACCAGCACCACATCACCCACCGACGCCGACCCGCCCGCATCGGCATCGGCATCGGCATCGGTGAGGATGATCGAGCCGTCGCGCACGACCACGAAGCGCACACAGTCATAGGCGGTCGCCGCCAATATGCGACGGTGACGGATGCTGGTGACATAGACGCAACTCCACGGCTCGACCGGCTGCACTATCGCGGGGTGCGGCGACTGCGGCGTCCTTGTAGGCTCATGACCGGTCGGCGTGGTCGCCGGGCGTTCGAGTAGCAGCGACATGACGACCTCCCTTCTCTGACCACCCCCGAGCAACCAGGGGGAAGAACCGGCCTACCAAGCACCGGCGGTCGCGGCGAAGCAGGAGACGAGCAGGCCGGGCGTTTCCCGGTCACTCCGGCACTTTGCCGGGCAGCGCGACCGGCTCGGTCATGGGAGGTCGGTCATGAGCGGGCGCATGTCTCGGTAGCGGCTCGGTGTCACTCCGGTGTGCGCTGTGGATGCTTCTACCGCGCGCGACCGGCTCCGCCACCCCACCCGCTGCCCGGTGGCGGTGACGGTGATGTTCGTCTCGCGTAGGAGCCGCGCCATCTCTTGCACGCGGAGCATCACCAGGTAGGCGGTCGGGGTCTTCCCGAACGTGTCCGTGAACACGCGCACCAGGTGCTTCGGAGAGAGCCGCACCAGGGCTGCCAGTTCCGCGAGCGTCCACGGGTGCGTGATCCGGCTGTGCAGCGCGTCGCGCACCAGCATCGCCTCACGACGCAACGGTTCAGGCACCCGACTTCGAGCGGAGAACGGGCGAGCGCGGGCACGTTGCAGCCGGGTCAGCCGCACCGTCGAGACGCGGATGCACGGCGCGATCACATCGGTGATGAGGAACCAGAGCGCCTGCATCCGATGGAACCGTTCCAGGTACTTGCCCTCGACGGTGAGGGCGACCAGCTCGTCCAGCCACGGCAACAACCGCCCGGCTCGATCCCGGCCCAGGTGCAGTACCTGGGCAGGTTCGGTGTACACCTTTCCCGCGAAGTCGTGGGCGTCGAGGCGGTCGTGCAAGATCGCGGAGTGTTGCCAGAAGAACTGATCCAGCGCCATGTCGGTGTCGATGTAGACCGTCGTATAGGTGACCCGCCCCTCGGGTTCGACGCCGAACAGCACGCTCGGCCCCAGCAGCACCGCGTCGCCAAAGCTGACGGGTTGCTGTCCGAACTCGCTGAACACGATGGCCGTGCCGTCACGGATCACAACGAGCCGGACAACGTTGTACGCCGCCAGGCCCACAGGTCGATGCGTCGTCCGTGTCCGAGCCGACAACGGCGGGGAGATGCGCCTATCCACTCATCGGGTGCTTTTCTGTCAGTTCACTGGGCCATGCGATGAGTTGCGTGCGAGTGTCGTCCTTGGTGGAAGTCTCCGCGACTGCCGCTCCGAAGTCGGCATAACTGATCGCTTGTCGGGTGAACGCAGTCTCGTCTGTGGAAGGGGAGACTCGTTCCCAGCGTGCTGTCGTCGGCCCCTCCGGTTCGTAGACGGGCGGCGGGATCAGATACGCCCATTCTGATCCTGCGTTGCCCGCTTCGAGGTGGTCGCGCAGCATGGCGTGTGCTCTCCCGCGCGGCAGTGTGGGTTCTGGGAACCGGGGGTCTTGCCAGAACCGTCTGTCTCCAGGGAGTCGGAGTGCTCCTGCTCCGCCGACCGTGACGATCCGGGCCGGAGCGCCGTTGGCCTTGGTGCTTGCCTCGATGAGTCGATCATGTACGGCCACGAGTTCGGTCGGGGCGATGTCCTCACGCAGTCGGATCGCGTTCATGACGACGTCGATGCCGTGCATTGCTTGCGTGAGACTGGCGTTCTCAGCGATGTTCACGACCGTGGAGGTCAGCGATGCAGCAGTCTTGGCGAGCCGCGTGGTGTCTGCCGGATCGCGCAGCGCAGCGGTCGCCTCGATGCCTGCGGGGAGATGAGCGAGGATGGCGGCTCCGGTGCGCCCGGTCGCGCCGAGAATCAGGATGCGAGTCATACAGGTACCTCCGAAGCGGGCGTGCGGGTGAGTCGGGCGAACCCGGTGAGGCTGGCGACGGCGAGCACCATGAGCGCGGCGAGACTGACGAGCAGGATCGGGAAGTCCAAGCCCAGGTAGGCAGTGAGTGGGCCGACGCTGGCACCGAGGAACAGCACGAATCCGTTGAGCGCCATCCCACCGGCCCGGTTCGGGGCGGCGGTCTCGCCGAACAGGGTGATCATCGCGGGCACCGCGAGCGCGACCCCAGTGACTCACACGAGACTCGCCAGCGCCGTGCCCGCGAGGGATGCCGAGAGTGCGGCTTCGATCAGCAGCCCAATCGCGGCGAGGGCGAACCCGGCACGTGCAACCCCCGCGCCGCCGAGACGCTTCGCAATAGCGCCCGCGAAGAGGGAGGCGAACATGCCCGGCAGCCCGACGAGGCGGAGCCAGATCACCTGCGATGAGTCCAGGCAGAGGTCGGTCAGGTGCGGGCCGAGGCCGGTGTACATGCCGACGAACGACAACAGCAGCGTTAGGTGCGCGAGGCTCAGTAGCAGCACCGAGGGGCGTGTGGCGACCCTCCCGACTACGGCGAAGCGACGCACCAGGCTCGCATCGTCTCTGCGACTGTGCGGCTCGGTGACGAGCACGGCGACGCCGATCATGCCGAGGCCGAGCATGATGCCGGAGAGGATGAACACCCACTGCCAGCCCAACGTCAGGCTGAGCGCGGAGGCGAGTACTTGGCCTGCGATCCCGGCAACGAGGAATGCCGTCGACATGGCCCCGATCGCCGTTGCCCGACGCTTCAGCGGGGTCGCTTCGGCCAGATACGCGAGCGCAACCGGCGCGAAACTCGACGCCATCACCCCCTGCACCCCGCGCAGCGCAGCAAGCATCGGCACCGTGGAGGCGAAGCCGCAGGCGATGGTCGCGACGGTGAGATACACCAGGCCGATGAGCATGATCCGCTTCCGCCCGTACTGATCGGCCAACGGCCCCCAGATCAGGAACCCGACCGCATAGCACACGCTGAACACCGTCGAGAGCGCGAACGTCACATCAGAGCCGAGTTCCGCACCGATCGGGGCGATCAGCGGGATTGCCGCGTACAACTGCGTGAGCACCAGCAGCGCCGTGACCACGAGCAGCACGACCACGCCGTTCCCTGCCGGGTGCTCGCGCGCCTCGCCTGCTCCCGCTATCTGTTCCGTCGAGTTCGCAGACACCACCACTCCAAATCCAACGTTTCCGTTGGATTTGACTGTAGTAGGCTAACCGCGAAGACGCAACGTGAGCGTTGGGTTTACCGCACGAGACGGGAGGTGGGAACGATGGGCTGGGATGTTGAGGGCAGGAAGCGCCGCATCCTCGACGCGGCGGTGGCCGAGTTCGCCGCGCACGGGCCGCACGGCACGACCATCGAGCGCATCGCCAAGGCCGCCGGGGTGAACAAGGAGCGCGTCTACACGCACTTCGGGGGCAAGGACAGACTTTTCGCCACCGTACTGCGCGAGGAACTGGCGAAGGTAGCCCGCGACGTGCCCGTCGAATCATTCGCAACCGAGGACGTGGGCGACTACGCCGGGCGCGTCTACGACTACCACCGCGAGCACCCCGAACTCGGCAGGCTCATGCGCTGGGAAGGGCTCGTCTTCGACACCGAAGTACCCGACGAGGCCGAGCGGCGCGAATACTACGGATACAAAGTCGCCGCCATGACCGACGGACAGGCCAAGGGCACAGTAACGAGCGACCTCGACGCCGACCACCTGATGTTCCTCGTGCTCTCACTCGCCGGATGGTGGTCAGCGGTACCGCAGGTCGCCCGCATGATCACCGGAGCCGAGAGCGACGCCGAACACGCACGCCGCCGTGCCTCCGTCGTCACCGCTGCCCGAAGACTCATCGGGCAGTAATCAGGTCACGAAGTTCGCCGAGAAGACTAGTCACTTCATCGAACCGAACTCCGAAAGTTCCCTCGAACTTTGTGACGCCAACTCTTGCCAGCGACACTCTGTGCGACGCTCTCGCGCTGACGCTCGGCTCCATCAGTCATCTGCCCCCTATCTCAGTGAGGCACGTATTTTACGGCGGGGCCGTAGTGCGCACCTCTCTCACGAGACGACTCGTGAGGGAGGCCAGAGTGAAGGGTGGAGTGAAGCTGTTCCACGGCAGCGGTGCTGCCGCGCGCGCCTATGTCGAGGCCGACCGCTCCCGCGCTGACGAGTACTACCTCGGCGCAGACCAGGCCGTGGCCGAGTACGCCGTGATCGACGCGACCGGCGAGGTCACCGCTGCTCGGTCGCTGTCGGCGGATGAGTACGAAGCCTGGGTCGATTGGGTGAACCCGGACACCGGGGAGTCGATGGGTACCCCGCGCAAGCCGGGCAAGGTGCGTCGGGGGTCGCCGTTGTTCGCGGAGATGACGATCAACGCGCCGAAGAGCCTGTCGGTCGCCGCCGCACTCCACCCGGACGTGTCCGAGGCGTTGGACGCGACGCAGCGGGATGCGGCGCGGGAGATTCAGCACTTCCTTGGTCAGCATTCGGTCACGTTGGCGGGGCCGCGCGGCGCGCAGGAGGTGCTGCCGGTCGAGCACATGCAGACCGTCGCGATCACGCACAAGACGAGTCGTGCGGGTGATCCGCACCGGCATATCCATTTCCAGATTGGCACGAGGGTGTGGGCGGGCGGGAAGTGGCGGGCGCTGACCACGGCGGCGTTGTTCCAGCAGCAGGGCGCGATCCGTGCTCTCGGTA
The DNA here is from genome assembly GCF_903645325.1 of Microbacterium tenebrionis. Classification (GTDB taxonomy): domain Bacteria; phylum Actinomycetota; class Actinomycetes; order Actinomycetales; family Microbacteriaceae; genus Microbacterium; species Microbacterium tenebrionis. The sequence goes on from NZ_CAHJXQ010000006.1 coordinate 128,600, forward strand.
CGGCGGTGATCGCCGCGCCCCCCAGCTCGCCGCCACGCTCTCCGAGCATGGCCTGACCCTCGACCCCGTAAGCGGTGAGGTTGTGGAGTTGGAGCCGTTCAACGCCGTCATGTCGAAGCGGTCGGCGCAGATCAGACGCAACCTGGAACGCATGGAGGCCGAGTGGCAAGCGAAGCATCCCGGCGAGACGCCCGGCCCGGTGTTGACCGCTCGGATGCAGGACGCGGCGTGGGCGTTCCAGCGGCCCGGCAAGAAACCGGCGGACTTGAAGAACGAGCAGTGGTGGCAGCAGGAACTCCGAGACGCCGGCTACCACCCCGAGAGCTTGCAGCACCCCGACACCGTTGCGCCGGCATCGCTGGATGACCTCAGCGTGCAACAGGTCGCCAGTCGTGCGCTGGATCGCTGCGCGGCGGCTGCATCGACCTGGACACCGCACACCGTGCGAGAGCACGTCACCCGCATCACCACCGAGGCAGGCGTGCAAGCGACCCCGGCGGAGTTGCGCGAGTTCATCGACCTCGCCACCGGACTCGCCGCCTCGGATTGTTTCTCGGTGCTGCCGCCGGGCATGGTGCAACCCGAGCACGTCGCCCACCTCACCAGCCTTGGCGTCGTCGCCGCCGAGACCGCACTCCGCGACCAACTCACCGCCGCGACGCCGGAACGGGAGCCGAAGCACCCCGACGTGACCGACGCTGCGCAAGCCGCCGGACTCGACACCGGGCAGACCGTGGCCGCCGCTGCCGTCGCCTCGACCAACCCGCTCGTGATTGTCGAGGGCGCGGCGGGCGCAGGCAAGACCACCATGCTCGGCGTCGCCATCGAGGTTGCAGCCGAGCACGGGCGATCCTCGCGGGTGGTTGCGCCGACGTTGCGTGCGGCGCAGGTCGCCCACGAAGAACTCGGCGTGCCCGCAACCTCCGTCGCGGCGCTCGTGTATGCGCATGGGTGGCGGTGGAACGAGGACGGCGTATGGACACGCCTCGCACCCGGCGACACCGACCCTGCAACCGGGAACATCTACACCGGCCCACCAAACGACGCCGTGCTGTCGCGGGGTGAGCGGGTGATCGTGGACGAAGCGGGGATGCTCGACCAGGACACCGCCCTCGCTCTGCTGACCGTCACCGCCGAGGCAGGCGCGTCGGTCGCGTTCGTGGGCGACCGGGCGCAGCTCCCGGCGGTCGGGCGCGGCGGGGTGCTCGACATGGCCGCCCAGATTCGTGGCCGTACCTACGACATGACCGAACTCCACAGGTTCACCGATGCCGAGTATGCGGCGTTGACGTTGGTCATGCGTGACCGGGAGCACCCCGGCGACGTGTTCGACCGACTCGCCACGATGGGCCTCGTGACCTTGCATGCCGACGAGGAAGCGGCCCGCGAGCACATCACCGCCCACGCCCACGACGGCGAAGCGATCACCGTCGCCACCAACGACGAGGCCACCGAGCTGAACGAGCACATCCGCGCCGGGCGGGTCGAGCGCGGCGAGGTCGACGACACTATGACGACGACCGGCAGCGACGGGCTGAGCATCGGCGCTGGCGACCTGATCCAGACCCGGAAGAACAGCAGCGACCTCGGCGTGGCAAACCGGCAGCAATGGATCGTGCAGCATGTGACCGACGAGGGCAGCGTCTACGCCCGCGAAGTCAGCGGCGGAGGCAAGCACAGCCGCACCGTCGCCCTCCCCGCCGAGTACGTGAGCGAGTGGGCGCACCTGTCGTATGCCGCGACCGCCTACGGCGTCCAAGGCGCAACCGTCGATGCCTCCCACACGGCCTTGTCGGAGGCGACGAGCGCGGCAGGCGTCTACGTCGGCATGACGAGAGGCCGCCAACAGAACCAACTCCACGTCGTCGCCGCTGATATGGCGGATGCGCGGGCGCGGTTCGTTGAGGCGATGGAACGCGACCCGGCAGACCGTGGCCTCGACCACGCCACCGCCCAAGCCATCGACGCCGTGCAAGGCCTCGTCAGCGATGGCCCCGTGCAGCTCATCACCGAAGAACTCGCCCGCCTCACCGCCGAAGCCGAACGAGCCGAACGTGCGGCGGAACGCTGGGAGCAGACCGCTGCCAGGTTCGACGCCCAGCGCGCAACACACAAGACCGAGGACGACGAGCACGCCGACGTGCTCCGCCACGCCGAGGACGAGGCGGCGCGCATCCGTGCCGAAATCGCGGAACCGTTGACGGTGCAGGCCGAGGCAGACGGCACCACCTATCTCGATGCTGTCGAGCGCGAGGCCGCCGCAGCGCGACTCGCCACCGTCGGCAGGCTCGGCAGGCGCAAGGCCCGCGCGGAGCACCGCCAGACGAGCGAGCACACCCGGACGGTTCGGGCACGGGTGCGCGAAACATGGGGCGAACCACCCCGCACCACCGACACCCTGCCCGAGTGGGCGGCACGACAGGCCGAGCGTCGCGCCGAGGCCGATCCCCGCGTGATCGACGCCGCCCAGCACGTCGAGGCCGCGCGAGCCGACCGTGACGAGTTGCGGCAGCGGCACGAGCAGGAACGCCGGGCGTTGCTGGTCAGCGAGTACGGGCCGCAGGCGGTGATGCGCCACCGGGTCGGGATGCGACTGCCGAACCCAGCACAGCAAGCAGGACAGGCGCACCAGCAAGCCACCGCGCTCCGAGCCGAGGCCGACTACCTCCGCGCGCTACCGATCCGCGACGCCGCCGCACGGATCGAAACCACCCGCGCCGAGCACGAAGCAAGGCAGCAAGCACTCGCCGAACGCGAACGGCAACTCCGCGAGCCGACCGAACGCGACCCGCGGCGCAACGACCCGCGACATGACGGGCCAGCACGCGGCCTATGAGCATCAGCAGCACGTCGCGTCGGCGTGACGTTCACAGCAGCCCCGCAACCCGAGCCACAGACGCCCAGCGCGATTGTCGGCCGTTCGACGTACACTTGAATACATGACACCCGACACCGCAACTCTGATCCGAGACGGCCTCGCGCTCGACGCCGATCAGCGCGCGGTCGTCGCTAACGCCCTGCTCGAAAGCCTCCATGATGCAGACGACGAGAGCGAGGTCGATGCAGCCTGGCGTGCCGAGGCTACCCGGCGACTGGCCGAGGTGCGTGAGGGTGCGGTCGATCTGGTGGATGCCGACGAGCACTACGAGCGTTTGCGCGCCTTGCTCACCGCATGACCTTGGCCCAGCGAGAGCACCCCGAGGCCGTCGCGGAGTTCGACGCCGCCGTGCGCTGGTACGAAGACCAGGAGCCAGGGATCGGCCTTGCGCTCATCGACCGAGCAAGGCAAGCCCGGAAAGACCTCGACCAATGGCCGAACGCCGCCCCACCATTCACGACCGCTGACGATGGCACCGTGATCCGCAGCAAGGCCGTTCGCGGATACCCGTACCGCATCGTCTACACGGTGGAGCCGGACACGATCCTGATCCTCGCCTACGCCCACGAGCGCCGCGAACCCGGCTACTGGCTCCACCGGCTGAACGACTGAACAGCACGCCGCCGGGCTCATGGCTCGGATCGGGTCTCGCGTACATTTCTGGCGCCGTCGAACCCGGTGGTGAGGTCAGCGAGGAGCAGCTCCGCCGTCTCATGGGGCACGGCCAGGACCCCAACACGAGCGAACAGTTGGGTCGTCCGTACCGCCGATTCGCAAGCACTGCCGAGCGAGTTGCCCGTCGGCTTGAGAAGCTTCCCGAGACCCTCGCTCCCGCTGATAGGGGTGCACAGGTGGCGTTGATCGAGGCGGAAGAGGCAGGGAAACCGACGGGTGTGTTCGGCGAAGTCGGTGAGGCGGGCGAGGTTCTGTCGGGTCTTGACGGCGAGGTAGCGGCCGTTGACTTTCCGGTCTTCGTTGATCTCAAGCAGGGCTTCGGCGGCATGCTGGCGGACGTAGGGGTCTTCGGCGTCGTCGGCGGCGATCTGTGGCCCAGACTTCGCGAATTCGGGCAGGGGTACTAAAGCCCACCCCCTGTTCCCGATCGGGCACACTGCAGAACTTACTCTCTCCCTCGCCGCCATCTGCAGTGCACGCGACTTCGCGATGGTTTGGACGCGGCTGTCGAGCGAGCCGAAGGTGAGGCGAGCAAGGCAGATCGCGCCTACGTTCGAGCCATCACCTTCGCCGCCGGTCAGTTGCTTCGCGCAGTCGCCGAAGTCCACCGGGCAAGCCTGGCGAGCCGTATTCGTCGGCGGTCTCGAGGCAGCGGTCGTGTGTGCAGCGCATGATGGCGGAGAGCCGGTCCTGCGTGTAGTCGAATGTCCAGGAGCCGCGCGAGGCGTTCTGCTGCGTCTCCAGAGCGCGCTGAATTTACCAGATCGGTGACGATTTTGGTGTTCTTGGTGGACTAATGACCGTTCTCGGGCAGGTCAGAGTCCCGCGCGGCGGCTTCGCCGTTGTCGAGGGACGCAAGCGTGGCCATCTGGTCGGTGCTAAGGCGGAAGTCGAAGACCGAGAGGTTCTCGACCAGGCGTTTGGGGTCTGACGATCTCGGCACCGGCACGAGGCCCTGCTGCACGTGCCAGCGGAGCACCACCTGTGCCGCCGTTCGTCCGACGTCCGCCGCGATCTGCACGATCGTCGGGTTCTCCCGCAGCTCGGGCCCGCGGCCGAGCGGGCTCCAGCTCTCGGTCACGATACCGAGCACCTCGTGCGCGCGTCGAGGAACGGTACGGGCGATGTCGGGGCTGAGCTGGATCTGGTTCACGTCGGGCACGACCCCGGTCGCGGAACCGACGACGGCGGTGCGAGTCGCTTCACGGTTGGGCAAGGAGATGCCGGCCCATTGCACCTCCACGGGAAAGGTTCTCCTGGCGCAGCTCCCGCGAGAACAATTGGACCGTCTCTACCCCGACGAGCAACTCTCACAGGTGACTCCGCAGTCGATCCGTACCAAGACCGAGCTCCTCGCACAACTGGATCTTGTCGCGAAGCAGGGCTATGCAACGAACCGGGAGGAGAGCGAGGAGGGCGTGGCCCCGGTGGCCGTGGCCGTTCCCTCGGCGAGCGGGCTGCGGTTGGCGATCAACGCATCTGCCCCGGTGTTCCGCTTGCCTCCCCGCAAGGTGAAGACCCTCGTCGCACTCCTCGATGAGGCAGCCGTACGTCTGGCCGACCTGACCTCCTGAAGGCTCGTCGTCTCTTTCCCCTGCGACCTGGTGCAGGGGTCGTTCGGCGCGTTCTGAAGAGAGCTCGAGCCATGCTGGACTGTTGGCGCCGCGCAAGCTATTGTGTCTTCTAGTTAGGAACAAGTTCTGCTCAGCAGATAAATATGCGAAGAGGATGATCAATGCAGATCGTACTGGTGCACGGCGGATGGGTAGGCGGCTGGGTGTGGGACGGCGTCGCCGACGAATTGCGCAGAATGGGGCACGAGGTGATCGCGCCGACGCTGCGCGGTCTCGAAGACGGTGACGTGGACCGCTCCGGCGTCACGATGAGCATGATGGCGCGCGATCTGATCGATCAGGTAAGAGAGCTCACCCAGCTCGACATCGTGCTCGTCGGTCATAGCGGCGGAGGTCCGCTCATCCAACTCGTCGCTGAGGCGATGCCCGAGCGCATCGGCCGGGTCGTCTTCGTCGACGCCTGGGTGCTGCGCGACGGCGAGACCATTAACGACGTGCTCCCCGATCCGTTGGTCGCAGCGACGAAGGCGCTTGCGAGTCAGTCCGACGACAACACCATCGTCATGCCGCCTGAGCTCTGGGCCGCGTCTATGCAGGACATGTCCCCGTTCGAGCAGCAGCAGCTCGCCGCGCTCGAGCCGAGGCTCGTCCCAGCGCCGGCAGGCTGGTCCGATGAGCCGATCCGCCTCGACCGGTTCTGGGCGAGCAGCATCCCGTCAAGTTATGTGTTCCTCGCTCAGGACCAGGCCGTTCCCGCTGAGATCTACCAGGCCGCGGCCGGGCGGCTTGATAGTCCGCGCACGATCGAGATCGACGGAAGCCATTTGGTGATGCTCACGCATCCGGAGAGGCTCGCACGGGCCCTCGACGCCGTCATTGCCTAACAGGCCTGGGGAAGCTATGGATTCGATTTCACGCCCAGACGACGTCGCGCCGATCTCGTACACCGAACTGGCGCCGTCGGGTGCGCCTGCTCGGTGGATCGTCCTCGTGCACGGGGGTGGTGCCTCGAACGAGTACTATCTCGAGACGCCCGACGGCCGACAGGGCTGGGCGGCACGATTGGTATCGCATGGCTACGGTGTGCTGGTGGTGGACTGGCTGGGGTTGTCCTATGAGGCGGCCCAACACGTCGATGATCGTGCGGCGTCTGCGCGGCTGGACTATGAGAGCGTGTGCCGAGGGATGGGCGTGTTCCTCTCTGGTCTCGGCCGGAACGTCGTGCTGGTCGTGCACTCGATGGCAGGTCCGATTGGCTTCCGCCTCCTAGAGACGCATGGCGATCTCATCGACGGGCTCGTAGCCGTCGCTCCGGGCCCGCCTGGAAATATACAGGCGGTGCCCGAGATCGTGAGGGAGTCCGACCAGGAGGTCTCCATCCGTGGAGCGGCCATCGACTGGACCATCCCGAAGATGGGTTTCTGGGAACCCACAAGCGCCTTCGTGAACGACAAGGCCATCGGACCCAGCCGGCGGTTCCCCCGCGAGTGCATCGAGGTGTTCCGCCGCACCCTTCGGCCGATCCCGGCCCGGATGCTTTATCAGCGTCAGAACATCGGTGGGAGCCAAATGAGGATCGGGCCGACCGACGCGTTCACGAACAAGCCGATTCTCGTCTTCACGGGTGGAGCCGATACCGACCACCCCTCGCAGCTGGATCAGGACATCGTGGCCTGGCTCACCGATCAGGGCGCCGCCGTCACCTTCTGGTCGTCCGAACTGCCTCTTCTCGCTGGGAACGGCCACTCGCTGATGGTCGAAGACAATAGCGACGAGATCGCTGACGAGATCGCGCGGTGGATCACGGCGCTCTGACTCGCCACCGTATCGTCCCGGCCATTATTTCAGCCGACCCGACGTCCCCAACAGCGGAGGAGAACGCCAGTCGTTTCCTTCGTGTCACTCGAGGGAACGCTGTGCCAGCTCGTTGCCGACTACGACTTGGTCGATCGGGCCCTTGCTCGAACTCCTCATTTCATACGTCTGGCGATGGACTCAAGGGAGATGTTCGCCGACGGCCGCGTGCAACTCCAGGTCATCGGTGGACAGCTGAGGCGTCTGCCACGACGCATCGAGACGATCGGTTCGCAGCTCGAACGGAACGTTCGGGCTGAGCATAAGGATGTTCCGAGACCTCCAGGAACGCGGATGGATCGGTTCGTTGGTCGGGGAGCTGACGACCACCCTGGTTGGCGTGGCGCTTATCGTCGCTGCGGTGCTACTTTCGGCCTCGGGGGGTGGCCCCCAGCTCGCCCCGACGTCGCACTCCTACCGTTCCTAGGGGCGGGGTGGTCGGCCTCGCGGGCAGGCTCCTCGTGCTGAGGCCGCTGCGCACCTCCTTGATGCGCACCACGCTGATCGCCGGATCCTGGCAAACTATCCCGCGACGCGAATTCGCAGGGGGTGTCGGCGCGACTTTCGATCGACGTACAGTGCCGTCCGTTAACAAACGATCGGTTCGTGCGACCGAACTGTCGAACGCCTGTGCATCGCTGCGGCGAGTTCCTCATGGCGCAGTACCTGGGTTTCGCTTCCGGAAGAAGATTTCACGAACCCCAGCGACACGGTGTTGCGGTGACGTTCGACGAAAGAGAAGAAGGATGGCCCGGCGAATCCCAATCGCGCGAAGTCTCGCCTTCGAAATGACAGAAGCGCTCCTGTGCTCGCGCGTCGGTTACTTCGCACCTTCTAGGTGTGACGTTATCAATTAGGGTGATGACGACCGGTGACGGGTACCGGTACCTGCTGAACTCTGTCGTGTCCGGTGACGGCGACCGCGACGCCTCGTCTGTGTTGACGCGGTATTACGCGGAGGCCGGGACTCCTGGCTCGATGTAGCGCCGAGGGGGTCGCTACTGGTCGGTTCCGACGTTGTGTTCAACCCAGTCGCGCAGATGCTTCAACGGGGCGGCTGCGCTGTGTCCGAGGTCAGTAAGTTCGTACTCCACGCGAGCGGGAACCTCGGGGTAGACGGTGCGAGTGAGCAGGCCGTGGTCTTCGAGACGCTTGAGGGTCTGGGACAGCACCTTGGGGCTGACGCCTTCCAAGCGTCGTTTGAGTTGCCCGTTGCGTTGCGGCCCGTCTTCGAGCGCACCGATGGCCAGGGCGCTCCACTTGTTGGCGAGCAGGTCGAGCATGTCGCGGCACGGACACATGGCCGCGTACACGTCGTTCCGGTCGCACTCATCCACGGTCTGACTCATACGTTCATGGTATCCGATGGGTACTAGGTTGCCTTGACGGTAACCAGTAGGTCTGGGGAACCATAATTGGCATGACGGCTACGACTGCGATCGGATACGAGAAGAACCTCCCCGCCACCGACCCCGAGGCGCTGACCGCCCGCGAGGTCGAGGTGCCCGAACTTGGACCGCATGACTTGTTGGTCGAGGTCGAGGCGGTCTCGGTGAACCCGGTCGATGTGAAACTGCGGGAAGGCGCTCCTGCGAACGGGTTCAAGGTGCTCGGCTTCGACGCCGCCGGTACGGTGCGCGAGGTCGGCTCAGCGGTGACGCTGTTCGCTCCGGGTGACGAGGTGTACTACGCGGGCAGCATCGACCGGCCAGGTACGAACCAGCGCCTGCATGTTGTGGATGAGCGGATTACGGGGCGCAAGCCGCAGGTGCTGTCGTTTGCCGACGCTGCTGCGCTGCCGCTGACGGCGATCACCGCCTGGGAGACCCTGTTCGAGCGGCTCGCCCTTACCGAGGACTCGACCGGCACCCTGCTGGTGATCGGCGCGACCGGCGGAGTCGGATCGATCATGCTGGCACTGGCCGACGCGCTCCTGCCGAACGTCACCGTGATCGCCACCGCCTCCGACGATGAACGCTCCGCCTGGGTGCGCAACCTGGGCGCGGAGCATGTGGTGAACCACCGCGACGACCTGGCTGAGCAGGTGCTCGCCGTCGCGCAGGATGGCGTGGACTGGCTGTTCACCGCGCATTCCGCGGGGCAGATCGAAACCTATGCGCGGATCGTTCGAGCGTTCGGGCATATTGTCGCCATTGACGACGGTCCGCGCGACGTGTTCCCGCTCAAGGGCAAGAGCATCGCTTGGCACTGGGAACTGATGTTCACCCGCCCGCTCAGGCAGACCCCGGACATGATTGAACAGCACCAGCTCCTGAACACTGTCGCTGACCTTGTAGATCAGGGCCGCATCCGCACCACGGCCACAACGACACTCGCGCCGATCTCACCGACCACACTCCGCGAGGCGCACGAGTTGGTCGAGAACGGCCGCACAGTCGGCAAGGTCACCGTCCACAGATGGGAGTAGACTGAAACCGCGCGCACGCGCATGTTCACAGGCGAGTGCGTTTGCAGAACCTCGGCTATGCCGTCACTTCCTACCGGGCGCAGGGCATCACGGTCGACTCCTCGCACGTCCTGGCGGATGCTTCGATGACCAGAGAGACGTTCTACGTCGCCATGACCCGTGGCCGCGAAGAGAACATTGCCTACGTCGCCGTCGACAAGCCCGACCCCGCCCACGACGGCCCGCACCCCGGCGACAACACCGAAGCGACCGCCCGCTCGGTGCTGTTCGGAGTGCTGCAGCACGTCGGCGCCGAGCTGTCGGCGCACGAGACGATCACCGCCGAGCAGGACACCTGGTCCTCGATCGCGCAGGTCGCCGCCGAGTACGAGACCCTGGCCGCTGCCGCACAACACGACCGCTGGGCCGCGCTCATCCGCTCCTCCGGGCTCAGCGACGACGACGCAGACGACGTGATCGCCTCACCCGCATTCGGAGCGCTGACCGCCGAGCTGCGGCGGGCAGAGGCGAACCAGCACGACGTCGAAACGCTGCTGCCACGCCTCGTGGGAGCACGCGGGTTCGGGGATACCGACGACATCGCCGCCATCCTGCACTACCGCATCGCCAAGGCGTCCGCCCGGCTGGCAGGGCCCGGTCGCGCGCGGAAGGCTCCACGCTTGATCGCAGGCCTCATCCCCGAAGCCAGCGGCACCATACCGTCCGAGATGCGGCAGGCGCTGGCGGAGCGGCGCGCACTCATCGAGACCCGGACCGATGCACTCCTCGACACCGCGCTCACCGAGAAGCACGAGTGGATCACGGAACTCGGCCTCCAGCCGAAGCAGGCACGAGCAGCCCACGCATGGCGGAACGCCGCTCGCGCCATTGCTGCCTACCGCGACCGCTACGGCATCGCCGGGCCGACACCGCTCGGGGTACCCGCCGAAACTGAGGCGCAGAAGCTCGACGCTGCCCGCGCCCGCACCGCGCTCGACCGGGCTAAGAACCTCGCCCAGGCCGAGCAGCCCGACCAGGAACGCCCGCGTCGCATGGGAGCACAGCGAGTCGGACCGTCGTTGTAGTCGGTGCCGTTCGGTAGGCCGGGGCGCTCAGGCGGCACGCGGGTAGTCGACGGTCAACAGCGAGTTGTCCTTCAGCCCACGGAGCACCTGCTCAGTCACCTCGCCGATCGTCATGCCCTTCGCATGCCGGGGAGCCACGTCATCGTCCTGCGGGCTCCATGCCCGAAGGACGGCCAGACGGTTGACATGCGGAACCTGGGTCGGCAGTTCACGGAGCCAGGTCAGCCAGTCTTCGGCCGCTACTTCTCCGTTAGCGGGGTCGTCGCTGCCTCGTCCTATCAGGGAGTCGCAGTCGCACATGCGCTGAGTCAGGGTAAACACGATCGAGCTGGCGCGCACGCGGCTCGACGCGATCCGAAGCTCGGAGACCTGCGGTGCGACGCCGATCTGCTCGGCGGTGAACCGTTCGAACTCAGGCGCGAAGGCGGCGGCATTCACCGCCCACAGATTCGTCGCACACATGCCTTCATCTTCGCACCGATCGGTCATGCGATCTCGGCTCGATGCGCGCCGTTCAGCTACAGGACGCGCCCCTGCCGATGACCAGGTCGAGCGACGTCCGGTTCATGCTCGACTGCCTGCCCGCGACCGCGTGCGGGCGGGTCGAGGAGCGCGGTGACGTCTGTGGCATTGGTGATGAGGGACGCGATGCCTTCGCGCAGAAGCCGGTGCGTGCCGGCACTCGACGCGCTGGTAACCGGACCGGGGACTGCGCCGACG
>NZ_CAHJXQ010000007.1 GCF_903645325.1 Microbacterium tenebrionis
GTCGGGGTCGACCTGCTGGTCCGCGGGGGCGCCGCCCAGGCCGAGCAGCCCATTCTCGGTGCGCAGGATGATCTCGAGGTCCTCCGGCAGATAGTTCGCGACGAGCGTGGGCGCGCCGATCCCGAGGTTCACGACAGCGCCCTCGGGGATGTCGGCGGCGATGCGCGCGGCGAGTGCGTCCCGGGTGATGCGCGTGCTCATGCGGCCTCGTTCGTCGCGGCATCCAGCGGGTGGCCCTCGAGGTCCACGCCGCCGACGAATCCGCTACCCTGCAGCCAGGCGCGCTCGCCGACCGCGACGACCCGGTTCACGAAGATGCCGGGCGTGACGACTGTCTGCTGGCAGGAGAATTCTCCGTGCGCAGCGGAATTCTCTGGGAGCCGGGGCGGGCGGGGTCAGCGGGCGCGGCGGTGAACGGACTGCGGCGTGAGGTAGGCCGAGAGCCCCTCCAGCCCGTACTCCACACCAAGGCCGGAGTCGTGACGTCCGCCGAACGGGGCGTAATGGTTCGAGGCGAACATGTTGACCCCGACCGAGCCGGTGTCCATGCGCCGCGCGATGCGGAATGCGACATCCTCGTCGCCGCCGAAGACGATGCCGCCGAGGCCGAACGCGGTGCCGTTGGCGATGTCGACCGCAGCATCCACCGACGGCGCCCGCAGCAGGGTGATGACCGGTCCGAAGATCTCCTCGCGGGCGATCGTCATCGCCGGCGTCACATCCGCGAACACGGTCGGGGCCACGAACGCTCCGCCGGGCAGCGGCGGCGCCACGTCTCCCCCGACGGTCGCCCGAGCGCCCTCGGTCAGCCCGGCACGGATGTATCCGAGCACGCGGTCGCGCTGCGCGAGCGTCGCCACCGGTCCGAACACCGTCTCCGGGTCCAGCGGGTCTCCGACGGGGGCCGCGGCGACCGTTGCGGTGACCATGTCGACGAGCTCGTCGTAGCGATCGGGCGTCGTGACCAGGCGCGTGGAGATGTAACAGGTCTGCCCGGTGTTGCGCATACTGCTGCGGATCAGCACCTGAGACATGGCATCCAGATCGGCGTCCGGCAGCACCAGCGCGGTCGACTTGCCGCCGAGCTCGAGAGTGACCGGACGCAGCAGCTCGCCGCAGGCCGCGGCGATGCGCCGACCCACCGGCGTCGACCCCGTGAACGCAACCTTGTCGATGCCCGGATGCCGCACGAGCAGATCGCCCGTCGCGCCCTCGCCCGTGATGATGTTGATGACTCCGGCGGGGATGCCGGCCTCGTCCGCGGCATCCAGCAGGAACCGCACCGACAGCGGCGTGGGCCCGGCCGGCTTGATCACGACGGTGCAGCCGGCGATGAGGGCGGGCGCGAGCTTGATGACGACGAGGTTGATGGGGAAGTTCCAGGGGGCGATCAGTGCGCACACGCCGATCGGGTCCTGCGCGACGACCGTCTCGTTCCCGCCGCCGGGGAACGCCCGCACGTCGCCCTGCTCGAGGTGCGGGGCGAGACTCGCGAAGACCCGGAGAATGGCGGCCGCGTTCGATGCCGCCCCGGCGGTCTCGGCGACCGGCGAGCCGTTCTCGAACGTGTTCGTCAGGCTCAGCACGTCGGCGCGGCTCTCGATCGCGTCGGCCATGCGGCGCACGAGGTCGGCGCGCTCGGACGGCGAACGCTGCGCCCACGCGCGCTGCGCCGTACGGGCGGCGGCGACCGCCGCGTCGACGTCCGCGGCATCCGCTTCGGGGACCGATCCCCATCCGGCGCCCGTGGCCGGGTCGATCACGGGGGTGCGCGGCCCGCGGGCCGTGGTCTCCTCGCCGCCGATCAGGTGGCCGGCCACGTGCGTGTACGGCAGCCGGTCGATGTGGCGCGCATGCCGATCGCGCATGGACGTCACGATGTCGGCACTGATCGTGCTCATGAGAGCTGCTCGATCTTCAGTAGCACCTCGGCGCGTGCGAGCTCCGCGTCGGCCATCTGCACCGCCGCCTCGGTCAGCAGCTCGGGGACGATCTCGGCGCGCAGCCGCGCGCAGTAGAAGGCCGGGGTGTACCCGAACCACGACGAGGCCAGCGCGATGCCGGTCGGCGTGAAGCGCCACAGCCGGTCGGCGTCGCGCACCAGGGTGTCCTCGATCGAGTACGACTCCTGCCGTGTGTCGTGACCGTCGATGATCGCCGTGACCCGGCCGATGAACTCGTCGTCGTAGCCGAGCGGAGGCAGCACCTCGCGCGCGATGTCACAGCCGTGCCGTTCGTGCTCGTAGCGGACGTCGGCGCGGCGCCAGTCGCCGGCGAAGCCCTCCGAGATGATGCGGTCCTGATCGACGCGCGCCCACCCGGTGTCGTGCAGCAGGATCGCGACCCGGACGACGAGCGCGTCGGCCTCAGGGTACGCCTGGCACAGCCGCTCGGCGAACGCGAAGGAGATGGGCAGGTGGATGTCGTTCTGCCGGGAGCGCGACTCGTCGACGATCGCGCGCCACAGCGGGTCGAGGTCGTCGTTCGCGGCGGTGGCCGCGATGGGCGAGGTGTCGACGGGGATGGCGGTAGGAATGGTCATGATGGCCTCGTTTCAGGCGGTGACGGCTTCGGGGATCACCACGGCGGACTTCAGCGGGATCGTGACGTCGGCGGCGACCTCAGGCGGGATCGTGCCGCCCTTGGTGAGCGCGGACTTGACCGCGAGGAACTCGGCGGGGTGGTTCACGACGTCGGCGGCGATCAGGCTGCCTGCGCGGTAGTAGAGGACGGCGAACTTCTCGCTGTCGGGCTCGCCGCGGACGACGACCTGGTCGTAACCGGTGGAGAGCCCTGCGATCTGCAGCTTGAGGTCGCCCTGATCCGACCAGAACCACGGCACGGATCGGTACTCGGCGTCCTCGCCGAGTAGGGATGCGGCGGCGACCTTGGCCTGCTCGAGAGCGTTGTTCACGCTCTCCAGGCGTATGCGGCCGCCCACGCCCTGCGGGTACGGGTTGGGCATCATGGTGCAGTCACCGGCGGCGACCGTGCGACCGTCGGACGCCCGCGCTGCAGCATCCACGAGGATGCCGCCCGCGACGTCCAGGCCGAGCTGCAGCGCGAGCTCGGTGCGCGGGACGACCCCGATGCCGATGAGCACGAGGTCGGCGGGGATCACGGTGCCGTCCTCGAGCTCGACGCCGGTGACCGATCCGAGCGAGCCCTGCACGATGGCATCCCCGCCGACGATGCGCGCGATCCGCCCATCGAGGACGACCTGGGTGCCGCGGCGCCGGTGCGCGGCCAGATAGAAGTCGCTCGTCTCCTGCGCGACGACCCGGCCGACCAGCCGCGGGGCGGCTTCGAGCACCGTGACGTTCTTGCCGAGCCCCCGGGCGACGGCGGCCGTCTCGAGGCCGATGAATCCGCCGCCGATCACGACGATGTTCTGCACCCGGTCCTCGGCGAGGGCAGGCTGCAGGGTGATGGCCTGGTCGGCGTCGCGCAGGTAGTGCACGCCGTGATAGTCGGTGCCCACGAGCGGTAGGCGCCGGGCGGCTGCTCCGGTGGTGAGCGCCAGGCGTCCGAAGGCGATCTCGCGGCCGCCCTCCGTCATCGCCGTGCCCATGCCGTCGGCATCGCGTCGGACGGTCACCACGCGGTCGCCGGTGATGAGCTCGATGTCGCGCTCGGCGAACCATTCGCGGGAGCGGAGGATGACGTCGTCGGGCTGCAGCTCGCCCTTGATCCAGCCCTTCGACAGCGGCGGGCGCTGGTAGGGCCGGTGGGCCTCTTCGCCGACGAGGTAGATCGGCTCGGTGTCGCCGCGCTCGCGCAGGATCGAGGCGATCTGGACGCCCGCTTGGCAAGCCCCGACGATGAGTGTCGCATTCATGGTGTCCTCCGTCAGAGCTGATCGCTCGGGGTGGTGACGTGGTACTCGCAGCCGTCCTGCAGCTTGATCTGGCACGACAGCCGGGACTCGTCGCGGCGGTCGACGGCGGTGCCGTCGAGCATCTCGTCCTCGAGGTCGCCGGGGTCGCCTGCGAGCTCGCGGGTCTCGGGTGCGACGAAGACGTGGCAGGTGGCGCACGAGAGGCTGCCGCCGCACTCGCCGACGATGCCGGGGACGCCGTTGCGCACGGCGGTCTCCATGATCGAGTCGCCGGGGCGGCCGTCGATGGTCGTCGTGGTGCCGTCGTCGGCGGTGTAGATGACGGTGCTCATGAGGGCTCCTTCGATCCGGGGGAATCAGATGAACTGGCGGCCACCGTCGACGACGACGGTCTGGCCGGTGACGAATGCGCTGGCGGGCGAGGCCAGGTACTGGACGGTGCCGACGATGTCTTCGGGGTCGATCGCGCGGCGGATCGCGCCGCGGTCGACGCCGTACTCGGCGGCGTTCTCGATCAGCCCGTGGCTGGCCTCGGTGAGGGTGAAGCCGGGCGCGACGGCGTTGACCGTGATGCCGCGGGCACCGAGCTCCTTCGCGAGCACGCGCGTCAGGCCGATGACGCCCGACTTGGATGCCACATAGTGCGCCCACTGCGCGGACCCGCTGTACACGGTGGCGGAGGAGATGTTGATCACCCGGCCGCCGTCCGCGAGGTGCGGCGACAGCGCGCGGGTGACCTGCCACGGACCTTTGAGGTTCACGGCCATGACCCGGTCCCACTCGCCCTCGTCGATGTCCTCGAACGGCGAGCGGGTGACCGCGGCGTAGATCGCGGCGTTGTTCACGAGCACGTCGACCGCGCCGCCGGCCTCCATCGCAGCGGCGGCGAGCGCATCCGTGGACTGCCGGTCGGTCACGTCGACCCGCACGGCGATCGCCGGGACGGCGGCGGTCTCGGCGATCTCCGCCGCGACGCGGGATGCGGCATCCCCGTCGATATCGGCGATGACCACCCGGTCGCCGGCCGCGGCGAAGGCCCGCGCGAACGCCGCACCCAGTCCGCCGCCGGCGCCGGTGACGACCACCGTGCGAGTCGAAGTACTCATGTGCTCTGCTTCTCCTGGATGTCCTGGTCAGTCGAGGATCGTGACGGTGCCGGAGTTGCCGTCCACCCGCAGCATCTGGCCGGTGGTGATCTCGACCGAGGCGGTGCCGGTGCCGGTGACGGCCGGCATCCCGTACTCGCGGCAGACGATCGCGGCGTGGCTCATCATGCCGCCGATGTCGGTGACCGTGGCGCGGATCTTGCCGAAGATCGGACCCCAGCTGGGCGAGGTGACCGGGGCGACGAGGATCTCGCCGTCCTGCACCTCGCTGAGCTGATCGGCCGACGAGATGACGCGTGCGGGGCCCTCGGCGGTTCCGGGCGATGCGGCCATGCCCTTCAGCGTCCCCTCGGGAACGTCGCTCTTGCCGAGCCAGTTCTGGATCTGGTCGTCGGTGATGCCCCAGAGCATGAGGGTGAAGGGCTCGGTGATGACCTCGGGCGGTGTGTTCAGCGCGGGCTGCGGACGTGCTGTCGACAGGGCATCGACGATGCCGCGGCGGCGCTCGACCTCGGCCGGCCAGTGCGACGGACCGATGGCGGGGGCTCCGACCATCCAGCCGTTGACGTAGTCGAACAGCGTCTCGCGCACCTCGTCGCGGCGCAGGTAGAACATGTCGTTCGGCTCCGGCCAGAAACCGGCCTCATGCAGCACGGCCGAGAGCTGGCGGGCCTTGCGCCAGAAGACGCCCATGGTCCAGTGCTCGATGTAGAAGTTGTGGTTCTCGACGTACGGGTAGACGACGCGTGCGAGGCCGAGCTTGCCCTGGAACGTGGCGAGCGCGTCGCCGTCGAGCAGCTCGGCGTACTCGCCTGTGATGCGGTCGCGCTCGGAGACGAGCTCGTCGACGGGGCGGTCGATGTCGGCGTCGTCCTGCAGGCGCTCGATGTATCCCTTGATGAAGGCGAGCGGGATCGACGGCACATCGCGCCAGTACTGGTCGTGGGCGTAGAAGCCGTTGCCGGTGGTGAAGTTGAACCACGGGTCCTGCGCGTCGTTCCACGCCTGCGTCCACACAGCCCCTGCCGGGTGCGCGGCGATCGCGGCGAGCGTTCCCTCGGCATCCGAGGTGTCGCCGAAGAGGTCTGCGAGACCGTCGCTGACGGCGATCTTCGCGAGCTTCTTCAGCTCGTCGTCGGGGCGGAACAGCTCCATGTCGACGCCCTGCACCATGGTCGCGATCGCCTGGTCGGGGATGCGCGGGAACATCTCCTTGCAGAACATGAACAGGTCGAGGTACGCCACGTAGCCGAGGTTGAGGAACTCGAAGTGATACTGCCAGGCGCGGTAGGCGAGCGAGATGAGCTTGTCGTAGCTCTCGAGCAACTCGGTGCCGGAACCGGTGCCCTTGCCGGAGAGCACATCGTCGATCGGGATCATGTCGGGCAGCGCCGTGAAGTCGAGGCCGTCGATCTCGTCGATCGTGGCGCGCAGCTTGGTGTGCCAGTTCTGCAGCAGGCTGTCCCAGTTCTCGAAGTAGTGGCCGGCGCGTTGCATGAACTCGGGCACGCGGGCCTCGACGTGCTGCGGGTCGACGGCCACCGGCGACATGAACACGTATCCGTTGTGGATGCGGTACTCGATGCCGTTCGCGGTGGGTATCAGCAGCTGGCGGGCGTTGTACTGGCCGAGGCATCCGACCGCGAACTCGAAGCCGATGGTCTCGAAGGGCTTGGTGACGGTCGGCCAGTGCTGGCTGTCGCAGAACCAGAACTTCTTCTCCTCGACCTCGCGCAGGCCATCCTGGAAGACCAGGTTGTAGGCATACAGGTCCTTCCAGCCCTCGGCACCGGCGGGCGGCGCCTGATCGTAGGGGCTGGGAAAGGAGTTGCGGACGGGGGCGGCGACAGCGGTCGTCTCTGACATGGCTGGTCCTTTTCGTTTGCGGGTCGGGTATTCGTTTGCGGTGCGGGTGCTTCGTTTGCGGTGCGGGTGCTTCGTTTGCGGTGCGGGTGAGGCTGCGGCCTCAGCGGCCGATCTGGGTCATGAGCGACTGGGTGATGCTGGCGATGCCGAAGCCCGAGCTGGTCGGCGTCGCGGCCTGCGCCTTGGTCGACCAGACGGTCTCGGGGCGCGACTGCAACAGCAGGACGTTCTCGCCGCCGGGCAGCGTGCGGTCGATGGCCCACTCGATGTCCTGCGGGCTGCCGAAGTGCTTCTCGGCGCGCTTGGCGATCGCCGCGACCGCGGTGACCTCGTCGTCGCTCAGGCAGCGGATGCCACGGCGCTCGGCCTCGACCTCGCGCTCGACGACGCCCTGCGAATCGGCATCCGGAACCATCTCGATGTGCTTCTCGCCGATCTGCTCTTCGGAGATCGTGAGCAGCACCTTGTCGATGTGCAGGTTGTCGGGGGTCACGGTGCCCGAGACGACGGATTCGCCGAGGCCCCAGGCCGCGTCGATGACGATCGTGGAGCGGTCGCCGTTGGACGGGTCGATGGTCATCGCGACACCCGCGGTGCGGGCATCCACCATCTTCTGCACGGCGACGGCCATCGACAGGCCCTCGTCGGGGATGCTGTTGGCGAGGCGGTACACGATCGCACGAGAGGTGTAGAGCGAGGCCCAGCACCGGCGGACGTGCTCGGCGACCGCATCCCGTCCTCGGAGCCACAGGTAGGTGTCCTGCTGGCCGGCGAAGCTGGCGTCGGGCAGGTCTTCAGCCGTGGCCGAGGAGCGCACGGCGACCGGCTGCTCCTTGGTGAAGCGCTGCTGCAGGGCCTCGTAGGCGCGGCTGAACTCGCCGGCGATGGCATCCGGAACCTCGCGACTGAGGAACTCGGCGCGGATCTTCGCCGACACCTCGTCGACGACCGCGACGTCCTCGGGGTCGAGCCCCTCGAGCAGTCGATCGATCTCGTCGGCGAGCCCGGTCAGCTCGACGAACGAGGTGTAGGCGGCGGTCGTGACGGCGAATCCGGGAGGGACAGGGAGCCCGGCGGCGGTGAGATTCACCAGCGAGGCGCACTTGCCGCCGAGCTGGTCGATGGTCGCGGGGCCGGCCTCGTCGAAGAATCGGATGAAGAGGTAGTCGCCCATGTCAGGCCTCCCAGGTGACGGGGACGGAGGTGGGGACGCGGAACGAGAGGTTCTCGCGGAAGTCGATGTCGGCGTCGTCCTGGAGCCGGAGCCCCGGTACGGCCGCGATGGTCTCTTCGAGCGCGATCTTCGCCTGGAGCTTGGCGAGCATGTTGCCCAGGCAGTAGTGGATGCCGAACCCGAAGGACAGGTGATTGCGGGCGTCGCTGCGGCCGATGTCGAAGACGTCGGGGTTCTCGAAGACGTTCTCGTCGCGGTTCGCGGAGCCCATGACGAGCAGGACGTTCGCGCCCTGCGGGATGGCGACGCCGCCGATCTCGGTGTCGGTCAGCGCCTTGCGGCGCCAGGCCACGATCGAGCCGCTGAAGCGGAGCACCTCGTCGACCGCACTGGGGATGCGACCGGGATCATCGACGAGGTGCGCCCACTGCTCGGGGTGGGAGAGCAGGACACGGATGCAGTTGGCGATCAGCGTCGTGGTGGTCTCATGACCGGCGAACAGCAGACTGTAAGCGAGCGAGGCGATCTCGTGATCGGTGATCTCGGCGCCGTCGCCCTGCGCTGCGACGAGGTCGGAGATGAGGTTGTCGCCGCTCTCCGCGTGTGCCGCCGTGACGAGCGCGATGCACTCCTGCCAGTAGTCGACGAGGTTGTGGGCGTGCGGCACCTGCTCGTCGTCGTCGAGGTTGCCCCAGGTCATGGCGGCCCGGGAGTCCGACCAGCGTTTGTAGGTGGGGACGAGCGAGGGATCGACGCCGAGGAGGGTGAGGATCGTGATCGTCGGGATGTCGTAGGCGACCTGGGCGAAGAAGTCGCCGGTGCGGTCGGGGCTGGCGAGCATCTCGGCGAGCGCCGCGCGGGTGTTCTCGCGGATCGTCGGCTCGAGCACCTTGAAGCGGCGCGGGGTGAAGGCGCGCTGGGCGATCGCGCGGATGCGGGTGTGCTCCGGGGGGATGCGGGCCGAGAGGCCCGAGTAGGCGGTGAACCCTCCGTCCTTCATGATCTGCGTGGCCTGGGGGCCGCGTTCGCGGACCGGAGCCTGGGCGTTCTCGCTGGAGAAGGTCTCCCAGTTCTCGAACGCGGACTTGACGTCCTCGTAGCGGGTGACGACCCAGCAGTCGATGCGCTCGTCGTACATGACGGGCTCGGTGCTGCGGAGTTCGGCGTACGCGGCGAACGGGTCCTTCATGGCGAACGGCTCGTAGCCGTGGTGGGCGTCCGTGTCGTCTCCGGCTGCCGCGCGGGGCATCGCCTCGTGATCGACGGGACAGCCGGCTGCGGCTGCGGCTCGTGCTTCGGTGGGCGAGAGGGCCATGACGGCTCCTTCGTGTCAGCGCCTACGGGTTCAGTGTCTTGGTGGTCCGACGACCCGCTGTCATGTGCGGGCGAGCCGCCGGAACCTGGATCTCATCTAACGCGCAGTGTCAGCGTCACGAGTGTTTGTCTTCCGCTCAGTGGAAGCGGAATGTCGGAGGGACTGCAGCGGGAAGCCGCCGACGTTGGCCTCGATCCGGCGGGCGATGCCCCGCAGCGCTGGGAGGTGCTGCTCAATGGTCGTCGCGCTGTCCGTCGTGGTCACCAGACCCAGTGCCGCACCGACCAGCCCGTTCTGGAAGATCGGGACGGCGATCGACGTGGCACCCAGGCGGGTCTCGTCGACGGTCGTGGCGAAACTGCGGCTTCGCACCACGGCGAGTTCGGCGCGCAGGGCATCGGGGTCGACGTGCGTGTTCGGCGTGCGGGGCTCGAGCGGCTGGGCGAGGATCGCCTCGCGCACCCACGGTTCCTCAAACGCGAGCAGTACCTTCCCGACCGCTGTGGCGTGCAGCGGCAGGCGACCGCCGACGCGCGACGCCTGCGGCACGCGCCGGGTGCCGTAGACGCGGTCGATGTACAGCGCCTCGGCGCGCTCGCGGACCGCGATGTGCACGGTCTCCTGCGTGAGCGTGAACAGGTCCTGTAGCAGCGGGCGGGCGATCTCGCGCACCTGACGTCCTGCGTGCTGGCCGAGCTCCCACAGCCGCAGGCCGATCTGATAGCGCCCGTTGTCGTCGCGCTGGAGGGCGCCCCAGTCCTCGAGCTCGCCGACAAGCCGGTGCGTGGTGCTGAGCGGCAGGGCGGTCTCGGCGCTGATGTCGGTGAGGCTGCGCGGTGCGAGCGAGCGCTCGAACACCGCGAGGATCGAGAGCACGCGCCCTGTCACGCTCTGCCCCGGCTGTGTCGTCCGTCCGGCCATCGAGCACCTCCTCGTACAAGCTTCCGCCTAGTGGAAGCTTAGGCTCGTGGAATCCTCCACGCGAGAATTGCTTTGCACGACGAGACGGCTGCTATCACGCGCATTCTCGGCGGGGAGGGCAATTCTCATGTCAGGACGGGATGCCGAAGGCGTGGCGCTGCTTGATCGGTGCGACCTCGGGCGACGCCAGGAACGACAGCACCCGCGCGGCGTCAGCGGGCGACGCGGATGCCGTCGCGACTCCCCCGCCGAAGACGGTGCCGATCGCGCAGTCCTTCGGCAGAGTACCGAGGATGCGGATGCCGGGCTGTCCGACGAGCTCGCTGAGCTGCTGGAACCCCAGGTCGACGGTTCCCGCGGCCACCGACTTCGCGACGGGGACACCCGGCTGCGCCTGCACGAGCCGGTCTCCGATCTCGTCGGTCAGGCCCCAGTCGTCGATCATCTGCACGAGCGCCGTGCCGCTGGGCCCTGTCGAGTAGCCGATCCGGGTCGCCGAGCGCAGCGCGTCGCGCAGCTCCGCAGCATCCGCGAACGCCGGGCCATCGGGCCGCCCCGCCGGTTCCCCCGAACCGGACGGCACGGCCACGGCCACCTGCGACTGCACGATCGGGCGCACCGTCGCAGCATCCACATGCCCGTCGGCAGACAGGCGAGAAAGAGCACCGGAGGCGAGGAAGACGAGATCGAACGCCTCGCCGCTTTCGACGCGGGATGCGGCATCCACTCCCCCGACGGATTCGACCTCGACGGGCGGGAGTCCCGCGGCCTCAGCCGCGGCGAGCAACTCAGCGAGCAGGTGACGCGTCGCCATCGACGAGATGGCTCTCACGCAGCATCCTCGAAGGTCTCGGCATCCACTTCGGCAGCGGGGCCGGGCGCGTAGCGAGGCCCCGACACCGTCGACGTGTCGATCAGTTCGCCGGCGCGTTCGAGCAACGCCTCATCGACCGACAGCGACAGCGCCGCGAAGTCCTCATGCAGGTGATCGACGCTCGTGGTCCCGGGGATCGGCACGACGTGGTCGCCGCGCGCGAGCAGCCATGCGAGGGCGAGCTGCGCGGGGGTGCATCCGGCCTCGGCGGCGAGCTCGCGCCATGCCGGCAGCAGAGCGGCGTTCACCTCCCAGTTCGCGCCCTGGAACCGCGGCATCCCCCGGCGGATGTCCTTCTCGGCGAGCGTTGCAGGGTCGCCGACGCCGTCGCCGAGGAAACCACGCGCAACGGGTGAGAACGCGACGAGCGCGATTCCGTCATCCGCCGTCGCCGACAGCATCCCCAGTTCGGGGTTGCGGCTCCACAGCGAGTACTCGTTCTGCACCGCGGCGATCGGAGCGACGGCCTGGGCCTCGCGCAGACGCTCAACCGACACCTCCGACAGGCCGATCGCGCCGATCTTCCCGGCCTCGACAAGAGACGCCAGCGCACCGACCGATTCGCCGATCGGGACCGTCTTGTCCCACCGGTGCAGGTAGTACAGGTCGATGTGGTCGACGCCGAGGCGCCGCAGCGAAGCATCCACCTGCGCCGTCAGGGTCGCCGGTCGCCCATCGATGACCTTCACCCCGTCGACCATCGCCATGCCGCCCTTGCTGGCGAGCACGACCTCCTCGCGACGTCCCTTCAGAGCGCGTCCGACCAGCTCCTCGTTGCGGCCGCCGCCGTACAGCGTCGCCGTGTCGAGGTGCGTCACGCCCGAATCGAGAGCCGCGCGCAACAGCGCGAGCCCCTCTTCGTCGGATGGCGGGATGCCGTACGCGTGGCTGAGATTCATGCAGCCGAGGCCCATGCGCGGGAGCATCATGACGCGAGACTCGAAGGCCGGGTTCGGGAGAGAATCACGCGAGCTGCTCCTCCAACTGTCCGAGCACGCGGTAGCAGTCGATCACCTGACGGACCGACGAGTTCGGCTCGCGCCCCTCGCGGATCGCGCTCACGAACTCGCGATCCTGCAGCTCGATGCCGTTCATGCTGACCGCGACGTTCGAGACGTCGATCTGCTCCTCCTTGCCGGTGAACAGGTCGTCGTAGCGGGCGATGTAGGTCGCGGTGTCGCCGATGTAGCGGAAGAACGTGCCGAACGGGCCCTCGTTGTTGAACGACAGCGACAGCGTGCAGATCGCGCCGGTCTCGCTCTTGAGCTGGATCGACATGTCCATCGCGATGCCGAGCTCGGGGTGGATCGGCCCCTGGATCGCATGCGCGTCGACGATCTTCCCGGCCTGGTAGGCGAACAGGTCGACTGTGTGCGCGGCGTGGTGCCAGAGCAGGTGGTCGGTCCAGGAGCGCTTCTCGCCCTTGGCGTTCGTGTTCGTGCGGCGGAAGAAGTACGTCTGCACGTCCATCTGCTGCACGGCGAACTCGCCCGCCCGGATGCGGTCGTGCACGAACTGATGCGACGGGTTGAAGCGGCGGGTGTGTCCGACCATGGCGACCAGCCCGGAGGCCTCTGCTGCCTCAGCCGCGGCGAGAGTGGCCTCGGCATCCGCCAGCGAGTCGGCGAGCGGGATCTCGACCTGCACGTGCTTGCCGGCGGCGAGCACGGCCTGGGTCTGCGAGGCGTGCAGCCCGGTCGGAGTCGCGAGGATGACGGCATCCACGTCGTCGCGCTCGAGGACGCCCTCGAGACCGACGACCGCGTTCGCGACGCCGTACTGCTGCGCCACGGCATCCGCCTTCTCCTGGGAGGTGGCGGCGACGACGGTCACCTCGGCATCCTCGATGTTCTGAAGGCCGTCCAGGTGCTTCATGCCGAAGGCGCCGTTGGCGCCCACGACGGCGACGCGGATCTTGTCGGTCATTCGCTCTCCTTCTCGCGTTTCGATATCAGGCGTTCGATCTCAGGATGTCAGGCGTTCGCCACGGCCGCGGTCTCCGCGGGCTCGGGGGCGGGCGCGCCGTCCTGGATCTCGGCCACGGCCGGGTCCTCGGCGAGGTCCGTCCTGCCGATCGGGTTGCTCAGGACGAGGTGACCGACGGCGGTGTTGGATGCGGGCACGTGGTAGAACCGGTGGTCCGTGGAGGGGGCCTCGCCGTCGAACTGGTCGTCCATCGCACCGCGCGCGATCAGCCAGTCCACGAGCTCGATGCCCTCCGAGCCCGCCTCGTCGACGTACTCCATGTGCGGCCACTCGGTCAGACCCAGCGGGTCGGCGATCAGGTGGTCGAGGAAAGCGTTGTCCCACTCCTTGTTGATCAGACCCGCACGCGGACCCTGCAGCTGGTGACTCATACCCCCGGTGCCCCAGATCTGCACGTTGAGCTCCTCGCCATCCCACTTGTCGATCGCACGACGCAGCGCCTTGCCCAGCTCATAGCAGCGACGACCCGACGGCACCGGGTACTGCACGACATTCACCGCAAGCGGGATGACCCGCACCGGCCACCGCTCATCCGGACCCAGCTCGCCGTACACGAGCGACAGCGGCACGGTCAGGCCGTGATCGACGACCATCTCGTTCACCAGAGTCAGGTCGAAGTCGTCCTGGATGATCGACTGCGCCAAGTGCGCGGCGAACTCCGGGTACCCCTGCACATCCGGCACGGGGCGGGGGCCGTAGCCCTCATCCGCGACCGGGTACTCCGCGCCCGTGCCGAGCACGAACGTCGGGATGATCGACGCGTCGAAGGCCGTGGCGTGGTCGTTGTACACAAGGATCACAACATCGGGCGTGTTCTCCTTGGCCCACTTGCGGGTCCACCGGTACCCGTCGAAGACCTGCTTCCAATACGGCTCCTCGGTCTTGCCGAGGTCCATCGCCGCACCGATCGCCGGCACGTGCGAGGTGAACAGCGCAGAGGTGTACTTCGCCGGAGCATCCGGCCGCATCGTCGTCGCCTTCTCCGTCGACGGAGGCGTCCACCCATCCAGATCCTTCAGGCGGGCGCCCTTCGGGCTCCGACCACCACCGACCATCATGTCGCGGTAGGCGGCCTCGCTCATACCCGTCATCGAGCCGGCCATCTGCTGGAAGCTCAGCCCGTGCGTGGCGCCGATCTTCGCGAGGAAGTAGATGTTGCCGCCCTCAGCGATCATGGTGTTCAGGTCCATGTCGAGCACAGCCTGGCGCTGCACGGGGGTCAGCTTCCAGTCGTCGAGGTACGCCGCCTGGTCGGCCAGGAACCGCTCACGGTTCTCCGGCTTCATCAGCGACATCGCGAACTGGTTGAGGTGATACCCCTTACGCGCCTGCTCGGCGTCGTAGATGGTGGTGCCCGGAATGTCCTTGTAGGGCTTGTCGAGTGCCATGGTCATTCTCCTTCTTGCCAGTAGAGGCGGCGGGGGTTGTCCACGAGCAGCTTGCGCTGCAGTTCGGGCGTCGTCGCGATCTGAGGGATGTAGTCGACCAGCAGCCCGTCGTCGGGCATGTGGTCCTTGAGGTTGGGGTGGGGCCAGTCGGTTCCCCACAGCACGCGGTCGGGAAACTCCTCGACCACGCGGCGGGCGAACGGCACGACGTCCTGATAGGCGTGCTGCTCGCCGTTTCCGATTTCTTCAGGGAGAGCGCGTGGGCCGGTGACGCTCAGGCGCTCGGGGCACGAGACCTTGGTCCACACGTTGGGGTTCTCGCGCATGAACCGCAGGAACAGCGCGAACTCCTCTCCGTCCGGGTCCTTCGTGACGTCGGGCCGGCCCATGTGGTCGACGACGATGTCGGTCGGGATGCTGGAGAAGAAGTCGTACAGCTCGGGGAGGTCCTCGGCCTCGAAGTAGATGACGACGTGCCAGCCGAGCGGCGCGATCTTCGAGACGATCTCCTCGAGCGAGTCGGTCGGAACGCGGTCGACGAGGCGCTTGACGAAGTTGAAGCGGACGCCGCGGACGCCGGCCGCGTGCAACTCGGCGAGTTGCTCGTCGGTGACGTCGCGGCGCACGGTGGCGACTCCGCGAGCGCGGCCCTCGCTGCGGTTCAGGGCGTCGACGAGGGCGCTGTTGTCGGCGCCGTGGCAGGTGGCCTGCACGATGACGTTGCGGTCGAACCCGAGGTGGTCGCGCAGCGCGAACAACTGCTCGGCCGAGGCGTCGCACGGGGTGTATTTGCGCTCGGGGGCGTACGGGAACTCGGCGCCGGGTCCGAAGACGTGGCAGTGCGCGTCGACGGCACCCTGGGGCAGGACGAACGTCGGCTTCGTGGGGCCGTCGTACCAGTCCAGCCAGCCCTCGGTCTTCGTGAAGGGACCGGTGGTCTCACCGTGCGTGGTCTGCGTGTGCGGCACCCGTCAGTCCTCCACGTATTCGAAACCTGCGGCCGCGAGCGGCTCGCGCATGCCGTACAGGTCGAGTCCGAGCACGCCCTCGCGGAACTTCTGCCGCTTGGACTCCTCGTTGTCCTCGCGCTTGCGGCTGGCATCCGCCACCGGACCCACGAGCTCTCGGGGCACGACCACGACGCCGTCGACATCGGCGACGACGACATCGCCCGGGTTGACCAGGGCATTGGCGGCGACGACGGGGACGTTGACCGAGCCGAGCGTGGCCTTGACCGTGCCCTTGGAGTTGATCGCGCGGGAGAAGACGGGGAAGTCCATCTTCTCGAGGTCGGCGACGTCGCGGACGCCGCCGTCGATGACCAGTCCCTTGCAGCCGCGGGCGGTGAGGGACGTGGCCAGCAGCTCGCCGAAGAAGCCGTCCTCGCTCTCGGTGGTGCAGCCGGCGACGATCACATCGCCCTCCTGCACCTGCTCGGCCGCGACGTGGAACATCCAGTTGTCGCCGGGCTGCAAGAGCACGGTGACGGCGGGGCCGCAGAGCTTCGCCCCGTTGTAGGCGGGCCGGATGTAGGGACGCATGAGGCCGACGCGGCCCATGGCCTCGTGGATGGTCGCGACACCGAACTCCGACAGACGGGCGACGTCGTCGGGATCGGGGCGCTGGATGCTGGTGCGGACGATGCCGAGATTGTTCAGTCGCATGTTCTTCTCTTTCACAGTCCGCGGGCCTTGAGCGCGCGGTCGAGACGCGGGTAGACGGTGCGGGCGTTGCCCTCGAACACTGCTTCGCGCTGGGCGTCGGACAGGTTGGTCGTGGCGTCGACGTAGCGCTTGGTGTCGTCGAAGTAGTGTCCGGTGCGGGGGTCGACGTCGCGGACGGCGCCGATCATCTCGCTGGCGAACAGGATGTTCTTCGTCGGGATCACGTCGGTGAGCAGGTCGATGCCCGGCTGGTGGTAGACGCAGGTGTCGAAGTAGACGTTGTTCAGCAGGTGCTCTTCGAGCTCGGGCTTGCCGAGCGCCATGGCGAGGCCCCGGAACCGGCCCCAGTGGTACGGGACGGCGCCGCCGCCGTGCGGGATGACGAGCTTGAGGTCGGGGAAGTCGCGGAACAGGTCGCCCTTGAGCAGCTGCATGAACGCGGTCGTGTCGGCGCCGAGGTAGTGGTCGCCGGTGGTGTGGAACACGTCGGGGCGGCAGGTCGTCGACACGTGCACCATGGCGGGCAGTTCGTACTCGACGAGCTTCTCGTAGATCGGGTACCAGGAGCGGTCGGTGAGCGCCGGGGCCGACCACTTTCCGCCGGACGGGTCGGGGTTGAGGTTGACGGTGACGACGCCGAGTTCCTCGACGGCGCGGGTCAGCTCTGCGACCGTGGTGGCGGGGTCGACGCCGGGCGACTGTGGCAGCATCGCGCCGGGGAGGAAGCGGTCGGGGAACAGCTGCGAGACGCGGGCGACGAGGTCGTTGCAGATGCGCGCCCAGGTCTCGCTGACGGCGAAGTCGCCGATGTGGTGGGCCATGAACGAGGCGCGGGGGCTGAAGACGGTGATGTCGCTACCGCGGTCGTTCATGACCCTCAGCTGATTGGCCTCGATCGTCTCGCGGATGTCGTCGTCGCTGATCTTGAGGTCCGCGGGATTCGGGGCATCCCCCTTGTCGTCGGCGAAGGCGATCTGCAGGTCGCGCCAGGCGCCCAGCTGCGCCGGGGCGGTCGTGTAATGGCCGTGGATGTCGATGATCAACGTGTGTCGTCCTTGTCACTCGGATGCCGTCGCCTCGATCCTAGGTCGGCGTCTGGACGCCGTCCAATAGATTCTTTTCCCATGTGGAATAGATAGCCTCTATACATGGCGCTCGCGGATCTCAACCAGCTGCGCACGTTCGTCGTGCTCTACGAGCTGCGCAGCGTCACCGCCGCCGCCGAGCGTCTGCACGTCACGCAGCCGACCGTGAGCTACACGCTCCGGCGCCTGCGCGAGAAGTTCGGCGACGAGCTGTTCCGTCGCGAGGGGCACGACATGGTGCCGACGGCGAAGGCGACCGCGCTGTTCGCACCGCTCCACGAGGCGCTCGCGCAGATCGACCAGACCGTGAGCGATCCCGACGCGTTCGAACCGTCCGGGTTCAGCGGCGAACTGGCGCTCGGGCTCACCTCGATCGGCGAGCAGACGTTCCTGCCGCCGATCATGGAGGCGCTCGCCCGAGAGGCCGCCAGCCCGCACCTGCAGGTCGCGAGACTGGACTCCGATCAGGTCGAGGACGGGCTGATCCGCGGCTCGATCGACCTGGCCATGACCGTGTCGATGATCGGCAGTCCACGACTGTGGCGCACGCACGTGCGTGCCGTCGAGTACGTGGCGCTGTCGTCGGGGCGGCATCCGCTGCCCGAGACGTCGCCCGACATGTTCGAGGGGCGCCGGTTCGTGCGCGTGAGCGCACGCGGCGGGCATGTCTTCCCGCTGCAGGTGCTCACCGAGCACGGGCTCATGGGCCAGGTCGCCCTCACCGTCGAGGAGTACTCGACCGTGCCGGCCGTTCTCGAGGCGACGGATCTCGTCGTGCTCGTGCCCCGGCACATCGCCGAGGTGTTCAGCGGCTGGTTCGGCGGGCTGCGCTTCGCGGACCTGCCGTGGCCGGCGCAGTCGACGCCCGTGTCGCTGTACACGCGTCGCGAGGCGAGCCTGGGGCCGGCGCAGCGCTGGTTCCGAAGCGTTGTGCTGGATGCCGTCGCCGCCGGCGAGTACCGGCGGGGGCGTGCCGGTCAGTAGTTCGCTCCGCGCAACGCGTCAGGACGGCGTCTTGCGGTTCCAGCTCGCCTTTGCCGGGGCGAACGGGCTGCGGATGTGGATCGACCACGTCGAGTGCGGGTGGATGCGCAGCAGCGCCGTCTCGTAGAACTGCACCGCGTCGGGCGAGAGCCCGGGCAGCACGGCATCCTTGTCGACCGTGTCCTCCTCGCGCGGGCGCAGGGCCTTCCACACCAGCTGCACCTCGGGGGCGCCGGTCGGGATGCCGTCGAGGTCGATGACCGCACGATCCCAGGGCAGCGTCAGCCGCGGGTCGCGTTTGTACACCCAGGCGCGCGGGGCACCGTCCTCGGCGTTGACCTGCAGCACCCACGCATTCTTCTCGTCATCGCGGATGAGCACGGGCTGCAGGTCGGCGTTCTGCGGCGCATCCGCGAACGGGACGAGCTCGTCGTCGACGCCAGACGGCGCCCAGGCGCTGTACCCGTCGGGAAGTCCCGCGACGAGGGCCGCGAGGTCGCCTGCGACGACGCTGACGTCGATGTTCGCGCGCTCCCGGATCGGACGCCCGAGCCAGCGATCCAGCGCCGCGCCACCCGACAGCCACCAGCGCACGGATGCCGTCGACAGGAGCCCAGCCACACCCTGCGGGTCGAGTGGCTCCCATGGCGTGTCGGCGGCAGAAGCGGGCATAGAACGAGGCTACCGCGCGCGCGGTTCCGAGCTGCCCGGCCGTTCGAGCATCGCCCACAGACCCCGGAACAGCGCCGCCGACTCGGCAGACCCCAGATGACCGGTGAGCTCGCGCTGCACTTCGACGACCCGCGGGGCCAGTCGTGCGTGCTCCGCCGCGCCGTGCGCGGTGAGCGTCACGACGTTCCGTCGCGCATCGGATGCCGCGCGCTGCCGCGCGATGAGACCGGACTTCTCCATGCGGCGCACGAGGTCGGCGATCGTGGACCGGTCGAGATCGACCTCGTCGCCGAGCTCGCGCTGGCTGGCCTCGCCGAGACGCTCGAGCACGGCGAGGATGCTGTACTGCGTGCTCGTGATATCGGGATCGGCCACCCGAGCCCACGTCGCCAGGTGCAACTGCTGCGCGCGCCGGATCAGGTTGCCGACGTGACGCTGCGGCTCGGGGAGGTCTGCCATCGTCATCACGGCATCCATCCTCTCAACACGGCGGCGTGAGGACGCGATGCGGGATGGATTCGGTCGGCTATCCGGCGGCAGCGAAACCGACCGAATCCATCCCGCATGACAGGCTCAGCCCACAGCGACCGGTGCCCCGACCGGCAGCAGGAACCCGGCGAAGAACTCCCGCAGTTCGTCGCGTGCCGACAGCGGCAGCACGTGCGCCACGTACTGGTCCGGGCGCACGACCACGACCGCCCCCTCGGAAGCGATCCCGCGCAGCGCGAAGATGTCATCGGCAGGATCCGTCGCCCACACCTTCTCCCAGTCCTGCAGTCCCAGCGGGCCGGTCTTCGGCAGGAGCAGTTCGGGGAGCGAGGTCACGTCGATGTCGTGGTGCGAGCCGTGGAACACGGCGTGCACGTCGATGATGCCGTCTGCGTCGGCATCCGCCGGAGTGAACGCGCGCACCGGCGAATCCGGGCCGTCGGACAGCCATGTCACGAACTCGCGCAACGCGTCACCGGAGGCGTCGCCGAACGCGTACAGGCGCCAGCGCCCGTCGGCGCGGTGCGAGTGGCCGAGCTCCATCCGGCGGGCGTCGGCGACGCGGCGCACGGGCGCGGAGTGGAACCG
Source organism: Microbacterium tenebrionis (assembly GCF_903645325.1). Lineage (GTDB taxonomy): Bacteria > Actinomycetota > Actinomycetes > Actinomycetales > Microbacteriaceae > Microbacterium > Microbacterium tenebrionis. Next base: position 19,951 of record NZ_CAHJXQ010000007.1, read on the forward strand.
GGTGCCGACCTCGAACCCGGCTGCCAGCACCTGGTGCCCGGCGTCGCCGGTGAGCGCCGAGGGGTGGTACTTCGTGGCGAGCCCCGCCGTGTACCGCCCCTGGCGCGCGAACTCGTCGCGCATCTGCGCGGGCGTGACGCCGCCGCGCTCCGGATGCTCGGGGTCGAGCGCGGGCTGGGCGATGAACGCCGACCAGTGCTTGTCGAACGCGATGAGGTCGGCCGCCATCCTCTGACGCTCCTCGGAGTAGCTGCGCAGCAGCGCGGCATCCGATCGTCCCTGCAGGACCGCGGCGAGCTTCCAGCCGAGGTTGAACGCGTCCTGCATCGACACGTTCATCCCCTGGCCGGCCTTGGCGCTGTGCGTGTGGCACGCGTCCCCGGCGAGGAAGAGGTGCGGCTCGGCTCCCGCCGGCGACTCGGCCGTCAGGTCGTCGAACCGGTCGGCGACGCGCTGCCCGACCTCGTACACGCTCGACCACGCGACCTGCTGCACATCGATCGTGTACGGGTGCAGGATGCCGTTCGCGACAGCCGTGAGCTGTTCGACGGTGGTGCTGCGCACGTCGGATCCGGCCTCGACCGCGCCGAGATCGACGTAGCAGCGCACCATCGTCCCGCCCTCGCGCGGGATCATGAGGAGGCTGCCCTTGCCGTCGGACTGCACGACGTTCTTCGTGCGCCAGTCGGGGAAGTCCGTGTTCGCCAGCACGTCCATGACGCCCCAGGCGTGGTTGGCGGCATCGCCCTGCAGGTGGATGCCGAGCGCGCGGCGCACGCTGCTGCGAGCGCCGTCGCACCCCACGACGTACTTGGCGCGGACGGTGAGCTCGCTCCCGTCCGTGCGCCGAAGGGTCGCGACGACGGGATGCTCGGATGCGGCATCCATCTCGAATCCTGTGAACTCGATCCCGTAGTCGGCCTCGAGGCGGCTCGCGGATTTCGCGGCGTGCTCGAGCAGGAACTGTTGCATGCGCGCCTGGTTGACGATCACGTGCGGGAACTCGCTGAGCCCCGCAGGGGTGTCCTCGACCCAGCCCGTGCGGACGATCGTTGAGCGATCCGCATCCGATGGACCCCAGAAGCGCACCTCGTTGACCCAGTAGGCCTCGCGCACCAGGGCGTCGGCGAGGCCGAACGCCTGGAACATCTCCACTGTGCGGCATGCGACGCCGTCGGCCTGGCCGACCTGGAGCGGCTCTGCGCGGCGCTCGATGATCCGGGTGGTGATGTCGGGGAACGCGGCCAGTTGAGCTGCGAGCACGGTGCCGGCGGGGCCGGTGCCGACGATGAGGACGTCGAGCGTCTCGGGGAAGTCGGCGCTGCGCACGGCCACCTGCGGCGCTGGCAGCTGGATGTCGGGGTCACCGGGCCGGTAGCCGTCGCGGTAGAACTGCATGGGATCTCCTTCGATCACGACCGGTCGTTCACTCGACCTGATTCGTTGGGGTGCCAACGATAGTACCGGGATGCCGATGCGCGCGCCACCCCCGTGCGAAGCTGTCCCCATGGCGAACTCCCGCTCCGGCGACTCGATGACCGAGCGCATCGTGCGCGTGCTCGACACGTTCACGAGCGAGCGGACCATGCAGACCGCCAGCGAGATCGCGCGGCGCGCCGGTCTGCCGTCCTCCAGCGCGCACCGCATCATCGCCGAGCTCATCGGGCAGGGGCTGCTCGAACGCGACGACGAGCACCGCATCCGCCTCGGCATGCGCCTGTGGGAGCTCGCACTCCGCGGCTCGAGCGCGCTGCGTCTGCGCCAGGCGGCCCTCCCGCACATGGAGCGCGTGCAGGCGGTCATCCGCGAGCACACCCAGCTCGCCGTCCTCGAGCACGAGGAGGCGCTGTTCCTCGAACGCCTCTCCCACCCGGATGCCGGCGCCAACATCACCCGGATCGCCGGGCGCCTGCCGCTGAACGCATCCTCCTCCGGGCTCGTCCTGCTCGCCTTCGCCGATCCCGAGCTCCGCGAACGCGTTCTCGCCGGACCCCTGCGGGCCGTCTCCCGCGAGACGGTCACGGATGCCGCGACGCTGACGTCGCTGCTCGCATCGATCCGGCGACGGGGGCACGTCTCGGCGCCGGGATCGATCGAGGCCGTGTCCACCGGCGTAGCCGTTCCGGTGCGCGACCACGGCGAGGTGGTGGCGGCGCTGTCTGTCGTCCTCCCCCGGGATGCCGCGACGCAGCCGGCGATCGACGCACTGCTCGCGGCTGCGAAGAGCATCGAAGGTGATCTGCGCTCTTCCCGTTGAACGGGAACCCGTCGGGGAACAGATCGCGCACGGTGCACACTGATCGACGAGCGGATGCCTGAGCATCCGCCGTCGAAGGAGACACCATGAGTACCACCGTCAGCACCCGCGTCGCGATCGTCGGCGCCGGCCCCGCGGGCCTCATCCTCTCGCACCTGCTCGCAGGCGCCGGGATCGAGTCGATCGTCATCGACCAGCGCTCGCGCGACGAGATCGAGTCCACGATCCGCGCCGGCATCCTCGAGCAGGGCACCGTCGATCTGCTCACCGCCATCGACCCGAACACCCGCGTCCACACGGTCGGCGACCGTCACGAGGGAATCGAACTGCGCTTCGAGGGCGAGGGTCACCGCATCGACTTCGCGGCGCTCGTCGACCGCAGCGTGTGGCTGTACCCGCAGCACGAGATGCTGAAGGACATGCTCGCCCTGCGTCTGGGGGCAGGCCAGGACCTGCGCTTCGGCGTGACGGCATCCCGCGTCGAGGATGCCGAGACGAACCGCCCGCGCGTCATCGCGACCGACGCCGACGGCGGGCAGCTCACGATCGAGGCGCACTTCGTCGTCGGCGCGGACGGGTCGCGGTCTGTCGTGCGCCCGGCGATCACGGGCGACTCGCGCAGCGGGTACTTCCGCGAATACCCGTTCGCCTGGTTCGGCATCCTGTGCGAAGCGCCGGCCAGCGCCGATGAACTCATCTACAGCAACTCCGCGAACGGATTCGCGCTCATCAGCCAGCGCAGCCCCGAGGTGCAGCGCATGTACTTCCAGTGCGATCCCGAGGCCGATCCGAACGCCATGAGCGAGGCGCAGATCTGGGAGGCGCTGCAGTCACGCGTTCCCGGAACCACGCTCAAGGAGGGCCGGATCTTCCAGCGCGACGTGCTGCGGTTCCGCAGCTTCGTCGCGAGCGAGCTGCGCCGCGGGCGCACCGCGCTCGTCGGCGACGCGGCGCACACCGTGCCGCCGACCGGCGCGAAGGGCATGAATCTCGCCGTCGCGGACGTCGTGCTGCTCGCCCGCGCCCTCGACGCACTGCTCGGCGACGGCGACGAGCGTCTGATCGACGGCTATGCCGAGCAGGCGCTGAAGCGCATCTGGAAGGCGCAGCACTTCTCGTGGTGGATGACGAGCATGCTGCACCGGCTGCCCGAGGCAGGCGAGTTCGACAGCCGTCGGCAGCTCGGCGAGCTCCGCTCGGTCGTCGACTCCGAGGCAGGACGCACCTACCTCGCCGAGGCCTACACCGGCTGGCCGCTCGACTGAGCCGCGGCTCCTGCAGGGGCGCGCATTCCGAGCACGACGCCGTCCAGCCACGCGCCGACCGAGGCGCGCGCCTGCGGGGTATCCGGGTAGCGGCAGCGGAGGTGCATGCCGGAGCCGTTGACGATGAACCAGATCATCACGCCGTCGGTGCGGGTCACCGCGGAGACGTACTGGATGGACAGGTCGTCCTGCACGGCCGGCAGCCGGCGAGTGTCCAGCCACGAGATCGCGAACATCCCCGGGGCCTCCGGCATCCCGCCGTACGGGGCGAGGATCGGCGCGAGCGGATGCGAACCGAGCGTCAACGCGTCGCGGACGGCCGAAGCGCACGAGACCGGGTCGTCATCGATGCACTCGATCACGGAATTGGTGATGAACCACCCGGAGCTGTCGTGCCAGCGCGGCTCGTTCCTGCTGTGCACGGGGAACACGGCACGCAGCGGAGCGTCTGCCATCGATCGCGTGAGCGCGGTGAGCACGGACAGCGCCAGAGCGGTCGGACGCACGCCGTGCTCGGCAGCCCGTTCCTCGAAGTCGGCGAACTCGGCCGCATCCATGACGTCGCGCACCACGACCACTTCGTCCTTCAGCTCGTCGAGATCGCCGAGATCGAGCGGGAAGCGCGGCATCGCCCCCGCTCCGTCGTCGAGGATGCGGTGCCACCGCGCCGTGATCTCGGCGGGCGCCGGCGGCGCCTGCTCGAGCAGCGCGGAATGCTCGGCGAACGACGCAGCAGGCTCCGCGTCGAGCATCCCCTCACTTGCGGAGACGAGGTCGCGCGCGAGGATCAGCAGCGACCACATGTCCACGTGCGCATGATCCGATCCGATCACCGCGACCGGTCGCGGATCGTCCTCGCCGTCATCCGGCACGAGAAGGGCGAGCAGGTGCGACGGGCGCGAGAGCGGCGTGCAGTCGGCATCCAGGATCCGGCGCAGCGCATCGCGTGATCGGGTTCCCTCCGGGACGGGATGCCGTCGCCACACCGCTCCGGTCACCGGTCTGCGCTCGAGCACCAGCCGCCCGAATCCGGTGCGATCGAACACCGTGTTCAGCGCGCCGTGGCGGCGCACGACCTGCATCCACGCCGCGGCGAGCGCATCGCGATCAGCGCCCCGGACGCGGAAAGCGATCGCCATCCACGCCCCCGGCCGCTCCCCCGCCTCGACGTGCCGTCGCTGATCGAACGACACCGGCAGATCCTCGCCCCGCCCCTCATCCATGCGCAGGCGCAGACTGTGCGCTCTCCCTGGGGAGCTCCATCTGGGCGACGTTGGTGAGACGCATCGCCGTAGTCTAGGGACACTCGATTCCAGTCATGTGAACAGGAGCCGCGATGCCATCTCTGATTCTCGACGGCGCCACCATCGACTTCGACATGACGGACGGCACCGGCCCCCTCGTCGTCCAGCTGCACGGGCTGACATCGAGCAGGGAGCGCGACGCGCAGTTGGGCCTCGATCTGGCGAGGGCGCTGCCCGCGCACCGCGTCGTGCGCTACGACGCACGCGGTCATGGCCGCTCCACGGGTTCGACCGAGCCCGCCGACTACGGCTGGGACCGGCTCGCCGACGACCTGCTGCGACTGCTCGACGAGGTCGCGCCCGGAGAGCGGGTTCACGCCGTCGGCCCGTCGATGGGCACCGGAACTCTGCTGCATGCGGCAGCGCGCGAGCCGCATCGTTTCCAGAGCCTCTGCTTCGCCGTGCCGCCGACCGCGTGGAAGACCAGAGCGGCGCAGGCCGACGTCTACCGGGCGGGCGCCCTGCTCGTCGAGCGCGACGGCGTCGACGCCCTGACGCAGGCGGGCAGCACCGCACCTGTGCCGCCGGCCATCGCAGGGTCTCCCGCGACCTCTCCCCAGGTCGTACCGGAGCTGCTGCCGACCGTGCTGCGCGGGGCTGCGACCACGGATCTTCCCGCGAGAGCCGTGATCGCCGGCATCACCGTGCCGACGCTCATCCTCGCGTGGACGGGCGACCGCGCGCACCCGCTGAAGACGGCCCGCCGGCTCCACTCTCTGATCGGCGGCAGCCACCTGGCGGTCGCCCGCACCCCGCACGACGTCCTGGCGTGGCCCGGCCTGTTCGCCGAGCACGTCATGTCGGCGACGGGTCCGGCTCAGCGCTCGGTCGCATACTGAGCCGCGGCGGGTTCCCGAGCCGCGTCCGCGCTCTCGACACGAGTGCGCGCCCGGAAGCGCCACGCCGCGAGCAGCACCACCAGCACCGCGAGCACGATGGCCGTGGATGCCACGACGGGAGCAGCCGGGTCTTCTGCCCAGCGCCCCACCGCGATCCACACGAGGCCCCACGCCGTCGCGACCGCCGGCGCCCAGCGCCCGCCGCGCCACGCCGTGAACAGGGCGACGAGACCTGCGGCGATGAGCGTCAGCGTGCCGGGCACTCCGGGCGCCTCCGACCACGCCGAGATGCCGATGTCGGCCAGCCACGCCGCCAGATTCGCCGCCGCGGCCACCGTCACCCAGCCCAGATACAGCCCGATGACGCCGTCGATCAGCACGAGCTCGGCCACCGTGCGGCGCTGCGGGCTGCGGCACGCGCGCACGAAGGTCACGAGCAGCACGCACAGCAGCAGGACGATGATCACGAACGACTCGGCGATCCGCCAGGCCAGGACGCAGACGATCCACACGGCGTTCAGCAGGGCGGATGCCGCGACGCCGTACCCGACCGCCCGGTGACGCGGCTTCGCCGCCTGTGCGGGCACGGCCTGCCAGATCGCGTACGCCAGCAGCCCCAGATAGATGACCGACCAGATCGAGAATGCGAAGCCGGCCGGAGCGAGCACGGTGGCGTCCGCCGCGAACGCTCCGCCCGCGGCATCCGCGATGCTCGTCCCTCCGACCAGCCCGGAGCCGATCACGGCCGCGACAAGGGAACCGGCCACCGTCAGCAGGACGACGGCACGACGGACACGATCAGACTTCTCCGTCTGGGTCATGCCCTCAGGGTAGAGGCGACCGCAGCGCGCGCTCAGCCGGCGGGCGGCGTGGCGCAGACGGCGAGGTTGGAGATCGTCTCGTGGTACTGCTCTGCGGTGAACGGCAGGCCGAACTCCGGAGCGGTCTGGCCCTCGGCGGCCGGCGCCTTGGACGCGATCGCCGCGAGCTCCCAGGCGAGGTACGCGGCGGGGCTGCCGCCTATCGATGACGAGTTCAGCACGACCGAGACGGTGAACCCGGTCTCCGGGTCGGAGTACGATGCGCTCACGTATCCCGGCGTCCAGCCGTGCTGGCCGATGAGCGGGCCGACGAGGAATGCACCGCCGGTGGCCTGGTACCACGATGGCGCGTCCGTGGCCGTCGGGAGCGGATTCGCGAACTGGCTCGGCTCCTTGCCCTCGCGCAGAGCCTGGGCGGCTGCAGCCTGGCTGAAGCGGCCCAGGTCGTCGATGGTGGAGACCACACCGGAATCGGTGAATCCTGTGCTCGACGAGAGCTTCGTGATGTCGACCGGCGCGGTGCAGTCGTAACCGCCCTCGATCGCAGGGAGGTAGCTGCCGGTGAGCGGGTCGTCCCCGGGGGCGGCCGCGGCACTCGACGGCAGCGACGTGTTCTCGAGCTGCAACGGTTCGGTGACGTACTTCGCGATGAGCTCGGATGCCGTCATCCCGGATGCGCGTTCCAGGGCGAGACCGAGCAGGAGATACGCCGCATCCGAGTCGCCGTACGAGACGCCCGACTCCGCGAGGCTCTTTCCCAGGCCGTACGAGGCGAGTTCGAGCGGCGCCCACACCCGCTCGGGGGTGTTCTGCCACATGCCGCTGACGGCGGCCTCGGACGACCCGATCCCGCTCGTGCCGTTGCACAGCTCGAGCAGCGTGACATCGGCGAGTCCTGCGACGCCCGAGACGTACTCCGGAACGGAGCCGTCGAGCTCGACGACGCCCTCGTCGGCGAGCGCGTACAGCACCTCGCAGGTCATCAGGCGGGTGGTGTCGCCGATGCGGAACGACATGTCCTTGGTCACCGGGGTCTGGTCCTCGACCGACTGCGTCCCGAGGCCCGTCACCCAGGTGCCGCTCCACGGCACCCAGACGCCGACGATCGCGCCGGTCGCGCCGGTCTTCTGCATCGCGTTCTCGACGGCGGCCTGCAGCTGGGCCGCCGTGTCGTCGGAGAGCTTCTGATCGACCTGCGCGGGAGGGGTGTACGAGACCGTCTCGTCAGAGGAGCATCCGGTCAGGACCAGCGCGAGCGCAGCGGCGCCGGCGACGACGGCGCGCATCCGGCGCGACGAGAGAAGGTGCATGTACGGACTCCCCGATGTTCTATCCCACCGAGTCTAAGGTGCGGTGCTGAGAAGTCCCGCGCACGGCGGAGCCCTCGCGGCAGACGTACAGTGATGACCATGCCTCACATCTTCGACGCCGACGTGACAGACGCCATCCTCGGCCACATGAACGGCGACCACTCCGATGACAACCTCCTCATCGCGCGCGCCTTCGCCTCGGCATCCGACCTGCCGATCACGAATGCCGTGATGACCGATCTCGACGGCGACGGCGGCGTGTGGCAGATCACCCGCGCCGGCATCCCCGAGGAACTGCGTGTGCCGTGGCCGGGCGGATCGATCGACGAGCGCCCGGCAGTGCGCCGCGAAGTCGTCGCGCTCTACGACGCCGCCTGCGAGAAGCTCGGCATCGAGCCGCGACCCCACGCCTGAGAACTCGGCACTTCCGCCACAGGTAAGGCGACCCTTACACTGAACGCATGGCCGATATCCTCTCCTTCTCCGCCGCACTGCGCGAACGCTCCTCCGGTTCCCATTCCCGCAGCGAGCACGCCGGGTTCATGGCCGACCTGCTCAAGGGCGAGGGGTCACGAGAGGACTACATCGCGCTCGTCTCACAGCATTACTTCATCTACGAGGCGCTCGAATCCGCCGGTGAGCGGATGCGCCGCGACCCGGTGGCATCGGTCTTCCTCAGCGACAAGCTCACGCGCCTTCCCGCGCTCGAGGCCGACCTCGAGTTCCTCGTCGGCCCCGACTGGCGAGCGCATCGCGCCGCGCCGACGACCGAACGGTACGTCGCACGCGTCGACGGGGTCGGCGCCACCTGGGCCGGCGGCTTCGTCGCGCACCACTACACCCGCTACCTCGGCGACCTCTCGGGCGGGATCTTCATCGGCCGCGTCATGCAGCGCCGCTTCGGGTTCGAGACCAACGGCGTGGGCTTCTACCTGTTCGACGACATCGCCGACCCGAACGCGTTCAAGGACGTCTACCGCGAGCAGCTGGATGCCGCACCGTGGGACGACGCCGAGCGCGAGCGCGTCATCGACGAGGTGCTGCTGGCGTACCGGTTCAACACCGAGCTTTTCGAAGACCTCGACCGGGCACGCCTCGCGGCGTGACCCTCACCGTTCAGGAGCCCGCGACCTCGGGAGTGGATCCCTGCCGCGCCTCCCACGCCTCGCGCATGAAGCGGCGCACGTCCTGATCGACGCGGATGTCGCTGGGCCGCAGGGGCCGTGACAGGTACAGGCCGTCGAGCGACGTGAGGCGCGAGAGCGCCACGTACGTCTGCCCGGGCGCGAACGCACCGCTGCCCAGATCGATGACCGCCCTGTCGTAGGTCTTGCCCTGCGACTTGTGGATCGTCACCGCCCACGCCAGGCGCAGCGGGAACTGCATGAACTCCGCGATCACGTCGCGGCTGAGGGTCTTCGAGTTCGCGTCGTACGAGTAGCGGAACCGCTCCCAGACCGCCGGCTCGACATCCACGTCCTCGCCGTCGATCTCGACGCGCACCGATCCGCCGAGGATGCGCTTGACCGTCCCGATCGTGCCGTTCACCCAGCGCGGTGGCTCGCCGGTCATCGACACGTCGTTGCGCAGGAACATCACCTGCGCGCCGACCTTGAGCTTCAGCTCGGCATCCGCGGGGTAGTTGCCGTCCCCCCTGCCGAAGTCGCCGTTGATCTCGGCACGGGCGGTCTGCTCTTTGCCGGCGAGGGCCGCCAGGTGCCGGCGGTTGATGTTGTTCACGATGTCGTTGCGGGTGGCGAGCGTGATCATGGGGATCTCGCCGGGCTCGGGGTCGGGCGGCGTGCGAGTGCCCTGCTTGTTGAGGACCTCGGCGATGTCGGCGGTGACCCGGCCGTATCGGACGGCGTTGAGCATCGCCTTGAAACCGTCGTCGGACTGCCGATGGATCTGCACGAGCTCGCGCACGTGCAGCGGCGCCCCGTGCCTGCCGAGATCGATGAGGCCGTCGGCTTCGCCCATCGTGGCACCCGCCCAGACCTTCGCATCGAAGAACCAGAACGAGCGGTAGTGGTCCTGCACGTAGCGCAGCTCGTCTCCGCGGGGCGGCACGGGGGCGAGCTGATACGGGTCGCCGAACATGACGACCTGCACGCCGCCGAACGGCTCGGCCCGGCGCCCGCGCGCCTGCCGCAGAGCGCGGTCCATGCCGTCCATGAGGTCGGCGTTGACCATCGACACCTCGTCGATCACGAGTGTGTCGATCGCGTTCAGGATGCGACGCGTGGCGTCGTTCTGCTCGATCTCGCTCTCGGCGATGAGCCCGATCGGCAACCGGAAGAGCGAATGGATCGTCTGTCCCTCGACGTTGAGCGCCGCCACGCCCGTCGGAGCGCAGATGGCGATCTGCTTCTGCGTGTTCCATGCGAAGTACTGCAGCAGGGTCGATTTGCCCGTCCCGGCACGGCCGGTGATGAACACGTGCTCCCTGGTGTCCTCGATGAGCCGGAAGAGCTCCTGCTGCTCGTCGGAGAGGGCGGGGAGGGACACGCCTCTCATGGTACGTCGCCGATCGCTCGGCGCTCGGCAGTGTCCCAGCCCGCGCTCCTAGACTTGGCCCATGGATCAGCCCTCGACGACGCCCCGCGCGCGCCGCCGCCTCTGGTTCGATCTGACCGCCCTCGCGGTCATCGGCGTGCTGCTGCTCGCCGCCCTCGGCGCCGGCATCGCCGTGCTGTACAAGGAGTTCTACGGCCCGTCCGCCTTCGTCACGCGCTACATCGATCTGCTCGCTACCGGCCACGCCGCCGACGCCCTGCGCATGCCCGGCGTCTCGATCGACCGCGAGACCCTCGCCGACGCGGGCATCGACGAGACGGCATCCGAGGCGTTGCTCCGCCAGGCCGCACTGGCACCGCTGACAGACGTCGCCGTCGTGTCGGAGAAGACCTCGGAACGCGGTGTCACCTCCGTGACGGTCGAATACGTCGCCGGCACCCACCCCGGCACCTCCACCTTCCAGGTCGAACAGGACGGCTGGGCAGGCATCACACCGAACTGGCGGTTCGCGCAGTCGCCGCTCGCCGCCGTCGCGCTCACCGTGCTGGGCGCCGACCGTTTCGCTGTGAACGGATTCGAGGTCGATCGGAACCAGGTCTCCGCCGCCGGTGCCGATGCCGCGGGCGAAGATCCGCTGCCGCTTCTCGTCTTCACCCCCGGGCTGTACTCGGTGACCGTCGACACGGCGATCTCGAGGGCTGCCGGTGTGAGCTTCCTCGCCGATTCGCCGCTCACCCAGACACCGGTGGAGCTGCAGACCGAGCCGACCGACAAGTTCGTCGCGGTCGTGCAGGAGCAGGTCGAAGAGTTCCTCAGCGAGTGCACGACGCAGCAGGTGCTGCAGCCGACCGCCTGCCCATTCGGACTCGAGGTGCACAACCGCATCGTCGCCCCGCCGGTGTGGTCGATCGCGGCGCAGCCGTCCGTGACGGTCGAGCCCTCGGGCGCGCACTGGATGATCCCGCCCACGGATGCCGTGGCGCACATCGAGGTCGACATCCAGTCGCTGTACGACGGCTCGGTCGAGCACGTCTCGGAGGACGTGCCGTTCCGGATCGACGGGTCGATCACGATCCTGCCTGACGGATCGGCATCCATCCGCGTCGGCAACCCCGACGGCGCCTGATCAGCGGGCGGCTTCGCGCGCGTCCTTCTCGGCGAGCGCCGCGAGCTTCGCGTTGTACTCCTCGAGCTCGGCTTCCCCGGTGCGGTCGGCGTGCCGGTCACGCCGGCGCTGCACCTTGGTGTCGTCGCGGCTCCACTGGATCGCCACCGTGATCGCGAGGATGAGCGTCGGGATCTCGCCCACCGACCAGGCGATGCCGCCGCCGACGTACTGGTCGAACATCGGCGTCGGGCCCCACGTGCGCCCCATCGACCCGAACCATTCGGCGACCATGAGCCCCTCCTGCATCATGATCGCCATGCCGAAGAACGCGTGCATGGCCATGACGGCGATGAGGGTGATGAGCCTGCCCGGGTACGGCAGACGGTACGGCACCGGGTCGATGCCGACGAGGCTCATCACGAACAGGTAGCCCGAGATGAGGAAGTGGATGATCATCCACTCGTGGCCGAGGTGCTCGTACATCGACCAGCGGACGAGATCGGTGAAGTAGAACGCCCACAGCGAGCCGATGAAGATGCCGGCCGCGACGAACGGGTGTGTCACGACGCGTGAGAACGGCGAGTGAACGGCCCACAGGATCCATTCCCGGCCGCCACGGGTGCCGTCGTCCCGCTTGTGGATGCTGCGCAGGGCGAGCGTGATCGGCGCCCCGGAGACCAGCAGCAGCGGTATCGCCATCGACAGGATCATGTGGCCCAGCATGTGCACGCTGAACAGGTACTCCTGGTACAGGTTGATCGGGCCGCAGGTGACCCAGACGAGCAGGAGGAGGCCCAGCATCCAGAACACGGTGCGGTGGATGGGCCAGCGGTCTCCCCGGCGGTGCAGCCGCCGGACACCTGCGAGGTAGAAGAACGCGCCGAGGATCGCCGCGAGCAGCCAGAGGATGTCGATGTCCCAGCCGGTGAACCATTTGTCGAGCGTGAACTCGGGCGGCAGCGGCGAGCGGGTGAGGATCTCGGCCGGGGTCTGCCGGACGGCGGCCGTGTCACCGACCGGTGGGGGCGTGCGGGCGAGGGCGGCGGCGGCACCGGATGCGAGGCCCATGAGGGCGACTTCGCCGAGCACGAGCATCCAGAACCGGCTCGACGCGCGCTCGGTCTCGAGCTTCGGGATCAGCCGCGTGCGGTACCAGGCGCCGAGCAGCCCCATGGCGCACAGCAGCACCGCCTTGGCGACGATGATGAGCCCGTACGGCGACCACAGCGCATCCCAGCTGCCGAGCCCCACGGTGGAGCGCACGACACCCGAGACGGCGACCACGAAGAACGCGGCGATCGCGAGGCTCGAGTAACGGCTGACGAGGTGCTTCTCGTCGACGCCCTTGGACAGGCGCAGGATGACGAGGAGCATGAGGCCGCCCAGCCACACGGCCGCGCCGATCGTGTGCAGCAGGATGGAGTTGACCGCCACGACGTGACCGGACAGCTCGCCGGAGTGGCCCTGCGTCGCCATCGGCACGAGGGCTGCGAGCGCGATGATCGCGGTGAACAGCGTCGGCGTCCAGCTGCGCCACGCGAACGCCAGGATCGTGACGGCGGCGCCCATGACGGTCGTGATGAGCCACGCCTGGCCGAGGGGCAGGGCGAGGAGGAAGCGGCCCAGCTGCTCGCCGAACTGCTGCTCGAGGCTGATCTGCGGGTTGAACGCGGCGAGGAAGGTGAGGAATCCGGTCGCGGCCGATGACACGGTGAACACGGCCGCGCCGATGGATGCCGCATCCATCGCGGTGTCGAACGCCTTCTCGCCCGCGCGCAGGGCGAACAGGGCGAGTACCATGGGGCCGATCATGAGGGCCGCGCCGATGCTGTTCACGGTGCGGGCGATCGGCAGGCCCCAGCGGATGGCGTCGCCGGGATCGCCGACGAGCAGAGGCGCCGCACCGCCGCCGAGGACGAGGGCGACCACGAGGGCGATCGCCGCTGTCACGGCGAGGATCAGGATGCCGGCGGCGCGGTAGGACGACGCGGGCGCGCCGCTGGCCGCAGTGGGCGTGCGCTTGCCGGAGGAACTCACCCCTCAAGCCTAAGCTCGCGCCTGTGCCCTGCGGGACGCACGAAGGCCGCCCCGATCGGGACGGCCTTCGTTGAAGGGAGCAGTCTTACTTGACGGCAGCCTTGAGCTTGGAGCCGGCGGTCACCTTGACGCGCTTGCCGGCCGGGATCTTGATCTCGGCGCCGGTCTGCGGGTTGCGGCCGGTGCGGGCAGCGGTGTCGACCTGCTCGAACGAGATCCAGCCCGGGATCGAGACCTTGCTGCCCTTGGCAACAGCGTCCGAGACCGTGGCGAAGAGCGAGTCGAGGACGCCCGAGACGGTGGCCTGGCTCTGGCCGGTGGCGGAAGCGATGCTCGCGACGAGCTCGGTCTTGGTGATGGACTTGTCAGCCATGTCATCCTCCAGCGACGATGTCACGTCGCATTGTCGTGTTTGTCGGAGCGGATGCTCCTGGTCGATCGACCGCCTCGAATGTACCAACCGACACCCGTATTTCCGCGTCATTTCGCGGGTTTTGGGGTTTTTTCAGGCGAGTCGAGTCACATCCGTCACATCCGTCACACGTTTCGGGGCGTGCTGCCCGGCCGCAGCGATCCGCCGAAGCGGAGGAGATCTCACGAAATGGAGGAGTGGATGCCGCATCCGCACCCTCCGCTTCGAGCAAACTCCTCCGTTTCGCGGGTGCGCAGTGCAAGGATTGGGGTCGAGAACCGCGACTCAGCCCAGGTGCAGCCCTTGAGCGACGGCATCCATGATCAGGGCCTGTACCTGCGGCCACTGATTCATCACTTGGTCGTATCCGACCCTGATGACGTGATAGCCGCGCAGTTTGAGGCGCGCATCGTGTTCGATGTCGCTGGTGCGCTGCCGACCGACATGGTGCCCGCCGTCGATCTGCAGCACGAGCCGGTCGCCGATGAGGACGTCGACGGGCCGGTCGAGGATCCACACCTGCGGAAGCAGACGCAGCCTCAGCCACCGCAGTCGGTGGATCACCATCGTCTCGAGTCCGGAATCCGCGAACGGCCGCGCAGATTCCAACACCGCCAGCGCGGACGGTGGCAACGGCAGCCGAGCGATCGCCTCACGGTCCGTCAGCTGTTTGTTGAGGGCTGACTCCCATATGACAAGGGCTTCTTCGAACGGACGGCAGATCGCCACGAGAACCAGGGCGTTCACGAGAGAGTCCTCGCACGCGTCCGGGTTCCTGGGCACGACCGGTCGAGCCCAGTGGACGACCGCACCTCCGGGGTCGACGCGTCCCGAGTGCGCTGCGGCCGCGACGTGGATCCGTGAGCCGTCCGGCACCCAGAGACCGCTTCGCTCCGCGAGCGTTACGCAACTGAGGATGACGCCTCGCTTCACGGCGGTGATCTTCATGCGATCGGCATCCGGAAGTGCGACCCAGCCGTTGCGAACGGTCTGGATTCGTCCCGACTCTTTGAGTTTGCGCAGCGCGTGCGGACTCGCTCCGTCGAGCAACAGGGTGTTCGTCCGCGCGACTCCGCCGCGTTCCCGCAACTGTGCGATGGGATCCATCGTTCGAGGATGCCCGTCGGTGCGCGGGGGTGCCCGCGGGATCCCACGATCGGACAGAAATGCGCAACGTGCCACTCCTGTGCAGGAGAAATGCGCGACGCGAAGACGGAGGACTTCACACGAAATGGAGGACGGGATGCCGCATCCGCGCCCTCCGGTTCGTGTGAAGTCCTCCCGTTCGCGGCGCGGGCAAGCAGGATGCCGGGAACGCGAAAGGGGCGAGGATCCGAAGATCCTCGCCCCTCACAAAGCGATGCTTACCAGCTCGACTTGGTCACACCGGGCAGCTCGCCACGGTGGGCCATGTCACGGAAGCGCACGCGCGAGATGCCGAACTTGGTCAGCATTCCACGGGGGCGTCCGTCGATGGCGTCACGCGAACGCACGCGAACCGGCGACGCGTTGCGCGGCAGCTTCTGCAGGCCGACGCGTGCGGCCTCGCGGGCCTCGTCGGTCGCGTTCGGGTCGACCAGGGTCTTCTTCAGCTCGGCACGGCGCTCCGCGTAGCGGGCGACGATGACCTTGCGCTGCTCGTTGCGAGCGATCTTGCTCTTCTTCGCCATGTTTAGCGCTCCTCGCGGAATTCGACGTGCTTGCGGACCACCGGGTCGTACTTCTTGAGCACGAGACGGTCGGGGGTGTTACGACGGTTCTTCTTGGTCACGTAGGTGTAACCGGTGCCTGCCGTCGAACGCAGCTTGATGATCGGACGGACGTCCTGAGCCTTCTTGGCCATTAGAGCTTCACACCCTTCGCCTGGAGGTCCTTGACGACGTTCTCGATGCCGCGGGCGTCGATCACCTTGATGCCCTTGGCGGACACGTTGAGCGTGATCTTACGACCGAGCGACGGAACGAAATAGGTCTTCTTCTGCACGTTCGGGTCGAAGCGGCGCTTCGTCCGGCGGTGCGAGTGCGAGACGTTGTGACCGAAGCCGGGAACTGCTCCAGTCACCTGGCACACTGCTGCCATGTGATTACTCCTTCATTACCGTGAGACCGGACGGCCTCACCCAAGATCCCTTGTCTGCGCGCCGCCGACGCTTCGACAGGCTCAGCGATCGAGCGGCACACGAACTGCGCACAGGAGTGTGCACAGACAAGGAGTCAGTCTAGCACGGCCTGCGCTTCGGCCGGGCCCCTTCCCCAGCGGAACGGCGACACCGTGGGATCGCCGTCGATCCAGAACCGCCAGGGGAAGGCATCCGTCCCCGCGATCCCGGCCACCCCGACCCGCGGGCCCGAGACGACGTCTACCGGCGCTTCGTCCCACCACAGCTCCGCGGTCGCCCCCGCGCGCGGCTCGCCGGTGATCGCGTCGATGCCATCGTGAAGCGGATGCCGCAGGCCCGACACCTGCCCGAACCGCCCCGGTCCTCGCGCCAGGTCGCGCCCTGACCGCACGGCGCCGGTCGCGGATGCGGTGCGGGATGCCGCGGCATCCGCCCCAGTCGTGACGGATCCGGCTCGCAGCAGCACACCGCCCGCCAGGCCCTCCGGACCGCACACGACATTGACGCACGAGTGGATGCCGTGACTGAGGTACACGTACAGGTGACCCGGCTCGCCCCACATGGTGTCGTTGCGGGCGGTCCGTCCCATGCGGGCGTGCGAACCGGGGTCGGGCACATCGCCTGTCCCCTGACCGTGATACGCCTCGACCTCGGTGATGCGCAGCCGCACCTCGGTGCCGTCGGCGACCGTGCGCAGCTCTGCTCCGAGCAAGCGCGGAGCGACCTCGAGCGGCAGACCCTCGAGGTCTGAGCGCTGCGCGCGCCGCATCAGAATGCCGGCGCCATCTGACACCACGACACGTCGAAACCGGTCAGAGCGACCAGCTCCTCGCCGGACCGCAGATCGATCAGGTGCGTCTCGAGCGTGGTCGGCAACGGCACGAGCATGTCGTCATACGCGTTGTCGACGAGGTCCGGAGCGACCGTCACAGCCGCGTACTGACCGCTCGGCGACGGGCACGCCTGCAGGATCGCACTGCCTGCGGCCACCTCGATGATCGGTTCGGCCGCGCCGTCGTCGTCCACGCGGATGATCGCCTGTCCGGTCGGCAGACCGCTCTCGTCGCGGGCGACGATGTGGCGCAGGGTTCCGCCGGGGAACGGCGAGATCGACGTCGCAGGTCCGTAATCCGGATCGGATGCCTCCAGCGGCGTCTCCGACCCGTCGGCCAGGTTCAGCTCCACGATGCTCTGGTCGGCGCGCTCGACGATCGCGGTGTAGGTGCCGCGGGAGACCCCGAGCAGCTGCATCGCGATACCCATGTTCTGTGCGCCGGCATCGCCGGAGCGGTCATCGAGCGAAAGAGTCCCGGCGAAGTCGATGAACAGCACGGCGGCGGAATCGGGCACGAACTGCCATTCGGCGATGCTCGCCTCTTCGCCGCCCACCTCCACGATGTGCGGCTCGTCATCCCCGCTCAGCAGCTGCGTCACCAGAACGCTCGCCCGGCCGCTGTCCTCCGTGATGGTCCGGTCGGAGTAGATGTAGCCGACCAGTCCGCCGCGGTCCGACACCTGCACCGAACTGACGTAACCGTCGCCGGGCAGGGTCAACTCGTGCACGTTCTCGCCCTGGTGATCCATCACGAGCACGCGCGACCCGTCGTCGTCCTCGACCGCGACGACCAGCGAGGTGGCCGTCGCGCGGTAGTCGTTGATGCGCGCGTGCGTGAACACCGGCACCGCCTTCTCACCAGAGAGATCGGTGCGGAAGATCGAATCGTCCTTGTCGGATCGGTTGAGCAGGAAGACCTCGGATGGCGGCGTCGAGAAGGACGTGCGCAGGTCGGATGCCGGCCCGCCGCCCTCACCGGTGACGCCCGCGATCGAGACCGTGTAGTCGGTCGCGTCGTCGAGCGGGACGGTGAATCGGATGCCGATGCTGCGCCCGGCGGCATCCACGGTGAACGGGACGGCGGGCTCGACGGTCACCTGCGACTCGTCGATCTGCTGCAGCGACTGGTTCGCGGTGAGGATCACGCGGCTGCCCGAGACCTGGATCGCCTCGGCCGGGTCGACCGTCACCTGGCTGATGCGCGGCCCCTGGAACAGGCTGACGGCGCCGAGGCCGCCGGCGATGACGACGAGAACGCCGACCACCGCGAGCATCGTCGTGAGGAAGCGGCGGTCGCGGGGCGATGCCGGTTTCGACTCCTCGCTCCGCTCGTCGCTCAACCCGTTTCGTCTCGCCTGCGGGTCGCTCAACGATCCGTGAGATGAAGCCCCGGCCTCAGCGGAAGACTCATGCGGGGCGTTGAGCGGAGGAGGCGCAGCCTCCGAAGCCGAAACGGGCTGAGCGACCGGAGGGAGTCGAAGCTTCGCGTCCTCGGGAGCCTGGGGGATCTCGGGAACCGCGGCCTCAGCCGCCTCGCGCTCGGCGGCCTCGCGCGCGGCGCGGGCCTCGGCGCGGGTCTGCGGACGGCCGGGCTGGTCGTCAGTACTCATACGGGTCCTTCGGCTCGTCCACGGCCTTGACGGACGTGGGGAGCACGCGCAGCGAGCCGTCGGCATCCGCCTTGACGGTGCCGGTGACCTCGATCCACTGTCCGGTTCCGAACTCACCGGCATCCATCGTCACCGGCACCGCGGCCGGCTGCGCGTCGATCACGCAGTGCGTGATGATCATGCGGGTGAGGTTCACGGCATCCGATTCGCCCGGCGTGACGAAGCCGACCAGGGTGACGGGCGAGCCGTCGTACGCCTCGGGGCGCGAGGCGGTCGCGAACACGCTCGACCATTCGCCGATCCCGAACGTCGTGGTGTCGGCGACGCCGAGGGTCGGGGTGTCGGCGCCGGCGAACAGCGTGCCTCCGGCATCCGCTCGAGAGAGGGCGAGCTGCACCGACAGCGACGCCGGGGGCAGCACGAGCGCTGCGACGACGACACCGGTCGCGACGACCCCGGCAGAGATGGTGCCGGCGAGCGCCAGCGGGCGCCGCGACGGCTCGGCGGACGCGTCGATGTCACCGTGATCGTGACCGTGATCGGATTCCGCACCGAGCGGCAGCGCGAACGACCAGATCGCGCCGAGGATGACGACGACGGCGCCCGCGCACGCGAACCAGATCGACTCAGGGCTGATGTAGAGCGTGAGCTGACCGGTGACGGCGAGGCCGAGCGTGATGATCGAGATGACGACGGCGAGGCCGATGCCGAGCCAGCGGTTGCCGACCGCTGCCCACAGGGAGGAGGACTCAGCCAAAGACGTTCACCCCGATCCCGATCGCGAAGGCGCTCGTCAGCACGACGGCGACGATGCCGACGAGCGTGCGGGCGGTGAAGGTCGTGCGCAGCAGCGCGAGCATCTTGATGTCGACGAGCGGGCCGACGAGGAGGAAAGCGATCAGAGCGCCCGACGAGAACGTCGATGCGAACGACAGCGCGAAGAACGCGTCGACGTTCGAGCAGATCGCGACGGTCATCGCGAGCGCCATCATCGCGACGATCGAGAGCACGGGGTTCGAGCCGATCGCGAGCAGGGCGTCGCGGGGCACGAGCACCTGCACGGCTCCGGCGAGCGCCGATCCGATCACGAGGGCAGGCATCACCGCGCGCAGCTCGATGAGGAACTGCGTGAGGCTCCGGCGGGTGGGCGTGCCGTGCTCGTGCACGACGCGCTCGCACGTGGCCGTGAACTGGCGGGTGAGCAGCGCGTCGGGATCGGGGTGGCGGCTGTAGATCCATCCGATGAGGTTCGCGATGAGGTAGCCGCCGATGAGGCGGATGACGAGGATGCCGCCGTCGAAGCCGAACGCAGCGTGCGTGGTGATGATGACGATCGGGTTCACGATGGGCGCCGCGATGAGGAACGTCAGCGCCTCGGCCGGGGCGAGGCCTCGCATCATCAGGCCGCGGGCGAACGGCACGTTTCCGCACTCGCACACCGGGATGAGCATCCCGAGCAGCGAGAGCACGGCGCGACGGGCCCACCCGGCGCGCGGCAGCCAGCGGTGGATGAGATCCGGCGGCAGCCACACCTGAACGACGATCGAGAGCACGACACCCAGGACGACGAACGGCAGCGCCTCGATGAGCACGCTGAGGGCGAGGGTGAGTCCGTCCTGCGCCCGGTCGGGCAGGGAGTCCTGGAAGAGCGTCGGGGCGAACCGGTCGATGAGGAACAGTGCGGCGATGACGACGACGCCGATGCCCACCCCGATCCACGGCGAGCGCCGTGCCGGCGGTCGATGCGACGGCGGACGCGTCGCGGTCGCCGTGCTCACGCGGTGCCTTCGGCGCCTGCGCGCTTCTTGGCGCAGGGCGTGCAGAGCCCGAAGATGTCGACGACGTGCTCGGCTTCGCTGAATCCGTGCAGCGCGGCAGTCCGCTGGGCCCAGGCCTCGACGTCCTTGGCCTCGATCTCGACGGTGAGCCCGCACGAACGGCAGATGAGGTGGTGGTGGTGGCCCTCGGTCGAGCAGGCGCGGTAGAGGGCTTCGCCCTCGGGGCTCTGCAGCGAGTCGGCGTCGCCGGATGCCGCGAGCCCGGACAGGGCGCGGTAGACGGTGGCCAGACCGATACCGGTCTTCTCCTCGCGGAGAGTGGCGTGCAGGGTCTGCGCGCTGACGAATCCGCGCGCGTCCGAGAGCGCCTCACGCACGCGTTCGCGCTGCCAGGTGTTCCGCTGAGCCATGCCCTTGATTCTAGGCCGGAAGCGTTGTGCCGGACCTGGGAGAGGCGGCACGGCGCACGCGTCCGCGGATGCGCTGGGCAGCCCAGCATCCGGCGTAGATGAGGAACGAGATCGTGGTGATGTACGGGCTCACCGGCAGAGTGCCGGCGAGCGCGAGCAGGATGCCGCCGACCGCGGACACGAAGCCGAACAGGGCGGCAAGCAGCGGCACCGCCAGGGGGCCTGCGGTGACGCGCATCGCGGCGGCGGCAGGAGTCACGAGCAGCGCCATCACGAGCAGCGCCCCGATGATGTGGACGCTGACGGCGACGATGAGACCCAGCAGCACCATGAACGCGAGGCTCACGAAGCGGGTCGGGATGCCACGGGCGGACGCGGCGACCGGGTCGAGCGAGTCGAATCGCAGCGGGTTCCACATCAGCAGGAGCGCGACGAGCACGAATGCGCTGATGCCGACGAGCCAGCCGAGGTCGGGGCTCGAGACCGAGACGATCTGGCCGGTCAACAGGCCGAACCGGTTGGCGCTGCGTCCCTCGTACAGGGAGAGGAACAGGATGCCCAGGCCCAGGCCGAACGGCATGAGGACCCCGACGATCGAGTTGCGGTCGCGGGCCTTCGAGCCGAGGATGCCGATGAGGATGGCGGCGACGAGCGCGCCGCCCAGGGAGCCGGCGACGACGCTGCCGCCGAACAGCAGGGCCGCGGCGGCACCCGCGAACGACAGCTCGCTGACCCCGTGCACGGCGAAGGCGAGGTCGCGCTGCATGACGAAGACGCCGATGAGACCGCCCACGACGCCGAGCACGGCGCCGGCGATGATCGAGTTCGCCAGCAGCGCGACGAGGGCTCCGTAGTCCTGGAAGGAGAAGATGTCGCTCCAGTCGAGCGCGGGGACCATCATGCTTCGCCCTCGTCGTGGTCGTGGTCGTGGTGGTGGTGCGGCGTGGCATCCGGAGCTCCGACGACGACCAGCCGGTCGCCGGCGCGCAGCACGAACACCGGCGTGCCGTAGAGGTCGGTGAGCACCCGGCTCTGCAGCACCTCGTCCGGGGTTCCGAGAACGAACCGGCCTCCCGCGATGTAGAGGATGCGGTCGACCCGCCCCAGGATCGGGTTGATGTCGTGGGTGACGAACAGCACGGCGGCGTCGCGCTCGCGCCGCTGCCGGTCGATGATCTCGGTGACGCCGACCTGATTGGCGAGGTCGAGGTTCGACAGCGGCTCGTCGCACAGCAGCAGGGTCGGCTCGTCCGCGAGGGCCTGGCCCACGCGCAGCCGCTGCTGCTCGCCGCCGGAGAGCAGGCCGACGCGGCGGTCGGCGAAGTGCGCGGCTCCCACTCCTTCGAGGAGTCGGTCGACGCGCTCGCGGTCGCCGCGGCGCGGGATCGGCAGACCGAACCGGGTGCCGCTCACGCCCAGTGCGACGACGTCGCGGGCGCGCATGCTCGTGTCCGGCGGGAGCGGGCGCTGCTGCGGGATGTAGCCGATGCGCGGATTGCCGCGCTGCACCGCTTCGCCTCCGACCCGGATGCTGCCCGCGCTCAGGGGCTGCAGGCCGAGGATCGCCCGCATCAGGGTGGTCTTGCCCGAGCCGGACGGGCCGAGCACAGCGATGAACTCCCCGGGCTCGACGGTCAGGTCAAGTCCTGACCAGAGCTCCCGCTCTCCGCGCCGGAGCGCAGCGCCCGCGATCTCGAGGATCGGGGCGCTGCGCTTCGTACCGCGCGCCGCGTCGTCCGCACTCACGAATTCAGTGCGTCGGCGAGGCTCTGGATCGCGTCGTGCATCCACTCAGCGTACGACGATCCGTCCTCGAGAAGCTCGCTGAACGCGACGACGGGAATGCCGGCATCCTGCGCGGCCTGCTCAACCTTGTCCGTCTCGGACCCGCCGGTCTGCGCGTTCGTGAGCAGAACCCTCACGTCGCCGCTGCCGATGACATCGAGCGCCTCGAGCAGCGTGGCCGGGGCGACGTCGGTTCCCTCCTCGACGGCCTCGGCGAAGCCCTCGGGCGTCAGGTCGGTGAGTCCGGCGGCTGCGGCGATGTAACCGGGAAGCGGTTCGGTCATGAAGATCCCCGCGCCGGCGGCGTCCGCCTTGATGGTCTCGAGCTCGGACTCGGCGCCCTCGAGGTCGGAGATGATGTCGTCCGCCGCGGCGGTGAAGTCGGCGGCGCCGTCGGGGTCGAGCTCGGACAGCTCGTCGGCGATGCCCTCGACGACGTGGATCATCGTGTGCGGGTCGAACCAGACGTGCTCGTTGAAGCCCTCGATGTGATCGTGCCCCTCGTGGTCTTCTTCGCCCTCGTGGTCGTGCGCTTCGTCCTCGGCGTGGTCGTGGCCCTCTTCGGTCGCCTCGTCGTCGTGCCCGGCATTGCCCGGGTAGTCGTGCGAGAACTCGGCGGCTGTGAACACGTGCGCGTCCGATCCGTCGAGGAGCGTGTCGACGAACGCGTCGTAGCCGCCGCCATTCTCGATGACGAGGTCGGCATCGGCTACGGCGAGGCGGTCGCGGGCGGTCGCCTCATAGGAGTGCGGGTCCTGCGCCGCGGAGTCGATGATCGTCGTGACCTCGACGCGATCGCCGCCGATCTGCTCGGCAAGCGAGCCGTAGACGTTCGTGGATGCCGTGACGCGGATGAGACCGTCGCCATCGCCGCCGCCGGCGCTCGCCGTCGTCGAGCATCCGGCCAGGACGAGGGCGGATGCGGACAGAATGACGGCGGCGCGGAACTTGTGCATGCTCCGATGCTACACGCTAATGATAACCATTCTCAACACGAGGAAATAGGCGGCATGAGAATTGCCCCGCACGGCATCAGTCCACGAGCAGCGCGGGCTCCTCGAGGATAGCGGCGACGTCGGCGATGAAGCGGCTCATGCCGTCGCCGTCCACGACGCGGTGGTCGAACGACCCAGCAACGGTCGTGACGTAGCGCGGACGCACCTCGCCGTCGACGACCCACGGTTTCTGGCTGATCGTCCCCATCGCCAGGATGCCGGCCTCGCCGGGATTGATGATCGGGGTGCCGGCATCCATCCCGAACACGCCGATGTTCGTGATCGTGAACGTGCCGCCCTGCTGGTCGGCGGGCGGCGTCTTGCCGTCGCGTGCCGTGAGCGTGAGCCGGTTCAAGGCCCGGGCGAGGTCCTTCATGCTCAGCTCGTGGGCGTCCTTGATGTTCGGCACGAGCAGTCCGCGCGGGGTCGCCGCGGCGATGCCGAGGTTCACGTAGTGGCGCACGGCGATCTCGGCGCCGTCCTCGGTCTCGACCCATGCGGCGTTGACCATCGGGTTGCGGCGGATCGCCCAGATCACGGCCCTGGCCACGATCAGCAGCGGAGAGACCTTGATGTCGGCGTAGTCCAGCGACGACTTCAGGCGCTTGACGAGCTCCATCGTCCGGGTCGCGTCGACCTCCTTCCACACCGTCACGTGCGGTGCGGTGTAGGCGCTGCGCACCATGCCGGCGGCGGTGACCTTGCGGACGCCCTTGACCGGGATCGACTCGGTGCGGTCGGCGTCACCGCCCGCCTGTGCGGGCTCGGAGCCGCGCGAGAGACCCAGCGGTGCGAGGGATGCCGGCACCGTCTCCTCGCGCACGTCGCCCCACTCCGGAGTCTCGATGTTGCGGAAGACGCTCGCCTGGGATGCGTGCTTCACCACGTCGTCACGCGTGACCTCGCCGTCGGCACCGGTCGGCGCCACGGCCGACAGGTCGACCCCGAGGTCACGGGCGAGCTTGCGGATCGGCGGCTTGGCGATCACACCCACCGACGAGCGCACGGGGCGGTCGGCCGGGCGAGTCCGGCGCGAGGTGGCACCCCCGCCCGTGCCGTAGCCGACGAGAACGGATCCGCCCGGGGCTTCGACAGGCTCAGTCGCCGATGATGGCGAACCGGTCCCTGAGCCCGTCGAAGGGTCCGATTCGAAGCTGATGATGGGCGCCCCGACCTCGACGGTCGTCCCCTCGGTCACCAGCAGCTCGCCGACGACGCCTGCGTAGGGCGAGGGCAGCTCGACGAGCGACTTGGCCGTCTCGATCTCGACGAGCACGTCGTTGACCGCGACGGTGTCGCCGGGCGCGACCTTCCACGCGACGATCTCGGCCTCGGTGAGTCCTTCGCCGACGTCGGGGAGGTTGAAGTTCTGCGTTGTCATGAGGTGCCCTTCATTCCGACGGGATCAGTAGGCCATCGAGCGGTCGACGGCTTCGAGGATGCGGTCAGCATCCGGCAGGAACGTTCCCTCGAGCTTCGCCGGCGGGAACGGGGTGTCGTAGCCCGACACCCGCAGCACGGGCGCCTCGAGCGCGTAGAACGCGCGCTCCATGACCGTGGCGGCGATCTCGCTGCCGATGCTCGTGAAGCCCGACGCCTCCTGCGCGTAGACCATGCGTCCGGTCTTGCGCGCCGAGTCCAGGATCGGGCCGTAGTCGACCGGCGACAGCGAACGCACGTCGACGACCTCGCAGCTCGTGCCCTCACCCTCGGCGATCGCGGCCGCCTGCAGCAGCGTCGTGACCATAGCCCCGTGTCCGACGAGCGTGATGTCGGTGCCGGTGCGGACGACCCGCGAGGTGTGCAGCGGAACGGCCGACTGCTCGAGATCGACCTCGCCCTTCTGCCAGTAGCGGCTCTTGGGCTCCATGAAGATGACCGGGTCGTTCGACGCGATCGCCTCCTGGATCATCCAGTACGCGTCGTTCGGCGTCGATGGCGACACCACCCGCAGACCCGGGGTGTGCGCGAAGTACGCCTCCGGGCTCTCCTGATGGTGCTCGACGGCGCCGATGTGCCCGCCGTACGGGATGCGGATGACGATCGGCATCGACACGGCGCCCTCGTGGCGGTTCGTCAGCTTCGCGAGCTGCGTCGTGATCTGGTCGAACGCCGGGAAGACGAACCCGTCGAACTGGATCTCGATGACGGGGCGGAACCCGGCCATCGCCATGCCGATCGCCGTGCCGACGATCCCCGACTCGGCGAGCGGCGTGTCCAGCACGCGCCTGTCGCCGAAGTCGCGCTGCAGGTGCTCGGTGATGCGGAAGACGCCGCCGAGCTTTCCGATGTCCTCGCCCATGAGCAGGACCTTCGGGTCGTCCTCCATGGCCTTGCGCAGTCCGGCGTTGAGCGCCTTCGCGAACGGCATCGCCTCGAGCGTCATGCCTGGCCCCCTTCGAACGATGCCTCGTACTGCTCACGCCAGGCGCGCTGCTCGGCGATCAGCGGATGCGGCTCGCTGTAGACATGGTCGAACACCGTGTTCGCGGGCGGCGGCCCGAGCTCGAGGGTACGCACACGCAGATCGTCCGCGGCGGCGGCGCCCTCGGCATCCACGTCGTCGAAGAACGACTCCGCGGCGCCCCTGCCGACGAGGAACGCCCGCATGCGCGCGATCGGGTCGCGCCGCTCCCACGACCGCTCCTCGTCGCTCGTGCGGTACTTGGTCGGATCGTCGCTCGTCGTGTGCGCGCCGAGCCGGTACGTCTCGGCCTCGATCGCGCGCGGACCCTTGCCGGCGCGCGCCTCGTCGAGCGCCACGCGGGAGACGGCGTAGCTGGCGAGCACGTCGTTGCCGTCGACGCGCACGCTCGGGATGCCGTATCCGCTGCTGCGCTGCGCGAACGGCACCCGCGTCTGGGTCGAGACGGGAACCGAGATCGCCCACTGGTTGTTCTGCAGGAAGAACACGGTCGGCGCCTGGTAGCTCGCGGCGAAAACCATGGCCTCGTGCACGTCGCCCTGGCTGGATGCGCCGTCGCCGTAGTATACGATGACCGCCTCGTCGTGCTCGGGGTCGCCGGTGCCGCTGCGGCCGTCGAACGCGAGACCCATGGCGTAGCCGGTGGCGTGCAGGGTCTGCGATCCGAGCACGAGCGTGTACAGGCGGGTGTTGCCGTTGGCGGGGTCGGTCGGGTCCCAGCCGCCGTGCGAGACGCCGCGCATGATCTTGATGATGCCGAGCGGATCGACGCCGCGGACGCGGGTCACGGCGTGCTCGCGATACGACGGGAAGACGGTGTCCTGCGCGCGGGCGGCACGGGCGGATCCGACCTGTGCGGCCTCCTGCCCGCGGCTGGGCGGCCACAGCGCGAGCTGCCCCTGACGCTGCAGGTTCGTCGCCTGGTTGTCGATGGCGCGGATCACCACCATGTCGCGGTAGAACTGCTCGAGCTCGGCGTCGCTGATCGCGTCGATCAGCGGTAGATACTGCTCGGCGGCGGCGTTCGGCGCGTAGCTGCCGTCCGCCTCCAGGACGCGTACGAATTCGGTCTCTGACGAGGTCACGGGCCCCACGCTACCCACGTCGGCATGCCCGGTCACGCATAATTAGGGGTCCCTTGCAAATGCCCGGAATGCGGACGATGGCGCCTCAGCCGCGGACGTCGGCGGCGACCCGGAGCACCTTCTCGATCGATTCCTCCTCGCCGACGGAGATGCGGATGCCGTCGCCGGAGAAGGGCCGGACGATGATGTCGGCGGCACGGAAGGCGTCGGCGATCTCGTCCGTCCGCTCACCCGTCGGCAGCCACACGAAGTTCGACTGCGTGTCGGGGACGTCCCAGCCCTGAGCCCGCAGGCCCTCGGCGAGCACGGTGCGCCGCTCGACGAGCACGGCGACCCGCTCGAGCAGCTCCGCCTCGGCATCCAGACTCGCGATCGCCGCGACCTCGGCGGCCGAGGTGACAGACAGCGGGATGCCTGTGGAGCGGGCCGCATCCAGGACCTTCGCGTGGCCGATCGCATAGCCGACGCGGAGCCCGGCGAGCCCGTACGCCTTCGAGAAGGTGCGCAGCACGACGACGTTCGGGTGCTTCTCGAACACGCGCTCGTCGAGGCCGTCGACGGCGTCGGGCGCGGTGACGAACTCGGTGTAGGCCTCGTCGAGGATGATGAGCACGTCCTGCGGCACCCGATTCACGAACGCCTCGAACTCGTCGCTCGTGATGATGGGCCCGGTGGGGTTGTTGGGCGTGCAGACGATGATCGCGCGGGTCCGGTCGGTCACGGCATCCGCCATGGCGTCGAGGTCGTGCCGGCCGTCGCCGGTGAGCGGCACGGGCACGCCTGTCGCGCCCGCGACGAGGACGAGCCCGGGGTACGCCTCGAACGAGCGCCATGCGTAGACGATCTCGTCGCCGACGGATGCCGCGGCCTGCACGAGCTGATAGAGGATCGCGACACTGCCACTCGCGACGTGCACCTGGTCGACGCCGACGCCGTAGCGCTCGCCGAGGCGCTCGCGCAGACGGGTGGCCGTGGCATCCGGATAGCGGTTGATCGGCGTCGTCGCCTGCAGCGCTTCGAGCACCGAGGGCAGCGGCTCGAACGGGTTCTCGTTGCTGGACAGCTTGAACGCGTCGGGGCCCGCCTGCTTGCCCTGTCGGTACGGCGCCAGGGCGGCGATCTCGGGGCGGATGCGGGGAAGGATCGGCTCGGTCACGAGATGAGTCTACGAGCGCCGGCGTGGTCGCCACGGAACTCGCGGTGGTATCATTCTGGTATGGCAATGACGGTGCGCCTCCCCGAAGAACTCGACGCGAAGCTCGAGGCGATCGCCCGCGCCCGACACATCTCCAAGCACGCGGTGCTCATCGAGGCCGCGGAGCGGTTCAGCGCAACCGAGTCGAAGACCTCGCGCGTGCTCGCCGCGATCGATGAGATCGGCGACCGTTACGCCGAGACCATCACCCGCCTTGAAGACGCGTGATCGAGTACATCGAACCCGAGCAGGCGCTCGCGGTCGTCGAAAAGCTCGGACTCCACGTCCGCGACCAGGGACTGCTGTTCTCGGCGCTCGCCCGCCCCTCAGCCAGCATGTTCGGCGTTGACGCCTACCCCGATATCCCGGAGAAGGCTGCAGCGCTCATCAGCTCGCTCGCCCAGAACCACCCCTTGTTCGACGGCAACAAGCGACTGTCGCTGTATGTGACGTTCGCGTTCATTCGGATCAACGGACTCGACATCACGTTCACGAACGACGAGGCGTTTGATCTCGTCCTCGCCGTCGCACAGAGTCGACTCGAACTGTCAGAGATCGCCGAAGCGTTCCGCGCGCACATCCGGTGACCTCGAATCGTCGCAGATTCTGCGACAGTTCCTCTGGCACCATGCGAGACTGAACCCACCATGCGCTTCATCATCCGAGTCGTCATCAACGCGTTCGCCATCTGGGTGGTGACGCTGATCCCGGCCCTGCAGGTCGCGATCGTCGCATTCCCGCCCGGCGAGACACTGCAGCTCGTACTCACGCTGCTCGCGGTGGGTGCGATCTTCGCCCTCGTGAACACGATCATCGGCACGGTGATCAAAGTCGTGGCGTTCCCGCTGTACATCCTGACCCTCGGCCTGATCGGCCTGGTGATCAACGGGTTCCTGCTCTGGCTGACGGCCTGGATCACCTCCGGCTTCGGCTGGGGGCTCTCCGTCGGGAGCTTCTGGTGGGGCGTGCTCGCCGCGATCATCATCTCGATCATCAACGCCGTGTTCGGCGCCATCCTGCGTCCGCAGAAGCGCAAGCGGCGCGACTGACCCTCGTCACTCCCGCTTCGCGACGTACTCCGTCGACTCGATCGAGACGGCCTGGGTGAGCACGCGCTGCTTGTCGCGCCACGCCTCCAGGCGGGGGTCCCCGGACTCGTCCACCAGTTCGGCCGTGTGCTCGTACTCCGACATCAGGTGATCGGGGATACCCAGATCGACCGAGCTGGTGTCGCGGGTGATCACCATGCTGTCGGGTGAGCCAGTACCGCCGGGGAAGCCGCCGTCGGCGAGGCTGCCGACGATGTCGCCGGTGTGAACGAAGTCGATCTTCAGCACGTCGTCACCCGCCGCCGTCTGCATCGGACCGCCCGCCGTCACCGACACCGTCACGTCGAGATCACTCTGGGCGATGAGATAGGCCGCGTTCATCGCCGCTTGGGAGTGAGCGTAGAGATGCACCTCGTCTCCCGCCCGAGCCCCTGACGCTTCCAGAGCCTCGACCGTCGCCAGGTAAGAAGCCGACTCCTGCCTCAGGTACAACTGAGCGTTCGACTTCATGTCGAACGGCTCGTCCGGATCGAGGCTCACTTGCGTGCCCTTCGAGTACAGGACGAACTGACGAGCACCGTCGGGCATGGTGTACTTCTCGACCTTCAACTGCGCACCATCGGCGGTCGGGAAGCGTCGGAACGCCTCGGCGAGACTGCCCGGCGGCACGAGCGGGGCGCTCTGCCTGACGGGCGTGAGACTCACGGGACCGCCGCCGCCCGCCAGCTTCACGCCGGGTGGGATGCGCCCGAGTCCCAGCGCCGCGAACGCGGTGACCCCGCCGATGACGGGACCGTCGTAGTGCCCGTCCTCCCACTCCGAGAGAAGCCATGCCTCCATGTCGAGCATCCGCGGGTCGGATGCCACGAGCTCGTCGATGCGGTCGTACAGGGCATCCGGCACCGCCTTGCCCTGGATCTCCAGGGCGTCGAGCTCCGCCCGGCGCTCGACCAGCTCGAACACATCGGCCATGAGCCGGGTGTTCTCCCCCGTCTCTCGGCACTCCGCGTGCAGCGCCTCGGCCCGCTCGGCACTCCCCCACAATGCCGACGTGTCGACGCGCAGCGTCGCCGGCGGCAGGGCGAGGAGGCATCCGTGCGCCCGGCGGACGGCGGCCGCAGCATCCGCGAACTTCGGCGCCAGCGCGACCAGCGCGTCGGCGACGACGCGCAGCGCCTCGGGGTCGACCGAGACGATGCCGCCGTGCCGGATCTCGAGGTCGTCGCTCATGAGGTCACCATCGTCTCGATCTCCCAGAGCCTCGTGTTGAGCTCTCCGATCTCGGCCGCAGTGCGCGCCCTCTCCTCGACGAGGAGCGCGCACAGAGCCATCGCCCCCTTCGCATGCCACTGGCTCGCGTCGATCAGCGGAAGCAGCGCGGCACCCGCATCCTCCAGCTCGATGATCGCATCGCGCAGCGCGCGCTGCGCCGAATGCCAGAACCACAGGGAGTCCGAAGCCCATGCCTCGGCGGCGACGATGTTGAGCATGCGCTCAGCATCCTCCGACCTGGCATCGGCCATGAGCGGGAATCCCATGACCGGTGCACAGTGGGCGCACCGGTCCGAATGTGCACAACGAGACGCGAGCTGATCTGGTGGGTGTGCGATGCCGCCCCGCGCGGCAGAATGGACGAGTGTCCCCGACAGACCCCTTCCGCGTCATCTTCGTGTGCACGGGCAACATCTGTCGCTCCCCCATGGCTGAGGCGGTATTCCGCGACCTCGCCGAGCACCAGGGGCTCGGCCCGCTGATCGTCTCCAGCAGCGCCGGTACCGGCGAGTGGCACGTCGGCGAGCGCGCCGACGCCCGCACCCTCGCGGCGCTGGAGCGCCGCGGTTACGACGGGTCGAACCATCGCGCGAAGCAGTTCACCGCAGCGTCCTTCGCCGAGAACGACCTCGTCGTGGCGCTCGACCGCACGCATGAGCGCATCCTCAAGCAGTGGGCGCGCGACGACGACCAGGAGGGCAAGGTCACCCTGCTGCTGTCGTACGACCGCGACGCGGACGGCCTGGACGTCCCCGACCCCTACTACGCCGACGCCGCGATGTTCGATTCGGTGCTGGCTATGATTGAGTCGGCGACCCGAGGCCTGTTCCGACAGCTCGAACCCGCCCTGCGTCAGAGCCGCACGCCCCGCACGATGCCCCGGATCTGAGGGGCCCGATCAGGAGGATTCCCCTGACTTCCCCGAACGCCTTCCCCGTCCAGCCGCTCAGCCCCCTCGACGGCCGTTACCGTCCTGCCGTCGCTCCGCTCGGCGACTACCTCTCCGAGGCCGGACTGAACCGCGCCCGCGTCGAGGTCGAGGTCGAGTGGCTGATCGCGCTGACCGACCGTTCGCTGTTCGAGACCTCGCCGCTCCCGGGAGACGTCAAGGAGCAGCTGCGCGGCCTGTACCGCGACTTCGGCCAGGCCGAGATCGACTGGCTGGCCGAGAAGGAGGCGGTCACCCGCCACGATGTGAAGGCCGTCGAGTACCTCGTGCGCGACCGCCTTTCGGCTCTGGGCCTGGATGCCATCGCCGAACTCACGCACTTCGCCTGCACGAGCGAGGACATCAACTCGGTCTCGTACGCGCTGACCGTCAAGCGCGCGGTCGAGAACGTCTGGCTGCCGGCACTGGATGCCGTGATCGCGAAGCTCCGCGAACTCGGCGTGGAGCACGCGGATGCCGCGATGCTCTCCCGCACGCACGGCCAGCCCGCGACCCCGTCGACCATGGGCAAGGAGCTCGCGGTGTTCGCGTGGCGTCTGGAGCGCGTGCGCGCCCAGATCGCGGCATCCGACTACCTCGCGAAGTTCTCGGGCGCGACCGGAACCTGGTCGGCGCACCTGTCTGCCGACCCGGATGCCGACTGGCCGACCATCGCCCGCGAGTACGTCGAGGGCCTGGGGCTGGGCTTCAACGTGCTCACGACGCAGATCGAGTCGCACGACTGGCAGGTCGAGCTGTACGACCGCGTGCGTCACGTCGGCGGCATCCTGCACAACCTCGCCACCGACATCTGGACGTACATCTCGATCGGCTACTTCACGCAGATCCCGGTCGCGGGCGCCACCGGCTCGTCGACGATGCCGCACAAGATCAACCCGATCCGGTTCGAGAACGCCGAAGCGAACCTGGAGCTCTCAGCGGCACTCCTCGGCTCGCTGTCTCAGACGCTGGTCACGTCGCGCATGCAGCGCGACCTGACCGACTCGACCACGCAGCGCAACATCGGCGTCGCGTTCGGGCACTCGCTGCTCGCGCTCGACAACCTGCGCCGCGGCCTCGGCGAGATCTCCCTCGCCCGCGAGGTGCTGCTGGACGACCTGGACCACAACTGGGAGGTCCTCGCCGAGGCCATCCAGACCGTCATCCGCGCCGAGGTGGTGGCCGGACGTTCGACGATCAGCGATCCATACGCGCTGCTGAAGGAACTCACCCGCGGTCACCGCGTGGGCGCAGCGGAGCTGGCGGAGTTCGTCGAGGGCCTCGAGATCGGGGATGCCGCGAAGCAGCGTCTGCTCGCCCTGACCCCCGCGACGTACACGGGCCTCGCCGAGCGCCTCGCGCAGTAGTCCTCGCGCCCCGTCGTCCCGCGCGTCGGCCGGCCTCGCCCGCGCGCCGTCCGCGCGCGACCGCGCCCGGAAAGACGACTTTCGGGGCTGCCGAAGCCGAGATGGCCCCGAAAGTCTTCTTTCGACGCTGGGACTCGGTCGGTCAGGCGGGGTCGGTGCCGGGAGCGCCCGTGGCGTGGGGGCCGCTCGCCTCGGGGCCTGCGGCGGAGGCATCGGCGTCCTCGTCGAACAGCACCGGTCGGTCGAGGGTCTTCTCCTCGTACTGGCGCGGATCCACGGCGAGGATGAGCATAGAGAGGATCAGGAGCGTCACGATGAACGCACCGCCGCCGATCACGAGGCCGAGGCCGACCGGGGTCAGCCCCTGGTAGGTGCCGCTGGCGATCGCGTTGTTGACGCGCGCGGTGAACGCACCGGTCGAGACGAGGGTGACGACAGCGGCGAAGATGCCGGCCGCCAGCGCGATCCCGAGGAGGTGCAGCGGCCGCAGCAGTTCGCGCCGGGTGGACTTCTTGTCGCTCATACGGCGCCTCCCACCGTGGTCGAATCCTGCGCCGGCACGCTGCGGCGCGGTGAGAACCCGGCGATCGCCAGGAAGACTGCGACGATCGCGGAGTATCCGCCGAACATGCCGACGGCGAGGATGATCCCGGTGAGGGTCAGCTCCCCCGCTCCCGGCACCACGTACTGCAGCGCGTAGTTCGCCGGGATGAGCAGGAGCACGACGGCGAGCACGAGACCGAGGGTGCCGACGACGATCGCGTCCTTCGCTGCGGGGTCGGTGCGGCGCTCACGGAGGCCGGCGATGAGCTCGACGAGGCCGGATGACGCCGCCCAGATGATCACGACGATGAAGAACGCCGAGTCGGTGCGCCAGGTCGGGATGCCGCTGATGATCGCCGCAGCGAGATCGATCGCGGCGAGCAGGATGAACGGCCATCGGTGGCCGGCGGATGCCACCACCCAGGCGCCGAGAATGAGGATGAACCCGCTCGCGGCGACGAAGCCGCCGAACACTGAGAAGCCGATCGCTGCTGAGTGGTCGGGCGAGAAGGTGATCATGAGCGCCGCGGCCGCCGCGAACAGCGCGCGCAGCAATTGGATGTGGCGCACGGTGAACGTGCGAGCAGGGGCAGACATGACGAATCCTCGGTCGGAGTGGTCTCTCCAGTCTACGCGGGGGCGAACGGCCGGCGCTGACGCGGGGCTCGGGATCCTCCCCAGATCGACTCCGAGCCCCGCGACGCACGCAGGGAGGCACTGCGTCGGCCGAGTCGTGCGCAGAATCTCACCCCAGCTGCGACGACCCGTCCACTCGACCGTCGACGGGCGCCTCGGGCCCGCGGCGCCCTCTTCTGGTCGTATGCTCGACAGTACTTCGTCGTTCGTCACATACCCCGGGGAGGGCTGTGATGCCAGCGCAGGATCCTGCCGCCAATGGTTCGCGTGCCGATTTCTCCGCGACGCTGCGCGCGGCGATCGACGCACGAGACGTCACCCTGACATGGCTGCGCGAGCGTCTCGCCGCGAACGGAAACCCCGTCTCGGGGGCCACGCTCAGTTACTGGCGTTCGGGGGCGCGGCGTCCCGAGGGTCCGCAGTCGCTCGCCGCCGTCGAACACCTCGAGTCGCTGCTGCGTCTCGAGACGGGCGCACTGCTGTCGCTGATCGGCCCGACCCAGCGGGTAGGTCCGCTGGGCACCCCGCAGTACCCGCTCGAGCAGGCGCGCCTGGAGAAGGCGGTCGCCGAGACGTTCATCGCCCTCGGGTCGCCCGTGATGGATCCAGGACGCGACGTTTCGACGCACGCCGTGACCGAGGTCGGTGCGGACGGCTTCGTGATCTCACGCACCACCCGAACGATCCTCCAGTGCACGTCGGGCACCATCACGCACGTTCCCTACCTCGATCTCACTCCCGACCAGCCGGTTCCCGCACCGACGTTCACGATGGTCTCGGGCGGTCGCATCACGCGGCGGCACTCGCATCCCACCGGCGAGGTGCACGGTATGATGATCGAGCTCGAGCGGCCGCTCGGCCCGGCGCAGACCACCATGATCGAGTGGCGGCTCGAGTTCCCGCCCGAGTATCCCGGCATGCGCGAGACAGGTCACGGCGTCGCGCGCAACGCGCGCGACGTGCTGCTGTGGACCCGGTTCCACCCCGACGCCCTTCCGACCTGGATCGAGGCCGTGGAAGAGACTCCGGACGGCACAGAGGTCGCAGATCACTACCTCGACGGCGCCACCGCCATTCACGAGGTCCGCCGCAACTGGGGACCGGGGATGCTGCTGCACCGCTGGGGCTACGACGACCGGGACTGAGTGCTCACTCCCCCGTCGCGACCGGCCGGCCCGGGGTGTTCGACCACTGACTCCACGAGCCGTGGAACAGCTTCGCGTCGATGCCGATCTCGGCGAGCACCAGCGCCGTGTGCGCGGCGGTGATGCCCGAACCGCAGTACGCGCCGACCGCGACGCCGTCCGTGATGCCCCGTTCGGCGAACGTGCGGCGCAGGGCGTCCGGATCGCGCAGCATCCCGCGCTCATCCACGTGCGCGGTCGTCGGCAGATTGACCGCGCCGGGGATGTGACCGGCGATCGGGTCCATCGGCTCGACCTCGCCGCGGAAGCGCTCGGGTGCGCGCACGTCGAGCAGGATGCCGGATGCGGCGAGCGCCGCGGCCTCGTCGATCGTGAGGCTGCCGCCACTGATGTCGGCGAGCACGACGTCTCCGGGCTCCGGCACGACATCGCCGGCCTCGACCGCTCCGCCGGTGGTCTGCCAGGCCTGCCAGCCGCCGTCGAGAACGCGCACGTCGACACCGCCCTGCCGCAGGATCCACCACGCTCGGGCAGCCGGGAGTCCCCCGGCGTCGTCGTAGGCGACCACCACGTCGCCCGCGTTCACGCCCCAGCGGCGCGCAGCATCCTGCACCTGCCCTGTCGACGGCAGCGGGTGCCGTCCCTCGTCGGGACGCCCGTGCCGAGACAGCTCGGTCTCGAGGTCCACGTACACCGCGCCGGGGACGTGGCCGGCGAGATAGGCGTCACGACCGTCGGTCCGGCCCAGCTTCCAGCGGACGTCGAGGATCCGGGCATCCGCAGCGATCAGGTCCGTGAGCCGCGCGGCGTCGACGAGGTGAGGCATGGCTGCGGCGCCGACCGGTCAGGCGCGGTCGTCCTCGTCGGCATCCGTCTCGTCAGCGTCGGGAGCGAGCTCGATGACCTCGTCGCCCTCCTCGAGGACGTCCACGTCGTCGGCGTCCTCCGTCTCGCCGGCGGATGCCGCGAGCACGCCCTCCGGGCGGATGAGCTCGCGCACCTCGGCCATGAAGCTGTTCAGCTGCTGCTGCTGCCAGCGCAGCTGACGGGTGCGGTCCTCGGCATCGCGGAGCACATCGGCGGTGTGCCCGGTCACGGTGCTGACGATCTTCTCGGCCTTCACCTGAGCGCGCTCGAGCGTCGCGCGGGCGCGCACCTGCGCATCCGCCTCGATCGACTGCGCCT
This sequence comes from Microbacterium tenebrionis, assembly GCF_903645325.1. Lineage (GTDB taxonomy): Bacteria > Actinomycetota > Actinomycetes > Actinomycetales > Microbacteriaceae > Microbacterium > Microbacterium tenebrionis. The sequence goes on from NZ_CAHJXQ010000007.1 coordinate 56,183, forward strand.
GCGAGCGCATGAGCTTCTCGTAGTCGTCGGCCTTCGCCGCGATGCGCTTGGAGTGCTCGAGCGACGACGCCACCTGCTCGTTCGCGTCGGCGGTGATGCGCTCGGCATCCGTGCGCTGCTGCGTCGTCTCGCGGGTGACGAGGGAGCGCAGGGCCGCCGCACCCTTCTCGGCCTCGGTGCGGATGGTCGCCGCCTCCTGCTCGGCCTGATTGACCTTCTCGGCCGCGTGCGCCGCCTCGCGCTCGATGCGCGCCTCATGCGCGGTGTACTCGGTCTCGATGCGCAGCCGCACCTGGTCGGCATCGTTCTGCGCCTGGGTGGTCAGCCGGTCGACCTCGGCGGCGAGCTCTGCGCGGCGGGCCTCGGCCTCATCACGGGCGGCTTCGAGCAGGCGCTCCGCCTGCACGGCGGCGTTCTGGATGAGGACGGATGCCTGCTCCTCGGCCACGCGGAGCACGGCCTCGAACTGCAGGCGCGACCCCTCGGTGTCGGTCTCGTCCTTCGGCGCACCTGCGAGTTCGTTCGAGAGCGCCGTCACCTGCTGCTCGGACTCGGAGGCCCGAGCCTGAGCAGCGGCGAGATCGGCTTCGAGGGCGGCGATGCGCTTCTCATCGTCCGCGCGGGCGGCAGCGACCCGCTCCTCCTGCTGCTTCTCGATCTCGGCGATGCGCGCCTCGCTCTCGGCTGCCCGGCTCTCGCTCTCGGACCGCGCGGTCTCCAGCTCGGCGCGCACGGACTCGACGTCGCGGCTGACACCGGAGCGGGCCTCGGTGAGCTCCGTCTCGGCGCGCTTGATCTGCATACGCAGACCCGCGATCGCGGCATCCACCTCGCCGCGGTCGTAGCCGCGGAAACCGATCGTGAAGCTCTCCTGCTCGCGGGCGGGACCCTGGGCGAGCTGATCGAAGAAGTCCGTGCCCTGCTCGGCGGTGTTCTCAACGGATTCGGTCACGATGGACGCCTTTCAGAGCGGGGGAGAGATGCGGGAGAGACCCTGAGGTTCAGCCTAACCAGTGCGCCTGTGAGGTGACAGCGTCGCGGCGATAAACTGCGGTCGACCCCGAGTGAAGGATTCAGCGATGCCGCGTTTCGACCTGCCGGCGGAGCAGTTGCGCTCCTACCGGCCCGAGGTGGCGGAGCCCGCCGACTTCGACGACTTCTGGGAGCAGACCCTCGCCGAGTCACGTGCCCTCGCCACCCCCGTCCAGCTGCGCCGGATCGAGTCGCCGCTCCAGGCCGTCGAGGTGTACGACGTCACCTTCACCGGGTTCGGCGGCGATCCGGTCGGCGGATGGCTGCTGCTGCCGGCCGATGCCGACGACGCTCTGCCGGCGGTCGTCGAGTACAACGGGTACGGCGGCGGGCGCGGCCTTCCGCATGAGCGGCTCGGGTGGGCGGCATCCGGGTACGCCCACTTCTTCATGGACACCCGCGGCCAGGGCAGCGGATGGGGCACCGGCGGCATCACGCCCGACCCGCACGGCTCCGGCCCCGCGACGCCGGGGTTCATGACCCGCGGCATCCAGGATCCGAACGAGTACTACTACCGCCGGGTCTACACCGACGCCGTCCTCGCGATCGACGCGATCCGCTCGCTCGATCGGACCGATGCATCCAGGGTCGCCGTGACGGGCACCAGCCAGGGCGGCGGGGTCGCGATCGCCGCCGCGGCGCTCTCGAGCGGCCTGATCGCCGCGTTGCCGGATGTGCCGTTCCTCTGCCACTTCGAACGGGCGGTCGGACTCACCGACCGCGACCCCTACGCCGAGATCGTGCGGTACCTGGCTGTGCATCGGGACGCCGTCGAGAACACGTTCCGGACGCTGTCGTACTTCGACGGGGCGAACTTCGCCTGCCGGGCCACGGCGCCCGCTCTGTTCTCGGTGGCGCTCATGGACCCGGTGTGCCCGCCGTCGACGGTGTTCGCCGCCCGGAACCACTGGGGCGGGACCGCCGACATCGTCGAGTACGCCTTCAACGAGCACGAAGGCGGCCTGGGTCTGCAGTGGCAGAAACAGGCCGCCTTCCTCGCGGAGCGGCTCGCCGGTTTCAAGTAACGCAAATGACCCCATTCCGCACGCGGATGGGGTCATTTGCGTTACTTGAACGGGTGGATGCGCCGCGGTCGTCGCTCAGACGGTCAGCAGCACCTTCGTGGCGCGCCGCTCGTCCATCGCCTTGTACCCCTCGGCCGCATCCTCGAGCGGCAGGGTCAGGTCGAAGACGACGCCCGGGTCGATCTCGCGGTCCCAGATGAGCTGGATGAGCTCGGGCAGGAATCGCCGCACAGGGGCCGGCCCGCCGTGCAGGTGCACGCCAGAGAAGAACAGCTCGTCCCCGGGCAGCGCCACGTCGTGTGAGACCCCGACGTAGCCCACGTGCCCGCCGGCCCGCGTCGAGCGGATCGCCTGCATCATCGACTCCTGCGTGCCGACGGCCTCGATCGTCGAGTGCGCTCCGAGCCCGTTCGTGAGCTCCTTGATCTTCGCCACGCCCTCGTCGCCGCGCTCTTCGACGATGTCGGTCGCGCCGAAACGGCGCGCGAGTTCTTGGCGATCGGTGTGCCGGCTCATCGCGATGATCCGTTCCGCGCCGAGCTGCTTCGCGGCGAGGATGCCGAGGAGGCCCACCGCGCCGTCGCCGACCACGGCGACGGTCTTGCCGGGTCCGGCCTCAGCGGCGACGGCGGCGAACCATCCGGTGCCGAGCACGTCGGACGCGGCGAGCAGAGCGGGGATGAGGTCGGCGTCGGGCTGCCCGGGGGTGGCGACGAGCGTGCCGTCTGCATGCGGGATCAGCGCGTACTCGGCCTGGGTGCCGTACCGGCCCATCGGCACGACGTGCACGCATCGGGACTGGTACCCGGCCTGGCAGATCTCGCACGTGTTGTCGGATGCCATGAACGAGCCGACGACGAAGTCGCCGACCTTCAGGTTCTTCACGTCCGCGCCGATCTCCTCGACGACGCCGACGTACTCGTGGCCCATGGGCGTCGCATCGACGCTGTCGGCACCGCGGTACGGCCAGAGGTCGGAGCCGCAGATGCAGGTCGCGGCGAGCTTGATGACGGCATCCGTCGGCCTCGTGATGGTCGGCTTCTCGCGGTCCTCGACGCGGACGTCGCCGGGGCCGTGCATGACTACTCCACGCATGTGTGCACTCCTTCTGATGTGTGCTTCGGTGTGTGATTCCATACAACTCCGGATCTGCGGACTCCGGAAATTCCAGAGGGTGAGCAGCTACGTCATCAGCAGCGTGCCGTTGTCGTCATCGAGGGCGTCGTCGAGCACGAGGACGCGTTCGTGGAACGGCGCGCGCCTGGCCTCGGGGTCGAACTGCGGAATCGGATTCTCTTCGCTCATGCCCCCCACTGTGCGCGGCATCCGTCCGCCGGTGGGCGGAATCTGCTCAGGGCGGCTCTGCCCTGAGCAGATGGTGGCTGGCGATTGCGGCGGACGGCACGCGGCCGACGCGGGACGGGGCCGCAGGACTCGTGGTCCTGCGGCCCCCGCCTGGCCGTTCTGCCCGGCCTACCCCGCGGCGAGCGCGCGTCGGTGGCTGATCCGGTGACCGACCCAGAAGCCGATCGCGATGAGACCGATCAGGGCGATCCCGAGCATCCAGGGCAGCATCGACGGCGCGGCACCCGCGGTCGCGGTGGCGAGCGTTCCCGAGCCGTCTGCGATGCGTCCGTTGCCGTCGGCGAGCGCGACGGCGCCCGTCTCGAGCTTCGTGCCGCCGTCGGCGAGCTCACCCGAGCCGTCGGCGACGGCGGTCGCGCCCTCGGACAGCGTGCCGAGGCCGTTGTCGAGGTCGAACGCGCCCTGCTGCAGGGTCGAGGTGCCCTCGGCAAGGGATGCCGCACCCTCGTTCAGGCTGGATGCGCCGGAGTTCAGACGCGTCGCTCCGTCGTGCAGCGCTGCCGCGCCCTCGGAGAGCGTGGTCAGACCGCCGCTGAGGCGGCCGGCGCCGGATGCCAGGTCGGCGGTGCCGGACTTCAGCGGAACAAGACCGGTGGCGAGCTCCTTCGCGCCCGAGGCCAGCTGCGAGGTTCCCGACTTCAGCGGGGCGATGCCCGTGGCGAGCTCCTTCGCACCCGAGGCCAGCTGCGATGCTCCCGACTTCAGCGGCGCCATGCCCGTGGCGAGCTCCGACGCACCGGTGGCGAGGTCGCCGCTGCCCTTCTTGAGGTTCTGAGCGCCGAGAACGAGCGCCGGAGCGCCGTTCTGCGCATCGGCGAGGCCGATGGTTCCGGGCCAGCCCTTCGACGAGTCGCCGTTGAGGAGCGCGCTGGTTCCCGCGGCGAGCGACGCAGCGCCGTCACCGGCGTTGATCAGGCCCTGAGCGAGCTGCGGCGCTGCGGCCGCTGCGGGCGCAATGCCGTCGACCTGCTTGTCGACACCGGCAGCCAGTGCCGCCAGCTGCGCGAGCTCGGGGTTGGTCTGCGCGAGCACGGCGAGCTGGTCGGCGAGCGCCTGCGAGTTCTGCGACAGCGAACCGACCGTGCCGGTGATGGTGGCGCCGTTGGCGGCGAGGTAGCGGACCTGGTCGCCGGTTCCGGCGGCAAGCGAGGAACTGAGGTTCTGGGCCCCGGCGTTCAGCGACTGCGCGTACTGGTGCGCACCGCCCACGCCGGCGGCGATGCTGGTCACACCGTCGAGCAGCTTCTGGGCACCCGCATCCACTCGGGCAGCCCCGCCGGAAAGCTTCTGCGCACCCGTGACGGCCTTCTGCGCACCGGCATCCAGCTCCGCGGCGCCGCCGGAGAGCTTCTGCGCTCCGTCCACGGCCTTCTGCGCGCCAGCATCCACCTGGGCAGCGCCGCCGGAAAGCTTCTCCGCACCGGTGACAGCCTTCTGCGCACCGGCATCTGCACGCAGCAGCCCGGCGGCGAGTTCCTGCGCGCCGGAGAGCGCCGTCCGCGCTCCCCCGTTGAGGCGGGCGGCGCCGGACTCGGCGCTGGCGGTGCCGGCGGCGAGCGTGCCGGCGCCGACGGAGAGTGCCGCAGCTCCGGACTCGGCCTTCAGCGCACCGGCGGCGAGCTTCTGCGATCCCTCGTGAGCGCTCTGCGCGCCGTCGGCGAGGTCCTGCGAGCCGTCGGCGAGCTGCTGCGCTCCGCTGGAGAGCTCCTGCGCTCCGGCAGCGAGCTGAGCCGATCCGTCCCGGGCGGTGCCCGTCCCGTCCGACAGCTCAGCGGCACCCGCGGCGATCTTTCCGGTCGTCAGGAAGAAGATCGTCACCATCGCCGCGAGAAGCAGGGCGAGGACGACGACGGTTATGCGCACGCCGTTGCCGTGCGCGTGGGACTGAGAACTCATCATCGAGGCTCCAGGGGTCAATGGCATCGTTGCCACCCGCGAGTGTAGGAGTGCGGATGCCGACTTCCCTCGGCCTTTGCGACCAGGTACTAAGTTTCAGATTCTCTGAGACTTGGTTTCTTGTAGCGTTTCGACAACAGCGAATGCGCGCGCCAGATCGGCGATGAGATCATCGGCGTCCTCCAGCCCGATCGACAGACGCAGGAGGTCGGCATCCGGGCGGGCGTCAGCAGGCACAGGGCGGTGGGTCAGGGCGGCCGGATGCTGGATGAGCGAGTCCACTCCCCCGAGCGAGACCGCGTGCGTGAAGAGCTCGACCGCGGAGGCCACGGAGCTCGCCGCCGCGTAGCCGCCGCGCATGCGCATCGCGATCATCGCCCCGCTTCCCCGCATCTGCCGATCGAGGATGCCCTGCGGGTCGCCGTCGAGTCCCGGGTAGAACCCCTCGTCGACCTCCGGCCGGTCGATCAGCCACTGCACGATGCGCTGCGCGTTCGCCTGCTGCTGCCGGATCCGCACCGGAAGGGTCGTGAGGCCGCGGTGCAGCAGGTACGCGCCGAGCGGATGCAGCAGCCCTCCCGTCACGGCGCGCACGCGGCGCAGCGCCTCGGCGTGCTCCTCGCTGCAGGCGACGACCCCGGCGATCACATCGCCGTGCCCGCCGAGGTACTTCGTCGCGCTGTGCAGCGACATCGCCGCACCCAGATCGAGCGGGTTCTGCAAGATCGGCGTCGCGAAGGTGTTGTCGACGACGACGGGAACGCCGCCCGCCGCCGCGGCGACGGCGGCGATGTCGACGAGTTCGAGAGTGGGGTTCGCCGGCGTCTCCATGATGACGAGGCCCGTTTCGGGACGGATGCTGACGCCGACCTCCGACGGATGGCAGAACGTGACCTCGGTGCCCAGCAGCCCGGAGCCGAGCAGGTGGTCGGTGCCGCCGTACAGGGGACGGACCGCCACGACGTGGCGTTTGCCGGTGGCGGATGTCATGGCCAGGATCACGGCGGTCATCGCCGCCATCCCCGATGAGAACGCGACCGACGCCTCGGCGTGCTCCATCGTGGCCAGCGCCTCCTCGAAGCGTGCGACCGTCGGGTTCCACAGCCGCTGGTACACCAGGCTGCCGTTCTCGATCGGACGGCCGCCGGTGGCCATCGCCTCATAGGCGTCGCCACCCCGTTCGATGTCGGGAAGCGGGTTGGTCGTGGAGAGGTCGATCGGCAGGGCGTGGACGCCGAGCGCGTTGAGGTCGTCGCGGCCGCTGTGCACGGCGACGGTGTCAGGGTGCAGGCTCATGCCTTCACGTTGCCGGAATCCCAATGCGAGTGGGAGAATTCGACAGCATCCGCCGACTATCCCGGCAGATCCGCGATTATCGATGACGGGCGACTGAACAGGGGCGACGATCTTGGCGAAAGCACAACTCGACGAGCTCGACCTGCAGATCCTGGCTGCGCTCAGCACGCGCGCAGACCTGACGAACAAGGCGCTCGCCGCCCGGCTGGGGCTCGCCGAGTCCACGTGCGCGCACCGCGTGCGGGGCCTGCGCGACCGTGGCGTCATCCGCGACACCCGCATCCGACTCGACGCCGCGACCCTCGGCTACCCGCTCGAGGCGATCATCAAGGTGCGTCTGGCCAACCACACCGGCGAGAAGGTCAACGCCCTGTTCGACGCGCTCGTCGCGACTCCCCGCGTGCTGCAGGTGTTCCACGTCGCCGGCGTCGACGACTTCCTCGTGCACGTGGCCGTTCAGGATGCCGCGGCACTGCGCGACATCGTCCTCGAGCACATCACGGTGCATCCGGTCGTGCGCGGAACCGAGACCCAGTTGGTCTTCGATCTGCGCGACGGCCGCGGCGTGCTGGGGTAGGTCTCAGCGGCGGAGCAGCTTCTTCCAGCGGCGCTGCACCATGACGGGCACGGGCTGGGTGACCACGGCATCCACGTTCAGGGAGCTGTTGTCGGGGCCGACGATCGCGATCGGCGTCGTCAGCGTCGGCTCGAGCGGATCCACGGGCATCTTCGCCAGCGCCCGATGCGCGCGCACGTATGCGGGGATGAGGATCACGACCGCGCCGACCCAGGCGAGCGGATTGCTCATCGCGACGCCGGCGAATCCGAGAACAGCTCCGAGCACGACGGCAGCGGCCACGCGGGCGAACAGCTCGACGACACCCGTGATGGTCGGGATCATCGCCTGACCGAGTCCCTGCAGCGCGCCGCGCAGCACGAACAGCACGCCGAGCAGGGCGTAGGTGGATCCGTTGATGATGAGCATGAGGTGCGCGAGCTCGACGACCTCGTCGGCACCGTCGCCGACGAACAGCCGCACCAGGTGCGTGCCGAAGGCGATGAGCACGATGCCGAGCACGAGCGAGGCGACGATGGCCATCCACGTCGCCTGCACGACGCCGGAGCGGATGCGGTCGGGCCGCCGGCCGCCGAAGTTCTGCGCCACGTACATCGACACCGCGAGGCCTAGGGAGGCCAGCAGCGCCGTCGCGAGGCTGTCGACCCTGGATGCCGCGGTGTACGCCGCGATCGCCTCGGCGCCGAGGACGTTCAGGGCGACCTGCACGACGAGCGTGCCGATCGCGATGATCGAGGCCTGGAACCCCATCGGGAGGCCCAGCCGCAGGTGGTCGGCGATGTCGTCGCGGGTGACGCGCCAGTCCTCGCGCCGAATGTGAAGCATCGGCATCCGGCGGCGGACGAACTCCAGGCACAGCAGCACCGAGACGGCCTGCGCGACGACGGTCGCGAGCGCCGCGCCGGCCACACCCCATCCGACGGGACCGACGAGCACGATGACGAGCACGACGTTGAGCCCGCACGCGATCGTGAGGAACACCAGCGGCGTCTTCGAGTCGCCGATCGCACGGATGATCGCCGAGAGGTAGTTGAAGAACATCGTCGCCCCGCCGCCGAGGAAGCTCACCTGCGTGAACAGCGTCGCCTCGGCGAGCAGCTCAGGCGGTGTCTGCATGAGCACGAGCACGGGCTCGGCCAGCAGCGGGCCGCCGATCGTGATGACGATGCTGGCGGCGGCCGAGAGCAGGGTGCCCGTGGCGACGGATCGCCGCACGCCCGCGGCATCCTTCGCCCCGAACGCCTGCGCCGTCGGGATCGCGAAACCGCTCGTCATGCCCCAGGCGAATCCGAGGAGCAGGAACAGGAGACTCCCCGTCGCGCCGACGGCGGCGAGCGAGTTCACGCCGAGCTCGCGCCCGACCACCACCGTGTCGACGACCTGGTAGAGCTGCTGGACGACGTTGCCGATCAGCAGAGGGACGGCGAAGGTCAGGATGACGCGCCAGGGACGGCCTGTGGTGAGGGAGGTTGCCATGCGGGGGAAGCGGCTTCCGGAGACGAGGATCGGGGCAGACGGCTCGCCGGGGTGCGGCGAGCGCCCAGTCTATCGAATCGATTCGGACGATCGAAGACCCACACGGCGGTGAACGCAGCGAGCCGGGCCCGCCTCAGAGACCGGCCGGTCTCAGAGGTCGCTGTGCACGCCGACGATGCGCGGCGTCGCCAGCACCGGTGCCGGCGCGGACGACGGTGCCGCTGCTGCGGAGGAGGCCATCGGTTCCGGCTTCGGTCGCCGCTCGAAGGCCTGCACGATGGACCGTGCGACGGCGCCGAGCACGAGCGCGACGACGAGGCCGCCCGCGGCCACGATCGCGGGAACCCACTGCCCGGAGAAACCGGATGCAAGGCTGAGCAGCGCGCCGCCGATCCACGCCGCGGATGCTCCGCCGGCTACGCCGGCGGCCCCCATCGCAAGTGCGATCAGGGCGACGATCGCGCAGATCAGGGCGATGCCCGCCCCCGCGATTCCGACCCACAGGAAAAGCTCTGAAAGATCCCTGATCAGCCCGATCGATGACATTGTGACCCCCCGGTCGCCTTCGTGTTTCCCACGGTACGCAGGCCCGCCGGCATCCGCATCCATCGGAAGGATGATGTTACGCAAACGCCACCCGGACGTACCTCGAGGGCCATGATGGAGGGGTGGCCGTTCCTCTCTCCGAACTGACGCGGATGCCGGATCCGCAACTCGTCTACGCCGCCGACGGAACCCGCCTGGCGACCTACACCTGGGGAGAGCTCGATGCCCCGGTTGTGGTGATCGTGCACGGGTTCGCGTCCAACGTGCGCGACAACTGGGTCCTCACCGGCTGGGTCCGGGAGCTCAACAGGGCCGGGTACCGCGTGCTCGCCCTCGACCAGCGCGGGCACGGCAACAGTGACAAGCCGCACGAGCCGGATGCCTATGCCATCCGCACTCTGGTGTCGGACGTCGAGACGGTCATGGACACCTATCTCGTCGAGGACGCGTTCTATGTCGGCTACTCGCTCGGCGCTCGCGTCGGCTGGGAGGTCGTGCGTGATCTTCCGCAGCGCATCGAGCGTGCCGTGCTCGGCGGCGTGCCCGACGGCATCCCTCTGGAGCGGCTCGACCTCGACCAGGTGCGCGCGTATGCAGACGACGGCACACCCGTGACGGATCAGGCGACCCAGGACTACATCGCCCTCACCGAACGCGTTCCCGGCAACGATCTGCGCTCGCTCGTCGCCCTCGCCGAGGGGATGAGGCGAACCCGCACGGTCGACCCCGACCCGGCCAATGCCCCGACCCGTCCCATCCTGTTCGCGACGGGCACGGAGGACGCCATCATCGAGGGCTCCCGCGCGCTGGCCGAGGCCGCACCGAACGGGACGTTCTTCGAGATCCCCGGGCGCCACCACTTCAACGCGCCCGGCTCGCGGGCGTTCAAGGATGCCGCGCTGGAGTTCCTCGCGGGTTCCTGAGCGGCGACGCCGAAGCGCCGGGGCTCAGGCCTCGCGCTTGGGCAGCACCCACCCGGCGCGCGGGAAGTGGCAGGTGTAGCCGTTCGGGATGCGCAGCAGGTAGTCCTGGTGCTCGGGCTCGGCCTCCCAGAACGGGCCCTCGGGCTCGATCGTCGTGACGGCTTTGCCGGGCCACAGGCCCGAGGCATCCACGTCGGCGATCGTGTCGCGGGCGACCTGCTCCTGCTCGGGGCTCAGCGGGAAGATCGCCGAGCGGTAACTGGAGCCGATGTCGTTGCCCTGTCGGTTCAGCGTCGACGGGTCGTGGATCTGGAAGAAGAACGCCAGGATGTCGCGGTATGTCGTCTTCGTCGGGTCGAACACGATCTCGACGGCCTCGGCGTGGCCGGGGTGATTGCGGTAGGTCGGGTGGTCGTTCGAACCGCCGGTGTAGCCGACGCGGGTGTCCAGGACTCCGGGCTGGCGGCGGATGAGGTCTTCCATGCCCCAGAAGCAGCCGCCCGCGAGGACAGCGGTCTCGGTGCCGGGTGTGCGGGTGATGGTGCCGGTGTCGGTCATGTGGACTCCTTTTCGCCCTTCCAGTCTGACGCAGGATCGCGGGGCGGGAGCCGTTCTGGACGAACCCTCAGGAACCGCGTGCGGTATGCGTTTCGTCGGTTTCGAGGCGCTCAGAACCGACCGAAAGCATCCGGCCTGTGCGGGAGGCACAAGAAACACGAGGGCGGATGCCGGGGCGCATAGCTTCGTCACCATGACTGAGAACCCGATCACCGACGCTCTCGTCCTCATCACCGGCGGCGCCCGCGGCATGGGCGAACTCTACGCACGCCGCGCGGTCGCCGCGCACGCGCGCGCCGTCGCGCTGTGGGACATCGATGAGGATGCCGTCACCGCTCTGGCCGCCGACCTCTCCCGATCCGGAGTGGAGGTGCGCGGCTACCGCGTCGACGTGTCGCAGCGCGAGGAGATCGCCGCCGGCATCGAGAAGCTTCGGGCGGATCTCGGCTCCCCCGACGTCGTCATCAACAACGCCGGCATCGTGCGCGGCGCGCCGTTCTGGGAGCACGACCCGGTCGCGCACATCGAGGCGACCATGCGCATCAACACCCTGGCGGCGATGTGGCTGACCCGTGAGGTTCTGCCCGAGATGATCGCGGATGCTTCGCGCCCCAAGCGCATCCTGAACATCGCGTCCGCCGCCGGAACTCTGGCGAACCCGAACATGAGCGTGTACGCGGCATCCAAGTGGGCGATGATCGGCTGGAGCGAGTCGCTCCGGCTGGAACTGGAGTCTCACCGGCATCGGCACATCGCGGTCACGACATTCTGCCCGAGCTACGTCTCGACCGGCATGTTCGAAGGAGCGCGAGGGCCGCTGCTGACGCCGATCCTCACCCCTCAGACCGCGACGGCCGCGGCCTGGAACGGGATGCTGCACGGGACGCCGCTCGTGCTGCGGCCGTGGACCGTGAAGCTGTCGATGGCGCTCCGCGGCATCCTGCCGACCGGGGCGTGGGACTTCCTGGCCCGGCACGTGTTCAAGGTGTACTCGTCGATGGACCACTTCACCGGACGCGGGTGACATCGCCGCCGCGTGTCCCGGCAGTAGAGTTGCTTCCCTGAGACCCACGAGGGGGACACATGTCGGTTGGTCTGCTCGCCGTCGTCGACGACATCCTGAGCGCGGCGATGAAGGCGTCGGCCAAGGCGGCCGGCGTCGTGATCGACGACGCCGCCGTCACCCCGCAGTACGTGCAGGGCATCACTCCGGCGCGCGAACTGCCCGTCGTCGCGAAGATCACGCTCGGGTCGCTGGCGAACAAGTTCATCATCATCATCCCGATCGCCCTGCTGCTGACCGCGTTCGCTCCGTGGGTGCTGCCGTTCCTGCTCATCCTCGGCGGAACATACCTCTGCTTCGAGGGCGCCGAGAAGGTGCTGGAGTGGTTCGGGTTCCTCCACGGACACGACGACGAGGGCGCGCGCAACGAGAACAAGCTCGTGTTGGGTGCGATCCGCACCGACCTGATCCTGTCGACCGAGATCATGCTCATCTCGCTGTCGAACCTCGAGGGCGGGCTGAGCATCTGGATGACGCTCGGAATCCTCGCCGTGATCGCCGCGATCATGACCCTCGTCGTCTACGGTGCCGTGGCGCTGCTGGTGAAGATCGACGACATCGGACTGAAGATGGCCAAGAGCGACTCGCAGCGCGTGCGTCACACCGGAACGCGTCTGGTGCGCTCGATGCCTGCGGTGTTCCGCGTGATCAGCGTGATCGGAACCGTCGCGATGCTGTGGGTCGGCGGGCACCTGCTGCTCGCGAACCTCGGCGAGGTCGGATTGCACTTCTTCAGCGACCTGCTGCACGGCATCCACGACTTCCTCGCGCCCGCCGGTGCCGTGATCGCGTGGATCGGCGAGACCTTCGTCTCGGCCCTGGCGGGTCTCGTCGTCGGTCTCATCGTCGTCGGCGTCGTCATGCTGATCGGGCGGATGCTGGGCAAGAAGCCCTCGTTCACCGAGGGCGGCGAGTCGCCGGCCAACGTCGTCGCGCACTGAGCTCCGCGATGGACGTGCTGCACTGGCTGGTCGACGCCTTCAATTCGCAGTGGGTGCTCCCCGGCGGGCAGAAACTCCTCATCCGCGAGGTCGTCGGCAACCTGTTCGGGCTCGCCAGTGCACTCGGCGGCATGCGCCGCAAGGTGTGGGCGTGGCCGGTCGGCATCGTCGGCAATCTGCTGCTGCTGACGGTGTTCCTCGGCAGCATCCTCAGCCCTGAGCACGACCTGCCGCACCTGCTCGGGCAGGCCGGACGGCAGGTCATGTTCATCGCGGTCGCCGTGTACGGCTGGATCCGCTGGCGGCAGGCGGCATCCGGCACCGGGCAGGTGACACCGCGCTGGGCGCCGAACAGTGCGCGCATAGGACTCGTGCTCGTGCTCGTCATCGGCACGATCGCCCTCACTCCCCTGTTCCGGCTTCTCGGCTCGTACGAGCCGGTGTGGGCGGATGCCTGGACCTTCGTCGGGTCGCTCCTGGCGACCTACGGCATGGCGAAGGGCTGGACGGAGTTCTGGCTCATCTGGATCGCCGTCGACGTCGTCGGCGTGCCGCTCCTGTTCAGCGCCGGCTACTACGCGACCGGCCTCATGTACGTCTTCTACGGCGCGTTCACCGCCGTCGGCTTCGTCGTGTGGTGGCGGGCGCAGGCGAACGCCAAGCCGCACATCGAGACGATCATGCCCGACCCGCGCATAGGCGGCGCAGACGAGAATGAGGACTGATGTTCGACAGCCCGCTCTCCGCCTCCGCGTATGAGGTGCTCGGTGTCGACCCCACCGCGACGGCTGACGAGATCAGGAAGGCGTTCCGGCTCCGCCTGCGCCAGACCCACCCGGATGCCGGCGGCGACGCCGCGGCGTTCATCCAGGTGCAGCGGGCGTGGGAGCTCGTCGGCACTCCCGAGGCCCGGTCCCTCTACGACCGCGGGCACGGATTCGGCACGGCATCCGGCGCGTCAACGCCCGAGCACGACTGGAGCGGCTGGCGAGCACCGGCCCCTCGCACGGACACGCGCCCCAAGGCCCGCGCTTACGGGCATCCCGGTGGCTGGCGCCGCGAGCGCTATCTCTCCCTGATGCGCGAATGGGCCGGCCGCGGCGTCGACCTCGACGACCCCTACGACCCGGCGCTGGTGCGCTCGGCGCCGCTCGAGATCCGGCGTCTGCTGGCGGACGCCCTCGCCGAGGAGGCCACGGCAGGCACGGTGTCCGACCTCGGCATGGGGTTCACGGTCTGGCACGACGTCGCCACGGGCACCGACCCGCGCGAGAAGCTCGACCACGTCGTGCTCAGCCCGTCGGGGCTGTACGGGGTGATGTCGGAGGACTTCGCCGAGACCGCCCGGTTCCGACGCGGCGAGATCATCGGCCAGAACGTCGACGGCCGCGCTCCGGTGGCCAGCCTCCTCGCCCGCGTGCGCGTGATCGCCCGGGCGGCGAAGGTGCGCTTCGGCGGGGCGATCATCGTGCTGCCCGACGACGACCTCGAGCAGGCCGTCACCGCGCTCGGCAAGGTGCGCGGCATCCCCGTCGTCGTCGTGCGTCGCAGCACGCTCGGCATGGTCCTGCGGCAGGGCGTTCCCGGTGCGCGCGACATCGGCGGCAACGAGCTGTTCGACGTGCGCACTCGCCTGCAGCAGACGGTGCGCTTCGTCTGAGGTCCCAGGCCCGGGCTCACTCCGCGTCGGAGCGGAACAGCCCTCGCAGCACGAGGTAGACGATCACCGCGACGACGGCGACGATCGCGAGCTTCGCGATGAACCACAGCACGGAGAACAGCACCCCGACCAGCCACCAGGCGACGATGACAGCGACGATCACGCCGACGATGGTCCACAGGGAATTCTTGTTCACGGCTCAAGCCTACGCACCGGCGCCGGTTAGCATTCAGGAATGACTGACGAAGCGACCTCCGACGTATCCATCGGCGGCGAGATGATCCGCCTCGGCCAGTTCCTGAAGTTCTCGGGACTGCTCGACTCCGGCGGCGACGCCAAGGAGGTCATCATCGACGGATACGTCACCGTGAACGGTGACGAGGAGCGCCGCCGCGGGCGCCAGCTCCGCGACGGCGACCTCGTCTCATTCGAGGGCCGGACGGTCCGCGTCCGGCCGTGACTCCCGCCCGAGCCGCGAGAATTGCTCTCTGCGGCGAGACGGATGCTGGCACGGCGCAGGCGGCCGGGCCGACGTTCGCAGGCGAGCCTGCGCCGCACCGGCTCGGCGCGGTACCCCGTCGTGCCCGGCGCCGAGTACGCTCGCCGTGTGGATGCCGCCGACCCGCTGCCCGATCGCCCTGCCCCCGACAACCCGCAAGGCAAGCTCGTGCTGCTGCGCCACGGCGAGACCGAGTGGTCACGAACCGGGCGGCACACCGGCCGCACCGATGTTCCGCTGACCGAGCACGGCGAGGAGCTGGCGCGGGCGGCCGGCGAGCTCGTGCGCGGATACGATTTCCGGCTCGTGCTCACCTCTCCCCTGCAGCGCGCGCGCCGCACAGCGGAACTCGCGGGCCTCGACGCCGAGATCGATCCGCAGCTGATCGAATGGGACTACGGCGGGTACGAGGGCCGCACGACCCAGGACATCCGCGCCGAGCTCGGCTACAACTGGTCGGCGTTCACGCACGGCGTGATCCGCGGCGAGACCCCCGGCGAGACCGTGGAAGAGGTCGCCGCCCGGGCATCACGCGTGCTGACCCGCGTTCTCCCGGCGATGGTCGACGGAGACGTCGCCCTCGTCGCGCACGGACACTATCTGCGCATCCTCGCCGCGGTGTTCCTGCGGCAGGCGCCGCGGTTCGGCGCATCCATCACCTTCGGCGCCGGTTCCGTCTCAGTGCTCGGATACGACCGCGAGCAGCCGGCGATCCTGGCGTGGAACCACGGTCCGCAGCTGCCGCTCGAGCCGCCGCGGTCATGACGCGGCGCGGCGCCCGCACTCGCAGAGTTCTGGGGCTGACGGCGTCGGTGGTCTCGGGCACGATGGAGGCATGACCGACGGGTACGACTCCGAGTTCCTGGCCACCTCCGTCCCGCTCCCCCGACCGCGCGGCGTTTTGCGCGACCTCGCCTACCCGCGGTTCTCGGTGCTGCTCGACCCCGCGCGCCGGTTCGCCGCCGTCACCGCGGTGAACATCGACGGAGCGCAGTTGCGCGAGGTGCCGCGCTCGGGCGACTGGCGTCTGGATTCACGGGTGGATGCCGATGAGCAGGCCGGCCCCGACGTGTACTCCCGCAACGATCTCGACCGCGGCCACCTCGTGCGCCGCCGCGACCCCGGGTGGGGCACGGCCGACGAGGCGCGGGATGCCACCGAGGCGACGTTCTTCTACCCGAACGCCGCACCGCAGGCCGCCGGGTTCAACCAGTCGAAGGAGCTGTGGCTCGGACTCGAGGACCATGTCCTCGCCTATGCCGAGGCGACCGATCAGCGCGTCTCGGTGTTCACGGCTCCGGTGCTCGCGGACGACGATCCGCCGTATCGCGGCGTCCGGGTGCCGCTGCGTTTCTGGAAGGTGGCGGCCTGGGAAGGGTCTGCCGGGTTGGCAGCGGCCGGATTCGTGCTGGATCAGACCGAGCTCGTCGACACCTCTCAGGGTGTTCTCGCCGTGCCGCCGCTGGGAGCCTTCCGGACGTTCCAGGTTCCGATCGGCGACATCGCCGAGATCACCGGGGTCGACTTCGGCGCCCTCGCCGAGGCGGATTCGCTGCGCGTGCGCGGCGTGCGTCCGGGTGACTGGCGGGTGCTCGACGGCACCGCCGACATCGTGCTCTGAGCCCGCAGTCAGATCGCCATCGCGTACTCGCCGAACCCCATCGCGATCAGCAGCGACAGCACGGCGAGGACGAGGACGACCGGGGTCATCGTGTACCGCTCCGGCTTGCTGCGCGAGATCGCGTTCATGACGATGCCGATCGCGAAGTACGCGAAGACGATCCACATGGCGACCTGCGCGACGGCATCCGGCAGCAGCGACGTGATGCCGGCCCGCTCCCACGCGATGAACGCGATCAGGGCGTAGATGACGATCGAGACGGCGCTGCCGATGCGCAGGTTGCGCGGCAGCACCCGATGCTGACCTCCCCAGGCGAAGCGCCCCCAGGGCGCACCGGCGGCGAGCGCGGTCTGGAACACCGCGAGCAGGGCGAGGATCACTGTCAGGGCGAGCGCGAAGGGCACGGCTACACGGTAGCGGTCCTGGGTAGGCGGGAGGAAGCCGCTACTCGCGCGGCCGCAGCCGGACCCCCGGCAGCGCGGGCGCCGGCAGCGGCTTCGGCTGGTCGGGCGGGAACTCTCCGAAGAGGGCTCGCTTGCCGACATCCTGCGGGTCGGTGGGCTCGAAGCCGAGCTCGGCCTGGTACCGGCGGCGGAACTCAACGATCTCGTCGTGATCGCGCCCGACGAAGTTCCACCACATGACGATCTGCTCGCCGAGCGGGACGCCGCCGAGCAGGATGATGCGGGCACCGGCATCCGATGCTGTGATCTCGATCGTGTCGGACCCGGGCGGCACGTAGGCGAGTGAGCGGTGGGCGACGGCCGCGCCGTTCACCGTGACGTCGTCGCTCTCGGCGAGCACGGCGAGCTCGAAGTCGGCGCGCACCGGCAGCCGCACGACGGCGCCGGGGTCGAGGATCAGCTCGGCGCCCAGCAGATCGGGTGTCCGGGTGTCGACGGGAGAGACAGAATCCAGGAGCGAGCCGATGAAGACCCGCACGGTCGCACCGGGAATCTGCACCGGCTCCGGCTCGTAGTGGGCGAACGCGTTCTCGCCGAACCGGGTCGCGTCCGGCATCGCGTACCAGAGCTGCACGCCGTGCAGGGTGGTGGTCGCGGGGTCGCTGAGCTCCTGGTGCGTGATGCCGCGGCCGGCGATCATGAGGTTGAGCTCCCCGGGGACGACTGCGGCCGCGTTACCCCCGGAGTCGAGGTGGTCGATCCGTCCGCTGAACAGCCACGAGACCGTGGCGAGACCGGTGTGCGGATGCCGCGGTACCTGCATCCCGCCCGTCTCCGACACGTCGTCGGGCCCGTAGTGATCGAGGAAGCACCAGGCGCCGACGAGTGAGCGCTGCTTCTGCGGCAGGGTGCGGTAGACGGTCATGGCGCGCGGCCCGCCGAGCGGCACCAGGCGCGGCTCGAGCACCTCGGTGTCCGTGCACAGCTCGCCGGCGTCCAGGACCTCGACGTCGGGCGACCGCTCGAGGTTCGTCATCGCACGAGTTTCCCGTCGGCATCACGCGGACGCACCGGATGCTCGCTGAGGATGGAGATCCGGTTGAAGGCGTTGATCGTCACGGCCACCCACTCGGCGGCGACGAAGGTCTCATCGCCGAGTACGGAGCGGGCGCCGAACAGATCGGCCTCGGACTCTTCGCTCAGTGGCAGCACCGTAGCCGCCTCCGCGATCGCGAGCACAGCCTTCTCGCGCTCATCGAACAGGTCGGTCTCGCGCCAGCCGGGCAGCAGATCGAGCTTCTGCTGCGGGATGCCGGCATGGCGGGCCTCGCGCGCGTGCAGGTCCATGCAGAAGGCGCACTGGTTGATCTGGGAGGCGCGCACCTTGATGAGCTCGGACTCCTGAATGCTCAATCCGCCCTTCTCCGCCGCCTCGCGGACCGCCGTCGAGAAGGTCGACGCAGCCTTCCAGGCGTCGGGCATGGTCTTGTCGAGGAACGGTCGCATGGATTCTCCGATCATCGGAAGGGTCGTCAGGAGGGATGCTCTGGCTCGATCGTATCGAGCCGGTCGCGGTCGTGCGCCGGGTCGTTCGCCCGGTCAGCCGCCCGGTGTCAGCGACGGGATGCCGACGAGCTCGCGGAGACGGTCGGCGTCGACGTTCGCTCCGAACGCCGGGTTTCCGGGCTCGAGCCGGGTGCCCTCGGCGAGGTCGCCGACGACCACGGGGTCGAACCCGAGGGCGTCGACGATCTCCGCCGCCGTCTCGAGGTCGTCGGGTAGGTCACCCGCGATCGCGATCGCCTTGCGGCCGGGCTGACCGACGGGTCTCGCCTCGTCCTCGAGGTCGTGGTAGCCCATGTCGTTCAGCGCCTTGACGATCCGCGACTCGGGCACGAGCTGCTGGACGAAGACGCTCGACGACAGGGCGCCGGGCAGGATCTGTTCGCGGGGACCGTCGACCTCCCACCAGTGGTTCATCGTGTCGATCACGAGCTTGCCTAGGAGGTGCTCCACGGGGTGCGTGCGGTGCTTGCCGAGCGGGAGGGCTGATCGATGGCGTCGGGCTGCATCTGACGGTCGAGCCGGATCACCCGGAGGACGCCGTCACACTGATCGAGGCGCACCTCGATGGTCTTGCCCACCCCGCTGCGGCGGCCGCTACCTGACGGTCACGCCCCCGCGCCGACGAACTCGATGCGACACGTGTGCGTACCCACCGAGGCGATCACAGCCGCGTCTTGGCGAGCATGGTGGCGAGGTCGGTCATGGACGCCTCCGTTCTTCGCCAGCAGCGCACCCACGCGCGTGTTCGTTCCCGTCACTGGATTGTCAGGTCCGTTCGACATGGAGATCGACGCCGTCGCCTACCGCGACATCACGCCCGATCCAGGCATCGCGGTCGACTAGTTGAAGTCGCCGCCCCCGCCGCCGCTGTCGGAGACACCACTAGTTTGTCCGTAGATATGGCGATTCGAGCGATTCCGCCAACAGTTTGTCGGCTTTCTCCGCCAACTAGATTGTCCGACCTGCATAAGTCGTTCGACCGGTCCCACGGAGCAACCCTCGAAACAAGGCCGCGGCCCCATCCTCTGGACCCGTCCCCTCTGCACGGCATGCGTTACAGCGCTGCCTGGTCTGCGTCAGCGCGACCTGAGCTCACGGCTCGCCATCCCTGCCATTTCACGCTGAGGCCCGCCCTCCAACCCGCGCCCCATGGGAGGAGGCCGGCCTCCCTCTTCGCCCGTTGCCACTCAAGCTTGAGCATGGCCTGAAAGTGCGCGACCAACTCCCGTCCTGCATCAGGCGAAGGCGCCGAGACGTACTGGTTGAGTAGGTCGACGGCTTCTTGGTCCTTATAGGGATTCAGGCGGAGTACGATCGCGTTTCGCATTCGTTCGCGTTCGCGCACGTCTTCTTCGCCGACGAATGCTGGGACCAGTTCGCGCAATGCCAGTCGCCAGTTCTGCCTCTCCTCGATCACCGCCTTGTGCTTGATGTTCCGTGCGACACCCCAAATGCTGACGATTGCACTCGTGAGGGCTGCGATCAACGCGACGATTCCAACGGTCAGCCAGTAGTCACTCAAGCGGCCGCCTACATGTTCAAGCGGATGAATCTGCGCGGGTTGAGGCTATCGAATCGCTCGCGCCTCAAGCTCGGTTACCTCGTGCTGATAGTCAGCCCCTCCGTCTGTTCCAACCGGGAGGTATCCCACGGGCTCTCGTAGCTCTTCGATACAAGAGTGAGGCTTGTCAGTCGTGAGAGGTGTTCGAGTGGGCTGACGTCGCGCACGAGATTCGAGTTCTCCCGCAGGACGAGCGATTCGAGCCGCGTGAGATTCGCCAAGGAATCTAGATCTTCGTACTCATGCGCAAGCTTGCAGTTCTTAAGCTCAAGGTGCGTCAGCCCGTGGAACTGGCCAACGTCGCGGAGTAGGCGCCAGCCTTCGCATGTGTCGATGACCAGCGTGTGAAGTCGAGGCAGGCCGGCCAGCGTCTCGAGGTCGTGCAGGTGCGTCGGTCCGTCCCCAATCCACTCTCCCTCGATCTCGAGACGCTCCAACCGGGCGAGCGTGGAGAGAGGTTTCAGGTCCGGCATGGTGGCGGAGGAAATGCGGAGTGTCTCGAGATGATCGAGGTGTGAGATGGCATCAAGCGCGTTCGTTCCGTATAGATCCCCGGCCACCTCGAGTTCGACCAGTCCTCTGGTCAGCGAGATGGCATCCCAGTTGGCAAAGCTGGTGTACCCGTCTCCCTGTATCAGCTTCACCTTTCTCAGGGTGGAGAGGCTGCTCAAGGGGCCGAGGTCCAGGGCTCCTCCCTCGTACTTGTAGGGGTCCAGGCGAACACCGGTGAGTTCAAGTTGCGCAAGCTGACCGAGGTTTGAAAGGGCTTCGAGGTCGGCGACACCCGACACGTCGCGAAGGGTAAGTGATTTTAGCGTCGACAGGTTCCCGATCTTGCGAAGGCCGCGGATGTGCATTCGGTCAAACCAGAGACCCTCGAGCCTACTGAGCTTGGCGAGCGCCGAAAGATCTTCGAGGTCCCCGGTGGAGTAGAGCACTAATTCCCGTAGCTGTCGGACATTCGATATGCCGCTGAGGTCGGTAAACCAACCCATGTGACCGACTTCAAGCTTCGCAAGTCCGGTCAATCCGGATATGGAGTCGAACTCCAGCGCGTCCGACATTGAGGTGAGTTCGAGTCGAGCGAGGCGTTCGAGGCCTGCCAATGGACGAAAGTCCTTGACGTTCGCGAGATGGGCGAGCGCGAGGTGCTGTAGCCCATCGAGCGTGGCGATGGCATCGATGCTTGAGATGCCCTTGCCCCCGCGAATCTCTAGGCGGCGGAGGTTGGCAAGCCCCGCAATGGGGCTCAGGTCGACTTCATCGTCAATCGGGTTCAGACTCAGCGCATCGATGTTCGTCGCGTACTGCATTCCCTCCAGGTTGAGCTCACGTCGCTGATTTCGGTACGTGCTGATGTAGAGATCCCCGGTCAGCGACTCCATCTGTTCGGCTGTGATGGTGCTCCGCTCATCCCAAGGCGTGTGGAGCCTTTCCCAGACGATGTTTGCCAGGAACTCATCGGATACCACGCCGAAGGCGTGCCGCCCGTGTCGGTACCCCGAGTCGCGTCGTTGTTGCTCACGACGCTGCAGGAGCGCGCGCAGGTGGTCAACGCGCGATTTCGCGTCCGCTAGGGCGGCCGACCTGCGGGCCTCTTCGCGATCGAGCGCGTCCTGGATACGCCTTCGCTTCGCTTCACGTTTCGCGAGTTCTTGCTCCCGCTCCAGCTCAGCTTCGCGGCGCTCCTGCTCTTCACGTCGGTTCTTACTGGCCTTGCTTGCAACTACCGACACGACGACGGTCACCGCGATGGTGAAGATGAACCGCCCCCCTGCATACTCCATATCCCCAGTGCCCGGATTGGGGAAGATCTGGTAGCTGAGAAAGAGGGCAACGAAGAATGCGGCGATGCCAGCGAGTGCAGCCATTAGTGGGACTCCGACTGCTCAAGTGTCTTGAGAGGAGTGGGGCAGTCCTGCGCGGAGGTGGTCAGCTCCATCATCTTCTGCGCGTATGTCCCGCCATCGATCTCACCGACGTCGTACCGGCGCATCAGCTCATCGACCTGCGCCTGCAGTACTGCCCAGTCCATCCGTACCTCCCAGTTGCTACTCAGCGACGTTTCGACCACCCACCTAACTGGCGGCCGGAGTGAATCCGTGTGTGGCTCTCGAACTACGAGTCCATCTCGTCTTCAGCCTCGCACCAGTGATCGCCATCGTGCCCGACCTCCAGACGGCAGTGCACTCCTCCGTACTTGTGCCGACCGTGCGGGAAGTACAGCGCATCGCACCAGTTGCTCGAATCACTCACGGGCATCTCCCGACTGGCTTCCCGCTGCGGGCGCGGCGGAGGGCGCCGAGGGACCTTGCGTGGTTGCTTGTGGTCCGGCGTTCGGCATGCCGGATGGCGTGACGGCTGGCGCTGGTACGCTCCCTCGGAGCGGAGCCGCACTCCGCTCCACGATTTGAGTGTTCCGATCCGCCATCATCACTCCGTTCATTCAACGGTGCGGGCGCGGAGGCAGCCGGCCCGGTCGCGGGCATGCCTGCGGGCACGCTCGCCGCGGCGGGGCGCGTCCTCGCGATTGGCGATGCACTCTCCTTGAGAGTCGACCTGTCAGGCTCGTTGCTCACGATGCTCCAATCATCCGGCTACTTCGACTTCGACTTGTTCGTCGTCGTCCACGAGCGAGTGAACGAAATCGTATCCGAGCTTGGGGCGCTTGTTCTTGCCGGGGTTCGTCGCCGCACGCCCGTGGGCCCGCCACCCGCCGCCGGCGGGGATGCGGCCGAGTTTCTTCACATCCATATGGACCAGCTCGCCCGGATGATCTCGCTCATACCTCGTGGTGGTCTTCTTCGACGCACGCACCTGTTCCCCCGTCATCGGATCGAGATCCCACAGTGGTGGCATCCCGTGGCGGGCGAGGATCCGTGACACCGTCCGAGGCGCCACATCCAACCGATGGGCGATCTCGTCCCTGCTGAGGCGTTCCGCACGCCGCAGCGCCACAACCGCGTTCTCCACGGTCGCGGACGTCTTCGTGGGCATCGTCACAGGCCGTGACGAGCGGTCCTCCAAGCCCGCGTCTCCCTCGGTCCGATACCGGTCGATCCATCGTTGAACACACCTGCGGGACACGCCCATCGACGCCGCGATATGCGCCTGGGGCCACCCCTGCCGAGACCGCTCAATGATCAACCGCCGACCGTGAACAGTCAGACGGGCATTACGGTGGGACACGAGAACCTCCGTGGTCGTCAAGACGTCAGATATCTCCACTAAGCCCGGAGGTTCTCCCCTCCCGCAACCCCACCACCGCCACCAACCTCATGGCCGGGTACACCTAGATTGTCCAAACCACCAGTCGGGACAATCTACGTGAGGCTAAGACAATCTAGTCAGTCACCCGTCAGCCGTGTGGGTTCCCGCTCGAGATGGCATGAACCCCTCGCGATTCCACGGTAGTTGGCAACGGTTTCAGGGCCAGGATTCCACGCGAAATGGCATTTTCCTACAGTTGGTCCGACTCAACTCAGATGCCCGCTTGCGGCAGGCAGATCGACCTAGAGTGTGTTAACGAGTGAGCAGCCGCGCCGTTCAGAGGCGAGGGCGATCGCCGACGGGGCGGCTCACTCTTCTCCTCATCCCGGTGTTGCTCAGCGCGACCGGCGTCCTCGATCTCCGCATTCCTTGGCCGTGGCTCCATGGCGAGTCCGCGGGGGATCGTCCGGTCGAGCACTCACCCCTGAGAGCCCTGTCAAGGTGAGCTGGACCGGGACAGCCGCTGGAGTGCTCTATCTCGCGTGGCTGGCGTCCGCAACCCTGCGCCCCGGCGGCAACGGGCTATTCGAGACACAATCCCACGCGCGCGACTCCCGGTCGAAGCTGTTCCGGATGGGGCTCGTCACCAACCTGCTCAACCCCAAGGCCGCTGTCATGTAACTCGCGATCATCCCGCAGTTCATAGATCACGGGCAGGGAAACACGACCGCTCAGGGATTCGTTCTCGGCGGAGTTCAGATCATCGTCAGGATGATCGTCAACTCCCTCATCGTGCTGGGCGCCGGCACAATCTCCGGATTCGTGTCGACGCGACTCACATGGATCCGGCACCCCGCTCGGCGCAGTGGCGGTCACGCTGGCCAGAGAGGTCCCGCAATGCATCTCGCCCCTGAACCGGGCGATCATGCTGCAGGACCTCCGTGAGACGCCGCTCAGATAGACCGTCCTCCGGAAGCTCGACGAGTACGAATGACCCTTTCTGAAGGGATTGAACAGGACTGTTGTTCTGCACAGATTCTGCTAGGTAGAGTGGGATTCCATCCGACGGAACCCGCCGTCGGTGAACAAAGGAGTTCCAGAATGCGCATCGTCTTGGTTCATGGAGGTTGGCAGGGTGGTTGGGCGTGGGACGGCGTTGTCGCTGAGCTCACGAAGGCAGGCCACGAGGTATGGGCCCCAACCTTGCAGGGTCACGGTGACAACGACGACCGTGCAGGTGTCACGCTCTCGACCATGGCGGACAATCTCATCGGCCGGATCGCCGACAAGGGGTGGGACCGGTTCGTCGTAGTCGGCCACAGTGGCGGCGGCCCGCTCATCCAACTCGTAGCTGAGGCGATGCCGGAGCAGGTGGAGCAGGCGATCTTCATCGACGCGTGGGTACTCGCCGACGGCGAGTCGATCAATGCGATCCTCCCCGCCGAGTTGGCGAATTTCGCCCGTGGCACAGCCGCGTCCTCGCCCGACCAGAGCGTGCCGATCCCGCCGCAGCTATTCATGACGGCTTTCTTGCAGGACGGATCGGAGGAGCTTCACGCGCAGGTCGAGCCTCGTCTGGTGCCGTCGCCTGGCGGTTGGCTCGACGAGCCGATCCGTCTTCGGACGGCCGGCACCGGTGACGTGCCGAGCGGCTACATCTTCCTGCAAGAGGATCGGGCTGTGCCGCAGGAGTTGTACCGCGCATCAGCAGACCGGCTCACGAACCCCACGACCGCGAGCTCGCCGGGGAGCCACCAGGCAATGTTGACGCGCCCTGTGGAACTGGCAGCAGCCATCGTCTCCGTCATGTCGTGACGACGTTTCGCTCTTTCGCGACTTCCGCTGGGACCGTCGCTTACGCCGAATGGCTGCCCGGCGGCCCCGCCCGTGCGACGGTGCTGCTCGTTCACGGCGGGGGGGGGGCCCGGTGGCTGGAGTCGAGCGATCGGCGGGCGACCCGGGTGGGCGCCCCGTCTCGCCGAGGCCGGATACCGCGCGGTCGTGATGACGTGGCCTGGGTTGTCGGCTGGCGGCGCATGGGACCCCGACACGCCGCTGGATGGGGCGGCGGTCGCCGGCGCGATCGTGGAGCTAATCGCTGCGCTCGGCGGCCCGGTTGTCCTCGTGGTCCACTCCATGTCCGCCGCTTTCGGCTATCGGGTCGCTTTCCACCATCGGGATTCACTGATCGCCCTAGTCGCGCTGGCGCCCGCTCCCCCCGGGGATATCCAGCCCGAGCCCGCCGTGCTGGAAGAGGACGCCGATCACATCGTCGTCCAGGGACGCCCGCTCACCTGGAGGCTTCCCCGTCGCGGCTGGTGGCATCCCGGACCAGAGTTCATCGAGGCGAAGCTGGTCGGTGCGAGCGAGCAGTTCCCACCCGGTCACCTGGACGAGCTCCGTTCACAGCTGGTGCCAATCCCAGCCGGGCTCCTCCTCGAGCGGCAGAACGTCCGCGGTGCGCAGGTCCACATCGGCGACAGGGAGTTGGACGGCCTACCGACCCTCGTGATGGTCGGTACCCACGACACCGATCATCCGATCGAGTCGGACCGCGCGACTGCAGACTGGCTCGCCGAGCGGGGCGGCGATGTCAGGTTCGTCGCGTTGACGGCAGCGAACGTGGCTGGCAACGGCCACATGCTGATGCAGGAGTCGAACAGCGATGCGGTGCTCAACCTGGTGACGGAGTGGCTCGGTCCAAATGTACGCCCGCGGCGGTGAGGATGGTGCAGTTGATCGCGACCCGGGCTCCGGACATCTGTGATGGCCTGACTACAGCAGGAGCCGTTGCTCAGCAAGTTCCTGCAGCAGGAATCGCCAGAGATGCCCGTCGTTGAATGCGTCACCCAGGTCGGGCAGGTCGGCGAGGTCGTTGTCATCGATCGGTATAGGCTCGGCCCCTGCCTGCAGAACGGCGAGGTGCACGCGAGCGAGGCTGTCGACATTGATCGCGCGGATGACGGCCTGCGGGACGCTCTCGCCGACGGCCGTGAGGCCGTGACCGCGCAGGATGCCGACCGGCCGCGTGCCGAAATCGTCCGCCATGGCCGTCGCGCGTGCGTGGTTGCGGATCAGCGCAGACGAGGGGTGCGCGGGGATGCCGTCGCGCGCCATCCGCATAGCGGGGATGTTGAAGGCACCGACAATCGGTAGCAGTGTCCGTCCGGTTAGCGAGAACGCGACGACAGCCGGCGGATGCGCGTGGACGACGGATCGGGCCGCAGGATTGCGGCGCAGCAGCTCAAGATGCAGAGACAGCTCGTTCGGCGCCCGGTACCCGCCGGCGAGCTCGAACGATCCCTCGAGGGGCACGGCGAGGATGTCGTCGGCGGTGGTGAAACGCAGCCCTCGCTCCTGCGGTCCGCGGGCTCGGATGAGGACGGTGTCGTCGTCGACCCGCAGGCTGACGTGCCCGAGGATGTCGTCCACGAGCCCCCGGACCGCGAGCACGCGGCAAGCATTGGCGACGAGCATGCGTTCGTCGACGTAGTCGTTCATCATCCACTTCTCCTTCGAGGCGTGATCTCCGATTGCGAATTCCTGGAAAATCTAGCAGAATCAGATTCTGTCTTAAAGAAAACCGGTCTCGACCGACATCATCTTCAAGGCGCGGAATAGGACTCTGACATCAGGAAGCAGCGGCCCAATGGCGAGCAAGACGACGATCTTCGAGGACGTGCGGCGCGGCATGATCCCGGCGCACATCTATAACGACGAGGAGATCTTCGAGCAGGAGAAGAGCAAGCTCTTCAGCCGCGCGTGGATTTTCGTCGGACATGAATCCGAGATCCCTCAGCCCGGTGACTACGTGGTGCGGCATGTGCTCGACGACTCGTTTATCGTCGTGCGCGACGAGAGTGGTGAGATTCGGGCGCACTTCAACATGTGCCTGCACCGCGGGATGCAGGTATGCCGCGCCGAGGTCGGCAACGCCTCCCACTTCCGTTGCCCCTACCACGGGTGGTCATACCGCAACGACGGCCGGATTATGGGCCTCCCGTTCCACGAGGAGGCCTACGGGGGTGAGGCAGGGTTCAACAAGAAGGGTGCACGACTGCTCCCGGCGCCGAACCTGGACACATACAACGGTCTGATCTTCATCAGCATGGACCCGAACGCGCCGACCCTGCGGGAATACATCGGCGACTTCGCGTTCTACCTCGACTACTACACCGGGCAGAGCGCCAAGGGCATCGAGCTGCGTGGCCCGCAGCGGTGGCGCGTCAACGCGAACTGGAAGATCGGCGCCGAGAACTTCGCCGGCGACATGTATCACACGCCCCAGACCCACACCTCGGTCGTCGAGATCGGGTTGTTCCGTGAGCCGAAGGCGGAGAAGCGCAAGGACGGCAACACGTACTGGGCCGGCAACGGCGGCGGCACGACCTACAAGCTCCCGCCGGGCAGCCTCGAGGAGCGGCTGCGCTACGTCGGATATCCCGACGCGATGATCGAGCGGATGAAGGAGCAATGGTCGCCTGAGCAGCTCGATGTGATTGGCCGTGACGGGTTTATGATCTCAGCGGCATCGCTCTTCCCGAACATGAGTTTCGTGCACAACTGGCCGAAGGTGGAGGACGGGGACGACGTGCTGCCCTTCATCTCGATCCGTTCGTGGCAGCCCATTAGCGAGAACGAGACGGAGGTCTACTCCTGGTTCGCGGTCGATGCCGAGGCGCCGGAGGAGTTCAAGGAGCTCTCGTACAAGGCCTACCTTATGTGCTTCGGTAGCACGGGAATGTTCGAGCAGGACGATGTCGAGAACTGGGTCTCGCTGACCACGACTGCCAAGGGTTCGATGGCTCGACGGCTCCTGCTCAACAGTCGGATGGGGACTCTCAAAGACGACACTCCGGTCGTCGCTGCGCTGACGCCTGAACAGTTCGCCGGTCCAGGCGTCGCGCACGTTGGTTACGGCGAGTACAACCAGCGTCATCTGCTCGATCGTTGGGCCGACTACCTCGACACCGATGACGAAGTCGAGGTGCAGGTCGCGAGCATCGGTACAGGCATCACCAACAACGGGGAGGCACCCGCATGATGAACACCGAGACCGGTGTCCAGATTTCCGGGCAATCGCCTCTCGGCGCCCACGCCACGCGCGCCGATCGAGTCGGGCGGTCCCTACTGTTCTCCGACGAACTGCATCTCGAGGCGCATCGTTGGTTGATTGAAGAGGCTTACACCCTCGACGAGCAACGGTACGAGCACTGGCTTGAGACGCTTACAGAGGATATTCACTACATCATGCCGGTGCGTCAGACGACGGCTCTCGGGTCTTCCTTCACGACGGCGAGGGGGATGTCGCACTGGGACGAGAATAAGTACTCGCTCAGCCGCCGGGTCGCGCGATTCCTGACTGAACACGCTTGGACGGAGGACCCTCCCTCACGCCTGCGTCACTACGTGACGAACGTGCGCGTGTTCCTGTCCTCGGTCGAGGACGAGCTCATCGTCGACTCCGCCGTCCTGCTGTTCCGCAGCCGGGGAGACGTCAACGAGCCGTCAATCATCTCCGCTCACCGCGAGGACGTATTGCGTCGCGTCGGTGACGACCTGCAGTTGGCACGTCGGGTGATCATGGTGGACGAGTCGGTGCTCCGCACCCAGAACCTGGCGATCTTCCTGTGAGCGGCCTCGACTGGGAGGGTGCCGACGTCGATCGTGATGCCGCGGCGGCTGCGGCGGCGGAGCGCGAGCGTCTTGTCGCCCGCACCGTCGGAGAGCCGCTCGTCATCGCCAACGAGTTTTCGGAGATCGAAGTGCGCCGCGTGGAAACTCACAACGGCACGAGGCTACTGATCGACGCCCCGAAAACTGGCCAGTGGATCGCGATCGACCCCATGGAACTCGAGGCCCTGACCTGGCAGACCACGCAGACGTTCTCCGAGATGATCGCGCGGCCTGACCAGCCGATGTTTCCCGAAATGCGACCGCAGTAGAAAAGGAGAGACCGATGGCACGGATCATCGCCGACCGCAGCGCCTGCCAGGGCTACGCCAATTGCGTTGTCGCCGCGGGCGACTACTTCGACCTAGATGACGACGCCCTAGTGATCGTTCTGCGCGAGGACCTGCCCGACAGTGACCGCAAGCGAGTAGAGGAGGCGGCGCGCAGCTGCCCCGTCTCCGCCTTGGTTGTGGAGGACTGACGTGTCCCGGGTCGTCATCGTCGGCGCCTCTGTTGGTGGGCTCAAGACCGCCCAAGCTCTTCGAAGCGAGGGGTTCGAGGGCGAGATCGTCCTGATTGACCAGGAGCGCCATCCCACCTACGACAAACCTCCGCTCTCGAAGAAGTACCTCACCGGTGAGACGGCGCGACACGAGATCGAACTTCTTTCCGAGCACGAGACGCGGGGGATCGGAGCCATCTCGATCTTCGGCACGCCCGCGGCATCCGTCGACCTCGAAGGCCAGGTTGTGACGCTCGCGGACGGTGCAGCTGTCTCATACGACACACTCGTGATCGCCACCGGGTCACGCGCCCGTCGCTCTCCGTGGGGTGAAGGTGAGCATATTCACTTGCTGCGTACCAGCGGCGATGCCGAGCGCTTGCGGGATGAGCTGGCCACAGCGAGGCACCTTGTGGTCATCGGCGCAGGCTTCATCGGGGGGGAGGCTGCCGCGACCGCGATCACGGCGGGCGTGCGGGTCAGCATGGTTGACCCGTTCCCGGCGCCGATGTCGCGGGTGCTCAATGCCGAAGTCGGCCAGATCTTCAGCCGCAAGTATGCGCATGAGGGCGTCGAGGAGTACTTCGGAAGGACAGTCGAAGGCGTCGAACAGACGGCAGACGGGGTGCGCGTGGTGCTCGATGGCGGCGAGATCATCGAGGCCGATGCAGCTCTCGTCGGTATCGGAGCTGTGGTCAACACGGAGTGGCTCGAGGGTTCCGGCATCGAACTCGACAAC
Source organism: Microbacterium tenebrionis (assembly GCF_903645325.1). GTDB lineage: Bacteria > Actinomycetota > Actinomycetes > Actinomycetales > Microbacteriaceae > Microbacterium > Microbacterium tenebrionis. The sequence continues at coordinate 86,316 of NZ_CAHJXQ010000007.1, forward strand.
GGGGTGATCTGCGACTCTGGGCTGCGGGCCATCGGGCATCCTGAGATCTTTGCCGTCGGCGATATCGCACGTTGGGCGAGTGCGTCGCGCAACGTCTCGCTGCGCCTCGAACATTGGACCAATGCCGTTGATCAGGCTCGCGTCGTCGCACACAACATCGTCCACCCTGATGATTGCGAGGACTACGACACGACCGAGTATGTCTGGAGCGACCAGTACGACTGGAAGATCCAGGTGGTCGGGCGCACCGGCGCCGACGACATCGTCATCATCGGGTCCGAGGAGGACCAGCGCTTCGCCGTGCTCTACTCGGAGAGTGGCGACTCGCTGACCGGCGCGCTCGTCGTCAACTGGCCGCGGGCGCTCGTTAGCACGCGGCGAGCGGTGGCTACGAGAACCGATCGAGCCGAGGTCGCGGCGCGCCTGAGCGGCGACGGCGCGCGGTCGGTCACGCCCGCGGTCTGAGGATGGTCCCCGTGACCACAAGAGGATACGATTTCTGTTGTGCAGAAATCGCCCGGCGACGGTGTAGCGCCCCAATACCCGATCGAGTCAGTGGACAACGCACTGCGGTTGCTCCTCCTTCTTGGCGAGCGTACGGAGGAGGTAAGGCTGACCGACGTCAGCGCCGAACTCGGGGTGGCGTCTTCGACGGCGCACCGCATCCTCGCAATGCTCATCTGGCGCGGATTTGCCCGTCAGGATCCGCGCACGAAGACCTACGGTCCGGGTCCGACACTCACGAGCGTGGCCTTCTCGATTTTCCGGCGCATGGATCTTCCGCGCCTGGCGCAGCCGATCCTCGAGGATCTCAGTTCCTCGATGGGCGAGACGAGCCATCTCGGCATCCTCGAAGGCGCGAACGTCCGCTTCATCGCGGCGTCCGAGCCGGCGGCGGCAGTCCGCGTCGCCTCACGCCTTGGACGGGAGATCCCGGCGTACGCGACCTCGACCGGCAAGGCGATGCTTGCCAGCCTGCCGACAGAACAGCTCGGGCGCTTGTTTCCAACGGACTCACTCCCCGCGGTGACCTCGCATACCGTTCAGTCCCTTGCGGACCTCGAGAAGGAACTCGAAACCGTTCGGCGCCAGGGCTACTCGACGAACCGCGAGGAGAGCGAGGACGGTGTGGCATCGGTCGCAGTCTCGGTCGCGAACTCAGCAGGCATCAATCTCGCCATCAACCTCGCTGCCCCAGTCCATCGTCTTCCGGTCTCGAAAGTCGCGACCTTCGGGCGAGCACTCAAGGACGCCTCGATGCGGTTGAGCGAGGCGTTGGGCTAATCACGGGGGTGCTCCAGTGAACCCCGCCCCGATCCCGCTCCTCCACGGACACTCGATTCCGCGTCTGGGTCTCGGCACGTGGCCGCTCAAGGGCGACGCGGTGCACGAGATGGTCGCGCTGGCGCTCGACATCGGCTATCGACTGATCGACACGTCTCACAAGTACCTCAACGAGGCCCCGGTTGGCGCGGCGATCCGAGAGAGCGGGATCGCTCGCGAGGAGATCTTCGTCACCAGCAAGTTCAACAAGGAGAATCACAGCGTAGATGGTGTCCAGCGCGCCTATGACGAGAGCCTCAGACGGACCGGGCTCGACTACCTCGATCTATTCCTCATTCACTGGCCAGTGCCTTGGCTCGACACCTACGTTGCGGCCTGGCGGGGTCTTGTAAGACTCGTCGAGCAGGGGCGGGTCGGGGCGATCGGCGTCTCAAACTTCAAACGACCACATCTGGAACGGATCGTCGCCGCTACCGGACGCGTGCCCGACGTCAACCAGATCCAACTGAGTGCCGACCTGGCGCGCGACGATATCCGTGATCTGCACAAGCGGTGGGGCATCGTGACCGAGGCCTGGAGTCCGCTCGGGCGCGGCGGCCCCTTGCTCACACATCCCGTCGTGGTAGACATCGCAGACCGGGTCGGTCGCACCCCCGCGCAGGTGTTGTTGCGGTGGCATGTGCAGCACAACATCGTCCCGATTCCGCGCGCGGACGACCCCAGACAGCTGCGGGAGAACGCGCAGATCTTCGATTTCAACCTCACTCACGACGACCTTGCGGAGCTGAGGAACCTCGATCGCGGTGAATCAGCGGCACGAGATTCCGACTCAAAAGAGAACGGACATTAGCGCGTTTCTCCCTGACTCGATCGCGTTTCAAGTTTCAGGGGCCGAGCGATCACGTCGAATCCGGAAACGATCAATTTCGGGATGCGTGCGGAGGCTAACCGTTGTCGAGCAGTTCGAGCAGCCGTGTAGTTACGCGCCAGGTTCGGACTGTCATCTGTTGAAACATCGGCATAGCGAGTACGCGCTGAACGCGGGTCTTGGTCGCTTGCGCGGCTACCCGCGAGAAGTACAGGACACCCGGCCCGATTGCCATCGCGTCGACGCCCTCGCGCATTTCGGGAAGATCTGCAAACGCCGCTTCGGCCGTGAGGGGATCCTTTACGAAGAACACTTCGCTGCGTAGCCGATCTGATCCGTGGTCCGATGGTGCTTGGGCGATAATCGCTGCTAGCTTCCAACAACGTCGCCGGCCAGTACGGTCGGAACCAAGACAGTGCTCAACGCTGTAACCGGGCTCTATGCAGCCCCACGAATTTTCTGCCCGAAGGAACAATGCTGACGAGCTACACGGAAGATTCAAACTCGATGCTGGAGTCGGCTGGCGATGCGGCAGAGGATGACTGCTCGGCTTCCGATTCGGAACCATGCGAGAGGTCGCCGGGGGCCGGTTAGGCGCACCTTGCGGGCGCGGGTCGTCACTGCGATCACGGTTCCCTCGTCGAGTACCTCTTCCAGCGAATTCAGCATGCCGTCGAGGCCTCGTGCAGCATCCGGTCCGTGCCACGCTGTCTGCTCGCCGTAGGGGATATCGGTGACCACGACATTGGGGCGTCGCCCGTTCAACGCGCGCCGGAGTTGTGCGGGGTCGAAGACGTCGGCTGGTGCGATGTTGTAGTCGAATGAGCCGTCGCCTGACGCGAGCCGGCGAGCGAGTCGCTGTGCAGCGGCGGCGGCATCGAGGTAGGCGGGTTTGCTCAGGCGCTCGGCGCGGGCCTGCAGTTCATTCGCGCGGGCGGTCATGCCGTGCTTGCTCAGAAGGGCGAGGTTCTTCCGGGCGAGTTCCAGCGCCGCGTGATCGACGTCGGAGCCGAGGACGCTGGTGATTCTGTCTCTATGCAGGAGTGTGAGAGTGGTGAGGAGGTGGCCGCTGCCGCAGCATGGATCCCATACCTGGGCGGTGGGGTTCGGGGTGAGCGCCAATGCTCGCTGGAACATCTCGCTGGCGAGGCGTGCGGGGAAGGCGGGGAACCCGGGGGCAGAGTGGAGCACGCCGCCGGAGAGGTCGGCGTAACTCTCTCGCGTGACGGCGTAGCGGTAGGCCATTCGCGTGCCTATGCCCGTCCGCGCTGGCGCGCGGCCTCGTAGAGAGCGATCGATGCCGCGTTGGCAGCGTTCAGCGAGCTGGCGGCGCCGCCGATGGGGATGCGTGCGACGACATCGCACGCATCGCGCCATCCCGCGCTGAGTCCGGCGTTCTCATTGCCGATCGCGAGCAGGACGGGGCCTGTCAGATCCACGTCGGCGATGTCGTCGGACCCGTTCTCGTCGGTTCCGACGATCGTGAGGGGGATGCCCGCAGCGCGTTGCTCCCGTACCCAGGTCACCAGTGGTTGATGAGATGGTTGTCGGATCACCGGCACCGCGAACAGCGACCCAGTGGAGGCGCGGACGGCTCTGGGGTCGTACGGATCTGCGCCGTGTCCGGTGACGATCAGGCCCGACCCGCCGAAGGCATCCAATGAACGGATGATCGTGCCGATGTTGCCGGGCAGGGAGGGGCGGTCGAATGCCATCCCGAGGAACGACGGCCCCATAGGTATGCGAGACAGCTGATCGTCCGGCACGGCGGCTACGGCGATCAGCTCGGGGGAGCCGTCGTCTTGGTCGCTCAACTGATGCAGCAGCTGAGCCGCGACGGCTACCCGCTCGCCTCCTGATCCTTCGATAACCTGTGCACCCCACCGCGACAGCGGCCGATCCGCGTCATAGAGGACTGCGCGGATCGGCCAGCCCCGCTCGAGTGCGAGGCTGATGGGGCGCACACCCTGCACGATGAACTCGCCGGCCCGCTGGCGCTTGTTGCGGTTGTGGAGCAGAGCTTCCCACTGTTGGAATCTTGCGTTCGGCCGGGAGACGCGCAGAGTTGGCTTACGCGCGTTCAACGGGAATCCAGACCTCGGCGGTTGCGGCGCGCTGCTCGCCTGGTCGGCGCTCAGTGACGATCGACGGCCCCGGACGCAGGCGCCACGGGTGTGACGGAAACCACTCGCTGACAATGTCCATCCAGGCCGACGCAAAAGGAGCGCCCGTGCGGAACACCGCCCATTTGCCGGCAGGAACCTCGATCACATCGAGGCGCTCAGGTGCGGGCGGAGCCGCATCGAGGGCGACACCGACCATGAACGTGAACCGACTGTTCACTGCGTAGTCGGCGTCGACCTCCGTACTCACCTGAAGCAGACCCGAGGGCTCCGAGCAGCCCAGTGCTCGGAGCCGCTCCACGTTCTCCGCAGACAGCGCCGTGATGTGTGCCTCGACATGAGGATTCCGGAATTCCGACACGACCGGGACGCACGCGGCGTAACCGATCAGGCGGAAGGCCGTCCGCTCGACGATACGGGCGTCTAACATGCTTCCCTTCAGCTTGGACTCTCGTGGTGCGAGACGATTTCCAGGGTGTTCGTCACGCCGGGTCCAGCGCCCGACAATTGGAGACCGATCAAGTCGGGTGAAGGCGCCCGGGACGCCTGATGGTGTGTGGTGTTGCGTGTCGTCGGACGTCGCCGGCCGTCACGAGCCGGCCCGCTCGGATCGGAGTCGCACGTTCGGACAAACCACTGCACCCCGGCAAGCAGAATTGGAATGAAGGGAGGCTTGTGTGATCAGTGAGCTCAACAGGCTCATCGAGGTCGTCGAAGCGGATCTGTCCGACGACCTCGACATCGGTGCGCTGGCTGCTTCCTTCGGCACCACGGAGTACCACTTGCGGCGGATGTTCGCATCGCTTGTCGGCATGCCGTTGTCCGAGTATGTGCGGCGTCGGCGGATGACGGTCGCCGCGGCCGACGTCATCGCGGGCGATCCGCTTCTCCAGGTTGCGGTTCGATTTGGTTATGGCTCGGCCGAGGCATTCGGACGTGCGTTCCGGGCGGTCCACGGTGCGGCGCCTATCGAGGTGCGGACGAACGGCGGCCCGCTTCGGTCACAGCCGCAACTCACGCTGCGACTGACTGTCCACGGCGCCACGTCGATGGACACGCGTATCGTGGATCGACCCGCGTTCCGGCTCGTCGGCCATGCTGCACGCGTTCCGCTCATCCACCGGAGCGCGAATCCTCACATCCAAGCGCACGTCGCTTCTCTGCCGGCGCACGAGCACGCGCGACTGACGGCGCTCGGCAACACGGATCCTCACGGACTGCTTCAGATAAGCGCAGATGTCGATTCCGACTACACCGAGGGAAGCACACTGACCTATCTGCACGGCGTTGCCCGGGACGCCGCGACGACCACGCCGGAAGGACTCGACGTGATCGAGGTTCCTGCCGGCACGTGGGCTGTGTTCCGGGCATCTGGACCATATCCCGCGGCTCTGCAGGAGACGTATGCGGCATCGGCATCCGAGTGGTTTCCGTCGAACCCGTGGCTGCTGCGACCAGGCCCCTCGATCGTCGCGATCCTCGATCGCGCTGAAGACTTCCGTTCCGCGACGACGGAGTTGTGGCTGCCGATCGTCCGCCAGCGTGATGACGTGTAACCGCGACACGACCATGACCTCGCTACCCGAGGGGCGCGACTTCATGCCATCCCGATCTCGCGGACGAATGTCTACACGGTGTCCATCTGGGCGATTCGCTCGTCTTCGGCTGATCGCTCGTGTATTTCGGGATTACGCGGACGCGGTACTGTGCGGAAGCAACGACTCTCGAAGGACGACGATGAGCATTGCATTCCTGCTGACCACCCTCGTGGTGGTCGCCACCCCCGGCACCGGCGCCGTCTACTCGATCGCCGCTGGGCTCTCCCGCGGCGCAAAGGCTGGCATTATTGCGGCGTTCGGCTGCACCCTCGGGGTCATCCCTCACATGGTGGCCGCGATCACCGGACTGGCCGCGATCCTGAATGCCTCCGCGATCGCGTTCCAGACGATCAAGTGGCTCGGTGTCGCCTATCTGCTTTACCTCGCCTGGCAGACATTCCGCGACAAGACGATGATCGACGGCGACGCGAACCCCGCCCCGGTTTCGTTCTGGCGGGTCATCCGTACCGCCGTGCTCATCAACCTGCTTAATCCGAAGCTGACCATCTTTTTCTTCGCGTTCCTCCCTCAGTTCGTTCCCGCGGGCGAGGCGAAAGGCACGTGGCACATGATCTGGCTCAGCCTTGTGTTTATGGCGTTGACGTTCGTCGTGTTTGCGCTGTATGGGGTGTTCGCCGCGGGGATGCGCAACCAGGTCATCACGCGCCCGAAGGTCATGGCGTGGCTGCGTCGCACCTTCGCGGGCACGTATGGGCTGCTCGCCGGCCGTCTCGCCCTCGAAACCCGCTGATGCAGCTCAGTTCATGACTCGGCGCTGCGCGCTCATTTCCCTCAGCTCGCCGTCGCGACACTCACCCTCGATGGCGTGACCGACACGGCGGACGTCTCGGCGACCGCGGCACCATTCCGCGAGCGGGCCTCCATGCGCCTCTCCGAACGACCGGAGAGCGAGTTCCCCGAGATCGTCGCCTGGCGGCGCGCATTCAGTCAGATGGGACTCAAACCCACCCAGTACCGGTGCGCGTCGGAAGCGCTGCCACGCTGATTCAAGAGCGACGGGGAATTGCCCTCGATCCACCCGCTCGTCGACCTGTGCAACGCCGTCTCACTCGCTTACGCGATTCCCATCGCCGTGTTCGACCTCGTCCACGAGGCGCCCCTGCCCGGTGGCAGCGGCACCTGGGCGGAGAAGGTTCTCGTGACCAGTGCCCACGTCGCGCGCGTGCCCGACGGCTTGGCGCCGGCGGCCGCTCACGCGGAGTCAAGTACGTGATCGAGCTCTGACAGCGCCGGACGTGAACGCCGGGGTCCTCGCTGCGCCCACGAGTTGTTATCGATAGTTCAGGGCGCTCGTGCCCGTCATTGTGGCGCTCGTGGTGTCGGCCATTTGCTTCACGATCATCGTCGCGGGCTCCGGATATGAATCCGGCCACGATGAGTGGAATTGGCACGGGCCACGGCAGACTGCCTACGCGCGTTGTTCCATGCACTCGTGGTCGTCAACAACATCGGTGCGCTGAGCATCTGCTCCCGTTCGGAGGGGGTGAGGGGAGGATCGCCGATCGGTAGCCGACCTTGCATTCCAGTAACAGACGCTCTCGGTGCGGTCTGGGTTGCTTGGGCCAGCCGGAATCTTGCCGCGCTGCGCCAGCGAGTCGTTACGCTCGGCAACGCTCACTAACTGGTGCCGAGGTCCTTTCCGAGCTTGGCGTACAGCTCTATCACCGACCGGGGTGGATCTCGTATCGGGTTCGCTACCCGCGGCGGGCTTGCTCAGGGGGCGAGCCGAGGATGACGACTCCGAGCGGCTCGGTGACATCGACTTCATCCCGGTAGCGCAGAAGCGCGTCGATGAACTCCTGCTGCGCGGGGGACGGAACGTAGGTAGACCGAGTGATGAGGAGTGCGCGGCGGTCGGCCCATTCCTCTGCCACCGGATGTATGGCAGCAGGCAGTGTGGGAGAGCGGCTGACGGTCCCATACGGGACGATCGCCGCGCCAGCCCCAGTGCTGGCGACGGCGTACACCGCGTTGAGGGTTGGCAACCGCACGCGGTACGCCGGTGACACACCGAGGATGCGCGCCTGCTCGTCGATGAGTGTCTGAAGCGGGTTTGCCGCTGGCAACCCGATCAGCGGCCCCCGCATCACCTCCTCGAAGGAAGGAGCCACGTCGTCTCCGCGGAACACCGAGCCACGAACGACGACAAGGGGATCCGCCCATAACTCACGAGCGATCAAACCGTCGCCCGTCGGTGGGAGGGAAACGATCCCGAGGTCAGCACCCCCCTCGCGGACCCGAGACGCGACCTCGACGCTGCTTGTCTCGACCACCGCGATCCGCATCGTAGGGAATCGTGCGAGAGTCGCGGCCAGGAACTCGGTCAAGGTATCGACGGCTGATGTGTTGCTGGCGAGCCGGATCTCGTGGGCAGAGTCCCCGCGCAGCCCGTCCATCGCCTGCCGCAGTTCATCAGCACGTTCGAGAAGGGCACGGGCATGTATCGCCAGGGTCGTGCCGGCCGTGGTCGGCACGATCCCACCTCGTCGACGCGACAACAGCTCGACTCGCTCTTGCCGTTCCAGTAGAGCGATCCGGCTGCTGGCCGACGACAGCGAGACCCCCACGGCGCGGGCGCCCGCCGTGATCGAGCCGGCGTCGATGATCGCGACGAACAGCTCCAGATCCCGCAAGTTGGGCGCCACGAACTAGCTTTCGGATTTCGCGTACATCCCTTCCGATTCTATCAACCTGCGTCCAGCGCACTTTTGGAAGCCTTGAAGGCCTCCGGGACATCTTGTGACCCGGGCGAGGAGGAGGCCAACGTGCTGATAGAAATCGCGCCGCTTCTGCGAGGAGCGGCGGTCGTCGGCGCAGGCTTCCTTGCAGGAGGTCTGAACGTCGTCGTAGGCGCGGGGACACTGGCGTCCTTCCCCATCCTCGTTCTGCTGGGGTTTCCGCCGTTGACGGCGACGATGGCGAACACGGTCGGCATCGTGCCCGGCAGCCTGTCGGGGGTATTCGTCTACCGACGCGAGCTGCGCGCACACTACCGCGTTACTCGCCTACTGCTTCCCTCATCCAGCGCCGGCGGCGTCACCGGCGCGCTCCTCCTCCTGCACTTGTCCGCCGACATCTTCGCTGCCGTCATCCCTTGGCTGATTGGTATCGGTACGCTTCTGGTACTCAGCGGACCCGCCATCAAGAACCGCATCGGCCGCGTGGCGGCAACCGACGACGTCGACGCGACGCCATTCCCTCGCCGAGGTTCGAAAGTCGCCTCCGTGGTCGGCGCGTTCCTGCTCGGAGTTTATGGTGGCTACTTCAGTGCAGCGCAGGGGATCCTCCTCGTCGCCCTGCTCGGGATCACGACGACGTTGCTGATGCAAGAACTCAACGCCGTGAAGAACGCCAGCGTCGCCGCGGTCAACATCATCGCCGCCACGGTCTTCATCTTCGTCTCACCAGAACTGATCTCGTGGCCCATCGTCGCCCTCGTTGCTCTCGGCTCGATCCTGGGAGGATTGGTCGGCGGCAGGTTCGCAAGACGACTCCCCGCAGGCCTGTTCCGCGGGTTCGTCGTCATCGTCGGCATCACCACCGTCACGGCAACGGTCTTAAGCCATTGACCACCCTCGGTCGGCAGGAACGGTCGAGCCAGATGTCAGCGCCGGAATCACCCCGGCACGCGACGATCGATCTGCCCGTCCGGGCCCCGGGCGTAGGCCGAACTCGTTGACGTGGAACCGGTTCACGGAGTTGCTCGCTCAGTGCAGCCGCTGGCGGCCGCCGCCCGCGAGGTCGGCGCGATGCGGACGGCCGCGTACCCCCGGCGCGATGGCACCGCGGTGCGGCGCAAGGATAGCGCGGTGAAGGTCGTGCCACAGCCCTGGCCCGCTTTCGCTTCTCCCCATCTCCTCGAGGCTTCTTTTCGAAGAGGAGCGCGTTCTGATCGCGATCTCGCGAGCCGAGGTGCGCGGCCAACGGAGATCGCCGCGCTGCATGACCGATCTCCGTCCACAACCAGCCGGGAGTTGCGTCGCAGCGCGCACGGTCGCACGAGAGGCGCGTGACTCCTCCGTCCGTCGCCTCTGCAGCAGTCAGCGGATCGCATCGAGCGCTGCGATGATGTCCCGCGGTTCCGCACGTCTGGTGTGGTCGCTGTCCACGAACGACCACGATATAGACCCGCTCTGCCTGATCACATAGGTCGCGGGGATCACAAGCGTTCGACCATCGCCACCGTTTCGACGGATGAGATCGTGACCTCGTCGCTCGTAGAGCGCAGCCAGCTCCGTAGGAATGACGAAGGACAGGCCGTAGCTTTGGGAGACAGTGGCCCCCACGTCGCTCAGAACGTCAAAGTGAGGCTGTGTTTCTCAGCGGTCGACAATGACTCGTCAGGCACCTGCGGCGAGATCGCAACGAGCCGCGCGTTGCGCGCCTTGAACTCCATGATGTTCGCTTGAAGCGCCCGCAGCTCGAGATTGCAATACGGGCACCAGCTGCCTCGGTAAAAGCTCAGCACCACGGGGCCATCCTCAAGCAGATCACTCAAGGTCACCGTTTCGCCAGTGGCGCTGGGGAGAGAAAACACCGGCGCCACATCTCCGACGGCCTTCGCGCGGTCTGCCGTACCGGCGTCGAAGAGCTCCGCAGCCGCACGATCCGTCGTCTCGTTCTCCTCGGAGGACCGGTTGGACCGCGCGTCCTCGTAGACACGCAGAAGCTCTTCCCGCAGGTTCATCTCGCTCCCATTCTGCGGCCGTTGACATACACGCTCAGCTGTCCACGCCCTCGGCTTCTGATGTACGGGGTTGCCGTCGTCGGCGCTCGTGCGCACGTGGCACTCACGACGTGTGCCGCGAGAGCGATCAGTCGATGTCGCAACGAATCGGTTGAACGGATTCGTCCATTTCAGGTTACATCGGCGCTGCGATGGCTGGCGCGCTGGCCACACGCGCGCGACCACCTGCAGGTTGTCTACGCGCGGGCAGCCTGGGGAACTTCCCTGGCCAGCATGACGGCGACCGCGGCAAGAAGGCTGCCGGTGATGCGGCGCTGCCACTTGAGCCAGGACGGGCGGGTTCCGATGAATCCTGCGATCGTCCCGGCGGCCAGCACGATTGCTGCGTTGACGATCACGCTGACAGTGATCTGGACTGTGCCGAGCGTGAACCCCTGCGCAATCGGGTTGCCGTGCGATGTGTCGATGAACTGCGGGATGATCGCCAGGTACATCACCGCCGCCTTCGGATTCAGCAGGTTGGTAAACAGCCCCATCCGGAAGAGCTTCCCGTGCGTATCGCGGGTGAGCGGTCCGGGTTCGAACAGTCCTGTCCCTCCTGGGCGGAACGTCTTGAACGCGAGCCAGGCGAGGTACAGCACTCCTGCGGCCTTCAGACCGATGTAGAGCCACGGAACCACAACGAACACGACACTGAGCCCCAGGTTCGCCATCGTCATGTAGGTGAGGAATCCCACGCCCGTCCCCGCCAGCGAGACCAGACCTGCGATTCGCCCCTGAGCGATACTGCGCGACACGAGATAGATCATGTTCGGCCCAGGCGTGAGCACCATCACCAACGCCGCCAACCCCATCCCGCCGACCGCGGCCCACGGGAGTCCAGTACCCAGCACCGTCATAGTCAGTTCCTTCCAACGATTCACGTTCCAGTGTGATGTAATGCCCTTATGCATCTCAACCCTTACGGCGAGTACGCGGTCCTGCTCGCCGCGTCACTGGCAAACGACTGGCCCGAAGATCGAGCGGGCATTGTCGACCGTGCGGAGTCTTATGGGATGCAGACGCCGTTCGCGAATCCGCAAGCGGACGACTACACCGGTGTCCGCAGGGTAATCGACCGATGGCTCGAAGTCGTTGATGAACCTTTGCCGCAACGACGCGCCGACCTCCTCAACCAACACCTCGCAGAGGCGGCCGCCTACCCGCGCCTAACCGACCACCATGATGAAGGCTGGCACCTCCACTATCGAGACCAAGACCAAGCCCTGCCGCATGTGCTGGAGGCCGTCATCAGCGTCGGCACCGCACTCCACCTGACAACGCGGGGAATGCACCGCCTTCACCGATGCGACGCCGGCAAAGTCCCGGGTGACCCGTGCCACAACGTCGTGGTAGACGTCACGCGCAACGGCCGCCAGCGGTACTGCAGCGTCCGCTGCGCCAACCGCGCTGCAGTACGTCGGCACCGCGCGCGACACGCGTGAACATGGAGACCTGACTACGCCCGGCCACCCACATCGCAATGAGCCTCATCGCCAGCAGCACCGGATCCCACACGCCGGTAGCGGCATCGTCGCCTCCCGCTGGCCCGCTCAGAAACGGAACTACGCCTCTCGACCTCCTCGAGGAAGGCGCCGACGCCGGGGAAAGTACGGCACCAACGTCGCATGCCGTGGCTCCACGAGCGGGGCGGCAACGCGGCTGACTCGCCCTCACCGGAGTCGGTCGACGCCCAGGTTCCAGATGGTCACGTTCGGTTCCGCGCCGTCGTGGCGAGCGGCGTACTCATGGAGCGCGTCCGTGCGCACGTGCTCCGGGTCCTCGCCGTCCGCGAGTCGGCGGATGAGCGGAGCCATCCATTCCCATCCCTGATCGACGAGCCGACTGGACCACCGCGACAGGAACCCGTCCGCCGTCCAGACTCCCGCGTGATCGTCGGGACCGTACCTCTCGCCGGTCGCGACGAGGCGCTCCTCGAACGCGACCCAGACGAACACGGAGCGGTAGGGCTGCGGCGTCCACCCAGCGAGCTCGGTGAACCGAACCGGGGACGTCATGCTTCCGTGATGCGCACAGGCGAGCGACTGGTCAGAGTCGGTCGTGGTTCGCCGGACTGTTCTGCACGAGCCACCTCCCCGTGAACGGGTAGACGAGGTCGACCGGATCCACCGTAGAAGCTCCGCACGCCGAGGTTCCAAAGAAGGTTGTGCAGGTTCGTGTTATCGCTGTACCCGAGGAACGGCTTCGGGTTCGCCGCGATCACGGCGGCATCGAAGTGCGGAATGACAGTGATCTGGTCATCACCACCGATGGCGGCCAGCACCGCGCGAATGCTCCGATCCGCGAACACCGCGTTCACGTCTGCCGCACGGGCTTCCGCGCTCGCGCCGAGTTGCCGCGTCGTGGGGTACTCGACCGGGATGAACCCGGTCGCCTCCTTCAGACGCCGCATCGCTTGCTCGTGGAGAACGGGCGAAATCGCTGGGGCGGCGAATGCCGGCGAGATCACGGCGACACGATCACCCGGACGGACTTTGGGAACGGCTTCAACGAAGCTGCGACCATCCACCGATTAGACCAGACTCCCGCACCGCGGCCCCGTTCGTCGGAGAATACGCCCACTTCGAGCGTATCTACACGCGGCCCCTTGGCTGGCGCGCCAGCGGCGGCGGGCGGCGGGCAGCGGCGGCGGCGGCGATTACGTCCCCACGACACTGCAATTCGCAACTCGCTCGAAAGACCTCGTGGAATTGGCATCTCGTATCGAGAACCTTCAACTGCCGGTCGTGTCGGCCCTCAGGCCTCTCCCGGCCTTGAACTGACCACGATTACCTTGGGTTCGACTGGTGCTCCGTGGGAACCCTTCACATACGACGCGATCCAGATCAGTCGGGTGCGCACGTGGCCGTCGTCGTCGAGCCCGAGTGAGGGGTAGGGCTGTCGCCGCCAGTGGCCGCGAACCGACCAGGCCGCACGATCGGGCGGCTCGCCGTCGCTCCCCTCTCGATAGACGGATACGTGATCGCTGCCCGCTTGCACGCGCACGATCGTCAGCTCGCCCTGCGGCTCGCCGCTGGGCACGACGACGCCTGTGACGCGTTCCGACTCAGTTATGCCGCCCTGGGCCATTAACGCCCACACCGCGGCAAGCAGTTTCTGTTCCGGTCGGGTGTCATCCCAGACCGGGACGAATGGCACGCGGCCGGACAGCTGCGGCCCGACCTGTTTGACATTGACCGCGCCGGATCCCGCAACGCCAGCAACGTATGTGCGTATGCGCCACATCGAGCCGCCCTGCCGGTACCAGACCGCGCGGACATGGCGGTCGCTGTCGCCCGCCCGCTGCATCACGATCGGGCGCGCGAAGAACCAGATCGCGTTGATATGCACGGGCAGCGGATCGAGAACGTCCGCGTCGACGAGGCTGTCGACAGCCAGACGCAGAAGCTCTTCGTGAAGGAGGAACGCTTCTTCGGGACGATCCGACCCCTCGCCGACCGCCGCGACGACGGACGGCACTTTGTTGGCGGTGAAGAGCTGTGCGCGAGGGTTGATGCGGGGCGGTTCACCGGCGCTAGGGGGTGGCACCCGCACGAGCGAGTCCGCAGCCAATCGTTCACCAGGATGCCCGATCGTCTTCAGCGACCTTCCTAGCCAGACGTGTTGATGGGCGAGGTCGAAGGCGATGTAGAGATTGGGTGGCGTCCACCCGCGAGCGACATAGTCGCGGTCAACGTCCCGCAACGGCGCCAACAGCCTCCGTGCATCCGAAGCGTTGAGCACAGTGGGTGGCAGCGGCCCGCCCGACAGGGTGCAGAACCCGTACCGCGCGACGGCGTCACGGTTGTGGAATGCGACGATGACTTCGTTACCCTCGGGCAGCCGAGCGGCAACGGTCAAGCCCGCCGCGATGGTGGGGATGACGCGACGGATTGCGTCGTCATGCTGCTCCCGAATGCCTTGAGCAAACCTCGACCGGCGGCGCGCTGGCTCCACACCCCGCCGCCGCTCCGGCACAGCCCCGCCACCATTCAAATGCACTCGCACCTTGCGAGCGAGCGACTCACTCAGCTGCGCCTCAGGGCGCACTTCCGCCTCACCCAGGCTCCGCAGCGCGTCGAGCACGGTGCGCACGTCAACGCCGAGCTCATTTGCAACCTCGAACACTCGGCGTCGGTACACGAAGTCCATGATGACTTGCCGAGCGTCACCGCCGAACCGCGAAGGCCGCCGACATAAAGCGAGGACAGCCGAGTGCCGATCAGATGCACGCCCCACCTGAACAGCGGCGGCCGCGCCGGCGGCCCTCGAGGTAGCTCCTACCCGCCCACTGTCTATGCCGGTGCGTCTCCTTCGATCTATGCCGGTGCGTCTCCTTCGATGGTGTCGAGACGCAGGGAGGCGACCTCGTCGATGCGGTTCCCTGACGAGTAAGCATTGCCGCTGAGATCCAGGACCCATACGGCGGTGTCCCGATGGGTGGCGTAGTCGCCGGCGTCCTCGTCGAGGATCTCGACGCTCTCGAGCTTCACGAGGCACGTTGCCTGGGCGGTGTAGTTGATCCATAGATCGCGCGACTTTCGCTCGATCTGCACCCCTTCCACGTTCACATCCAGTAACAAGACTTCAAGCACATCAGCAACGTCGAACTCGGTCTTCGCTGCCAGCGAGTGAGTGAAGTCCTTGGGTGTTCCGCCTGCCAGCACCGCATCCTGTACCGCGTCGTGAAGCTGTCGCTCCTGCTCGTAGTCCAATGAGCCCTCGTCATCGAGGAACTGCCCGGGAACCTTGAAATCGGAGATGCTTTCAAGGATCTTCACCTCCCACTCCACATCGAGTTTCTCGATCTCGGCCAAGAGTTCGCGCCGTCGCGCTGGTCCGAACGCACGCTTGTCAGCCGACAGAAGAAACGCGTGCGGATCTTCGGGTTCGCACGTGAGAAGCAGATCGACAAAGACGTACCAGTGCAGCGCGTCACGGTATCCGTTGCCCTCCCTGTCGAACGGTGCCGACCGTGAGATCGCCCGCAACGCGACCTCACGATGCTCTACCTCCGGGTAGCCGACGATCTCTGCACCCATCTGTTCGAGGCGCGCCCGCAGAAGACTCTCGTACTCGGCGGCGAAGGACTCTGAAGCGTTGATGGCTTCCTGGACGAGTTCCCGTGACCTCGGCGGCCATGTCTTGAGAGCCTTCTTCGCCTCGCGTTCACGCAATGCTGCACTGTCGCGGTACCGTGCCACGGCTTCATCGACCGCAAGCTCGGGCACATAAAGATCGAGCGCTTCGGAAGCGACCGCATCCGCGACGGCGTCCCACTGCCGCCCGCGCAGAAGCGGATTGCCGACGATCACGTTGGCGTCAAGCAGCAAGAACACAGCTCGACGGTACCCGGTGGAGTGTCAAGGTGAACGTGGGGCCGCTCCGATGAAGCAGAGCTCGTGATTCGTTACAGGTTCAGCCCGTGAGCACGCGCCAGCAGATCGGCGACATCGTTCAGCCCCTGATGGCGGAGGTAGGGGATGAAGTGGGTCATGGGTGGCTGATTCGAGCGGTACGGGTTCGGGTCTGCACCGTCATACAGCCCACCCCCAGGCAGCGAGGAGAGACCTCCGCCAGGAAGCGTAGACAAGCCGCCCCCGGGAAGCGTCGACAGACCACCGCCAGGAAGCGTCGACATACCGCCACCAGGGAGCGTGGATAAACCGCCACCAGGAAGGGTCGACAGGCCACCACCTGGGAGTGTCGACAGACCACCGCCGGGAAGCGTAGAGGCCCCGTCACCCGGCAGGGTGGACAAGCCGCCACCAGGAAGCGTCGACAGGCCACCGCCAGGAAGCGTCGACCGGTTGCGTGGCCAGGTGTTTCGTTCAGTCATCCGATCAGCGTGCCCCATCTCCCGCACCAACTCCAGCGGCCCGCGCGACGCACAGCTCGGCGTCCTGTCAGGGCGACGATAGAGTCGGCGGTGAGCAGCGCGTTCCATGGACACCGCTGTCGCGACGGAGGTCGGTCGATGACGGACGCGGTGCAAGCGGACACACGGGTGGACCCCCGTCAGCTTCTTGGCGCGTGGGCGAACAGTTCCGACGAATGGGTGCGGTACATCGTGCGCGTCGTACTCACCGGAGCTGGCCCTCTCAACTCCGACGAAGAGGACCACGCGTACACGCTGTTCCGGCAAGAGAAGGCGCTGGACGCCCGGGAACTGTCGACCGAGGATCAGCTCGCGATGATCGACGGGGAGGACGAGGCGCTCGAACCTTTGACCGTGACCTCACTGTCAGAGGTTGCGGGGGTGAACGCTCTGATCGGTGGTGGGGTCATCGAACCGCATCAGGGCCTCACCATTCTGTTCGGTGAGAACGGCACCGGCAAGACCGGGTACTCGAGAATCTTCAAAGCGCTTGCTGCCAGCCGCACCGCGGACGTCATCCTCGGGGATATCGAGGCGACGGCGCCGCAATCCCCGTCCGCGACGATCGGCTACCAACTCGGAGCGGAAGCGAAGACGTACGCCTGGACAGGGCAACGGGGGGTTGCCCCGTTCACGCGCATCTCGATCTTCGACAGCCCATCGGTGAGCTTCCATGTCGACGAAGACCTCGAGTATGTGTACGTCCCCGCCGCGCTTGCCTTGTTCAACCACGTCATCGCCGGAATCAAGGCCGTCCAGGCCCGCATTGATGCGGCAATCAGCGACCTGCGATCCGGCCCCACAGGACTGCTGGGCCGATTCCCGCGAGCGGCGTCGGTGTACCCGCTGATCGAGACGCTCGGCGCCGCGACAGACCTGGACCAGCTCAGGGCGATGGCCGACCACCACACCGACGCTGATACCCGCATCGGGACACTGCGCCGCACCGTGGCCGCGCTGGAGGCCGACACGATCAGCGCCGAGATCACCCTGCAACAACGCGCCGAGCGTGTCCTAGCCGAGGCGAGCACGGCCGCACAGATTCTCGGTCGGTTCAGCCCCGCCACGTACAGCAGCGAGCTCACCGCCCTGGCGTACCTGCAGGAGGAGTATCGAGCCTTCCGCGCGGCGCTGTTCGAAGCGGCGGACCTGCCCGCCGCCCCCGACGACACCTGGACCCGGTTCATCCAGGCCGGTGAGGAGTACGAAGCACACCTGAGCGCACACGACGCGCACGACGCAGACCGGTGCCTCTACTGCCGCCAACCGCTCAGTGACCCGGCACGGGCGCTGATCGGAAAGTATTCCGAGTTCCTCGAGGAAAAGATCGCCGGCGACATCGAAGCCGCCAAGGGGCGGCTCAGCGCCCTGACCTCACCCGTGTTCGGCATCCGGACCAGCGATGTCGACGCCTACGCGCGCGACCACGCCACGAGCAACCCGCAGCCCGTGTTCTTGCCACTGCTGGAACGCACGCTCAGCACTGCCACCGCGCTCCTTGACCACCTCCGCGACAACACCCCCGTCACAGCCGACCTCCTGGCTCACGTGGCCGCCGACGCAGATGGCCTCACCGAAGCACTCGAGACCACCAGCGGCGCCCTGGTGGAACTGCGAGGACAAGCCGCGCGGCGCGCGGAAACACTCGCTGAGAAGAAGAAGGAACTGGTCGAACTCGAAGCTGCCGCCGAACTCGCCCGGTCCTGGGCGATCATCGAACAACAGGTGCGCGACGCGAAACAAGCCGACCGCCTCGCACTGCTCGCCAAGCCCATGCCTGCGCTACTACGCGCGGTCACTGGCCTTGCCAAAACCGCGAGCGACCAGATGATCAACGAAAGCTTCGACGCGCTGTTCGCCGAAGAACGCACCGCGCTCCGTGCACCCGAACTTCAAGTCGAGTTCGTGGGCCGTCAGGGACGAGCGCACCGCCGCAAGGTCCTCACCGGCAAGCACAAGCCGTCGAAGGTCCTCTCCGAGGGCGAGCAGAAGGTTCTCGCGATGGCGGACTTTCTCGCCGAAGCACGCCTCGCCGGCATCACCGCACCGGTGATCTTCGACGACCCGGTCTCCAGTCTCGATCATCGCCGCATCAACGAGGTCGCGCAGCGTGTCGCGGCACTCGCCGACACGACCCAGGTGATCGTGTTCACCCACGACATCTTCTTCGCCACCACACTGCTGAACCTGATGGCAGCGTCCAAACGATGCTCGTACTTCCACATCACCGACGAGGACGGCAAGGGGCAGGTCACCCGAGCTACCGGGCCCCGCTGGGACAGCATCAGCAATCTGAAGAAGAACATCAACGAGACCATCCAGGCCGCCAAGTCCCAGCAGGGTGATGCGCGCGCCGCGCTCGTACGCACCGGCTACGACTGGATCCGGGCCTGGTGCGAGGTGTTCACCGAAACTGAGCTGCTGCAGGGGGTGACGCAGCGTTACCAGCCCAACGTGCGGATGACCGCGCTACCGAACATCAAGACGGCCGCCCTGCCTGCCGCTATCGAGACTGTGAACCGCGTGTTCGAAGAAGCCTGCCGCTACATCGACGGACACTCCCAGCCGCTCCCCACCCTGAACGTCAGCCCCACTCTGGCCGGCCTCGAGGCGCACTGGGCAGAGTTGAGCGAGGCCAGAGCCGCGTACCTCAGCGCCGGCGCGTGATTGGCCGTCGTTCGGGTGGGAGGAGACCCCGGCCTCGACAAGAACGCTACGTACCCCGGGCTGCCGACCCCGACCACATACCGCCGAGGGCATCTGGCGGATGAGGGTGCCCAGGCGCACGCATCCTCGCCCTCCTCGAGCCCCCGTCCGCCCGCCAAAGCGGCACCGTGTCGTCGGTATAGGAGATACTGGCGACACCTGAGGCCGGCAGGGGGGACCCGTTGACAGCAACACCACAGCAGTTGGCTGAAGCCGTCGACACCAACCCGACTCTTCGTCTTCTCGGCGCATACAGTCGCGACTGGGTCCTGCCGCTGTTCGCCACCCACCTGGGGACCATCGATGGTTCCGTCTCCGCGGAGTGGTTCCATGAGCGGGTCGCTGAGACCATCGACGCCTTGCCGAGCATGACGGGAGATCGTACTCCCGCCGAGCACTGTAAAAAGTGGGTCGAGGACCGGTGGCTGGAAACGGAGATGGACGCTGGCCGCCTGCGATACCGGCTCTCCGCCTACTCGCTGCGAGCCCTGCAGTTCGTCCGTGAGATCGTCGACGGTGAAACCACTGTCACCACGGCTCGGTTAGAGAGCATCGCGCATGCCGTCCACACGCTCGCGGATATGACCAACCCCGACCGGCGCGTGCAGGTTCGTCGGATCGATCGGGAGATCTCCCGGCTCAAGAAGCAGCGGGACGACATCAAGTCTGGTCGGACCCGGCTGTCTACCGTGGAGGAGCAGCAACAGCAGCTGCGTGAGATCTTGGCGATGACCCGCACGCTGCCTGCGGACTTCCGGCAACTGCGCACCCTTGTCGAGGACCGTCACCAGCGAGTCGCCCGACGAGCGATGGCCGACGGTCCTACCAAAGCAGAGCTCGTCGAGGACTACCTCCACGAGCACGACCTCCTCGGCGACACCCCCGAGGGCCGCTCCTACCAAGGGTTTTCGAGGCTGTTGACGTCCAAGCAGGCCCAATCCATCCCGGACGACATCGATCAGATCCTCTCCCAGGAGTTCGCCCGCGAGCACATGACTGTGACCGAGCGGGCGCAGCTCGAGACGATGTTCTCGACCCTGCTCGCCGCGCAACTTCGCGTACAGCAGAGCTACGTCAAATGGACCTCGTCACTGCGGCGCTTCCTCACCAGGAGCACACACGAGAAGCACCGGCGCCTCCTCGCCCTCGCTGACCGGGCGCTCAGCGCCGGCGCCGAATGGGTCGAACGGCACCCCGGCCCCGCGGTGATCGACAGCGACGTGCTCGGCATCGGAACGATCGACACCACCGACATCTCCCAGACCCAGTTTTGGATCGACCGGGGACCTCAAGAGGTTCAGGTCCGCGCGATCTCGCCGCACGCAGACCTCCCGACTGCGGATCGTGAGGCGTTGCGGCTGGCGGCTGGGACGAGCCCGAGAGTCGTCGCCCGGACCGTGAACCGGCTGATCCGTGAGCGCGGTGCGGTGACCGGCAGCGAAGTCTTCGACGCGACGCCGCCAGACTTCCGACGGCTGGGAGCACTCGTCTCCCTCCTTGATCTAGCCATCACCTACGGCCAGGTATCAGACCACATCAGAGATCGCGTCGCACTCCAGCCCGCGCAGGAACGTGCACTCCACGTCGCGCTCCCCCATCTACGCTTCGACACACCCATCATGATCGGTGAGCACGAATGAGCGACGGACACGGCACCACCGATACAGGAGAGCTAGCGCCTGACGCCCCCGAGGATTTCCCTGACGGTGCCCGCCGCGCGCTCGTCGTGCTTCTCACGAACCGGTTCATCACCCGGACGAGGAATCGCGCCGTGTGGGACATCCTGCGTGGGTATGAAGAAGAGATCCGCGGCCGCCTCGCAGATCTCTACCTGACACTGGAGATCGACCACGACCACGGCGTCGCATTCAAACGGCAGATCATGGAGGAGGACACTCCCCGCATCCTCCGCAAAGATCGCCCGCTCAGTCGCGACGCCTCGTTCCTGCTCATCTTTCTCTGCCAGGAGTGCGCCCACGCCGACCCCCAGGACGAGCTCGTCGTGGTCACCCGGGCTCAGATCGACGAGTTCCTTAGCGCCTACCGCCAGGATGACGACGGCGACCAGGCGAAGTTCGATCGTCGCGTCACCGCCGCCATCCGGCAGCTGCAGGATCTGCGGCTGCTCAACCAGGACCCTGACGCCGACTACCTCTACACGATCTCGCCAGTCGTGGTACCTCTTGTCGGTGTCGATGAACTGACGCGGCTGGAAGCGGCATACCGGCTCGGGGCAGGCGCCACCGCAAATGACGGGAATGGCACCGAAAACTCAGCCCAGCTCCTTGACGAGGAGTCCTGATGCTAATCAATGGGCAGTTCCGCATCGAGAAGGTCCAGGTCCTGAACTGGGGCGGATACTCCGACCTACAGGTCATGCATGTCGAACGTGCCGGCACCGCGATCCTCGGACCGTCCGGACGCGGCAAGTCCACCCTGCTCGATGCGATGGCCTCGGTCATCCTTCCCAACCCGCAAGAGTTCAACCAGGCCGCACGCGACGACAAAGGCCAGAAGCGCGAGCGCACCGTATACACGTACGCGCGTGGGCTCACTGACCGGCGGCGTGACGAGAACCGACGCTCCGGCACAACCACCTACGTGCGTCCACCCGGCACAAACGGGTTCGCCAGCGGCGCTGCGATCACGTGGGCTCATGACGATGGCCGACGGGTCACGGTGTTTCGACTCGCATGGGTTGCCAGCGACACCACCGGCGCCGACGCGATCAACGCGAATACGATCTACGGGTTCGTCTCCGGCGACTTCGACCTGGACCGCCTGAACGGGCTCACCGGTGTCCGCTCCGGCTCATCGCCCCTGACCAAGACGACGCTCAGCGGCCTGATCGACACCAGCCGCGGTGATCTCGTCGATTCCTCACAGAGCAAGATCCACGCGAAGATGCGCTCCGTGATGGAGATGGGCAAGTCCGACGAATCCCAGCGCCTTGCCATGCACCTGCTGCGCCGCGCCCAGGCCTCCAAAGGCATTTTCAACATCAACGCGCTGTTCAAGGAGTTTGTGCTCACCGAGCCGCTCGCGCTCGACCGGTGGGGAACCGCGCTCGAGGCGTACCGAGAGGCGTCACGTCTGTATGACGAGTACGAAGCCACCCGACGCCAGCTGGAGACCCTCACCCGCCTCCCTCAGCTCGCCGAGAAGTACCAGCACGCGGGCAAAGACCACACACGCAAGACTTCACTCCTCTTGGAGCGGGCCGAAGGGACCCCCGCGCGCCTACGGATCTGGCACGCCCACAAGCTCCTCGACTGGTTGCGCGCACGGATCGATGACAATCGCCTGACGACGGCAGAGACCAACGAAGATCTGCAGGCAGCGAACACGCGAAGGACACACGCGAAGACAACGTTCGACAACCTCCTGCTCAGCCTCACCTCGGCCGGCGGAGACAAAGCACCCCTCCTCAAGGTCCAACTCGACACCGCCCAGCACAACCTGGACCGGATCGGCATTCACCGCGCAGCCGTCTCCCGTCGCCTATCTGAGTTCGACCGCACCCTGCCCGCCTCGCAGGGTGATCTGTTGCTTCTGCAGGACGACCTCAGCGATATGCGCACCCAACTGGAGACCCAACAGATCGCTCTTGACGCCGAGGCCAAGGCTGCGGTGCTCCGCGCGGGCATGATCGCCGGACAACGGAAGTCGGTCGCACACGAGCTGCATCAACTCAGCTCCCGACGATCCAACATCTCTCCCGAGGCGGCTCAGCTGCGCGCCGACATCGCCGCAGCTACCAACGTGCCGCTGGACCGGCTGCATTTCTTCGGTGAACTCATCCAGATCAAGGCCGAGCACCAATCATGGGAGGCTGCCGTCTTCAGTGTTCTGCGCGGCGTCGCCAAGGATCTCGTCGTCGATCAGGAACACTTCATCACCGTTCGGCGATTCATCAATGAGCATGACACCCGGATGCACGTGTCGCTCGTTCCCGTTCGCGAACAGGGCTCTCAGCGCGAGCCGGTACCCGGCACCGTACCGGCGATTGTCGAACTGGCGGACTCACCGTTCGCCCCGTGGGTACTCAACGAGCTCGTCGACCGATTCTCCTACCAGCTCGTGGAACGCGACTCGGATCTGGACACCAAACGTGCGTCACACCTCAACGGCGCCGTCACCCGCGCAGGGATGCGCACCGCAGCATTCGGACGGTTCGCGAAGGACGACTCGGTACAGAGGTACTCGTTCATCGGCTGGGACACCGCCGATCTACGCCGCGACCTTGAGCAGAACCTCGCGTCGCTTACCGCGGAACTGGCACCCGCTGACGCCGCGTCCAACACCGCTCAAGCCACACGCGACGACGCACGCGATCGGGCACAGCGCCTCACGACACTCCTCGAAGAACTCGACTGGTCATCCATCGATACGGCACCTGCAGCCGACCAGGTGCGACAGCTCCAAGAGGAGATCGCCGAGGCCAACACCCCCGAAGTCACCGAACTCCAGAAGCAACTGGACGACGCGCGAACAGAAATGACCGAGTCGGAGCTGCACGCACGCGAGATCGAGACGAAGCTCACGACTCTGAACGCAGCGTGGGGAGTGCTGGTCGACCTGGAAGACGAGTCATCTCTTCTCATCGACGACTCCGCCGTGTTGGACGCCGACGAACGCGAGGCCACCGGCACACTCGGATTCCTCGCACCTCCCGTCGATGTCACGACGGCGACGGGTCGCGCGCTCCGTGCGGCAATCGAAGCCAGCTACGGGCAAGCGGCCACGGATCTGCAGAACCAGCTCGTCTCACTCAGGAAGGAACGCGAAGCACTCGAGACCGCTGTCCTCGCCACCATCCGTGCATTCCGCGGCCTGGAGGATCGAAACCAGAGGGAAATCGACGAGAGCATCGACAGCCTGCCGGCGCTGCTCTCCATTCACGACCAGCTGCTCACCGATGACCTCCCCCGCACCAAGCAACGCTGGCTCGAGCAGGTCGACCAGGACATGAACACACAGCTGCGAGGACTTCTCGTCCAGATCGATGACGATCGCCGCTCAATCGTCCGAGGCCTCGCCCCCATCGATAGGGTTCTCGAGCGTGTGGCGTTCCGCGTCGACTCCACCCTCACGATCGACGTCTCCGACAAACCCAGCGGTGAGCTCAACGAGTTCCGCTCCACGATCTCGGAGTACACCAGCAACACCCTCCACCAATCCATCGAACGCGACGCGGAGAAGATCGAACGCGACTTCAACCGGCTGCGCCGCAAACTGGCCCTCCTCGACGACCTCACCCGAACCGGCGAGAGCTGGCGTCGCCGCGTATTCGACGCGCGCGAACACGTCGAGTTCAAGGCAATCGAGAAGAGAGCCGACGGCGTCGAAATCGTGCACGACGGTGTCTCCGGGATGAGCGGCGGGGAGGGGCAGGAACTCATCGCATTCATCCTCGGCGCAGCCCTGAGATATCGGCTGGGCGAAGGAACGGACGCCCCTCCCACCTACGCGTCGATCGTGCTCGATGAAGGATTTGTCAAAGCCGATAGCGACTACACCGGACGGGCCCTCGCCGCCTTGTCCGCGCTCGGGTTCCAGCTCATCATCGGCGCGCCGCGTGAGAAGGCAACGGCGTTCGAGTCCCACGTGGAAACCGTCGCATACATCAACTCCGACCCAGC
Organism: Microbacterium tenebrionis; assembly: GCF_903645325.1. GTDB lineage: Bacteria > Actinomycetota > Actinomycetes > Actinomycetales > Microbacteriaceae > Microbacterium > Microbacterium tenebrionis. The sequence continues at coordinate 111,162 of NZ_CAHJXQ010000007.1, forward strand.
CAACCCGCAGGGCGTGCGCATCTTCGAGATGACGATCAGCGAAGCGCTCAGTATCGAGGAAGCCGCGTGAGGAGCCCCGCAGACGTTGAACGTCTTATCACCACCCGCTACAAGTCGTCCTGGCGCGCCTGGCTCACACAATCCTCCCCTGAACAGATCACCTTCCCCCTCCAGCCACCCACCGCGTCAACCATCCCCGCACAAGAAGAGGCCGTCCGGACGTGGCTACATGCGTGGCGTGCCTGGCACGACCTGCACCCCGCTACCAGCCTGCGAACCGCGACCGTCCGCACGGCCGCTGGCGCTCAGGTCGTCTACACACACATCGACATCCCTGGGCCAACAGCGCTCGCTGGACTCGACCCCGCGACCGCTAACCACTGGCAGACCGCGATTTCCCGCTACCCCCAACTGGCAGACCTCGACGTCTCCACCGACCAGCTGCGGCCGATCCTGCCCCGCATTGTCGACCTCGACGATTACGACTTCGAACTGCTCCTGCGCGTCGTGGAATGGTTCCGCAACAACCCCGCATCCGGGCTCACCGCCCGCCAAGTCCCTGTCACAGGTCTCCACACCAAGTGGCTGGGACGGCACAAGGCGATCGTCATCTGCCTGCTTCGAACCGACATCCCCAACCGGGTGGCTGATCTTGGCGCAGAAGCCGTCGACCCTGAACTCGACATCAACGACCTCGATCTACTCGGACTGCGGCGACTGCCGAACCACGTCGACGTCATCCTCGCCGACCCCGCCGACCGCCGACTCGTGGGCGGCATCCGCCAACTCCGAGCACCCGTCGAAGAAGTCGCCGGCCTCCCCCTCACCCCCGATGACGTCCTGATCATCGAGAACAAGGAGGCCGCGACGCCAATAGAGGACCGAGCAGGGCTTGTAGTGATTCATTCGCTTGGCAACTTTCTCGACGTGCTCGACGCGCTCCCATGGCTGCGGTCCGCACGCACCTGGTACTGGGGAGACCTCGATCGAGCCGGGATCACACTGCTGTCGCGTGCCCGGGCTAGGGTGCCCGAGATCGCCTCCCTACTCATGCACGCCGACACTGTCCGGGAGTTCGAACCACTCGCGAACGCCGACCCGAGCGGTCGCGTAGACCCACCCGAACCAGTCCTCACGCAAGATGAACGTGCCGCGCTGGAATATCTCGACGCTGGACAGCCGCCGCTCCGCCTCGAACAAGAACGCATTCCATGGCACACAGCGCAAACCACCATCAACCTGGCGATCGACCAGGCCGCTGTCCTCGATTAGCGCTCGTGTGGCACCATCCCAGACCACCTCGAGGACACCCCGACGTGGACGGGCTCTGATCCCCGATGCCGTGGACACCGCGTCATCGGCATGACAGACTGCTCTGTTCTGCTGGAAGGGGAACCACCGTGCCGCACACAGACGACCACACCGACTGGGAACAGATCATCCGCGACATGATCGCGCGGAGCAGCGAATCCGCACCTACCGAGCCAGGCGTGTACCGGATGCCGTGCGGGAACTGCTACGTCGACTTCTTCCGCACCTCGGACGGCACCGAAAGTTGGCTCGTCCCCGGCGACGAGCGCAGCTACACTCGCGACACTGTCGCCATCGACCGGCACGGCGACCACCCGTGGGAGCGGATGTACACCCTCGGCCACGCCGCCGCCGAGATCCGACGCCGCGCGACCGCCGACGATACGCCCGTCGAGGTGCTGGTCGAGCAGCTGGCGGCGATCGCCGCGGTGGAGGACGCGGCCGAGGCGGAGGAGATCGCCCGCATCGCCCGGGAACGTCCCGCCGACAGCCCGGACGTCCCGCTCGCCGATGTCGCTCGGAAGTTCGGGATCGATCTCGACGAGCTCTAGCGATACCTGTCGTCGCCTACTGGCACGCTAGAGACACCAGATCATGCGAGACACCGATCACCTGCGAGAGGGGCGTCGTCGTGAACCTGTATCCGCGGTTCGACTTCGACCAGGTCGACTTCGTCACCGCGGACACCCACTTCAGCCACGCGCGGATCAGCGAACTCGCGGATCGCCCGTTCGCAACGGTCGACGAGATGAACGCTGAACTCATCCGCCGCTGGAACGAAACGGTCAGTCCGACAGAGGTGGTGCTCCACCTCGGAGATGTCGCGCTCGGCCCGATCGAGGAATCGATCGGTATCACCGCGCAACTGCACGGCCGCCGATTCCTGGTCCCCGGAAACCACGACCGGGTGTCACCGGCGACGCAGTCGAAGAAGGCGATCGAACGGTTCGCGGCGCTCTACGAAGCGGCCGGTTGGACGATTCTGCCGGAGGTCATCGAAGGCACCCGACGCGGGTATCGGATCCTCGCTTCTCACTACCCATACAAGGGCGACTCGCAGGAGTCGGATCGGCACACCACCCATCGACCGCGCTGGGACGACGGGATCCCACTCCTACACCCACGCCCGCGACCACGGACCGAACGGGCACCAGTTCCACGTCGGCGTCGACGCCCACGGCTACACGCCCGTCCCCTTCACCGAAATCGACGCGTGGATCCGCGGCCTCCCAGACGCCGAACCATGGCTCGACATCGCAATCCGTGAGGCCCGCCAGACCATTACCGACCTCGACGGCAGCGAAACCTCAAACTCCGACGCGCTGTTCTACACGATGGGCTACAACGAGCTACGGGTCGCGCTGGAAGAACTCCTCGGCGCGTTCGACTCCGCCCACCCCGACTCGCCCCCGGGGACTGTCTAGGCGCGGGACTTCCGCGTCGGCGTATACCGCGTGGGCCCGAGTGTAAACAGTTCGCCTGCCGCGGGACCTGATCGGAGGGTACGCGGTTCCCGTCGGAAGCGGATCCATCCGCGACGCCGCCAGTGCACCATCGTCAGGTACCGCACCGACGCCGAAGACCACGCCTCCTGACGCTCCGCGGCGTCGGGGTCGTGGGCGGCGAGCTCCGCGAACACCTCACGGAAGGTCGGCGGCTGACCACGCTCGCGGGTGTGGCGGTGGATGAACCTCACGGCGCGGCGCGCCCACACCGGCGCTGTCTCATCAGCGGTGAGTTCAGTGAACAGCGGCACGAGGTGCGGTGCCGACCACGGCTTCTCGTACACTTCACCGTCGTTCGACACCACCCTGCAGCTCCCCTCAGCGGTCATCCCAGATATACCGCCGCCGAGCCCAGCCAGGGGCGCGGGCGTCGTCAGAAGGATGATCCTCGCCAGGGGAGGATGTCAGTGTCTCGCGTGGGGCGGTCGGCGAGGATGTGCTCGGCAACGGCGCCGCATCGATGAGTGCTTGCAGTGCCGTGGTGTACTTCTCTCCGGTCGCCTTCATGCGTTCCCTGGCGGCTTGCTGCAGCCGACGGGAGGTTCGCTTCTCAGTTGTCATGACGTCCCTGCTTTCCCGCGGGGGCGGACGGTGATGCCGGCGGCGTGCAGGTGCCGGTTGATGGTCATCTCGCTGCATCCGGCAAGGTGCGCGATCTGTGCCATAGTCCTCCCTTGCGTCTCATAGTGGTCGCGTAGCCAATCGGAATCGAGGGTGAAGGTGGGGGGTCGTCCGCGACGCGACTTGGTGCCCGTGTCGGCGAGGATGCGGCCCACGGTCTGCCGGGACACGTTCACGTCCGCGGCGATCTCGTACGTCGACGCCCCCGCCGCATACGCCCGCGCTAACACATCGGGAGGCATCACGTCCGCGGCCGTTGATCGTGCTGGGCGGCTCCGCGCCCACGCCGCAGGCGCGTCCGGGACACCGTCCGAAGGCTCGGGTGTCCATGTGACGGGCTCATCGATGCCGTTGACGAGAAGGAAGTCCGCGGCGAGCTGGTCGAGTCCCGTCCGCACCGCTGACGGCAGTCCATCGGCGAAGCGGGCGACGGCCGGCGCGGTCACCCCTGCCTGATCCCACTCCGGCGGGATCGAATGGATCGGATCCCCCGACAGTGTCCGGTGCAGGAGCGCCCGGGCCAAACGCCATCGTCGTCCCCCCCCAGCCGATACCCCCGCCACCCGGCACACCTCCTGCCACTGGGATTCGAGGAGGATCCCGCTGTAGTCGAGGGCGCGACGTCGGGCGTAGTCAACGGGCACGTCATGCGTATCGAGGAACGCGGCCAGCCGGAGGATCGCGTGCAGGGTGCCCACGTCATGAGAGCTGCGACCGAGGTCACGCATCACATGGGTCACCTGGCGGGCCGGCGCCTGCGGATCGAGCAATGCAAGAGCGGCGGAGTGTGTGAGCCTCGTGCCCGTGAACACCACCGCCGCCGCCAACGCCGACGCCACCACCTCACTGCCGACCCGTTGCGGCGCGTACCGGGTGATCCACTCGCCCCACAACTGTGCCGGTACCTTTCGCGCTCGTTCGACCGGGCTGACCCCTGACGGTGGTGCGGACTGCAGGAACACCGTCGGCCGGCGACGACGCCCCAGCGCGGCCGCGATCAGGGTCTGCAGTTGCGGCGTGTGCGCCGTGTACGACGAACTCTGAGCCAGCCGCCCCTGCAGCAGCGCGGCGACACTGCCCGGCTTCGCCAGTGCGGTGACGGCGAGGGTGGTGCCGACGGCGGCCCCGACGGCAGAATCCGGTCGTGCCCGTACTGCCGTCGTCCAATCCTCGCTCGCCCTAAACAGCGCCACGAGCTCCTCACCAAGCGGACTGATGTCGAGGCGATCGCCGGCGGCAATCGCGTGCCGGGCGGTACGGGACAGCAACCGAGTGTCTTCCAGCACCGCGACCGCCGGCTGCGGCGCCTCCGCATAGATCCCGAACCCTGCCCCGCCGGTGGAAACGATCCGCATCAACGCCCGCTGCGCATCCAGGACCGCCCGCGACACTGGAGTGCGGGTCGGGTCGGCCGTGAGGTCGGCCCGACACCGGTTCGCTTGCGGGCCCCGTCCCGGCCCTTGGACGGGATTGTGGCACCGGCCAGGAACGGGAACAAGCGCGAGCGGGTGGGCACGGTACCGGGCAGGACGATCACACACGGGGCACCGGTCCACGAGCAGGCGGCGGTGGCGAAAACAGGCGAACCCGAACGGGAACTGCCACGACATCCGCCACCGGCCACCCGAATCGACCAGGCACTCCGGGCAGTAGCGTCCCGCGGTCCCCGCCGCCGGGCATTGCGAACTGATCCGCCCCCGCCGGGTGTACCGGATCGCATGGTGCGCGAACCGCATTCTCGTCATCTCCTGGAACTGATCCGCCGGAATGCCCGTCGACGCCTCGAGCCGCGACGCCTGCTCATCAGTCAGCGCGGTGGCCCAACTGTCCGCCATCCACGCGGTCGCCGACACCGCCACACCCTCCTGCTGCTCGATGAGGCCGAGCGCGCAGGCCATCTCGTTCATCGTCGCCCCATAGGTGGCCGCCATCTTCTCCAGCCAAGAGTCGAACGGCTCATCAGGCAGCGGCCGCACCCGAAACGGCAGCACCCGCACCTCATAGGAAATCGTCGACGTCGTGGTCATGCGGCGGCCGCCTCGCCGTCCTGGTTCTTGCGGCGGCGTGCCTGGTGGTTTCGCAGCTGCTGATCCAGCTTCGCCTCAAGCTCGCGGCGCTCCGTCTCCGCGCCCTCATCGATGCGGATGTCGTCGAGCAGTTCCCGATCGATGACCTCCCGCCCTGTGCGGATCGCGCGGGACGCGCCGCGACGGATCAGGTCCATGAGGGATCCGATGTTGCCGGTGGTGCGGGCGAACAGGTACCGGGACAGGTCGACCAGCATCCCGGGGCGAGCACCGGTGAGGACGAGAGCTTGTTCGACGCCGAATAGCAGCCGGTCCCACTCCTCCCTGCCCCTCTTGTGGGTAAGCGTGAAGGGGCTGAGCCCGAGGACGGTCCATCGGCGGAAGGTCTGCGCCATCGCCGCCTCCCGGCCGGTCTCCCCTTCACCCACCAGGCCGCGGGCGCGGAGGGCGACGCCGGCGAACAAGAACGTCGCGTTGTATTCGTTTGCGAGCCACTTCAGCTGGTTGGCGACTTCGACCCCGTCGCGGGTGCGCATGTTCAAGAAGTGCAGGTCGTCAACGATCACCAGCCGGGTGTCATGCCGTTCGATGCACTCCGCCGCCGCCCGGGCCAGGTCCCGGCCGGCCATGGAGCGGTGCAGGATGCCGGCGGTGGCGGGGTGGGCGTAGAAGCCGAGGATCATCATGTGCAGGCCCTTGATCGTCAGCCGCCCCGTCAGCGTCACATGACACACCGGCAGGTGCCGCACGTCCCTGTCCGCGTCCAGCCATCCCCCGGCCTCCGCGATCCGCTGCTGGTGGAACACGCGGCCGAAGTTGTTCACCACGGTCGACTTCCCGAGCGCCGGCGGGGCGTCGATCGCTGCGGCTGACTTCACCCGGTCGGAGTCCTGCAGGTTGGAGTCGAGGATGTCCGCCAGCTGCAGTTCGATGTCCTCTACCTGCCGTGTGCGCAGCAGGATGTTCGCGTGCCACACCCGCCGCTCCAAGTCGTAGACGACGCGATCGCGAGCAGGCAACGACTCCAGCTGGGCGCGCGAGAGCTCCTCAGGGCGAGCGCGGGGAGGCCGTTCGGCGAAGTCTGTCCAGCCCTCGTAGGTGGAGAGGCTCCGTTGGCGGGGCGGCTGCTGCGGGGCGCTCGTCGGGCTGGTCATCGGAGCATCTCCATCGGTTCGAAGTGGTAGTCGCCGCGGATGGTGGGCTCGTCGATGTCGTCCTCGTCGTCATCATCACCGGTCTCGGGCGTGTCGACGCGTCGGCGCGGGTCGCGGACGGAGCCGGTGAGCTCGGTTCCGAGATCAGACGAGGCGGTCAGTTCCGCGTCGAGCATCCGTTGCACGGTGCGTAGCGACCACACCCCGTCCGGGTCCGGTTCCTTGTCGTTCAGCTGTGCGGCCATCCGGGCGCTCATCCGCCGCTCCGATGGCGTCAGACCACGGCCGGCGCCCCAGTCCTCCAGCAGCTGCGCGGCGACGTCGTCAACCTGGGAGGGGCGACCCTGCCGGATTGCGATCTTCTTCGCGTACTCCAACGCGTCCAGGCTGAACGGGGTGTCGAAGCTGCCCTTGTGCTCCCATTCGAGGGTGTGCCAGGTGTGGTCCTCGGGGTCGTGGAAGTAGATTCTGGTGAGGTCGTCGGGGTTGACGAAGAATGGCCACTCCGTACCCTTGTCGCGGTGGATCGACCGGGCCCGGTTGCGGTACTTCGCGACCGACTCGCCGGTGTAGCGGAGTTTGTGGATCTCCACCCCGTAGTGGTTGAACTGCCGCTTCACCACCGGCAGCAGCTCCAGCAGCACGTTCCGGTCGGTGGGCAGACGCAGCTGTCCCGCGACAGCCAGGCCCTGTTCGTATCGTTGCGCGGGGCTGAGCTTTACCCCGGGCAGGTTTGGATCCTCCAACGAACTGTGGGGACGAAGGTGGTAGACGGTGGCTACCCATTCCCGGATGATCTGCTCCAGCTGCGGCACCGTGTAGACGGCCTCTGCTTCGGGGTCCTCGCCGCGTCCGGCGACGTCCGCGCCCTTGTAGCCGGGCAGCTCTTGCAGCAGGTCGTCGAGGGTGCGGAAGAATCGTTCCACGGGGCTCTTGTCGGTGGGCTGGTAGATCCGGGCGGGTTGGATCGAGATCCCCAACCGGGCGCACCCGCTGGTGAGATGCTCCGACAGGTAGGCGGCGCCGTGGTCGACGACCAGCGTCTCCGGCAGGATGCCGGCGCGGGTGAACCGGGACACCTTCGTACGGGTCGGGTCTACCAGCAGCGTGTCGGGCAGACCGTGGTACGGCCAGCGAGCGGACGTGCCCCAATCCGTGGGCGTATCAAACGGTTGCAGCGCCTCCATCAGCACGCCGGCGACGTCGATCGATTTCGTCGAACCCGGCGTGAGCCGCAGTCCGAGGATGCACCGCGAGTACAGGTCCATCGCGATCGTGAGATCCGCTGACACCCATTTCCCGGTCACCGGGGCGACGGCGAACACGTTCAGCGGCGTGGTGTCCATCAGCACGTACTCGCCCGGCCGGACCGCCGACAACCGCCCGTAGGGTGCGGAGGGTCGGTTCGCGGTCGACCGTTTGCGTTTGGTGGGGCCGGTGAATGTGGCCCGGCCTCGATCCAGCTCAGCCAGCGCGTTGTACGCGCTCGCGCGCGAGGGGCGCTTCACTGTCCCCGGGCCGTGGACGCGCTCGGTGCGTGCATTGATCCGGTCGATGATGATCTTCTTGGAGACCTTCGCTTCGGGGGTCTGCTCATCCAGGACCGTCTGCGCGGTAGCGATCCACCGCGGGTCGAACCCGGTCAGCGCGTTTCCGGCTTGGGAGGACCGGTAGTCCATCAGGCCCGCCTCCCCGGACTCCCGGTACTGCGCCACCCAGCGGCGCACGGTCCGTTCGCCCTTCCCGAGTTCGGTCGCCTTCGCCGCAGTCCGCTGTCGCAGACTGTGCTGCGGGTGGTATTCCAGGCGCGGCTCACCCTCCCGCGGGATCTGCGGAGTGCCGGACTTGTATCCGGTGAGCACCTCGCGGACGTGGTCGGCGCGCTCCATGGTGCGTGCCTTCGCGGAGTCGGTAGCGTCCGCCCACAGCACCCCCAGCGGAGTAGCATCCCTTTCCCGCGTGTGGCCAGGGATGTGGGCCTTGCCGCCCTCGGCGGCGGGGCGCAGCACGTCGACCATCCGGAGTCGGCGGTGCCGGCCCGTGCGGTCGCGGATGATCACCGCCCCGTCAGCGATCTCCGCGACCGTGCACGCCTCCCCGTCGTAGACGAAGTCCATCCCAGGTCGCAGCATCCAGCTATCCATCATCATGCTTCCTCTCAAAGTGAGTAGTCGGGGATCGGGTGCCGGGACTCAGGCCGTGTCACGGAGGGATGAGCCGCTCTCCGCCGTCACGCGAAGATGCCGCGCCGGTGGCTGCACGACGCGCGTACCGAGCACTTGCCGCAGGTACTCCTCAACGGCGCGCAGCAGCTGGGCTGCCGCTTCCTTGTCCGCTCTCGGTGACTGCGGGGGCACCGGCAGGGCCACGGGGATGCCCAGCGCCTCGCATGCTCGCGCCGTGTCGGCCTCGCGGTCGCGCTCCGATCTCGTCGACCGCTCCGGGCCAGCCTCCTCGAAGAGCAGGGAGGGAGTGCCAGGTCGAAGGTCGTCTCGTGCGCTCATGTCAGCTCCAATACGCTCGTCGTGCTCAACAGGTGGGACAGGTCCGTGCGCAAACGCTGTGTCCACAGCAGGTGCAGCACGAGGGAACGGGCGAACCGCTGCTCTCCCGCGATCGGAGTCACGGCACGCACCGCTTCCCCGAACGTCACAGCGGCTCCCAGCACGGTCGCCGCGGCATCGACCTGCCCGGGATCGAACTGGAAGCTGCGCCGGTACCCGGCGAGGAACTGCACATTCGCCAGCAGCACCGGATCGGGCTCGGAGCACACCCGGTACTCCCAGCCATGCGCCTCGACCTCCCGCCGCGTCCAGTCCAGCGAGTCCCGCACCGCCGGGACCTGCAGCTTCGCCGCCGGCTTCACATCGACAACGCACACCAACCGGTCTGTGTGCGAGATCAGATAGTCCGGGATGTGCCTGCGGGTCGTGCCGTGATCGTCGCCCTCCATCAGGAACGGCTGGGACAGGATCCAGTCCACTCGCGGGTCGAAGTCGCACAGCAGCAGGTTCGCGTACTCCAGCCGCGACTCGTACCCCACGGGCGCCTGCATCGTCGCGGACCAGTACGAGCCGGAGAAGTGACGCTGCTTGCGGTACCAGCGGAACTCACGCCACGGCACCGCCGCCGCGAACACCCCCAACCGGGCATCCGGCAGCGAAACGACGTCGACGTGATCCTGCATCATACGGATCCGGATCGTCGACGCCACCGCGATCATCCCCGACCCGGCTCCCCGGCCCGCAGCTCACCATCGCCCGTGTCCCCGGTCGGAACCTGACAGCGGTGCGTGCGCATGAACACATGCTGTTGCCCCGCGACCGCGCAGCGGAACTCACCGACGCCACAGAAAGAAGTGAGCAGCTTTGTACTAAATCACTAAACAGCTAATCACTAGTAAATGTCACATTCACTACCAAGCTCGATGTTGCGCCTGTCAGATACACAACAAACCTCCGCCGACCAGTCGGCGGCGTCCGACGCATATGAGACACTCGGAGCATGACGGCGATCCACCCGATTGCCCCCGAAGACTCCAAAGCGCTCTTCGGGAACAGCTACATGCACACCGTGCTGGTCGAGATCACCCGGCACGGCGATGAACCGTTCTCCCCGAAGCAGATCATCGACGCCACCGGACTGCCCGGCGGGATCATCCACCCGCTCATCAAGAGGCTGAAGTCCAGGCATTTCATCGAGTACCTGGGCCGTGTGCCCGGGGAGAAGACCACGCTGTACCAGGTCCGCGACAACCCCTACATGCGCGCCGCCCGCGAGTACGCCGAAGCTGCGCCCGAGATCCCGCAGCATCGAGCCGCCAGCTAACCCACGGCGCCCCGGATCGACCCACAGCTCGGTCGCGACGACCGGTGAGCGACGTGTTCGACGTGCGTCGCGCCACCACGTGCCACCGCTGCCGAATTCGCAAGGTGCGGCGTCCAGAGCACACACTGGTGCGTTCTCCATGTTTCATGAATCTTGAATTTGATCTAGACTGGGTAGGTGCCAACCCTTGCCCGCGCGGCCGAGCTGTCGAAGGCGGTCTTCGGCAGCGAGCACATGCTTTCCGTGATGTGGCAGATCTCGCAGGCACCGGACGCAACGTTCAACGCTCCCGCCATCGAACGGGCCACGGGCCTGGCCGGGAGCATCGTGCACGGCATGCTCGCACGACTCAAACGCGCCGGCCTCATCGAGGTCGTGGGCCATCTCGAGGGAGAACGCACCCTCGCCTACCAGCGTCGCGACCATCTCGTATGGCAGGCGGCATCTCAACTCACGTCCGAGGTGACTGACACCCTGGGCATCGGAGGCCCCTATGACAGCTAGCCCCTCCACGACCGTCGCCGGGACGTCCGGGGTGAGTTGGCAAACCGGTGCCCATCGCGTCCACGTCGACCTCGAGCTTCACCTCCCGGAGATCCAGCGCCGCCGCGCCACAAACGCGGCGGGGTCTGTACAAGACCTGGACACTCTGCGGTTCCTGCTGACGCTCCCCGTCGATCAGCCCACCGCCCTCGCGGGCCTCGATGCGTACGAGCGGCGCCTGGCTCGGCGAGCCGTCCGCTGCGGGTTCGCCGAAGAGCGCGCCGTCGCCCGCAGCCAGTCCACTCTCATCCGAAGAGCGGAGCCTCCCGTGACGGTGCGGCTGATATCGGTGTTCGGCCCGTTCCGTCGCAGCACCCTGCAGTTGGCGACGACATTCGCCCCCTACGGGCGTCGTCGACTCGTCGTCCCCTCTGGACGGCTCGACGAGATATTGTTGCTCGAAGCAACCTTCTACGGTGTCGGCGTTACGGTGGCCGACGCCAACGGCGAGCGGACCGTCGCCGCGTCGGCGCCCTTCCAGCCCGCCCGGTTCACTGGCGCCTCCTGGCTGTTCGCTGAGCGCATCTACGGCCAGGCGCTCAGCTCAGCGACCGCCACCGGGCAAGTGTCGGCGGCATCGAGATCATGACACCCGTGTGCTGGGCGAGCCGAACATGCTCCGCTTCAGCCTCCGCCAGACGCTGATTCCACCACCGTGCCACTTGAGAGGTCCCCATCGAGGTGACGATACCTGCGATCTCGTCCAGCGCGGCCAGATTGTGCAGGTGAGCCCGGAGCCGATCCTCATCGGAGCCGGTGAACGAGTCCACCGCGCGTCCCTCACAGTGGCGACACGGGCACGGCCACGGAGTCGCGCTGGCGAACCACTTCAGGTGCATCTCGCTGGACCGGGCGAATCGCATCAGCTCCGGCATCAGCACGTGCGGCGTGCGATCACCAGGGCGACTCGAGTACGGTCGGCTGCCCGGCACCGGCAGGCGCCGCAGGCTCGGGATCTGCCCGATCACGGCCGCGCGAGCGCCGGACGCGAACGCATCGATGCCAGCGAAGTCCGCCCGCCACGGCACCGCACCCTTCACCTCGCCGAAGAACCGGCGATACGACTCCGGCGCCCCCTTGAGATTCAGAGGATCACCCGCCTTCGCTCCCAGCGCCAACGCCACCGGATGACGGCTCCGCGCGGCGACCGCGATCAACTGCGAGATGTGATCCGGCGTCGACCACTTCTGATGGACGGCCAACGGGAGGATCACGTCGTCGCGGTCGATATTGTCCGCAGCCGCGAGGACCGCCTTAAGCGCCCCCGGGTCTGCGACGTCCACAAACCCCGCTGGGATCACCGCGACCGCCGCGCCTGCATCGCGCTGCGCCTGGAGAGTCTCCTCCACCGTGGGCGCGATGAGCGCATCCACCGGTTCATCGATAATCAACGGGCGCTCGGCCGTCGCCGGAGCGAGCACCGAAGTCGGCTCGATAAGGAAAACCAAATCCTGATGCCGCGCCCGCAGGCGCCAGGCGGTCTGAAGAGCCGTCGGCCCCGACAACACCATGCCGCCGTGTTCCATGTTCACGTGCGGGGCGGTCTGCATCGTCTCACCGCCAGCCATCGTGAACACTCGCCCGCCCAAAGTGCGCTCGACCAGCGTGGCACCGGCGAGCGACTCACGCGTCGTCCGCGAAACCAGAGAGCTGTCGACCACCTCGATGTTGGCCCGATCGGTCATGCTGCGCTCCTCACGTAAAGGTCTTCGAACTCGTCCTGAACCAGGAACGCGTCGCGCGCGAGCTCTGCGACGCTCTCACCCTCATTCAGCCGCTGCTGCACCACCCGGTCGATCAGACCAGGATGTTCCTCGGCGATCGCTACCGGCTCTACGCTCCGATATCCGGCGCGGGAGAGCTCGATGTTCAACTGCCGGTAACGGCCCTCGCTGATCACATCCAGATCCACCGCACGCCGCAGCAGCGCCGCGATCGACACCCGCCACTTCGACTTCAACCGTGCCAAGCCCGGGATCGTCACCGGTGCCGCCGCCAGATCCATGCGCACATCCTGCGCCGGCATCAAGAACTCCGCCGCGAACCGATCCGCCTCAGACTCCTGCGTCTCCGACGGCACCTGATGCATCACCGCGTGCGCAAGCTCATGCGCCAGCGAGAACCGCTGCCGATCCGGCGGAATGTGATCTCCCAGCAGCACCACTGGTCGCTGTCCTTCCGGCCAGCTCACCATCGCATCGATCCGCTCCGACCCCAACGATCGCTTCACCACCACAACCCCGGCATCCTCCAGCGAGCGCACGAGGTCTTCCAGCGGACCGGACGCGATACCGATCGACGCACGCACCTCCTGCGCGATCTCCTCCGGAGTATCGAAGCCATCGGGCGGAAGCGGGTGCCGCACCAGCCGCACCGGCGTGTCTCCCGCGACGAGCCCCGTCACTTGCAAGTGCAGCAATTCCAGTTCTGCCCGCAACCGGTTCGCCACCGACAGGGGCAACGTGGAGCGCTTGCGATGGAACACATACGGCGCCGCTCCCTCATCCACCGGGACCGTCAGCAGCACCGGTGGAACACGCAGCACACCGCTCAGCTTCTCCAGGCGGTCGGGGTCCAACTCCACCAGCCCGGATTCCGCCTTCGACAGCACCGCTTGCGAGATCCCCGTGGCTTCGGACAACGCACCCTGCGTCCACCCACGCGCAACTCGGACCGTGCCGAGCATCACCCGGCCGGTCCGGCGATCAGAAGCAAACTCTGCCATGACTCCCATCTTAGTCAGCGCCTCCGACAATCGCGCGATCCATGTGCAGAAATATTCTCGCGTGTTGGATGTGAACAGCCCACTCTGACCGCGACCCCACGCCAGACCGGGTCGACGGAGATGAGCCGCCCGATCACGTCGATGCCAAATCCATCCACCGCACTTGGCCGAATGGCCAAGTGCGGGCCAAGTTGACACAGAAACGGCCATCTTCACGTGGAACCTACAAGCCGCCGAAGTCGCCGGGCGCCATATCGGCGAACCGCGAATAGTGGCCCTGGAACGCGACCTGAAGCGTCGCCGTCGGGCCGTTGCGGTGTTTGGCGACGATGAGGTCGGCCTCGCCTGGGCGCACGTCCTTGTCGTAGACCGAGTCGCGGTGCAGCAGGATCACCATGTCGGCATCCTGCTCGATCGATCCCGACTCGCGCAGGTCGCTGATCTGCGGCTTCTTGTCCTGCCGGGCCTCAGAACCACGGTTCAACTGCGACAGCGCGATGACCGGAACCTGCAGCTCCTTCGCCAGCAGCTTCAGGGCACGTGAGAACTCCGAGACCTCCTGCTGACGCGACTCGACGCGCTTGCCGCTCGTCATCAGCTGCAGGTAGTCGATCACGACCATCTTGAGCCCCGCGCGCTGCTTGAGCCGGCGGCACTTGGCGCGGATCTCGACGAGCGTCATGTTCGGAGAGTCATCGATGTACAGCGGGGCGTCGTTGATGCGACCGCGGGTCGCCGCGACCGTCGTCCAGTCGCGCGGGTCGAGCGTGCCCTTGCGCATGTGCTGCAGCGGGATCGCGCCCTCGGCGCTGAGCAGACGCATCGCGATCTCGCTCTTGCCCATCTCGAGCGAGAAGAAGATCGCGGGCTGGTTGTGGCCGATCGCCGCAGCGCGCGCGAAATCCAGAGCCAGCGTCGAGTTGTGCGTCGGGATCATCGATTCGCCCGCGAGGTACAGGTGATCGGCGTTGTCGACCTGCACGCATCGCACCGGAACGCTCGGCACCGGGCGCACCGCCTTCACGTAGCGCCGCCCGATGCGAACCAGGCTCGCGGGGCGCTCCTGCTCGTGCAGCCGGCGCTTGCGATCGAGCCGGAAAACATCGTCCACGGCCGAGAAGTTGAGGATGTAGCAGGTCGACGACTCCTCCGACCGGCCCGGCACACGCTTGGTCGTTCGCCCGCACTTGTAGCCGAGGCTGACGATGAGCTCGTACACGGTGTCAGCCAGGTGCTTGCTCGTCACCGCGAACTGGCACGACCCGACGCCCTTGACGACCGTGCCGTCGGTGTCCATGAGACCCGCGAGCAACTCGCGGCGCTGACGAGTGGATGCGCGCAGATACTGCTGCGGCACGTGCTTGTCGCCGAGCACGCCGAGGCCGCGCAGCAGCGCGGTGAACGACCCGTGGTCGCGGTAGCAGGTCGCACAGACCTGCGCCTCACCGGAGAACGGCTCACCGCAGTCGGGGCACGACAGGCGCTCGGGATGCGCGCCCTTGTTCTTCGGACCGCACGTGCGACCGCAGGTGCGCACGTGCGGGTGCCGTGCTGTGAACTCGGCACCGCACACCTCGCACTCGCGCACGAGCACAGGGCGCTCGGCGAGCTTGAGCGAGTAGAGCATCCCCCCGCGCGCCTCGACGCGGACGCCGGCATCCCGAACGAATCCGGGGATCTCGTCGGACTCGCTCGTCAGCCGTGCGCCGGCGCTGTGCCCGTCGCCCAGCCACGCGCCGAGCGCGTACGGCGGGATGGGAAGCTCTGCCTCGGCTGCGCGAAGCGGTGCCGCGTTGGGGATCGAATGGTTCGCCCGCTCGTCGGCGCCGACCGTAAGCGTCTCGAGGATCTGCTCGGTCGTGATGACCGCGGATCCGCCTGCGGGCGAGCGACGCATCGCCCTGGTCTCGGTCAGCCACTGGTGCTCGGCATCCGCGATGATCGTCGAGCCGTCGGAGAACTCGACCTCGTAGCAGGTGCGATCGAGCATGATCTCTGTCGCCGCGACGACGCGCGTCGGGCGTCCGTCGGCGTCGAACAGCTCGTCGCCGACCTGCACCTCGCCCATCGTCGTCCACCCGGTAGGAGTGGGCAGAGGCGTGTCGAGGGCGAGCGCCTTGCCCATAGCCGGCCTCGCGGCGACGACGATCATCTGACCGCCGTGCAGGCCGTTGGTGAGCTCGTCGAGCTCCTTGAACCCGGTGGGGACGCCGGTCATCGAGCCGTCGCGGCCGCTGGCCGCCTCGATCTCCTCGACCGCGGCATCCACCGCCACCGTCAGCGGGACGTAGTCCTCGGCCTCCTGCGTGCCGGTCACCGAGTAGATCTCGGCCTGCGCGTTGTTGACGATGTCGGTCGCGTCGCCCTGCCCGTCGTAGCCGAGCTGCACGATACGGGTGCCGGCATCCACCAGGCGGCGCAGGATCGCGCGCTCCGACACGATGCCCGCGTAGTAGCCGGCGTTCGCGGCCGTCGGCACGATCGAGGTGAGCGTGTGCAGGTAGTCGGCACCGCCCGCGCGACCGAGCTCGCCGGTCTTGATGAGCTCGTCCGTGACCGCCACGACGTCGGTCGGCTCGCCGTGCGAGTACAGCGAGAGGATCGCCTCGAAGATGAGCTCGTGCTTGGGGATGTAGAAGTCGGCGCCCTTGAGCGTCTCGATCACGTCGGCGACGGCGTCCTTCGACAGCAGCATGCCGCCCAGCGCGCTCTGTTCGGCGAGGAGATCGTGCGGCGGGGTGCGTTCCGGCTGACGCTGCCCACCGATGCGCTCCTCAGAGATGTCGGCGATCGACACGGGGCTCCCTTCGGTCCGGTTGGCAGTGAGGTCGAGGATGCTCCTGACCCGGCGACAGCGGATGCTTTCCGCGGCCGCTTCGAGCGAACCACGCACCACCGACATCTCGTCGCCCGTCCACGCTAGGAGTCGCATTTTCCCCATGCAAAACGGCCTGTGGATAACTATGTGGAGAGGATGCGAACAACTTCGGAGTGTCTGTGCAGAACCGATGTGGATAACCCTGTGCTGACCGGAGATGCGAAGTTATTTTATGCCACTGGAACTGGGCTTTTCGGTTTCCTCAGGCTGTGGATGAAAACCTGCTTCAACGAGTCCTTGAAGGTTTCCCCCACCGGTGCGTCATGTGTACAACTTGGGGAAAGTCAAGCCTTGACTTTCCCCGGGCGCGTCCCGCGTTCCCGGCCGTGATTCGCCCCGCCGGATCACCCGGTGAACCCGAGTGCCCCTGGACACACCGCCGCCCCGGGGGTATGGTCGGCCGCGACACAGGTTTCGTCGATGACGTTTCCCTCAGAGGGGGAGGTGAACGTGAGAACCATCGCATACCGCCGAGTCAGGAGCGGTTTCGCATGGGGGGCTTTCGCCGTGCTCGGCTGGGCCGCGTTCACCCTGCTGTCCTCCACCGGCACCGCGCACGCCGAAGACGACGACGGCCCCCTCGACAGCCTCACCTCGGTTGTCGGGTCGACGGTCGGCGCCGGCGCCGAGATCGCGGGCGCCGTCGTCGACGACGTCGTGCTCCCCGCAGTCGATCATGTCGCCCCTGCCGTCACCGAGACCCTCCCGGCAGCGTCCGCGCCCGTCTCGGCCGCCGTGTCCACCACGGTTCAGGCCGTTCCTGTCGTCCGCGATGTCGTCCCCGCTGCCGTCGCACCGGTTTCGGATGCCGTCGTCGAGGTCCCCCCGACCGTCACAGCGCCGGTGACCGATCTTCTCCAGGACTCTCCGGCTTCGCGGCTCACGGATCCCGTCGTCGAGACCGCGCGCTCCGTGCCGATCGTCGGCGACCTGCTCGACGAGCTCTCCGTTCCGGATGCCGTCGCCGAGGCCACCGCAGCGCTCGACTCGACGACAGCCTCGCTCGGCCGCACCGCCCAGGCCGTCGTCCCCGCCGCGGTCGACGTCGTGGATCGCGCCGTCCCGTCGGCGCCAGCCGATCCGGATCCGGTCGCGCCGGCTCCGCCCGTCCAGGACCCGACCGTCCAAGATCCGACCGGTCCCGCCGTGACGGAGCAGGAAGCGGCCGCGCAGCCGGATGCCGCCCCCGCCGCCCAGGCGTCGGTGCTCAGCGCATCCGCCGGCAGCCCGTCGCTGTCCGCCTCGATCACCGCACAGCTCTTCCTCGACGCCCAGCGCGTCGAGGCTTCCGTGGATGCTCTCGTCTCGAACGAGACCGATTTCCCCGGCGCACCCGTGCCTGCCGCTCACGCACCGTCCGCTGCGCCGGCTTCGGTTGCACCGGTCGGCGGGGGCGGTGGGGTCGTCACGGATGCCGCTGACACGTTCGCGGCATCCTCCACCACTCGAGCGCTGCCCGGCGGGCGCGGTCCGACAGACGACGATCTGCCATCCGCTCCGGTCTTCGAGACCGACGCCTCACCCGACTGATCAGGATCGGGTCACCTCTCGGGGTGACATGCACACGCGTGCCGTCGATCGCGCACGCGCCATCCGAAACGATCAGTCAGGAGCTGAAACATCATGCGCACATTCGTCAAGCGCGCCCTCTGGGGCGTCGCCATCGCCGGCGGGATCACCCTGCTCGGCGCCACCGCCGCGAACGCGGCGGAGACCGACGGAGAGGACGGCCTCCTCTCCGGAACGCAGGCGCTCGTGCCCGTCGACATCCCTGTCGATGTGACGGGAAACGCCATCTCGCTGCTCGGGACGTCTTCAGCGGATGCCGCACCGGTCGCGGCCCCCACGTCATCCGCGCCCGCCCCGTCCACCACGACCAGCGGCTCGGACGGCACGGCATCCGGTACACAGGCGGTGGTCACCGTCGATGTTCCGGTCGTCGTCGAGGGGAACGCCGTGAGCGTCCTCGGCACATCCGACGTCGCGGAGTCGTCGCCCGCACAGACGCCACCTGCCGAACCGGCGCCGAGTTCGCCGTCCGTCACCACCTCGGGCGTGGACGGCGTGCTCAGCGGCACGCAGGCACTCGTCGACGTGAACGTGCCCGTGACGGTCACGGGCAACGCCATCGGAGTACTCGGCGACAGCGATGTGACGCAGGCGTCGACACCAGCGGCCCCCATTCCGGCCGAGAGCACCGCTCCTGCAGCGTCCACCGGCGGAACCGACGGCATCGCGAGCGGCACCCAGGTCGTCGCACCGGTCACAGCACCCGTGACGGCGACCGGTAACGCGATCGGAGTACTCGGCGACAGCGATGTGACGCAGGCGTCGACCCCCGCGGCAACGACCCCGGCCGACAGCACCGCTCCCGCGGCATCCACCGACGGAACCGACAGTGTCGCCAGCGGCACCCAGGTCGTCGCACCGGTCACAGCACCCGTGACGGCGACCGGTAACGCGATCAGCGTCGCAGGCACCAGTGCGGTGATCGGCGACGGTGGTCAGGCGGCCCCTGCACCGGCCACGCGGACTGATCCGGTCACGAGCGGCCTCGACTCGCTCCTCGGGGGCACGCAGATCGTCGCCCCGATCTCGATCCCGGTGACCGTCGGCGGCAACGCCATCGGCATCATCGGAGACTCGACGGTCACCGCTCCGGGCACGGACCCCGGCACAGACCCCGGAACCGACCCGGGAACGGATCCCGGCACAGACCCGGGCACCGACCTCGGCACGGATCCCGGCGCGATGCCGGGCGAAGACCCCGGCTCCGCACCCATCCCCAGTGGGCAGGGCGGCGCCATCGCGACAGCAGACGGCGGCATGCTCGCCACCACCGGAGTGGACATCTCTGTCGCACCGGCTCTGCTCGCCGCGGCGCTGCTCCTGATCGGAGCCGGGCTGCTGCGACGCAAGGTCACCGGCTGATCCCCATCCGGTGACCTTGCATCCGTCCCCAGCGGATGCTCGTCGCACGCAAACGACGGATGCCCCGGAGTCCGAAGACTCCGGGGCATCCGTCCAGCCTTGCCGCTTACTTGGCGGCGACGACCTGAAGGGCGATGACGGCGACGACGTCCTCGTGCAGACGCACGGTGGCCTCGTGGTCACCCGTCGACTTGATCGGCGAGGTGATGGTCACCTTGCGCTTGTCGATGCTGCCGAGACCTGCGGCCTCGACGGCGTCCGCGACGTGCTCGGTCTTGACCGAGCCGAACAGGCGACCGCCGTTGCCGGCCTTGACCGTCAGGCGGACCTTCGCGTCCTCGATCTTGTCCTTGAGCGCCACGGCCTCTTCGCGGTCGTGGATCGCACGGGCCTTGCGGGCGGCCTGGATCGACTCGACCTGCTTGGCGCCACCACGGGTCCACGCGGTCGCGTAGCCCTGGGGGATGAGGTAGTTGCGGGCGTACCCGTTCTTGACCTCGACAACGTCACCGGCGCTTCCGAGCCCGGCGACCTCGTTCGTGAGAATCAGCTTTGCCATTTGTCCGGTACCCCTTAGCGGCCAGCGCCGGCGTAGGGCAGGAGAGCCATCTCGCGCGCGTTCTTGATCGCCTTGGCGATCAGACGCTGCTCCTGCACCGAGACTCCGGTGATACGACGGGCGCGGATCTTTCCACGCTCCGAGATGAACTTGCGAAGGGTCGCGACGTCCTTGTAGTCAATGACGCCGACCCGGATCGACTTCGCGGGAGCGGTGGGCTTGCCACCCTTCCGCGGCTTGCGGCGGTCGCCGCTCGACTTTCCAGCCATGGTTTTTCCTTTGGGATGTACGGATGCCGAGGCATCCAGAAGTTGTTAGAACGGGGTGTCGTCGCCGAAGCTGCCCGGAGTGCTCCAGGCATCCGCGCTCGTCGAGGAACCGGGCGTGGACCACGGCTCCTCCGACACCTGCTGCTGCTGCGCCGGACGCTGTCCGCCGCCGCCACCGGCTCCACCGGATGCCGCGCGGGTGACCTGAGCGGTCGCGTAGCGCAGCGACGGACCGATCTCGTCGACCTCGAGCTCGATGGCCGTGCGGTTGTTGCCCTCACGGTCCTGGTAGGAGCGCTGACGCAACCGGCCCTGCGCCATGACGCGCATGCCCTTGGTCAGTGACCCTGCCACGTGCTCGGCGAACTCGCGCCATACGGACGCACGGAGGAACAGCGCTTCGCCGTCCTTCCACTCGTTCGCCTGACGGTCGAAGGTCCGCGGGGTCGACGCGATGGTGAAGTTCGCCACCGGCAGCCCGTTCTGCGTGTAGCGCAGTTCGGGGTCGGCCGTGAGGTTGCCCACCACGGTGATGACGGTTTCGCCGGCCATGAGCCTTAAGCCTTCGCAGCCTTGGCCGCCTTGCGGGCAGCCTTCTCTTCGGAGCGCTTGGCCTCAGACGCGATCATCGCCTGTGCCTCTTCAGCGCGGAGGACCTTGGTGCGCATGATCTGCTCGTTCAGCTTGAGCTGACGGTCGAGCTCCTGCGTGGCCTCGCTGGTAGCGGTGAAGTTGACGACGGCGTAGATGCCCTCGTTCTTCTTCTGGATCTCGTACGCGAGCCGGCGCTTGCCCCAGACGTCGACGTTGTCCACAGAACCGCCATCGTTGGTGATGACCTTCAGGAACTTGTCGAGCGTGGGTGCGACCTGGCGCTCGTCGATCTCAGGGTTCAGAATGACCATGAGTTCGTACTGGTGCGTCACTTACCCACCTCCTTCGGACTTGAACGGCTTCCGAGACTTTCCCGGAAGCAGGAGGGTGTGTTGCACGTGCCGGCCATTCTCGCCGCAGAGTGCGGTCCGGAGGGCAGACAACCACAGAAGTCTACTTCAGTTGCGGGCGTGTCGCGAACCGGGTCATCGTTGCGCGTCGTCAACCACACCCGGATCGTCCAGCTCGATCGCGACGCCGGCACGCAGCTGGTCGACGTAGTCGAGAGCCTCAGCGTCGCGGCCGAACTCCAGAGACGGCTCGTCATCGACGGACAGCGACAGCACGGCGGTCTCGACCACCTCGTGTGCCTCGATCTGCCGCTCGACCTCCCGCAGCCGGCGGGCGACGTCGTGCTCGCGCTCGTCACCGGAGAGGTCGATCTCGGCGACGATGAACAGCCGATTCGGGCCCACGTACTCGATGTGCAGGTAGGTGACCCGTTCGATCGCCGGAGCCTCCAGCAGCGCCCGCCCGACGCGCGAGCGCAGCTGGGGCGACGCGCTGGTTCCGACGATGAACGCCAGGTTGCGCCCGATGAGGAGCACCGCGACGACCGCCAGCAGGATGCCGACGAGGATCGAGCCGACGGCATCCCACACCGCCTCGCCCGTGGCCTCATGGATCGCGATGGAGCCGCCGGCGATCACGAGGCCGATCAGCGCCGCGGCATCCTCGAAGAACACGGCCCGCAGCGTCGTATCGCTCGTCTCGATCACGAAGTCCCAGGTCGAGGAGCCCCGCTCGCGCGCCAGACGGCGTGAGCGGATGAGCGCCTGCGTGAACGACGCGCCCTCGAGCACGAACGCGATGCCGAGCACGATGTACGCGATCACCGGGCTCTCGACGGGCTCGTCGGAGCCGAGCTCCTGGATGCCGTGCATGATCGACACGATCGCTCCGGCGGTGAAGATGCCGAACGCCGCGATCAGCGACCAGACGAACGCGCTGCGGCCGTAGCCGAGCGGATGCCGCTCATCCTTCTTGCGCGCTCCCTGACGGTCGGCGATGAGCAGGAAGATCTCGTTGCCGGCATCCGCCCACGAGTGCGCGGCCTCGGCGACCATGGAGGCGGAGGACGTGATGATCGCCGCGACCGTCTTGGCGATCGCGACGAGGACGTTGGCGAGGAAGGCGATGAGCACCGTCACTCGCCCAGGTTACGCCTGGTGCTGCTCCGCGCATCGCCGAATGCGTGAGACGGGGTCTGCAGCATGAAACGCGTGTGGGCGGCCCGGGTCTCGTGCTGCAAACCCCGTCTCGCATGGGCGGCGGGTAGCGTGAGCGGCATGGAATGGATCTCGGACCCGGCGACGGCGGGCGGGTGGCTGTGCGAGCGCCTGGACGAGGACTGGTCGATGCACCACTTCGTGCCGCACGGGTACGAGGCGTACGCGCGGGTGTTCCACCCGGCACAGGTGCGGTCTCTGCCGGATCGTGCGATGCCGCCGATGGACGACTGGGTCCGGATGCCGGATGCCGAGCAGCAGCACCTGATGGAGCTCGTGATCGACGAAGAGATCACGTGGGCCGACACTGCCGAGGTGTTCGGCACGACCATGCACGCGCTCGCGCAGTGGTACCCGCTCGTCCGCACTCCGCGCGACGGCGACGTCCGCATCGCACCGGACGGACGCGAGTACACCGGTCCGGGTGAGGGCCGGATGCCCCCTTCGTTGCTTGCCGCCCTCTCCGTGCCACTCATCGCGCACACCTCGACTCCGGACGCGGGATTCGTCGCGGTCTGGGAGGGCTGGGGCGGGCTGCTCGGCGGACGCGGCGGCAACGGTCGCGGGTTCTTCGAGTTCAGCGACGGCCCGCTCCCCGAACCGTCGGGGTGGAGCAGCCTGAAGGCGAGCTTCGAGAACCCGTTCCGCAAGCCCCGGTGGCACCCCGGCATCCTCTCCGACGAGATCTCCAAAGGGCCTCGGCTCGAGCTGCCCGACCGCTCTCACGTGCTCTTCAGCGCCGCCCCTTCGGCGTTCGCGCACCCCGACTGGATCCTCGACGTGCCCTGGCGCGACCACGAGGCCGAAGCGCGCGGCTTCGCCCCCGACGCGGAGCATCCCAGCATCCTGTGGCCCGAAGACCTCGCCTGGGTGATGGTGAGCGAGATCGACTACGACTCGACGATCGTGGCCGGCTCGCGCGAACTGGTCCGCGCGATCTGCGCGGATCCGGCGATCGAGGCGCTGCCGATCGCCGAGGGCTCGTCGCTGAACTGGGACGACGACGAGATCAACCGCTGAACAGCGACGCCTCCGAGCGTGAGACGGGGTTTGCTGCATGAGACGGGGGTGGGTGACCCGGGTCTCGTGCCGCAAACCCCGTCTCGTGAGGGCGACGGGTAGCGGCGGGTAGGTGGGGCGGATGCTCAGCGGCGGACGAGTCGCGGCGGGGCGGGGTTCGAGCGTGTAGTCGGTCGTGGCATCCGACCAGGTGTCTTCGCCGGCGCGGCCGCGCGCACGGCGCATCCCGAGGATGCCGTCGACCAGAGGTGCCCCGACGCCGAGCGCCACGGCTCCCGCGAGCGAGCGGTCTTCCGAACCCAGCACGCTCTTGCGATGCCAGGCGGCGCGCAGCGCTCCCCCGCGTCCGGTCGGCACGGTCTTCGCCGGCAGCGCTCCGCCCCGGCGGAGCATCACGAGCTCCTCGACGCGCATCCACCATTCCGACTGCTCGGGGGAGTGGAAGTAGTTGTCCTGCATCCACGCGGGGTCGGGATGCCGGAACCGGCGCGCGATGACATCATCCGCCCCGGCGAGCAGGCCGCTGCCCGTGAACACGGTGTTCAGGAGCTGCTTCTCGACACCGAACGTGTCGAGCGCGATGACCGGGACGCCGCGGGCGATCGCCTCGACCGCCGCCGTCGAACTGACAGTGACCAGTCCTTCGGCGCGCGCGAGCGCGAGAGCCATCGGCTCGTACGAGAGCACGAGGTTCGCGGGTCTGTTCGCGAGCAGCTCGGCATACGCATCGCGTTCGAGGTGCGTCTCGGCCTCCCCCGGCCGCGAGCGCAGCTTCACGACGACCCGCCGGTTCGGCCGCGCTTCAGCCGCGCGTCGCAGGATACAGGCGAGCTCCTCCCGCTCGTGGCGCTGCGCCGGAACGAGCGCCTGCGCGGCGAACACGAGATCCGTGCCCCGATGCTCGCGCTCGGCCACGAGCACGCCGCCGGAGTGCGAACGGGGTGTGCCGACGGCATCCGACCCTTCCGCCCTGCCCCGCGACGCCCGCGCGAGCCCACCCTGCGCCGAAGCCGGCCGCGCATAGGGGAGGGTGGCGAGGGCCATCGGCACGCCCACGCCGAGGCGGTCGGCGAGCGCCTCGAACGCCCGGATCTCGCGGTGAGAATGCAGCACGAGCAGGTCGGACTCGCGGCGGTACTCGAGTGCTCCGCGCAGCGCCGGGATCGACATTCCCGGCAGGCCGCTGACGACGACCGGCCGCCGCCTCAGGCGGTCGATGACCCGGGCGACGAGCCGCACGAACGGTCCCCTTCCGGCGAGGACGACGACGTCGGGCAGGTGCCCGTTCAGCCATCCGGTGAGCTCGTCGAACCCCAGGCGTGTGACCGAATCGGTGCCGAAGACGGTACCGGCCAGAGCCATGTGCTCCTGCTCGCGGCTGACCGTCAGCGGCGTCCGCACGAGCAGCATGTGCCGGCTGATGCCGGGCACCGCATCCAGCAGCGCCGCCGACCACTTCACGAAGGAGTCGGCATCCGCGATCGCGACGACACGAAGCTCCGCGTTCATGGACTCAGACGCCCACCCGGCGCAGCTTCGCCATCGGCGCCTGCTCACCCGGGAAGACGCGCTTGACGCCGTCGCCCATCGCGGTCTCGATGATGCGGATGTCGCGCACGAGGTGCTCGAGTCCGCCCGGCTCGAGGGATGCCGCGTGGTCCGATCCCCACATCGTGCGGTCGAGCGTGATGTGCCGCTCGACCGCGACCGCGCCCAGCGCGACGGCCGCGAGCGAGATCTGCAGTCCGCGCTCGTGGCCGGAGTAGCCGACCGGAACGCCGGGGTACCGGTCGCGGAGCGTCGTGATGACGCGGAGGTTGGCCTCCTCGGGCTCCATCGGGTAGGTCGAGGTGGCGTGCATGAGGATGACCCGATCGGTGTCGAGCGTCTGCATCGCCCGGTCGATCTGCTCGGGCGTCGACATGCCCGTGGAGAGGATGATCGGCTTGCCCGTGGCCCGCAGCGCCTCGAGCAGCTCGATGTCGGTGAGGCTGGCGGACGCGACCTTGTGCGCGACGACGTTCAGCTCCTCGAGGAACTCGACGCTCGGCACATCCCACGGCGACGCGAACCAGTCGAGCCCGCGCATCGTGGCGTAGTCGCCGACCTCGATGTACTCGTCGCGGCCGAACTCGACGCGGCGGCGGTAGTCGAGATAGCTCATGGTGCCCCACGGCGTCTCGCGCGGGACGTCGCGCATGTGCTCCGGGGTGGCGATCTCGGGCGTGCGCTTCTGGAACTTCACGGCGTTCGCGCCGGCGTTCGCGGCGACGTCGATGAGCCGCTTCGCGATCTCCACGTCGCCGTTGTGGTTCAGGCCGATCTCCGCGATGACGTAGGCCGGGTGGCCTCCGCCGATCACGCGCGATCCGATGCTGACGGTCATGTCGCCTCCTGTCGTCGAGCCCCCATCCCTCCTGGGTACGCTCCGACTCTGAACAGCGCGCGACGGGCAGGTTACGTGCGGCCGTCCGCCTCGAAACAGGTCCACCCCGCCGACACAGGCCGTGCCACGGCACGTGTCTCAGGCGGCAGGACCTGTTTCGGCGGCAGGGGGCGCGGCGACGAGAACCCGCTCGATGAGCTCGCGCACGGCGCCGTCGCCGCCGCGGCGGGTCAGGACGACGCGGGCTGCCGCACGCACTTCCGGACGCGCATCCGCCACGGCGACCGGCCACCCGACGATCCCCATGGCGCCGAGATCGTTGACGTCATTGCCGAGGTACGCGATATCGGCCAGGTCGATCCCCTCATCCGCCGCCCACGCGGCGAGCGCGCTCGCCTTGTCGTCGATCGCCTGTGCCACCGGCACGCCGAGCTTGCGCCCCCGCGCACCGACGACGGTGTTCGTCTCGGTCGAGAGGATGAGCATCGGGATGCCGGCACGGCGCAGCCGCGAGACCCCCATGCCGTCCGACCGGCTCACCCGCACGAACTCGTGGCCGTCGGCGTCGACGAATGCGGTGTCGTCGGTGTGCACGCCGTCGAAGTCCGTGACCATCGCCTTCGCCGGGATCGGCTCGTCGCCCGGCTCGACGACGTCGGCGATCGCGGATGCCACGGCGAGCTGCTGCTCGTCGTCGATCTCGATCGCGGTCCGCTCCGGAACCTCGACGATGCCGATGCGTCCGAAGAACCGGTGCCCCGCCGCGCGGAACCCCTCAGCGGTGAAGGCGTAGAACGCACCGGTCTCGAGGTAGTACGGCTCACGATCCTGCCTGCGCGGGCGATGCGCGGCGTCGTGGTTGATCGCGGCTGCGTGGTCGTCGTCGTCGCGGCGCCACAGGAACCCGTAGGTCTCGTGGGCGGAGAAGACGCTGTCGAAG
>NZ_CAHJXQ010000008.1 GCF_903645325.1 Microbacterium tenebrionis
GCCGACGACGCCCAGCCGTTCGGCGACGATCTCGGCGGGGACCGGGCCGCGGTAGACGACGAACGCGAGGCCGTACTCCTCGGCGCGCTCGCGCACGGCGTCGGTGAGCGCGGGAGGCGCGGACGGATGCGGCTTGAACACGATGCGGGCGGGCTTCCATGGCAGCGCGCGATCGATCATGTCCTGCTGCATCCGGATCTCCTCGTCGGGCGAGACGAGACCGAGCGCTGCGAGGTACTGGCCGAGCACGAGGGCGGTCGGGGCGCCGTCGGCGAGGGCGTCGAGCTCGGCATCCTCTCCCCCGGTCTCCGCGAGTGCGGCGGCGAACGCCGCGGCGGGAACCGGCGTCCGCGCAGCCCCCGTCTCGCGGAACACGAGCGGCTCCACACCCGGGACGACATCGGCGTAGACGACGCGGCCGACGCGCGAGACGATCGATCGGGGCAGCTCGACGCGGATCGGCGAATAGGTCATCAGTCCGTCGCCGATGATCGTCAGCCGGGCGCCCGGGAACAGCGCCATGAGCGTGCGGGCTGGGGCCACCTGCGGGCTCTGCACGCACAGCTCGAGGTCGCCGTCGATGCTCCACGCCCGCTCGAGCAGCCTCCGCAGGACGGGGAACTCCTCGTCGTCCGGCTCCCACGCGCTCGGATGCCGCGGCTGCAGCAGCGCGTCGAGCGACTCGACGCGGTCGAAGCGCGCACGCAGGGTCGCCAGTTGCGGATGCTCGTCGATGCCGATCGTCGTCTCGGGCACGCGCGCCGAGTTGAACGGCACGAGCACTCGCTCGCCGCCGCCCTCGAAGAACCCCTCATCGATCGCGGCTGCGGCGGTCGTCAGACCGTACGCGCTGTGCAGCGCGAACAGGACCGTCATGCGGCGCGCCCCGCCGTGCGCAGCGATCGCGCCAGCACTCGCCTGCGCGAGCCGTCCAGCCGCGCGAGGGCCCGCGCGGCATCCGAGACGGGAAGGGTGGCGAGAAGACCGCGGATGCTCCGGCGCATGTCGCGGCGCAACCCCGCGTCCATACGGCGCGAGCGGACGATGTGGTGCGAGCTGAGCGCCAGGACAGTCTGCACGGCCTTGGGCAGGAAGCGCTCGGCCTCGGCGTCCTGCTGCACGATCTCGAGCACCTGCGCCATCGCGCGCGCGAAGTCGAGCTGGCGGCGATCGTGCACCTGCGTGAGCGAGGTCGTGACCCCGCGGCGGTAGAGGATCGCGGGCGCGTCGACGACCGCGAACCGGCGGGCCTGCAGGTGCAGGCGCCAGATCCAGGGGCGGTCCTCGGCGGTGAACAGCCCGTCGGGGAATGCCGCGAGTCCCTCGTCGATCACGCGGCGGTGGAAGATGCCGGCCCACGCGTACGGGTAGTCGACCATGGTCTTGTCGTCGGCGGGGAGGATCGCGTCGCGCGGCGATGCGGCGATGCCGCGCCACGGATGCGGTGCACGCACGAGCCGGCGATCCTGCCCCCTCACGCGCACGTGATCGGTGCGCAGGAAGTCGCAGTCCAGGGACTGCAACTGCTCGGCGAGCACCTGCAGGCGGCGCGGCTGCATCCAGTCGTCGCCGTCGATGAAGCAGAACGCGTCGCCCTCGACGTGGCCGAGGCCCTGGTTGCGGGCGGTGGCGAGTCCGCTCGGCCGGGCGTTGACGAGCACCTCGGCGTGCGCGAACCGTTCAGCGTACGCGCGCATGATGTCGCCGGTGCCGTCGCTCGAGCCGTCGTCGATCGCGACGAGCTTGAGGGCGGAGGCGTCGTCGAACTGGCGCAGCAGCGTCTCGAGCGTCGTGCCGATGTAGGGCTTTGCATCCTTCGCGGGGAGGATCGCGGTGACCTGTGCGCTGCGCATGGGTTCGGATGCTGGCATCCGCACCTTAACGCGAGGTGACGTCGCGGCGGCTACCGTGGAGGCGTGACGACGCCTGCACCCCAGCCCATCGCATTCGACGCGCGACCGCTCACCGAGCCCGTCGATCCGAAGGCGGTCTCGGCATTCGTCCGCAACATGCGGGCCCGCTCGTCCGGCCGGGGGATCGCGGCCGGAACGGTGATCGCGATCGTCGTCGTGGTGATCATGGCGGCGATCGCCGTGCCGATGCTCGTGCTCGGGGTGACGGCGGCGATCCGCAGCGGCTCGAGCGTGATCGGCCTTCCGTTCGTGCTGCTCCTCGTGGTGTTCGTCGGCATCGGCGTCGCCGCGTTCGTCACCTCGCGGCGGAAGCGGGTCGCCCGCTACCGGATCAGCCGGTTCGCGGCGGCCAACGGCATGACGTACGAGGATCAGGTGTTCGACCCTCCCCTGCCGGGGATGATCTTCGGCATCGGCAGCTCCCGGGTCTCGGAGCAGCTCGTGCGGGGCAGCACGCCGCGGTTCGTCGAGTTCGGCAACTACCGGTACACGGTGAAGTCCGGCAAGAACTCCACGACGTACCGCTGGGGGTACGTCGCCGTGAAGCTCGACGTGCCCTTGCCGAACATCGTGCTCGACGCCCTCGGCAACAACGGGTTCGGGTCGAACCTGCCGGCGTCCTTCGGCAAGGATCAGCGCCTGTCGCTCGAGGGCGACTTCGACCAGTACTTCACGCTGTACTGCCCGAAGGGCTACGAGCGGGACGCCCTGTACCTGTTCACGCCCGACATCATGGCGCGCTTCATCGACAGCGCCGCCCAGCTCGACGTCGAGATCGTCGACGACTGGCTGTTCCTGTACACCAAGCGCGAGGCGTCGACGCTGGATGCCGCGACCTGGGCCTGGCTGTTCGGCGCCGTCGGGGCGCTCATGACCAAGCTCGACCAGTGGGCGCGGTGGCGCGACGACCGCCTGCTCGAGGAGCAGGGGCGCACCTACGCGCAGGCCGTCGGCGCCGGGTCACCCTCGACGCCGACCGCCGGATCGCACGCGCTGCCGTTCGCCGCGCCGGCGGGGATGCTGAGCCCGCCGCCCGGTGTCGCCCGGCAGGGCCGTCGGCTCAAGCGCAGCGGCCGCTGGGTGTTCATCGCCCTGGCGATCCTCTTCGCCGTGGTGTGGGTGTTCGGCCGCGTCGTGGACTTCACGCTCGGCTGACGCGCGGCCGCGCGCGTCCTCGTGCGCTACCAGACGGACGAGACGGGGTTTGCAGCATGATACCCGGGCCATACACCCCCGTCTCGTGCAGCAAGCCCCGTCTCGCAGTCAGGCGCGGGCGGCGGCACGGCGGGCGGCCTGCTCCTCCGGGTCGGGGACGGGCAGGCTCGCGATGAGCCTGCGCGTGTAGTCGTCCTTCGGGTTGCCGAGCACCTCGGCGGTAGGGCCCGCCTCAGCGATCTCACCATGGTGCAGCACGACCACCTTGTGCGCGAGCATGTCGACGACGGCGAGGTCATGCGTGATGAACAGCGTCGCGAACCCGAACCGCTCCTGCAGTTCGCCGAACAGCTCGAGCACCTTCGCCTGCACCGACACGTCCAGCGCACTGGTCGGCTCATCGGCGATGAGCAGCTTCGGGTCCAGGGCCAGGGCTCGGGCGAGCGAGGCGCGCTGACGCTGACCGCCCGACAACTCGTGCGGGAAGCGGTCGCCGTACGCCCCCGACAGCTGCACGGCGTCGAGCAGCTCGTCCACCTTGCCCCTGGCATCCGCCGGGTTCTTCGCCAGCCCGTGCACGATAAGCGGCTCGGCGACGTTCTGCGCGATCGTCAGCAACGGGTTGAAGCTCGTCGCCGGGTCCTGGAAGACGAAACCGAGATCCTTGCGGTGCGGGCGGAACTGCCGCTCCTTCACGCCGTTCATCTCCACGCCGAGCACCTCGAGCGATCCTCCGGCGACCGGGGTGAGGCCGGCGATCGCGCGTCCGATCGTGGTCTTGCCCGATCCGCTCTCACCGACCAGCCCCACGACCTCACCCGGCGACAGCGTGAAGTCGATGCGCTTCACGGCCTGGAAGGCACTGCGACCGAAGCGTCCCGGGTACTCGATCACAAGCCCCTCGGCCTTGACCAGAGGACCCGTCTCGGACACCGGCGCTTCGCGCTCGCTGATCTGCAGCCGCGGCACAGCGGCCAGCAGCCGCTTCGTGTACTCGTGCTGCGGGTGGGCGAACAGCTCGCCCACTGGAGCGGTCTCGACGAGTTCTCCCTCGAGCATGACGGCGACGCGATCGGCGAGGTCGGCGACGACGCCCATGTTGTGCGTGATGAGCACGATCGCCGTGCCCTCCTCGTCGCGGAGCGTGCGCAGCAGCTCGAGGATCTCGGCCTGCACCGTGACGTCCAGGGCCGTCGTCGGCTCATCCGCGATGATCACGGCGGGGTCGAGCGCGAGCGCCATCGCGATGACGACGCGCTGCTTCTGACCGCCCGAGAACTGATGCGGGTAGTCGTTGACACGGCGCTCCGGTTCGGGGATGCCGACACGGCGCAGCATGTCGACGGCTCGGCGACGGGCCTCCTGCTTGGAGACGTTGCCGTGCGCCCGAAGTCCCTCGGCGATCTGCCACCCGACGGGGAAAACCGGGTTCAGCGCTGTGGACGGCTCCTGGAAGACCATCGCGGCCTTCTCGCCGCGCAACGACCGCAGTCCAGCAGCATCCAGAGCCGTCACGTCGGTGCCGTCGACCACGACGGCACCGCGGATCGTCGACGTCTCGGGGAGGAGCCCGAGAATCGAGCGAGCCGTCACGGTCTTGCCCGATCCGCTCTCGCCCACGATGGCGAGCACCTCGCCGGCACGCACGTCCAGGCTCACGCCGCGCACGGCGTGCACATCACCGGAGTCGGTGACGAACGTGACGTCGAGATCGCGAATCTCCACAGCGGATGCCATCACTCCACCTCTCCCATGAACTCGCGCGCGACCGGTTGAGACGCGGCGACGGCGTCGGCCGGAGTCTTGCCGGCGCGGCGCCGTGCCCGCAGGCGCGGGTCGGCGAGGTCGTTCAGGCTCTCACCGATGAGCGTGATGCCGAGCACCACCAGCACGATGGCGAGCCCTGGCGGGATGGCCGTCCACCAGATCCCCGCCGAGACGTCGCTGATCGACTTGTTCAGGTCATAGCCCCACTCAGCGGCCGCAGTCGGCTCGATGCCGAATCCGAGGAAGCCGAGGGCGGCCATCGTGGAGATCGCCTCGGAGGCGTTGAGCGTGACGATCAGCGGCAGCGTCCTCGTGGAGTTGCGCAGCACGTGGCGGAACATGATCCGTCCGTTCGACGCGCCGATCACCCTGGCCGACTCGACGAACGCCTCGGCCTTCACGCGCACGACCTCTGCGCGTACGACGCGCAGGTACTGCGGAATGAAGACCACGGTGATCGAGACGGCGGCGGCCATCACACCGGGCCAGAGGCCGGATTGCCCGCCCGAGATCGCGATCGCGACGACGATGGCCAGCAGCAGGGTCGGGAACGCGTAGATGGCATCCGCGATGACCACGACCACGCGATCGATCCAGCCGCCGAAATAACCGGAGAGGAGACCGAGCAGCACGCCGGCCACGACCGAGAGCGCGACGGCGACGATGATGACGAAGAGCGCGGTCTGCGCGCCCCAGATCACTCGCGACAGGACGTCGTAGCCGCCCACTGTGGTGCCGAGCAGGTGTGCGGAGCTCGGCGGCTGCTGCGCGCCGAAGCCGCCGTCGGGGCCCTTGAGCTGATTGAACGAGTACGGGGCGATCCACGGCGCGAAGATCGCGCAGATGAGGAACACCGCTGTCAGCACCAGGCCGGCGACGAGCATCCCGCGCTGCAGCCCCACGCTCTGACGCAGCTGACGGATCACGGGGACCCGGGCGAAGAAACCGGTGCGAGCCATGTCAGTACCTCACCCTCGGGTCGATGAAGGCCGCGATGATGTCGACGAGGAAGTTCGTCACGGCGACGATCACGGCGATCATCGCGACGATGCCCTGCACGGCGACGAAGTCGCGGGATCCGAGATACCCGGCGAGCTGGAAACCGAGGCCGTTCCATTCGAACGTCGTCTCGGTGAGCACGGCGCCACCGAGCATGAGGGCGATCTGCAGTCCGATCACGGTGATAATCGGGATCAGCGCCGGCCGGTACGCGTGCTTGCGCACCAGACGCCCCTCATGCACGCCACGGGAGCGTGCGGCATCGATGTACGGCATGTTGAACGTGCCGATGACGTTCGTGCGCACGAGGCGCAGGAAGATCCCGGCCGTCAGGAGCCCGAGCGTGATCGCGGGGAGGATCGCGTGCAGCAGGACGTCCTGGATGTACGCCGGGTTGCCGGACGCGATCGCGTCGATCAGGTAGATCCCGGTGCCACCGCTGCGGTTGAGCGCCACCTCGGTGCGCACGTCCGCTCGCCCGGAGACGGGCAGCCAGCCGAGCCACACCGAGAAGATGAGCTTGGCGACCAGGCCGGAGAAGAAGACCGGTGTGGCGTAGAACAGGATCGCGGAGACGCGAAGCGTCGCGTCCTGCCAGCGGTCGCGCTTGGCCGCGGCGATCATGCCGAACGGGATGCCGATGAGGAAGGCGATCACGAGGGCGTAGCAGACCAGTTCGAGCGTGGCGCCGCCGTAGTTGATGAGCACGTCGGTCACCGGCTGGTTGTCGGTGATCGTGTTGCCGAAATTGAAGGTGAGGATCTGCCCGAGGTACTCGAAGTACTGCACGAGAACCGGACGATCGTAGCCGGCCTCATGGATGCGGTCGGCGAGCTGGTCGGCGGGAAGCCGGCCGCCGAGGGCGGCCGTGATCGGATCGCCGGTGAGGCGGATGAGGAAGAACACCAGGGTGACGAGGATCAGCACCGTGGGGATCATCAGGAGGAACCGCACGAGGATGTAGCGCCCGAGCGAGTTGCCGCCGCTGCGGCGACGGCGTGCGGCGGGAGAGCCGGGAGCGTCGGGCGCGCCCGCGGAGGGGACGGAGATATCTGTCGTCATGACGAAGTACAGGCATCGGCCGTCGGGTGTGCGTTTGCCACGCACACCCGACGGCCAGACACGCTAGTTGTTGGTGATCGGAGCGAACCGGAGCTTGAACGAAGCGTCGAGGATGACGCCGTCCACACTCGTTCCGGCCACAGCCACCTGGGCGCCCTGCAGGTACGGCACCGTCGACAGGTCCTGGGCGACGAGGTCCTGGATCTTCTCGATGTCCGCGGTGCGGGTGTCGGCATCCGGCTCGACGGCCTGCTTCAGGATCAGGTCGTTGACCTCGGCGTTGTCGTAGTGGTTGCCGAGGAAGTTCTCCTTGAGGAAGAACGGCGTCAGGTAGTTGTCGGCGTCGGAGTAGTCCGGGAACCAGCCCAGCTGGTAGGCCGGGTAGACGTCGGCGGTGCGGTCCTTGGAGTACTGCACCCACTCGGTCGACTTGAGGTCGACGGTGAACAGGCCGCTGTCCTCGAGCTGGGACTTGATCAGCGCGTACTCGTCGCCGGACGACGGGCCGTAGTGGTCGGGGCTGTACTGCAGGCTCAGCGATACCGGGGTGGTGACGCCGGCTGCCTCGAGCGTGGCCTTGGCCTTGTCGGCATCCGGTGCTCCGTTGCCGTCGCCGTACAGACCCTTCAGCGACTCGGTGGCACCGGCGAAGCCCTCGGGGACGTAGGAGTACAGCGGGGTGTAGGTGCCCTTGTAGACCTGGTCGGAGATGGCGTCGCGGTCGATGAGGTCGGCGACGGCCTGGCGGACGGCGAGTGCCTTGGCCGGGTCGGCGTCGGCGGTCGTCGCGCCGTACGGCTGCGTGTTGAAGTTGAACACGATGTAGCGGATCTCGCCGCCGGGGCCGTCGATGACCTGGACCTTGTCGTTCTTGCCGAGGTCCTCGACGTCGGTGGCCGACAGGCTGCGGTAGGCGACGTCGACGTCGCCCTGCTGAACGGCGAGCTTCAGGTTCGAGGACTCGGCGTAGTAGCTGAGGATGACGCCGTCGTTGGCGGCGGCATCCAGCAGACCCTTGTAGTTCTCGTTCGGTGCGAACTCGACGGTCTTGTTGAAGTCCCACGAGGTGATCGCGTACGGGCCGCCGAACGCGTTCGCGTCAACGATGTCCTGGTCGGGGGTGAGTGCGTCAGCCGAGAAGACCTCGTCGTCGACGATGGCGCCGGGGAAGCTCGTGAGGATGAACGGGAACACCTGGTCGTTCTCGGTCTTCAGGTGGAAGACGACGGTGGTCTCGTCCGGAGTCTCGACGCTGTCGAGGTTGTACAGCAGGCTCGACGCGCCGTTCGGGTCGGCGATCTTCAGGTTGCGGTCGAACGAGAACTTGACATCGGCCGACGTCAGGTCGTTGCCGTTGGCCCACTTCAGGTCGGCAGGGAGCTTGACCGTGTACTCGGTGGGCGAGGTGAACTCGGCCGACTCGGCGAGGTCGGGCACGACCTCGGTGCTGTTGTAGTCGGTGTTGACCAGGTACGGGAACACCTGGGTCTGGACGGCGAGGGAGCCGTTGTCGTAGGAGCCTGCGGGGTCGAGGGTGGTGACCTTGTCGGTCGTGCCGACGATGACCGTTCCGCCGCCTCCGCCGCCGTCACCGTCGCCCGTTCCTCCGCCGCCGGCTGCGCAGCCGGCCAGGATCAGACTCGTGGCGCCGATCGCGCCGATCGCCAGGCTCACTCGGCCCCGGCTGTGGATGTGCAGAGACATGGATCTCCCTCTTCTGTGAAGGTGGGTGCCGCGTCGGGCGGACGCGGCGATCCATCAATAATGCGCGCGGGGGCGACGCAACACGAATCCGGCGCGCGATTCGTAACGAGACCGCAACGTACCCCGGCGACGCCGGATCTCTATGCGAGTCCGAAGTACGCCATCTCCGCGTCGTTCAGCATCCGGGACCGGATGAGGAACCTCTTCCCCGTCGGGCCCTCGACGCTGAACCCGGCGCCGCGTCCTTCCACGACGTCAATGGTGAGGTGGGTGTACTTCCAGTACTCGAACTGCGGTTCCGACATGTACACCTCGATCGGGGCATCCGTTCCGGCATCCACCGTCCCGAGGAGCACATCGCTCGGGCCGGTGATGAACATCCCGACCGGGTAGCACATGGGCGATGAGCCGTCGCAGCATCCGCCGGACTGATGGAACATCAGCGGGCCGTGCTGCTGCGTGAGTTCGCGCAGCAGCACGGCGGCGGCATCCGTAAGATCCACCCGCTGGTAGGTGCCGATGCTGACCATGAGCTCAGAAGAAGCCCATCGGGCCCTCGGCGTACGACACCAGCAGGTTCTTGGTCTGCTGGTAGTGGTCGAGCATCTTCAGATGGTTCTCACGGCCGATGCCCGACTGCTTGTACCCGCCGAACGCGGCATGCGCCGGGTACTGGTGGTAGGTGTTGGTCCACACCCGACCGGCCTCGATCGCGCGTCCGGCGCGGTACGCGGTGTCGCCGATGCGGCTCCAGACACCGGCGCCCAGGCCGTAGAGGGTGTCGTTGGCGATCGAGATGGCGTCGTCGAAGTTCTCGAAGCTCGTCACCGACAGCACCGGCCCGAAGATCTCCTCCTGGAAGATGCGCATGTCGTTCGTGCCCTCGAACACGGTCGGCGCGACATAGAAGCCCTCGGACAGGTCGCCGCCGAGGTCGACCCGCTCGCCGCCCGTCAGCAGCCGGGCCCCGCCCTGCTTGCCGATGTCGATGTAGCTGAGGATCTTCTCGAGCTGGTCATTCGAGGCCTGCGCGCCGATCATCGTGTCGGGGCTGAGCGGATTGCCCTGGACGATCTTTCCGACGCGATCCAGGCCGTCTGCGAGGAAGCCGTCGTAGATGGAGCGCTGGATCAGCGCCCGCGACGGGCACGTGCACACCTCGCCCTGGTTGAGCGCGAACATCGTGAAGCCCTCGAGCGCCTTGTCGTAGAACGGGTCGTCCTCGCGGGCGACGTCCTCGAAGAACACGTTCGGGGACTTGCCTCCGAGCTCGAGCGTGACGGGGATGAGGTTCTGCGAGGCGTACTGCATGATCAGCCGGCCGGTGGTCGTCTCGCCGGTGAAGGCGATCTTGCGGATGCGCTTGTGCTGGGCGAGCGGAGCGCCGGCCTCGATGCCGAAGCCGTTGACGATGTTGACGACGCCGGCCGGCAGCAGATCGCCGATGATCTCGAACAGATACAGGATGGATGCCGGCGTCTGCTCGGCGGGCTTGAGCACGACGCAGTTGCCTGCGGCGAGCGCGGGGGCGAGCTTCCACGTCGCCATGAGGATCGGGAAGTTCCACGGGATGATCTGGCCGACCACGCCCAGCGGCTCGTGGAAGTGGTACGCCACGGTGTTCTCGTCGAGCTGGCTGAGCGAACCCTCCTGTCCGCGCAGGACGCCGGCGAAGTAGCGGAAGTGGTCGACGGCGAGCGGGATGTCAGCGGCGAGCGTCTCGCGCACCGGCTTGCCGTTCTCCCACGTCTCGGCGACCGCGATCTCCTCGAGGTGCTCCTCGATGCGGTCGGCGATCCTGTTCAGGATGACGCTGCGCTCGGCGGGGGTCGTGCGCTTCCAGCCCTGGAACGCCTTCCACGCGGTGTCGACGGCGCGATCGATGTCTTCGGCGGTACCCCGGCCGACCTCGGTGAAGGGCTTGCCGTTGACGGGGCTGATGTTCTCGAAGTACTGGCCCTTGACGGGTTCGACGAACTCGCCGCCGATGTAGTGGCCGTAGCGCGGGCGATAGTTCGCCACGGCTCCTGGCTGACCGGGAGCGGCGTAGGCCGTGGACGTGGTTTCTTCGACGATGGTCATGCTGTCTCCTTCGACGCTCGCGCAGCCTCAGTGCTGCATCGTTGCGTCGACGGTAGGCCGCAGGACGTTGCACGCAGATGCGCAACGTTGCATCCGGTTGCAGGGTGCGGTCAGTCGCGCTCGAGGCGCTCGATGCGGCTGACGAGCCCGGCGCGGCGAGGCGAACGCGGCGGCAGCATCTCCAGACAGAGCCGCAGGGCCTCGACGTCGCCGGCGCCCTCGGGGATCTCGGCGTACGCGAGCAGCACGTCGACGCTGGCCTCGGTCAGCATCGCCTCGCGCAGTGCGCCGCGCACCTCGTCGCGGAACTCCTCGACCCCGGGGGATGCCGAATCCGGCAGCACCGGCCCGCGGTACGAGGTGAGCGCGACGCGATGCGCGCCGCGCGCCAGCAGGGAGAGCACGTTCTGCGCATCCGTCTCGAGCGGCACGGTCAGCCGGTACGGACGCGACTCCGGGGCGAGGTCGGGCGAGAGCCGCTCGAGCGCTTTGCGCAGCCGGACGACCTCGGGCCGGAGCGTGTCGGGTGAGGCGTCCTCGCCGTACACGAGCTGGGTGAGGCGGTCGGCGGAGAGCCCCTGGCGGTGCACGGCCAGCATGAGCAGGATCTCTGCGTGCCGGGCGCTGAGCGCGATGACCGAATCCGACTCGGGACCGCAGACCTCGAGCTGCGCCTTGTCGCGACCGAGCACCCGGAGCATCGCGCGGGTGACGGCGGGGCGACGCGGCAGCCGGACGGCCGGAGTCTCGGCGCTGCGCGCCTTCAGTCGCGAGACGAGCAGTTCGGACTCGACGGCCCTGGCGGTGGCATCCACGAGCATGCGCGCCTGGGGCGTCGCCGCCTCGGCGCCGCCGGTGACGTCGATGACGCCGAGAAGGCGTCGGGTCTCGGGGTCGAAGACGGGCGCTGCCGTGCACGACCAGGGGTGCACGAGCCGGTTGTAGTGCTCGGCCTCGTGCACCTGCACCGACTGACCGAGCGCGATGGCGAGCCCGGGGGCGGCTGTGCCGACCGACTCCTCCGACCAGTTCGCGCCCTCGATGAAGCCCATCTCGCCGGTGAGGACGCGCTGATGCAGATCGCCCTCCACCCACAGCAGCCGCCCGACGTGATCGCCCACGGCGACCATGACCCCGGAGTCGGTCGGGTCGCCGGGGAGCAGCAGCCCGCGGATCATGTCCATGACGCCGGCGAGCGGATGCCCGCTTCGATAGGTCTCGAGCTCGTCGCCGCCGAGGTCGATCGTCGGGAGCCCTTCGGCCCGCACGCGCAGCTGCCACGCGCGCTCCCACGACTCGCGCACGAGCGGACGCACCTGCTCCAGCCGGTGGTCGTCGACGTTGCCCGCGACGAGCTCCTCGTGCGCGCGTTCGATGATCAGACGCGACGCAGGGCTCCCGGCATCGCGTGACGATGCCCACGGTGACGGCATGAGGCCTCCGATCGTCGGTGACGGAGCTACGGCCAGTGTACGAGGGCGGATGCCGTGGGGACAGGGGCTCCGGCGGATCTTCGCGGCTGCAGCCCGGTGCGCGTCCCGCCTACCCGATCGCCCGGCGCACCTCGGCAGCACCTCGGTGGCGAGCAGTTCGATCGACCGGAGCGTCTCGCGCTGGCCGATCCCACCCAGACCCACCTGTGCGAGGAAGCGCGTATGCCCGAGCAGTTCGTGCTCCCACAGGATCTTGTCGACGATCTCGGCCGGGCTGCCGGCGAACAGGGCGCCGCCGGGGTTCGCCCAGGCGTCGAAGGTGTCGCGGTCGAGGCGTCCGCCGCGGGGCATGTTCTCGGCGAAGTACGCCGCGTAGTGCGGGAAGAACGCGTCACGGGCGGCCTGCGTCGTCTCGGCCACGTGGAAGTGCGAGGTGACGCCGAGCCTCGGGGCCGGATGCCCGGCCGCGCTCGCAGCCTTCCGGTGCAGGTCGGCGAGGGCCGTGAACCGCGCCGGTGCCCCGAGGATCGCGAGATACATCGGCAGCCCGAGGGTGCCGGCGCGTGCAGCGGATGCCGGTGTGCCGCCGACCGCGATCCACACGGGCAGCTTCTCCTGCAGCGGGCGCGGGTGGACGCCGGCATCCTGAAGCGGAGCGCGCGTCGTGCCCGACCACGTGACCTCGGCGTTCTCGCGGGCGGCGAGCAGCAGGTCGAGGCGGTCGTCGAAGTACTCGTCGTAGCGGGCGAGGTCCTGGCCGAAGAGCGGGAACGACTCGACGTAGGCTCCGCGACCGGCGGTGATCTCGGCGCGGCCGGCGCTCAGCAGATCGAGGGTCGCGAACTCCTCGTGCAGACGCACCGGGTCGGCGCTGGAGATCACGGTGACGGTGCTCGTCAGACGGATCCGCTCGGTCTCGCGCGCCGCGGCGGCGAGCACCATCTGCGGAGAGGAGACCGCGAAGTCGGGGCGGTGATGCTCGCCGACGCCGAAGACGTCGAGGCCCGCCTGGTCGGCGACGCGCGCCCACTCCAGGAGCTGTTCGAGGCGCGCTGCCGGAGGCGTGAAGGCGCCGCCCGCGGTGCGGCTGAGCTCACCGAATGTGAAGATGCCGATCTCGAAGGGGGAGGTCATCGCGTGTCGTCTCTCCTGCTCGCCGTCGCGAGACGGGGTCTGCTGCATGAAACGGGGGTTGCTGACAGGGGTCTCATGCTGGAAACCCCGTCTCCGTCTCGCGGGCGAGGAACGCCTGCACGTCGGCGAGTTCACGGGCGTCGATCCCGTGGCCGAGTCCGGGGTATCGGCGATCCTCGAGCTCGGTGTGCTCGGGCGCCCACGCGTCGGTCCGGACCACCGCATCGGACGCGATGACCCTGTCCTGCTCGCCCCGGCCGAGGAACATCGCGGGACGTGTCGCGCGCAGCACGGCATCCGCCTTCTGCTCCCCCGCGGCCACGAATCCGCCGAGGACGACCGGGGCGAGCACGCGCTCCGGCGCCGTGCGCAGCAACTGGGTCGCCATGAGGCCGCCCTGCGAGAATCCGATCGGCACGATTCGCGTCGAGGTCGGGAGTGCGGCATCTGCCCATGACCAGATCGCGGCGGTCGCGGCATCCAACGCGTCCTGGTCGGGATGCCCCGGTGTGACGATCCGGAACCACGCGTAGCCGCCAGGGGCGAGCTCGATCGGGGCGCGCAGAGACGCCCACGGCATCCCTTCGGGAAGGGCGGATGCCAGGGCGACGAGGTCGCGCTCGTTCGATCCGTAGCCGTGCAGGAACAGCGCTGCAGCGGGGGCCGGCTGCTCCCAATCGTCCGAGACGATGGCGGTCATGGATGCTCCTCTGCGATGTGTTACTTGCAGATGCAACCAAACTCGGTCGCAACTATTCCGAGCGGGAGATCATGCGGTCCTCGCCCACGACTCCGTGACAGCATCCAGCACGCCGGTGAGCGCGCCTTCGGCGTCACATGCGCACCGTCGCGAGCGTGGCCGCGGTGAGAATCGCCCTGTCGCGCGAGACTGCCGCTGACGACGCCGTTTTCGGCATGCAGAGCAATTCTCTGCGGGTTACGCCCGGGCCGCCCACCAGTCGCGGAGGCGCTGCTCGGCGGCATCCGGCCCGATGATCCCCTCATCGAGGCGGATGTCGAGCAGGAACCGGTAGGCCTCGCCGACCTCCCGGCCGGGGCCGATGTCGAGGATCTCCTGGATCTGATTGCCGTCGAGCTCCGGCCGCATGGCGTCGAGCTCCTCCTGCTCGGCGAGGGCCGAGATGCGCGTCTCGATGTCGTCGTAGGCGCTCGCGAGCCGGGCCGCCTTGCGCCGATTGCGCGTGGTGACGTCGGCCCGGGTCAGGATGTGCAGGCGCTCGAGCAGATCGCCCGCGTCGCGCACATAACGGCGGACGGCGGCATCCGTCCACGCCCCCTCGGCGTACCCGAAGAACCGCAGGTGCAGCTCGATGAGCTTCGCGACGGCATCCGTCGTCTCGCCGTCGAAGCGCAGCGCCTGCAGGCGCTTGCGCGCCATGCGCGATCCGACGACGTCGTGGTGGTGGAAGGTCACCGCCCCCCCGGGCTCGAGCTTGCGGGTGCGCGGCTTGCCGATGTCGTGCAACAGCGCCGCGATGCGCAGCGCGACGTCCGGCGCCTCGCCGGCATGCCGGGAGTGCTCGAGCTCGATCGCCTGCTGCAGCACGGTGAGCGAGTGCTCGTAGACGTCCTTGTGGTGGTGGTGCTCGTCGACCTCGAGCCGCAGGGCGCTGATCTCGGGCAGGAACTCGTCGATGAGTCCGGTCTCGACGAGGACGCGGATGCCGCGCACCGGATCATCCGTCTGCATGAGCCGCACGAGCTCGCCCTGCACCCGCTCGGGGCTGACGATCTTCAGCGTCTCGCGCAACTGCGCGACCGCGTCGTGCGTGGCGGGGTCGATGTCGAAGCCGAGCTGCGCGCTGAAGCGGGCGGCCCGCAGCATCCGGAGCGGATCGTCGCCGAAGCTCACGGTCGGGTCCGCAGGTGTCCGCAGGATGCCGGCGACGAGATCCTCGACGCCGCCGGTCGGGTCGATGAGCTTGATCTCGCGCCCGGACTCCGGGGACGCGACTTGCAGGGCCATGGCATTGACGCGGAAGTCGCGGCGCGCGAGGTCGCCGTCGATCGTGTCGCCGAACTCGACGGTGGGCTTGCGCGTCACGCCGTCGTAGCTGTCGGCGCGGTAGGTCGTGATCTCGACCTGCTCGCCCTGGACGCGGGCTCCGATCGTCCCGAACGC
Organism: Microbacterium tenebrionis; assembly: GCF_903645325.1. Lineage (GTDB taxonomy): Bacteria > Actinomycetota > Actinomycetes > Actinomycetales > Microbacteriaceae > Microbacterium > Microbacterium tenebrionis. Next base: position 15,393 of record NZ_CAHJXQ010000008.1, read on the forward strand.
GCGGCCGATGTCCCACTGCGCAGTGGAGATCGGCGTGACGATGCGCAGGATCTCGTCGGGCGAGGCGTCCGTCGTGAAGTCGAGGTCGTTCGTCTCGCGGCCGAGCAACGCGTCGCGCACCGGTCCTCCGACGACGGCGAGCTCGAAACCGGCGGCCTGGAACGCGGAGGCGACCTCGGACACGACCGGTGCCTCGGCGAGCGCGCGCAGGCGTGCAAGCCCCTCGGCCATGTTCAGCATGGGTTCCAGGTTACCGGGCGCACGATCGCCGGTTCCCCCGTGCACAGCTTCGGATGCTGTGGGCGACCCGCCGCGGCATGCGGCCATCGAGCGGCGTGTCGGACGGGGCGTCCGAAGTTGTGCACGCGGCTGGGACATCACACCCATGCTCGAAGCGTAGCGGCGCCGTGCTCCAGCGCAGCCCGCTGCGGTCCGCGCACAGCTTCGGATGCCGAGGGCGACACGCCGCGGCATCCAGCACCCACCCGGCGTGTCGGGCCCACGATCCGAAGCTGTGCACGGAGGGGGGCCGGGATCGTGAGCATCAGGGTGGCGGCGGCCATGACCGCGTCGACCTGCTCGAGCTGCTCGATGAGCACGTCGGGTTCCGCGGCGTAGGTCTGGCCGAACATGGAGGGGAAGACGACGGCGAGTGAACGGGAGGCGGCGAAGCGGCGTCTATGCAAGCGAATTCACAGAAGCGCTTGGCTTGACGGCCGGTTTTGCTCCATAGTGAGTCATTAGGGGAGATCGTGCTTGATTTTCGGGGCTTGCTCTGTCGACCCGTGACATCGTTTCAGGCACTATCCGAGTTTCGCCTGAGACGAATCGCAGTCGAGGCGCTGACCAGCGCTTCGTCAGCGAGCCAGACTCAGGGCGAACAAGGGGAAAGCCGTGTCCATATTCCGTCGCGAGCGTCCGGATGCTGCATCCGGTGGGGCTCAGAACACGCGTCCGAGTCCACGCCGACAGCTGACGGTGGCAGCGGAGCCGCACCCGACCACCCGCGACCTCGCCTGGAACGCGCTGCTCACCGCCGAAGGTTCTGCCGCTGCGGGCACGGCGACCGCCGTCGACACCCTGGCGCCGGAATCCCCCCTGCCCGTGACGCCCAGCGCGCCCGCGCAGCAGAGCGCTCCGGCTGCGCAGGCGACGGATGCCGCCGACCAGCTCTTCACCGAGGATGCCACCGTCGCGCAGCTGGCTGAACCGGCGCCGACCTCGCGGCGGGCCCGCCGCCGAGCGATGTCCATCGCCTCCACCTTCGCGCCGACTGCGGCTCCGGTCGCGCCGGACGGCGCCGCCGGTGAGGCCACTACCCCTGCGGCACCCGAGATCCCCGCCGCGGTCGTCGAACCGGTGGAGGAAGACACCCGCACGCCGCGCGAGCGGGCCGTCGCCCTCGCCGAGCGCCTGGGGCTGGCCTACGTCGATCTGACCGAGTTCGTCGTCGAGCCGGGCGTGGTGAACCTCATCCCCGACCAGATGTGCCGCCGTCAGGCCGTGCTGCCGATCTCGCGCGTCGGAGAACGCCTGGTCGTCGTCGTCGCAGACCCCGAGAACGTCATCGTGCTCGACGACGTCGCCGCGGTCGTGCGCATGCCGATCGCTCCCGTCGTCGCCGAGCGCGAGGCGATCCTCGCCGCGATCGACCGCTATCACCGCGTCGACTCCGAGCTCGAAGAGCTCACCTCCGCCTTCGAGAGCGACTCGCCGCTCGAGAAGGAGGTGTGGACGCAGGACGTCGCGGATGCCGCCGGCGACGACGAGGCGCCGATCATCCGCTTCGTGAACCTGATCATCAGCCAGGCCGTCATGGACCGCGCCTCCGACATCCACATCGAACCGGGCCGCGAGGATCTGCGTGTGCGGTACCGCATCGACGGCGTGCTCACCGAGGTGCAGCGCGTGCCGCGCAACATGGTCGCCGGCGTCATCAGCCGTCTGAAGGTGATGGCCGAGCTCGACATCGGCGAGCGCCGCAAGCCGCAGGACGGCCGCATCTCGATCATGCACGGCGGCCGCACGGTCGACCTGCGCGTGGCGACCCTGCCGACGGTCTGGGGCGAGAAGGTCGTCGCCCGTGTGCTCGACTCGCCCGTCGCGAGCCTGAAGCTCAGCGATCTCGGCATGCTCGACCGCAACATGGAGGTCTTCCGCAACAGCTTCACCAAACCGTACGGGATGATGCTCGTCACCGGCCCCACCGGATCCGGCAAGTCGACCACGCTGTACACCACGCTCGCGGCGATCGCGAAGCCGACGGTCAACGTCATCACGGTCGAGGATCCCGTCGAGTACCGGATGCCGGGGATCAACCAGGTTCAGGTCAACAACCGTGCGGGGCTGACGTTCTCCGCCGCCCTGCGCTCGATCCTGCGCTCGGACCCGGATGTGATCCTGCTCGGCGAGATCCGCGATGAGGAGACCGCGAAGATCGCGATCGAAGCGTCGCTGACCGGACACCTCGTGCTCTCGACGCTGCACACCAACGACGCCCCGAGCTCGGTCACCCGACTGATCGAGATGGGCGTCGAGCCGTTCCTCGTCGGCTCTGCCCTCGACTCGGTCGTCGCCCAGCGTCTGGCCCGCCGGCTGTGCGAGCGGTGCAAGACGTCGTCGCCGGCGACCGAGACCGAGCTGCGCATCGTGGGCGCACCGCCCGAGATGCTGCAGGATCCGCCGATGATCCACCGTCCCAAGGGCTGCTCGCAGTGCTCGAACACCGGCTACCGGGGCCGGATCGCCGTGCACGAGGTCATGGCCGTCGACGACGAGGTCGAGCGGATGGCGGTCGCCAACGCCCCCACCGCCCGGATCGCCGAGTACGCCACGAGCCAGGGCATGACCCGGCTCCGTCAGGACGGCTGGGCGAAGGTGCTGCTCGGCCTCACCTCGGTCGACGAGATCCTCCGCGTCACCGTCTGACCCACCCGCTTCCCACTTCCTGCTCACCTCCCACTTCCTGCTCACCCCCAGGTGCGCTCCCCAGGCGCACCCCTTCCCCAGATCACGAAAGGTCCGTCAGTGACGACCGAGAACGAGCCCGCCTTCCCACCGGGCGTCTCCCGCTTCGATGCGCTGTTCGGCGGCACCGAGGCCGACACCGAGCTGCACTCCTTCCTCACCGGCATCCCCGGAGTCACCCTGCCCGGCGCGCAGACCCCGCCTGCGGCGGCCCCGGCGCCGACGAACCCCGCTGCCGACGCACCGACCGCAGCGGCGCCAGCGCCCCCGAGCATCCTCGACACCGCCCACGCGATCGCCGCCGCTCCGACCAGGGCGCTGGACGCCGCAGTCGACGCCGAACTGGCACCGGGCCTGCCCGACTTCAGCGAGCGCTCGACCCGTCCGACGCGACCCAGCCGCGCCACCGAGATCGAACAGGCGATGATCGCCGAGAATCCCGAGGTCGACCCGGAGTTCGTCGCGGCCGTGACAGCGATCCTCGATCTCGGCGCATCCGACCTGCACATCGTGGCCGAGTCGACTCCTGTCGTGCGCCTGGACGGCCAGTTGAAGACCGTGACCGACACGTCGGTGTGGGACCGCGAGCGCACCGAGCGCGTCATCCGCGGCTTCGTGCCCGAGACGATGATGACGGCGTTCGCCCGCGACCTCGAGCTCGACCTGGCGTGGGCCGTCGGCGACATCGCCCGCTTCCGCGTGAACGTCTTCCGCGACCAGCGGGGCATCGGCGCGGCGCTGCGCATCATCCCCACCGAGATCAAGTCGGTCTCGCAGCTGGGCCTGCCGCGCGAGCTCGTCGCCCTCGCCAACCTGCCGCGCGGCCTCGTGCTGGTCTGCGGGCCGACCGGCTCCGGCAAGTCGACCACGCTCGCTGCGATCATCGACCGCGCGAACTCCACGCGCGCCTCGCACATCATCACCGTCGAGGACCCGATCGAGTTCCTGCACCACCACAAGCGCGGCATCATCAACCAGCGCGAGATCGGCGCCGACACCCACAGCTTCTCGGATGCCCTCAAGCACGCGCTGCGTCAGGACCCCGACATCATCCTCGTCGGCGAGATGCGCGACCTCGAGACCATTTCGACGGCACTGACGGCGGCTGAGACCGGTCACCTCGTCTTCGCGACCCTGCACACGCAGGATGCCGGCCAGACGATCGACCGCATCATCGACGTCTACCCCTCGCACCAGCAGGCCCAGGTGCGCACGCAGCTGGCGGCCACCCTGCGCGCCGTGGTCGTGCAGACGCTGATCCCGCGCGCCGGCGGCCGGGGCCGAGCGGTGGCGACGGAGGTCATGTTCACGACCCCGGCGATCCAGAGCCTGATCCGCGCCGGCAAGACGCACCAGCTGCGCACCGCGCTGCAGGCCGGCAACGACATCGGCATGCACACGCTCGATCAGGATCTCGCCCGCCTCGTGCGCGCGGGCGAGATCGAGTACGCGGCGGCGCAGGAGCTCGCGCAGGACGTCACAGAGTTCGAGCAGCTGGTCGGGCGGCGCGGCATCACCGCGGGCGCCGCCGGCGACCTGACCCCCGAGGGCACCCGCCAGAGCGTGGGCGGCCGGGGAGGCGGTGACTGATCATGGCGACGAGTGCGAAGACCCCGCAGTGGGCGTACCGCGGAACGGATGCCGGCGGCAACAAGGTCAAGGGCGTGGTGGATGCAGCGTCCGAGGCGAGTGCGATCCAGCAGCTGCGCGCGAGCGGGGTCATGCCCGAGAAGCTCACCGCGAAGGGCGCCGGCACCGGGCTCCAGCAGGAGATCTCGATCCCCGGGCTCGAGAAGCGTCCGTCGCTCAAGGACCTCGCCGTCCTCACCCGCCAGATGGCGACCATGGTGAACGCGGGGGTCTCGATCCTGCGCACCCTGGGGATCGTGCAGGGCCAGATCGACAACCCGATGCTGCGGCGCACGGTCGAGCAGATCGCCGCGAAGGTCGAGGGCGGCACGGCGCTGTCGGTCGCGCTGGAGGAGTTCCCCCTGGTGATCCCGCCCATCATGGTGCACCTGGTGCGCGCGGGCGAGACCGGCGGATTCCTCGACCGGTCGCTCGTCATGGTCGCCGACAACTTCGAGGCCGAGAGCAAGCTGCGCGGCAAGGTGAAGTCGGCCCTGACGTACCCGATCGTCGTGCTGATCGTCGCGGTGCTCGCCGTGGCGGCGATGCTCATCTTCATCGTCCCGGTGTTCGAGAAGATGTTCGCCGATCTGGGCGGAGCGCTGCCAGGACCGACGCAGGGCCTGGTCGACCTTTCTAAGGCCATGCCGATCATCGCCCCGGTGACGATCGTCGTGGTCGTCGCGTTCCTGATCTGGTGGGGGCGCAGCAAGAACACGGATGCCGTGCGCCGGGTCGTCGACCCCGTCAAGCTGAAGATACCGGTGTTCGGCAAGCTCAACTCGAAGATCGCGCTGACGCGCTTCACCCGCAACTTCGCCACCATGCTCGCCTCGGGTGTGCCGATCCTGCAGTCGCTGGCGATCGTGGGGGCGACCAGCGACAACTACGTCATCAACCAGGCGCTCACCAGCGTTCAGGATGCCGTACGCCAGGGCCGGCCGATCGCCGAGGCGCTGGCCGCAACGGACGTCTTTCCCGAGATGCTCGTGCAGATGGTCGCGATCGGCGAGGAGTCGGGGTCGATCGACACCATGCTCTCGAAGACTGCCGACTTCTACGACGACGAGGTCGAGACCATGAGCGCGGGCCTGACCGCCATGCTCGAGCCGCTGATGATCGTGTTCATGGGCGGTCTGCTCGGCTACATGATCGTCGCCCTGTACCTGCCCATGTTCATGATCTTCCAGAACATCCAGTCCCTGTAATCCCCGTAGTCCCTGTTCCCATTCCGAATACCCGACCCAGAAGAAAAACTGCTCACAGCCAAAACTGCTCACAACCAAAACTGCTCACAACACGACCGGCATCGGACCCAGTTGCCGCGTCGTTCCGAACGCGAATCCGCTGCGTGGACGCCGTCACCGACGGTGAAAAGCACACGAGGTCATCGCGTTCAATCTCGACCCAAAAATATGCCTTCTGACCAGGGATTTTTGCGACACGCCCGGGATTCTCAGTTCTTGTGATCCGCCTGAATGGCCCGCTATTTTTCGACTGTCGTCTATCCCAGCCGGCACATAGTCATTGCACAAAGAAGAACGGAATCACCATGAACAAGCTGGTCGCTGAGACCCTCGCGAAGAAGGAGAAGGGCGAGAAGGGCTTCACCCTGATCGAGCTCCTCGTCGTCGTCATCATCATCGGAATCCTGGCCGCCGTCGCCATCCCGATCTTCCTGAACATGCGCACCGGCGCGTGGAAGGCCTCGGTCGAGACCGACGTCGCCAATGCCGTCCTCGTCGTCGAGCAGGCCACGACGGCGAACAACGGTAAGGTCAACGGGCTCACCGATGTCACAGCCACGAAGAACTCGTACACCGTCGGCACCGTCAAGGGCACCGTCTCGCCGGACAACACGATCGCGATCACCTTCGACTCGACCACGCAGGCCTACACGATCACTGGAAAGAACGACAACGTCACCGAGAGCTACGTCTACAAGAGCGCGGACGGCGCTGGTAAGTGGCCGACCCCGTAACCCACGCAACCCCCCATCGGTTGTGCCTGCACGCCCCCAGCGTGCAGGCACAACCGATTCCCATCCCGGCGCCGAGAGGAGGACGCCCGTGCGCACCCGACCGAAGCACGACGAGGGCTTCACCCTCATCGAGGTCATCATCGCCGTCGCCCTGCTGCTGGGCGTCGCCGTCGCCCTCGGCGCCTTCGCGATGCAGAGCCTGCGCCTGGCGGCCCAGCAGCAGCGCACCCAGGTCGCCGTCACGGTCGCCACCCAGCGCATGGACGAGGTGCAGCGCCTGACGACCTCGAACGCCCAGCTCGCCACTCTCGTCGCCGGCCGCAGCGAGACCGCCGTGAAGACGGCGTGGAGTGCGGCATCCGGCGTTCCCGGTCTCGCCCAGAGCTACCCGGCCTGGCCGACCGTCTCCAGCGGAACGCCGGCCATCCCGATCCAGCAGACCACCACGCGCAGCGGATCGGCCTACGCCTCCACCGTGCTCATCGGCACCTGCTACCAGCCCGTCGCCGGCGGCGCGTGCACGAGGATCTCGGGCGCATCGAACGACCCCGGGGCCGAATCGACCCTGGCTGCCGGCCGCAGCCAGATGATCCGGGTGATCGTCGTCGTGACCTACCCCGGCGCCTGCGACGGCGACGGCACCTGCCGCTACACCGCCTCCGGCCTGTTCGACACGAGGGGAGACCTGAAGTGGCGGACCGAGTGACCCGGCGCGAACACGACCGCGAATACGAGCGCGAGCACGAGCGCGGCTACGAGCGCGAGCACGAGCGCGGCTACAGCCTCATCGAACTCATCATCGCGATGGGCATCTTCTCGATCTTCCTGGCCATGTTCATCGGCGGCATCGTCGCCGTCTCGCGTGCGACCAACGACGCGCGCACCGACGCGCAGACCTCCAGCGCGATCGGCATCTCGCTGCAGCGCCTCGAGCGATCCGTCCGCTACGCCGACGCCATCAACCGCCCCGGCACCGTCGGCCACCGCGCCTACGTGGAATGGCGCACCAGTGCCGTCTCGGCATCCTCCGGTGTCGAGACGTGCTCGCAGCTGCGATACAACAGCGACGACGGCACGGTGGCGCTGCGCACCTGGAAGGCCTCCGCATCGCCCGCCACCGGAACCTGGGGCGTGATCCTCCGCGACGTGCGCGGCGCCGCGACCACGACCTACCCGTTCAGCGTCGTCGCCGCGGCCGGCGGCATCAGCAACTACCAGGGCCTCACCGTGCACGTGATCGCCGGCACCTCCGACTCCGCAGGCACCGAGACCACCACGACGATCTACGCCAAGAACAGCTCCTTCGATTCGATCTCCAACGCGGTGGGCACGAATGGGCAGAGCGCCAACCCGGTGTGCGCAGGAACGGGGTACCGACCGTGATCAGATTCCGCGGACTCGCCCGCCCGGCATCCACCCGCTCCGCTCACGATGGCGAGCGCGGCTCAGCCCTGCTCATGACCGTCATCTTCTCGGTCTTCGCCGGCGGTGTCATGCTCGTGCTGCTCACGGTGCTGCTCTCGCAGGCGCAGGCCGCCCAGCTCGCGCAGAAGAACACCCGCACCGGCTACGCCGCTCAAGCCGGCATCCAATCGACCCTCTCGGTGCTGCGCTCGAACACGAAGACCGTCGGCGTCGGGCCGTCGGCCGTCACCTACGGCGACCCGACCAAGCTCCCGTCCACCCTCACCGGCACCGTCGACGGCGTCGCCGGCAGCACCCTCGGCTACAGCGTCACCCTGAAGTACTACCAGCTCGACCCGACTGCGCGCAGCGACGCGTGGCTCGCCGCCAACGCGCTGCCGTACCCGCTGTCGGCGGACCTCACCAAGCAGCCGAAGTACGTGCGGATCGTCTCGCAGGGCAGCGACTCCGCCGCGAGTGGCGGCACCCGAACCATCACGGCCCTGTACACGTTCACCACGACCACCGTGAACATCCCCGGCGGGCTGATCCGCAACACCGACCGCACCAGGTGCCTGAAGGCGACGTCGGCCACGGCGGGAAGCACGATCAACGTCGTGCCGATCGCGCAGTGCACCGACAACACCCTGAGCATGTGGGTGTACGACACCGACTACAAGCTCAAGCTCGCCTCGACCGTCAAGTCGGCCACGGTGCTGTGCATCACGGGACGTCAGTGGGGCACCAGCACGAACCAGGTCAATGCGACGCTGCGGGCGTGCGCCGCCACCAACAAGGCCGCTCACGGCAACCAGCTGTGGAGCTGGGAGCCCCCGGGGTCGTGGGTGAGCCAGAACGAGGCGAACACGAGCCGCGGCGGACGCTGGCTCGGCATCAGCGGAACGACGGTGATCGAGCGCACGACCTCGACCGCCTCCTTCGAACCGAGCCCGAGCGTCGGCGCGGGGGCTGCGAGCATCGACACGAAGCAGATCGTGAACTTCAGCGAGTTCGGCCGCTGCATGGATGTGACCGACGAGCAGATCAGCAAGAGCTTCATGATCATCTACCCGTGCAAGCAGGACCCGACCGGCACCGGCAACGACCTCCGGTGGAACCACAAGTGGAACTATTCCGAGCCGACGGGCTCCGCCAAGAGCTCGGCGGCCCAGGCCATCTACGTCCGCGCCGCGGACAACAAGTACTACTGCCTGACGACCCGGACGCTCAGCAGCGGCAACACCGACGTCTACTTCGTCGCCTGCAGAAACCCGACCAACGCCTCCTCGCTGAACAACCAGCAGAAGTTCATCCGCAACACGGACACCGTCAACGCCCTGAACGCCTACACGTTCCAGCTCGCCAGCAACCCGAGCATGTGCCTGGCCGCCGTCCCCGAGCCCGGTTACGCCTGGTCGCACCTGCGCCTGATCGCCTGCAACGGCTCGGCGACCCAGAAATGGAACGCCCCGGCCATGACGAGCGGTTCGACCTTCGGCGACTACAAGGAGATCGGATGACGGATCCGCTGATCCCCGCGTGGTTCGCGATCCCGGTGGCTGCCGTCTTCGGCGCGCTCATCGGGTCGTTCCTCAACGTCGTGATCTGGCGCGTGCCGCAGGGCATGAGCATCGTGCGCCCCGGAAGCGCCTGCCCGCACTGCGGTCACGCGATCGCCTGGTACGACAACCTGCCGATGCTGTCGTACCTGATCCTGCGGGGCCGCTGCCGCCGCTGCGGTGCGCGCATCTCGCTGCGGTACCCCGCCGTCGAACTGCTCACCGCGCTGGCCTTCGCCGGCGTCGTGGCCGGTGCCTACGGCGCGGTCTACCCTGCGGCGATCCTGCCGCTGCTGCTGTACTGGGCGGCGGCCGGCATCGCCCTGGCACTCATCGATCTCGACCATCACCGGCGCCCGACGTGATCACGCGCCTCGTACGCCGTGAGCGCCGTGCTCATCGTGCTGGCCACCGCCCTCACCGGCGAGCCGGCGCGTCTCATCTCTGCCGGCGTGGGTCTGGTCGCCCTCGGGGGCCTGTACCTGCTGCTCGCGCTCGGGTGGCGCGACGGCATGGGCTGGGGCGATGTGAAGCTCGCCGGCGCGCTCGGCCTGACGCTGGGCTGGCGGGTGGCCGCACTGATCGTCGGCGGGTTCAGTGCGTTCGTCATCGGCGGCATCGTCGGCGCGGTGCTGATCGCGACCCGGAAGGCCGGCCGCAAGTCGGGCGTCCCGTTCGGGCCGTTCATGATCATCGGCGCGTGGACCGGCGTGTTCGCCGGCGCCGCGATCGCCGACCTCTATCTGTCCGCGGTGGGTCTGGCATGACCGGCCGCGCCCCAGCATCCACATCTCACGGAGGATCCCCATGGCAGGAGTAGTCGCACTCGACATCGGCAGACGCGGTCTGCGAGGGGTGCAGGTCGACGGCGCGTACTCGAACCGCCCCAAGATCACGCGCTTCGGGGCGGTCGGCGTCACCGAGGGCACGGTCTTCGACGGCGAGATCACCGACGAACGCCGCGGCGCGGCCGCGATCAAGCAGCTGTGGAAGTCGGCCGGCTTCACGACCAACAAGGTCGCCTTCGGCATCGGCAACCGCAAGGTGGTCGTGCGCGAGATGACGCTGCCGGCAATGCCCGCCGCTCAGCGCAAGTCGGCGCTGCGATTCGCCGTCGAAGGTCACATCCCGATCGACCTCGACGACTCGATCCTCGACTTCCTGCCGCTGCGCGCCGTCACCGAGCACAACGAGCCCCGCCACGAAGGACTGCTCGTGGCCACCGCCCGCGCCAGCCTCGAGAGCACCGTGAACGCCATCGAGAAGGCCGGCCGGCCCATCGACGCCGTCGACTTCTCGGGCTTCTCGCTGCTGCGCACGCTCTCGAACGCGAACAGCGGCACGCAGGCGATCATCAACATCGGCGCCGCCAGCACCACCGTCGTCATCGCGACCGGGTCGATGCCCGAGTTCGTGCGCATGGTGCCCAGCGGCGGCGACGACGTCACGCACGCGATCGAGCGCGCCCTGAGCATCCCCTTCGCCGAGGCCGAGATCGACAAGATCAACCGCGGCCTGCAGGGCGGCGCCACCAGCGCCCACGACATCGAGGCCGAGACGGTGCTCCGCGAGAACGTGGCGGCGCTGATCGACAGCATCCGCAACACCCTGAACTTCTACGCCGGCGCGCACCCCGAGCGGCCCATCGCCCAGGTCTTGCTCACCGGCGGCGGCAGCCGGCTGATGGGCCTCGCGCCGGTGCTCACGCGGGCCCTCGGCGTGCCGACCGTGCACGGAGACCCGCTCGCGGCGTTCTCGATGAGCAGCAAGGTGCGGGCGTCCGGCGTCGAGAACTGGGCGCTCGAACTGGCCGCGCCGCTGGGCGTCACGGTGGGAGAGAAGTGATGAAGACGACCAAGACACCTGCGCCGCGCCGCGGCTCTGCGAACGTGGCATCCGTCGCCAGAGTCGACCTGATCCCGCCGATCATCGAGGTGCGGCGCACCGAGAACGCGCGCATCCGCGGTCTGATGGCGGGTCTTGTGGGCCTGGCCGTCGTCGTGGCGGCCGGGAGCCTCGCCGCGTCGTTCCTCGCGAACGGCTCCGAGCAGACACTCGCGAAGGAGCAGGCGCTCAGCGCCCAGCTGATCGTCGAGCAGAACCGCTACACCGAGGTGGCGAACGTGCGGGCCCTGCTCGGCGACTACGAGATCGCCGCGATGTCGGCGCTGTACTCCGAGGCGGACTGGTCGCGCATCATGCGCGAGCTCGACGGCGCCATGCCGGACGGCGTCACGCTCGCATCCGAGGTGATCACGGTCAAGGGCGTGCTCGGCGCCGCAGCATCCTCGACGGCCGTCGCCACCGCCGGTCTCGACTCACCGGGCGTCATCGAGATCACCTTCACGGCCACGGCGAGCGTCTTCGACTCGCCCACCCCGCTCCTGAACCGGCTGCAGGAGCTCACCGGCTATGCGAGCGCGACCGTCGACGCGGTCGCCGGCGACGACGAGGGGTACCTCATCACCGGCGTCATCCAGCTGAACTCCTCGGCCCTGGGCGGCACGGCACGCACCGAGCGCCTTGACCAGGACCGCCTCGCGACGCTCCGCAGCGAACTCGAATCCTCCGTCATCGCACCGCCGGCACCAGCCGCTCCCGACGAGAGCTCCGCGATCGCGGACGCCGGATCCACCGACGATCTGACGAACCCGGAGGAATGACACCATGTCCAGATACCGCTTCAGCCTCATCGTCGTCGGCCTGCTGGCCTTCCTGGTCCTCATCGGTGGTTGGTTCATCGGCGTGCAGCCGCAGCTCGACCGGATCTCGACGGCGAACACGCAGACCGACAGCGTGCGGCAGCTGAACCAGATCCAGCAGGCGAAGAACACCGCCCTCGCCGAGGACGATGCGCACCTCGACGAGTACAAGGCGCAGTTGGCGAGCACGCAGGCCGAGATCCCCGCCGCACGCTCGCAGCAGGCGCTGATCGATCAGATCAACGCGGCGGCCGGCAGCGCAGGGGTCACCATGACGGCGCTGCGATTCGAGCCCGCGCAGGCCTACGTCGCGCCGGTCGGGGTGTCGCTGGACACCGCGTCCAGCGGGACGCTCGTGGCGATCGCGGTGAGCCTCAGCGCGCAGGGCGACCGCGCCGCGTTGGAGAGCTTCACCGCCAACCTGCAGGCGTCCACTCGCCTGATCACGGTGATCGACAGTCAGTACACCGGGCCCGAGGATGCCCAGCTCACGCTGAACGGCGCCACCTGGGTGCTCGTGCCTCTGGAGCAGCCCGCGCAGTAGCCGCCCCGCCCCGCCCCGTTCCCTGTGCGCAGCTTCGGATGCCGCGGGCGACACGCCGCGGCATCCGGCGTCCGGCCCCGCGTGTCGGGGCCGAAATCCGAAGTTGTGCACGAGAGGAGCTGTGCAGGGGAGGAGTTCAGGCGGGGTCGCCCTGCACCGGGCCCTCGGTGTTGGGCTTCCAGCCCAGAGCAGGGGCGACGTGTTCGGCGAACGCCTGCAGCACGTGCAGGTTGTAGTCGACGCCCAGCTGGTTCGGGATCGTGAGCATCAGGGTGTCGGCGGCCATCACGGCTTCATCGGCGAGCAGCTGATCGATGAGCACGTCGGGTTCGGCGGCGTAGGTCTTGCCGAACGTCGAGCGGAAGCCGTCGATGATCCCGACCTGGTCGCCGTTCTCGGCGCTGCGCAGCCCGAAGTACGCGCGGTCCATATCGGACACGAGCGGGAAGATGCTGCGGCTGACCGACACCCGCGGCGTCCCGGTGTGGCCCGCCGCTTTGTACGCCGCGCGATACAGATCGATCTGCTCGCGCTGCAGCTCATGGAACTGCGCGCCGGTGGCCTCGGTCAGCAGCGTCGAGCTCATGAGGTTCAGACCCTTGCGGCCGGTCTCCTCGGCCGTGGCGCGCGATCCGGATCCCCACCAGATGTGGTCGCGCAACGTCTCGGAGCGCGGCTCGATCGCCAGGTACCTGCCCTCGCCGACCTGCTGCGGATCTCCCTGGACCACTCCTGCACCATCGATCGCCTCGAGGAACAGCTCGAACTTGTCACGGGCGAGGTCGGCGCCGCGCGGATCCTCCGACCCGACGTAGCCGAACGCCTCGTAGCCGCGCAGCGCGGTCTCGGGTGATCCGCGGCTGATGCCCAGCGCGATGCGTCCGCGCGCGATGAGGTCGAGCGCGGCGGCCTCCTCGGCGAACTGCAGCGGGTTCTCGTACCGCATGTCGATGACGCCCGTGCCTACCTCGATGCGCTCGGTCTTCGCGGCCATCGCGGCCAGCAGCGGCATGGGCGATGCGGCCTGACGGGCGAAGTGGTGCACGCGGACGTAGGCACCGTTGACGCCGATCTCATCCGCACCGACGGCGAGGTCGATCGTCTGGTGCAGCATGTCCGCCGCCGTACGGGTGCCCGAACCGGGCACGGGCGCGTAGTGCCCGAAGGAGAGGAATCCGAAAGCCTTCATGGTCGTATGCAACCGAATGGATGCCGGTGGCATTCCCCCTTCACGGCGCTGGGACGAGGAACCCGTCGAGCACGAGCTCGCGGATGCGCGGCTCGAGGTCCGCCCACAGATCCACCAGCGGCACCTCGAACAGGTCGGCGATCGCCGAGACGATCTGCATGACCGACAGCTCGCCGTCGCACGCCCCGACGAAACCGGCGAGCGCCGGATCGACTTCGACGGTGCGACCGAAACCGCCGCCCTGCCGCAGCTCGATCACGCTCGGATCGTCGTTGCCGGGCAGGTAGTGCCGCGCCTCGGTGACATCGGGCGCCGTCACGAGCATGTGCGGGACGCCGTCGCGCAGCCCATCGTGCGCCGCGAGGCCGTCCCGCAGCGCCCGACCGAGCGAACCGCCGGGCGCCGCGAGCGGCTGCGACACCTTCTCGAAGCGGTGCAGCGATTCCCCTGGTGCGGCAGGACGACGCAGCAGCACGTACCCGAATCCGACTGCGGTCACCCCGCGGGCGGTGAAGTCGTCGAGCCACGCCTCCAGCATCCGCCCGAACGTCGCCTCGCGTGGCGTCGTGCCGCCGTCGCGGACCCACAGCTCGGCGTACGCGAGCGGGGTGAGCTCTTCGCGCTCGATCACCCAGGCGTCGAGGGCGGGGTCGATCCAGGACTCCAGGCGGGTGAGGCCGGGGGTCGTCTTCGACCCTTCGACAGGCTCAGGGAGCGAAGACTGCGGCACAGGGAGCGAAGACTGCGGCACAGGGAGCGAAGATACCGACTCCCAGTTGCCGAGCAGCTGCGCGATGCCGCCGGGGGTCAGATGGCCTGGGACCGACCGGACGAACGCCTCGACCAGCGCATCCCCCACCAGTCCCCCGTCGCGGTACTCGTAGGCCGTCACGCCCTCCACCCGCGGCGTGATGACGAACGGCGGGTTCGACACGATCAGGTCGAACGCCTCGCCGGCGACCGGCTCGAACATGCTGCCCTGACGGAACGTGATGTTCGTCACGCCGTTCAGGCGGGCGTTGAGCGCCGCGAAGGCCAGCGCGCGCTCGGAGATGTCGGTCGCGACGACCTCTCCGGCATGCCGGGCGACGAGCAGCGCCTGGATGCCGCATCCCGTCCCCAGGTCCAGTGCACGCGCGACCGGCACGGGCACGACGAGCTCCGCGAGCGTCCGCGATGCTCCACCGACCCCGAGAACATGATCGGCCGGCAGCGCCGTGCCGAGAGCCAGCTCGTCGAGGTCGCTGGCGATCCACCACTCCCCGACGCCGTCGGCATCCACGAAGGACTGCGGGCGCACCAGCGCGGTCGGCACCGCATCCGCGCCGTCGACGCGGGCAAGTCCCAGGGCGACAAGGCCGTCCACCCCGACACGAGCGAACGCCGCGTCGACCAGGGCCGCCGGCTGGGGCATCCCGAGAACGAAGAATCGGCCGGCGGTCGCCAGCGGGCCGACGTCGCGGGTGATCGCCCGCAGGACAGGCTCGCGGACTCCCCGGCCGAGTGCGTCGTCGGCCTCCTCTCCCCACAGACGCCGGAGCGGTTCGGAGCGGAAGTCGGCGGCATCCAGATCCGCGGCCAGCGCCGAGGCGAGAGCGGGATCCGGGACAGGCGGGAGGGCTTCGGACACGGCCGTCACTCTACGCGCCTTCAGGATTCCCCGAAGCCGCACACCTAGAATTGCGGGGTCACCACTCACGGGTCGCTCCTGCGCGCCCCGAGGAAGACCAGAGACTTGATCAGCCCCCGAACCGGCAGACGCGCGCGCGCGAACCGCGGCATCCGCGGCGTACTGGCGTCGGCCCTCGCCGTCGGGCTGGTCGCATCAGGGCAGCTACTCGCCCCGGCATCCGCATCCGCCGAAACCCAGACCCCCGAGGACACCGGCACGGTCGAGCTCTCGCTGACCGCCGGCATCCACGGCCGCGGCGCCCCCGACGCCCCCGTCACCGCCACCGTCACGATCGACAACGGCAGCGACGCGGCTCTCGCCGCAGGGCGCGTCACGGTCGAGATCAACAAGACGCCGCTGGCGGATGCCGCATCCCTCACCGCCTGGCTCAACGGCGGCGACGCCGACGGGACCTTCACGTCGATCGGATCCGAGGAGTCCGGAGACGTCGCGGCATCCGAGAGCGCATCGACGTCGATCAGCGCGACCTCGGCTGTGCTCGGCGATCTGCCGGAGGGCGTCTACCCCCTGCGCGCACTGATCTCCGGCCCGAAGATCTCGGGCATCGCCGGAGCCACCAGCGTCCTCGTCGTCACCGGCGACACCGACCTGCAGCTGACCGTGGTCGTGCCGATCACCGCCACCCCTGCGGACGGCGGCCTGCTCTCAGCCGACGAGCTCACCGCGCTCACCGCCCCCGACGGGGCCCTCACGGCCCAGCTCGACGGCGCGGCGGGAACCTCGGCCGCCCTCGCCGTCGACCCGCTCATCCCCGCGGCGATCCGTGCTCTCGGAACAGCGGCACCCGCGGATGCCACGGCGTGGCTCGCGCGGCTGGAATCGCTCGCGAACGAGCGGTTCGCCCTGCAGCCCGGCGACGCGGATGCGACCGTCCAGGCCCGTGCCGAACTGCCCGAGCTGCTCTCGACACTGCCGCTGACCCCCTACCTCGACCCCGCCGACTTCACAGCGCCGCCGGCTGACGGCGAGACCCCCGCCCCCACGCCGACGGCATCCGGCCCCGAGCTCCCCAGCGATGCCGAGCTGACCGCCCTGGGCGGCGCCGAGTCCGGCGTGCTGTGGCCCCTCGGCGATGTCCGCACCGCCGATCTCGCCGCCTTCGACGGCTACCTGGACACCGACGTCACCACGATCCTGCCCTCGACGTCGGTCGCCTCCGAGTCCGGTGCGCACGTCGAGGTCGACGATCATCGGATCCTCGTCTCGGATGCCGATGCCTCAGCCGTCATCAGCGAAGCGGCCGCGACGGCCGATGAGTCCGACCGTGAGCGGACCATCACCTCCGGCATCGCCCGGCTGAGCCTCGTCCCGCAGGCGTCGCTGCTCGTCGGGCTCGATCGCGACGAGACGCGGACGGCCGACGCACTGCGCGAGACTATCCTCGCGCTGTCCTCCATCGCCGACCTCACGCCGCTGTCGGAGGCACGCGCCTCCGACCCGGCATCCGCCACGATCGTCTCGGACGACTCGCGCGACCGCGCGGACGCCCTCGACAACCTGCTCGCCGACGAGGCCCGCCTGACGTCGTTCGCGACCATCCTCGACGATCCGCTCGTGCTGCTCTCCCCCGAGCGCATCGAGATCCTGCGCCTCATCGGCGTCGGCTCGGCGAATCAGTTCGTCCCCGGCACCGCGACGCACCGCACCGAGACCACGGCCACCCTGAACGCCGTCGGCGTGCAGCCGCCGAGCCCCGTGCAGTTGTTCACCGCGGCCGCCCCCCTGCCGGTGTGGGTGCACAACGACCTGCCGTGGCCCGTCAACGTCACGCTGACCTCGCGGCCGTCGGACGCGCGTCTGGACATCGAACCGCGCACCGAGGTCGTCGCCCAGCCCGCCAGCAACACCCGCGTCAAGGTGCCGGTGTCGGCCCGGGTGGGCAGCGGCGTGCTCGACGTGCGTTTCGGGCTCGTCTCGCCCACCGGCGTGCACATCGGCACCGACCAGACCGCGACCGTCACCGTGCGCGCCGAATGGGAGGGCATCGGCCTCGGCATCCTGGGCGGCGTCATCGGCCTGCTGCTCGTGCTGGGCATCATCCGCACCGTCGTCCGCCGACGCAAGGACAAGGCCGCCGATTCCGACGCATGACGCTGACCGGGAATGCCGCGCGGTTACCATGGGTTTCACACTCTGACGCGTTTTCACGCGAGAAGGAAGAGGACATGCGCAAGGTCATCATCATCGGCTCCGGCCCCGCCGGATTCACCGCCGCGATCTACGCGGCCCGCGCGAACCTCGAGCCGCTCCTCATCGCGAGCTCGGTCGAGGTCGGCGGCGAGCTGATGAACACCACCGAGGTCGAGAACTACCCCGGCTTCCCCGACGGCATCCAGGGCCCTGACCTGATGTCGAAGTTCCAGGCGCAGGCCGAGAAGTTCGGCACCGAGGTCGTCTACGACGACGTCACCTCGCTGTCGCTGGACGGTCCGGTGAAGAAGGTCGTCCTCGGCAGCGGCGCGGAGCACGAGGCGCACACCGTCATCTACGCGACCGGCTCCGCTTACCGCAAGCTCGGCATCGAGGGCGAGGAGCGCCTCTCCGGCTACGGCGTCTCGTGGTGCGCCACGTGCGACGGCTTCTTCTTCCGTGAGAAGACGATCGCGGTCGTCGGCGGCGGCGACTCCGCGATGGAAGAGGCCACGTTCCTCACCCGCTTCGCCGACAAGGTCTACGTGATCCACCGCAAGGACACCCTCCGGGCATCCAAGATCATGCAGGAGCGCGCGTTCGCGAACGAGAAGATCGAGTTCATCTGGAACAGCGAGGTGACCTCCATCGAGGGTGGCGATGCCCTCACCGGCGTGACCCTGCGCGACACGGTCGACGGCTCGTCGCGCGAGCTGGCCTTGGACGGCCTGTTCATCGCCATCGGAAACGACCCGCGCACCCACCTCGTGCACGACAAGCTCGATCTGACTCCGGAGGGCACGATCTGGGTCGACGGGCGCTCGTCTCGCACGTCCGTTCCCGGCGTCTTCGCCGCCGGCGACGTCATCGACCCGACGTACCGTCAGGCCATCACGGCCGCCGGGTCGGGAGCGGTCGCGGCGCTGGACGCCGAGAACTTCCTCGCGGATCTCGAGGATGCCTCGGTCGAGGTCCCGGCCGCCGAAGCGGCCGCGATCATCGCGTAGGGAACAGTTTCGACACCGCTGCTGTTGCAGCAGGTGACCTTCGATCAAGGAGATAAGCAGATGACTGCCAAGGTAACGAGCCAGGCGACGTTCGAGCAGGACGTCCTGCAGGCCGAGGGCCCCGTCCTCGTGGACTTCTGGGCCGAGTGGTGCGGACCGTGTCGCATGGTCGCCCCTGTCCTGGACCAGATCCAGGCCGAGCACCCCGACAAGATCACCATCATGAAGCTCAACGTCGACGAGAACCCCGAGCTGGCCATGAAGTACCAGATCACGTCGATCCCGGCGATGAAGGTCTTCCAGGGCGGCGACGTCAAGACGACCATCATCGGCGCCAAGCCGAAGCCCGCTCTCGAGCAGGATCTCGCCGCTTTCATCGGCTGATCCCCGGACGAACGAAGAAGGCGCGGACCGTGCGGTCCGCGCCTTCTCTGCGTCTGCGGGTCAGTCGTGGCGGTGTCAGGACGCGCCGCGACCAGCGTCAGGAGGCGTCGGCCACCCTGGCATCCCACCGGCGGTAGCGGGGCCCCTCGCCGAGGAGCCCCCACACGGCGGGCGTGAGCTCGGGGTACTCCAGCGCGATCTGGCGCATCACGCGGTAGTTCCTGGCCGCGTTGGGCCGCACACCGTCGTTCGCGGCGATGTTGTCGGCGCGCAGCAGGTAGACGACGAGCTCGTCGACGCTCGGGAGGTCCTCCATGAAGTCCCAGGGGTCCTCGCCGCTGAGCAGCCGCTCCTGAATGAGGACGGCCAGTTCGTCCGACGCCTCTGCGCGCAGCACTTCGAGACTCGCGCGGCGGGGGACGGCTTCAGACATACCTCAAGCCTACGCGCGCTTTCTGCCCCCACGGCGCGGGAGGTTCACGACATCCGTCATCGTCTCCAGCTCCTTGCCCTTCGTCTCCGGCACCTGGAAGTACACGAAGAAGAACGACACGACGGCGAAGAAGGCGTAGAAGCCGTAGGCGAAGGTCAGCCCGATCTCGGCGAAGGCCGGGAAGGTCGTCGAGATGAAGAAGTTCGCGATCCACTGGGCAGCGGCTGCGACGGCGAGGGCGCCCGCACGGATCTTGTTGGGGAACATCTCCCCCAGCAGCACCCACACCAGCGGCCCCCAGGTCGCGCCGAAGAAAACCACGAACCCGTTGGCGCAGATCAGCGCGATGAGCGACCACGGTTCAGGGAGGGTGACGGCGCCGTCCTGAAGCGTCCCGAACGAGAAGGCGACGGCCATCATGCCGAGGGTCACCGCCATACCGACCGATCCGATCAGCAGCATCGGTCGCCGGCCGACCCGGTCCACGAGAACGATCGCGATGATCGTGACGACGATGTTCGTGATCGACGTGATGACCGACGTCATGAGAGCGCTCGACTCATCGAAGCCCACGGAGAGCCACAGCGTCGTCGAGTAGTAGAAGATGACGTTGATGCCGACGAACTGCTGGAAGACGCTGAGCAGGATGCCGACCCACACGATCGGCTTCAGCCCGAACCTTTCGCCGCGCAGGTCCTTCAGGGACTCGTTCTTCTCGTCGCCGAGACTCTCCTCGATCTCCTGGATCTTGAGATTCACATCGGTCTCGCCCGTGAAGTCGAACAGCACCTGCGAGGCCTTGTCCACCTTGCCTCTGGCGACGAGGAAACGCGGGGACTCCGGGAGCTTGAGCGCCATGAGGCCGTAGACGACGGCGGGGATGGCCTCGACCATGAACATCCAGCGCCACGCGTCGATGCCCAGCCACAGCACGTTCGCCGCGGACCCGGCGATGTTCGCGAGCAGCGCGTTCGACAGCAGGGCGGTGAAGATACCGGTCACGATCGCGAGCTGCTGCAGCGACCCGAGGCGCCCGCGCACCTTGGCCGGTGAGACCTCGGCGATGTAGGCGGGGGCGATGACGGATGCCGCACCGACGCCGAGTCCGCCGATCACGCGCCACACGATGAGGTCGATGACGCCGAAGGCGAGTCCGGAACCGATCGCCGACACGAGGAACATGGTCGCGGCGATCACCATGACCGGGATGCGGCCGAGCCTGTTCGCGAGGCTGCCCGCGAACCATGCTCCGACGGCGCAGCCGAGGAGCGCCGACGACACGGCGAAGCCCTGCAGCCCCGGGCCGAGGTCGAAGGCCCCGGCCAGCGCATCCACGGCGCCGTTGATGACGGCCGTGTCGAATCCGAACAGGAAGCCGCCGAGCGCGGCCGCGATGCTGATGCCGATCACACGCGCGCTGAAGCGCCCTGATGTGCCCTTGTTCTGAGACATGTATCTCTCCCCACTCACTCCCCACTCTACGAGCGCGAGGGATGCGGCGGCGGGAGGATCGCGACGAGCCTCAGGATCCGTACTGCTCCTCGCCCAATTCGGCGAGGATGCGATTCAGGTCCTGAATCGAGGCGAATTCAATCGCGACCTGGCCTTTTCGTGCACCGAGAGTGATCTTCACGCGCGTGTTCAGACGGTCGCCGAGGTTGCCTGCCACCTCATCGAGGTACGCCCGGCGGGCGCCGGCCTGCGGCTTCACCTTCTTCGCGCCGGATGCCGGGAGCGCTTTGGTGGCCTCTTCCGTCGCGCGGACGGAGAGGTCCTCATTGACGACTTTGTCGGCGAGCCGTTGCATCTGCTCGGGATCGTCGAGGGAGAGCAGGGCGCGCGCGTGGCCGGCGGAGAGGACGCCGGCGGCGACGCGCTGTTGAACGGGCACGGGCAGACGGAGCAGGCGGATCGTGTTGCTGATCTGCGGGCGGGAGCGGCCGATGCGCGTGGCGAGCTCCTCCTGCGTGATGCCGAAGTCCTCGAGGAGCTGCTGGTAGGCGGATGCCTCTTCGAGCGGGTTCAGCTCGGAGCGGTGCAGGTTCTCGAGCAGTGCGTCGCGGAGGAGATCCTCGTCGGCGGTGTCGCGGACGATCGCCGGAATGGCGTCGAGGCCCGCCTCGCGTGCAGCACGGGTGCGCCGCTCCCCCATGATGAGCTCGTAGTCGCCGTCGCCGTTGCGGCGGACGATGACCGGCTGCAGCACCCCGAACTCGCGGACGCTGTGGACGAGCTCGGCCAGGTCCTGCGGGTCGAAGTGCGTGCGCGGCTGACGCGGGTTGGGGACGATCTTCATCGGATCGACCTGGATCAGGTGGATGCCGGGGACGGATTCGAGCTCCGGCTCAGCAGCTTCATCTACCTGCGGCTCGGGCTTCTCGGGTGCGACCTGGATCGGCGCACCCGGGAAGAACACGTCCACCGGGCGCTGGGTCGTCTGATCTGCCGTCGGGATGAGGGCTCCGATCCCCCGGCCCAGTCCAGTGCGCTTCGCCATCAGTTCTCCTTGCTCTGTGTCGTCTGACTCTTCGACACGATCTCGACAGCGGCCTCGCGGTACGCGATCGCGCCGGCGGAGTTCCCGTCGTACGCAATGACCGTCTGGCCGAAGCTGGGGGCCTCGGACACACGCACCGAACGCGGGATGACCGTGTTCAGCACCTGCTCCGGGAAGTGATTGCGGACCTCATCGGCCACCTGCTGCGCGAGACGGGTGCGTCCGTCGTACATCGTGAGCAGGATCGTCGAGAGGTGAAGCCCGGGGTTGAGGTGCTTCTGAATCATCTGGATGCTGCCGAGCAGTTGGCTGAGCCCTTCGAGCGCGTAGTACTCGCACTGGATGGGGATGAACACCTCGGATGCCGCCGTGAAGGCGTTGATCGTGAGAAGACCGAGCGACGGCGGGCAGTCGATGATGACGAAATCGACCGGGTTGTCGGCGACGTACTGGTCGAGCGCGCGGCGCAGTCGGTGTTCACGGGCTACCTGCGACACCAGCTCGATTTCGGCGCCGGCGAGGTGGATCGTGCTGGGCGCGCAGAACAGCGTCTCGGACTCCGGGCTCGATTGAACCACGTCGGCGAGCGAAACGTCGTCGATGAGGACGTCATAGATGCTCGCGGTCTCGGCGTTGTGCGGAACCCCGAGGGCCGTGGATGCGTTTCCCTGCGGATCCAGGTCGATCACGAGGACCTTCGCACCGAAGGATGCCAGCGCGGATGCGATGTTGACGGCGGTGGTCGTCTTGCCGACGCCGCCTTTCTGGTTCGACACGGTGAGGACGCGGGTCGAGCCGGTGAAGTGGAGATCCACGTCCTCCAGATTGCGTCGGCGGGCGCTCAGGTCGGCGATTTCGCGTGCCAGGGGCGTATCCACCCCGAAAGCCTCGTTCGGCGATGTCTTTTCGGACTGTTTCACGTGAAACATCCACTCCTCTCGATGGCCGCGTTCCACTCTACTTGCCGTTCTGCATCCGCCGAAGTCGCAGGGCATCCGCGGTCATGTTTCACGTGAAACATGACGTGCTGGTGCGGCTTCGACTCCGGGCCTCGCCCTCCGCTCACCCCGTTTCGCCTTCGCGGCCTGCGACCGCTCCCTCAACGACCCGCAAGTGTCGCCGCCCAGAGTTCCCATCGCGTCGTTGAGCGAGCGAAGAGAGGAGGCGCGTTGATCGCAGCGCCGCCGAGCCGAAGCACGCACGCTCCAAGCGCAGGATGTTTCACGTGAAACATGACCATGCGCGCCCGGCGTCGACTGCAGGCTCCGCCGTCCGCTACCCGGTATCCACCGTCCGGGCTCCGGTCCGATCAACGCGCCGCACGGCTCTTCGTCGCGTGTATCGCGGGTCGTTGAGCGAGGCGCAGCCGAGCCGAAACCTTGCCAGCAGCAGGTTTCGATGTTTCACGTGAAACATCCTCTACCCAGACAGCTTCAACGACGGGCTCCGCCCTCCGCTCAACGCCCAGCAAGCAGCGTCCCGTCGATCAACGGAGCGAGAAGAGAGGTTCGTGCTTATCGGGTCGTTGAGTGAGCGCAGCAAGTCGAAGCGGGTTGAGCGAGGCGCGACCGCGTCGAAACGATCCCAGTGGACCACGATGTTTCACGTGAAACACCGGCCCATTCACGCTCAGCCCCGAACGGTCCCCCGCACGACCCGAGTCGTCTCGGCGAGCACTCCCTCACCCAGAACCTCGACCCGAACGTCAGACACCTTGAACTTCTTCAGCGGCTTGGCGGCGGCATCGATCTCGGCCTCCGCATTCTGACCCTTGAGCAGTACGAGCTCGCCGCCGTCGCGCACCAGTGGGGCAGTCCAGGGCAACAGAGTGCGCAGTGCACTGACGGCACGAGCGGTGACCACGTCGAACTGACCCGCCGGCACGTCCTCCGCACGAGCTCGGAGCACCGTCGCATTCGAGAGGCCCAGCTCCGACACCTGCTCCGACAGCCATGCGACGCGACGCTCCATGGGCTCGATCAGCGTCCACGACACATCCGGCCGGGCGATCGCCAGCACGAGGCCGGGCAGTCCGGCGCCGGAACCGACGTCCGCAGCCGAACCGTGGAAGAGCGGTGCGGCGATGGCACTGTTCAGCACATGTCGGGTCCACAGCCGCGGGAGCTCCAGCGGACCGATCAGTCCGCGCTCCTCCCCCTGCGCAGCGAGGTTCGTTGTGAAGGCTCGCGCCACCTCGATACGATCACCGAATAGTGACGCAGCGACGTCGGGCTCAACCTCGACAATCATCTCAGCATCCTTCGCGATGTTTCACGTGAAACATCAGCGCCGGCGGATGACCGTGTGACGGTCCGCGCCCTCGCCGTACGACTCTGAGACGAGGTTCCGGTCGGCCACGATGTCGTGCACGAGCTTGCGCTCATAGCTCGACATCGACGGCAGTGACGCCTGCGATGCACCCTCGTCGAGCTTCGCGACTGCGGCGTCCACCAGCTTCTCGAGCTGACGACGACGCGCATCCCGCGATCCGCCGATGTCGAGGATGAGACGCGAGAACGCGCCCGTCTTGCTCTGGACAGCAAGGCGGGTGATCTCCTGCAGTGCCTGCACGGTTTCCGGCTCGGACAGCACTGAGATGCTGTCCTCCTCCGACTCGACCGACACGTATGCCCGACCCTGCCGGACGTCGAGGTTCAGATCCCCATCGATGTCGGCGATGTCGAGCAGCGCCTCGATGAAGTCCGCGGCGACATCGCCCTCGTTCTCCAACTGCTCCAGCGTCGGTTCGGTGCACTCGGCGACGTTGTCCGCGGTCATCAGTTCGACCCCTTCTTCTTGGCCCGCTTCTTGCTCATCGGCTGCTCGCGCTTGGGAGCGGCCTGCTTGGCCTTCTCGGCCTCGTCCAGCAGACGCTGCTGCTCGGCCTCGTAGACCGCCATCGGAACGACCTTGCCGGACGAGTCGATCGCCTTGCCCTTGCGGGCGAGACGCTCTTCGCGAGCCTTCGCGGCCTCGGATCCGGGCGTCGGCATCTCACGGATGACGAGGAACTGCTGGCCCATGGTCCACAGGTTCGAGATGAACCAGTAGACGACGACGCCGAGCGGGAAGAACACACCCGAGAAGATGAAGCCCAGCGGCAGCACGTAGAGCATGATCTTCTGCATCTGGTACGCCTGGCCGGTCTTGGCCTCCGGCGAGAGGTTCTTCGAGATGATCTGCAGCTGGGTGAAGAACTGCGACGCGATCATCAGCACGACGAGGATCACGAGGATCACGATCGCGACGGTGTTCTGCGTCTCGACCGCGTTGCCGAGGGTGCCGTGCAGCGACACGTCCCCGAAGATCGTCGCGTCGTAGAACTGCTGGGTGAGCTGGTTGCTCAGCAGCCCGACACCGCTGAAGGCGGGGTTGTCACGGATCTTCTGGACGTCGTTGAGCACGCTGAACAGAGCGAAGAAGATCGGCATCTGGACGAGCAGCGGAAGACAGCTCGACATCGGCGACGTGCCGTGCTTCTTGTACAGCGCCATCGTCTCGCGGCTCATGGCCTCGCGGGAAAGCTGGTCCTTCTTGCCGCGGTACTTCTCCTGGACCTTCTTCATCTCAGGAGCGATTTCCATCATCTTGCGCTGGCTCTTGATTTGCCGCACGAACAGGGGAAATACCGCTCCGCGGACGACGATCACGAGCCCGACTATGGAGAGGATCCAGGTGACGCCGGATGCCTCCGGCAGTCCGATCGCGGTGAACAGCCAGTGCCAGGCGACGAGGATGAGCTCGACGGCCCACTTCAGCGGCCACAGGATCGTGCCAAGCAGGTCGAAGCCGCCCCCACCGGAATCCGGGGCGGGTGTCGCAGAGGCGAGCAGAAGGTCAAGACCCACTGTTCAGTCCTTTCGAGAAGGGACGACGAAACCTCGTGCGGTCAGGTCGTGTCGGAAATGGTCGTGAGGGCGCACGTCGTCGACGCCGCCTTTGCTCCAGGGATTGCATCGCAGGATGCGCCATGCCGAGAGCGCCGCTCCCTTGATGGCGCCGTGCTGCTGCACCGCACCTACAGCGTAAGCCGAGCACGACGGGTAGTACGCGCACACGTCCCCGTAGATCGGCGAGATCACGGCGCGATAGGCCGTGAGGAATCCCAGCACGAGGTTGCGCGGGATGAGGGGGATGCTGCGCCCGAGGTCGCGCGCATGCAGATGTCCTGCGCCCATCGCGTAGGACGGCAGGGCGCTCATGACCTCGCCGCCGGACGACTCAGCCGGGCCAGACACCGCGTCACGTCGGCCTGGAGCTCGGCGAACGTCGCTGTCGCAGATGCAGGAAGGGCACGGATGACGACATCCGTGCCCTGAGGGACGTCTGCGATCGCGTCCGCGCACACGGCTTTGAGCCGTCGGCGCACGGTGTTACGGATCACAGCGGTACCCACCTGCTTGCTGATGATGAACCCGAACCGGGGTTCGCGCGCTTCGCCGGTCGTCAGCATCGAGGTGACGACTCGGCCGCCCCCGCACCGGACACCGCGACGGACGACTGACCTGTAGTCAGTGCCTCGCGTCAGTCGGAACGGACGGGCGAGCACAGCGGTTCGGGCCGAGGGCTTACGCCGAGAGCTCGGTGCGGCCCTTCGCGCGGCGTGCCGACAGGATGCTGCGGCCGGCGCGGGTGCGCATGCGGGCGCGGAAGCCGTGCTTCTTGGCGCGACGACGGTTGTTGGGCTGGAACGTACGCTTGCTCATGGAATCACTCCGGGAATGGCGTCACCGGATGAGTACGACCGGAGACATTGGGGAAACTGCCCGGATCCGGGCATAAGTCAACCGATTAAGGTTACGTCCTGGCGGCGCAGAGAGCAAATTCCCCGCGCTGAGCACCCGGCACGAACCCCGTGTCGTTCGTCGATTATCCACAAGTGCGAGGCCTGTCGAGGCAAGCACACACCCGGGTTCTCCACAGGCAGGTTGCCCCGTGCGGCCGGGATGACTACCGTGGCATCCGAAGTTATCCACAGGGGGTGCCGGGGCGAGAATCGTCCGGCCCTCCTCGACCCACCGCCCGGAGCACCATGTCGACACCCGCCCAGCCTGACGTTCCGATCTGGGCGCAGGTGCTGGACCTGCTCGATCAGGATGATCGCGTCACCCCGCAGCTCCAGGGCTTCCTGAGTCTCGCAGTCCCCGCCGGCGTCATGAGCGGCACGCTCTACCTCGACGTCCCGAACGATCTCACAGCGGCGCAGATCAACAAGCGGCTCCGTGTCCCGCTCATGGAGGGGCTCGCCCGCATCGGGGAAGAGGTCACCTCCTTCCGCGTGGTCGTGAACCATGAGCTCGCCGAGCAACCGACCGCGCCGATCGCGGTCGCCGACTTCGGCCGGCCCGAGGCGCCGCGCACCGACCTGCCTGTCGAGCTGCCGACGCAGATGCGCCACGAGTCGCGCCTGAATCCGAAGTACACGTTCGACAACTTCGTCATCGGCCAGTCCAACCGCTTCGCCCACGCCGCAGCGGTCGCGGTCGCAGAGGCGCCGGCGAAGGCGTACAACCCGCTGTTCATCTACGGCGACTCCGGGCTGGGCAAGACGCACCTCCTGCACGCGATCGGCGACTACGCGCAGTCGCTGTACACCGGGGTCAAGGTCCGGTACGTCTCGAGCGAGGAGTTCACGAACGATTTCATCAACTCGATCGCCAACAACCGGGGCTCCGCATTCCAGGCCCGCTACCGCGACGTCGACATCCTTCTCATCGACGACATCCAGTTCCTGCAGGGCCGTGCCGAGACGCAGGAGACCTTCTTCCACACGTTCAACACGCTCCACGATCACAACAAGCAGATCGTGATCACCAGCGATGTCGCGCCCAAGCACCTCACCGGCTTCGAGGACCGCATGCGCAGCCGCTTCGAGTGGGGCCTGATCACCGACGTGCAGGCCCCCGACCTCGAGACGCGCATCGCGATCCTCCGCAAGAAGGCGCAGAGCGAGGCGCTGCACATCCCCGACGAGGTGCTCGAGTACATCGCGACGATCGTCTCGTCGAACATCCGCGAGCTCGAGGGCGCCCTCATCCGGGTGTCGGCCTTCGCGAGCCTGAACCGCTCGCCGCTGGACATCTCCCTCGCCCAGACCGTGCTGCGCGACATCGTCGACACGGCCGAGGACAACATCATCTCGCCGACCGACATCATCACGGCCACCGCGCAGTACTTCAAGCTCACGGTCGACGACCTGTACGGCTCGAGCCGGTCGCAGCAGATCGCGACGGCACGCCAGATCGCCATGTATCTGTGCCGCGAGCGGACCAACCTCTCCCTCCCGAAGATCGGGCAGCTGTTCGGCAACCGAGATCACACGACTGTGATGTACGCGTACAAGAAGATCAGCGACCTCATGAAGGAGCGCCGCTCGATCTACAACCAGGTCACCGAGATCACCACGCAGCTCGGCCGTCGCTGATCCCTGAGCCCGTCGAAGGGTTGACAGCGGGCATCGGCATCCCCTTAAATGCCGCTCTGCACATGTGGATAACTTGTGGATGAATGCGGTCCGCGTTCGGGACGGATGTGTGCGGATCCCGGCATACTGTGGATAACTCGGTCAGAAGCGGATGCTGCGCCACCGCCGTATTCACGCGGATTCCTCACCGATTCCACATGTCACACCCGTGTAGTTCCCTACGGAATGCTGATATCCACCGACTTATCCACAGTATCCACAGCTGTTAACACCGTTAAGAACTCAATCCTCTGAAGACGGCATCCCATCACCTCGAAGCGCGGTCGGGTGTGCGGAAACGGGCCGTATGGCGCATGTGCGCTCTGGGGCTACGATGGGAACCCCTGAGGTGGGTCACGCCGCTCAGGTCATGTCATTCACGACGAGGGAGAGCCCGTGAGGTTTCAGGTAGGCCGCGATGTCTTCAGCGAAGCAGTGTCGTTCGTGGTCAAGCTGCTCCCGCAGCGCAATCCTCAGCCGATCCTGGCCGGTGTGCTCATCGAAGCCGGTGACGGCGGACTGACCCTCTCGGCGTTCGACTACGAAGCATCCGCTCGCACGACCATCGAGGCGAGCATCGAGACGCCCGGCACCATCCTCGTCCACGGCCGTCTGCTCTCCGACATCGCCAGCCGCCTGCCGAACGCACCGATCGACATCGCCGTCGAGGACGACGGCGGCATCGCCGTGACGTGCGGATCCGCCCGCTTCACCCTCGCTGCGATGCCCGTCGAGGAGTACCCGTCGATCCCCGAAGTCTCCGGTTCGTCCGGTGTCGTCCCGGCCGACGACTTCGGCACCGCGATCGCGCAGGTCGGCTTCGCGGCATCCCGCGATGACGTGACCCCCGTCCTCACCGGCGTGCAGCTCGAGGTCTCGGGCCAGAGCCTGAGCCTGGTCGCCACCGACCGCTACCGCGTGTCGCTGCGCGACGTCCCGTGGGACGGCGAGGAGTCCGAGCAGACCGCGCTCGTCCCCGCCCGCACTCTGACCGAGGTCGGCAAGACGTTCGGTCACGCCGGAACGATCCAGGTCGCGTTCTCCGGCACCGGCGACCGCGAGATCATCGCCTTCACCGCCGGCAACAAGACCGTGACCTCGCTGCTGATCAAGGGCAACTTTCCGCCCGTCCGCCGGCTGTTCCCCGAGCAGACCGACCACTACGCGGTCGTGAACACCGCCGATCTCATCGAGGCCGTGCGCCGCGTCTCGCTCGTGCTCGACCGTGCCGCTCCGCTGCGGTTCACGTTCAGCTCCGACAGCGTGACGATGGATGCCTCGGGCAGCGAGCAGGCCCGCGCATCCGAGTCGGTCGATGCGCACCTCTCCGGCGGCGACGATGTGACGCTCGGCCTGAACCCGCAGTACCTGACCGAGGCACTCGGCGCGGTCAAGAGCGAGTTCGTCCGCGTCACGTTCACCTCGAGCGACAACGCGAACAAGCTCAGCCCCGTGCTGATCACGAGCCAGACCTCTGTCGACCAGGCGGGTTCGGACTCGTTCAAGTACCTGCTGCAGCCCAACCTCCTCCTCCGCTGACCGTTCGAGAGGATCAGGGACGATTCCCCTGTCCCACCCCCGAAGTAGGCTGAACCCGTGATCGTGGAGCACCTGAATCTGGTCGACTTCCGCAATTACGCGACCGCCGATCTCACTCTCCTCCCCGGACCGAACGTCCTTGTCGGCCGCAACGGTCAGGGCAAGACGAATCTCGCCGAGGCGGTCGTCTTCCTCGCGACGCTCGGCTCCCACCGGGTTTCGGCGGATGCGCCGATGGTGCGCGACGGTCAGGATTTCGCCGTCATCCGTGCACGTCTCTCGGTCGGCGAGCGCCGGGTCCTCACCGAGGTGCAGATCAACCGGCAGGGGTCGAACAAGGCGCGCATCAACGGCTCGCCGTCGAAGACGAGCGAACTCCCCCGCTACGCGCATGTCGTGCTGTTCGCTCCGGAAGACCTGCAGATCGTCCGCGGCGACCCGTCGTCGCGCCGGCGCTTCGCCGACCAGCTGCTCATCCAGCGCACTCCGCGCATGGCGGCGGTTCTCGGCGACTACGACCGTGTGCTCAAGCAGCGCACGGCGCTGTTGAAGTCGGCTCGCGCCCGCGGCATCCGCGGCGACGCGCTCACGACGCTCGACGTGTGGGACGACAAGCTCGTCGCGCTCGGCTCCGAGATCATCGAGGCACGGATGCGTCTGGCGTCCGATCTGCAGCAGCCGCTGGCGGATGCCTACACGGCGATCGCCGGGGCCGACCACAGTCCCGAGCTCGAATGGGCACTGTCCGTGCGCGGCGGCGACCCGGAGGAGGGCGAGGTCGAGGCATCCGATTCGCGCGGCGCACTGGCGGATCAGTTCCGCGCGGCGCTGCAGGCGAAGCGCACACAGGAGCTCGACCGGGGGCTCACCCTCGTCGGGCCGCACCGCGACGATCTGCTGCTGCGGGTCCGCGGTCTTCCCGTGAAGGGGTACGCCTCGCACGGCGAGTCCTGGTCGGTCGCGCTGGCGCTGCGTCTGGCATCCGCCGAGCTGCTGAGGGCCGAGTCCCCCGCCGGCGACCCGGTGCTCATCCTCGACGACGTGTTCGCCGAGCTCGACGCGGATCGGCGTCAGCGCCTGGCGAGCCTCACAGCCGGGTACGAGCAGGTCATCGTCACCGCCGCGGTCGAGGAGGACATCCCCGAACCCCTGCACCGGCACGTCGTCCGCATCCATGCGGGTACGATCAGCGACGACCGCGCGAGCGACGAGCGCACGACGGACGACGGGGAGGAGACGCCGTGACGGATGCCGACACCCCAGAGACCGTCGCGACCTACCTCCGGCTGCGCGGTCTCCAGCCGAGTTCGAAGAGCTGGAAGCGCAAGCGCCGCATCCGCGACGACGACGAGAACGCGCCGTTCACCCCCGGTCGTGATCCGGGAGCCCTCGGTGCCGTGCTCGACAAGCTCAGCCGCGAGTCCGGATGGGACATCACGCTGGCCCGTGAGGACCTCGTCCGGCAGTGGGCGGATCTCGCCGGTGCCGACACCGCGAAGCACTCCGAACCGGTGTCGCTTTCGAACGGGATGCTGACCGTGAAGTGCGATTCGACGGCCTGGGCGAAGAACCTGCAGTTCATGCGAGCGACCATCCTGACCGAGATCGGACGACGCTATCCGCAGGCGGGTGTCGAGAACCTCCGCTTCATCGGTCCGGACGTCCCTTCTTGGAAATGGGGGCCCAGAGCCGTCCCAGGGCGGGGTCCGCGCGATACCTACGGGTAGGACACCACAGAAGGGGTCCAGATCGATTTCAGGGCCACACGCGGCCGTTCAGCGCGATGAAGCGGGTCTGATGAGGGTAGACTGGTCATTCGAGATATCGATGTGGAGAATGCCCTCTGATGACGCCTGAAAATCCTGCTGACGAGCCTGAATCCACAACCGCAGCCAGTGCGGCCACGCCGCCGTCCTCCGACTACGGCGCCGATCAGATTCAGATCCTCGAAGGCCTTGAAGCGGTGCGCAAGCGCCCCGGCATGTACATCGGATCCACCGGTCCCCGCGGCCTCCACCACCTCGTCTACGAGATCGTCGACAACTCGGTCGACGAGGCGCTCGCCGGCTACGCCGACACGATCCTCGTGACGCTGCTCGCCGACGGCGGCGTCCGCGTGGTCGACAACGGCCGCGGCATCCCGACCGACCCGCACTCCTCCGACCCGAACAAGTCGACTGTCGAGGTCGTGCTCACGATCCTCCACGCCGGCGGAAAGTTCGGCGGCGGCGCCTACGCCGTCTCCGGCGGTCTGCACGGCGTCGGCTCGTCCGTCGTGAACGCGCTGTCGACCCGTTTCGACGTCACGGTCAGGCAGAAGGGCTTCGCCTGGCACCACAGCTTCGCCGACGGCGGTGTGCCGCAGCAGAAGCTCGAGAAGGGCGAGCCGACCGACGCGACCGGCACCGACATCACCTTCTGGCCGGACCCCGAGATCTTCACCGAGTCCGTCGAGTTCGAGTACGACGTGCTGCGCACCCGCTTCCAGCAGATGGCCTTCCTCAACAAGGGTCTGCGCATCGAGCTGCGCGATGAGCGCGAGGGCGCGACCTACGAGATCGAAGAGGACGGGCAGACCGTCACGAAGCAGCGCGAGGATGTCTTCCTCTACGAGCGCGGCCTCGTCGACTACGTCGAGTACCTGAACAAGGTGCGTCACGCCGAGGTCGTCACCGAGGAGATCATCGATTTCGACGCCGA
Organism: Microbacterium tenebrionis; assembly: GCF_903645325.1. Taxonomy (GTDB): domain Bacteria; phylum Actinomycetota; class Actinomycetes; order Actinomycetales; family Microbacteriaceae; genus Microbacterium; species Microbacterium tenebrionis. The sequence goes on from NZ_CAHJXQ010000008.1 coordinate 48,214, forward strand.
GGACACCGAGCGCAAGATCTCGCTGGAGATCGCGATGCAGTGGACGACCGGGTACTCCGAGAACGTCTACACGTACGCGAACACGATCAACACGCACGAGGGCGGCACGCACGAAGAGGGCTTCCGCGCAGCGCTCACGACGCTCGTCAACCGGTACGCCCGCGCGAACAACCTCCTCAAGGAGAAGGACGACAACCTCTCCGGCGACGACGTCCGCGAGGGACTGACCGCGGTCATCTCGATCAAGCTCGGAGAGCCGCAGTTCGAGGGTCAGACCAAGACCAAACTCGGCAACACCGAGGCGAAGGCCTTCGTGCAGAAGGTCGTCGGGGATCAGCTCGGCGACTGGTTCGAGCGCAACCCGGGGCAGGCGAAGAATGTCGTCCGCAAGGCGATCGACGCCGCGACCGCGCGCCTCGCGGCCCGCAAGGCGCGCGAGACCGCGCGCCGCAAGAGCGTTTTCGAATCGGCCGCCATGCCCGACAAGCTCAAGGACTGCACGAGCAAGGATCCGTCCATCAGCGAGATCTTCCTCGTCGAGGGAGACTCCGCCGGCGGCTCGGCCGTGCAAGGCCGCGACCCGCACACCCAGGCGATCCTGGCGCTGCGCGGCAAGATCCTCAACGTCGAGCGCGCCCGCCTCGACAAGGCCCTCGCCAACAAAGAGGTCCAGGCGATGATCCAGGCCTTCGGCACGGGCATCGGCGAGGACTTCGACATCGAGAAGGCCCGCTATCACAAGATCGTCCTGATGGCGGATGCCGACGTCGACGGCCAGCACATCACGACGCTGCTGCTGACTCTGCTGTTCCGCTACATGCGCGGACTCATCGAAGCCGGTTTCGTGTACCTCGCGATGCCGCCGCTGTACCGGCTGAAGTGGTCGAACCAGCCGCACGAGTACGTGTACTCGGATGCCGAGCGCGACGCGCTGCTCAAGCACGGTCTCGACAACGGCAAGCGCATCCCCAAGGACAACGGCGTGCAGCGCTACAAGGGTCTCGGCGAGATGAACGCCAAGGAGCTGTGGGAGACCACGATGGACCACACCACGCGGACTCTCCGCCAGGTGACCATCGAGGACGCCGCCAGCGCGGACGAGATCTTCAGCGTGCTCATGGGTGAGGACGTCGAATCGCGACGCACGTTCATCCAGCGCAACGCCAAGGACGTCCGCTTCCTCGACATCTGACGCCGACGGCGCCGACGGAAAGAAACACATGACTGACGACATTTCGACAGGCTCAATGACCGGCCCCGAGGGGCACGAGCACGGCAAGATCGACCAGGTCGACCTGCAGTCCGAGATGCAGCGCAGCTATCTCGACTACGCCATGGCCGTCATCGTCGGCCGTGCGCTGCCCGATGTGCGCGACGGCCTCAAGCCCGTGCACCGCCGCGTGATCTACGGCATGTACGACGGCGGATACCGGCCCGACAAGTCGTTCTCGAAGTGCGCCCGCGTCGTCGGCGAGGTCATGGGTCAGTACCACCCGCACGGCGACACGGCGATCTACGACACCCTCGTGCGCCTCGTGCAGCCGTGGGCGCTGCGCTATCCGCTGGCCCTCGGGCAGGGCAACTTCGGCTCACCGGGCAACATGGGCGCCGCCGCCCCCCGGTACACCGAGACGAAGATGGCTCCGCTCGCGCTCGAGATGGTGCGCGACATCGAAGAGGAGACCGTCGACTTCTCGCCGAACTACGACGGCCAGACCCAGGAGCCCGACGTCTTGCCGGCGCGGTTCCCGAACCTGCTCGTCAACGGGTCCGTCGGCATCGCGGTCGGCATGGCGACGAACATCCCTCCGCACAACCTGCGGGAAGTGGCGGATGCCGCGCTGTGGGCGCTGGACAACCCCGAGCTTCCGCGCGAGGAGCTCCTCGAGGGCCTGATCAAGCGAGTCCCCGGTCCCGACTTCCCGACCGGGGCGCAGATCCTCGGCACGAAGGGCATCCACGAGGCCTATCGCACCGGCCGCGGGTCGATCACGATGCGAGCGGTCGTCGACGTCGAGGAGATCCAGGGCCGCACGTGCCTGGTGATCACCGAGCTGCCCTACCAGGTCAACCCCGACAACCTCGCCGTGAAGATCGGCGACCTCGCTCGTGAAGGCAAGGTCACCGGTATCGCCGACATCCGCGACGAGACCAGTGACCGCACCGGTCAGCGGATCGTCGTCGTCCTCAAGCGCGACGCCGTCGCCAAGGTCGTGCTGAACAACCTGTACAAGCACACCCAGCTGCAGGACAACTTCGGCGCCAACATGCTCGCGATCGTCGACGGCGTGCCGCGCACCCTGGCGCTGGACGGCTTCATCGCCAACTGGATCACGCACCAGATCGACGTCATCGTGCGGCGCACGATCTTCCGTCTGCGCGAGGCCGAGAAGCGCATGCACATCCTGCGCGCCTACCTCAAGGCGCTCGACGCACTCGACGAGGTCATCGCGCTGATCCGCCGCTCTCCCACCCCTCAAGAGGCGAACGAGGGTCTGCAGAAGCTGCTCGACATCGACGAGGGTCAGGCCGACGCGATCCTGCAGATGCAGCTGCGCCGTCTGGCCGCTCTCGAGCGTCAGAAGATCATCGACGAGGCCGACGCGCTCGAGATCAAGATCGCCGATTTCAAGGCGATCCTCGCCGACGAGTCGCGTCAGCGCGCCATCATCCGCGCAGAGCTCACCGAGATCGTCGACCGCTTCGGCGACGAGCGCCGCACGCACATCCTGCACGGCTTCGACGGCGACGTGTCGATGGAAGACCTCATCGCCGAGGAGGAGATGGTCGTCACCGTCACCCGCGACGGCTACATCAAGCGCACCCGCAGCGACAACTACCGCTCGCAGCACCGCGGCGGCAAGGGCGTCAAGGGCGCCCAGCTGCGTGCCGACGACATCGTCGAGCACTTCTTCGTCACGACGACCCACCACTGGCTGCTGGTCTTCACCGACAAGGGCCGGGTCTACCGCACCAAGACGTACGAGATCCCCGAGGCCGGCCGCGACGCGAAGGGCACGCACGTCGCGAACCTGCTCGCGCTGCAGCCCGACGAGGGCATCGCGCAGATCCTCGATCTGTCCGGCTACGACGACGCGGACTACCTCGTGCTCGCGACGCGCGACGGTCTGGTGAAGAAGACGCGCCTGAGCGAGTACGACACCAACCGCCAGGGCGGCGTCATCGCGATCCGACTGCGCGAGGACGACGAACTCGTCAGCGCCATGATCGTGGACGCCACCGACGACATCCTGCTCATCAGCCGCAAGGGCATGTCGGTCCGCTTCCAGGCGACGGATGCCGCGCTGCGGCCGATCGGCCGCGCGACCGCGGGTGTCACCGGCATGAAGTTCAAGGGCGACGACCGGCTGCTGTCGGCATCCGTCGCCGCACCCGAGGGCTTCGTGTTCACTGTGACCGACGGCGGGTACGCCAAGCGCACCGAGGTCGAGCAGTACCGCGTGCAGAACCGCGGTGGATACGGCATCAAGGTGGCCAAGCTCAACGACGATCGGGGGGTCCTGGCGGGCGGTCTGATCGTCAGCGAGGACGACGAGGTCTTGGTGGTTCTCTCCAGTGGCAAGGTGGTACGCTCTGCCGTGGCCGAGGTGCCCGCGAAGGGTCGAGACACCATGGGTGTGCTCTTCGCCCGCACGTCCGAGAAGGACCGCATCCTCGCTATCGCCCGCAACGGAGAGCGGGGCCTCGACGACGACGAGGCGGAGGCGGCGACAGAGAACGACGCCCCCGAGACGGCCACGGCCCCCGAAACGAACCCGAGCCCTGAGGAAGCAGACGCATGAGCACAGTAGCCGACAGGCTGGCGAAGAAGTCCACGCGCAAGACCGGTGGAAAGCAGGTCCGCCTGCGCCTGGTCTATGTCGATTTCTGGTCGGCGGTGAAGCTCTCGTTCCTGGCAGCGGTTGCGATGGCCATCGTCACGATGGTGTCGTTCTTCCTCATCTACCTGGTTCTCCAGACCACGGGTCTGCTCGCCGGTGCGGATGACTTCGTCGGCCAGATCACCGACAACTCGGTCTCGCTCGCCTCGCTGATGGGCCTGCCCCAGGTCATGGCGTTCGCTGCCGTGGTCTCGATCCTCAACCTCATCGTGTTCACGGTGCTCGGCGCTGTCGTCGCCGGCATCTACAACCTGGCGGTGAAGGTGACCGGCGGCCTGCTCGTCGGCTTCATGTCCAACTGTGAAACCTCACGAACGGCGGATGCTCCGGCATCCGCCGTTCGTCGTCTCTGGCGCCGATCAGGCCACGCCCGACGTGCCCAGCAGGGTGCCGATGGCCCAGGTGACCGCGAGTGCCAGCGCGCCGCCGCCGACGAGGCGGATCGATGCGCGAAGACGGGACGCACCGCCGATCCCTGCCGAGATCGCACCGGTCGCCGCGAGTGCGACGAGCACAGCGACGAACGTCACCGGAATCCGCCACTCCACGGGCGGCAGGAGGATCGCCAGCAGCGGCAGCAGGGCGCCGATCGTGAACGAGATCGCCGACGAGATCGCGGCGTCCCAGGGGTTCACGAGGTCGTCCTGATCGATCCCCAGCTCCACCTCGAGGTGAGCGGCCAGAGCATCGTGCTCGGTGAGCTCGACAGCGACCTGGCGCGCGGTGTCCTCGCTGAGTCCCCGTTGTCGGTAGAGCTCGGTGAGTTCGTCGAGCTCTTCTTCGGGGAGCGTCTCGAGCTCCTCGCGCTCCTTCTCGATGAGCGCGCGTTCGGAGTCGCGCTGGCTGCTCACCGACACGTACTCCCCGAGCGCCATCGAGATCGCGCCGCCGACGAGGCCGGCGACGCCCGCCAGCAGCACGGGCGCCTTGGCGGGGGTGGCGCCGGCGACCCCGACCACGAGGGATGCCACGGACCCGATGCCGTCGTTCGCGCCGAGGACGCCGGCGCGGAGCCAGTTCAGCCTCTGGCCGAGGCCGGCGCCATGGGGTTCATTCGGATGTTTATCGCTCACTCCACCATGATGGCGCACGGGTAGGGAAAACCCGACCGCAGCTCTCGGGATGACTCGGTGTCGGCGACCCCGGACCCCCGCCTACCTTTGAGGCATGACCACTCAGACCGTCCCTCCCGCGTCGCCGGTTCCGCCCGCGGCGCCTGCCCCGGCGAAGACTCCGCCGCTGCGCATCCTGATGACCGTCCTGCATCTGGCAGGGCTCGGCGTCATCGGCGCATTCGCCCTCACGATGCTCTCGGGGCTGCTGGGCCTGGGGCTCGGCCTCATCCTCGTCGTCGGTGTCGGACTGCTCTTCCTTGTCGGCTTCGTGTACCTCTTCTACGCGACCGCATGGTTCGAGGTCGCCCGCGCCAGCAGCCTGTACCGTCTCGATCTTCCTCCGCTGCGCTGGCGCGGCAGCCCGCACACCGGTTTCGGCGGGTGGCTGCACTCGCTGTGGCGGCAGCTGATCGACGGGCGCACGTGGCGCGCGATCGCGAACTTCGTCATCGCGTGCATCATGGGTGCGATCGTCCTGCGCCTGTTCGAGGGCATGATCCGCTCGGCCATCGCGGCTTTCGCGCCCCTCACGGGCGCCGAGACGGTCACCATCCCGTTCTTCGGGGCGGAGACGGCCATCGGCTGGGCACCGGTGCTCGGTGCGATCGGCGTGGTGGTGTCTGCTGCGGCGATCGTGGGTCTGGCGCTGCTGCACCGTGTGCTGACCCGGGCGATCGTCGTCGCGAACCGCGAGGCCGAGCTCACCGAGCAGGTGCGCACGACCAGTGCGCAGCGCGAGGGCGCCGTCCGCGCGGCCGATGTCGAGCGCACCCGCATCGAGCGCGACCTGCACGACGGCGTCCAGCCTCGGCTGGTCTCGGTCGGAATGACGCTCGGGCTCGCCCAGCAGAAGATCGACACGGACCCGGATGCCGCCAAGCAGCTGATCGGCGAGGCGCACACCTCGACGAAGGCGGCGATCACGGAGCTGCGGCAGCTCGCCCGCGGCATCCATGCGTCCGTGCTCGATGACCGGGGACTGGATGCCGCGCTCTCCGCTCTCGCCAGCAGGTCGCACATCCCCGTGAGCCTCGACGTGCGCATGAATGGGCGGTGCAGCCGGGATGCCGAGGCGGCCGTGTACTTCTCGATCGCCGAGTCGCTGACCAACGCCGCCAAGCACTCGCGGGCGAGCGAATGCCGGGTCGTGGTGCGGCTCCGCGAAGGCGGAACGCTCTGGGCGCGGGTCGAGGACAACGGCATGGGCGGCGCGCAGGTGCAGCCCGGCGGGGGACTCGACGGGGTGTCGAACCGGGTGCTCGCGGCCGGCGGCACCTTCCGGCTGGACAGCCCGCAGGGCGGTCCGACGTCTCTGGAGGTGAGCGTGCCATGCGCATCCTGATCTGCGAGGACTCGGTCCTCCTTCGCGAAGGGCTCGTCAGGCTCCTCGAGGATTCCGGTCACACCGTTGTCGCGGCTCTCGCCGACACCGAGACGCTGACCGAGGCGGTGCGGACCACGAACCCCGAGCTCTGCATCCTTGATGTGCGCCTCCCTCCGACGTTCACCGACGAGGGCATCCGCGCAGCGCTCGGACTGCGGGCCACGCATCCTGACCTTCCTCTGCTGGTGCTCTCGCAGTACGTCGAGGAGCGGTACGCCAGCGACCTCATCGCAGCACAGGGAGGTCCGCTCGGCTACCTGCTGAAGGATCGGGTGGCGGACGTGGCCGAGTTCGTGGCGTGCGTGGAGCGGATCGCCGAGGGGGCGACGGTGCTCGACCCCGAGGTCGTGGCCCAGCTGCTCACGCGTCGAAACCGCGATGATCGGATGCTGCAGCTGACGGAGCGCGAACGGACCGTGCTCGCCCTGATCGCCGAGGGCAAGTCGAACCAGGCGATCGCCGGGCTCCTGTTCCTCTCCGAGGCGAGCGTCGAGAAGAACATCACCTCCATCTTCCAGAAGCTGGGCTTCGAACAGGACGAGTCGGGCAACCGGCGCGTGCTCGCAGCACTGGCGCACATCGAGAATTCGGGCGGAAGCGCGCCCACGCAGACAGGAGCAGAACGATGAACGAGCAGGAGAACACCGGCTTCAAGGCCGTGGCGATCGTCACGGCGGTGATCGGCGGCATCGCGCTCGCCGGTGCGGGGACGACCGCCGCGTTCGGCGCCGTGAACGCCGTCGTCGACCGAGCGGATCGTTCCGCCACCGTCGACGCCAGCGGGGTCACCGACCTCGATGCCGACGTATCGGCCGGCGACGTCACGATCCGCTTCGGAGACGTCGACGAGGCCGAACTGCACGTGACGGGGGGCGATCGCGACTGGAAGATCGAGCGCGACGGAGACACACTGCGGCTGCACAACCCGGATCGCTGGTGGGGCTGGGGCGGCGACTGGTCGTGGTTCGGCGACTGGAACAGCGACGCGAGCGTCGAGCTCGTGCTGCCGCAGGATCTGTCCGGTCTGGATGCCGCACTCGACCTCAGCGCGGGACGCCTGGACGTCGAGGGCGACTTCGGCGAGCTCGACGTCGATGTCTCGGCCGGGGCGCTGCGGCTGACGGGCAGTGCTGACTCGGTGAGCGCCGACATGAGCGCCGGCGACGCCGATGTCGAGATCGCCGACGCTGACACGGCATCCTTCGAGGTGTCCGCCGGCGAGTTCATCGCAACGCTCACCGGCTCGGCGCCCAGCGAGGTGAAGGTGGGCGTGAACGCCGGATCGCTCGAGCTGACGCTGCCCGACGTCGAGTACGACGTGACCCAGGATGTGAGCGCCGGATCGCTCGACAACGGGCTCAGGACCTCGTCGAGCGCCCGCAACGCGGTCGAGGTCGACCTGTCCGCCGGGAGCGTCGAACTCCGGGCTGCGGACTGATCAGCGTCGATTCGGATTTTCCGTCAAACTCCGGTAAAGTCTTGGAGGTTGACGGGGCTATAGCTCAGGCGGTTAGAGCGCTTCACTGATAATGAAGAGGTCCCAGGTTCAAGTCCTGGTAGCCCCACCGTTCCCTCCAATTCAATACCCCTTCGGGGCCTTAGCTCAGTTGGTAGAGCGCCTGCTTTGCAAGCAGGATGTCAGGAGTTCGAATCTCCTAGGCTCCACAGATACATCGAAACGGGCCCCTGCCGCACGAGACTTGTGCTGGCAGGGCCTGTTTCGTCGTGCGAGACGGGGTCTGTTGCACGAAACAGGTCGTGGCACCGCCCGTCTCGTGCGGCAAGCCCCGTCTCGATGCGCGAGCGGCCTCAACCGCGCCGCCGCCGCACGCCCTCCGCGAGGGCCTCGAGGGCAGCGGTCGTGGCATCCCACCCCATGCAGGCGTCCGTCACGCTCTGGCCGTAGACGAGCCGGGTCCGGCCCGCAGCCACGTCCAGCTTCTGGGCGCCTGCGACGAGGTTGCTCTCGAGCATGACGCCGGCGATCGCGACGCCGTCGGTCGCGATCTGCTCGCCGAGCTCCGCCGCGACCAGCGCCTGACGCACGTGGTCCTTGCCGCTGTTGCCGTGGCTCGCGTCGATGATCACGCGCGGGATGAGCATCGCGGCCTCCAGTCGAGCGGCTGCCTCGGCGACGTGGGCTGCGTCGTAGTTCGGGCCGTCCGCTCCCCCTCGGAGAATGATCGACGTGTCGGGGTTGCCCGTCGTCGACACGAGGCTCGCACGGCCGTCGGCGCCGATCCCCAGGAACGCCTGCGGGGCGGATGCCGCGGCCGCAGCATCCAGCGCCACCTGGAGGCCGCCGTCCGTGCCGTTCTTGAAACCGATCGGCATGGATAGGCCTGATGCCAGCTGCCGATGGATCTGGCTCTCGGTGGTCCGCGCGCCGATCGCGCCCCACGTGATGAGGTCAGCGGTGTACTGCGGGCTGATCGGTTCGAGGAACTCCGTGGCGCACGGCATCCCCAGAGCCGTCACATCGCGCAGGAACCCGCGGGCCATCCGCAGCCCCGCCTCGATGTCGTGACTGCCGTCGAGGTGCGGGTCGTTGATGAGGCCCTTCCATCCCACCGTGGTGCGCGGCTTCTCGAAGTAGGTGCGCATGACGATCAGCAGGTCGTCGCGGTGCTCCTCAGCCGCTCGAACGAGGCGTCCGGCGTACTCGAGTCCCGCCGCCGTGTCGTGGATCGAGCAGGGGCCGGCGACGACGAGCAGCCGGTCGTCCTCCCCCGCCATGATCGCCCTGACCTCGTCACGGGTGCGGGCGATGAGGCCGGCCCGCTCCTCCCCGATCGGAAGCTCGGCGGAGATGTCGCGGGGCGACGGGAGCGTCGTGAATCTCGAGACGTGCAGGTCGGCGGTGGTCTCGCTTGCGGTGATGGTGCTCATGGGTCCTGTTCCTCGTGAGGGCGGACCCGGATGCAGAGCCCGCCGTAAACGGCGAAAGCCAGAGCGAATGCTCTGGCTCGTCGGCTCTGAAGGTGTCGGGATGCGTCAGATCATCGCCGGCCCCTCCAGAGCCGACTCGAAATACGCATACCAACGGGTTGTCATGCGAAGAACACTACCCCATCGAGACACCAAGGCCGCGCCCGCTGCCCCGCTGCTCGATTCCTGATGGATGCCGCGACGTGTGGGATGCTGGGGCCATGACTGCCCTTCCGCACGAACTTCCGCACGACGACGTCGACCCCGGCGGGCTGCTCGAGTACTCGGTGGTGTTCACGGACCGCTCGCTCAATCACATGTCCGAGCGCTTCGTGGCGGCGATGCAGCAACTGCTCGGCATCCTCGACGAGGCGTACAACGCGCACACCTCCGCGGTCGTCCCCGGCGGCGGTACGTACGCGATGGAGGCCGTCGCCCGTCAACTGGCAACCGGGCGCCGCACCCTCGTGATCCGAAACGGACTGTTCTCGTTCCGCTGGTCGCAGATTCTGGATGCCGCCGGCATCAGCGACGACGTCACCGTGCTCACCGCGCGCCCCGACGGCGACGACGTCCAGGCGGCGTGGTCGCCCGTCCCGATCGACGAGGCGGTGGCCGCCGTCCGCGCTCGCCGCCCGGAGGTCGTCTTCGCACCGCACGTCGAGACCGCGGCCGGGATGATCCTCCCCGACGACTACATCCGCGCGCTCGCCGATGCCGTGCACGAGGTCGGCGGTCTGTTCGTGCTCGACTGCATCGCCTCGGGCGCGATGTGGATCGACATGAAGGACCTCGGCGTCGACGTGCTGCTCAGCGCGCCGCAGAAGGGCTGGAGCGGAACACCTGCTGCGGGCTACGTCATGCTCAGCGAGGCCGGGCGGGAGGCCGTGACCACGCGCCCGTCCACGAGCTTCGCGATCGACCTCGCCAGGTGGCTCGCGATCGCCGACGAGTACCGGGCTGGTAGGCCTGCTTATCACGCGACGATGCCGACGGATGCCCTGGTGCGCAATCTCGCAGCCATGGTCGAGACGCGTGACCGGGGCTTCTCCGCCCTGAGAGACGCGCAGGTCGAGCTGGGGTCGCGCGTGCGCGAACTGCTGGCCGCGCGCGGGCTGCCGTCGGTCGCCGCGGACGGGTTCGCCGCCCCCGGCGTCGTCGTCGTGCACACCGATGACCCGGCTCTGAAGTCCGGCGCGGCGTTCAGGGAGCAGGGTCTGCAGATCGCGGCCGGCGTGCCGCTGCACTGCGACGAGCCCGAGGGGTTCTCGACGTTCCGCATCGGCCTGTTCGGACTCGACAAGTTCGCCGACGTCGACGGCACGGTCGCCCGCCTGGAGGCTGCGCTCGACGCGATGCATCGCTGAACGCGGGTCGTCGGGCCGGAGGACTCGCGAGCGGTCGCGTCCGGTGAGTTGACGATTCACGCCACCTCCCGCGGAGAGGAATGCCTGCGGCGCCGAGTATGGTGAACCCATGGATCTGCGCGTCGCTGCGTACGCCGTCATCACTGACGATGACGGCAGGGTGCTGTTGGCGCGCTGGACGGAGGGGCGCCGCGCCGCCTGGACCATGCCGGGCGGCGGGCTCGAACCGGGTGAGGATCCGGAGGACGCCGTGCGCCGCGAGGTCGACGAGGAGACCGGTTACGCGGTGCGCGTCGGCGAGCTGCTCGGCATCCACTCGCGCGTTATCCCGGCCGGACGCCGCACGCATCACGCGGATGCTCCGCTGCACACCCTGCGCATCGTCTACTCGGCGGACATCATCGGCGGCAGCCTCCGCTTCGAGGAGAACGGCTCGACCGACATGGCCGGATGGTTCACGCTCGACGAGGTCGCGAACCTGCAGCGCGTCAAGCTCGTCGACATCGCGCTGCGGATGGGCGGCGTTCTCTGACCGTCGACTACTCCGGAACCGAGATGTCGGCGACCGTCGCGCCGTAGGCGGCGATGAGGTCGTCGGCATCCACGAACAGGCTGTAGCCGTGGGCGCCGGCACCCATCGCGATGCGCTGGCCGACGATCGACTCATCGGCGTAGATCGGCCAGTCCGTCGTGCTGCCGATCGGCACGATGGTGCCGCGCTCGTAGCCGGTCGCCGCCAGGGCGAGCTCGGGCTCAGGGAGGCGCAGCTTGTTGACGCCGACGACGGCGCGCAGCTTGGGCCACGAGATCGATCGGCCGCCCGGGACCAGCGCGAAGAGATACGTATCGTCGCTGCGCTTCACGACGAGGGTCTTGACGATGCCGGATGCCGGGATGCCGAGCAGCTCCGCCGCTTCGTGGAGACTGCGCGCGTTCGGCCGCTCGCGGATCTCGATCTCGAGACCACGGGCGGCCGCGGCATCCCGGACGCGGGAAAGCCGCTCCGGCCCTTCGACGGGCTCAGGGCGCGGAGCGGCCGGTGCGGATGTCACGCGTCGGGCGCGGACAGCGGGTCGTCGGCGACCCAGAGCTCGTCGTCGGTGCGCAGCGCCTGCCAGGCGGCGTAGAGCACGCCGGCGGCCGCAGCGGCGCCGAGGACGATCGCGATGATCGACCCGAGTCCCGGGCCCTGCTTCTTCTTGACGATGCGGCCTTTCGAGACGGTCAGTCCCTGGCGCTTCGCGTTGGCGACATCCCATGCCGACAGTGCGCTGCCGACGACACCGCCGACGATCGGCACGACCTTGTCGTCGACGACGTGACGGCCGAGCTTGATGCCGCGGTCGACGGTCGGGGCGACCCGGCGGTTGTAGGCATGCTGGACGATGGGAAGAACCTGCTCGCGGCCGACGTTGCCGAGCTGGCGACCGGCTTCACGAGCGATGTCGGCGGCGTGGCCGACGAGCTCCTGCTGGTGCTCCCAGAGCTCGTTGGCGTCGTTCTGCAGACGGCGCAGCTGCTTCTTGCGCTTGCGGGTCAGACTCACGATTGTTCTCCTGTCGATGGGGAGTACGGGTTCACCATCTTGCCAGAAGAGTCTGAGTACCGGCACTGATTCTGCCGCCCCTTGTCACGACGGGACGTCCCCGCTATTGTCCGGCCCGGTTCCGGCCCCCGCGCCGCATGCTCTGCGAGAATGGACACATGCCTCAGCACTCTCACGTCGCAACTCTGCACACCAACCACGGCGACATCGTCATCAACCTGTTCGGCGACCACGCCCCCAAGACGGTCAAGAACTTCGTCGGGCTCTCCGACGGCACGCAGGCCTGGACCGACCCGGCCACCGGCAAGCCCGGCGAGGGCGCGCTGTACACCGACGTCATCTTCCACCGCATCATCCCGAACTTCATGATCCAGGGCGGCGACCCCCTCGGTCAGGGCGTCGGCGGCCCCGGCTACAACTTCAACGACGAGATCCACCCGGAACTGAACTTCAACGAGCCCTACATCCTCGCCATGGCCAACGCGGGTCTGCGCCGCAACGCCATCACGGGCGAGCTCGAGGGCACCAACGGCTCGCAGTTCTTCATCACCACCGACCCGACGCCGTGGCTGATGGGCAAGCACACGATCTTCGGCGAGGTCGCCGACGACGCCTCGAAGAAGGTCGTCGACGAGATCGCCGCCGTCCGCACCGGCGCCGGCGACCGCCCGGTCGAGCCCGTCGTGCTGCACTCCGTCGACATCGCCGCCGTCTGACGCGATAAGCCTGGCCGATCCGGATGACGTCCTCTGAGTTCGCGAGCAACAGCGACAACTACTGCTATCGCCATCCGGATCGGCAGAGCTTCGTGCTCTGCCAGCGCTGCATGCGCACCATCTGCCCCGAATGCCAGACGCAGGCCGCCGTCGGCGTGATCTGCCCGGAGTGCATGAAGGACGACCGAGCGAATCGCTCCCCCGCGCAGAAGAAGGCCGCGCGGCGTTGGGGCGGAGCATCCGCATCGCCGATCGCCACAGCCCGCAGCGGCAAGCCCGTCGTCACCTACGCGCTGCTGATCATCACGTCCTTCATCAGCCTCGTGCAGCTCATCCCCGGCGTCGGCGACGCCGTGGGCGACGCGCTGCTGTTCGCCGCCGCGTATCTCTACCCCGACCTGTCCGGCGCTCCGTTCCAGCCATGGCGGATGCTGACGACCCTGCTCGTGCACGGCAGCTTCATCCATCTTGCGTTGAACATGCTCGGGCTCTGGATGCTGGGCCAGATCCTTGAGCCGATGCTCGGACGCGCCCGCTACCTGGCCCTGTACCTGATCAGCGGCCTGGGGGGCTCGGTCATGGTCGCCCTCCTCGCTCCGAACGTCGCGACCGTCGGGGCATCCGGTGCGATCTTCGGTCTCATGGCGGCCCTGCTCATCATCGGCCGGCACATCGGCGGGAACGTCACCGGCATCCTCATCGTGCTCGGTGTGAACTTCGCGATCGGGTTCGTCTTCGGCGGGATCGCGTGGCAGGCGCACCTCGGCGGTGCGATCGTCGGCGCGCTCGTCGCGCTCGTCTACACGCGCCCCCGCCGCAGGGATCAGCGCGTGTGGCAGATCGCCCTGCTCGGGGCCATCGCCGTGCTGCTGCTCGTCATCGTCTTCGTCGTGCCGCCCATCCTCGTCACCGCGTAGGCCACCACCACCGCCGCGGGCCACCACCGCGCAGCTCGGCGAAATCCTGGTCAGGCGTTGTTAACAGGGTTCTCCACCCCTGTGAATAACACCGGTGTAATTCTCCCCACCCTGTGCACAAGCCTGTGGATAACTCTGGGTCGCGCCCGCGCAGGAGCACGAAAAAGCCCCCCGGCGAACCGGAGGGCTTTGGTTGGCAGGCGGTCAGCGCCAGCGCGTGGTCATGAGGAAGCCGATGAGCGCGATGCCCAGGCCGATCGCGAGGTTCCACGACCCGATGCCCGGAATCGGCAGGGTCGCCCCCGACAAGTAGAACACGAGGATCCAGGCGAGGCCGAGCAGCATGAAGCCGAGCATGACGGGCTTGAACCAGACGGCGTTGGGTGCCTGCTCGCTCTCGGTGCGCTCGACGATGGGCTCTTCGCTCTTCCGGTCACGTGCCATGCCGTCATTCTACCCAAGAGCCCGCCCGTTCCCATTCCCGGAATCGGCGGTCACCCGGCGCGGATAGGATCGCACCTATGACCGCATCCGTCGCGCAGCCGCCGCCGCGGTCCCGCCGACGTCGTCCGCGTTCACGCGCGACGTTCACGAGCGTGCTCGGCGAGCTGCTCCTCACGGCCGGCGTCGTGGTGCTGCTGTTCGTCGCCTGGCAGATGTGGATCGGCGACATCATCATCGGGGCCCAGCAGAACAACGAGGGTCACGCCGTCTCGCAGGAGTGGGCGGCGCTGCCCGCACCGGAGCCTCCGGCAGCGACCCCGCAGGAGGACGGCACCGTTTGGTACGAGCCGCCGACGCTGGAGCATCCAGGCGCCGGCGTCCGCTTCGCGCAGATGCTGATCCCTCGGTTCGGTTCGGACTACAACGTCGCGATCGCCGGCGGGACGACCAGGCCCATCACCCTCGACCACGGATGGATCGGCCTGTACGATCAGTCGGCGATGCCCGGTCAGGTCGGCAATTTCTCGGTGGCCGGCCACCGCACCACGTGGGGCGCACCACTGAACCGCATGGACAAGCTGCGCGTCGACGACGCCATCGTGGTCGAGACCCCGGAAGGCTGGTTCACCTACCGGTTCCGCAACCTCGAGTACGTCAAGCCCAGCGCCGTCGACGTCCTGGCGGACGTGCCGCAGATGCCCGAGGTGAAGACGGGGGAGCGGTACCTGACCCTCACCGCCTGCTCGCCGCTGTACTCGCTCGCCGAGCGCATCGTCGGATACGCCGTGTTCGAGGGCTTCCAGCCCCGTGCCGAGGGCGCACCCGAATCCCTGAGCCCGGTGGACGACGTCGCCCCGCCGTCCTGGTAGGAGAGTATTCATGTATGCAGCGCTCTGGCGGATCCTCCCCGGCCCGTGGTGGCTACGGGTGCTGATCGTGCTCGTCGTCGTCGCGGCGATCCTGTACGGCCTGTTCTTCTATGTGTTCCCGTGGGTCAGCCCGCTCATCACGCCCGACGAGGTCGATCTCGAGTGAGCAACCGATGAGTGTCAGGGTGCTCGTCGTCGACAACTACGACAGCTTCGTGCACACCCTCGTCGGGTACCTGCGCGACCTCGGCGCCTCGGTGGATCTGGTCGAGGCGGATGCCGCGGACGCGAGCGCGTTCGCCGCGATGATCCCCCGCTACGACGGCGTGATGCTCTCGCCGGGGCCCGGCAGGCCGCGGGATGCCGGAGCATCCGTCGACGTCGTGCATCTGTGCGCCGACATCGGGATGCCGCTGCTCGGCGTGTGCCTCGGGCATCAGGCGATCGGCGCGGCTTTCGGCACAGAGGTCTCCGAGGCGCCGGAGCTCATGCACGGCATGGTGTCGTCCGTCGTGCACACCGGAACGGGGCTGTTCGACGGCATCCCTTCGCCCTTCGACGTCGGACGCTACCACTCGCTCGCGCTCGCCGAGGAGGACCTGCCCGCCGCACTGCGGGTGACGGCGCGCAGCGAATCGGGCACGGTCATGGCCGTCGCGCACCGCGAGCTGCCGATCACGGGCGTCCAGTTCCATCCCGAGAGCATCCTCACCGAGCACGGTCACCGACTGCTCGCGAACTGGCTGGGCTCCCTCGGCTCCGTCTGCTGGAGTGGTCCGGACGACCTGCGCTACTGGCCGGTGCAGTAGCGCAGCTCGACGTCGGACTGCACGGGGACATCGCCCGGAGGGGCCGACATCGACGCGACGGTGGCCGGATTCGTGGCCGGGCAGTCCGCGGACTCGATCGGGATGGCGTTCAGCCCGAGCTCCTCGAGGTGGGCGGATGCGGCATCCAGCGTCCAGCCGGTCACGTCAGGAAGAGTCACCCGTCCGCTGGCCACGACGAGGTTCACGACCGTGTTCGGCGCGACCTCGTCACCCTCATTCGCATCCGTGAGCTCGAGCACCGTGTCGGTCTGGCTCTCGGGGTCGTTGCGCGGGGTGACGCTGCCGAGCTCGAGTCCGGCATCCGCGATCTCCTGCTTCGCCGCAGTGAGCGAGAGACCCACGAGCGGGGGAATCTCCACGGTCTCCGCGCCGGACGAGACGTACAGCGTCACCGTCTCGCCCACCTTCACCGACTGGCCCGCCTCGGGGTCGGTGCGGATGACGTTATCCTCGCTGACGTCGGAGCTCGCCTCGTAGACGACCTCGGCCTGCAGGTCCATGTCGGCAAGGTCTGCCTGCGCGCGCTCGGCCGAGACGTCGACGAGGTCGGGGATGATCCGCGATGAAGACGGGATTTCCTCGCCGCGGGGCATCATGATGACCCACAGCAGCACCGAGATGAGCAGGACGGCCAGCAGTGCGACCCCAGCCCAGATCCACGCCACTGGCGGACCGGACTGCGTGCGGGTCATGGTCGTGTCCGAGCTCAGCTGCCGCAGCGACCGCGCGGTCTCCTGCGCCTGGCGCGGGCTCGGACCGTACAGCTCGCTGGTGAGCTCTCCCAGCTGCTTCTTCGTCGGCGCCTTGCCGGTCACGGCCGAGTCGAGCGCGACGCGGAAGCTCGCGGCATCTGGATACCGCTGGTAGGGGTCCTTCGCGAGTGCGCGGAGCACGATCGGGTCGAGCGTCCGCGGCGCCTCCTCGTTCACCTCGGTCGGCGGAACCGGCGCTTCGCTGACGTGCTGGTAGGCGACGGCCACGGGTGAATCGCCGCGGAACGGCTGGCGCCCGGTGAGCAGCTCGTACAGCACGACGCCCGTCGAATACAGGTCGGCCCTGGCGTCCACCGGTTCGCCCTTGGCCTGCTCCGGAGAGAAATACGCGGCTGTGCCGAGGATCTGGGTCGTCTCGGCGACCGTCGACGACGAGTCCGAGACCGCGCGGGCGATGCCGAAGTCCATGACCTTGACCTTGCCGGCGGCGGTGACCATGACGTTGCCCGGCTTGATGTCGCGGTGCACGACACCGGCGCGGTGCGAGTAGTCCAGCGCCTCGAGGATGCCGTCGATGTACCGCACGGCGTCCTCGACGGGCACGGGGCCGGCGGCGATGATGTCCTTCAGCAGTTGCCCCTGGACGAGCTCCATGATGATGTACGGCTCGCTGGTGGAGGCCGTGCTGCCATCGGCGGAACCGGGATCGCCGGCGTCGAACACGCGCACGATCGAGGGATGCGACATGCGCGATGCCGCCTGCGCCTCGAGGCGGAACCTCGTGCGGAAGGCCGTGTCGCGGGCGAGTTCGGGGTCGAGGATCTTGATCGCGACGTCGCGGCCGAGGGTCAGGTCGTAGCCGCGGTACACCTTGGCCATGCCGCCGTGGCCGATGAGCTCGTCCACGCGGTACCGCTCAGCGATGATGCGCGGCTCTGCTGACACGTCCGTCCCCCTGGAAAATCACTCCGACTAGCTCTGCAACCCTATCCGCTGAAACCTGGTCATCCAGCGGGAGGAGGCGTCACCCCGTCACCGGGATCGGGCAGGGCTGCACCCTCTTGGATCGACGCGACATCTTCGGGGGACTCCACGGTTGTGCGGGCACCCGCGCTGCCGCCGGAGCAGGTCACCGTGTACTTCACGACAAGGGCCTCACCGGGGTTGCCCGTGACCGAGATCGCGGCCGTGCGGTCCCCGGATCCGAACGTCGCCGTCGCGGAGTCGTTGATCGCGAAGACGCCGCCGCTGACCGTGAAGTTGTACGCGCTGACCTGGCCCTGCCCGGAGGGGCAGCTGTAGCCGGTCCACGTGACCTGCACCTCGCTGCCGGCATCGGCGGTGTCGGGGAGGTTCGGGGCCGTCGGGTCGGGCAGGGGCGTCTGCTCGCCGTAGTAGAGCAAGTCGATCGTCGCGCCGACAGGCTGGTTTCCGCCGCTGTTGACGCGGTAGATGATGCCCTGGTCGGACTCCTGCGGCGCGGGATCGCCCGCTATGCAGTTGGGCACGAGCCCCTCGGCCTCGAGCGTGGAGGTCGCCTGGTCGCACGTCATGCCGACGAGGTTCAGCGCGTCGACGTTCACCGGTTCGGCCGACGGCGTCTGCGATGGCGTCTGCGACGGGGACTTGGATGCCGTGGTCGCCGGCGGCGTCGACGGGTCGGCTTCGGGTTCGCCCTGGTTCAGCAGCGCGAACAGCGTGCCTGCCAGCACGATCACGAGCAGGACGATGAGGGCGATGAGCGGCCACGTCCACGGGCTGCGCTTCTTCTTCTTGCCCTCCTCGACCTCGCCCTGCTGTTCGGTGGGCAGCTGGGCGGTGGTCGGCAGGATGCGGGTCGTGCCGTCGCCTGCGGCCGAGGCGAGGATGCGGGTCGCATCGTCGCCCGCAGCGGCGCCGGCGATGGCCGGGACGGCGATCGCGGCCGAGTTCAGGTCGCCGCGGCGCAGCGCCTGCGCAGCACGCGCCACGGTCGCCGCCGACGACGGACGATCGGCGGGCTTCTTGGCGATCATCGCCATGACGAGGTTCTGCACCGGTATCGGCACGGTCACCGGCAGCGGCGGGGGCTGCTCGTTGATCTGCGCCATCGCGATCGCGACCTGCGATTCGCCGGTGAACGGGCGCTTGCCGGCCAGGCACTCGTACGCGACGATGCCGAGCGAGTAGATGTCGGTCGCCGGGGATGCCGGGTGGCCAGAGGCCTGCTCGGGGGAGAGGTACTGCACCGTGCCCATGACCTGACCGGTCGCGGTCAGGGGCACCTGGTCGGCGATGCGCGCGATGCCGAAGTCCGTGATCTTGACGCGGCCGTCGGGGGTGATCAGCAGGTTGCCCGGCTTGATGTCGCGGTGCACGAGACCGGCGGCATGAGCCGCCTGCAGAGCGGATGCCGTCTGGGCGACGATGTCGAGGGTCTTGTCGGCGCTGAGCGATCCCTCGCGCTCGATGATCGTGGAGAGGGCCTCCCCGGGGACGAGCTCCATGACGAGGAAGGCCGAGCCGTTCTCCTCGCCGTAGTCGAAGACGCTCGCGATGCCCTCGTGGTTGACGAGCGCGGCGTGGCGCGCCTCAGCGCGGAACCGCTCGAGGAATCCGGGATCCCCCATGTATTCGTCCTTGAGGATCTTGATCGCGACGGTACGCCCGATGACGTGATCCGTCGCCTCCCAGACCTCGCCCATACCGCCGATCGCGATACGCGACTGCAGCTCGTATCGACCACCGAACGACACACCCTGCGTCGGCCTCATTTGTTCAGCACCGCCTCAATGATCTTCTTCGCGATCGGGGCGGCGAGTGTGTCACCGGATCCCGACTGTCCCATTCCGCCGCCGTCTTCCACGACGACGGCCACCGCGATCTGCGGGTCGTCCGCCGGCGCGAAACCGGTGAACCACAGTGTGTACGGATTGCTGCCGCCCATCTCGGCCGTTCCCGTCTTACCGGCGACCTCGACCCCGTCTATTCTTGCACCCTGCGCCGCGCCATCCGCGACGCTGGCGACCATGGCGGCGGTCACGTCGTTCGCGACGTCCGCATCGACGGCGCGGCCGAACTCCTCGTCCGGATACTCGCGCACCGTGGACAGGTCGTTGCCGATCACGGCATCCACGAGCCTCGGCTTCATGATGAGGCCGTCGTTGGCGAGCCCGGCGGAGATCATCGCGACCTGCAGCGCCGTCGCGGTCACCTGGCCCTGCCCGAATCCGGCCAGTGCCGTCTGAGCGTCATCCAGCTTCTCCGGGTAGCTGGACTTCGCGACCGGAAGAGGAGTGGTGAAGTCCTGGTTGAAACCGAACTTCTCGGCCGTGGCGAAGATCGTCTCACTGCCGAGCTCGACGGCGAGCTCCGCCATCGGGATGTTGCAGCTGAGCTTGATCGCCTCGGCGATCGTGACAGTGTCGCCGGATCCGCATGTGCCGCCCCACGCGTTGCGCACCTGGTTGTTCGAGCCGGGCAGCGCGTAGCGGGCCGGGTTGGGCAGTGTCGACTCCGGTGTCCATTCACCGGTGGCGTACGCGGCAGCGGCCACGAGCACCTTGAACGTCGAGCCAGGCGGGTTGACGTCGGCCGTCCCGTTGTCGATCAGCGGGTTGGGCTTGAGCGCGTCGAGCTCGTTGTACCGCTGCTCGGCCTCCGCCGCGCTGTGCACGGCGAGCTCGTTCGCGTCGTATCCGGGCGTCGAGTACATCGCCAGGATGCGACCGGTCGACGGCTCGATCGCGACGGCTGCGCCCTGCTTGTCGCCGAATGCCTCGTACGCGGCGCGCTGCGCATCGGCATCCGGGGTCAGCTCGACGCTGAATCCGCGTTGCGGCTGACCGGAGACGATGCGCTCGATCTCGGCGAGGAAGGCGCTCGCACCGGTGCCCGACAGGTCGCCGTTCAGGGCGTTCTCGATACCGGTGGACGACTGCAGGGCGGGGTTGAAGAACCCGGTGATGTTCGACCACATCGGTGAGTCGACGTACTCGCGCTGGTACTGGTACTCGTCGTCCGAAGGCACGGAACTCGCGATCGGCATCCCGTCGACGATGATCGACCCGCGCTGGATCTCGTAACTGTCCAGCAGCGACCGGGTGTTGCCGTCGGCCTGCGCGAGATCGTCGGCCGCGACGACCTGGATCCAGCTCGTCGCGACGAACAGCGACAGGAACATGAACAGCATCACGATGCTGAGGCGGCGCATCTCCTTCGTCATCAGCCGATCACCACCCTGGGCTGGCGGCGCACGCCGTCGGAGATCCGCAGCAGCAGTGCGACGATGAGCCAGTTCGCGACGAGCGAGGATCCACCCGCTGCGAGGAAGGGCGTGGTGAGACCGGTGAGCGGGATGACGCGGGTCACTCCGCCGACCATGATGAACACCTGCAGGCCGATCGTGAACGACAGGCCGGTCGCGAGGAGCTTGCCGAAGTCGTCCTGCCCGGCGATGCCGATGCGGACGCCGCGGCTGATGAAGACCATGTAGAGGCAGAGGATCGCGAACAGGCCGATCAGCCCCAGCTCTTCGCCCAGGCTCGGGATGATGTAGTCGCTCTCGGCCAGGGGGGTGATCTGCGGGCGGCCCTGACCGAGGCCCGTTCCGATCAGTCCGCCGTGCGCGAGACCGAAGATGCCCTGCACGAGCTGGAAGCCGGGCCCGCGCGGGTCGACGACCTCGGGGTCGAACGCGTAGAGCCAGTTCGTGAAGCGCCCGTGGACGTACGGGAGGATCTGGGTGGCGGCGGCGACGCCGGCGGCGACCATGCCGAGACCGATGAGCACCCAGCTCGTCTTGCCCGTGGCGACGTAGAGCATCGCGATGAACAGGCCGAAGATGAGCATCCCGGTGCCGAGATCGCGTTGGATGACGATGATGCCCAGCGAGATCAGCCAGACGACGATCACGGGTCCGAGTTCGCGCATGCGCGGCCAGGTGATGCCGAGGAACCGCTTGCCGACCGAGGCGAGGCTCTCGCGAGTGCGGACGAGGTAGCCGGCGAAGAAGATCGCCAGGCAGATCTTGGCGATCTCACCGGGCTGGAATGAGAAGATCCCGCCGATCGACACCCACACGTCGGCGTTCGCCTCGGAGACGCCGAGACCCGGGATGAACGGCAGGAGCAGGAGCAGGACGCCGGCGAGGCCGAACAGGTAGGTGTACCGGAAGAGGATCCGGTAGTTGCGCAGCAGGATGACGATCGCGATCGCACCGGCGAGCGAGATCGCCGTCCACGCGAGCTGCTTCGTGGAGAACGCCGCCCAGCCCGTGTTGTGCTCGGCGATGTCGAGCCGGTAGATCATCGCGATGCCCAGGCCCGTCAACAGCGTCGCGATGGGCAGCACGAACGGGTCGGCGTCGGATGCCACGGCGCGCAGCACGAAGTGCAGGGCGAAGACGAGTACGACGAGTCCGCCGCCGATGAAGAGGATGAACGGGTCGATGAGGCCCAGGGCGCCCAGCTGCACGAGCGCGAGGGCTGCACCGCTGATGGCGCAGGCGAAGAGCAGCGCCAGAACTCGCGGTTGCGCTGGGTCTGCGGCATCCGCATCCGCTTGAGAGCCTTGATGACCGTGGTGTCGGCGACGACGTCGGCGCTCATCCGATCACCTCACCGTCGTTCGCCGTCGTGGTGCCGGACTCGGCCGGGGCGCCGTTCGGGGTCTCGGTCGGCAGTGGTACCGGCGAGGTCGTCGGGGCGGGGGAGGGCGTCTGGCCGACGACGGCCTCTTCGCCGGCGCGCAGCCGCTCGACGATCGCCATCGCGTCGGAGAGCGAACGGGCGGTGATGGTCCGCTCGACGGTGGCGCGCTGGTAGGCGGGAAGGTTCGCCAGCAGGATGCCGGTGTCCTCGAGTTCGGTCGACAGTGAGATGGGCCCGATGTTCTGCTGCACTCCCTGGAAGATGACGACGCTGTCCTCGTCGGCGCCGACGAAGTAGCGGGTCTGGGTCCAGTTGTACGCGAGGATGCCCGCACCGGTGAGCGCGAGCACGAACACGACGAGCGCGGCGATCCAGCCGATGCGGCGACGCCGTGCGCGACGGCGATCCTCTTCGATGAGCTCTTCGAGGTAGTCGGCGGCCGGCTCGAAGTGCGACGGTTCGTTGGCCGCCTGGCGCACCGGGTGCAGCCAGCTCGTTCTGGGAGCGCGCTCCGGCGGGATGAGAACGCCGGAAGGCGTGGATGCCGCGCCGACGATGGTGGGCGTGCCGGAGGAGAGCGGATGCTGTCCTCCGACGTCGACCAGCACGATCGTGACGTTGTCGGGGGCTCCGCCATCGAGGGCCTGCTTGAGCAGGTTGTCGGCGGTGCGGCCGGGCGGCAGACCGAGGCGCATGGCCTTGAGGATGTGGGCCTCGTCGACGACGCCGGAGAGGCCGTCGGAGCACAGCAGCCAGCGGTCGCCGGGGAGCGTCGGCATGACGAACATGTCGAGCTCGGGGTCGTTGTCCATGTCGCTGAGAACCCGCATGAGCACGGAGCGGCGGGGGGGGTAGCGCGCCTCTTCGGGCGTGATGCGGCCGGAGTCGACCAGGCGCTGGACGAAGGTGTGGTCGGCGGTGATCTGGGTCAGCTCGTCATCGCGATAGAGGTAGATGCGGGAATCGCCGATGTGCCCGATGACCGCGTGGTCGTCGACCATGATGATCACACTGACGGTGGTGCCCAGGCCCGCGAGTTCGGGCTGCTCCTTGGCCGCGCGGATGAGGTCGCCGGCTGCGCTGGTCGCTGCGGCCTGCAGGGAGGCCTGCGCGTCATCCGTTGAGGAGAAGGCCTGGTCGAGCCGCTCGAGGTGCTGGATGGCGATCGTGGATGCCACGTCGCCACCCGCGTGCCCGCCCATGCCGTCGGCGACGGCGAACAGGTTCGCTCCGGCGTAACCGGAATCCTGGTTGTTGGACCGGACCTTCCCGGTGTGGGAGATCGCGGAGGCGGATCCTTCGAAGACCATGCCGGGTTCAGGCCCGCAGCTCGAAGGTCGTTGCGCCGACCTTGATCGTGTCGCCGATGCTGATGGGGGCCGGGGTGCCGCCCAGGCGCTTTCCGCCGAGGAAGGTGCCGTTGGTCGAGTCGAGGTCCTGGATCGCCCAGGCATCGCCGCGCAGCAGCAGGCGGGCGTGGTGGCTGGACGTGTAGTCGTCGCGGATGACGAGGCCCGACTCGCTCGATCGGCCGATGGTCATCGCCTCGGTGCCCAGGGGCAGCTCGAGCCCCGCCTTCGGACCCGAAGTGATGACGAGTTTGGAGACGGTGGAGGTCGTGGCGGGGCCGCTCGTGCGCGCGCCGCCCCGGGGTGCCGACCGCGGAACCGCAGCTGTCGGCGCGGAGGGCGCGGAGGTCGGGGCGACGCCGCCGGAGGCGGCCGCGGCGGGCAGCTTGCGCACCTTCACACCGAACAGGTCGGCACGGAGGGAGTAGACGACGCCGAAGACGAAGAACCACAGCAGCACCAGGAAGCCGATGCGCAGCAGGAGGAGGACGAGCTCACTCATCGGGTTGCCACCCCGCTCCCTGAGCCGCCGCTGCTTCCTGGGCCCGTCGAAGGGTCGGCGACCGCGACGACGCGGAAGACGAGATCGGTGCGGCCGATCGTGATCGTGGTGTCGGTCGGCAGCGGTGCCTCGCGCACCTTCTCTCCGTTGACCTTGGTGCCGTTGGTGGAGCCGAGGTCGCGCATCATGGCGCGCTCGCCGTCCCACAGCACCTCGACGTGCTTGCGGCTGGATCCGGCATCCGCGATGGTGATGTCGGCATCCGAGCCGCGGCCGATGACGGTGCGCGCACGGGAGATCGGGTGGCGGCGTCCGTCGACGTCGATCACGGCCTGCCAGCTGACGCGGCCCTCGATCGTGCCGGAGCTCACGCGCACCGTGCCGGTGGCGACCTTCTCGTCGGACTCGAGCGCGATCGACACGGGGCCGGCGAAGCTGTATCCCTGTGCCTTGGCGTGCTTGGTGAGCAGGGCGTGCAGCTCGTCGGTGAGCGCGCCGCCGAGGGCGCGCATCCGGTCGTGGTCGTCGGCGCTCAGGCGCACGACGAAGCTGTTGGGCACGATGATGCGGTCGCGACTGACCACGGCCGCGTTGATGTCGGCCTCGCGGCGCAGGGCCGAAGCGATCTCCACCGGCTGGATGCCGCTGCGGAAGGTCTTGGCGAAAGCGCCGTTGACGGCGCGCTCAAGACCCTTCTCAAAGCTGTCAAGTAGTCCCACGGGGCTCCTCTGGCATGGCGGTGGTAGCAACATCGTAGCCAGGTGTCCTGAAAGTACGCCGCTTCGGTGACACGGGGGCGCGTACGAGAGGGGCTGAAGTGCGTGATATCCTCGTGAAGTTGAGTTCTTCGGAACGAGACGCTCGCGCGAGTGGCGGAATGGTAGACGCGCTGGCTTCAGGTGCCAGTGTCCTTATGGACGTGGGGGTTCAAGTCCCCCCTCGCGCACGCTGGGCTGTATTCGTAAATTCAGCCCGATGTATTCGTAAATTGAAAGAGCCGGTCAGGTGCATAATCTGACCGGCTCTTTCTGTTTCGCCGTGCCATGCTTACGTCGAGCGAAAGGCATGCGATCACGGTGAACCTGCCATTTCAACTTCGAGCACATCACCTCGTCAAGCACCCGCTGCTTCAAGACGGTCGTGCGGTGCGAGATTTGAAGGTGCTCGTCGATGTACCGGTCTGGGACATGCTTCGCGAGAGCGAAGGCCATGCATTCCTCTTGCTCCGGGCGCTGCTTCAGGGTGAGCGGATATCCATGTCTCTTTACGGAGACGATGGCCCACCGCCTGACGTTGAGCGTTGCCCGGACGATTCACCGTTCGGCGGCGGTGAGGCTATCGGCTGGACCGTGGTCACGATGAACGACGACCTGATGGTTCCGTACAAGATCACTACCGCTACTGAGGAGTCAGTCTCTGGGGAGGCCCTCTTCGCTGACCAAGTCTTCGCCGCGCGCATGGTGCTCGAGCAGGAGCAAGCCATGGGCGATGAGCGTGATGCCTTGCTCATCACCGTGGCCCAGGAAGTCGGTGCCGATCTACTCATCACGGAACGGGCGTCGCTCCTCAACACCCGGCTGTTGCAGCGCGGGAACTGCCAGGTCGCCGCACCGGTCGACGCCCTCGCGCTCGTCGCTCTCTACCTCCGGGCGGCAGGGCAGTTCATCGCCGCGAGGGGAGGCTGGTGGAGCTTCGTGGCGCCGCCGACGCAGTTTTACCAGCAGATGGCGGAAGCGCACCTGCCGACCCTTGCGGAGTTCGTGCGTCGAGCGGACGGCGTAGTGTCACCGGCGACAACAAGTTCGACATCCGAGCCATAGTTGGTGCCTCAAGCGTTACGTTCACGAAGCACATCGGTCAGACTCGTCGCTACCACTGCTCGACCACATCATGTGTTCTTTATGCGACGGCAACTGCACCGGTCTCAGAGTTGAGCGCATCTTCAACGATCTCGGGCAGTACAACGACGATCCGGTACAACGTCGACACGACGAATCCTCTGCAGGCGTTTTCACCGGCGATCAACGGTGAGATGACGGTGAAGCTCACTCCACGCGCGTGGACGTTGACCGGTAAGCACGATCTCATGCCCGTGCACCAGTTCATGTGGGGACCGCAGCTCTCGGAGTACAAGATCTCGTACTCCACGCACGATTTCTACACCCTCGTTTGTCTCTATGGTGGCCCTGTGTGTACAGCAAAGGTCAACGTGCAGTTATGACGTCCACGGCAGTGAGAAGGCAGAGCCGAGCGGGAACAATCGGTGCTCTTCTGCTGGGGATCGGTGGCGTCATCTTGGCAAGCATGGTCCGCTCCGTCGATCACATGACGTTGCCGATATTCATCCTGACAAACCTCGGAGACTTCGTCGGGTTCGCCCTTGTCGTGACTGGAACCACCCTTGCCGCGTCGCGCAGCTCATCTCTGGGGCGAGCGTTCATGATCGCGGGATCCGCGACCTGGCTCGTGGGTTGGTCGTGGGCCTGGCATGCAGGGCTGGTGTTCCCCGTTCCGTTCTGGATCTGGGCCGCCATCGCGGCACTCGCCTACCTGTCGGCGGCGATTGCATACTTCGTGCATGGCGCGCTATCGGCGGGTAGCGCAACGGTGCCGCTTCTGCTTGGGTCGCTGGGCTCCATGATGCCCCCGCTGTTGAGTCCGGTTTTCATTCCGGACTACACGTACGTGCCCTTCAGTGTTGGCGCCATTTGTGCCGCGGTGCTCGCGTTCTTCGAAGTGAGGCGCTCGTACCACGGCGGTGGAGGCAGCGTCGTGACATGAGTACCCCTGAGGCCACTTCTCGGTTCCGCCTGACAACCCATCAAGGCTGAATATCGCGATTGACATCGTCCAACCATCCGGTCGCCGACGACGTCACCCTGGGTGTCGGCACCGTCTCAAGGCGTTCTATCACTCACCGGAAGGGGGGTGCCGGGTTCCCGCGCTTCGCGCGCTGACGACGGCGACGAGAGCTCGCTCCATCCCGCGTTCGAAACAGAGCAGCAGGGCAAACGCATTGGCGTACCGCTGTTCGTCGACTTTCCGTATCCATTGACGGCCGTCCGAACTGGTGAAGAGAACGTTGCGGGCAATCACATTTCAGGGAGATCCTTGAATCACGCGCCGCATCTCCGCACCGGGTGGCAACATCGCGGGAAGGCCAGTGTCGCTGATGATGCGATAGGTCAGGAACGGCGTCGCTCCCTGCGCAGGAGGGAGCGCAGAGTCTCGGCGTTCGCGTAGCCGACCCGTAGCGCGATCTCGGCGGAGGTGAGGTCCGTGGTTGCTGAGAGGTGCCGAGCTCGTTCGATGCGAAGCCGTTGGACGAAGCCGAGCGGAGTGAGGTTGAGCGCCGCACGGATTCGTCGTTCGAGGGTGCGCCGGCTGGTGCCGAGCGACTGCGCGACGAAGGCGACGTTGAACGGTTCGTCCAGGCGGGCGCGCACGAAGCGTTCGAACTCGACGACGATCGGGTCCTCGTGCCGGAGATGTTCATAGGCGACGAAGGCCGCCTGCGACGGGCGCTCGTCGATGAGGAGGAGCTTGGCGACATGTTGGGCCAGGTCGGGGCTGATCGATCGCACGAGTGAGAGCGCGAGGTCGATGTGGGCGAATGCGGCGCCTGCGGTGACGAGGTTCCCGTCGACCACGACCATGGTGTCGAGATCGAGGCCGACGGTCGGATAGCGCTTCAGGAACTCTGGCCCCAGGAACCAGCTGGTCGTCGCCCGCCGATGATGCATCCGTCCGGTCTCGGCGACGGCGAACACGCCGGTGCACGCCGCGGCGATCCGGGTGGTCGCCTCGTCGAGGCGCCCGAGCGAGGCAATGACCGAACGAGCATCTCGGCTCTGGAGGGCGTCGTTGGTAGCGGCGGCCGTGAGGGTTCCAAGCGCAGGGACGACGACAACGTCGAAGTCTCCGGACTCCGACAGCGGGTGGTCCACCGACAGGGTCATCGACGCCGTCGTGGTCACTCGCCGTCTCGGTCCGAGGATGGCGAGTTCGATCGGCTCGATCTGGGGGTCGACATCGCCGCGGGCTCCGTCGGCCACCCGCACGATGTCGATGATCGACGCGATGGCCGAACCGAAGCAGCCGTCGATCGCGATCAGTCCGATACGCATGACGTGAATAATAGCAAAACTGCCGTATACGCCACTACCTACCGGCCCTCGCTCGTCATACGCTGACTTCGTCCCACGAAAAACCCGACTTCAAGGAGAGTCCCTCGTGTCCACACCCGCATCACTTCCGTATGCCTTCGTCGCCAAGATCGTCGCGGCCGATGGACAGCACGACGCGCTCGCCGATCTGCTCGCCGGCGCTGTCGCACTCGCCAACGAAGAAGTAGGAACGATTGTCTGGTTCGCGGTCAGGACCGACGCCGACACCTTCTGGATCTTCGATGCATTCCCCGACGAGGCCGCTCGCGACGCCCACGCCAACGGCGCCATCGTCGCAGCCCTGACGGCCAACCAGCACCTCCTCGGCGCAGCACCCGAGATCATGGCGGCCGACGTCCTCGCGTCCAAGCTCCCGTAGTCCGCCAACGCACGAGACGATCGCGCCCCGCCGAGCCGTCGCCAGGTCGCGACGCAACGCCACGCTGCGTTGCCGAGCGGTGCGAGGCCTATCGGCACACGGACAGGATGCCGGCCGCGAGCGCTCAGCCGGCGAGGGGTCCGTCGCAGAGGAAAGCGACGTCGGTGTCGGGCAGAGCCGTGAGGCCAGCGCATCGCGCGACCACCAGAACCGAACAGCCCCTGACCTGTGTTTCCGCAGGTCAGGGGCTGTTCGCCGGACGGCGCTGGCGCATGCTCGGTCTGCAGGCCGGCAAGCACAACAGCAAGAAGCAGGGGCTGGGTTACGCGTTCGTGCACCACGCGGTCGATGACTGCACCCGACTGGCCTACTCCGAGCAGCTGGCCGACGAACGCAAGGAGACCGCCGCGGCGTTCTGGACCCGCGCACGTGATGACTCCATTCGAGTGAGAAGTAGAGAGCTTTCTCGAAGGATCACACGGTGACCGCGCTTACGTCGTCAACGACGAGCCAGACCACCACGCCCTACATCACTTTATGGGGGAGTTGGCGGTGGTATATGCATAGGCGGCGCTAGCAGGAAGCAAGACCGCCAGCAGTATGGCGACCCCCGGGACTTTGTTACGTAGGTGACGCATGGTCATCACCTTTACGGCTTGAGATAGGCGCACGAAACGAAATCGATCGAAGCAACGGCCAGAGAGCGAATACGTGCCGTGCTGCAAGAGTGCCGTCCCAGCATCTCCGCGCCGTACTCACTACAGCAACGGATGCAGTCGGATCCGCCGCCGCTAGGCTGGATGAGGCTCGTCAGGGCGGACGACATCCCGTCCCGTCATCTCCTGGAGTCTCTCATCCGCCGCCACCACCTCGCCTCCACCGCATCGCGCGGGGTCGCCGCATCCGTTCTCGCATCCGTCCTGTTCGGCGCGATCAGCCTGCTCGGCGGCCATCTCGGCGGCTTCACGTCCGAAGAGACCACCGCCTGGCGGGTACTGTTCATCGCCGCTGCCCTTGGCGCGCTGCACGCCACGGGATCCCGTCGCGCGGCGTTCGTGTCGGTGACGCGGCGCATCATCCGCAGCCCGAAGCTCATCGTCATCGTCGTGGTCAACACGGCGATCATGTGGGTGCAGCTCTGGGTCTTCATGTGGGGGCCGGCGAACGGGCACACGCAGGACATCGCGTTCGGATACTTCCTGCTGCCTCTGGTCATGGTCGTCGTCGGCCGGGTGTTCTTCCGCGACCGTCTCAGCGTGCTGCAGTGGGCGGCCGTCGCGGCCGCCGCCGTCGGCGTGCTCGCGCAGGCCCTCGTCGCCGGGGGCATCAACTGGCCGGTGCTTATCATCGCCGGCCTCTACCCGGTCTACTTCGCCCTGCGCCGCTGGGCGGGCATCGACTCGATGCAGGTGTTCCTCATCGAGATCCTCCTGCTCGTCATCCCCTCCGCCGTGATCGCCGGCGGGCATCTCGTGTCGCCGGCGGGCGCTGCGGCATCCTGGCCGTCTCTTCTGCTCATGGCGACCCTGAGCGCGGCGGCGATGATCCTCTACATCCTCGCCTCACGCCTGCTGCCGCTTTCGCTGTTCGGGCTGCTGTCGTATCTCGAGCCGGTCCTCGTGCTCGGGGTATCCCTGCTGCTCGGCGAGATCCTCACGGGCGCGGATGCCTTCGTCTACGCACCGATCGTCGCCGCCCTCGTGCTGCTCGGACTCAGCGGCCGCCGCCGGCCGCGCGAGCACCTCGAGGAGCCGCCGCTGTAGCGGATGCGTTCGCGCCCGCTCGCCCCGCGCGCGGAACGGCGAAACGGGGTTTGCCGCACGAGACGGGGGCGCATGGCCCGGGTCTCATGCTGCAAACCCCGTCTCGGCGAGGCAGGGCTCAGATCCAGCCGCGCTCCTCCGCCATGAGAACGGCCTGCTGACGCGTGGTGATCTGCAGCTTCGACAGGATGGCCGAGACGTGGTTGCGCACGGTCCCCGGCGCGAGCAGGAGCTTCTTCGCGATCTGCCCCGTCGTCTCGCCGCGGCGCCCGGCACGCAGCACGTCGAGCTCGCGATCGGTCAGCGGGCAGCGTTCGTCGCTCAGGGCGTCGGCCGCGACCTCGGGGTCGACGTAGCGGGCTCCGGCCGCGACGCGGCGGATGACCTCGGCCACCTCGCCCGCGCCCCGCGACTTGGGCAGGAACCCGGCCACACCGGACGCCAGTGCCCGCCGCAGTACGCCGGGGCGGGCATGCCGGGTCACCACGACGCAGCGCGCGGTGATCGTCCGGCTCAGCCGCTCCGCCACCTCGACGCCGTCGAGTCCCGGCATCTCGAGGTCGAGCAGGCAGATGTCGGGCTGCAGCTTCTCGGCCATCGCGACGGCCTGGAGCCCGTCGGCGCACTCCGCGACGACGTCGATGTCATCCTCGAGCCGCAGCAGCGCCGCGAGCGCCGAGCGGATCATCGCCTCGTCGTCGGCAAGCAGCACCCGGATCACCGCGCGGACCCCGGCTCGGCCGCTGCATCCCCGAAGGCGGCATCCTGCATCGGGACTGCACCCGCGGCATCCGGAACCGTCGCGATCACCCGGAACTCGCCGCGCTCGCGCTCGACCCGCACCTCGCCGCCGGTCTCCGCCACGCGGCGCGCGATGCCGTCGAGACCGGAACCACTGCCCGAGGCGCCGTCGCCGTTCGCGGATGCCGCATCGTTGACGATCTCGTACCGCCACATGCCGTCCACACGACCGAGGGTCAGCCGGGCACGGTTCCCTCCGCCGTGCCGGAGAACGTTCGTCGTCGTCTCGCGAATCACCGGGCCAAGGACGGATGCCGGCGCGGCCACCGCGTCGGGCGAGACTGTGGCATCCGCCGTCGTCCCCGCCGCGCGCAACAGATCGACGGCGTTGGCGATCTCGTCCGGCAGCGGCACACCGCGGAACCGCATCGCGAGGTCGCGTGTGCCTTGGCGCGCTTCCGCGACGCTCGCTCTGGCCAGCCGAAGCTGCTCGAGCGCGGCATCCGGATCGCGCTGCTTCTCACCGCCCGGAGAGAGTAGCCTCTCGGCGAGCTCGAGCTGCAGCGCGATCACCTGCAGATGGTGCCCCTGCAGATCGTGCACGTCGGTCGCGACCCGCAGACGCTCCTGCGTCGCGCCGAGCCGTGCCTCCGCCGCCCGCGCACGATCGAGCGTGACGAGCACGTCCCACCACCACAGCGACGTCACGGTCATGAGCGGCAGTGTCGCCGCGAAGAAGCCGAACAGGAACCAGACGCTCGTGACCTCGGCATCCGCACCGTCGAACGTCATCTTCAAGTCGATGAACCACAGCGCGGCGATGACGGCGACGCACGCGATCACGAATCGCAGCCGCACCCCGCGCGGCCAGTTCAGCAGCGTCAGCGACTGGATGAGAGGGATCGCACCCACGAGCCACAGGCCGCTGGCAAGGCCCGACAACACACCGAACGCGATGGCGACGGCGAGCGGGATGAGGATGCCGCGCCACCCGGCGACGGGCCCTGCCGAGTCGTCCCGATGCCGATACTGCAGCAGCAGCGGAACACTCGCCGCGCACCAGATGAGTCCGCCCACTCCGATCAGGGTGAGCGCCACCGGGTCGACCCGCATCCGGGCGAAGATGCTCAGCCAGATGAAGAGGATCATCACCTGGAAAACGAGCACGCCCGAGACCGTGTACCACCACGTCGCGGTGATGCCTCGGTTCAGGCGGCGGGCGCCGATCGCATCCGTCATGCCCTCAGCTTAGGGGCGTGACAGATGTCACCCATCGGACGTGCACAGTGCCCGCACAGAGGTGACAGGCAGGCACTTACCGGATGCCGCGGCGCACGGTGGACTGTAGGCATGAACCTCATCGAGACCTTCCAGAACCTCGTCGCCCAGGTGCCAGAGCTCGTCCAGCCGCTCATCGTGGCACTCGCCGGGGCCGTGCCCTTCATCGAGGGCGAGGGCGCCGCGACCATCGGCATTCTCGGCGGCATCCCGCCCGTCATCGCCGCGATCGCCGCCATCGTCGGCAACTTCGTCTGCGTCGCCCTCCTCGTGCTGCTCAGCGCCAAGGCGCGAGACGCTGTGGTGAACCGCCAGCGTGCCAAGGCGCTGGTCGACGTCGAGGGCCGTGTCGTCGCGGATGCCGCGGACACGGGCATCCAGGTCGAAGCCGGCGACAGCGAGCGGAAGGCCGCCCGCAAGCAGAAGTTTCAGCGGGCGCTGGAGCGCTACGGCGTCCCCGGGGTGAGCCTGCTCGGTCCGCTGCTGCTGCCCACCCAGTTCACCGCGACCATGCTCGCCGCGATCGGCATCGGCCGCGCCCGCATCCTCATCTGGCAGGCCGTCGCGATCATCGGCT
Source organism: Microbacterium tenebrionis (assembly GCF_903645325.1). GTDB lineage: Bacteria > Actinomycetota > Actinomycetes > Actinomycetales > Microbacteriaceae > Microbacterium > Microbacterium tenebrionis. Next base: position 81,330 of record NZ_CAHJXQ010000008.1, read on the forward strand.
GGACGACCGCGCTGGCGCTGCTCATGACGGGGATCGTGCACTTCGCGGTCTGACCGGCGCGGCCGCGACCCGCGGCACGCCACCCGCAGGGATCCGCGAGACGGGGTCTGCTGCACGAGACGGGGCCTGCCAGCACCTGTTTCGTGCGGCAGACCCCGTCTCGGTGACGCCGACTACTTGTCGAACGCGTCCTTGATGTCGTCGCCGATCTTCTTCGCCTCGGCCTTGGCCTGATCGGCCTTGCCCTCGGCCTCGAGCTTCTCGTTGCCGGTCACCTTGCCGGCGGCTTCCTTCGCGTGCCCGGCGATGTCCTCAGCGGCGTGCTTGGCCTTGTCTCCGATACCCATCGATGCGTTCCTTTCGTCGGGGATCAGGTGATCCGTTCCCTCCAGGCTGTCACGGCAGAGCCGCCGTGCCAAGGGGTTGACGCGGGCGTCCTGGCACGTTACGCGGGATTCTCAGGCGCGGGTTTCCGGTATGCGTCGCGCATGTGGTCGCTCGTGAGGAAGTCCGCGATCCCGATCATGATCAGGCTGAAGACGATCTGCTCGGTGACCATCCACGCCGGGTAGAGCCCGGGGATCGCGGCCATCACCAGGGTGATCACCGGGAAGATCTGCGCGAACAGCCGCAGCCGCTGATATCCCCAGCGCCAGCCGAGCTTTGCCCGCCAGGCGAAGTAGAACAGTGTCGCCGTCATTGCGAGGACGACGACCGTCCGCATCCACACCGCGAACGAGACCGGCTCGCCGCCCATCGCCAGCACGAGCGCGATCACCACGGCGCCGACGCCGAGGATCAGTTCGACGGCGAGCAGCCACATGATCCAGGTGAACGCCCGCTTCGTCTTCGGGTGGGTGCGCGCCTCGTCCGGGATCGCGACGCCCGCGGCGCGGCCGCCGGCGATGCGATCGAGCCGCTGCAACAGGGTTTCGAACGACATGCGGTCAGCCTATGCGGCGGCATCCGCGCGCGCGATGCGCGGGTCTCCATCTTTCGAGCGATGTCCGCATGCGCGTGCGCTGGTGGGCTGGAGATCATGACAGCAACGCGCACGCGCCTTCCCGACCGGCTCACGTCCCGGCGGGGAGCATGGGTCTCCCTCGGTATCGTCCTCATCGTCTTCGTGGCCCTGTTCGGCCTGTTCAGCAGGATCGAGGCGCCGTCCTCGAACGAGACCGCCCCGGCGGATTCGGAGTCGAGCCGGGTGAGTGCGCTGCTCGACGACTTCCCCGATGCGGACGAGCAGTCGGTGATCGTCGTCGCCTCACGGGAGGATGCCGGCGAGCTCACGGCATCCGATCTCGATGCTCTGACCGACTTGGTGCCCGTCCTGGAAGAGCACACCGGACTGGAGTCCTCGCCGCCGAGCGTGAGCGACGACGGCGAGGCCGCGGTGATCGTCGCGCCGATCACGGTCGGCGAGGACAACGCCGCGACCGCGGAGATCGTGAAGGATCTGCGTGAGGCGCTCCCGGGCATCGACGGACTGACCCTGCAGATCACCGGCGGGCCGGCCTTCGGCGCCGACATCACCTCATCCTTCGACGGCGCGGACTTCACGCTGCTCAGCGTGACGATCCTCATCGTCGCGCTGCTGCTCATCGTCACCTATCGCTCCCCGATCCTGTGGCTGCTGCCGCTCGTCGTGGTCGCGTTCGCCGACCAGCTCGCATCGAAGGCGACCGCGGCGCTCGGTGCCTGGCTCGACCTGCAGTTCGACGCCGGCATCATCAGCGTGCTCGTGTTCGGCGCGGGCACGAACTACGCCCTTCTGCTCATCTCCCGCTACCGTGAGGAGCTCGCGGTGAACGACGACCACCGGGTGGCCCTGAGTACGGCATGGCGCAAGACGGTGCCGGCGATCGTTGCGTCCAACGTCACGGTCGTCCTCGCCCTGCTGACGCTCACGCTCGCCGTGATCCCGGGCACGCGCGGCCTGGGTATCTCGTCGGCGGCGGGGCTGCTCATCGCGCTCGCCGCCGTGCTGTTCGCGCTGCCGCCGGTGCTCGCAGTGTGCGGGCGGAAGGTGTTCTGGCCGTTCGTGCCGAAACCGGGCAGCGCGGTGAAGCAGGGACGAGTGTGGCGCGGCATCGCGACGCGCGTCATGAAGCGACCCGCCGTCAGCCTCGTCGGCGGCCTCGCGCTGCTCGCCGTCATGGCCACAGGGCTCCTGGGCACGTCGATCGGTCTCGACCAGATCGACAAGTTCCGGGTCCAATCCGAGTCCGCGGCGGGGCTCGAGGTGCTCGCGGATCACTTCCCGCCGGGAGAAGCGCAGCCGATCCTCATCGTGGCCGCATCCGATCAGGCGGACGAGGTCGTGGATGCCGTCTCCGATGTCGACGGCGTGGTCCGCGCGCATCCGACCGGTGAGACCGACGACGGCGAGCTCACCCGGATCATGGTGACCGGCGAGTTCGCCCCCGGCACCCCGGAGAGCCTCGACCTCGTCACCGAGCTGCGCGAGGTCGCGCACGCCGTGCCGGATGCCGATGCGCTCGTCGGCGGCGCGATCGCGACCGATCTCGACGCCCGCGCGGGCAATCAGCAGGATCTTCTGCTGATCGCCCCGCTCGTGCTCGCGGTGAGCTTCATCGTGCTGCTCGTGCTGCTGCGCTCGCTCCTCGCCCCGGTCGTCCTCCTGCTCGTGAATCTCGCGAGCGCCGCGGCGGCGATCGGCGCCGGGGCGTGGCTGAGTCGCGTGCTGTTCGATCAGCCGGCGCTGGATCTGCAGGTGCCGCTGCTGGCGTTCCTGTTCCTCGTGGCGCTGGGGATCGATTACACGATCTTCCTCGTGCACCGTGCGCGCTCCGAGGCGCAGGCGCGCGGCACCCGCGGAGGCATGGTCGAGGCGGTGTCGCACACGGGTGCCGTCATCACGAGCGCGGGCATCGTCCTGGCCGCGGTGTTCGCCGCGCTCGGCGTGCTGCCGCTGGTCACGCTCGGCCAACTCGGGCTCATCGTCGGCGTGGGCGTCGTAGTCGACACGCTCGTCGTTCGCACCGTCATCGTGCCTGCATTGTTCGGCGTTCTCGGCGATCGGATCTGGTGGCCGAGGAACATCGAAGCGCCTCGGTTATGAGGTTTCTGAGTTTGTCCCCCATATGGGGGACAAACACTTGCGTTTGGAGATAGGCTGTCTCTGACGCACCCTCCGGTCGTCTTTGGCCCTCACCGCTCCCCCCCGCGGTGAGGGCCGCATCCGTTCTCGGGCTGTGCAACATTTGGATCACCATCTGGTCACAGCTGTTCCGCTCGGAGCACGCGCAGATAATCTGGGCATCGTCGGGGCACCCCGGCGACATTCCAGCAGAACGGCAGTACATGAGCACCCAAGGCACGGTCAAGTGGTTCAACTCGGAGAAGGGCTTCGGCTTCATCTCCCCCGATGACGGCGGCGCCGACGTCTTCGCGCACTACTCCGCCATCGAAGCAACCGGCTACCGCTCGCTCGACGAGAACCAGCGCGTCGAGTTCGATGTGGCGCAGGGCCCCAAGGGCCTGCAGGCCGAGAACATCCGCCCTCTCTGAGGCAGATCTTCACCCGCACTCCTCGTCCGGGAGCATGCCATCCGCGTGCCTCGGCGGGGAGTGCTGTGTTTCAGGAGGCCTGCTCCGGCAGGAGGATCGCCCGCAACGCCGATACGTCGGCGACGCGGAAGGCTGCGGCATCCCCCTCTGACGGGTCGCCGAAACCCCACTCGTCGAAGATGACGGGGATGCCGAACTCCGCGGCGCCCTCGACGTCATGATGCCGGTCGCCGATGAGCACCGGACGCGTGACGTCGGCACCGGCCGCCGCCAGTCGCTCGAGCGCCCAGCCGATGACCTCCTTCTTGCTGTCGCTGCGGCCGACCTCACCGGCGCGCGCTCCCGAGACGGCCGTGAACAGCTCGAGCAGCTCGTTGTGCTCGAGGATCGCGCGCACCTGGTTCTCGGGCTTCGTGCTCGCCGTGGATTGCGGGATGCCGGCGGCCGCGACCGCGCGGATGACATCGGGCACGCCCGGGTAGATGTCGACGGATGCCGCGTACCCGTCGCGGGCGGCGAGCGCCCGGTACGCGGTGAGCGCCTCGGACGCCTTCTCGGGGCTCAGGCCCGCAAGCTCCTGGAACGACTCGTACATCGGCGGGCCCACCCACCGGTGCAGGACGGACTGGTCGGGTTCGGGGAGCCCGAACTGGGCGAACACCTCGCGGAGCCGCGGGAAGATTCCAGGCGTCGCATCGGCGATCGTGCCGTCGACGTCCCACAGCACGCAGGAGAAGGGGGAGAGAGGCATGCATTCAGCCTATGGGCGCGGACGCCGCCGCCCCGCACGTCTCAGAACAGGCGGGGGATGCCCGACTCGATGCCCTTCATCTCGTCGTAGTCGAGCACGAGGCAGCGGATGCCGCGGTCCTCGGCGAGAACGCGCGCCTGGGGCTTGATCTCCTGAGCGGCGAAGATGCCGGTGATGGGGGAGAGGTGCGGATCGCGGCCGAGCAGGTCGAGGTAGCGGGTGAGCTGCTCGACGCCGTCGATGTCGCCGCGGCGCTTGACCTCGATGGCGATCGCCCGGCCGTCAGCATCGCGGACCATCAGATCCACGGGCCCGATCGCGGTCGGGTACTCGCGACGCACCAGGGTGGTGCCCTCGCCGACGAGCTCGACCTGCTCGGCGAGAAGGCGCTGCAGGTCGGCCTCGACGCCGTCCTTCTGCAGTCCGGGGTCGACGCCGAGCTCGTGCGCCGAGTCGTGCAGCACCTCGTAGATCTGCACGCGCAGCGCGTCGCCGGTCTTCTTGTGGGTCACCCGCCACACGTCGATGACGCCGGCGCTCGCCTCCTCCTCACCGGGCTCCTCGGTCGTGAGGGTGCACGGCGGGCTCATCCAGTTCAACGGCTTGTAGCTGCCGCCGTCGGAGTGCACCAGCAGCGACCCGTCCCCCTTGTGCACGAGCAGGCGGGTGGCGAGGGGCAGATGAGCGTTGAGGCGGCCCGTGTAGTCCACGGAGCAGCGGGCGATGACGAGACGCACCCGACGAGCCTACTTCGTCGCGGCGGCGGCCGCCGTCTCCTTCAGGGGCTTGGCCGCACCCGAGAACAAGCCGGAGAGCACGACCAGCGCCACGAGGATGAACAGCGTGTTCAGCAGTCCGATGTGCTCGCTGATGACGCCGAGCACGGGCGGGCCCCCGAGGAAGGCGATGTAGCCGATGGTCGCCGCAGCGCTCACGCGCGCAGCCGCCTTCGCCGGGTCGTCCGCCGCTGCGGACATGCCGAGCGGGAAGCCGAGCGATGCGCCGATGCCCCACAGCGCGGCGCCGACGAACACGAGCGGCAGCGACGGCGCGAGGATGAACAGCAGGATGCCGCCGGCCGCAGCGACCGACAGCACGCGGAGCACGAGCACGCGTCCGAAGCGGTCCACGAGCGGTCCGCCGAAGATCCGGACGGCCGTCATGCAGACCGAGAACACGGTGAGCGCGGCGGCGCCCATGGCCGTCCCGCCGCCGTGGTCCTCGGCCGTCCCGAGCGCCAGCCAGTCGTTGGCGCCGCCCTCGGCGAACGACATGCCGAGCATCACGACGCCGAGCGCGTAGGTGCGCGGCTCGCGCCAGGCCGACAGGGCGACGTGCATGCGCTCACGCCAGTGCGGCTTCTCGCCGGGCTCCTGGGGGTCGAGCACCGCGTCTCGCGATGGCACGTTCGCGAAGCACACGAATGCGGCGATGACGATGGCCGCACTGACGGCAGTCGCGTGCATGACGACCGAGGCGTGGAAGTTCGTCGCGAGCCAGCCGATGCCCGCGCCGATGACGGTGCCGAAGCTGAAGAAGGCGTGGAACAGGGGCAGGATCGTCTTGCCGGCCTCCTGCTCGATCGCGGTCGCCTCGACGTTCATCATGACGTCGAGGGCTCCGTTGCCGAGGCCGAAGAGCACGAGCCCGGCGATCACGATCGGGAACGATGCGAGAACGGTCGTGCCGAGGCCGATGAGGGCGAGCCCGATCGCGACCATGATCATTGTGGTCAGCATCCCGCGCCGCGCGCCGGTGCGCGCCATGACGGCCGGCCCCGTCGAGATGCCGATGATCGAGGCGACGCCCATGCCGAGCAGGAGCAGGCCGATCTGCGCGTTGTGAATGTCGAGCGCGAGCTTGATGTCGGGAACGCGCGACGCCCACGTCGCGATCGACATGCCGCTGGCGAGGAAGATCGCGAAGATCGCATTGCGCCAGCGGACGTACTGGGCCCCGGTGAGCGTCTGGTCCATGCCTCGAGTGTATCGAATCGATTCGATGCCCGGAACCGGGAGCGGCTATCCTCGGATCATGGCCGCTGAGATCGCACCGCGCAGAGCGACGCTGTCGGACGTCGCCCAGGAGGCCGGGGTGTCGATGTCGACGGCCTCGGTGGTCTTCAGCGGCAAGACCAAGGTGTCGGATGCCACGCGCGATCGCGTGCTCGCCGCCGCGACCGCGCTCGGCTACACGGGCCCTGATCCGATGGCCGCCTCGCTCCGCCGCGGCCGCAGCGGCATCGTCGCCGTCGTACTGGAGGGACAGCTGCGCGAGGCATTCCTCGACCCCGTGACGATCCCCATGATGGACGGCCTCGCCGACGGGGTCGCCTCGCTCGGCGCCGGCATCCTGCTGCTGCGCGACGACCCGACCGAGGACGGCGCGTCGGCGCTGACCACGGCCCCGGTCGACGCCGCCGTCCTCATCGGATGCTCCACCCGCACCCGTTCGTCGCTCGACGTGCTGCGCAGCCGCGGGCTGCCGGTCGTCGTCATCGAGGGTGATGCGGGGGAGGGGATCCCGCGCATCACGCTCGACAACCGCGAGGCGGCCGCCGAGATCGCCCGGCACGTGCGGCACCTCGGGCACACCGATGTCGTCGCCGTGACGCTTGCGACCGACAGCCGCCGAGAGCGCGGCGGCATCTCGCCGGATCGCCTTGCCAGGGCCACCGTGGACGTGACCGTCGATCGCCTGGGCGGCGTGCGCGACGTCTACCCCGACGCACCGGCGATCTCCGCCGCGACCAGCTCGATCGACGAGGGCCTCATCGCCGGTCGCGCACTGCTCGGCGACCCGGCATCCCGACCCACCGCCGTGCTCGCGCAGAGCGACCTGCTCGCGGTCGGCGTCATCCGCGCTGCCGAAGAGTTCGGACTCCGCGTGCCGCAGGACCTCAGCGTGGCCGGATTCGACGGAGTCCGCGTCGACGGCATCGGCGATCACGTGCTGACGACCATGGTGCAGCCCGCCGTCGAGAAGGGAAGAGCCGCAGGGGAGCAGGTGGCCCGGATGCTGCGCGGAGAACCGGCCGCATCGCTCCACTTCACGTGCCTGTTCCGGGCCGGGACGACGACCGCACCGCGGCGGCCCTGATTCCGCCGTCCCGAACGTCGGTCAGCGATCCCGAACGCCGTCAGAAGTGCTGTGGTCCGAGCGGCAGGGTCGCCGGTGCGAAATCGTGGATCGTGTAGCGACCGCACGACACCGTGTCGGTCGGCACCGCGTTCGATCCCAGCTGCCAGGGCGTGCTATGCGCGTCCTCGATGAGGAACGTCACCTCGCCGGCGGCGAAGTCCGAGCGGTTCACCAGCCACGCGTAGGCACTCAGCCGGTGATCGACCTGCACGAGTTGCGACGGGTCGTCCAGGTGCAGCTTCGGCAGGCGAGCGGTCCAGAACTGCCCTCCTCCCGTCCGGCCCGACTCCGTCACCCAGTCGGTGACGCAGGTGAGGTCGGGATCCGGATGCTGCGCCGCGGCGAGGATGCGGGGCACGCTGAGCGCGGCGCCGACCACGAGCACGCTGGCGACCGTCGCCGTCAGCACAGTCGCTGCCCGTCGCGACACCCGCATGATCCGGGGAGATGCGACCAGCGCAAGCACGGGGGCGAACAGGGCGGGCTCGAGGTAACGGGTCGCATGCGTGCCCAGGGCGATCGCCCCGATCGTCACGAGCAGCGGCAGCACGAACGCCGATGCGGCGACCACGCGGGCGCCGGCGTCCTGGGCCCGCAGGGCTTGACGGATCGCGAGCACGAGCAGAGCCGCGACGAGGAATGCGGCGGTGACGCCAAGCGGGTTCGACAGCCGTTGAGCGAGCAGGTCGCCGTAGTAGCGAGCGGACTCGGGCCACTGGCCGGGTTGCGCATACCCGGTCCCGCTGTTCGCGATCCACAGCGAGAGGGGGATGCGCGCCAGGAGTCCGACGACCGTGCCGCCCAGCAGCCAGGCGAGCAGCAGCACGGCTTTCCGCCGTGACGTCGGATAGACCGCTGCGACGCCGAGAATCGCAGCGAGCGGCACAGTGGCCCATGCGACGAACAGCGGGTTCGACAGCACCGATGCGGATGCGACCGCCGCCAGCCACACGGGCAGCGATCGCCCGATGCCGGATCGATCGAAGGCTCGCCGGACGATGCCCACGCTCACCACGACCGCCACGGCCGTCGCCGCGTAGTAGGTCGTCGTCAGCTGCAGCGAGGCCAGTTCCAGCGCATCCCGGGAGGAAGACGTCTCCGTCGCCGCGAGCAGGCAGAATGCGGCCAGGGCCACGAGGGACCAGGCCACCGGAGCGGCCCCGTCTCGCCGGCGTCCAGCCGCCAGGCGGATGCCGCCGTACAGGCCCACGAGGTTCAGCGCACCCGCCGCGGCCAGCACGATGTCGACGCCCGGATCGAACGGACGGCTGAGCATCCACAGCATCCCGAACGCGAGGGTCTCGGGAATGAACAGCACGCTGGACATCGCCCAGTCGAACGGCTGGCCCTCGGTGATCGACCTGACCAGCAGCGCGACGACCAGCGAATCGCCGTCTCGGAACAGCAGCTCGGCACGCTCGGTCGACGCGACCTGGGCCGCCGTCGCCGTCGCGAGCAGCAGCGCGCCCAGCCACCCGCCGAGCTCCCTGATCCGATCTCCGCGCACGCTCCCACTCTCCCATCTCCCCGCACGAGCTTCACGATCCGGGCGAATGCATCGGCCCCGGCGGGTAAACTGGGAAAAACCCGCCCGCCTGCGCCCCTCGGGGCCGACGAGCCATTGAGGAGCCGCCGATGATCGTGCTCCTTGCTGTGTTCTTCGTCGGGGCTCTCGTCCTCCCCGCGTTGGTGCGCTGGCTGGGAGCGCAGGCATTCGCCGTCGCTGCACTCATTCCCGCAGCGGCATTCGTCCACGCGCTCATGCTGACGCCGCAGGTGCTGGATGTCGAACCGGCGCCCTTCGACTCCGTCACGTGGATCCCGCAGCTCGGACTGAACCTCTCGATGCACATGGATGTGCTCGGGTGGATCCTCACCCTGATCGTCAGCGGCGTCGGCGCGCTCGTGCTGCTGTACTGCCGCTGGTACTTCTTCGACGACACCACCGAACTCGGCCAGTTCGCAGGCGTCCTGCTCGGCTTCGCCGGCGCCATGTACGGCCTCGTCCTCACCGACGACATCATCATGCTCGTGATGTTCTGGGAGGTCACGAGCATCCTCTCGTACCTGCTCATCGGGCACTACCGGCGCCGCGCGGCCAGCCGTCGTGCGGCCCTGCAAGCTCTGCTGGTCACGACCCTCGGCGGTCTGGTCATGTTCGTCGGCGTCGTGCTCCTCGCGGTGGATGCCGGCACCACGAGCATCGCCGCGATCCTCGAGCTCGCGCCCTCGGGGCCGGTGGTGGATGCCGCTATCGTCATGCTTCTGATCGGAGCCATCAGCAAGTCGGCGATCTTCCCGTTCCATTTCTGGCTGCCGGGCGCCATGGCAGCGCCCACCCCGGTCAGCGCCTATCTGCACGCCGCCGCCATGGTGAAGGCGGGCATCTATCTCATCGCGCGCTTCGCCCCCGCGTTCGCGCTCTCCGAGCCGTGGCGTCCGATCGTCATCTCACTGGGAGTGTTCACGATGCTGCTCGGCGGCATCCAGGCGCTGCGCGAGACCGACCTCAAGCGCGTCCTGGCCTTCGGCACGGTGAGCCAGCTCGGCTTCTTCACCATCATGACCGGGTACGGAACGCAGGCGACGGCGCTCGCCGGCCTCGCCCTGGTGATCGGCCACGCCCTGTTCAAGTCGGCGCTGTTCCTCATCGTCGGCATCATCGACCGTCAGCTCTCCACCCGTGACATCACAGAGCTGTCGGGCGTGGGACGCCAGGCGCCGGTCATGGCCGTCGCGGCATTCATCTCGGTGGCATCCATGGCAGGCATCCCGCCGACCATCGGGTTCGTCGCCAAGGAGTCCGCGCTGACATCCCTGCTCGATGACGCGATGGGCGGATCGGTGTGGGGTCTGGTCGCGCTGATCGGCGTCATCCTCGGATCCATGCTGACCACGGCATACGGCATCCGGTTCCTGTGGGGGGCGTTCTGGCGCAAGCGCGACGAGCAGGGCGAGCGGATGCCGGACACCGTCTGGCCCGACCCGCCCGTGGGCTTCCTGTCCGCGCCGATCATCCTCGCCGGTGTCACCCTCGCCGCGGGCCTCGCCGCCCCGGCCATCGACATCGCCCTGCATCCCTACGCCGTCACGGCCCTGCCCGGCCTCGACGCCGAGGGTGCCGCGACCGAGGGCCCCGGCCACCTCGCGCTGTGGCACGGGTTCGAGCCGGCGCTCGGCATCTCGATCCTGTCGATTCTCGTCGGCACAGGCCTCTTCCTGCTCGCCGTCCGCACCCGGTGGGACCGCCGGCGACGGCTGCTGCCCTTCACCGCCGCCGACGCGTACGCGTTCGTTATGCGCGGGGTCGACCGCCTCTCGGTGGTCACGACCACGCTCACCCAGCGCGGCTCGCTGCCGGTCTACGTCGGCACGATCTTCGTGGTGGTCGTCGCCGCCGAGGTCACCGCGCTGCTCGCCAGCGACGTCGACCGGCTGAACCTCTCGGCCTGGCACACGCCGACCCAGATCGCCGTGGCGCCGATCATGGCGATCGCGGCAGTGTTCGCGGTGCAGGCGCGCAAGCGCTACACCGGCGTCGTGCTGGTTTCGGTCACCGGCCTCGGCATGGTCGCGCTGTTCGCCACCAGCGGCGCTCCCGACCTCGCCCTCACGCAGATCCTCGTCGAGACCGTGACGATGGTGACCTTCGCGCTCGTGCTGAGGCGGCTGCCGGCGCGCATGGGTGAGCACAACGCCTCGGTCTCGCGCATCCCGCGTGCCCTCCTCGCGATCGGTACCGGGCTGACGATGGCGTTCGTCGTCATCGTCGCCACGCAGTCCCGCATCGCCGACCCGATCTCGATCACATTCCCCGAACTCGCGTACGAACTCGGTCACGGCAAGAACGTCGTCAACGTCGCCCTCGTCGACCTGCGCGGATGGGACACCATGGGTGAGCTGTCCGTGCTCGTGCTCGCCGCGACCGGCGTCGCATCCCTCGTCTTCGTCACCCACCGCGCCGACATGCTCGCGCAGCGTCCGGCCCTGCCCAAGCGCGTCCGCCGGAAAGCCCGCATCGCGCCGCTGGTCGAAACCACCGAGGGCGTCCGCTTCCAGACCGCCGAGAACCGCAGCAGCCCGCGCGCCTGGCTCGTGGGCGGGCAGCAGATGAAGCCCGAGAACCGCTCGATCCTGCTCGAGGTGATCGTGCGGATCCTGTTCCACACGATCATCGTCGTGTCGATCTACCTGCTCTTCGCCGGGCACAACCAGCCGGGTGGCGGATTCGCGGGTGGCCTCGTCGCAGGCATGGCGCTCGTGATGCGCTACATCGCCGGTGGACGCTGGGAGCTCGGTGCCGCAGCCCCCGCGGATGCCGGGCGCCTGCTGGGCGCCGGTCTCATCCTGGCGGTCGGCACCGCCGTCGTACCCCTGTTCTTCGGGCTCGCGCCGCTGACCAGCACGTTCTGGGAATGGGAGATCCCCGGGATCGGCCACATGGAGTTCGTGACCTCGACGATCTTCGACGTCGGCGTCTACCTCGTCGTCATCGGCCTCGTGCTCGATGTGCTGCGCAGCCTCGGCGCCGAGGTCGACCGGCAGGCCCAGCAGATGCGCGAGCGGGCGGTGACGAGCTGATGGATGTCTCGCTGACCCTGATCATCGTCATGGCCGTGCTGTTCGCCGCCGGCGTCTACGCGATGCTCGAGCGCAGCCTCACCCGCGTGCTCATCGGCTTCATGCTCCTCGGCAACGCCACGAACCTGCTGCTGCTCATCGTCATGGGGGTACCGGGCAACGCGCCGTTCTTCGGCTACAGCGACCTCAGCGATCCGCTGCCTCAGGCGCTGACTCTGACCGCGATCGTCATCACGTTCGCGGTGACGGCGTTCCTGCTCGCGCTCATCTATCGGTCGTGGCAGCTCGGCCAGGCCGACACGGTCGAGGACGACGACGCCGATATCGCCCTGCGCGAGCGCACGGATGCCGACGAAGACGTCCTGGATGACGAGGACGACGCCGGCGACGACGACGCCACGACCGACTTCGTCGGCGTGCAGACGGCGCCGATCACCGTCCTGCACATGCGCGACCACCCGTCGATCCACGACGACGCCCCGGTCGACCGGGCGTGGGCTCCGGATGCTTCGACGGACTCGCCGTCGGCGACGGCAGCCGATGAGAACGACGAGGGGGACCGCCCATGAGCGCGCTCGTCCCCCTGCTCGTCGCCCTTCCGCTTCTCGGCGCCGCCATCACGCTCGTCTTCGGGCGCAGCCCGCGCCTGCAGGTGTTCGTCACCGTGGCCACCCTTGCAGCGGTCGCGATCATCGCCGCGGTCCTGCTCGTCGTCGTCGATCAGGGCACCCCGCTCGCCGTCTCCGTCGGCGGGTGGCCGGTGCCGTTCGGCATCGTCCTCTACGTCGACCGGCTCGCCGCCCTCCTCGTGATGATCTCGAGCATCGTCCTCGTCGCGGTCCTCCTGTTCTCGATCGGACAGGGCGCCGCCGACGGCACCGACGAGACCCCGATCTCGATCTTCAACCCCTCGTACCTGATCCTCGCCGCCGGCATCTTCAACGCCTTCATCGCCGGCGACCTGTTCAACCTCTACGTCGGATTCGAGATCCTGCTCGTCGCCTCGTACGTGCTCATCACGCTGGGCAGCACCGAGTCGCGCATCCGCACCGGCGCCGTGTACATCGTCGTCTCACTCGTGTCGTCGATCCTGTTCCTCGCCGCGATCGCGGTGATCTACGGCGCGCTGGGCACGGTGAACATGGCGCAGATCGCCGAGAGGATGAGCGAGCTGCCGCAGGACACCCAGCTCGTTCTGCACCTGCTGCTCGTCGCGGCGTTCGGCATCAAGGCCGCCATATTCCCCGTGTCGTTCTGGTTGCCGGACTCCTACCCGACCGCGCCCGCACCGGTGACGGCGGTCTTCGCCGGGCTGCTGACCAAGGTCGGCGTCTACGCGCTGATCCGCACCGAGACGCAGCTGTTCGCGAGCAACGACATCAATATGCTGCTGATGATCATCGCGCTGGCGACCATGATCGTCGGCGTGCTCGGCGCCGTCGCGCAGGCCGAGCTCAAGAGGATCCTCTCGTTCACGCTCGTCAGCCACGTCGGCTACATGATCTTCGGCCTCGCGATCGCGACGCCCGAGGCGATCGGCGCGACGGTGTACTACATCGTGCACCACATCATCGTGCAGACGACGCTGTTCCTCGCCGTCGGACTCATCGAGCGCAGAGCCGGCAGCACGTCGATCCTGCGCGTCAAGGGGCTGATGAAGGTCGCGCCGGTCCTGGCGGTGCTGTACTTCATCCCGGCGATCAACCTCGGCGGCATTCCGCCGTTCTCCGGCTTCATCGGCAAGTTCGCGCTGTTCGAGGCCGCGGCATCCGTCGGCACGCCGATCATGATCGTGCTGATCTTCGGCGGCATCCTGACCTCTCTCCTGACCCTCTACGCGCTCATGCGCGCGTGGAACCTCGCGTTCTGGCGCGAGGAGGAGGACTCGACCGAGACCGAGGCGCGCACCGCGTACCTCGCCGGTGCACCCGCCGCCGACGAGCAGCAGGAGCGGCGGCGCATCCCGAAGATCATGACGATCGCGACCGGCGGCATGGTCGGCGTCACGATCGCCCTGACCGTGTTCGCGGGTCCTCTCTACGCCCTGTGCACGAGCATCGGCGAATCGCTGCTGCAGCCGGTCAACCTCGTCCAGCTCGAGGAGGAGGTGAACCCATGAGGCCCGAATCCTCGCGGAGCGTGCTGCGCGACGTCGCGCTGCAGCTGCCGTTCCTCGCCTGGCTCATCGTGCTGTGGATGCTCGTATGGAACCAGTTCACCGTGCTCTCGTTCGTCACCGGCCTCGTCGTCGCGATCTTCGTCACCCGAGTGTTCCGGCTGCCGACCATCGAGCTGTCGGGGCGGGTCAACCTCTGGTACGCGGCGCTGTTCGCCGTGCAGTTCCTGGGGGCGATCGTCCGCGGTGCCGTGGCCGTGACGATCCAGGTGTTCGACTTCCGCCGTCAGCCGGGGGCCGCGATCATCGGCGTGCCGCTGCGCTATGCCGACGACCTCATCATGACGCACGTGTCGGTGACCTCGTCGCTCATCCCCGGGTCGCTCGTCGTCGAGGCCGATCGCGACCGGGGCATCCTCTACCTGCACATCATCGGGGTGCGGAACATGGATGACGTCGAGCATCAGCGCCAGGGCGTGCTGAAGTGGGAGCGCCGGATCGTGCGGGCGCTCGGAAGCCCGGCGCAGTATCGTGCGCTGAAAGAGGACGAGCGGATGGGAGGCGCCCGATGAACGGACTCATGATCGCGATCATCGTCATCTTCGGCATCGCCGCCGTGCTGACCGTCGTCCGCATCATCCGCGGCCCGTCTATCCTCGACCGCGCCGTCGCGTCGGACGTGCTGCTGACCGAGGTGATGTGCGTGATCGGTGCGGAGATGGCGATAGGCGGCCATACGCGCAGCATCCCCGTGCTGCTGATCATCGCCGCGGTCGGCGTCTTCGGATCGATCGCGGTCGCCCGCTACGTCGCACGGAGGGACAACACGACCTCATGAACGTGCTCGGATTGGAGATCCCGGATGCCGTGATCGACACGACGGTGCTCGTGCTGATCCTGCTCGGCGCGCTGCTGTGCTTGTCGGCCGCGGTCGGACTGCTGCGCTTCCGCGCGGTGCCCTCGCGGCTGCATGCGGCGACCAAGCCGCAGGTGCTCGGCCTCTTGCTGATCTGCCTGGCCGTGGCGCTGTCGCAGCGGTCGGTCGGAGGCATCCTGCTCGGCCTCGCGCTGGTCGCGCCGATCGTGCTGATGCAGTTCGCGACCGCCCCGCTGTCGGCGCACATCGTCGGGCGGCAGGCCTATCGCAACGGCACCGAGGAGCAGCGCACGCTCGTCGTCGACGAGCTCGCTCAGTCGAAACAGACCCCGCCCGCCGCGGGCTGAGGCCCGCGGTGCCTCCTGCGCGGCGCCTCCCGCCCGCGGCGCCTGCTGGCGAAACGGGGTTTGCTGCACGAGACGTGGGCCAGTGAGACGGGTCTCATGCTGCAAACCCCGTTTCGCGGCGCGGGAAAGATCCGGCGCGCGTCACAGCGACCCGGCGAACTCCGTGATCAGGTCGGCGGCGAGCTCGGCGTCGCTGAGCAGCGTCCCGTGCCCGTGGTCGGGGATCTCACGCAGCTCGGCGCGCCCCGGTACGAGGGAGACGATCTCGCGGCACCAGTCGACAGGGGCGAGCGGGTCGCGCTCGCCGCGCAGCACGAGCACGGGGCACTTCACCTTCGCGTACGCCTTCTCGGGCTCGTGCACCACGGTCGCGCGGATCTTCCTGATCAGGTGCGGTCCGCCGCGCAGATACTCGCGCGCGCCGCGCCACAGCACGATCGGACGCTCGCCGACCAGATCGCGCATGAGGTACGTCGCCTGCTCCCTGACGCTGCGCGATGCACTGTTCACGGTGGGACCGGCGAGCACCAGTCCGTCGACGAGGGATGAATGCCGCGACGCGAGCTCCGCGCCGATCTGGCTGCCCATCGAGTGGCCGATGACGACGGCGTCGGAGACATCGATGCTGCGCAGGAACGCCGCGATGAGATCGGCGTGCCGTGCCATGGTGAGCGTCCTGGCCGGCTCCGGTGCTTCGCCGAAACCGGGCAGATCGAGGGCGATGATGCGGCCCGGCAGGCGCTCGACGAAGTCGAGGTAGACGCTGCGTCCCATGCCGATGCCGTGGATCAGCACGTAGGGTCTGGGGCCGCTGCCGAAATCCTCGGCGATCAGGGTCGCGCCGCCGTGCTCGAACTCGACGACGGATGCAGGGGTGCCTTCGGGAGCAAGCAGACGTTCTGGCACCGTTCGAGCATAATCCAGCGCGGTCAGGCATCGGACGGCGTCGTCGTGGACAATGGTTGTCTGGCGTCGTGCACGATAAGCGGCGCACCGAGAACGGGAAGGATGCCGATGGCCGTACAGCCTCCGCGTGCTGCGACGCCGATGGTCCGCGTGCCGCGCCCGTCGACGGTCGACCTGATCACCGCAGAGCTCCGCAGCGCCATCTTCTCCGGTGCCCTCCCTGTGGGCAGCCCGATCGGCGAGGTCGAGATGGCGTCCCAGCTCGGAGTGAGCCGCAGTCCCCTGCGCGAGTCGATGCAGCGGCTGGTGCAGGAGCGGCTGCTGACGGCATCCCCCGGTCGCGGCATGAGGGTCAGCGAGATCGGGCCCGAGCGCGTCGCCGATGTCTATGACGCACGCCTCGCCATCGAGGCTCAGGCGGCCAGGCTCATCATCAAGGCCGGCGCCGAGTCCGTCCTGGACCGGCTCGAAGCCGCCTACGCGGCGCTCGTCGAGGTGAGCCAGGGTACGGATGCGCTCGCCATCAGCGACGCCGACCTCGAATTCCACCGGCTGCTCGTCGACGTGGCGGGCAGCGACCGTCTCGGGCTGTACATGTCGACTCTCGTCATCGAGACCCGCATCGCCGGACTCAGCGGCGACGGCGACGGCTACACCGCCCGCCGCTCGATCTCGGAGACCTATCGTCAGCTGCTCGACGCGCTCGCCGCCGGTGACGCGTTCGAGGCCTTCACGGCTCTCGAACGCCAGTTCGCCGAAGCCGTCGCACGGCACACCGGTCAGGCCGGCGACGTCGACACCGTCGAGACTCCGGTGACCGAGGCGATCGCGGTGATCACCCCGATCGAGGTCGTCGACGACGAGGGCTGATCAGCCCTTCGGCGCCAGCACCAGCGTGTCGACGGTCGCCTCGTCGACGGCATCCGGCGTGTAGGCCCACACCGTCTGGAGGCCGCGCGACCAGTTCTCGGTCTGATCCGTGTAGTGCGCGTGGAACGCGTGCCCGGATGCTCCGGTCAGATGATTCCACGACGAGGCATCGAAGTCGGACAGATCGATGACCATGCGCATCGACGGCACGGTCGTCGTCTCGTACGACTGGCCGATGTCCCATCCCGTCGCGTTGACCACCGACGCGCCTCCGCCGACGGGGTAGGGGCCGCGGTTGAACAGCGCCTCGATCGGCGCGATGCCCGAGGAGCCCAGGGTGTCGCTGCGCAGGGTGATGGCGTGCAGGCTCCCCCAGTTCCACCGCGAGGTGACGTCGCCCTGCAGGGCGACCAGCTCGTCGTAGGCCTCCTCGGCCGACAGCGCGAGCATCTCGTCCATGCCGCTCGCGCCGATCGCGTCGTTGGACCAGAGCGGATCGGACGGGTCGTCGAGCATGCCGTCGACGACGGTGAACAGGCGGCCCTGACCGCCGATGGGCAGCGGCTCCTCGCGCTCGGCGAACAGGTTCGTCACGAGGTGCGACCAGAGCACATTCGCATAGGCGGCCGCCGCCGAATCGGCGTTGTTCTGCGCATCCCAGGTGCGCAGCAGGTCGACCGCCTCCTGCGGGCCGGCGCCGTCGACGGCGACGTCGCCCATGACGGTGGCGAGCTTCTTGCCGATCCACATCTCGTTGTCGTTCTGGATCGCGCGCATGTCCGCGCTCGTGAGGGGAGCTGCGGCCGCCTTGCGCTCGATGAGGTGGGCGATGCGCGCGGCCCGGTACCCGTAGTCCCAGTCCCGGGAGAGGAAGTGGTCGTAGTCGTCGGTGACGATCGCATTGTTCGCCGTGACGATGTATCCCGAACTCGGGTTGTACGACACGGGCAGCTCCTCGAACGGGATGAACCCCGTCCAGTCATACGAGCTGTCCCAGCCCGGCTGCGGTAGCCAGCCGTCGCCGGCACCGCGGATCGGCAGACGCCCCGGCGCCTGGTACCCGATGTTGCCCTCGACGTCGGCATAGATCAGGTTCTGCGCCGGGACGTCGAACAGGGACGCCGCATGGCGGAAGCCGTCGAAGTCCTTCGCGGTGTTCAGCGCGAACAGCGCTTGTGCCGTCGTCCCGGCGTCGAGTGCCGTCCAGCGCAGGCTCACGGCGTACTCACCGCTCATGCCGCTCGCGGCATCCGTCTCGCCCTGGCTGAGGCCCGACCCGTCGGCTGCGACGAGGCCGTCGGCGACCGAGGTGAAGTCGTCGGTGAGGCCCGACACGATCGGACCGTGCACGGTCGAGCGGATCGTCAGTGGGATGTCGTCGCCGCCCGCGACCTTCACGGTCTCTTCGCGCACATCGAGCGGCACCAGCTCACCGTCGCGCCAGTACTGGTCGCCGTCGATCTTCTCGACATACAGATCGGCGACGTCGGTGGTCAGGTTCGTGAAGCCCCAGGCGACCTGCTCGTTGTGGCCGATCACGATGCCGGGCAGGCCCGAGAATGAGAATCCGCTGACGTCGAACGGGCACTCGTCACTGACGGTCGAGCACCGCAGCTGCACCTGATACCAGACGCTGGGCACGGCTGCGCCGAGGTGCGGGTCGTTGGCGAGCAGCGGCATCCCCGTCGCGGTCAGTGCACCCGATACGACCCACGAGTTCGAGCCGATCCCCTCACCGGCATCACCGAGGAGCATGCCGGCCGCTTCGATGACGTTGTCGGCCTGCTGCCATTCGACGGTGGTGATGGCGCTCTGGCCACCCGCGTCGTCGCCTCCGTCGTCGTAGGAAGCAGCATCGGCATCCGTGCCCGATCCGACCTCGGGGACGGTCGAGATCTTCGGCACGATGACCGGGTTCTCATCGAACGGATACGACGGATAAAGCTGTTCGAGCATCGCCATGCTGTCGGCCGGTGCCTCGGGATCTCCTGTCTCGGCGACGAGCAGCGCCCGCTCGGTCTCGTCCTCGATGTTGGTGCGGAGGTCCCAGGCCATCGCCTTCAACCATGCGACGGAGTCGGCGGGCTCCCACGGCTCGATCTCGTACTCGGGGTTCTGTATGCCGAGGACGGCATATTCAAGGGATGCCTCGGCGCCGTCGTGCTCGGCGAGGTAGGCGTTCACACCGTCCGCGTACGCCTGGTAATAGGCGCGGGTCGTGTCGTCGAGGGCCTCGACCTCCTGCTCGGCGACGTCGCGCCAGCCGAGGGTGCGCAGGAACATGTCGGTACCGGCCTGCGACTCCCCGAACATCTCGGCGACGCGCCCGCTGGTGACGTGGCGGCGGAAGTCCATCTCGAAGAAGCGGTCCTGCGCGTGCACGTAGCCCTGCGCGTAGAACAGGTCGTGCGAGGAGTCGGCCGTGATGGTGGGCACGCCGAGCGCGTCGCGCTGCACGACGACCTCGGACTGCAGCCCGTCGACCTGCAGCTCGCCGGCGGTCTGCGGGAAGGAGCGCTGGATCGTCCAGACCACGAAGAACGCGGCGGCGACCGCGACGACGAGGAGGGCGGCGACGACGAGGAACGCGATCCTCCCGATCTTCGCACCGAGATGACGGGGGGCGGGCTCGGCGGGTTCAGTCGTCATCGCACAGCTTTCAGGGTCGATCGCGGGATTCGAACCTGCCGAACCCCGGGCGCGCTTCGGGGACGCGCGTTGGAAGCCTATCCGAATGCGTGTGCGTCGTGCGGAGTGCTCACATGAGCTTGGTGGATTCCAGAGCGCGCAGCAGCTTCCGGTTGAAGCCTATGAGCGGCAGACGCAGCACCAGACCGAGCAGAAGCGCGGGCACGGCGAATGCAGCCAACCAGCCCAGCGAGACCCAGTAGTCGTTCTGGTAGATGCCCGCGATGGCGGAGCGCATCGCGCTCACAGCATGAGTGGCAGGCAGGAACGGACTGACGTTCTGGAACCATTGCGGAAGCACCTGCAGAGGGTAGGCGCCGCCGGAGCTGGAGATCTGCATCACCAGCAGCAGCACCGCAAGTGCCTTCCCGGCGTTGCCGAAGGTCACCACCAGCGTGTAGATGATCAGAGTGAACACCAGCGAGCTCACCCATCCGGCGAGGATGAGCAGGAACGGATGCTCCGGCTGCACCTGCGTGAACAGCACGCTGCCGAGACTGACGAGCGTGCTCTGCAGGAAGGCGACGAGCGCGAAGATACCGAACCGTCCGAGATAGGTCTCGGCGGGGGAGAGGTCGGGAAGTCCGGTTGATCCGTCCCGGGGCGGGTCGACGCGGATCGCGACCGAGGTGAGCAGCGCTCCGACCCAGAGGGCGAGCACGGTGTAGAGCGGCGTCATGGCGGCGCCGAAGCTCACGACCGAGTACACCGGTATGCGGGTCAGCTCGACCGGCTCGGCGAGGTGCATCGCGAGCGCTCGCGGGTCTGCGCCGATCACGTCGGTCAGCTCACTGAGATCGCCCGTGTCGATCGCGGTGGTCAGCGCCGCGCTGAGCTGCGCGAAGCGGTCGGCGGTGTCGGTGAGCGAATCCGAGATGCCGGTGGTCAGCTTCTGGGCATCCGCCAGGGCCGAACCGGTCGACGACGAGCCGGTGAGCGAGTTCGCGGCCGATGTCAGGTCGCCTGAGATCGAGTCGATTCCGCCGCCGATGCTCGAGAGCGTCGACGCGAGCGCGTCGAGCTTAGGCTGCAGACCGTCGGTGTAAGAGATCCGCGCATCGTCGACGGCGGCCTTCGCCTGAGCGGTGAGCTTCTTGATCTCGTCGCGGGTCGCCTGGCTCGACTCGCTCGAATCCATCACCTGGGAGGCGGCCTCGTCCAGGCGATCCTGCAGCGCCTGCTGACGGGCGATGGCGGCGTCGATGCGCGACACCGAGGCATCGAAGGCGTCGAGCAGGCTCTCGGGCAGCTGCGGACGCACATCGTTCACGAGTCCGTCGCGCAATTCCTGCTGCTGGTCGATCTGCACCTGCACCCGGTCGGCGAGGGAGCCGATGGTGCCGGCGGCGCTCGCCGACTGCGAGTCCATCGCGGCGTAGACCTCGTCGATGCTGTCTGACACGCCCTGGTAGCCGGCGGAGGTCTGGGCCAGGGCGTCGCCGAGCGCAGAGGTCGACGACGAGAGCACCTTCTTCAGTGACGCGGCCGCGTCCTTCCCGCCGCCGAGCGCCCCTCCTGCGTCTCGCAGAGCGTCGCCGGATCCGGTGATGAGACCCGAGGCGCTGTCGACCAGCGGCCTGCTCGACGCGATCAGCGAGCCGAACATGTCTGCGGTCGACGCCCCTGCGCGCAGCTGAGCCGCGACCGAGTCGACACGCGCCTGCAGTTTCGACAGCGCGGCCTGGGTGTCGGCGTCGTCGAGGTAGTCGGAGAGAGAGGTGAGGATGTTCATGCCCGCCTCGCCGAGAGTCTCGGTGAACACCTCGTTGATGCTCGTCGACACCTCGCTCGCGCCCCGGTCGGTGACCTTCGGCGCGAGGGCGTTCTTCTTCTCGTTGAGGTAGTAGTCGATGCGCGTTCGGTCGGCGCCACTCGTGTAGAAGGTCATCATGTCGGCGCTGAAGGTCGGCGGAAGCACGATCGCGGCGTAGTACTCGCCCGAGCGGGTGCCGTCGACAGCGTCCTCTTCGGTGGTGATGACCCAGTTCAGATCGTCGTTGGCGCGCAGCGCCGACACGACCTGCTCGCCGACGTTGAGCCGGATCGGCACGAGATCGCTCTGATATCCGTCGTCCGTGTTCGCGACGGCCACGGTCAGGTTGCGGGCGTTGTCGAACGGGTTCCAGCTGGCGATGACGTTGAACCAGGTGAACAGCGATGGGATGACGACGAGCCCGAACAGCACGATGATGGCCATGACGCTGCTGGTCGCGCGGCGGATATCGTGGCGCATGACGGCGATGACGTGGCTCACTTGTCGCCCTCCTTCTCGTGCGGCGTGTCGGTGGCGGTAGTCGGCTCCGGTTCGGGTTCCGGATGCCTGGGAGCGGCGTCCACCGCCTCGGAGGCAGGGTCTTCTGCGCCGGGTCCCCGGTTTCCGGCGGCGCCTCCTCGTGCGCGAACAGCTCGTCGAAGGCGACGGCAGCGTCGTCCGGATCGGCGGCGTCGTCCGGATCGGCGGCGTCGCCCGGATCGGTGGCGTCGTCCGGATCGGTGGCGTCGTCCGGATCGGTGGCGGAGACACCGGCTGCCGCGGCCGACGCCGAGGTCGCGGCCCCCACGGGCGCGGTCCCATCGCCATCCGTGAGCACCTTGCCCTTCGCAGAGTCATCCATCGACAGGGCACGGCGCAGCTCCGCATCCGGCATCGCGCCGATCTCGGCGGCCTGCTCGATGCTCTGCCTGATGTACTCCAGCGTGACGACGAAGCCGATGAGCAGCAGGCACCAGAGGGCGGCGAGGCCCAGCACGACCGCCTTGGCATCCGGGATCAGCCAGCCGCACAGCGCGAGCACCACGAGACCGGCGGCGCCGATGAGCAGCGTCAGGCGCAGCCGCGTGGGATAGTGCTCGCCGAAGCGCTGCGCCCGCCCGGCGACGTCAGCGCGGAAGCCGTCGCCGTCCGTGAGGGCGCGGATGATCTCCGGGGTGCGACGGCGACCTGTGACCTGCACCTCCTCGCTGACCATGAGCTGGCTCTCGGCGAGACGGCGGTTGAAGAGCAGGGCGAAGTTGCTCAGGCGGCCACGCAGGAAGATCCCGAGGATCCAGGCCAGGGCGACGAAGATCGACAGCGCGCCCATGAAGCGCCACCAGTGCAGGCCGTAGAAGCCGCTGATCGTCTCGCGCATCGCGTCGATGCCGTACGTGAACGGAAGGAACGGGTACAGCCCGCGGAAGAAGTCGGGCATCATCTCGATCGGATACAGACCTGAGGCGCCGGGGATCTGGAAGATCACCAGCAGGATGCACAGGCCCTTGCCGACGATCCCGAAGCACACCGACAGTGCGTAGATGATGCTGAGGTACGCCAGTCCGATGAGTATGCCTGTGCCGACATATGCGAGCGCATTCGCCGTCTGCACGCCGATCACGAGGTTGCCGATGGTGACCAGCGCGGCCTGGAAGATCACGATCGTCGCGAACAGGAGCCAGCGGCCGATGTACGCCTGTCGCACGGTGATGCCCTCGACGCCCTCGGTGTCGACCTCGACGCGCATGATCACCATGAGCACGAACGCGCCGATCCAGAGCGAGAGGTTGGTGAAGAGCGCGGCCATCGCCGAGCCGTAGGCGGCCGTCGGGAACATCACGTTCGTGTCCACCTCGACCGGCGAGGCCATGAACCGGGCGATCGCATCGGGTTCGAGCCCGGTGATGGTGCTGAGCTTGTTCCAGATCTCGGCCGAGCCGAGGGCGAGCACGTCGGTGCGCACGGTGCCGAGCCCACCCTCCGCCGCGGCGAGGTCGCCGTCGAGAGCGGTGAGCGCGTCGGAGGTGCCGGCGAGCTGGGTCCTGAGGCCGTCGAGCAGGCTCCGCGCCTGCTCGACCTGGGTGCGCTGCGCGCCGAGCGCCGACGAGAAGGCGTCAGCGCTCGACGAGAGCTGCGACATCGCGCGGTTCAGCTGCGGCACGCTGTGCGTGAGCGCGTCGCGGATGGCCGTCGCCGAGCTGGCTGCCTGACCGACCGCGCCGTTCACGCTGTCTGCCGCCTTCGTGACAGAGGTGATGGTGTTCGAGACGTCGGTGTTGAGCTGCTCGAGCTGGCTCAGCACCTGCTGGTCGGCGGCGTTGCGCTCTCTCAGCGCGTCGATCGCAGCGCCCAGGCGCTCTGCGGCGGGCGAGCCGGGCTCTGTGCCGTCGAGCACGGCCTGCAGCTCGTCGAGAGCCGTGGCGTTGGACTCGATCACGGCGGTCAGGTCGTCGACGGTCGTGCCGACGGCCACGTTCGCCTGCTGCAGGCCCGCGGCGAGGGTGGCGATCGAGCCGTTCATCTTCGCGGCGGCCTCGGCGATCAGCGTCGAGCCCGAGACGTAGGCCGAGGTCACGCTGTCGGTCACGGTGAGCAGCTCCTGCTGCGCCTCGGCGGCGATCTTCTGCGCCTGGCCGACGGCGGTCTGCACCTCGCCGAGTGTGCGGTCGACCTTGCCG
>NZ_CAHJXQ010000009.1 GCF_903645325.1 Microbacterium tenebrionis
CTCCGACTCGTTCCAGCAGCTCCCGGTTGCCGGACGGGTAGAGCCGATCCAAGCCGCCGACCATCACGGCGAGAGTCTGCCCGCCTGTGGCGAGCGCGGCTCGGTGTGCGGCGGCGTCGATGCCGTAGGCGCCGCCGGCCACGATGATCCGCTCGGCATGCGTCAAGTCGGAGACGAGCTCGCCCGTGACGTGCTCGCCGTAGCTTGTGGCAGCGCGGGCTCCGGTGATCGTCACGCGATCACTCAGCGGCGCGGTGAGGAACGAGGACGCGCCGCGCACCCACAGGGCAGTCGGGGCACGGTCGCCCAGGTCATTCAGGGCGGTCGGCCAATCGTCGTCGCCGGGGATGAGGATGCGCAACCCGAAACGGTCGCTCTCCGAGAGTGCCTGCGTGACCGTGCGGGCATCCATTCGTGGGGCAACCTTGTTGCGCCACAGCCCGGCCTCGACCGCATCGACCTTCTTCGGGAACGCGCCGGTACCAGCTGCCAGGCGCACAGTCTCGACCGCGCCAACCGCTGCGAGGAGCCTGCCCGTCACCGCGTCGTCGGGCTCCAAGGTCGTAGCCAGAGCAACCCGTCCGGAGCGTTCGTCCTTGGCGAGAGAAGTGATCGTGACCATGCCCGGCTCCCGTCCGTGTGCCAGACAGGTGCACGAGCGCCACCCGAACGAGCGGGCGCACCTCTTACGGATGTCGCCGGGGACGCGTACCCTGGGAGCGAGGCAGATTCCTCCTTGATATGGCGTCCCACTACGGACAGGCCTTCGGGCCACTCTCTACGCACTGTCTCGTCACCTGACCGTGCCACGAGAGGACAATGCCATGATCCGGCTGCTCTGGGAGCTCAGCGCCCATGCCCGCTACTACCTGCGGCGCTACATGCCGACCAACATCGCGCTCGACGCGATCCGTACTCGCCGTGGTCTGAAATGGGGCCTCCCGGCGATGCTCCTCGCCGCGCCATATCTCCTCGGCGTGTACTACTGCGTCACCGTGATCGAGGACGGCGGCCCCGGCTGGCTCAACCTCGTCGTGCTCCTGTTCTGCTGGAACGCGCTCAAATTCCTCGTGATCGGCCCGATCAGCGTCATCCTGATCGTGCGCATCCGCATTCGGGAAGCCTTCGCCGGCCGAGGCGCGCTCCGCCAGCGAGAGGCGTTGAAGTCAGCCGAGTCCGCAACAGCCGGCACGGTTGAGGGACGGAACCAAGGCGGAAAAGACCTAGCCCTAACGACGAGGTTGACGGGACACTGAATACGCTCCGCGAGGCAAGCTCACCTGTCGGAGCGTCCCGGTAGAGTGTGACCTATCATCTACATCAACTCAGGGAGCTGCGATGAGTACCTCAGAATCCTTGTTCGGGATGCTCGCTGTCAGTGGGCAACGTCCGGAGCCTGAGCCGCGCCCTCGGCCCGCGCCCTCGACACTTACGGCTACGATCGAGACCTCCGATCACGGGTTCGGATACGTTCCGACGATTATCTCCAGTGTTGGCTGATGCCGCTTCGACCTGCCCGGCGATCACTGTTCGTCGAGCTCGCCCGCTCGTCGCCGATCAGAGTGGAGCGAATGCGCGGCACGGCGACGCTCACCGAGTCCATCGAAACGTCCGATTCTGACGAGTCAGTTGCTCCTCTCGTCTTGACCTCTCGCCAGTAACCTTGGCTCTTGAAGCACCGATCATCATCGGACATCGAGAAGACCCGCACGTTGTAGTAGTTGCAGATGCGCTTGTGGCGCGTGGCCACGGACCGTTCATAGTCGATCTGGAGTCGATCATGGATGATGGCGACGGTTCGGGACTCGTGATTGGCGACACCGGTTGCCTCGTGAACGCGGAGGGAGAGTCGATCGACCTCGATCGTCCCCGCGCCGGATGGTTGCGGCGTTTTCACCGTGCTGATTGGGGCCTCGGGGTTGAAACCGGTTCGGTGGAGGCTCTGGAATTGGGCACGTGGCACTCGGCCTACTCATGGCTGATAGATGCGGCCAACGTCAGCTGGGTTACAGAACCGCGTGCGCTTAGAGGCGCCGAGTCGAAACTGACCCAGTGGCGGACGGCGCGGACACTCGGTGTCCCTTACCCTCGAACGATGGTAACCACGAGCAGAGGCGCTGTCGTGGCTGCCTTCTCCGAGGAGGTGGTGGTCAAGCCACTCGGGACCGGTCAGTTCGTTGCCGCCGGCGACGTCAAGACAGTGTACGCCGAACCAATGATGCCGGACGATGATCGCTTGCGCGCCTTGAGTTCTGCGCCCTTCATCATCCAAGAACGCCTGCATGCATCTAGGCATCTCCGCGTGGTGACCGTTGGAGATCGCGTATGGGCGGCCGCTCTGGACGTGCAAGCGAGCGCTCCAGCAGATTGGCGACAGAGTTCGGCTAATCACTCGAATTTCAATGAAGTCAACGATGTGTCGCCGATTGTTCGGGATGGGGCTGTAGCGGTCGCGCGAGAGCTGGGGTTGGGTTACACAAGTCAAGACTGGATTCAGGAGCCTGGTGGCAAGACGTTCCTCATCGATGTGAATCCGGCTGGACAGTGGCTCTTCTTGCCTCGCGTGATTGGCACCGCCGTCGCCGAAGCGATCGCAGATCTACTACTCGTGACCTCATGAGTATGGCGGAGCTTCGTGACGAAGCGCGCATGGTCGCAAGCACAGTAGCTGGACTCCTCTTTGGTAGAACCGTGTGGCTACCGGAAGAGGAGGCGCCCGACACGAAGTGGATTGATGCGACTCACAAGCGAAACATCACCGTCGTTCGCGATATCTATCAAGATCGTTTGAAATCCGAATCGGAAGGCGTCGAATCTGTGCGGCGCCGTGCTGAGTTCGCGCTCACCGCGATTATCGCTGCGGTAGGGCTCAGCGCAGGTGCTTTCGAGCGGCTTTGGGCTGTCACTCCGGACTCTCCCTGGCCGCTCATCATCTGGATTATTGGTGTTCTAATCGTCGTCGTTTCTATCCTGATCTTCGGGGGCGTCGCGGTATCGAAGAAGGTTTTAGGCGTCGTGGACGTCAAAGAATTCGCCCACCTCAAGGACGGACAGCGCGAGGAGCTTCGTCAGTACGTCTGGGCAACGTACGTGACGTCAAGGACACGTCGCGCGATGGTCACGGTCTTCCGTGATGGGTTCCTGATCGCGTTGCTTGGCTTGGTATTGCTCGCAGTCGCTCACGCCGTATCGTGGGCAGCTCCGCTGGATGACACTCCCGCGCCCGTAGTCGTCAACATCATTAGTCCTTCTCCCACTCCATAAATGGACGTCGAAGTGACTACGTTCACAGGGTTTTGGGTCCGAGAAGGTGTCGGTCGGTGCCAGGAACCCGCTTCAAGTGTCAGGGGTGACATGAGACGACCTGTATCGTCGGGTGGGCTGTCTGCGAAGATGGCAAACGGCGGACCTTCCGGGGGCGTGGGGTCGGA
Organism: Microbacterium tenebrionis; assembly: GCF_903645325.1. Lineage (GTDB taxonomy): Bacteria > Actinomycetota > Actinomycetes > Actinomycetales > Microbacteriaceae > Microbacterium > Microbacterium tenebrionis. The sequence continues at coordinate 3,432 of NZ_CAHJXQ010000009.1, forward strand.
CGCATCGCCCGATCTGCGTGACCCGTCCATACCGCAACAGCGGTTGCGTCCCTCGTCTCGAGAAGCACCCGGACGGCATCGCTGCGTGTCATAGGCTTTGAGACTGTAGGGATGAACGAAGAACAACGGTCCAACCCTCACGGTCTCGAACCGCTCCTGAACATCGACGAACTCGCGGGCTACCTCGGCGTGCCCGTCTCCACTATCTACGACTGGCGTACCAACGGCAAAGGGCCGCGCGCCTACCGCTTCGGCAAGCGCATCATGTTCGGTATCACCGACATCCGCGCCTGGATGGACACCATGCGCGAGCCCGCCGCCCCTTCCGGAGCTGCCACCTTTCCTGGAGCGGGGGAGGGAGCGCGTGGGTAGGCCACGCACACCGATCGGTACCTTCGGCGTCATCGCCATCCGCGCCCGGCCGAACGGCAACCACGTGGCCCGCGCCCGGTACCGGGACTGGGACGGGAGCAACCGACTCGTCCAAGCCACAGGGCCCTCACGCGCTGCCGCGGAGCGCAAGCTCAAGCAGAAGCTCGCCGAACGCTCCCTCTACCAGCCCGGATTCAACGGGATGAGCGCCGACAGCTCGTTCCCAGAGCTCGTCACGTTCTGGCTGGAAGACATGGAGATCGAAGACCGCCTCTCCCGAACCACGAGGAATCTCTACGAGCGGGACATGCGCGCCCTCGTCTTCCCTGCATTCAAAGACCTCACGCTCCGGGAGATCGGGGTCGCCCGTTGCGACTACTTCCTCAAGCAACTCGCCAGACGCAGCTACAGCCGCGCCAAGCACGCCCGCGTCGTTCTCCGACTCGCGCTCGCGCTCGCGGTCCGACACGAGATCCTGCCCCGCAATCCGATGGACCACGTCTCCCGGCTGCACCGGAAGAAGACGATCCCGGACGCGTTCACGATCGGCGAGGTGCAGGAGATCCGTGCCGCGATCAAGGCCTGGGAGTCCCGGCGGATAGTGGCGGGTCCGAGGCCGGATCGGCAACTCGGGCAGATCGTCGAGGTCATGCTCGGCACCTCCGCCCGCATCGGCGAAGTCCTCGCCATCCGCCTCCAGGATCTTCACGTGGATGACCCGATCCCGACGGTACGGATCGCCGGGACGATCATCAGCCGCAAGGGTGAGCCGACGCACCGGCAGGATCATCCGAAGACGGATCGCTCGGTTCGCCGCGTCGCGCTGCCGTCGTTCGCGATGCAGGCGATCCGCTCGCGCCTGCTGCGTAGCAGCGACACCGAACCAGGCGCGCTGTTGTTCACCACGCGGGTCGGGACCCCGCACACGACGAACAACATCCGTCGGCTCCTGCGCGACGTGATGGACGCGGCCGGGATCGAGAACGTCACCCCGCACCGCTTCCGCCGCACCGTCGCCACGGTTGTCAACGACGCGCAAGGCGCGCTCCTCGCCTCCGAGCTCCTCGGGCACACCGACCCGCGGATCACGATGCAGCACTACATCCAGCGCAGCGAGACCGTGAACCCCGCCACGGCTGAGCATCTCGAGCGGGCGTTCGGGACGGCAGGATGAGGCATGTCGCGGGCCGAGAGGCGTGCGATCCGATGGGGTGTGCCCCCGCTGCTGGGCTTGGCGCGCCTCCGAGCTCGGCAGGGCTGTCCATGGCAACCTTGAAAGAAAGTAATGACCCACGGGACGGAGTGCGGATGCGCCGCGTACGAGTCGGTCGCCACAGCGTTCAGGTGTCCGAGGTTCTCTCTTCCTACTGGTATTTTGCTGCTGAGCGGCAACATGTCTATCACGCGAGGTTACGAGGAGAACCGGGGCCTTGGACCGATGATCCGGTTATCTCGCGGTTTCGCTTTACGAACGCGTATCGCGCGGCTGACCGTGTCTCACAGGACTTGATCCGCGTAGCTTACGAAGGCTCTCAGAACGCAGCTGACGTTGTGCTTCGGGTCATGCTCTTCCGCTTCTTCAACAAGCCATCGACGTGGGAGGCGCTGGAGTCACGGTTTGACGAGATCACGGCCGATTCGTTCGACGTCGATACGTTCAGTGGTGTTCTCGATCTTCTGCTCGCGCGTGGGGAAAGGGTGTACTCAGCGGCCTACATCGTCCCGCCACCGCCCTTCGGCGCAGCTCGTAAGCACCGCAACCATTTGCTACTGATCGAGCACATGATGAGATCAGGAGTGGTGGCGCAGGTCGAGGCTGCCAAGTCGCTTCGGGAAGTGTTTGAAACGATTGCGTCGTACCCGTCGCTGGGTCCTTTCCTTTCCTATCAGCTTGCGATTGACCTCAACTACACTTCGGTCATCGATTTCGATGAGAACGACTTCGTTGTCCCGGGCCCGGGTGCACGCAGCGGGGTAGCGAAGTGCTTTCCAGATCTCAATGGTGCATCCGCTGAAGATGTGATTCGTTGGATGGTCGATACACAAGAGGACCAGTTCGACCAGAACGGAATCCAGTTCAGCGATCTCTTTGGTCGCGCGTTGACTCTCATTGATTGTCAGAACCTCTTTTGCGAGACGGACAAGTACGCACGAGTGATGCATCCTCACATCCGTGGCGTCGGCGGCCGTAGTCGGATCAAGCAGCAGTTTGCGCCTCACGGGCTGCCTGCGACACCGTTCTTTCCGCCTAAGTGGGGAATTAATGAGCGCGCTTCGGCCGATCTCGCCGAGCCTGCGGTGACTGCCTGAGCCCGGTTTTCAGTGCTGCTGGTGGTGGCGACGACCAAAGTACTCGGTCGCTGCGGCCGTCAGGCCACTGTCCCCGACTTCTCTGATCAACTGATTAAGAAGATCAGGGTCGGCTCCGCGTTTCGCTACCCAGAACACGTCGATCATGCGAACGTAGGCAATCAGGAGGGGGTCAGTCAGGCGACATTCGAGCTGCTTGAGCTCGTGCCCGGAACGCAACTGAGCTTCGAGCCGCATCCATTCTTCGAACTCACCGCTTGACCTTTCCCAGTCGGTATCGAATCGCGCCTGTGACTCATCATTGGGAAGCTCGCCCGAGCTCGGCGGTGCGAGCACGACCTGGGAGGCTTTGTCAAAGTGCCGCTCGTACAGGTGCAGAGAGGAACTGAAGAAGACGAGGCGGCCGGGATCGTGGCCGAGCCAACGGGCCATCATTTCGAGCAGTAGGGTCCACTCGAAGGTGTTGATACCCGAGAACCCCCACCAGATATCGGTACTGCGCGCCGCCACATGAAGGTCGAGGTGCCCGTCTCGGACTATGAAGTGGAGCCAGTTGTTGCACGGAATATCGCGGCTGGCGACGAAGTCGCGATCTGGGTCGTAGATGCTGATGACCGCACGCCGAGAGGACGGGTCGGAGCGGAGGATCTTGACAACCTCCGAGAGCTGGTCGACCCCGTTCCAGTCGCGTAGTCGCGGACCGTAGCCTGCTCTCCACGTAACCCCGTCGTCAGAAAAATCGGAGGCGCGCCTCAGATACGCTCCAAGGTAATCCAGATCGTTACGTCCGTAGATCACCCACATGCTCTCGGCGATGGAGGCAAACACATTGTTGTGCCGGTGGGGCACGATGACATGCCGGGCGCGAACGTTTGAGATCTCGATGAGCCGAGCGCGCAACTCACGTGTGGTCTCGCCGCGGACCTCGATGGTTTCACCGGCGTCGATGATGCATCGCAGTTCCTCCATGAACGCGGTTTGGGCATCCTTGTAGATAGTCACGAAAGGTCACCGTGCTTGTCCCAGGTAAGCAAGCCCTCGTTCGAGGAGGCTTGCTGTTACCAAAGCGTATGTTGACTCTTCGCTGCCGCTCGGAATGACAACCGCGAGATCAGAGTGCTCTTCGATGAGCGCACGGTAACCCGCCTCTACGCCCTCTGTGTTGTTGCCGTCAACATGATGGGGTTCAACGAATACAAACACGACCGATGGGACGATAGGCGCCCAGATCGTTTTGATGAGCTCGCGAAAGCTCCCCTCGGACAACCCAGATTGCTCCACCGATCCGCCGTACCACCCGTAGGCGAGGGCCGACCACCACCAGCGATCGAGGATCAACGACTGCATCTCGACCGCCCGCTCGAGTTCTCGGATCGACTCAGCGTGACACGCAAGATGCGCGAGTTGCTGCGCCAGACCCGACGTGGGTCTCTCGTCGGCGGTCGCGCCCTCCAACGCCAGATACACGCTCTTGGTGAAGGGAGTGAAACCGCTCGGCATGTGGGCGAATACCGTCGAACTGTTCCCGACCGCAGCTCGGAGTCGCTCCAGCTGCGTCGACTTCCCGGTTCGGTCGAGTCCCTCGAAGACGACGACGGCACCTGGTCGGATGACGAGGCTTGTCTCAGACATCCCAGCTCCTCCGCTCCATCCAGCGTGGCTCCCGGGATGTGTCAGAGGTCACCCCTAGCATCAAGGTATGCGAGATGACGGGGTTACGGCGGGAGGCGCGACGGCGCGTCGCCTCGGCGACCCGTGGCGAGAGCTATCGGACGCTGGACGTGGATACCTCTCTGTCTACTTTTCGGAGCCTCTCGCCCGATGGCCGGTTCGCGAGATCACTCGGCCTGCAGACAACAAGAGTGACCCAAACATCGAGACCGGAACCTACGGGCTGTTCTCCACCTGTGAACCATCGATGCGAAACCGCATCGTCAACGACGGCGCGGCGACCGTGTTTTTTCTTACGACTAGAAGGAAGCACCAAGGTCGTGTTGTGTCCGGCTACTACCACGTCGGCTGGTACACCGAAGGTACTCAAGGGGCAGTGAATCGCGACTACGCTCTCGCGGCGGCAACCATGCGCTTCATTGAGCCCATCCTGGCGAGCGACCTGCCCGAACCGTTGGCGACAATCTGCTCTGCTCAGTTCCGTACGATGAAGCCGATAGACGTCGCTACGACTTCAGAACTCCGTAAACTCTGTGACAATCGGCCAGACCGCACTGCAGATTACCTGAGCGAGGTGGCCCGCGTCGAGACATTTGCCCGCGCCCGATCTGGATATGCATACCCATCGTGGGGGAGGGAGTTCGGCTTCACCTGGGACGACGCCGCCGGCTATTACCAAACCGATGCAGAACTGTCCAAGGTTCCGAACAGCTCCAAGAACCGCAAGTGGCGATGCCGCGAGTGCGGTTACTTCATCAAGAGCGGCGCTCTACTAAAGAGATGCCCGCTTTGTAAGCAGATGGCGACTCTTGCGCCAGCCGAGGAGGACGCATGACCCGTCGCGTATTCATCAGCTACCAGCATGCCGATCAGATGAAGGCTCGCGGCCTCAACCTGATGACCTACAACAAAAACGTCAACGTGGACTTCACCGGACGACACTTACTCGACCCCGTAAAGAGCCAGAACTCCGACTACATCAGTCGGAAGATCAAGGAGAAGATCAAGGGGTCATCGGCGACGATCGTGCTCATCGGCAAGGAGACGGCGCAGAGCGAGTGGGTCGAAAAAGAGATCCAATGGAGCAAAGAGCAGGGGAAAGGGATCATCGGCATCCGTATCGACCCCGATGCTCCTGTGCCCGAAGGGCTAACAGAGTATGGTGCCGAGATTCTCGACTGGAGCTCGCCATCTGACGTCAACCAGTTCGACGACGCGATCGAACGAGCGATCGCTGCCACCTCTCGGGGCAAGAGTATGCCGATGAACACGCCAACCACATGCGGTCGATGAACTTGATAGCACCCCAGGCACGCATCGCGGGGCGTCCTGCATCGGAGGTAGCCAAGTGATCATTCTGTACGCGGGAGTTCAGGCCGATGAGGTTGGACGAGCAGTGGCTCGGTTGCCCGAAGGGTCCGAGGAAGAGCTTCTGACACGGCTCAGAGGGCTCTTTCAATCGCTTCAGCCAAGTCGCTTGGTTGGAGCACTGGCTTCTGGTTCAGACATTCTCTTTGCTCGCGCGGCGTTGTCGGAGGGTATTCCACTACGCGTGCTCCTGCCCTTCGCGAAGGAGGATTTCAGGAGAACTAGCGTTGAGCCAAGGGGCGCTCGCTGGCTCGCACATTTTGACCGGATAGTCAGTGACGTGGCCGTCGATTTAGTAGAAGGGGATCGTCCAGTCCAAGAGACCGCGGAAGCGTTCAACGAACACAACCTCGCCATGCTTGACGACGCCGGCGCATTGGTTGAAGGAACGGACGAACGCGTCTGGGTCGTCGCTATCCGCCCGACGCCCGACCCCGGGGCGCCGACGGTCACTGACAACCTCGTTCTACGAGCCGAGGAGAGGGGGCATTTCGTGTTGGATTTGGCTCCCATTCATGACCAAGTATCGGCTTTCATCGTCATGCCCTACGGGGTTAAAAAGGATGTTCGTACCGGGAAGAAGGTGGACTGCGATCCGGCTTTTCACAGGGTTTATCGTCCACTGTTGGAAGATGCTGATATTAGCTGGAACAGGGCAGATCTCGAGACCGACAGTGGAATCATACACTCGGGCATGATAGCGGCCTTAGCGAATTCTGACCTCGCATTGGTTGATCTTACGGCCACGAATTTCAATGTCGCGTATGAGCTCGGCGTTAGACACATATTCGCAGACCGAGCTACCGTTCTGATCAATCCACATGTTGAAGGGCACGCGCGCTCCGCCCCACCCTTCGATATCAACATGATCCGCATTCATTCATTCACGCGCGGGCAGGCGGTTTCGGATACGCAAGCCGAGGAAGCAATTCGAGCCCTGCGACCTGTTATTGAACGCGTGACCAGTGAACTCGAAGTGGATAGTCCAGCGCATAGCTGGTTCGATCTCGCCGCGTTGACTAGACCCTACTCCCAGCTCTCGCAGGTCGCCGCCGCGTTAACCGTTGAGAACGGGGCGCGCGACAGGATAAGTGTGGCGATCAAGTCATCTGACGCGGTCGCGATGAAGGCTGCAGCGGAATGGGTAGCCAGCGCGACGGAAGTCCACGAAGGGCTACGTCGCAGCCTCCGGATCGAACTGGCTATTGGACTGCATGCGGAAGGGGCCTACGAGGACGCACGGGCGCTACTAGAACTCACTCAGCCAACCCCAGATGATCCGCTACATCGAATCTGGCTTCAGGAGAGCGTCATGGTCTACCGGCGCTTAGGGGAGGATGCACAAGACCCCGAAACCAGGCAGGAGCTCTGGCGCACGGCTCGCACATATCTTGAGGACGCCGAGAAGGCCGGGTACGCGGACTCTGAGACATACGGTAGCTGGGGAGGACTGATCAAACGAGAGCTAGAGAAGCAGCTCGACAGCGGGGATCCAGCCGTTGCGGTGAGTCTTTTCCGGGAGATGGCAGAGAAGTATCGTGCCGGCTTCGAAAGCGACCCTAGCTACTACACGGGGGTCAACCTGCTTATGGCACTTCGCCTCGGCGGGCGGGAGAGAGACGATTCCTTCCGAGAGGAATTTAACGAGGTTCTCACGGTCTCCCGTTTCCTCAATAGGCTTGCGATCGCGGACGGGCCGACTGACTACTGGGCACTTGCAACACGCGCGGAACTGACGCTGCATGAGTGTCTTGAAGGCGGTAAGCCTGTTGACGAGGTTGCGGAACAGTACGCGGAGGCGGCTCGGCATGGCAACGCTGATCAGGTTCGATCCACGAAGTACCAACTGGGCTTCTTGGCTAGGTATGGCGACCCGGAAGATGTTATTGAACGGCTCAGGGCAGTAATAGAGCAGGCGCGTTAGGAGAATCTGTGGGCATGTACAGTTCGCGCACCCAGGGCGCGCTACGGGAGTTGGCTGCAATAACACGGCAGTACCAAAGTGTTGCGGAGGGAGATCGAAAGACAGCATCGTCGCCTATTCGTCATAAAGTGTTTATTAGCTATCACGCAGTGGATGCGGTGGAGGTTCTCGAGTTCATTGAGGGGAACACCGATGTTTTCATACCGCGAGCTATAGGCATGGAAGAAGATGGCTCCGACATCATAGATTCGACGAACGTCGCGTACATCCGTCAAACGATCAAGTCCAAGTTCCTGCGGGACTCGACTGTGCCTCTCGTGGCGATTGGTGAGTGCACCTGGGCTCGAAAGTTTGTGGACTGGGAGATATATACGAGCCTTCGTTCGGACCCCACTCCGAACGGGCTTCTAGCAGTTCAGCTCCCGTCAGTCGCTGGGTCTAGCCCTAGCATCCCCGCGCGGTTGTCGGCCAACCTTGCGCCTAACGGCGAGACGGGTTACGCGAACTACTACGTTCCGCCCACGAGCCAGAGCTCCTTGAGAAGCTGGATTCAGGAAGCCTTCGATGGACGAACCTCTCGCGCATCGTTGCTCAAGGTCGGCGGCAAGTTGCGCGAGCGGAACTCGCCATGCGAACCGCAGTGAATGTCCTGTCAACCAAATGCAGGTGCTTCCGGGCCACGACAGTGCGCTGGTTTGAAGGCGGAGCGGTTGGGGTCCGCATTGAGGGGGACCAAAAGGGGACCAGAATCATGAAATCCATGCATCTCGTGACGTGCTCTGCATGATCTGAGACCCGGAAACACGCGGATTTTGGCCCCGGCGTATGCGTCTGGACGCCTGGGGGTCAAGGGGTCGCAGGTTCAAATCCTGTCAGCCCGACCAAATGCGAAGGTCGGATTTCCGCGGAATCACGCGGGAGAACACGAAAGGGCACCTGCCGGACTACTACCCGGCAGGTGCCCTTTCTCTCACAGGCCTCTCACGACGCCTCGATTTGCGCGGATTCGGCGGCTACTACTCCGCCGCTCCGCTCACACAGCGATCGCGCGTTCCATCGCCTCCGCGGTGACGGCGCTCACTGAAATTCCTCGGTTCTGCTCATCGAAATTCCCCACTCTGGGTCGCTCCGCCGCATGAGGCGGGCCTTCCTCGATGCTGGTGGTCTCTGACCACACACCAGCCGGAGGAAGGCCCTGTTCTCATGCTCTCAGAGAGGAGCAGCGTGGACATCCACGCTCTGAAACGGCAGGGGATGACGATCAGCGAGATCGCCCGCCGCACTAACCATGACCGCAAGACCATCCGCGCGTATCTGAACGGTGAACGTCAGCCCGGGATGCGTGAGCGCACCATCCCGGACTCGTTCGACGCGTTCGTCGACTACGCCACCGCGAGACTGACCGAGGACCCGCACCTGTGGGCGGTGACGCTGCTCGACGAGCTGCGACCGCTCGGTTACGAGGGGTCGTATCCGACGCTGACGCGGCAGATTCGTGCCCGCGGGCTGCGTCCGGCGTGCACCGCGTGCGCGCACGTCACCAAACGCGCAAACGCGGTCATCGAGCACCCGCCCGGGGAGGAGACCCAGTTCGACTGGGTCGAGATGCCCGACCCGCCCGCGCATTGGGGGTTCGGCCGCAAGACCGCGTATGTCCTGGTCGGGTCGCTCGCGCACTCGGGTGTCTGGCGGGGCGTGATCTCCCCGTCGATGGACACCCCGCACCTGCTCGCCGCGATGACGACCCTGCTCGCCCTGCTGGGCGGGCTCACGAAGACCTGGCGGTTCGACCGGATGCGGACGGTCCTGGACCACCGCACCGGCGACCTGGTCCCGCAGTTCGCCGCGTTCGCGAAGCACCACGGCGTCACCGCGGTGGTCTGCCGGCCGAGGTCGGGGAACAGGAAGGGCGTGGTCGAGAAGAACAATCACACCGCCGCGCAACGCTGGTGGCGGACCTTGCCCGACGACCTCACCCTCGAGCAAGCGCAGGCCAGCCTGAACACGTTCGCCGCAGGGCAGGACGACCGGCGGCGTGGGGGCGAGCTCGGGACGACGACAGCGTCCGCCCTGTTCGTGAACGAGCGGCTCAGACCGCTACCTGCGGTTGTGTTCCCTGTGATCATCACAGAGGAGCGCACCGCGACCCGGCAAGCGCTGATCGACTGGCGTGGGAATCGCTACTCCGTCCCGCCCGAACTCGCCGCCGCGAAAGTCGAGGTCCGGCAGCGGCTCGGCGCGGACATCATCGACATCGCCACCGCATCGGGGACGGTCGTCGCCCGCCACCAGGTCGCCGAACCCGGCCTCGGCGTCACGATCCGCGACAGCGGCCATGTCACCGCACTGGAGGCCATCGCGATGGCGTCAGCGACACCAGGACGCCCGCACCGCCGCAAAGAACGCATCCCACCCGGCAGCGCCGCGCTGCGCGCTGCCGCAGCCCTCACCAGCGCTGCAGCGCAGCCTTCGACCGTGATCAGCCTGGCCGCTTACGAGCAGGCCGCGAAGAACAGGAACACCCTCCGATGACCACAACCACAGCCACCACGACGGCAGCGAGCGTCTATCAACAGCTGCGCGGCCACCTCACCGACCTGAAACTCGCCGACGCCGCGGACGCCCTCCCCGCCGTCCTCGACCAGGCGCAAGCCGAAGGATGGACCCTGACGCAAGCCCTCGAGCACCTACTGCGAGTCGAGGTCACCGCCACCGACGCCCGCCGCTTGGCTGGCCGGTTCCGTTTCGCGAACCTCCCCACCGGGCAGACCCTGGACGACTTCGATCACGACGCCGCATCCGGCATCGACCGGTCGCTGCTGGCCGAGCTCGGCACCTGCCGGTTCATCGACACCGCCACCAACGTGCTCCTGATCGGCCCGCCCGGCGTCGGGAAGACCCACATCGCCACCGGCCTCGGCCACGCCGCCGTCACCGCCGGCTACCGCGTCTACTTCACCTCCGCCGCCGACCTCGCCGCCCGCTGCCACCGCGCCGCGATCGAAGGCAAGTGGTCGACGATGATGCGTTTCTTCGCCGGTCCGACCCTGCTCATCATCGACGAGCTTGGCTACCTGCCACTACCCGGCGAGGCCGCCTCAGCCTTGTTCCAGGTCATCAACCAGCGCTACCTGAAGACCTCCATCGTGATCACCACGAACCGGCCGGTCGGAGCCTGGGGCGAGATCCTCGGCGACACCACCGTCGCCGCAGCCATGCTCGACCGGCTCTTGCACCGATCCGTCGTGATCACCCTCGATGGAGCCTCTTACCGGCTCCGCCACCACGCCACCGCCGCAGACGAACTCCGCCGCGTCACGACCGGCACGAACCTGCGCTAACCTGACCACGCGACCTGAGGAATTCCGATGAGCAACTCTGGGGAATTTCGATGAGCGCCATCAGCGGCCTGCTCGACGCCCATCGCCCCGCGCTCCGGGAAGTACGCATCCAGGAACACAGCGAGCGTGTGACCGAGCCACGCCGCACTCGCGGACGGCGGGGACGCCGCAATCCAACCCTCGACATCATCGTGCAGTTGGCCGTGGCACTCGAAGTACCTCCCGCTGATCTCCTCAGCGGCTGACTACTGCTCGTTCCAGACTTCGCTTTCCTTCAACGGCGGCTCGCCCAAGATCTTTCGGGCCGCGTCGAGTGATGCCACGGCCTCACCGAATGCCAGGGTGTCGAGGTGCGTCGCGTCGATGGTTATGGATGCCTTGCTGTCGCCCTCCACGACCCGCAGAGCGCATGCCGCACCGATTGGTTTGATCTCTCCGACAAGCCGCGCAATGAAGCGCGCGTCGTCGAGAATCACGTACTCCGCTTCTCGCATGTAGGCGGCGACGACCGTCTCGCAAGCCTTGTACGCCTGTTCGAACACCGCCCTGATATCGACGGGCTCCGTGAAGCCCTCCCACAGGGCGGCGCACTCACGCCACTGACGCTTGTACTTCTCCTGTTGCGACGCTTCGACGTTGTGCGCGCAGACCCCCAACACGTCGATGACGGGACGTACTCGCGTCTCGCCCGTTTCCGGGTCCTCGTCCGAGGAGATCGTGATGGCGGACGCCGCCGGAGGACGGTGCTGGTCCAGGTTACGAAGCATCCAGACAAGGCGGAAACAACGGTGCTGCCGGTAGAGCCGATCGAAGTTGTCTGGGGTGCTACTCCCCATCGGCAAGTCGAGCGTCCGAGCACTTGTCTCGACCATCGAACGGAGCGTCGTGAACGCCGTGAGGGCGGCACTCAGGCGACCACTGAGTCGCGACCGGTACGGACCGCGTTGATACTCCAACTGGCCCACCGAAGGCAATTCAGCGAAGAACGTATGCAACTCGTTCAGAGCATCGACGATCGGGCCGATCAGCGCATGCCCACTGAAGTCGCGGAGCCGTGCGAGAGCCGCCGGTATGCGCTCGCGCTCCTCAAGGGAGAGCGGGCGCACCAGCCGGATTTCACTCTCCCCATTTGGCCCGACCATCGCGCCGAGGGACCAATCATCGCCTTCGAGCATCAGGGCTCGTCTCGGACAACAACGCCCGCGGAGAACCAACCCACGAGCGTCGCCGCGAGTTGAACATGCCCGGTCGCCTCAGCAACCGAGTATCCGTGCCCCGAATGCCGGTGCTGTTCGGCGAAGGCGAGCGTTTCGAGCATCCCGATCAGGACAGCGAGATGGTCAGGGTGGCCGTCGTCTCGCCGTGCGAACGCCAGTCCCCATCCCTGTTGCTGACGGAGCGCGCCGACGATCTTCGACAGTTGGGGCTTCTTGTCCTTCGGGATGACGACGCTTCCGGCGGCGGCCTCAACCGCCGGAATGCCTTCGCGGAGAATCTTGCTTGCATCAGGGGCCATGCCTTGCATCTCCCGCCAGGCGTTGGCGAGGTGCTGACCGGCGGTCGCGTTCGAGTCTCGGATTGCGGCTTGCGCGAGTTCCTCGATGCCCTCGGGCATCCGTCTTGCAAGCCGGTAGTGGCTCTCCTCTCGAACGATCAGCACCGCAGAGCCGGTGCGCTCCATGTGGGTACTCAGGCGGGCCACGAGAGCAGGCATCGTGCGCCACTGCGTCTCCGGAGCGTACGTCGAGAGGAGCAAGTCGACCACCCGCAGCGTGAACTTGTCGCCCTGATCCGTTACGGCGCTAACGAGGTCGTCCGGTTCCACCGGGTCGGCGAGATCGAATGGAGTACGCAACGAGGTCTCGACAAAATGGACCATCGCCGAGTCGACTCGCCCGTACCGCGAGGCGGCGTGGAACGTCTGCCTAAGCCACTCCTCGATTGGCCCTTGCAGGCTCTCCGGGATGGGTTCTCGGATGATGTAGAGATCGGCGACCTCTTCTTCGGTCGCATCCCACGGTTCCCAAGGCTTCACGGTGTGGAGCCTATTGGGTCCGAACCGAGGTTAGACGGGGACACGCTAGACGGACTTGCCGAGGCAGCGTCTCACGATTGGGCGTGAGGAACGAACTGACTCGCCCCGGTATGTCGGGAGACAGGATTCCTTGGAAGGATCTGTCTTATGGGACGTCCCAGTAAGTATTCGCGCGAGCTTCGTGAGCGCGCTTTCCGTATGGTCGCCGAGGTGCGATCCGATTATCCGAGCGAGTATGCCGCGATGACCGCGGTCGCGCAGATGCTCGGTGTTGGGTCGCCGGAAACGATCCGCACCCGGATCCGCCGGGAGCAGGTCGGTGCGGGCGATCGGCTCGGAGTTACGACCGACGCCGCGGCGGAGAGCAAGCGGGCGTAGGAACGAACTGGTGACAGGTTGACACCAGTTCGTTCCTACGCCCGTCATCGCCTTTCCTTTCGGTCAGGCCCGACCAGATCCGCCGTTAATCAGACAGTCCCCGTCAGAAAGTGATGACAGGTTTGAGGACGGTGCCGTTTTCGCTGTCTTCGAAGGCGACGTTGATGTCGTCGAAGTTGTAGGTTTTGATCATCTTGTCGAAGGGGAAGTCTCCGGCTTGGTGGAGCGCGATGAGTTCGGGGATGAACGTTTGCGGGATCGCGTCGCCTTCGACGATCCAGGTGATGGAGATGCCGCGGGCGAGTGCACTGGGCATGTCGATGATGCCTTCGCTGCCTGGCGCGGAGGCGCCAATGGCTCCGGCACGTCCGCTCATGGCGAGGGCGTCGATCATCTGCTTGAACACGAACTTGTTGCCGGTGGTGTCGATGGCAAAGTTCGCTCCACCCCTGGTGATCTCCTGAATGCGGGCGACGGCATCTTCTTCTTTACCGTTGATCGTGTGCGTGGCGCCGAATCCGATCGCGGCGTCGAGGCGGCTGGGGATGATGTCCACAGCGATGATGGTGTGGACACGGCTGGCAGCTGCGGCCATGATTGCGGACATTCCGACCGCGCCTGTGCCGAAGACAACAAGGCTGTCGGCGGTACTCGGCTTGAGCACGTTGAGCACGGCGCCGGCGCCGGTCTGGATTCCGCATCCCAGAGGCCCAAGGAGTTCCAGGGGGATCTCCGAGTCAACCTTGACGACACTGCGCACGGACACGTTCGTCACTGAGGCGAAGGATGACTGCCCGAAGAAGTGCGAGCTGATCGGCGAACCGTCTGCGGCGCTGAATGCGGTGGTGCCATCCGGACGGCTTCCCGCGAAGTTGCTGGCATAAAGGTTCGCGCAGTAGGCGGGGTGTCCGGAAAGGCATGCGGAGCACACGCCGCAGCTGTTCACGCTGAGCACCACATGGTCGCCAGGCGCGAGGTGGGTGACGGCTGCGCCTACTTTCTCGATGATCCCGGAGCCCTCGTGCCCGAGGACGATCGGCATGGTGGTGGGAATCCACCCGTCGCGCAGGACCGCGTCGGTGTGACACACGCCGCTGGCGACCATGCGCACCTGGACCTCGTTCGCGCGCGGCTCGTCGAGTTCGATGTCCTGGATCGTCAGTGGTTGCTTGACCTCGGTGGCGACGGCGGCTTTGACCTTCATGATGCTCCTGCTCGTGTTGAAAATGTGACGGTCGCGGGCAGGGCAAGACATGGCTAGCGGTGCCTCGCGTTGCAGACCGGGAGCTATCGCAGTTGATGCCTCCGGCCGCTCACACCATGTTACTCTCTTTTTGTGAGCAAAAGGTTGGATGTCCCACCCCCGAACGAGGGCGCGTGCGCGGCGTTCCTCGCGGCAATGGCCGTAATCGGTAAGCGGTGGAACGGGATCCTGATCCAAGGATTGGGAAACGGCCCACGCCGCTTCGGAGAGCTACGCGACCACGCGGTCGGTATCAGCGATGCGGTCCTGGCTCGTCGGCTAGACGAGCTGCTGGGGTGCGAGTTGATCGCGCGTGTCGAGCCCACCGACGGCGGCGCACGTCACGTGTATGCGTTGACCGAGAAGGGGCGGGCGTTGCTGCCGTCGTTGGATGGTTTGACGGCGTGGAGCACCCAATGGCTGGCTGAGCCCGGTGCGACACATAGTCAGAGCCCGGCGCAAGGAAACGAGGATTCTGTATGAGTTTCGATATCGGTGTTTACCACTTCGGAGAGTTGACGGCCGACCCGGTCACCGGGGCGCGGAAGAGTCCTGCGGAGCGTTTTGATGAGCTGATCGAGCAGGCGGTGCTCGCTGATGAGGTGGGGTTGAGCGTGTTCGCGGTCGGCGAGCATCACCGTTCCGATTTCGCGGTGTCCGCGCCTGCTGTGGTGTTGGCGGCGATGGCCGCGCGCACGACCCAGATCCGTCTCTCCAGCGCGGTGACGGTGCTGAGCTCGGATGATCCGGTGCGGGTGTTCGAGCAGTTCGCGACTCTCGATAACCTGTCCCACGGCCGGGCAGAGCTGATCGTAGGGCGCGGGTCGTACACGGAGTCGTTCCCGCTGTTCGGATACGACCTCGCCGGGTACGGCGACCTGTTCGAGGAGAAACTGGACCTGCTGATGGCGATCCAAGCATCCAACCCACTGACCTGGTCGGGACGCCTGCGCCCCGCACTCCACAACGCGGATGTTGCGCCGCGCGCCTTCGAGGATCGAACCCTCCCTGTCTGGGTCGGCGTGGGCGGGACACCGGCGTCTGCGGTGCGGGCGGCGACACGCGGGCTCCCGATGGCGCTCGGGATCCTCGGCGGGCGTGTCGACGGCTTCGCCCCGATTGTCGACTTGTACCGCGAGGCGGGCGCACGTGCCGGGCATACACCCGAGCAGTTGCGGGTAAGCGTGAACGGTCCCGGGTTTGTAGCGAAGACGAGTCAGGCAGCGATCGAGATCTCTTACCCGTCGTTCGCGCAGGGGATGAGGGAGAACTTCCACGAACGCGGCCAGGGCGTTCACATGCCGCGTCGCGCCTACGAAGCATCCGCGTCTCCCGCGGGTGCCCTGTTCATCGGGAGTCCGGCGGAGATCGTGGACAAGATCCTCCGCCAGCACGAAGCCTACGGGCATGAGCGATACATCATGCAGCTCGGATTCGGGAACACCCCGCACCGCGAGACGTTGGAAGCGATCGAGCTGCTCGGCACCGAAGTTCTCCCTCAGGTCCGCGCGGCCCTTGCCGGCGTCACTACGGATGATGCGGCATGAGTAGTCCACTACGTGTCGTAACAGTGAACGGGAGCTATAGCGCGCCCAGTAAGACCGGAGCCCTTCTCGAACTCGTCACCACGACACTCGCCGACCACTTCGACCTCGACGTCACCCGCGTGGAGGTCTCAACCCTCGGACCCGGGTTTACCAGCGCGCTGGAACGCACCGCACTCAGCCCCGAAGCCCTCGCGGCGGTAGAAGCGGTCGAGCAGGCCGATCTTGTGGTCGCCGGAACTCCCGTGTTCCGCGGCTCCTATACCGGGCTGTTCAAGCACTTCTTCGACATGGTCGACCAGTACGCCCTCGCCAACCATCCGGTGCTCCTTGTCGCAACGGGTGGAGGCGAGCGTCACGCGCTCGTCCTCGAGCACCAGCTGCGCCCCTTGTTCGGGTTCTTCCAAGCCGCCACGGCCCCGGTCGGTATTTATGCCTCCACGGGCGACTTTGACGGCACCACGATCCTGAACCCCAAGATCTACTCCCGTATCGACACCGCCCTCGGTGACCTCAAACCGCGCCTCCAGGCAGCGATCGCTGCCGACACGGATGCCCACGCCGTGGCTGCCACGGCTGCGTGAAACCCTTATCGCACGACCACAAGAAGGAGCTCCCGTACGACTTCGCGGCACTGGAACCGCCTATCTCCGGCCGACGAAGCGACGAGACCTGCGCATGCCGCCATGGTAGACCTGGGCGGTCGCGCGATCACGCCCCCGCGGCCTCCCGGGCCCGCCGAACGACGATGCCGCGCTGCGAGTCCCAGAATCCGTCGAGCATCGCACGCAACTGGTCGGCATCGACATCCGCGCCGAACAGTTCGGAACCGGGCTCGAGCATGATCCCGGCGGCGAGCGGCCCGGCGTGCACCGCATCGAATCCGAGCGTGTCGATGAGCGCTGAGACCACCGCCACATCGGCAGCGGAGCCCCCGGCGACGGCGATCGCCTTCCGCCCTGCCGTCCCGGCCGGGCGCGCCTCGTCCTCGAGATCCTCGTAGCCCATGTGACTGAGTGCCTTGACGACGCGGGCGCCGGCCAGATGCTCCTGCACGAGTTCGCTCGTCGATGTGCGCGGATCACTGAGATCATCGCGGATGCCGTCGGACGCCCACCAGTAGTTCATGGCGTCGATCACGAGCCTGCCGCGCAGTGCATCGGCGGGCAGCAGCCGGTACCTGCCGAGCGGGAGCGCGAGGACCACGGCATCCGACTCGGCGATCACCGTCTCGCTCGACGCGGCGATGGCGCCGAGCGCCCGCATCCGCCCGGAGATCACGGCCGGGTCGCCGGAACGCGCCACGAGCACGCGCAGCCCTGCGGATGCCGCGAGCCGGGCGAGCATGCTTCCGAGCCGGCCGGCACCGAGGATGCCGAGAGTCTTGATCGAACGGGCGGCGGTCACCCTGTCATCGTATGGCCGGTCCGCATCCCCGGCGCGGCAGCGGTTGGGACCCGGCCGCAGCCTTTTTCCATTCCCCCGACGACTGGAGCGCGTCGACGTCGGCGAAGTCGACCGAGTCGAGCAGGATGCGGGCCGAATGCGTGCCGCCGAGCGCATCAGCGGCTCTCCCGCCCGTTCGTCTGTCAGTCGACGGTGATTCTATTGCGCCGCAGCTGCCGGACCCGGATGACGAGCCAGACGACGAATGCCACGACGACCGCGGCGATCACGACCTTCTGGAAGATCCCGGCGTAGTCCTCGACGATGTGCCAGTTGGCGCCGAGATAGAAGCCGGCGAGCACGAAGATCGTGTTCCAGATCGCGCTGCCGGCGGCGGTGAGGAGCGTGAAGCGGATCAGCGGCATCCGCTCGATTCCCGCGGGAATCGAGATCAGGCTGCGGAAGATCGGGATCATCCGACCGAAGAACACCGCCTTGGAGCCGGGGCGCTCGAACCAGGCCTCGGTGCGTTCGACATCCTCGATCTTGATGAGCGGCATCCGCTGGGCGATCGCGTACATGCGGCGCCGGCCCAGCCACGCCCCGATGCCGTAGAGCGCCAGCGCTCCGACGACGGAGCCGACGGTCGTCCAGATGAGCACCTCGACGAGGCCGAGCGTGCCCTTCGCCGCGGTGAATCCGGCCAGCGGCAGGATGATCTCACTCGGCAGCGGGGGGAACAGGTTCTCCAGCGCGATGGCGACGCCGGCGCCGACACCGCCGAGGGTCTCCATGAGTGAGACGGCCCAGGCCGCGATCGCGTTGAGGTTCTCGGCTCCGGCATCCATGCCTTCCAGGGTAGGAGACCGGCCCTGAGGATCTGCGCAGAGTCACCGGATGTTCACGTCGGCGCGGAACGGCCGCAGCTGCGGGATCCAGCACCGTACAGCCGAGGCGTACTCGGCGTACTCGTCGCCGAATCGCGCCGCGAGATCCTCCTCCTCGAGCGGGCGGACGATCCAATTCCAGATCAGAGACCCGCTGAGGGCATACACGACGACCAGCCAGGATCCCGCGAGCAGACCCACGGAGACGCCCTGGGCGATGCCCGCGATCGCCATCGGATTGCACACGAACCGGTAGGGGCCGTCGATCACCAGTCGCCGCGCCATCGCCGACGGCAGCGGTGTGCCCTCGCCGCGCGTCGACATCGTGTAGGCCGACCAGAGCCCGAGCCCTCCGGCGGCCACGAACAGGAGGCCGCCGCCCCACCGCACCTCCGCGGGGACATCGAGGTGCAGGTGCCAGCGCTGCTCGAAGAAGACGATGATCGCCGGGATGACCCCGAGGAACAGCCCCCAGAACACGACGATCTGCAGGGCGGAGCGCGTGATGTGCTCCCGGTTCGTCGTCGCCGTCGCGAGCCGGAACGAGAACGGGCCGAACAGGATCCACTCCGTGGGCAGGCGGCCGAGCAGCACCAGCATCCCGGCCCCGATGCTGCCCGCGGTGGCGGCGATCATGCACAGCACGCCCCACCCCGCCAGCCCGGTGACCGTCGCGTACACGCCCAGGGCGGCGGTGACCATCGCGGTCCACGGCACGACGACCCAGACGGCGCTGCGCACCCCGAGTGCGACGATGCCGGAGGCGAGCACGAACAGCGGAACATCCAGCGCCGCGACCCAGGCGGGGTCGAGGTGCCCGAGCGTGAGCTCGCGGACCGTCCCCGACCGCTCGGGATCGGACAGCGCGACGGCGATCCACCATGCGGCCCCGAGCAGAGCCTGCGCGGCGAAGTAGAGCCGGCCCGTCCGAGCTCCCAGACGCGAGAGCAGCGTTGACGGCATGCAGCGAGTCTAGAGCGAACCGGGGGTTGCCATGGCTACGGCGCTTCGTAGGCTGTAGCCATGGACAGGACGATCATCATCGCCGAGCCGGCTGCGATTCCGCACGGGCATCGCGTCGAGGTGGTCGAACGCGTGGACGAGAACGGCGAGCGCGCGATCGTCGCTCTGACGGACCTCGACACCCGGATCCGCTACGAGCATGCGCGCCCGCCGTCCGCAGGGGCGGTGAGCTGGGTCGGCCGGGTCCTGGAGTGCACGCTCCACACCGGCAGGTCGGGCGTCAGCACCACGCTGCTCGTGGACCCGACCGGCCCCGGCGCGGCCGAGGCGGACGTCGCGCTGCGCGGGGCGGATGCGGCGGCATCCGCCGTCACCGACGAAGCACTGCGCTGGGGCGGGGCGGACCGCAAGCCCGAGCCGGAGGCGCCGCGCTTCTGGTGAGCGCGGCGTGCGCGCCGGTTCGGGCGCTCACCGGAAGTCGCGGGAACGGTGCTCGATGCCGGTGCGCAGATCCTCGAACGCATCCGCGAGCACGTTGATCACACCCTCGGGCGAGCGCTCCAGGATGCCGCGGATGATGAGCGCAGGGGAGTCCCTGGCGACGCGGCTGTAGCGCGCCCACACCCCGGCCGAGCAGACCACGTTGACCAGGCCCTTCTCGTCTTCGAGGTTGAGGAACGTGATGCCGGATGCCGTCGCCGGCCGCTGCCGGTGCGTGACGAGTCCCGCCACCTCGATGCGCCGGCCGACCTCGTGCGTGCGCAGCTGCTCGGCCGTGAGCACGCCGCGCTCGTCCAGCGCCCCGCGGAAATGCAGCATCGGGTGATCGTCGATGGAGACCCCGGTGGTCTGCAGATCGGCGGCGAGCCGCTCGTAGCTGGTCTGGTCCGCGAACAGCGGCGGCTGCACCGAGACGGTCGTGCCGGGCAGGTAGCGGGCGCGATCCTCTGCGGCGGCCCCCGCCAGCCAGACCCCTTCGCGGCGGCTCAACCCCAGGCACTCGAAAGCGCCGGCGGTCGCCAGAGCCTCGAGCTGGGCGGCTGTCGCATCCGTCCGGCGCACGAGATCGGGCAGATCCTTATACCGGCCGTTCGCGTCGCGCTCGGCGGCGATGCGCTCCGCCATCGGCTTGCCGATGCCGCGCACGCTCAGGAGCCCGAGGCGGACGGCGAATGCTCCGTCTCGGCGATGCGCCGCGGACTCATCCGGCGCCGTGCGGTCGAACTCCCCGGCTGCGGGCTGGTCGTACACCGTGCACGCGTCGAGACCGGTGGGGCCCGCGGGGTCGGTGAGGCCGGCGGCATCCGACAGCGGTTCGAGAGTCGCTCCGGCCGCCGACAGATGCAGGTCGGGACGGCGCACCTGCACCCCGTGCCGCCGCGCGTCGGCGGTGAGCGTGGCGGCGGAGTAGAAGCCCATCGGCTGCGCGTCCAGGAGCCCCGCGAGGAACGCGGCCGGATAGTGCAGCTTCAGCCACGAGCTGGCGTAGACGAGCAGAGCGAACGACAGCGAATGCGACTCGGCGAACCCGAAGTTCGAGAACGCCTGGATCTGCTCGTAGATGCGGTCGGACTGCTCCGCCGACAGGCCGTGCCGTGCCATGCCGGCGTACAGCTTGCCGCGGATGCTGTCGATCCGCTCCAGGCCCCGCTTGGACCCCATCGCACGGCGGAGGGTGTCGGCCTCATCGGCCGTGCAGTCGCCGATCGTCGTCGCCATCTGGATGAGCTGCTCCTGGAACACCGGGATGCCCTTGGTGCGCTCGAGCACGGGCCTCAGCGCCGGGTGCGGGTAGGTGATCTCATCGACGCCCATCTTGCGGCGGACGAACGGATGCACGGCTCCGCCCTGGATGGGGCCGGGACGGATGAGCGCGATCTGGATCGCGAGATCGTAGAACGCCCGCGGCTGCAGCCGCGGGAGCAGGCCGATCTGCGCGCGGGACTCCACCTGGAAGACGCCGATCGAGTCGGCGCGGCACAGCATGTCGTAGACGGCCGGCTCCTCTTTGGGGATGGTCTCCAGCTTCCAGGTCTCACCGGTCGCCCCCGCCACGAGGTCGAAGCAGTTCTGGAGGGCTGCGAGCATGCCGAGCCCGAGCAGGTCGAACTTCACCAGCCCCATCCACGCTGCGTCGTCCTTGTCCCACTGGATGACGGTGCGATCCTGCATCCGCGCATGCTCGACGGGGACGACCTCGCCTACCGGACGTGCGGTGAGCACCATCCCACCGGAATGGATGCCGAGATGCCGGGGCGCCTTGAGCACCTCGCCGGCGTACTCCAGCACCGTCTCGGGGATGTCGTGGCCGTCTGCGGGCTCCAGGCCCGCACCCCAGCCGTCCACCTGCCGCGACCAGGCGTCCTGCTGACCGGGGGAGTAGCCGAGCGCCCGCGCCATGTCGCGCACGGCGTTCTTCGGTCGGTACTGGATGACGTTCGCCACCTGCGCCGCGCGCTCCCGCCCGTACTGCTCGTACACCCACTGGATGATCTCCTCGCGACGGCCGGAGTCGAAGTCGACGTCGATGTCTGGCTCTTCGGTGCGGGTGCTGGCGAGGAACCGCTCGAACGGCAGTCCGTAGAGGATCGGGTCGACGGCGGTGATGCCCAGCAGGTAGCAGACCGCGCTCGCCGCCGCCGAGCCGCGCCCCTGGCAGAGGATGCCGCGGCGCTTCGCCTCGGCGACGATGCCGTGCACGATGAGGAAGTACCCGGGGAAGTCCTTCTCCTCGATCACGTTCAGCTCGCGCTCGATCCGTGCACGCCCCGCGTCGTCGAGCCGGGGGTAGCGATCGGGCACGGCCTGCCAGACCAGATGCCGCAGCCAGCTCATCGGGGTGTGTCCTTCCGGCACCTCCTGCCGCGGCAGGGCGGGCCGTGCCCTGCGCAGCTCGAACGCCGACTCGGCGGCGATGCGCAACCCGTGCGAGATCGCTCCGGGGTAGCGGGCGAAGCGCTCGGTCATCTCGGCACCGCTGCGCAGATGCGCCGACCCGTGCGATGGCATCCACCCGTCGAGGTCGTCCATGCTGCGCACGGACCGGACGGCGGCGACCGCCTCGGCGAGCCCCGCGCGGTGCGGTGCCGAGTAGTGCACGTTGTTCGTCGCGACGACCGGGAGCCGGAGGGATGCCGCGAGATCGGCGAGTGCGTCGTTGCGGCGGGTGTCCTGCGGATCGCCGTGGTCGACCAGCTCGACGACCACGGCGTCGTGCCCGAACAGGTCGACCAGGCGCCGCAGGGGCGTGGAGGCATCTCCGCGGGCGAGACCCTGGCGCACGCCGCCCTTGCGGCAGCCGGTCAGGATCGTCCACTGCCCACCCGCGCTCGCCGCGAGATCGTCGAGATCGTAGACGGGACGCCCCTTCTCGCCACCGCGCAGCTGGGCCCGGGTGATGGCTCCTGCGAGCCGGTGGTACCCCTCCATACCGCGGGCGAGCACGAGCAGATGCTCGCCGACCGGGTCTGCAACGCCGCCCTGGGGGCGGGGGAGGTCCAGCGACAGCTCGGCGCCGAACACGGTCTGCAGGCGGACGTCCGGGTTCGCGCTGATCATGAGGTCGGCGGCCTCGGCGAACCGCGCCGCGCCGTAGAACCCGTCGTGATCGGTGATCGCCAACGCAGTGAGCCCGAGCCGGGCGGCCTCGGCGAGCAGGTCCTCCGGCGGGGATGCGCCGTCGAGGAAGGAGTACGAGGTGTGCGCGTGCAGCTCGGCGTACGGCACGGCGTCCGCCGGCGGCGTGATCGGGGGCGGAGGCTCGGATCTGCGCTTGCGGCTGATCGGGCCGGGGTCCGTCCTGGTCGCACGGGTTTCACCAGGGCCGCCCGGCTCGCCGCTGAGGGTCTTCTCGAGGTCTTTCCACGACATCGCGGGGTTGTGGAAGCCCATCAGCGGTACCGCCCCTCGATCCACCAGGCGCCGTCCTCCCAGAGGGCGAGCCAGGCGCGCTGCGATTCGTCGACGATCTGGAACCGCTGCGCCGTCCGGGCGCGTTCGGCATCCCATGCCCGCTCGCGAAGCGGCCACGGACCCGCCCAGCCGAGCACCGGCACGTCTTCGATGCGTGCCGGTGGAGCAGACAGCGCGCCGCGTTCGTCGACGGTGGGTGACGTGCCGTCGGCCGCCGTCACCCGGGCGGGGACGGGAGGCGCGAACACCTCGGAGGGGTGCGGCGGGGGTAGGCTCCCCGGCCACGGAAGGCCGGCATCCCGTTCATGCGGGGCCTTGTCGCCCCACGGCTGGAAGAGCGCCGCTCGGCGAGCCGGCGCCCGCCGGTGATCTGCGGGGTCCCGACGCCGCGATGCCCGAGCAGGGCCTGCACGCGCGAGACGGCGTGGTGCAGGCGCTGCTCCGGCCCCTGCCCGAACAGGCCGGGCTGATGATGGGCGCTGTCATCGACGCGCGTCGGAGTGATCCGCACCTCGAGGATGCCTGCGCCCGCTCTCTCGGTATCGGCGAAGGCCCCCGCCATCGATTCGAGCTGCCATCGGACGCGGTCGACGAGGTCGCTCGCCTCGAACGAGGTCGGATGCATCCACACCCGTGACGACACGCCCCCGTCGTCGTCGGTGAGATCGATGCGCACCTCGGTGCACACCTGCGAGAGCTCGGCGAGCCCTGCGGTCACGGCGTCCGCCGTCTGACGCACCGCGAAGGCGACCTGCTCGGCCTGGGCCAGCGGCGCATCGAACACGATCTCGCGGGCGAGCTGCGGCTCGGGGGCCTGCGGGGTCAGCGGTCGCGAATCGGCTCCGGCGGCCAGATCGTGCAGCCGCACGCCCCGCTCGCCGAGGCGGTCGCGCACGTGGCCGACCTCGAGGGCGGCGAGCTCAGCCAGCGTCCGCACGCCGAGCTTGATCAGCAGCGCGGTGATCTGCTCGTCGGCCAGAGCCTGCACGGGAAGCGGGGCGAGGAACGCGCGCGAACCGCCGGGTTCGACCACGCGCACCGGATCGGCGAGCCTGGCGGCCTGCTCGGCGGTGAACAGCCCGTCGGCCACCCCGGCGCGGGAGCCGGGGTGGGTGTGCTCGGCGAGGGCGTCGATGAGGTGGAGTGCGGCCTGCTCCTCGCCGCCGTAGTAGCGGGCGGCTCCGCGGGCGCGCAGGGCGACCAGGCCGGGGCGCAGCGGCTGAATGCCGGGCACGAGCTCTTCGAGCAGACGCAGCACCGGTACGAACATGCGCTGCTCCTGCAGCGGATCGGCGGGCAGGATCCGGAGCCCGGGCGAGCGGGTCTGCGCGAGCCGGCGGCGCTGCCCGCGGCGCACGCCCTGCGCCCGGGCGGAGGCCGAGCACGCGATCACGGTGTTCGCCTGCACGACCGCGACGGGCTCATCGCCCGGCGGGGCGCCGAGCGCCGCGCGCACCGGCCAGTCCGGCAGCCACAGCACGAGATGGCGGGGAGGGGTGGTCATCCGGCCACCGCCAGGTGGTCGGGAAGCGGCAGCGCGGCGACGGGACGGACGGCAGCCGGTGCGGCATCCACCCGACCGAGCGAGGTCGGCATCTGCACCCGCACGCGCCTGCCGTTCTCGAACCGGCGCCCCGATGCCCGCAGCGTCACGGTGCGATCGGACAGCAGGCCCCACCCGGAGCCCAGACCGTGCCACTCGGTCTCCTCCACACGGATCGTCGCCTCTGCCTGCGGCCACGACGCGGTCACCAGCAGCGTGCAGCCGCGATCGCGCAGCCGTGCGTTCAGCCGGGCGATGTCGGCGTCCGGGACGCGGCTGCGCGGGTGCACGGCGATGATCGGGATCACCTCGGACAGCGCCGTGGCCACGGTCAGCCAGCGCGGACCGGGGTCGGGCACGAGGATGAGCCGCTCGAGTTCGACGCCGAGATCGCTCATCGCCTCGACGCCGATCGTGGGCATGCCGATCACCGCGCACCACGATCCCTTCTGCGACGGGGCTGCCAGCAGGGCTCCGAGCAGGCTCGGAGAGGGGGAGATCGAGTACGAGGAGCCCACGCGCAGGCCGGAATCGGGCCGCAGCCCCTCCAGTGCCGGATCGAGAGGGAGGAAGGGTGCGTCGCTGCGCCGCCGCTGCATGCGGGAGATCTCGCTGCGCAGACGATGGACCTCCTGCGCGCGGGAGGCGATGCTCTCGGGGGCCAGAGCGGTGGGGGCGGGAAGTGCGGTGCCCATGCCAACCATCCTCGAAGATAAATACGAATAAATCAAGCGATGCTTCGATGGTAATTCGTAGATCGGACATCGCGGTTATCCACAGCCCCGTCCGCGCCGGCATCGTTTCTCGTAGCCTTCCGACATGTCTTCCGTCTCGCCGTACGACCTCGCGGTCATCGTCGTGCACCTGGGGCTCGCGGGCATCGGGGTGTGGCTGCTGGCGATCGATGCCCGCACGCACCGGCTGCCCAACCGGATCGTGCTGCCGGCGCTCGCGGCATCCCTCGTCCTCGTCGCCGTCGACGCCCTCGTCACATGGCGGACGACGGCGCTGATCGGTGCGCTGGCCGGCATGCTGATCCTCGGCGGCTTCTACCTCGTGCTGCGCGCCATGAGCCGGGGTGGCATCGGCGGGGGAGACGTGAAGCTCGCCGCCCTCATCGGCCTCGTGCTCGGATGGCACGGATGGCAGGTGCTCGTGATCGGTGCGGCAGCCGCCTTCGTCCTCGGCGCGCTCTATGCCCTCGCGCTCATGGCGCTCAGGCGCGCGAACCGTTCGACGCGCATCGCCTTCGGCCCGTGGATGATCATCGGTGCGGTGCTGGGGATCGCGATCGGATGAGCTATGCGCAAAAATGCCAGGCTGGCTTGCATTGAAGCGCAAGAGGGGGTTGCGTAGAGTTGTGACGAAGCGGCAGAAGTACCGTGATGTGTCACGCTTTCTCCGGTCGCAAGGCTGGGAGATCGCCCGCACGAAGGGCAGTCACGAAATCTGGAAGTCGAAGGACGGCGCCCGGATCCTATCGGTCGCAGCTCACGGAGGTCTCCGCGGGCGTCGTGAAGCAGATTCAAGACGTGTTCCCGGACACGCCACGGAACTGGAACTGAGAGGAACGACGGCGATGACCGAGGCTCGCAGGATTCGGGCACACGCATACCGTGACGATGACGGATGGTGGACGATCAAGATTCCCGAACTCACCTCCCCCGGCCCCAACGGACGAACCATCGTCGCTACGGGGGCCGCTACGACCTACCGCGGAATCGACAAGGCGGCGCACGACTTGGCGGCTGCATGGCTCGATGACGACAGCGCCGTAGCGGTCGATGTCGAGGTCGACGTGCCTGACGAGATCGCGAAGCTCTGGAGGGATGGAAAAGAGGCAGAGGAGACCTCCCGCGCCGCCCAGGCGCGCGCCGTGGTACTTCGTCGCAGCGCGGTTCGGGCACTTCGCGCGCGTGGGTACCCCGCCGAGGCCGCGGCTGCCGCGTTCGGCGTCAGCCGACAACGAATCGGTCAGCTTGAAAAGTCCGAGCCCACGGAGAAGGCCGCGTCATGACCCGCCACCCGTGAGCGGTGTCGCGGAGGCTTAAGAGGGCTATTGTGTGCTCATGGCAATCGCACGACTTCACGGCGGCCCGCTCGACGGGCAGATCATCCCCATCGAGGATGCCGACGACAAGCTGATCGTCCCCTACAGCGAGACGCAGGTGGTCTACAACCGACGCGGCGACGCGCAGAACACCGGTGAGAGCGACGGCCCCACCGAGATCGACTACTGGTTCGACGAGGCGCTCGAAGATCTCACGCTCAGCGATGACTGAAGGCGCGCGGTCCGTCGAGATCGAGCGCAAGTACGACGTCGACGTGGCGACGCCGCTGCCCGACTGGGGCGGTCTGGACGCCGCGGTCGACCAGGGCGAGTCGCGCGAACTCGACGCCCGGTACTTCGACACCGCTGACACGGCTCTCGCCCGCGCCGGTGTCGCCGTGCGCCGGCGCACGGGAGGCCCCGACGCCGGTTGGCACATCAAGGGACCGCGCGAGGGCGACGGTCGGCTCGAGATCGCCTGGCCGCTGGGGGAGGGAGACACCGTCCCGGATGCCGTCGCTGAAGCGCTCGCACACTGGACGACGGATGCTCTGACGCCGCTCGCCCGCATCGAGAACCAGCGCACCGCCTACCTGCTCACAGGCCCCGGCGGTGTCGTCGCCGAGTTCGTCGACGACCGCGTCCGCGCCACCGACCTGCGACAGGGCGTCCAGCGCGAATGGCGCGAGTGGGAAGTGGAGCTCGGCCCTGCGGCTCCTGCCGACGAGACCGGCCGCGACGCGCTGTTCTCGGCGATCGAGACGGCCGTCTTCGCCACCGGGGCCCGTGCCTCGGCATCCGATTCGAAACTCGCCCGCGCCCTCGGCTTCTGACGCAGCCCCCTCTGTTTCAGGGGTGAGCGACGGCCCCGAACCTATACTGAGCGTGTGACCGACACCGCAGCCGCGCCACCTCGTCGTCGGGGCGTCGGGCGCCGGATCGGGCTCGCGGTTCTCGCGCTGGTCGGTGCCGCCGCGTCCTCGGAGGCGTCTTCGTCGCCGTGCAGCTACCGCAGCCGGCCACGCAGCTCGCGGATCCGCCTCGCGGCGACCTCATCGTCGACGGGGTGGACGGCGAGTGGCGGATCGGCGAGTTCACGATCGTGCTCGATGAGGCCCTGCACGGGACGCATCCGCAGGCGGCGGCATCGGGGTGGCAGACGGGTCCGGGCGAGGCGTTCTTCACAGCCGCCCAGGGACGCGCGAGCTATATCGACGACCTCGGACTCGTCCGGGTGAGCGATGACCAGGACGCCATCTGGAACACGCAGCACGTCACGGCGGCGGAGGTCGACTCCGAGGGGGCGCTCGCACTCAGCGGAACGCTCGACGACGTCGACTCGGTGACATGGACGCTCCGGCTCCGCGAGGGCGCGCCCGGGCGGTTGGATGCCGAGATATCGGTGTCCGAGCCCGCGAACCGCATCTATCTCACCGCCGCGCTGGACGACGGCGAAGGCGTGCACGGGCTGGGGGCGCAGTCGGCCGGGTGGGATCTCCGTGGCAACCGCGTGCCTCTGATCCCGCGCGAACAGGGGATCGGGCGGGGCGAGTACCGCTGTCGTTCCTCGTCGACCTCGCGGCGAGTTCGGCCGGCGGGCAGGACACCACCTACCTCCCGAGCGCCGTGAACGTCACAGGCCTCTCGCGCAGCCTCGTCTACCGCGGCGACGCGTTCTCCTCGGTGGACCTGCGCCCCGACGACCGCATGATCTGGGAGGTCTGGAGCAGCACGGCCGACTTCTCGCTCGCCGCTGCCGCAACCCCCGCGGACGCCGTGGCGATCCAGTCGGCCTGGGCGGGCGCAGCCGAACCTCCGCCGGCATGGACGCGAACCGGACTGATCGCCGGTATCCAGGGCGGCACGGACGAGGTGCGGGAGAAGGTCGCCACCCTGCAGGCGGCGGATGTGCCGCTCGCCGCAGTGTGGCTGCAGGACTGGGTCGGGCGCCGGACCACCGACTTCGGAGAGCGTCTGCAATGGAACTGGAGCCTCGACGACGAGCAGTACCCCGGCTGGGAGCAGCTGGTCGCAGACCTCGAGGCCCAGGGCATCCGCGTCCTCACCTACGTCAATCCCTCCCTGTCCGAGGACAGCGGTGCGGCAGCGTCGGCCCGTGGCGGACGCGACCTGTACGCCGAGGCCGCAGCCGCCGGATACCTGGCGCTGGACGAGGGCGGCGCCGTGCTCGACATCGACCAGCACGGCTTCACCGCGGCGATGGTCGATCTCTCCGACGCCGCTGCCAGGGAGTGGCTGGCGCGGGTCATCGCCGACGAGGCGGCCGGGTCCGGAGCATCCGGCTGGATGGCGGACTTCGCGGAGGGGCCGCCTCCGGACGCCGTGCTCGACGGCGGGTCCGGGGCGGACTGGCGGGTGCGGTGGCCCGTTCTCTGGCAGGACGTGAATCGGCGTGCGCTCGAGATCGCCGGGCTCGAGGCCGACGGCTTTGTCTGGCACCGCAGCGGAGGAACCCGCTCGGCCGGTGCGGCCGACGCGCTGTGGCTGGGCGATCAGACGCAGGACTGGTCGCGCGAGGACGGCCTGGCCTCCACCGTCACGCTCACGCAGTCGCTGTCCGCGAGCGGCATGGCGCAGGTGCACGGCGATATCGGCGGGTACACGAGTATCGATCTGCCGGTCATCCCCGATCCCGTCCGCGACGACGAGCTCGTCATCCGCTGGGCGGAGGCGTCGCTGCTGCAGCCGGTTCTCCGCACGCATGAGGGCAACCGGCCCGCCGTGTCGGCTCAGCCGGCCGAGGATGCGGAGCTGGCCGCGCAGCTCGCCGAGCTGACCCGGGTGTTCGTGGCGCTCGGTCCGGAGCGCGAACGGCTCGCGGCGCAGGGCGGGCTCGCGGACGCCGTGCAGCATCCGTGGATGCTCGCTCCGGATGCCGGGCTCGACGGCATCGCGGACGAGGAGCTTCAGCTCGGGCCCGATATCCTGCTCGCACCCGTGCTCTCCGCCGGTGCGACGACGGTCGACGTGGCCTTCCCTCCGGGAAGATGGCAGAACATCTGGACCGGTGCAGTGTTCGGCGGGGCCTCGTCCGTGACGCGCGAGAGCGTGGATGCCCCGATGGGGCGACCAGCCCTGTTCGTCCGGGACGGGACGGCGGTGGCGGGCGAGCTCAGCGTGTTCGCGGACTGAGGGCCCGGCTCGGTCACCGCGGCAGCAGCACGGTCAGCGCTCCGGGCAGCACACGGATGCGGGCGCTGCCGGTGCCGATGCGCTCGCCGTCGGCGTAGACCACGAGTCCTGGCGCCGACACCTCGATCTCGCGTCCGTGCATCGTCGTCACCTCGGGCAACTGGACGTGCGTGCCGCGCAGCAGACGCGGGAACAGCCGTAGCAGCTTGAGCCTGCCCACCGGACCGACGTGCGTGATGTCGAACAGTCCGTCATGCGGGTCGGCGCCGGGGCACACCGGCATTCCTCCGCCGTAGCTGCGAATGTTGCCCACGGCGATGAGAGTCCCGTCCGAGACCCGGGCGTCCTCGCCGTCGATGCGCAGCGAGAAGCGCATCGGGGCCAGACGGAACAGCTCGATCAGCAGCGCGAGGTAGTAGCGCGCTGTGCCGCGCGGCCAGCGCAACAGGTTCGTGCGCTCGCTGACCTTCGCATCGAAGCCGAGGGCGGCCACCGTGAGGAAGCGGGCGCTCGCGTCGGTGCAGATCGCCTCGCCGACGTCGAGCGAGTGCGGGGAGCCGGCGACCGCGGCGTCGACGGCAAGGGCAGCGCTCTCGGCCGAGTCGTACGGGATCCCCAGGGAACGCGCGAGGTCGTTGCCGGTTCCGGCGGGGACGAGGACGAGCGGCACGCCGGATCCGGTCAGCACGTCGACCACGGTCGCCAGCGTCCCGTCGCCGCCGACGATGACGAGGGCGTCCGGACGCGCGGCGACCGCTTCGGCGGCGAGGCGCCGGGAATCCGCGGCCGATGACCCCTGGTGCACGACCGGGTCGATGCCGTGCGATCGCAGCCGTGCGATCGCGGCATCCGTGCGCGCAGCGCCCTTGCCGCGCCCGGCATCCGGATTGCCCAGAACATGGATGCGCGGCACGTCAGCCCGCCCCGACCGGCAGCAGGGCGCCGGGGTTCATGATGCCGGTGGGATCCAGTTCGGCCTTCAGCGCTCGCAGGATGCGGATGCCGCCGTCGCCGATCTCGTGCGCCAGCCAGGGCGCGTGGTCGCGCCCGACGCCGTGGTGGTGGCTGATCGTGCCGCCGGCCTGCAGGATCGCATCGTTCACACGGGACTTGATGGCATCCCAGTCGGAGAGGACATCGCCCTTGAGGTTGCCGATGATCGTGAAGTAGAGGGCGGCCCCCGTGGGGTACACATGCGAGATATGGCACATCACGAGCGCCTTCGCGTCATGATCGGCGAATCCGCTGCGGAGAGCTTCCGTGACCGCCGTCTTCACCTGGGCGACCTTCGACCAGAGCGTCGCGGTCTCGAGCGTCTCGCAGAACACGCCGTGGTCGAGCAGCGCGTCGCGCAGGTACGGGGCGCCGAACCTGCCCTTCGCCCACTCCTCGGCGGGCTCCGGCCCGGTGGAACGCCCGCCGGCATCCGTCAGCACCTTCGCCGTCAGGGCCTGACGGGCCGCGGCCACGTCGGGGTGGCCCTCGAAGACGGTGACGGCGCTGCATCCCTTCGACAGGGCCTTGCCGATCCTGCCGTGCTGCGCGAGTCCGATCCCGGTCTCGGCCTCGTCGGACAGACGGATCACCGTGGGCCCGGTGCCGAGCTGGGCGACGCGCCGCAGGGCGTCGACGCCCGTGGCGAAGTCGGGGAAGGTCCATCCCTCGTGCAGGCGCGTCTCGGGCACGCGGTGCACGCGCAGACTCAGCTCGGTGATCACACCGAGGATGCCCTCGGCGCCCAGGAACACGCGCATCAGATCGGGCCCAGCTGCCGTTCCGGGCGCGCCGCCGAGCGCGACCTCGCCGGTCGGGGTCGCGACGCGCACGGCCGTGACCATCGCGTCGAACCGGCCGTTGCCCGCCGAGTTCTGGCCGGATGAGCGCGCCGACGCGAACCCGCCGAGTGTGGCGTAGAGGAAGCTCTGCGGGAAGTGCCCCAGCTCGAAGCCGTGCTCGGCGAGCAGCCGCTCGGCCTCGGGGCCGGTGGTGCCGGCGAGGAAGCGCGCCTCGCCGCTGATCCCGTCCAGGTGCAGCAGGCCGCTCAGGCGGCGCACGTCCAGCGCGATGACGGCCCGGTGCGTCCCGCGCTCCGGATCGAGGGCGCCGACGACGCTCGTGCCGCCCGCGAACGGGATCACGGCCAGCCCGCGCTCCGCACAGGACTGCAGGACGCCGGCGACCTCGTCGTGACCGGCGGGGGAGACGACGGCATCCGGAGCCTCCTGATCGGGCGTTCGCCGGTGGACGAGGTCGATCGTCGATCGCCCGCCCGCGTGCCGGATGCGCGTCTCGTCGTCGGTGCTCACGTGCGCGTCGCCGACGATGTCGGCGAGCGCGCGCCGGTCGTCGTCCGTGAGCGCGGAGGGCGCTATGCGGACGTCGGCGAGGGAGACCGCGGGCTGCGGACGCTGCACGCGCCCGATCACCGTCGGCAGCAGTGCGCGCACCGCGAGCGGCAGATCCTTGGCGAGGTCGGGGTCGCCCCATCCGTTCCAACGCATCATCGCGGCAGGTGTGGTCTCCGTCGTCATGCGTTACAGTGTGACACATTGTGGAAGATCGTCAAGCAAGCAGCGAGCCCCCCGCCCGCAGCGAGGTCCGTGCGGATCTGCCGTCGTGGGATACCACGGACGCGCATATCCTCGACCGGGCCGCCGCTCTGATCTCCGCGCGGGGAACGGCCAGGCTCACGATCGCCGAGCTCGCCCGCGAGGCGAAGGTCAGCCGGCCCACCATCTACCGGCGCTGGTCGAGCGTCGACGAGGTCGTGCGGGCGGCGCTCCTGCGCCGGACGGTCCTGCTCCTGAACGGCTTCGAGACCGCCGTGAGCACACGGGCCGAGCTCGTCGCCGAGGCGGTGCGCTTCGCGGATGCCTTCGAGCAGGATGCCGTGTTCGGCAGCCTGCTCGCGAGCGAGCCGGAAGCGTTCACGCAGTACAGCCTGGAGCGGGTCGGCACGAGCCAGCGCGTCATGCTGAGCTGGCTCGCCGATGCCATCGTGCACGCCCAGCGGGGCGGTACCGTCAGGCCCGGCGATGCCGACGACATGTCGGTCATGATGCTGCTCATCGTGCAGTCCGCCGTGCTCTCGCACAACGCCGTCTCCGCCCTGATCGGCGAGGCGGAATGGCACACCGAACTCACCCGTGCGATGGACGGATACCTGCGACCATGAACACCGGTGTCCGCTCCTCGGCGATGCTGAACGCCACGCGCAGGATCCGCGAATGGGATCGGATGACAGGCGGCGACGAGGTCGATCTGCTCGTCATCGGCGGCGGGGTGACCGGTGCCGGCGTCGCTCTGGATGCCGCGAGCCGCGGCCTGTCCGTCATCCTCGCCGAGGCCCACGACCTCGCGTTCGGCACGAGCCGCTGGAGCTCGAAGCTCGTGCACGGCGGGCTGCGCTATCTGGCATCCGGCGACGTCGCCGTCGCGAGGGAGAGCGCGGTCGAACGGCACCTGCTCATGACCCGCACCGCCCCGCACCTGACCCGTACCCTCCCGCAGCTGCTGCCCTTCGTCCAGGGAGTCTCGACGACGCAGCGCACCGTCGGCGAGATCGGGTTCTGGCTGGGGGACGGTCTGCGCCGCGTCGCCGGAACACCGGGACGCGTCCTGCCGCGACCGCATCGGGCGTCACCGGCAGAGGCGGTCGCAATGTTCCCGGCGCTGAGCAGACGAGGACTCCGCGGTGGTGTGGTCGGCACCGACGGGCAGCTCGTCGACGACGCGCGGCTCGTCGTCGCGATCGCCCGCACCGCGGCGCGCACGGCGCGATGATCCTCACGAGGACACGCGCGTCGGACGTCGACGGTTCGGGGGCCACGCTGCACGATGAGCTCGGCGGCGGCTCGGTCCGGGTGCGCGCCCGCGCCGTCGTCAATGCGGCGGGCGTGTGGGCCGGAGGCCTCGATCCGGACATCCGTCTGCGGCCGAGCAGGGGCACGCATCTGGTCCTGGATGCCGCGACGCTCGGCAACCCGACGGCGGCGCTGACCGTGCCGCATCCGGGGTCGATCAGCCGCTTCGTCTTCGCGCTGCCCGTGCAGCTCGGGCGCGTGATCGTGGGGCTGACGGACGTGGATGCGCCCGGCGGCATCCCCGAGGTCCCGCAGCCGACGGCGGACGAGATCGACTTCCTGCTCGGCACGCTCTCCCAGGCGCTGGACCGGCCGCTGACGTGCGGCGACGTGCGAGGCACGTTCGCGGGCCTGCGGCCGCTCATCGAGTCCGGAGCCGGATCCTCCACAGCGGACATCTCGCGGCGCCATCGCGTCGAGGTCTCGTCGAACGGCGTCGTCGGCATCCTGGGTGGCAAGCTCACGACGTACCGGGCGATGGCGCAGGATGCCGTCGACCTCGCATCCCGCCATGCCGGCCTGGATGCCGCGCCCTGCCGGACCCACCGGCTCCCGCTGGTCGGCGCCCCCGACTCGCCGGTGCCGGTCAGCGGCGCCGCGACCGCCCGGAGGTCGTCGGCGTCGCTGCGCGCCCGCTACGGCGCAGAGGCCCCGTCGGTGCTCGCGGCGGGCGGTAAGGGCGCCGCCGAGACGGTGGCCGAGGGCATCGACATCACCCGCGCCGAGGTCGCCTTCGCGGTGCGCGCCGAGGGGGCGCTGGACGCCGACGACGTGCTCGATCGCCGCACCCGCATCGGCCTCGTCCCGGCCGATCGGGATGCCTCGGCCGGAGTCGTCGCAGAGGTCGTCGCGGAGACGCTCGACTCCCTCGGCTGAGACGACGAACGGCCCGGCAGGCAATGCCTGGCCGGGCCGTTCGGGCGACGGATCAGAAGTTGATCATGTGGCCCGCGAGTCCGTGGAAGCCCTCCTGCAGCGCCTCCGACAGCGTCGGGTGCGTGTGCACGTTGCGGGCGAGCTCGAGAGCGGTGAGGTCCCACTTCTGCGCGAGCGTCAGCTCGGGGAGGAGCTCGGAGACGTCCGGTCCGATCATGTGGGCGCCGAGCAGCTCGAGGTGCTCAGCATCCGCGACCATCTTGACGAAGCCGACCGGCTCGCCCAGGCCGTGCGCCTTGCCGTTGGCCATGAACGGGAACGTCACGACCTTGACGTCGTGGCCCTCGTCCTTGGCCTGCTGCTCGGTGAGGCCGAACGAGGCGACCTGAGGCGAGCAGAAGGTCGCGCGCGGCATCATCCGGTAATCGCCCAGCGTCTGCGTCTCGGCGCCGCCGATGGTCTCGGCCGCCACGACGCCCTGCGCCTCGGCGACGTGCGCGAGCTGCAGCTTCATCGTGACGTCGCCGATCGCGTAGATGCCGTCGACGTTGGTCTTCATGTGGTCGTCGATGTCGATCGCGCCGCGCTCGGTGAGCTTCACGCCGGTCGCCTCGAGTCCGTAGCCGTCGACGTTCGGCGCGAATCCGACCGACATGAGAACCTTGCCGGCCTCGATGGATGCCTGCTGGCCGTCCTTGCCGGTGTAGGTGACGGTGACGGACGAGCCGTTGTCGACGACCTTCTCGACCTTGGTGGAGGTGAGGATGTCGACGCCGTAGTTCTTGTACTGCTTGGTGATCTCCTTCGACACGTCGGCGTCCTCATTGGGGAGCGCGCGGTCGAGGAACTCGATGATCGTGACCTTCACGCCGTAGTTCGTGAGGACGTAGGCGAACTCCATGCCGATGGCGCCGGCGCCGACGATGACGATCGACTCGGGCAGTTCGCGGGTGAGGATCTGCTCCTCGTAGGTGACGACGTTCTCGCTGAGCTCGACGCCGGGGAGCAGGCGCACCTTCGAGCCGGTCGCGATGATGACGTTGTCGAACGTGACCTCTTCGGTGGAGCCGTCGGCCTTCGCGACCGAGATCGCCTTCGGGCCGGTGAAGGTGCCGCGACCGTTGTACTCGGTCACCTTGTTCTTCTTCATGAGGAAGTGGATGCCCTTGACCCGGCCCTCGGCGACCTCGCGGGAGCGGTCGAACGCCTTGCCGAAGTCGATCGTGAAGTCACCCGAGATGCCGAAGAAGTCGGCCTTGTGGTTGAGGGTGTGGGCGAGTTCCGCGTTCTTGAGCAGAGCCTTGGAGGGGATGCAGCCGACGTTGAGGCACACACCGCCCCAGTACTTCTCTTCGATGATCGCGGTGGAGAGGCCGAGCTGTGCGCTGCGGACTGCGGCGACGTACCCGCCGGGGCCCGCGCCGAGGATGACGACGTCGTAGTGTGGCATGCCTCAAGCCTATCGCTCTGCAGGGTCGTCCGACCCGGCGTCGTGCTGTTCCGCCGCACCCGGTTCGCGGCGGCTTTTCGCCAACAACACGGCGATGAGCGCACCGAGTCCTGCCGCCAGGATGATGCCGCCGATGATCCAGGGCAGATTGCGCACGAAGGAGTCGCCGTCGGCGGGCGTTCCCTCCTCCGCGGGGGGAGCCGTCGACGCGCTCGGCTCGCTCGACGCGCTCTCGGTGGGCGTCGCCGACGGCGCCGCGGTCTCGGGCGCCGAACCGGTGGTCACGGTGAAGCGGAACTCGCCATCCGTCGGATGCCCGTCGCTGGAGACGACCTTCCAGAGCACCCGGTACTCGCCGGCCTCGCCGCCGGCGGTCAACGGCTGGGTCACCATCGCGCCGTCCACCTCGGCGGGGCCGTCGGTGACGGATTCGCCCGCGGCATCCGTCACGACGACCTCGGTCGATCCCTCGCCGCCGATCAAGGCGGCGCCGAAGGTGAGGGTGAGCTCGTCCGGCAACGTCTCGATGGTCGAGTCGGCCGCCGGGTCGGACTCCACGAGCGCGTCGTGCGCGGCCGCCGGCTGCGGCCAGGCGAGCAGGAGAGCGAACGCGACGAGCAGCGCTGCGGCGATCATGAACGGGGTGAGGGGGCGTCGTGAGGTGAGGGTGTGCACACGTCCACCCTAGGAAACGGCCTTGTGCGCGTGCTGTGTCGGACTGGGCCTCGCTCGGCGGTCGCGCGATCCGTTAGTCTGGATCGGAAGGAGGGCCACCGTGACAGATTTCGAAAGCCGACCGGCTCGCGACGCGTCGATTCACCGCGACGGCGAGCAGCGGCACGACGCCACGCAGACATTCGGACACGACTCCGACCTTTCCTTCGTCCCGTTCGGCGCGGAGCTGACCGAGGTCGAGCAGTCCGCGATCTCGGCGCTGCCCACCGGCTCGGCTCTCCTGCTCGTGCGCTCGGGCGCGATGGCAGGGGCCCGCTACCTGCTCGACACCGACGTCACGACCATCGGGCGGCATCCTGAAGCCGACATCTTCTTCGACGATGTCACCGTCTCGCGCCGTCACGCCGAGATCACGCGCTCGGGTCGCTCGTTCGAGATCATCGACCAGCGTTCGCTCAACGGCACGTACGTCAACGGGGAGCGCGTCGACCGCAGCGAGCTCGTCAACGGGTCTGAGCTGCGCATCGGCAAGTTCCGTCTGAACTTCTTCATCTCGCCCGCCGACCTCGCGGTGGCGTCCGACTGATGGCGGCGCTTCCCGCCCGCGATCGCTCTGCGTCCGCGGGGCTCCTGAGCATCGGTCAGGTCCTCGCACGGCTCACCCCGGAATTCCCCGACCTCACCTCCAGCAAACTGAGGTTCCTCGAGGTTCAGGGCATCGTCACGCCCTCGCGCACGGAGTCCGGCTATCGCAAGTTCTCGCCGTCCGACATCGAGCGGCTGCGGCTCGGACTCACCCTCCAGCGCGATCACTATCTGCCGCTCAGCGTGATCCGCGAGCAGCTGGACGAGGCCGAGGCGAACGGCGACACCGGACTCGCGTTCGCCCCGCCGCCCTCGATCACCCCGGCGCCGCGCCGGTACCGTCGTGAGGAGCTGCTCTCCGCAGCGGGAGCAGGGCCGCAGATCCTCAACGACGCCATCAGCACCGGCATCATCGCGGCGGCCGAGACCTACCCCGAGTCGACCGTCACGCTGCTGCGCGGCCTCGTCGCACTGGACCGTCACGGCATCGAGCCGCGTCACCTTCGGACCGTCCGCCAGAGCGCGGAGCGCGAGGTGTCGCTGATCGAGTCGGCCATGTCTGCGCTGCTGCGCAGGACGGATGCCGCGTCCCGCGGCAAGGCGCGTGAGATGGGTCCGGAACTGGCGGGCAAGATCAGTGAGGTCAGGGCGGCCTTCGTCAAAGAAGCACTCGCCCGCGTGCTTTCGTAACGAACAGGTTGCGACACACCCCCACAGCGAAGCGGATGTCGTTGCCCGGGGCAGGGCACTGCTCTAGCGTGGGGGTAACCCGTCAGAGAGGAAGTCATATGAATGCGGATGAGCGTGCAGGCGACCCGCGGTTCGTGACCGAACTCCTCTTCACCGACGGCCTTCCGGCGATGGACGACGAGG
Source organism: Microbacterium tenebrionis (assembly GCF_903645325.1). Classification (GTDB taxonomy): domain Bacteria; phylum Actinomycetota; class Actinomycetes; order Actinomycetales; family Microbacteriaceae; genus Microbacterium; species Microbacterium tenebrionis. The sequence continues at coordinate 41,834 of NZ_CAHJXQ010000009.1, forward strand.
TCGGCTACCGCGGTGCTGTCGCAGCCCGTGCCGCCGGTATCACCTACCGCCAGCTCGACTACTGGGCGCGCACCGAGCTCGTCGAGCCGACCGTGCGCGGCGCCAGCGGATCCGGGTCGCAGCGTCTCTACGGCTTCCGTGACATCCTGGTCCTCAAGCTCGTCAAGCGTCTGCTCGACACCGGCATCTCGCTGCAGCAGATCCGCACGGCCGTCGATCAGCTGCGCGCAGCCGGCATCCGCGATCTCGCGGGAACGACGCTCATGAGCGACGGCGCTTCGGTCTACCTGTGCACCTCGAACGATGAGGTCATCGACCTCGTCAGCCGCGGCCAGGGCGTCTTCGGCATCGCCGTCGGCAAGGTCCTTCGCGAGGTGGAGTCCACGCTCGTGGAGTTCGACCCCACCGCGCCGGACCCCGTCGACGAGCTCAGCGCGCGCCGCGCCAAGCGCTCCGCCTGACGCGCAGCCGCTCCTACATCAGCGAAGCAGCAAGGCCGCGCCGAGACAGCAACGAGATCGCGCTGTCTCGGCGCGGCCTTGCCGTCTTGGGGCGTGTGATCAGGCCTGGGCGCCGGTCTCCGGGACGGGGACGCGGCCGGTGCGCACGATACGGTCCAGGAGCAGGTCGAAGTCGGCGGCGAGCTCCTGTGCGGAGTCGCCCGGCCAGATGTGCAGCGGCTTGGCCGCTCCCTGCGCCTGCTGCAGCGACGTGCGCTCCGGCAGCTGAGGGGAGAGCACGAGCGGGCCGAACATGTCGCGCAGCTCCTTGATGCGGAACTGGTGCTCGATCGATTGCGGGCGCACGCGGTTGACGACGATGCCCAGCGGCTGAAGACGGGGGGAGAGGCCGCGGCGGATCTCCTCGATCGCGCGCAGGGCGCGGTCGGCGGCGGCGACCGAGAAGAGCCCCGGTTCGGTGACGACCATGACCCGGTCGCTCGCTGCCCACGCCGTGCGGGTGAGCGCGTTCAACGAGGGGGCGCAGTCGATGAGCACGAGGTCGTAGTCGCTCTCGACGGAGGCCAGTGCCTCCTCGAGCTTCCAGACGTCGCGGACACTCGGGTGCGGACCGTCGTAGTTGATGGCCGACGGGCTGCCGATGAGGACGTCGATGGTTCCGGGGTGCACCTTCGCCCAGCCGCTGGAGGTGATCGCCTGGCGGACGACCTTCTCCTTGGGGTTGGCCAGCACATCCGCGACATTGAGTCGACCGGCGACCTGGATGTCCATGCCGGTGGAGACGTCGGACTGCGGGTCCAGGTCGACGACGAGAGTCCGGACACCCCGGGCGAAGGCCGCAGAGGCCAATCCGAGGGTCACGGTCGTCTTGCCGACACCGCCTTTGAGAGAGCTGACGCTGAGTACGTGCACGGAGACCACGTTACCTTCCCCTAGGCTTGGAGAACACTCAGCCCCGCCCCATGTGCGTCGACTGCGCCGCGCATCGAGCTACCAGAGGTGTGCATGTTCCAGAAGATCCTTGTGGCCAATCGCGGCGAGATCGCGATCCGCGCCTTCCGAGCGGCGTTCGAGGTGGGGGCCAGGACCGTTGCCGTGTTCCCGTATGAGGACCGCGGGTCGCAGCACCGGCTCAAAGCCGACGAGGCATATGAGATCGGCGAGCGCGACCACCCCGTGCGCGCGTACCTGAGCGTCGACGAGATCATCAGGGTCGCGCTCGAGTCGGGCGCCGATGCGATCTACCCGGGCTACGGGTTCCTCTCCGAGAACCCCGAGCTCGCCGAGAAGGCGGCGGCGAACGGCATCGTCTTCATCGGCCCGCCCTCTGCCGTCCTCGAGATGGCGGGCAACAAGGTCGAAGCCAAGCGGCACGCGATCGAGGCCGGCGTGCCGGTGCTGCGCTCGACCGAGGCATCCGACGACGTCGACGCCCTCGTCGCCCAGGCGGACGAGATCGGCTTCCCGGTGTTCGCGAAGGCCGTCGCGGGCGGCGGCGGCCGCGGCATGCGCCGCGTGGAGAAGAAGGCCGACCTCCCGGCCGCGCTCGCCGAGGCGATGCGCGAAGCCGAGAGCGCGTTCGGCGACCCGCGCATGTTCCTCGAACAGGCTGTCGTGCGTCCTCGCCACATCGAGGTGCAGATCCTCGCCGACAAGACCGGCGAGACGGTTCACCTGTTCGAGCGCGACTGCTCGGTGCAGCGACGCCACCAGAAGGTGGTCGAGATCGCACCTGCTCCGAACCTCGACGACAGCATCCGGACCGCGCTGCACGGCTACGCGATCGCGTTCGCCCGGTCGATCGGCTACGAGAACGCCGGAACCGTCGAGTTCCTCCTCGAGACCGCAGGGGAGCGGGCCGGTGAGGTCGTCTTCATCGAGATGAACCCGCGCATCCAGGTCGAGCACACCGTGACCGAGGAGGTCACCGACGTCGACCTCGTGCAGGCGCAGATGCACATCGCGGCCGGAGCGACGCTCGCCGACCTCGGGCTGCAGCAGGACAGCATCCATCTGCGCGGCGCCGCGCTGCAGTGCCGCATCACCACCGAGGATCCGACGCAGGGATTCCGCCCCGACACCGGCAAGATCACCACCTACCGTTCGCCCGGCGGCGCCGGTGTCCGCCTCGACGGCGGCACCGTGCACCAGGGTGCGCAGATCAGCCCGCACTTCGACTCCATGCTCTCCAAGCTCACCTGCCGCGGTCGCGACTTCGAAGCGGCCGTGGGACGGGCGCGCCGGGCACTCGCGGAGTTCCGCATCCGCGGCGTCTCGACGAACATCCCGTTCCTGCAGGCGCTCCTCGCCGACGACGCGTTCATCGCCGGTGACATCAGCACCTCGTTCATCGACGAACGCCCCGACCTGCTGCAGGGACGCGTGTCAAAGGACCGCGGGACCAAGCTGCTGAACTGGCTCGTCGACGTCACGGTCAACAAGCCCAACGGCGACCACCCCGGCGTGATCGACCCGGCTGCGAAGCTCCCGAGCATCGACCTGGCTGCCGAGCCTCCCGCGGGTTCGCGCCAACGGCTCCAGGAGCTGGGCCCTGAGGGCTTCGCCCGCGCCCTGCGCGAGCAGTCAGCCCTCGCGATCACCGACACGACGTTCCGCGACGCGCACCAGTCGCTGCTGGCGACACGCGTGCGCACGCGCGACCTCGCCGCCGCCGCCCCGTACCTGGCGCGTCTGACCCCCGGTCTGCTGTCTGTCGAGGCCTGGGGCGGAGCCACGTACGACGTCGCCCTCCGCTTCCTCGGCGAGGACCCGTGGGAGCGACTCGACAAGCTGCGGGCGGCGCTGCCGAACATCAACATCCAGATGCTGCTGCGCGGCCGCAACACCGTCGGCTACACGCCGTACCCGACGGCGGTGACCGAGGCGTTCGTCAGCGAGGCGGCGACGAGCGGCATCGACATCTTCCGCATCTTCGACGCGCTCAACGACGTGGCGCAGATGCGCCCGGCGATCGACGCGGTGCGCGCCACCGGCAGCGCCGTCGCCGAGGTCGCGCTCTGCTACACCGGTGACCTGCTGAACCCCGCCGAAGACCTCTACACGCTGGACTACTACCTGCGCCTGGCGGAGCAGATCGTGGATGCCGGCGCCCACATCCTCGCCATCAAGGACATGGCCGGGCTCCTGCGCCCCGGGGCCGCCGCCACGCTGGTGCGCGCGCTCCGCGAGCGCTTCGACCTGCCGGTGCACCTGCACACCCACGACACCCCCGGCGGGCAGCTCGCGACCCTGCTCGCGGCCAGCGCTGCGGGCGTGGACGCCGTGGATGCGGCATCCGCCCCGTTATCGGGGACGACCAGTCAGCCCTCGCTCTCGTCGCTCGTCGCGGCGCTGGCGCACACCGAGCGCGACAGCGGCATCGATCTCGCCGGCGTCTCGGACCTCGAGCCGTACTGGGAAGCCGTTCGCAACCAGTACGCGCCCTTCGAATCCGGGCTTCCCGGCCCCACCGGACGTGTCTATCACCACGAGATCCCGGGTGGTCAGCTCTCGAACCTGCGTCAGCAGGCCAAGGCGCTCGGGCTCGCCTCGGACTTCGAGCTCATCGAGGACATGTACGCCGCGGCCGACCGCATCCTCGGTCGCGTGCCGAAGGTCACGCCGTCGTCCAAGGTCGTCGGCGACCTCGCGCTGCACCTTGCCGCAGTCAAGGCAGATCCCGCGGACTTCGAGGCGAACCCCGAGAAGTACGACGTCCCCGATTCGGTCGTCAGCTTCATGGCGGGTGAGCTCGGCGACCTGCCCGGCGGGTGGCCCGAGCCGTTCCGCAGCAAGGTGCTCGCCGGCCGCACGGTGCGCACCGGACTCACCGAGATCTCGGCCGACGACGAGACGGCGTTGGCGGGATCGAGCACGGAGCGGCGCGAGCGTCTGAACACGCTGCTGTTCCCGGCCCCGACCAGGGAGTTCGCGCAGCAGCGCGAGCTGTTCGGCGACCTCTCCGTGCTCGACACGGCCGACTACCTGTACGGACTCGTCCAGGGGCAGGAGCACCTCGTCGAGATCGACCGCGGCGTGCAGCTCTACGTTGGCCTCGAAGCGATCGGCGAGGCCGACGAGCGAGGCATGCGCACCGTCATGACGACCCTCAACGGGCAGCTCCGTCCGGTGTTCGTGCGCGACCGATCGGTCGCGGTCGACACGCACGAGGCCGAGAAGGCAGACAGCTCGCAGCCCGGTCAGGTGGCGGCCCCGTTCTCCGGTGTGGTCTCGCTCAAGGTCGACGTCGGCGCGTCCGTGCGGGCCGGCGAACCGGTAGCATCCATCGAGGCGATGAAGATGGAGGCGGCGATCACCGCACCCGTCGACGGTGTCATCGAGCGGCTGGCGATCGCCTCCACTCAGCAGGTCGATGCCGGGGATCTTTTGGTCGTGATCACCCCCGCCAAGTAATCTTGTGCGGGCGACACGCTCGCACAAGCTTGGAGTGACACAGTGACATCGAAGAACAGTTCCCCCTCGGAGGACGACGATCTCGGCATCCTCGACGAGGCCGCATCGCTCGACACGACCGCGCTCGGCATCCTCGGGCACACCTCGCAGGTGAGCGTCACGCTGCCCGCCAGCGCGGACGAGGACGACGACCTGACCGAGGATGACATCGTCGACGGCGAGTTCTCAGGCGAGATCCTCGTCGGTGAGATCGAGACCGCTCACGAGGATGAGGATGCTGCGGATCCGGTTGCCGCCGTCAGTGCTGTGGATGCGGTCGAGGTGACCGAGGAGGCAGAGCCCGTCGAAGAATCGGTGCCCATCGAGGAGCCCGAGCCGGTCGGGGAGCCCGAGGTCGTGGAGGACGTCCTCGACGAGCCCGAGGCCACCCCGGCGCCGGCACCGGCCGCACCCGCACCGGCGGCAGCGGTGGCTCCCGCCGCCCCTGCCGCTCCCGCCGCGAAGCCCGCAGCCCCCGCACCCGAGATCGCGTTGACGGCCAAGCGGTTCGGGGAGCAGGCCGGGCAGTCGTCCCGCGAGACCGCCGACCTGCTGACGCCCGACCGCCTCCTCAACCCGAGTCAGCTGACCAAGCCCGAGCCCGAGGGCGCGTGGAGTCACCTGCTCTACTCGATCTCGGGGCGGCGCATCAACATCGGTGACGGCAAGCGGGCACGTGAGCGCAAGGCCCTCACCGCTCGGATCGCGAATGCCCTCTCCGGAGGCGCGCGTTTCGTCCCCGTGCTCTCGCGCAAGGGCGGCGTCGGAAAGACGACCGTCACCGCACTGCTCGACATGGCGCTCGCAGACGCACGCGAGGACCGCGTCATCGCCGTCGACGCGAACCCCGACCGCGGCACCCTGGCCGACCGCATCGTGCGGGCCCCGGGGGGCAAGTCGGTGCGGGACCTCGTCAGGATCCACGACGAGGTCAACGGCTACCACGACCTCTCCGCGATCGTCGCCCGTGACTCCACGCGCCTCGACGTGCTGGCATCCGACACCGATCCGCACATCGCCGAGGCCTTCAGCGACGAGGAGTACCGCAATGTCGCCGGCGTCGCCGCGCACTACTACTCGCTCGTGCTCACCGACACCGGAACCGGCATCGTGCACTCGGTGATGGGGGCCACACTCGACCTGGCCGATCAGATCGTCATCGTGTCGGGGCTCAGCGTCGACGAAGCGCGCCTGGCGTCCGAGACGCTGACCTGGCTCGAGACCAACGGCCACGAGGAGCAGGCGCGGAACGCCATCATCGTGCTCAACCAATCGACGCCCGGGAGCCCTCTGGTGCGCCTGAACGAGCTCGAGGCGCACTTCAAGACCCGCGCCAAGCATGTCGTGCGGATGCCGTACGACGCGCAGATCGCCGGCGGCGGGGCCATCGTGTTCGCCAACCTGCAGCCCGAGACGCGTCAGGCGGCTCGTGAGCTCGCGGCTGTGCTCGTCGAGAGCCTGCGGGCGAAGGCCGCCTGATGACCGTTCGCGAGATCCGTGTCTTCGGCGACCCCGTCCTGCGCACGAAGTGCTCGCCGGTCGAGCAGATCGACGACGGTGTGCGCTCGCTCATCGCCGACCTCGTCGACAGTGTGAAGCTCCCCGGCCGTGCCGGGGTCGCAGCTCCGCAGATCGGCGTCGCGGTGCGGGCGTTCAGCTATAACATCGACGGCGACGTCGGCTACGTCATCAATCCCGTCCTCACCGAGGTGCGCGGCGAGCCCGTGCCGACCGGTGAGGGATGCCTGTCGGTTCCCGGTCTCTGGCACGACGCGCTGCGCCACCCGTGGGCTCGGGTCGAGGGCATCGACCTCGACGGCGAACCGGTCGTGCTCGAGGGGGAGGGGCTGCTGGCACAGGCTCTCCAGCACGAGACCGATCACCTCGACGGGATGCTGTACCTCTCGCGTCTCGCTCCGGAGGACCGCAAGACGGCCATGCGCGAGATCCGCGAGAGCGACTGGTTCTGACACCTGCTTCCCACAGACCCCGTCTCAGCGACGAGACCCCGTCGTAATCACGTTGATATGACGGGGTCTCGTCGGCAAGACGGGGTCTGTGCACGAAGAATGCCCCGGCCGAAACCGGGGCATTCTTCGTCGGGTGCTCAGCCGATCGCGACGTTCGTCGTCTGCACCGGCTCGTCGTAGATCGCCGAGATCTGGTCGGCGAAGTCCGACACGATCACGTTGCGCTTGATCGACATCTTCGGGGTGAGGTGACCGCTCGCCTCGGTCCACTCCGTGTCGAGGATCGTGAACTTGCGGATCGATTCCGCACGAGAGACGCTCTTGTTCGCGATGTCGACGGCACGCTGCACCTCGGCGCGGACGGCCTCGTTCTTCGCGGCATCCGCGATCGACATGTCGGCCGGGAGACCGTTGTTGCCGAGCCATGTCGGCAGCATCTCCGGGTCGAGAGTGATGAGAGCCGAGATGAACGGCTTCTGATCGCCGACCACGACCACCTGTCCGACGATCGGGTTCGCCCGGATCGGGTCCTCGAGCGCTGCCGGAGCGACGTTCTTGCCGCCGGCCGTGACGATGATCTCCTTCTTGCGGCCCGTGACCGTGAGGTAGCCCTCGGAGTCGAAGCTGCCGATGTCGCCGGTGCGGAACCAGCCGTCATCGAACGCATCGGCGGTCGCCTCGGGGTTGTTCCAGTACTCGCGGAACACGTTGATGCCCTTGACCTCGATCTCGCCGTCCTCGGCGAGACGCACGCCGACGCCGGGGAGCACAGGGCCGACCGTGCCGATCTTCGTCTTGTCGGCGACGTTGACCGTGGCAGGGGCCGTCGTCTCGGTGAGGCCGTAACCTTCAAGGATCACGACGCCCAGGCTGTGGAAGAAGTGCCCGAGGCGGGGTCCGAGGGGAGCGGAGCCCGAGACGGCGTACTGGACGTTGCCGCCCATCGCCTCGCGCAGCTTGCCGTAGACGAGCTTGTCGAACAGGGCGAACTTGATCTTCAGCCCGAACGGGATCTTCTGGCCCTCTTCGAGCAGTCGCGAGTGCTCGATCGCGGCAGCGGCCGCGGCGCGGAAGATCTTGCCCTTGCCGCCTGCCTCGGCCTTCTGCTCGGCGGAGTTGTAGACCTTCTCGAACACACGCGGCACGGCCAGGAGGAAGGTCGGCTTGAACGAGCCGAGCGCTGGCAGCAGCTGCTTCGTGTCGGGCTGGTGCCCGGTGCGCACACCGGCGTGGACGTCCAGGATCGAGATGAATCGCGCGAAGACGTGGGCGGTCGTGATGAACAGCAGGGTGGATGCTCCGGGCGTCTGCACGACCTTGTCGAGCGACTTCGCCGAGTTGCGGGCGAGCTCGACGAAGTTGCTGTGCGTGAGCACGCAGCCCTTCGGGCGGCCCGTCGACCCCGAGGTGTAGATGAGGGTCGCGATGTCGGAGCCGACGGCGATGTTGCGGCGTCGCTCGATCTCGGCATCCTCGACGCCCGTGCCGGCGGCGGTCAGCGTGTCGATGGCGCCCAGATGCATCTGCCAGACGTCGCGGACGAGCGGGAGGTCGCCGCGCACCTCGTCGAACTTGGCGAAGTGATCAGCGGACTCGAGCATGATCGCGATCGCGCCGGAGTCCTCCATGATCCACTGGATCTGGCCGGGGGAGCTGGTCTCGTAGATCGGCACCATCACGGCGCCGGCGTAGAAGAGCGCGAAGTCGACCAGCGTCCACTCGTACGTGGTGCGCGCGAGGAATCCGACCTTGTCACCGGGCTGGACGCCGGCTGCCACGAAGCCCTTCGCGAGCGCGATGACCGCGGTCTGGAAGTCGGCGGCGGAGATGTCGCGCCAGCCGGAGCCGTCGGGGACGGAGAACAGCGCGAGGTTGGGGGTGGCCTCGACGCGCTTCACCAGAAGATCGGTGATGTTCGCCTCGGGGTCGGCGGGGACGATCGCGGGGACTTCGAATTGGACCACGGCAGCTCCTTCGGTACCGGTCGGGCACGGCTTTCCCTGAGTCTAGGGCACAACCTCATGCGAACCCGGTGGGTTTTGGTATTCAGTAGCGTATCAAGTGAGACTCAGTCGCACGCCTCGGGAAGGTCGTCGACGCGGTGATGATGTCGGTCCGACACCCCGGAGATAGACTTCCAGACGATGTTCTACTGGCTGATGAAGTACGTGGTGGTTGGCCCCATCGTCAAGGCGGTCTTCCGCCCGTGGATCGTGGGCCGAGCCAACGTGCCCCGCAACGGTGCGGCGATCCTCGCGAGCAACCACCTCTCGGTCTCCGATTCGATCTTCCTTCCGCTGCTCATCGACCGGCCGATGTCGTTCCTGGCGAAGAGCGACTACTTCACCGGGCGCGGCCTCAAGGGCTGGGCGACCAAGAACTTCATGAAGGCGACGGGGCAGATCCCCATCGACCGCTCGGGAGGCAAGGCCTCCGAAGCGTCGCTCAACACCGGACTTCAGGTGCTCGGGCGCGGCGATCTGCTCGGCATCTATCCGGAGGGTACCCGCAGTCCCGACGGCAAGCTGTACCGCGGGCGCACCGGGCTTGCGCGCATGGCCCTTGAGGCGAAGGTGCCGGTGATCCCCGTCGTCATGGTCGACACCGACACCGCGATGCCGATCGGCCGGACCGTCCCACGGGTCGTGCGCGTCGGGATCGTCATCGGAGAGCCGCTCGACTTCTCCCGCTACGCCGGGATGGAGAACGACCGCTACATCCTCCGATCGGTCACCGACGAGATCATGGTCGCCCTCCAGCGACTGGGCGAGCAGGAGTACGACGACGTCTACGCGTCGTCGGTCAAGGAGCGGATGCCGCGGCTGTCATGACGGCACGGCGCTGCGCGCCGCGCCGGTAAGCTGGGCAGATGCCTCAGCACGCTCTCGACACCTGGCGCGACCTCCCCATCAAGCAGCAGCCGACGTGGCCCGACGCTGAGCGCGTGGCCGACATCTCCCGGCAGATCGCCGCGCTCCCGCCGCTCGTGTTCGCCGGTGAGGTCGACAACCTCCGCGACCGGCTCGCCCGTGCGGCATCCGGCGAGGCGTTCCTGCTGCAGGGCGGCGACTGCGCCGAGACGTTCGCCGGGGCGACGGCCGAGCAGATCCGCAACCGGATCAAGACCGTGCTGCAGATGGCCGTCGTGCTCACCTACGGCGCATCCATGCCCGTCGTGAAGATGGGGCGCATGGCCGGCCAGTTCGCCAAGCCCCGCTCCAGCGACTCCGAGACCCGCGGAGACGTCACCCTCCCGGCCTACCGCGGCGACATCGTCAACGGCTACGACTTCACCGAGGGCTCGCGTCAGGCCGACCCCGGCCGTCTGCTGCAGGGCTACCACACCGCAGCATCCACGCTGAACCTCATCCGGGCGTTCACGCAGGGCGGTTTCGCCGACCTCCGCGAAGTGCACTCGTGGAACAAGGGCTTCGCGCAGAACCCCGCGAACCAGCGCTATGAGCGCATGGCGGCCGAGATCGACCGCGCCATCAAGTTCATGGAGGCGGCGGGCGCGGACTTCGACGAACTCAAGCGCGTCGAGTTCTTCACCGGTCACGAGGGCCTGCTCATGGACTACGAGCACCCGATGACCCGCATCGACTCGCGCACGAGCACGCCGTACAACACCTCCGCGCACTTCCTGTGGATCGGGGAGCGCACGCGCGACCTCGACGGCGCGCACGTCGACTACTTCTCGAAGATCCGCAACCCCATCGGCGTGAAGCTCGGCCCCACGACGACGCCCGAGACGGCGCTCGCGCTGATCGACAAGCTCGACCCGAACCGCGAACCAGGGCGCCTGACGTTCATCACGCGCATGGGCGCGGGGACGATCCGCGACGCCCTGCCGCCGCTGCTCGAGGCCGTCCGCGACTCCGGCGCGACCCCGCTGTGGGTGACCGACCCCATGCACGGCAACGGCATCACCACGCCGACCGGCTACAAGACGCGTCGCTTCGACGACGTCGTCGACGAGGTGCGCGGCTTCTTCGAGGCGCACCGCGCGGTCGGGACGTTCCCCGGCGGCATCCACGTCGAGCTCACCGGCGACGACGTCACGGAGTGCCTGGGCGGATCCGAGCAGATCGACGAAGAGGGCCTCGCCACCCGCTACGAGAGCCTGTGCGACCCGCGCCTGAACCACATGCAGAGCCTGGAGCTCGCGTTCCTCGTCGCCGAGGAGCTCGAGAAGCGCTGAGTCCGCTCGCGTGGCCGGCCCATAACCCCGCGAACCGCCCTTCCGGATGCCGAGGAAGGGCGGTTTCTGCGTTGACGACGGGCGGGACGACCGCTAGAGGACGCCGCGGATCTGCATGTAGACCTCGGCTCCGGAGCGGCGCATGGATCCCGCGGCCGGATCGGTTCCGGTGACTTCGGTGTTGGAGTCGGCCAATGCGCTCCAGAAGCCGTTCCATGTCGGCTCGAATCCGGCATCCCGAAGCGCCTGAGCGGCTTCGTCGCGCGTCATGCCCGACACCTCGGGGACCTCGAACAGCTGCGGCCCGAGCGAGACGACGAGCGTCATGGTGTCGCCGGGGCGCCAGTTACCGCCGCCGTCTCGCTCCCCGGTGCGGATCACGCGGCCCTGCTCGACGTCGTTGCTGTACTCCTCGACGGTGTTCGTCGTGATCTGCTTCTCGCCCAGTGCGTTCGACGCCTCGTTGACGGTCATGCCGGTGACGTCCGGCAGGCCGCCGAGCGACACGACGAGGTTGGCGGTGTCGTCCTCGAAGACCTCGCAGCCCTCGCCGCAGGCGACGGCGTCGCCGCCACCGCGCGGCGTGATGGTCGCGTTGATCACGATGTCGTTGCCGGCGTTCGAGTAGAGCTTCAGCACGTCGTCGGAGACGTTGATCCCGAGCCCGGCGAGATAGTCCCGCGCTTCATCCACGGTCTTGCCGTTGAGCGTCTCGACCGTGCGAGGGGCCGGCCCCGTCGAGATGAAGACCGTGACCTCCGTGCCTTTGTCGAGACGGTCTCCTTCTGCGGGTTCCGTTCGGATCGCGACGTCCGGGTCCACGTCGACCGAGCTCTCACCCGCCTGCACGGCGACGAAGCCCTCGTCCTTCAGCGCGGCGGCTGCCTCGTCGTACGTCATCCCGGCGACCGAGGGCACAGCCACGAGCGAACCCGGCCCCGACCCGAACCACCAGCCGACGCCTCCGGCGAGCACGGCGAGCAGCATGACGAGGGCGAGCAGGAACGCTCCGCGTGCCCGGCGCTTCGAGGTGCGGCGGCGCAGCAGTGTCGCGTTGTCCACCGGTTGCGCGGCGACGGGCCCCGTGACGGGATCGAGAACCATGGTCGAAGGCATGACCTTGGTGAGATCGCCCGAGTCGGACTGCTTGCGGATCGGTGCCGTGGTCGCGGCAGGCGCGGGGGAGATGCCGAGCTGACGCTCGATCTCGCGCAGCCGGTCGAGCATCTGCTGGGCGTCGTCCGGACGCTCGTCCGGAGACTTCTCCGTCGACCACAGCACGAGCTCGTCCAACTGCTCGGGCACACCGGGGTTGCGGACGCTCGGCCGCGGAACCGACTCCGTCGCATGCTGGAATGCGATCTGCATGGGCTGCTCGCCCTTGTAGGGCTGCTCGCCGACGAGCATCTCGTAGAGCATGATGCCGAGGGCGTAGATGTCGCTGCGCGCATCGGCCGTGCCGCGCGTGACCAGCTCGGGGGCGAGATATGCGATCGTGCCGAGCAGCTGCTGCCCGGTGGCGGTGTTCGCCGTGGTGGCCCGCGCGAGTCCGAAGTCGCCGATCTTGATGCGGCCGTCTTCGGCGAGCAGAACGTTCTCGGGCTTGACGTCCCGGTGCACGATGCCGGCTTTGTGAGCCGCCGCGAGCCCTGACAGGATCGCATCCATGATGGAGATCGTCTGCGGGACCGTGAGCCGCTTCTGCTCGCGGAGGAGCTCCCGCAGCGTGATCCCGGGCAGATACTCCATCACGAGGTAGGCGAGTTCGCCGTCCTGCCCCTGATCGAAGACGTTGACGACGTGCGGATCCGCGAGGCGCGCGGCCGCACGGGCCTCCTGGATGAACCGGCTCTGGAACACGGCGTCGTCGCTGAGGTGACCGTGCATGACTTTGAGGGCGATGCGCCGCTCGAGGCGGAGATCGGTGGCGACGTACACGGTGGCCATGCCGCCGCGCGCGATCCGCGCACGGACCCGGTACCGACCGTCGACAAGCCGCCCGATGAGGGCGTCTGCCTGCTGATTGGTCGTCACGTACAGATTCTATGGAGAGCTGGCTGAAAGCCCGGGGAGCGCCTCACCCTTGGCCCGGTATTCCGCGCACAGCAGGTATGCGGCGACGCTCAGCCGTAGAGGTCGAGCCAGGTGTACGCCGCCTGCTCCCATTTCGCGTAGCGATCGGGGTACGCGGAGATCTGCACGGCCTGGGCGGCCTCGGCGAACGACATCTTCTCCCACCCCGGGATGTCCAGGAGGCCCCGGGTGGTCGTGCCGTCCGGGTTGGACGCGCCGACGAAGAACGCGCGGATGCTGTACCCGCGATTCATGATCTGCTCGGGCTCGCCCCACCCGGTGCTGCTGCGCTGCTGGAACAGTCCCAGAGAGTCGCGGTCGCCCCATTCGAGGTTGCGGAGCCAGGCCTCGACCATGGACGTGCCCAGTGCGATGGCGATGCCGCGCTCGGGGACGCCGAGTTCGTGGCCGATGCGGATGATGAGGGTGGCGTTCTCCGCCTGGAGCGCGTTGAGGTCGGCCGAGGTGGATGCGGCGGACGGCGTGGGAACGGATGCCGGGGCGGCCGCTGCGGCCGGCTGCGGCGCGTTCGCGGCCGCGATGCGGATCGTCTGACCCGGGTAGATGATCGAGCCGCGGCCCAGACCGTTCGCGGCGAGGACCGCGTCGACAGACGTGCCGTGCTTCTTCGCGATCGCGAAGATCGTGTCGCCCGCGACGACGGTGTGCGAGCCCGTGGCCGTGGTCGACGGAGCCGCGGCCGGCGCCGGGGCGGCCGGCGTGCTCGCTGATGGGGCGGGAGCAGGAGCAGCGAGACGGATCGTCTGACCGGGGTAGATGACCGTCCGCCAGCCCAGGCCGTTCCATGTCAGGACGTCGGCCGCGGCGAGGCCGTGCCGCTGTGCGATGCCGGCGATCGTGTCGCCCGGACGCACAGTGTACGAGGCGGGCTTCGCGGCTGCCGGGACGGGGCGAGGGGTCTTCTCGAGCTGGAGCGCGCCGCCAGCGCGTGCCTGCAGGGGCGTGGGTGCCGTGTCCGCGGGAGCCGCGGCGTGCGCGGGCGTTGCGGCCAGCGCTCCGACCAGGACGCTGACCATCGCGGCCGGCGCACCGATCTGGGCGGATCTCTTGCGGTTCGACATCGCTGCGAGTCTCACGGTTTCCCTCCTGTTCGGACCCTGAAACGCTGACACGGATGTAAAGGGAAGTCAACCAAAGTGACGAATGTGATGCATGTGACAGAAGAGGCGATGTGCGCCATCGCGGCGGAGGTGAGATAGTCGAGACGTGTCTGACGTACCTGCAGCATCCCCCGGCGACTGGCTGACCACTCCTGACCTCGTCGAGGCCCTGGGGGAGCCGCTCGGCCGGGTCCGCCGACTGATCGCCGAGCAGCATCTGGTCGGCTCGACCCGCAACGGCGCGTTCGCCGTTCCCGGCATCTTCATCGTCGACGGACGCCCACTGGCCTCTCTGCGCGGAACGATCATCGTGCTCGCAGATGCAGGCTTCTCCGACGACGAGATCATCGACTGGCTGCTCGCCGAGGATGAGGAGCTGGGCAGAACGCCCATCGCCGCGCTCCTCGACGGGCACAAGAGCGCCGTCCGCCGCGTCGCGCGCGCACTGGCCTGAGGCCTCAGGCGGTTCTGACCGTCGCCGCCCTGGCGAGCTCGCGGAGCGTGCCGACCGCCGCAGTCTCGAGCCGTGCGCCCGACAGGGCGCGATCGGCCTCTGCGGCGTAGTCCTCGATCATCGCCTCGACGCGGTCCAGCGCTCCCGAGGCCGTGATCGTCGCCTGCAGTGCCGCGACCTGGCTCGCATCGAGGTCAGGATCGCCCAGCAGGTCGTCGAGCACGCGGCGCGCGGGGGCGTCGAGGTGCTGACGTGTGAGCGCCACGAGCACGGTCCGCTTGCCCTCGCGCAGGTCGTCTCCCGCCGGCTTGCCGGTGACGGACTCGTCGCCGAACACGCCCAGCACGTCATCGCGCAGCTGGAAGGCCATCCCGACCGGATGCCCGAACGCGCGCAGCGCGCGGAGCTGGTCGGCATCCGCCCCGGCCAGCTCCGCACCCAGCGCGAGCGGCTGCTCGATGCTGTATCTGGCCGATTTCAGCGAGACGACGCGCAGGGCGCGCTCGGCGTGCTCGTCGTCGGGATTGACGCGCCACGCCGATTCCTCGGCGATGTCGAGGAACTGGCCGGTGGTGACGTCACGACGCATCCGCGCGTATCCGGCGCGGACGTCGGGGGCGTGCGGATGCTGCGCGAGAGCATCTTCAAGCAGATCATCGCTCCACGAGATGAGCAGGTCGCCGAGCAGGATGGCGGCCGAGCGGCCGAACGCCGCCGCATCGCCGCCCCATGAGCGGGCGACGTGCTCGTGCTCGAGAGCGCGGTGTGCAGCGGGCCTGCCGCGGCGGGTGTCGGAGTTGTCGATCAGATCGTCGTGCACGAGCGCGGCCGACTGGAACACCTCGAGCGCGGCGCACAGGTCCCATACGGCGTCGGACTCAGCCGCCGTCCGGTCCGCGAAACGGGCGACCGCCTGCCAGCCGGCGTGGCAGAAGCGCGCCCGCAGACGCTTGCCTCCCTGCAGAGTGGCGACGGCGGATTCGATGAACAATGCGGCATCGGGCCCGTACTCCGCGGACTCGGCCCGCAGACGTGCGGTGAAGCGATCCAGGCGGGTGGCGACGGCCTGCTGGACTTGCTGGGAGAGGGGCACGATAATCAGCTTAGGTTCTCAGCCGAAACCTAGCCTCAGCCCGCGCGCTGAGCGTAAACTGGAGGACACTGACCCGAGGGAGGCGTCATGCCACTGTCTGAACAGGAGCAGCGTCTGCTCGATGAGATGGAACGCCATCTCCTGCACAACGATGCCGACATCGTCAGCGCGCCCTCCGGCGATCGAGCACTCAGCTACCGTAACCTCGTCTACGGCGCTGTCCTGCTGCTGGTCGGCATCGGAGCGCTCGTCGCCGGCGTCGCACTGGGCAGCCAGCTCGGCGCGGTCGTCAGCATCGTCGTCGGCGTCATCGGCTTCGCGGCCATGCTCGCCGGCGTGATCCTCGCCGCGACCCCCACGCGCCGCACCGGCACGAGCCGTTCGCCGAAGGCCCAGACGCCGAAGGGCCCGCAGAACTCCTCGTCTTTCATGGACCGCATGAATGACCGCTGGGATCGCCGCCACGAGGGTCACTGACCCCGGGGCCTCCACCAGCCCCCACTTCACAAGCCCGGATGCGCAGAGCATCCGGGCTTTTTCGTCGTTCTGAGACGATCTCCTCCACTCCGGCTCCACTGTCCTCCACTGGTAATCCATGCCCTTGATCCGCGGAATCCTGCGGGTCTGCTCGCGTGTGCTCCGAAGTTCTGCCATTCTCTTCGCAACTCTTCCTATATAAGTGGAGGGAAGTGGAGTAAAGTGGGGAACACCTCGAGTTGGCCGGACGAAGGGGGGTGATGGCCGATGTTGCTGGGAACGTATTCACCGAAGCTCGACGACAAAGGGCGCGTCATCCTTCCGGCGAAGTTCCGTGAAGACCTCGGAGGCGGCATCGTCGTCACCCGCGGTCAGGAGCGCTGCCTCTACGTCTTCAGCACGGCCGAGTTCGAGGCGATGCACGAGCGGATCCGGCAAGCGCCGCTCAGCAACAAGCAGGCCCGTGACTTCCTGCGCATGTTCCTCTCGGGGGCCAGCGCAGAGATGCCCGACAGCCAGAACCGCATCACCATCCCCGGTCACCTCCGTCAGTACGCGGGGCTCGAGAAGGAGCTCATCGTCACCGGCGTCGGCGCCCACGCCGAGATCTGGGATGCCGCGGCCTGGAACGACTACCTCGCCGCCGGCGAGGAGAGCTACTCAGAACTGGAGCAGGAGGTGATTCCCGGACTCTTCTGACCTCGGCTGTGATGCCCCGCCGCTCCCGCCCCGACACACTTCCCCGGTGCCGGGTCGTGAAGCGGAGGGGGATCAGGGCCCAGGTCCCCGGAAACGATCATGAACCTCCGCGACATCCACACCCCAGTACTCCTCGAGCGCTGCATCGAGCTCATGGCCCCGGCGCTGCAGCACGACGGCGCGATCGTCGTCGATGCGACGCTCGGCATGGGCGGGCACTCCGAAGCGCTGCTCGAGCGATTCCCGAACATCCGCCTGATCGGCCTCGACCGCGACACCGACGCGCTGCGCATCGCCGGCGAACGCCTCGCGCGCTTCGCCGACCGCGTCACCCTGGTCCACACCGTCTACGACGAGATCGGCCTGCACGCGCAGGGTGCCTCGGCCATCCTCATGGACCTCGGCGTCTCCTCGCTCCAGCTCGACGAAGCAGACCGCGGCTTCGCCTACTCCAAGGATGCTCCGCTGGACATGCGGATGGACCAGACCAAGGGCGTGACCGCGGCCGAGGTGCTCGCGACCTACAGCGAGGGCAACCTCCGCCGCATCTTCGAGCGGTACGGCGAGGAGAAGCTCGCCGCACGCTACGCCCGCTTCATCGTGCAGGCGCGCGACGAGAAGCCGCTGGTCCGCTCCCAGGACCTCGTGGACCTGCTGCAGTCCGCGACCCCGGCAGCTGCGCAGCGCGCCGGTCACCCCGCCAAGCGCGTGTTCCAAGCTCTGCGCATCGAGGTGAACTCGGAGCTGAGCGTGCTCGCCGACGCGATTCCCGCCGCGATGGATGCTCTCGCCGTCGGCGGCCGGATCGTGATCATGAGTTACCAGTCGCTGGAGGACCGCCTCGTCAAGCAGGCGTTCGCCGCGGCATCCGCGTCGACGGCGCCGGCGGGGCTTCCCGTCGAACTGCCCGAGCACGCACCGCGATTCCGCACGCTCACCAAGGGAGCCGAACTCGCGAGCGACGAGGAGAAGGCGCGCAATCCGCGTGCCATACCGGTGCGCCTGCGCGCCGCAGAACGAGTGAGGGAGGCCGCATGAGCCGCGCCACCGCAGCAGCCCTGCTGCCCGAGTCCCCCCGGCCGAACACCGCGGCGCCCCGTACGGAGCGCCGCCTCACGAGCGTCACGGCACCGGCCCCGCGTCGACGCCCGAAGCTCGCCTATGCCCTCGTCGCGGTGGCCGGCGCCGCCGCGATCGCCGCCGCGCAGATCGGGCTGTCGCTGGCGATCACCAACGACTCGTTCGTCCTCGCCGACCTCACCTCCCAGCAGCGCGAACTCGATCTTCAGACCAGCGCTCTGCAGGACGATCTCGCCGGGATCTCGTCACCGCAGCTCCTGGCGACGAAGGCCTCTCAGCTGGGTCTCGTCGTCGCGGGCCCGGCGTCGTACCTGCGACTGAGCGACTCGGCCGTGCTCGGTTCGGACGAGGGCGCCAGCTGGGGCTCGACGGTCAATCCGGAGGGAGCGGGCGCCGTCAACAACGCTCTGCTCGACGAGGACGCGCAGGAGGCGGTCGCGGCGGAGGAGAACGCCGAGACGAGCACGACGAAGGACCCCGACCTGCCGCCGGCCATCACCGATGGTCTCCCCAGCCCCACCACCCGCTGACACCGACCCACTGCTGACACAGGACACGGAGAGAGCCGCATGACCACTCGAGCCACGCGCGGACCGCGCCGCCGGACCGTCGTCGCCCTCGCCGTCATCCTCATCGTGCTGTCGGCGTTCGTCGTGCGCCTGGTCGACATCCAGGTCGTCAGCGCCAGCGACCACGTCGAGGACTCGCTCCAGGTCGGCCAGCTCGGCAGCACCGACACGATCCACGGCGACCGTGGTTCGATCGTCGATCAGAACGGAATCGCGCTCGCCGCGAGCGTCAAGGTCTACGACGCCCAGCTCAGCCCGAGCCTCATGCAGGAGCTCGAGGACGACGAGAAGAACCCTCCCAAGGTGCCGTGGAACGAGGCATCCGACCGGATCGCAGCGATCATCGGGCAGGACCCCGAGGAGCTCCGCGCGGCCGTCGCGGCCAACCTCGAGGCCGACCCGAACTCGCAGTACTACCAGCTCGCCAAGGGCCTCAGCACCGAGAAGTACCTCGAGCTGCGCGACCTCGGGCTGCTGTACGTCTACGCGAAGGCCCGCGAGACCCGCGTCTATCCGAACGGCGCCGTCGCAGGCAACGTCGTCGGCTACGTGGACTCAGCCGGCGACGGCCAGGCCGGCATCGAGCAGATGCAGACGCAGTGCCTGTCGCCCACGAGCGGGGAGCGCAGCTACCTCCGCGGCAAGGACGGCGTCACGATCCCCGGAAGCGAGCGGACTGTCGATGCCGTCGACGGCGGCACCGTGACGCTCACGATCAACAGCGACCTGCAGTGGTACCTGCAGCAGATGATCGCCGAGGAGGCGCAGACGCAGAAGGCGCAGTCCGGCACGGTCACGGTGGTCGAGATCGAGACGGGCAAGATCCGTGCGGCGGCCGAGTGGCCCTCCCTCGACCCCAACGACCTGAACGCCTCGTCTCCCGATGACTGGGGCACCAAGGTGTTCGGCAACACGTTCGAGCCCGGCTCCACGTTCAAGGCCGTGACGGCCGCGGCCCTCCTCGACTCCGGCGCCGTCGACATGAACACGACGGTCACGGCATCCAGCCACGAGAAGTTCGCCAACGGCGCCGTCATCAACGACGCGTTCGTCCACGGCGCCTATCAGTACACACTCGCAGGGGCCCTCATCGACTCCTCGAACGTCGCGCTGTCCAAGTTCGGCACCATGGTCGACCCGCAGGTGCGCTACGACTACCTGGAGAAGTTCGGGGTCGGACAGACGACCATCGACTTCCCCCGTGAGGCGACCGGTGAGATCCACCCCGTCTCCGAGTGGGACGCGCAGTCGCTCTACACGACGACGTTCGGCCAGTACTACACCGTCACCGCGCCTCAGCTCGCGAACGTCTACCAGGCGATCGGCAATGACGGCGAGAAGATCGACATCTCACTGATCGAGTCGTGCACGATGCCCGACGGCACCGTGATCACCCCCGAGGCTCCGAAGCACGAGCAGGTCATCAAGAAGAGCACGGCGACGACCCTGCAGCGCATGCTCGAGAACGTCGCCGTCCAGGGGGGACTTGCCGATCAGATCAAGATCCCCGGCTACCGGATCGGCATCAAGACCGGTACCGCGCAGGTCACCGACGGCAAGGGCGGCTACAAGAAGGGCGTGTACTACACGAGCATGGTCGGCATCGCCCCGATCGATGACCCGAAGTACGCCGTCGTGGTCACTCTGGACCAGCCGACTAGGATTACATCGTCCGCAGCAACCGCATCCGCCTTCCAGAAGGCGATGACACAGGTCCTGAAGACCTACCGCGTATCGCCGTCCACCGTGCCGATGGACGAGCCGCTGCCCAAGTTCAAGTAGCCGGCCCCGTGCCGCGCATGGAGACGTCATGATCGCCCTGTCGCTCGCCGAGATCGCAACCATCACCGGCGGCGACCTCCGCCTCGTCGGAACCGACACCGACAGCACCCTCGTCGACGGCGTCGTCGACACCGATTCGCGGAACATGACCGCGGGCGGGATCTTCATCGCCAAGCCCGGTGCCGACACCGACGGTCACCGGTTCGTGGGCGCCGCAGTCGCGAACGGTGCGGTGCTCGCTCTGGTGGAGCACCTCGTCGACGACGAGGTCACGCAGATCGTCGTCCCCGACGTCGTCGAGGCACTCGGCGCACTCGCCCGCGAGGTCGTCGCACGCGTGCGCGCAGCAGGCGATCTGAAGATCGTCGGCATCACCGGTTCGAACGGCAAGACCACGACGAAGAACTTCCTGGCGCGGATCCTGCAGGACGACGGCGAGACGGTCGCGCCCATCAACTCCTACAACAATGAGGTCGGCGCCCCGGTGACGATGCTCCGCGTCACCGAGACCACGCGGTACCTGGTCAGCGAGTTCGGCGCTGCAGCGCCCGGCAGCATCGCGAAGCTCGCGGGCCTCGTGGAACCCGACGTCGCCGTCGTCCTCATGGTCGGCATGGCGCACGCCGGGGGCTTCGGCGGGATCGAGGCGACCGCCAAGGCGAAGTCCGAGCTCGTCACGGCATCCCGCGCCGACGGTACGGCCGTCCTGAACATCGACGACCCGCGCGTGGCCGCCATGCGCGAGATCGCTGACGGGCGGGGGATGACCGTCCTCGGCTTCGGCCGGAACGAGGAAGCCGCCGTCCGGGCATCCGATGTCGAGGTGTCGGCATCCGGTACGCGGGCGACCATCACGACGGGCGGCGCGTCCTACCCGCTGCATCTGAAGGTGCTGGGCGCCCACCACATCGGCAACGCCCTCGCCGCCATCACGGCCGCCGGCGCCCTCGGCGTGTCGCCCGCGGACGCCATCGCCCGACTCGAGACCGTCGAGATCGCCGAGCGGTGGCGGATGCAGCCGATGGGCAACGACCGAGTCCGCATCATCAACGACGCCTACAACGCCAGCCCCGACTCCATGGCCGCAGCTCTGCGCACGCTCGCACAGATCACCGCTCCGGGTGAGCGCACCGTCGCCGTCCTCGGTGCGATGAGCGAGCTGGGCGAGACCGCGGGGGAGGAGCACGATCGGATCGGGCTGCTCGCCGTCCGCCTGAACATCCAGCGCATCGTCGTGGTCGGACCCGAGGCGCGACGGCTGTATCTCGCCGCCGTCGGCGAGGGATCCTGGGACAGCGAGGCGATCCATCTGCCCGATCAGGATGCCGCGTTCGAGTACCTGCGCACCGAGTTGCGCGACGGCGACCGCGTGCTCGTGAAATCGTCCAACTCCGTGGGCCTGCGGCACCTCGGCGATCGTCTGGGAGAATTGTTCTCGTGAGATCACTCCTCATGGCGGCCGCGATTTCGCTCGCCTTCACTCTGTTCCTCACCCCTGTCTTCCTCCGGCTGTTCCGCCGGTGGGGCTGGGGGCAGGTCATCCGCACCCCCGAAGACATCGCGAACCCGAGCCACGAGGCCAAGCGCGGCACGCCCACCATGGGCGGCGTGATCTTCATCGTCGGCACGATCGTCGGCTACTTCACCGGCGTCGTAGCCGGCGGCAGCGAGCCTGCGCTCTCGGCCATCCTCGTGCTGTGGCTCATGGTCGGATTCGGAGCCGTCGGTTTCATCGACGACTACATGAAGGTGCGCTCCCAGCGCAGCCTCGGCCTGTCCGGCTGGCGCAAGGTCATCGGTCAGCTCGTCGTCATGATCCCGTTCGGCGTCGTCGCGCTGAACTTCCCCAACCAGTACGAGCAGACCCCGGCGAGCGGCTACATCTCGCTGTTCCGCGACATCTCGTGGCTGAACCTGTTCGCGTTCGGGGTGATCATCGGCTGGATCGTCTACCTGGTCTGGATCGCCGTCATCGGCATCGCGACCTCCAACAGCGTCAACCTCACAGATGGCCTGGACGGCCTTGCCGCCGGCGCCGGGGTCTTCGTCGTCAGCGCGTACAGCCTCATCGCCTTCTGGCAGTTCAAGCAGTCCTGCGTCGGAACGGGCGTCGACAGCGATGCGCTCGACGCGTGCTACGAGGTCCGCGATCCGTTCAGCCTCGCGATCGTGGCGGCGTCCTTCGCCTCCGGTCTCATCGGCTTCCTGTGGTGGAACGCACCCAAGGCCAAGGTGTTCATGGGCGACGTCGGATCCATGGCCATCGGCGGCGTGATCACCGCCATGGCGATCCTCACCCGCACCGAGCTGCTCCTGCTCGTCATCGCCGGGATCTTCGTGCTGTCGTCGGGATCGGTGATCCTGCAGCGCCTGTACTTCAAGATCACCCGCGGCAAGCGCCTGTTCCTCATGAGCCCGTTCCACCACCATCTCGAGATGCGCGGCTGGCTCGAGGTCACGATCGTCGTGCGCTTGTGGATCATCGCCGGGCTCCTCGCGGTCGCGGCGATCGGCCTGTTCTACGTCGAGTGGCTGACGCTCGCATGAGCGCGCCCCTGGACGCCCTCACGAGCTGGCATGCCGACTGGAAGGGTCTGCGCGTCGCGGTCCTCGGGCTCTCGGTCACGGGGTTCTCGGCCGCCGACACCCTCACCGAGCTCGGTGCCGACGTCCTCGTCATCTCCGAGTCCGCCTCCGAGGAGTACGAGCGGCTGGTCCCGGTCATCGGCGCGCGCCTCGCGCTCGGACCGCTGGAGGCCGTCCCGCAGGAACTCGTCGACTTCGCACCGCAGGTCGTTGTCGCATCCCCCGGCTTCGCGCCGTCGCATCCGCTGATCCGCTGGACCCAGGATGCCGGAATCGCCCTGTGGGGCGACGTCGAGCTGGCCTGGCGGGTGCGCGACAAGGTCGTGCGCGCCGACGGAACTCCGGCCGACTGGGTGCTCATCACGGGCACCAACGGCAAGACCACCACGACGCAGCTGACGGCGACGCTGCTCGTCGAGGGCGGGCTGCGGGCTGCACCGTGCGGCAACATCGGCGTCCCCGTGCTGGATGCCGTGCGCGACCCTGCCGGCTTCGACGTGCTCGTCGTCGAGCTGTCCAGCCATCAGCTCTGGTACATCGGTCAGAGCGCTCCGGAAGGCGAGCTCGTGCCGCACTCGTCGGTGTGCCTGAACATCGCCGACGACCACCTCGTCTGGCACGGCAGCGCCGACGCCTATCGGGCTGCGAAGGCGTTCGTCTACCGCAACACGCGCGTCGCGTGCGTCTACAACAAGGCCGATCTCGCGACGCGCGAGATGGTCGAGGACGCCGACGTCACCGAGGGCGCCAGGGCGATCGGGTTCGACCTCGGCGTGCCGGGGCCCGGCGACCTCGGCATCGTCGACGGCATCCTCGTCGATCGCGCCTTCCTCGACGACCGTCGCAACAGCGCCCTCGAGCTCACGACGATCGCCGAGCTCGAGCGACTCGGACTGTCGGCCCCGCACATCGTCCAGAACATCCTCGCCGCGAGCGCTCTCGCCCGCGCGCTCGGGACGCAGCCGGAAGCCATCCGCCGCGCGCTCGCGGGGTTCCACCTCGACGAGCACCGCATCCAGGTCATCGCCCGTCATGCGGGCATCACCTGGGTGGACGACTCCAAAGCAACCAACCCGCATGCTGCGGCATCCTCGCTGCGCGCGTACCCCGGCGCCCTCTGGGTGGTCGGCGGCGATCTCAAGGGCGTCGACCTCACGGAGCTCATCGCGGGCGCCGGCCGCACGGCGGGCGCAGCACTGGTGATCGGCGTGCGGCGCGACGAGATCGTCGCCGCATTCGCACGACACGCGCCGGACGTACCGGTCCACGAGGTCGTCACTGGTGAGACTGAAGATGTCATGACCCGAGTGGTGCAGCTCGCCGCGGGGATCGCGACCGACGGGAGCACGGTGCTG
This sequence comes from Microbacterium tenebrionis, assembly GCF_903645325.1. Lineage (GTDB taxonomy): Bacteria > Actinomycetota > Actinomycetes > Actinomycetales > Microbacteriaceae > Microbacterium > Microbacterium tenebrionis. The sequence continues at coordinate 66,207 of NZ_CAHJXQ010000009.1, forward strand.
CTGGCCCCGGCGGCGGCATCCTTCGACCAGTTCACGAGCTACGCGGATCGTGGCCGCCGTTTCGCCGAGGCGGTGCGCACGTGGATCGACAGTACTGGGACCGACAGGGGGAGTGCCGATGACACAGGTGGCTCGCCCTCCGCGCACCGACCCTGACTCCGGAGCACGCGGACTTGCGGCGCGCGTCTCGCTCGGCCGCATCTTCACCCCGCCCTCGAGCGAGTTCCTCCTCATCTCCTCCACGGCGCTGCTGCTGACGATCTTCGGGATCGTCATGGTCATCTCGGCCACGAGCGCGACCGAGACCGGTGTGATGGACACCGCGCTCAAGCAGGCCACGTTCGCCGTCATCGGCATCCCGCTGATGTTCCTCGTGAGCAGGCTGCCGATCGGGTTCCTCAAGAAGATGGCGTGGCCGGCGCTGATCCTCGCGACGATGATGCAGCTGCTCGTGTTCACCCCGCTGGGCATCGAGGACGCCGGAAACCGCAACTGGATCGACCTCGGCGTCGTCTCGATGCAGCCCTCGGAGTTCCTCAAACTCGCCCTCGCCCTGTGGATCGCCTACGTGCTGCTGCGCAAGCGCACCCGCCTGGCCATCTGGCACCACGTGTTCATCCCCGTCGTTCCGGTCGCACTGCTCGCGATCGGGACGGTCATCGCGGGCAACGACCTGGGCACGGCGATGGTGCTCGTGCTGATCCTGCTCGGCTGCCTCTTCTTCGCCGGGGTCAAGCTGCGGCTGTTCATCCTGCCCGTGCTCCTCGGGATCGTCGGCGTCGTCGCCCTCGCGATCGTCAGCCCCGACCGGATGCGCCGCATCACCGCGGTCTGCTCCGACATGAGCAACTACGAGCACGACTGCTACCAGTCGATCCACGCCGTGTGGGGCATGGCCAACGGCGGGATCTTCGGCCTCGGCCTGGGCAATTCGCAGGAGAAGTACGGATGGCTCCCCGCGGCCGCCAACGACTTCATCTTCGCGATCGTCGGCGAGGAACTCGGTCTCATCGGCTGCATCGTCGTGCTCGCCCTGTTCACGTTCTTCGCGGTCGGCGCGTTCCACATCATGCGCAAGACGAGCGACCCGTTCATCCGCGTCGCGACGGGCGGGATCACCGTCTGGATCCTCGGTCAGGCGCTCATCAACATCGGCGTCGTGATCGGCGTCTTCCCCGTCATGGGCGTGCCGCTGCCGTTCATGTCGCAGGGCGGAACGGCGCTGCTGGCGGTGCTCCTCGCGTGCGGCGTGCTACTGGCGTTCGCTCGCACGATTCCCGCATCAGAGCGGGGTATGGTCGCGAAGTGACCTCGTACCTTCTCGCCGGCGGTGGCACCGCCGGGCATGTGAACCCCCTGCTCGCCGTCGCCGACGCACTGCGCGAGCGGGAGCCCGACGCCGACGTCCTCGTCCTCGGCACGAAGGAGGGCCTGGAGGCGCGGCTCGTCCCGCAGCGCGGCTACGAGCTGCTCATCGTCGACAAGGTGCCGTTCCCGCGGCGGCCCAACGCGCAGGCGCTCAGGTTCCCCTCGCGCCTCGGGCGGGCTGTCGGTCAGGTGCGGCGGCACATCCGCGAGCACGCGGTCGACGTCGTGGTGGGCTTCGGCGGATACGCCTCGGCACCCGCCTACATCGCGGCTCGTCGCGAGAACGTGCCGTACGTCGTGCACGAGGCGAACGCGAAGCCCGGCCTCGCGAACCGGCTGGGAGCCGGGGGAGCGGCGGGCATCGGCGTCGCCTTCGCCGGCACGCCGCTGAAGAACAGCGAGGTCGTCGGGATGCCGCTGCGCCGCGAGATCGTCGCCCTGGACCGTGCGGCGCTGCGCGCCGAGGCCGCAGAGGCGTTCGGGCTGGACGCCGGCCGCCCTGTGCTGCTCGTGTTCGGCGGGTCGCTCGGCGCTCAGCGCCTGAACGAGGCCATCGCCGGCTCGTGGGGAGACGTGCTCGCCGCCGGATGGCAGCTGCTGCACATCACGGGCGAGCGCAGCGAGCTCGAAGACCCGGAGGTGCCCGGCTATGCGATGCGACGATACGTCGACCGCATGGACCTGGCGTTCTCTCTCGCGGATCTGATCGTCTCGCGAGCCGGATCCGCGACGGTCAGCGAGATCAGCGCGCTCGGCATCCCCGCCGTGTACGTGCCCTACGCGGTCGGCAACGGCGAGCAGCGTCTGAACGCGGCGTCGGCGATCGCGGCAGGAGCGGCGATCCTGCTCGAGGACGGCACGTTCGACGGCGACGTCGTGCGCCGGGAGATCGTGCCGCTCATGGGCGACCGCACCCGCATCGACGCGATGACTGCGGCGGCCGAGCAGGTCGGCACGCGCACGGGCACCGAGAACGTCATCGCGATGATCGATCGCGCCCTCGGCGCGGGGCGCTGAGCCCGCTCCTGGGCCCCGCGAATTAGGATGGATCCGACATGATCAGACCTGACCTCTCGCTCCCGATCCCGGAGTCCATCACCGCAGCCCACTTCATCGGGATCGGCGGTTCCGGCATGAGCGGCCTGGCGAAGATGTTCCTCGATGCCGGCATCCGCGTCTCCGGATCCGACCGGGCCGACAGCGACAATCTACAGGCTCTCGCCGCCGCGGGGGCGACCGTCCACGTCGGCCACGACGCCGCGCACCTCGGAGATGCCGACACCGTCGTGCACACCGGAGCGATCTGGCCCGAGAACCCCGAGTTCGTCACCGCGAAAGAACGCGGACTGCACGTCATCCACCGCTCTCAGGCGCTGCACTGGCTGATCGGAGGGCGCCGGCTCGTCTCCGTTGCGGGCGCCCACGGCAAGACGACCTCGACCGGCATGATCGTCACGGCGCTGCAGGCGCTCGGCGCCGATCCGAACTTCGTCAACGGCGGTGTCATCGAGCAGCTCGGGACTTCGAGCGCCTCCGGGGCGGACGACCTGTTCGTCGTCGAGGCCGACGAGTCGGACGGCACCTTCCTGCTCTACGACACGGCCATCGCGCTGATCACGAACGTCGACCCCGATCACCTCGACCACTACGGATCCGACGAGGCGTTCCACGACGCGTTCATCCGATTCGCGGATGCCGCCACCGAAGCGGTCGTGATCTCGAGCGACGATCCGGGAGCGCTGCGCGTCGCAGCAGGCCTCTCGCACCCGAACGTCATCACGTTCGGCACCGCCGAGGGCGCAGATGTGCGCCTCACGGAGATCTCTGCCACGGGTCCCGTCGCGGCGACCATCGCACGCGGGGGAGAGACCGAGCGCATGCAGCTCGCCGTCGCCGGGGTCCACAACGCGATCAACGCCGCCGGCGCGGTCGCCGTCCTCCTCTCGCTCGGCTACGGGCTGGTCGACGCCGTGCGCGCAGTGGAGGGGTTCGCCGGGACCGTCCGCCGGTTCGAGCTGCACGGCGTCGAGCGCGGCGTCAGCGTGTTCGACGACTACGCCCATCACCCCACCGAGGTGAAGGCGGCGCTCGAGGCTGCGCGCGGCGTCGTCGGCGACGGACGCATCATCGCGATCCAGCAGCCGCATACGTACTCCCGCACCCAGCACATGTACCGGGAGTTCGCCGAGGTTCTCGAAACGCACGCGGATCACACGGTCATGCTCGACGTCTACGGCGCCCGCGAGGACCCCGTCCCCGGCGTCACCGGAGAACTCGTCAGCGGGGCATTCGCCGACCAGGGGCACGTGCACTACGTGCCCGACTGGCAGCAGGCGGCGGAGTACGCCGCCTCGATCGCCCGCGAGGGCGACTACGTGATCACCCTGGGCTGCGGCAACGTCTACCTGATCATCCCGCAGGTGCTCGAGGCGCTGCGGCAGAACGCAGAAGGCTGACCCGTGCGTCGCCCGGCCCCGCTTCCGACTCCGCCGGAGGAGGCGCAGTCCGCTCCGGCGCGGCCCCGCCGCCCCAGTGCGTCGCGCGAACGGGCCGACCTGCATGCCGGGGATGCGGGCGCAGAGCAGAGGATGCCCGACCGGGTGGATGAGCACAGCGACCCGGATGCGTTCGACGAACGGGAGAGCCTGGAAGGGCTCACCGCACGCGACGTCTGGAAGGCCGCCCGTGCGCGCCGCAAGCGCCTGCGCGCCGAGATCAGGCGGTTCACGCAGCGGTCGCGTCGCCGGCGAATGGTGTGGCTCGGCGCCCTCGGCGCGGTCGTGCTCCTCATCGGCGGGAGCGTCATCGCCGCGTACAGCCCGTTGTTCGCCGTCGAGCGGATCACGGTCGCCGGCGCCTCCAGACTCGATGCGGCGACCGTCGAGGCCGCGCTGTCCGACCAGATCGGCCGGCCTCTCGCCCTCGTCGACGACAGCGAGGTCAAGGCGGCTCTGCTGGCGTTCCCGCTCATCGAGACCTACGCACTCGAGGCGAAGCCTCCGCATGACCTCACCGTGCGGATCGTCGAGCGCACACCGATCGGCGTCGTCGAGTCGGATGCCGGGTACACGCTCGTGGATGCCGCCGGCGTCGCGTTGAGCACGACCGAGCAGGTGCCGGACGGGCAGCCGATCCTGCATGTCGAGGGTGGCCCGGGGTCGGACGTCTTCGAGGCCGCAGGACTCGTCGTCCGCTCTCTGCCCGACGAGCTGCGGGCGCAGCTGACCGAGGTCACCGCCGGCACGCTGGACGACGTGACGCTGAAGCTGTCCACCGGCCTCACCGTCGTGTGGGGGAGCTCCGAGGACTCCGTCCTCAAGAGCGTCACCCTCAGCAGCGTCCTCGTCGCCAAGCCCGACGCCCGCAGCATCGATGTCTCGTCCCCGCAGGTGCCGGTCGTCGGCTGACGTCCCGATCCGCTCGTTTGCGAGGGGAAACGCGCGACACGCCCGTGTCGCTGCCCGCGCGCGCGGGAACGGCGCTTACCTTCGATCAAGAGAACGCAATACCGGGAAATACTTTACACCTCTAGTTGAGGTTTAAGGTTCACATTCTTTCCAGGCTCGACAATCGGAGGCCGGCCATGAGCCAGAACCAGAACTACCTCGCCGTGATCAAGGTCGTCGGCGTCGGCGGTGGCGGCGTCAACGCCGTCAACCGCATGATCGAACTCGGCCTGCGCGGCGTCGAGTTCATCGCCGTCAACACCGACGCCCAGGCGTTGCTGATGAGCGACGCCGACGTCAAGCTCGACGTCGGGCGCGAGCTCACCCGCGGACTCGGCGCCGGCGCCGACCCCGAGGTCGGCCGTCGCGCCGCCGAGGACCACGCGGAGGAGATCGAGCAGGCACTGACCGGCGCCGACATGGTCTTCGTGACCGCCGGCGAGGGCGGTGGCACCGGAACCGGCGGCGCACCGGTCGTCGCCCGCATCGCGAAGTCGATCGGCGCGCTGACCATCGGTGTGGTCACCAAGCCGTTCTCGTTCGAGGGCCGTCGCCGCCAGAGCCAGGCCGAGGCCGGCGTCGCGAAGCTCAAGGAAGAGGTCGACACCCTCATCGTCGTGCCGAACGACCGACTGCTCGAGATCAGCGACCGCGGCATCTCGATGATCGAGGCGTTCGCCACGGCCGACCAGGTGCTCCTTGCCGGTGTGCAGGGCATCACCGACCTCATCACCACGCCCGGCCTCATCAACCTCGACTTCGCCGACGTCAAGTCGGTCATGCAGGGAGCGGGTTCCGCCCTCATGGGCATCGGCTCCGCCCGTGGCGCCGACCGCGCCATCAAGGCCGCCGAGCTCGCGGTCGAGTCCCCGCTGCTCGAAGCATCCATCGAAGGAGCGCACGGCGTGCTGCTGTCGATCCAGGGTGGATCGAACCTCGGCATCTTCGAGATCCACGACGCTGCGGACCTCGTCAAGGAGGCCGCGCACCCCGAGGCCAACATCATCTTCGGTACCGTCATCGACGACACGCTCGGCGACGAGGTGCGCGTCACCGTCATCGCGGCAGGCTTCGACGGCGGCGAGCCGTCGCTGCGCCTGGACCCGATGGTCGTCTCGCGCCCGGAGCCGGCTTCCCTGCCCGAGGTGACGCTGTCCGACGACGAGACCGAGGCGCAGACTGCCGAGCCCGCCGCGACGCAGCCGGCGCCGCGCATCCCGACCACGAGCCTCGAGCCGGCCTTCGCGGACGACGACATCGACATCCCCGAGTTCCTGAAGTGAGCCTCTCCGCGCGGCTGTCGGCGATCGATGCGCGAATCGCCGACGCCGCGCGTCTGGCCGGGCGCGACCCGGCCGGGATCACCCGGATCGTGGTGACGAAGTTCCATCCGGCGTCCCTCGTCCACGAGCTGCACGCGCTCGGCGTGCGCGACGTGGGCGAGAACCGGCAGCAGGAGCTCACGGCCAAGCGCGCCGAGGCAGCGCTGGACGGACTGCGCTGGCACTTCATCGGGCAGGCGCAGACGAACAAGGCGGCGGCGATCCGCCGCGGCGCGGATGCCGTGCACTCGGTCGACCGCGTCAAGCTCGCCGACGCCCTGCACGGGGCGGCGGATGACGATGACGTGCTGGACGTCCTCGTGCAGGTGAATCTCACCGACGACACCGGCCGCGGGGGCGTCGCGCCCGCCGATGTCGAGCGCCTGGCGGAGCACGTCCTCACGCTGCCCTCGCTGCGACTGCGCGGCGTCATGGGCGTCGCTCCGCTCGACGAGAACCCGGCCCCGGCCTTCGAAAGACTGCACGGCATCGCCGCAGCGGTGCGCGCGCTCGAGCCGGATGCCACCTGGATCTCCGCCGGAATGACCGGCGACTTCGCCGAGGCGATCGCGGCAGGTGCGACACACCTGCGGATCGGGTCGGCAATAACCGGACCCCGGCCTGACCGGGGTTAACCTCGAAACAGATCAGCCCACGTCGAACACGGAGGACACGATGGGAAACCCGCTGAAGAAGACCATGGTGTACCTGGGCCTGGCCGATGAGGAAGAAGCCTACGAAGAGCAGGCGGCTCCCGCACGCGCCCACCGCGAGCGCGATCGCGACCACGAAGAGGTCGTCGCCGCGCCCGTGACCCCGCTGCGCCGCCCGGTCGCCGTGAAGCAGCCCTCCGCCGGCGCTGTCAACGAGATCCTCACCGTGCACCCCAAGCAGTACCGCGACGCGCAGCTGATCGCCGAGAGCTTCCGCGAGGGCGTGCCGGTCATCATCAACCTCTCTCAGATGTCCGACGCCGACGCGCGTCGCCTCATCGACTTCGCGAGCGGACTCTCGCTCGGCCTCTACGGGCGCATCGAGCGCGTCACGAGCAAGGTGTTCCTGCTCTCGCCCGAGAACATCGCCGTCTCCGGGCACGGTGGCATCGCCAGCGCAGACCCGGAATCCGCGGGTTTCGACCACTCCTGATCCGTGGCCGCGCTCTCCTGGATCGCCTCGATCGTCCATCTGGTCCTGCTGATCTACATCTTCGTGCTGTTCGCGAGGCTCATCCTGGATTACATTCCGCTGTTCAACCGCGAATGGCGGCCCCAGGGCGCCGGCCTCGTGGCGGCTGAGGTCGTCTACACGGTCACCGACCCCCCGATCCGTCTCTTCCGGCGCTTCATCCCTCCGCTGCGCATCGGCACGCTGTCACTGGATTTCGGCTTCACGTTCACGATCCTCGCCGTGCTCATCCTCATGGCCATCGTGAGGCAGTTCATCTGATCGGGGGCTATGCTTGCACGGAGGTGCGCGCCCCGGGTACGCGCCGGATCCACACAAGCCATGCTTCAGACACTGGCAGCAGAACTCATCGAAAGAGGAGCCGAGAAAATGGCACTGACCCCGGATGACGTCGTCACCAAGCAGTTCCAGCACGTCCGATTCAAGGACGGCTTCGACCCGGACGAGGTCGACGACTTCCTCGACGAGATCGTCGTCGAGTGGCGCAAGACGCTCGACGAGAACGCCGAGCTGAAGGCGAAGCTCGCCGCATACGAGTCCGGCGAGAAGCCGGCAGCCGAGGCGAAGGGCGAGGAGCCCGCTTCCGCCGTCGTCGACGAGGTCCCCGCACCGGTCGCGGCAGCTCCTGCGGCTCCGGCCGCCGCCGCAGGGTCCACCTCCGCGACGGCCGGCATCATCGAGCTGGCCCAGCGCCTGCACGACGAGCACGTCGCCGAGGGCGAGTCGAAGAAGAAGCAGCTCATCTCCGAGGCCGAGTCCGAGGTCGAGCGCATCCGCACCGAGGCACAGGCCAAGCAGCGCGAAGAGTCGGCACGCCTCGAGCGCGAGCGCAACGCCCTCGAGGCGCGCATCACCGAGCTGCGCAACTTCGAGCGCGACTACCGCACGCAGCTGCGCAGCTACATCGAGGGCCAGCTCCGCGACCTCGACGAGAAGTCGAACACGACGGACTCCACCCCGGTCTCTGCGATCGGACTGTAGGTCAGCCCTTTGGCTGAACGCCGTCCCCTTCGTCGCTCGGCGGCCGGCATCATCGTCGCGATACTCGCGGCACTGGTGCTGGCCGCCGATCAGTTCGTGAAGCACCTCACCGTCGAGCACCTGCCGCTGCACGAAGTCGTGCCGGTGCTGGGCGAGTTCCTCCAGCTGTACTTCGTGCGCAACCCCGGCGCGGCGTTCTCGATCGGCTCCGACTACACCTGGATCTTCACGATCGCGCTGTCCGTCGTCGCCGTCGTGATCATCTGGAAGGCTTTCGACCTGCGATCGCGGATCTGGGCTGTCGTGCTCGGGAGCCTCCTCGGCGGGGTGCTCGGCAATCTCACGGATCGCTTCTTCCGCGAGCCCGGGTTCGCCGTGGGCCACGTCGTCGACATGATCTCCATGCCGTGGATGATGCCCGCGATCTTCAACGTCGCCGACATCTTCATCGTCTGCGGCATGATCACCGTGGCGCTGCTGGTCGTCCTCGGCATCCGGTTCGACGGCACGCGCGAGAAGGATCACGTCGAGTCGGCGGATGCCGCAGGTTCGGGCGACGGCGAGCCCGAGGTCGCCCAGAGAGAAGCCTGATCGTGGAGTCGCGATCGCTACCCGTCCCGGACGGGCTCGACGGGACGCGCGTGGATGCAGCGCTGGCCAAGATGCTCGGATTCTCGCGCACCTTCGCCGCTGAGGTCGCCGCCGCGGGCGGCGTCCGCCTCGATGGCGCGGTGCTGGACAAGTCGGATCGGCTGCGCGGCGGGTCGTGGCTGGAGGTCGAGTGGGCGCCCAAGCAGGAGCCGACGATCGTCCCCGTCGAGGTGCCGGAGCTCGGCATCGTCTACGACGACGATGACATGGTCGTGATCGACAAGCCCACCGGTGTGGCAGCGCACCCGTCGCTCGGGTGGGACGGCCCGACTGTGCTCGGCGCTCTCGCCGGCGCCGGTTTCCGCATCGCGACCAGCGGCGCCGCAGAGCGCGCGGGTATCGTCCACCGGCTCGACGTCGGAACCAGCGGACTGATGGTCGTCGCGAAGTCCGAGTCGGCCTACAGCGCCCTCAAGCACGCCTTCAAGGTGCGCACGGTCGAGAAGATCTATCACGCCGTGGTGCAGGGGCATCCCGACCCGCTGGCGGGCACGATCGACGCACCGATCGGGCGCCATCCCAACCACTCGTGGAAGTTCGCGGTCGTCCCCGACGGCAAGCCGTCCGTGACGCACTACGAGACGCTCGAGGCGTTCCCCGGAGCCTCGCTGCTGGAGATCCACCTCGAAACGGGACGCACGCATCAGATCCGCGTGCACATGGCCGCGCACCGGCATCCCTGCGTCGGCGACCCGCTGTACGGCGCCGACCCCACACTGTCGGCCAGGCTCGGGCTCACCCGGCAGTGGCTGCACGCGCAAAGGCTCGCGTTCACGCACCCGACGACGGGGGAGTGGGTGCAGTTCGAGTCGCCGTACCCTGCGGACTTCGTGCACGCGCTGGACGTGCTGCGCGGCGACGCCTGATCTCAGAACGAGCTCTCGCAGGCGGCGGCATCCGGACGGCGCCCGAGCACGGCCCGTCCGGATGCCGGTGTAGGTACCCCGACGTAGACTCGAATCGTGGCATCCGACTCCTTCGTACATCTTCACGTTCACAGCGAGTACTCGATGCTGGACGGTGCTGCGAAGATCAACGCGATGACGCAGGCGGCCGCCGATTACGGCATGCCGGCGATCGCCGTCACCGATCACGGCAACACCTTCGCGGCCTTCGAGTTCTACAACGCGGCGAAGAACGCCGGGGTCAAGCCGATCGTCGGGCTCGAGGCCTATGTGACCCCTGGCACGCACCGCAGCGACAAGTCCCGCGTCGCGTGGGGTTCACCCGACCAGAAGAGCGACGACGTCTCGGGCTCCGGCGCCTACACGCACACCACGATGTGGAGCCAGACCACGGAGGGCATGCACAACCTCTTCCGGTTGAGCTCGCTCTCGAGCATCGAGGGCTACTACTTCAAGCCCCGCATGGACCGCGAACTTCTGCAGCAGTACTCGAAGGGCCTGATCGCGACGACCGGCTGCCCGTCGGGCGAGATCCAGACCAGGCTCCGCCTCGGTCAGTACGATGCGGCGCGCGCCGCGGCGGCGGAGTTCCAGGACATCTTCGGCAAGGAGAACTACTTCGCCGAGATCATGGACCACGGTCTGTCGATCGAACGGCGCGTGATCAGCGACCTGCTGAAGATCTCCAAGGACCTCGGCATCCCGCTGGTGGCGACGAACGACTCGCACTACACGCACCAGCACGAGGCCGACGCGCACGCGGCGCTGCTGTGCGTGCAGTCCGGGTCGACCATGGACGACCCGAACCGCTTCAAGTTCGACGGCGACGGCTACTACATCAAGACGGCGCAGGAGATGCGCCAGCTCTTCCGCGACCACCCTGAGGCCTGCGACAACACCCTGCTCATCGCCGAGCGGTGCGAGGTCGAGTTCAACACCTCGGCGAACTACATGCCCCGCTTCCCGGTGCCCGACGGCGAGACCGAGGACAGCTGGCTCATCAAGGAGGTCGAGGCGGGGCTGCACTACCGGTACCCGAACGGCATCCCCGACAAGGTCCGCAAGCAAGCCGAGTACGAGGTCGGGATCATCCTGCAGATGGGCTTCCCCGGCTACTTCCTCGTCGTCGCCGACTTCATCAACTGGGCCAAGGACCACGGCATCCGCGTGGGCCCCGGGCGCGGCTCCGGTGCCGGTTCCATGGTCGCGTACGCCATGAAGATCACCGATCTCGACCCCCTCGAGCACGGCCTGATCTTCGAGCGCTTCCTCAACCCCGACCGCGTCTCCATGCCCGACTTCGACGTCGACTTCGACGACCGTCGCCGCGGCGAGGTCATCGAGTACGTCACCGAGAAGTACGGATCCGAGCGCGTCGCGCAGATCGTCACCTACGGCACCATCAAGTCGAAGCAGGCGCTCAAGGATGCCGGCCGCGTCCTCGGCTTCCCCTTCAGCATGGGGGAGCGCCTGACCAAGGCCATGCCCCCGGCCGTGATGGGCAAGGACATGCCGCTGGACGGCATGTTCGACTCGGCGCACCCGCGCTACAAGGAGGCCAGCGAGTTCCGCGCCCTCATCGAGACCGATCCCGAGGCGAAGACGGTGTTCGACCGCGCGCTCGGTCTCGAGGGGCTGAAGCGTCAGTGGGGTGTGCACGCGGCCGGCGTCATCATGTCGTCCGAGCCTCTGCTCGACATCATCCCGATCATGCGCCGCGAGCAGGACGGTCAGATCGTCACGCAGTTCGACTACCCGTCGTGCGAGTCGCTCGGCCTCATCAAGATGGACTTCCTGGGGCTGCGGAACCTCACGATCATCTCGGACGCCCTCGACAACATCCGCATGAACCGCGGCGAGGAGGTCGACCTCGAGCACCTCGAGCTCGACGACCGCGCCGTGTACGACCTGCTCGCCCGTGGCGACACGCTCGGCGTCTTCCAGCTCGACAGCCCGCCGCTGCGCTCGCTGATGCGCCTGATGAAGCCCGACAACTTCGGCGACATCTCGGCCCTCATCGCCCTGTACCGCCCGGGTCCGATGGGTGCGAACTCGCACACGAACTACGCGCTGCGCAAGAACGGCCACCAGGAGATCTCGCCGATCCATCCCGAACTCGCTGAGCCGCTCGCCGACATCCTCGAGGAGTCGTACGGCCTGATCATCTATCAGGAGCAGGTCATGGCGATCGCGCAGAAGGTCGCCGGCTTCAGCCTCGGTCAAGCAGACATCCTGCGCCGCGCCATGGGCAAGAAGAAGAAGTCCGAGCTCGACAAGCAGTACGAGGGCTTCTCGGGCGGCATGAAGGAGCGCGGTTACGGCGAGGCTGCGATCAAGGCCCTGTGGGACATCCTGCTGCCCTTCTCCGACTACGCCTTCAACAAAGCGCACTCGGCCGCCTACGGCCTCGTCTCGTACTGGACGGCCTACCTCAAGGCGCACTACCCCGCCGAGTACATGGCGGCTCTGCTCACGAGCGTCGGCGACTCCAAGGACAAGATGGCGATCTACCTCAACGAGTGCCGTCGCATGGGCATCCGGGTGCTCCCGCCCGACGTCCGCGAGTCGATCAACTTCTTCGCCGCCGTCGGCGAGGACATCCGCTTCGGGCTCGGTGCGGTGCGCAACGTCGGCAGCAACGTCGTCGACGGCATCGTGACGTCGCGCGAGAAAGAGAATTTCGCGTCCTTCCACGATTTCCTCAAGAAGGTGCCGCTGCACGTCTCGAACAAGCGCACCGTCGAGTCTCTGATCAAGGCGGGCGCGTTCGACTCGATGGGCGACACGCGCCGAGCGCTCATGGAGATCCATGAGGACGCGACGGAGGCCGCCGTCGACCAGAAGCGCAACGAGGCCCAGGGCGCGATCGGATTCGATTTCGACAGCCTGTACGACGAGCACGAGGATGCGCCGCCCGCCAAGGTCCCCGACCGTCCCGAGTGGACCAAGAAGGACAAGCTCGCCTTCGAGCGCGAGATGCTCGGCCTGTACGTCTCCGACCATCCGCTCGCGGGCCTCGAGGTGCCGCTCGCGAAGCACGCGTCGATCTCGATCCACAACCTGCTCGCGTCGGAAGACCTGCAGGACGGCGACCAGGTCACGGTCGCGGGTCTCGTGACGAGCGTGCAGCACCGCGTTGCCAAGGCCAGCGGCAACCCGTACGGCATGATCACAGTCGAGGACTTCAACGGCGAGGTCACGATCATGTTCATGGGCAAGACATACACCGAGTTCCAGCACGTGCTGCAGCAGGACGCGATCCTCGCGGTCCGCGGTCGTGTGTCGCGGCGCGATGACGGCCTCAACCTGCACGCGCAGTCGGCGTTCGCACCCGACGTCGGCTCGTTCGACGCGGCAGGTCCGCTGTCGCTGCTCCTCGCCGAGCAGCGCGCGACCGAGCACGTCATGAACGAGCTCGCCGAGGTCCTCCGCCGGCACAACGGCGAGACCGAGGTGATCCTCCGGGTGCACCGCGGACAGACGGCGAAAGTGTTCGACGTGCCGATGCCCGTCAAGGTGTCCGCCGACCTGTTCGGCGACCTCAAGTCGTTGCTCGGCCCCGCCTGTCTCGGGTGAGTCGGGCAGCCCGGACGGGCAGGTCTGCCCCGGGTGGGACTCGGCGGCCTCGGGTAGGGTAGGGACTCATGAGTACGGACGCACCTGAAGAGCTGTTCTCCGAGGACGATGGCGTGCTCTACGCCGAACAGATCGTGCCCCAGCACGGCATCCTCGGCTTCACCCTGCGCGAGCTGCTCATCGTGATCGCGTGGGCGCTCATGCTCGTCGTGTCGTTCTTCCCGCTGTACGCGGAGCTCGGCGCGGGATCGATCTGGAATCAGGGGATCTCCTGGCTGCTGCCGGTTGGTCTGCCGACGGCGGCCGCCTTCCTCCTCGTGCTGCGCAGGTTCTCGCCGGAGGGCATCCGGCGCGTCGGGTCGCTGGGCGTCGACCAGTTCGCCTCCGTCGCCTTCGCCGTCGCGGCGGTCTACTGGGCGGATCGCACGTGGGCGATGCTCTCCGCGGTCCTGCTGCCTGGGGACCACGTCTTCAGCTGGGTGGTCATCGCCGAGCTGGTTCTTGCTCTGGCCCTCGTCCTGCTCACCGTCTTCGCCCCCTTCATCCCCGGCATCCGCGATGATTTCCGTGGACGGCTCATCACTCTCGCCCACCGCAACGCGAACCCGGCCCGCCCCGTCGCACCGCACACCCGCCCGGAGCCCGCCGCAGTCGCGGCTGCACCGGTCGCGCCGGGCGACGACGAGCCGGCCGACCGCACCCGCGCGAACGCGATCACCCTGGATGACGACGATGACGATGAGGCGGATGCCGTGATCGCCGAGCTCTTGGACGACGTCGACTTCGACGAGGTCACGCACGAGCGGGAAGAGCCCGCTGCGAGCATCTCGCTGACCGATCACGCGGCCGGAGGCGAGCCCGGGTCATCGCCGCAGCTCGACGACGACTACGTCCCCGGGTACGCCCGCACCGCGACCGATCAGTCGGATGCACCGGAGCCGGAGCAGCTCCAGCCGTTCTGGGCGCTGGCTCCGACCGAACGCGACGTGTTCGACGAGCGGGGAGAGCCGCTGTTCCGCATCGGTCCGGACGCGTGGGCCCTCGTCATCGAGGATCGCGGCGGCGCTTACGTCGTGAGGCACGACGACGGCCGGATCGGCTTCCTGCACGACATCGCAGACATCACGAAGGGCTGACGTGCGCACCATCGATCTGCGGGGGCGCGAGCTCTCGCCTGCGGACATGCTCGCCGCCGTGCCGCGCGCCGCCCAGGCGCGCGCGGAAGCGCTCGAGACCGCGGCGCGGATCGTCGAGGACGTCCGCACACAGGGCGAGGCGGCCCTGCGCGCGCAAGCGGAGAAGTTCGACCGGGTCACCGGGCACGAGATCCGCGTGCCGGCCGAGCACATCCAGGATGCCGTCGCCGCGCTGACGCCCGAGATCCGCACAGCACTCGACGAGGCGATCAACCGCGTGCGACAGGCATCCGCCGCCCAGGTTCCCGAGTCCCGAGTCACCCGGATCGGCCGCGGAGCGCAGATCACGCAGCGCTGGCAGCCGGTCGGCCGCGTCGGCGTGTACATCCCCGGCGGCAAGGCCGTATACCCGTCGAGCGTCATCATGAACGTCGTCCCCGCGCAGGTGGCAGGGGTCCAGCAGATCGCCCTCGCCTCGCCTCCGCAGCAGGATCAGGACGGTCGGATCCACCCGGTGATCCTGGCCGCGGCGGGCCTTCTCGGCATCACCGAGGTGTATGCGATGGGCGGGGCAGGAGCCATCGGCGCCTTCGCCCACGGCGTGGCGGACCTCGATCTCGACCCGGTCGACGTGGTGTCCGGACCAGGCAACAACTACGTCGCCTCCGCCAAGCGCGCCGTCGCGGGCGTCGTCGGGACCGACTCCGAGGCCGGTGCGACCGAGATCCTCGTCGTGGCCGACCGCACCGCCGACGCGCGCCTCATCGCCGCCGACCTCGTCAGCCAGGCCGAGCACGACGAGCAGGCCTCGGCTGTGCTCGTCACCGACGACGCGGACCTCGCCGAGTGCGTCGCCGCCGAGGCGGAGCGACTCGCGGCATCCACCAGGCACGCCGAACGCGTCGGCGTCTCGCTGAACGGGGAGCAGTCGGCGATCGTCCTCGTCGACGACCGCGCGATGGCCACGGCCTTCAGCAACGCCTACGCTCCGGAGCACCTCGAACTGCACCTCGAGGATGCCGAGGAGGCGGCAGCCGCGTTCACGAGCGCCGGCGCGATCTTCGTGGGCGACCAGACTCCGGTCAGCCTCGGCGACTACATGGCCGGCAGCAATCACGTGCTGCCCACCGGAGGCCAGGCGCGCTACGCGCCGGGTCTCGGCGCCTACACCTTCCTGCGCCCGCAGCAGGTCATCTCCTATGATCACGCGGCCCTCGCCGAGGTCCGCGCCGGGGTCGTCGCGCTCGCGAACGCCGAGGTCCTCCCGGCGCACGGCGAGGCGATCGAAGCGCGCTTCCAGGAAGGCGACGACGCAGCGGCTACGCTGTAACACCATGCACTGCCCGTTCTGCCGACACCCCGACTCCCGCGTGATCGACTCGCGCACCAGCGATGACGGACTGTCGATCCGCAGGCGCCGGCAGTGCCCGGAGTGCGGAGGCCGGTTCACGACGACCGAGACGGCCAGTCTCAGCGTCATCAAGCGCAGCGGCGTCATGGAGCCGTTCAGTCGTGACAAGGTGATCTCCGGCGTGCGCAAGGCGTGCCAGGGGCGGCCGGTGACCGAGGCGGATCTCGCGGTCCTCGCCCAGCGGGTCGAGGAGGCCGTCCGCCAGACCGGCGTCTCGCAGCTGGACGCCAACGAGATCGGCCTGGCGATCCTCGGGCCCCTGCGCGATCTCGACGAGGTCGCCTATCTGCGCTTCGCCAGCGTCTATCAGGCGTTCGACTCCCTCGAGGACTTCGAGACCGCGATCGGCGAGCTGCGGGCCGACCACGCAGGGTCGGAGCAGGCCGGAGCCGACGGGTAATCTGGCAGGGATGTATCCCCTCCTCTTCCGCACCGTCCTCTCGCGCTTCGATCCGGAGTTCGCCCACCACGCCGGCATGGCCGTGATCCGCGTGCTCGGCGTGCCGCCGTTCTCCTGGGCGACGCGGGCGCTGTGCGCACCGAGCTCGGATCAGCGCGTCGAGGCGCTGGGACTCACGTTCGACTCGCCGTTCGGCGTCGCCGCCGGATTCGACAAGAACGCCGTCGGTGTGCGCGGACTCGCAGCCCTCGGCTTCGGACACGTCGAGATCGGCACGGTCACGGCCATCCCGCAGGACGGCAACCCCAAGCCCCGGCTGTTCCGTCTCGTTCCCGATCGTGCAGTCATCAACCGAATGGGCTTCAACAACGCCGGTGCGGATGCCGCGGCGAAGCGCCTGACGAGGCTGCGCCGTCGGCGCCCTGCGACGGTCGTCGGCGTGAACATCGGCAAGAGCAGGGTCGTCGACGTCGACAACGCCACGGCCGACTACGTCGCCAGCGCCACCCGGCTCGCGCCCCTCGCGGACTATCTCGCCGTCAACGTCTCGTCGCCCAATACACCGGGCCTGCGGGGTCTGCAGGCCGTCGAGACTCTCGCGCCCCTGCTCCGTGCGGTGAAGGATGCCGCCGGCACCACACCACTGCTCGTCAAGATCGCACCCGATCTGCCCGATGACGAGATCGCCGCGATCGCGCGCCTCGCCGTCGCCGAGGGGCTCGACGGCATCATCGCCCACAACACGACGATCGGTCGTGAGGGGTTGAGCACTCCGGCGGACGTCGTCGAGGCTGCCGGAGCGGGCGGACTCTCGGGTGCACCGCTGCGCGAGCGTTCCCTGCAGGTGCTCCGCGTCGTGCGTGCGGCGGTTCCCGACGGCTTCTGCGTGATCTCCGTCGGGGGAGTGGAGACGGCATCCGACGTTCAGGAACGTCTGGATGCGGGTGCCACGCTGGTCCAGGGGTACACGGCGTTCCTGTACCGCGGCCCGCTGTGGGCGCGTCAGATCAATCGCGGACTCAGGCGGGGTACTGGCCGCGCTTGACCTGAGGCTTCGGCAGGCGCATGAAGCGCATCTGCAGCGACCGCATCGCCGCATACCAGCCGAGGCCCTTCTCGAGCCGGTCCTTTCCGAACTTCACCGCCGCCTTCTTCTTGACGCGGGCGGCGAGGAGCACCATGTCGAGCACGGCGATGATGATGAAGGCCCACAGGCCGACGAACGCGTAGAACGAGAACGTGGGGTTCGGCACGAGGGAGATGAGGATCACGATCACCATCAGCGCCATGACCCACTCGGACGCGTGCCACCCGGCATCCACGTAGTCGCGGACCCAGCGCCGCTGGGGGCCCTTGTCGCGCGGCGGGAGGTACTTGTCCTCACCGGCGGCCATACCGGCCTGCGCGCGCTCGCGCTGCTCGCGCAGCTGGACGCGTGCGGCGGCCTTCGCCTCCTTCGTGTTCGCGACCAGCGGGCGACGGCGAGCAGCGACCTGCTCGGCGCGGCTCGGGGTCGGCCGACCCTTGCCGACCGCCGGCGTCTCGGCGGACTCGTCGTTCGTCGATGGGGTGCTAGCGGCCACGGGGCTCCTCGGCTCGAAACGGGGTGAAGCCTTAAGATTACTCGCATGACCGCAGAGCACGCTCCCAGCTCCGAACAGTCCGAAACCGGCCCGTCTGTCGAGTCCGCCGTCGCCGAAGCCGTGGCACTCGGGATCCCCGGTGCACTCGCCGATCTCGGCGATCTCGTGCGAATCCCCGGCATCGCCTGGCCGTCCTTCGACCAGACCCAGCTCCAGCGCAGCGCCGAGCGCGTGGCGGAGCTCGCCGAGGGCACGGGCGTCTTCGACGAGGTGCGCGTCCTGCGAGCGGCGATCCCCGGCACCGACGAGTTCGGGCAGCCGGCGGTGCTCGCCACCCGCGCTGCCCGGGGCGGCAAGCCGACGATCCTGCTCTACGCGCACCACGACGTGCAGCCTCCGGGCGACGATGCGCTGTGGGAGACGCCGCCGTTCGAGCCGACGGTCCGTGACGGGCGACTCTACGGGCGCGGCGCAGCGGACGACAAGGCCGGGATCATGACGCACATCGCGTCTCTGCGCGCTGTGCGCGAAGTGCTCGGCGACGACCTCGACCTCGGTGTGTCGCTGTTCATCGAGGGGGAGGAGGAATACGGCTCCCGCTCGTTCGCGCAGTTCCTCAGCGACAACGCCGGCGCGCTGCGTGCGGATGCCATCGTCGTCGCCGACTCGGGCAACTGGGACTCGGCGACGCCGGGACTGACCGTGTCGCTGCGCGGCAATGCGCGGTTCACGCTGAAGGTGCGCACTCTCGACCACGCCTCGCACTCCGGGATGTTCGGCGGCGCCGTGCCCGACGCCATGATGGCGACCGTGCGGCTGCTCTCCACGCTGTGGGACGAGGACGGGGCCGTCGCTGTCGAGGGGATGACCGAGCGCGACGCGCCGACTCCCGAGTACACCGAGGAGACGCTCCGCGACGAGGCGGGGCTCCTGCCCGATACGACGCCGATCGGTCGCGACAGCATCCTCAGCCGGATCTGGAACAAGCCGTCCGTCACGGTCATCGGCATCGACGCCACGAGTGTGGAGTCGGCATCCAACACCCTGCTCCCCGAGGTGACCGTGGTCATCAGCGCTCGCGTCGCGCCCGGTCAGACAGGGGAGGAGGCCTACACCGCTCTCGAGGAGCACCTGCGCGCGCATGCACCGTACGGCGCGGAGCTCGCCTTCTCGGATCTCGACCTCGGCAATGGCTTCCTCGTCGACACGAGCGGGTGGGCCGTGGGTCTTGCCCGGCAGGCGATGGCCGACGGATACGGGGTGGAGCCGGTCGACCTCGGCGTCGGCGGATCGATCCCGTTCATCGCCGACCTCGTCAGGGAGTTCCCCGAGGCGCAGATCCTCGTCACCGGCGTCGAAGACCCGCACTCGCGGGCGCACAGCCCGAACGAATCCCTGCACCTGGATACGTTCCGCCACGCCATCGGCACCGAAGCGCTGCTGCTGGCGAGGATGAACGCCGCAGCTCGGTGACCAACCAGGGCCCTCCCCGGTCCCTCGGCGGTAGAATCGCCGTAGCAGAGTCAGTCGCGCGCGTGCGCGGCGTGTCACAAGGAGCGACATGAGCGACACCATCACCACCCCTGAGACCAAGGCCGCCCACGGCGTCACCCTCACCGACGCCGCAGCCACGAAGGTGAAGAACCTTCTCGAGCAGGAGGGCCGTGACGACCTCCGTCTGCGCGTCGCCGTGCAGCCGGGCGGATGCTCCGGGCTCATCTACCAGCTGTACTTCGACGAGCGCTACCTCGACGGCGACGAGACCGTCGACTTCGACGGCGTCGAGGTCATCGTCGACAACATGAGCGTGCCGTATCTGGACGGCGCGGCGATCGATTTCAAGGACACGATCTCGGAGCAGGGCTTCACGATCGACAACCCGAACGCAGCCGGAAGCTGCGCCTGCGGCGACAGCTTCCACTGAACATCAGCCGTGCCCAGCCTGCGTGGTTGGCATGAATCAGGTGTGAGCTTGCCCTAGACTGGGGTACGCCCTGTCCGCGATCTTGAAAGGTGTATCGTGCCCTCGAAACGCCGCCTTCGTTGGGTCGCAGTTCCTGTGGGAATTGCGGCAGCCGTGGCCCTGGCGGGATGTACTCCCACCGAGCTCCACGGATTCCTCCCGGGCTTCGTGGAAGACGGCACCGCCGCCACGAACCAGACCGACCGTGTCGCGTCGCTCTGGGTCAACTCCTGGATCGTGCTCCTCATCGTGGGTCTGATCACGTGGGGTCTGATGGGCTGGGCCGCCATCGCCTATCGTCGGCGCAAGGGCCAGACCGGTCTGCCGGTCCAGATGCGCTACAACATGCCGATCGAGATCTTCTACACGGCGATCCCGCTGATCCTCGTGCTGGGCATGTTCTTCTTCACGGCACGCGATCAGGCCGAGATCGAGACCCAGTGGGGCGATGACGCCGACGTCGAGATCACCGCGATCGGCAAGCAGTGGGCGTTCGACTTCATGTACGCCGGCGAGGACGACGACCTCTCCGACGCCGTGTGGACCATGGGTGTCCAGGCTCAGCCCGACGCCGAGGGCAACGTCGACACGGAGAAGCTGCCCACGCTGGTGCTTCCGGTCGACCAGAAGGTGCACATCAGCCTGCAGTCGCGCGACGTCATCCACTCCTTCTGGATCATCGACTTCCTCTACAAGAAGGACATGTACATCGGCAAGGACAACTCCTGGTCCTTCATCCCGACCCGCGTCGGCGAGTACGACGGCAAGTGCGCCGAGCTCTGCGGCGAGTACCACTCGATGATGCTGTTCAACGTCAAGGTCGTCGAGCAGGACGAGTACGACGCGTACATCGAGACGCTCCGCGACGAGGGCAACACCGGCGACATCGCCGATGCCTATGACCGCCTCAGCAACAACCCGGGCACGGGTGCTCCGGAAGCGGCCTCCGAAGAAGAGGGAGAGTAATCCTCATGACTACCACTGAGGCCCCCAGCCAGACCGCTGGCGTTCGGCCCACCGCGATGCCGGCCCGCCAGGCCGCGCTGCTGAGCTCCTCCCGCACGGAGGAGAAGGGCAACATCGTCGTCAAGTGGCTGACCTCCACCGACCACAAGACGATCGGGTACATGTACCTGATCACCTCGGTGCTCTTCTTCCTGCTCGGCGGCGTGATGGCGCTCGTCATCCGTGCAGAGCTGTTCGCTCCGGGAATGCAGATCGTCCCCACGAAGGAGCAGTACAACCAGCTGTTCACGATGCACGGCACGATCATGCTGCTCATGTTCGCGACGCCGCTGTTCGCCGGCTTCGCCAACGCGATCCTCCCGCTGCAGCTCGGTGCGCCCGATGTCGCGTTCCCGCGTCTGAACGCCTTCGCGTTCTGGCTGTTCGGCTTCGGCTCGATCATCGCCATCGCCGGCTTCCTCACCCCGCAGGGTGCGGCGTCCTTCGGCTGGTTCGCATACCAGCCGCTCGCGAACGCCTCGTTCTCGCCGGGCGCCGGCGGCAACCTGTGGATGGTCGGACTCGGCATGTCCGGTTTCGGAACCATCCTCGGTGCCGTGAACTTCATCACCACGATCATCACGATGCGTGCGCCGGGCATGACCATGTGGCGCATGCCGATCTTCTCGTGGAACACGCTCATCACGAGCTTGCTGATCCTCATGGCGTTCCCGGTTCTCGCCGCGGCGATCTTCGCCGCCGCTGCTGACCGCATCCTCGGATCGCACATCTACGACCCGGCGAACGGCGGCGTGCTGCTGTGGCAGCACCTGTTCTGGTTCTTCGGCCACCCCGAGGTGTACATCATCGCGTTGCCGTTCTTCGGCATCGTCTCCGAGGTGTTCCCTGTCTTCAGCCGCAAGCCGATCTTCGGCTACAAGACGCTGGTCTACGCGACGATCGCCATCGCTGCGCTGTCCGTGGCGGTGTGGGCGCACCACATGTATGTCACGGGCTCGGTGCTGCTGCCGTTCTTCGCGCTGATGACGATGCTCATCGCCGTCCCGACGGGGGTGAAGATCTTCAACTGGATCGGAACGCTCTGGCGAGGCTCGGTCACGTTCGAGACGCCCATGGTGTTCGCGCTCGGCTTCCTCGTGTCGTTCGTGTTCGGCGGTCTGACCGGTGTGATCCTCGCGGCACCGCCGCTGGACTTCCACCTCAGCGACTCCTACTTCGTCGTCGCACACTTCCACTATGTGGTGTTCGGAACCGTCGTGTTCGCGATGTTCTCCGGCTTCTACTTCTGGTGGCCGAAGTGGACCGGTCGGATGCTCAACGAGCGTCTCGGCTACGTGCACTTCTGGATGCTGTTCGTCGGATTCCACATGACCTTCCTCATCCAGCACTGGCTGGGCGTCGATGGCATGGTGCGCCGCTACGCCGACTACTCAGCCGCTGACGGCTGGACCTGGGGCAACCAGGTCTCCACGATCGGTGCGATCATCCTCGGCGCCTCGATGCTGCCGTTCTTCCTGAACGTCTGGATCACGGCACGCAAGGCGCCGAAGGTCACGGTCAACGATCCGTGGGGCTACGGCGGATCGCTCGAGTGGGCGACCAGCTGCCCGCCGCCGCGTCACAACTTCACGTCGATCCCGCGCATCCGCAGTGAGCGTCCTGCGTTCGACCTGAACCACCCCGAGGCTGCCGAGCACCCGGTCTCAGCGCCGGAGCCGGCCACCGCCGGTGCGAGCGGAGAGGCGAAGTAAGCAATGCGTTCAAACATCGTTCTGGGGGGGATCCTCGCCGCGTTCTTCGCCGTCGTCGGCACGGTTTACACGGTGTGGCACATCATCGCGTACCCCGATCTGGTCGGCGCGATGCGCGTCGAGTGGGTCGGAACGGTCGCACTGTTCTTCGGCATGTTCATGTCGGCCATGGTCGCCGTCTACCTGCAGCGCACGCACAAGGCGCAGGGCGGCGAGCTGCCGGAGGACATCCTGACCTCCGATATCGACGACGGCGACCCGGAGCTCGGCGAGTTCAGCCCGTGGTCGTGGTGGCCGCTCGTGCTGGCTGCTTCCGCCGGTGTCTTCCTCGTCGGCATGGCCGTGGGCCAGTTCCTGCTGCCGATCGGCGTCGCGATCTTCGCTGTGGCGATCGTCGGCTGGGTCTACGAGTACTACCGCGGACACTTCGCTCGATAGAAACGCGGATCTGCCCGCACAGACAAGAGAACGCCCCTGGCATCAGCCAGGGGTGTTCTGCTGCGTCCAGCTACTCGCCGGAATCCGGAAGGAAGGCAGTGATGCCGTTCGCTCGATCGATGACGACCGGCTGATACGTGTCGTAACCCAACATCGCGAGGGACGCGACCGATGGCGGCATCTTCTCGAACGGTCGACCGGAGCTGTCGCACGTCGTGAACTTGTTCGCCTCGAAGTAGAGGGGCTCGCTCCAGATCGACTCCAGCGTGATCTTCTTCTGTGCCGCGCGGCAGAGCAGGACAGCGTCGTCGGGCAATCCGGATGTCGCGCCGGTCGCAGGATCCACCAGGTGCGCACGGCCGTCGAGGCTCACCAGCAGCCACTGGCTCCCCGGCATCCACCCAGCAGACCGGTCGTGGGGCACGCCGACGTTCATGGCATCGGCGCCCAGATCGAGCGACCAGACCTCCTCGCCTGACCCGACGTCGATACCGAACATGGTCTGCGCGACGTCTTCGTATGCGAACTCGCCCGCGGTGGTGCCGTTCCGGGTGCTCGTGACGGTGCCTTCGTCGTACCTGCACAGCACGATCACGTCTGCCTCGACCCGGATGTGATGGTCTGCGACGGCGCAGGGACGAGCGCCCTCCAGGCGCCACACCGTTTCCCCGGATTCCTTGTCGATCGATGAGACGGTGCCGCTGACCAAGGATTCGGTCGTCGGACCGTCGTGAGACTCGACGCTGCTCGGGGCCGGAAATCCGGCGATCAGGAGAGACCCGTCGCCGACGTCCCTCCAGCTGAGTGTCGCATCCGGTGACGATCGGGGACCGAAGACCTCGGCGAATGGCCGTGTCCACAAGATCTCCCCATCATTCCCGTACTGCACGCCTCGTGTCTCCAGGATCGACAGATCGCCGATGAGAGGTTCGCCTTCGCCGATGAAGGGCGCACCGGCCGCCGTTGCGGGAGCGAGCTTCTGGTCGGCGGGCGAGTACTGCAAGACTCGGTCCGAGGCTGTCCGGCTGCCCGGATAGTTGCCGACGATGCAGAATTCACTCTCTCCGCACACGAAGGGGCGGTATGCCCACACCTGCGTCTTCTCCAGCCCCGGGTCGATCACCTCGCCCGTGCGCACATCGAGGATGAGGAACCGGGACCAGGACCATGCTCCGGCATCCTCCTGCTCGGGAACCAGCGCCGCCACCTGCCACTCGTCATCGACCTTCGCACTGCGGGCTGGTGGGACGACCCCGTCGACGTCCTGCCGGGCACGGTCCGGCGGGACCACAGTTCCGTACCGCTGCTCACGTCGTAGGCGACCAGTCGCTCCTTGCTGGCGGTCATGCTGCTGCTGCTGTCCGTGCGCGACGACTCCTCGTAGACGAGTACGACGTCCTCGACGACCATCGGCGAACTCAGCAGCGTGCCGTACACGCTCCAGTCCGCTTCAGCGACGGTGCCCCATTGGTCCGCCACAGGTGTCGGCGCGCATCCGGCGAGTGCCACGATGAGTGCGAGAAGCGCTGCGATGCGCGACTTTCTGTTGAGAGCGGTATTCACACCACGAATGTAGACCGGAGGCTCGGAGGCCCGCTCGCGGGCTGTGAATAACCCCGTCTCGACGAGGTCAGGAGCGTGCGCGGATGCGGGGAACACCCGTGAGGGGATCGATCGGGCGCCGGTGGATGCCGTCATGGTCTTCGACCGGGTAGCCCTCTCGGACCCAGTACTCGTAGCCGCCGATCATCTCGCGCACGTCGTACCCGAGCTTCGCGAACTCGAGCGCTCCCTTCGCGCCGGCGTTGCACCCGGGGCTCCAGCAGTACACGACCACCTCGGTGCCGGCGGGGATCTCCTGCGGGGCGCGCTCCGCGATCTCCCGGTAGGGCATGTGCACGGCGCCTGCGACCCGTCCCTGTGCCCAGGCTTCACCTGAGCGGACATCGATCACCACGACGCCGTCTCCGGCCGTCTGGCGGGCGTAGAGGTCACTGGCATCGGTCTCGAAGGCCAGCTTGGCGGCGAAGTAGTCGGCTCGATCGATCATGGCCCCAGCCTAGAGCCGCGCTCGCCCTCGACGATCGAGTATGACGACCTTGTCGGAGCGACGAGAAAGGCCCCGATGCGCAGAGCGCACCGGGGCCAGGGGAGAGGGGAGGGACCTACTGGCCGCCGTCCTTCTCCTTGTTCTTCTTGCCCTGGTCGGTGGCGATCACCGAGCTGGGCGTGTTCGGCGTCTCGTCGACGTGGGTCTCGCGCTCGGGCTGCGCTGGCGCATCCGGGAACCCGGCACGCTCATGGGCGCCCTGAATCTCAGCGGCCTCGGTCGCGTCCGTATCGGCGGTGACGTGGTGCTGGTGTGCATCCGCGGCATCCACCTCTGCCTGGGTGAGCGGTGCGAGCCGGTCCTCGTAGAACCAGCGCGAGAGGCTCGAGCGAAGGTTCTGCGTCCAGGAGATGCGTCCCTTCGCGTTCGGGCGCACCACAAGGGGCTCGTAGCTGTCCACGTCGATGAGCTTCCAGCGGTCGTACTTGTCGACCGGCTGATGCACCTCGATGTACTCGCCACCGGGGAGGCGGACGATGCGTCCCGACTCGTAGCCGTGCAGCACGATCTCGCGGTCCTTCTTCTGCAGCGCGATGCAGATGCGCTTGGTGACGAAGTACCCGGCGATCGGGCCGAGGAAGAGCAGTGCCTGCAGGGTGTGGATGACGCCTTCCATCGTGAGGTGGAAGTGCGTCGCCATGAGGTCGGACGATGCCGCCGCCCACATGACAGCGTAGAAGATCACCCCGGCGACACCGATCGCGGTGCGCGTCGCGGCGTTGCGCGGGCGCTGGGCGATGTGGTGCTCGCGCTTGTCTCCGGTGACCCACGCCTCGATGAAGGGGTAGATGGCGACGAGCACGATGAACAGACCCAGCACCGCGACCGGCACGAGGATGCCGAACGACCAGGTGTGGTTCAGGAACACGATGTCCCAGTTCGACGGTGCGAGGCGCAGCGCGCCGTCCGCGAAGCCGATGTACCAGTCGGGCTGGGTGCCGGCCGAGACGGGGGACGGGTCGTACGGTCCGTAGTTCCAGATCGGGTTGATCTGGAAGAACGTCGCGATGAGCACGATCGTGCCGAAGACGATGAACAGGAAGCCGCCCATCTTCGACATGTACACCGGCATCATCGGGTAGCCGACGACGTTGTCGTTCGTGCGGCCGGGGCCGGCGAATTGGGTGTGCTTGTTGACGATCATCAGCATCAGGTGGACGACGATCAGGCCGATCACCAGCAGCGGCAGCAGCAGGATGTGCAGCGTGTACAGGCGGCCGACGATGTCGACGCCGGGGAACTCGCCGCCGAAGAGCAGGAACGAGGTCCACGTGCCGATCAGGGGGAGGCCCTTGACCATGCCGTCGATGATGCGCAGGCCGTTGCCCGAGAGCAGGTCGTCGGGCAGCGAGTAGCCGGTGAAGCCCTCGGCCATCGCGAGGATGAACAGCACGAAGCCGATCACCCAGTTCAGCTCGCGCGGCTTGCGGAACGCACCGGTGAAGAAGATGCGCAGCATGTGCACGCCGATTCCCGCGACGAACACGAGCGCGGCCCAGTGGTGGATCTGGCGGACCAGCAGGCCGCCGCGCACGTCGAACGAGATGTTCAGGGTCGACTCGAGAGCCGCCGACATCTCGATGCCGCGCATCGGGGCGTAGGCGCCGGTGTAGTGCGTCTCAACCATGGACGCCTGGAAGAAGAAGGTCAGGAAGGTTCCGGAGAGGAACACGACGACGAAGCTCCACAGCGCGATCTCGCCGAGCATGAACGACCAGTGGTCGGGGAAGATCTTGCGTCCGAGCTCCTTGACGAAGCCGGAGAGGCTCGTGCGCTCATCGATGTAGTTCGACGCTGCGCCGACGAAACGACCGCCGAGAGGGGCTTTGTTGTCCTTGTCCTCTTTGGACAGCGTTGCGGTGCTCAATGGCGCTCCCAGAAGCTCGGGCCGACAGGCTCGGTGAAGTCGCGGCGGGCGACGAGGTAGCCCTCGTCATCGACGGTGATCGGGAGCTGCGGCAGCGGGCGTGCGGCCGGGCCGAAGATCACCTTGGCGTGGTCGGTGACATCGAACTGCGACTGGTGGCACGGGCACAGCAGATGGTGCGTCTGCTGCTCGTACAGGGCCACGGGGCAGCCGACGTGGGTGCAGACCTTGGAGTACGCGACGATGCCGTCGTACGACCAGTCCTTGCGCTCCTCGGACTCGATGAGCTGCTCGGGGCGCAGACGCATCATGAGGACGATGGCCTTGGCCTTCTCCTCCAGGTAGCCGTCGTGGTGGGACAGGGTCGCGAGTTCCTCGGGGATGACGTGGAAGGCGGACCCCAGCGTGACGTCCGCAGCGCGGATCGGCGTGCCGTCGGGGTCGCGCACCAGACGCTGGCCCTCGGCCCACATCGTGTGCTTGAGCAGAGCGACCGGGTCGCCCTTGGTGGGGTCGTCGGGCGTGCTGTGCGGCGCAAGGCCGCGGAACAGCGCGACTCCCGGGACGATCGAGGCGACCACGGCGGCGATCAGCGAGTTGCGGATCATCGTGCGGCGGCCGAAGCCCGACTCCTCGTTCGCGTCGGCGAACGCCTGGATGGCGGCCTCGCGCGTCGAGTCCTTGCCCCGGGTGGGGTGGCGGTGCTCGATGTGCTCCTTGTCGCTCATCAGCGCCTTGGACCAGTGGATCGCGCCGATGCCGATCGACAGCAGCGCGAGTGCGATGCCGAGACCGATGAAGAGGTTGTTGTTGCGGATCGACGCCATCGAGCCGTCTTCGATCGGGAACAGCATGTAAGCCGCGACGGCCCAGATGCTGCCGGCGAGCGACAGGTAGAACAGCGTGTAGACGGTTCGTGCGGCCCGCTTCTCAGCCTTCGGGTCCAGGTCGGTCATCCGCTCGCGGTGCGGCGGCAGCCCGGGGTTCTGCACGGGATCGCTGACTGCGACACCCAGCCCGGGGGAGGGCTGGTAGGCCCTGTCAAGGGCCTGCGAGTCGTCGTCGTGTGCCATGGTGCTCCTCGTACGTTCCTCTTCGTTGAATATGCGTCAGTTGGACTTCGCCGTGATCCACACGGTCGCGCCGACGAGGGCGCCGATGCCGAAGATCCAGACGAACAGGCCCTCGGAGACCGGTCCGAGCGAGCCCAGCGTGAACCCGCCGACCTGGACTTCCTGCTGCTGGAAGATCAGAGCGGCGATGATGTCGCGCTTGTCCTCGTCCGACAGGTTCATGTCGCCGAAGACGGGCATGTTCTGCGGGCCGGTGACCATGGCCGCGTAGATGTGCAGGGGGCTGGTGCTCGTGAGCGGCGGGGCGTACTTGCCCTCGGTGAGCGCACCACCGGCTGCGGCGACGTTGTGGCACATCGCGCAGTTGATGCGGAACAGCTCGGCGCCGTGGGCGATATCCGCATCCTTGCCGTCGAGCACCCAGTCCTCGGGGTACGTGGGGCCGGGCGCGACGGACTGCACGTACGAGGCCATGGCCTCGATCTGGTCCTGGGTGAACTGCACCGGCTTCTGCGGGGCCTGCGGACCCTGCATCTGCAGCGGCATGCGTCCGGTCGCGACCTGGAACTCGACAGCCAGCTCGCCGACGCCGTACAGGCTCGGGCCGCTCTCGGTGCCCTGCAGGTCGAGGCCGTGGCAGGTGGCGCAGTTGGCCTGGAACAGCTTCTCGCCGTCGTCGACCGTCAGCTGGGTGCTCGCCGACGTCGGGGTCTCGCTGGCTGCCATCGCCGCCGACGCACCGGCGTAGATGCCTCCGGTGATCAGGAGTCCCGCACCGATGAGCGCCGCAGCGGCCAGGGGGCTACGGCGTCCGTTCGAGCGACGCTTCTTCTCTCGTGCCATTTCGCAGGTCAGCTCCGCTCTTATTTCAGGAAGTAGATGACGAAGAACAGCACGATCCAGACGACATCGACGAAGTGCCAGTAGTACGACACGACGATCGAGGAGGTCGCCTCCTTGTGTGCGAAGTTCTTGACCGCGAACGCGCGCCCGATGACGAGCAGGAACGCGATGAGTCCGCCGGTGACGTGGAGGGCGTGGAAGCCCGTGGTCAGGTAGAAGGCCGAGGCGTAGGCGTCAGCCTGGATCGGCATGCCCTCGGCGACCAGCTGGGCGTACTCCCAGACCTGGCCGGAGACGAAGATCGCGCCGAGCGCGAAGGTGACCCAGAACCACTCGACCATTCCCCAGCCGAAGAGGCGACGGCGTCCTGCGCCGTTGAGCTGCCCCTTCTTGATGCGGTAGGCCTGCAGGTCCTCGGCCGCGAAGACGCCCATCTGGCACGTCACAGACGAGAACACCAGGATCGCGGTGTTGACGGCGGCGAACGGAACGTTCAGCAGCTCCGTGCGATGCGCCCACAGTTCGGGCGAGGTGCTGCGCAGGGTGAAGTAGATCGCGAACAGACCCGCGAAGAACATCACCTCGCTGCCGAGCCACACGATGGTGCCGACAGCTACCGGATTCGGGCGCTTGATCGTTCTTGCCGCCGGGGCATAGGTCGCTGAGGTGGTCACCTCTCCATTATGGCCGATCCGCGAGCGTGATTCTTGCATCCCCGGTCCTCGTTTCCATGTTCAGCGACTTAGGGGACCCTAAGAGAACACTGCGAATCCGCGATGAATTCAACGGAATCAGCCGATGGTGCATCGACGGGACGCGGATGAGGAATTCATCCGCGCCGATAGGATCGCACACATGGCTGATTCCCTGACCTGGCCCGATGTCCTCACGACGCTTCTGGAGCGTCGCGATCTGAGCGTCTGGGAGTCGACGTGGGCGATGCGTCAGGTGATGCAGGGCAAGGTCTCGGACGCCCAGTTGGCCGGGTTCCTCGTCGCGCTGCGCGCCAAAGGGGAGACGATCGACGAGATCGTGGGATTCCGCGACGCGATCCTGGAGGCGGCCGTCCCGCTTCGCGTCACGCCGAACGTCCTCGACATCGTCGGGACGGGCGGCGATCGATTCGGGACGGTCAACGTCTCGACCACCGCCGCCATCATCATCGGTGCGACCGGAATCCCCGTCGTCAAGCACGGCAACCGTGCCGCGAGCTCCGCATCCGGCTCGTCCGACGTGCTCGGCGCTCTCGGACTCCAGCTCTCGATCTCGCCCGACGACGTCGCCGCCGTGCTGGACCGCACCGGCATCACGTTCGCCTGGGCCGCCGCGTTCCACCCAGGATTCAAGAACGCAGGCGCCGCGCGCAGCGAACTCGGCGTGCCCACCGTGTTCAACATGCTCGGCCCGCTGTGCAACCCCGCTCGCGCGGAGGCCAACGCGGTCGGCGTCGCCCAGATGGAGCGGGTTCCCCTGATCACGGGCGTGTTCCGCACCCGCGGTGCGACCGCGCTCGTCTTCCGCGGTGACGACGGGCTCGACGAGCTGACCACGACAGGTCACAGCCGCATCTGGGAGGTCTCCCGCGGAGACATCCACGAGCACGACCTCGATCCTCGTGATCTCGGCATCCCGACGGCGGACATCGCCGACCTCATCGGCGGGTCGCCGGCGCACAACGCCGGCATCCTGCGCGACACGCTGGCCGGTACCAGGGGCCCCGTCCGCGACATCGTGCTCCTCAACGCCGCGGCCGGCATCGTCGCGTTCGAGCTGTCGCAGGATGCGACGCAGGCGACGCTGCCGATCGTCGAGCGCCTGCGCGAGGCCTATGCGCGTGCCGAAGCGGCCATCGACGACGGCAGCGCGACGGCGAAGCTCGACGCGTGGGTCGCAGCCACACGCGAACTCGCCCAGGGCTGAGATGGATCCCGTCGACGCGCTGCTCGAGATCGCCTCCCTCCTCGAGCGCGAGCGGGCGTCACGGTACCGCGCGAAGGCGTTCCGCCAGGCGGCTGCGACCCTGCGCGAGCTCCCGGCCGAGATCATCGAGGACCCGACACGCCTGCGCGCGGCGAAGGGCATC
The DNA here is from genome assembly GCF_903645325.1 of Microbacterium tenebrionis. Classification (GTDB taxonomy): domain Bacteria; phylum Actinomycetota; class Actinomycetes; order Actinomycetales; family Microbacteriaceae; genus Microbacterium; species Microbacterium tenebrionis. The sequence continues at coordinate 97,265 of NZ_CAHJXQ010000009.1, forward strand.
GGCGAGTCGACGTTCGCCGTGATCCGCCAGGCCCAAGCGGGGGAGGTGCCCGATTACCTCGCGGATCTTCGGGGCCAGGTGGCGCCGGAGAAGACGACGGTGCTGCGCACGAAGCTGCGCGGCGATCTGCACGCGCACACCGACTGGTCGGACGGCACGACGCCGATCGCCGTCATGGCGGACGCCGCCCGCGCCCTCGGCCACGAGTACCTGGCGATCACCGACCACTCGCCGCGGCTCCGCGTCGCCCGAGGGCTGTCGGCCGAGCGTCTGCGCGAACAGATTCCGCTGGTGCGCGCGGAGTCGACGGATGCGTTCAGAATGCTGACCGGCATCGAGGTCGACATCCTCGAGGACGGCGCACTGGACCAGGAGCGGGAACTCCTCGAAGAGGTCGACATCGTCGTGGCATCCGTGCACTCCAAACTCCGCATGGAATCGCGCGAGATGACCCGGCGGATGCTCACGGCGGTCGCGCACCCGCACGTGAACGTGCTGGGGCACTGCACCGGCAGGCTCGTGCAGGGCGAGCGGGGGACCCGGCCGCAGTCCGTCTTCGACGCGCGAGCGGTGTTCGACGCGTGCGCCGAGAACGGTGTCGCGGTCGAGATCAACTCGCGACCCGAACGGCAGGATCCGCCGGACGATCTGATCGCGATCGCGATCGATGCGGGATGCCTGTTCTCCATCGACTCGGATGCGCACGCGCCCGGCCAGCTCTCACTGCTCGATCACGGCGCCGAACGAGCGGAGAACGCGTGCGTTCCGGCCGAACGCATCGTGACGACCTGGGGCCTCGAGCGTCTGATGGCGTGGGCGGAGTGATCAGACGATCCGCACCGTGGCCGGTGCTCGTCGGCATCCTCGTCGCGGCTCTCAGTCTTCGCGCGCCGATCATCGCGCTCACGCCGGTCCTGCCCGAGATCATGGCCGACCTCGGCATCGGCTCCGCGTCGGCGGGACTGCTGACCACCGCGCCGGTGGTGATGTTCGCGCTGATGACGCCGCTCGCGGCGCTCGTGATCCGCCGCGCCGGCCCCGAGCTCGCGCTGCTGATCGCGCTCGGCGGCGTCATGATCGGCACGCTGGTGCGTGCGCTCCCCGGATTCGGACCCATGCTCACCGGAATGGTCATCATGGGCGCGACGATCACAGCCGGAAACGCCGTGATCCCGGTGATCATCCGTCGCGACCTCCCGCCCGAGCGCACGGCCGTGGCGACGGCTGCGTACACGGCGACGCTGAACGTCGGCTCGCTCCTGACCGCTCTGGCGACCGTTCCTCTGGCGGAGGCGACGGGCTGGTCGGCGGCGCTGCTGATCTGGGGTGCGTTCACCGTGATCGGTCTCGCGCTGTGGATCGTGCACATCGCCCGAACACGTTCCTGGCGTTCCGCCGAGCGCTCATCGGGGGAGGCCTCGGAGACCCGCGCGACACGATCCGAAGCGGCGAGCATCACCGGGCCGCTGCCGGTCGTCGTCGACAACCATGGTCGTCGGGATGCTGATAGTCCCGGAATACGCCGGCGTCTGGGCCTCATTCGGCGTGATCACGCACTCGAGCGGATTCGTGCTGATCGTCACCGGCCTCGTGCGGGTCTCGCGGTCGGATGCCGAGGCCGCGACGATGTCGGCCGTGGTGCAGGGTGGCGGATACCTGTTCGCCGCTCTCGGTGCGCCGATGATGGGTGCGCTGCGGGAGGCGAGCGGAGGATGGCAGCTGCCGCTGCTCGTGGTCGCGGGCATCGTGCTCGTCTACACCGCCTCGCTCGTGTCGGCGATGCTCACGGTGTTCCTGCGGCGCTGAGCACCTATCCGACGGGGCGGTCGAGCGCCGCGATCGCGCGCTGCATGGAGCTGCCGAGGTTCCACTGAGCGGCGAGCTCCTCGGCCGACGCGGTCTGGGCGGCGTCGAGGGCGCGGGCCGGGGTTGCGGGAACCGCGATGTCGAGGCCCCGTGCGACCTCGACGACAGTCGGTGCGACATCGAGGTAGTCGGATGCCGCGATGACCTTCGCCTGCACACCTGCGCTCATGCCTTCGCCGGCGACCGCGGCGGCACGGATGCCGGCGAGATCGCCGTGGTCCTTGAGGAGCGCTGCTGCTGTCTTCTCGCCGACGCCGGCGACTCCGGGCAGGCCGTCCGAGGCGTCGCCGCGCATGGTCGCGAAGTCCGCGTACTGCGAGGGGAGGACGCCGTACTTCGCGACGACGGTGGCGTCGGTGACGATCTCGAGGTTGCTCATGCCGCGCGCGGTGTAGACGACGCGGATGCCGCGGTCGTCGTCGACGAGCTGGAACAGGTCGCGGTCGCCGGTGACGATGTCGACGGGGATGGTGGATCGCGTCGCGAGTGTACTGATGACATCATCGGCCTCGTGGGCGGCGACTCCGATGATCGGGATGCCGAGGGCGGTGAGCGTCTGGCGGATCAGAGGGATTTGGGCTTCGAGCGGATCGGGCACCTCTTCGACGTCCGGTCCTGCGGCGACGACTTCGACGACGCGGTGCGTCTTGTAGCTGGGGATGAGGTCGACGCGCCAGTGCGGGCGCCAGTCGTCGTCCCAGCAGGCGACGATGTGCGTGGGCTCGTAGAGCGTGACCAGCTTCGCGATGATGTCGAGCAGACCACGCGCCGCGTTCACCGATGTGCCGTCCGGTGCCTTCACCTTGTCCGGTACGCCGTAGAACGCGCGGAAGTACAGGGATGCGGTGTCCAGCAGCATCAGCTTGTCGCTCATGCGTTCAGCATGTCACAGGGGAACGGTCAGCATCCGGGGGAGCTCGGCGCCTGTTCGCAGGTGTAAGCGACGAGCGCGGTGTGCGCCTCGAAGATGCGGATCTCCTGCGGTGCGCCTGCCGAGGTGACCTCGCCGGCGATCGGGAACCAGCCGACGCCCAGATCGATCTCAGCGGTGTAGCGGACGTCGACCTGCGCGGTGTATGCGCCGCGTTCGGCATAGGTGTGGCTCGTGTCGGTCGGCGTGAACTGCGCCTGGCCGAGGGCCTCCCATGTCTCGCCGCCCGTGGTCGTGGTCGCTGTGGACCCGTCGCCGAACGCGAAGTCGAACGCGGAAGGGGTGAAGCGGACAGCGAGGGGGAATCCGAAGAGTTCGCCGTCGACGGTGTGCACGGATGCGTCGGCGACGAAGTTCGTCGGAAGGCCGGCGACGCCGACGTTGTCGGGCTCGCCGGTGATGACGGAGCCGTCCGGAGCGAAGCGGGCGAGGTCGGTGATCGTGATCGGCGGGATGCCGGCCTCCTCGTCCTGCTCCTCAGCGGGTTCCTCGCCGTCTTCGCCGGGGAGGAAGCAGGGGCGGCCGGAGTCCCACGCGTCCAGGCACAGCGTGAACTTGTCGGGGACGGGTGGGGCAGGGGACCAGTCGATGATGATCTGCTGCCAGTCGTCCCGGGAGATGGGGAAGATGCCCGGGTCGGGGGAGGTGGTCTGGGTTCCGTCAAGGATGATCTCTGAGCCGGAGTTACCTACTGAGCATGCGCCCAAGTCCTCTTTCCACTGCGGGCACGAAGAGGTTGCTGCCATCCCCGTGGGCACAAACGCCGCGAGAACGATTGACAACGCCGTCAGGAGCCCGCGCACGTCTCATCCTCGACCGCTTGGGATTCGCTGAGCGAGAGGCGGGATCCGCTCATCGTGAAGGTAACGTCGACGGCGGAGTGATCGGGGCGCGTAGGCGAGACGAGTGATGTGCCATCAGCATCAACCACATCAACGTCGCTCAAGTCTTTACACACCCGAGCACTTACTGTGCCGTCACTCGTGACCGTCGCTCCTCGGAACCATTCGATTGCGGCGGCCCCGGTTCGAGTCACGCCCTCGGCATGCAGTTGTGATAGCCCTTCGCGCTCTTCCGATCGATACGTCCCCGAAGTGAACTCGTCTAGTTGATCGAAAGTAGACGGGTCGCTGTAGTCCACGGCGTTGAATGCGTCGTTGTATGCCCGGTACACCTCCTCGGCGGCTGCGAACGCCTCCTCCTCGCTGGCGAACGCGGCGGTCGGCGTGGGCGTCGGCTCGGGCGCGGGCGTGCACGCGCTCAGCGTCGCTCCGGCCAGCATCAGCAGCGCCAGCATCCGGAACCGGTTCGTCGTCGATCGGAGCACCATCATCCGATCACGGTAGCCCGACCCCGCCGCATCCCGCCGTACTTATCCACAGCACACCGATGGCGCCATCTCTGATACTCTGAAGTGTCACTCGTGGCGCGTACACGCGCGCCCGGGTGTCACCAATCAAATCCAACTGCCTTTCCAGCGCTGGTCACGCGTGCGTGAGTGCTGAACAGGCCCGAGTATCCACCCAACAAGGACAACCCACTACATGACTACCGCAACGACCGCCCCGGCCACCAAGCAGGTCGCCATCAACGACATCGGATCTGCTGAGGACTTCCTGGCCGCGGTCGAGAAGACTCTGAAGTTCTTCAACGACGGCGACATCATCGAAGGAACGATCGTCAAGATCGACCGCGATGAGGTTCTGCTCGACGTCGGCTACAAGACCGAGGGTGTCATCCCCTCCCGCGAACTTTCCATCAAGCACGACGTCGACCCCAACGAGGTCGTCAAGGTCGGCGACGAGGTCGAGGCCCTGGTTCTCCAGAAGGAGGACAAGGAAGGCCGTCTGATCCTCTCCAAGAAGCGTGCGCAGTACGAGCGCGCCTGGGGCGACGTCGAGAAGATCAAGGAGAACGACGGCGTCGTCACCGGCACCGTCATCGAGGTCGTCAAGGGCGGCCTCATCGTCGACATCGGCCTCCGTGGCTTCCTGCCCGCGTCGCTCATCGAGCTGCGTCGCGTCCGCGACCTGACCCCCTACCTGGGCCAGGAGATCGAGGCGAAGATCCTCGAGCTGGACAAGAACCGCAACAACGTCGTCCTCAGCCGCCGCGCTCTGCTCGAGCAGACGCAGTCCGAGTCGCGCACGACGTTCCTCAACAACCTGCACAAGGGCCAGGTCCGCAAGGGCGTCGTCTCGTCGATCGTCAACTTCGGTGCGTTCGTCGACCTCGGCGGCGTCGACGGTCTCGTCCACGTCTCCGAGCTGTCCTGGAAGCACATCGAGCACGCCTCCGAGGTCGTCGAGGTGGGCCAGGAGGTCACCGTCGAGATCCTCGAGGTCGACCTCGACCGCGAGCGCGTCTCACTGTCGCTCAAGGCGACGCAGGAGGACCCGTGGCAGGTCTTCGCCCGCACCCACGCGATCGGCCAGATCGCTGCGGGCAAGGTCACCAAGCTCGTTCCGTTCGGTGCGTTCGTCCGCGTCGCAGACGGCATCGAGGGCCTCGTGCACATCTCCGAGCTCTCCAGCAAGCACGTCGAGCTGGCTGAGCAGGTCGTCTCCGTCGCCGAAGAGGTCTTCGTCAAGGTCATCGACATCGACCTCGAGCGTCGCCGCATCTCGCTGTCGCTCAAGCAGGCCAACGAGTCGGTCGACCCCAACGGCACCGAGTTCGACCCGGCCCTGTACGGCATGCTCGCCGAGTACGACGAGAACGGCGAGTACAAGTACCCCGAGGGCTTCGACCCCGAGACGGGTGCCTGGAAGGAAGGCTTCGACGCTCAGCGCGAGGCATGGGAGCAGGAGTACGCTGCGGCCCAGGCTCGCTGGGAGGCTCACAAGGCAGCCGTCGTCAAGGCCGCCGAGGCCGAGGCTGCCGCGGGCGACGACTTCGGCGCAGCCGCGGGTCAGTCGTTCACGAGCGACTCCGCCGGCGCCGGCACGCTCGCCGATGACGAGGCTCTCGCGGCTCTCCGCGAGAAGCTCTCGGGCGGCAACGCGTAAGCACGTCCCACTGGAACGGGCCGTCACCCTTCGGGGTGGCGGCCCGTTCCGCGTCTGCGGATGGCTTCGTGACGCAACGTTACGCCCGACTCGTAACATGGCGAAGGGTCCGCGACGATGGAGGAATGAGCTCCGCACTCCTTCCTCCGCGCACGGAGAACGCCGCGCCCTCGGGCGCCGCGACCGCCGTGCGTCTGGACGGCGTGCGACGCAGCTTCGTCGTCGCCGAGGGGCAGCGCCCCGTTCTGCGCGACCTCGACATCGAGCTCGGTGCCGGTGAGATCGTCGCGGTCGTCGGCCCGTCCGGATGCGGCAAGTCGACGCTCCTGCGCCTGATCGCCGGCCTCGACACCCCGACCGGCGGCATCATCTCGATCGATGGAACCGGCGTCGCCGACACCGACGAGCGCACGGCCGTCGCCTTCCAGGAACCGCGGCTGCTGCCGTGGCGCACCCTCGCGCAGAACGTCGAGCTCGGGCTTCCCCGCTCGCTGAAGGGCCGCTCCGCGCGCAAGGAGCGCGTCGCCGAGCTCCTCCGCCTCGTCGGGCTCGAGCACGCCGCGGACCAGCGACCCCGCGAGGTGTCCGGCGGCATGGCGCAGCGGGCGTCCCTCGCCCGGGCCCTCGCCCGCAACCCCAGCGTCCTGCTGCTCGACGAGCCCTTCGGCGCGCTCGACGCCCTGACCCGGCTACGGATGCAGGACCTCCTGCTCGACATCCACGCCGCCGAGCCGACGACCATCCTCCTCGTCACCCACGACGTCGAAGAGGCCCTCTACCTCGCGGACCGCGTGCTGCTGCTGCGCGCGCTGACCGCAGACCCCGACCCGGATGCCGCCTCGATCGCCCGAACGATCGATGTGCCCGGCATCCGCCCGCGAGACCGCGCCGATCGCGGCCTCGCGGACCTGCGCGCCGAACTCCTCGAGGGGCTCGGCGTCGACACCCACCACCACAACACCAATCTGGAGCCCCGATGAGCATCATCTCGCGCCGAATCGTCCCTGCGACCGCGATCGCCGGTGCGATGATGCTCATGGCATCCGGCTGCGTCGCCGGCGAGAACGCCGACGCCGCTCCCGTCGAGGGCTCCGACTGGTCCGCGAGCACCGTCACGGTCGACTGGGCCACGTACAACCCGCTGAGCCTTGTCATCAAGGACAAGGGCATCCTCGAGGACATCCTCGGCGACGATGTCACCGTCGAATGGGTGCAGTCCGCCGGCTCCAACAAGGCCAACGAGCTGCTGCGCTCTGGTTCCGTCGACGTGGGATCGACCGCCGGCTCCGCGGCGCTCCTCGCCCGCGCCAACGGCTCGCCCATCAAGGTCATCGACATCTACTCGCAGCCGGAGTGGTCGGCGATCGTCGTCGGCCCCGACAGCGACATCACGTCCGTCGAGGACCTCGCCGGCACATCGGTCGCCGCCACCAAGGGCACCGACCCGTACTTCTTCCTGCTGCAGGCGCTCGAGACCGCGGGCCTGAGCGTCGACGACATCGAGGTGCAGAACCTCCAGCACGCCGACGGACGCGCGGCCCTCGACGGCGGTTCCGTCGACGCGTGGGCGGGCCTGGACCCGATCATGGCGGCCGCCGAGGTCGAGTCCGGTGACAAGCTCATCTACCGCAACGTCGACTTCAACACCTACGGCTTCCTCAACGCCACCGAGGACTTCATCGACAACCACGCCGACCTGGCACAGGCCGTCGTCGACGCCTACGAGCACGCCCGCGAGTGGGCGCTCGAGAACCCCGAGGAGACGGCGCAGCTGCTCGCCGACGCCGCCGGAATCGACCTCGACGTGGCCACCACGGTGATCGAGGAGCGCTCGAACCTCGACGTCAGTGGCGTCCCCGGCGACGACCAGCTCGCCGTCCTCGAGAAGATCGCCCCCGTGATCGTCGACTCCGGCGACGTTCAGGGCGGTCGGGATGCCGTCGACAAGGCGCTCTCCGAGATCATCCACCCCGACTTCGCTCAGAAGGCCGTCGAAGGCTGATGAGCGACATCGCCGAAGCCTCGGCGCTCGAGGGCTCCCGGCGGGCCCTCGAGCAGTCGGCCGGTTCCGGACGTAGCGCAGGGCGGAATCTCTGGAACCGCCCTGG
>NZ_CAHJXQ010000010.1 GCF_903645325.1 Microbacterium tenebrionis
CATTCACCACGAATGTATTGGGATGATGCAATCACCTGAGAACGCCGAGGCCATGCTGCAGATCGCGGCGGATGCCGCCGTTTCCAAGGGCGGCGAGGACCTCGTCGCCCTCAACGTCTCGGAGCCGCTGCCGCTCGTCGACATCTTCCTGCTCGTGACCGGGAACAGCGAGCGCAACGTCGCCGCGATCGCCGACGAGATCGAGGACCGCCTGGTCGAAGCCGGTCACAAGCGGGTCCGCCGCGAGGGCCGTGCAGAGGCCCGCTGGGTGCTGATGGACTTCGGCGATCTCATCGTGCATGTCTTCCACGGCGAGGAGCGCGTGTACTACGGCCTCGAGAGGCTGTGGAAGGACTGCCCCGTCGTGCCGATCGAGCTCACCGAGGCCGCAGAGCGCTCCTGAGATGGCGCTGCACCTGATCACCGGCGCCGGCTCCGGCATCGGCGCGGCGGTCGCCCGACGGCTGCACGAACGCGGGGACGACCTGATGCTGCTCGCGCGCGACGCGGGCAGGGCGCGTGAACTCTCGACGCGGTTCCCCGGCGCTTCCACGCTGGTGGGGGATCTGGCGCAGCCGGGGCGCCTGTCCTGGGCGTTCTCGAAGCAGCAGCTGCCCGAGCGCATCGATTCGCTCGTGCACGTGGCCGGCATCGTCGACCTCGGTTCCGTCGCCGATCTTCCGCCGACGCTGTGGGAGCAGCAGCTGGCCGTCAACCTCGTCGCTCCGGCCGAGCTGACCCGGCTGCTCCTCCCGGTGCTCCGGGTGTCGCGCGGGCAGGTGCTGTTCGTGAACTCCGGAGCGGGGCTGCGCGCCCATGCCGATTGGGGCGCGTACGCGGCGTCCAAGCACGGCCTGAAGGCCCTGGCGGACGCGCTGCGGGCCGAAGAGGCCGCGAACGGGGTGCGGGTCACCTCGGTCTTCCCCGGACGCACCGCGACCCGCATGCAGGAGCGGGTGCACCAGCAGGAGGGCGCCGATTACGTGCCCGAGCGCTTCATCGATCCCGAATCCGTCGCGACGGCCATCCTCACCGCCCTCGACCTGCCTCGTGACGCGCAGATCACCGATCTGTCGGTCCGGCCCGGCGTCTGACGTCGCGGACTACCTCTTCGCCGGCAGGCGCGCAAGGCCCTCGAAGGGCTTCGGGCTGCGACCTAGCGTGGGATCAATCGACCAAGGAGGCTGACCCATGGATGAGATGGACGAGCATCGTCCGCACGAGACGCCCGACGCCGAAGGCGGGCATCCCTCGCAGGCAGAGGGAGAGGATCCCGCATGCGCAGGACAGCACCCGGATCCGGCGCTCGACGGGCACCCATCGCAGGCGGAAGGCGAAGACACGACGGAGGACACCGATGGCTGACGGAGATGTGATCACCCGCTCGAAGAACGGTCAGTGGGTCAACCACGTCGAAGGCGAACCGGAGAACTCGCTGAGCTTCAGCAACCGCGAGGAGAGGCCGTGATCGCCGGCGCGAGCTTCGCCTCCGAGCGTGGCACCCGGCATATCGTCGAGGAAACGGAGCCGACCGGTGGCATCGGCGACGGCGGCGGTGAAGGCGAGGCGCCGGTGATCGTGGGGGAGAAGGATTTGGACGGCCCGCTCCCGGACACGACCGACCAGAACGGGATGCCGCTGGACAATCCTTCCGGAGGATGATGGGAACTCCGGCCGATCTCGCCGATCAGGCGCGCAGCCGGTAGCGCAACCGGCCCGCCGCCTCACACGGAGCGGCGCACGGTCAGCAGGAAGAAGCTGTCTTCCCGCGCGAGGACACTGTGCCGCTCCGGGGGAATGGGCATGATGTGCCCGGCGGTGAGCTCCCAGGACCGTCCCTGGCCGGTCAGCCGCAGGTGACCGGTGAGCACGTGCAGGGTCGCCTCCGGCGGGCTGTCATGCTCGGGGAGCTCCGCCTCGCCCAGCAGCGCCATGGCGGTCTGCCGCAGCACCGCATCGCGGTCGCCGTACAGCGTCTCGGCTGCCCTGCGGGAGCTCGATCCGCGAGCTTTTCCGAGCAGTTTCTCCTCGAGCTCTGCGAGGTTGGTGGGCGTCAGCGGAGATCCGGTCATGACCTGCTCCTTTCGATGAGCGACATCCCTGCCATCGTCGCATCGAACCCGCGAAATGCAAGACGGCGGCCGCCGGTCCGGCCCGGGGTCTGAGGTCCGTCACGCGCGAAGCTGGTAGCGCAGCTCCGGGCGGCCCACACCGCCGTAGGTCGGTGTGCTCGCGGCGAGTCCGGACTCCACGAGCCGCTCCAGGTAGCGCCGCGCGCTGACGCGCGACATGCCGAGGACCTCGGCGACCTCGGTCGCCGAGACGGGGTGAGCCTGCTCCTCCATGGTCTCCGCGACGCGCTGCAGCGTCACCCGTGACACCCCCTTGCGATTGCCGGCGAGCGCGACGGCATCCCGGCGCATCAGCGCATCGACGGTCACCTGATCGAGCTCGCCGGTGTCGCTGAACTCGGCATCGCGGGCGAGAACGCGCCAGACGTCGTCGAGACGCTCGTGCAGAGCCTGCATCGGGAAGGGCTTGACGACATAGTGATGGACGCCGTGCGCGCGGGCGCGGCGCACGGTGTCGAGGGCCCGCGCGGCGGTGACGGCGATGACCTCCACGTGCGCTCCCGTCGCGCGCAGCCGTCGCAGCACGTCGATGCCCGCCATGTCGGGCAGATACACGTCCAGCAGCATGACGTCGGGACGTAGATCGTCGAGCGCGCGCAGTGCGTCACCGCCGGTCGGTGCGACCGAGACGACCTCGAAATGCGGGTGCCGTTCCACGAACCCGCGCGTCACATGGGCGACGGCGAAGTCGTCCTCGACGATGAGCGTGCGCAGCCGGCTCATCGCGCTGCCCCGGCGAGATCCCTGACCGGAAGCCGCACGACGAAGCGCGCTCCGCCGAGCGCTGCGGGGCAGAGATCGATCGTGCCTCCGCGGCGCTCCACGACCCGCGCGACGAGCGTGAGACCGTAGCCGCGCTGGCGATCGTCGCTCTTCGTCGAGAAGCCGAGCCGGAACACGTCGCCGCGGTGCTCGATCGGGACGCCGGGCCCGTCGTCCGAGATCTCGAGCACCGTCATGCCCTCGTCGTCCCGCGCGATCGTCACCGCGACCCGCCCACCGCGCCCGGCGGCGTCGAGCGCGTTGTCGATGAGATTGCCGACGATCGTCGTCAGATCGCCGTCCGCCGGACCCGCCGGCAGCGCCGCGCCCGAAACGTCCAGCCTCACGCCGAGCTCCCGTGCCCGGGCGCGCTTGGCGAGCAGGATCGCGGCCAGCTCGATGTCCTGCACGCCGTCCGGGGCGTCCAGGCGGCTCAGCGCGCCGCCGTCGCCCGCGCGATCGATCACGCGGGCGGCCGCATCGAATTCGCCGAGCTCGATGAGTCCGCCGATCGTGTGCAGCGTGTTCGAGAACTCGTGTTGCTGGGCGCGCAGCCCTTCGGCCAGGCTCTGCGCGCCGGCGAGATCGCGCAGCGCGTGGTCGAGCTCGGTGCGATCCATGAGGGTGACCACCGTGCCCACGCGGCGCTCCTGCACGCGCACCGCCGCCGCGCGGGCGACGAGGACGCGTTCGCCGGAGAGCATCAGCCGCTGGGGTGTGGAGTCGTCGTCACCCGAGTCGGCGACGAGCGTCGTCAGGTCGTCGAGCAGCTCCGACGCCGGACGGCCGATGGCGTCCGCGGGCGCGTCGAGGCCGAGCAGGCGGGCGGCCGAATCGTTGCACAGAGAGACGTCGCCGTGCTCGTCGAGGGCGAGCATGCCCTCGCGGATGCCGTGCAGCGTCGCCTCGCGGGTCTCGAGCAGACCGCGGATCTCATCCGGCTCGAGGCCGTAGATGCGCCGACGCACGACTCTCGCCACGCCGGTGGCCGCGACCACCCCGACGACCGTGGCCGCGCCGAGGGCGAGCAGGAAGCCCGTGATGTCGCCGAGGAAGTCCTCGCGGAGCGCGGATTCCAGGATGCCGACCGACACCTGACCCATGACGGTGCCGTCGACGGCGAACACCGGCACCTTCACGCGCCACGACTCGCCGAGCGTTCCGGTCTGCGTGCCGACGTACATGTCGCCCGAGAGCGCGACGCTCGGATCCGTCGACACCCGCTCGCCGATCCGCTCCGCGTCGGGATGCGAGTACCGGATGCCCTGATCGTCGGTGACGACGACGTACGCGACGTTGGACGAATCGCGGATGAGCTCGGCGATTGGCTGGATGACCGCCGCAGGATCGGGGTCGTCGTACGCGTCGATGATCGTCGGCAGCTGCGCCACGGACTGCGCGACGGCGATCATCCGCTCCTGCGACGCCTCGCGGATCTGACGCTCCTGCATGAGCATCGCCGCCAGCCCGACCGTGAGCACGATCGCGAGCACGATGAACACCTGCAGCAGCACGAGCTGCGTGCGGAGCGTCATCGCCTTCACCACGCCCACCATCGTATTCGAGCGCCAGGCGGCCGCTCAGGGTACGAAATGACCGGAACCCCCGGTTCTGAACACAACCCGGATCTCGGGCGCCGACCGCCATAGGCTCACCCGGACCCGACCCGGCACCGAAGCCGGCACCAGGACTCGAGGAGGAGTTCATGACACAGCACATCCGCACCCGCTCGGCAGCGGCGGCCGTTCTCGGCGTCACCGCGCTGGTCCTCGCCGCGTGCAGCGGAACGTCATCACCCGGAGGCGACGGAGGCGCAGGCGGCGTGAGCATCGACAGCGTCGCCGTCGTCGCACCGGCGGACCCGGGCGGCGGGTGGGACCAGACGGCGCGCGCGTTCGCGCAGGCGCTCAGCGACGAGAAGCTCGTCTCGTCGGCGCCGGTCACGAACATCGGCGGCGCCGGCGGCACCGTAGGCCTGGCCTCGCTCGCCACGGAGTCGAACCCGAACACCCTGATGGTCACGGGCAGCGTCATGCTCGGCGCCGTCGAGACGAACGCCTCGGACGTCCGCGTCGAGGAGATGACGCCGATCGCCAAGCTCACCGAGGAGCCGCTCGTGATCGTCGTGCCCAAGGACAGCCCGTACGACACGATCGACGACTTCGTCAGCGCGTGGGCCGAGGAGGGCGCAGATGTCGCCGTCACCGGAGGCTCGGCCGGAGGCATCGACCACATCCTCGCCGCCCTGCTGCTGACGGACGCCGGCGTCGACGCCGCCGATGTCCCGTCGACGCTGAACTACATCGCCAACTCCGGCGGCGGGGAGGCGCTCACGCTGCTGCTGGGCGGCCAGGTGCAGGCCGGCATCTCCGGCGTCGGCGAGTTCGCGCAGCAGGTCGAGGCCGGCGAGCTGAAAGCACTCGCGGTCTCGTCCGACGCTCCGGCACTCCTCCTTCCGGAGGTCCCGACGCTCACGGACGAGGGCATCGACATCGTCGTGACCAACTGGCGCGGGCTCATCGCACCCGGAGGCATCTCGGACGACGAGAAGACGGCCCTGGAGGACCTCGTGACCCAGGTGCACGACAGCGCGGCGTGGACCGGCGTCCTCGAGGACAACGGCTGGACGGACGCGTTCGTCGTCGGCGACGAGTTCTCGAGCTTCCTCGACGGCGACATCACCACCACGAAGGACACGCTCAAGACGATCGGTTTGATCGAATGACGGATCCGGTCACCATGGGGGCGCCGGTCGCGGCCGGCGCCCCCCGCTCCCGCAGAGTCGGCGAGCTCGTCTTCGTCGCCGTGATCATCGCGTTCGCCGCCATGGCGCTCGTGACGACCGGATACATCCGCGAACCGATCGGCTCGTCGAACGTGCTCGGGGCGCGCGTGGTGCCCTATGCCGTGACCGGGCTGATGCTCGTGGCGTCGCTCGGCGCGTTCATCGCCGTGCTGCGCGGGGACGTCGGCGCGCCGGACGAGGGCGAGGACGTCGACACCGAGGCGAAGACGTCGTGGAGGACGGTCGTCCTGCTCGCACTCTCGTTCGCCTCGCTCATCGTCGTCATCCCCGTCGCCGGGTGGCCGGCGGGGGTCGTCGTGCTCTTCACCGGCGCGTCTCTGGCTCTCGGAGCCGCGAGCTGGTGGCGCGCACTGCTGATCGGGCTCGGACTGGGGATCGTCACCCAGGTGCTGTTCGGCACGCTGCTCGGACTCTCCCTGCCCGCGTTCGGAACGATCCTGCCGGGCCTCGTGGGCGGATCGGGGGTGTTCGGTGGATAGCCTGCAACTGCTCATGGACGGCTTCGCGACAGCTCTGCAGCCGCAGTACCTGCTGTTCGCGTTCGTCGGCGTCCTGCTCGGCACGGCGGTCGGCGTGCTCCCCGGCATCGGGCCTGCGATGACGGTGGCGCTGCTGCTGCCGCTGACCTACACGCTCGATGTCACCAGCGCCATCATCATGTTCGCCGGCATCTACTACGGCGGCATGTACGGCGGGTCGACGACATCGATCCTGCTGAACACCCCGGGGGAGTCCGCCTCGATCGTCACCGCGCTCGAGGGCAACAAGATGGCCAGGATGGGTCGCGCCACAGCCGCCCTCGCGACGGCGGCGATCGGCTCGTTCATCGCGGGCACGATCGCGACGGGCCTGCTGACTCTGTTCGCCCCGGTCATCGCCGACTTCGCCGTCACTCTCGGGCCCGGCGACTACTTCGCCCTCATGATCGTCGCGTTCCTCACGGTCGGGGCGCTTCTCGGGGCGAGTCCGATCCGCGGCATCGTGTCGCTCGCGATCGGGCTGTTCCTCGGTCTCGTCGGCACCGACACGCTCACAGGGCAGGCGCGCTTCACCTTCGGCATCCCGAATCTCGGAGACGGCATCGACGTCGTCATCGTCGCGGTCGGACTGTTCGCGGTCGGCGAGGCGCTCTACGTGGGCTCGCGCCTGCGCAGCGGGGCGCTGCCGATCATCCCCGTGTCGGGGAGCTGGCGCTCCTGGATGAAGAAGAGCGACTGGAAGAGGTCGTGGAAGCCCTGGCTGCGCGGCACGGCGATCGGCTTCCCGATCGGATCGATCCCGGCCGGCGGCGCCGATGTCGCGACCTTCCTGTCGTACGCAACAGAGAAGCGGATGGCCAAGGAGCCGTACCGCAAGCAGTTCGGCAAGGGCGCGATCGAGGGCGTCGCCGGTCCTGAGGCGGCCAACAACGCCGCGGCCGCGGGTGTGCTCGTGCCGCTCCTGACGCTGGGACTGCCGACCACGGCGACCGCCGCGATCATCATCTCGGCGTTCCAGACCTACGGCATCCGGCCGGGTCCGCTGCTGTTCGACAGTCAGCCGGCGCTCGTGTGGGCGCTGATCGCCAGCCTGTACATCGGCAACGTCGTGCTCATCATCCTCAACCTGCCGCTGGTGGGCATGTGGGCGAAGGTGCTGCAGATCCCGCGCCCGTACCTGTACGCCGGCATCCTCGTGTTCGCGGGGCTCGGAGCGTACGCGGCGAACTTCACGGTGTTCGACATCGGCATCCTGCTGCTGCTCGGCGTGATCGGGTTCTTCATGCGCCGCCACGGCTACCCGGTCTCGCCGATGGTGGTGGGGGCCATCCTCGGGCCCATGGCCGAGGAGCAGTTGCGCAAGGCCATGGCGATCAGCCAGGGCGACCCGCTGTACCTCGTGCACAGCCCGGTGTCGATCGTGATCTACTGCGTCATGATCGTCATCATCGTCCTCGGCGTCTGGCTCAAGCGGCGTCAGGCGCGGTTCGAGCAGGCACTGGCCGAGGTCGACACCGCGACGATCCGCACGGTCGATGCGGAGATCGCCGAGCAGCTGCGCAAGCGCTGAACCCGGATCCTCGACGAAACAGGGGACGGCCGCGGGAAGCGGCCGTCCCCTGCGGGCGCTCAGATGATCTGGCGCCCCTCCTTCTTGGCCTGCCGCGCGTCCTTCGCGAACGCACGGATGATCACGGCGAGGGTTCCGATGACGATCACCGGCCACACGAGCACGTACGCGGTCATGAGGATGGTCTCCATGTCACTGCTCCTTTCCGGAGTAGGCGGAGTCGGCGTCCTTCACGACGTTCTCCGCGCTGGCGATGATCTCAGTCTCGGCGGTGTCGAATTCGCCCGTGCGATGCCGGATCACCGAGAAGTCGAACCGCTTGTCGGTGTTCAGCATCGTGAGACCCGCGCACACGATGGTGCTGACCGCGTAGGCGACCAGCGAACCGGACAGCACGGGGTAGGTGTGCAGGAACCCGATCGCGAACGGCGCGGATGCGACGGCGGCGACGGCTCCGACCACCAGGGCGACCCGGAGGCCGAAGAACCCGAAAGCCATGAGGCCGAGCACGACGCCGATGCCGATCACGGCCAGCACGTCCGTCGCGATCCCGAGACCGCCGGACAGGTCGATCCATTCGAAGCGCACCGGCAGGAACACCGCCAGGGCCGCGATCACCGCGGCGGTGAAGGCGACGTTGGTGACGCGGTTCCAGTAGAAGCTGGCGATCACCGGGAACACGAGTGCACCCCACAGTGCTCCGACGAATACGAGCAGGTCGAGGATGTTGAACTGCATCGATGCGAAGCCGAGTGCCGCGGCGGTCGCTCCCACCATCGTGAGCCTGCCGACCAGCAGCATGGTCTTCGGGTTCGCGTTCTTCTTGCCCGCGATGTTCTGGCCGTAGATGTCGGCCATCATGATCGACGACAGTGCGGTCATGTCGGCATCCGCGGTCGACGACAGCGAGCCGATGATCATGACGAAGAAGACGCAGATGAGGATCGGGCTGAGGTAGGTGGCAGCCATCTGCGGGATGAGGTTGTTGACGTCGCCGCCCATGGGCTCGATGCCCGCGTACAGGGCGATGACGCCGAGCATCCCGACGCCGATGATCGTCGCGCCGTAGCCGATCGTCGCGGTGACGAAGGTTTTCTTGATCAGGTCCTCGCGCACCGCGAACAGGCGCTGTGCGATGGTCTGATTGCCGATCGCGTAGGCCAGGACGGCGGCGATGTACGGCGCGCCCTGGTTGAAGAACGCGTCCGACGAGAAGAAGTCGCCCTGCTGCGGGGTGAGGTTCGCAGCGCCCGTCACGAACAGGTCGGGGCCGCCGGCGGCGAAGAAGATCACCGGGATGATGACGGCCACCGCGCCCAGCATCGCGAGCACCTGTGCGAAGTCGGTCAGCACCGAGGCGCGGAAGCCCGACCACAGGGTGTAGGCGAGCACGCCGATCGCGATCGCGACGATGCCCTGCGTGAACGTGAACGGCGAGAGCATCGAGATCAGCGCCCCGCCGGCGATGAGGTTGGAGGTCAGGCTGATCAGGCTGCCGAGGACGTTGGATCCTGCGAGCATGAGCTGGCTGGAGCGTCCATGCCGGGCGAACATGACCTCGGCGATCGTGTGAGCCTTCGGCGCGACCTGCCGGATGCGCCGGCCGAAGGGATAGATCAGCAGGATCATCAGCGCGCCCCAGAGCCCGTAGTGGATCGGACCGGAGATGCCGTAGGTGTACCCGGATGTCGCAGAGGCGTACATCGAGGATGCCCAGATCCAGGTCGCCGTCATGGATGCGGCGGAGATGCCGAAGCCGATCTTCCCGCCGCCGGTCATGTAGCCGTCCGCGTTCTCCTTCTTGCGGGAGATGCGGATCGACATGTACAGGCTGCCGCCGAAGAACAGCAGCATGAGCAGGACCGTCACTGGCCCTGAGAGTGTTTGGAGGTCGCCCACCGGATGGTTCTCACTTTCTCGTCGTGGTGCGGCTGAAGCCGCCGGTCGAAGGAGAAAGCGCTCGCTAGGTGGGGGAGGGGACTCGGGGGACGTAGATGGACACGAGGCGATCTGATGCTGTCAGCATGGCGAACGAACCTGGACCACTGAGGCGCGTGAGAACGCGCAGACGAGAGGCCCGGGGTGCGGCTCCTTTCCAGTCGTCCGCGGGCGCGCCGAACGTCGGTGCATCCTCAGCGGGATTCGGATGATCGCGATGGGCGCGCAGTCGGGCGCGCGTCGCACGAGAGCGCACGATGCGCTCTCTGCTCATGCATGCACAAGCATCCTTTTCACCATAGCAAGCCCTCAGGAAAGGGACGAACCGGCCTCATCCCAGCAGCACGAGGACGTACACCGCGAACAGGGCGAGGTGGGCCGAACCGTGGATCGCCGTCACGCGCTTCGCCGCGAAGGTCGTCACCGAGAGGAGGAGGGTCGCGCCGAGGAGCAGAAGATCCGCCGGGGTCTCGGCGAGGACGACGCTCTGTCCAGTGAGCATGCCGATCACGAGGACCGCCGGGATGGTCAGTCCCACCGTCGAGACCAGGGCCCCGTGCGAGAGGTTGATGACCCGCTGGATCTCACCGCGGAGCGCGGCGCGGATGGCGGTGATCGACTCGGGGAGGAAGACGATGGCGGCGATGAGCACACCGGAGAGTGCCACCGGCGCTCCCAGGCGGCCGAGCCCGTCGTCCAGGAGCGCCGCCATGTCGTGGGAGAGGAGCACGATCGGCACGACGGTGATGACGAGCAGCGCCAGGCGCACGACGACTTCGGTGCGGTGATCGCGGAGGACCTGCCGGATGCCGCCGGCATCGGCATTCGTGCCCGTCGCAGCAGCCCGCCGCACCCGGGGGTCGACCTCCGTGAAGTCGGATGCCTGGGAGCCCATCTGACGGAACAGGAAGCAGCCGTACAGACCGGCCGTGATCACGACGACGGGGATCGCCTGTGCCGTCGAGTAGGCGCCGTCGCTGCCGATGAGCGCGGGGAGCCCGAACGCCAGTGACACGAGGACGATGAGCATGGCCAGGTACATCGACGTCCCGGTGCGGTTGTGCGCCATCCCGCGATGACGGGTGCCGCCCACGAGCAGCGCGAGGCCGATCACGAGATTCAGGATGATCATCGACACAGCCATGACGGAGTCGCGTGCGATCGTCGTGTGCTCGCCGGGCCCCAGCATCACCGCGGAGATGAGCGCGACCTCGATGAGCACGATCGACAGTGTCAGCACGAGTGAGCCGTACGGGTCGCTCAGGCGGTGGGCCAGTGCCTCGGCCTGTTTCACGACGCCGAACGCGCATACGAGGATGACCGCGACGATGCCGACGAGCGCGATGATCAGGACAGGCACCGGGACCGGCGCCGCCAGCAGCGGATGAGCGAGCAGCAGGACGCCGAATGCGCCCCAGCCGAGCACGATCCTGAAGACGTCGGATGCGGTGCGGAACGGGATGCGGATGCGCACGGAGATATCCTCCTGCGGGGCCGTCCCCTGATCGTGGTGTGCAGAGCGGGTCGTCCCGCGCGGCGATGTCCGATCGACCAGCTCAGTATCTCACGCGGCGGCGATTCCTCGCTCGTGCACGAGGCGCGCGATGAGGTCCATGATCTGCGCCCCCGTCTCACTGCCCAGCTGCGCGGTCGGTTCATCCGCGAGCAGGATGCCCGGTGTCATGACCTCGGTGCAGCAACGAGAAAACCCCCGGATGACCGGGGGTTTGATGGTGGACCTGAGGGGACTCGAACCCCTGACCCCCTGCATGCCATGCAGGTGCGCTACCAGCTGCGCCACAGGCCCATCTCGCTTCCCCAGGTGACCGGGGCAACTCGAAAAGAATACAACACGTTCCGGCGTCCGCGCGAATCGGAGAACGGCCGGGCGGTTCAGCGGGAACACCCCCGCAGATCCATTAGTTGTCATGAACATGCAGATCCGGGAGAGCATCGTCATCGGCGCGGGACAGGCCGGGCTCTCGACCTCATTCCATCTGAAGCGACTCGGCATCGACCATCTGGTCCTCGACGCGAACAGCGCACCCGGGGGCGCATGGCAGCACCGCTGGGACGCGCTGACGATGGACGACGTGCACGGCGTCGCCGAGCTCCCCGGAGCCGAGGCGCCGGCCCGCGATGCGCAGCGTGCGAACATCGTCGTCCCGGCATCCTTCACGGACTACGAGCAGCGTCACGGGCTGCCGGTCCTCCGTCCCGTGCGCGTTGATGCGGTCACCGACGAGGACGGCATCCTCGTCGTTCAGGCGGGGGAGCGCGCATGGCGCACCAGGGCTCTCGTGAACGCGACGGGAACGTGGACGCATCCGTTCCTGCCGCACTACCCGGGCATGGAGACGTTCATCGGAGAGCAGCTCCACACCGTCGACTACCCAGGGCCGGAGCACTTCCGCGGCAAGCGCGTGCTCGTCGTCGGCGGCGGCGCATCCGCCGTGCAGTTCCTCGGAGCGCTCGCTCCGATCACCGAGACGATCTGGGTGACCCGTCGCGAGCCGGTCTGGCGCGACGACGAATTCACCCCCGAAGCGGGAGCGGCGGCGGTCGCGCTCGTCGAGCAGCGGGTCGCGCAGGGCCTTCCGCCGCAGAGCGTCGTCGGCGTCACCGGCCTCATGCTGCGGCCGCAGGAGCACGAGGCCGAGCGCCTGGGCGCATACGCCCACCGCCGAGGGATGTTCCAGCGGATCGAACCCGACGGCGTCCGCTGGGCCGACGGATCCTTCGAGGCCGTCGACGTCATCCTCTGGGCGACCGGGTTCCGGCCCGCCATCGCGCATCTGGCTGCGCTGCATCTGCGCAGCGCAGCGGGCGGCATCCAGCTCGACCGCAACGGGCGCGGCACGACGGCCGTGAAAGACCCGCGCATCCAGCTCGTCGGGTACGGCCCGTCGGCGAGCACGATCGGCGCCAATCGCGCAGGTCGCACGGCTGCGCTGGGCGTGCAGCGCGCACTGCGCGGCATCCCGACGCCCGTGACGTGATGCGCAGTGCGGGTTACCCTGGAGTCATGTCCCGTGTCATCGTCTTCGGCGGCCACGGCCGCATTGCGCTTCTGCTCGCCCCGATCCTCGTCGCCCGCGGCGACGAGGTCACCTCGGTGATCCGCAACCCCGATCACGTCGCCGATGTCGAGCAGACCGGCGCCACGGCTCTCGTCGCCGACATCGAGAGCCTCGACACCGCCGGGATCGCCGACCTCATCCGCGGACATGATGCCGTCGTGTGGTCGGCTGGAGCAGGCGGAGGATCCCCGGAACGCACCTACGCCGTCGATCGCGACGCCGCGATCCGGTCGATGGATGCCGCAGCCGCCGCCGACGTGAAGCGCTACGTCATGGTGTCGTGGCTCGGCTCGAAGGCCGACCATGGTGTGCCGGAGGATGACTCGTTCTTCCCCTACGCCGACGCGAAGTGGGCAGCCGACGAGCACCTGCGCAGCACGGACCTCGAGGGCACGATCCTGGGCCCCGGCACACTCACCTTCGACGAGCCGACCGGACTCATCGAACTCGACGCTCCTGCCCCCGCACGGGTCGCACGAGCCGACGTCGCCGCGGTCATCGCCGCCACGCTGGTCGAGCCGCTGACGATCGGACGCACGATCCGCTTCGGCAACGGCACGCAGGAAACCGCCGAGCCGATCGCCGCCGCGCTCGCGCGCTGACCGCCGTGCGCCGGTGGGTGCTGCTGACCGCGGCGATGCTGCTGTGCGCCGTGGCATCCGGCAGTTCGATGCCGGCGCACACCGCGTCGGCGGGCGGCCGTGACGTCCCGGTGCAGACGCCCGCGGAGCCTGCGCCGGTCGGCCCGTCAGCGGAAGCGGCCCGGCTGGTCGAGCAGATGACGCCGGCCGAACAGGCGTCGAGCATCGTCATGGGACACATCCCGACGGCGGACCCGGCGAAGCTCGCCGACTACATGGGCACGACAGACCTCGGCGGATTCATCCTCATGGGGGCGAACGTCCCGAACAGCGAGGCGGAGCTGCGCGCGGTCACAGCCGCACTCGCGTCCAGCGCCGATGTGCCGCCGTTGATCGCCATCGACCAGGAGGGCGGCGACGTCTCCCGGCTGCCGTGGGACGACTTCGCCTCATCGATCACTCTGAAGGAGCGTCCCGTCGCGCAGACGGCCGCAGCGTTCGCCGCGCGCGCGTCGCTCGTGGCCCGCGCGGGGGCGAACGTGAACTTCGGCGTCATCGCCGACACCACCGGCGACGCGTCCTCGTTCATCTACCGGCGCTCCCTGGGCGCCGACCCTGCGAGCGCCGCCGAACGGGTCGCCGCGGCCGTCACCGCGCAGGAGCCGCTTGTCGCCTCGACGGTGAAGCACTTCCCCGGTCACGGGGCGGCGCCCGGTGACTCGCATCAGCTCATCCCGAGCACCGACGAGTCGCTGGCCGAGTGGCGCCGCACCGACGCCCTGCCCTTCGAGGCGGGTGTGGAGGCAGGAGCATCCCTGCTCATGTTCGGGCACCTCGCGTACACGGCCGTCGACGAGGAGCCGGCGTCGCTCTCGTCGCGCTGGCACGAGATCGCCCGCGACGAACTGGGATTCGGCGGGGTCATCGTCACCGACGACCTGGGGATGCTGATCTCCACCGGCTTGCCGCAGTACGCGGACCCCATAGACAACGCCGTCTCGGCGGGCGCCCCTGGAACAGACCTCGTGCTCATGGTCGTGCACTCGACACCGAGCACGGCCGGGCAGATGGCGGCGGGCATCGCCGAGGCGGTCGACGAGGGGACGCTGCCGGCGGACCGTCTTCAGGAGGCGGCGGAGCGCGTCATGACCCTGCGCCTGGAGCTCGCGGCAGCTGGGTCGGTCTGGGCGCCCTGCGCGGAGTGCGAACCGGCGTCCTGACCGAGCCAGGCGTCGAGCATCCGGGAGCGCAGCGTATTGCCTCGCTCCGCGAACTCCCGCTGCCGGCGCACGTACTCCGCCTTGCCGTCCGCCGTCTCGATGCGCACGGGGACGACGCCCCAGTCGGAGAGGTCGTACGGGGCCGCCTCCATGTCGAGCAGACGGATGTCGCGGGCGAGTTCGAATGCGTCCAGCAGCAGTTCGCCCGGTACGAGCGGCCCGAGCTTCATCGACCACTTGTAGAGGTCCATGCCGGCGTGCAGGCAGCCCGGCTGCTCGAGGACGGGCTGATCGTCGCGGGTGAGGGCCGTGCGATTGCGCGGAACGGCCTCGGGCGTGAAGAACCGGAACGCGTCGAAGTGCGTGCAGCGCAGGTCGTGCGCCTCCACGACGGCATCCGTTTCCGCCTGTCCCAGGCGGAGGGGAGCGGGATGGCGGTGCTCGGCCTCGCGATAGACCATCGCCCACTCGTGCAGCCCGAAGCAGCCGAACTGGCCGGGGCGTGCGGCGGTGCGGCGCAGGATCCTCTCGATGAGGCCGGCGAGCGGCGCCTTCTCGCGGGCGAAGCCCGCGGCATCCGGCACGACCGACCCCGGCGCCGACCCCGCCGCGTACCAGCGCCACGCGGCGCGCTCCGGAGCGTCCGTGAGCTCGACGCCTGCGCCCGGATGCCAGCGCCGCAGCTGCGACGGCGAATACGAGTAGTACGTGAACAGGAAGTCCCACACCGGATGCTTCTCGCCCCTGCTCGCGCGCTCGCGATGCGCGGCTGTCAGGGCGTCCGCGCGCGCGTGATGGGCGCGCTCTCGCTCGGACCAGACGCTGCGGTCGAGGGTCGTCATGGCGGGCTCGTCAGTGCAGGATGCCGACGTCGGTGAGCCGTTCGCGCAGCCCCGCGCCGTCGGAAGCGGCGACCCAGGGTGCCGTGTCGTGGGAGTGGTCGTCCGAGGTCGCGCGACCACCGGCGAGCATCGCCTCGGCGGTCGAGAGCTGCCGGATCGCGACGCCGGCGACCGAATCGGGGTGGTCGGTCATGAACTCGGTGTAGATCGCTTCGTCGTGCTGGCCGTCGTCGCCGATGAGCAGCCATTTCACGTTCGGGAACTCCTCCGCGAGGCGCCGCAGATTGCGCAGCTTGTGCTCGCGCCCGCTGCGGAACCAGCGGTCATGAGTCGGGCCCCAGTCGGTGAGCAGCATCGAGCCCTTGGGGAACAGATGCCTGCTCATGAAGCGGCTGAGCGTCGGGGCGACGTTCCACGCCCCGGTCGACAGGTACACCATCGGGGCGCCCGGATGCTGTCGCATCAGCTGCTCGATCAGCACCGCCATGCCAGGGACGGGGATCCTGGCGTGCTCGTCGACGACGAACGAGTTCCACGCCGCGATGAACGGCCGGGGGAGGGCGGTGACCATCACGGTATCGTCGACATCGGAGACCACGCCGAAGCGCACGTCGTCGCCCACGATGAACGCCGTGCCCTCGACGGGCGCCGTGCCCTCGACCGACATGGTGAAGTTCTGCCACCCGGCATCGAGCTCGGCATCGATGACGGCGTCGATCACGCCGCCGCGGTCGGCGACCACCTCGTGGGTGCGACCGGCGATCACGACGCTCACCTTCGCGAAGCCGACCGGGATGCCCACGAAGCTGCGCCAGCCGCGCACGGACTCGGGCTCGCCGTCGGCACCGCGGCGGCGCGGGGGCACGATCAGCACACGCCCGACCAGACGCACCCAGCCGGTGCCGCCGTAGCCGGCGAACGGCAGAACCGTCGCGGTCCGACCGCGGCGGCGGGCCCGGCTCTCGCGCCACACGTGCAGGCGGTGCTCGAGGCGTGCGAACCAGTGGATCCTGGGCTTCTTGGCGGTGTCTTCGGACATCGCCCTCAGTCTTTCATGCCCGGCTGGGCACCCTCGTCACCGGCGGCATCCGTGACGCGCATGTGCCGGGCCTCCCACCTCTCGAGAAGCTTCTTGCCGACGTAGACGAGCAGCACGAAGACGACGATCGCGCCGACGAACACGTATCCGGCGAAGTGCACCTGGTCGACGAGTTCGCGGAACCCGCCGGCGGCGAGCGAGGTGACGCTGACGTACGCCGCCGCCCACAGCAGACAGGCAGGGGCCGTCCACGCGAGGAAGCGCCGGTACGAGTAACTGCTCATGCCGACGGTGAGGGGCACGAGGGAATGCAGCACCGGAAGGAAGCGCGAGAGGAAGATCGCCAGGCCGCCGCGACGCTGCAGGTACCGTTCGGCGCGGGCCCAGTGGGCCTCTCCGATCCGTCTGCCCACCCAGGAGCGGCGGATGCGCGGACCGAGCCAGCGCCCCAGCCAGAAGCCGATGCTCTCGCCGATCAGGGCGCCTACCACGACGGCGACGACCATCGCGACGATCTCGACGGGGCCGTCGACACCCATCGACGCGATGATGACGATCGTGTCGCCGGGGACGATCAGGCCGATGAGGATGCTCGTCTCGAGCATGACGGCGAGACCCGCGATGAGGGTGCGGGCGACCGGGTCGACCGCCTGCACGGCATCCAGGATCCACAGCAGGAAGTCGTCCACGCAGTCGAGAATACGCACCCTACGCTGAGACCGTGCCCCGAGACCTGCTGCCCGCCCGCCGAGGTGAAGAGACCATCGATCTGCCGGCCCTGTTCCGCGCGCTCGCCGCCGCGCACGAGGACGTGTTCTGGCTGGATGCCGGTGCAGGAGCCGAAGACGGCTGGAGCATCCTCGGCATCGGAGAGCCGGACCCCGCAGGACCGGGGGATGTGCGGCTCGACGCCGCAGAGGATGCCCATGCCGACGCCGATGCCGGGATGCCGCCGTTCCGGGGCGGATGGGTCGGATGGCTGGACTACGAGAGCGGCGCAGAGCGATTCGGCGCGCCGGCCGCACCGTCGGAAGGGGGCCCGGCCTGGCTGCGGGTCACCGCCGCGGTGGCGGTCGACCACGCGACGAGTTCGGTGTGGGAGCTGGGGGAGAGCGAGACCCTCCGCGGATGGTCGGACCCTTCGACAGACTCAGGGGCCGTCCACTCGATCGCTGAGCCTGTCGAAGCGTCCGTTTTCGAGGCATCCGCCCGGCACACCCCTGCGGAGTACGCCGCACTCGTCGAGCGGTGCCGCGACGCGATCCGCGCCGGCGACGCGTACCAGCTGTGCCTCACGACCCGCTTCACAGTCCCCGGCGCGCACGACGCGGTCGAGACGTATCTGCGCCTGAGGTCGGCGAGCCCCGCCCATCACGGCGGCTTCGTCCGGATCGGCGGCCGTGCGCTTCTCAGCGCGAGCCCGGAGACGTT
Organism: Microbacterium tenebrionis; assembly: GCF_903645325.1. Classification (GTDB taxonomy): domain Bacteria; phylum Actinomycetota; class Actinomycetes; order Actinomycetales; family Microbacteriaceae; genus Microbacterium; species Microbacterium tenebrionis. The sequence continues at coordinate 17,881 of NZ_CAHJXQ010000010.1, forward strand.
CCTGCATGCGTCGGGGGGCAGCATCCGCACGCGACCCATCAAGGGCACGCGACCTCGCGGAGCGGATGCGGCATCCGATGCGGCGCTCGCCGCCGAACTCGTCGCGAGCCCGAAGGAGCGCGCGGAGAACGTCATGATCGTCGATCTCATGCGCAACGATCTCTCGCAGGTCTGCGAGCCGGGGTCGATCCGCGTGGACGGGCTGTGGGCGATCGAGTCGTACCCGGCCGTGCACCAGCTTGTCAGCACCGTCAGCGGGCGTGCGATCAGCGGTCTCGACGTGCAGACCCTGTGGGATGCCGCGTTCCCGGCCGGCAGCATGACCGGTGCGCCGAAGCTCTCGGCGATGACCCTGCTGCACGGGCTCGAGGATGCACGACCGCGCGGCGTCTACAGCGGGTGCTTCGGCTACGTCGGCGCGGACGGCGCGATCGATCTCGCGATGGTCATCCGCACCATCCTCCTCACCGCCGATCGTGCGGTCGTCGGCGCCGGCGGCGGCATCACCTGGGGCTCCGTCGCGGACGACGAGGTGGACGAGGTAGCGACCAAAGCGAGGGCGCCGCTGGCTGCGCTGGGGGCGAGTCTTCCCGCGGCCTGGCGGCGCGGGTGATCCGATACCCTGGAACTTCCTGACTTTTCCTGAGATTGGTCGTTCGTTGTCTGAATTCTCCGCCTCCTCCGCCGAGCCCGCCGACGAGTCCACGTCTGCGCACGCCATCCAAGCCAAGTGGCAGAAGTACTGGGCAGAGAACGAGACCTTCCTCACCGGAGGCGACGACGACCGCCGTCCCCGCAAGTTCGTGCTCGCCATGTTCCCGTACCCCTCGGGCGACCTGCACATGGGGCACGCGGAGAACTACCTGTACTCCGACATCGTGGCGCGCTTCTGGCGCCACCGGGGCCACAACGTGCTGAACCCGATCGGGTGGGACTCGTTCGGCCTGCCCGCCGAGAACGCCGCGATCCGCCGCGGCGCCGACCCGCGCGAGTGGACCTACCAGAACATCGAGCAGCAGAAGACCGGGTTCAAGGCGTACGGCGTCTCGTTCGACTGGACCCGTGAGCTGCACACCTCCGACCCCGAGTACTACCACTGGAACCAGTGGCTGTTCCTGCAGCTGCACGAACGCGGCCTCGCCTACCGCAAGAAGAGCCCCGTCAACTGGTGCCCGAACGACCAGACCGTGCTCGCGAACGAGCAGGTCGTCGACGGCCGCTGCGAGCGCTGCGGCGCCGAGGTCGTCAAGAAGAAGCTGACCCAGTGGTACTTCAGGATCACCGACTACGCCGACCGGCTGCTCGACGACCTGAATCAGCTCGAGGGCCGCTGGCCGCACAAGGTGCTGCAGATGCAGCGCAACTGGATCGGCCGCTCCATCGGCGCCGACGTGGACTTCCGCATCGAGGGTCGCGACGAGCCCGTGACCGTGTTCACGACGCGCCCTGACACGCTGCACGGCGCGACCTTCTTCGTCGTCGCCCCCGACTCCGATCTCGCCGCCGAGATCGCGGCGGATGCCCCCGCCGAGGTGCAGGCCGCTTTCGGCGAGTACCTGGCGACCGTGCAGAAGACCACCGACATCGACCGGCAGTCCACCGACCGCCCGAAGACGGGTGTGTTCCTGGAGCGCTACGCGGTCAACCCTGTGAGCGGCGAGCGGCTGCCGATCTGGGCCGCCGACTACGTGCTGGCCGACTACGGGCACGGCGCCGTCATGGCCGTCCCCGCGCACGACCAGCGCGATCTCGACTTCGCCCGTGCGTTCGACCTGCCCGTCAAGGTCGTCGTCGACACGACGGCCCCGGTCACCGGCGTCATCCCGGTCATCGACGTCGACGAGGACGGCGTTCCGATCGAGCCCGTCGAGGCGCTCGACGCGCAGCACCCCGCATCCACGGGAATCGCGCTGTCCGGCGAGGGACGCATGATCAACTCCGGCGACCTGAACGGTCTGTCCAAGCGCAACGCGATCGCCAGGGCGATCGAGCAGCTGACCGCGGCAGGGACCGGTCGTGCGGCGAAGAACTACCGGCTGCGGGACTGGCTGATCTCGCGTCAGCGCTTCTGGGGCACGCCGATCCCGATGCTGCACCACGATGACGGCACCGTCACGCCGGTGCCCGTCGAGCAGCTTCCGGTCACGTTGCCGGGTGCCGCCGGCCTCGACCTCTCGCCGAAGGGATCGTCGCCGTTGGGCGCCGCCGAGTCGTGGGTTCGCACGGTCGATCCCGTCTCCGGTGAGCCGGTGCTGCGCGACCCCGACACGATGGACACGTTCGTCGACAGCTCGTGGTACTTCCTGCGCTTCCTCTCGCCGAACAGCGACCAGTTCGCGTTCGATCCGGCCGAGGCGGCGCGCTGGGCGCCCGTCGACACGTACATCGGCGGTGTCGAGCACGCGATCCTCCACCTGCTGTACGCGCGCTTCATCACCAAGGTCCTCTTCGACATGGGGCTGATCGACTTCACCGAGCCGTTCTCCAGCCTCATCAACCAGGGCATGGTGATCCTGAACGGCGCGAAGATGTCCAAGAGCAAGGGCAACCTCGTGCTCTTCCAGGAAGAGCTCGACAAGTACGGCGCCGATGCGCTGCGCACGGGCCTGGCCTTCGCCGGTCCCGTCGAGGACGACAAGGACTGGGCCGACGTGTCGACCACGGGGGCGCAGAAGTTCCTGTCGCGTGCCCTGCGGCTCAGCCACGAGGTCGCCAGTCCCGTCGACGTCGTCTTCAAGGACGGCGATGCGGCGCTGCGCCGCGGCACGCACCGGCTGCTGGCGGATGCGCCGGGCCTGGTCGAGCAGACGAAGTTCAACGTTCTCGTCGCGCGCCTGATGGAGCTCGTCAACCTCACCCGCAAGACCGTCGACACCGGTGCCGGCGCGGGCGACCCCGCCGTGCGCGAGGCCGTCGAGACGGTCGCCGTGATGCTGGATCTGATCGCTCCGCACACGGCGGAGGAGATGTGGGAGGCGCTCGGTCACGAGCCGTCCGTGGGTCTCGTGACCTGGCGCCAGGCAGACCCCGCTCTGCTCGTGGAGGACACGATCACCGCGGTCGCGCAGGTGAACGGCAAGGTGCGCGCGCAGCTCGAGGTCTCGGCGAAGATCACCGCCGACGAGCTCGAGGCGCTGGCACGCTCCGATGAGCGCGTGATCCGGGCGATCGGCGACAAGGAGATCGTGAAGGTGATCGTCCGAGCGCCGAAGCTCGTGAACTTCGCCGTGAAGGGCTGAGCGAGCCCGAGGCGAATCGCAGCCGTTCATCCTGCACATCCGGCTCGGACGCTCGGGTATCCACGGAACGGGTGCATCCGGCATCCGATGATGCGCACGCGCGTCTAGCGTGGCGGGGTGCCAGCGACTGAACCCGCGCCTGCGCCCCGCGCGCGTCTGCGGTTGAGCATCGGCGCAGCCGTCGTGCTCGGCCTCGTGGTGCTCTCGGGTGCGGTCGGACTCGGCATCATGCGCGGGCAGGCGCAGCCGACGCAGACCGTTCAGGTCGACGCCTCCGACGAGGGAGTCGTGGCCGGCGGAGAGCTGTACGTGCACGTGCTGGGCGAGGTCGCACGTCCCGGCCTCTACGTCCTCGAGCCCGATGCCAGGGTCGTCGACGCCATCGCCGCAGCCGGCGGAACGCTCGACGACGCCGATCTCCAGGCGGTCAACCTCGCGCGCACCCTCAGCGACGGCGAGCAGCTCATCGTCCCGGCGGTGGGCGCCGTCCCGGAAGGAGGCGAGGGCACCCCGGTCGGCGACGGCCTCGTCGATCTGAACAACGCGGATCAGGCGGCGCTGGAGACGCTGCCGAGGATCGGCCCGGCGCTCGCGCAGCGGATCATCGACTGGCGCGAGACGAACGGACGCTTCGCCTCCGTCGATGACCTGCTCGCCGTTCCCGGCATCGGCGAGAAGCTGCTGGCGGGGCTGCGCGACCTGGTGCGGGTGTGACGGGTGGAGTCGTGAACGCCGTGACCGGAGTGCGCGACCTGCGTCTGGTCCCGTTCGCGCTGCTCGTGTGGGGCACGGCGCTCGCGTGCGTCTTCGTGCCGGAGCTCTCCTGGTGGTTGGCCGGTCTTGCGACGGCAGCGGGAATCGGGGCGCTCCTCCTCATGCTCCGCCGGAGCCGTCGCGGGGAGGCCGGCCCGGCGCTACCGGGCCCGGCGCGCCGTGACCGTGCGCGAGGCGGGCTCGCCGTCGTCGTGCTGTTCGGGGCGGCCGCGGCGTCGGTGACCACGGGCCTCGCGGTGCCCCAGCGGGCCGCCGCATCCGATCTCGACGGCCGCGTCGTCGAGGTGATCGCCGAGGTCTCGTCCTCGTTGTCCGTCGGCAGCGACGGGCGGATGTGGTTCGACGTGCAGAGCGTGCGCGCTGGAACGCTCGGTGCGCCGGAGCCCCTCGTCGTGCCGATGCGGGTGGGTGTCGATCCGGCTGCCGGTCTCGATCTCGGCGCTCTGATCCGCGTGACCGGCGACGCCATGGCGACCGATCCGGGGGAGCGGGCCGCCGTCGTCGTGTTCGGCATGCGGGTCGAGATCCTCCGCCCGGCGGAAGGTGCCTTCGGCATCGCGGCGCAGGTCCGCGAGGACTTCGTCGAGCGGGCGAAGCGGCTTCCCGAACCCGGCGCAGGTCTGCTGCCGGGCCTCGCCGTGGGCGACACGAGGGCCGTGAGCGAGGAGCTCAACGCCGCGATGCTCACGAGCGGGCTCAGTCATCTCACCGCGGTGAGCGGGGCGAACTGCGCGATCGTGGTGGGAGCGGTCTTCTGGCTCGTCGGCCTGTGCGGCGGCGGTCGGCGGTTGCGGGTCGTTCTCGCGCTGACCGCGCTGGCCGCTTTCGTCGTGCTCGTCACTCCCGAGCCGAGCGTGGTCCGCGCCTCGGTGATGGCGGCACTGGCGATGCTGACGCTCCTGTGCGGCAGACCGAGCGCGGGCGTCGGCGTGCTGTGCCTGGCCGTGACGGGCATCCTCATCTCCGATCCATGGCTCGCGACGACGCCCGGCTTCGCGCTGTCCGCGGCGGCGACGGCCGCTCTGATCGTCCTCGCCCCGCCGCTCGCGCGAGGGATGTCGCGATGGATGCCGCAACCGCTTGCCCTGGCGATCGGCATCCCCGTCGCAGCCCAGTTGACGTGCGGGCCGATCATCGCGCTGTTCGCGGAGCAGCAGTCCATCATCGGCATCCCCGCGAACCTGCTGGCCGACCCCGCCGCACCCATCGCCACGGTCGTCGGGCTGCTGGCGTGCCTCGCCGCGCCGATTCCGCCGATCGCCGACCTCTTCGCGGCCTCAGCCTGGCCCCCCGCCGCATGGATCGCGACGACGGCGACCGTCTCGGCGGCCGTACCGGGCGGCACGGCGCTGATCGTCCCGGGGATCGGCTCGGCTGTCGTGGTGGCCGTGCTCAGCGCAGCGATCGGGATCGCACTCGCAGGGACGACGCCGTTCGCCGGCGGTCTGGATCGGTGGTCGCGCGTGGCCGCCACGGCGGTCCTCGTGTTCGCCGGCGGTCTGCTCGGTGCGCGGATGCTGGTGACCGGACCGCTCGTCACGGCAACGGTGCCCGAGGACTGGACGATCGCGGCGTGCGATGTCGGGCAGGGCGACGCGCTGGTCGTGCGCTCGGAGGGCCGCATCGCGCTGATCGACACCGGCATGGAGCCCGAGCCGCTCCTGAGCTGTCTGGCGGCTCTGGGAGTGGACCGGATCGACCTGCTCGTCCTCACCCATTTCGACGCGGATCACGTCGGTGCGGCCGGGGCGATCGTGGGCCGCGCCGGCATCGTCCTGCACGGCCCGGTGCAGGAAGTCGGCGAGCAACGTCTGCTCGCGCAGTTCCGGGAGGCCGGTGCGGAGGTCGTCGAGGCATCTGCCGGCATGCACGGGTCGCTGGGCTCGGCGCGATGGCGGGTGCTGTGGCCGCAGAAGGACTCGGCGGCGTTCCCGGCCGGCAACGACGCCAGCCTCGTCCTGGAGTTCGAGGGCGGCGGTGTTCCGCGCTCGCTCCTCCTCGGCGACCTGTCCGAGACGCCGCAGCGCATGCTCTCCACCCGGCTGCGCACCACCTACGCGGTCGTGAAGGTCGCCCATCACGGGAGCGCCGATCAGGACCCTGCGCTGTACGCGCGCATCAGCCCCGCCGTCGCGATCTTCAGCGCGGGCGCCGACAACGACTACGGGCATCCGCGCGATGAGACCATCGCGATCACGGAGGGCACTGGCGCAGTCACTCTTCGCACCGACCGTCAGGGGCGCATCCTCATCGGACTCGACGGCGACCAGCTCGCCGTCTGGACCGAGCGCGAAGACAGCCCCGCCGAGACCGCCGATGTCGATCACCCCGAGTAGGCTCGGATCATGGCCGCTCCTCGTTCTTCAGCCCGTGGTGGCACAGCCCGCGGCGGAGCGAAGGCGACCAGGATTCCGCAGATCTCCTGGCGCGAACCGCGTCCGGCACCGGTCGTGCTCGTCTCGGGTCCTGAAGAGGTCTGCGCCGAACGGGCGATCGCCGGCATCCGCGACTACCTGCGCGCCGAGGATCCGGCGCTCGAGGTGAGCGACGTCCGCGCCGACGACTACGCGCCCGGAACTCTCCTCTCGCTGACGTCTCCGTCGCTGTTCGGCGAGCCGCGCCTGGTCCGCGTGTCCGGTGTCGAGAAATGCAACGACGCGTTCATCCAGGAGGCCGTGGCCTACCTCGATCATCCGCAGGAGGGGGCGACCGTCATCCTCCGCCACACCGGGGCGAGTGTGCGCGGCAAGAAGCTGCTCGACGCACTCCGTGCCGGATCGGGCGACGGCATCGAGATCGCCTGCCCGACGATCAAGCGCGACAGCGACCGAGTCGACTTCGCTTCAGGGGAGTTCGCCGCGGCGCGGCGCCGGATCGCGCCCAACGCGCTGCGCGCCCTGGTCTCGGCTTTCGCCGACGACCTCACCGAGCTCGCCTCGGCCTGCCAGCAGCTCATCCGAGACGTCGACGGCGACATCTCCGAAGAGACGGTCACCCGCTACTACGGCGGGCGCGTCGAGGTCTCCGCCTTCGTCGTCGCCGACACCGCGATCGCGGGGCGGTACGGGGAGGCGCTGATCGCGCTGCGGCATGCGCTCGACTCCGGCGCCGATCCCGTGCCCATGGTGGCGGCCTTCGCGATGAAGCTGCGCACCATGGCCAGGGTCGCCGGCCACCGCGAGCCCAGTCGCAGCCTTGCGCAGCGCCTCGGTATGAAGGACTGGCAGGTCGATCGCGCCCGGCGCGACCTCAGCGGCTGGAACGAGCGATCCCTGGGACTGGCGATCCAGGCGACCGCACGAGCCGATGCCGAGGTCAAGGGTGCCGCCCGCGACCCGATCTTCGCACTCGAGCGCATGGTCACCGTCATCGCGACCCGGGCGCCGTTCGGCGAACAGGCATAGGCTCCGCTCGTAGGCTGGGAGCATGAGACTCCTGCTCATCCGTCATGGCCAGACCCCGAGCAACGTCGCCGGCGCGCTCGACACGGCGCGGCCCGGCGCCCCGCTGACCGCGCTCGGTCGTGCGCAGGCCGCCGCGATCCCCACCGTGCTCGCGGCGGAGTCGCTCGACGCGGTCTACGCGTCGCCGCTGATCCGCACCCAGCTCACGGGTCGCCCGCTCGCCGACGTCCGCGAACTCGACATCGTCGTCCGGGAGGGGCTGGAGGAGATCTCGGCCGGAGACTACGAGATGCACACGGACGCGGACGCCGTCCAGGCGTACGTCGAGGCCGGATGGCGCTGGGTGAACGGCGACCTCGATCACGCCATCGCCGGCGGCGAGAGCGGTCACGACTTCTTCGACCGATACGACGCGGCGATCGCCGAGATCGCACGGTCGCACGAATCCGCCGTCGTCGTGAGCCACGGCGCGGCGATCCGCGTGTGGGCCGCGACCCGCTCGGTGAACATCCCGTCGGCCGAGGCCGCACGACGCCGCCTGCAGAACACCGGCATGTGCGTGCTCGAAGGCGACCCCGAGGGCGGCTGGCTGCTCGAGGACTGGCGCGAGGAGCCCCTCGGGGGCACGGACCTGGAGGACAGGCTCGCGCACGATGTCACCGGGGAGCCCGAGGACGCCGAAGAGGTGATCGCCGAGGGGCGCTGACACGATACGACGAAGGCCCGCCCCGCGAACGGGACGGGCCTTCGTGAAACCGAGCGGCTCAGAGAGCGGCGACCTGCTTGGCGATCGACGACTTGCGGTTCGCAGCCTGGTTCTCGTGGATGACGCCCTTGCTGACGGCCTTGTCGAGCTTCTTCGAGGTGACCTTCAGCGAAGCTTCGGCAGCGGCCTTGTCGCCCTTGGCGATGGCCTCGCGGGTGCTGCGGACGAGGGTCTTGAGCTCGGACTTCACAGCCTTGTTGCGGATGCGAGCCTTCTCGTTGGTCTTGTTGCGCTTGATCTGCGACTTGATGTTTGCCACGCGTGACGCTTTCGTTCAGTGATTGATGGGAAGTGCCGTGAGCAGGAAGAGGGCTGCCTCCGGCGGTCGTGAGGGACGAACCCACACGCAAGCCAAGAATCGAGTCTACCAGGTCTCGCAGGAATCCATTGCGCGTCGCTCCCGCGAGGCGTGCGGATGCGCCGAGGACGACCTTCACGTGCTCATCGTGAGCTACACGGTCTTCGTGGTCGCGGCATCCCTCATCGCCGGGTCGATCTCGGATCGCACCGGCAGGCGCAAGCCGATCGTCATCATCGCGGCGCTCGTCCAGGCGCTGTCGGCTGTGCTGATCCTCATGTCGCCCACCTTCGTCGGGACGGCCATCGCTGCGGCGGTCAGGATGGCGCTAGCGACGGATCTGCTTCCGCGTCCGGAGCACCACGCCCGCGACCTCGGGGTCGTGAACGTCGCAGCGAACCTCGGTCAGCTGCTCGGGCCGCTCCTCGGGGCGGGTCTGGTGGCCCTGGTCGGTGGATTCTGGCTGCTGTTCCTGGTCGCCGGCATCCTCTCGGTGCTCGGGGGCGGTCATGACGATCGCCGTGCGGGCTCCTGTGATGCCTCGCTCCGATGCAGCGTCGCGATCGCCACGTCCAGCAGGGCGTTGAAGACGCGCGGCCGCATGGCGGTGACCAGGTGCGAGGTGCGCGGCACCACGATGAGTTCGGAGTGCGGGGTGAGCCTGCGGAACAGGCGCTCCTGCATCCGCAGCTGATCGAACTGGCCGTTGATCCACCACACCGGCATCGTGAGCCGGGTGAGGTCAGCGGCGAGGTCCAGGGCCCCCAGGCTCGCGAGGGCTGCGTCCTGCGTGTCGAGCGCGTAACCACCGGCGGCGAAGTCCGGTCGCGTCTCCTCGGGAATCGTCGCTGCGAGCACGCGTTCGGTCAGCCACATGCCCCGGTCGGGCAGGGCGTCGAAGGCTCGCGCGAGCGTCCGGTACGTGGCGAGCCCTGCACCGCGGGGGAACGCCGTGCACGACGCGCCGATGAACGCGGACACCGGGGGAGCGGCCTCCGATCCGGCGTACGCGACGGACACCAGGCCGCCCATGGAGTGCCCGGCCAGCAGCACCGGCCCGCGGCTCGCGGCTTCTTGCACGGCCTCGTCGATCGTCGCGAACGCGGCCCCGAGGGTGAAAGTCTCATCCATGCGCGACCCGTGCCCGGGCAGATCGACGGCGACGGCGGGCACGTCGCGCCCGGCGAGGTGCTCCATCTGCGCGCGCCACATCGTGCGCGAGGTGCGGATGCCGTGAACGAGGACGACCTGGACGTTCATGGTCACAGCATACGAAGGAGCGGGGCCGGTGGATGAACCACCGACCCCGCTCATTTCGACAGGCTCAATGTCCCGTCAGAGAATCACTTCTCCCAGCCCACGTTCTCCACCGGCTGGACGCCGAAGCCGTCCAGGCCCACGTAGGGCTCAGGGGTGAGGTTCGCAAGACCGGTCTTGACAGCCGAGATCGACGGACCGTTGTAGAGCGGGATGAGGCCCCACTCCTGGAAGATCTCCGCCTCGAGCTTCATGGCCGCAGCCGTCTGCTCCTCAGCGGTCGGCAGGGACTCGACCTCGTCGTGGATGCGCTGATCGGTCTCCTCGTTCTGGACGCCCGAGAGGTTCAGGCCCATGTCCATGCAGTACAGCTGGCAGAACCAGGCCGCACCGAACGGGTCGGAGGAGGTGAAGCGCAGCGACGAGACGTCCCAGTTCTTCGAGGTGTAGTCAGCCGAGAAGTCAGTCGACGGACGGACGTCGATCTGGAAGTCGATGCCGACCTCCTTCATCTGCTGCTGCAGCGCCTTGGCAAGAGCCTCAGCGGTCGCGTCATCGCTCCACACGGGGTAGACGACCGAGAGCTTCTCGCCGTCCTTCTCGCGGATGCCGTCTTCGCCCTCGGTCCAGCCGGCCTCGTCGAGGAGAGCCTTCGCGTCGTCCGGGTTGTACTCCCAGCCGGCCTCAGCCAGTGCGTTGGAGTAGCCGGGCTGGAACGGGAACAGCGTCAGGGATCCTGCCGGCTCCTCCTCGTAGTCCAGGCCGTTCCAGGCGATCTGCTTCTGCTGGTCGATGTTGATGGCCTTGAAGAACGCCTCGCGGACCTTGACGTCAGAGAACTGCGGCTTCTCCGCGTCGACCTGGATCAGCGTGTTCGCCGTCTGGGTCGATCGGTAGATGGTGATGTCCTCCATGTCCTTGACCTGCTCGAGGCGGTCCTTGGTGCTCACACCGACCATGTCGATCTCGTCGGCCTTGAAGGCGTTGATCGAGGCCGAGGCCTCCATGCCCTGGAAGGAGACCTTGTCGAGCAGCGGCTCGTTGCCCCACCACTCCTCGTTCGGCACGAACGAGATGTATTCGGATTTGGCGTCGAACTCGTCGACCTTGTACGGGCCGGCGCCCCACTCGGGGTGCGGGTTGTCGATCATGGCCGTGTTGAAGGTCTCGGGGTCGGCCAGTGCCGGGTGGATGATGCCCGTGAGGAACGGCATCTCCGGCCAGGCGAACTCGCCGTCGAACTTCACGATCGCGGTCTTGGCGCTGTCGCCCTGCTCGACCGAGGTGATGGCCTTGTAGCCGTCGGTCGCGTTCGGGTTGAACTCCTCGTTCGTGCCGTTGTTGGCCTTCCAGGTCGCCTCGATGGCGGTCCAGTCCATGTCGGTGCCGTCGTTCCAGTGCGCGTCATCCGTGAAGGTGAACGTGATCTGGGTGTTGCCGTCGACCGTGTCGATCTTCCACTCGTCGAGGTACGCGTCGTTCTTGTACGGCGTGCCGTCGTCCTCCTGCAGGAGGATCTGCGGCATGTACCACGCGGCGACGCGGGCCGTGTCAGCGGAACCGTCTCCGTTGAACGCGTTCAGCTGCTCCGGGATCTCGTTGATCGGGAAGCGGACTTCTCCGCCCGTCTGCAGGTTCTCGCGGGGCTGCGGGTTGTAGTCGGCGAATGCGGTCTCGGTCGGCTCGTTGCCGCCGTCGCCGCTGCCGCCGTCGTTACCGGACGACGCACAGCCCGCGAGGGCAAGTGCGAGGGCTCCGCTGAATGCGATCGCCCCCATCAGCTTGTGCTGCTTCATGGTGCTCCTTTCGCCTTTCGGCGTGTCATATTGCGAGAATAGTTCGCACCGTGGCGGAATTCGCCTGCTCGGAGTGAATGGCGCCTAACTGTTATCGGACGGTGATGCTCTGTTACCGGCCGTTAACAGAGCATCACCGGCCGACGGGTTCGGCCTGCATCGTCTCCGGGTTGAAGATCAGTCGTTCGCGCCCGCGCTCGATGTCGGGATCGGGCACGGGGATCGCCGAGAGCAGCGCCTTCGTGTAGGGATGCTTCGGGTTCTCGAAGATCTCGTCCACGTCGCCGTGCTCGACGAAATCGCCGAGGTACATCACCGCGACCCGGTCCGCGATGTGGCGGATGACCGACAGGTCGTGCGCGACGAACAGGTACGACAGGCCCAGCTTCACCTTCAGCTCGTCGAGCAGGTTGATGACGCCGGCCTGGATCGACACGTCCAGCGCCGAGACGGGCTCATCGAGCACGATGATCTTCGGGTTCGTGGACAGGGCGCGGGCGATGCCGATGCGCTGGCGCTGACCGCCGGAGAACGCCCCGGGGAACCGGTCGATGTGGGCGGGGTTGAGACCGACGAGATCCATGAGCTCCCGGACGCGCCGGTGCACCTCGTCCTTGGGCGTGCCGATGGCGTGCAGCGGCTCGGCGATGACGTCGGCGACGGTCATGCGCGGATCGAGAGCGCCCATCGGGTCCTGGAAGACGATCTGGATGTCGCGGCGGACCTGGCGCTCCACCTTGCGGCTGGTGATGTCGTTGACGCTCGTGCCGTTGATGATGATGTCGCCGCCGTCCTGCTTGACCAGATCCATGATCTGCAGCAGCGTCGTCGTCTTGCCCGAGCCGGATTCGCCGACGATCGCCATCGTCTCGCCCTCGCGCACGTCGAAGGTGACGTTCTTGACCGCGTGCACCTCGCCGACCTTGCGCTTGAGGAACGCGCCCTTCAGAAGCGGGAAGGTCTTGTTGAGGTTCCGGACGTCGAGGGTCACGGGGCGCTGCTCGCGGGGCGTGCGCGTCAGGTCGCTCTCCGGTGCCTCGTGCACGGGATAGACCGGGAGTCCGCCGATCATCCCGCCGTCCGAGATCTCATCCGCGCGGATGCAGGCGGCCTGGTGCGGTGCGCCGGTGCCGGTGGCGACGTCGACGAGGTCGGGTTCGCGCGTGCGACACGCGTCGATCGCGATCGGGCAGCGGTCGGCGAACGGGCAGGCGTCGGGCAGATCGATCAGCAGCGGCGGGTTGCCCTTGATGGGGACCAGCGGCTCCTTCTCGGCCTTGTCGACGCGCGGGATCGCTCCGAGGAGGCCGATGGAATACGGCATCCGCGTGTGGTGGAACAGCTCGCCCACGGGCGCGTGCTCGATGGGCTTTCCCGCGTACATGACCATGACGTCGTCGGCCATGCGCGCGACGACGCCCATGTCGTGGGTGATCATGATGGTCGCGGCGCCCGTCTCCTGCTGCGCCTTCTCGATCAGGTCGAGGATCTGCGCCTGGATCGTGACGTCGAGCGCGGTGGTCGGCTCGTCGGCGATGATCAGCTTCGGGTTGTTCGCCATCGCGATGGCGATGACGACGCGCTGACGCATGCCGCCGGAGAACTCGTGCGGGAAGCCCTTCATGCGCTTCTCCGGCTGCGAGATCCCGACGAGTGTCAGCAGCTCGATCGCGCGGTCCCACGCCTGCTTCTTGGTGAGGCCGCGGTGCACCGTGAGCGCCTCGATCAGCTGGTCGCCGATCGTGAACACCGGGGTCAGCGAGGTCAGCGGGTCCTGGAAGATCATCGCGAGACCGTTGCCGCGGATCACCGACATCTGCTTGTCGGACTTGCCCAGAAGCTCCTGGCCGTCGTAGATGATCGAACCGGTGACCTTGGCGTTCTCGTCGAGCAGGCCCATGATCGCGAGAGACGTGACGGACTTGCCGGAGCCGGACTCGCCGACGATGCCGAGGGTCTTGCCCTCTTCCAGGTCGAACGAGACGCCGCGCACGGCATCCACGCGCCCGGCCTCGGAGGCGAAACTGACCTTGAGGTCGCGAACGGAGATGATGGCGCTCATGCGCGGCCTCCTGCAGCAGAGGTGGGATCGAGGGCGTCGCGCAGACCGTCGGAGACGAGTGCCATCGAGACGGTCAGCAGCGTGAGCGCCGCGGCGGGGAAGTAGAACAGCCACGGCGCGCTGGTGATCGTGTTCGCGCCGGAGCCGATGAGCGATCCCAGCGACACGTCGGGGATCTTCACGCCGAAGCCGATGAACGACAGGCCGGTCTCGGCCATCACGGCTCCGACGATGCCGAGCGTGAAGTTGATCACGAGCAGCGAACCGATGTTCGGGATGAGGTGGCGCAGCACGATCCGGAAGCCGCCGACGCCCATGTAGCGCGAGGCGTGCACGTACTCGCGCTCGCGCAGCGACAGGGCGGTGGTCCAGACGACGCGGGCGGGGAAGTACCAGCCCGTCACGAAGATCATGATCAGTGCGATCACGCGCCAGTCGCCGCCGGAGCGGTTCGACAGCAGCGACAGGATCAGGAAGCTGGGGACGACCATCATGAAGTGGATCACCAGCAGCGTGAGCTTCTCGGTGCGCCCGCCGAAGTAGGCGGCGGCGGTTCCGATGATGGCCGACAGGATCGTCGTTCCCAGCGACACGGACACGGCGATCATGAGCGAGCGCTGCAGGCCGATGGCGACCTGGGCGAAGGTGTCGTTGCCGGATGCCGTTGTGCCGAACCAGTGGTCGGCGGAGGGGCCGGTGCCAAGGTTCAGGAAGTCGAGCTCGATGTGGTCGTATCGGGCGATCAGCGGTCCGATGATGGCGAACAGCACGAGCAGCACGAAGATGATGATGCCGCCGACGGCCGGCTTGTTGCGCATGAAGCGGCGGGTGTAGAGGGTCCACTTCGACATCGGCTTGCCGCTCTTGCCCCGCTCGGGGGCAGCCGGCTCGGCGACGGTGACGCTGGGGTCGATCATTTCACTCATGCTCAGCTCACCCTCACTCGCGGGTCGAGGACCACGACGATGATGTCGGACAGGATCGCGCCGATGGCCACCATGACGGCGCTGAAGGCCGCGACCGCGACGACACCGTTGATGTCGCTTTTGACGATGGTCTCGATGAAGTACTTGCCCATTCCGTTCCAGGCGAAGATCGTCTCGGTCAGGATCGCGCCGGTGAAGATGCCGGGGATGCTGAAGGCGACCTGCGTCGCGACCGGGATGAGCGAGGTGCGCAGCGCGTGCTTGCGGATCGCCTGCTGCTTGGTCAGGCCCTTGGCGCGTGCCGTGCGGACGTAATCGGCGTTGATGTTGTCCAGGAGCAGCGTGCGCTGGAGGAAGTGGGTTCCCGCGTAGCCCGTGATGACCAGGGCGATCGTGGGCAGGGTCACGTGCTGCAGTTTGTCGATGAGGACGGGGAAGAACCCTTCGACACCCTTGCTCGCCGCCCCGGTGACGAAGAAGATCCGGGCGCCGAACAGGTCGTTGATCGCGATGGCGAGAAGGACCAGGCCGAGGGCTGCGACGATGACGTTGATGTTCATCGTGATGATCGAGGTCGCCTGGCCGATGCGGTCGGCGAGTTTGTACTGACGCGATGCGGTGTACACGCCGAGCGCGATGCCCAGCACGGTCATGATCACCGTTGCGCCGAGAACCAGCTCCGCGCTCACCCACATGCGGTAGGCGATCTGCTCGTTGACCGATCCGCCTGTCGGGCTGACACCCCAGTCCCAGCGGAACAGGATCGAGCTGAACCAGTTCCACCACCGCTCCCAGATCGGCACGGTGTCGCTGAGGTTGCGCGGCTCGAGGAGGTTGACGATCTGCTCTTCGCTGAGCGGAGGGCGTCGACCGACGAAGTTGTTCCGGGGGTTCAGGAAGCCCCACGCAAGGAAGAACGTGATGTTGGTCGCCACCACGATCATCAGCAGCCAGCCGAGGAAACGGCGCAGGAGATACTTGATCAAGGTGTTGTCTTTCTCTTTGCAGGCGCGCTCGGGATCGGCCGACGCAACGCAGAGTCGGATGTATTCAAACATCTCTGGCTCTCATGTGCGACCGATCCGGACAGCGTCTGGTACGGAGTCGGGTTGCAACTGACACTCGGTGTCGCCGATCTGTACAGGGCAACCTCGCGAGACTATCACCGGTCATGGCGAATCGAGCATTAGGTGCGCCTGACCGTAGACTGCTGGAGACATGTCACCACGCGCCCTCACCCCGCTCTCGCCTGCCGCAACGCCGCCGGCGCAGATCCGGAACTTCTGCATCATCGCCCACATCGACCACGGCAAGTCGACTCTCGCCGACCGGATGCTGCAGATCACCGGTGTCGTCTCCGACCGCGACATGCGGGCGCAGTACCTCGACCGCATGGACATCGAGCGCGAGCGGGGCATCACGATCAAGAGCCAGGCCGTCCGGATGCCGTGGGACGTCGACGGTGAGACCTACGCACTGAACATGATCGACACCCCGGGACACGTCGACTTCACGTACGAAGTGTCGCGCTCGCTCGCGGCGTGCGAGGGCGCGATCCTGCTCGTCGACGCCGCTCAGGGCATCGAGGCCCAGACCCTGGCGAACCTCTATCTGGCGCTCGAGAACGATCTGCACATCATCCCCGTGCTGAACAAGATCGATCTGCCTGCAGCCGACCCCGACCGCTTCGCGAAGGAGCTCGCCGACCTCATCGGCGGCGACCCCGACGACGTGCTGCGCGTATCCGGTAAGACCGGTGTCGGCGTCGAGGAGCTCCTCGACCGCATCGTCGCCGACATCCCGGCACCGGTCGGGGATGCCGATGCGCCGGCCCGGGCGATGATCTTCGACTCGGTGTACGACGCCTACCGCGGCGTCGTCACCTACGTGCGCATGGTTGATGGGAAGCTCGAGCCGCGCGAGCGCATCCAGATGATGTCGACCCACGCCAACCACGAGCTCCTCGAGATCGGCGTGTCGAGCCCGGAGCCGATCCCGTCGAAGGGGCTCGGCGTCGGCGAGGTGGGCTACCTCATCACCGGTGTGAAGGACGTGCGCCAGTCGAAGGTCGGCGACACTGTCACGACGAGCCGGGACGGCGCGACGCAGGCGCTGGCGGGCTACACCGATCCCAAGCCGATGGTCTTCTCGGGCATCTATCCGATCGACGGCAGCGACTACGCCGAGCTGCGCGAGGCGCTCGACAAGCTGAAGCTGTCTGATGCTTCCCTGCAGTACGAGCCCGAGACCTCCGTCGCCCTCGGCTTCGGCTTCCGATGCGGGTTCCTGGGGCTCCTGCACCTCGAGATCATCACCGAGCGGCTCAGCCGCGAGTTCGGGCTCGACCTCATCACGACGGCGCCGAGCGTGATCTACGAGGTGACCACCGACACCGGCGACACGGTCACGGTCACGAACCCGAGTGAGTACCCGGACGGGCGTGTGGCGTCGGTCGCCGAGCCCATGGTGAAGACGGCGATCCTGCTGCCCAAGGACTACGTGGGCACCGTGATGGAGCTGTGCCAGTCGCGCCGCGGATCGCTGCTGGGCATGGAGTACTTCTCGGAGGAGCGCGTCGAGCTGCGGTACATGATGCCGCTCGGCGAGATCGTGTTCGACTTCTTCGATCACCTGAAGTCCAAGACGCAGGGGTATGCGAGCCTCGACTACGAGCCCGCCGGGCAGCAGACCGCCGACCTCGTCAAGGTCGACATCCTGCTGCAGGGCGACAAGGTCGATGCGTTCAGCGCGATCGTGCACCGCGACAAGGCCTACTCCTACGGGACGCTCATGACGGAGCGCCTGCGCAAGCTCATCCCCAGGCAGAACTTCGAGGTCCCCATCCAGGCCGCCATCGGCGCGCGGATCATCGCCCGCGAGACCATCCGCGCACTGCGCAAGGACGTGCTCGCCAAGTGCTACGGCGGTGACATCAGCCGCAAGCGCAAGCTGCTCGAGAAGCAGAAGGAGGGCAAGAAGCGCATGAAGATGGTCGGCCGCGTCGAGGTCCCGCAGGAAGCGTTCATCGCGGCGCTCTCCGGCGACGTCGACGGCAAGGACAAGAAGTAGCAGGACGTGCCCCGTCCGGGGCATCGTTCAGGTAACGGAAGTAATCTGGATCTCATGCGGCGCGGAACTTTCCGAGACGACACGGTCGACTATGCGGCGGTCGGGGCGACGCACGCGCCCGATCTCATGCAGTATCCGCCGGAGCGCAGCGTCCCCGCCGAGGAGACCTGGCGGCTGGGCAGCGGCGAGGAGCGGTTCCGCACAGCCGGAGACGCCCTGCTGTCGTGGACGGCGCAGCGCGCCGCAGGTCTGAGCGTCGAGGACGTGCGCCCGGCATCCGGCCCCGCGTACGCAGGAGTGAGCTTCGACGCCGACGGCAATCCGGTCGCGCCGAGCAAGCGCGAGGTCGAGCAGCGCTTCGACGCGGAGGGCACGCCCTTCGCCGGACCCGGCATGACGCTGCGGCTGCGCGGACGCGTGGCCGGCATGCGCGCGGATGCCGAACTGCGCGTGATCTCGGTCACCGAGGAGGCGCGCCGGATCGGCCTCGTGCTCGGCACCGTGGGCGGCTCCGTCGTCAGCGGCGAGGAACTCTTCGACATCGAGTGGCGCGACGACGACTCGGTCTGGTTCACCGTGCGTGCGTTCGATGCGCCCAACTCCGTGCTGTACCGGATGGTTCCCGGCCTGCTCAGGCGGCGTCGCAAGGAGCTGTTCGCCCGGTACCTGCGGGCGATCTCACCGCTGTACACCACGCCTCTGTGATGGCGGGACCACTGCCGATCGGCGATCCAGCCCCCCGCGACGGTGCGCTCCCCGCAGATCTCCGCATCGATCGGGATACGCCGTTCTCGGCATACCTCCACGTTCCGTTCTGCCGCGTGCGCTGCGGCTACTGCGACTTCAACACCTACACGTCGGGGGAACTGCGCGGAGCACGTCAGGACGAGTACGCCGACACACTGATCAGGGAGATCGCGCTGGCCGGGCGGGTGCTCGGCGACGCCGGCGCCCTGCGCCCGATGGACACGGTGTTCTTCGGCGGCGGTACGCCGACGCTCCTGCCGCCGGGCGACCTGGCGCGGATGCTGGATGCCGCCGTATCGGCATTCGGCATCACTGACGGCGCCGAGGTCACGGTCGAGGCGAATCCGGACACGGTGACGCCCGAGGTCGCCCGCACCCTTGCGGATGCCGGCGTGACACGGCTCTCGGTCGGCATGCAGTCGGCCGTGCCGCACGTGCTCGCAGCGCTCGATCGCACGCACCGCCCGGAGAACGTGCGGACGGCGGTCGACGCCGCGCGGGAGGCGGGCCTCGCCGTGAGCGTCGACCTCATCTACGGTGCCCCCGGCGAATCGCTCGCCGACTGGGAGGCCTCTCTGGACGCCGCGACCGCACTCGAGTCCGATCATGTCTCGGCCTACGCGCTGATCATCGAGGACGGCACCAAGCTCGCCAGGCAGATCCGTCGCGGCGAGGTGCCGGCCCCGGACGACGACCTTCAGGCAGACATGTACGAGCTCGCCGATGAGCGTCTCGCGGCAGCAGGTTTCGACTGGTACGAGGTGAGCAACTGGGCCAGGAGCGACGACCAGCGCTCGCGCCACAATCTCGCGTACTGGCGGGGAAGCGACTGGTGGGGCTTCGGGCCGGGTGCGCACAGCCACGTCGCGGGGCTCCGCTGGTGGAATGTGAAGCACCCGGCGGCGTACGCGCAGCGGCTCGCGGCATCCGAATCGCCCGCCGCGGGCACCGAGCGTCCCGACCGTGAGGCACACCTGCTCGAGCGGGTGCTGCTGGAGACGCGCCTGGCGGACGGCATGGCGATCGTCGATCTTCCTGAGGCGACGCGCCCGAGGGTCGCAGGTCTGATCGCTGACGGCCTGGTGGATGCTGGAGCCGCGATCCGCGGCCGCGTCAGACTGACCCTGAAGGGGCGTCTTCTGGCCGACGCGGTGGTGCGCGAGCTGACCGATTAGCTCAGCGAGTAGAATTGGCACTCTGAGTATTCGAGTGCCAGAGAGGAGCGCATGATGGTCTCAGAACGTGGACTTCAAGTGCTCCGCGCGATCGTGCAGGACTACGTCGAGACGCACGAGCCCGTCGGCAGCAAGTCGATCGTAGACCGACACTCCTTCGGCGTCTCAGCCGCGACGATCCGCAACGACATGGCGCTCCTCGAGGACGAGGAGCTCATCACGGCGCCGCACACCTCATCGGGCCGGGTGCCGACGGACAAGGGCTACCGGGTCTTCGTCAACCATCTCGCGCAGCTGCGTCCGCTCTCGGGCGCGCAGCGCACCGCGATCGAGTCGTTCCTCACGGACCCGGCAGACCTCGACGACCTCATGGCGCGGACCGTGCGCGTGCTGACGCAGCTGACCGGCCAGGTCGCCCTCGCGCAGTACCCGTCGTTCGCCCGTGCGCATCTGACGCACATCGAACTCGTCTCGCTCGCTCCCAACAGGCTGCTCGTCGTGCTCGTGACGGACGCGGGCGGGGTCTCGCAGCGCATCGCCGTGCTGCCCGCCGATCTCGACGAGTCCGACGTCGCCGTGCTGCGGGCGCGGCTTTCGGCTCAGTTGATGGGGCAGACCGTGCGGGAGGCGACCGACCGCGTCCAGACGCTCGGCGAGGGATCCGAGGGAACACGCGTGGATCAGGCGATCAGGCTGCTCGCCGGGATCATCGGCGAGGAGATCGCGGAGTTCCGCCAGGAGCGGCTCGTGATGGCGGGGGCGGCGACACTCGCCCGGCGCGAACAGGACTTCCGCGGCAGCATCCATCCTCTGCTCGAAGCGATCGAGGAGCAGGTGACGCTGCTGCGGCTGATGAGCGAGATGATCACGGACGAGCAGGGCCTCGCGGCGAGCATCGGCACCGAGAACGAGGCGTTCGGGCTGCCGGAGGCGTCGATCGTCGCGAGCAACTACCTGACGCCGGGCGGGACGGCGCGCGTCGGCGTGATGGGCCCGACCCGCATGGACTATCCGAGTAACCTCGCGGCGGCGCGGGCCGTGGCCCGCTACCTGTCCAGGCTGCTCGATGAGGACGAGGCCGGCCGCTGAGCGGCTCGGCCGGAAGCACGCACACGCAGGAAGGTGATTGTGGCGGACCACTACGAGGTCCTCGGGGTGTCGCGAGACGCGTCGACGGATGAGATCAAGAAGGCCTACCGGAAGCTGGCGCGTCAGCTGCACCCGGATGTGAACCCGGGTGAGGATGCTGCGGAGCGGTTCAAGCTCGTCACGCACGCGTACGACGTGCTCGGCGACGAGGACTCCCGTCGCCGCTACGACATGGGCGGCGGGGACGGTGCCGGAGGAGACTTCGGTGGCTTCGGCGGCTTCGGCGACATCTTCGAGACGTTCTTCGGAGCGGCTCAGGGCGGCGGACGCGGCGGGCGGCCCCGGTCGCGCAGGGAACGTGGCCAGGATGCCCTGGTGCGCGTGACCCTCGACCTCGGCGACGTCGTCTTCGGCGCCCACCGCGAGATCGAGGTCGACACCGCCGTGCTGTGCGAGACGTGCCAGGGATCGTGCACGCAGCCGGGCACGTCACCCGTCACCTGCGATATCTGCCACGGCACGGGCCACGTCCAGCGCCAGGTGCGCAGCCTGCTCGGCAACGTCGTCACCTCGCAGCCGTGCGGCAGCTGCCAGGGCTACGGCACCGTCATCCCGCATCCGTGCGCGACGTGCAACGGCCAGGGACGCGTGCGCTCGCGCCGCACGGTGTCGCTCGACATCCCCGCCGGCGTCGAGACCGGGCTGCGTCTGCAGCTGCCAGGCTCCGGCGAGGTCGGACAGGCCGGCGGACCGAACGGCGACCTGTACGTCGAGGTGACCGTCTCGCCGCACGCCGCGTTCAGCCGCGACGGCGACGACCTCCTCGCGACGCTGGAGGTCTCGATGGCCGACGCCATCCTCGGGACGGAGACCTCGATCGACGGCCTCGACGGCAAGGTCGATCTCGAGATCCGGCCGGGCGTGCAGTCCGGTGACGTGCTCACGATCAAGGGCCGGGGCATCACGCCACTGCGCGGCGACCAGCGCGGCGATCTGCGGGTCGGCGTGCAGGTGGTGACTCCCACCAAGCTCGACTCGGCGCAGCGCACCCTCATCGAGGACTTCGCGAAGAAGCAGAAGGCGCCCGGTCCTCAGTTGGCGCAGTTCCAGCAGGGGCTGTTCTCGAAGCTGCGCGACCGCTTCAAGCACTGATCATCCCGTACTGACCGTCTCTGGACCGATCGGAGAACCCGTGGCCCTGCACTTCCTCGTCGAGAGCTGCACCGGCGCCGCCGTCGGCGACATCGTGGAGCTGATGGGTGCCGAGGCGAAGCATGCGGCCGTCGTCCGGCGAGTGCGCGTGGGGGAGTCGGTCACGCTCGGCGACGGACGCGGCGTTTGGCTCGAGGGCGAGGTGCGGGATGCGTCGCCCTCCCGTGTCGACGTCCTGATCACCGGGCGTTCGGCGACGGAGGCTCCGCCGGTGCGGCTGATCCTCGCGCAGGCGCTCGCGAAGGGTGATCGTGACGAGCTCGCGGTGCAGGCCGCGTGCGAGCTCGGCGTCGACGAGGTCGTGCCCTGGCAGGCATCCCGCAGCGTCTCGCGCTGGGAGGGCCCGAAGGCTGTGAAGGGCCGCGAGCGCTGGGCGACGATCGTCCGCGAGGCGGCCAAGCAGGCGCACCGGCCGTGGGTGCCCGCCGTCGCCGAGCCCGCGTCGACCGCTCAGCTGATCGCCCGCTCCGAGGGCGCGCGGATGCTGGTGCTCGATCCGGCGGCGACGACTCCGCTGTCGCACCTCGCCGCAGACGATCGCGACCTGGTGCTCGTCGTCGGTCCCGAGGGCGGGATCTCGCCCGAGGAGCTGGCCGCG
This sequence comes from Microbacterium tenebrionis, assembly GCF_903645325.1. GTDB lineage: Bacteria > Actinomycetota > Actinomycetes > Actinomycetales > Microbacteriaceae > Microbacterium > Microbacterium tenebrionis. Next base: position 40,293 of record NZ_CAHJXQ010000010.1, read on the forward strand.
TTCGAGGCGGCAGGGGCAGAACGCGTGCGTCTGGGCGAGACGGTGCTGCGCACGTCGACGGCCGGCCCGGCAGCCATCGCCGTCCTCTCCGTCGCCCTCGGCCGCTGGTAGTCCGGTTCGGCGCGGCTGCCCGGCCCAGCATCCCGGTTCCAGCATCCCGGTCCAGCATCCCGGTTCCCGCATCCCGGTTCCCGCATCCCGGTTCCCGCATCCCGGTTCCCGCATCCCGGTTCCCGCATCCAGAGACCTCTCGTTGCCTACGAGACCTCACCTGATTCACGTCGTTGCGAGGGGGTTTCGTCGCTGCCGAGAGGTCTGTGGAGGCTGAGGAGAGGTCTGTGGATGCCGCGGCGCGGCGCGCGCCTGAAGGCCGCCGGCCCGGGAGACATTCGCCCACGTAGACTGAGAGCATGACCGAACCGTCGATCTTCACTCGCATCCGCACCGGCGAGATCCCCGGTGAGGTCGTGGTCGACACCGGCACGGTCTTCGCGATCCGCGACATCAATCCGCAGGCTCCGCTGCACATGCTCGTCATCCCGAAGACCGAGCAGTACCGCGACGTCACCGAGCTCGCCGCCGGAGATCCCGGGCTGCTGGCGGACATGGTGGCTGTCGCGAAGCAGATCGCCGCCGAGCACGCGAACGGCGAGTATCGTCTGATCTTCAACAACGGACCCAGCGTCGCTCAGTCCGTCTTCCACGTGCACGCCCATGTGCTCGGCAACCTCGAGGAGGACAAGCTCGTTGGCTTCTGACGATTCGACCACCCCGTCCGTGACAGAGCGCATCTACGCGGACGGCGTCGCCATGGTGCAGCTGCTCGGTCCGCAGGACCGTCTGCTGCGCATGCTCGAGAAGCAGCATCCGCACGTCGAGGTGCTCGTCCGCGGAAACGAGATCACGCTGACCGGCGAGCCCGTCCTCGTCGCCGACGCGAAGGCGCTGGTCGATGAACTCATCACGATCACGCGCGAGGGTGCGGATCTCGCACCGTCCGACGTCGAGACCTCGGCGCGGATGCTCCGCCATGAGGGCGGTCCGCGCCCGAGCGAGGTGCTCGGCGAGGCGATCCTGTCGACCAGGGGCAAGGTCATCCGCCCGAAGACACCCGGTCAGAAGGAGTACGTCGACGCGATCGACGAGAGCACGATCGTGTTCGGCATCGGCCCGGCGGGAACAGGAAAGACCTACCTGGCGATGGCAAAGGCCGTCCAGGCCCTGCAGCGTAAAGAGGTCGAGCGCATCATCCTCACGCGCCCTGCCGTCGAGGCGGGGGAGCGGCTGGGCTTTCTGCCCGGCACGCTGACCGACAAGATCGACCCGTATCTGCGACCGCTCTACGACGCGCTCAACGAGATGATGGACCCCGAGATCGTCCCGCGCCTGATGGCGACGGGGACCATCGAGGTCGCCCCGCTGGCGTACATGCGCGGGCGAACGCTCAACGACTCCTTCGTCGTGCTCGACGAGGCGCAGAACACCACGCCCGAGCAGATGAAGATGTTCCTCACGCGCCTCGGATTCGGCACGAAGATGGTCGTCACCGGCGACATCACCCAGGTCGACCTGCCCCAGGGCGCGTCGGGCCTGCGTCTGGTGACTCGCGTCCTCAAGGACATCGACGACATCCACTTCGCCCGCCTCACGAGCGAGGACGTCGTCCGCCACTCACTCGTCGGCCGCATCGTCGACGCGTACAGCGAGTACGACGAGCAGCGCACCGCTGCCCGCCACGAACGCGAACAGGCTTCGGAGTTCGCCAGTCGGGCCGAACGCCGGTCCGGTCAGCGCCCCGGACCCCGCGATCGCATGCCCAGACGAGGACACTCATCATGATCGAGATCAACAACGAGTCCGCGATCGCCGTCGATGAGACGGTCCTGCAGCGGCTGACCGACTTCAACCTCGCCCAATTGCACGTCAGCGCGGATGCCGAGGTTGCGATCGTCCTCGTCGACGAGGGCGCGATGGAGGCGCTGCACGTCCAGTGGATGGACGAGCCGGGCCCGACCGACGTGCTGAGCTTCCCCATGGACGAGCTGCGCCCCGGCACCGAGGACCGTCCGACCGCTCCGGGTCTGCTCGGAGACATCGTCCTGTGCCCGCAGGTCGCCGAGACGCAGGCGCAGGCAGCCGGACACTCCCTGATGGACGAGCTGATCCTGCTCACCACGCACGGGCTGCTGCACCTGCTCGGCTTCGACCACGCAGAGCCCGACGAGGAGCGTGAGATGTTCGGGTTGCAGAAGGAGCTGATCAGCGGCTTCGCGCGCGCTGAACGCAGCCGATGACCGAGATCCTCCTGCTGATCGCCGCGGTCCTTCTGGTGGCGTTCGGCGGCCTCATGGCCGCCATCGAAGCCGCATACAGTGTGACCTCGCGCGCCGACCTCGCCGACATGGCGTCGAACGGTCGCAACGCGACGGCGCTGGGCCGTATCGGCGACGACCTTGACGCGCACGTCAACGCGGTCTCGTTCATCCGCGTCATCGTCGAAGTGACCGCCGCCGTGCTCGTGACGGTCGCCTTCACCCTGCTCTTCGACAACATCTGGTGGGCGATGCTCGCCGCAGCAGTCCTCATGACAGGGATCACGTTCGTGCTCGTCGGCGCGAGTCCCCGCGCATTCGGCCGACAGCGCTCCGAGAGCATGATCCGGGGGACGGCGTCGATCGTCCGCGGCGTGCGCATCATCCTCGGGCCGCTCGCCCAGGGCCTGGTCGTCCTCGGTGACAAGGTGACACCCGGCACCGGCCGCAGCTCGTTCACGAGCGAGGACCAGCTGCTGAGCATGGTCGATGAGGCGGCATCCAACGACCTCATCGAAGAGGACGACCGCGACCTCATCCACTCCGTGTTCGACTTCACCGACCAGTTCGTGCGCGCCATCATGGTGCCGCGCACCGAAATGGTGACGGTTGACGCCGAGGCGACGACCGACGAGGCCATGTCGCTGTTCCTCCAGCGCGGAATCTCGCGCGCGCCGGTGGTGGACGACGACGCCGACGACGTCGTCGGCATGCTGTACCTGAAGGATCTCGTGCAATTCGCCTACCGCGACGAGCAGGCGTGGCGTGCCGCACCCATCCGCCCGATCGCTCGGCCGGCGACCTTCGTGCCCGAGTCCATGCGCGCCGAGACCCTGCTTCAGCAGATGAAGCGGGATGCCGTGCACGTGTGCCTCGTGGTCGACGAGCACGGCGGGATCTCTGGTCTGGTGACGCTCGAGGACCTCATCGAGGAGCTCGTCGGGGAGATCTCCGACGAGTACGACCACGCCGCCGCCGAGGTCGTCGACCTGGGAGGCGGGCGCTACCGCGTGAGCGCCGGGCTCTCGCTCGACGACGTCGGCGACCTGTTCGGCATCGAGCTCGACGACGAGGACGTCGATTCGATCGGCGGACTGCTCGGCAAGGCCGTCGATCGAATCCCGCAACCGGGCGACACCGCGACGATCGACGGTCTCGTGCTCACCGGCGGCGCCTCGCGCGGTCGCGGGCGCGGCATCGCCACCGTGTTCGTCGAGCGGGCCGCGGCACCAGAGGAGACCCAGGATGACTGAATCGTTCCGCAGCGGGTTCGCGACCTTCGTCGGGCGCCCCAACGTCGGCAAGTCGACGCTCACGAACGCTCTCGTCGGCGAGAAGATCGCCATCACGAGCGAGAAGCCGCAGACGACCCGGCGCGCGATCCGCGGCATTCTGAACCGGCCCACCGGTCAGCTGGTCATCGTCGACACACCCGGCATCCACAAGCCGCGAACGCTACTGGGTGAGCGGCTCAACGACCTCGTCGAGCAGGTGCTCGGAGACGTCGACGTGATCGGATTCTGCGTGCCCGCGACCGAGAAGATCGGCCCGGGCGACCGGCGGATCGCGGCGTCCCTCGACGGCTACCCCCGTGCGAAGAAGATCGCGATCGTCACGAAGACGGACGTCGCCGAGCGCGACCAGATCACCGAGCGCCTCATCGAGGTCGACGCTCTGCGCGAGGACTGGGCCGCCGTCATCCCGCTCTCGGCGCTCACCCGCGACCAGCTCGACATCCTCACCGACGAGATGCTCGCCCTCATGCCCGAGGGCCCCGCGCTCTACCCGGATGGCGTCGTCACGGACGAGTCCGTCGAGGACCGCATCGCCGAGATGATCCGCGAGGCAGCCCTCGACGGCGTGCGCGACGAGCTGCCGCACTCGATCGCGGTCGTCGTCGACGATGTCGCGCCCCGCGAGGACAGCGACCTGACCGACGTGCACGCCTCGATCATCGTCGAGCGGGACAGCCAGAAGGCGATCATCATCGGTCGCAAGGGCTCGCGGCTCGCCGATGTCGGCAAGCGCGCCCGCGTCGGGATCGAGGAGCTGCTCGGCACCCGGGTGTTCCTGGGGCTCCACGTCAAGGTCGCCAAGGAATGGCAGCGCGACCCGAAGCAGCTGGGTCGCCTGGGCTTCTGACATGGCGGTGCACTGGGTCGCGACGCAGTGGGGGAGCCCCGAGCAGTGGGAGCTCCTCGAGTACGAACCACCGGTACCGGATGCCGGAGAGATCACGGTCCGCGTGCACGCGGCCGGGGTGAACCCGGCGGATGCCAAGCACGTTGCCGCTCCGCGCGCGGGGATGCAGCTGCCCGTGCCGATCGGCTACGAGATCTCCGGCGTCGTCACGGCGGTCGGACCCGGCACGCGCATCGGCTCGGGCGCCGTCGCGATCGGCGACGAGGTGCTGGCGTTCCGCGTGCGGGGCGGATACGCCGATGAGGTCACGATCCCTGCCGAGAAGGCCTTCCGCAAGCCGGCGCGTCTGACGCATCCTGAGGCGGCGAACCTCCTGCTCGCCGGAACCACAGCCGCGCAGATGCTGGCCGTGACGCGAGCAGCCGAAGGTGAGACGATCCTCCTGCACGGCGCGTCCGGGGCCGTCGGGGTCAGCGTGCTGCAGCAGGCGGCGCTGCGCGGCATCCGCGTCGTCGGCACTGCGAGCGAGGCCCGATCAGGCGAGGTCAGTCGATTCGGCGGCATCCCCGTCGTCTACGGCGACGGCTTAGCGGACCGCGTGCGCGCAATCGCGGAAGGACCGATTGCCGCGGCGCTCGACGCGGTCGGCACCGACGAGGCGGTGGATGTTTCGCTCGACCTGGTGCACGACCGCTCGCGCATCGTGACGATCGCGGCGGCGGGGCGTGCCCAGGCGGAGGGGTTCTCGTGGATCGTCGGTTCGCAGCCGGAGAGCACCCGATTCCGCGACGAGGTGCGTGCGGAGCTCGTCGGACTCGCCGCGAGAGGAGACCTCGTCGTGCCCATGGCGGTCACATATCCACTCGCCGATGCGCGCGAGGCGCTGCGCGTCGTCGCGGCGGGGCACCCGGGCGGCAAGATCGCCCTGATTCCGTGAGCTGCGTCGCGGATACGCTTTCGGACCGGTGTGCGCGACGGCATTCGACCCTGTTACGATCAGTCCATGCGCTTCGGCGGTCTGCTTCTTCTTAGCTGCCGCGACGAGTCCTCAAACTAGGGCCTCCCTCGTCGCGGCGCTTGTGCTGGCCCGATCATTCAGATCCGAGATGTAGAGAAGAAGCCCATCATGAAGAACCACCAGCGCCCGTCCGCGATGCCGATTCACAAGTACCGGCCGTTCCATGAGCAGATCGCCGTCGACCTGCCCGACCGCACGTGGCCCGCCCAGCGCATCACCGAAGCGCCTCGCTGGTGCGCGGTCGACCTGCGCGACGGCAACCAGGCCCTCATCGACCCGATGTCCCCCGAGCGCAAGCGGGTCATGTTCGAACTGCTCGTCGGCATGGGTTACAAGGAGATCGAGGTCGGCTTCCCGTCGGCGAGCCAGACCGACTTCGACTTCGTGCGCCAGCTGATCGAAGACGACCTCATCCCCGACGACGTGACCATCCAGGTGCTGACGCAGGCGCGCGAGCACCTGATCGAGCGCACCTACGAGGCGATCGCCGGGGCCAAGCAGGCCATCGTGCACCTGTACAACTCGACGAGCATCCTGCAGCGCGACGTCGTGTTCCGCACCGACAAGCAGGGCATCATCGACATCGCCCTCGAAGGCGCGCGGCTGTGCAGGAAGTACGAGAAGACGGTGCCGGGCACCGAGGTGTACTACGAGTACTCGCCCGAGTCGTACACCGGCACCGAGCTGGAGTTCGCCGTCGACATCTGCAACCAGGTGATCGAGATCTTCGAGCCGACGCCCGACCGCAAGGTGATCATCAACCTGCCGGCGACCGTCGAGATGGCGACGCCGAACGTCTACGCCGACTCGATCGAGTGGATGGGTCGCCACCTGAACCACCGCGAGAACATCATCCTGTCGCTGCACCCGCACAACGACCGCGGCACAGCCGTGGCCGCCGCCGAGCTCGGGTACATGGCAGGCGCGGACCGCATCGAGGGATGCCTGTTCGGCAACGGCGAGCGCACCGGCAACGTCGACCTGGTCGCCCTGGGCGTCAACCTGTTCACGCAGGGCATCGACCCGCAGATCGACTTCAGCGACATCGACCAGGTCAAGCGCACGGTCGAGTACTGCAACCAGCTGCCCGTTCCCGAGCGCAGCCCCTGGGCGGGCGACCTCGTGTTCACGGCCTTCAGCGGATCGCACCAGGACGCCATCAAGAAGGGCTTCGAGGCCATGGAGGCTCGCGCGGCAGTCGAGGGGACGACCGTCGACGAGATCGAATGGGCCGTGCCGTACCTGCCCGTCGACCCGAAGGACCTGGGCCGCTCGTATGAGGCGGTCATCCGCGTGAACTCGCAGTCCGGCAAGGGCGGTGTCGCGTACCTGCTCAAGACCGACCACGCGATCGACCTGCCCCGGAAGCTCCAGATCGAGTTCTCGGGCGTCGTGCAGTCCAAGACCGACAGTGAGGGCGGCGAGGTCACGAGCGACCAGATCTGGTCGATCTTCCACGACGAGTACCTCCCCGCCGAGGACGTCGATGCCAAGTGGGGCCGGTTCGAGCTGCTGGCCACGCAGACGCGCAGCGACATGTCCGGCGACGTCGCGCTCGACGTGGTCGTCCGCGACGGCGACGACCAGCACAGCGTCACCGCCCAGGGCAACGGCCCGATCGCCGCGTTCATCGAGGTGCTCCGCGGCCAGGGCTTCGACATCACCCTGTACGACTACGTCGAGCATGCTCTCAGCGCCGGCGGCGACGCGCAGGCGGCAGCCTACGTCGAGTTGCAGGTCGACGACCAGCGCCTGTGGGGCGTCGGCATCGACGGCGACATCTCGACCGCGTCGCTCAAGGCGATCGTGTCGGGCGTGAACCGTGCGATCCGCACCCGGGAGCAGCAGCTCGCCGCCGTGTGAGCCCCGGGTGTCCGCCAGGCGGAGGATAATCGAGGGGTGCCCACCTATCGAGACGAAGCGGTGATCCTGCGCACCCACAAGCTCGGTGAGGCGGATCGCATCGTCACCATGCTCTCGCGCCGCAACGGCAAGATCCGTGCGGTCGCGAAGGGCGTGCGGCGCACGTCGTCGAAGTTCGGCTCGCGGCTCGAGCCGTTCATGGTGGCGGACGTGCAGCTGTACCAGGGGCGCTCGCTCGACATCGTCCAGCAGGCCGAGTCGCTCGGCGCCTACGGCAGCGAGATCGCCGCGCATTACGAGCGGTTCACCTCGGCCAGCGCGATGGCGGAGACCGCAGACCGTCTGAGCGATGCCGAGGCGACACCGGAGCAGTACCTGCTGCTCGTCGGAGGGCTGAGGGCTCTGTCGCGCGGCGAGCACGACGCGCGCAGCATCCTGGACTCCTACCTCCTGCGCGTGATGGCGCTGTCGGGCTGGGCGCCGGCTTTGGAGGACTGCGCCCGGTGCGCAGCCCCCGGACCCCACCGGAACTTCGTCGTGCAGCTGGGGGGACTGGTGTGCGGCGACTGCGCGGCCGCCGGTGCGCCGCGGGTCGCCGAGTCGACACTGGCGCTGCTGCGCGCGCTGATCCGCGGCGACTGGGATGCCGTGGATGCTGCGCCCGCAGCCGACACGGCGGCCGCATCCGGCCTCGTGTCGGCGTACACGCAGTTCCACCTCGAGCGCGGCATCCGCTCGCTCGCGCACGTCGGATCCGACCGGGAGGGAACCCGTTGAGCCCGAAGCCGTACACGCACAAGGATGCGGTGGCATACCGCCCGCTGGACTGGACGGGCGTGTACCCGCCGAAGTTCCCGAAGGTGCCGGAGCACGTCGCGATCGTGATGGACGGGAACGGGCGCTGGGCGAACAGGCGCGGACTCACGCGCATTCAGGGGCACAAGGCGGGCGAGGAGGTGCTGCTCGATGTCGTCGCCGGCGCCATCCAGGCGGGCGTCAAGCATCTGTCCGTCTACGCCTTCTCGACCGAGAACTGGGCGCGCTCCCCGGAGGAGGTCCGCTTCCTCATGGGATACAACCGCGACGTGCTGCATCGCCGCCGCGATCAGCTCAACGAGTGGGGCGTGCGCGTGCGCTGGGCGGGACGCAAGCCGCGGCTGTGGGGATCGGTCATCAAGGAGCTGCAGTACGCCGAGAAGCTCACCGCGGGCAACGACGTGCTGACGCTGACCATGTGCGTGAACTACGGCGGGCGGGTCGAGCTCGTCGACGCCATGCGCTCTCTGGCGGGTGAGGTCGCCGCGGGGCGCCTGAAGCCGAACGCCATCAGCGAGAAGATGATCCGCCGCAACCTGTACGTCCCCGAGATGCCGGACGTGGATCTGTTCCTGCGGTCGTCGGGTGAGCAGCGCACGTCGAACTTCCTGCTGTGGCAGTCGGCGTACGCCGAGATGGTGTTCCTCGACACGCTCTGGCCGGACTTCTCGCGCGAGGAGCTGTGGCGGGCGATCGAGATCTCCCTGTCGCGCGACCGCCGTTTCGGCGGCGCGGTGGACGCCCCGGACCCCGCTTGAGCTCCGCCTCCGCCTCGCCGGGGCCGTCACTGCGGCACGGATGCAGGGAGGTTTCACGAATGCAGGGTGAAACGCCGTCGGATGCCGCTGCATCCGTTCGATCGCCCTGCAAGAGTGCGTGCGGCTACGAGTTGCGCAGCCACCGCTCGGTCTCGCGGGGATGCCGCAGGCGCACGATCGTGAGATGCGGAAACTGCTCCTGCTTCTCCAGCATCCGCTCGGGCCGGAACGGCAGCGGATCATCGGCGGTGAGCATCCGAAGATGCTATCAACGGAATACGTCGCGCCTGCGCGAGCGTTGCATCTGATGTGAGCGAACCCATCTCCATCGACATCTGGTCCGACATCGCGTGCCCGTGGTGCTACATCGGCAAGCGCAATCTTGAAGCGGGACTCGCGTCCACAGCATCCGACGACGACGCCCCGCAGGTGAACATCACCTTCCACTCCTTCGAGCTCTCGCCCGACACCCCCGTCGACTTCGACGGCGACGAACTCGACTTCCTCGCCGGGCACAAGGGGATGCCCCGCGAGCAGGTCGCGCAGATGCTCGACAACGTCACGAACGTCGCCAAGAACGCCGGCCTCGAGTACCGCTTCGACCTGCTCAAGCACACGAACACGGTGAAGGCGCACGAACTGCTCCACCACGCCAAGGCCGAGGGGCTGCAGCACGAGATGGAGGAGCGGCTGATGTCCGCGTACTTCACCGAGGGCAAGCACGTCGGCCGCATCGACGACCTCGTCGAGCTCGCGGCCGAGGTGGGGCTCGATGCCGACGCCACCCGCGACGCGCTCGAGAACGACAAGCATCTGCCCGCTGTGCGTCAGGATCAGGCGCAGGCCCGCGCCTACGGCATCCAGGGCGTGCCGTTCTTCGTGATCGACGGGCAGTACGGGATCTCCGGCGCCCAGCCGCCGGAGGCGTTCGCGAACGTCCTCCGCGACCTGTGGTCCAAGCGCGGCGCGCCCGCCGAGGAGCAGCCGGCGGGCTGACCGGCGTCAGCGAGCCAGGGCGCCCTCGATCGCCTCGACGATCTCGGGGGCGTCCGGCTTCTGCTTCGGGCGGAAGCGCTTGACCTGGCCGTCGGGCAGCACGAGGAACTTCTCGAAGTTCCACTCCACACGTCCGGCCTTGCCGCCGGCGTCCGGCGTCTGCTTGAGCGTCTTGTACAGGTCGACGGCGCCCCGCCCGTTCACCTTCACCTTGTCGCCCAGCGGGAACGTCACCCCGTAGGTCGTCGAGCAGAACTCCTGGATCTGCTCCATCGATCCCGGCTCCTGGCCCATGAACTGGTTGCACGGGAAGCCGACGACGCTGAATCCGCGTTCGCCGTACGTCCGCTGCAGCTGCTCGAGCTGCTCGTACTGCGGCGTCAGACCGCACCTGGATGCGACGTTGACGACGAGCACGACGTCGGCGCCGAGGTCGTCGAGCGTCTTCTCGGATCCGTCAGCATCCGTGAACGGGATCTGGCGCACGTTGACTTCAGAAACAGCGGTGTCGGGAGCAGAGGATTCCGTCATATCCACAGACTACGTCCGCCATGCGGCGCCGGGCGCCGCGAGGATGGGAGAATGGTCTGGAAATGACTATTGCCGCAGCCCCCGCCCGCGCCCTGAAGATCGGCCCGATCGAACTCGACGTGCCGGTCGTCCTCGCACCCATGGCGGGCATCACGAACACGGCGTTCCGGCGCCTCTGCCGCGAGTACGGCGCCGGCCTCTATGTCAGCGAGATGATCACCTCGCGGGCCCTCGTCGAGCGCAACGACACGACGATGCGTCTCATCCGCCACCACGAGTCCGAGACCCCGCGGTCGATCCAGCTCTACGGCGTGGATCCTGCGACGATCGCCGAAGCAGTCCGCATCATCGTCGCCGAGGACCACGCAGACCACATCGACCTGAACTTCGGATGCCCCGTCCCCAAGGTCACCCGCAAGGGCGGGGGAGCGGCGCTGCCGTGGAAGACGAGTCTGTTCGCCGACATCGTCGACCAGGCTGTGAAGGCCGCGGGTCCCCTGCCGCTCACCGTGAAGATGCGCAAGGGCATCGACCCTGATCACCTCACGTTCCTCGACGCCGGCCGCGCGGCCGAGGACGCCGGGGCCGCAGCCATCGCGCTGCACGCCAGGACGGCGAGCGAGTTCTACTCGGGGCACGCCGACTGGAGCGCCATCGGCGAGCTCAAGCAGGCGGTCACCAGCATCCCGGTGCTCGGCAACGGCGACATCTGGTCGGCGGACGATGCAGTGCGCATGATGGCCGAGACCGACTGCGACGGCGTCGTCGTCGGACGCGGATGCCTCGGTCGACCCTGGCTGTTCGGAGATCTCGCGACGGCCTTCGGCGCCGAGGCGCACCCGGTCAATGCCACCCTCGGATTCGTCGCCGACGCGTTCCGCCGGCACGCAGAGCTCCTCGTCGACTTCTTCGACGACGAGGACCACGGATGCCGCGACATCCGCAAGCACGTGGCGTGGTACTTCAAGGGCTACCCGGTCGGCAGCGACATCCGCACGGGCCTAGCCACGGCGCAGAACCTCGCGCACATCGACGAACTGCTCGGCCAGCTCGACCGGAACGCCCCCTACCCGGGAGCGGATGCCGAGGGACAGCGCGGACGTGCCGGCAGGCCCAAGCGTCCGGCGCTGCCGGAGCGGTGGCTGGAGTCGCGCGAGGTCGCGGCCGAGACCGGTGAGATGCTGCGAGGTGCGGAGATCGAGAACAGTGGCGGTTGAGGGCTACAGCGCGCACGACGCCGAGCGATTCTTCACCCAGACCCACCGATCCGAGCGCGACGACTTCGCGCGCGACCGCGCGCGGGTGCTGCACTCCGCGGCTCTTCGGCGCCTCGCGGCGAAGACTCAGGTGCTGAGCCCCGCCAGCACCGCGGACTTCGCCCGCAACAGGCTGACCCATTCGCTCGAAGTCGCACAGGTCGGCCGCGAACTCGCCGCCGCCCTCGGCGTCTCGGCGGACGTCGTCGACACCGCGTGCCTCAGCCACGACCTCGGTCACCCGCCGTTCGGCCACAATGGCGAGCGGGCGCTCAACGAGTGGGCCGAGCCCATCGGCGGGTTCGAGGGCAATGCGCAGTCGCTGCGCATCCTCACCCGGCTCGAGGCGAAGGTCCTCGACGACGACGGCCATTCCGTCGGCCTGAACCTCACCAGGGCGAGCCTCGACGCCACCTGCAAGTACCCGTGGACGGTCGACAGCCCGGTGCCCGACCCCGGCGGCAGGCTCAAGTTCGGCGTCTATCCGGAGGACGAGGCGGTGTTCCGCTGGATGCGCGATGGCGCCCCGGGGCGTCTGCGCTGCATCGAGGCCGAGATCATGGATCTCTCCGACGACATCGGCTACTCGGTGCACGACTTCGAGGACGCCATCGTCAACGGCTACCTCGACGTCGCCCAGCTCTCCGACCCCGGCGAGCACCACGCGCTGGTCAGCCGCATCCAGCAGTGGGTCGGCTACGACTTCACCCGCGAAGAGCTCGAGGACAGCCTGTACCGCCTCACCCGGCAGCCGATGTGGCTGAAGTCGTTCGACCGCTCCCGGCAGGATCTCGCCCGGCTGAAGAACCTCACGAGCGACCTGATCGGCCGCTTCGCGCGGGCCGCGGTGACCGCGACCCGCGAGGCGTACCCCGGGCCGTCGCTGGTCCGCTACAACGCTCACGTCGTCGTGCCGCGCGTCGTCGAGGCCGAGATCGCGGTGCTCAAGGGCATCATGGGACAGGCGATCGTCACGATCGATGCCCGCAAGGGCGTGTACAAGGAGCAGCGCCGGGTGCTGCGGCGCCTCGCGGACGCCCTCTGGTCGACGGACGCCCTGTGGAACGCGGGCGCCGATGTGCTCGAACCGGCCTTCGCGGCCGATTTCGTCGCCGCCGAGACGGATGCCGAACGCGCCAGGGTGGTCGTCGACCAGATCGCGAGCCTCACGGATCAGACGGCGCTGGACTGGCACAGCAGACTCGTCGGTGACATCGATCCGGCCGAGGTCGGGATCTGGACGCCGCGCACGGCGCGCTCGGGATCCCGCCCGCACCCGCACGCGCCGGTTCGGCTGGTCGAAGGGGCGCACTGATGCCCCGCATCCGTCAAGCCGACGTCGACGAGGTCAAGTCGCGCACGAACATCGCCGATATCGTCGGAGAACGCGTCGCCCTGAAGTCGGCCGGCGTCGGATCGATGAAGGGCCTGTGCCCGTTCCACGACGAGAAGAGCCCAAGCTTCCACGTGCGCCCGCAGGTGGGGTACTACCACTGCTTCGGATGCGGCGAGTCGGGCGATGTCTACTCGTTCCTGCGCGCCATGGACCACGTGAGCTTCACCGAGGCCGTCGAGCGCCTCGCCGGGCGCCTGGGCTACACGCTGCACTACGAAGACGGCGGTGCGGCGCCCGAGACGAGCGGCCGCAGCCGGCTGTATGCCGCGAACACGGCGGCTGCGGAATTCTTCCGCGGCCAGTTGCTCACTGCCGAGGCCGAGACCGCTCGACGCTTCCTCGGGGAGCGTGGCTTCGACGCCGGGGCCGCAGCCCACTTCGGTGTCGGGTACGCCCCGCGCGGCTGGGATGGGATGCTGAAGGCCCTCACCGCGCAGGGATTCAGCCGCGACGAGCTGCTCGGCGCGGGCGTCGTCTCGCAGGGCCAGCGCGGGGTGTACGACCGGTTCCGCGGCCGGCTCGTCTGGCCGATCCGCGACGTCACGGGGCAGACGATCGGGTTCGGCGCCCGCAAGCTCTACGACGACGACCAAGGCCCGAAGTACCTGAACACACCCGAGACGATCATCTACAAGAAGGCGCAGGTGCTCTACGGACTCGACCTCGCCAAGCGCGATATCTCGCGCGGCGAACCCCGTCGCGCGGTCGTGGTCGAGGGGTACACCGACGTCATGGCCTGCCACCTCGCCGGGGTCACCACGGCGATCGCGACGTGCGGAACGGCATTCGGCGCCGAGCACATCAAGGTGCTGCGCCGTGTGATGGGCGATGACTCCAGCTCGGGTGAGGTCGTCTTCACGTTCGACGGCGACGAGGCCGGTCAGAAGGCGGCGCTGCGGGCCTTCAGCGAGGACGACCGCTTCAACGCCCAGACCTTCGTCGCCGTCGCGCCGGACGGTCTTGACCCGTGCGACCTGCGCCTGCAGCGCGGGGATGCCGCCGTCCGAGGCCTCATGGACGCGAAGGTGCCGATGTTCGAGTTCGCGATCGATCGCAAACTCCAGGGCTTCGACCTCGCGACCGTCGAGGGGCAGGTCGGAGCGCTGCGCGCAGCGGCCTCGATCGTGGCGGAGATCCGGGATCGGCTCCTGCGGCCCGGCTACGAGCGCGTGCTCGCGCGCCGGCTGGGCATGGACCCCACCGAGGTGCACGCCGAGGTCGAACGCGCCGCGCGCGGTGCCGGCGCGGCGAAGGCCAAGCAGGAGTCTCCGCGCGAGCAGACGGACGCACCGGCGGTGCCGACGGTGACGCTGGTGAGCCTGCCGCGGACCGCTGACGTCGCCGTCGAGCGCGGCATGATCATGGGTGCGCTGCAGTACGGCCATCAGGTGGATCAGTCGATGCTGGCGCGAGCGCTGGAGGCGCCCTTCCGGCATCCGGCCCTCGAGGCGATTCGCGAGACGATCGCCGCCGTGCCCGACCGCACGCGGGTCGGCTGGGCCATGGATGCGGTCAACAGCGTCCGCGAACCGTATCGCGCCCTGGCGGGGGAGCTCTTGATGAGTCCGTTCCCCGCGAAGGATGAGGCGGGCGCCGTCGCATCGACAGCGGATCTGTCGCGCCGCATGATCGTGCGTGGGCTGGAGCGCGAGAAGCACGAGCTGCTCGGTGCGATCCAGCGGGTGCCGGCGGACTCCGACGGCGGGCGTGCGCTGCGCATGCGGTTGCGCGACATCGACGCCGAACGTCAGCGCTTCGCCGAGTCGTAGGGGAGGATGGGGGGATGGCTCGCCATCCCGCCCCGGACCATCTGATCGACTGCTCAGATCTCGTCATCGACAGGATCGGGCACAGCGCACCCACGCGCGCCGTCGACGGTGTCACCTTCGCGCTCCCTCCAGGAGAGCTCATCTGCGTCGCCGGCCCGACGGGCTCGGGCAAGTCCACTCTGGTGGCGGCACTCGCCGGATCCACCGACCCATCGGTGCGGATCGCCGGCGGCAGCGCCGAGGTCTGCGGCGTGAACGTCCGCAAGCCCGGCCGCAGGCACCGTGAGCTCACCTACCTCACCGGATACATCCCGCAGGGCGCCGGTGCGAACCTGCCTCCGACGCTCACCGTCAGCGATGTGATCGCCGAGCCCATCCTCATCCGCGAGAAGCGCGTGAACAGCAGGGCGCTGTCGATCCGCATCGCGACCCTGCTCGACGAGCTGCACCTGCCGCTGGGCGTGGCGGCGAAGTTCCCCTACGAGCTCAGCGCCGGGATGCGCCAGCGCGTCGCGATCGCCCGGGCGTTCGTGCTCGAGCCGCGGGTGCTCATCGCCGACGAGCCTCTGGCGAACCTCGACCTCGAGGTGCGCCCTGTCGTCTTCGACGCGATCACCCGGCGACGCAAGGAGCACGGGATGGGTGCTCTGCTCGTCACCAACGACGCGGCGTTCATCCGTGAACTCGATGCCGAGACGCTCATGCTCAAGGGCGGTCACGTCGTCGCCAGAGGCGTCGGCAAGGACCTCCTGTGGGTGCCGAACGCGGAGGCGGATTCGCGTGCCGGGTGAGCGCGAGCGGACACGCCCGACCGGGGCCGCCGATGTCACGAGCACGGTTCGGAGTTTGCTAAGCTAGTGGAGTTGCCCCGCGCAGCGGAGCACATTCCTCGGTAGCTCAATTGGCAGAGCAGCCGGCTGTTAACCGGCAGGTTCTTGGTTCGAGTCCAAGCCGGGGAGCCAATGCAGAAGGCCCCGTCACCATGACGGGGCCTTCTGCATTCCTCGGGTCGGATCAGACCGCGGCATCCTTCAGCGACCCGGTGACCTCGAGCTGGGTCTGGCCCGTGGAGTCCTCGGGGTCGGGCTTGTAGATGACGCACTGGACGATCCGGTCGTTGGCCTGCGTCCAGGTCTCCTCGGTCGGGGTGATCCACCAGAAGTCGAGGGTCGAATCCGCCCACTCCACGCCGACGAAGTCCGCGAATGCCGGAACGCACTCGGCCTCGACCGCGGCCATGATCTCGTCGTCGCTCGGCAGGTCGCCGTCCTCCAGCTCGAATTCGTAGAACACCTCGTCGGTGTGCGGCTCCGAGCAGGGCACGACGTCGAGATCGGTGATCTCGCCGGTGGTGTCGGTGGCGGGCATGCAGTCGCCGACCTTGAGGGAGAAGACGTCGATGTTCGCCCCCTCGGTGACGTTGCCGTCATCATCGCGCTGTGCGTCGCCGCCGCCCAGGATTCCGCTGAGCGCGCTGCAGCCGGTGAGCGCGAGGCTCAGCGCCATGGCAGAGCCTGCGAGCGCCAGTGAGCGCTTGGTGCGCATCTTCATGATCGATCCCCTCCGGAGTGTGTGACGGACGAAGCTGTGAATCGCCCGTGCACAGCCTACCCCTCGAGGTCGTCGATTCCGGGCGTCCAGCTGGCGCCCGGACGCCCCCAGCCGCGCTTGCGGGCGATCTTCTGCACGGTCTTCCAGTCGCCGTCGGACAGCCGATCGACGTACAGGATGCCGTCGAGGTGGTCGAACTCGTGCTGCATGATGCGCGCCCTCCAGCCGTCGACCTCGATGCGCACGTCCGCACCGTCCAGGTCGATGCCGGTGACCAGTACGCGGTCGGCGCGTCGCAGCGCGAAGCGCTCACCGGGGAACGACAGGCAGCCCTCGGACTCCTCGTCGGGGTCCGGAGCGCCGGGCTCCGGAGGCGACATCCACAGCACGGGGTTGATGATCGCACCGCGCCACGGGTTGTCCTCGTCGTCGACGTACGAGTAGGTGTAGATGCGGAGCGGCTGACCGACCTGCGGGGCCGCGAGGCCGACGCCCGGAGCGGCATCCATCGTCTCGAACATGTCGGCGACGAGCGTGCGGATCTCGTCGGTGATCTCCTCGACCTCGGATGCAGGGGAGTGCAGGACAGGATCGCCCATGATGCGAATCGGTAGAACAGCCACGCCACAACCCTACTGGCCTCGCATCGCCGGGTAAGGTTCTACTGTGAGCGCGGGGGTGTGGATGTCGGTGGAGGAGGTCAGCGATCAGCTGGTCGGGGCGTTCCAGAACCCGGCACTGCTGCTCGGCATCCCGCTGGCTCTCGCCGGTGCCGTCTTCATGTCTCTCGGAGCGCAGTACCAGCACCGCGGCGTCACCAAGGTCGAGCGCCTGAGCGGCTCTGCCGGCACGAGCGGGCTCAGCTTCGATCAGATCAAGGGGCTGCTCACCCGCCCGTCCTGGATCCTCGGCACGCTCATGCTCGGGCTCGCGATCGTTTGCCAGTTGTCCGCGCTCGCGATCGCGCCCCTCATCGTCGTGCAGCCGCTCGGCGCGATCGCCCTCGTGATCACGACGCTCCTCAACGCCCGCGTCTCCGGACACACGCCGACCAGGCGCTCGTTGACCTCGATCTTCGCCTGCGTCGGCGGGATCTTCCTGTTCGTCTTCCTCGCCGCGATCTTCGCCACGGAGAAGGACGTCACGACCGAGAACCTGTTCGTGATCCTCACGACGCTGCTCGTCGTGATCATCGTCCTCGGCGCGTGCTGGCTGATCCTGCGCCACCGCATGCGCGCGCTGTTCTACGTGATCGGAGCGGGCGTTCTGTACGGCTTCGTCGCCACGCTCGCCAAGGTCATCATCAAGCGCCTGCAGGCGGAGAACTTCGACTGGCTCACGCTCGTCTGCGTGATCGCGCTGGTCGCGGCCGCCGCCGTCGGCGCCTACTTCGTGCAGACGGCGTACAGCTCCGGCCCGCCCGACCTGGTGATCGCCGGCCTCACCGTCGTCGACCCGATCGTCGCCGTCGTCATCGGCATCCTCGTTCTGGGTGAGGCCGCTGCGGCACCGGTGTGGGCGCTCATCGCCTTCGCCGCCATCGGCGCGGTCGCGGTGTGGGGCGTCGTCGGACTCGCGCGCTACCACCCGCAGGTGCTCAGCGAGAGTCAGGAGCTCGGCATCACTCGCGGCAGCGACGGCGACGCGGGCGACCCTTCGACGGGCCCAGGGATCGGGCGCTGACGCTCAGTAGGACTGATCGATGAGGTCCTCCGGGACCTCGGCGGCCGCGGCCTCGTCGACGAAGAACACCGTGCGCTTGCGGCCCTTCGCCCCTGCCACGGGCACGCTCGTGTAGCTCGCGCCGGCCAGCGCCAGGCCCAGCGCCGATGCCTTGTCCGCTCCCGTCAGCACCAGCCACACGCGCTTGGACGCGTTCAGCACGGGGCGTGTGAGGGTGACGCGCTCGGCGGGTGGCTTGGGGGAGTCGCGGACGGGGAGCGCCGCGGCATCCGTCGCCGTCACCTCCGCGCGGTCGGGGAACAGGGAGGCGATGTGACCGTCGGCACCGACTCCGAGGAAGCACACGGCGAACGACGGCCACGCCTCGCCCTCCCCGCCGAAGCGGGCGAGCTCGGCCGCGTAAGCGGCTGCCGCCTCGTCGAGCGTGAGCCCGCTGTCGGATGCAGCGACCTCGTGCACGTTCCCGGCGGGCACCTCGATGTGATCGAGCAGCGCCCGGCGGGACTGCACGGCGTTGCGGTCGTCGTCGTCGTGCGCGACGAACCTCTCGTCGCCCCACCAGAAGTGCACCAGCGACCAGTCGATCTGCGGGGTCTTCGGGTGCTCGGCGACGGCCTGCAGCACGGCGGCGCCCGTGGTGCCGCCGCTGAGCGCGACGTGGGCGATCCTACCGTTGCGGGTGCGCGCCTTCACCCGTGTGAGGAAACGATCGGCGACCCGCGCGACCACGGCTGCCGAGGTCTGCTCGATGACGACGACCTTGTCGGCGGACGATGCTTCCATGCACCTTACGCTACCGTCTCGGGCGGCTCGAGCTGCTCCCAACCCTCGGTGATGACCCGGCCGTAGAGCACGTCGGGGTCAAGACGCCGCAACTCCTCGGCCAGGCACTCCCGCAGCGTGCGCCGGGGAAGCACGAGGTCGTGGTCGGGCTGACCCGGCTGCGTGAGCACGGCGACACCGGGCACAGGACGCTCGAGGAGGATGTCGCCGGAGGCACGCGTGAGTCGCACCGACTTGATGCCGTCCGACCAGGCGGACGGCGACTCGTACACCCAGTGCACGGGGACCTGGAGCGCGAGCTTCAGCCAGGCCGCGAGCAGCGCGGTCGACGGGGAGTCCGACGCGCCGCGCACCTCGACCGCCGTGACGGACTCGAACGGCGGCTGGTCGAGCACCGCGGCCAGCTGCTCTCGCCAGCGCGTGAGCCGCGTCCATGCGAGATCCGTGTCGCCGGGCGCGTGCGTCCGGCCGCGCAGGGCCAGCCGGTCGCGGACATCGGGCGTCGTCGCAGCATCCGTGATGCGACGCTGGGCGATGCGCCCCACCGGCGACGAAGCGGGGTCGGACGGCGCCTCATCGGGCCACCAGGCGACCACGGGGGCGTCGGGCAGGAGAAGCCCGGTGATCAGGCTCTCCTCGTTGCTCGCGGCATCCCCGTAGGCCTGGAGGACGATGACCTCGCTCGCACCCGCGTCCCCGCCGATGCGGATCTGCGCGTCGAGGTGCGCCTCGCCCTCGCCGGTGGTCAGCACGATCACGCGCATCGGATGCTCGCGCGAGGCATCGTTGGCGGCGTCGATCGCCGCCTCTGCGACGCCGTTGCGCGCCGAGATGACGAGGGTGAGAACGCGGCCGAGAGCGACGGCGCCGCCCTCTTCGCGCACCTTGACGAGCTGCTTGGCGACCTGGCTGACGGTCGTGTCGGGAAGGTCGATGATCACGGTCGTCTCCAGACTCGTCCGTCGCGGGCAAGGAGGGCGTCGGCGGATGCCGGGCCCCAGGAGCCGGGGGCGTACTGCTCGAGCGGTCCGCCCTGCGCGGCCCAGTGCTCCTCCACCGGGTCGAGGATCTTCCAGCTCAGCTCCACCTCCTCATGGCGGGGGAACAACGGCGGGTCGCCCAGCAGCACGTCGAGGATCAGCCGCTCGTACGCCTCGGGACTCGCCTCGGTGAAGGCGTGGCCGTAGCCGAAGTCCATCGTCACATCGCGGACGTTGGTGCCGGGGCCGGGGACCTTCGACCCGAAGCGGATCGTCACGCCCTCATCGGGCTGGACGCGAATCACCAGAGCGTTCTTGCCGAGCTCAGCGGCGTTCCCGCGGCCGAACAGGTGCTCGGGCGCCCGGTTGAACACCACGGCGATCTCGGTGACGCGCCGGCCCAGGCGCTTGCCGCTGCGCAGGTAGAAGGGCACGCCGGCCCAGCGGCGATTGGCGATCTCGAGCTTGATCGCGGCGTAGGTCTCGGTGATGGACTCGGGGTTCATCCCGTCCTCTTCGAGGAAACCGTCCACCTTCTGGCCGCCCTGCCAGCCGCCTGCGTACTGTCCGCGAGCCGTCGCGGTCGACAGGTCCTCGGGCAGCGTGACGGCGGCGAGCACCTTCTCCTTCTCCGCGCGCAGGTTCTCGGCGGAGAGGCTGATGGGCTCCTCCATCGCGGTGAGCGCGAGCAGCTGGAGCAGGTGGTTCTGGATGACATCGCGGGCGGCGCCGATGCCGTCGTAGTAGCCGGCGCGGCCGCCGACGCCGATGTCCTCGGCCATCGTGATCTGCACGTGGTCGACGTAGTTGCGGTTCCAGATCGGCTCGTACAGCGCGTTGGCGAAGCGCAGCGCGAGGATGTTCTGAACCGTCTCCTTGCCGAGGTAGTGGTCGATGCGGAAGATCGAGTCCGCCGGGAACGCGACCTCGAGCGCCTCGTTCAGGGCCCTGGCCGACTCGAGGTCGTGACCGAACGGCTTCTCGATGACGACGCGGCGCCACTGGTCTTCGCCGCGATCCTCGCCGACGAGCCCCGATTCCTTCAGCTGCTTCGCGACGAGCGGGAACGCCTTCGGCGGGATCGACAGGTAGTACGCGTGATTGCCCATCGTGCCGCGTTCGACGTCGAGCTTCTCGACGGTTTCGCGGAGCTTCGCGAACGACTCCGGATTGTCGAACTCGCCTGAGACGAAACGGATGCCCTGGAGCAGCTGCTTCCAGGTGTCCTCGCGGAACTCGGTGCGCGCGTGCTCCTTGACGGCCTCGTAGACGACCTGGGCGAAGTCCTGGTCCTCCCAGTCGCGTCGGGCGAAGCCGACCAGCGCGAAACCAGGGGGCAGCAGCCCTCGGTTCGCGAGGTCGTACACGGCCGGCATGAGCTTCTTGCGGGACAGATCGCCGGTCACACCGAAGATCACCAGCGCGCTGGGCCCTGCGATTCGGTTGAGACGGCGGTCATCGGGATCGCGCAGCGGGTTGTGGCCGCGTGAGACGGGAACGGTCATCGGTGGGGGGATGCTCCTGGTCGTGGACTACTTCTGGGCGGCTTCGAACAGCGCCAGCACGTCTGCCGAGTCGTCGGTGATGGTCAGCGACACGACCGGGCGGCCGTGCTCTGCGAGAACGCCGGCGTCGCCGGCGGCCTGTGCCTGGATGAGCTGCCCGAACGTGAACGGCCGCCCGGGGATCTCGAGGTCGACGTCGGTGCGCTCCAGGATCTGCAGGTACACGCCCTGTGCCGGTCCGCCCTTGTGGTACTGGCCGGTCGAGTGCAGGAAGCGCGGGCCCCATCCGAACGTGGTCGGGCGGCCGGAGTCGGCCGCGACCAGTTCGCGCAGGCCCTGCAGCTGCGGCAGCTCGAGACGGTTCACATACGCCTGGATCGAGACGTACCCGTCCTCGGGAAGGCGTGCCCACAGGGCGTCCATGACGGCCTCGATGTTCCCGGATTCGGCCAGTGCCGGATCCGAGACGCGCACCTCGATGCCATCCTGCACGAACGCCGGCTCGGTCGGCTCGGGGCGGGCGTCCAGAAGGCCGCGTGCGGCCACCTTCGCCGACTCGACGTCGGGCTGATCGAACGGGTTGATGCCGAGCAGGTAGCCGGCGATCGCGGTGGCGTACTCCCAGACGATGAAGTTCGCGCCCAGCGAGCCGCTCACGAGGATCTCGCCCTCGTGCCGTTCGCGCAGGTGGAACTCGTTCGCGTCGTCGACGAGCCGCGCGATCTGCAGGTCTGCGGGGACGTCGTCGAGCTCGGGGGAGACCGGCAGGAGCACGACGGGAAGGATGCCCGTGCCGTCCTTGCCTGTGGACTCGGCGATGAGCTGCTCGATCCAGTCCGGCAGGCCCACGATGTGCGTGCCGTCGGTCACGAGCCCGAGCTTGTCGCGGCGGGGGTCCGTGGCCGCGATGGCCGCACCGAGGCGCAGTGCCGGGTTATCGGCCTGATCGACGGCGACCTGCAGCATCGTGGCCTCGGCCTCGTCGAGGAGTTCGGCGATGTCGACCCCGGCGAGGCCCGACGGGACGAGCCCGAACGCCGTCAGTGCCGAGTAGCGGCCGCCGACGTTCGGGTCGGCGTTGAAGACGCGGTAGCCGGCCTCGCGTGCGTACGCATCGAGCGGGGAACCGGGGTCGGTCACGACGACGATGTGCTCGACCGGGTCGACGCCGATGTCGCGGAACGCAGCTTCGAACGTGCGGCGCTGCGAGTCTGTCTCGACGGTCGAGCCGGACTTCGATGACACGACGAGCACGGTGGCGGCGAGGTCGTCGTCGAGGGCGGCGAGCACCTGACCGGGGGCGGTCGAGTCGAGGATCGTCAGCGGCACGCCGGCCGTCTGGGCGATGACCTCCGGCGCGAGCGAGGATCCGCCCATGCCTGCCAGCACCACCCGGGTCACGCCCTTGTCGCGCAGGTCGTCGCGCAGCGCGACGATCTCGTCGACGAGCGGACGAGAGACCGACACGGCCTCGACCCAGCCGAGGCGCTTCGCGGCCTCTTCCTCGGCCGCAGGACCCCACAGCGTGGAGTCGAACGCGGTGATGCGCGAGGCGATGAGGTCGCTGACCAGCTGCGGGACGACCGCGTCGATCGCGGCCTTCGCCGCCCCGGATGCGTGGATCGAGAAGGTCATCGCTGGGCCTCGAGCGCCTCGGCGACCTGGGTGAGCAGGTCGTGCCAGGAGTCGATGAACTTCGCGACGCCCTCGTCCTCGAGCACCTGGGTGACGTCGGCGAAGTCGACGCCGACCTTCTCGAGTCCGGCGAAGACCTCGCGGGCCTCGTCGTAGCGGCCGGTGATGGTGTCGCCGGTGACGACGCCGTGGTCGAACGTGGCTTCGAGAGTCTTCTCGGGCATCGTGTTCACGACGCCCCGGGCGACGAGCTCGGTCACGTAGAGGGTGTCGGGGAGAGCCGGGTCCTTGACGCCGGTGGACGCCCACAGCGGGCGCTGCAGGCTCGCGCCGGCATCCAGCAGCGCCTTGGCGCGGTCGCCCGCGAACGTCTTCTCGAAGAGCTCGTAAGCGAGTCGGGCGTTGGCGAGCCCGGCCTTGCTCTTGAGAGCGAGTGCCTCGTCGGTGCCGATCGCGGTCAGGCGCTTGTCGGTCTCGGTGTCGACGCGCGACACGAAGAAGGAGGCCACGGACTGGATCGTCGACAGGTCGATGCCGGCGTCCTTCGCGGACTCGAGACCCGTCAGGTACGCGTCGATGACCTCGGCGTAGCGCTCGAGGCTGAAGATCAGCGTGACGTTGACGCTGATCCCGGCGCCGATGGCCTGCGCGATCGCGGGGAGCCCGGCCTTGGTGGCGGGGATCTTCACGAGGAGGTTCGGTCGGTCGATCTTCGCCCAGAGCTCCTTCGCCTGCGCGACGGTTCCCTCGGTGTCGTGCGCGAGGTCGGGGGAGACCTCGATCGACACGCGGCCGTCGACGTGCCCCGAGGCCTCCCACACGGGGCGGAAGACGTCGAGCGCTGCGGCGACGTCCTGCGTGGTGGCCGCGAACACAGCCTCCTCGGCGCTGGCGCCGGACGCTGCGAGCTCGGTGACCTGAGCGTCGTACGAGGTGTTGTTCTTGTCGGTGATGGCGTTCGCGAAGATCGTCGGGTTCGTGGTGACGCCGGTCACGTTGCGCGACTCGATCAGCTCGGCGAGGTTGCCCGAGTCGATGCGGCTGCGGGAGAGGTCGTCGAGCCAGATGCTGACGCCGGCATCGTGAAGCTGAGAGGTGGGGGTGCTCATGCGTTCTCCTTGATGGTCTCGCGGGCCGCCTCGACGACGGCTTCGGCGGTGATGCCGAACTTCTGGAACAGGGTCTTGTAGTCGGCGGAGGCGCCGAAGTGGTCGATGGCGACCGAGCGTCCGGTGTCTCCGACGATGCCGCGCCAGGTCAGGGCGGAACCCGCCTCGACGGAGACGCGCGCCTTCACCGCGGCCGGCAGCACCGATTCGCGGTACGCGGCATCCTGCTCGTCGAACCACTCCAGCGACGGAGCGGACACGACGCGGGCGTTCACGCCCTCTGCCGCGAGGGTCTCGCGCGCCGTGACGGCGAGCTGAACCTCGGAACCGGTGGCGATCAGGATGACATCCGGAGTGCCGCTCGGGGCCTCCGCGAGCACGTAGGCGCCCTTGGTGGCGTTGTCGGCGGATGCGAACACGTCACCGGATGCCGTGCCGTCGCCGCGCCCGAACACCGGGATGTTCTGGCGGGTCAGCGCGATGCCGGCGGGTCCGGCGTGGCGGCGCAGCAGCTCGAGCCAGACGACCGAGGTCTCATTCGCGTCGGCGGGTCGCACGACGGTGAAGTTCGGGATCGCGCGGAGCGTCGCGAGCTGCTCGATCGGCTGGTGGGTCGGGCCGTCCTCGCCGAGGGCGACGGAGTCGTGGGTCCAGACGAAGATGCTCGGGATGTTCATCAGAGCTGCCAGGCGCACAGCAGGGCGCATGTAGTCGCTGAAGATCAGGAACGTGCCGCCGAACGCGCGGGTCGGACCGTGCAGCACGATGCCGTTGACGATCGCGCCCATCGCGTGCTCGCGGATGCCGAAGTGCAGCACCCGGCCGTACGGGTTACCCGACCACTCGTGGGTCGACCACTCGGACGGGATGAACGAGGCGGCGTCCTTGATGGTGGTGAGGTTGGACTCGGCGAGGTCTGCCGAACCGCCCCACAGCTCGGGGAGCTCTGCGGCGAGGGCGTTGATGACCTGACCGGAGGCCGCGCGGGTCGAGACGTCCTTGCCGGCCTCGAATGCGGGGAGTGCGGCCTGGATGCCGTCGGGCAGCGCGTGCTCCTCGAGACGATCCAGCAGCGCCTTGCGCTCGGGGTTCGCCTCGGCCCACGCGTCGAACGACTTCTGCCATTCCGCCCGCTCGGCCGCAGCGCGCTCCGCGAGTGCACGGGTGTGCTCGATGATGTCGTCGGCGACGACGAAGCTCTGCTCCGGGTCGAAGCCGAGCACCTTCTTGGTCGCGGCGAGCTCGTCGGCGCCGAGGGCGGAGCCGTGGATCTTGCCGGTGTTCTGCTTGCCGGGCGAGGGCCAGCCGATGATCGTCTTCAGGATGATCAGCGATGGCTTGGACGTCTCCCCCTTCGCGGCCTCGAGCGAAGCGTGCAGCTCCGCGACGTCCTCGACGTACTCGCCGGTCTTCTTCCAGTCGACCGTCTGCACCTGCCAGCCGTAGGCCTCGTAGCGCTTCGCGACGTCCTCGGTGAACGCGACGTTCGTGTCGTCCTCGATCGAGATCTGGTTCGAGTCGTAGATCGCGATCAGGTTGCCCAGCTGCTGGTGCCCGGCGAGCGAGCTCGCCTCGCTCGTGACGCCCTCCTGCAGGTCGCCGTCACTGGCGATCACGTACACGAAGTGGTCGAACGGGCTGGTGCCCGCGGGGGACTCGGGGTCGAACAGCCCGCGCTCGTACCGGGCGGCATAGGCGAAGCCGACCGCGGAGGCCAGGCCCTGACCCAGGGGGCCGGTCGTGATCTCGACGCCCTTGGTGTGGCCGTACTCGGGGTGGCCGGGAGTGAGCGAACCCCACGTGCGCAGCGCCTTGAGGTCGTCGAGTTCGAGACCGAAGCCGCCCAGGTACAGCTGCACGTACTGCGTGAGCGACGAGTGCCCAGCGGAGAGGATGAAGCGGTCGCGGCCCAGCCAGTCGACGTCGCTGGGGTCGTGGCGCAGCACTCGCTGATACAGCAGATACGCGGCCGGAGCCAGGCTCATCGCGGTTCCCGGGTGGCCGTTGCCGACCTTCTCGACGGCATCCGCCGCCAGAACCCGTGCGGTGTCCACCGCGCGTCGATCGATCTCAGCCCACTGCAGTTCGGTCACGGTCATGCCCCTTCCAACGACATTCGAAGGCGCCCGATTCCCTGGCGCATCCGCATCGTCACGGACAGGTGCACAGCGCCGGGCGCGCGAGTGGTTTCAGCTTAGACCCGCGGCGGACCCAGGGCGACGACATTTCATTCCGTTGCCGCGCGATCGCAGCCAGCACCCCTGCACTAGACTGGTGGGGTAGTCGGAGTGTGCGCGGAGGAGGCGATCGATATCTCTACGATGTCGCAGACGACGGCGGTGAAGCGGACAATCGGCAGCACTGTCAAGGCGTACGTCTCTCTGACGAAACCCCGCGTGATGGAGCTCCTCCTCGTCTCCACCGTTCCGGTGATGTTCCTGGCTCAGGGCGGCATGCCCGACCTCTGGCTCGTCGTCGCGACCGTGATCGGCGGGGCGATGAGCGCCGGCTCTGCCGCGTCGTTCAACATGTACATCGACCGCGACATGGACGCGCAGATGCACCGCACGGAGAACCGGCCGCTGGTCACGGGGGAGATCACGCCCCGCGCCGCGCTGATCTTCTCGTGGGTGCTCGCCGTCGCATCCACCGTCTGGCTGTGGCTGACCACGAACTGGTTGACGACGGCGCTCTCGGTCGCCGCGATCTTCTTCTACGTCGTGATCTACACGCTGATCCTCAAGCGCCGCACCGAGCAGAACATCATCTGGGGCGGGATCGCCGGCTGCTTCCCCGTCGTGATCGGATGGTCCGCCGTCACGGAGGATCTGGCGTGGCCCGCGATCGTGCTGTTCGCGCTCGTCTTCCTGTGGACGCCTGCGCACTACTGGCCGCTGTCCATGAAATACCGCGACGACTACTCGGGTGCGGATGTGCCGATGCTCGGTGTCACGCGCAACGCGTCGCAGGTGGGGTTGCAGGTCATCCTCTACGCATGGGCGACGGTCGCCTGCTCGCTCCTGCTGATTCCCGTCGCCGGCATGGGCCTGGTCTACACGGCTTCCGCGCTCGTCTTCGGCGGCTGGTTCATCTACGAGTCGCACCGCCTGTACGACCAGGCGGTGCGAGGCTCGAAACCGCGCCCGATGCGCGTCTTCCATGCGTCGATCAGCTACTTGACGCTGATCTTCCTCGCGGTCGCGATCGATCCGCTGCTGCCGTTCTGATCCTCTGATCCATCCTCGGTCGCGACTGATCCCTCCTCGGTCGCGGGCTCGTCGTCGTCGGTCGGCGCCTCCGCGGCATCAGGCGCGGGCTCGATGGCGTCGTCGGAGGCATCGTCGTCCGCCGTCCAGTCGATCGGCTCGACGACGACGGGGGCGGCCGGGATCAGGCTCTTCGCTGCGGCGAGCACGAGTGCGAGCAGCACGCCGAGGACGCCTGCGCCGAGGATCGCCGCACCGGCCGTGATCCACGCCTGACCGACGTAGACCTCGACGTTCGTCGCGGTTCCGTCGAGCAGCGTCGTCTGCATCGTCGTCGCGTTGTCCCACACGAGCCAGCCGCCCACGGCCGCCGATGCGACCGAGAGGGCGAGCAACAGCCAGTACGGGATGCTTCGGGTCAGTGACTTGTTGAACATGCGTGCCAGCATCCACACTCTTCTGATGCGCGCACGATGTGCGGGCTATGCGTCGGCTGAGCGGACCCGCTTCAACCGGAGCACGACGACGGTGTACGCCGCCGCGGACAGCGACGCGAGCACCATGTGGATGCCGACGAGGATCTCCGGCAGCCCCTCGCGGGCCTGCCAGACGCCGACGGCGATCTGCACGGCGATCGCGATCGCCAGCACGAGCAGCCAGCGTCGCGGCTCGAGGCGCAGCATCCACGCGGAGACCATCAGCGCGGCGACGAGCGCGGCGAGGATGTACCCCGGCCACGAGTGCACGTGCGCGAGCACGGTGGCGTCGAATCCGTCGCGGATGACGTTCGCATCGCCCGAGTGCGGCCCGGACCCCGTCGTGAGGACCCCGAAGAAGATGGTCGCGGCCAGCGCCAGGCCGGTGACGTGGGAGAGCATCGCGAACCAGCGGGGCACTGCGCGAACGCGGGGGCCCGCCGGATCGTGCATGCGCACGAGGTAGGCGGCGGTGACGCACACGAGCAGCAGCGAGGAGGCGTAGTGGAAGCCGACGATGAACGCATTCAGGTCG
The DNA here is from genome assembly GCF_903645325.1 of Microbacterium tenebrionis. GTDB lineage: Bacteria > Actinomycetota > Actinomycetes > Actinomycetales > Microbacteriaceae > Microbacterium > Microbacterium tenebrionis. The sequence continues at coordinate 68,613 of NZ_CAHJXQ010000010.1, forward strand.
GTGATGACGGCCAGGCCCCCGACGACGGCCTGCGCCATGACGCCCGCCAGGACGATCCACGCGAGCACGACGAGATCCCGTCGGCGCTCGGTTCGCCGCACGGAGTCGACCGCGGCGACGAGGACGGCCACCAGGAGGGCTCCGGAGAGGAACCCGAACGCGGGCAGGCCGAACGGATCGGTGATGAAGTAGGCGGCGAGCCCTGCCGCGATACCGCCGACGGCGAACCAGACCGCGCGCATGACGAGGGCCCGGCCGCCGACGGCTCCGAGCGTCAGGAGCAGGACGGCGAGGGCGAGCAGGCCGACGACGCCGGTCATGGTGCGATTGGCGAACTCGATGATGCCGTGGACGCCCTGCACCTCGTAGATCGGCACGAGCGACTCCGGGGTGCACAGCGGCCACTCCGAGCAACCGAGTCCCGAACCGGTCAGACGCACGGCGCCGCCCGTGCCGATGATGATCACCTCGGCGAGGAACGACAGCCACGCGAGCACGCGCAGCGGCCTGCCGAACACCGGCTGCAGCCGATCCGATCGCGTCGATGAGGCAGGGGGTGCGATGGTGTCGGGCATGCGTCCTCCGGCTCGCTCCTGAGCATGCGGGCGCGGCCCGGTTGCCAGGGGGAACCTGTAGAATCGGATTGTGGTGATGTGCGCGCTGAGCGCGAAGCGCATCACTGACAGTTTAGGCGCGAAGAATGCGTCCGTGATGAGGCCCACCAGCGGCAGCGAACCCCACTCCCATCGGTGAGGTCCGTCATGCCGGGGCGGATGACACCGTTGAGGCCCAGCAAGGAGAGTGTGATGTCGGATGTGCTGATCGACCGCCCAGAGCTCGAAGGTCTGGGGGTGTACGAATTCGGCTGGCACGATGAGGACGCCGCGGGAGCCGTTGCCAAGCGCGGTCTCTCCGAGGATGTCGTCCGCGGCATATCCGCGCTCAAGGACGAACCGGAATGGATGCTGAAGACCCGTCTGAAGGGCCTGCAGCTGTTCGGCCGCAAGCCGATGCCGACCTGGGGGGCAGACCTCAGCGAGATCGACTTCGACAACATCAAGTACTTCGTGCGCTCCACCGAGAAGCAGGCGCAGTCCTGGGAGGAGCTCCCGGCCGAGATCCGCGAAACCTACGAGAAGCTCGGCATCCCCGAGGCCGAGCGTCAGCGCCTGGTCGCCGGTGTCGCCGCGCAGTACGAGTCCGAGGTCGTCTACCACCAGATCCGCGAGGACCTGGAGGAGCAGGGCGTGATCTTCATGGACACCGACACGGCGCTGCGCGAGCACCCCGAGTTCTTCGAGGAGTACTTCGGCACGGTCATCCCCGCCGGAGACAACAAGTTCGCAGCCCTCAACACGGCCGTGTGGTCGGGCGGATCGTTCGTGTACGTGCCCAAGGGCGTGCACGTCGAGATCCCGCTGCAGGCGTACTTCCGCATCAACACCGAGAACATGGGACAGTTCGAGCGGACGCTGATCATTGCCGATGAGGACAGCTACGTCCACTACATCGAGGGCTGCACCGCGCCGATCTACAAGTCCGACTCGCTGCACTCGGCCGTGGTCGAGATCATCGTGAAGAAGAACGCCCGCGTGCGCTACACGACGATCCAGAACTGGTCGAACAACGTCTACAACCTCGTCACGAAGCGCGCCGTCGCCCACGAGGGCGCGACCATGGAGTGGGTCGACGGCAATATCGGCTCCAAGGTGACGATGAAGTACCCGTCGATCTACCTGATGGGCGAGCACGCCAAGGGCGAGACGCTCTCGGTCGCCTTCGCCGGTCCCGGTCAGCACCAGGACGCCGGCGCGAAGATGGTGCACATGGCGCCGTACACGCAGTCGTCGATCGTCTCCAAGTCGATCGCGCGCGGCGGCGGACGCGCAGGCTACCGCGGCGAGGTCCGCGTCGACCCCTCGGCCCACCACTCCGCCAACTCCGTCGTCTGCGACGCGCTGCTCGTCGACACCCAGTCGCGCTCGGACACCTACCCGTCGATCGACATCCGGGTCGACGACGTCCAGCTCGGCCACGAGGCCACGGTCTCGAAGGTCAGCGAGGAGCAGTTGTTCTACCTGATGTCGCGGGGCCTCGAAGAGACCGAGGCGATGGCGATGATCGTGCGCGGCTTCATCGAGCCGATCGCACGCGAGCTGCCGATGGAGTACGCGATGGAGCTGAACAAGCTCATCGAGATGGGCATGGAAGGATCGGTCGGCTGAGCATGACGACTGCATACACCGAGGTCGAGCCTGCCTTCGTGCCGGTCCAGACCCGTTCTGAGCGGCCGCGTTCGTTCGACCCCGACGAGTTCGGCGCCCCGAACGGTCGCGAGGTCAACTGGAAGCACACGCCCGTCGCACAGCTCGAGCGGCTGTTCGCACCCGCCGGCGAGAACGACGGCGTCGTCTACGACGTCGAGAGCGGCGAGCAGTTCATCGTCGCGCCCCTCGCGGCGGGTGATGCGCCGCGCGGCGAGATCTTCGTCCCGGAGGACGTCGTGGCCGCGGCCGCATGGCAAGGTACCGACGCGGCCATGCACGTGCGCATCCCCCGCGATGAGGAGGTCGCCGAACCCGTCCTCGTGACGATCACCGGGCAGGGCGCCGACAAGCGCGCCGACGCTCACATCGTGATCGAGGCCGAGGAGAACAGCTCGGCCACCGTCGTCCTGCGCCACCGAGGATCCGCCCAGTACGCGCAGAACGTCGAGATCATCGCGCGCGCCGGCTCCCGCCTCACCGTCATCACGGTCCAGCGCTGGGACGACGACGCCGTGCACGCGGCATCCCACCAGGCGCGCGTCGACAAGGACGCCCTCCTGAAGCACTTCGTCATCAGCTTCGGCGGCGGGGTCGTGCGCGTGAACCCGAACGTCGAGCTCGCAGGCACCGGCTCCGAGGGCCGCCTGTATGGCCTGTCGTATGCGGATGCCGGTCAGCACCTGGAGAGCCAGGTGTACCTGCACCACAAGGGTGCCCACACCACCGGAGACGTCCTCTACAAGGGCGCGCTCCAGGGCGACGGTGCACGCAGCGTGTGGATCGGCGACGTACTGATCGGTCCGGATGCCACGGGCACGGACTCGTACGAGGCGAACCGCAACCTGGTGCTCACCGAAGGCGCGCGCGCCGATTCGATCCCGAACCTCGAGATCCAGACCGGTGACATCCAGGGCGCCGGTCACGCCAGCGCCACCGGTCGCTTCGACGACGAGCAGCTGTTCTACCTGCAGGCCCGCGGCATCTCCGAAGAAGAGGCGCGTCGACTGGTCGTGCTCGGCTTCCTCAGCGACATCGTGCAGCGCCTCGGCATCCCGGCCATCGAGGAGGAGCTGCTGGCCTCGATCGAGACGGAGCTCGCGGCGGTGAACGCGTGAGCGCGCAGCGCGCGTGCGGCGTGAGCGACCTCGAGCAGGACACCCCGCTGCGCGTCGAGCTCGACGGCGTGCCGATGGCGCTCGTCCTCGACTCCGAGGGTGAGATCCACGCCATCGGAGACACCTGCACACACGGCGACATCTCGCTGTCCGAGGGATTCGTCGAGGGCAAGACGCTCGAGTGCTGGGCTCATGGCTCGGCCTTCTCGCTGTGCACCGGCAAGCCCCTCAACCTCCCTGCTTTCGAGCCCGTCCCGGTCTACGTCGTCCAGATCGACGGCGACGACGTGCTCATCGACCCGACCGTCACGAAGGAAGTCTGAAATGTCTGTTCTCGAGATCCGCGATCTGCATGTCTCCGTCGAGACCGAGGCCGGGGCGACCCCGATCCTCAACGGCATCGACCTCACCATGAAGACCGGTGAGACCCACGCGATCATGGGCCCGAACGGCTCGGGCAAGTCCACGCTGGCCTACACGATCGCCGGTCACCCGAAGTACACCGTCACGGGCGGCACCATCACGTTCGACGGCGAGGATGTGCTCGAGATGTCCGTCGACGAGCGCGCACGCGCGGGACTCTTCCTCGCGATGCAGTACCCGGTGGAGATCCCCGGCGTCACCGTGACGAACTTCCTGCGCACCGCCAAGACCGCGCTCGACGGCGAAGCGCCCTCGATCCGCTCCTGGACCAAGGACGTCAAGACCGCCATGTCGAACCTGCGCATGGACCCGAAGTTCGCGCAGCGCAACGTCAACGAGGGCTTCTCGGGCGGCGAGAAGAAGCGCCACGAGATCCTGCAGCTCGAGGTGCTGAAGCCCAAGTTCGCGATCCTCGACGAGACCGACTCCGGCCTCGACGTCGACGCGCTGAAGATCGTCTCCGAGGGTGTCAACCGCGCCAAGGAGGCCACGGGCCTGGGCGTGCTGCTCATCACGCACTACACCCGCATCCTGCGCTACATCCGTCCCGACTACGTGCACGTCGTCGTCGCGGGCAAGATCGTCGAGGAGGGCGGGCCCGAGCTCGCCGACCGCCTCGAGGAAGAGGGCTACGACCGCTTCCTCGACCCCTCGGCTCCCATCGAGGCGTAGGCTAATCGCATGACCGCGACTCTTGCCCCGGAGAAGTACGACGAGGTCACCGAAGCTCTCAAGGACGTCATGGACCCCGAGCTCGGGATCAACGTCGTCGACCTCGGCCTCATCTACGACCTGGCCTGGGACGACGAGAACGACGCGCTCGTGATCCACATGACGCTCACGAGCGCCGGATGCCCGCTGACCGACGTGCTCGAAGAGCAGACTGCGCAGGCACTGGACTCGGTCGTCGACCGCTTCCGCATCAACTGGGTGTGGATGCCGCCGTGGGGGCCCGAGCGGATCACCGACGACGGGCGCGACATGATGCGCGCGCTCGGCTTCGCCATCTGACACGGCCGTGAAGGTCGAGGCGCTTCCGCTCGAGCACCTCCGCGAGCGCACGAGCGAGAAATGGCGCGAGTACCCGGCCGACGTGCTGCCGCTGTTCGTCGCCGAGACGGACTTCCCACTCGCGCCGGCGATCACGGAGGCGCTCGAGCGCGCCGTACGCATCGGCGACACCGGGTACGTCGCATCGCGCACCCCGCTGGCCGAGGCGTTCGCCGGTTTCGCTGAGCGCCGGTACGGCTGGTCGCCCGACCCCGCGCGGATGCGGTCGACTGCCGACGTCAGCATGGGCATCGTCGAGATCCTGCGCCGGGTGACGAGCCCCGGCGACCGCGTCATCGTCACCACGCCCGTGTACCCGCCGTTCTTCGACCTCGTCGAGGAGGCAGGCGCTGTCGTCGAGCGGGTGCCGCTGCGCGACACGGGCAGCGAGTGGGAGCTCGACCTCGACGGCATCCGCACCGCGTTCGAGACCGGAGCGCGGGCGCTGCTGCTGTGCAACCCGCACAATCCGACCGGTACGGTGCACTCCGCCGCATCCCTCGAGTCCCTCGCCGAGATCGCCCTCGCGCACGGCGCGACCGTGGTTTCCGACGAGATCCACGCCCCGCTCGTCCAGCCGGGGACGGTCTTCACCCCGTTCCTGAACGTCTCCGACGCCGCTCGCGCGATCGGCTACGCCGTGGTCAGCGCGAGCAAGGCGTTCAACCTCGCGGGTCTCAAGTGCGCGCTGATGGTGACGGCATCCGACCAGACCGCGCGTCTGGTTCGCGGCCTGCCCGTCGAGGTGGAGTGGCGCACCGGCCAGTTCGGGATGCTCGCGGCCACCGCTGCCTTCTCCGAGCGGAGCGACCCGTGGCTGGACGGACTGCTGACGACGCTCGACGATAACCGGCGTCTGCTGGGCGATCTGCTCGCGGCGCACCTGCCCACGGCACGCTACCGGTTACCGGATGCCGGCTACCTCGCCTGGATCGACCTCACCGATCTCGGTTGGGGGACCAATCCGTCCAAGCGCATCCTGCGCGAGGCGAAGGTCGCGCTGCACTTCGGACCGGCGTTCGGGGTCGAGGGTGCAGGCCACGTCCGGCTGAATTTCGGGACGAGTCCTGAGATCATCACCGCGGCGATCACGCGCATCGCCGCGCTGGATGTACCGGGCGCATGAGCGTCGCGACGACCCCGTCGATCTGGGATCGCGAGCGCATCTGGGTCACGGTCGGGGCCGTCGCGCTGATCTTCCTCGCTGCGATCGAGTCGCTCGCAGTCACCACGGTCATGCCGGTGGTCAGCGACGCATTGGACGGCGAGGCACTCTACGCCGTGGCGTTCGCGGGCACCCTCGCGACGAGTGTCATCGGGATGGTGGCGTGCGGGGCGTGGTCGGATGCCCGGGGTCCGCGCGGCCCGCTGTACGTCGCGGTGTCGCTGTTCATCGTGGGGCTGCTGGTCTCGGGCTTGGCTACGACGATGGAGCAGTTCCTCGCAGGCCGTCTCGTGCAGGGACTGGGCGCCGGCGGCGAGACCGTCGCACTGTACGTGGTCGTCGCCCGCCTGTACCCGCCGACCCTGCACGGCCGGATCTTCGCGGCGTTCGCCGCCGCGTGGGTGGTCCCGGCGATGATCGGGCCGTTCCTCGCCGGCGCCGTGGCGGAATTCCTCGACTGGCGGTGGGCGTTCCTCGGCGTCGCGGTGCTCACCGCGATCGCCTTCGCGATGATCGCCGTTCGCCTGCGCGCGCTCGACCTCGGCGGCGGCGACCCGTCCGCCGTCACCGGTCTCGGACGACGGCTGCTGCTCGCGACAGCCGTGGCGGTCGGCGCTGTCGTCGTCGGTCTCTCGGCGGATGCCCCACCGGCGCTGGGGTGGCCGATCGCACTTGTAGCGGTGCTGGTCATCGGGTTCGCTATCGTGCCGCTGCTGCCGAGGGGGACGCTGCGGTCGGCCCGCGGTCTGCCCAGCGTCATCCTCATGCGCGGCCTCGTCGCCGGGGCGTTCTTCGCCGCCGAGGCGTACATCCCGTACCTGCTCATGGAGGAGTTCGACTTCAGTCCGACCTGGGCCGGCATCGCGCTGATGCCCGCCGCTTTCGCGTGGGCCGGCGGATCCGCGGCGCAGGGCAGATACGGCGAGGCACTGGGGAATCGCCGGATCGCGGTCATCAGCATCGGTTTGCTCCTCATGGCGATCGTCAGCGTCCTCATAACCGCCCTCACCGCCGCATCCCCGCTGATCGTGGTGATCGGCTGGGGTTTCGCCGGGGGCGGGATGGGGCTGCTGTATCCGAGGCTCACCGTGCTCACGCTCGCCTACTCGGAACCGGGCCGGGCGGGATTCAACTCGTCCGCGCTGTCGATCTCGGACGCCACCGGGTCGGCCGTCTCGGTGGCCCTGGCCGGCCTGGGCGTCGCGACCCTCGGCGGAGGTGCTCAGACCTTCCCCGTCGTGTTCGCGTTCTCGGTCGTGTTGATCCTCCTGGCGTTGCTTCCCGGATCGCGCATCGGGCACGGCGTCGAACGGGGCGCTGCCGAATAGGTTTGAGATCTCTCGACCGCGTCGTCCTTCCTGGACATCGTGAGCGGAGGCCGTGTGCGGTCTCACCGTCTTCGCATCGGCGGAGACCTATACTGGGAGGCTGGCCGTTCGGCCGCATCCCCCTTGAAGAAACGGACTTCCGCTGTGCTTGCCGTGCAGGACCTCGAGATTCGCGTGGGCGCGCGCCTCCTCATGGAGAACGTGTCGTTCCGCGTCGCCGACGGCGACAAGATCGGCCTCGTCGGGCGCAACGGCGCGGGCAAGACCACCCTGACCAAGGTGCTCGCGGGCGACGTCCTGCCCTCGGGAGGCAAGGTCACGCGCTCCGGCGAACTGGGCTATCTGCCGCAGGATCCGCGCTCCGGCGACCCCGAGATGCTCGCCAGGACCCGCATCCTCGACGCGCGTGGGCTCGGTTCGATCCAGCTCGGCATGGCGAAGGCCGCCGAGGACATGGCATCCGACGACGCAGCGGTGGCCGAGAAGGCGATGCGGAAGTTCGCGAACTTCACCGAGCGGTTCGAGTCGCTCGGCGGCTACGCGGCCGAGGCGGAGGCGGCATCCATCGCCAACAACCTCTCGTTGCCCGACCGCATCCTCGATCAGCCGCTCAAGACCCTCTCGGGTGGTCAGCGCCGGCGCATCGAGCTGGCCCGCATCCTGTTCTCGGACGCGCAGACCATGATCCTCGACGAGCCGACCAACCACCTCGACGCCGACAGCGTCGTGTGGTTGCGCGAGTTCCTCAAGGGGTACAAGGGCGGACTCATCGTCATCAGCCACGACGTCGAGCTCGTCGGCGAAACCGTGAATCGGGTGTTCTACCTCGACGCGAACCGTCAGGTCATCGACACGTACAACATGAACTGGAAGAACTACCTGCGTCAGCGCGTCGCCGACGAGGAGCGCCGCAAGAAGGAGCGCGCGAACGCCGAGAAGAAGGCGACGCAGCTGCAGATGCAGGCGGCACGGTTCGGCGCGAAGGCGTCCAAGGCGGCAGCGGCGCATCAGATGGTCGCGCGCGCCGAGAAGCTGCTGTCGGGTCTCGAGGAGGTCCGCGAGGCCGACCGCGTCGCCAAGCTCCGGTTCCCCAAGCCCGCCGCGTGCGGCAAGACGCCGCTGATGGCATCCGGCCTTTCGAAGTCGTACGGGTCGCTGGAGATCTTCACGGATGTGGACCTGGCGATCGACCGCGGCTCCAAGGTCGTCGTGCTGGGCCTCAACGGTGCCGGCAAGACGACGCTGCTGCGCATGCTTGCGGGCGTCGACCAGCCCGACACCGGTCAGCTCGAGCCGGGGCACGGACTCAAGGTCGGCTACTACGCGCAGGAGCACGAGAACCTCGACGTGAACCGCTCGGTGCTCGAGAACATGGTCTCGGCAGCGCCCCACATCACCGAGACCGAGGCGCGCAAGGTCCTCGGATCGTTCCTGTTCACCGGCGACGACGTGCTCAAGCCCGCAGGCGTCCTCTCCGGCGGCGAGAAGACCCGCCTGTCGCTGGCGACGCTCGTGGTGTCGTCGGCGAACCTGCTGCTGCTCGACGAGCCGACGAACAACCTCGATCCCGCGTCCCGTGAGGAGATCCTCGGCGCGCTCGCGCACTACGAGGGCGCCGTGGTGCTCGTCTCGCACGACCCGGGTGCCGTGCAGTCGCTGAACCCCGAGCGCGTGCTCATCCTGCCCGACGGCGTCGAGGACATCTGGAGCCAGGAGTACCAGGACCTCATCGAGCTCGCATAGCGCGCAGGCGCCCCTCCCCGAAACGGTCCTTGCCCTCCGAAAAACGGCGTGGCACCGCCTGCTTCGTCGCGTAGGACATGTCTCGGGCGGGGTAGCGTCGGAGCATGGCGGATCATCAGCAGCTGGCGAAGTCCTTCGAAAGCATCGGCGAGGAGTACGACCGCTACCGGCCGGGGTTCCCCGTCGCCGCGGCGGAAGAGATCGTGCCGGAGCGCGTGGATGCCGTCCTCGACCTCGGCGCAGGGACGGGCAAGTTCACCGAGCTGCTGGTCGCTCGTGCCGAACGCGTGATCGCGGTCGAGCCGTCGGTCGCGATGCTCGACGTGCTGCGGACGAAGCTGCCGGCCGTCGAGGCACTGGAGGGCGGTGCGGAGGGGATCCCGCTGCCGGACGGATCGATGGATGCCGTCACCGTCGCGCAGGCGTTCCACTGGTTCGATCGGGATGCCGCGTGCGCCCAGATCCGGCGGGTGCTGGTGCCGGGCGGGACGCTCGGTCTGCTATGGAACCACTCCGATCCGGCATGCACATGGGATCGCGCCTGCACGCGGGTGGCGCACCCGGCCGTGACCGACGACACCGATGCGACCACGGCATCCGCCGCCGAGGAGCTTCCCGGCTTCACGTTCGACCACCGCACCGAGCTCGCCTGGTCCGAGCCGATCACCCGTGACGCGTACATCCGGCGATGGCTGACGGTCAGCAGTTTCCTCGCGGCGGACGAAGCCACGCGTGCGAGCATGGTCGGCGAGCTCGAACGCATCCTCGACGCCGATCCCGAGACGGTGAACCGCGACGAGTTCGTCCTGCCGATGGTGACCGAGGTGTTCATCTACCGCGCGGGCGCCGCATGAGGATCTGGTCGGTCCACCCGCGCCACCTCGACCGCCAGGCGCTCATCGCCTGCTGGCGGGAGACGCTGCTGGCGCAGAAGGTGCTCGTCGGCGAGACCCGCGGATACACGCGTCATCCCCAGCTGGAGCGGTTCCAGGCACAGGCAGACCCCATCGCATCCGTCGGCGTGTACCTCGAAGCGCTGGCCGATGAGGCCGACGCGCGCGGCTATCGCTTCGACCGAACCCGCATCCGCGTGGCGGGCGCAGAAGTCCCGCAGATCGACGTCACCGAAGGACAGCTCGCCCTCGAATGGCGCCACCTGGGCACCAAACTCGCCGCCCGCAGCCCTGAGGTCCTCGCTCGGTGGCAGAACCTGGCCGCGCCGGACTCGCATCCGCTGTTCCGCGTCACCCCCGGCCCGGTGGCGAGGTGGGAGCGCGCGGTTCCCCGCGAAACAGGCCCTGCCCGCTGAAACAGGCCGTGTCGGGGCCTGTCTCGGACGGCAAGACCTGTTTCGCGGAAGAAGCGAGGCGCCGAACTACTTGACGCCGAGGAAGCTGCGGTCGGTCAGGACGATCGGGCCGTCCGCGGTGATCGCCACGGTGTGCTCGGAGTGCGCCCCCCGCGAGCCGTCGGCGCTGCGCAGAGTCCAGCCGTCCTCGTCCGTGCGCAGCTCGTCGGTGGTCGCCAGGAACCAGGGCTCGAGTGCCAGCACGAGGCCGTCGCGCAGCGGGAAGCCCCGGCCGGCCCGCCCGTCGTTGGCGACGTGCGGGTCGCCGTGCATGGTGCGGCCGACTCCGTGGCCGCCGAAATCGGTGTTGATCGAGTAGCCCTCGCCGTGCGCGATCGCAGCCACTGCGGCCGAGATGTCGCCGATGCGGTTGCCCACGGTGGCGGCGGCGATCGCGGCATCCAATGCCCGTTCGGTCGTCTCGATCAGACGCAGATCCTCATCGCGAGCGGTTCCGACGACGAAAGAGACGGCGGAGTCCGCGACCCAGCCGTCGACGGCGACGGCGAAATCGAGTGAGACGAGGTCGCCGTCGCGCAGGGTGTAATCGTGGGGGAGCCCGTGCAGCACGGCGTCGTTGATCGATGTGCAGATGACCTTGCCGAACGGCCCGTTGCCGAACGAGGGGGCGTAATCGATGTAGCAGGACTCGGCACCGGCCTTGCGGATCAGATCGTGCGCCTTGCGGTCGATCGTGAGCAGGTTGGTGCCGACCTTCGTCTCGTCGCGCAGCGTCGCCAGGGTCTCGGCGACGAAACGTCCCGCAGCTCGCATCTCGTCGATCTCGGCCGGGGTGCGCAGTTCGATCATGGTGTTCCTCTCGTCCCTCCCATTCTCCCCGAGATCGCCGAGGAGTGCTCACAGCGAACATCCCGCCTGCACCAAGCGCGCGCGCCTACCATCGGAGTATGTGGTTGCGACGAGCCTTCTACCGCTGGATGTTCCCGGCCGTCGTCGTGCTGCCGCTGTGGCTGCTCCTCGGCTGGGGGATCTTCAACGCGGGCGGCTGGGCCTTCCTGTGGGTCCTGTTCATCGCCATCCCCTCGGTCTTCGTCGGGCAGCTCGCACTGACGCTGCTGCAGCGCGCGCGGCCCTCGGCCCGCGAGACCGGGGCCGCGTCCTGGTGGGACGTGCTCGGCTTCGGCGTGTGGCACGCGTTGACGATCGCGATCGGATGCTACCCGCAGACGTGGTTCCCGCTGCTGCTGACGGCTGCGATCGTCGTCGGCCTCGGGCTGTTCTGGCTGATGCTGCGGCAGCTGTGGAGCGAGGCGGGTACCGCGGACGTCGGCATCGGCTTCCCCTCCTCGGTCACCGAGGATGCGCAGCCGGAGGCCCCGCGCCGCGCGCCGGCCGACGGCGACGTGTTCGTCATCCAGGAGAAGCCCGCCTCCGAGCGCTGACGAGTTTTGGCCGGCCGACGGATCCGTGGCAGAATGGTTCCTTGTGCCGTGACCGGCTCTGCCTCAGGGGAGCCCGCGTTCGCATCATGCGCCGTTCGGCACACACTTCACGTATTCCTTCCATCCATTGCATCCCGACCTGTGGCGAGTGCAGAGAGAGACGATCATGCAGATCCTGGACGCCGTCGACGCGGCTTCGCTCCGTTCCGACATTCCCGAGTTCCGTCCCGGCGACACCGTCAAGGTGCACGTCAACATCACCGAGGGCAGCCGCTCTCGTATCCAGGTCTTCCAGGGCGTCGTCATCGGCCGCCAGGGCGACGGTGTGCGCGAGACCTTCACGGTCCGCAAGATCAGCTTCCAGGTGGGCGTCGAGCGCACCTTCCCGGTGCACTCCCCGGTGATCGACCACATCGAGGTCGTCACCCGCGGTGACGTGCGTCGCGCGAAGCTCTACTACCTCCGCAACCTGCGCGGCAAGAAGGCCAAGATCAAGGAGAAGCGCGACAACTGATCGCGTCTTCCACACCAAGCACCCCGGGACACCGCGTCCCGGGGTGCTTCGTTTCATCCGGAGTGTGCGAACCTTGAAGCTGCCGTCGCCGTGCGGTGATGAGACCCACCGAAGGAATGCGATGACCACTGAATCCGCCGCGGACGCCCCGAACAAGCCGAGGCGCGGGTTCTGGATCTTCCTGCGCGATGTTCTCGTCATCATCGTCATCGCCGCGCTCGTCTCCTTCCTCGTCAAGAGCTTCGTCGTCCGCTCGTTCTACATCCCGTCCGCGTCGATGGAGAAGACGCTGATCGTCGACGACCGAATCCTCGTCGATGAGCTGACGCCACGCTGGACCGGCTACGAGCGGGGCGATGTCGTCGTCTTCGCCGATCCCGGCGGGTGGCTCCCCGTGCAGCCGCAGGCTCCGCGGGGACCGGTCGTCCTGGAATGGGTCGACGGCCTGCTCACGCTCATCGGGCTCTCCTCATCCGACAGTGAGGACCACCTCGTCAAGCGGCTGATCGGCCTGCCCGGCGACCACGTCGTGTGCTGCAACTCGCTCGGCCAGATCACGATCAACGACGCGCCGATCGACGAGCTGTCGTACCTGAACCTGCCCGACGGCGACACGGCGGCCTCGAATGAGCCGTTCGACGTCACCGTTCCCGAGAACTCGATCTGGGTGCTCGGCGACAACCGCGACCGCTCGCAGGACGCCCGCGCGCATCAGGACCTGCCCAGCGGCGGCTTCGTCCCGCTCGACAACGTGGTGGGCAAGGCGTTCCTGACCACGTGGCCGCTCGCCAGGATCGGCACGATCGACGGTCACCACGACGTCTTCAACGGCGTGCCGGACCCCGAAGAATGACCGTCGTCGCACCGCGCCTCACCCTGGAGCGCAAGCTCCTGGCCGAATACGACCTGATCATCTCGCTCGACGAGGTCGGACGAGGAGCCCTCGCGGGCCCGGTCGCGGTCGGAGCCGCAGTCATGGATGCCGCAGGCTCCCGCCGCCGCGTCCCGGAGGGCCTGCGCGATTCGAAGCTCGTGACCGAGAGGCGCCGGCCGGAGGTCGCCGCCCGCGCGGCGGCATGGGTGCAGGCTTCCTCGGTCGGCTGGGCGAGCGCCGCGGAGGTCGACGAGGTCGGCATCATGCGCGCGCTCGGCCTCGCCGCGTCCAGGGCGATCGACGCGGTGGCGGCGCAGGGCGCCGCGCTCGACGGGGCGCTGGTGATCCTCGACGGCAACCACGACTACGTCTCGCGCGTTCATCACACGCCGCTGCAGGTGCGCTCGGTCATCAAGGGCGACCGCGACTGCGCATCCGTCTCGGCGGCGTCCGTCATCGCCAAGGTCTCCAGGGACGCCCACATGGGCGATCTGCACGTCGAGCACCCGGCGTACCAGTGGGATCGCAACAAGGGGTACGCGAGTCCCGAGCATCGTGCCGCCATCCGCGAAGGAGGGCTGTCGCCGTTCCACCGCTCGTCGTGGGCGATCACGGATGCCCCGACCCTGTTCTGACTCATAGGATGGACTCATCATGGATGAAGAGGCATTCGACGACTACGACCGCGAACTCGAACTCGCGCTGTTCCGCGAGTACCGCGACGTTGTCGGTCAGTTCCAGTACGTCGTCGAGACCGAGCGGCGGTTCTACCTCGCCAACGAGGTCAACGTCGTCCGCCGCGACACCGAGCACGACTTCTACTTCGAGATCTCGATGGCCGATGTCTGGGTGTGGGACATCTACCGTGCCGACCGGTTCGTGAAGGCCGTCCGTGTGCTGACGTTCAAGGACGTCAACGTCGAGGAGCTCCAGCGCCGCGAGTTCGAGCTGCCGGAGGAGCTCTCGCTCGACGGCAACTGACTCGAGCGCACATGTGCTCCGCAGGGGGCGGGTGTGCACCGGTCGTGCGATCCGGGGTCCGCGGCACGGCCTGCTGACTGCAAGCTGTCGGCATGGCAGCGAAAGACGACTTCGGACGAGCCGGTGAGGACCGTGCCGCACTCCATCTGAGCACGCACGGCTATCGCGTGCTCGACCGCAACTGGCGGTGCTCCCAGGGCGAGATCGACATCGTGGCGGAGACCGCAGGAACGATCTGCGTCGTCGAAGTCAAGACTCGGCGCAGCATCGCGTTCGGCCACCCCTTCGATGCCGTCGACGACCGCAAGCGCGAGCGGCTGTGGCGGCTCGGGTACGCCTGGTGCCGGACGCACCCCGAGTTGGCCGGGAACCGGATGCTGCGGCTCGAGGTCATCGGCATCGTCGGTCCCGACCCGGTGGACGCGGTGCTCGAGCACCTGATGGATCTGCGATGAAGACGGCGCGCACGTGGGCCGTGGCGCTCACCGGCGTCGACGGCCACCTCGTCGAGATCGAGGCGGACGTGTCGAATCAGACGCCGGGGTTCAAGATCGTCGGGCTGCCCGACAAGGCGCTGGGCGAGGCGGCGCAGCGCGTGCACAACGCGGTCACGAACGCGCAGCTCGAGCTCACTCGTCGCCGCCTCACCGTGAACCTCTCGCCCGCCAGCCTGCCCAAGCACGGCAGTGGATTCGACCTCGGCATCGCCGTCTCAGCGGTGGCGACGGGTGGAGTGCTGGATGCCGCATCCATCGCGCGGACCGTGCACATCGGCGAGCTCGGTCTCGACGGGCGGGTCAGGCCCGTCCCCGGCGTCCTGCCGGCTGTGTTCGCGGCGTCGAGGGCGGGCTTCGACCGGGTGATCGTGCCGCACGCCAATGAGGCGGAGGCGCGCCTGGTGCCGGGTATGCAGGTGCAGGCGGCCACCACGCTCGCCGAGGTCGCGATGTGGCACGGCGCCGATCTCGCGGTCGCCGAGGTAGAACCCGTCGGAGCCGAGATCTCGCCGGCGCCGGCGGCGGATCCGCTCGACCTCGCGGACGTCGTCGGACAGGAGGAGGCGGTCGAAGCTCTGATCGCCGCCGCGGCCGGTGGGCATCACCTGCTGATGAGCGGCCCGCCCGGCGCAGGCAAGACGATGCTCGCGCGCCGGCTGCCCGGCATCCTGCCGCCGCTCACGCAGGAGGAGGCGCTCGAGGTCGCCGCCGTCCGTTCCCTCTCCGGAGCGGTCGTGAACACGCTCGACGACCTGCCGCCGCTGGAGGCGCCGCACCATTCGGCGTCGGTAGCGGCGCTCGTGGGCGGCGGATCGCGCGCCGTCCGTCCCGGCGCCATCGTGCGAGCGCATCGCGGCGTGCTGTTCCTCGATGAGGCGGCCGAGTTCTCGCGCGTGGCCCTGGACGCACTGCGGCAACCTCTCGAATCCGGGGCGATCGAGATCGATCGTGCAGGATTCCGCGCCCGGTTCCCCGCGCGCTTCCAGCTCGTGCTGGCGACCAACCCGTGCCCGTGCGGCAACTACGGCGTCCGCGGCGCGGAGTGCATCTGCCCGCCTGTGGCGATACGCCGGTACGGGGCACGTCTGTCCGGGCCGCTCCGGGACCGCATCGACATCGACCTCCAGGTCGCCCGCGTCGCGGCATCCAGGGCGACCTCGGTGGATCGAGCGGGCATCACCAGCGCACAGGCCGCCGCACAGGTGGCCGCAGCGCGTGGCCGAGCGGCCGAGCGATGGGCGGGGACGCCGTGGCGCCTGAACGCCGAGGTCGCCGGCGCATGGCTGCGCCAGGGCGACCGGAGGCTCGCTCCTGCTGTCCGGGCGCCGCTGGATCGTGCGCTCGAGCGCGGTCAGCTCACCCTGCGCGGCTACGACCGAGTGCTGCGTCTCGCCTGGACCATGGCGGACCTCGCCGGCGTGGATGCCCCGGGCGGCGACGAGCTCGGGCGGGCGCTGTTCCTGAAGAGAGGACTGATCGCATGATCGATGCGCTGATGAACGACCGGGAGATCCGTCGCGCTGCGGAGAGCGCGCGGCCGGGCGACGAGCCCGCCCAGACGCTGGCGCGGGCCGCCTGGAGCGTGATCGCCGAACCGGGAGACGGTGTCGCAGGAGCTCTCATCGCCCAGTTGGGTGCGCCGGAGGCGCTGCGGTTCGGGCTGTCCGACGAGAGCTTCGGACTGGCGGAAAAGGCGGTGCACGACGGGCGGCGCCGGTGGATGCCGCGGGCGCATCCGCGCGCCGTCCGCGATGCCCTGCGGGGAGCTGCGGAGGTCGGCGCGCGGGTTCTGCTTCCGGGTGATGCGGATTGGCCGTCCGCCGTCGACGATCTCGGCGACCATGCCCCGACAATGCTGTGGGTTCGCGGCGAGGCGTCGCATCTGGCCGCCACGAGTCGGGTCGCGATCGTCGGTGCCCGCGCCGCGACGGCGTACGGCGACTCCGTCGCGGCGGAGCTCGCGGGCGATCTCGCGGCGGGCGGCACGATGGTGGTCTCCGGCGGAGCGTACGGGATCGACGGATCCGCGCACCGGGCATCGCTCGGCGCCGGGGGAGCGACCGTGGCGTTCCTCGCCGGCGGCGTCGATCGCGCATACCCGGCAGGCCACCAGCAGCTGTTCGAACGCATCCGCTCGTCCGGGGCGGTCCTCAGCGAGTTGCCGTGCGGTGCCGCTCCGACGAAGTTCCGGTTTCTGGCTCGCAACAGGCTCATCGCCGCCCTCGGCGCGGCGACGGTCGTCGTCGAGGCCGGGTGGCGCAGCGGCTCGCTCAACACCGCCGGACACGCCTCATCGCTCGGCCGGCCCCTCGGGGCCGTCCCCGGGCCCGTGACGAGCGCGGCGTCGGCCGGCTGCCACCGGCTCATGCGCGAGTACGACGCGGTGTGCGTCACCAATGCCGCCGAGGTCCGCGAGATGCTCGGGATCGACGCTGCGCCGACTGCCGACACCGACAGGACGGACCCGGAGAAGATCCGGCTGCTCGACGCGTTGAGCACCCGTACGGCGCATCCGCCGGTCGAGCTCGCGCGTCTGTCCGGCCTGTCCGTCGAACGCACCCGCGCGCTGCTCGGGACGCTCAGCCTCGAAGGCACCGTGGAGCAGGAGGAGAACGGGTGGCGACGTGCGCGCACCTGATCAGCGGCGGGCGGTCAGCTCAGACGGTATCCGACCCCGCGGACGGTCTCGATCCGCTCGGCGCCGATCTTCTGCCGCAGATACCCGATGTACACGTCGGCGACGTTCGAGCCGGGGTCGAAGTCGTAGCCCCACACTCGGCTCAGGAGTTGCTCGCGGCTCAGGACCTGCCCGGCATGCCGGATGAGCTCTTCCGCGAGCGCGAACTCACGTGCCGAGAGCTCCACGGCGTGATCGCCGACTCTGGCCCTGCGCGTGCGGATGTCGAGGTGCAGCTCCCCGTGCGACAGATCGCCCGTGGCGACCTGCTCCTCCCGGCGCATCCGGATCCGGATGCGGGCGAGCAGCTCGTCGAAGCGGAACGGCTTACCGAGGTAGTCGTCCGCGCCGCCCTCGAGCCCGGCGATCGTGTCATGCAGTTCGACCCTGGCCGTCAGCATGATCACCGGGAGCCTCGACCCCGAGCCCCGCAACCGCTCGAGCACCTCGAAGCCGTCGAACCCGGGAAGGTTCACGTCGAGCACGAGCAGGTCGAACTCGTCCGTCTGCGCGAGCTCCAGCGCGTCGGGCCCGGTCGCGGCGACCCGTGTCGCGAACCCCGCTGCGCGCAGTCCCTTCTCGATGAACCCCGAGATGCGCGGCTCGTCGTCGGCGATCAGAATGGATGCCACGGTCATCGTCCCCCGGCACTCGAGGTCTCGTTGTCATGGGGGAGCGGCGGGCGAGGCGGGATCACCACGTCACCTGCCAGGTCCTGCGGCGGCAGCACCGCCGGGGGCGCGGGCACGCTGAGGATGAAGAGCGCTCCACCGCCGGGGGCGTCCTCGACGCGGACGGCCCCGTGATGCGCCCTGGTGATCACCTGCACGATGTGCAGACCCAGCCCGCTGCCGCTGCGGACCTGCGCCTCCGTGCCGCGCTGGAACCGCTCGAACACCTGCGACTTCGCCTCGTCAGCCACTCCGGGTCCGTGATCGCGCACCCACAGCTCCACCGTGTCGGCGACGGCCGCACTGCCCAGCGCGATCCTCCCGCCGCCGTGCGTCACGGCGTTCTGGGCGAGTTGGAGCATCGCCTGCGTGATCCGTGCCGGATCCAGCATCGCCGTGCGTCCGGCGACGGGTCCGAGCGTCACGTTCGCACCGTCGATGCCCTGCGCCTTCCGCACGATCTGGGTCAGCAGCTCGGCGGCGTCGACGGGCTGGAGTTGCACCGGGCTCGGACCGTGCAGCGCGGCGGCCGAGGCGAGATCCTGCACCAGGCGTCCCATCCGCTCGAGCTCGTCGACGGCGAGGTCGCGGGTCTGCGTGGCGTCCTCCGCATCGGCGGGGTCCATCACCTCGAGATGCCCGCGCACGATCGTGATCGGCGTCTTCAGTTCATGGCCGACGTCGCTGAGCAGCTGCCGTTGCGATTCGAGCGCAGCGTCGATCCGATCAAGCATGTCGTTCATGGTCTCGGAGAGTTCCGCGACGTCGTCGTTCCCGTCGACGGGGAGCCGTTCGTTGAGGGACTGCGCCGAGATCCGTTCGGCGGTCTGACGCATCTGGCGCAGCGGCCGGAGCAGGCGGGTCGCGACGATCGATCCCGTCGCCGCGATGACGATGAGGGCGATCGCCGAGGCCCACAGGAACATGACCGCCGAGTCGTTGATCTCGGCGAGCTCGGCCTCGAGGTCGTAGACGAGCACGAACACGACCTCGGCGGGATCGGGGGAGCCCTCCACGATGATGGGGGCCGCGAGATAGCGCCATGTCGAGCCGTCCTCGGCGTATGTGCCGATAAGCGGCTGCTCGCCGGAGAGAAGGCGATCGACATGGGCGGCGAACTCCGCGGCATCCTGCAGATCGAGGTCGAGCTGGATGCCGGGCACCGTGGTGATGACCCCCGCGGTCATGCCCATGGCACCGGTGTTGTCGTCCGGGCTCATGCGCTGCACGACGGCGGCGAGTGCGGCCGACGACGAGGACCACGCGGCGCCCTCGTCCCCTTCGCCGACGATGAAGCGGGCCGAGTCGAGGTTGTCGTGCAGGCGGGCGTCGACCTGTTCGAGGATCACCTGCCGCTCGACGAAGTACACTGACAGACCCACGGCGAGCGGCCCGACCGCCGCAACGAGCGTGATGGCGGCGACGATCCGGGTGCGCACCGAGATCGCCGGCCACCGCCGGCGGCGGCGCACGCTGCCGGCATCCGATTCGCTCACAGCACCCAGTATCCCGATCCGGGCGCGCCGACGTCGTTTCACTAAGAGAGATCTCATCCGCCCGGCGCCCGCGACGTGCTTCGATCGAAGGATGGGAAAGCCGGACTCAGACGTGTCGATGCTCGCATCCGCGCTCGCGGTCCCCGCCGACACGATCGGGTTCCACTCCCGCGAGCCGCTCGGCGCGGGCTCGGTGACCGGACTCCAGGTCGCTGACGAGCCGGCGCCGTACTACGTCGACACCTCCGGGCTCGAGGTCCCCGCCGAGACGGGGCTGCGCTCGAGCGAGGACGCGGGAGCAGTGCGCATCTGGCAGCACCCCGCCGACCCGCACCTTCCCGCGCTCGCACCCGTCGCGTTCGACTCGGCCGCGCAGACCCTGCTGGCTCGGCTGGGGATCCACACGGACGCGCGGCCCGAGATCGTCGCCTACCGGCCCGGGCGGCGGGCGGTCCTGCGTATCGGCTCGGGTGCGGCGCGGGTCTGGCTGAAGGTGGTCAGACCATCGCGCGTGGACCGGATCGTCCGCGCGCACGCCGCTGCGGAGAGGAGCGGGTTGCCCGTGCCGCCTCTGCACGCGTGGTCGGGCGACGGATTGATCGTCATGGCGCAGGCGTCCGGCACCCCCGCGCAGGACGTGGAGTGGGACCCCGCCGATCTCATCGACCGGGTCGAGCACCTGCGCGCGCTTCTCGCGCAAGTGGAGTGGACGCACGCGGCCCCCGGGATCGCGGCGCGTCTGGACTGGTACGCCGAACGCGCGGATGACGGGACCCAGGCGCTCCTGACTGCCGCACGAGGCCTGATCGAGTCCGAGCAGGCGGCGGCGCCGGCAGTGGTCCACGGAGATCTGCACTTCGGGCAGCTGTTTCTCGACGCGGGCCTCATCAGCGGCATGATCGACATCGACACGCTCGCGGTCGGCGACCCGGCGGAGGATCCCGCCGCCTTCCTCTCGCACGCGACCGCGAGCGCCCTCCTCACACGCGGTCCGGCGCAGTCGCGGGCATGGGAGCTCGCCGATCTCGCCGCGGAACGCTGGGGCACCGCGCGCGTGCGCGGCCTCGTTGTGGTCCATCTCGCCGGACACATCATCTCCGCTGCCGAACGCGGCGACCAGGCGTACGCGAGGGGCTTGACCGCCGCGGCCTCCGCGATCGTGAACGGTGGCCGTCCGTCGGCTCCACACGGCTAAGAACGCTCTCATGGACGGTTTCGAATGCCCTTAGCGGCGACGCGGACGATGGATACATCCTCACCGAAGCCGCGACGCCGGCGCACAGACAGGAGATGACATGAACAGCAAGAAGTGGATCGTCTACGGCATCACCGGACTCGCAGGTCTCGGGGTCGTCGCCGGCGGCAGCGCCGCCGCAGCGGAAACGATGGACCTCAGGACCACCGACGGCACCGTCGTTCCCGGAGGGGCGATCACCAACAGCGGCGGCGTCCTCACCGGCAAGGCGATCCAGATGCGCGAGACGAACTCGTCGGTGACGGTCGTGAGCACCCCCTCGGCAGCCACGGTCCAGTCCGCGGCTACGCCGCAGTCGGCCCCCACGCCGCAGAGCGCGCCGACTCCGCAGAGCGCCCCAGCCCGCAGAGCGTCGCCAGCGCGCCGTCCGCCCCAGCACCGGCTCCCGCGCCCGCCCGGGCCCTGCTTCCGCCCCGAGCCCCGCTTCGGCTCCGAGCGCCGCGTCCGTCGCCAGCGCGGCATCCGACTGAACAAAGCCTCCTACGGGTCGCCTCCCCAGCGATCCAGCCCCAGGCGCAGCCGCCCCGGTCCCACGCCGGGCGGCTGCGTGTCGGCGGGGCATCTGCGCCGGGCCTGCGGGACGCGGCAAGCTGTATCCATGGATCTTCCGTCCGCCGCAGACGCGTTCACGACGCACCTCGAGCAGGTGCGTCGCCTGTCCGCTGCGACGGTGCGCGCGTACCGTTCCGATCTGCGTGATCTGGCTGGCGCCGTCGGCGCGGTGCCACTGTGCGAGGTCGACCTCGAAGCGCTCCGGGATTGGCTCTGGCGTGCCACGCAGCGCGGCGACGCCCGCTCGACGCTCGCGCGTCGTGCAGCAGCGGCACGCTCGTTCTTCGCCTGGGCGAAGGACGAGGAACTCATCGTCGTCGATCCGGCGCTGCGTCTGATCGCTCCCAAGCGCGGCCGGACGCTGCCGCCGGTGGCCTCGAAGGAAGGCCTGCGCGACATGCTCGACGAACGCGCCCGCAGCGCGGCGGGCGGCGATCCCGTCGCTCTGCGCGATCACGCGATGCTCGAACTGCTCTACGGCTCGGGGATGCGGGTGTCCGAGCTGTGCGGGCTCGATGTGGACGACCTCGACCTCGACCGTGGCACGGCACGCGTGTGGGGCAAGGGCTCCAAGGAGCGCGTCGTCCCGTTCGGCACGCCCGCGGCCGCCGCGATCGGCGCGTACCTCACGCGGGGTCGTGCGGCGCTGATCGCGCGAGCCGCGACGACGTCTCCCGCCGTCTTCCTCGGCATCCGTGGCGGGCGGATCGGGCCGCGCGCCGTGTACGCGCTCGTCGCGGCCGCCCTGGGTCCGATCATCGGTTCGGATGCCGTCGGGCCGCACGCGCTGCGCCACTCCGCTGCCACCCACCTGCTCGACGGCGGTGCCGATCTGCGCGCGGTGCAGGAGATCCTCGGGCATGCGAGCCTGGGGACGACGCAGATCTACACGCACGTCTCGTCCGAGCGCCTCGCCGCGACCTATCGCCTGGCGCACCCGCGCGCCTGACGCTCAGCGCGGAGGGGACGCGCAGCAGGGGAGCAGCACCGCGCGCGGAACCCCGCCGAACAGCAGCATCGGATTGATGTACACGTCGTTCAGGCGCACGCCGACGTGCAGCGTCCCCGCTGGCGCATGCCCGCCGACGGCGACCGTGCCGATCTCGTCACCGGCACGGACGACAGCACCCGGAGCGAGGTCGGACGCGAGCGGCTCGAACGTGCTCACATAGCCCTCGCCGTGATCGATCGTCAGCAGGGGACGATCCACGACGACTCCGCGGAACGCGACGACGCCGTCCTCGGGCGCTGTGACCGTGGCACCCTGACCCGCTCGGATGTCGATGCCGCGGTGTCCTGGCCCGTAGTCGTGAGCGGGCGCGCGGAACGGTTCGACCACCTCACGCGCACCCGCCGTCGGCCACGACCACGCCGGAGCGGGCGACGGTGCGTCGGCTGCGAAGGCGGGCGGCGGCAGCGTCAGAAGCGCGGCGACGAGTGCCACGACGAGAGCGGGTCGCCGGGTCCGGCTCCGACGGCGTCGGCTGCGATTCGATGTCGGCATCCGTCCATGATCCGACGTCGGCGCGCGCCCCGCCGGAGGGGTGGTCGCGAACCGTGAAGAACCCGTGGGAATCGGCGCCTGTGCAGCGCCGGTGGGAAGGCTCCGATCCTGTACACTTGAGGTCGCACCTCGATTTTCGGGGTGACTACGCGTGCCCAAAGCGATCACCGTCCTCACGGACACCGGTCGCGGCATCCACTCCCTCAGGTCCCGCTCTCCAGAGCGGGTGGGCGTGTGCCGGGCACCAGGATCACCGGTCGCCTGACCGGCGAGAACAACCTCAAGGACGCGCAAGCGTCAGAACCAGGAGAAGACCATGGCTGTGGTCACCATTCGCCAGCTGCTCGACAGCGGCGTTCACTTCGGACACCAGACCCGCCGGTGGAACCCGAAGGTCAAGCGCTTCATCCTCACCGAGCGCAGCGGCATCCACATCATCGACCTGCAGCAGTCGCTCGGCTACATCGACGCCGCCTACGACTTCGTCAAGGAGACGGTCGCCCGCGGTGGCACGATCCTCTTCGTCGGCACCAAGAAGCAGGCGCAGGAGATCCTCGCCGAGCAGGCGACCCGTGTCGGCCAGCCCTACGTCAACCAGCGCTGGCTCGGCGGCCTCCTCACGAACTTCCAGACGATCGCCAAGCGCCTGGCGCGCATGAAGGAGCTCGAGGAGCTCGACTACGAGAACCCCGCGGCCTCCGGCTTCACGAAGAAGGAGCTCCTGCTCAAGAAGCGCGAGCTCGACAAGCTGCACAAGTCGCTCGGCGGCATCCGCAACCTCACCAAGACGCCGTCGGCCCTGTGGGTCGTCGACGCCAAGCGCGAGCACCTCGCGATCGACGAGGCCAAGAAGCTCGGCATCCCGGTGATCGGCATCCTCGACACCAACGCCGACCCGGACGACTTCCAGTACCCGATCCCCGGCAACGACGACGCGATCCGCTCGGTGTCGCTGCTGACGCGCATCATCGCCGACGCCGCCGCCGAGGGCCTGCAGCAGAAGCACAACCCCGAGTCGGGCGACGCCGAGCCGCTGGCCGAGTGGGAGAAGGAGCTTCTCGAGGCTCCCGCCGAGGGCGCCGCTGCTGAGGAAGCCGCCGCTGAGCCGGCCGCCGCTGAGCCGGCCGCCGCTGAGCCGGCCGCCGAGGAGGCACCCGCCGCTGAGGCCGCACCGGAGACCGAGGCTCCGGCCGAGGCCGCTGACGCCAAGTAATCCGCGTACACACACCTAACGAGGCAAGGAGCCACCACACATGGCCAACTTCACCATCGCCGACATCAAGGCGCTGCGTGAGCAGCTCGGCACCGGAATGGTCGACACGAAGAAGGCGCTCGAGGAGGCCGACGGCGACGTCGAGAAGGCCACCGAGATCCTGCGTCTGAAGGGTGCGAAGGGCAACGCCAAGCGCGCTGACCGTTCCACCAGCGAGGGCCTGGTCGTCTCGCGCGAGCAGGACGGCAGCGTCACGCTCATCGAGCTGGCCTGCGAGACGGACTTCGTCGCGAAGAACGAGCGCTTCATCGCCCTCGCCGACAAGGTCGCCGACGCCGTCGCCGCCGTGAAGGCGGACTCGGTCGAGGACGCGCTTGCGGCTTCCGCCGGCGCCCAGACCGTCGGCGAGCTGATCTCGGACGAGGCGGCGATCATCGGCGAGAAGATCGAGCTGCGCCAGGTGCGCACCGTCACCGGTGACGCTCTCGAGGTGTACATGCACCGCACGAGCAAGGACCTGCCCCCGCAGATCGGCGTCGTCGTGGCCTACACGGGTGACGACGCGGCGACCGCGCGCAGCATCGCGCAGCACGTCTCGTTCGCCAACCCGTCGTACCTGAGCCGCGAGGACGTTCCGGCCGAGGCCGTCGAGAAGGAGCGCGAGATCGTCACCGAGATCTCGCGCAACGAGGGCAAGCCCGAGGCCGCCCTGCCGAAGATCGTCGAGGGCCGCGTGTCCGCGTTCATCAAGCAGGTCGCCCTGCTCGAGCAGGACTACGCGAAGGACAACAAGCTCTCCGTCGCCCAGGTGGCGAAGGACGCCGGGATCACCGTGACGGACTTCGCGCGGTTCAAGGTCGGCGCGTAGCAGTTCTCAAGGGGTTCGGATCCACCAGGGTCCGAACCCCTTCTTCGTGCCCAGAAGGCACTATCTTGAATCGTGACGAGAGGACATCCACCCATGACTGAACGCACCGGACGCCGCCGCGTCCTTCTCAAACTCTCCGGAGAGGCTTTCGGCGGCGGTCAGCTCGGGGTGAACCCCAACGTCGTCGGTCAGATCGCGCGCGACATCGCCGCGGCCGTCGACCAGGTCGAGATCGCCGTCGTCGTCGGCGGGGGCAACTTCTTCCGTGGCGCAGAGCTCAGCCAGCGCGGCATGGACCGCGGGCGTGCCGACTACATGGGCATGCTCGGCACCGTCATGAATGCCCTCGCCCTGCAGGACTTCCTCGAGCAGGCAGGTGCCCCCACTCGTGTGCAGTCGGCGATCTCGATGACTCAGGTCGCCGAGCCGTACATCCCGCTGCGCGCGGAGCGCCACATGGAAAAGAGCCGCGTCGTCATCTTCGGTGCGGGTGCGGGTCTTCCGTACTTCTCCACGGACACCGTCGCCGCCCAGCGTGCCCTGGAGATCGGTGCGCACGAGGTCCTCGTGGCCAAGAACGGCGTCGACGCCATCTACACCGCCGACCCGAACAAGGACGCCTCGGCGACCCGCATCGACACCGTGACATACCGCGATGCGCTGCAGCAGGGCCTCAAGGTCGTCGACTCGACCGCCTTCAGCCTCTGCATGGACAACGGCATGGACATGCGCGTGTTCGGCATGGAGCCGGCAGGCAACGTCACCCGCGCCCTGCTCGGCGAGCAGATCGGCACGCTCGTCACCGCGTGACGCCGCTTGCCAGGGTGCGAAGGCCGCACCCGGATAGAATTGCACGAACCCCCTGATGATAGGAGCCACCGTGATCGCGGACGTCCTCGCTGAAACCACCACTCGCATGTCGCGCGCCGTCGAGGCCGCGAAGGAGGACTTCGCCACCGTGCGCACGGGGCGCGCGAACCCGCAGCTGTTCCAGAAGGTGATGGTCGACTACTACGGCTCGCCCACGCCGCTCGCTCAGCTCGCCTCGCTCGCGAACCCCGAGGCGCGCTCGCTCATCATCACGCCGTACGACAAGTCGGCGCTCAAGGCGATCGAGCAGGCCATCCGCGACATGCCGAACCTCGGCGCGAACCCCACCAACGACGGCAACATCGTGCGCGTCACGATGCCGGAGCTGACCGAGGAGCGCCGCAAGGAATACGTGAAGCTCGTGCGCACCAAGGGCGAGGATGCGAAGGTGCGCGTACGCGGCATCCGTCGCAAGTCCAAGGACGAGCTCGATGCGCTGAAGGACGAGGTCGGCGAGGACGAAGTCTCGCGCGGTGAGAAGGAGCTCGACGCTCTCACGCGTCAGCACGTGGACCTCATCGATGACGCCCTCAAGCGCAAAGAGACCGAGCTCCTCGAGGTCTGAGCGCATGGACGATCAGGTCGGAGACGCCGAAGGGCAGCCGCTGACGCGGCGAGAGGCCCGCGATGCGGCGACCCCTGATGTGACCCCGGAGGCGGCTCCGCAGCCGCAGAGCGCGCCGAGCCATGAGTCGGTCATTCCGCCGCGCCCGCCGCTTCCGAAGCCTGGGGACGTCTCGACGGAAACCGGCTCGGCGATGCGCGAGCAGCTGCGCCAGGCGCGCGGGGACTTCGAGATCCGTGCGCATCAGGCCAGAGAGCACCTGGATCAGGCGAACGAGCGCATCAAGGCGCGCACGGGTCGCGACCTCGTTCTCGCGATCCTCGTCGGCCTCGCCTTCGGCGCCGTGCTGCTGGGGTCTTTGCTGTTCGTCAAGGAGCTCTTCCTCGTCATCGCCCTGGCGGTCGCCGTCCTCGGGATCTTCGAGCTGTCCCGCGCGCTGCGCAACGCGCAGCGCCGCGTCGACATCGTCCCCCAGGTCGCGGCGGGTGTCCTTCTGATGCTGGCCGGCTACTTCGCGCCCGCCTGGCTCAGCTGGGTGACGCTCCTGTTCGCGGTGGCGTTCGTGATCGTGTGGCGCCTCGTCGCGCAGATGATCGTCAAGGACGGCCGCACCTACGGCGACGTCCTCACGGACGCCCTCGTCGGCGGTTTCGTGCAGATCTACGTGCCGTTCCTCACCAGTCTCGCCCTGATGCTGCTGCGTCAGGACGGCGGACAGTGGTGGGTGCTGGCGTTCATCGTCGTCGCCGTCGCGTCCGACACCGGCGCGTATGCGGCCGGCCTCGCCTTCGGCCGCCACCCGATGGCGCCGCGGATCAGCCCGAAGAAGACCTGGGAGGGCTTCGGCGGTGCAGTGATCGCCGCCGCTGCCGCCGGCGTGCTCCTCGCGTTGTTCATGCTCGATCTGCCCTGGTGGGCCGGTCTCGTCTTCGGCGTCGCCATCCTCGTCTCGGCGACGGTCGGCGACCTCGGCGAATCGATGATCAAGCGCGATATCGGTATCAAGGACATGAGCTCCTGGCTTCCCGGGCACGGTGGCATCCTCGATCGGGTCGACAGCATCCTGCCCTCGACGGTGCCCGCCGTGATCCTGTACTTCCTCTTCTCCCCATGGGCGGTGCTCGCATGACGACGGATGCCGTGAAGCAGACGGACACGCAGACCGCGGGTGCGTCGTCCTTCCGCATCGCCACCGGGCGCGAGCGCGGCTACCATCGTGCAGCCGTCGACACGTTCCTGGCCGCGGCCAGGGAGAGCTTCGAGTCCGACTCCGGCGAACTCTCGGCCGAGGACGTGCGCATCGCATCGTTCCCCCTGGTCAAGGGCGGGTACGCGATCGGCGATGTCGATGCCGCACTCGGGCGCATCGAGGACGCCTTCGCCGCGCGCCGACGCGAGGAGGCGATCCGCGACGGCCGTGCCGAGGAGTGGGTTCTGCGCGCGCGTGCAGAGGCGCAGGTCATCCTCGACCATCTCGCACGGCCCCGCCGCCAGCGCTTCGCCCGCGCAGGATTCCTGTCGTTCGGGTACCGCGTCGACGAGGTCGACCACGTGGCGAACCGCATCGTCCGCTTCCTGCGCGACGGTGACGCGCTGAGCGTGGAGCAACTGCGGTCGGCGGCGTTCCGCATGCAGCGGCACGGCTACCGCGAGGAGCAGGTCGACGCCCTGCTGGACGCCGCCATCGAGGTCATGCTCGCCGTCCGGTGAGCGCTCTCATGGTGAACTCAGGCAGCTCGCGCTAGAATCGATTCCATTGTGACTCCCGGTACTGAGATCGACCCCGTCAGCGGTGCCTCCGCGCAGGTCGCGTCGGCAGCACCCGAAGCTCCCGGCCACCACCAAGCGCTCCTGGATCCGCAGGCGCGGCATCACCGGCGCCCTCGCTGGATTCGGCGTCGTCGCCATGGCGGCAGCCGTCATCGCACCGACCGGTATGGCGCTGGCCGAGCAGTCCGAGGCCGACACCACGACGGCGTTCTCGCTCGCGGTCGAGGACACCCAGGATCTGACCGTCACCGTCCAAGGCGCGACCATCGCCCCCGTCGAGCGCGGCAGCTTCGAGGTGTACGTGAAGCCCAAGCCCCAGCCGAAGCCGGCACCCGCGGCCGCGTCGACGTCGACGTCGACGTCGACGCAGTCGTCATCCAACGCGCCGGGCCCTGTCTTCTACACCGGCGGCGGCGCCCCGGCCGAGTGGATGGCCGCTGCGGGTATCGCATCGAGCGACTGGGGCTATGTCGACTACATCGTCTCCAAGGAGAGCGGCTGGAACCCGAACGCGACGAATGCGTCCTCCGGTGCCTGCGGCCTCGTCCAGGCTCTGCCCTGCAGCAAGGTCCCCGGCAACGGCTACGACCCCGTCGACAACCTCCGCTGGGGCAACGGATATGCGACCGGCCGCTACGGCAGCTGGGCGAACGCGTACGCGTTCTGGACCGCCAATCACTGGTGGTAATGTCCGGCCATGCCCCGCTCGAACCGACGGCGTCCGGAGCGCCAGGATACTGACGACTCCTTCCAACGGCTTCTGGCCGGGTGGAAGCGCACCGAGGTGCGGCGGGGCCAGCAGTGGACCGTGCAGCCGGTCTCCGGCCGGCAAGCCGTGAAGGAGTACACCTGCCCCGGCTGTCACCGGGCGATCACGCCGGGAACGCCGCACCAGGTCGTGTGGCGCGCCGACGGCGTGCTGGGGGATGCCGCGGACCTCGCTGCCCGCCGTCACTGGCACACCCACTGCTGGCGTGCGGCGTGACGATGCAGATCCGCGGACCGCTGGAGCTTCCCGCGCATCGAGAGGACACCGAGCTGAGCCGTCTCGTGCTCACCGAGATCATCTCTGCAGTGAACCCCGGCGCTCTCCCTCTGCCGACGGAGTGGCCGGCCCGACGGGCCTGACGGGCCAGGCCGGCGTCAGCGCTCGTTCATCCGCGGGATGAGCACCTGGCGGTAGATGATCAGGATGCTCGCGGCGACCGGGATCGCGATCAGCGCGCCCAGTAGGCCGAGCAGCGATCCGCCGGCGAGGGCGGCGACGACGACGACTGCGCCGGGCACCGAGACCGCACGACTCATGATGCGCGGAGAGATGACGTATGCCTCGATCTGCATGTAGATGAGGTAGTAGATCCCGGCGGCGAGGGCGGTCGCGGGGGAGCCCAGGCCGGGGATCAGGCACACCAGCACGATGATCGTCGAGCCGGTCAGCGTTCCCACGAGCGGGATGAGCGAGAAGAAGAAGGCGATGACGGCGAGCACGGCGGCGAACGGGGCGCCGATGATGTTGAGGTAGATCGCGCTGAGGATGCCGTTGATCACGCCGAGCGTGACCTGACCCATGACGTAGTAGCCGACCGAGTCCGTGATCTGCTCGGCCAGGTCGATGAATCGGGGCCGCTTCGAGGCGGGGACGAGCTGGTAGACGGAGCGCTTGAGCGACGGAGTGGATGCGGTCAGGTAGATCGTCAGGATGAGCACGATGAACGCGCCGAACAGTCCGCCGACGATCGAGACGCTCGCGTTGATGACGCCGCCGGTGATGTCGCCGAGATTGGCGATCAGCCAGTCCTGGGCCTCGGTCAGCACGCGCTCGATGTCGAGATTCGGGAAGAGCCCCGTGATCCAGTCCTCGACGTCCGTGAGGAAGGTCGGCCGGCTCACGAGCAGCGTGATCTGCTCGATGAGCTGCATGACCTGCGAGACGAGCACCGGCAGCACGATGAGGACGATTCCCGCGAAGACGCCGAGGACGAGGACGAGGGTGATGAGGACGGCTAGCCAGCGGGGGAGTCTGCGGCGCTCGAGGAACGAGATGACCGGGTCAAGGCCCAGGCTGATGAACAGCGCGGTGCCCACGTACAGGAGCACGGTCGACAGCGACTCGATGCTGCCGATCAGCAGGATGCCGAGGCCGACGCCGAGCGTCGCGACCAGCGCGGTGCGGAACGGATTGTGGAGTTTCATCTGCTCTCCTCCGGATGACTGCTCTCAGGCTAGTCGGCCGACCGGCCACCCGAACGGCGACGTGCCGAGGCCCAGGCGCCCCTCGTAGTCAACACTCAGGCAGTTTCGATAGTCTGAAACGTCGAGCGGTGACGCGGACTGGGAGTCCGTGTTGCGTAAGGAGACTTTTTCGTGCGTTTCGTCTGGGCCGTCGTGGCCTTCGTCCTGGCCACGCTTCTCATCGGAGCGGGCATCGCTCAGCGAACGATCTTCATGGGCCCCGCAGCCCAACAGGTCGAGCTGAGCGTCGAGGACTCGACCCCGTTCGTGCTGGTCGACGGCGCCGTACTGCGCGCGAACCCGGGCCAGCAGACGCTGCTCGTCCGCGGTGACGGCGATCTCTTCGCCGCCTACGGGCGCACGGCCGACATGCAGGCGTGGCTCTCGGACGCGACATACACGGCGATCGATCTGGACACCGACGGCGAACCGACGAGCACGGTCGTCGAGCCCGCGGTGCAGCCCGAGGAAGGCGAGCCGGCCGAGGGCGAGACCGAGCAGACGGGGCGCAACCCCGCCGGATCCGACCTGTGGCTGGACTCGTTCAGTGAATCCGATCAGCTGATCACCGACATGCAGCTGCCCGAGGGCATGAGCATCCTGATCGCGAAGGACGGCACAGAGCCCGCGCCGTCCGACATCATGGTGTCCTGGCCCGTAGACCGCTCGACCCCGCTGGTCGGGCCGCTGATCACCGCCGGCGGCATCGTGCTGCTGGTCGGTCTCGTGCTCTACGTGCTCGCGATCCGTCATCAGCGCCGCGGTCGTGGCCCGCGCCGCAAGGGCCCGGGGCCCCTGCCCGTGACCGAGCCGATCGACCTCTCGGTGGAACCGGCACCGGTGCGTGAGGCGCTCGAGGAGCCGAAG
>NZ_CAHJXQ010000011.1 GCF_903645325.1 Microbacterium tenebrionis
CGGCACGAGCGAGGTCGCGACCGAGACCATCTGACGCGGCGACACGTCCATGTAGCCGATCTCGGCGGGTTCGAACATGTCGACCTCGCCGCTGCCGCCCTTCGGGCGCGCAAGCACGTGGCTGTCGACGAAGCGCTTCTTCTCGTCGAGCGGCGCGTTGGCCTGCGCGATGTTGAAGTCGTTCTCCTCGGCGGCGGTCAGGTAGTCGATGTCATCGGTGACGACGCCGTCGACGACGCGACGGTACGGGGTCTCAATGAAGCCGAACGAGTTGATGCGCGCGAACGTCGCGAGCGAGCCGATCAGACCGATGTTCGGGCCTTCAGGCGTCTCGATGGGGCACATGCGGCCGTAGTGCGACGGGTGGACGTCGCGGACCTCGACGCCGGCGCGGTCGCGGGAGAGACCACCGGGGCCGAGGGCCGAGAGGCGGCGCTTGTGGGTCAGGCCCGCGAGCGGGTTGTTCTGATCCATGAACTGCGACAGCTGCGAGGTTCCGAAGAACTCCTTGATCGCGGCGACGACGGGGCGCACGTTGATCAGGGTCTGCGGCGTGATGGCCTCGATGTCCTGCGTGGTCATGCGCTCGCGGACGACGCGCTCCATGCGGGACAGACCCGTGCGGACCTGGTTCTGGATGAGCTCGCCGACGGCGCGGATGCGACGGTTGCCGAAGTTGTCGATGTCGTCGGTCGCGATGCGGATCTCGGCCTTCTTGCCGCTGCGGAGACCCTCGAAGGTCTCGTCGCCGCGGTGCAGGCGCACCAGGTACTTGATGGTCGCCACGATGTCCTCGACGGTGAGCACCGAGGAGTCCAGCGGCTGGTTCAGGCCCAGCTTCTGGTTGATCTTGTAGCGGCCGACCTTGGCGAGGTCGTAGCGCTTGGCGTTGAAGTAGAAGTTGTCCAGCAGCGCGCGGGCGGCCTCGGCGGCGACCTGCTCGCCCGGACGGAGCTTGCGGTAGATGTCGCGAAGCGCGTCTTCCTTGGTGAGGATGGTGTCCTTGGCCAGGGTCTCCTCGATGGAGGGGAAGCCGGCGAACTCGGCGAGGATCTCCTCGCTGGTCATGCCGAGCGCCTTGAGGAACACGGTGACGGACTGCTTGCGCTTGCGGTCGATGCGCACACCGACCTGGTCGCGCTTGTCGATCTCGAACTCGAGCCATGCACCGCGGCTGGGGATGACGCGGGCCGAGACGATGTCCTTGTCGGACGTCTTGTCGGGGGTCTTGTCGAAGTAGACGCCGGGCGAGCGGACGAGCTGCGAGACGACGACGCGCTCGGTGCCGTTGATGATGAACGTGCCCTTGCTGGTCTGCAGCGGGAAGTCGCCCATGAAGACGGTCTGCGTCTTGATCTCACCGGTCTGGTGGTTCATGAACTCGGCCTCGACGTACAGCGGGGCGGCGTAGGTCTTGCCGCGCTCCTTGCACTCGTCGATCGAGTACTTCTCGGGCTCGAGGTACGGGTTCGTGAAGCTCAGCTGCATCGTCTCGCTGAGGTCTTCGATCGGAGAGATCTCCTCGAAGATCTCCTCCAGACCGCTGAACTCGTTGAGGTCCTTGCGACCGGCCTTCTTGCCCTCGGCGACACGCGCCTTCCACGTGTCGTTGCCGACGAGCCAATCGAAGGACTCGGTCTGCAGCGCGAGAAGGTCGGGGACCGTCAGCGTGTCGGAGATCTTGGCGAACGAGAGGCGGGATGCTCCGCGTCCGTTCTTGTTGGTGGTGGATGTGGATGCGTTGCGAGCAGCAGCCAAGGGAATAACCTCCGTGAGCCCCGCAGGGCTTCTCGATTCCTTTGTCGTCAGGTGGAGTGCGCGCTCACGGTCTCAACTTCTGCCGACCACCATATGAGGGCAGGGAGAACGGAGGCGCAAAGAACAACTATACGTCGGATTTCACGACATGGCAAGCAGAATCCTTGACCAATTCGGGATGCTGCGGTAAAAGCCCCAGCCCTCGTGTTAGCGTCGACCAACCGCGGAGGTGATCGCCATGAGAATTCTGCTCGTCGGAGCATCCGGACTCATCGGGACCGAGGTCACCCGCCGGGCGGCCGGAGCCCACGACGTGCGTCGCCTGGTGCGTCGCGTACCGCGTTCAGACAGCGAGTACCGCTGGGATCCGGCCTCCGGAGTGCTCCCGCCGGAGGCGCTCGAATGGGCGGACGCCGTGATCAGCCTGTCCGGCGCAAGCCTGTCTCGCCTGCCCTGGACGAGCAGATACCGCGCCGAGATCAGACGCAGCCGCGTGCAGACCACGGAGGCGATCGCGCGGGGCATCGCCGCCGCCGCGTCCCCGCCCGCAGCCTGGGTGTCGGCCTCCGCTGTGGGTTTCTACGGCAACCGGCCCGCGGAGATCCTCACGGAGGAGTCCGCGGGCGGCACGGGCTTTCTCGCCGATGTCGTCAGCGAGTGGGAAGCGGCCACGGACGCTGCACGTCCGCACACCCGCGTCGTCAACGCGCGCACCGGGCTCGTGCTCGCTGGAGCCCTGCGCCCTCTGCTCATCACGACGCGGCTCGGTCTGGGCGCTCAGGTCGGCGATGGCCGTCAGCACTGGCCGTGGATCGGACTGGACGACGAGGCCCGCGCTCTCCTGCACCTGGCGACCGACTCCGCGACGAGCGGACCTGTGAACCTCGTGGCTCCGACCCGGTCCACCGCCCGTGATGTCAGCCGTGCCCTCGCCCGGGGGATGCACCGGCCCCATCTGTTCGTCTTGCCGCGCGTCGTTCTGCGGGCAGCACTCGGCCGGGCAGCGGACGAGCTCCTCCTCGCCGACCAGGCGGTGGAACCGCGGGTCCTGCTGACGGACGGCTTCACCTTCGAGCAGCCGACCATCGACGAAGGCGTCCGAGCCCTGTTGAGCGCCCGTCGCGCCGAAGCCTGAGGCCGCCCGCGGCTCTCAGCGCGCCAGGAGCAGGGCGCGAGCTGCCTCAGCGCCGAGACGGCTGGCCGCGCCGACCTCGATCGTGGGGACGGGCAGCGGATGCTGCGCGGCCAGGCCGACGTTGACGACCACGGTGTGCGGGTCGCGGGCAGCGGCGATCTCGACGAGCTCGCGCTGCTCGGCATTCACGTCGGGTCGGTCGATGAGCAGCACCAGGCGTCCCTCGGCAGCCGTCGCGGCATCCAGAGCGGCGCGCCGCTCGTCGTCCGAGGCACGGGCGACGTCGAGCCGCACGCGGAATCCGTCGCCGGCAAGTGCCTCGGCGACGTAAGCGGCGGCGCTGTCGACCGCGAGCGAGGAGCGGCGACGGGCGTCGACGACGGCGAGGGCGGATGCCACGGCCTCCGCGCCTGCGACGGCCAGGTCGCCCGTGACGCGCAGGGCGGCCCGGACGATCGAGGCGCCATCGAACGCCGGCGCCTCGGCAGGCGTCGCCTCTGCGAGCTGCGCGGCGAGCGCGCGAACGCGGTCACGGGCCTGCTCGACCCGTTCGCGGGCGAGCGTTCCGTCGCGCAGCGCCGCGACGACCGCGTCGCGGGCTGCGAGATAGTCCTGCTCGTCCTGATCGGATGCCGCGGCATCCCCGGGGTTGGTCGGATTGCCGATGCACAGCAGATCGGCGCCCGCGGCGAGCGCCTGCACCGCCCCCCCGCCGATGCCGACGGACTCGCGGATCGCTGCCATGTCGAGCGCATCGGTGATGATGACGCCGTCGAAGCCCATCTCGCGCAGCCGCCCCAGGACCGCAGGGTTCAGCGTCGCCGGCTGCCGACCCCACGCGGGGACGACGATGTGCGCGGTCATGATCGTGCGGACACCGGCGGCGATCGCAGCCCGGAACGGCTCGAGATGCACGTCCTCGACCTCGGACGGGTCGAGGGTGATCACGGGCAGCGCATGGTGCGAGTCGAGGTGGGTGTCGCCGTGGCCGGGGAAGTGCTTGACGCACGCGGCTGCGCCGCCGGCCTGCACTCCCCGCACGGCGGCGGCGACATGGCGCGAGACGAGCGCGGCATCTGAGCCGAAGGAACGGACGCCGATGACAGGATTGCGCGGATCGGTGTTGACGTCGGCGACAGGGCCGAGTACGACGTCGACACCGGCGGCACGGGCACGCCGGGCCAGCTCGCGGCCCGTCGCCTCGGTGGCATCCGGATCGTCGAGGGCGCCGAGCTGCGCTGCCCCCGGAAGCGTCGAGCCGGTCGCGACCTCGAGACGGGTGACGCTGCCGCCCTCTTCGTCGATGCCGATCAGCGCGTGCGGGTTCGCGTCGTGGATCGCCGAGCTCAGCGACGCGATGTCGCCGGCGACGTTCTGACCGAAGTACACGACGCCTGCGAGGTCGTCCTCGAGTGCCGCGTGCAGCCAGGCCGGAACCGTCGTGCCGAAGAACCCCGGCCACAGGACGCTGTTCGCGAGGCGGGTGAGGTCGTCCGTCATCCCTTCACGGCCCCCGAGGTCATGCCGCTGGCGAGACGCCCCTGCACGATCACGAAGAAGATCATGACCGGGATGGTGATGATCGTGGACGCGGCCATGATGCTGCCCCAGTCATTGGAGTGCAGGCCGAAGAACGACTTCAGGCCGATCGCGACGGTGTACTGGTCCGTTGCACCGCCGAGCATCGTCATGGCGAAGATGAACTCGTTCCACGCGGTGATGAAGCTGAAGATGCTCGTCGCCACCAGGCCGGGCATGACCAGCGGCAGCAGCACGGAACGGAACATCCGCCACCAGCTCGCACCGTCGAGGTACGCGGCCTCCTCGAGCTCGACGGGGACGGCGGCGACGAAGCCGCGCAGCATCCAGATGCCGAACGCGAGCGAGAGCGCGATGTAGACGATCATCAGACCGATGATGCTGTTGAGCAGACCCAGGCTCTTCACCTGCAGGAACAGCGGGATCACGAGCGCCTCGAGCGGCACCATCTGCACCACGAGGATCATCATGAGGATCATGGTGCGGAACCGGAACTTGAACCGCGCGACGGCGACCGCGGCGAGCAGGCACACCAGGGCGCTGACGAGCACGGTGACCAGCGCCACGATGGCGGAGTTGCGCAGGTACGTCCCGAACCCGCCCTCGTTGAACACGAACGCGAAGTGATCGAGGGTGAACGCCTCGGGAATGAACGAGCGCCCGCCGCTGGAGGCGTTCGCGTCGAAGGCGCTGGAGACCATCCAGTACGCGGGGAACAGCGTGAACGCGAGCACGACGACGACGCCGACGCCGACGCCGACGCGCGAGAGGACGGACTTCTTGGGGTTCACAGTTCGTCCTCCTTCATGAGCGAGCGGATGTACACGATCGTGATGCCGATCAGCACGAGGGTGAGCAGCACCGCGAGCGCGGCGCCGAAGCCGTAGCGGTTCTGACCGAACGATTCGACGTACGACCAGACGCCGAGATTGAGCACCGACCGGTTCGAGCCGGATCCGCCCGGCATCAGGTAGACCTGCGCGAAGACCTTGAAGTCCCAGATGGTCGAAAGGATGATCACGACCGAGAAGACGGGGCGCAGGGTCGGGAAGACGATCTGCCAGAAACGGCGCCAG
This sequence comes from Microbacterium tenebrionis, assembly GCF_903645325.1. Classification (GTDB taxonomy): domain Bacteria; phylum Actinomycetota; class Actinomycetes; order Actinomycetales; family Microbacteriaceae; genus Microbacterium; species Microbacterium tenebrionis. The sequence goes on from NZ_CAHJXQ010000011.1 coordinate 5,509, forward strand.
GCGCCGGCGCCGTCCATCGCGGCGGCCTCGAGCATCTCCTTCGAGACGCCGAGAAGGCCCGCGAGCACGGTGATCGCGACGAACGGGAAGCCGTGGTGGACGACGTTGAGGAGCACGATCGCGTAGAACGACCACTGGTTCGTGAACCAGTTGACGGGCCCGTCGATGAGGCCGAGACCCAGGAGCATGTCGTTGAAGATGCCCCGGTCGGCGTCGAAGATGAAGGTCCACACGTACGTGCCGGTGACCGCGGGCATCGCCCAGGCGATCATGATGCAGCTGGCGACGATCAGCCGCCAGGTCTTGCCGAGGCGCTGCAGGAGCAGCGCCACGAGCGTGCCGACGGCGACCGTGGTGAACACGGCGACGGCTGCGAAGCCGACCGTGTTGGGAAGGACGACGGTCCAGAGGGTCTCGTCGGTCAGCGCCTCGATGTAGTTGCCGAAGCCGATCCAGTTGTTCTCGCCGGTGTTGATCTCGCGCAGACCGTAGTCCTGCAGCGAGTAGATGAACACCTGCACGAGCGGCCAGAGCATGAGCCCGGCCAGGATGATGAGTCCCGGCGCGAGGAGCAGCCACGGCCGGCTCTTCGCGAGCAGGGTGAACCGATTGGATCGGCGGCCACCGGGCACGGAGGCGGGGGTGTTGTTCCCCGCCTCCGTGGGTGTCGGCAGCGGGGCGTGCACCGTCGACATCAAGAGATACTGCCTAACTTGTCGAAGCTGGAGCTACCAGTCTCACTGATTGAGCAGCTCGGTCATCTCGGCCGCGGCATCCTTCGTCGCGGTGGCGACGTCCTTCTGCCCGCTGAGGATCGACTGCATCATGGCGTTGGTCGTCTTCTTCGCCTGGACGGCGCCGAAGTTCGGGGTGACGGGCACTGAAGCGCCGCCGTCGACCATCTGCTGAGCGAACGGCGCGACCAGCGGGTCGGTCGAGGCCAGCGCCTCTTCCATCGCCGAGGCGACACCCGGGAAGTAACCGGTCTGCGAAGCCCACTTCTCGGCGAACTCGCCCGTGGTCATCATCTTGGTGAACTCCCACGCGAGGTCGGCGTTCTTCGTCGTGTTGAAGATCGACAGGTGCGAGCCGCCGAGCACGGAAGGAGCGATGCCGCCGTCCTTGCCGGGGATGACGGCTGCGCCGATCTTGCCCTCGAGGTCGGGGTTCGCCTCGACGAGCGAGTCGGGGGTCCACGAGCCCGAGAGCATCATGGCGACGTTGCCCTGCGAGAACGCGTCACTGAGGTCGGTCTCCTTCCAGGTGGTCGCACCCGCGGAAGAGAAGCCGTGCTCGGTGGCGAGGTCGGTGTAGAACTGGATGCCCTCCTGTGACTCGGCGCTGTCGAGCTCGCTCGTCCAGGTGTCGCCGTCGAGCGTGGCGATCTCGCCACCGGCTCCCCAGACCCAGGGGTACACCTGGAACTCGGCATCGCCCGGCACCGGGAAGGCCATCATCTCGGGGTGGGCCTTCTTGATGGCCTCTCCGGCGGTGACGATGTCATCCCACGTCTTCGGAGCCTCGAGACCGAGCTCCTCGAAGATGTCGGTGCGGTAGACGAGCGCACGCACACCGGCATACCACGGCATGCCGTAGAGCTCCTCGTCGTAGGTTCCAGCGACCTCGAGACCCTCGACGAGGTCGTCGCGCAGGCCGTCTTCACCGTCGACGTACTCGTCGATCGGCAGCAGCGCACCCGCGTCGGCGAACTCGGCGGTCCAGGTCGTCCCGGTCTCGGCGACATCGGGGGTCGTGCCACCGGCGATCGCGGTCACGAACCGGTCGTGCGCATCGGCCCACTGGACCTCCTCGATCTCGACCTTGGCTCCGGTCTCCTCTTCGAAGGCCGCGGACACCTCGTCGTAGAACGCGGTCGCGTCGGGGTTGGTGCCCTTCATGATCCAGACGTTCAGGGTCTGCCCCTCGCCGTCCGTCCCACCGTCGCCCTCGCCGCCGCCTGCGGCGCAGCCGGCAAGGCCCAGCGAAGCCGTGACGCCCAGCGCCACGATCGAAAGAACCCGCTTCTTCATAAGCTGAATCTCCTCATTGAAAACTGCCCTCGGCCACGGCGGTCGCGGGCCGACTTGGAAAAAGTATTCACCACTAACAAACTCCCCGCAACCCGACTTCCCGATCGTCATCGACCTGTAACACGCCGGTCACGACGGCGCACCGAAGTAGGCTCGGCGCGTGGGACGCACACGCGCTCGGGACGCCGAGCATCCGATGGCACGCCTCGATCACGGCGGGATCGCCACCGTCGTCCCCTCGGAGTTCACGTCGGGCTTCGAGCTCATCGTCGACGGGACCCCGCAGTCGCACGTCGACCTCGCCGACCCCACGCACCTGCACTTCGAGTACATCGTCCGGATGGGCGCCGTCATCGATCAGCTGCCGGGCGGCCCGCTGACGGCCGTGCACCTGGGCGCCGGTGCGATGACGATCCCGCGCTACGTCGAGGCCACCCGCCCGGGATCGCGGCAGCAGGTGATCGAGCTCGAGGCTCCGCTGGCGGCCCTCGTCCGCGAGCATCTGCCGCTGCCCAAGGGCGCATCCATCCGGATGCGGATCGGTGACGCCCGCGCGGGTGTGGGGAAGCTGCCCGGCGCTCTGACCGGCGCCTGCGATCTCGTCGTCTCCGACGTGTACTCGGGCGCGCAGACTCCGGCGCATCTGACGAGCGCGGAGTTCTACCGCGAGCTGTCGTCACTGCTCGGCCCGGCGGGCGTCCTGCTCGTGAACGTCGCGGACGGACCCGGTCTCGCATTCGCCAGACGCCAGGTCGCCACGATCGCGCACGTGCTGCCGGAGGTCGCCCTCCTCGCCGACACGCAGGTGCTCAAGGGCCGCCGGTTCGGCAACCTCGTGATCGCGGCGTCCGCCGCTCCCCTGCCGACCGACTGGCTGCCGCGGATGCTGGCGGCCGGTCCCCATCCGGCGAAGATCGCGCAGGGCGCGGAGGTGCGGGCGTTCGCGCAGGATGCCCGGATCGTCACGGATGCGGATGCCGTGGCATCCCCGAAGCCCGACGCATCGATCTTCCTGCGCTGAAAACGGCATCCGGGGCGCGCCGACCCCGACTCCCGCGAACTCGGATGCAGACTGAGGATGCTGCGAGAGGAGAGCACGTTGGGTTACATCAAGGGTTACGACTCCGAGACTCTTCGCGAGCAGGTGGACCAGGCCGAGTGCGCCGCTCGGCTCGCCGAGATCGAGGAGCAGCGGAGCCTCCCGGCCATGCTCGAGCGGGTCTGGCTGCTGAAGGTGCTGGACCGGCTGGACGAGGCGCTGTCGCTGTCGGACGAATCGGTGCGCGTGGCGCGGATGGCAGGCACCCGCAAGGACGTGCTGCGCTCCCGCGTGCTGCACGCGACGATCCTGCAGTACCGCGGCGCGCACGCCGCCGCAGAGCAGGAGCTCACGACCTGCGCCGCCGAAGCCGAGGGCCAGCGCTGGGCGGGGATCGCCGCGTTCGCGCACCAGAACCACGGACGCAACGCCTACGAGGCCGGCGACTTCGAGCAGGCGCGCGAGAGCTTCAAGCAGGCGCTGTTCCTGCGACGCGAGGCCGGCGCGTCCGACGAGGAGCTGGGGAGCGTGCTGCTGTCGATCGAGGCCGCCGAGCGCCGCCGCAGCGGCGAGCTCGTCGCCGGCTGAGCCCGATGTCCGGGGCCTCATCTAGCCTGGATGCATGGCCGATCTGAACCGTGTGCGTGTCTGGGCCGACGCGCTCATCCGCATGCACCTCGACGCGTCGTGGTCGTTCGGGTTCGACAACGCCAAGCTCCGTGCCGGGCAGTGCGATTTCCGCAAGAAGCGGATCACAGTCTCGCGATACCTGGCCGCCCGCTTCGAGGACGACGAGATCCACCAGGTGCTGCTGCACGAGGTCGCCCACGCCCTGGCCGGTCATCGCGCGGCGCACGGTCCGACGTGGCGGCGGACGGCCCGCGAGCTGGGGTACGTCGGCGGCGCGACGCATCACGGCGAGACAGCCCACGAGCTCGCACCGTGGGTCGGCACCTGCCCGTCGGGTCATGTGACCTATCGGCACCGGCGCCCCAGCCGGCCCACGTCGTGCGCGAAGTGCTCGAAGACCTACGACCCGCGTTTCGAATTCGCCTGGCTGCGCCGCGAGATCACCCCCGCCGCGCGTCTCGCCGCCCGCACCCCGCGCTGATGCTCGGTCGCGTCAGGGCGCCACGCAGTCATCGAGCGTTCTCACGGTCGTCGAGCACCCGTGTCGTCGAGCACCCCGAGTCGCTGGATCAGCTCCATGGGTCGCCGGATCAGCTCCACGGGTCGCCCCGCGAACGGAGCGAGACGGAGCGGGCTGAGCGAGACGAAGCGGGCTGACCGACAGCAGGGAGTCGAAGTCCTCTCTCAGACGAACGCGACGAACTCGTCGCCGTCGAGCACCGGCACCGCGTCGGTCGCGTCGACCGCGGCCGCAGCCTTCGGGTCGGTCGGGGCCAGCCCGGCCGCCTGCATCTTCGCGGTCGCCTGGACGCCCGCGGCGATCTCCTTGGCGGATCCGGATGCGGTGAGCAGGTGCCTCAGCGCCCGGCGCAGTCCGCGGGCGGACTCGCATGCCGCTGCGGCTTCCGGCGAGGTGTGATCCGCGCCCAGATCGCTGAGCGCCGCGATGATGGTGCCCGCGCCGAGGAGGTCCTCGACGGCGAAGCGGAGGTCGCCGGCATCCGTCAGCTCCCCCGCCGCGATGACGGTCACCGAGGTCCGCTGCTGACGGCGGTTCTGGATCTCCAGCACCGCGCGTGCGGTCGCGGCGGCGTTGCGGAGCGATCCGATCAGCACGGTCGCCTCCCGCGCGGCGGCCGCGACGGCGGCTCCGTCGCGCGACCAGGTTGCGGCATCCGTGAGCGAGACGGTGCGGCCGGAGGCGACCGCATCCGTCACGGTCGACGAGAAGCGGAGCACGTCGACGACCACGACGACGTCGGCCGGTGCGAGGCGCTCGAGTCCCGCGACCCCCCACTCGAAACGGACCTGGTACGACGACTGATCGAACGGCTGCGGCATCCCCCCAGCCTATGGGCGGCAGGGGGCGCGGATGGCTGCCACCGTCATGATGTGACGACCACCCGCGACCCCTCGTTGGGCGACGGGCGCTGGCCCTCCCCGAGGGGGCGCAAATGGCCGCCGCGGGCCCGCACCGGCAACCAAACGCGACCCCTCCGCCGCGCGCCGACATGCTCAGTCGACGGCGAGCGCCTCGACCGGGGCCACGCGCGTCGCCAGGCGCGTGGGGGCCGCGGCGGCCACCAGCGTCAGCACGCCCGTCGCCACCACGATGATGACGACCGGTAGCCACGGCACGGCCGGCGCGACGAGTCCGGCCGTCTCCTCGAAGAACGGCGGCATTCGCACCGATCCGAGCAGCGACTGCGCGGCGATCCAGCCGTACACGACTCCCAGGACCAGCCCGGTGACCGTGGCGGTCACCGTGATGTGCAGCGCCTCGAGCAGGATCATCCGGCGCACCTGACCGTTAGACAGGCCGACCGCACGCAGCAGCCCGAGTTCGCGTCGGCGCTGCACCACGCCGATGGTCAGCAGGTTCACGAGCCCCACCGCGGCGATGACGGCCGAGATCCCGACGAGCACCATCATGACGGCGGCGAAGCTGTCCATGATGACCGCGAACTCCGAGTCGAGCTCACCGCCCGCCGCCTTGGTCAGCAGCGCTTTCACGGACTCCAGAGCGACGGCGAACATCGTCACGAGGGTCACGCCCATCACGACGCCGATCGCCATGCGGCTGGAGCGCTCCGGGTATCGCAGGGCGTTCTCCGCCGCGAGGCGAGCGGTCGCCGATCGCCCGAACGCACGTCCGACGAGGCGCAGAAGCGGCGGCATCACGAGCACCGACGCCAGCGAGATGCCCGTGAACGACAGCAGTCCGCCGAAGAACGAGATGATCACGCCGAGCGGGGTGACGAGTCCGACGAGCACGCCGAAGGCGAGCAGCGCGGCTCCCAGGATCAACAGCAGCAGCGCGCCGACGTGGCGGGTCGGGCGTGCAGCGGCATCCTCGTGCGGCGACATACACGCCGGCCGCCGCGACCAGGATGCCGACGAAAACTCCGAGGACGGCCCCCAGCGCGCCGACCACGAAGCCGTGGCCGGCCACCTCGGTACGCTGCGATCGCGCCGTCGCCCCGATCAGCCGCATCAGCGCGATACGGCGGGTGCGGCCCGCGACGATCGTCGAGAACGTGTTCGCCGTGACGATGGCCGCGACGTACAGCGCGACGCCGATCAGCAGCACCGACAGGATCGCCACGACGGCGGCGAGCGTGCCGCTGTCGCCGATGTGCGGGTCGGACTGCAGCATCGCACCGATGTAGGCGGTCGCCTCGACGAGGACGACACCGAACGCCGACGAGAGCGCCGCGACGAGGACGCTGGCGCCCATGCCGCGGTCGCGCAGCCAGCCCAGACGCGGGCCGGTCATCGTCGACTCGGGCACGACGGTGGACACCACACCGGACGTCGCGACCGCGCTCATGCCGCCACCTCGGCAGCCAGCATGTACGACGCGATCTGCTCGGCGCTCTGCCGCGGGTGGTCGGCGACGATCCGGCCGTCGCCGAGGAACAGCACGCGGTCGGCGTGGCTGGCCGCGATCGCGTCGTGCGTGACCATCGCGATCGACTGGCCGTGCTCGCGGGTCGCCGTCGCCAGCAGCTGCAGCACCTCGCGGCCGCTGCGCGAGTCGAGGTTGCCGGTCGGCTCGTCGGCGAAGACGAGGTCGGGCGCGGTCGCCAGGGCGCGGGCGATCGCGACGCGCTGCTGCTGACCGCCGGACAGTTCATGCGGCCGGTGGTTCAACCGCGAGGCGAGCCCGAGCCGCTCGACGAGTCCGTCGATGCGGGCCTTCTCGATCGCGCTGGGGCGACGTCCGTCGAGCTCGAACGGCAGCAGGATGTTGCCCAGGGCGTCGAGGGTGGGGACGAGGTTGAACGCCTGGAAGATGAACCCGACGCGCCGGCGGCGCAGGATCGTCAACTCGAGGTCGCCGAGGCCGGTGATGTCGGTGTCGCCGATCCACGCGCGGCCCTGCGTCGGGGCGTCGAGCCCCGCCATGATGTGCATGAGCGTGGACTTGCCCGAGCCCGACGGCCCCATGATCGCGGTGAACTGCCCGCGGCGGATGCCGACGCTGACGTCGGTGAGGGCGTTCACCGCGCCGTCGCCCGAGCCGTAGGTCTTCGTGAGGTGCTGGACTCGGGCGGCGAGCCCGAGGTCGCTGGTCGTGATCTCCATGCTCTTCACGCTACGAACGGTGGATGCCTTGCCGCATCGCTCCCCCGTCGCATCCGCCTACATCGCAAGGATGATCCGCGCGGCCTCAGGACCGCGCCGATGCGGGCCCCATGGGCTAGACTAAGTCGAGTTAGCTAAGGAGTCATCATGCCCACGGTCAACATGCACGAGGCGAAGACGCATCTGTCGCGGCTCGTGGATGCCGCCTTCGACGGCGAAGTCGTGATCATCGCCAAGGCCGGCCGCCCAGTGGCAAAGCTCACGCGCGTCGATTCTCCGACGACCCGTCGCCGCCTCGGGTTCCTCGCCGATCAGGCTCAGGTCCCCGACGACTTCGATGACCTCGCGGCGGATGAGATCTCCGACCTGTTCGCGGGAACGGACACCTGAGTGCGGCTGCTGCTCGACACGCATCTCCTGCTCTGGAGCGCCTACGCTCCTGGCCGACTGCGGCCGGAGGCGACCCGCCTGATCTCCGACGAGTCGAACGACGTGCTCTTCAGTGCTGCAAGCATCTGGGAGGTTGCGATCAAGGCAGCACAGGGCCGGGACGACTTCACCGCCGATCCGCACGTGCTTCGACGCGAACTGCTCGAGAACGGGTACGACGAACTGGCCATCACAGGAGCCCACGCGGTCGCCACATCCGGGCTCCCTGATATCCATCGGGACCCGTTCGACCGAGTTCTCGTCGCCCAAGCCCGGATCGAAGGCATCACGCTCCTCACCTCTGACCGCTCCGTCGCGGCATACGGAGCCCCGGTCCGACTCGCGTAGTCGATCGCCGGGCGGCTCAGGCCAGACCGTGCTCGAACGCGAACACCACGAGCTGCACACGATCGCGCAGCGACAGCTTGGTGAGGATGCGGCTGATGTGCGTCTTGACCGTCGCCTCGCTGAGGAACTCGCGCCCGGCGATCTCGGCGTTCGAGAGCCCTCGGGCCGCGAGCGCGAAGATCTCCTGCTCGCGCTCGGTGAGGGCTGCGAAAGACTCCGGCACCGGGCGCGTCTGCGGCGTGAAGTGCGCGAACAGCTCGCGCGTCGCGGATGCCGCGATCACGCTCGACCCGGAATGCACGGTGCGGATCGCGGCGAGCAGGAACTCCGGCTCGGCGTCCTTCAGCAGGAACCCGCTCGCTCCCTGCCGGATGGCCCGCGCCGCCGCCTCGTCGAGATCGAAGGTCGTCAGCATCACGACGCGCGGGGGCTCCGGCTGCGCCAGCAGATGACCGGTCGCCGTCAGGCCGTCCATCACCGGCATCCGGATGTCCATCAGCACGACATCCGGGCGGTGGGCGGCGACGGCATCGAGCGCCTCCTGCCCGTTGCCGGCCTCGCCGACGATCTCCATGTCGGGCTGCGACGACACGAGCATGCGGATGCCGGCGCGGAACAGCGCCTGGTCGTCGACGAGCAGCACCCGGATCATGCCGTCTCCTCTCCGCTGGCAGTGCCACCGACCGGAGCACCGGCGGGCCCGCTGTGGAACGGCTCTCCGATGGGCAGTCGGGCGTGCACGACGAACTCCTCGCCGTCGCGCTCCGCCCGCAGCACGCCGCCGATGAGCTGGGCCCGCTCGCGCATGCCGACGATGCCGTGACCTCCCGCGCCGATCGGTGCGGCAGTGGCGTCGCCGAGGCGGTTGCGCACCTCGATGCGCACGCTGTCCGGCATCCAGGCCAGCCGCACGTCGACCGTGTCGCCGCTGCCGTGCCGGATCGCGTTGGTCAGCGCCTCCTGCAGGATCCGGTACACCGCCAGCTGCACCGCCCCCGGCGGCTCCCCCGGCGGCATCGGGTCGACGGTGACGCGCGGTTCGAGCCCGGCCTGCCGCACCTGCTCGAACAGCTGCTCGAGATCGGCGATGGTCGGCTGCGGTCCGACTCCCTGACGATGGCGCAGCTGCGTCAGCAGCATCCGCACGTCGGAGAGTGCGGCGCGGGCTGTCTGCGCGACAGTGCCGAGCGTCTCCGCCGCGATCTGCGGAGACGATGCCGCGGCGTACCGCGCACCGTCGGACTGCGCGATGATCACCGCGAGAGAGTGCGCGACGACGTCGTGCATGTCGCGTGCGATGCGCACCCGCTCCTGCTCCTCGGCGGCGGCGACCTCCGCGCGAGCCTGCGCGTCGCGCGTCGCGCGCCAGCGCAGCACCATCCGCCACCCGAAGCCGCCCAGCCACGGCGCTCCGAGGGTGAGGACGCTGACGACGGTGAGGGCGACCACGGTGGTGATGATGCCGAAGACTCCGGCCATGCCGTTCACGAACACGATCTGCAGCGCCGCGATGATGCCGCCGATGACGGCGGAGCCCAGACCCGCCCAGAAGATCCGGGTCGAGCCCCACGCCGCGGTGGCGTACAGGACGCCGAGGATCGCGACGTTGATCGGCAGCGGGCCGAGCCCGGCGAGCAGCTGCACGATCGCGCCCAGCCACGCGACGCTCAGGGCGATTCCCGGTGCGAGTCGGCCGACGGCTACGGCGCCGAACTGCAGCACTGCGGCGATCACGACCGCGGCCACCGCGACCGGCTCTGCGACCGTCGTGCTCAGCTGACCCGGCGAGTAGAACACCAGCGACATCGGCAGGAACAGCGCGAACAGCAGGCTCGCCCCCACGATGTCGAGGACGAGCGCAGTGCGGGACAGCGGGCGGATCACTCCTTCACGCTACGCGAGGGCAGGATGCCGCGGCATCCGCCTGGGGATGTATTCAGGCGCGCGCGATGATCTCGCCGTGCGGCACGAGGAACCAGCCGTCTCCGGCATCCGCCCACGTGCGCCATGCGCGGCTGATGCGCTCGAGGTCCGTGCGCCCGGCCATGCCCGAATCGACGAGTTGTCGGGCCAGGGCGGACTCGAGGATGCGGTCGGCCCACATGCCGCCCCACCAGGCGCGTTCCTCCGGGTTCGCGTAGCACCAGGTGGACGCGGTCGCCGTGACGTCCTCGAATCCCGCTGCCCTGGCCCACGAGAGGAGGCGCCGCCCGGCATCCGGTTCTCCGCCGTTCGCGCGAGCCGCTTCGCGGTACAGCCTCAGCCATTCGTCGAGCTCCGGCAGCAGCGGGAACCAGCCGAAGCCGGCGTAGTCGGCGTCCCGGGCTGCGACGATCCCGCCCGGTCTCACCACCCGCCGCATCTCGCGCAACGCCTGCACCGGGTCGGCGACGTGCTGCAGCACCTGATGGGCGTGTGCGACGTCGAACGAGTCGTCCGGGAAGCTCAGCGCGTGCACGTCCTCGACCGCGAAGTCGACATTCCGGATGCTGCGCTCCGCCGCGAGCTTCTGCGAGATCCCGAGGGCGTCCGCGTTGATCTCGGTCGCTGCGACGCGGGCGACGACAGCTGCGAAGTCCATCGTGATCGTGCCCGGCCCCGCTCCGACATCGAGCAGGCGCGTGTCGGGGCGCAGGTGCGGACGGAGATACTCCGCCGAGTTCGCGATCGTGCGATTGCTGTGCGATCGCAGCACCGAATCGTGGTGCCCGTGGGTGTAGGTGGCCATGGCGGCGCCCTTCGGTCGGTGCGCCTCAGCGCAGTTCGGCGGCGATCCGCCGGATCGCCTCACGGTCGGGCTTGCCGGACGACAGCGTCGCGAGCTCGTCGACGAGGATGAGCCTGGCCGGCCGCGCCGGCTTGCCGATCTCGTCGGCGACGGCCGCCCGCGCGTGCTCGAGCTGCTCGGACGCGCTGCGGCGAAGCGCCTCGCCGCGCTGGACGACGATGACGGATGCCTCACCCCAGCGCTCATCCTCGACGCCGACGACGACGGCTCCGGTGAGCCCGGGGATGCCGCGCACGATGCGCTCGACCCGGTCGAGCGAGATGTTGACGCCGCCGGAGACGATGACGTTGTCGGCCCGGCCGCGCACCCGCACGACGCCATCCTCGACGATTCCGAGGTCACCGGTGCGGTACCAGCGGATACCGTGCGCGTCGCGGGTGAAGGTGCGCTGCGTGAGCGCGGGGTCGCCGAGGTAGCCGTCCGCGAGCATGGGGCCGGCGATCTGCAGCTCGCCATCCTCGACCCGGACGGCAGCGGTCTCGAGCGGGATGCCGTCGTAGACGCAGCCGCCGCTCGTCTCGGTCGATCCGTAGGTGCGCACGAGCTTCACGCCGAGCTCGGCCGCGCGCTCCCGCACGGGCTGGGGCAGGGCCTGGCCCCCGACGAGGATCGCGTCGTACGCCTGCAGCGCCGCGAGGACGGCCGTCTCGCCTGCGGCATCCAGAAGGGTCGCGACCTGGGCGGGGACGAGCGAGGTGAACAGCGGGCCGCTCGGCGGCATCCCGAGCGTGGCCTCGGCGAACGATCGCGGCGAGAATCCACCGGACGGCAGCACAGGACTCGTGCCCGCGAGGATCGAGCGGACGATCACCTGGAGCCCGGCGACGTAACCGGCGGGCAATGCGAGCAGCCACCGTCCGGAGCCGATCCGCTCGGCGGTCGCCTCCGCACCCGCGCGCAGAGCCACGGCGCTGAGGACGACGCGCTTGGGGATGCCGGTCGATCCGGACGTGCCGATGACGACGGCCGTGCCGTCTTCGACCTCGGGCGGCTGCTCCCCCAGCATCCCGAGCCCGATCGCGGGGCCGCCGTCGAAGGCGCGCTCCAGGTCGCGCTGGAGCTGCGCGGGGTCGTCCGCGGACGTCGTGACCAGGGCGACCATGGGTCAGTAGTGCCAGGGGAAGGACGACCAGTCCGGATCGCGCTTCTCGAGGAAGGAGTCGCGGCCCTCGACGGCCTCGTCCGTGCCGTAGGCCAGGCGCGTGGCCTCGCCGGCGAAGACCTGCTGACCGACGAGACCGTCGTCGACGGCGTTGAACGCGTACTTCAGCATGCGGATCGCGGTGGGCGACTTCGTGAGCACCGTGCGCGCCATCGACAGCGCCTCGCGTTCGAGCTCCGCGTGCGGGACGACCCGGTTGACCGTGCCCATCTCGTACGCGCGCTGCGCCGAGTACTCTTCGGCGAGGAAGAACACCTCTCGGGCGATCTTCTGCCCGGTCTGCCGCGCCATGTACGCCGAGCCGTAGCCGGCGTCGAAGCTGCCGACATCGGCATCCGTCTGCTTGAACTTCCCGTGCTCGGCGGAGGCGATCGAGAGATCGCAGACGATGTGCAGCGAATGCCCGCCACCCGCGGCCCACCCGGGAATCACGGCGATAACGACCTTCGGCATGAAGCGGATCAGCCGCTGCACCTCGAGGATGTGCAGACGGCCCAACGAGGCAGCGAATGCTGGGCCCTCGGTTGCTGAGCCTGTCGAAGCATACTTGTAGCCGTCCCGGCCACGGATGCGCTGATCGCCGCCCGAGCAGAACGCCCAGCCGCCGTCCTTGGGGCTCGGCCCGTTGCCGGTGAGCAGCACGGCGCCGATCCTCGGATCCTGACGGGCGATGTCGAGCGCCCGGTACAGCTCGTCGACCGTGTGCGGGCGGAATGCGTTGCGCACCTCCGGCCGGTTGAACGCGATGCGGGCGATGCCGCCGTCGTGCGTGACGTGCGCGGTGATGTCGGTGTAGGCATCGGCGCCGGGGGCGAGCACCCACTCGGCAGGATCGAACAGATCGGAGACCATGCGTCCAGCCTATTCCGCCGGGCTCGGCCCGATCACCGCGCCCCGCGCTGCGCGCGCCGCGTCTTGAGCCAGCCGTCGATGATGTCCCAGGCCCCGACCCCGACGATGCCCACGATCAGCAGCACAGACAGGATCTGTCCGACGTCGGACGGCACGTCGTCGCGGTACAGGGTCACGGCGAGGAACTCCGGGTTGAGCAGCTGCCCCGTCACGACGAGGTGCACGGCTCCCGCCGCGAACACGATCGCCAGCACGGTGTTCACCACGGCCAGGGCGGAGCTCCACCCGCGGCGGGCGTAGACGGCGATCGCGAGCAGCGCCTCCGCGCCGATCAGCACCATCGTCGCGGTGATCCACCACGGCCACAGGCCCGGATTCAGGATCGGCATCGACGACGTCTGCGAGCCGAGGCCGACCCCGACGTCGACGCTGTCGCTCGCGAACAGCACGAATCCGACGAAACGATCCCACAGCAGGGCGCCGGCGGCGAGGCCGAGGAAGACGAGCGATGCGATGAGGTCGCCGCGCCCGGCACCGCTCTCCTGCGGCTCGGGCAGGTCGTCGATGCTCCACGACGTGCCCGCGTCCGCACCGGTGCGCTCGAGGATGAAGAACACCAGAGTCGTCCAGAACGCGACGTGCACGATCGTGCTGATGCCGACGACGGCCACCTGGCCGATGATCTCACCGATCGGCTTGTCGGCGATGCCGTTCGCGATCGCGACTCCGACCATCGCGCAGGCGGGCACGATCCACAGCAGCAGCTTCAGCAGACGCCACCAGGTCGGGTAATACGTCGGCCCGATGAGGTGCAGCGGGCGATCGGCATAGCCCGCGGCGAGCGCGGCCGGGTCGCCGAGGTCGGTGAGGACGGTGCGCTCGGCATCCGCCCGGCTCTCGCCCTGTTCGACGCGTGCCTCGACGGCGTCGCCGATGGACGCCTCCAGCTCGGCCCGCACGTCGCCCTGCGTCGCGGGAGGCAACGACTTCGTGACGGCGCCGATATAGCGGTCGGTGAGTGCAGCAGCCATGATCAGACCTCCTGGTCCGTGTTCGTGAGGGTCGCGACGGCCTCGGTGAGGGCGGCCCATTCCGTGGTGAGGGTGTCGGCGAGGCGCATGCCGGCTCGTGAGGTGCGGTAGAACTTGCGGGGCCGCGCCTCGTCGGTGTTCCACTCGCTCGTCAGGTACTCCTGCTTCTCGAGACGGCGCAGCAGCGGGTACAGCGTGTTCGCGTCAGTGGCGAAGCCGTGGCGCTCGAGGTCTTCGAGCAGCCCGTAGCCGTAGCCGGGAGTGCGCAGCAGCTGCAGGCAGGCGAGCACGACCGTGCCGCGCCGCAGTTCCTGCAGATGGGTCTCGAGCGTCTCGTCCATGTCGATCACATTACTGTGCGACACACACTATTGTCAATGATCCATTGATGGTCAACGGATAGGGGTACGGTTGCATGATGCTCGAACTCACCCAGGTCGACCCCTTCGACACGACAGCGGTGGACCTCTGGTGGGACATCTACGCCGCAGCCGAGCGCGCCGATCGCGGCGCCGACTCGGCGGTGTGGACGCGAAACGAGTCCAGGCACGAGCTGCAGCAGCGCAGCCGCGCCGTCGACCGCCGGGCGTATCTGGCGCGCAGCGGCGGCGAGGTCGTCGGCTCCGCACGGCTCGCGCTGCCGCTCCGCGACAACCTCCGCACGGCCAGCCTGGGCGTGCACGTGGCGCCCGAGCTGCGACGCCGGGGCACGGGCTCGGCGGTGCTGACCGCGCTGGAATCCGCTGCACGCGAGGCCGGCCGCAGCATCGTGACCTCCACCGCATCCTGGCCGGTTTCGGCCGGCGACGACGGCGAAGGCGTTCCCGGACGCGAGTTCGCACGGCGGCACGGGTACGCGCTCGCACTCGGGGATGTGCAGAGCCGTCTGCGGCTGCCGCTCGACGCAGAGCTGCTCGATGACGTCGGAGCCGCTGCGGCGGCTCGCTCCGGCGGCTACGCCCTTCGCTCGTGGATCGGGAACGTCCCCGCCGACGTCCTGCGCGGCTGGGCCGAGCTCGATGCCGCCGTCGACACCGAGGCTCCGACCGGCGACCTCGACATCGAACCGGCATCGGTCGACGTGGCGGAGATCCGGTCGAACGAGACGCTGATCGCCCGGCAGAACCGCCGCAGCTTCGGCACGGTCGCGCTCGACGACACCGGCCGCGTGGTCGCGTACACGCAGCTCGTCGTCTCGGGCGACGACGGGAACGCCTACCAGTGGGGAACACTCGTGCGACGCGAGGCCCGCGGGCACCGCCTCGGCACAGCGGTGAAGGTCGCGAACCTGCGGATGCTGCAGCAGCACGCCCCGACGGTCCGCTCGGTGTACACGTACAACGCCGGCGTGAACGAGCACATGCTCGCGATCAACCGCACCCTCGGCTTCGCCCCGTCGGAGCACATGGGCGAGTTCCAGAAGCACCTCTGACGCTGCGGCCGCGCGCCGAATCCCAGACGATCGTGCGGCGCGCCGTCATGTCGGCGCGGGACACACCGTGCAGATGTCGGAGCGTCTGGGATCCGACCCGTCGAGACGGGCAGAATGGCACCATGACGCCGGATCTGGACGAACTGCTCAGCACCGCGCGCGTGGTCGCGCTGCCGATGACGACGCGGTTCCGCGGTGTGGACGAGCGCGAAGCGCTGCTGTTCGAGGGCCCGCAGGGGTGGGCAGAGTTCTCGCCATTCGTCGAATACGCGGATGCCGAGGCGGCAGTGTGGCTCGCAGCATCCATCGACTACGCCTGGAACACGCAGCCCGCGCCCGTGCGCGAGCGCATCCCCGTCAACGCCACGGTGCCGGCAGTCGGCGCCGAACGGGTCGCCGAGGTGCTGGCGCGGTTCCCCGGATGCCGCACGGCTAAGGTCAAGGTCGCCGAGTCCAGGCAGTCGCTCGCCGATGACGTCGACCGCGTGCACGCCGTGCGCGAAGCCCTGGGACCGGAGGGGCGGGTGCGCATCGACGCCAACGCGAACTGGAACGTCGACGAGGCCGAACGCGCGCTGCACGCCCTGGCCGAGTTCGACCTCGAGTACGCCGAGCAGCCGTGCGCGAGCGTGGAGGAGCTCGCCGAACTGCACCGACGCGTGAAGTACATGGGCATCCCGATCGCGGCGGACGAGAGCATCCGCAAGGCGGAGGACCCGCTCGCCGTCGCTCGGGCCGGCGCCGCGGATCTCATCGTGATCAAGGCTCAGCCGCTCGGGGGCATCCGGCGAGCGCTCGAGATCGTCAGCGAGGCCGGGCTCGCCGCCGTGGTCTCGAGCGCGCTCGATACGGCGGTCGGTCTCAGTCAGGGCGCAGCCCTCGCCGCTGTCCCGCCCCCACTGGGATACGACTGCGGCCCGGGCACCGGCGCGCTCTTCGCCGAGGACGTCGCCGATCTCTCCCCGGTCGACGGGGCGATCCCGGTCGGCCGCGTCACACCAGATGCCGCGCGCCTCGACCGGCTCGCGGCATCCGACGACCGCCGCGACTGGTGGCTCGACCGCCTGCGCCGCTGCCACGCCCTGCTCGCAGCATCCGACGGCTGAGCGCCGCCCGCGCCAGCGAACCCCTGAGCGCCCTGCGCCCGCCCGCGAGACGAGGGTTGCAGCATGAGACGGGTGCGTGCAGCACGGGTCTCATGCCGCAAACCCCGTTTCGTCAGGGCGCGCTCACGGAGCGGTGGGCGCGATGATCAGTTCGACGAGCTGACCCAGGGCCTCGGCGCCGGCGCGGTGCAGCTTCTCGCCGTCCCACCCCGACACGGCGGCACGCGCCATGCATCCCTCCCACTGCACCATGAGCATCTGTGCGGCGGCAGGCACGTCGATGCGCAGCGCGAACAGGCCGGAGTCGACGATGCCCTGGATGATGCCCTCGATACTCGCGAGCATCGCACGGTCCTGGGCGAGATAGGCCTTGCCGAACGCGTCGTCGCGCAGCGCTCGGATGCGGATCTCACTCATCATCAGCACGCCGAGGCGGTCGTCGAGCCCGGAGTCCATGACCTTCTGCACGAGTTCGATCGGGTCGGCATCCCCACGGAGCACGCCGGATGCGACGAACTCGTCGATGCGCCCGCGAACGGATGCCAGGCGCTGCTCGGCGACGGACGAGGCGAGCTGCAGGAACAGCTCGTCCTTGGACTCGAAGTTGGAGTAGAACGCGCCGCGGGTGAAGCCGGCGCGCTCGCAGATCGCCTCGACGCTCGCACCCTCGAGACCGACCTCGGCGAAGACCTGGGCTGCGGCATCCATCAATCGCGCCCGCGTGTTCTCGCGGCGCCTGGTCACCGGAATCGTCATCGAAGCCTCCTCCCCCATTCTTTCTCGAACTCACATCCGGCGCACAGTTTTGCACGTCCGTCGAATCGTAGGATACACATATGTATCGGATACATCTCTGTATCCGACCCCCGCGTCGGCTCTCACGGAGGCACCGTGTCCACACTCCTGTCGTCCCTCGGACGCTGGTCGTTCCGTCACCCCTGGCGCGTGCTCGCCGCCTGGCTGATCATCCTCGCCGCGGCGGGTGGTGGCGCCGTCGTGCTGCAGCAGGGCACCGACAACTCCTTCAGCATCCCCGGCACCGAGGCGCAGGACGGCCTCGAGCAGCTGTCGCGGTCGTTCCCCCAGGTCAGCGGCACGAACGCGCAGTTCATCGTGGTCGCCGCCGAAGGAGACCGGATCACGGATGACGACTACCGCGAGCCGATCGAGGATGCCGTGGACCGGCTCGCGGACCTCGATGGCGTGCTCGCGGCGACCTCCCCCTACGACGACATGGTCGAGGGCATGGTCAACGACGGTGAGAGCGCCGCGATCGTCCAACTGCAGTTCGACGGCCAGGCCACCGACGTCTCGGATGCGACGAAGGACGAGCTCACCGCGATGGTCGACGACCTGCGCGGCGAGCTGCCCGACGGATCGCAGCTCAAGCTCGGGGGCGATCTGTTCGCGATCTCGATCCCCGGCGTGACGCTCACCGAAGCCGTCGGTCTCGTCATCGCGCTGCTCGTGCTGATCGTGACGTTCCGTTCCTTCGTCGTCGCGGGCCTCCCGCTGCTGACGGCCGTCCTCGGCGTCGGGATCTCGATGGCCGGGATCTTCGCGGCGACGGCCTTCGCGACGGTGTCGTCGACGACGCCGCTGCTCGCGCTCATGCTCGGCCTTGCCGTCGGCATCGACTACGCGCTGTTCATCATGGCCCGCCATCAGGATCAGGTGCGCGACGGCGTCGAACCGGAGGAGTCCGCCGCTCGCGCGGTCGGGACGGCCGGGTCGGCCGTCGTGTTCGCCGGCATCACGGTGCTCATCGCTCTGATCGGGCTCGGGTTCGCCGGCATCCCGTTCCTGACGACCATGGGCATCGCGGCATCCGTCGCGGTCGCCGTCGCCGTCGCGATCGCCGTCACCCTCACCCCCGCACTGCTCGGGTTCCTCAAGGTACGCATCGTCGGGCGCCCGAAAAAGGTGCGCAAGGGCAACAAGCCCGCCCGCCGCTTCAGCGACCGCTGGGTCACGGGCGTGACGAAGCATCCGGTCGTCACCTCCGCCGCCGTGGTGCTCGGGCTCGGCCTCGTCGCCGTGCCGGCGCTCAGCCTCGACCTCGCCCTGCCGAACGCCGGA
The DNA here is from genome assembly GCF_903645325.1 of Microbacterium tenebrionis. GTDB lineage: Bacteria > Actinomycetota > Actinomycetes > Actinomycetales > Microbacteriaceae > Microbacterium > Microbacterium tenebrionis. The sequence continues at coordinate 24,023 of NZ_CAHJXQ010000011.1, forward strand.
GTGCTCGCACCCGACGACGAGGCGCGCCAGAGCTACGACCTCACGGCCGAGGAGTTCGGCCCGGGGTTCAACGGCCCGCTCGTGCTGACCGGCACGATCGTCACCTCGACCGACCCGCTCACCCTGATGGAGGATCTCGGGGATGCCGTCGCCGAGGTCCCTGGCGTGAAGGAGGTGGCGCTGGCCACCCCGAACGAGACCGCGGACACCGGGATCGTCCAGGTGATCCCCGAGACCGCACCGGACGACCCGGCCACCAGCGACCTCGTCCGCGAGCTGCGATCGCACCACGACGAATGGCTCGACGAGTTCGGCATCGACGTCAAGGTGACCGGGTTCACCGCCGTCGCGATCGACATCTCCGACCAGCTGGGCGCGGCACTGCTGCCGTTCGGCGTGTTCGTGATCGGTCTGTCGCTGATCCTGCTGACGATCGTGTTCCGCTCGATCTGGGTGCCGATCACCGCGGCTCTGGGCTACCTGCTGTCGATCGTCGCCGCGTTCGGCATCGTCGGCGCCGTGTTCGAGTGGGGCTGGATGGCCGATCTGCTGCACGTGGCGAAGGTCGGTCCGATCATCAGCTTCATGCCGATCATCCTCATGGGCGTGCTGTTCGGCCTCGCGATGGACTACCAGGTGTTCCTCGTCTCGCGGATGCGCGAGGACTTCGTGCACGACCCCGCCGCTCGATCCGCGAACCGCGCCGAGCGGCGGGCTGCGGCTCTGCGCGCGGTGCGCAGCGGCTTCACCGGATCGGCGAAGGTCGTCACCGCCGCCGGGCTCATCATGTTCGCGGTGTTCGTGGCGTTCGTGCCCGAGGGCGACTCGTCGCTCAAGCCGATCGCCCTGGGGCTCGCCGCCGGCATCGCGATCGATGCCTTCCTCGTGCGGATGACGCTGATCCCCGCGCTCATGGCGATTCTCGGCGAGCGCGCCTGGGAAATCCCGCGCTGGCTGGAGCGAATCCTGCCGAGCGTCGATATCGAGGGCGAGGCCGTCGAGCGCGAGCGGCACCTGGCCTCCTGGCCGGGCGATGACTCTGTGGTGGCCGCGGATGCGCTCGTGCTCAGCGCGGATGCGCCGATCGTCGAGGGTCTGTCGTTGCGTCTCGCACCAGGCGAGGCGGTCATCGCGACCGGTCAGGACGCGCGCGTTCACCGCGCGGTCGCGCTGGCCGTCGCCGGCCGTCTGGCTCCGGATGCCGGAAAGCTCCGCGTCGCCGGCCACCTGCTGCCGGGACGTGCGGCCTGGGTTCGTCGCCACGTCGGCACCGTGCTGGTCGATGACGCGGATGCCGCGCTCCTCGACCTGCGCGAGGCTCTGCGCGGAGCATCCGAACTCGTCGTGATCGACGGGATCGACCGCTTCACCGGCGGGCAGCGCGATCAGGCGACGGCCATGCTGCAGCACGCCGCGGCATCACGCCCGCTGGCGGTGTTCGCGACCGCATCCGACGCGGGCGTCGCCCGCACGATCCTGGCGGAGGCCGCCTGGCCCGCCGCTTCCACCCTCGACCTCTCCACCGAGGCCCCCTCTGGCCGTCGAAGCCCCCTCGCACCTGCGTCCGCAGGCGGGGGCGCCGACGGCCAGGAGGGGCCCCGACACTCCGCTACCGACTCCGAGGTGAACGCATGAACCTCTCCATCGAGCGGGCACGCGCCCGCAAGCCCATCACGCTGCTGACGATCCTGGGCGTGCTGCTGCTGCCGGCCGTGATCGGCGGCATCCTCGTCGCGGCACTGCAGAATCCGACCGAGCGGCTCGACACGATGACCGCCGCGATCGTGAACCTCGACGAGCCGGTCACGATCGACGACCAGTACACGCCGCTGGGGCGCCAGCTCGCCGCCGGCCTGGTCGAGGGCTCGGACGACATGGGCTCGAACCTGACCTGGGTCATCTCCAACGAGGACGACGCCGCCGAAGGTCTCGCCGACGGCAGCTATCAGGCTGTCGTGACTATCCCGTCGCAGTTCTCGGCCGCGGCCACCTCGGCCGGTCAGCGGATCTCGAGCGGCAGCGGCACCGCGGAGCAGGCGACGATCCAGGTGACGACGCCCGATGACGGGCTCGTCGCGGACGACCTCATCACGTCGCAGATCGCCACGGTCGCGGCCTCCTCCATGAGCACGATGCTGAGCGAGGCGACGACGGAGAACATCCTCGTCGGCTTCACCACCATCGGGGACCAGATCGGCGAGGCGGCGAACGGCGCGGACGAACTCGCGAACGGCGCGCGCTCTGCGGCCGACGGCGCCGCCGAGCTTCCGAGCGGCGCGACGCAGCTCGCCGATGGCGCAGCGCAGCTGGGATCGGGGGCATCGGAACTCGCGAACGGGCTCGGCACGATCGCGTCGGGGACCCGGGATGCCGCGAACGGCGCAGCCGAGCTCGGCGGCGGACTCAGCAGCGGGGCCAGCGCACTCGAGCAGTCCGGGCTGGTGCCCGATCAGCTGTTCACAGCCGCGATTGGCTCGCAGCAGGCGACCGCCGGCGTGAAGGGCGGGGTCGGCGATCTGGCCGCAGGCATGAACCGACTGCTCGCAGCATGCGTCGGCCGCGAGGAGATCGACCCGGTCTGCATCGGTCTGGCGGACATGGCCGCCGCGATGCCGGAGCTCCAGGGTGCTGCGGACATGGCTTCACAGGCCGCTGCCGGAACCGCCACCGGACTGAACGCGTTCGACACGCAAGCGACTCAGACGATGGCCGGTCAGCTGCGCACCGCCGGTCAGGGAGCCTTCGATCTCTCGAACGGCCTGAACCAGCTCGCGGGCGGAGTCGACCAGTCGGCCGCGGGCGCGATGGCGCTCGGCACCGGTGCGACGGGCCTGAGCGACGGAGCCACGGCACTGGCTGCCGGCGCGGGCGAGCTCGCGACCGGTCTCGACGACCTCGCCGGCGGCAATGAGGAGCTCGCGAGCGGATTGCACCAGGCCGCCGACCAGCTGCCCTCGTTCAGCGACCAGGAGTCGACGTCGCTGGCATCCGTCATCGCGGACCCTGTGACCTCGAACGCGCAGGCGAACACGATCTTCGGTCCGACGGCGATCCCCCTGCTCGCGGCTGTGGTGCTGTGGTTCGGCGGACTGGCGTCGTTCCTCGTGATGCGGGCGCACACCGCGCGGACCCTGACCTCGCGCCGTTCGTCGGCGTGGCTGACGCTCGGCGGCTTCTGGCCAGCCGCGACGATCGGCGCAGGACAGGGCGTTCTCGTGGCGCTCATCGTGCAGATCGTGGCCTCGTACGACGCCGCGACCTGGTGGGTGTTCGCCGGCACCGCGGTGCTCGCAGGGATCGCGTTCGCCGCCGTCAACCAGGCACTCGTCGCCGTGTTCGGCGGGGCGGGTCGCTGGGTCAGCGCACTCGTCGGGGTCGTCGCGATCGCCACAGGGCTCATCTCCACCGTGCCCGACTGGCTCTCCTCGATCGGGGCCATGCTCCCCACGGCACCGGCATTCACCGGACTCATCGCCGGGAGCAGCAGCGCTGTCGCCGGGCTCATCGCCTGGGCCGTGTTGTCGCTGATCGTCACCACGGTCGCGGTGGCGCTGCGCCGCACGACATCGGCCAACGCGGTCCTCGCCACGGCGTAACATCCGCCCGTCCTTCCGTCCGCCCCGCCGGGGTCCGGAAGGGTCGCAAACGGTCGCCGAGCGCGGCGCGAAGCGACCATTTGCGCCACCTCCCGAGCTGCTCCCCCGACGCAGGGGTCGTAAATGGTCACTGTTCCGAGCGGGTGGCAACGCATTGCGACCCCTGCCGCGCCCGATCCGTTAGCGTCGGGGGATGCGACGCCCGTTCATGACCCACCCCGACCAGCTCGCGTCTCTCGATGGCCAGCAGTACCTGGTGCTCCGTCCGACCGGACCGGTCTCCGCGGCGTATCGCCACGTGCAGGGCGAGCTGCTTGCGCATGTGCCGACCGGGACGAAGCATCCGCACACCGAGCATGTCACGCTCCGCGGCTTCTTCGAGCCCGAGCGGCGCGTGGAGGTCGCCGCGCTCGTTCGCGACTGGGCTGCGGCGCAGCATCCGATCGAGATCATCGCCGACGCGATCGACGTGTTCCCGGCGCCCTGGCAGATCGTGATCACGCGTCTGGCGCGGACGCCGTCCCTCGTCAGCGCCTATGCGTCGCTCACCGACGCTGTTGCGCGGACCGATTTCCGCCGCCTCGACGAGCTGCCGCTCGACGACTGGATCTTCCACCTGTCCGTCGTCTACGGAAAGACGCTGGAACCAGCAGCCTGGACTGAACTCGAGCAGGCATCGCGACGCGACCTGACCGCGCGGCCGAGCTGCATCGCTGCAGACGTCGAACTCGTTTGGTACGAGGACGGCCGCGAGCACGCCGAGGTCATCCCGCTCGGCTGAGGCGGAGCGCGGCGTTCCGCCTCCCGCCTGCCTCAGAGGTCGCAGATGGTCGCTATCCGCCCATCGCTGCCGACCACTTGCATCCCCCACGAAACGTTCCTCCAGCCCCGGGGACGCAGATGGTCGTCAGAACACGCGAATGGCGACCTACTGCGCCACCTCCGGCGGCGAGACCGACGCGACGCGAAGCCGCGGGCCTCAGCTCAGGCCGCTGTAGGCGTGCAGGCCCTTGAAGAACACGTTCACGATCGTGAAGTTGAAGATCACGGCGGTGAAGCCGACGATCGACAGCCACGCGGACGGGTTTCCGCGCCAGCCGCGGGTGGCGCGGGCGTGGATGTATCCGGCATAGAGCACCCAGATGATGAACGTCCAGGTCTCCTTGACGTCGAAGCCCCAGTAGCGGCCCCAGGCGTCCTGCGCCCAGATGGCGCCGGCGATGAGGGTGAAGGTCCAGAAGATGAACCCGACGATCGCGAAGCGGAAGGCCATGCCCTCCAGCCGCTCGGCGTTCGGCAGCGTGCCGAGGAAGCGCGGCCCCGGCTTCTCGAGCCCTTCGGCGATGCGGCGCTCGCGCCGCGACTGCATGAGCTGCAGCACCGACAGCGCGCAGGCCAGCGCGAAGAACGCCGTGCCGAGTGAGGCGACGAACACGTGGATGACGAGCCACACGCTCTTGAGCGGATCCATCAACGGCACGACGCCGACGTAGAAGCTGATCGCTGCCGCGCCCATCAGCACGACGACGAGCCCGGTGATGAAGGTGCCGAGGAAGCGCAGGTCGACCCGGGTGTTCACGACCAGGTAGACGAAGACGACCAGCAGTGTGCCGGTCATCGCGAACTCGTAGAGGTTCGCCCACGGCACGCGCTCCGCCGCGATGCCGCGCGTGATCGTCGCCGCCAGCTGGAACAGGAACCCGAGGACCGTCAGCGCCGTTCCGATCCGCGCCATGACGTAGCGCGGCTTCGCGGGTGCATCGGATGCCGGTACGTCGGATGCCACGGCATCCCCGCCCGCCCCGACTTCCGCCGACCCCGCGCCGACGAGCACGGCCTCGCGCTCGCGGACCAGACGTGCGTCCGCATGCACCTCGGAACGGCGTGCGAGATCGAACGCGTAGGCGACGAAGGCCGCCGCGTAGATCGCGATCGCCGTCCAGATGAACAGGATCGAGAGGGAGTCGAGGTCGGGCATTGTCCCAGTCTACTTTCGGGTGGTTGCGGAGGAAGCGGCGTCCATGAGGCGGGCATGGCCGGTCGCGAGGTCGTCGACGGCGGCGCCGAGCGTCGGATCCTCGCCGCGGGCGAGGCCCGCGTACTCGAGGCGCACCTCCCCGCCGGTCGCCGTCGCCTTGACCCACATCCGGCGACGGGGCACGAACAGGGCGAGCATGAGACCGCCGAGCGCGAGCAGGGCGAACACGAGCACCCAGACCGCGGACTGGTCGTGGTGCACCTGAAGCGAGGCGAACCGCTTGACGGACTCCGTATAGTCCGTGGCGCCGACCGGGGATTCGTCCTCGAACGTGATCGTGCCGCGGCCGCCCGGAAGATCAGCGGTCTCGCCCGGTTGCAGCTCGATCGACGGGGTGTCGCTGCCGTCGCCGGCGATCGGGGTGAGCTCGTCGGTGTCGAGCACGTACACCGACTTCGGGGAGCCGTCGTCGATGCCGAGGTCCCCCTCGTACACGCGGAGGGTGAGCAGCGGATTGAGCAGATCGCCGTGCGCCGACGCGAAGGCGCCGTTGTCGAGCTTCACCGCGCTCGGATAGAAGAACGCGGCGATGCCGAGCTGCTCGGGCAGGCCGTCGGTGACCTTGATGACGCCGAGGGAGGTGAGCGCGTTGTCCTGCGGCAGGAACGGCACGGAGTTGTCGTAGACGACCTCGCCGTCGGCGTTGCGCACCGTGATCGTCGGCGCGTATCCGTTGCCGAGCAGGTAGACCTTGTCGCCGGCGATGTCGAGCGGATGGTTCACCCGGACGGCATCCTCGCGCGTCTTTCCGTCCTGCGTGACCGTCACGTTCGCCGAGAAATCGCCCGCCTGGCCGGATGCCGCCGACCCGTACTCCTGGTAGGTCACATCGAACGAATCGAGCGTCATCGAGTACGGGCTGAGGGCGTCGTCGCCGACGAAGCGGCCGCGGTTCATGGACTCGTAGTCCAGGAGCGTGTTGACGAACGTCTGACCCTCGACGACCACGCGCTGGCCCGTGTATGCGAAGCTGCCGCCGACGCCCACGGTGATGAGCACCCCGACGAGCGCGAGGTGGAAGACGAGGTTCCCGGTCTCGCGCAGGTAGCCGCGCTCGGCCGAGACGGAGTACGTCGCGCCCCTGTCGTAGCGTTCGACCCGGTACCCGAGCGCCTTGAGCTGCTTCTGGGCCACGTCGATGGACCGGGATGCCTCGGCGTCGGCATCCGCCCCGGTGACGGGACGAACCACCGAGCGGAAGTCCTCGAGCCGCTGCAGACGGACGGGTGTGCGCGGCGGGCGCGAGCGCAGCGCCCCCAGGTGGTGCTTGATGCGCGGGATCACGCAGCCGACGAGCGAGATGAACAGCAGCAGGTAGATCGCCGAGAACCACGGCGACAGGTAGACGTCGAACATGTCCAGCGCATCGAGCACCGGGAACAGGTCGGGGTTGTCGGTCTGCCATTGCGTGACGCCATTGGGGTCGGCCATGCGCTGCGGGAAGATCGAGCCCGGGATCGCCGCGATCGCGAGCACGAGGAGCAGGATGATCGCGGTGCGCATCGAGGTCAGCTGACGCCAGCCCCAGCGCAGCCAGCCCACGACGCCGAGGCGCGGTTGGGTGATCGCGGCCTCATCGCCGTCGATGTGGTCGGAGGGGCGGAGCGGATCGGAACTCGTCACGGCATCCTTCTGGTTCTTTCGCGATTTCTCAGAGCGGGAGGATGACACTGCCCATCACCGCCGTCAGTCGGGACATGATGTCGGTCCACAGGCCCGTGACCATGAGGATGCCGAGCGCGATGAGCAGCACGCCGCCGGCGATGTTCACCACGCGGATGTGGCGGCGCAGGAACCCGATCGCCTTGGTCGCCCAGCCGAAGCCGAGGGCGACGAGCAGGAACGGGATGCCGAGGCCGAGACTGTACGCGAGGCCGAGGAATCCGGCCCGCCAGGGGTCGCCGACATTGATCGACAGCGCGACGATCGTCGTGAGGGTCGGTCCGATGCAGGGAGCCCAGCCGATGCCGAGCGCGAAGCCGAGCAGCGGCGCCCCGATGAGGCCGGTCTTCGAGCTGACCTGCATGCGCCATTCGCGCTGCGCGAATCCGAACAGACCGAGGAAGACGAGACCCATCGCGATGATCACGACGCCGAGGATGCGGGTGATGAGGTCGCCCCATTGCAGGAAGAAGACGGATGCCGCGCCGCCGACGACCGTGAACGCGATGAACACGACGCTGAATCCGAGGATGAACAGGAGCACCCCGAGCACGAGGCGGCCGCGGCTCCCGCCGATCCCTGAGCCCGTCGAAGGGTCAGCGCCCTTCGGTGCCACCGCTCCCCCGATGAACCCGAGGTACCCCGGCACGAGCGGCAAGACGCACGGGGAGAGGAACGAGACGAGGCCGGCGAGCATCGCGACCGGGATCGCGAGCCAGAGGGCGCCGGAGCCGATCAGCTCAGCCGTGTTCACGCGCTCTCCGCGAGCGCGTCCTTGACGAGCGTCGAGAGGATGCTGGTGCCGTCGATCTGTCCGATGATCCGAGCGGCGACACGACCCTGCTTGTCGAGCACGAGAGTGGTGGGGGTGGCCTGGATCGGCGTCGCGCTCGCGAACGCGAGCTTCGCGGCGCCGCTGTCGACGTCCATGATGCTGGGGTAGGTGACGCCGTACGTCTTCGCGAACGAGCGCGCCGTGTCGGCCTGGTCGTAGATGTTGATGCCGACGAATGAGACGCCGTCGCCCGCGTACTCCTGCCAGACGTCCTCGAGGTCGCCCGCTTCGACGCGGCACGGGGCGCAGCCGGCGTACCAGAAGTTCACGACCGTCACGTCCCCGGCGATGTCGGCGCTGTCGAACTCATCACCGTTCTCGGTGACGCCGCTGAAGACGACCGGCTCACCGCGATCGGCGACGGGGATCTCCTCGACCGCGCCGTCCGCCGAGATGTAGCCCTTGCCGTCGCCCGACAGGTACTGCTCGGCGACGGGGTCGGTGCCGCAGGCCGTCAGTGAGACGGCGACCAGCGCGGCGAGCGCAGCTCCGAGCACGCGACGGGCACGGTGATTCGGCGAGAGAGCGGGCACATTCCCAGTCTACGCAGGGGTTTCTATGGGGGATCTGGAAGGCTCGAGCCTGTTCGTCGCGGCGGGTTCGGCGCCTCAGCGAGCGCCCTGCGCCACAGAGCTCGGACTGCGGATGCTGCCGTCGGGTGCGATCGAGATCGATGACTTCCGTCACACCGCGCCGAGGTCGACGCCGGCTGCGGCTGGCTCGGCATAGCCGACCTCGCGCCACACGTCGCCGACGCGTTCGAAGGAGGTGACGCTCGAGAGCGCGCAGCGACGCGTGCGGGGGTCGTGGCGAAGACGGAGCCCGGCGACGTGCAGGTGCGCGATCCAGATCGGCGCCTGGTGCGAGACGATCACGGCATCCCCCCGCTCGGTCTCGTTCCAGGCGCTGTTCATCGCCTGCTCCATGCGCTCGGCGATCGACGTGTACGGCTCTCCCCAACTCGGCACCGAGGGATTGCGCAGGTGCCACCAGTTGCGGGGGTCCCGCAGCGATCGGCGCATGTTCGTGCCCTCGAACACGTTGGCGGGCTCGATGACCCGCTCGTCCAGGGCGGGCGCCAGCCCGAAGATCTCGCTGAAGGGCTCGGCGGACTCCTGGGTGCGCTGCAGCGGCGAGCACCGCAGCGTGGTGACCGGCCGATCGAGGCCCTGGACGTACTCCGCCGCGGATCGGGCCATAGCCCTGCCCGCCTCGCTCAGCCGATAGTGCGGCAGGCGTCCGTAGAGGACGCGTCGGGGGTTGTGGACCTCGCCATGACGGACGAGATGCAGTCGCTCGGCAGGCATTCAGACCTTTCGGTAGGTGGCCGACCCGAAGCCGATGATCAGGTGGCCGATGAACGGGAGCATCCACAGCAGGAAGAACGAGAACAGCCCGCCCTTGCCGAAGTTCGCACCCTCCTTCACCGCGACGACGATCGCGAAGATCGCGTTGACGAAGGGGATCAGATACAGCAGCGCGAGCCATCCGGAGAGTCCGGCGATCTTCACGAGGAAGATCCAGTTCACGATCGGGATCAGCGCGAGGATGCCGGCGTACCCGGCCTTGACGAAGACCCGCCACATGGTGAGGGCGTACAGGACGTACAGCGTCAGGCTCAGCCACATCGAGTTCGTCGAGGCGATCTGGGCGCTGATCAGATTCCAGTCCACGGCGTGCTCCCTGTTGGCGGAGCCGCCCGACGCGGCCCGCTGCGGCCGAGTCTATCCAGCGCCGCCGGCGCCCCGCGGATCCCCGCCCGCGCCCACGTAGAATGGCGGGGTTCCCTTTTCTGAACTGGAGGAATCTCCGTGCTTCGCACTCACACGACCGGCTCGCTGCGAGCCGACCACATCGGTCAGACCGTCACCCTCACGGGTTGGGTCGATCGTCGTCGTGATCACGGAGGAGTCGCCTTCATCGATCTTCGCGACGCCTCCGGAATCGCCCAGGTCGTCATCCGTGATGAAGAGGTCGCCCACCCGCTGCGTAGCGAGTTCGTGCTCCGCGTGACGGGCGAGGTCTCGCGCCGCCCCGAGGGCAACGCGAACCCGAACCTGCCCACCGGCGACATCGAGGTCATCGCGACCGACGTCGAGGTGCTCAACGAGTCCGCTCCCCTGCCGTTCCAGGTCTCCACGGGCCTGGGCGACAGCGAGACCGTCGGCGAGGACGTGCGGTTCAAGCACCGCTATCTCGACCTGCGGCGCCCATCCGCGGCATCCGCTCTGCGCCTGCGCTCGAAGGTCTACAAGGCCGTCCGCGACGAGCTCGACAAGCGCGAGTTCGTCGAGGTCGAGACGCCGACCCTCACCCGGTCCACGCCGGAGGGCGCCCGCGACTTCGTCGTGCCCGCGCGTCTGCACCCCGGCAGCTGGTACGCGCTGCCGCAGAGCCCGCAGCTGTTCAAGCAGCTGCTCATGGTGGGCGGTGTCGAGAAGTACTACCAGATGGCCCGCTGCTACCGCGACGAGGACTTCCGTGCCGACCGCCAGCCGGAGTTCACCCAGCTCGACATCGAGATGAGCTTCGTCGACCAGGAGGACGTCATCGAGATGATGGAGTCCCTCGTCGTCGCGATGTGGAAGACGATCGACGTCGACGTTCAGACGCCGCTGCCGCGGATCACTTACGCCGACGCGATGGCGAAGTACGGCTCCGACAAGCCCGACCTGCGCTTCGGCCTCGAGCTCGTCGAGGCGACGGACTACTTCTCCGAGACGACGTTCCGCGTGTTCCAGGCCGAGTACGTCGGCTCGGTGCGGATGCCGGGCGGAGCCTCGCAGCCGCGCAAGCAGCTGGACGCGTGGCAGGACTGGGCCAAGCAGCGCGGCGCCCGCGGGCTCGCCTACGTCCTCTTCAACGAGGACGGCACGCTCGGCGGCCCTGTGGCCAAGAACCTGTCCGAGAAGGAGCAGGCGGGGCTCGCAGAGCTCACCGGCGCCGAGCCGGGCGACTGCGTGTTCTTCGCCGCCGGCTCCGCCAAGGACTCGCGCGCGCTGCTCGGAGCTGCGCGCGTCGAGATCGGCCGCCGCCAGGGCCTCCTCGACCCCGACACGTTCGCGTTCACGTGGGTCGTGGATGCTCCGATGTTCGAGCCGGCCGCGGATGCCGTGGCATCCGGCGACGTCGCCGTGGGCGCCGGCGCCTGGACCGCCGTGCACCACGCCTTCACCGGCCCCAAGCCGGAGTTCGAGGACACGTTCGACACCGACCCCGGCTCTGCGCTGGCGTACGCGTACGACATCGTCTGCAATGGCACCGAGCTCGGCGGCGGCTCGATCCGCATCCACCGCGAGGACGTGCAGAAGCGCGTGTTCGAGGTCATGGGCATCTCGGACGAGGTGGCCGACGAGCAGTTCGGCTTCCTGCTGGATGCCTTCAAGTTCGGCGCCCCGCCGCACGGCGGCATCGCGCTGGGCATGGACCGCGTGCTGCAGCACCTCACCAAGACCGAGTCGATCCGCGAGGTCATCGCGTTCCCGAAGACCGGCAACGGCTTCGACCCGCTGACCAGCGCACCCGCGCCGATCACGGACGCGCAGCGCACCGAGACCGGCGTCGACTTCGTCGCGGAGGATGCCGAGGCCTGAGCCCGCGGCCCTGCCCGCCCCGCCCCGACGCCCGCCCCGCCCGGCGCCCGCATCGCCCGGCGCCCGCATCGCCCGGCGCCCGCATCGCCCGGCGGTGCGACCCCGCCCGGCGGCGGCCCCGCCCGGCCAGCTTGCACAGACCCCGTCTTGTCTACGAGACCTCTCCATATTCACGTGTTTATGGGGAGGTCTCGTCGCTGACGAGAGGTCTGTGCCGCGGATGCGGGGGATGCGGAGAGGTCTCGTCGCAGACGAGCGGTTCCAGGCAGACGAGAGGTGTCCCGGCGAGGCTCAGCGTGCGAGCAGCGCAAGCCCCGGGACGATGTTCTCGTTCCACACGTCCACCCCGAGCTTGGCGATCAGCGCGACGACGACGACGAGGAAGACGACCCGGATGAACGTCGACCCGCGCGCGATCGCCATCCGCGAGCCCAGGTAGCTTCCCGCGACGTTCGCCAGCGCGAGGATGCCGCCGAGCAGCCACAGCACCGACCCGTGCGGGATGAACAGCAGCAGCGCCCCGGCGTTCGTGGCGAGGTTGACGATCTTCGCCTTGGCGCTGGCCTGCAGGAAGTCGTACCCCATGAGCGCGACGAGCGCGATGACGAGGAACGTCCCCGTGCCCGGCCCGATCATCCCGTCGTAGAAGCCGATAACGAGGCCTGCGGCACCCGCCATGATGTGGTGCTTGTGACCGGCGAACCGCAGCTTCGTCGCCGCCCCCATCTCGGGCTTGAACACCGTGAAGATCGCCACGGCCAGCAGCGCCACCACGATGATCGGCTTGAAAGCCGCAGGCGGCAGCACGGTCGCCACGGCGGCTCCGCCGAACGATCCGACCAGCGCGATCCCCGCCATCGGCAGCGCCGTGCGGATGTCCGGTTTCGCCCGCCGGTAATACGTGATGCTGCTCGTCGCCGTGCCGAAGACCGAGGCGAGCTTGTTCGTCGCGAGCGCCTGCACGGGTGCGATGCCGGGGATCAGCAGCAGGGCCGGCAGCTGCAGCAAGCCCCCTCCGCCGACGACGGCGTCGATCCAACCGGCGGCGAACGCCGCGATGACGACGAAGATCAGCATCGCCCAGGTGAGCTGCTCGAGCCCCAGCAGCCCACCGATGTCCATCCCTCCAGTATCCTCCTCGCACGGCGGGCCGATGACAGGCTGGAGCCGTGCTCGACGCCCTCCCCCTGCCCTATCCGTTCGAGTCCAGGGCGGGTTCGGCGCTCCTGCGTCGGGCGACGCCGGAGGATGCCGACGCCCTGATCGCGCTGCTCTCGGACGATCCGATCAGCGCAGCGCGGGGCGACACGGCATCCGCCGAGGACCGCGACGCGTACAGCTCGGCCCTCGCCGAGATCCTCGCCGAGCCCTCGAACGACCTGCTCGTCGTCGAGCTCGACGGCGTGGTCGTCGGCACTCGCCAGCTCACATCCATCCCTGGCATGGCCTGACGCTGTGCGCGCCGGCTGCTCGTCGAGGCGGTGCCGGTGCGCAGCGATCTGCGCTCGTCCGGGATCGGATCGGCCGTGATGCGCTGGGTGTCGGATGCCGCGGCATCCGCGCTCGGAGCGGCGCTCGCGCAACAACGTTCCTCGCACCACGTGAGACGGGGTTTGCAGCACGAGACCCGGGCCACCAGCACCCGTTTCATGCTGCAGACCCCGTCTCACGGTCAGAAGCGACCGGGGCGGGCGCGAGACGTCGGCGTTCGCATCCGCGTCACCTCTCGTTCACCGACGCCGAGCGATCCGGTAACTCTCGCGCCGTAGCGTCCTGACGCAACCCGAATTCCGGCGCGCCTGCGCCGGACCTCCGAGAGGAACCTCATGGCAACCATCACCCGCCGCGCGCGTCTCGTCGCCGGCATCGCCCTCGCCGCCACGGCAGCGCTGGCTCTGACCTCCTGCGCTGCCGACACGAGCGCCGGCACGGACGGCGGCGACTCCGCCGACGCGGCATCCGCCACCTCGCTCGCCGACTTCGGCTCCTTCGAAGACCTCGAGGCCGCGGCCAAGGCCGAGGGACAGCTCAACGTCATCGCCCTCCCCCGCGACTGGGCCAACTACGGCGAGATCCTCGACCTGTTCGCCGAGCGCTACCCCGAGATCACGATCAACGAGGCCTCGCCCGACGTATCCAGCCAGGAGGAGATCGACGCCGCCAAGACGAACGAGGGCCTCGACACCGCCCCGGACGTGTTCGACCTCGGCCTCGCCGTCGCGCTGGCGAACACCGACACGTTCGCGCCGTACCAGGTGGAGAACTTCGACGAGATCCCCGACGCGCTCAAGGAGCCGAGCGGCCTGTTCGTCGGCGACTACGGCGGGTACATGTCGATCGGCTACGACTCGTCGAAGTTCGACGAGCCCACCTCGCTCGACGACCTGAAGGGCTCGGACTACAAGGGCGCCGTGGCGATCAACGGCGACCCGACCCAGGCAGGCTCGGCGTTCGCCGCGGTGGGCCTGGCGACGGTGCAGAACGGCGGGACGCTCGACGACTTCACGCCCGGCATCGAGTACTTCGGCGAGCTGCAGAAGGCCGGCAACTTCCTCAAGGTCGACGTGACCACGGCCACGATCACCAGCGGCGAGACGCCCGTCGTCTTCGACTGGGACTACCTGAACGCCGCCGCGGGCGCCGACAACCCGGACTGGAAGGTCACTGTCCTCGACGGCACGGGCTACGCCTCGTACTACAACCAGGCCATCAACAAGGATGCTCCGCACCCCGCCGCCGCCCGCCTGTGGCAGGAGTTCCTCTACAGCGACGACGTGCAGAACCTGTGGCTGAAGGGCGGCGCACGCCCGGCACGCATGGAGGCCATGACCGAGGCCGGCACCATCGACGCCGACCTCGCCGCGGCCCTTCCCGAGGTTCCGGCCGAGACGGTCGTCCCGACCGAGGAGCAGTCCACCGCCGCCGGCACCCTGCTCGGCGAGAAGTGGGCTGCGGCCGTCCAGTGACCACGATGACTACGGGGGTGGATGCCGCGGCATCCGCCCCCACCACCGCCGGGCCGTCGCAGACGGCCCGGCGGTCCGGCATGTCGTGGGCATGGCTGGGACTCGTGCCCTTCAGCGCCTACGTGCTGCTGTTCCTGGCCGTGCCGACGATCCTCGCGATCGGCTCCGGCTTCTTCGACGCGGACGGCGCCTTCACCTGGTCGAACGTCGCCGCCCTCGGCGATCCGGTCGTCCTGAACACCTTCGCGAACTCCGCCTGGGTCTCGCTGCTCACGGCCGTCGTCGGCGCCCTCGCCGGCGCCCTCGTCTGCTACGCGATGCTCGGCATGAACCCGCAGGGTGCGGTGCGCCAGACCGTGGATGCCGTCGCCGGCGTTCTCGCGCAGTTCGGCGGCGTCATGCTCGCCTTCGCCTTCATCGCGACGATCGGCTCCCAGGGCGTCATCACCGTGCTGCTGCGCGACTCGTTCGGCGTCGACATCTTCGAGAACGGCGTGTGGCTCTACGAAGTGCCCGGTCTGATCTTCCCCTACATCTACTTCCAGGTGCCGCTCATGGTGATCACCTTCATGCCCGCACTCGCGGCGCTCAAGCCCCAGTGGTCCGAGGCCAACCTCACCCTCGGCGGCACCCGGCTCGGATTCTGGACTCGCATCGGCATCCCAATCCTCGCCCCGTCGTTCCTCGCCAGCCTGCTGCTGCTGTTCGCCAACGCCTTCTCGTCCTATGCGACAGCGGCCGCGCTGATCAGTCAGGGGTCGCAGATCGTGCCGCTGCAGATCCGTGCCGCTCTCACGAGCGAGACGGTCCTCGGGCACGCGAACCTCGCCGGCGCCCTCGCGCTCGGCATGATCATCGTCGTCGGAGTCGTCATGGCGCTGTATTCGCTGATCCAGCGGCGGGCTGCGAGGTGGCAGTCATGAACCGGCTCGCCCCTTCGCGCGCGACGCGCTGGATCATCGGCATCCTCATCGGCGCGTTCTTCGCGATCCCGCTGATCTCGACGTTCCTGTACACGCTGCGCACCCGGGACGGCGGAATGTCGTTCGAGCGCTGGGCGGCCCTGCTCGACCCCGCTGCATCCGCGG
Source organism: Microbacterium tenebrionis (assembly GCF_903645325.1). Lineage (GTDB taxonomy): Bacteria > Actinomycetota > Actinomycetes > Actinomycetales > Microbacteriaceae > Microbacterium > Microbacterium tenebrionis. The sequence continues at coordinate 39,801 of NZ_CAHJXQ010000011.1, forward strand.
CGATCAAGCCGATCTGGACGGGGCTCGGGAACTCGCTCGTGCTGGCCCTGGTCACTGTCGCGATCGTCCTGCTGCTGCTCGCGCCCACCATGATCCTCGTGAACCTGCGGTTCCCGAAGCTCAAGCCGGTGTTCGAGTTCACCGCCCTCCTGCCGATCTCCATCCCGGCGATCGTGCTGGTGGTCGGGCTGTCGCCCATCTACCTGCAGATCAGCCGCGCGCTCGGCACCGGAACCTGGACGCTCGCCTTCGCCTACGGGGTCACCGTGCTGCCGTTCGCGTACCGGTCGATCCAGGCGTCGATCGATGCGGCCGACCTGCGCACGCTTTCGGAGGCGGCTCGGTCCCTCGGATCGAACTGGCCGACGGTCGTGTGGAAGGTGCTCGCCCCCAACCTGCGTCAGGGTCTGCTGTCGGCATCCCTCATCTCGATCGCCGTCGTGCTCGGCGAGTTCACGATCGCATCGCTCCTGAACCGTCAGGTGTTCCAGACGGCGATGGTCGTCGTCGGCAAGCAGGACCCGTACGCACCTGCGATCTTCACGCTGCTCGCGCTGCTGTTCTGCTTCCTGCTCCTGCTCCTCATCGGCCGCGCCGCACGCGGCAACCGAAAGGCCTCGTCATGACCATGCCGCTCCCCGCCACGAAGGACAACCAGCTTCTCTCCGAAGCCGGCGAGGGCACCCGCGTGCAGTTCCAGGGCATCGAGAAGAGCTACGGCTCGAACCGCGTGCTGCACGGTGTCGACCTCGACATCGCGCCGGGCGAGTTCGTCTCGCTGCTGGGGCCGTCCGGGTGCGGCAAGACGACGGCGCTGCGCGTGCTGGCCGGGCTCGAGAACGCCGACGGCGGCGCTGTGCTGCTCGGCGGCAAGGACGTCTCGCGGGTACCCACCAACAAGCGCGACATCGGCATGGTCTTCCAGGCGTACTCGCTCTTCCCGCACCTGAGCGTCGCCGACAACACGGCGTTCGGGCTGCGCCGACGGGGCGTCGGCAAGACGGCCGCGGGCAAGAAGGCGCTGGACGCACTCGCCCTCGTGGGCCTCGAGGGCTTCGCCGACCGCTTCCCGCACCAGCTCTCCGGTGGGCAGCAGCAGCGCGTAGCGCTCGCCCGTGCTCTGGTCACGGAGCCGCGGGTGCTGCTGCTCGACGAACCGCTCTCAGCGCTGGACGCGAAGGTCCGCGTGCAGTTGCGCGACGAGATCCGCCGCATCCAGCTGCGCCTGGGCATCACGACCGTCTTCGTCACGCACGACCAGGAGGAGGCGCTGGCCGTGTCCGACCGGATCGCGGTGATGAACGCGGGACGCATCGACCAGATCGACACGCCGGAAGAGCTGTACCTGCGCCCGGCGACCGCGCACGTCGCGGCCTTCGTCGGACTCTCCAGTGTCGTCTCCGGGGTCGCATCCGGCGAGACGGTGTCTGTGTGGGGCCGCACGCTGCCGACGAACTCGGCCGCGGACGGCGAGGTCGACGTGCACCTGCGCCCCGAGAACCTGCGGTTCACCGGTGAAGCGGATGCCGCGACCGGCGGCGTCGTCGAGGAGAGCACGTTCCTCGGCAGCATCCGCCGCACGCTCGTCAAGACGGATGCCGGCGACCTCGTCCGCGTGCAGCACGATGCGCACGAGCATCCAGCCTTCGGCGACCGCGTCTGGCTCGCCGTCGACCCCGTGCCCGTCGCCGTCCGCCCACGGGGCTGACCGCGAGAATCGCCACCGGGCAGGGCTACGCGTCGAAGTCCGGCGCGCTGAACGGCATCGACTCCGCGCGCCGCAATGCCGCGGACGCCGAGGTCGTCGAAGTCGAGGACTGACGTCGTCACCTCGAGACGGGGTTTGCAGCATGAGACCCGGGCCACCAGCTCTCGTCCCGTGCCGCAAACCCCGTCTCGCGGGATGAGCGTGGGGTGCCGCGGGGAGCTGCGCGGGGATGCCGAGGGCTAGAGCACGCGCGAGAGGAAGTCCTGCGTGCGCGGATGCTGCGGGTTCGCGAGCACCTGACGCGGATCGCCCTCTTCGACGATGTGCCCGCCGTCCATGAAGATCAGGCGACTGCCGACCTCGCGGGCGAAGCCCATCTCGTGCGTGACGACGAGCATGGTCATGCCCTCGTCCGCCAGCGACCGCATGACCTGCAGCACCTCGCCGACGAGTTCGGGGTCGAGCGCCGACGTGGGCTCGTCGAACAGCATCATGTCGGGGTTCATGCACAGTGCGCGCGCGATCGCGACGCGCTGCTGCTGCCCGCCAGACAGGTGCCCTGGGAAAGCGGATGCCTTCTCGCTGAGCCCGACGCGGCCGAGCATCTCGTGCGCGACCTTCTCCGACTCCGCCTTCGAGCGCTTCTTCACCCGCCGCTGCGCGAGCGTGAGATTGTCGATCACGCTGAGGTGCGGGAACAGGTTGAAGCTCTGGAACACCATGCCGATGCGAGTGCGCACCCGGTCGATGTCGACGTCCTCGTCGGTGATGTCGATGCCCTCGATGAGGATGCTGCCGCCGGTGGGCTCTTCGAGCCTGTTCACCGAACGCAGCAGCGTCGACTTGCCCGAGCCCGACGGTCCGATCACGCAGACGACCTCGCCGGCGGTGACTGTGAGATCGATGCCCTTGAGCACCTCGTTGTCGCCGAAGCTCTTCACCAGCCCGCGGACCTCGATGGCCGGGGCGTGGACGTCGATCAGGTCGGTGCTCATCGCTGCCTCGCCATTCGTCGCTCGAGCCACGCGCTGAAGCGCGTGAGGGGGATCGTCACGATCAGGTACAGCAGCGCCGCCATGATCAGCGGCGTGCCGTTGCCGTTCTGCGTCGTCGCGTCACGGGCGAAGGTCGTGAGCTCCTTCGACCAGATGAAGCTTCCGGCAATGAACAGCAGCGAGGTGTCCTTCAGCAGCAGGACGAACTCGTTCGTCAGCGGCGGGATGATGATGCGGAAGCCCTGCGGGATCACGATCCAGAACGTCGTCTTCATCGGGGACATGCCCAGTGACCGGGCCGCCTCGGTCTGCCCCTTCGGCACGGCCTGCAGGCCCGCCCGGATCGTCTCCGCCATGTAGGCCGAGGCGACGAGGATGAGACCGACGAGCCCGAGCACCACCGGGCCGCCGAGATCTTGATTGCGGACGCCGATGGCGATCGGCAGGATGTACGCGATCGCGAAGATCGTCAGCAGCGCCGGCAGACCGCGGAACAGCTCGATCCACACCGTCGCGATCCACCGGAACGGTGCGATCACCGACAGCTTCATCAGCGCCAGCAGGACGCCCAGCAGCAGACCGCCGACGAACGCGACGACCGTGAACCACAGGGTGTTCACCAGGCCCGTGGTGATGATGCCCGGGAGCATCTTCAACGCGACCTCGGGGTTGAAGAACAGCGGGCCGAGGCGCGCCCAGTCGGCCGTCACGACACCCCACACGAGGAGCGCGATGAGTATCGCGTACACCGCGTAGCGGTACAGCTTCTGCTTCTGAGTGCGCCTCAACGCCATTGCCAAGGTCCTCCCGGCCTACCGTCCTCCGCGAACTCAGTTGGCGGAGAAGTAGGAGTCGTAGATCGTGTCGTAGTCGCCGCTGTCGCGGAGCTCCTGCAGAGCGCCGTTGACGGCGTCGAGCAGAGCGGTCTTCTCACCCTTGGCGAAGGCGAAACCGTAGGACTCGCCCGTGTCGTACTCCTCGACGATCGTGTAGTTCGGGTCGGCCTTCTCGTGCTCGATGTTGACCGGCTGGTCCTGCAGGATCGCGTCGATGGTGCCGGCCTGGATCGCCGGCCACAGCTCGCCGTCGGACGGGAGCTGCAGCAGCTCCGCTCCGGGCGCGTTCTCCGTCGCGTACGCCTCACCGGTGGTGCCCTGCTGCACGCCGACGATCTTGCCGTCGAGGTCGTCGATGGACTTGATGTCCGAGTCGGCGGGGACCAGCAGCGACTGCAGCGAGTCGTAGTACGGGTCGGAGAAGTCGATGTTCGCCTTGCGCTCGTCGGTGATCGTCATGGCGGACGCGCCGAGGTCGCAGGTACCGGAGGCGAGGGTGGTGCCCGACTGCAGCGCGTCGAAGCCCACGTCCTGCACGGCGAGCTTCAGGTCGAGCTTCTTCGCGATCGCGTCGAGCAGGTCGATGTCGAAACCGGTGTAGCCGGTGCCGTTGTCGCCGCCCTCGAACTCGAAGGGTGCATACGGGATGTCGGAGCAGATCGTGAGAGTGCCCGCCTCGACGAGTCCGTAGTCGTCTCCGGTGGACTCCGGGGCGTCGCCGCCGGCATCGTTGCCGCTGCTGGCGCAGCCGGCGAGGGTGAGCGCGGCGGTCGCCGCGAAGGCGAGGCCGAGGACGAGGTGACGGCGACGGGTCATGACCGCTCCTGACTGACGGGGCCGTGAGGCCCGCGGACGGGTATGCAGATCATCCTGACACGGAGCGGGCGCGAAACCCCACCTCTGCGAGTTACGTTTGCGTTTCGCAACCCGGCAGATCGTTCAGATCTCGAAGTCGACGGCGACTCGGGATGCCACGACGGAGCGGGCGTAGGCCACGACCTCCTCATGTGCCGGATGCACCTGGTACTGCTCGAGGTCGTCGACGGAATCGAAGTCGGCGACGAGGGTGACGTCCCAGTTCGACTCGGGGTAGATCGCGTTCGCACCGGCCGAGATCGCGCGCAGCTGCGGCACGACACCGTCCAGCGCGTTGAGCCTGCGGGCGACCTCTGCGGCCTGCGCACCGCGCTCGACGGCATCCTCGCTCGCGAGCTTCCATATGACGACGTGGCGGATCATGCCTTCTCCAGTTCCTGACGCAATTTGTCGGCGGACACCCGCCAGTACGCGTGCACCTGATCGTCGATCAGCACGACGGGGATCTTCTCCCACCACCGCTCGTAGAGGGCGGGGTCGTCCTCGATCGAGCGCTCGACGATCTCGATGTCGCCTCCGATGTCATCGGGGAGGCCCGCGACGACCTGTTCGACGATACCGAGCGCCGTCGGGCAGAGGTGGCAGCCCTGGCGGCCGATGACCGTGATCGTGGTCACGCCGAGGGCTTCTCGACCGGCTTGCCGGCGGCGATCCACTCCCCTGTGCCGCCCTCGACGTTGGTCGCGTCGTAGCCGCGTTCCTCCAGTGCCTGAACGACACGGGCCGAGCGTCCGCCTGCCTGGCAGATCACGTCGAACGCCTCGGCGGGGAGCTCATCGAGCCGGTTGCCGATCTCGGACATGGGGATGTTGACGGCGCCGGGGACATGGCCGGCGGCGAATTCGTCGCGCTCGCGCACATCGATGAGCGGAGTGTTCTCGCGGTCATCGAGATCAGCGATGGTGATGGACTTCATAGCTCCTCGATCGACGGGGACGGCGCTGGCCGCCCTGATTCGCGCCCACAGACACGAAGCGCCCGTCCGAAGACAGGCGCTCGGTGCTCTGGCCGCTTACTTCTTGTTGCGGCGCTGGTGGCGAGTCTTGCGGAGCAGCTTGCGGTGCTTCTTCTTCGCCATGCGCTTGCGGCGCTTCTTGATGACTGAACCCACGGAAACCTCACTACGTCAGGGGCTGGGCGTCGCTGAAATCGGACACCCGGGTACGGGCACGGAAAAATGCCTCGGATCAGTTTAGCAAACGCGCGGCTGCGCGATGCACACCGAGCGCACGCCCGGCTCCGACGGCGTCAGCCGACGTCGGAGATCGGACGCTGGAGAGCCTCGGTCACCGCGGTCTCAGGAACGCGGTAGCTGCGGCCGAAGCGGATCGCCGGCAGATCGCCGGAGTGCACGAGCCGGTAGACGGTCATCTTCGACACGCGCATGATCTCCGCCACCTCAGCGACGGTGAGGAACCGGACCTCTGGAACATCGGGCATCCCACGTACCCCTTTCTGGTGATGCCCAACTCTATGGGGAAGACGGGGCCCGTGTAAACCTGCGGGACGAATGTTGTTTATGTGACTGCTGTGCAGTTCCCTTCAGCGCCCTCTTCGCTGCCGCGGTCAGGCGCCGAGCCGCTTGAGCGCCGACGCGACGACGTGCTTCGCGGATGCCGCGGCGCGGCCGACGACCTCGGCCGCGTGCGCGGCACCGTCGGGCAGCGGCATCGTGGAGAGGTCGATGTCGGGCGCGGACTCGCCGAAAGCATCAACGAGGAACGGCACCAGCCAGTCGTCGACGGTCTCGAGCGGTTCGACCTCGATGCTGTAGAAGCGGCGCTGTCCGTCCTCGCGGACGCTGACGAGCTCGGCATCGCGCAGCACCTTGAGGTGCTTCGAGACGGTGGGCTGGCTGATGCCCAGGTCGCTGACGATCTGCGAGACGCTGGTACCGGCATCCCCTTCCGTCGACCGCCGCAGCAGAAGCTGGAGGATGTCGCGCCTCGTTCCGTCTGCGATCACGTCGAAGATGTCCGTCATGAAGTTCAGGTTAGTCGCCCCGTGCCGGGAGTACCATGACGAAGGCTCGGCGTGACCTTCGCGCCGGGCGACCGGATGAATCGGGGAGGCGTGCGATGTCGAGCATCGGCTGGTCGACATCGGCCCGCACGCGCACACGCGACGCATGGCACTTCTTCCGCCGCGTGGTCATGTCCTCACCCTCGCGCTTCGCGATCCTGATCTTCGCCAGCCTGATCCTCGTGTTCACGGCGCTTTTCTCGCTTCCGATCGCGTCGGCTGCTGGCACGGTCACGCCGTTGAGCGATGCCCTCTTCACTGCCGTCTCCACGATCTGCGTCACGGGCCTCGCGACGGTGGACATGGCTGGCCACTGGTCACCATTCGGCCACGTGCTCATCTTCCTCGGCGTGAACATCGGCGGCATGGGCGTGCTGACGCTCGCCTCGGTGCTCGGTCTCGTGATCTCGAAGAAGTTGGGCCTGCGCGCGAAGCTCCTCGCTGCGGGCGACAGCAACCCGCTGCGCGCTCACGGCGGCGTCGTCAACGAAGGCCAGACCGTCCGCCTCGGCGAGGTCGGGCAGCTGCTGACGACCGTGGCCCTGTCGCTGGTGGTCATCGAGCTCGTCGTCGCGGTCCTGCTCTACCCCGGTCTGCTCATGGCTGGCGTCCCTCCGCTCGCAGCTCTGTGGGAGGCGCCGTACTACGCGGCGATGTCCTTCACGAACACGGGCTTCACCCCGAATGCGGGCGGCCTTACCGAGTTCGCTGACGACTACTTCATCCTCACCGTCCTCATGGTCAGCGTGTTCCTCGGCAGCATCGGATTCCCGGTGATCTACACCCTCCTGAAGAACGTCTGGCATGTGAAGCGCTGGTCGCTGCACTCCAAACTGACGCTGATCACGACCTTCATCCTGTTCGTCGCCGGAGCGCTGGTGTTCCTCGTGCTCGAATACGACAATCCCAAGACCTTCGGGTCGATGGACGCCGTGGACACCACATTCCAGGCGTTCTTCTTATCCGCGATGACCCGCTCCGGTGGATTCAGCGTCGTGGAGATCGGCGATCTGAACGGCTCGTCGCTCGTCGCCGGCGCAATGCTCATGTTCGTCGGCGGCGGTTCGGCATCGACCGCCGGCGGCATCAAGGTGACCACGCTCGCCGTCCTCGCGATCGCTGTATGGTCGGAGGCCCGTGGCCGGCAGTCGGTCGAGGCGTTCGGCCGCCGCATCCCCAGCGACGTGCAGCGCGTCGCACTCAGCGTCGTCGCCTGGGGAGCGACGATCGTGGCGCTGTCGACGATCGTCATCGCTCAGATCACGAAGGCGCCAATCGCCGACGTGCTCTTCGACGTCATCTCGGCGTTCGGCACGGTGGGCCTCTCGACCGGGCTCACCGAAGACCTCCCCGAATCTGCGGCCTACGTCATGGCGCTGACCATCTTCATGGGGCGCGTTGGTACAGTGACACTCGCCGCGGCGGTCGCCGCGACGACGAGAACGCAGCTCTACTCGCTGCCCGTCGAAAGGCCGATCGTTGGTTGAAGGTCTCCGCAGCGATGCCCCGGTGCTGGTCATCGGACTCGGACGCTTCGGCGCCGCGTGCGCCGGTGAGCTGGACAGGCTCGACCGCGAGGTGCTCGCCATGGACGCGAACCTCGAGCTCGTGCAGAAGTGGTCCGACCGCGTCACGCACACGGTCCAGGGCGACGCCCGCAACATCGACGCGCTCAAGCAGATCGGCGCGCAGGACTTCCAGGTCGCGGTCGTGGCGGTCGGCTCGCTCATCGAGGCATCCGTCCTCATCACCGCGAACCTCGTCGACCTCAAGGTCCCGCAGATCTGGGCGAAGGCCGTCTCGCAGTCGCATGGCAAGATCCTCGCTCGGGTCGGCGCGAACCACGTCATCTACCCCGAGCGGGAGGCCGGCGAGCGCGTCGCGCACCTCGTGAGCGGTCGGATGCTGGACTTCATCCGCTTCGACGACGACTTCGTGCTCGCGAAGATGTACCCGCCGAAGTTCATCCGGGGCGTGAGCCTGAACGAGTCCGGTGTGCGGAGCAAGTACAAGGTCACGGTCGTGGGCGTGAAGAGCCCCGGCAAGCCGTTCCGCTACGCCGAGGCGAACACCGTCGTCACCAACCACGACCTCATCATCGTGTCGGGTACGAACAGCGACATCGAACGATTCGCGGCGCTGGACCGCTGACCGCGTCGAGACGTGGCCGAGGTCGAGTTCGAGGGCGTCGGACACTCGCCGCGCCTCGAGCGCCCTGAGGAGTTTCGCACGGCGCTGCTCGAGCGGATTGGGTACGCCGCCTGACCCGGCTGCGACTCGCTGCGCTTGCTCAGCGACCCGTGGTTCCGGTTGCGGGGCGTTGAGCGGAGCGCGAAGCGCGCAGACGAAACGGGCCGAGCGCGGAGCGCAGCGACGAGTCGAAGCCGCTACTTCCCCGCAGCCATCTCCTTGGCGCGGGCGAGTGCGGCATCCGTCGCACGGGTGAATACGTCGTCGAGATTCGCATCCTGCAGGACCGCGATCGCCCGCTCGGTCGTCCCCTTCGGGCTCGTCACACGCCGTCGGAGGTCGGCGGGCTCCTCACCGGATGCCGCGAGCAGCGCGGTCGCACCGATGAAGGTCTGCTCGGCCATGAGCCGGGCGTCGGTCTCATCGAAGCCCTTGGCGATCGCGGCCTTCGTCAGCTCCTCGATGAGCAGGAAGACGTACGCCGGGCCAGAACCTGAGATCGTCGAGAGGGCGTCGATCTTTTCCTCCGGAACCTCGACGACGACGCCGACGAGTTCGAACAGCCGCCGAACGAGCGCGACGTCATCGGCGGTCGCGGCACCTCCGGCTGCGAGTCCGGTCACCCCCTTGCCCACCGTCGAGGGGGTGTTCGGCATCGACCGGATGACCCTGGCACCCTCGCCGAGGTTCTCTGCGAAGGTGGCGAGTGTGACACCGGCGGCGAGGCTCACGACGATGGCGTCGTCCCGGAGGACGGGCGCGATCTCGCGCAGCAGCTCGGGCGCCATGTGCGGCTTGACGCCGACGAGGATGACACGGGCGGACGCCGCGGCATCCGTGTTGCCGTTCGGCTCGCTCTCCAGCGCGACGGCCGTCACGTTCTCGAGCCCCTGGAGCGTCGCGGCCTTCTCGGCCGTGCGGTTGGTCGCGATGATGCCCCCGTCGACCGAGATGCCCGACGCGACGACGCCGTGCAGGATGGCGCCTCCCATAGATCCGGCACCGAGGAACGCGAGGGACGGAAGGGCTTCATGCATGCGGCCATCCTATGCTCGGGATGCGACAGCGCCGATGCGGACCCCAGCGGATCACAGGGGCCCGAACTAGACTCGCGGCATGAGCGGATCTGCCAGCAAACACGACCTCGACCTCATCATGGACGCGATCCTCGGATGCGCCGATGTCGAGAAGCTCATCAGCCTGAAGACGTACACGGTCGAGGGCGACAAGCTCCTCGTCGCGGTCAAGATCGCCCTGCCCGCGGAGAAGACCGTCCGCGACGTCGCGGACGTGATCGGCGAGATCGAGCAGCAGATCCGGACGACGGTGTCTGCCGTGGGCTCGCTGTACATCCAGCCGGACATCTACCGGCCGTCGCTCGACCCCGAGCCGTCGACGGATGTCTTCGTGCTGAAGTCCGAGGACTGACCGGCCGCTGCCCACCGGGCGCATCGACAGGCTCCGCGATCGCCCAGCCGCCTCAGCGGCGCTGCTCGAAGAAGTCGCGCAGCAGCGCGGTCGACGCATCTTCCCAGACCCCGCCGACGACCTCCGCGCGGTACGGAAGACGACGGTCGCGCAGCACGTCGTACATCGACCCCGCCGCCCCGGCCTTCTCGTCCCACGCGCCGAAGACGACGCGCCCCACGCGCGCCTGCAGGATCGCCCCCGCGCACATCACGCACGGCTCGAGGGTGACGACGAGCGTGCAGCCCTCGAGATTCCAGGACGAGATGGACGCCGCGGCCTGCCGCATCGCCACGACCTCGGCGTGACCGGTCGGGTCGTGCGTCTGCTCGCGGGTGTTGCGCCCCTCGCCGATGATCGCACCGGAGGCATCGAGCAGTACCGCCCCGACCGGCACCTCTCCCGCCGCCGCCGCTTGCTCGGCGAGCGCGAGCGCGCGCAGCATCCCGTCGGTGTCTGCCTGGCGCATGTTCCGAGCGTATCCGCACCCCGCGCGCATTACCCTATGTCTATGCGTGTTCACGTCGCCGACCATCCGCTCATCACCCACAAGCTGACCGTGCTGCGCGACGAGCGCACCCCGTCTCCGGTCTTCCGGCAGCTGACCGAGGAACTCGTCACCCTGCTCGCGTACGAGGCGACGCGCAACGTCAAGGTGACCCCGATCGAGATCCAGACGCCGGTCACCAAGACGATGGGCGTGAAGATCTCCGAGCCGCGTCCGATCGTCGTGCCGATCCTGCGTGCGGGCCTCGGCATGCTCGAGGGCATGGTCAAGCTGCTCCCGACCGCCGAGGTCGGCTTCCTCGGCATGGTGCGCGATGAGACCACGTTCGAGCCGACCACCTACGCCGAGCGGCTGCCCGACGACCTCAGCGACCGCCAGTGCTTCGCGATCGACCCGATGCTCGCCACCGGCGGCTCGCTCGCCGCGGCGATCCAGTTCTTCTTCGACCGCGGCGCGAAGGACGTCACCGCGATCTGCCTGCTCGGCACACCGGAGGGCCTCAAGGCGATCGAGAAGCTCGTCGGCGACCGCGACGTCACGATCGTGCTCGGCGCGCTGGACGAGGGGCTGAACGAGCACCGGTACATCGTCCCCGGCCTCGGCGACGCCGGGGACCGCCTGTACGGCACGGTCTGACCTCTCCCGCTCAGCCGCGCCGAGGTCAGGAACAGTGCCCGAGAGCAGGACGATTCGGATAGACTTTCCTGATCTCGATCACTCGTCCTGATCCGGGAGCGGCGGCTCAACCTCGATCCGCGCCGACGAGACGCGCGAAGGCGCTGAGCCTGGTCACGCCCTCCGGCGTCCGCGGGAGGTCATCGAGCAGCGCAGGCGAGTAGATGAGGAACGCCGCGACCTGCGCGCGCGAGATGGCGACGTTGAGCCGGTTCTGCAGCAGCAGGAACTCCGGCCCGCGCGGCGCATCGCGACCGCTGGATGCCGCGAGCGTCGTGATCGAGACGACGGCCTCCTTGCCCTGGAAGTTGTCGACCGTCCCGACGGGCACGTCGCCGAATCCGGCGGCGGTCAACGCGTCGTGCACGAGCTGCTTCTGCGCGTTGTACGGCGCGACGACGATGATGTCCGCCTCCGTCAGCGGCCTGGTGCCGGCGTCGGGCTCGGAGAAAGCCCGCCCGATCAGGTCGCGGACGATCCGCACGACCTCGTCCGCCTCTTCCGGCGACTGGGTCGCGTTCCCGCGGTGACGGAGCGGCGCCAGATGGAGCCCGGGACGGATCCCGTCGATCGCCCGCAGCTCGGTTCCGGATGCCGACTCCAGCTGCCCCGCGTACGAGAGCCGTGAGACGGGCTCGGCGACGGCGGGATGCATCCGCCAGCTGTGGTCGAGGAAGTAGCCGTACTCGGGCCGGACGACGGAGTCGCCGTCCATGACCCAGCCGAGCGCCGAGGTGTCGACCGGCTCGGGGTGCGCGCCCTGGCTCACCTGCGGCAGCTGCTGCGGGTCACCGAGCAGAAGCAATCGCTTCGCCCCGGCCGCGACCGCGATGGTCGAGGCGAGCGAGAACTGACCGGCCTCGTCGATGACGATGAGATCGAGGCCTCCGCGCTCGACCCGGGTCGTGTTGCTGAAGTCCCACGCGGTGCCGCCGACCACGACGCCCTGCCCCTCGCGCTCGGCGAGGAAGGCCGCCATGCCTGTCTTGGGGATCGGCGTGTACGCGGGATCGCTCCCCTTCTCCTTCGGGCTCTTCGCGACCTGACCCGCCGGCACGCCGGCGGCGACGACGCGCTCGAGCAGCGTCTCGATGATGGCGTGCGACTGCGCGACGACGCCGATGCGGAACCCGTACTCGTTCACGAGCCGGGCGATGACGTGCGACCCGGTGTAGGTCTTGCCGGTGCCGGGCGGCCCCTGCACGGCGACGTAGCTGCGATCGAGATCTCGGACGGCGCGGACGATCGCATCGATCACGTCGGCTCCGCGCGCCGGGAGCCCTGTGCCCGACGCGGTGCGCGGCGGCACACGGCGCAGGATATCGGTTGCCGCATCCGCCGGGAACTCGGGCGCCGCCTGGTGCACGGAATCCGCCCACTCGTCGATCGCGCCCTGCAGGGAGACGACCCGGGGAGGCGCTGCCGGGGTGAGCGCGAGGGGCAGCTCGTCCCAGGTCTGCCCGTCCACCGCGTTCTCGGTCACGACGTAGCCGTCGTCTGTGACCTCGGCGATGCGCACGATATGCGGCACGTGGACGGCCCGTGACGGCGCATCGACCACGAAAGGTGCGGGGAACGGGTACAGCGCGAATGGCTCGGCGCCCTCGCCGAGAGTCGTCCCCGGTGAGACCTCGCCGCGGACCTCGATCTCGCGCGACATGACGCGCCGACCCTCTTCGATGCTCCAGTCGCGGCGCACCGCCGAGGCCGCGGCGTCCACGCGGACGACGTCGCGGGTCTGATCCCACATCGACACCGGTTCGCGCAGCCGCTGGAAGTGCGCCCGCCAGAAGATCGCCGACTCGCGCGGGTAGTAGTCGATCGCGGCCGCAGCCACGCGATGGGCTTCGCCGTCTCCCCCGCGCTCGACGTCTTCTGCGGCGTCGGCCAGCAGCGCGACCGACCTCGGCGACGGCTCGTAGACGACCTCGTCGGCGACATCGGGCGGCGCCGGGTTCACGCCCTTGTCGCGGGCGATCTCGATCAGCCAGTTGCGCAGGCGGCGCGTGGAGACGCAGTCGTAGCGGTTGTAGTCGGCGAGATCGGCGAGCACGGCGTCGGCATCGGCGGTCTCGCCGGCGGCGGCGAGCTGGCGCGCTGCGACGTACTGCACGATCGAGTCGTCGCCTTTCTGCACGTCGCTGGTGCGCACGTCTTCGCCCATGTAGAGCGGCTCGAGCTTCTTGATCGAGTACGACCGCGAGCCGACCCGCACGGTGCGCAGCACGAGCGGGTACAAATCGACGAAGACGCCCTCGCGCAGGAGCTTGTCGACATCGCCCTCCCGGACCCCGTGCCGCGCGGCCATCGCACTGAGATGCGAGGTCTCGTACGGCGCGTAGTGGTAGATGTGCATGTCGGGATGGGCGGCTCTGCGGGCGTGCACGAAGTCGAGGAACTGCTCGAGCGCTGCTTTCTCGTCGGCGAAGGTGTGCGCCCACAGCGGTGTGTACTGGTCGTCGTTGTCGACCCAGCCGAAGAGGTAGTCGATGCCCCACTGCGCATGGCCGTCCGCGGCGGGCTCGGTGTAGAGGGGGTCGCCCTCGAAGTCGAAGAAGATGTCGCCGCGGCTCGGGCGGGGCAGCGTGTGGATCGCCGCGGGGTGGTAGACGTCGTAGGAGGGGGCGTCGTCGGCCTCGGCGCGCAGCTGCAGCCGGGCCTGGGAACGGAGCGACTCGAAGGTGTCGATGTTCATTCCGACGGGGGCTTCGGTCGCCGCGGCGAGCTGATCGATCGTCTCGATGCCGGCGTCGCGGAGGCGCGTGCGCTGCACCGGTCGCATCCGCGCGACCATGAGGAGATCGCGTGCGGCATCCACCTGCTGCGTGCACGTCTCGCAGCGCCCGCACGCGACGAGACCGATGTCGCCGCGCTCATCGCCCCAGGCGAGCGGCGTGCCCGCGGCGCCTGCTGCCACATCACGATCGGCGATCAGCGTTCGCAGACGCGATCGGCGCACGTGGAAGAGCGGCAGGAGGTCGTCGACGTCGTGCGTGCTGACCGTTCCGTCGCCGAGGATGAGATCGACCTGGTCGGATCGCGGGATGCCGAGACCGTCGAGCTGGTCGACGTATGCCGCCAGCTGCATGAGTGCGGTGACCCGCGCCGTCCGGGCGAGCTTGGAGTCCTGCACCCGCCACCGGCCGTCGTCGTCGCGCAGCAGGAAATCGGCGAATCCGACGAACTCGTCGGTCGCGAACGCCGCCTGGAACACGAGGCGGGCATCCGACCGCAGCGCCTCGCGCGTTTCGTCGACCACAGCAGTCAGAGCCTCGGGATCGGAGGAGTTGACCTTCGCCACCTCGTGCACCGCATCTGCTCCGAGCTGCTCTCGGTACGCCTCGAGGACCTTCACCTCATGCGCGTCGCCGAGTTTCGCCGCGCGCTTCAGCGTGGCATCCTCGGGCTCCTCCACAGCGGGAACGCGGCCGAGCTTGGCGTCGATCGCGCGCGCCCAGGCGAACTCGCATTCGGCGGCGGCCTTCAGGTCGCTCGCGCTCCAGATGACGCGCTGCGCCTGGGTGTCGATCCGCATGCTTCGAGCGTACCCGGGGGCTCAGACACCCCCGGCGCTCAGCGCCACCAGTCGTCGGCCGGGGTGACCGGCAGGTGGCGCTTGTGCTCCGTGGCGCGGTACTTCTGCTCGATGCGGGCGGCAGCCTCGGCATCCACCGGGCGGCCTTCGAGATAGTCATCGATCTGCTCGTACGTGAGGCCGAGTTCGTCCTCGTCGGCGCGACCGGGCTGGTCGTCGAGAAGGTCGGCGGTCGGAACCTTCTTCCACAGCCGCTCCGGCGCCTCGAGCGTCTGCAGCAGCTGCTTGCCCTGGCGCTTGTTCAGCCCCGACAGCGGCAGGATGTCGGCCGCGCCGTCGCCGAACTTCGTGTAGAAACCGGTCACGGCCTCGGCGGCGTGATCGGTGCCGATGACGAGGTGCGCGTCGTGCCCCGCGAGCGCGTACTGGGTGACCATGCGGATGCGGGCCTTGATGTTGCCGCGATTGAAGTCCGAGATCGTCGCGCCGGCGGCATGCTCGATGTCGGTCTCGACACCGTCGACGCCGCCCTGGATGTTCACCTCGACGACCCGATCCGCCGCGATGAACTCGAGGGCGGCAGCGGCGTCATCCGCGTCGTGCTGCACCTTGTACGGCAGGCGGACCGCGATGAAGTCGGCAGTGCCGCCGCCGTCGCGGACCCGCTCGACGGCAAGCTGCGCGAGGCGTCCGGCGAGCGTGGAGTCCTGGCCGCCCGAGATTCCGAGCACGAACCCTCTCGCTCCGGTCTTGTCGAGATAGTCGACGAGGAACGTCACGCGGCGTTCGACCTCGGCGGCCGGGTCGATCTGGGGCTTCACCCCGAGGGTCTGGGCGATCTCCTGCTGAAGCGTCATGCCTCCAGTATCGTCCTTCATGCGTTACGCGGGTATGACGCGGCGGGAATACCGTCGCAGGCGCCGTGCTTGTCACCACAGGACCGTCCTCCCGATGAAAGAGAGAATCATGACCCAGCTCGGCCGCAGCGACCTCGATGTCCTCCCCCTCGCCCTCGGCGGGAACGTGTTCGGGTGGACCGCCGATCGCGACACGTCGTTCGCGATCCTTGACGCGTTCACGGCCGGCGGGGGCGACTTCATCGACACCGCCGACGGCTACAGCCACTGGGTGCCCGGCAACCACGGCGGCGAGAGCGAGCGCATCATCGGCGAATGGCTCGCGGCACGCAGGCCGAGCGGCCTGACCATCGCCACGAAGGTCAGCACGCACCCCGAGTTCCCCGGCCTGTCGGCCGCGAATGTGCGAGCTGCCGCCGAGGCGTCGCTGAAGCGCCTCGGCGTCGACGCCATCGACCTGTACTACGCGCACTTCGACGATGCCTCGACCCCGCTCGAAGAGACCGTCACGGCGTTCGGCGAGCTCGTCTCCGCCGGTCTCGTGCGCAACATCGCGGTCTCGAACTACTCCGCCGAGCGCATCCGCGAATGGGTCTCCATCTCACAGGATGCCGGGATCCCCCTGCCGGTCGCGGTTCAGCCGCACTACAACCTCGTGCACCGCAATGACGTCGAGGAGAGCATCATCCCCGTCGCCGAAGACTTCGACATGAGCCTCGTGCCGTACTACGCACTGGCGAGCGGATTCCTCACCGGAAAGTACCGGTCGACGGATGCGGCGGGCTCATCGCCCCGCGCCGGCGGCGCGGCCAAGTACGCGACCGAGCACGGGCTGAAGATCATCGATGAGCTCGAGGAGATCGCGGGCAGGCACGACGCGTCCATCGCCTCGGTGGCGCTGGCCTGGCTGCGGGCGCAGCCGACCGTCGCGGCTCCGATCGCGAGCGCGTCGCGGGTCGAGCAGGTCGCGGATCTGCTGGCGAGCACGCGGCTCGAGCTGTCGTCGGACGAGGTTCGCAGCCTGGATGCCGTCTCGGCCTGGAGCCCGGCGAACGCCTGAGCGCCGGGGCGGTCGAGCGCCGGCGAGGAGTCGAAGCCGGCTCAGCGGATGCGACTCGGCCCCGCGGGGGTCTGCTCGACGACGACCTGTGCGGGGATCTGCTCCTGCATCGACTCGACGTGACTGATCACGCCGACCGTGCGGCCGCCTGAGCGCAGCTCGTCGAGAGTGCGCATCGCGACCTCGAGCGTGTCCGCGTCCAGCGACCCGAACCCCTCGTCGATGAACAGGGTGTCGAGCTGGATGCCGCCGGCCCGCGCCGTGACGACCTCGGCGAGCCCGAGCGCGAGGGCGAGCGAACTGAGAAACGTCTCTCCGCCCGAGAGCGACTGCGCGGGGCGCGTCTGCCCGGTGAACGCGTCGAACACGACGATGCCGAGGCCCGATGCCGCCCCGCGCGATGCAAGTGCGTCGGAGTGCTGCAGCTGATACCGGCCGGTCGACATGTCGGACAGCCGACGGTTCGCGGCATCCACGATCTCTTCGAGCTCCGCTGCGAGCACGAACGTCTCGAGGCTCATCTTGTGCGTGTTGCCCGCGCGGCCGGCGACGGTGTCGGCGAGTCCGCGGAGCACCTCGTGATCGGCCTGCTGCTCGGCGCTCCGGGCGTGCTCGGAGGCCGCGGAGTCGATGAGCCTGCGCAGCTGATCGGTCATCGCCTCGACGCGGCCGGCGGCATCCGTCGCCGTCTTCCACGCAGAACGCGCATCGGCGGCGGCGTGCTCAGCCGGCGCGAGGTCGATCGTCTCCTCCGGCAGCGTGCGCATCTCGAGCGGCAGCAGCAGTGCACGCTCCTTCTCGCGCTGCACCCGGTGCGCCTGGATGCGTGCGTCCAGAGCTTCCTGCTCGGCTGCGGAGCGCATCGCCGTTCGCGCCGCGGTCGCATCATCGAAATCGGAGGCGGTGAGCGCGGAATCCTGTTCGCGCTTCGCCTCGGCGAACTCCTGCTCGATCCGCGCGCGCTCGGTCAGCGCCGATGCGAGCGTGCGCGCGGCCGACGCCTGCCCGCCGACGTGCGCGATGCGCTCGGCCACCGTCCCGAAGGCACCGCGTGCGTCGGCGATCTGCGTCGCCGCGTCCTGCTCGCGCTGCGCGAGCAGCGCCAGCGCCTCACGGGCAGCGGCCAGGGCCGCCGCCGCGTCCTCGCGCTCCTGCGCGAGGGCCGATGTCGCGGCTGTCGCCTGCGCGATCTGCTCGTCCAGCGCCGCGAGCTCGGCCCCCGCCGCGACGGCCGCCGCGTGGGCGTCGCCGGCCGCGGCGACCTCGGACTCCGCGGCATCGACGCCGAGCCCGGCGGCGATCGCCACCGCCGCGGAGAGCCTCGAGGCCAGCTCGGCACTGCGCGTCTGGGCCGCGCGCTCGGCCGTCTGCGCGGCATCCCGCTCGCGCTCCGCGCGCTCGACATCCTCGGCTGATACCGGGTCGGTGTGCACGGCGGGCGCAGGGTGCTCGGTCGATCCGCACACCGAGCAGGGCTCTCCGGCGACGAGCGCGGTCGCCAGCTCGCCGGCGAAGCCGTCCAGGCGTCTGCGGCGCAGCTGGGCGAGCGCGGTCTGGGCCTCGGCGAGAACGGTGCTCGCCTCGGCCAGTTCTCGATCGGCCGACTCGAGCTCACCGATGATCCGTGCAGCCTCGGCGGCGGCATCACGGCGAGCTCCGGCGGATGCCAGCGCTCGGGCGAGATCGTCGGTGCGGTCGGCGCTGCGCCTGGCCCGGTCGCGGCGCGGTGAGCTCGGCCAACCGTTCGGGAAGCGCTGTGCGCGCTCGTCGCCCTCCGCCACGCGCGCCGTCGCCGCTTCGACGACGGTCTCGGCGCCCTCGATCTCGGCACGCAGCGCGGTTCGGCCGCCTTCGAGCTCGGCCGCTCGCGCCCAGGCTCCGCTCTCGCGCGTACGCTCGGCCGCCCAGGCGTCGAGCGTCTCCGCTGAGACCTCGTCGAGTTCGGCTCCCGTCGCGTCCCACGCAGCGCGCGCCGCGCTCTCCGCGACCACGGCGGCATCGCGCGCGGACTCCGCCCGGCTCGCCGCAGCGATCGTCGCTCTCAGCGCTTCGGCCGCCCGCGCGCGGTCCAGCGCGCGGCGGGCCTCATCGATCGCGGGCTGCTCGGCGTCGAGCTGCGCCAGAGCATCTCGCGCACGATCGCGCTCCTGCTGGGCCGCGCGATCCTCGCGAACGGCTGTCAGCGCGGACTCCGCCTTCTGAAGCGCCTTCTCGGCGTCATCGCGCTCCGCTGTCCGGCGCTCCACCCGATACTCGGCGCGGCCGAGGGCCGCCCGCAGCGCCTCGATCCGCTCCGCCGTCGCCACCGACTCCGGGGCAGTCCCTGCATCGCCCCACAGCTCGCCGTCCGTGACGACACGCTCGGCCTCGTCGATCCGGGCGTCCACCCGCGCAGAGGCCCCGGCCAGCGCGTTCTCGGATGCCCGCCTGCGCTCGTCGAACCGCGCCTGCACGTCTTCGAAGCGCTCGGTGCCGAAGAGCCGCCGCAGCAATGCCTGTCGCTCCTTGCTGTCGGCGAGCAGGAACCGGGCGAACCTGTTCTGCGCCAGCAGGATCACCTGCAGGAACTGTTCACGGCTGAGCTGGACGATCCCGTCCAGCTCATCGGCGACGCGCTTCTCCTTCGCGGCGAGAGTGACCCAGCCCCCGTCGATGAAGGCATCCAGTTGCACGGCGGAGTTCTGTTTCGTGAGCCCGCCACCCCGCTTCGCCGGGCGCAGGTACTCGGGCGATCGCGTCACCCGATACCGCCCGGCACCCGTGCTGAACTCGACGACGACCTCACTGCGGTCGTCGGGTTCGCAGTGGTCGCTGCGCAGGCGCTTGTCGCCGCCCTCGTAGCGCGGGACGGATCCGTAGAGGGCGAAGCAGACGGCGTCCAGGATGCTGGACTTGCCTGCACCGGTGCGCCCCGCGATAAGGAAGATGCCGTCGTCGGCGAACGCGTCGAAGTCGACGATCTGTCGGGCGAGGAAGGGCCCGAAACCCTCGATCTCGAGACGGTGGAGGCGCACTAGACGAGAGCCTCCGCGATGACGCGCTCATCGAGCACCTCGCGGATGAGTTCGCTCTCGCGCTCCGTCGGCCCCTGCCCCGCGCGCACGTGCACGAGGAAGGCCTCGATGCGCTCGGTGTCGGTCACAGCCGTTTTCAGCCGCGCGGCATACGAGTGCTCGACCTGGTCGCCGGTACTACCTGCCGGGGCGTGCTGCACCATCGCGCAGTGCGGGAAGCGCTCCTTGAGACGGCGCATCGGCTCGGCCTGCGGCAGCGCGTCGCTGTAGACCGCGCACACCCAGTCGTCGGCATGCGCCGCAACGTTCTCGGCGGAGAGGATCTCGTCGAGGGTGCCGGTGAGCGTCACCAGGCGGCGCGGGACGGGCAGCTCGAGCCACTCGGCAGAGGCCAGCCCCGACGCGTCGAGGTCGATGAGCCAGGATCCGCGCTGCTTGTGCTGCTCGCCGAAACTGTAGTGCAGCGGGGCGCCGGCATAGCGAACCCGTTCGCTGAGCTTCTGGCGCCCGTGAATGTGGCCGAGCGCGACGTAATCGGGGCCGTCGAAGACCTCGAGCGGAACGACGTCGAGACCGCCCTGGCGCACCTCGCGCTCGAGTCCGGCCGTGGCATCCACCCCGGCGGCGAAGCAATGCGCGATCGCGACCGACCGGCCGCTGTGCGCGGCCATGCCGGCGCGCACGAGGTTCATCGCGTGCGCCATGGTCTGCGCCTGCGTCTTGAGCGCGACGCCGTCCCAGTGTTGACGGACGATCGCCGGCTCGAGGTACGGGATGCCGTAGAAGTGCACCGGACCGTCGGCGTCGTCGATCGTCACGGGAGTGCCGGCGTGGAGCGGGTCGGTGATCACATGGATGCCGTCGCGCAGCAACCGGGCCTGGAACCCGAGCCGCGCGGCCGAATCGTGGTTGCCGCTCGTGACGATCACACGAGCGCCGGTGTCGTGGAGCGCTGCGAGCGTGTCGCCGAGCAGGGTGTATGCGGGCCCGGCCGGCGTCGCCGAGTCGAACACGTCGCCGGCGACGATCACGACATCCACCGCCTGGTCGCGCACCTGCTGCACCAGCGCTGCGAGCACCTCGGCCAGCGCATCCATGGTCGAGTTGCCATGGAAGGTGCGGCCGATGTGCCAGTCGGAGGTGTGCAGGATTCGCATACTCACACGGTACGGACGGCCTCGGACATTCTCTCCGAGGCGTGCCGCGACGAGCGGAAGGCCCCTGACCCGACCCTCACCTCGACGATCGACACGTGGTGATGCGGAATGCGCGATGCGCTTTCACATGTGCGGGGTGCGGGGCTGCGCGATGCGAGATCGTGGGCTGCCCTCCGCCCTGCAGTGCCGGACTTGACCCTCCGGCTGGGCGTGTGTCCGCCTCGTCGTGGCTACCGACTTCCGCTCTACTCCTCCAGGTCGTGCGTCCAGTTCGCCTCCTGGATGCGATTGTCGAGTTCGCGCAGCTCCTGTGCCACGCGGTCCGCGGCCTCCCGCAGCTGCGCCACGGGCAGTGCCGCGATCTGGCGCAGTTCCGAGCGCATCTGCCGGAAGCCGCTGCCCGATCCGGATGCTGCGGCCGCGGCGTCCACGAGCAGGGAGTGCTGCAGGCGCAGAACATCGCGGGCGGCGAGCGCATCGGTCATGGTGCCGTCGGCTCCGAGATCGAGCCGGGCGTTGGTCGCGTTGATCCGACGGATCAGCTCGCGGAGCCTCGCGAGGTCCTTCTCGGCCTCGCCCAGGAGCGCAGCGGCATCCTCGGCCGGCTCCTCGCCCTCCTGATATCGGGCGTTCGCGGTGATGCGGGCGCGCAGCTGCTCGATACGGCGCTGCAGATCGGCCCGCGCGGTCAGAGCCTCGGCGATCTTCATGACCTCATCCTTTCAGGCCATGCCGACCGTGTCACCGTCGGCGCAGCAGACCCTGATGCTCGGGGTTCTGCTCGAACCACTCGGCGACGTACCAGCAGACCGGGTCGACCTTCCGGTCGCCGCGGCTCTCGATGTCGTCGACGGCACCCTTCACGACGCAGGCCGCGTAGCCGTGCCCGCGGAACGTCGGGATCGTGAAGGCGCGCGTCAGCGCGATCGTCGTGCCGTCGTCGCGGTAGTCGAGAACGCTCACGAGCGCACCGTCACGCGTGAGCGTGTAGCGCGATGCATCCTTCTCATCCGTGACGAGGAAACCCTCGATCATCGTCGAATCCGTCATGGCACCCACGCTATGCCACCCGGTAACCCCGGGACTCGTTTTGACACGGGGCGTCATCCTCAGACATAATCCCCCCATGACCACCAACGCGCTCCCTTTGTCCGCCCAGGAGGCGAACGGGACTACCGGGATGATGATGCCCGGCTGCGTTGGCATGTGTTGCCGAATGTGTCGCTGATCACTCAGCTGACCTGTCCGGCTCCGCTCTTCGCCATCTGCGAAGCGTGAGCCCCGAGCACCTACCCGTGTGCTTGTTCTCGGCCTTCAGGGTCACTCTCGCAACACATCCGAGCCGCGTCGGCTCACCCTTCCAAGGACTTCATCATCATGTCGAACATCGCCCTCCTCGAGCGTCCCGCCTCCACCCGCGCCCCGCACCTGCGTCCCGTCCCGCGTTTCGTCGAACAGGATGCGCCGGCCGCACCGGCCACGCCCGAAGATCTCCCCGCCACCCGCTCGCCCCGTGGCTTCGCCCTGTACGTCGGTCTGGATGAGATCAAGGCCGCGGGCGCCGGCGTGAGCCTGCCCCTGCTCGTCGACGCGCTGCGCCGCACGCTCGCCGAACTCGCCCCCGAGGCCGAGACGCACGCCACGGTCGCTCTCGCACCGCACGGCTCGGGCGGACGCGACCTCGACGTCGTTCGCCTCGCTCTGCACGAGCCCGGCGCGATCGCCCGGGCGAAGGCCGCCACCGAGACCGAGGAGAAGAACGAGGACTACGGCGTCACCGTCGACATCTCGCGCAAGCGCGTGCTGATCGACGGCGAGTCGGCCGCGTTCACGTACAAGGAGTTCGAGCTGCTGCAGTACCTCGTGCTCCGCGAGGGCCGAACGATCGAGCGCTCCGAGCTCGTCGGCGCCCTGTGGCAGGCTCCGGAGGACGAGACCCCCGGCGAGCGCACGATCGACGTGCACGTGCGCCGACTGCGCGCGAAGCTCGGCCGCTACGAGGACATCGTGCGCACCGTCCGCGGCGTCGGGTACCGGTTCGACCGCCACGCCGACGTCGTGATCCGCTACGGCCACGGCACCCCCTCGCCCGACCGCTTCTGAGTGTGACGCGGCAGCGCCAGGGGCCGCGAATGGTCACCGAACCGCTTTGGTGACCGCCATACGCGCCACCTCTCGCCACGCATCGAGGCGCACCCCCGGCGGAGGGGTCGCAAGTGATCGCCTCGCGCGCGAAGTGACCACCATACGCGCCACCTCGTTGCGCGCGGCGTTGTCAGCGCCGCGACGTAGGGTGTTCGTATGACCTTGACAGCGGATGCCGCGACCGACCCCGTCGACGCCGCACAGCCGCTGCACACGGTCTACCGCCCGCAGCACCCCCTGAACCTGTTCCGCACGGTCGGCGTGCTCATGCGCGGGCCGAAGGACCCGACGATGATGGTCGCCGGCTCCACCCTGTGGCGCGCCGCCCGCACTCCGGAGGGCGTTGCGACGCTGGCCCTGCGCCAGAGCACCGAGGGCGTCCACGCCACCGCCTGGGGCCCGGGATCCGACTGGGCCGTCGAGCAGCTCCCGCGCCTCTGCGGCGCCACCGACAACGACGCGGGCTTCGACCCGGCATCCCTCACGGCGGCAGGGCATCCGCATCTCGCCGACGTCCCCCGCCGTCCGGCACCCACCCGCCTCACCCGCACCGATCTCGTCTTCGATGCGCTCGCAAGCGCCATCATCGAGCAGAAGGTCACGTCTTTCCAGGCATTCGGTGCCTGGCGGGTGCTCATCACGCGATTCGGCGAACGCGCCCCCGGCCCGACCCCGCGGCCGATGTTCGCCCCGCCGACGATCGACGGCTGGCGCGGCATCCCCTCGTGGGCCTGGCACAGCGCCGGCGTCGAACCTCCGCAGTCGCGCACGATCGTCCGCGCAGCCGAGCGCGGCCGGCGCATCGCGGACGCCGTGCTCGCAGGCCCGACCGGCGCAGATGGGGATCGCGTGCTCGTGAGCCTTCCCGGGATCGGCGCGTGGACGGCATCCGAGACCCGCATCCGCGCCCTGGGCGACCCCGATGCGGTCAGCGTCGGCGACTACCACCTCGCCCATCAGGTCGGCTACGCCCTGACCGGATCCCGCACCGACGACGCGGGGATGCTGGAGCTCCTCGCTCCCTGGGCGGGGCACCGTCAGCGCGTCGTCCGCCTCATCCTCGCGAGCGGTCTCATCGAACCGCGCCGCGGCCCGCGCGTCGCCCCGGAGGATCACCGTCGCCGGTGAGGCGCCACGGCATCCCCTAGGCTGACGGCATGTCTGCACGCACGAAACAGCGCTGGATCTGGCTCGGCGGCACCGTCGCCCTGGTCGTCCTCGGCGTCGTGATCGGACTGATCCTGCAGAACGTCGGGCTGGGTCTGCTGCTCGCCCTCGTCGTCTCGATCGTGTGGCTGATCGCGACCGAGTCGCGCCGAGGCGACAACACCGGTGTGAACGACGAGTCCACCGGGATCGAGGTCTGAGCCGGGATCAGCCGGCTGCCGCGTAGCGCTCGACGCGCAGAACGCAGGTGAGGTCCTCGTCGGTCAGATCGACCGTGGTCGCCCACTCCTCCTCAGCGCCCTCACCGACGCCGTCGACATCGACCTGGCTGAGAGAACGGGTGTCCCCGGCCTCGTTGAGGAGCGAGACGTAGATCCGGTACGAGACCGAATCCTTCGTGGGGTTCTTCACGGTGCCATCGACCGTCCAGCTGCCGTCGCCGAGCTTGCACGTCGACACGGTGGCGTCGGCGAGCGCGCCCACCAGGTTCTCGCCGGATCCGGGCGTGTCGGTGATGTCGGTGATGCCGGGGGTCAGAGTGGAGCTCGCGGACGGCGACGGCGACGGCTCGCTGTCGCCATTGGTGCAGGCACTGAGTCCGACGACGCCGAGCAGCAGGGCAGCGCCTGCGCCCGCCGCACGCACACCGATCGACCGACGGTTGAGAGTCGCACGGAGGGTTGCGCGAGGTGTCTGGGACTGCATGGTGTGGCCTTTCACGGGTGGATCAGGATGCGGAGTCTGTGTTCTGCTCGCGGCGACGGCGGACGAGCAGGAGTACGAGGCCGGCCAGCAGCAGCGCCGCCGCAGCCGCGGCGTACGGTGCGGGGTCGCCGCCCGTGAGCGGAAGACCGCCCCACGGCGGGCGAGCCGGCAACTCGGTCGATGCGGATGCCTCGTCGCGCACCTGGATCTCGGTGTCGATCTCGGTGCTGGTCACCACGGCATGCGACGCTACCACGGTGCCCTCCATGGCCGCCGTGATCGTCACCGTCGCGGTGGCCGTCACGGTCTGCCCCGGCAGGAGCACGCCCGGCACGCCCGGCCAGGTGTACGTGAGCCCGGACAGCCCCGGGTAGAGGTCGGTGATCGTGACGTTCGTGAGCGTCTTCGTGCCGGTGTTGGTCGCCGCGTAGCTGAACACGAGCGTGTCGCCCGCGAAGCCTTGCTGACCGCTCTTGACGGCGATGCCCATGTCGAGCGCGACAGCTGAGCGGTGTGGCACGGCGAGGGTGTTCTCGTCCTCGGCCTGCACGGGCGCCCCCGTGGGCGGGGTTCCGGTCGCAGTCGCAGTGTTGACGATCGATCCACGATCGACATCGGCCTGTGTGATGACGTAGACGGCCGTGAAGCGCGCCTCCTGACCCGGTGCGAGTTCGCCGGGGGCGCCGGGCCAGTGCGCGGTGAGATCGCTCAGACGCAGCATCTCGTCGGTGACCGACACGTCGTGGAGCGTGACGTTGCCGGTGTTGACCACGGTGAACGTGTAGGTGACGCGGGCTCCCTGCTGAGGCGCCGGCGAGACCGAGCTGGTCTTGTCCAGCGTGAGCGCGGGCGCCGCAGCAATCGGCGTCGAGCCCGTCGCGCGATCGCTCACGGTCGTGCCGCCACCGCTGCCGCTGGTGGTCGCTGTCGAGGATACCCCGCCGGCATCCACGTCGGCCTGCGTCAGCCGGTACGAGGCCGTGGCGGTCGCCGTCTGCCCCGGCGCCAGCACGCCCGGCTCCCCCGGCCACCGGATGCCGAGATCCGAGATCCCGTTCTGGGCATCGCCGAGCACGACGCCGGTGAGCGTGACATTGCCGTCGTTCGTGACCGTGAAGGCGAACTGCACGACGTCACCCGGGCGCCCTGTCGCGCCCGGTGCGAGCTCCTGGGTCTTCGTCAGGTCGATGTGCGGGGCACGATCGGCCGTCGGCACGACGGCCTCAGGAGAGGCCCCCGTGACGGCGTCGCCGTTCGGCTTCTGCCCCGTGGCGGTGGCTGTGTTGCGCACCGCACCGGCATCCAGGTCGGCCTGGGTGATCGTGTACTCGGCCGACGCCGTGACCGACTGCTGCGGTGCGAGCACACCGTCCGCGCCGGGCCACGCGCCGTAAGTGATCGGGCCGATACCCGGCAGATCGTCCGTGAGCACTACGCCGCTGGTCGTGACCTGGCCGACGTTGGTGATCACGAAGTCGTACGTGATCGTCGTTCCCGGAGTGCCGTCTCCGTTGCGCGTGCCGGTCTTGGCGACCGCGAGCCCGCTCGTCGCTGCGACCAGGGGGACGACGGTCTCGGTCGACGTGTCGCTCACGTCTCCGCCGCGCGGGCGCGTCGCGGAGCCGGTCGCGGTGTTGCGCACCTCACCGGCGTCGACATCGGCCTGTGTGACCGTGTGGGTCGCGCGGATGATGGCGGACTGACCGGGAAGCAGGCGCCCGGGGGCGGCCGGGTCGGGCCAGGTGTACTCGAACCCGGTCAGGCCCGGCACGGTGTTGTCGAGGACGACATCGGTCAACGTGGTGTTGCCGGTGTTGCGGATCTCGAAGACGTACTCGATCGTGTCGCCGAGCATGCCCGTGTCGCCGTCGGCGAGGCGCGCGGTCTGAGTCGTGCGGATCGCGTCGGCAGGGGGCGTCTGCGGGTCGGTTCCGATGACCACGGGGTCGGACTGCGCCGAGATCCCGTCGCCGTCCGGAGCGGTGCCGGACACGGCCGCGACGTTGGTCACCGAGCCGGAGTCGACGTCCGCCTGCGTCACCGTGTAGCGCGCGGTTCCCTGCGCGGTCTCGCCGGGGGCGAGGACTCCGGCGGCGGAGGGGAACGCCAGAACCGGTGCGGAGCGGCCCAGGAGTTCATCGGCCACGCGGATCAGGCGAAGCGTGACGTTTCCGTTGTTGGTCACGTCGAACGTGTACTCGATGACGCTGCCGGCGCCGCCCGAGCCGCTCGCGTACGAGCCGCCCTTGACGATCGTCACCGAGGGTGCGTGCGCAGCGGTCGCGATCGGCGTGATCGTCGAGCTGTCGCCGACGGTCTCCCCGCCGGGCGTGGTACCTCTGACGGATGCCGTGTTCTCGACCGTGCCGCGGTCGACGTCGTCCTGGCTGATGGCGTACGCAGCAGTTCCGGTGGCCACCTGCCCCGGCGCGAGGACTCCCGTCGCGGCCGGCCAGGTGATCCGGATCGGCTCGAGCCCGGGCAGGGTGTCGGTGATCGCGACGTCGCGCAGGGTCACCGTGCCGGTGTTCTCGATGCGGAATCCGAACTCGACGGCATCGCCCGCCGCGTTCTGCGTTGGCTGCTCGAGCCGGCCGGTCTTCACGAGGTCGATGCCCGCATCGGAGGCGATCGCCACAGTGGCGGGTGCCGTCGCGGTCGCAGGAGCGCCGACCTGAGGCATGCCGCTTCCGGTGACGATGCTGGTCACTGCGCCGGCGTCGACATCCGCCTGCGTGAGCGTGTACGTCGCCGTCGCCGTGACCTTCTGCCCGGGAGCGAGCACCCCTGCCTCGCCCGGCCACAGGTAGGTCGGGTCGTCGACGCCCGGCAGCGAATCGGCCAGGCTCGACGACGAGAGCGTCACGTTGCCGGTGTTCTCGAGCGTGTACGTCCAGGTGATGACATCGCCCGCCTTGCCGGCGGATCCAGGAGCGAGGGCACCCGAGTTCGTGACGACGATCGACGGCGCCGCCGCCTCGGTCGGGACGACGCTCTCGGGCGAGGATGCCGTGACCCATCCGCCGCGGGGAGTCGTCCCCGTGGCGGATGCCGTGTTGAGCACCTGCCCGGCGTTCACATCGGCCTGCGTGATGGTGTACTCGGCCGTCGCGGTCGCGGTCTCGTTCGGCGCCAGCACACCGACGACGCCCGGCCACTCGATCTCTGGTACCGAGACGCCCGGTTTGCTGTCGGAGAGCTCGACCCCCGACATCGTGACGTTCCCGGTGTTGCTGATCGAGAACGTGTACCGGACGAGATCGCCGACCCCGCCGCTGCCGGCGGTCGTGCCGTCCTTCGTGACGGCGAGCGCGGGCGCGGGAAGGACCGTGTCGATGCGCACCGTCTTGGTGTCGGCGCGGACGGTCTGTCCGTCCGGCGACTCGGCAGCCACGTGCGCAGTGTTCTCGACGTACCCGCGATCGATGTCCGACTGACGCAACGCATACGTCCCGATACCGG
>NZ_CAHJXQ010000012.1 GCF_903645325.1 Microbacterium tenebrionis
CAGAGGTGCCGAGAGCGCCTTCAAGCTTCGTGCCGCCGACGTCGATCGCGAGCGCGACCTGCTTCTCGGTCACTGCGGGTCGAGTCCGAGGTCATCGAGGTCGAAGGCGGCCAGCCACTGCAGCCCCTCGGCCTCGATCGCCGCCTGGGCACCGGTCTTGCGATCGACGATGACTGCGACGGCGACCACCTCGGCTCCCTCGCGGCGCAGGGCCTCGACGGCCTTGAGCGCGGACTGCCCGGTCGTCGACGTGTCCTCGAGCACGATGACGCGCTTGCCTGCGACATCCGCGCCCTCGATCTGGCGGCCGCGGCCGTGGTCCTTGGGCTCCTTGCGCACGACGAAGGCGTCGAGGGGGCGGTCGGTCTGCACCGACGCGTGCATGACGGAGTTCGCGATCGGGTCGGCACCGAGGGTGAGACCGCCGACGGCGACGACGTCGAGGTCGCCGATGAGGTCGAGCATGATCCGGCCGATCGCGGGAGCTGCGCGATGGTCGAGGGTGAGCTTGCGCATGTCGACGTAGTACGTCGCCTTCTTGCCGCTCGAGAGGGTGAAGTCGCCGTGGAACACCGCCTCATCCTTGATCAGAGCGAGCAGGGATTGGCGGTCGGCTTCGAGAGTCACGGCATCCAGTGTATGGCGGTGACGCTATCGTGGCGATGGACCCACAACGGGAGGAGATCCATGTTCTCGTACGACCCCTATGCCGAACTGGCCACGCTCCGCGACTTCGCGCCCCTCGAGCTGACCAGCCCCGACTTCGAGGCCGGCGGCCCCTTGCCGTTGTTCGCCTGGTCGGCCGGTCGCGGCGGCGAAGACCGCTCGCCCGGCCTGCAGTGGTCGCAGGCGCCGGAGGGCACCAAGAGCTTCGCCGTGTCGTGCTTCGACCCGGATGCTCCGACCGGATCCGGGTTCTGGCACTGGGCCGCGTTCGATCTGCCGGCCGACACGACCGTGCTGCCCAGCGGCACCGGTGCCGTCGCCGCATTGCCCGCCGGGGCGAAGGTCCTGCCGAACGAGGCCCGCCTGAAGCAGTACATCGGAGCGGCACCGCCGGAGGGCACCGGCGTCCACCGCTACTTCTTCGTCGTCGACGCCCTCGACGTCGACAAGCTCGACCTGGACGGCGATGAGACGCCGGCGACGCTCGGGTTCAACCGCCACTTCCACACGCTCGCGCGCGGCGTGCTGATGGGGACGGCGGATCCCGCGGAGCGCTGAGGCTGGGTGGGCGTCGAACGTCCGACCCCGCCCGTAGGCTGGATGCCATGCGTCTGGCCACCTGGAACATCAACTCGATTCGCACCCGCGTCTCGCGCGCCGTCGACTTCGCCGTCCGCGAAGACATCGACGTGCTCGCACTGCAGGAGATCAAGTGCAAGCCGGAGCAGTTCCCCTATGAGCCGTTCGAGGCGGCCGGGTACCACGTCGAGGCGCACGGTCTGAACCAGTGGAACGGCGTCGCGATCGCCAGCCGCCTGCCGATCACCGATGTCGAAACTTCGTTCGCGGGGATGCCGGGCTTCGCGAAGGGCCACGAGGGCCCGGATGCTCCGCTCGAGGCGCGCGCGCTGGGCGCGACGATCGACGGCATGAAGGTGTGGAGCCTGTACGTGCCCAACGGCCGCTCACTCGACGACCCGCACTACGCGTACAAGCTGCACTGGCTCGACGAGCTGCGCAAGGCAACGGCCGCCGAGTTGCAGGCGAAGCCCGATCTGCCGCTCGCGCTCGTCGGAGACTTCAACATCATCCCCTTCCCGGAGGACAACGGCGACCCCGACATCGTCGAGGGCGTCTCGACGCACGTCTCACCGCAGGAGCGGGAGGCGTTCTTCGCACTGAAGGATGCCGGCGTCACCGATGTCGTCCGCCCCCTCCTGCCCGAGGGATTCACGTACTGGGACTACCAGCGCCTGAAGTTCCCGCGCAACGAGGGCATCCGCATCGACTTCATCCTGGGTTCGCGTGCGCTGGCGGACGCCGTGACCGGAGCATCCATCCATCGCAACGAGCGCAAGGGCGAGCAGCCCAGCGACCACGTCCCGGTGGTCGTCGACCTCGCCTTCGGCGCTGCCGAGGACGACGACGACATGCCGATGATCTTCGCCTGACGCTCAGCTGCCATCGTGCCGGTGCGCACGGGCCGCAGAATCCCTCGCAGGGCGGATGCCGCGGCATCCCCTCCCCCGTACCGTTGAGACATGTCCGCATCATCCCGCGCACTGACGCCGCGCCAGCGTCAGGCCGACGCACTGCTGGCCGTCGTCGTGTTCGTCGCCGGTGTCATCAGCGCAGCCCTGTCGGCGATCTCCGAGATCTACGGCGACGACCAGGCTCCGCTGTGGCAGGCCCTGATCTACCTCGCGGTGGTGTCCGCACCACTGGCATTCCGGCGCGTGTGGCCGGCACCCGTCGCGATCCTCGTCTCCGTGGCGTACTTCGTCTCGGTCACCCTCCATCTGCCAGAGATCTACGCCGGCAACATCGCCGTGTTCATCGCCCTGTACACAGTGGGGGCATGGATGGCGAACCGCCGCGCCGCGATGATCGTGCGCCTCGCGATCATCGTCGGGATGTTCGCGTGGCTCCTGATCACGATGTACCGCGACGCGATCGACACCGCCCGCGAGGAGGACGTGATCGCCGGCGCCATGTCGCCCTACCTCGCGTTCATGCTTCTGAACCTGCTGATCAACGTGCTGTACTTCGCCGGCGCGTACTTCTTCGGCGAGCACGCCTGGCGCTCCGCCATGCAGCGTCAGGCGCTCGAACAACGCACGGCCGACCTGGAGCGCGAGCGGGAGGTGACCGCCGCGCAGGCCGTCGCGCTCGAGCGGGTGCGAATCGCACGCGAGCTGCACGACGTCGTCGCTCACCACGTGTCGGTGATGGGCGTGCAGGCGGGCGCCGCGCGCATGGTCATCGATCAGGACCCGCAGAAGTCGAAGGAGCTGCTCGGCGGCATCGAGACCTCGGCGCGCGAGGCGATCGGCGAGCTGCGGCACCTGCTCGAGACGCTGCGCTCGTCGGATACCGAAGCAGACGACGCCCCGTCGACGGTCGGACTCTCGGACCTGCCCGAGCTCGCCGCGGCATCCTCCGCCGCCGGGCTACCGACCGCGTTCACCACGGTCGGCGAGGAGCGCCCCGTGCCGTCGGTCGTGCAGGTGAGCCTGTACCGGATCGCGCAGGAGTCGCTCACGAACGCGCGCCGCCACGCCGGCCCCGCCGCCACCGCGGATGTGCGCCTGCGTTACACCGAGCGCGAGGTCGAGCTCGAGATCGTCAACACCGGTCGCCGGGTGCTCACACCGCGACCAGGGTTGGGGCAGCTCGGCATGCGCGAGCGCGCCCTCGCCTCCGGCGGCGTGATCGAGTCGGCGCCGCGCGAGCGGGGCGGCTGGCGGGTGCGTGTGCAGGTGCCGCTCACCGCACCGGCTCTGACGGGAGCGATCTCGTGAGCGACCCGATCCGCGTGCTGCTCGTCGACGATCACGCGATGCTGCGGGCCGGGTTCCGGACCATCCTCGACAGCCAGCCGGACATCACGGTGGTCGGCGAGGCCGCGACAGGCGCCGAGGCGGTGGCGCAGGCATCCGCCCTCAGACCTGACGTCGTCAGCATGGATGTGCAGATGCCCGACATGGACGGCATCGAAGCCACCCGCCGCATCGTCGCCGATCCTGAGGTGCACGCGTCGATCGCGATCGTGACGACGTTCGATCGGGACGACTACCTGTTCAGCGCGCTGGACGCCGGCGCAAGCGGTTTCCTGTTGAAGAACAGCAGTCCGGAGGACCTCGTCTCAGCCGTCCGCGTGCTGGCGGCGGGCGACGGGATGCTGGCGCCGGAAGTGACGCGTCGTGTCGTTCAACGCTACGCCTCGTCGCCACGCGAGGGTCAGGCGACGCCGGCATCCGCGCCTGTCGAGCTCGCCGAGCCGTTCACCGATCGTGAGGCCGAGGTGCTCGCGCTCATGGCCGAGGCGATGAGCAACGCCGAGATCGCCGCACGGCTGTTCATCGGCGAGGCGACCGTGAAGACGCACGTCTCGCGCATCCTGCACAAGCTCGGCGCGCGCGAACCGGGTGCAGGCGGTGGTGCTGGCCCTGCGGGGTGGGCTGGCGTAGCCACTTCCTTTCGGATGACTCCCCGGTAAGATCGATTCCGAAACGCAAGGAATCGGAGAAGGCCGTGTCCACTGCAACGATGACGAGCAAGGGGCAGATCACCGTGCCCAAGGACGTGCGAGAAGACCTGGGGCTCGTCCCCGGATCGAAGGTGATGTTCGTGAAGCTGCCGAACGGGCAGTACAACGTGGTACCGCGCACCGGGAAGATCCAGGATCTCTTCGGCATGCTTCACCAGCCCGGCGTGCCGGCCATGACGATCGAAGAGATCAATGACGCGATTGCCGAGGGGGGCGCGGAGAGCGGCATGCGCGGGATGGAGGGCTGAGGTGTTCCCATACGGATCACTGACCGGCATCGATACGAACGTGATCCTGCGGGCGGTGCTGCAGGATCACGATGAGCAGACGCCACTTGCCCAGCAGGCGCTCTCGAGCCTCACCAAGGACTCCCCGGGTTTCATCACGTTCGTCACGTTGGCCGAGGTGTACTGGGTGCTCGCGCGCGGGCGCCGATTCGACAAGCCGGCTTGTCTCGGGGTCATCCGACGTCTGATCGAGAGCGACACCCTCGAGTTCGACGACGGCGAGGGCGTCGTGCGAGCGCTTCACCTCGCCGAGGAGGGCGCGGACTTCGCGGACGCCCTGATCCAGGTCACGATGGAGCAGTTCGGCGCGACCGAGACGGTGACGTTCGACCGCACGGCATCCGAACGTCTGGGCTGGCGACTGCTGGAATGAATGACCCGCGAAGAGAGCTCTGGCGGGTCGTTGAGCGAGCGGAGCGAGACGAAGCGGGGTGAGCGAGCAGCCGGAGGCGACGAGTCGAACCTGTCCCCGGCACTATTCCTCTGGATACGAAGTCCCTGAACCGGCCCGATACGCTCGGCCTATGAGCGAGATGCCCGCACCGGTGTCCCGGCCGATCATGGCCGGGGTCGTCACGGCGCTCGTCGGGTTCACCAGTTCGTTCGCCGTGGTGCTCACCGGGCTCTCCGCGGTCGGCGCATCGCCGGGCGAAGCCGCCAGCGGTCTGCTCGCCCTGAGCATCACGATGGGCCTGTCGTGCATCGCGCTCGCATGGCGGTATCGGATGCCGATCACAGTCGCCTGGTCGACGCCGGGAGCCGCGCTGCTCGCAGCGACGGGTGTCGTCGATGGCGGGTGGCCGGCGGCCATCGGGGCATTCCTGCTGGTAGCCGCCCTCACGATTCTCGCGGGACTATGGCCCGGCTTCGGCCGCCTGATCGCACAGATTCCGGCATCCATAGCCCAGGCGATGCTCGCGGGCGTGCTCCTGCCGCTGTGTCTCGCGCCGATCCTGGGCATCGCGGAGAACCCGTGGGGAGTGCTGCCGGTGCTGCTCACCTGGCTGGTCGTCGCTCGGTTCGCCCCGCGGTGGGCGGTGCCGCTGGCGTTCGTCGCCGCGGCGATCGTCGTGGGAGTCGACACGGTCCGCAGCGGCGCCGCGGTGGACGCCGGTCTGCTCGTGCCGCGCCTGGAGCTGACTGCGCCGACCTTCACGATCGGGGCTGTCGTGGGGATCGCCCTGCCGCTGTTCGTGGTCACGATGGCGTCGCAGAACGTGCCGGGCGTCGCGATCATGCGCAGCTTCGGATACGAGGTGCCGTGGCGGCCGGCGATGTTCGTGACCGGCATCGGCACGGCTCTGGGCGCCCCGGCGGGCGGCCACGGCATCAACCTCGCCGCGATCAGTGCGGCGCTCGCCGCAGCTCCCGACGCCGACCCCGATCCGAAGCGCCGCTGGGTGGCCGGGGTGTCGACGGGTGTCTCGTACCTCGTACTGGGCCCGTGCGCTGCGGCGTTCGCGGCGCTGGTCGCACTCGCGCCCGCCGCCGTGATCCCCGCCGTCGCCGGAGTGGCGCTGTTCGCCGCGCTCGGCTCCGCGGTGCACCAGGCCGTCGCCGACCCGAGCGAGCGGATGCCGGCGATCGTCGCCTTCCTCATCGCGGCATCCGGAGTGTCCTTCGCCGGCATCAGCGCAGCGTTCTGGGCCCTCGTCGCCGGACTCGCCGTGCGCGCGGTGCTGACCTTCCGACGCTGAGTCCGCCCCTGGGGTGACCTGCGATATCCGCCGCAGGGGGGATGCCGCCACGGCGGTCCGGTCCCTAGCGTGGAGGCATGACAGGAACCCTCCAGCTGCAGGGCGTCACGAAGAGCTACGGCTCACGGCGCGTGCTCGACGACATCTCCTTCCCCGTACGCGCCGGCCAGCTCACCGGCTTCGTCGGCGGCAACGGCGCCGGCAAGACGACGACGATGCGGATCATCCTCGGCCTGCTCGTCGCGGACGGCGGCAGCGTCACCCTCGGCGGCTCGGAGCTCACCGGCGACATCCGCCGCCAGTTCGGCTACATGCCCGAGGAGCGCGGCCTGTACCCGAAGATGAAGGTGCTCGAGCAGATCGTGTACTTCGCGCGGCTGCACGGACTCTCCAAGGCGGATGCCACCGCCAAGGCGACCGCCCTGCTCGGCGAGCTCGGGCTCGAGGAGCGGCTGAACGACAACATCGAGACGTTGTCGCTGGGCAACCAGCAGCGCGCCCAGATCGCGGCATCCCTCGTCCACGAACCGGAGGTGCTCATCCTCGACGAGCCGTTCTCGGGTCTGGACCCGATCGCCGTCGAGACCGTCGCGGGGGTGCTGCAGGAGCGCGCGTCGCGCGGGGTGTCGGTGCTGTTCTCGTCGCACCAGCTCGACGTCGTCGAGCGGCTGTGCGACGACCTCGTCATCATCGCCGGCGGCACGATCCGTGCGGCCGGCGCCCGCGACGAGCTGCGCGAGCAGTTCGCAGCTCCCCGATGGGAGCTCAGCGGCACGGGCGACGTCGGCTGGCTGCGCGATGAGCCCGGCGTCAGCGTCGTCGACTTCGAGGGCGGCAGCGCCGTGTTCGACGCCGAGCACCCCGCGATCGCGCAGCGCGTTCTGCGCCGGGCCATGCAGGACGGCGACGTCAGCCGGTTCGGCCCGCAGCATCCCACCCTCGCCCAGATCTTCAAGGAGGTCATCCAGTGAACGCGTCTCCTGCCGCCGTCTCCAGCGCCCAGGGCATCTGGCTCGTCGCCGAGCGCGAGCTGAGCACGAAGCTGCGCAGCAAGGCCTATCTCATCTCCACCGGCATTCTGCTGCTGATCGTCCTGGCGGGCGTGATCTGGGCGGGCGTCTCGTCGGCCAATCCGTCGTCGACGCCGGTCGCGGCCACGGCCGGGGCGGCATCCGCCCTGGAGGATCTCGGCGGGTACGACGTGACCGAGGTCGGCGATCGGGATGCCGCGGCGGCCCTCGTCGAGTCCGGCGAGGTCGATGCGGCCGTCGTCGACGACGCGTCGTCTGCGACCGGGATCGTCATCATCGCCGACGAGGAGGCTCCGCAGGAACTTCTGATGGCGCTGTCGGTGACGCCCGAGGTCGAACTGCTCAGCCCCGATGCCGCTCCCGGCCCGCTGCGCTATCTGCTCGGCATCGCCTTCGGGCTGGTGTTCATGATGGCCGCGATGATGTTCGGGACTCCGATCGCGACGAGCGTCGTGGAGGAGAAGCAGACCCGCGTCATCGAGATCCTGCTCTCGAGCATCCCCGCACGGGTGCTGCTGGCCGGAAAGGTGATCGGCAACACGATCCTCGCGATCTCGCAGATCCTGCTGCTCGTAGCGGTCGGAACGGTCGGGCTCATCGTCACCGGGCAGACCGAGATCCTCGCCGGCCTCGGCGGCCCGGTCGTCTGGTTCGCCGTGTTCTTCCTGTTCGGGTTCATCCTGCTCGCGGCGATGTTCGCGGCGGCGGGGTCGATGGTGTCGCGCCAGGAGGACGTCGGCGCCACGATGACCCCGGTGATGTATCTGACGATGATCCCGTACTTCCTCGTGATCTTCTTCGGCGACAATCCGGTCGTGATGACGGTGCTCTCGTACGTGCCGTTCTCGGCGCCGGTCGGGATGCCGATCCGCCTGTTCTTCAACGAGGCCGAGTGGTGGGAGCCGCTGCTGTCGCTGGTGATCATGCTCGTCGCGTGCGTCGTCGTCATCGCGCTCGGCGCCAAGATCTATGAGAACTCGCTGCTGAAGATGGGGGCGCGGGTGAAGTTCCGCGAGGCGCTGCGCGGCTGAGGGATGCGAGGACGATCATGTCGCCGCATGACAGGGAAATATGTGCCCGCATAGATGCGTTCTAGACTGCTGAACGCGGACGACGGGGTCGGCACAGGCTTCGACCCCGAAAGGCACCCATGAGCACGTCCACTCTCGAGCGCACCGCATCCACCTCCGTCCCCGTCCTCGACGTCCTCGCCGCGCGGTGGAGTCCGCGCGCGTTCGACCCGTCGTCGCCGATCGACGAGGACAAGCTGATGGCCGCTCTCGAGGCGGCACGGTGGGCGCCGTCGGCCAGCAACACGCAGCCGTGGCGGTTCGTCGTCGCTCGACGCGGCACCGATCTGCACGCCGCGATCGAGGGTGCTCTCATGGGCTTCAACCGCGAGTGGGCGGGCGCTGCGCAGGTGCTGATCGCCGCTTTCGCCGAGGAAGCGGATGCCGACGGCAACCCGCACCCGTGGGCGCAGTACGACCTGGGCCAGGCCGTCGCACACCTCTCGGTGCAGGCGCACGCCGATGGTCTGTTCGTGCATCAGATGGGCGGTGTCGAGCGCGATGCGCTGCAGGCCCTGCCCGGTGTCGAGGACCGCTTCACCCCGGTCTCGGTGATCGCCCTCGGCGAGCTCGGCGATGCCACGGCACTGTCGGAGAAGCTTCAGCAGCGTGAGGCTGCGCCTCGCGTCCGCCGTCCGCTGGCCGAGACGGTCATCGCCTCGGCGTAAGGCTCGCATCCCGGTCCGAGATCAGGAGAACACCCCCGCATCAGGACGATTCTGCAGATTCCTCCTGATCTCGGACGCAGGTCCTGATTCCGGGAGGGCGGATCGGCTCCTTACCGGGCCCTCAACCCGTCCAACGCCACCGCGAGCACGTCGCTTGCCAACTCCGCGCCACCCTCGCCGCCGCTCGGCCGGTACCACTCGACGATCGAGTTGACCATGCCGAACAGCAGTCGGGTGGCGACCGAGGGATCGATGTCGCTGCGCACCGTCCCCTCGTCCTGCGCTGCGCGCACGAGCGCCGTGACGCGACGGTCGAAGGCGCGCCTGCGCTCCAGCGCCGCGCGCTCGACCTCGCTGTTGCCCCGCACCCGCAGCAGCAGCGTCACGTAGGCGATCTTGTCGACGAGAACGAGCACGGCGCCGTGCAGCACGTGCTCGAGCCGCTCGCGGGCGGATCCGCCTTCGGCATCCGCCAGCACGCCTTCGAGACCGCCGAGCGCCTCGTCCAGCGCGACCTCGAGCAGCTCCTCCTTCGAGGAGAAGTGGTGGTACAACGCCGACTTCGACAGCCCGAGCCGCTCGGCCAGCGACGCCACCGATGTCGCGTCGTAGCCCTGCTCGATGAACACCTGGACCGCGATCTCGAGCATTCGGTCCCGGTCGTAGCCGGGGCGGCCTCGGCGGACCGGTGTCTGATCGGGGGCTGGCACGGCATCCATCCTGGCACGCGCGTCGGCGTCGGCATCCTGATTGCCGCGGTGGGCGTCCATGTCATACCCTATTACTGAACGAACGGTCAGAAAATACCGACGAGCCGACGACGACGTCAGGAGGTCCGATGGACCAGGTCCCGCCCACCGGCGACCCCCTGCTCATCGAACACCGCACTGACCGCGTCGTCGCGCGTTTGAACCGTCCCGACAAGCGCAACGCGATCGACCGCGAGATGATCGACGCGCTGCACGTGCTGTGCGCCGAACTCGAGGCAGCCCCGCGCACCCTGATCCTCACGGGAGCCGGCGAAGACTTCGCCGCAGGAGCCGACATCGCCCAGC
Organism: Microbacterium tenebrionis; assembly: GCF_903645325.1. Classification (GTDB taxonomy): domain Bacteria; phylum Actinomycetota; class Actinomycetes; order Actinomycetales; family Microbacteriaceae; genus Microbacterium; species Microbacterium tenebrionis. Next base: position 10,025 of record NZ_CAHJXQ010000012.1, read on the forward strand.
TGCGAGCCCGGCGCGCGGAGGATGCGCATCGCGGCATCAACGCCATGGCGTTCATCCGCATCCACGACCTGCCCATGCCCGTGATCGCCGCCCTCGACGGCTACGCCCTCGGCGGCGGCGCCGAACTCGCGTACGCGGCCGACATCCGGATCGCCACGACGCGTCTGCGGATCGGAAATCCCGAGCCGAACCTCGGAATCATGGCGGCGGCCGGCGCCACCTGGCGCCTGCGCGAGATCGTCGGCGAGGGACTCGCTTCCGAGATGCTGCTGACGGGTCGCTCGCTCGACGCGGACGAGGCACGCGCTGCAGGCCTCATCTCGAGCATCCACTCCCCGGAGGAGCTGATGGATGCCGCGCACGCGATCGCCGACCGCATCGCCGCTGCCGACCCCCTCGCCGTCCGGCACACGAAGACCGCACTGCATGCGCCGCGCGACGCGCACCCCGCGATCGACGGCGACCTGCAGGCCGAGTTGTTCGAGAGCCCGGAGAAGATGCGGCGCATGACCGAGTTCCTCGAGCGGAAGGGGCGCCGGTGAAGGTCGGGGTCCTCGGCGGTGGACGGATGGGCGCCGGCATCGCGCACGCCTTCCTCCTCGCCGGATGCGACGTCGTCGTCGTCGAGCGCGATGACGCGTCAGCGGATGCTGCGACCGCCCGCATCCGCGACAGCATCGCGCGTTCGGTCGAGCGCGGGGCGACGTCCGCGAATGCGCGGGTGTTGGAGAGCGCCCTCGCGGTCGGCATCGACCTCGCCGCATTCGCCGGATGCGAGCTCGCGATCGAAGCCGTGCCGGAGGACCGTGCGCTCAAGACAGATGCTCTTCGGCGCATGGAGGCGGTGGCGCCCGAGGCCGTGCTGGCGTCGAACACGTCATCGATCTCGATCGATGCACTGGCTTCCGCTCTCACCAGCCCCGAGCGGTTCCTCGGCCTGCACTTCTTCAATCCGGTCCCGGCGTCGGCACTCGTCGAGATCGTGGTCGGGTCGGCGGCAGATCCCTCACTCGTGGATGCGGGCCGCGGGTGGATAGAGATGATCGGCAAGACGCCGATCGTCGTCCGCGACTCCCCCGGTTTCGCGTCGAGCCGGCTCGGCGTCGCGCTCGCGCTCGAGGCGATCAGGATGCTGGAGGCCGGCGTCGCGTCGGCGGAGGACATCGACCGCGCGATGGAGCTCGGCTACCGGCATCCGATGGGTCCGCTGCGCACGACCGACATCGTCGGGCTCGACGTGCGGCTCGGCATCGCCGAGGAGCTGCAGGCCGAGCTGGGCGACCGCTTCGCTCCTCCGGATCTGCTGCGGCGCCTCGTCGCCGAGGGAAAGCTCGGCCGCAAGAGCGGCGAAGGATTCTACGAATGGGAGACACCATGACCGTGGCGACGGAGACCGCGATCCTGCCGAGTTACGTGCGCGATGCGTGGTGGCAGCCTTCGGCGGACGCGCAGGCGACGGTCGTGCGGGATGCTTCGACGGGCGAGGAGATCGTGCGGGTGAGCACCGCCGGGCTCGACCTCGCTGCGGCTGTCGAGCACGCGCGCACCGTCGGTCAGCCGTCGCTCGGCGAACTGACGTTCCATCAGCGGGCACTGCTGCTGAAGCAGTTCGCGATCGCGCTGACAGAGCGCAAGGACGAGCTGTACGCGCTGTCTGCGCGCACCGGTGCGACCAAGGCGGACTCGTGGGTCGACATCGACGGCGGCATCGGCGTGCTCTTCGCGTACTCCGGCAAGGGCCGCCGTGAACTGCCGAACGCGCACGTGTACGTCGACGGACCGGTCGAGCCGCTGTCGAAGGACGGCAGCTTCCTCGGTCGTCACGTGTACACGCGTCTGCGGGGCGTCGCGGTGCAGATCAACGCCTTCAACTTCCCCGTCTGGGGTCCGCTCGAGAAGTTCGCGCCGGCGTTCCTCGCCGGGATGCCGTCGCTGATCAAGCCGGCGACGCCGACCGGGTATCTCACCGAGGCGATGGTGCGGATCCTCGTCGAGTCGGGCCTGCTCCCGGCAGGTTCGCTGCAACTCGTCAGCGGGAGCGTGCCTTCTTTGTTCGACGAGCTGCGTCTGGGCGACGTCGTCGGATTCACCGGAAGCGCATCGACCGCCGCCTCGCTGCGCGAGCGCACGCCGGCCGGCGTGCGCTTCACAGCCGAGACCGACTCGATCAACGCCTCGGTCCTGGGGCCGGACGCGGTCGCGGGCACACCGGAGTTCGACGCGTACGTCCGCCAGCTCGTCGTCGAGATGATGACGAAGGCCGGGCAGAAGTGCACGGCGATCCGCCGGGCGATCGTCCCGACCGGTCAGGCGGATGCCGTGATCGAAGCGGTGCGGGCGCGTCTCGATGAGAAAACGGTCGTGGGCGATCCGCGCGAGGAGGGCGTGACGATGGGTCCGCTCGTGTCGCTGGAGCAGCGCGATGAGGTGCTGCGACAGGTGCAGGCGCTTGTCGCAGGCGGAGGGCGAATCGTGATCGGTTCGTCTGACGCACCGGTGGGCGACGGAGCGTTCGTCGACCCGGTGCTGCTGCGCTTCGACGACGCGGACGGCGACGCCGTCCACACGGTGGAGGCATTCGGCCCGGTGTCGTCGCTGATCACGTACGACACTGTGGCAGAGGCATCCGACATCGTCGCCCGCGGCGGCGGCTCGCTCGTGACGAGCGTCGCGACCCACGACCCGGCGTTCGCCACCGCGATCATGGCCGGGGTGGCGCCGTGGAACGGGCGCGTGCTCTTCCTCGATCGCGACGACGCGCGCTCGTCGACCGGGCACGGTTCGCCGATGCCGGGTCTCGTGCACGGCGGACCTGGCCGCGCCGGCGGCGGCGAGGAGCTCGGCGGCATCCGGGCTGTGCTGCATCACATGCAGAGGACGGCCGTGCAGGGCTCGCCCGAGATGCTGACGGCGATCACCGGCCAGTGGCATGCAGGTGCTGGGGCGCGTGAGGACGGCATCCACCCGTTCCGGAAGTCGCTCGCGCAGCTGCGGATCGGCGATCGGATCGCATCGCGCACCCGCGAGGTGACGCTCGAGGACATCGAGACGTTCGCGCACTTCACCGGCGACACGTTCTACGCGCACATGGACGAGGAGGCATCTGCCGCGAACCCGGTCTTCCCCGGACGGGTCGCGCACGGCTACCTGCTCGTGTCGTGGGCGGCGGGGCTCTTCGTCGACCCGGAACCCGGCCCGGTGCTTGCGAACTACGGGCTCGAGAACCTGCGCTTCATCACTCCGGTGTCGCCGGGAGACAGCATCCGGGTCGAACTGACGGCCAAGCAGATCACGCCCCGCGAGACGGACGAGTACGGGGAGGTGCGGTGGGATGCCGTGATCCGCAACCAGGACGACGAAACGGTTGCCACGTACGACGTGCTGACGCTGGTCGCGAAGGAGTAGGCGACGTCCTGCCGAATACGTAGCACACACGTTTCGGTGCGATTCGGTTTCGGCAGGGGGTTTCGGCGGATCATTTCTCGGCGTGTCGCGCACCTGCTCGTCGACGTCGACGAGGCTGCCGGAAACGATCGTTTTCGGCAGACTCATGGCGTCAAGGTCAAGAATCTGCGGACGAAAGCACAGGAGCTTGCTGGGCTTCGGGCTGTTGGAGCGCAGACAACGGGATATCGACGCGAAATGTCGGTGGCAGCGAGAGCGCTGCGGGATGAACGCCCTCGTACCGCCGGTTCATGGCGCTTCCGTTCTGGGGGCTGTCGCATGGTCGGCGGTGCCGCTGTATGTCTGCCAGGTGACACGAAAGACATCTATGACGTCGTTGACCTGAGCGCCCGATGATTGCGCCGCGGTAACGAGATCACGGATGTGCCGGATCACCGCTTGAGGTAACTGCGCTGCAGCGTCGGCGACGCGGGTGCCGGCAGCGGTGCGTGTGACGACGAGTCCGTCACTTTCAAGCATCTTGTAGGCCTTGGCTGCGGTTCCGGGGGCTACTCCGAAGTCGCTGGCGGTTTGCCTCACCGTCGGCAGACGCTCGCTAGCGCCGAGTTGTCCCGAGACGATGAGGCCTCGGAACTGACGGTAGATATCAAGGGTCGGGCTGCCCTCGTCGGCGGACGCCGGGACTGTGTTCGCCATCACAGCGCCGATGCGTCGGTCGTCGTGAGTTCGTCTTGGCTTCCGGAAGGCTCGCCCTTCGGCCTGCGGAAGACGCGGACAGCGAGCACAATCAACAGGGCGAACGCGATGATCTCGAGAATGGGTGCGATCCACCCGCCCGCAGCAGCGAGTTCCGCATACCGCCAGGTCATGTCGTAGGGTTCCCCGTCGTTCTGGCCATTGATGATGAGCTGGGATCCGGAGCCTGCCCGGGCGATGAAACGCCACGCGCCCGCGAGGGCGATCAGCATCCCGGCCAATGCAACGTTCACGGCACCCGCGGCGATCTCGCGACGTGCGCTCTTCTCGTCGATGACCGTTTCCGGCCGGACATAGGGGCGCGAAGCGTTGTAATGCAGCACGGTCCAGGTCGCTGCTCCAAGCAACGCCAAGCAGATGAGCACGGGCACTCCATATGCCCACCCATAGAACCAGTGACGAACCGGATCGATGTCCGCCTCGTTCGGCACCGGGACCACAAGCCAGATGTATCGGCCGCGATCATCCGGCGATGACGCCAGCCCCGCCGAGACGGTTGTGGCTACAAGCGCCGCGAGGGTGACGCACGCCGCGACGATGCCCCTCTGCGGACCGAACGTCGTCCACGTCCGACGCGCGTTCGCGACAGGAACCTCGGGCAGCGCCTTCCCGCGGGTTACCACGAGCACGAGGAGCACGATGATTCCAATGGCCGCGCAGAACAATGGGAACGCGAATCGCCACCATGAGACAACGTCCGCCGTGTTGAAAACGTAGCCGCGAACAACACTCTCAACAACAAAGAGGATCACAACAGCGATCGCTGTCGCCCCGAGCGTTCGACGTTCGGGCGCGTAACGAGATCGGGTCGCAGTATCCGCGTGTCCCGCAGCCGCTTTGCCTGCGCGTCCGTCCCTAGACATTGCAAGGCTGAGACCAGCGATGAGAAAGGCTATGGCCAACGAGACCAGCGGCGTCGAGAACACCGCGCCAATGAGCTCGGCAGGGCTTAGGGAAAGAATGCTCACCCGTGACATGTCGCCTCCATCAGAAGTTGTGCCACATGTCTATCACAAGTTGTGCCATGCAGGTAGCACAAGACCGACCAGCCGAGGTTGGCGTCATCGCCTACACGAGTGCGTACTCACGCCACGGCTGACGTGGCGTGAGTCAGCCGGAACTCCCTGCCGAATCGTGGTTCTGGGGAACGTTTGTGGCGACCGACCCGGCATGATGCACGTGGCCCCACCGGAAACGATCGTTTTCGGCGAGCGAACATGACCCGCCCTGATGAGAACAGCCAGAGGGAATGCGGGTTCGTCATAGACGGTCTTCAGCTGCGACGAACAGGCTGCTGCAACTCCGTCACCCAATCGGATTGGTTTTCCGAGACCGCCCGGACATAGAGTTCCCGACACGGCCCTGCGTGAACAAGCCCTCGAGCAAATACCTCAGCGTGGATCGCTTGCCAGCTCTCGGCGATGTGATCCATGGAACCGAGATGGATGCCACAGACGGCTACTTCAGCGGCGGGCAGGTCGACAACTTCGAAGCCGTCGCGGACGGGTCCGTTGTAGGCGTAGCCGGCGATGACCTGCAGACCGTCTTCGATCGTCTCGTACTGTGCGATCGGCGTCGTCAGAGACCCGCACTCATCGCCGATGATCTCGGAAACGGCATCGAACGCGGGACCCACCACGCTTGCGACCTCAGGTTGATCTGCGACGACTACCCGGCGGGCGGCCAGGCGGACAGCGGGCAGCGACTTCTCAACGATCTCTATCTGGGACATGTGGTTCTCTTTCTCGATGAGTTGGAGCCGCCGTTCCACGTCAACGAGTCGGTCAGCAGCGATGCGGTGTTCCTGCTCGACCTCAGCGCGACGGATACGCAACAGAGCGGCGATGCGGTTCGCGTCGACTCCGCGCTCAAGAATCGACGAGATGTCGTCGAGACCGAAGCCGAGTTGCCGCAGTGCAACGATCCGATGCAGGCGTTCAAGTTGCGAGGGATCGTAGGAACGGTAGCCGCTGTACTCGTCCACGTGAGCTGGTACGAGCAGACCAGCGGTGTCCCAATGCCGCAGCATCCGGTGGGTCACCTGGCCGACCTGCGCGAAGGCTCCTATGGATAACATGTCTCAGTTCTCTCGCCTTCCACAGTGTCAGAGTCAAGTATCGTCCTGGATTCCCGCGTCATGTCTGCCCTCTGGATACACGAGACGTCACATCGACGCCACCTGGTGCGTAGCGCCAGCCGAACCGCGACGGGCGTCGCGTAGCCCGTGGCCGCTGCGCCGCGCCCAGCAGTGAGTCGGCGCTCGTTCGGGGCGAGATTGGTCGCTAGGCGATTCCCTATGGCCGTCGCGTCGTTGTGCACATCTGCCGAAAACCGCCTCCAGGTGTGGGCAATCAGCCGAAACCCTCTGCCGATTGGGACTTACGACCGACGTTACCGGCAGGGCCGACGACGTGGCGAGTGCTGTCGCGCCAAAAGGATCGTTTTCGGCGAGTGTAGATGGCCACGGCTCCACGCCGTCATGGACGCTGGCGCATCAGGCGTCAACGCGGGTGATTCCAGCTGACCAAAGGGGAATCGGCATGTCCGAGGCAGGGATCGAAGTTCTGCGTCGCGTTCGCGCGCACCCACCTCAAGGAGCGCAGCGATCGCGCGCTCGCTGTGCAGAAGCCGACTGGCCCGTCACGCAATCGGGCGTGCGCGCCCAGTCGGCGCCCCACGATTCGGGGCAGCGTCTGCCCGGTCGCCAGCGCGAAGGACGGGATCGGGAAAAGTCCTCTGATCGGCCAGTCTTTCAGGCTGGAATGTCGGTGGCCCCCTGTTGAATAGGGGTATGCACAGCATCGTCGCTCGCCTCGAAGACCTGGACAGGTCTCTCGCCGAGGCGAGCCGCGAGGCGTTCGACCGGGAAGAGATTCCCGACCTCTTCGACGCGGAGATCGCGGCGCTTCTCGAGGCGAGCGGGCGTCTTCAGAAGCGACTCGAGGCGCTCCAGGTCGAGGCGTCGGTGCAGGTGCTGGAGCGCTCGGCGCCGATGCGGGATGACAAGATCACCGCGAAGTACGGATGGCACCGGCCCGTCGACCTCGTTCGGGCGCTGACCCGCACCGAGACGCGTGATGCGAACCGTGTCGTGAAGGCCGCTCGGCTGACGAGCCGGATCCGCGGCATGTCGAGCGGCGAGTTCGTACCAGCCCGGTACCCCGAACTGCGTGCGGCGATGGTGTCGGGAGCAATCGGCACCGCCGGGCTCCTGGCTGCGATCGAGCCCCTCGAGCAGTCCCGCGACCGGATGTTCGACGACGACCGGCTCGAGGCCGACCGGCAGCTCGCAGACCTCGCCCGCGGGACCATCCGCGACGACGAGGGCCGAGCCGTCGCTTCCGGTCCGCTGCCCGCGCCCGAGGATCTCAGGCTCCTGTCCAGCGTCCTCGTCGCGTACCTCGACCCCGACGGCGCCGAGCCGTCCGACAGTGCCGGGGCGAGAGCCCGCAGCTTCATCATCGGACGCGAGCGCGACGGCAGCGTTCCGATCCGGGGCAATATCCTTCCCGAAGTCGCCGGGCAACTGCAGTTGCTGCAGGACAGCATCCTCAACCCGCGCGTCGACGGACCGGACGATCCGACCACCGGCGTGCGCTTCGAAGACAGCGCCGACGATGTCGTTACGCCCGGCGGCTATGTACTCACCGTGGCCGAGATCGATCGACGCACGCGCGCCCAGAAACAGCACGACGCGTTCGCGATGATCGTGAACGCTGCCGCACGTGCAGGAGAGTTCCCCGACCTCGGCGGCGCCGCGCCCACCCTTGTCGTCACGGTGAGCGCCGAGGACTACGCATCAGGTCGTGGATGGGCGACCGTATTGAACACCGGCGACCGCATCCCGTCCCGCATCGCCGCGCAGACCGGATGCGCGGGCGGGATCCAACGGGTCATGTTCGACGAGAACGGCCGTATCGCAGCCCTCGGCACCACAGCCCGCATCTTCAACGCCCTGCAGCGCCGGGCGATCACTCTTCGTGACGGAGGCTGCGTCATTCCGGGGTGCACCGTCCCGGCGTCCTGGTGCGAGATCCATCACGTCACCGAGTACGCCGACGGCGGCCCGACCCACACCGACAACGGTGTTCTGCTGTGCTGGTGGCACCACCGGAACCTTCACCTGTCCGAATGGCGGATCCGCATTCGCGACGGCGTCCCCGAGATCCGGGGGCCGGCATGGTGGGACAGCAAGCAACACTGGCGTCCAGCTGGAGTCCCGCGCCCCCGCGTACGAGAACGGGCCGGGTAGGCGACGATGCGCGACTCCCTCGGATGTGAGAGAATTACTGAACGCACGGTCAGTAAAGACGAGGGAGTCGCCGTGACCGAGGAAGAGATCGGCACCGAAGAGATCACCGCCGAGCAGCGCCGCTTCGACGAGATCATCGCCGCGGACTCGCGCATCGAGCCGCGCGACTGGATGCCGGATGCCTACCGCAAGACCCTCATCCGTCAGGTCAGCCAGCACGCGCACTCCGAGATCATCGGCATGCAGCCCGAGGGCAATTGGATCACCCGCGCCCCGAGCCTCAAGCGCAAGGCGATCCTCATGGCGAAGGTGCAGGACGAAGCGGGCCACGGTCTTTACCTCTACTCCGCCGCGCAGACGCTCGGCATCACCCGCGACGAGATGACGGACCAGCTCATCACCGGCCGGGCGAAGTACTCGTCGATCTTCAACTACCCCACCCCGACGTGGGCGGACATGGGCGCGATCGGCTGGCTCGTCGACGGCGCCGCGATCTGCAACCAGGTGCCGCTGTGCCGAGCATCCTATGGCCCCTACGGCCGCGCCATGGTGCGGGTCTGCAAGGAGGAGTCCTTCCACCAGCGGCAGGGTTTCGAGATCCTGCTGACTCTCATGCAGGGCACGGTCGCGCAGCGCCAGATGGCACAGGATGCCGTGAACCGCTGGTACTGGCCGTCGCTCATGATGTTCGGACCGCCCGACGGCGACTCCCCGAACTCGGCGCAGTCGATGGCCTGGAACATCAAGCGCTTCTCGAACGACGAGCTGCGTCAGCGCTTCATCGGGATGCTCGTGCCCCAGGCGGAGGTGCTCGGCGTCACCCTGCCCGACCCCGAGCTGCGCTTCGATGAGGAGGCGCAGCAGTACGTCGGCGGCGAGATCGACTGGACCGAGTTCTTCGAGGTGCTCGCCGGACGCGGACCGATGAACGCCGAGCGCGTTCGTGCGCGGCGCGAGGCGCACGAAGACGGCGCCTGGGTGCGCGAGGCCGCGGCCGAGTACGCGCGCAAGACGACCCTTCGACAGGCTCAGGGATCGGAAACCGGGGTGGCCGCATGAGTGAGGAGACCTGGCCGCTGTGGGAGGTGTTCGTCCGCGCCAACCGCGGCATGAGCCATGTGCACGCGGGTTCGCTGCACGCTCCGGATGCAGAGCTCGCCGTCCGCAACGCCCGCGACCTGTACACGCGCCGAGGCGAAGGCACGTCGATCTGGGTCGTCCCGTCGGATGCCATCACCGCCAGCGACCCCGACGCGAAGGGCTCGTTCTTCGAGAGCCCCGCCGGCAAGAACTACCGTCACGCCGTGTACTACACCGCCTCCGAGGGGGTGCCGCACCTGTGATGACCCTTCGACAGGCTCAGGGACCGGACCCGCACGGCGCCGTCACGGTCGACGAGCTCGACCTCAGCGCCGAACTCGCCGGCAGCGAAGACGCGGTCGCAACCGCCGATGTGGCCGAGTACGCGCTCTGGCTCGGCGACGATGCGCTGATCCTGTCGCAGCAGCTCGGCATGTGGATCGCGCGCGCTCCCGAGCTCGAAGAGGACGTCGCGCTCGCGAACATCGCCCTCGACCTCCTCGGCCACGCCCGCTCGCTGCTCCGCTACGCGGGGACCGCCGACGGGCGCAGTGAGGACGACCTGGCGTACTTCCGCGACGAACCCGACTTCCGCAGCGCCTGGCTGTTCGAGCAGCCGAACGGCGACTTCGCCCAGACGATCGCGCGGCAGCTCGCGGCATCCGCCTATCTCTTCGAGCTGTACTCGGCACTGCGCCGCTCGACCGACGCGACCCTCGCCGCGATCGCCGAGAAGGCGCTCAAAGAGGTCGACTACCACCGCGATCACGCGGTGCAGTGGACGTTGCGCCTCGCCGGCGGCACCGACGAATCGCGAAGACGCATGATCCGCGCCGTCACCGACGTGTGGCCGTACGTCGAGGAGCTGTTCCGCGACGAACCGCTGATCGACCGGCTGGGCGCCATCGCCGCGCGTCCGTCATCGCTTCGCGCAGCCTTCGACGCCGCGATCGACGCCGTCTTCGCCGAAGCGGATCTCGTGGTCCCCGACGTGAATCCGTCGATGGCCGGCGGGCGCCGCGGCAGCCACTTCCCCGCGCTCGCGCGCATCCTCGCCGAGATGCAGGTGCTCGCCCGGCAGCATCCGGGGGCGACATGGTGACGACGGCGACTCGGCGCGAGGCGGCCTGGGCCGTCGCTGCGACCGTGACCGACCCCGAGGTGCCCGTGCTCACGATCGAGGACCTCGGCGTGCTCCGCGACGTGACCGTCGACGGCGAGCGCGTGACCGTCACGCTCACGCCGACCTACAGCGGATGCCCCGCCCTCGACACCATGCGCGACGACGTGATCCTCGCTCTCACGGCGGCCGGCTTCGACGACGTCGAGGTGCGCACCACCTTGTCGCCGGCGTGGACGACGGACTGGATGACGGATGCCGGAAAGCGCAAGCTCACCGAGTTCGGCATCGCTCCCCCGTCGGGACGCGCGGCGCTGGCTCAGGGGCCGGTCCGGCTGCGCCTTGCCGTCAAGTGCCCGCGCTGCGGGTCGATCGACACCCGCGAGGTCTCCCGCTTCGGCTCGACATCGTGCAAGGCCCTCTACGAGTGCCGCGCGTGCCTCGAGCCCTTCGACCACTTCAAAACGATATGACGACGAGGACGCGCCGCCGCGGGCGGTTCCACGAACTCGAGATCGCCGAGGTCCGGCCGCTGACCACTGAGAGCATCGAGGTGACCTTCGCGGTCCCTCCCGAGTTGGAAGGCGACTACGACTACCTGCCGGGGCAGTACGTGGCGCTGCGCGCGCACGTCGACGGTCATGAGGTGCGCCGCAGCTACTCGATCTGCCGGCCGCCGGCCCCTTCGACAGGCTCAGGGAACGGGCGCATCTCGGTCGGCATCAAGCGCGACCTCGGTGGACTGTTCTCGGTCTGGGCGCACGAGAACCTCAGGCCCGGCGACCGCATCGACGTCATGAGCCCCGAGGGCACGTTCACCACGACCCTCCCCGACCTCGATCACGCGCACATCGCGGGCATCGCCGCGGGGTCGGGTGTGACGCCGATGATGGCGCTGGCCGCTCACGTGCTGGCATCCTCGCCGACCGCGCAGTTCAGCCTCGTCTACACGAACCGCGCCACGCAGGACGTCATGTTCCTCGACGACCTCGCCGACCTCAAGGACCGCTACCCGTCGCGCCTCGCGCTGCACCACGTGCTCTCGCGCGAGCAGCGCACGGCACCGCTGCTGTCGGGGCGCATCGACGCCGAGAAGCTCGACGCGATCCTCGACGGGCTGCTCCCACCTGCACGTGTGACCGAGTGGTTCCTGTGCGGGCCCTTCGAGCTCGTGGCGCTCTGCCGCGAGATGCTCGAACGGCGCGGCGTTCCAGCCGGCAGCATCCGCTTCGAACTCTTCACGAGCGACGCCGACGGACAGCGGGTCGATCGCGGCCGCCCCGTCGTGATCGACAAGGGCGACGAGGTGCGGACGATCGAGTTCACGCTCGACGGCCTCTCATCGACGGTCGAGTCGCCGGTCCCGGCGAACGAGGCGATCCTGGATGCCGCGCTTCGCGTCCGCGGCGACGTGCCGTTCGCATGCGCGGGAGGGGTCTGCGGCACCTGCCGCGCCCGCCTCCTCGAAGGCGAGGTGCGGATGACCGAGAACTACGCACTCGAGCCCGATGAGCTCGAACGCGGCTACGTGCTCACGTGCCAGTCCCATCCGACCACCGAGAGAGTCGTCGTCGACTACGACGCCTGATGCAGCAGACCGGAGCGACCATGATCGACCTGACCATCAGCGACGGCATCGCCCGCGTCGTGCTGAATGCCCCCGAGAAGCGCAATGCGCTCGATGCGCAGGCGCTCGCCGATCTCAGTGCCGCGTACGACGATGCTTCGACTGCCCGCGTGCGCGCACTCGTGTTGCGCGGCGAGGGACCTGGCTTCTGCGCGGGCCGCGACATCGCCGGCGTCGATCCCGCCACGGATGACGTCACAGGTTTCCTCGGCGGCCTCGTGACTCCGCTGCTGCAGAAGATGTCTGCGTTCCCCGTCCCCACGTTCGCCGCCGCGCACGGCGCGTGCCTCGGCGTCGGCCTCGGCCTCCTGATCGCCACTGACGTCGTCTACGTCGCCGACACCGCGAAGATCGGTTCACCGTTCGCGGCCCTCGGCGCGACGCTCGACTCCGGCGGGCATGCGCTGTTCTACGAGCGGCTCGGCGCCCACAAGGCCCTCGACCTCATCTACACGGGCCGGCTCATGAGCGGTTCCGAGGCCGTGCAGTCCGGGCTGTTCTCGCAGGTGCTGCCGGCGGACGAGGTTCGGCAGGCGACCGAGGATGCGGCATCCCGCGCCGCCGCCGGCGCGACGCAGGCGTTCCTCGCGAGCAAGCGCCTCGTGGCCCGATTGCGCGACGAGCGCCTCGCGCTGTGGGATGCGGTCGCCACCGAGAACGCGAACCAGGCGGCCCTGCGCGACACCGCCGACTACCGCGAGGGCTTCGCGGCGTTCCAGAAGAAGCGGCGGCCGGAGTTCACCGGGGACTGACACTCGTGGTGGAGATGCGCCCTCCCTGGCGGGAGTCGACGACCCCGATGATCGCGGTGACGATCGTCCCGACCCAGCCGAGGAACGCGATGATCAGCGCGACGGCGAAGATGTTCGACGATGCCTCGCTGCTCATCCAGCCCCACGTGGAGAGCACCGAGCCGAACGGCGGCGCATCCCCGCCGTCTTCGAGCGTGAACATCATCACCAGCAGCGCCGCCCAGGTCACCCAGCTGGCGATGTCGTAGAACAGCCGGGTGCTGCGCGCCGCTCTCGCGTCGCGGTCGAAGACGACCACGATCGGCGCGATGTACATCGCGAGGATCACGAACGGACCGACGAACAGGCCGATCAGCGCCATCCACCCCATCGGTGCGCCGAAGAAGCCGCGCCCGAACACGACGAGGAACGTCAGCAGCACCGGCGCGATCCAGTGGAACACGCGCACGAACCGATTGCCCGAGAAGTTCATGGCCCCGAGCGTAGCTTCCCCGCGCCGGGCGCGGCGGGACGCGCCCGGCTACAGCGCCCGCAGGATGTCGTCGACGCGCTCCTTGGCGTCGCCGAACAGCATCTGCGCGTTCTCGCGGAAGAACAGCGGGTTCTGCACGCCGGCGTATCCGGAGGCCATCGACCGCTTGAACACGATGACGTTCTCGGCCTCCCAGACGCGCAGCACCGGCATGCCGGCGATGGGGCTGCCGGGGTCCTCGGCGGCCGCCGGGTTGACGGTGTCGTTCGCGCCGATCACGAGGACGACGGCGGTGGATGCCAGGTCGTCGTTGATCTCGTCCATCTCGAGCACGACGTCGTACGGCACCTTGGCCTCGGCGAGCAGCACGTTCATATGCCCGGGCAGGCGCCCGGCGACAGGGTGGATGCCGAAGCGCACGTCCACTCCCCGATCGCGCAGCTTCTGCGTCAGCTCCGCGACGGGGTACTGCGCCTGCGCGACCGCCATGCCGTAGCCGGGGGTGATGACGACGGTCGACGCGTTCGCGAGCATGTCGGCAGCGGTCGCGGCATCCACTTCGCGGTGCTCGCCGTGATCGACATCATCAGAAGCGGGTGCGGCGATGCCGAACCCGCCGGCGATCACCGAGATGAACGACCGGTTCATCGCCTTGCACATGATGTACGACAGGTAGGCACCCGACGATCCGACCAGCGCACCGGTGACGATGAGCAGGTCGTTGTTGAGCAGGAAGCCGGCCGCGGCGGCGGCCCAACCCGAGTAGCTGTTGAGCATCGAGACGACGACGGGCATGTCGCCGCCGCCGATGGACGCCACGAGGTGCCAGCCGAGGGCGAGCGAGAGCGCCGTGACGACGATGAGCAGCACGAGCGAGGGCGTGATGACGTACCAGACGGTCAGCGCGATGAACACCACGATCGCGCCGAGGTTCAGCACGTTCTTGCCGGGCAGCATGAGGGGCTTGGACGAGATCCGCCCGGACAGCTTCAGGAACGCGACGATGGAACCGGTGAAGGTCACACCGCCGATGAAGATGCCGATGAAGACCTCGGCGTGGTGGATGTCGGCCAGCGCACCGGTGAGGCCCGGGCTGTGCAGGTGCCCGTTCCACCCGACGAGGACGGCGGCGAGACCTACGAAGCTGTGCAGCAGGGCGATGAGCTCGGGCATCCCGGTCATCTCGACCTTCTTCGCCCGCCACAGTCCGATCACCGCTCCGACGAGCATCGCGACGAGGAGCAGTACGAGACCGGCGGCGGCCTGCGGCTGACCCCACGCTCCCTGCAGTGTGACCCAGATGGTCGCGACGAGGGCGATGGCCATGCCGACCATGCCGTAGGCGACGCCGGCGCGCGAGGACTCGTGCCTGTTGAGCCCTGCCAGGCTCATGATGAACAGCAGCGCGGCGACGATGTACGCGGCGCCCGCGACAGACGCGGAGATCTCCAGGGCGCTCAACGCTCGGCTCCCTTCGAGAACATCTTGAGCATTCGGCGGGTGACCGCGAACCCTCCGAAGATGTTGATGGATGCCACGAGCACGGCGATCGCGGACAGGATCTGCACCACCACGCTCGGCGTCGTGATCTGCACGATCGCACCGACGACGATGATGCCGCTGATGGCGTTCGTGACGCTCATGAGCGGAGTGTGCAGCGCATGCGAGACCTTGCCGATCACGTAGAAGCCGACGACGACCGACAGCATGAGCACGGTGAAGTGCTGCGGCAGCGGCGCGGGCGCGAACGCGTTCACGAGGAACAGCCCGGCGATGCCGGCGGCGACGAGGCCGACCTTCGCACCGGCCGACAGGCCCTTCTGCTGCTCGGCAACAGCGGGCGCGGCATCCGCGGCCTTGGCGACGGGCGCCGCCGAGACATGAACCGGAGGCGGCGGCCACGTCTCCTCGCCGTCGCGCACGACGGTGACAGCTCGCTGCACGACATCTTCGAAGTCGAGGACGAGCCGGCCGTCCTTCTCGGGCGTGAGCAGCTTCAGCAGGTTGACGAGGTTCGTGCCGTACAGCTGCGATGCCTGGGTGGGCAGCCGCCCGGCAAGGTCGGTGTACCCGAGGATGATCACGCCGTTCTCGGTGACGACCCGCTCGCGGGCGACAGAGCCCTCGACGTTGCCGCCCGTCCCGGCGGCCATGTCGACGATGACGCTGCCCGAGCGCATGCTCGCCACGTCGGCCGCCGTGATCAGCCGCGGTGCGGCCCGGCCCGGAATCTGCGCGGTCGTGATGATGATGTCGACGTCGGCGGCCTGTTCGCTGTACAGCTCGGCCGCGCGGCGGTCGTAGGCCTCACTGGTGGCCTTGGCGTAGCCGTCGCTCGAGACCTCCTTCTGCTCGTCGGGGACGATGACCTCGAGGTACTCGCCGCCGATCGACTTCACCTGGTCGGCGACCTCCGGTCGCGGGTCCGTCGCGCGGACGATCGCGCCGAGGCTGGATGCCGCTCCGATCGCCGCCAGCCCCGCGACACCGGCGCCCGCGACGAGAACCTTGGCAGGAGGCACCTTGCCGGCCGCCGTGACCTGTCCGGTGAAGAATCGGCCGAACTCATGCGCGGCCTCGACGACAGCGCGGTACCCGGCGATGTTCGCCATCGAGCTCAGCACATCCATCGACTGCGCACGCGAGATGCGCGGCACGGCATCCAGAGCAAGCGCCGTGATGCCGCGCGTGGCGAGCGCCTGCCGCAGCTCAGGACGCAGGTTCGGGCTGAGCTGCGCGATGAGCGTGGCGCCGTCCGCGATCCTCGCGATCTCGGCATCCGTCGGGGCGTTCACCTTGAGCAGGATCGGCGCCGCCCACGCCTCATCCGCGGTGACGATCGCCGCACCCGCAGCCGCGTAGGCGTCGTCCGGATAGGCGGATGCCGCACCCGCTCCGGTCTCGACGGCGACCTCGTACCCGAGCCCTCGCAGTGCGCCGACGGTCTGGGGAGTCGCGGCGACCCGCGTCTCACCCGGTTGCTCACGCACGATGCCGATACGCGTCATCCACTGCTCCTGTCTCTCGTCGATGGGGCAGACCTCACGGTCGGCCGTCGACACGGATGAGACGAGACTCTATCGACGCGTGCTGGTGCGCAAGAGATTGTTTCCCCTGTGCGATCCGGAAAGTTCTGGAGTTCTTGCCGGATGGGAAACGCCGAGGCCCCTCCTGATCGTCTGCGCCCCTCCTGATTCGCGTGTTTCAGGAGGGGCGTCGACGACCAGAGGGGGCCTCGGCGCAGGTTGGAGGATTCAGCGCTCCGCGGTCAACACAAGACCCGAGCCGTCGGCTGCGCCGTCAACCCGAACCGTGTCGCCGTCGTGCACGCCGCCCGACAGCAGCGCGGTGGCGAGCCGGTTCTGCACCTCGGTCTGGATGAGCCGCCGCAGCGGACGCGCCCCGAACACCGGGTCGTACCCGCGCTCGGCCAGCCACGAGCGGGCATCCGGCGTGACGGCGAGCGACAGACGCCGCTCGTGCAGCCGGCGCTGCAGCTGATCGATCGACAGCTCCACGATCTGCGCGAGGTCGTCCTCCGACAGCGCCTGGAACATCACGATGTCGTCGAGTCGGTTCAGGAACTCCGGTCGGAACGACTGACGGACCAGCGCCATCACGGCTTCGCGCTTCTCCTCCACCGGCATCACCGGGTCGATGAGGATCGGCGAGCCGATGTTGCTGGTGAGGATCAGGATGACGTTCGAGAAGTCGACCGTACGGCCCTGGCCGTCGGTGAGGCGGCCGTCGTCGAGCACCTGCAACAGCACGTCGAACACCTCGGGGTGCGCCTTCTCGACCTCGTCGAGCAGCACGACGCTGTACGGGCGACGCCTGACCGCCTCGGTCAGCTGTCCGCCCTGCTCGTAACCGACGTATCCGGGAGGGGCGCCGACCAGACGCGACACCGAGTGCTTCTCGCCGTACTCCGACATGTCGATGCGCACCATGGCGTGCTCGTCGTCGAACAGGAACTCGGCGAGCGCCTTGGCGAGCTCGGTCTTGCCGACACCCGTCGGACCGAGGAACAGGAACGAACCGGTCGGGCGCCCGGGGTCGTTGATGCCCGCACGCGAACGCCGCACGGCATCCGACACGGCGCGCACGGCGTCCTTCTGACCGATCAGCCGACGGCCGAGCTCGCTCTCCAGGTTCAGCAGCTTCTCGCTCTCGCCCTGCAGGAGCCGGCCGACGGGAATGCCGGTCCACGCCGCGATGACGGCGGCGATGTCCTCGTCGGTGACCTGCTCGTTGACCATACGGCCCTCCGACGAAACCGAAGCCTCGGCACTCTCGGCCTCGGCGATCTCGCGCTCCAAGCGCTTGATCGTCTCGTACTCGAGCTTGGACGCCTTGGTGTAATCGGCGTTGCGCATGGCGAGGTCGCGCTGGGTGATCGCGTCGTCGAGCTGCTTCTTCAACTCACCGACGCGGTTCAGGTCCGAGCGCTCGCGCGACCAGCGCTCCTCCAGACCGGCGAGTTCCTTCTCCATCTCCGCGAGCTGCTCGCGAAGGGTGCCGAGACGCTCCTTGGATGCGGCGTCCTTCTCGCGCTTCAGGGCGAGCTCCTCGAGCTTCATCCGGTCGATCTGGCGCTTGAGCTGATCGATCTCGACCGGCGAGGAGTCGATCTCCATCTTCAGCCGCGACATGGCCTCGTCGATGAGGTCGATGGCCTTGTCGGGCAGCTGCCGACTGGGCAGGTAGCGGTGCGAGAGCGCGGCCGCGGCGACGAGCGCACTGTCGGAGATCGTGACCCCGTGGTGCGCCTCGTATCGGCCCTTCAGCCCGCGCAGGATGGCGATGGTGTCCTCGACGGACGGCTCTCCCACGTACACCTGCTGGAAGCGCCGCTCGAGTGCGGCATCCTTCTCGATGTACTCGCGGTACTCGTTGAGGGTCGTCGCGCCGATGAGGTGCAGCTCGCCGCGGGCGAGCATCGGCTTGAGCATGTTGGATGCCGCGACCGACCCCTCTCCGCCGCCGGCGCCCATGAGCGTGTGCAGCTCGTCGATGAAGGTGATGATCTTTCCCTCGGACTCGGTGATCTCCTTGAGCACGCTCTTGAGGCGCTCCTCGAACTGCCCGCGGTACATCGCACCGGCGACGAGAGCCGAGATGTCGAGCGAGATGAGCTCCTTGTCCTTCAGCGATTCCGCGACGTCGCCCTCGACGATGCGCTGGGCGAGGCCCTCGACCACGGCGGTCTTGCCGACGCCGGGCTCACCGATGAGCACGGGGTTGTTCTTCGTGCGGCGGGTGAGCACCTGGCTGACGCGACGGATCTCGTTGTCGCGGCCGATCACCGGGTCGAGCTTGCCCTGGCGGGCGCGGTCGGTGAGGTTGATGCCGAACTGCTCGAGCGGGGACTGCTGTTCTTCCTGCTGTGCGGGGTTTGTCATCTGCGCCCTCCCAGACGTGATCCTTATAAAGTTGAGCGTTGTTGACTCAAGTTTAACACAGCGTCCCAGATCAGGGAAGCGACATCGCGTTTGGATCCCGACCCTTCCGCGACGATCGAACCGCCGTCCCCGACGACCTCGACCGCGTTGTGGGCGTTCTCGAAACCGTGCTCGGCGTCGGCACGGTTGACGACCAGCAGGTCGACGCCCTTGCGGTCGCGCTTGCGCCGGGCACGCTCGCGGCGCGCATCCGGATCGGCCAGGGTCTCGGCTGCGAACGCGACGACGATCTGGTCGGGGCGGCGTGCGGCGGCGAGGCCCGCGACGACGTCCTCGTTCTCGACGAGGTCGATGCGGTCGAGAACTCCGTCCTCTTTGGTCAGCTTCTGATCCGACACGGCGGCCGGTCGGTAGTCGGCGACGGCGGCGGCCATGATGACGACATCGGCGGATGCTGCGGCATCCCGCATCGCCTCGGCGAGCTCCGCGGCCGTGCCGACCGGCCGGACCTCGACCTGCGGATGCCGCGCGACGACGAGCACGTCGGCGGAGATGTTCGCGGCGACGAGCACGACCTGCGCTCCGCGAGCCGCCGCCTCTGCCGCGAGCGCGGCACCCTGCCGGCCACTGGAGCGGTTGCCGAGGAAGCGCACCGGGTCGATCGGCTCGCGGGTGCCGCCGGCCGAGACGACGACCGTCCGGCCGGTGAGGTCCTGCGGCGCGAGGAGGGCGAGGGCGTGCTCGAAGATCTCCTCGGGTTCGAGCATCCGCCCCGGCCCCGAGTCGCCGCCGGTGAGCTCGCCGTCCGCGGGTCCGAGGATGTGGACCCCGCGATCGCGCAGCGTGGCGATGTTCGCCTGCGTGGACGGGTGCCGCCACATCTCGGTGTGCATGGCCGGGGCGATCGTCACCCGAGCGGTCGTTGCGAGCAGGGTCGTGCCCAGGAGGTCGTCGGCGAGGCCCGCGGCCATCTTGGCGATCGTGTTGGCCGTGGCGGGAGCCACGATCACGAGGTCGGCGGCCTGACCGAGAGCGACATGCCGCACGCGCTCGACGTCGTCGTGGACACTGGTGGTGACGGTGTTGCGGCTGATCGCCTCCCAGGTCGGAAGCCCGACGAAGCGCAGAGCGTCCTCGGTGGGAATGACCGTCACCTCGTGCCCCGCCTTGATCAGCAGCCGCACGAGCTGCACCGTCTTGTACGCGGCGATGCCGCCCGTGACTCCGACGACGATGTTCATGGCTTCGATTCTGCCCTCCTGTCGACCCTCAAGTAACGCAAATGACCGCATCCGCAGTTCGGATAGGGCCATTTGCGTTACCTGAACGGTGAGTAGGCTGAACTGCGTGTGCACGGTCGTGATCGATGTCGCCGAACCCGGCGGCTCCCGTCTGCTCGCCGTGCGGGACGAGGACCCGGAGCGCGAATGGGACTCGCTCGGCCCGTGGTGGCCGCAGCAGTATCCCGGCGTCATCGGCATCCGTGATCGTCGAGCCGGCGGCGCATGGCTCGCGATCGACCGGGACGCCCATCGGCTGGCCGTCCTGCTCAATCGCGCCGACGTGCTCGATCTGCCGGAGGGCGGGGTGCGCAGCCGCGGCAGTCTCGCTCTGGAATCCGTGGCCGGCCGCTCGCCCGAGGCACCGCTGCCGATGCACGGATTCAACCTGCTCGAGGTCGGGCCGGATGCCGCGCGCGTGCTGTCGTGGGATGGGCAGACCCTCACCGAGACTCCCGTGCCTACCGGCGTGCACATGATCGCGCATGACGAGCTCGACGACCCAGCCACCGCCCGGATCGCCCGGTGGCTGCCCGAGTTCCGTCAGCGCCCCGCCCGCACCGACGGGTGGCAGGAGCGCTGGACCGCCCTGCTGGCGGCATCCGCCGAACTCGACCCCACCGACGACGCCGCGATCATCCGCGACAACCGCCCCCACGGCTACCCGACGCAGTCGCTCCTGTACTGCGTCGCCGACATCGGACACCATGGCGTCGAGATCGAGGAGTCGAACCTCACCGCGCCCGGCCACTGGGGCTGAAGCCGAGCACGGTCGCGCAGGGCAGTCCTGCCCGCTCCCGCACCTACCGCAGGGCACACGCCCGCGGATAGGCTCGGCCCCATGAGCGATCCCCAGCAGCCGCAGGTTCCGCCGTACGTTCCGCAGATGCAGCAGCAGAGCTTCCCCGATCAGCCGCACCACCCGGCGCAGCCGCCGTCCGCGCAGCACGCCGCGCCACGGCAACCCGCAACAGGGTACGTGCTGAACGGACAGAGCATGCAGAGCGCCCCATCGGGTGCGAACGCGAACCCCGCGGGGCGCACCGGCCTCATCCTCGGCTTCGTCGCGCTGGCGATCTCGCTGGTCACCAGCATCCTGGTGCAGGTGCTCATCCGGACGGCCGACTACAGCATGTTCGGCGCCTACAGCATCGCGAACGGGATCGGGTCCCTGCTCGCGCTCGGTGCGGCGGTGGCCGCGCTGATCCTCGGGCTCATCGGGATCCGCCGCGTCGATGCCCCGCACGCCGCCGCGGGGATCGCCGTCGGGATCGGCATCGCCCAGATCATCAGCATCCTGTTCGGCTGGCTCTCGACCGTCGTCGGGTCGTTCCTCTACTTCTGAGAGTCTCTACTTCTGAGAGCCGGCTGACCCGGCACCGCCGGCATCAGCCCATCCTCGACGTCAGCGCTCCCAGATCCATCGGCGCCGCCGGCGGCGCACGAGAACCGGCTCGGGTTCGGGCGGAGGCGGCACGGCCGTCCGGTCGCCGCTCACCCACCGCAGCCACAGCGCATCGGGGTTGCCTTCGAGCACGAGGGCGCGGACGAGGAGCGTCAGCGGGATCGAGAGGATGGCCCCGAGCGGACCGATCACGAAGGTCCAGAAGATCACCGAGAAGAAGCTCAGCGTGAGGCTCAGGTCCACGGCGTCGCTGACGAACTTCGGCTGCACCAGCACCTGCAGCACCACGTTGGCGACGCAGTACACGGCGATCACGCCGAGCAGGAGCGGCCAGTCGCCGACCGCATAGGCGAGGATCGCCGGCGGGACGAGCCCGAGGAGGAACCCGATGTTCGGGATGAAGTTCGTCACGAACGCGAGGATCGCCCACACGATCGGGGCGGGGACGCCCATCCACCACAGCGCCAGCCCGTCGATGATCGCCACGATCGCTCCGAACGCGGCGTTGACGACGTAGTAGCGCCGGATGCCGCGGTTGAGGACGGTGATCCGGCCGATCACGTGGCTCCGCGTCGCGCCGAAGACCGCGGGCGCGTGGCGGTAGCGGGCGGCGTCCACCGCCATGAAGATGATGTACGCGAACACGAAGAACAGGGCTGTCGCCACGGCGATCACGGTACCGCCGACGCTCTGCCCCACCCGCAGAAGGTTGGCGGGGGCGAGCAGCGAGGTGACGGCATCCGTCGCCTCCTGCCCGAACCCGACGTCGTCGAGCCAGGTGACGAAGACGTCGAGCTGGCGGGCGACCTGCCCGTCAGAGGTGAGATCGACGACCAGTCGGGCGAACTGATTGCCCGCGAACCAGAGCAGCGCGCCCATCGCCAGCAGGATCACGTAGGCCAGCGCGATCACGACCGTCGACCCCAGCCACGACGGCATCCCCCGGCGCATCAGCGGCATCCGCACGGGCTCGCAGATCACGACGATCACGATCGCCAGCGCGATCGGCCCGACGACCTCGCGCGCGAAGGAGAGCCCGGCGATCACGATCACCGCCGCCGCGAGCGTCAGGAGCACGCGCAGACTCGAGGAGAGTCCGCGGTCGGAGGACGGCTCGGGGCGGACCTGCGAGTCGGAGCTCATCGGCTCAGCGTATCGTCGGCGGCCAGCACGCGTTCGTAGATCTCGATCATCGCGGCGGTCCGCGACGACTGCCGGAAGGCCGCGGCGACCTCGCGGTCGGGAATCGGTGCGGTGCCGGAGCGGATGTCGGAGGCTGCGCGGTTCAGCGTGTCGGCGAGCGCGGCCACCGACGCGTCGGGCACCGACCACAGTCCGCCGCGCAGCTCGGCGGCGATGTCGGGGTCGCTGACGACGGTGGGCGTGCCGAGAGTCGCGGCTTCGAAGGGCGTCATGCCCTGCGTCTCGAATCCGATCGAGGTCTGCACCACGGCATCCGTCGCCGCCATCCGCGCGAGCGTCTCGGCGTAGGGCAGGCGACCGGCGAAGCGGATGCCGGAATGACCGCGGGCGATGCGCTGCGCGGCGCGCAGTTGACCGCCGCCGCCGATGACCTCGATCTCGGCATCCACTCGCGACTCGACGACCGCCTCGAGGAACGGCAGGAGGCGCTTCTCCGGGCTCATGCGCCCGAGCCATACGAAGCGGGGGCGACCCGGGGCGCGACCCTCGGGCACGGCGGCGAGCACCTCGGTGCGCAGATCGTCGTCGATCCCGTTCCAGACGACATCGACCCGCGGGAACACCTCGTGCTGCTCGAGGCGACGCGCGAAATGCCCCGACGGGGCGGTGACGGCGCTCGATTCCTGGGCGATGCCGCGCAGGAACGCCCAGCCGTCCCGTCCCGTGACGGGCGTCCCGATGCCGCGCATGGTCCGCCGCCGCCAGAGGTTGAGCACCGCGAGCACCTGGCGGTGCAGCGGCGTGACCGCGGCCATGCCGACGTCGACTCGGTTGTGCATGGTGTGGACGACGGGGATGCCGTGACGATGCGCGAATCGGTGGCCGATGAACGCGCCCCAGAAGTCGGCCTGCACGTGCACGAGGTCGACGGGCGGCCGCGACGCCAGCGCACGACCGAGGAAGCGGTCGGTGCGGCGGCCCGGCCACGACATCGAGTACTCGCGGTCGCCGGTGATCGGGACGGAGGGCAGGTCGACGTAATCGTGGTCGGACGGACGGCCTGTGCCGTGCATCCGGGGGGCCACCGCGGTCACGGTGTGGCCGGCGCGCTCGAGGTACTGCTTCTGCAGCCGCATCGACACCTGCGCGCCGCCGAGGGATGCGAGGTGCTGATCGCCGAAGAAGACGATGTGCATGCGGCTACTTCGGCAGCGGCTGGTCGCGGTACAGCGCCTCGAACGTGTCGAGGGTGCGGTTGATGTCGTGCACGATCACGCCGTCGAGGGATACCTGCTGCATCCGCTCGTACTCCGCGGGCTCGGCCGTGAACACATCGGTCAGCCGCGCGGCGAGCTCGTCAGCGTTGCCCGGTTCGAACAGGTACCCGTTCTCACCGTGGTGGACCAGGTGCGGCAGGGCGACGGCGTCGGCGGCGACGATCGGGAGACCGGATGCCATCGCCTCCATGGTCGCGATGGACTGCAGCTCGGCGATCGAGGCGATCACGAACAGGCTCGCGCGGGTGAGGAGCGCGCGCAGCTGCTCGTCGGTGGTGCGACCGTGGAAGGTTACGCGATCCGCGAGACCGAGTTCGCCGGTGAGACGCTCGAGGCTCTTGCGCTGATCGCCGCCGCCGACGATGTCGAAGCTGACGTCGAGAGCCGGATCGAGCTTGGTCATGGCATCGAGGATGACCTCGACCTGCTTCTCGGCGGTGAGGCGCCCCACGAAGACCATCCGGTTCTTCTCGCGGGGTCCCTTGACCGCGGTGTACTGGGTGCGGTCGATGCCGCAGCTGACCGGGATGACGTCCTTCACCTCGACCGTGCGCTCGAGGAAGTCGGCGGCGCGGCGGGTCGGCGTCGTGATCGCACGGGTCAGGTCGAACGTGCGCTTCGCGTCAGCCCAGGCGAGCTTCAGCACGATGTCGTCGATGAACTTCGGCATCGTGGTGTGATCGAGGATGTTCTCGGCCATCACGTGGTTGGTGGCGATGACCGGGATGCCGCGCTGGTGCGCGATGCGCGACAGGCCGCGGCCGATCACGATGTGCGACTGGATGTGCACGACGTCGGGCTTCACACGGTCGAGCACCTTGCGGGCGTAGTGCTTGGAGCGCCACGGCCACACGAAGCGCAGCCAGTCGTGCGGAGCCCAGCGCACGGACGGCAGGCGGTGCAGCGTCATCGGCTCGCCCTCGATGACCTCGGTCGCAGGGGCCGTGCGACGGTACTTCTGGTTCGGGGCGACGACGTGCACGTCGTGCCCTCGTTGCACGAGGCCGGCAGCCAGGCGCTCAGCGAACCGTGCGGCCCCGTTGATGTCGGGAGCGAAGGTGTCGCAGCCGATGAGGATCTTCAGCGGGGCGTCAGGGGAGGTCACGAATATGCAGCCTTCGGTTACGCGGGAGCCCGGATCAGGGCGCTGGCCACTCTACCCGAGGGGTCTGAGCAGGCCCGGCTCCCCCGCCGGGCCCGCCCACAGCCGGCGCAGGTACCGTGTGAGCATGCGCCTCACCAGCTCCGCAGACCCGCAGCTCTGGATCCCCGTCACCGACTCGTTCGGCTGGAAGGGGCGACGCCACCGCAAGGCCGCGATCAAGATGCTGATGGGCCAGGCCCTGCAGCGCGGCCAGACTCCTCTCCCCCGCGCCGCCGGCGCCGGAGCGTGGCTGATCAGCCAGTTCGCGCCCGCGATGATGAAGCGGGCGGACGGCCGTGTGCTCGTCTGGACGTGGAAGGCCGACCCCGAGCTCGTCGTGGCGATGGCGAACACGCAGGAGCTCACGAATGACGTGCGCCGAGCCCGCGCCATGATGCCGATCGAGTACGACGACACCGAGACCTTCACCACACCGCTCGGCGCCGGCGAGAAGCTCGTCATGTCGTTCCCGACGCAGCCCGGTCAGCCGCCGTTCGCGACGTACACGTGGGATACGGGCAGCCACCTGATCACACTCACGGCCGTCGGTGGGGATCGCGAGCGGTTCGGGACCCTCATCCCCGCCCTCGACGACCTCGCGCGCAGCATCCGGATCGCCGACGACCTCACCGGCGGCGAGAGCCCCGACGTCCTGCGCCTGCCGCCCGCCTGAGGCGCGAGACGAGGTCCGTCCGCGCTGTCACCGGCCGAGCCGACCGTCGCGTTCGCCGCCCTTCGGCCCACTCCGTAGACTCGCGGGATGACGTTCCCACGCGTCGGGAAGGAGTGCGCGAGGCGGTGAGATCACGGGTCGCATTCGGCGTGCTGCGCCTACTGACGGCTACTGTCTGCCTGATCGCACTGGTGCAGCGACTGTTCTGGGGCCTGAGCTCGCAGACCATCGCCGGGCGCAACTTCCTCGCCTACCTGACCGTGGAATCGAACATCGCCCTCGTCGTCGTGCTGGTCTTCGGGGGTGTGCTGGCGCTGCGCCGGGCGAACGATCCGCGCTGGTTCAGCGTCGCGCTCTCTCTGGTGCTGACCTGGACCATCACCGCCGGGATCGCGTTCGCGCTGATCGTCTGGCAGGCGGGGCTGCGCGGCATCCGGGTGGATGTGCCGTGGTCGGATCAGGTGCTGCACTTCTGGCTGCCGGCGTTGACGGCGATCGTCTGGACTCTCACGCCCGGTCATCGGGCGGTCACGTGGTGGATCGTGCCGGGCTGCCTGCTGTTCCCGCTGGCGTGGGGCGGGGTGACGATGTGGCGCGGTCCGCAGATCGGCTGGTACCCGTACTACTTCCTGGATCTCCGCCAGGTGAGCGGTTTCGGGGAGTTCGCCGTGACCAGCGGTCTCGCCCTGGCGATGTTCGCCCTCATCGCGACCGTGCTCGCGCTGATCAGCAGGATCAGCCCGGCGAAGGTCGATCGTGCAACGCCGCGGCGCGAGGGGAAGCTCAGTCGGTCTCGGAAGGCAGGAACGGCGACAGCGACGTGAGGGCCGAGACGAGCGCGTCGCGTTCGTCGAGCTCGGCGAACTTTTCAGCGGCGGTTCCGCCGAGGATGCCGACGAGGATGCTGTCGCCGGTGACGGGCTGCAGGTTGATCCAGGTGCGTACTGGCTGGTCGTCATCACCCCCGGCCAGATGCCAGAGCGTGGCCTCGGTATCCCAGAACGGCTCGTCGTAGCGCAGCCAGATGCTCTCGATGTGCCCCATGCCGAGCGCGTTGATCGCGCCGCGGTGCGCGAACGGCAACGGCGGGGAGAACTCGATCCGCTCGTTCTGCAGGACCCCGAGCGGGACGGTGACGACGACGCGGTCGAATGAGGTGGATTCGCCGGTGCCCAGCCTCAGGCTGACGCCGGCGTCGTCGTAGGCGATGCGCGTCACGGGGCTCGACAGCGTGAGCTGGGCGTCCGAGAGCTGCTCCCGGATCAGCTCCTCGAAGTCGCCGATCACGGCACGGCGCGCAGCGGACGGCAGGGCGGGCGGGAACCAGGAGGAGAGGGCGTCGGCATCCGCACCCGCGGTCGTCGCGAGATAGGTGAGGAGAGCCGCGAGGCTCGGATCCTCGAGGTCGGCACCGGCGGCGGTGAGCGCCTCGGCGAGGGAGACATCGGTCGGTCCGGTGGCGGCGGCGGTGATGGCGGCGGCGAGCGGGGCGTCGTCGACGGCCTCGAGGTCGGTTTCGGGGGTGCGCCACAGGGCGGATGGCAGGTCTGCCGTCTCGGGCAGGTCGAGCTCTTCGCGCGCGGGGTCCTCGCCCTCGGCGAGCACGGGCAGCAACCAGCCACCGAGCTGAACCGGCATCCCCCAGGCGTCGTCGGAGCGCGACGGCGTTCGCCCGCCGACGGTGTCGCGGGCTTCGAAGACGGTGACCTCGAGGTCGGCATCCTTGAGTTTCGCGGCAACGGCGGCTCCGGCGAGGCCGGCGCCGATCACGGCGATCCGCTCACCCCGTTCGGCCGCTGCGCGCACGCGCATCGCGACGCTCCCCCCGGAACGGATCGCCCCGAGGATCGTGCCCGGGGCGTCGACATCCGTCGCCTCGCCGGCGAAGAACACGCGATCCTCGACCGGTGCGGCCAGTTGGTCGCGCACGCCGCCCTGCACGCCGATGCGCGTGTAGCTGACGGCGCCGCGGGAGAACGGGTCGCTCGCCCATGAGCTGCGCAGACTCGCCGCCGGTGCGGGAACGGCGGTGGTGGGCAACGGGGACGGCGTGCGCGTCGTCGTGGGCGTCGGCGTCGGGGCGGGCTCCGGGAAGCACGACACGAGCAGCACGCCGAGCGCTCCGGCACCGGCGCCGACCAGCAGTTCGCGACGCGTCATCCTCACCCGCGCCAGACTACCTGCTCGCGTCGATGTGCTCCGTGCGCTCTCAGCCCCGGGCGTACTCGGCGAGCACGACCCCCGAGTCGAACGCGGTCACGGCTGTCGGGCGGAACGCCTCGGGTGCGTACGAGCTGCGAGCGAAGAGCGGGATGCCGTCACCGAACACGACCGGGTTCCGCTTGAGCGCCAGCCGGTCGATCTCGTCGCGCAGAACCGCGGCGAGAGCACCCCCTCCGCACAGCCAGATGCCAGAGCCCTCCTCGGCCTTGAGCTCACGCACGACCTCGACGGGGTCGCGATCGGTGAACTCGACATCCTCCGCCCCGGCCGGCGCCTCGTGCCCGCGCGTGAAGACGATCTGCCGAAGATGCTGGTACGGGCTCGGGAGCTGCGGCAGGCCGACGGCGTAGGTGTTCCAGCCCATGAGGACCGTGTCGAAGGGGCCGCCCTCGACCGGGAGACCGGCGGCTTCGGCCAGCGCGGTCGGAGCCGTGCCGCCGTACCGCGCCCAGATGGGCGCAGCATGATCACCTTCGACCAGGAAGCGGTCGAACTCGCCGTCGGGCCCCGCGATGTAGCCGTCGATGCTGACGGCCACGTAGTAAGTGAGTTCTCGCATCATCTTCCAATCACGACAGGTGCAGTGATTGAGAGACTACAACAGGTGCAGTGGTTGCGCTAGGGTCAAGGTATGGCGAAGAACGAGGCGCGGCGGAACCTGCTCGCGGACGTCGGCATCGCCGTGCTCGCCGCCGAGGGCTCGCGCGGCCTGACGCATCGCGCGATCGACGCTGCGGCGGGAGTGCCGATCGGCACGACATCCAACTACTTCCGCAGCCGCGAGAAGCTCATCTCCGGGATCTTCGAACGGATCGGCACGCGGCTCGCGCCCACCGACGAGGACCTCGCCGCGCGGGCATCCGCTCCCCCGACGCGGGAGCTGTTCGCCGACTACGTCCGCGACATCGTCCGACGGCTTCTCGAGCAGCGCGAGGTGACGCTCGCGCTGCTCGAGCTCCGTCTCGAGGCGGCGCGGCATCCTGAACTCGCGGCATCCCTCAGCGCCTGGCAGCGCGAGGGCTTCGACGCGGACGTCGCGTTCAACGAAGGGGCCGGGCTCCCGGGCAGCCGCCGAGAGATCGCCCTGTTCCACTACGCGATCGACGGGCTGATCCTCGATCGGCTGACGCGACCGATCGACCCTGACACGACGACGGACGAGATCGTGGATGCGCTGGTGGCGGGCCTGCTGCCGTCCTGAACCCGGCGCACGGGATCAGGCGAAAGCGTGGACTGCCCGCCGGATCGTGTCGATCGCTCCCTGGTCCGGCGCGTCGATCGCCATGCGGACGGAACCCGCCGGAACACCCAGCTGGGCATACGTCTCCTTCATCCGCGCCATGTCGCCCTGGACGGCCTCGACCACGGAATCGACGTCAGCCTGCGCCTGAGCGATGCGCTCGGAGTCTCCCGACTCGGCGGCCACCCGAAGCGCCCGGAACGGCTTCGGGAACACCGAGCTGATTCCCGACACCACGCCCTGAGCGCCGAAGTCGGCGGCCTGAGCCAGCGCACTGTCCTGCCCGGTGTACAGGATGAAGGAATCCGGCACGACAGCCCGATACGCCGCGACCTGGTCGAGCGCTTCGCCGCTGATCTTCGCTCCGACGATGTTCGGAAGCTCCGCAAGGTTCGCCATCAGGTCGGTCGAGACGAAGTTGCCGGTGCGATCGCGGAACACGTAGACGTAGACGTCCAGCCCGTCGGATGCCGCCGACACCGCGCGATAGAAGTCGAGCAGACCCTCGTCCGACGCACTGAGGTAGAACGGCGTGATGACAGCGATCTCAGTGGCCCCTGCCTCCCGGCTCGCTGCGATGAGGCGGCGGACCTCGTACAGGCTGGATGCTCCGACGTGCACGATCACGCGCATGACCGAGGCCAGCTCCTCGAGCCCGGCCTTCGTCACCGCGACGCGCTCATCGAACGACAGCGCGGGGAACTCCCCCGTCGTCCCGAGCAGGAAGGCCCCCTCATTGCCGGAAGCGGCGACGAAGCGCAGGATCGCGCGCGTCCCCTCGAGATCCAGCTCGCCGTCGGACGAGAAGGCGACGGGTACTGCGGTGATGATGTCACGACGGGTCATGATGCTCCGATGCTCTGTGATGCGGATGGTCTACGCGTAGGAGGTGTTGGCTGTAGGGGTGAACACGATCTCGTTCACGCAGACGCGCGACGGCAGGTCGGCGATCCATCGAAGCGCCTCCCCGACGTCCTCGGCCGTGAGCATGAGTTCGCGCTCGGCGGCGCTCGGCGGATCGGGCCGGGTGTCGAGGATCTCGGTCGCCACCTCTCCCGGGCAGAAGTGCGTTGCGCGAACGCCTGCCGACCGCTCCTGGGCGTTGATCGTCTCGGCGAGCGCGCCCAGCGCGGTCTTGCTGGTGGAGTAGCCGGCGCCGACCCCCGGCGCGAACCGCCACCCCGCCCACGACGAGACGAGGACCACGAGTCCGTCGCGGGCGTCGCGCATGCCGGGGAGCACCGCATGGACCGCACGCATCGCTCCCGTGAGATTGATGTCGAGCACGCGCGAATAGTCCTCAGGGGTCGTGTCGGCCCAGAAGCGGTTCTTCACGTTCGTGCCCGCACTGTAGACGAGCGTTCTGACGGCCCCGTGCTCGCGCTCGATGCCCTGCGCCACCGCGATCACCGCGTCGGCATCGCTCACGTCGAGGGGGATGCTATTCGCCTTCCCTCCGGCACGGCGCACTGCCGCGACGGTCTCCTCGAGCTCCGCGCGGCGCCGCCCCGACACGATGACGACGTCTGCTGAGGCGGCGAGCGCCGCTGCAGCGCCGCGTCCGATGCCCGAGCCGCCGCCGAGGATCCAGGTGACCCCTGCGCAGGTCATGCCTCGCCACCCCGCGAACGCTCCACGGCGTCGAGCAGTCGGGCGTATGCCGTCGCTCCCGGGTCGGCGTGGCCCGCACCGCGCTCGCCGATCCAGGCCGCGCGACCCCGCTGCGAGACCGCACCGGCTGTGGCGCGGACGCCGTCCCAGGCGGCCGCCCGCATCGCCTCGATGGCCTGCGGCGCGCTCTCGGACAGCTCGAGCGCCTCGATCGACGGGATCAGGGCATCCAGCACGGTCTTGTCGCCGCGTACGGCTCCTCCGCGCTCGCCTATGCGGTCCGCCATCGCGCGCAGCGCCCGGGCCGCAGCGCTCCGTGTGAGCTCCGGATCCTGCCGCAGAGCATCCGCGGCGGCGAGCAGCCCGCCGCCGAACAGGGCGGCGAACGTCGACGGGTTCGCCGTGGCGAATGCGCCTCCGGCGGTCTGCAGGACTGCGGTGAGCGAATCCGCCTCGTCGGCGGAGAGCGCCCGACGGATCGCGGCGGATCCGGACGCGACGGTCACACCGAGATCGCCGTCGCCGAGCACGGCGTCCAGATCCCTGAGCTCGTCCGCGTACTCGGCCCACAGCGTCGCCACCTGGGCGATGTCGCGGGCGAATGCGCCTGCCTGTGCACTCGGCACGGCCGAGGCGACCGTCGCGGGGGCGCTTGCGACGGCGGCGGCCTCCCGCGCCGGAAGCGCCTCGCGGGAGGCGGGCGCCGGCCCTCGCTGGGTGAAGAACGGTGAGGCGGCAGGGGCGTCGAGCAGCTCCTGGAGCTCGTCGTCCAGATCGACGATGCTGATGGATGCTCCGGCCATCTCGAGGCTCGTCGCGTATTCGCCCACGTAGGTGCGATGGATCACGATCCCGCGCTCGTCGAGAAGCTGGTGCGCGCGGCGCGAGAGGACGTACAGCTCCTCGAGCGGAGTCGCCCCCATGCCGTTCACGAGCAGCGCGACGCGATGCCCCTCAGCGATCGCGCGGTCCTCCAGGATCTCCGCGACGATCGTGTCGACGATCTCGTCCGCCTGTGCGAGCGGGCCGTTCCCGCGCCCCGTCTCGCCATGGATGCCGATGCCGATCTCCATCTCGCCGTCGGCGAGGTCGAAGGAGGGCCGCCCGGTCGTGGGGAGGATCGTCGGCGAGAGATCGACGCCCATGGTCCCCGTCCGCACCGCGGCCCGTGCGGCGACCGTCGCGACCGCGTCGAGATCGTCACCGCGAGCGGCGGATGCCCCGGCGATCTTGTACGCGAAGAAGATCCCGGCGACGCCCCGGCGCGTGTCCGCGCGGTCAGCGGGCGCGCTCGCCACATCATCGGCTCCGAGCACGGTCGACGTGCGGATTCCGCGTGCCGCGGCGAGATCGCCGGCGAGGTCGAAGTTGAAGACGTCGCCGCCGTAGTTGCCGTACAGGTAGAGGACGCCCGCACCGGCGTCGGAGGCGACCGTCGCGGCGAGGATCTGCTCGGAGGACGGCGAGGAGAACACGTTCCCGACCGCCACCCCCGAGCACAGGCCCTCACCGAGGTACCCGAGGAACAGCGGCAGATGCCCGGAGCCGCCGCCGGTGGCGATGCCGACGGGCCCGTCGGCATCCGGGACCCGGACGATCGCCCGGCGGTCCTCCGATGCCGGACGCAACTGGTCGGGGTGCGCGCGGAGGATCCCGTCGAGGAACTCGTCGACGAAGGCATCCGGAGCATTGATGAGCTTCTTCATCTTCGTCATCCCTTCGTCGCCCCTGCCGTCAGACCGCTGACGACGTAGCGCTGCGCGAGCAGCGCGATGATCATGACCGGGACCGTGATCACGACCGCGGCCGCCATCAGACCGCCCCAGTCGACGGCCGCGTAGCTGGTGAAGTTGACGATCGCGACCGGCAGCGTGCGCGTGTACTGGTTGGACAGCACGAGCGCGAACAGGAAGTTGTTCCAGCTGAAGATGAACGACAGGATCGTCGCGGTGGCGATGCCGGGCACCGAGAGCGGCAGCACGACGCGGATGAACGCGCCGATCCTGCTCGATCCGTCGATCTGCGCCGCCTCCTCCAGTTCCTCGGGGATGCCCTCGAAGAAGCTCGACATGATCGCGACGACCAGCGGCATGGTCACGAAGATGTGCGTGAGGATCAGCACCGTGTACGTGCCGACCAGTTGCAGCTGGGAGAACAGGAAGTACCACGGGATGAGCAGGCTCACACCCGGGATGATGCGCGCCATGAGCAGGAAGGCGGTGGTGCTCTTCACGCGGTAGCGTGCGATTCCGTATGCCGCGGGAACCCCGATGAGCAGGGCTACGAGGGTGGAGCCGACGCCGACGATGATGCTGTTGCCGATGATGGGCCCGAACGCCTGCGTGCCGAACACCGTCTCGAAGTTCTTCAGCGTGGGCGTGAACGAGAAGGTCTTGCTCGGGTCGATGATCTCGAGGTTCGTCTTCAGGCTCGCCAGCAGCATCCAGATGAGGGGTGCGATGAAGGCGAGGACGACGAGCAGGATGCCGATCGCCCGCGCCCATCCGCCGACGATCTGGGACGGTCGGCGGCGCCGACGGCTCGGGGTGGTGGCGGAGGCGCTCACAGCTTCTCCCCTCTCTTGCGAAGAATGGCCAGGGCGACCAGGACGATGATGATGAGCATGAAGAAGAGCATCAGCAGGGCGGACGCTCGCCCGTATCGCGAGTACTCGAAGGCGTCGCTGTAGGCGAGGATGTTCAGGGTCTCGGCCTCATGGCTCGACCCTCCACCGCGCCCCTTCGTCGCATAGATGATGTCGAACGTCTTCAGGGCGTCGATCGATCGGAGGATGGCCGCCGCAGCGATCACCGGCGACAGCAGCGGAAGGGTGATGTGGATGAACCGCTGCCAGGCGTTCGCGCCGTCGACGCGGGCGGCTTCGTCCGGCTCTTCCGGGAGGGTGGAGAGCCCGGCGAGCAGGATGAGGATGACCATCGGCGTCCACTGCCAGACGTCGATGAAGATCAGGGTGTTGAGCGCCGAGTCCTTGTCGGAGAGCCATCCCTGACGCGGCAGGTTGAGGAAGTCCATCAGAACGTTCGCGAAGCCGATGGACGGTTCGAAGATGACCAGCCACATCATGCCGACGGCGACCGGTGTGGCCACCAGCGGCAGCAGGATGAAGACGCGGACGAGCCCCTGACCGCGGAAGGTCTTGCGCAGCAGGAGCGCGATCGCCAGGCCGATGACGAGTTCGAGCACGAGCGCCATACCAGTGAAGTACGCCGTGCGCCCGACCGCAGGCCAGAAGCGGTCGGTGTCGCCGAGCCAGTGCGCGTAGTTCGCGAACCCGACGAAGTCGAAGGGCCGGGTGACCGCACCCTGCGCATTGGTCAGCGAGAGGAAGATCGTGTACCCGATGGGGAACGCGATCAGAGCGGTCACGAACACGATCGATGGGACGATCAGGATCCACTTCAGGTTCGCGTCGACCCAGTCGATCGGCTTGCGTCGGTGGCGCGCGGGTCGATCGTGCTCGAGCGTGGTGCGGAACATCGGGCCCTCCTCGGCCGGGGGTCCCGGAGGAGGCGGGCGGCCTCCCCCGGGACTCGGGTGCTGCTACTGCTTCTCGGAATCCAGAAGGTCCTGGAACTCCGCGTTGGCGGAGGTCGCCGCCTCTTCGACGTCGCCGCCCTCGATCGCCACGATGGCGGGGCCGCCCACGATCTCGCGGGCTGCGGCGACCTGCTCGAGCTGCGGGCGGTCGTGGCCGACGGCGCCGTCACCGAGATCGCGGACGATGTCGACGAGCCCCGCGGGGAAGCTCTCGGTGGACGCGTCATCGTCCCACGCGGACTGACGCGCGACGGGCACGGTCTCCTCGGCGAGCAGCCACTTCGAGTTCTCCTCATTAGAGACCCACTTGATGAACTCCCATGCCGCCTCCTTCTTCTGCGAGAAGGCGTTGATCCCGATGGTCTGCGGGACGATGTTGTAGAAGTTCGCGCCGGCCGGCCCCTCGGGGAAGCGGGCGAAGGCGACGGTGTCGACGACCGCGGAGTTCGATTCGTCGAGGAACGTGTACGCCTGGCTGTCGGCATCCAGATAGAAGGCGGCGTTCCCCTGAGCGAAGATCGCGGATGCCTCGACCCAGCCCATGTTCGTCGCACCGGGAGGGCCGTCCTCGCGCAGCAGGTCGCCGTAGAACTCGTACGCCTCGATCGCCTCCGGGCTGTCGATGGTCGCGTTGCCGTCCTCGTCCTGGAAGTCGCCGCCGAAGCTGTAGACGAACGAGGAGAGTTGGGTGACCATCGGGACGCGCGCTCCGCGCATCGCGATGCCGTAGAAACCGTTGTCCGGATCGTTGAGCTCGTCCGATGCGGCCTTGAGCTCATCGAGGGTCTGGGGCACCTCGATGCCCGCCTCCTCGAGGATGTCGGAGCGGTAGTACATGATGTGACGCTCGGTCATCACGGGCACGCCGTACACGACGCCGTCGAGCTCGACGGCATCCCGTGCGGCCTGCTGGAAGTCGTCCCAGG
This sequence comes from Microbacterium tenebrionis, assembly GCF_903645325.1. Lineage (GTDB taxonomy): Bacteria > Actinomycetota > Actinomycetes > Actinomycetales > Microbacteriaceae > Microbacterium > Microbacterium tenebrionis. The sequence continues at coordinate 45,371 of NZ_CAHJXQ010000012.1, forward strand.
CCCATTCCGGATCCGAGGCGACGTCCTCGGTCATGTCGGTGAGCCAGCCGTTGCGCGAGAACTCGCGCATGACGTCCTGCACCTGGAAGCCCATGATGTCGAAGTCCGAGGACTGCGCGTTGAGCTTGACCTTGAGCGTGTCGTTGAGCTGCTCGTTGCCGTACGCCTCGAGGTTGACCTTGATCCCGGTCTCCTCCTCGTACTTTCCGGCGAGGGTCTTCAAACCCTCCGTCCACGGGCTGTTCGCCGCGATGACGGTGAGTTCGGTGACCTCGCCTCCTTCGGCTCCGGCCGTGCCGCCGCATGCGGCGAGACCGAGAACCATGGCGCCGACCACGGGCGTGATGAGGGCGAGTCGCCTCGCGCGATTCCTGCTGAACATCGTCGTCCTATCTCTGGTGTGGGTGTTGCGGGTCAATTGGCGACGTTCACCGGCACCCGGCCGGAGAAGACGTCGACGATCGCCTGGGCCGTGGCCCAGCCGATCCGGTCGTAGGCCTCGAGCGTGTCGGCGCCCGCGTGCGGAGCCGTGATGACCGAGGGGTGCGAGAAGAGCGGATTCTTCGGGTCGACGGGTTCGACCTCGAACACGTCGAGGCCTGCGCCGGCGATCCGGCCGGACTCCAGCCCGCGCACGAGGGCTGCCTCGTCGACCAGGCCGCCGCGGCTGGTGTTGATCAGGAGCGTCCCCGGACGCATGCGGGCGATCAGCTCGTCGTCGACCAGATGATGCGTCGCGGGCAGATGGGGCACGTGCACGCTGACGATATCGGCGTCGGCGACCGCCTGCGCCAGCGACACCAGCTCGACTCCGAGCTCTTCCGCCTTCACCGGATCGCCGTACGGGTCGTAGGCAGTGATCGTGAGATCGAACCCGCTGAGCCGGCGGGCGAGGAGCTGCGCGATGGCGCCGAAGCCGAGCAGGCCGACGGACTTGCCAGCGAGCTCGCGCCCGACGTAGCGGTCCCACCGGCCGGCGCGTGCGGCGTCGTCCATCTGCGGGAGCTGTCGGAGAAGTCCGAGAACGAACCCGAGAGCGAGCTCGGCGACCGCCGCGGCGTTTCCACCGGGGACGTTCACGACTTCGACGCCGCGGGCACGGGCCGCGGGCAGATCGACGTTGTCGAGCCCGACGCCGAGTCGGGAGATGATGCGCAGGCTCGGCGCCTGGCCGAGCGCTTCGGCGTCGAAGACCTCGACCCCGGCGACGGCGGCATCGGCGGTGCCGATCAGGCTGTGGAGCTCGGCGGCATCCCACGGAACGGTCCTCTCGTTCTCGACCAGCGTGAATCCGTGGTCGAGAAGAAGCTGGCGGCCTCGCCCGCACAGCTCCGCGTAACGCACTGCGCCGACGATCACGGTGCGACCCGACCCGATCAGGTCCGTCGTGTTGCCCATCCTGCTGCCTCTCTCGACGGCGCAGGAGCGATTCCCTGTCCTCGTCGACATGATCTGTGTTTTGTTAACAATCAACATATGCCAGACTGACGGCACGGTCAAGCGCCAATGACACCGACGTCTCAGGAGGTCCCGATGCGGGCTGCAGTACTCAACGGAATCCGGTCGCTCACGCTCGACGAGAGACCGGAGCCGGCGCTCTCGGCCCACGACGTGCGCGTCCGCGTCGACGTCGTCGGGCTGTGCGGCTCGGACCTCAGCTATTTCGCCCGAGGAGCCAACGGCGACTTCGTCGTGCAGGAGCCGCTCGTGCTCGGGCACGAGATCATCGGCACCGTGACCGAGCGCGGAGCACTCGCAGACGCCGCGATCCGCGTCGGCGACCGCGTCGCCGTGCATCCGGCTTGGCCGTCGCCACGCGCCGGCGCATCCACGATCGACGACGACCTCGCGTCCGAGCCGAGCTCGTTCCTCGGGTCCGCGTCGACATCCCCGCACACGGACGGCGGACTGCAGGAGCAGCTGGTCCTGCGACCGGAACGACTGCGCAGGGTCCCCGAGTCCCTGGACTCCCGCACCGCTGTGCTCGCCGAGCCGATGGCCGTCGTCCTCCACGCACTGGCGAATGCAGGCGACGCCATCCGTGGCGCCGACGTCACCGTCTGCGGCGCAGGGCCGATCGGCCTGCTCTCGATCGTCGCGATCAGGCAGGCGGGGGCGGCGTCGATCACCGTCACGGACGTCCGCGCGGAGGCTCTCGCCCTGGCTCAGCGGCTCGGCGCCGATCAGACCGTCGACGTATCCGTCGACCGTGCGATCGAGGCGAGCGCATCGGTCGTGGTCGAGGCGAGCGGGGTTCCGGCATCGCTGGAGGCGGCCGTGCGCATCGCCCGCACGGGTGGCGTGATCATCCAGCTCGGGATGCTCCCGCGCGATGCGCGGCCCATGACCCTGTCCGGCCTCGTCGTGAAAGCGCTCACCCTGGCCGGCTCCCACCGCTTCGGCGGCGAGCTCGATGCGTCCCTTGTCGCGCTCGAGCGAGCACCGGAATGCGCGGAGATCGTGACCGCATTCGTGCCGCTGGCCTCGGCGGCCGACGCGTTCGACGCCGTCGCGGACCCCGCGATCGCCGGGAAGGTCGTGGTCGACGTCAGCGGGATGCTCACGCGCTGTCGATCTCGCGTCAGTCGGCGTCGCCAGCGGCCCGGCCATCGCGGAGCACGCCGCGGACATGCCCCTTGGCGAGGGTGAGGTGCAGGTGCAGCCGCTTGACCGCGGCATCCGCGTCTCCGGTCCGGACGATGTCGAGGAATCCCTGATGGTCGTCGGTGGCGGCCGGGATGTCGGGGGTGTCGCTCATCTCGAAGAGGATCGCGAAGGTGCGCTGATACGGCTTCCATGCCTCGAGGAGGCGACGGTTGCGCGAGTAGATGTAGAACGCCGTGTGGAACTCCATGTCCGCATCGGCGAACATCTGCACATCCTCCGCTTCGCCGGCGGCGCGCATCCGGTCGACGACCTCCTGGAGCGCGTCCCACTCCTTGGCGCTGGCGTTCTCGATCGCGAGGCGGATCGCGAGCGACTCCAGGGCCTGTCGGAGCGCGTAGAGCTCTTCGACCCCGTCCATCCCGAGTGCGCGCGCGTAGAGTCGCTTGCGCCGCGCCTCGAGCAGCCCCTCGGTCTCGAGCTGCCGCAGCGCGTCACGGACCGGTCCCCGGCTGACGTCGAAGCGCGTGGCGAGGGCATCCTCGGCGAGATGCGTGCCGTCCGCGATCGCGCCCGTGATGATCTCGAGGCGCAGCTGATGCGCGATCTGCTCCCCCATGGCGAGTGGGCGAAGATCCACCGCGACCCCCGATTTGTCTGACAGTTAACAGTTGTTGCCTAGTCAGAGTGTCGCACAACTGCGCGACGCGTCAAGTCGCGGGGCCGCGGTGGAGCGCTGTCCGCGCGTCAGATGCTGACGTCACCGATCAGGTTGACCTTGATGCCCATGCCGTCGAACATCGCGGCCTTGGCGATCAGGGCCTTGTCAGCGGTCTCGGCATCCGGGGCGTAGACGAGCTGCGCGTGGTTCGCCTTGTGACGAGCCATGAACTGGTCGCGCGAGACGCCGTGGAGCACGACGTGCGCGATCGGCCATTCCGGGTTGGTCGCCTCGTGGCGGCGCTGGGTCTCCTCCTCGGGCAGTTCGACGACCGAGGCGCGGAAGATGTCCGCCTGCAGGATGCCGTCGGCGATGAAGACGCGCGAGAGCACGACCTCGCCGGGCTTGGAGACGCCGTTGATCGTGGCACCGCCGGCCGGGAAGAACACGTGCCCCTGGCGCCAGCCCTCGGCCTTGTCCCAGCCGCCGAGGTGCGAGGCGGGAACGGAGCCCGAGATCTCGTACGCCCACACGAACCGGCCGTCGTAGTCCTCGCCCCAGCGCACATCGTGCAGCGTGTTGTCGGGCACGAGACCCATCGCACGCCAGACGCGGTCGGTGACGAGCGCGTCGACCGCGACACCCTCATCCGCTTCGTTGAAGTGCGGGAACGCGCGGCCCTCGTGCAGGATGCGCGAGCCGTCGCGCGAGGTCACCGGAGGACGCTCGGTCGAGTTCAGGATGCCTTCGGCGAGGTCGGATGCCGGCACGAGATCCTTGAGACCCTGCTGGTACTGGATTCCGACGGCGTCCAGCCCGAAGTCGTCGGCGATGCGCAGGGCTGCGATGTACATCTTCATCTGCCACTGCACCTGCTCGCGGGTGAGTTCGGTGGCGCCGTCCTCGCCGTACTTGAACGTCATGCCGTGATCGATCAGCCAGTCGTAGGCGGCGTCGGCCTCGTCCTCGGTGACGTTCAGCATCTCGGCGTACAGGGCCGACTGCGACAGGCGCTCCTTGTAGATGCCGGTGTGGTTGAGCAGCTCGTCGTCGAAGATCGCGTTGTACATGCCCATGCAGCCCTCGTCGAAGACGCCGATGATGGCCTTCTCATCGCGCAGCTGGGCGGCGAGCGCCTCGCCGAGCTCCTTCTCGGGAGAGTCCGGCAGCACGGGCAGCTCGCGGACGTGCGAGTAGTCGTGCGTGATGGTGCCGGACTCTGTCCACTCCTTGATGCCGTCCGTGAACCAGTCGTCGGTGAAGTCGACCGACCAGGTCGTCGAGTACGGCTTGTCCATCTTGGTCAGTCCCGCGTTGAGCCCGAGGAGTCCGACGAGACCCGGCCAGTCGCCGGCGAAGTTCGCGACGGTGAGGATCGGCCCTTCGTGCGTGCGCAGGCCCGCGAGCACGTGGTGCGAGTACTGCCAGTTCGCGATCGCGACGATGAGCGGCGCGTCCACCGGGATGTTCTTGAACACCTCCATGCCCATGCGCTGGCTCGAGATGAAGCCGTGGCCGGTCTCGGGGTCGACGTCGAAGGCACGGATGACGCTCCAGCCGAGGTCTTCGAAGACGCCGGTGACCCCGGCCTCAAGGGCCTGCTGGGTCGGCCAGCCGGCCGTGTTCGCCGACTCGCGCAGGTCGCCGGACGTGATGAGATACGCGGTCTTGGGTGCGGATGCCGGGCGGGTCGCCGGGGTGGGAAGGGTGTAGGTCATGGTTCCTCCGTGGGGGTCAGTCGCGCTGCTGCGCAGCCAGTTCGTGGACGACGTCCTTCGATGCCTCGTACAGCCGCACGTAGCGGTCGAAGAGAGCGTCGTAGAAGTCGGCGAGGTCGGGGTCGGGTTTGATGGTCTCGGCGATCGGGTTCCAGTCGGTGATGACGGGCGCCTCGCCGTCCGCGGCGATGGCGGATGCCGCGAGGAACGCCGCGCCGTAGCTGGCACCGATCGTCGTCGCCGGGACCTCCTGGACGAGCCCGGTGACGTCGGAGACGACCTGCATCCACAGCCGCCCCTGCGTGCCGCCGCCGACCGCGACGATCCGGCGGATGTCCGCACCGGCGGCGCGCATCGTCTCGACGTTGTGGCGCACGCCGAGCGCCGTCGCCTCGAGGGCGGCGCGGTAGAGGTCGCCGCGCGTGTGCTGCAGGGTGAGCCCGGCGACGACGCCGCGGGCGTCCGGGTCCTGGATGGGCGTGCGCTCCCCCGCGAAGTACGGCAGCATGAGCAGCCCGCGAGCACCGGGACCGGATGCCTCGGCCTCGGCGAGCAGTTGCGGGTAGTCGGCGTCGGTGAGGTCTTTCAACCAGGCCGTGAGCGCGCCCGACGTCGACAGGCCGCCTGCGAGGTTGCGAGTGCCGGGGAACGCGCCCGCGGTCGTCCACATCGACGGGGTGCGGAGCGTCTCCTCCCCCGTGGCCACTGCGTCCGTGAAAACCATGAACATGGTGGTGCCGTACATCAGCATGAGGTCAGAGGCCTCGTGGGCGCCGACGCTGACAGCCTCGGTCCACGCGTCGATCGTGCCGGTGATGACGGGCGTGCCTGCCGGGATGCCGGTCACGTCGGCCGCCGCGGCCGTCACCTCACCCGCGATCTCGCCCGCCCAGGTGAGGCGCGGCTGCTCGATCGATGAGGCGTAGCGCTGCCACCAGGGCTCGTACCAGCGCTCGTTCTCGATGTCGTAGAGCGGTGTGGTCTGGCTGGCGGACTGATGGTCGAGCACATAGGCGCCGGTGAGCCTGCGGGCGAGCCAGGATGCCGGCATGAACAGGCGCACGGCTGCGGCGTAGGCATCCGGCTCCTCGTCGGCGACCCACGCGATCTTCGCGCCGGCGGCCTGGGAGGTGAGGGCCGAGCCGCCGATGCGGGTGATCTCGTCCAGGCCGAGCTCGTCGTTCATGCGCGCGATCTGGGCGCCGGAGCGGGTGTCGACGCCGTAGAGGATCGCGGGGCGGACCGGCCGGTCGTCGGCATCCGCGAGCAGCACGCACGGCCCCATGCCGCTGACGCCGACCGCCGCGATCTCGGCATCCGGCATCGCGGAGACGAGCTCCTGCGCGATCGAGACGAACTCGTCCCACCAGACGTCGGCATCCATCTCGACCCAGCCGGAGCGGGGCCGGACGACGTCGTGCGCACGGGTCGCGGATGCCACGATCGTCCCATCGTCAGCGACCAGGACGCCCTTCGTGCTCGACGTGCCGACGTCGAAGCCCAGAGTGCAGCGCATGGCGGTCCTCCTCGATCGCGAGTTGTGATGACAGACTACGCGAAATCGATTTCACGCCGCAAGCGGGACCGCGTCCAGGTCACGGAGAACGTCGTCATCCGACGCTCATGGCGACGTATTGCGACCCCGACGTCAGCCGGGCGTGCGTTCAGCGCGGGATGCTGGCCGACCGCAGCTCGCCGCGCAGCACGACCGTGCGCGCGGGCTGATCGTCGCCGCGGATGCGTTCGAGCAGCATCCGCGCCGCCGTCACACCCATGTGCCGGGCGGGCAGTCGCACCACGGTCACCGCGTTCGGCGACAGCGTCGTGAACGGCAGGGAGCCGATGACGGCGACCCCGACAGCAGGTGGCGTGAGTCCGCGCTCGGTGAGCACCTGGATGGCTCCGACTCCGATGAGGTTGTTGCCGGCGACGACGGCGTCCGGCGGCTCCGGAACAGCCAGCAGCTCCGCCATCACCTCGCGTCCGCCCTCCACGCCGAAGGTGCTGAAGCGCTGGAGCTCCGGATCGATAGCGCGACCTGCCGCCGTGAGCGCGTCCTGCCAGCCGGCGGCGCGCTCAGCCGCCGTGTCGATGTGGGACGGTCCTCCGATGTACGCGATCCGGCGGTACCCGGCGCGGATGAGCTCCTGAGCGGCGGCGGCTCCGGCGGCCCGGTTCGACATCACGACGCCGTCGACGTCGTAGGACGTGCCGCGGTCGACGGCCACGACCGGGCGTCCGGTCGCGAGGATCGGGTCGAGGTCGGAGGTCTCGGATGCCGTGGCGATGATGACTCCGGACATGTTCTCGGCGATCGCGATCCGCAGGTACGTCGACTCCTTGTCGACCTGGGCGTCCGAATTGCACAGGACGACGGAGTACCCGGCCTCCGAGGCGACGTCCTCGACGCCGCGGGCCATCTCGGTGAAGTACGGGTTCTCGATGTCGGGGATGACGAGCGCGATGACCTCGGAGCTCTGTCGGCGCAGCGTGCGGGCGGCCCGGTTCGGGGTGAAGTCGAGCTTCTCGGCGGCGGCTCGCACCGCCGCGATCTTCTCCGGAGACACGTTGGTCCCGTTGAACACGCGCGACACGGTCGCCGGAGACACCCGCGCCAGCTCCGCGACGTCGTAGATCGTGGCCATGTGCTTCTCCTGCCCGGTGCGACCAGCCGTCATGAAACAATATCTGAAACCGATTCCGCCAGTGCCGGCCCTACGATCGAGGCATGACAGACTCGCCGCTCGTCCTCGTCGCCGCCTCCGGTGACGGCGCCATCGTCACGTTCCGCCTCGACGGCGATCGCCTCGAGCGCCTCGCCGTCGCGGAGGGGCTCGACGGGTGCTCCACGTTCGTCGTCGATTCCGCCCGCGACCTCGTCTACGCCGGTGTGAAGGGCTCCCCTGCCGGCATCCGGACGCTGTCCCTCGATCGTGCGACCGGTCGCCTGACGCCGCAGTCCCGTCTCGATCTGCCCGACGGCGGCATGAACTATCTCGCGCTCACCGCCGACGGCACGCGGCTCCTCGGCGCGTCATACGGCGGCGGGTACGGCATCAGCTGCACGGTAAGCGACGGTGTCGTCAGCAGCCCGGTCGCACGAGTGGACTTCCCGAACCTGCACTCGGTGCTGCCCAGCAGCGACGGACGGTTCGCGTACTTCGTCTCACTCGGGGCCGATCTGAGCGCGCAGTACGCGCTCGGCGGCGACGGGGGCTTGCAGCCGCTGTCGCCCGAGACGGTTCCGGCACCCGCGGGGAGCGGGCCACGGCACCTCGTGCTGAACCGTGCCGAGGACGCCGTCTACGTGCTCACCGAGTTCTCCGGCGAAGTGCTGCACTACGCACGCGACACCGCCGCGGGCTGGCTCGAGTTCCGGGGGGCGGCCACGGCCTTTGACACCACGAAGGGCCTCGCCCGCAGCGAGTTCGGCGCCGACCCGATGGAAAACCATTACATCTGGGGCGCGGACCTGCACTTCGGCGCGGGAGAGCGCCACCTGTGGGCATCCGAACGGACGGAGAGCACGCTCGGCGCGTTGCCCGTGGCACCCGACGGGTCGGTGTCGGCGCCGGCACGCTTCACGGTCACCGAACCGCAACCGCGGGGCTTCGCACTGAACGCCGGCGGCACCCGCCTCGTCGCCGCCGGAGAGCGATCGACGACGGTGTCGCTGTACGCCGTCGACGGCGACCGCCTCGAGCTTCAGGACCGCGCGGAGGTCGGCCGCAAGGCGAACTGGGTCCGCTTCGTCTGAGGCGCGGCATCCCGAACGACGAAACGGGGTTTGCGGCATGAGACCCGAGCCAGCAGCCCTCGTTTCATGCAGCAAACCCCGTCTCGAGAGGAACAGCGAGGAACTCGAGAGCAACAGCTCCGGCCTCAGCGGTGCCGCGCCACGACCTGCGCGACGGCCTCGCGCTCGGCATCCGTCGGCTCGGCGATCGCCATGCGGCAATGCGCGTCCGTGACGCCGAGCACCCGGTACGCCTCCTTCATGCGCGCCATGTCGCCGCCGATGAGCGAGACGACGTCGTCGACGTCCGCCTGCGCCGCGGCGATCGCCGATGCGTCGCCGGATCGACCGGCATCCGCCAGCGCACGGAACGGCTTCGGCGTGACGGACGAGACACCGGACACCACGCCTTGCGCGCCGACCTCGACAGCGGCGATGAGCTCGCGGTCGGCGCCGGTGTAGAGGTCGAAGTCGGCGGGGACCACCGCGCGGTACGTCGCGATGTCGTCCAGCGACAGCTCGCTGATCTTCGCGCCGACCACGTTGGGGAGCTCCGCCAGGCGGGCAAGCAGCTCGGGCGTCACGGGGTTGCCGCTGCGCGCCGGGTAGATGTAGACGTAGAGGCGGCCGTCGCCGACGGCATCCGACACCGCCTGGAAGTAGTCGAACACCGCGTCATCGGCCGAGCGCAGGTAGTAGGGGGTGAGGGCCGCGAACTCGCGCGCACCCAGTCCGCGGGCGATCTCGACGAGGCGCACGGCCTCGAACGCGCTGGGCTGCCCGACGTGCACGATGACGCGCATCTTGTCGGCGAGCTCGTCCATGGCTGCGCCGACGAGGGCGGTGAACTCCGCGACATCCACCGAGGGGAACTCCCCCGTCGTGCCCAGGACGAATGCTCCCTCGTTGCCCGACTCCCCCACGAACCGGAAGATCGCGCGCGACCCGTCCACGTCCAGGCTCCCATCGCGGTGGAACGCCGTGGGGATCGCGGTGAGGATGTCGTAGCGGGTCACTTCTTCTTCTCCTTGGAGCTCTTCTTCTCGGCGATGTTCTTCTTGCCGATGCTGCGCACCGTCGAGGTGAGCAGGTCGGGGTTCGCGGCGAGCTCGTCGTGCGCCTTCGAGATCTGCGTGATGCTGTCCGTGTCGAGCACGGAGTCGGCGAACGATGCCCGCTCGGCGCGGGGCTTGCGTGCGGCTCGGATCGCCGGCATGACGATCGAGAGCACCGCGAGCACGAGCAGGACGATGGCGATGGGGCTGACGACCTCGAAGAACGGCCGCGTCGGCAGGATCGCGAGCGTGCGAGCGAGGTTCTCCTCCGCGAGCGGACCCAGCAGGAGGCCGAGCACGACCGGGCCCGCCGGAACCTGCATGCGCTTGAGCAGCACGCCGATGACTCCGAAGACGAGCATGGTGACGACCGTCGAGAGGCTGTTCGAGGTCGCATACGTGCCGATGATGCAGAAGATCAGGATGCCGCTCCACAGGTACGGCTGCGGCACGTCGAGCAGCCTCACCATGCCGCGCATGCGGACCAGGCTCAACGCCAGCGAGAGGAGCGTCGCGACGAGCATGATGCCCACGATCGAGACGACGAGGTCGGGGCGCTCCGTGAAGAGCGTCGGCCCGGGGGTGATGCCCCAGATGATCATCGAGCCGATCATCACGGCCATGACCGAGTCGCCAGGGATGCCGAGCGCCATCGTGGTCGTGAGCGATCCGCCGAGCGTCGCGCTGGATGCCGTGTCGGATGCCGCGACGCCCTCGATCGAGCCCTTGCCGAACTGCTCGGGGGTCTTCGAGGCCTTGCGGGCGCGCTCCCATCCGATGAGGCCGGCGATGTCGCCACCGGCGGCGGGGATGAGCCCCACGCCGAGTCCGACCGCACCGCCGACGGCCGTCGCGCGTCCGCTCTGCTTGAGCTCCGAGCGGTTCGGCCACCAGCGGCCCAGGCTCGAGATCGGCCGGACGTTGCTCTTGCGGTAGGTGAGCAGCTGGTCGAAGAGCTCGGCGATGCCGAAGAGCCCGATGATCACGGCGATGAAGTTCACGCCCTCGACGAGTTCGAGCACGCCGAAGGTGAAGCGCTTGTCCGCGGTCGCGGCGTACGTGCCGACCGTTCCGAGCATGAGCCCGAAGAGTCCGGCGAGGATGCCCTTCAGCATCGACTTCGACGAGATGCCGATCATGATCGCGATGCCGAAGATGACGAGCGCGAACAGCTCGGGCGACTTGAAGTAGTCGCGGGCGAAGCTGGCGATCGGCACGGCGGCGACCGAGAAGAGCACAAGCGAGGCGAGGATGCCGATCGCCGAGACGATCGCGGACATCGTGAGCGCGAGCCCGGCGCGCCCCTGCTTGGCCATCGGGTAGCCGTCGAGAGTGGTGGCGATGGATGCCGGGGTGCCCGGCGTGTTGATGAGGATCGACGGCACGCGATCGCCGAAGTTCGCGGCGACGTAGATCGTCAGCAGCACGGCGAGGCCCTGGACGGGCTCGAGCGTCATCGTGAATCCTGCGGCGAGCGCGACGGCCATGGTCGCGGTGATGCCCGGGAACGCTCCGACCATGAAACCGAGCACGAGCCCGACTCCCACGTAGAGCAGCATCGAGACGTCGAGGAGCGAGTTCAGCCCCTCCAGCAGCGGAGTCATAGCGGGATCCTCAGGAGCATGCCGAAGACGACGTAGACGAAGGCCGTCACGGACACGGTGTAGATGATGAGGCTCAGCCAGCGCCGGTGCCCGTACAGGAGCATGAGCGCGGCCATGAGCAGGGCCGTCGCGATCGGGAACACCTCGATGCGGTAGCCGAACAGGATGACGGAGCCCAGCGACCACAGGGCGATGAACGCCCCCGCGATCACGAGCGTGGCGCCGACGCGGATGACGCCGTCGCGCTGCATCCGCTCGATGTCCTCGCGCCCCGGCGCCGGGCGCGTGATCGCGATGACCAGCAGGACGACGGCGACGGCGACGCCGGAGACGCCGAGGACCATCGGCCAGAATCGTGCGTCGATCTGTCCGGGTGCCGCTTCGCGACGCAGATCGATCTGCGTCGACAGTGCCAGGTATCCGGCGGTGAATGCGAGGGCGGCGGCCGCGAACCCGATCTCGAGGGGACGCGACGGCGTCGCCCCCTGGTACTCGTCGCTCTCGGCGACTTCTGACGTCGACATGTGCTTCCTCGGACGATGGTCGGTACGGGTCGGGTGGTGGGGCCGGTCGAGCCGGCCCCACCGGCGTCAGCCCAGCAGCTCCTGGAACAGGGCGAACTGGTCCTCGACGAACGTGGTGAACTCGGCCGAGTCGCGGTAGACGACGAGGTTTCCGGCGTCCTCCTGGAACGTCGTGTAGGTGTCGGACTCGACGGCTTCCTTGATCGCTGCCTCGAGCGTCGCGTGCACGTCGTCGGGCAGGCCTGCGGGTGCGTAGATGCCGCCCCAGCCGCCGAAGACGACGTCGGCGCCGATGGCCTCTTCGACCGTGGGCACATCGGGTGCGTCAGGGTGGCGCTCGTCGTTCATGACGGCGAGGATGCGCACCGCGCTGCCCTGCGAGAGCGCTTCGCCGAGACCCGAGACGGCCGCGACCGTCTCACCGGATGCCGCGGCGGCGACAGCGGGAGCGCCGCCGTCGTACGGGACGGGGGTCACCTCGCCGCCGGCCTCCTGGCCGAGAGCGATGCTCGCCGCCTCCCAGATCGACCCGGCACCGGAGTTGGCCACGGTGATGGGAGCCGTCTTGGACTGCTCGACGAGGTCTTCGAGGGTCTCGATGTCGCTGGATGCCGAGACCGTGATGACACCGGGCGCCAGCATGATCTGACCGAGCAGGTCGAAGTTCTCGGGCAGGACGTTCGCGTCCTGCGTGGTGTTGAGCATCGCGATCTCGACCGGCCCGAAGCCGATCACGTAGCCGTCGGGGTCCTGCTCGGCGACGTACTCCATCGCGAGCGCGCCGGCGGCGCCGGGCATGTTCTCGGGGATGACGCTGACGTCGAGGATGCCCTCGAGTTCAGTGGCGAGCGCTCGCGAGGACAGGTCGGATCCACCGCCGGGGTTGGCCTGGATGATCAGCCGGATGTCCTTCTCGGGGAAGGTCGAGGCGGCATCGCCCTCCTCGACCTTGGTGCAGCCGGACAGCACGATCGCTGCGGTGGTGAAGACTGCGGCTGCGGTGAGCACGCGCTTCAGGCGCTGGGTAGTCATCTTCGCTCCTCGTTGAGTGCAGGTGGGTCGCACAGGCAGGGACCTGTGCGGCATCGTCAGGCTAGCAGTGTTTACTGTTAACAGTCAACGCGCAGTCGGCGATGGCGGCGGACGACCGCTCAGGACCGGCGCTGCTCGAGCTCGTTGAGCATCCGATCGCGGGCGCCGTCGAGATGATCGGTGAGCACCTTCGCGGCCTGTTCGGTGCTGCCGCTGCGCATGACGTCCATGAGCTTGACGTGATCGCCGGAGGACTCGTGCAGGTCCTCGTCGTGATTGATCGTGACCTCGAGCAGTGCCGCGAAGGTCGGCAGGTACTGACTCCACGCGCCCTCCAGACGCGGATGGTCGGCGAGCGCGTAGATCTGCGAGTGGAAGTCGAGGTCTGCCGCCACGAAGGCGGCGTGATCTCCGGCATCCGCCGCTTCTCCCATGCGGCCCACCGCCGCAGCCATGCCTGTCCAGCGCGCCGGATCCTCGACGCGCATGGCCCGCGAGAGGGCGAGCTGCTCGAGTGCGCCGCGCAGGCTGTAGAGCTGATCGACGTCGTCCCGGCTCAGTCCGACGATGTAGACGCCGCGCGGGCGCTGCACCTCGACGAGCTTCTCGAAGCTCAACTGGGTCAGGGCATCGCGCACGGGTCCGCGACTGACGGCGAACTCGTCGGCGAGCGCCTCCTCGGTGATGCGCTCACCCGGCGCGATTTCTCCACGGACGATCCGGTGCCGCAGCACGCGCGCAATCTGGGCGCCGAGCGACTCGCCGCGCTTCACTGTCTGGGTCACCGTGACCTCCCTGTCGACTGTCAACAGAATACACGGCTCGTCGAAACGGGTCCGACCACCCGAGACGGGTCGTGGCACGGCCTGTATCAGCTGACAGGACCTGTTTCGGTCAGTCCTCGTCGGCGCGCGGCGCAGGACGCCAGAGCACGACTTCCGTCGAACGGCGGATGCGGCGGCCACCGGTGACGGGGACGACCCCGGTCGCGCCGGCGGCGAAGACGCGCATGCCGGGGCGATTCTGCCGCTCGGCGCGCAGCGCGCCCTCGAGTTCGCGAACCTGGCGACGCAGTATCCGCACCTCGTCCTCCAGATCGAGCAGCCGCGCGATCGCCGGCAGGCTCATGCCCTCGCCGGAGAGGCGCGCCACCTCGCGGAGCTGTTCGATGTGGTGTGCCGAGTATCGACGGGATCCTCCGCGCGTACGACCGGGGACGACGAGGCCGATCCGATCGTACTGTCGCAGCGTCTGCGGATGCATGCCCGCGAGCTCGGCCGCGACGGTGATCGCGAAGACGGGGGCATCCTCATCGTCAACCACAGCACTCGCCTCCTCGCGCCGAGCCTCGGATCAGGAGATGCGCCGAGATCAGGAGCATCCGCGAGGAATCCTCCTGATCTCGGGCGAGTCTCCTGATCTCGGGCGCGATCATCATCACGCGCGCGCCTTGGCCATCAGCTCAGCGCGCGGGTTCTCCTTCGGCTCCACGGCGGCGAACGCCTCGAGCGCGGAACGCGCGGCATCGTCGAGGTGCGCCGGCACCGCGACCTGGAGCTCGGCGAGCAGGTCTCCCGTGCCCTTCGAGCTCTTCACGCCTCGCCCCTTGACGCGCAGCACGCGCCCCGACGGCGTTCCCGGTGCGACGCGCAGCTTGACGACATCGCCGCCGAGCGTCGGCACCTCGATCGTTGCACCGAGCGTCGCCTCGGTGAACTTCACCGGAACGGTCAGCCGCAGGTTCAGGCCATCACGGGTGAAGACCGGATGCGGACGCACCGTGATCGACACGACGATGTCGCCGTTCTCGCCGCCGTCGGGCGAGGGGCGCCCGCGGCCGCGCAGACGGATCTTCTGCCCGTCCTTGACACCGGCGGGGATCTTCACCTTGAACGGCTTGCCGTCTTCGCCCTGCAGGGTGATCGTCTCGCCCTGCACGGCCGTGGCGAAGTCGAGCGTCGTGCGCGCGGTGACATCGGCGCCCTTCTGCGGGCCGCCGAACCCGCGGAACCCGCCGCTCGTCTGCCCGAAACGGCCGGAGCCGAACGAACCGCCCTGGCCCTGATTGAACATCGCGAAGATGTCCTCGAAGTCCGCGCTCTGGCCGCGTCCGCCCTGGCCGAAGCGGCTGAAGACGTCCTCGAAGCCGCCTGCGCCGGTGCCGCCGGCGGTGAAACGCGCACCCGAGCCCATGGCCCGGATCTCGTCGTATTCCGCACGCTGCTCCGGATCGGAGAGAACCGAGTAGGCCTCGCTGATCTCCTTGAACTTCGCCTCGGCCGCAGCGTCGCCCTGATTGGAGTCGGGGTGATACTTGCGCGCCAGCTTGCGGTACGTCTTCTTCAGGTCCGAATCGCTGACATCCTTGGCGACGCCGAGCGTCTTGTAGAAGTCCTTGTCGAACCAATCCTGACTGGCCATCGATCACCTACTCCGCTGGGACGGCGACGACGACCTTCGCAGGACGCAGTTCGACATCGCCCAGGCGGTAGCCGACCTCGACCACCTCGAGGATCGTGGACTTCTCGGCACCCGGGGTCGGCTGCTGGAAGATCGCCTCGTGCTGCTGCGGGTCGAATTCCTCGCCCGCCTCGCCGTACGAGACCACGCCCAGACGCTCCACGACGGCGCGCACCTTCTCGCCGATCACGTAGAAAGGCGTGCCCTCGACCAGGTCGCCGTGCTGCGTGGCACGGTCGAGGTCGTCGAGCACGGGCAGCAGGCCCTTGGCGGCCTCGCCCTTGGCGCGGGCGATCTCGATGTGCCGCTGCTCCTCCGTCCGGCGACGGTAGTTCGCGTACTCCGCCTGCAGACGCTTGAGGTCGGTCAGCAGCGCATTCTCGGCATCAGCGAGCGAGGCGTCGTCAGAGGCTGCTGCCTCATCTGTCTGCCCCGCGTTCAGGATGTCGTCGACCGTGAGGTCGCTATCCGATCCCTCGGCAGCCTTCGCCTCGGCGGAGGCCGGGTTCTGCCCGGTTCCGGCGTTCTCCTGCGGCGCGGGGCCGGATGCCGCAGCATCCGACCCCGCGTCCTCAGGAACTTCTTCGAAGTTCTTGTCCGTCATGGTTACTTCTTCTCGTCCTCGTCGTCGATGACCTCGGCGTCGACGACATCCTCGTCGGAGGATGCGTCGCCCGCAGGAGCCTCGCCCTCAGCGGATGCGCCGGCCGCGGCATCCGCCTGTGACTGCGCGTAGATCGCCTCGCCGAGCTTGCTCTGCGACTCGTTCAGCTTGTCGAGAGCGGTCTTGACCGCGTCGTCGTCATCGCCGGCCAGAGCCGTCTTCAGAGCGTCGACGTCGGCCTGGACCTCGTCCTTGACCTCGGCGGGGAGCTTGTCCTCGTTTTCCTTGATCAGCTTCTCGATCGAGTAGGAGAGGGTCTCGGCCTGGTTGCGCTGCTCGAGGGCCTCGGCACGCTTCTTGTCCTCAGCGGCGTTCTCCTCGGCCTCGCGGACCATCCGGTCGATGTCTTCCTTCGACAGCGACGAGCCGCCGGTGATGGTCATCGACTGCTCCTTGCCGGTGCCCTTGTCCTTGGCGGACACGTGCACGATGCCGTTCGCGTCGATGTCGAACGTGACCTCGATCTGCGGCAGACCGCGGGGAGCCGGCGCGATGCCGGTCAGCTCGAAGGTGCCCAGCGGCTTGTTGTCGCGGGTGAACTCGCGCTCGCCCTGGAAGACCTGGATCGCGACGGACGGCTGGTTGTCGTCGGCCGTGGTGAAGGTCTCGCTGCGCTTGGTCGGGATGGCCGTGTTGCGCTCGATGAGCTTGGTCATCCGGCCGCCCTTGGTCTCGATGCCGAGGCTCAGCGGGGTGACGTCGATCAGCAGCACGTCCTTGCGCTCGCCCTTGAGGACACCGGCCTGGAGTGCGGCGCCGACGGCGACGACCTCATCCGGGTTGACGCCCTTGTTGGCTTCCTTGCCGGTCTCGCGCTTGACGAGCTCGGCGACGGCGGGCATGCGGGTCGAGCCACCGACGAGCACGACGTGGTCGATGTCGGAGACCTTGACGTTCGCCTCGCGGATGACGTCCTCGAACGGCTTCTTCGTGCGGTCGAGCAGGTCCTTTGTGAGGTCCTCGAACTTCGCGCGGGTGATCGTCTCGGAGAGCGACACCGGGCCCGACTCGGTGAGCGACAGGTAGGGCAGGTTGATGGAGGTGCTGGTCGAGCTCGACAGCTCCTTCTTCGCCTGCTCCGCGGCCTCCTTCAGACGCTGCAGGGCGATCTTGTCGCCCGACACGTCGACGCCGCTGGTCTCCTTGAACTGCTTGATCAGGTGATCGACCAGGCGCTGGTCCCAGTCGTCACCGCCGAGGCGGTTGTCACCGGCCGTCGAACGGACCTGGATCGTCGAGAAGTCGTCGTCCTTGCCCACCTCGAGCAGCGAGACGTCGAACGTTCCACCACCGAGGTCGAAGACGAGGATGAGCTCGTCCTCCTTGCCCTTGTCGAGGCCGTAGGCGAGGGCCGCGGCTGTGGGCTCGTTGATGATGCGCAGGACATTCAGGCCCGCGATCTCGCCGGCCTCCTTGGTGGCCTGACGCTCGGCGTCGTTGAAGTACGCGGGGACGGTGATGACGGCATCCGTCACCGTGTCGCCCAGGTACGACTCGGCGTCGCGCTTGAGCTTCATGAGGATGCGCGCGGAGATCTCCTGCGGCGTCCACTTCTTGCCGTCGACGTCGAAGGTCCAGTCGGTGCCCATGTGGCGCTTGACGGATGCAACGGTTCGGTCGACGTTGGTGACGGCCTGGCGCTTGGCGGTCTCGCCGACGAGCACCTCGCCGTCCTTGGTGAATGCGACCACCGAGGGGGTCGTGCGGAAGCCCTCGGCGTTGGCGATGACCTTAGGCTCGCCACCCTCGAGGACGCTGACGACGGAGTTCGTCGTTCCGAGGTCGATTCCAACAGCACGTGCCATGTGATTCTCCTTCTGGTTGGAAGTACGTGGATGAAGTGCAGGGCAACTCAGAAACCTGAGTCGCGATGGCTCAACTGTACTCCCGCCCCCTTCGCGGTGTCAAGTGAACTTGATATGAATTGGCTCAACTTTGATTTCCGCGCGGTGGGCGGGAATCATTTCCCGCCGGGAGGCCCCGCGATCAGGAGGATCACATACAGCGCCACGACGGCGACCGCGATGAGCGCGACGAGCACCCACGCGCGATTGAGGAACCAGCGCATCGTTCGGTCGTACCAGGTGCGGTCCTGCGGGTGGTCGCTCGCCTCGAGTCGCCACGGGCCGGTCAACCGCCCGCTGCGGTGCAGCCAGATCTCCATCGGAATCGTCGCGTATGGCACGATCGCGCTGACGACGGCGAGGATGCCGACGCCGATCGACCAGCGCTGGTTGAAGGCGACGAGGATCGCGGTCGCGCCGTAGGAGAGGAACACGAACCCGTGGATGCCGCCGGCGATCGTCACCACGATCCCCGGAGCTCCGACAGCCCGGGCGATGAGCGCCGAGATCAGCAAAGTCCACGTGATCGCCTCGGCGACGGCGAGGACTCGGTACAGGCGGGCGGGGGTTCTGAACATCGCGCTCCTCGTTCGTCGGCGGTGTGTTCCACGCTACCCGGAGCATCGCCTCGGATGCGCTGCATGGGCGTCACGGGGCGACGAGGATGCGCACGGTCGTTGTCACGCTTCCACGGTCGCAGGGGCAGAGGAGATGCACCCGACAGAGCACCCGCGTCCTCAGGCCGATCCACACGGACTGGGGGCAGCGAGGCGCCGTCGGCGCGCCGCTACCCGCTGTTCACCGGACCCGGCCAGACTTCGAACATGACCGATGAGCACGCCGAGCCTGCGGAGACGCCGGTCACCACGGCCGCGATGACCGCCTTCGGCCGCGAGCACGAGGGCGCGCCGCAGGCCACGCGCAAGCAGGTCGTCTCCTGGGCGATGTGGGACTGGGCGATGCAGCCGTTCAACACCGTCATCCTGACCTTCGTCTGGATCGCGCTTTACCTGACGTCGCGGATGTTCCTCGACGAGGACGTCCGCGCATCCGGGCAGCTCGCCGACGGCAGCTACATGAACTGCAACCAGGCCGAGTACATCGGATCCGACTACTGCCGGGGCCTCACCGACCTGTCGGCATGGTGGGGTTGGGCGAACTTCGCCGCCGGCATCGTGATCCTCGTGCTGGCGCCGGTGCTCGGTCAGCAGGCTGACGCCCGCGGCAACAAGAAGAAGTGGGTGATCGGCGCGACGATCGGCGTCGCCCTGCTGCAGTTCGCGCTGTTCTTCGTCGAGGCCGATCCGCGGTACTTCTGGTTCGGCGCCTTCGCCGTCGCGATCGCCGCCGTGGTCAGCGAGATCGGCAATGTCAGCTACTACGCGATGCTCTCGGAGGTGTCGACGCCGAAGAACGTCGGGCGCATCTCGGGTCTCGGCTGGGGCCTCGGCTACATCGGCGGCGTGGTCGCCCTGATCGTCTGCATCCCGGTGCTGTTCATCGTCGGCCAGAGCGACCCGCTGTCGTTCAAGCTCGTCGCCGTCATCTGCGCGGTGTGGACGATCGTCTTCTCGATCCCGATGTTCCGCAACGTTCCGGAGTCGCCCGCGTACGGAACCTCGCAGAAGGTCGGGTTCGTCCGCTCCTACGTCGTGCTGGGACAGAACATCGCGAAGCTGTTCCGCACCAACCGCTCGACGTTCTGGTTCATGCTGTCCGCGGCCGTCTACCGCGACGGCCTGGCCGGGGTGTTCGCCTTCGGCGCCGTGCTCGCAGCGCAGGGGTTCGGCTTCTCGTTCCTCGAGGTCATCGTCTTCGGCCTCGCCGCGAACCTCGTCGCCGGCGTTTCGACGCTGCTCGCCGGGCGCCTCGACGACAGGATCGGACCGCGTCGCCTCATCGTCATCGCCCTCTCGGGCCTCGTCGCCATGGCGTTCGTCGTTTACGCGCTCAAGGATCTCGGAACCATCGTTTTCTGGATCTGCGGCCTGCTGCTGTGCGCATTCGTCGGGCCGACGCAGGCGGCCAGCCGCAGTCTGCTCACGCGTCTGACGCCGCCGAGCCAGCAGGGCGAGATCTTCGGACTGTATGCGACGACGGGGCGCGTGGCATCGTTCCTCTCGCCGCTGGCCTGGTCGCTGTTCCTCATGTGGTTCGGCGGGATCGTCTACGGCGTGCTCGGGATCGGGCTGATCCTGCTCATCGGCCTCGTGCTGCTGCTGTTCGTGCCGTTCCCGAAGGACGTCGGGGTCTGAGCCCTCAGTCCCAGTTGTCGGCGAGCTTGCCGAGCAGTCGGGCGAGCTCTGCCTTCTCCGCTTCGGTGAACGACTCGAGGGCCTTGCTCAGCAGACTCGAGGGCCTTGCTCAGCACCTGACGGCGTTCACCGCGCATGCCCTTGGCGATGCGGCGCCCGTCGTCGGTCAGGGCGATGCGGGTGCGGCGCGCGTCTTCGGGATCGGCTTCGCGCTGGACGAGTCCGCGCTGGACCGCCTGCTGCACGAGGCGCGACACCCGGGGCTGATCGACGCCGATCGCCTCGCCGATTTCGCTGACGCTGAGCGGTTCGGATGCCGTAGCCAGAGCATCCAGCATGCGGAAGAGCGCGGGGCCGCCCATGCGCCCACCTCCCGGCCCTCCGGCCCAGGGCGCGCCCGTGAAGGGCGGAGCAGCGCGGTGGCCCGGCGCGTGCCGGGGGTCGTGGCCGTGCTCGTGCGGGCCGTGTTCTCCGAAGGGGCCGCCGCGCCCACGGCCGTGGGGCCCGAACGAGCGTTGCCCGCGCAGGCGCGAGAGGGCGTGTGCGATGGCTTCGGCGGGGTCGGGGTTCTCGGCGCTCGAGCTCGGCTGGGTGACGGATGCCGATGGCACCTGGAGCCTCACGGACGAAGGACGGGACGCCAAGGAGCGACTCGGCGCGAGCGTCGAGCACGGCCACCACCCGCACCCGGGTCGTGGCCCTCACGGGCACGGCCACAAGGGTCACGGTCATGGTCGCGCGCGCGTTGCCCGGTTCGTGCAGAGCGCCTATGAGCGCGGCTTCGATGCCGGATTCACCCGCGGTCGCGACGACCGCTGAACCAGCTCCACGGAAGAAGTGTTTGCGGGCTCCGAGGCATCGCCAGCCTGGAAACCCTTCTTTCATCCCGGGCCACCGGGCGACCGGACTGCGGTCGCGGAGGTGGTCAGCCGCTGAGGCCGAGGAAGGCCATCAGGCCGATCGCGCCGAGGAACAGCACCGCGAGGCCGCCGTAGATCGCGACGGTCCAGCCGCGGTAGCTGTTGCCCTCGGTCCCGCCCGCGGCCGGGCTGGGGACGTCGTTGCGGGTCGCCTCGTCACGCTCGGTCGCCGCCCGGGACGCGGCCGCCCTCGTCCGGGCCTTCTCTGCCACGGTCGGCAGCACGCCCTCGTGCTTGTGCGACGACGCCGTCGTCCAGGTGTCGTTCGGCGCCCAGGTGCGGCGCCTGCGCAGTCCTGGGGCGGCATCCGGATCCGCCGGCTCGGCATCCTCCGTCGATGACGGCGGGATGACGGGTTCCGGGATGGGAGCGGCGGCGCCGCCTCGAACTCCGGAGGCGGCGGGACTTCGAAATCCTCGATGGCCGCTTCCGCGTCGGGCGTCGCAACGGTCTCCGGCGCCGGGACAGCGTAAGGATCCACGGCACCGGATGCCGCAGGTGGCGCAGGCGGTTCCGCGGCCGCAGGGTCTGCGGCCGTCGCAGGGGCCGCAGCCGCAGCATCCGTCGTCGGGTCTGGAACGTTCTCGGTTTCGTCGCCGGTCACGCCTCGATCCTACGGGCGCGGCGCGCCCGAGTCACGGTCAGCCGCCGAGGGATCCGGCGTCGATCGTGCCGACGTCGGTGCGGTGGAAGTTCTGGAACGAACGGGATGCCGTCGGCCCGCGCTGCCCCTGATAGCGGTTGCCGTACGGGCCCGAGCCGTAGGGGTTCTCAGCGGCGGAGGTCAGGCGGAAGAAGCAGAGCTGACCGATCTTCATGCCGGGCCACAGTTTGATCGGCAGCGTCGCAACGTTCGCGAGCTCGAGCGTGACGTGCCCGGTGAAGCCGGGGTCGATGAAGCCCGCCGTGGAGTGCGTGATCAGGCCGAGGCGGCCGAGCGAGGACTTGCCCTCGAGCCGTGCTGCGATGTCGTCGGCGAGACTGACCTGCTCGAACGTGGCGCCGAGAGCGAACTCTCCGGGGTGCAGGATGAACGGCTCATCCGGCTTGACCTCGATCAGGCGGGTGAGCTCGGGCTGGTCCTCGGCCGGGTCGATGAACGGATACTTGTGGTTGTCGAACAGACGGAAGTACCGGTCCAGGCGCACGTCGATGCTCGACGGCTGGATCATCTCCGGCTCATGCGGGCTCAGCCCGATCTTGCCGGATGCGAGTTCTGCCTTGATATCGCGGTCGCTGAGAAGCACGGGAATCAGCCTACTGGGATGCCGAACACTGAGCCCGCCGAGTGTTAGCCGTGCCTCGTGCGTTTGTTATGCTGGCCAGACGCCGCAAGGCTCCGGGACTGTAGTTCAATGGTAGAACTTCTGCTTCCCAAGCAGACAGCGCGGGTTCGATTCCCGTC
Organism: Microbacterium tenebrionis; assembly: GCF_903645325.1. Classification (GTDB taxonomy): domain Bacteria; phylum Actinomycetota; class Actinomycetes; order Actinomycetales; family Microbacteriaceae; genus Microbacterium; species Microbacterium tenebrionis. The sequence continues at coordinate 67,853 of NZ_CAHJXQ010000012.1, forward strand.
AGTCCCTCCACGCACCGCCCTCACTCCACCGCGACCTCGACGAGCGCACGGCTGACCGATGCGAGCTCCCTCGCACCACCACGCCACAGCGCCGTGATCGGGCGAGCGATCGGGAGCCCCTCCAGCGGCACCTCGACGAGTCGCCCGAGCCTGACGTGATCGGCGACGGCGAGCGCAGAGAGCACGGC
>NZ_CAHJXQ010000013.1 GCF_903645325.1 Microbacterium tenebrionis
GTGCTGCTGAGCCCGACGCTCGCAGCCCTGCGCGCCGTCCCATCGCTCGCCTGGGTGCCGCTGCTGATCCTGTGGATGCAGATCGGCGAGGAGTCGAAGGTCACGCTGATCGCGATCGGTGCGTTCTTCCCCGTGTACACGACGGTCGCCGACGCGCTGCGGCACGTCGATCCGCACCTCGTCGAGGCCGGACGCTCGTTCAGCCTGCGCGGCTGGTCACTGTTCCGCACGGTCCAGCTGCCCGCCGTCGTTCCCTCGGTCATGTCGGGCCTGCGCCTCGCGCTCGCACAGTCGTGGCTGTTCCTCGTCGCCGCCGAGCTCATCGCGTCCTCGATGGGCCTCGGGTTCCTGCTCGACGACTCGCAGAACAACGGCCGAGTCGACCGCATCCTGCTTGCGATCGTGCTGCTCGCGCTGCTCGGCACGATCACCAACGCGATCCTCGGCTTCGTGGAAAGGCGCCTGCTCAAGCGATGGACCTGATCGACCAGACGACGACACCGGCCGCCGAAGTCCGCCTGATCGAGAACCGCGTCTACCCGCCGTCGCCCGCATTCCGTGCGCAGGCGAACGTCACAGAGGAGATCTACGCCCAGGCGGATGCCGACCCGATCGCCTTCTGGGAGGATGCAGCTCGGCGCCTGGATTGGGCGACGCCCTGGCGCACCGCGCTCGCCTGGGAGCCGCCGATCGACGGCGCGATCCCGGCGGCACGCTGGTTCGACGGCGGCACGCTGAACGTCGCCTACAACTGCGTCGACCGGCACGTCGAGGCCGGCCGCGGCGACAATGTGGCGCTGCACTTCGAGGGGGAGCCCGGCGACCGCACCGCGGTCACCTACGCCGACCTGCAACGGCGCGTCTCGCAGGCCGCGAACGCCTTGACCGCCCTCGGGATCGTCCCCGGCGACCGCGTCGTCGTCTACCTGCCGGTGCTCATCGAGACCGTCGTCATCGCGCTCGCGTGCGCGCGCATCGGCGCCGTGCACTCGCTCGTGTTCGGCGGATTCTCGGCCGAGGCCGTCAGGTTCCGGCTCGCCGACACCGGCGCGAAGCTCCTCGTCACGGGCGACGGACAGCACCGCCGGGGCACGGCCGTCGAGGTCAAGACCGCCGCCGACACCGCCGCCGCAGACCTGCCCGACCTCGAGCACGTGCTCGTCGTCCGCCGCACCGGTCAGGACGTGCCCTGGACCGAGGGCCGCGACGTGTGGTGGCACGATGTCGTCGACACAGCCCCCGACACGCACGAGGCGCAGCCGTTCGATGCGGAGCATCCGCTCTTCATCATCTACACGTCCGGAACCACGGGGAAGCCGAAGGGTCTCGTGCACACCTCCGGCGGCTATCTCGCGCACGCGAGCTGGGCGCACTGGGCGCACTTCGACGCCAAGCCCGACGACGTGCACTGGTGCACGGCCGACCTCGCCTGGGTCACGGCGCACACCTATGAGATCTACGGTCCGCTCTCGAACGGCCTCACCCAGGTCATCTACGAGGGCACGCCCGACAGCCCGCACCGCGAGCGGCACCTCGAGATCATCGAGCGCTACGGCGTGACGGTCTACTACACGGCGCCCACTCTCATCCGCACGTTCATGACCTGGTTCGGCGATGAGCTGCCGGCGGGGCACGACCTCTCCAGCATCCGCCTGCTCGGCACCGTCGGCGAGGCGATCAACCCCGAGGCGTGGGTGTGGTTCCGCCGCACGTTCGGCCGCGACGAGCTGCCGATCGTCGACACATGGTGGCAGTCCGAGACGGGAGCGGCCATGATCGTTCCCCTTCCGGGTGTCACGACCCTGAAACCGGGCTCGGCATCCGTGCCTCTGCCGGGGATCGACGCCGCCGTGGTCGACGAGAACGGCGACGAGGTCGCAGCCGGCCGCTCAGGAATCCTCGTCGTGCGCCGCCCGTGGCCGGGCATGGCGCGCACCGTGTGGGGAAACCCCGAGCGGTACCGCGACTCGTACTGGTCGGACTATGCGGGGCACGGCGCCTACGGCGGGTACTACGTCGCCGGTGACGGCGCCACCCGCGACGAGGACGGATACATCCGGATCCTCGGCCGACTCGACGACGTCGTGAACGTCTCCGGGCACCGGCTGTCGACGATCGAGATCGAATCCGCCCTGGTCGCCGATCCGTCCGTGGGGGAGGCGGGGACTGCCGGCGTCACGGACGCCGTGACCGGCCAGGCGCCGGTCGCCTTCGTGATGCCTTCCGGCAACGCGGAGGTGACGGCATCCGCGCCGCGCGACCGCGTCGCGCGCGAGATCGGCCCGGTCGCCAAGCCGCGCCACATCGTCGTCGTCCCCGATCTGCCCAAGACCCGCTCGGGCAAGATCATGCGCCGCCTCCTCGCCCAGCTGTGGGAGGCTGAACAGGATCGCCGCGCCGGACGCGAACCGGAAGCCCTGGGCGACACCACCTCCCTGCAGAACCCGGATGCCGTCAGCGGCGTCGCCGCGGCGCTGAGAGCCTACGAGAATCACGGTTGAGGAAGTCATGACGGAAGAACACCGCTTCGGGTTCCGCACCCGCGCGCTCCACGCCGGGGGAACACCGGATGCCGCGACCGGCGCGCGCGCCGTGCCGATCTACCAGACCACGTCGTTCGTCTTCGACGACGCGAAGGATGCCGGCAACCTGTTCGCCTTGCAGAAGTACGGCAACATCTACTCCCGCATCGGCAACCCGACCGTCGCAGCCCTCGAGGAGCGGCTCGCATCGCTCGAGGGCGGCATCGGTGCCGTGGCGACGGCATCCGGCATGAGCGCGGAGTTCATCACATTCGCGGCCCTCGTGGGCGCCGGCGATCACGTCGTGGCATCCGCTCAGCTCTACGGCGGCACCGTCACACAGCTGGATGTCACGCTCCGCCGCTTCGGCGTCGAGACCACCTTCGTGCCGTCGACGGACCCAGCCGACTTCGCGGCGGCGATCAAACCCTCGACCAAGGTCGTCTACGTCGAGATGATCGGCAACCCCTCGGGCGAGATCGCCGACATCGAAGGCCTCGCCGAGGTCGCGCATGCGGCCGGTGTGCCGCTCGTCGTCGACGCGACCCTCGCGACTCCGTACCTCGCGCGCCCGCTCGAGCACGGCGCCGACATCGTCATCCACTCCGTCACGAAGTTCCTCGGCGGGCACGGCACGACGCTCGGCGGCATCGTGATCGAGAAGGGCACGTTCGACTGGGGCAACGGCAAGTTCCCGCAGATGACCGAGCCGGTCGAGTCGTACGGCGGCATCAAGTGGTGGGACAACTTCGGCGAGTACGGGTTCCTCACCAAGCTCCGTTCCGAACAGCTGCGCGACATCGGCCCCGCGCTCAGCCCGCAGTCGGCGTTCAACCTGCTGCAGGGCATCGAGACGCTGCCGCAGCGGATCGACGCGCACCTCGCGAACGCCCGCATCGTCGCCGAGTGGCTCGACTCCGACCCCCGCATCTCGTACGTGACCTGGTCGGGACTCGAATCGCACCCGCATCACGAGCGCGCGGCGAAGTATCTGCCGCTCGGGCCGGGATCCGTCTTCGCGTTCGGGGTCGCCGCTGAGGACGGCCGTGCCGCGGGCGAGACCCTGATCGAGAACCTGCAGCTCGCTTCGCATCTGGCGAACATCGGCGACGCCCGCACGCTCGTCATCCATCCGGCATCCACGACGCACCGCCAGCTGACCGCCGATCAGCTCGTGGCGGCCGGCGCGCCTGCCGACCTCATCCGCATCTCGGTCGGACTCGAAGACCCCGACGACATCATCTGGGACCTCGACCAGGCCCTCACCGCAGCGACGGGAGCGAACCGATGACTGGCGACACCTGCGAGTTCACACCGCCGGTTGCGGCATCCTGCGAACTGCCCCCCGCACCGGTCGCCGGCGGGGAACGGCGCTGGGCGAGCCCCAGCCAGCAGGAGCGGTTCGCCCTGCTGCGGCGCTCGCGCTCCGTCGCGATCGTCGGCGCGTCGAGCAACCCGGCCCGCGCGTCGTACTTCGTCGGCACCTATCTGCAGTCCAGCTCGCCGTACGACGTGTACTTCGTGAATCCGATGGCCGATGAGATCCTCGGCCAGCCCGCCTACAAATCCATCGCCGACCTGCCGGTCGTGCCCGACATCGTCGACGTCTTCCGCAAGGACGCCGATCTGCCCGGCGTCGCGCAGGAAGCGGTGGATGCCGGTGCGAAGGCGTTGTGGCTGCAGCTCGGATCGTGGAACGAGGAGGCCGCCGCCATCGCCGAGGGCGCAGGTCTCTCGGTCGTCATGGACCGGTGCATCAAGATCGAGCACGCTCGCTTCCACGGCGGATTGCACCTGGCCGGCTTCGACACCGGGGTGATCAGCTCGAAGCGGCAGCTGCTCGCGCGTTGAGCCGAGCGGGTCGCGTGCCAGGATGGACGCATGCCTCTCATCGCCCTGACCGGCGGCATCGCCTCCGGAAAGTCCACGATCGCCCGTCGGCTGGCGGAGCACGGCGCAGTGGTCGTCGACGCGGATCAGATCGTCCGCGATGTGCAGGCCCCGGGGTCGCCCGTCCTCGACGCGATTGCCACCGCTTTCGGGGATGACGTGATCGCCTCGGACGGCTCGCTCGATCGAGCCGCGCTCGGCGCGCGCGTGTTCGGCGATGCCGAGGCGCTGAAGCGGCTGAACGCGATCGTCCACCCCGCCGTACGGGCCGAGTCGGCACGCCGGTTCACCGCGGCCTTCGCGGCGGATGCCGACGCCGTCGTGGTCTACGACGTACCGCTGCTCGTCGAGGCCAGAGTCGACGACCCGTGGGATCGCATCGTCGTCGCCCACGCGCCCGCCGACGAGCGACTGCGCCGTCTCATCGAGATCCGCGGAATGGAGCCCGGGGCCGCGCAGGACCGGATCGACGCTCAGGTCCCGGACCACGAGCGTCTCGAGATCGCGGACATCGTGATCGACACGTCCGGAACCCTCGAGGAGACCGTCGCGCAGACGGATGCCATCTGGAAGCAGCTCACGGGCGAGTGAGTGCGCCGGAATTCTCGGGCCTCGTTCCGGGAACGCGTTCGTACCGACGACTCATCGCCGGGCTGTTCTTCGCCGGCGTCGCGACGTTCGCGCAGCTGTACTCGCTGCAGGCCCTGCTGCCCGAAGTGAGCACGGATCTCGGCGTCCCGCCGGCGACCGCGGCGCTGAGTGTGTCGGCGGCCACCTTCGGCATCGCCGTCGCGGTGGTGCCCTGGTCGATGGTCGCGGATCGGATCGGCCGGATCCCGGCGATGGCGATCGGGATCATCACGGCGACCGCGTTCGGCATTGCGGCGCCGTTCAGCGGCGGGATCGAGATGCTGCTGGCGCTCCGCCTCGCGGAGGGACTCGCGCTCGGCGCCGTTCCAGCCGTCGCGCTCGCCTACCTCAGCGAAGAGGTGCACATCCGATACGTCGCCGCCGCAGCCGGCAGCTACACCGCCGGTACCACCGTCGGCGGACTCTCAGGCCGCCTGATCGCCGGTCCGCTCGGCGAGGCGCTCGACTGGCGGATCGGCGCGGGAACCGTCACGGTGCTCTGTGCGATCGCCGCAGCGGCGTTCCTGTGGCTGGTTCCACGCGCGCGTCGCTTCATCCCGGGAAGACGTCGCGCAGACGCAGGACCCGGGATGCTGACGCGCCTGGCCCGAGCGCTGCGCGCACCGCAGCTGCTGGCGCTCTACGCGCAGGGATTCCTGCTCATGGGCGCCTTCGTCGCCGTGTACAACTACCTCGGCTTCCACCTGATCTCGCCGCCCTTCCTCCTGCCGGCGTGGTTGGTGACGCTGCTCTTCCTCGCCTATCTCGCCGGTACCGTGTCCTCGCCGTGGGCGGGGTCGCTGGCATCCCGATTCGGCCGCCGCCGCGTGCTTGTCGCGGCGATCGGCGTCTTCGGCGCCGGTGCAGGCCTGATGCTGGTGCCGCAGCCGATCGTGATCCTGGTCGGACTCGTGATCTTCACCGGCGGTTTCTTCGGTGCGCACGCGATCGCATCGAGCTGGGCGCCTGCGCTCGCTGACGCCGACAGCCGAGCACAGGCGCCGTCGCTGTACTACTTCGCGTACTACGCCGGGTCGAGCCTGTTCGGATGGGTGCTCGGCATCGTGTTCGGCGGCGTCGGGTGGAACGTGTTCATCCTGGCGGTACTCGCCATGGCCGTGTCGGCGGCGGTCATCGCTACGACGACGCTGCGCCCGGAGGCTCGTGCCGCGGGATCTCGCTGACGACCACATCGCCGCGCGTTCTCCGGCGGCGGCGGAACAGCATGATCACAGCGACGATCAGTCCGATCAGGAGGAGTCCCGCCAGCACGGGGACGATGATCGCGAGTGCGGCGAGCAGGAACGACGCGCCGTCTTCGGCGGTGCTCAGAACCGGTGCAGCCAGGCCAGCCGTGACGGTGTTCGCGGCGAGGCGCCCGGTGGCCTTCGTGACGTGCACGACGAGCGCGATGACGATTCCGGTCACGATCGGCACCCACGTGTTCTGCGAGAAGAACGTCGATGGATCGTCCACCGCGACCGTCTGGGCACTCGCTCCCGCTCCGAACACGATGCCGCCGGACGCCGGGCGCAGAACGCTCTGGATGACGTCGTTGATCGAGTCCAGCGCCGGGATCTTGTCGGCGACGATCTCCAGCACGAGGAGAGCACCCAGGATCCACAGGGCGATGTCGCTCCCGATCCACGACCAGTCGGCCGGCAGGTTCACGGCGGGCAGGAACCTGTCGGCCAGTCCCAGCAGGAACAGAGGCATCCAGGCGTTGAGCCCGGCGGATGCCGCGAGGCTGGTGCCGATCAGGAACTCGATCATGCCGCCACTCTAGATCCGGCCGCAGTGTCAGTGGGGGCGCATACGCTGGAGGAATGCAAACCACGCGCAGCGTCCGTCCCTTCGAGGTGGTCAGCGAGTACATGCCCGCGGGCGATCAGCCGCAGGCGATCGCCGAACTCGCAGCGCGCATCAACGCCGGCGAGACCGACGTCGTGCTGCTCGGCGCCACCGGTACCGGCAAGTCGGCGACGACGGCTTGGCTGATCGAGCAGGTGCAGCGCCCGACCCTCGTCATGGCGCACAACAAGACCCTCGCAGCCCAGCTCGCGAACGAGTTCCGCGAGCTCATGCCGAACAACGCGGTGGAGTACTTCGTCTCGTACTACGACTACTACCAGCCCGAGGCCTACGTCCCTCAGACGGACACCTTCATCGAGAAGGACTCGTCGATCAACGCCGAGGTCGAGCGCCTTCGGCACTCCACGACGAACTCGCTCCTGAGCCGCCGCGACGTCGTGGTCGTCTCGACGGTGTCGTGCATCTACGGGCTCGGCGCGCCCGAGGAGTATCTGCGGGCGATGGTCGCGCTGCAGGTGGGGGAGCGCTACGACCGCGATGCCCTCATCCGCCAGTTCATCGCGATGCAGTACAACCGCAATGACGTCGACTTCTCGCGCGGCAACTTCCGGGTGCGCGGCGACACGATCGAGATCATCCCCGTGTACGAGGAGCACGCGATCCGCATCGAGCTGTTCGGCGACGAGATCGAGGGTCTGTACTCTCTGCATCCGCTAACCGGCGAGGTCATCGAGCGGCTCGATGCCGTTCCCATCTTCCCCGCCTCGCATTACGTGGCGGGAACCGACGTCGTCCAGCGAGCGATCGGCACCATCGAGGTCGAGCTCGCGGAGCGCCTGGCCGAGTTCGAGCGTCAGGGCAAGCTGCTCGAGGCTCAGCGCCTGCGCATGCGCACGACCTTCGACCTCGAGATGCTGCAGCAGCTCGGATTCTGCTCCGGCATCGAGAACTACTCGCGGCACCTGGACGGCCGTGAGCCGGGTCAGCCGCCGCACACGTTGCTCGACTTCTTCCCCGACGATTTCCTGCTCGTGATCGACGAGTCGCACGTGACCGTGCCGCAGATCGGCGCGATGTACGAAGGCGACGCCTCGCGCAAGCGCACGCTCGTCGACCACGGCTTCCGGCTGCCGAGTGCGATGGACAACCGGCCGCTCCGATTCGACGAGTTCAAGAACCGGATCGGCCAGACCGTCTACCTGTCGGCGACCCCGGGCAAGTACGAGATGGGGATCGCCGACGGCGTGGTCGAGCAGATCATCCGTCCGACCGGACTCGTCGACCCCGAGATCATCGTCAAGCCGTCGAAGGGGCAGATCGACGACCTGCTCGAAGAGATCCGGGTGCGCGTCGAGAAGGACGAGCGCGTGCTCGTCACGACGCTGACGAAGAAGATGGCCGAGGAGCTCACCGACTTCCTCGGAGAGCACGGCGTGCGCGTGCGGTACCTGCACTCCGACGTCGACACGCTGCGCCGCGTCGAGCTGCTCAGCGAGCTGCGCCAGGGTGTGTACGACGTCCTTGTCGGCATCAACCTCCTCCGTGAGGGCCTCGACCTGCCCGAGGTGTCGCTGGTCGCGATCCTGGATGCCGACAAAGAGGGCTTCCTGCGCTCCGGAACCTCGCTCATCCAGACGATCGGGCGGGCGGCCCGAAATGTGTCGGGGCAGGTGCACATGTACGCCGACAACATGACCGACTCGATGGCGAAGGCGATCGAGGAGACCGATCGCCGGCGTGAGAAGCAGATCGCGTACAACACGGAGCACGGCATCGATCCGCAGCCGCTGCGCAAGCGGATCGCCGACATCACCGACGTGCTCGCCCGCGAAGCCTCCGACACGCAGGACATGCTGCGCGGCAAGGGCAGGAACAAGTCCGGCAAGGGCAAGAGTCCGACGCCGCAGCTGCGCCGCGAGGGCCTGGCGGCCGAGGGCGCGCAGCAGCTCGAGTCGATGATCGAAGACCTGTCCACGCAGATGCTGGCAGCGGCGGCCGAGTTGAAGTTCGAGCTCGCCGGGCGCCTGCGCGACGAGGTTCAGGACCTCAAGAAAGAGCTGCGGGCCATGGAGCGCGCCGGCCACGCCTGAGCGAGGGGACCCCCACCATGGATGATGCCGGAACCGAGCTCGCCGACCGCGTGCGCGCGTTGCTGATGTCCGAGCCGGGCCTCGAGGAGAAGCGCATGTTCGGCACCCGTGCCTTCCTCCTCGGCGGCCGCATCCTCGTCGGAGCGCGCAAGCAAGGGGTGCTGCTCGTCCGCGTGACGGAGGAGAAGGGCTCGGCACTGCTCGCCGAGACGGGAGTCGCCATCGCCGTCATGGGCGCGAAGACGATGGGGCCGAGTTGGCTCGACGTGGCGCCGACCGCGATCGCGACCGATGAGGACCTCATGTTCTGGATCGACGCAGCCCGCGAGAGCGCCGCGGCCTGAGAGCAGTTGCTCAGACCGGGCAGTGCATGAGCGGTTTCGGACCGCTGCGATCGAACTCGTGCTCGGTCATCGGATGACCGCACAGCGGGCAGGCGCGCTCAGCGCGCTGCGTCGCGGTCGGCGGTGGGGTGGCTTCGTACGGGCCGACAGCGGCAGGTCCGGCCAGCTTGATGAGGTTCGTGTTGAGCCACTTGTACAGCCCGCCCGCCTCACGGATGCGTGTACGCAGGGGCACTCGGTCTGAGCTGTTCTCCATATCTCTTAGTGTACTAAGGATTAGGGGTCTATGTATAATCGAATCGTGAACGCCGTCGACGACATGCTCAAACTCGAGAACCAGCTGTGCTTTGCGCTGGTCACCGCCGCGCGCAATGTGGTCGCGATCTACCGCCCGATCCTCGAGCCCATCGGCCTGACGCATCCGCAGTACCTCGTCATGCTCGCGCTGTGGGAGAGGTCGCCCCGGTCGCTCGCCGACCTCGCCGCCGATCTGGCCCTCGACCCCGCAACGGTGTCACCGCTCGTCAAGCGCCTCGAGAAGGAAGGCCTCATCGCCCGCCAGCGCAGCAACGCCGATGAGCGCCGTCTCGACATCGGGCTGACGGAGGAGGGCGCGCGGCTCCGTGAGCGCGCGCTCGATGTACCGCGCCAGGTGATGGCCGCGGTGCAGATGGACATCGACCAGATCACCGCTCTGCGCGACGGATTATCCCCATTCGCCGGCCGCACGGCACTGTGATCACCGCCGGCCCGTAGGCTGGCAGGCATGACGCCGCCGCTCCCGAACGCGCCCGGGAGCAGCAGGTGAGGCGGGCGGCGACAGCGATCGGGCTCGTCGGGCTGTTCGTGATCGTCATGCTCGCGGCATCCGTTCAGGGCATCCCGCGGATGACGCCGCCGGACTTCGCCCGCCCGGATACGCAGCCGCAGGAGCTTCCACAGCCCAGCGGTTCGCCGACCGCCGGGCCACTGCCGGAGCCGGAATCCGACCTGCTCAACACGATCATCGGCGTCGTCTTCCTGCTCATCGCGGTCGCCGTCGTCGTTCTCATCGTGATCCTCATCGTCCGTGCGCTCATGCGCGCGTGGCGCGACCGGCCACTGCGCCGCCGCGACGGCGGCGAGGTCGACACCGAGTCGACGGGCGAGGCGATCGTGCAGGAGCCCGATGCGGTCGCCCCGGCGATCCGCCGCGGTGTCGCCGGCGCGCTCCGATCCATCGCCGGGGGCGTCACCCCCACGGATGCGATCGTCGCCGCGTGGGTGGGTCTGGAGGAGAGCGCCAGCGACGCCGGGATCACCCGTGGCCGCAGCGAGACGCCGTCGGAATTCGCGATGCGCATCATCACCCGCCGCGCCGGGATCACCGAGGCGGCGACGTCGCTGCTGGCGCTGTACGAACGCGTCCGCTTCGGCGGCCACGAGGCCGACGAGCAGGACCGCGCCGCCGCTCACGCAGCCCTGACCACGATCGAGGAGGGCTGGCGATGACCCGCCGACGCATCATCCCGTCGATCTGCGCGGCAGTCGTGGCGGCGCTCGTGCTCCTGTTCGCGATCCGGGTCGAGCCCGCGTTCGCCGTCGCCTGGGCCGCCCTCGTCGGCGTGCTCTGGCTCTGCGCCGGGGTCGTCATTCCGCAGGATCCGCGCGCCGATGCCCCCGACATCCCCGTAGAGCCCGAGCGCCGGGGCACGGCGATCGCCCGCATGGCCTGGTCGCTCAACACCAGAACCGGTGAGGCGGGTGAACTGATCACGCGCCGTGTGCGCGGCATCCTGCGCCATCGGCTTCAGCGCGAAGGGCTCGACATCGACGACCAGGCGGATCGTGAGCGCATCGAGACGCGCATCGGCCCCGGTCTGTGGTCCCGGCTCACAGGACAGGGCACGAACCGCCAGGACATCGAGCTCGCGCTCGACGCCATCGACCGCCTCTCGCCGAGCAAGGAGAAGGAATGACCGACAGCATCTCGATCGCAGAAACCGGAGAACGGATCCTCGCCGCCGTGCGATCGGTCGTCGTCGGAATGGACGATCCGCTCGAGATCGCCCTCGCGACGATCCTCGCCGGCGGGCACGTGCTCTTCGAGGACGTGCCCGGGCTGGGGAAGACTCTCGCGGCGCGCAGCCTGGCATCGGCCCTCGGGCTCGACTTCCGCAGGCTCCAGTGCACGCCCGACATGCTGCCCGGCGACGTCACCGGATCGTACGTCTACGCGCCCGACAGCGGCGAGTTCGTCTTCCGACCCGGGCCCGTCTTCACCGGGCTCCTCCTCGCCGACGAGATCAACCGCACGACGCCGAAGACGCAGTCCGCGATGCTCGAGGCGATGGCTGAGCGCCAGGTGACGGTCGAGGGCAACAGCTTCCCGCTCCCTGCGCCATTCCATGTCATCGCGACCTCCAACCCGATCGAGTACGAGGGCACGTACGCGCTGCCCGAGGCTCAGCTGGACCGGTTCATGGTGCGCTTGAGGGTGGGCTACCCGGAGCCGGCCGGCGAGACGCAGATCCTGCTGAACCGCGTCGCGCGTCAGCAGGAGGCCACGCACGTCGCGGCCGTGATCGACTCCGCGCGCCTGGTTGCCGTGCAGCAGACGGTCGAGGCGATCCATGTGCATCCCGACATCGCCCAGTACTGCGTGGACCTCACGCGCGCCACCCGTCACGCGCAGAACGTCGCGGTGGGCGCCTCGCCACGCGGCTCGCTCGGGCTCCTGCTCCTGGGGCGCGCGCTCGCCGCCCTCGACGGCAGGGAGTTCGTCCGCCCCGACGACATCAAGCGGATCGCCGTCCCCGTGCTCGCGCATCGGCTCACGCTCACGCCTCAGGCCTGGGCGCAGGGCGTCGTGAGCGCCGAGCAGATCGTCGAGAACGTCGTCGGTCAGGTGCCCGTCCCGCCGACAGTCGGCGCGCCTGCATGAGCGGACCTCGAACCGTTCCGCTCCGCGGCGTCCGCTGGGCGCCGTCTGTCGTGATCGGGTTCTTGGGCGCGATCGCGCTGGCGGTCGCCGGACTGGTGTTCTCGCGCCCCGACGTCGCAGCGCTCGGACTCCCGCTCATCGTCGCGAGCGTCGCCGCGGCGTTCCGCAGGCAGGATGCCGATCCGCTCGAGATCCGGCTCGACGCCGTGGCCGGTTCCGACGACGACCTGCTCCGCACCGAGCTGCGCGCGACCGGGGGAGCGGAGCTCGCCGAGGTCGTGCTCGTGCAGGCGGAGCGCCGGCGTCGGCGTCTGGTCGTGCCCGCCGACGGGACCGCCGTCGTCGCGAGCAGCCGTGCCCTGCACTCGGGGCCGGTCACGGCGGTCGCGGTGGCCGCGCGCGGGGTCTCGGGCGACGGGCAGCTCCTCGAGCCGGCGACCGCCGTCGTGACGCAGACCCGCAACGTCGCACCCCGTTCGACGACGCTGCAGGGGCTTCCGCTGTCGCCGCGGCTGACCGGCATGCACGGCAATCATGAGGGCCGGCGGCTCGGCCAGGGTGGCGACTTCCGCGATATCCACCCGTTCGTGCCGGGCGACGAGCTGAGCCGGGTCGACTGGCGCGCCACGGCGCGGATGGCGCGTCGCCCCGGCGACCTGCTCGTGCGACGCACCAACACGCTCAGCGACGCCACCAACGTCATCGCGATGGACATGGCGGACGACCTCGGCACCGTGGTGGCGACGTGGGGGAGCGGCGACCTCGTGCGCAGCGGTCCGACGTCGCTGGATCTGTCGCGTCAGGCGGCCTGCTCCATCGCCGCGGCCGCGGTCGGCTCAGGGGACCGCGTGGCGCTCCACGTCCTGACCCACGGCGGCCGTTCGGTGCGCAGCGGTGCCGGTGCGCGGCACCTCGCCCGGGTGGTGGCGGCGATCGCGGCGACCGGGCCGGCGGGCGAGGACGCGCGCTTCCGGCGTACGCCTCCCGTGCCGCACGGATCGGTGATCTTCGTGCTCTCGACGTTCTTCGACGGGGCGGCATCCGACGTGTCGCGCATGTGGCGCGCGTCCGGACATCGCGTCGTCGCCGTGGACGTCCTCCCGGACCTGGACGTGGCGCGGCTGGGTCGCGAGCAGCGGATCGCGCTGCAGGTCGTGCTCGCCGAGCGCGACGACGTTCTGCACGACCTGCGCTCGTCAGGCGTCGACGTCGTGCCGTGGCGGGAGAACCCGGCAGGAGCACTGGTGGCTGCGGCGAGGGCGAGACGATGAGCGCGCGCGGAAGAGAGCTCGACGGGATCAGCATGCCCCCGGCGGTTCCCGGCGCCGTCCTGCACGTCCTGCTGCCGGTCGTGGCGGCGGCCGCCGCGCAGACGGGCGTCGACATCATCGGCTGGCGGATCGCGGTCCTCGTCTTCGCGGTTCTGGGGATGCTGTTCCCGCAGACCCTGGGCGGGTGGCTGTCGATAGGGTGCCTGGCCGTCGGGATGCTGCTGGGTGAGCCCGACGTCGCCGTCACGATGCTCATGGTGCTGTTCGTGCACCTCATGCACGTGCTCTCGGCGCTGCTGCCGGTCGTCCCGTGGCGGGGGAGGGTCGTCCTCTCCGCGCTTCGGCCGACGGTGAGGCGACTGCTGCTCGGACAGCTGATCATCCAGCCGGTCACGCTCGGGGTCATGCTCGTGCAGCAGGCCGACGGGACGGTGATCGGCGGTGCGGTGCTGCTGGGAGCGGCGGCCGTCGTGGGCATCGTCGCCCTTTTCGCGCCCAGTGTCCGTGGCCGCTCGTAGACTTGTCCGGTGCCTATTGTCCCCGTCGCCAGCTCCGGAAAGCTCAGTGTCCGCGGTGCCCGCGTCCACAACCTCAAGAACGTCGACATCGACATCCCCCGGGATTCGCTCGTCGTCTTCACCGGCCTGTCCGGGTCGGGGAAGTCGAGCCTCGCGTTCGACACGATCTTCGCCGAAGGGCAGCGCCGCTACGTCGAATCGCTGAGCGCGTACGCCCGGCAGTTCCTGGGGCAGGTGGATCGGCCGGACGTCGACTTCATCGAGGGCCTGAGCCCCGCGGTGTCGATCGACCAGAAGTCGACCAACCGCAACCCGCGATCGACGGTCGGCACGATCACCGAGATCTACGACTACATGCGACTGCTGTGGGCGCGCATCGGCATCCCGCACTGCCCGCAGTGCGGTGAGCGCATCCAGCGGCAGACGGTGCAGCAGATCGCCGATCAGCTCATGCAGCTGCCCGAGCGCACCAGGTACCAGATCGTCGCTCCCGTCGTCTCGCAGAAGAAGGGCGAGTTCGTCGATCTGTTCCGCGAGCTCGGCGCCAAGGGATACTCGCGTGCGATCGTCGACGGCGATCTCATCCAGCTCGCAGAGCCCCCGACGCTCAAGAAGAGCTACAAGCACGACATCGCGGTGGTCGTCGACCGTCTCGTGGCATCCGACGACATCCTGGGCCGCGTGACCGATTCGGTCGAGACCGCGCTCGGACTCGCCGGCGGCGTCGTGCAGGTCAACTACGTCGACGAAGACGGGGACGCCGCGTGGCAGTCGTTCTCCGAGAAGCTGGCCTGCCCGAACGGACACCCGATCACGCTCACCGAGATCGAGCCGCGCACGTTCTCGTTCAACGCGCCCTTCGGCGCGTGCCCGGCGTGCTCCGGGCTGGGCACGCGCATGTCCGTCGACGTCGACCTCATGCTCGGCGATGAGGAGCTCTCGATCCGCGAGGGTGCGATCATCCCGTGGACCACGCAGGGCAAGGGCCTGTTCCAGTACTACGAGCGACTGCTCGAAGGTCTTGCGCGCGATCTGAAGTTCTCCCTCGACACTCCGTGGAAAGACCTGCGCGTCGACGTGCAGGATGCCGTGCTCCGCGGCGACGACTACAAGGTCACCGTCAAGTGGAAGAACCGCTACGGCCGCGAGATGCGCTACGCATCCGGTTTCGAGGGCGTCGTGCCGTACATCGAGCGGCAGTACGCCCAGGCCGAGAGCGACAACCAGCGTGCACGCTGGGGCGAGTACCTGCGCGAGGTGCCGTGTCCGGTCTGCGGTGGCGACCGCCTGAAGCCCGAGGTCCTCGCGGTGCAGGTGCACGGGCACTCCATCGCCGAGGTCTCGCACCTGAGCCTCGCCGATGCCCGCGAGTTCATGGAGAAGCTGACCCTCACCGAGCGCGAGGCGAAGATCGCCGCCCAGGTGCTCCGCGAGATCCGCCTGCGCCTCGACTTCCTGCTGCAGGTCGGCCTCAACTACCTCAACCTCAGCCGTTCGGCCGGGTCTCTGTCCGGCGGCGAGGCGCAGCGCATCCGCCTGGCCACGCAGATCGGCTCGGGTCTCACGGGCGTGCTGTATGTGCTCGACGAGCCGTCGATCGGTCTGCATCAGCGCGACAACCGGCGGCTCATCCAGACGCTGCAGAAGCTGCGGGACCTCGGCAACACGCTCATCGTCGTCGAGCACGACGAAGAGACGATCGAAGCAGCCGACTGGGTCGTCGACGTGGGGCCGGGCGCCGGCGTGAACGGCGGCGGCATCGTGCACTCGGGCCCGTACAGCGCGTTGCTCGGAGACACCGAGTCGATGACCGGCGACTACCTCTCCGGCCGCCGTGAGATCCCCACGCCGAAGAAGCGCCGCAAGATCGACAAGAAGCGTCAGCTCACTGTCGTCGGGGCACGCGAGAACAACCTCAAGAACGTCACGGCCGACTTCCCGCTCGGCGTGCTCACTGCGGTCACCGGGGTGAGCGGATCGGGCAAGTCGTCGCTCGTCAACGACATCCTGTACCGGGTGCTCGCATCCAAGCTCAACGGCGCCCGTACCCTCGCCGGCAAGCACACCCGCGTCACCGGCCTCGACAACCTCGACAAGGTCATCCATGTCGATCAGGCGCCGATCGGCCGCACGCCGCGGTCGAACCCCGCCACCTACACGGGCGTGTTCGATCGCATCAGGTCGCTGTTCGCCGAGACGCCCGAGGCGAAGGTCCGCGGCTACCAGCCCGGCCGCTTCAGCTTCAACGTCAAGGGCGGCCGCTGCGAGGCGTGCGCGGGTGACGGCACGATCAAGATCGAGATGAACTTCCTTCCCGACGTGTACGTCGACTGCGAGGTCTGCCACGGCAAGCGGTACAACCGGGACACCCTGGCTGTGCACTACAAGGGCAAGAACATCGCCGAGGTGCTCGAGATGCCCATCGAAGAGGCAGCCGAGTTCTTCGAGCCCATCCAGGCGATCCACCGCTACATGAAGACGCTGGTGGACGTCGGCCTCGGCTACGTCCGTCTCGGTCAGTCGGCCACAACGCTCTCCGGCGGCGAGGCGCAGCGCGTCAAGCTCGCTACCGAGCTTCAGCGCCGCAGCAACGGACGCAGCGTCTACGTGCTCGACGAGCCGACCACCGGCCTGCACTTCGAAGACGTCCGCAAGCTCCTCGAGGTGCTGAACGGCCTCGTCGACAAGGGCAACACCGTGATCGTCATCGAGCACAACCTCGACGTCATCAAGTCGGCCGACTGGGTGATCGACCTCGGTCCGGAGGGCGGCGCAGGCGGCGGCGAGATCCTCGCCACCGGTACGCCGGAGCAGATCGCGCGCGTCGAAGAGAGCCACACCGGCCTGTTCCTCGCGGAGATCCTCGGCGAGGGGCGCGGAGCCCGCAAGGCCAGCTGATGGCCGACGTCCTCCCGTACAAGCCGGAGCAGGGAGAGATCCCGACCGAGCCCGGCGTCTACCGCTTCCGCGACGCGCAGGGCCGGGTGCTGTACGTCGGCAAGGCGAAGAACCTGCGTCAGCGATTGTCGAACTACTTCGCTCCGCTGCGCACGCTGCACGAGCGGACGCGCCGCATGGTGACGACGGCCGCATCCGTGGAGTGGACGGTCGTGCCGACCGATGTCGATTCCCTGCAGCTCGAGTACATGTGGATCAAGGAGTTCGATCCGCCGTTCAACGTGCGCTACAAGGACGACAAGTCGTACCCGTTCATGGCGATCACGCTCGGCGACGAGGCTCCGCGCGTGATGGTCACGCGCAACCGCAAGATCCCCGGCGCTCGCTACTTCGGCCCCTATCCGAAGGTATGGGCGGTGCACGACACGATCGACCTGATGATCAAGGTCTTCCCGATCCGCACCTGCTCGGATGCGAGCTACAAGCGCGCCATGTCCACCGGGCGCCCGTGCTTCCCCGGCCAGATCGGCAAGTGCGGCGGGCCGTGCTCGATGACGGTGACCATCGAGGAGCACCGGGCGATCGTCGACGACTTCGTGGCGTTCATGGCGGGCGGCGATGAACGCTTCACCAAGGAGCTCACGAAGCGGATGCTGGCGGCCTCGGCTGCGATGGACTACGAGGCCGCCGCGAAGTACCGCGATCAGCTCGCCTCGATCGAGGCCGTGCTGGGCAAGAGCGCCCTGGTGCTGCCGGCCGACGAGGACGCCGACCTGTTCGGCATCGCGGAGGACGAGCTCGCCGCGACCGTCCAGCACTTCACGATCCGCGGCGGTCGAGTGCGTGGCGTCCGGGCGACGACGATCGAGAAGGAGCTCGACATCTCCGGCGCCGATCTGGTCGACCAGGTGCTGCAGCGGGCCTACGGGGAGGGGGTCGACATCCCCCGTCGTGTCCTGGTGCCCTCGCTGCCCGATGACGCGGCTGAGCTCGAGGTGTGGTTGCAGGAGCGCCGCGGCCGCCGCGTCGAGATCGCGGTCGCTCAGCGCGGTCAGCGGGCCGAGCTCATGCGCACGGCGACGCTCAACGCCCAGCAGGCGCTGATCCGGCACAAGACCCGCCGCACCAGTGACTACGTGGCGCGCACCCAGGCCCTGACCGATCTGCAGGAGGCTCTCGACCTGGACACCGCGCCGCTGCGCATCGAGTGCTTCGACATCTCGCACCTCGGCGGGACGAACGTCGTCGCCTCGATGGTGGTGTTCGAGGACGGCCTGCCGCGCAAGGACCAGTACCGCTCGTTCAACATCGCCGAGACCACCGACGACACCGACTCGATGTACCAGGTGCTGATGCGCCGTCTGGCGTACCTCGACAGGCCTGAGCCCGAGGACCAGGCCGATTCAGCCGTCGTGACGGACCCGCTCGCCACCGATGCGGAGGTCGTGACGACCCGCAAGCGGCCCCGCTTCTCGTACCCGCCGCAGCTGCTTCTCGTCGACGGCGGCAAGCCCCAGGTCGAGGCGGCCGCCCGCGCGCTGCGCGACTCCGGGCACACCGAGATCGGCCTGTGCGGGATCGCCAAGCGGCTGGAGGAGGTGTGGCTGCCCGGCGAGGACTTCCCGGTGATCCTGCCCCGCACGAGCGAGGCCCTGTACCTGCTGCAGCGCCTGCGCGACGAGGCCCACCGATTCGCGATCACCCATCAGCGCAAGCGCCGTCGGCGCGACATCTCCACGGTCCTCGAGGAGATCCCCGGCCTCGGCGCCGCGCGCATCAAGACGCTCCTGAAGCACTTCGGCTCGGTCGCCGCGCTCAAGGCCGCGGCCCCCGATGCGATCCAGGAGGTGCCGGGTATCGGCCCGACGCTGGCGCAGAGCATCCACACACGCCTGCGGAGCGGATAGGCTGGTCTCCACAGCGAGAAGGAGCCCCGTGATATCCGCCGAGGAGAAGAACGAATTCCTCATCGTCACCGGTATGTCCGGTGCGGGACGATCGACCGTCGCGAATGCGCTCGAGGACCTCGGCTGGTACGTGGTCGACAACCTTCCGCCGCAGATGCTCCGCCCGCTGCTCGATCTGACCGACCTCGGCGGGGGAGCCCTTCCGAAGGTCGCCGCGGTCGTCGACGTGCGCGGACGCAATCTGTTCAACGACTTCCCCGAAGTCGCCCGTGCGCTCCGTTCCCGCGGCAGTGTGCGCGTGGTGTTCCTGGATGCGTCCGATGACGTGCTCGTGCGCCGGTTCGAGTCCGTGCGCCGGCCGCATCCGCTGCAGGAGGACGGCACACTGCTCGATGGCATCCGTCTGGAGCGCTCCCGCCTCACGCTCGTCCGCGAAGCGGCCGACATCGTCATCGACACGTCCTCGTTGAACATCCATCAGCTCGCGACCCAGGTGTCCGAGACCTTCTCGGAGGAGGGAGCGGCGAGGCACCGGCTGACCATCCTCAGCTTCGGCTTCAAATACGGGCTGCCCACGGACGTCGATCTCGTCGCCGACATGCGATTCCTGCCCAACCCCTATTGGAACGACGACCTGCGCGGTCTCACCGGCCAGGACGAGCCGGTGCGCGACTACGTGCTCGCGCAGGAGGGCGCCACGGAATTCTTGGAAGCGTACGCCACCGCGCTCGTCCCCGTCCTCGAGGGCTACCAGCGCGAGAACAAGGGGCACTCGACGGTCGCGATCGGCTGCACGGGCGGCAAGCACCGCTCCGTGGCGATGGCCGCGGAGCTTGCGAAGCGCCTGTCCGAGATCCCCGGCATCGCGGTCAGCGTGCGGCACCGGGATCTCGGGCGCGAGTGAGGCGCGCAGGCGGCGGACGGTAAACTGATGGTTTGCGTCGCGATCCGACGCGCGAAGCTTTCCAAGGAGTCCCGTGGCACTTACCACCGATGTCAAGGCTGAGCTCGTCAGCATCCGCAACGCACCTCCCACGGTGCGCGTCGCCGAGGTCACCGCGATCCTCCGGTTCGCCGGAGGCCTGCACTCGATCGCCGGCCGTGTCGCGGTCGAGGCTGAGGTGGATGCCGATCTGCTGGCGCGCCGGGTCGCCCGCGACCTCGCCGAGATCTACGGAGTCCGTCCCGAGATCGCCCAGGTGCAGTCCGCGAGCGCGCAGGACGGTGCGCGGTACGCGGTCCGAGTGATCGGCGCGGGGGAGACCCTCGCCCGGCAGACCGGACTGCTCGATCAGCGTCGCCGGCCCGTCCGCGGGCTGCCCAACCGCCTGACGACCGGATCCCGCGAAGAGATCGCCGGGCTGTGGCGCGGAGCGTTCCTCGCAGCAGGAACCCTCTCCGACCCCGGTCGCTCGGCCATGCTCGAGGTGTCGTGCCCGAGTTCCGAGGCGGCGATGGCACTCGTCGGCGCCGCTCATCGCCTCGGCGTCGCCGCCAAGGCCCGCGAAGTGCGCGGCATGCCGCGCGTCGTCGTCCGCGACGGCGAGGCCATCCGCTCGATCCTCGCCCAGATGGGCGCCGTCAAGACCGCGGCGGCGTGGGAGGAGATGCGCCAGCGTCGAGAGGTCCGCGCGGGCGTCAACCGCCTCGTCAACTTCGACGATGCGAATCTGCGCCGCTCGGCACAGGCCGCGGTGGCCGCGTGCGCGCGCGTCGAGCGGGCTCTCGAGATCCTTGGCGACACAGTGCCCGACCACCTGCGCGTGGCGGGCGAGCTGCGCCTTGCGCACCGCGACGCGAGCCTGGACGAGCTCGGCCACCACGCGGATCCACCGCTGACCAAGGACGCGGTCGCGGGCCGCATCCGGCGCCTGCTCGCCATGGCCGACAAGCGCGCCCAGCACGACGGCATCCCCGGCACTGAATCGGCCGTGCCAGCCGGTCTCGACGTATAGCCGTCGCCGGCGGGTCGGGAGAAACCGGCCGTCATCCGCGAAAGCATCCTGGCCGCGTCCGTGTTGTCGTCGCTAGGATGAAGAAGTCTGCTCCGTGCCGCATTCGGGTGGCGCGGAGGAACCGACAAGCGCCGCGGCGCGGCGCGGATTGGATGAAAAGCGACATGGCTACGTACACGCTCCCCGACCTCCCCTACGACTTCGCGGCGCTGGAACCGCACATCAGCGGCAAGATCATGGAGCTGCACCACGACAAGCACCACGCGACGTACGTGAGCGGTGCAAACGCGGCGCTCGACGCCCTCGCCGAGGCTCGTGACAGCGGAAACCTCACGAACGTCAACAAGCTCGAGAAGGACCTCGCGTTCAACCTCGGCGGTCACGTCAACCACTCGATCTTCTGGACCAACCTGTCGCCGAACGGCGGCGGCCAGCCCGAGGGCGAGTTGAAGGCGGCCATCGACGAGTTCTTCGGCTCGTTCGAGAAGTTCCAGGCCCACTTCACGGCTGCGGCCACCGGCATCCAGGGCTCCGGCTGGGCCGTCCTCAGCTGGGACGCGATCGGTCAGCGCCTGATCATCCAACAGCTGTTCGACCAGCAGGCCAACACCGCCCAGGGCACGATCCCGCTGTTCCAGCTCGACATGTGGGAGCACGCGTTCTACCTCGACTACCTCAACGTGAAGGCCGACTACGTCAAGGCCGCATGGAACATCGCCAACTGGGAGAACGTCGCGCAGCGTCTCGACGTCGCCCGCAAGCAGACGAACGGGCTGCTGGTACTGTCGTAATCAAGACGGGCGTCCCGACGGTTCGCCCGTCGGGACGCCGTTGTCCATACCCCCGAAAACGCGCTCTCCGCGCATGACAATCAGGAGATTCCTTTGTCTGTCAAGATCGGCATCAACGGCTTCGGCCGTATCGGACGCAACTTCTTCCGCGCGGCTCTCGCGCAGGGTGCGGACCTCGAGATCGTCGCAGTGAACGACCTCACCGACAACAAGACGCTCGCGCACCTGCTCAAGTACGACTCGGTCGGCGGCGTCCTCGACGCGGAGATCAGCTACGACGACGACAGCATCACGGTCAACGGCAAGCAGATCCGGGCCTTCGCCGACCGCGACCCCGCGAACCTTCCGTGGGGCGAGCTCGGCGTCGACATCGTCATCGAGTCGACCGGCTTCTTCACCAAGGCCGAGGCCGCCAAGAAGCACATCGATGCAGGTGCCAAGAAGGTCATCATCTCGGCACCCGGCACGGGCGTCGACGCCACCTTCGTCATGGGCGTCAACGAGGACTCGTACGACCCGGCCGCGCACAACATCATCTCGAACGCGTCGTGCACGACGAACTGCCTCGCCCCTCTCGCGAAGGTGTTCAACGATGAGTTCGGCATCGAGCGCGGCTTCATGATGACCGCACACGCCTACACCGCCGACCAGAACCTGCAGGACGGCCCGCACGGCGACCTGCGCCGCGCACGCGGTGCCGCGATCAACATCGTCCCGGCCTCCACGGGTGCAGCCAAGGCGATCGGCGAGGTCCTGCCGGAGCTCAACGGCAAGCTCAGCGGCTCGTCGTACCGCGTTCCGGTTCCCACCGGCTCGATCGTCGACCTCACGCTCATCGCGGACCGCGACGACCTGACGGCCGACGAGGTCAACGCCGCGTACAAGAAGGCCGCCGCCGACGGACGCCTGGCCGGCTTCCTCCAGTACAACGAGGACCCGATCGTCTCGAGCGACATCCAGGGCAACCCGCACTCGTCGATCTTCGACTCGACCCTGACCAACGTCAGCGGCAACCTCGTCAAGGTCTCCAGCTGGTACGACAACGAGTGGGGCTACTCCAACCGTCTCGTCGACCTGACCGAGTACGTCGCCGAGCGCATCTGAGACTCTCATGACCCTGCGCACCCTGGAATCACTGGGTTCGCTCGAGGGCAAGCGCGTCATCGTCCGTTGTGACCTGAACGTCCCCCTGAAGGACGGCGTCATCACGGACGATGGCCGCGTTCGCGCCTCGTTGCCGACTCTG
The DNA here is from genome assembly GCF_903645325.1 of Microbacterium tenebrionis. Classification (GTDB taxonomy): domain Bacteria; phylum Actinomycetota; class Actinomycetes; order Actinomycetales; family Microbacteriaceae; genus Microbacterium; species Microbacterium tenebrionis. Next base: position 22,798 of record NZ_CAHJXQ010000013.1, read on the forward strand.
AAGACGCTCATCGAGGCCGGCGCACGCGTTGTCGTGTGCTCGCACCTGGGTCGCCCCGACGGCGCCCCCGACCCGAAGTACAGCCTCGCGCCGGTCGCGAAGCGGCTGTCCGAGCTGCTCGAGCAGCCGGTCGCCTTCGCGTCGGACACCGTCGGCGAGTCGGCCCGCGAGACCGTGTCGGCGCTCGAGAACGGCGAGGTCGCAGTCATCGAGAACCTGCGGTTCAACGCAGGGGAGACCGCGAAGGACGATGCCACCCGCCAGGCGTTCGCCGGTGAGCTCGCACAGCTCGGTGACGTGCTCGTCTCGGACGGCTTCGGTGTCGTGCACCGCAAGCAGGCCAGCGTCTACGACCTGGCCGAGATCCTGCCGTCCGCAGCCGGTCTGCTCATCGCGACCGAACTGGACGTCCTCGACCGCCTCACCGAGAACCCCGAGCGCCCGTACACGGTCGTCCTCGGCGGTTCCAAGGTCAGCGACAAGCTCGGGGTCATCTCGCACCTGCTGCCGCGCGTCGACCGTCTGCTCGTCGGCGGAGGGATGCTGTTCACGTTCCTCGCCGCGCAGGGTCATGCCGTCGCCTCGAGCCTGCTCGAGAAGGACCAGCTCGACACGGTCCGCGGCTACCTCGCCGAGGCCGCCGACCGCGGCGTCGAGATCGTCCTGCCGACGGACGTGGTCGTCGCCGCGTCGTTCGCGGCGGACGCCGACCATGAGACCGTTGCAGCGGATGCCATCGAGGAGAGCTCGTTCGGCGCATCCGGCATCGGCCTCGACATCGGACCCGACACGGCCGCGGCGTTCGCCGACGCGATCCGCAGCTCGAAGACGGTGTTCTGGAACGGCCCCATGGGTGTGTTCGAGTTCCCCGCGTTCGCCGCAGGGACCAAGGCCGTCGCGCAGGCCCTCACCGAAGTCGACGGCCTCGGCGTCGTCGGCGGCGGCGATTCGGCCGCTGCCGTTCGTCAGCTCGGCTTCGATGATGACCGGTTCGGTCACATCTCGACGGGCGGAGGCGCGAGCCTCGAGTTCCTCGAGGGCAAGAAACTACCCGGCCTGGAGGTGCTCGGATGGGCATGAACGCCCGTACCCCGCTGATCGCGGGCAACTGGAAGATGAACCTGGATCACCTGCAGGCGGTCGCGTTCGTGCAGAAACTGCACTGGGCGCTCAAGGACGCCAAGCACGAGGACGGATCGGTCGAGGTGGCGGTGTTCCCGCCGTTCACCGCCATCCGCAGCGTGCAGACGCTGATCGACGCCGACAAGATCCCGTTCGCGCTCGGCGCGCAGGACCTGTCGTCGCACGACTCGGGCGCATACACGGGTGAGGTCTCGGGCGCATTCCTCGCCAAGCTCGATGCGAAGTACGTCATCATCGGCCACTCGGAGCGTCGTGAATACCACGCCGAGTCCGACGAGGTCGTCGCCGCCAAGGTCCAGGCTGCGCTCAGGCACGGCCTCGTGCCGGTGATCTGCGTGGGCGAGACCGCGGAGGACCTCGAGAAGTTCGGGGCGAGTGCGGTTCCCGCCGGCCAGTTGGAGGCTGCGCTCAAGGGCGTGCCCGCGTCCGCGGACATCGTCGTCGCGTACGAGCCGGTCTGGGCGATCGGATCCGGTCAGGCCGCGACGCCGCAGCAGGCTCAGGACGTCTGCGCGGCTCTGCGCGGCGTGCTCGCGAAGGCCCTGGACGAGGATGCCGCTGCGCGCACCCGCATCCTGTACGGCGGTTCGGTCAAGGCGGCGAACATCGCCAGTTTCATGCGCGAGCCCGATGTGGACGGTGCACTGGTCGGCGGCGCGAGCCTCGTGGTCGACGATTTCGCCGCGATCATCCGGTTCGAGAAGCACGTCGGCGTCTGAGCGGTGACGGGGCTCGGCCCCGTCACCCACGTATACTTGGCACTTACGGGCAAACACCTGTCCCTTCGAAAGGCTCTCCCTCGTGGCAATTCTTGAGTTCGTCCTGCAGGTCCTGCTGGGTATCACCAGCGTCCTGCTGACACTCCTCATCCTTCTCCACAAGGGCCGCGGCGGCGGTCTGTCGGACATGTTCGGCGGTGGCATGACGACGGCGGTCGGCTCCTCGGGCCTCGCCGAGCGAAACCTCAACCGATTCACCATCGTCCTGGCACTCGTGTGGTTCGTCTCCATCGTCGGGCTGGGCCTCATCACGAAGCTCGAGGTGATCTGACATGGCCACAGGAGGCAACGCCATCCGCGGAACCCGCGTGGGTTCCGGCCCGATTGGGGAGCAGGACCACGGCTACCACGCGGACCGGATCGCCGTGTCGTACTGGGACGGGCTCGGCAACGAGACCGTCCGCTACTTCGCGGCCGGGCTCCCCGACGAGGAGATCCCCGAGACGATCGATCACCCGCAGTCGGGCCTCCCGGCCGGGCGCGACAAGAACAACCCGCCCGAGCTCGCCAAGAACGAGCCCTACAAGACGCACCTCGCCTACGTGAAGGAGCGCCGCACCGACGACGAGGCGGCACAGCTCCTCGACGAGGCCCTGACGCAGCTGCGCGAGCGCCGCGGCCAGGCCTGAGCCACTCGCAGCGAAGCCGTCACGATCTCCGGATCGTGGCGGCTTCGTCGTTCTCGTGCGTCGTCAGCGACAGCCCGCCGCAGCATCGATGAGCGACTGCGACGGAGCGCCGTAGGCCGACGTGCCGTTCGCGTCGTCGGTGAAACCCTTGCTGATCGCCCAGGCGGTCGCCCAGGCCTCGATCGTGTCGGGGTCCGAGTCGTCGTACATGCCCTCGCACCTGACGCTGATCGCATGCCCGACCTCGTGCGCGACGAGCGCGCGGCTGCGGTCTCCGGGCCAGTACGCCGCGACGGAGTCCGACAGCTTGATCGTCGAGTACCCGGGGTCGCCGTACCACCAGGTGGCATAGCCGCCCATGCTGTCTCCATACCCGTAGCCGTTCACGAGCGGCGACCAGTCGAAATCCAGCAGCACCCCGGGGGCGAGCTCCCGTGCGAACGCCTCGATCTCGGTGCGGGCCTGGAGCAGCGGGCCCTGCTTCTCGGCGAGCTCGGCCGTCTCCGAGGACAGCATCGCCGCAGCAGCGGACTCGAGGTCGGTGTACGCGGCGACGGTCGTCGCATCCATGATCACGGCACCCTCGAGGGCACCGGCTGCACGGCGCAGCGCGATGATGTCGGGATTGCGCGCCGAGATGTGCTTCGCCTCGAAGTCGCTCGCGGATCCGGCCGCCGACAGCACAGCGGTCACGCCCGCCTCGTCCAGGGCCGCAGCGGCCGTCTGCGCGCCGTCGCGCGCCTCATCGAAGGCGCCCGTCTGCGCGCGGGCGTCCGCGCTCTCCTCGTCCAGCTGCGACGCCGCGCCGAACAGCTCCCACGCCCACGCCGGCTTTTCCTGCGCGCGGGGGAGGGCGTCATCCGCCAGCGCGGCAGCATCGACGGCTGCCTGCTCGGCCGCGGCGGATGCGTCGTCGAGCACGGCAGCGCTCTCGCCATCCATCAACCGGTCGGTCCTCACGGCGATGACCTCCGCCGCGGAATCCATCGTCTCGGTGAGCGAGGACGCCGCATCCGCGAGACCGGCCTGACCGGCCTCGGCCTGGTCGACCGCATCGTCGAAGGCGACGAGAGCCTCGTCGTAGCCGACGTTCGCGCCCCACTGGATGCCGGAGCATGCGACGCCCACGACCACGACGCCGAGAGCGACCCACCACCACCGGCGGGAGCCGCGCGGCGAGCGGGGAGCGAGCATGGCATGCTCTGCCGTGCCGCCGACGACCGGACCGAAATCGTGTCCGCCCGGCGCGGAGGGAACCGGTGACTCTGCCACGAGTTCTCCTCCCGACGGGGAAGTGGAGGGGATGACGGGAATCGAACCCGCGTCATTAGTTTGGAAGACTAAGGCTTTACCATTAAGCTACATCCCCATTTCGGCGCACCGCCGAGCAGAGCGCCTCGTAAAGCATAGCGGACGTTGGAAGCCCTCCTGTCCGTTAGACTCGACAAGGCCGTTTCCCCGCGCGGGTTCAACCGGGGCGTAGCTCAGCTTGGTAGAGCGCCCGCTTTGGGAGCGGGAAGTCGCAGGTTCAAATCCTGTCGCCCCGACCACGGCCCTCACGAACCTCAGGCCGCGCCTGTCGCGCGGAAATCCAAAGGAGAACACACCAGCATGGCGAACAGCACCGTCGAGAAGCTGAACCCGACCCGGGCCAAGCTCACCATCACGGTCACCCCGGACGACCTCAAGCCCTCGATCGCGCACGCGTACGAGCACATCGCTCAGGACGTCCAGATTCCCGGTTTCCGCAAGGGCAAGGTCCCCGCTCCCATCATCGACCAGCGCATCGGTCGCGGCGCCGTCATCGAGCACGCCGTCAACGAGGGCCTCGACAAGTTCTTCCGCGAGGCAGCGGCTGAGCAGAGCCTGCGCATCGTCGGCCGTCCGTCGGCCGACATCACCCAGTGGCCGAATGAGAAGGACTTCTCCGGCGACCTGATCGTCGAGATCGAGGTCGACGTGCGCCCCGAGATCGAGGTGCCCGAGCTCTCCGACATCACCCTCACCGTCGACGCCATCGAGGCCGACGAGGCCGCGCTGACCGAGGAGCTCGACAAGCTGCGCGCTCGCTTCGGCACGCTGATCCCCGTCGCGCGCCCCGCGGCGAAGGGCGACTTCGTCGAGCTCGACCTCGTCGCCACGATCGACGGCGCCGAGATCGACCGTGCCGAGGGCGTCTCGTACGAGGTCGGCTCCGGCGAGCTCCTCGAGGGCATCGACGACGCCATCGAGTCGCTCACCGCCGGTGAGGAAACCACGTTCCGCTCCAAGCTCGTCGGCGGCGACCACGCCGGCGAAGAGGCTGAGGTCTCCGTCAGTATCAAGTCCGTCAAGGAGCGCGAGCTCCCCGAGGCCGACGACGACTTCGCTCAGATCGCCAGCGAGTTCGACACCATCGCCGAGCTGCGCGACAGCCTCGCCGAGCGCGTGAACGAGCAGGGCGTGTTCACCCAGGGCTCGGCAGCTCGCGACCAGCTCATCGAGACGCTGCTCGAGAAGATCGAGATCCCCGTCCCGCCGCAGCTCATCGAGGACGAGGTGCACAACCATCTCGAGTCCGAGAACCGTCTCGAGGACGACGAGCACCGCGCCGAAGTCACCGAGGCCAGCGAGAAGCAGTTCCGCACGCAGGTGCTGCTCGACACGATCGCCGAGCAGGCCGACGTGCAGGTGTCGCAGGAGGAGCTCAGCTCGTACCTGATCCAGTCCGCCGCGCAGTACGGCATGGCTCCGCAGGAGTTCGTCGAGGCGCTGCAGTCCTCGAACCAGCTGCCGGCGCTCGTCGGCGAGGTCGCTCGCAACAAGGCTCTCGCCATCGCACTCGGCAAGGTCAACGTCGTCGACTCGAAGGGTGCCAAGGTCGACCTGTCGAGCCTGGTCGCCGTCGATGACGAGGACGAGGCCGCCGAGGCACCGGCCGAGGAGAAGTCCGCGAAGAAGGCTCCGGCCAAGAAGCCCGCCGCGAAGAAGGCTCCGGCGAGGAAGGCCGAGAAGGCCGACGACGCCGCCGCTGACGAGAAGCCGGCCGCGAAGAAGGCTCCGGCCAAGAAGCCTGCGGCCAAGAAGGCCCCGCCAAGAAGGCACCCGCCAAGAAGGCTGCCGACAAGGCCGAGTGATCGCACACTGATCATGACGAAAGGGCGGATGCTTCGGCATCCGCCCTTTCGCATACGAGGAGGACCATGACGACCTGGGAAGAGCGCATCGACGAGGTGTGGGCGGCCGCGGCGAACGAGTTGGTCGACGACGAGGTCATCGCCCGCATCGATGCCCTCGCCGCGGAACGCGGCCAGGGCGATGCGCGCGCCGAATTCGAGCGCGCGGGTGCGCGGGACTCGGCCGGTCGGCCGCTCGAGGCGATACCGCTGTACCGCCGGGCGCTGAAGCTCGGACTGGATGCCGAGCACGAGCCGCAGGCGATCATCCAGCTCGCGAGCTCGCTGCGCAATGTCGGCGAGACCGATGAGGCGCTCGCCCTCCTCGAGCGCGCGAACGCCGACGCGCCGGAGTCGCCCTACCGCGACGCCGTCGCCGCATTCCATGCGCTCGCACTGGCGAGTTCCGGTGCGCCCTACCGTGCGCTCTCCGTGGCCCTGCTCGCGCTCGTGCCGCACCTGCCGCGCTACCACCGCTCCCTGACGGCGTACGCGCACGAGATCGCCGAGCGCGACACCTGATATGCCGACGGCGAACACGGCCTGGGCGCCGCGTCGCCGCCGGTAGATTCGAATCACCGAATACGGAAAACAGGAGCGTGAAATGGCTGCAGAACCCCTGGTCGCGACAAGTGTCTTCGACAGGCTGCTGAAGGATCGCATCATCTGGCTGGGCTCAGAGGTGCGGGACGAGAACGCCAATGAGATCTGCGCGAAGATCCTTCTTCTCGCCGCAGAGGACTCAGAGAAGGACATCTACCTTTACGTCAACTCACCCGGTGGCTCGATCACCGCGGGTATGGCGATCTACGACACCATGCAGTTCGTGCCGAACGACATCGTCACCGTCGGCATCGGCATGGCCGCCTCCATGGGTCAGCTGCTGCTGACCGCCGGCACGAAGGGCAAGCGGTACATCACACCGAACGCCCGCGTGCTGCTGCACCAGCCGCACGGCGGCTTCGGCGGAACCTCGAGCGACATCCAGACACAGGCGCAGCTGATCGTGTCGATGAAGAACCGCCTCGCCGAGATCACGGCGGCGCAGACCGGCAAGTCCGTCGAGCAGATCAACGAGGACGGCGACCGCGACCGCTGGTTCACCGCCGAGGAGGCCCTCGAGTACGGCTTCGTCGACCACATCCGCGAGTCGGCCACCGATGTCATCGGCGGCGGCGGCACGGCGGACTCGGCTGAGTAACGGATTCGAGAGGACACCCATGTACACCCCCACTTTCCAGTCCGCAGGCAACCTGCCCTCCAGCCGCTACGTGCTTCCCCAGTTCGAGGAGCGCACCGCATACGGTTTCAAGCGTCAGGACCCGTACAACAAGCTGTTCGAGGACCGTGTGATCTTCCTCGGCGTGCAGGTCGACGACGCGTCGGCCGATGACGTCATGGCGCAGCTGCTCGTCCTCGAGAGCCAGGACGCCGAGCGCGACATCACGATGTACATCAACTCGCCCGGTGGCTCGTTCACGGCCATGACGGCGATCTACGACACGATGCAGTACGTCGCGCCGCAGATCCAGACCGTCGTGCTCGGTCAGGCGGCATCCGCGGCATCCGTGCTGCTCGCCGCCGGCGCACCAGGCAAGCGCCTCGCGCTCCCCAACGCCCGCGTGCTCATGCACCAGCCGGCGATGGGCGAGGCAGGTCACGGGCAGGCATCCGACATCGAGATCCAGGCCGCCGAGATCCTGCGCATGCGCACCTGGCTCGAGGAGACCATGGCCAAGCACACCGGAAAGCCGGTCGAGCAGATCAACAAGGAGATCGACCGCGACAAGATCCTCTCGGCGCAGGAAGCGCTCGAGTACGGAGTCGTCGACCAGGTGCTGACCACGCGCAAGCGCGCGTAGTCTGGGAGTGCAGCGGGCCGCCGGTCTTCGGGCCGGCGGCCCGCTGCGTTGTATCGTCCGATCTCGAAGGAGAATCCATGACCGCCGATCTTGCGCGCTACTGCGACCACACGCTGCTCAAGCCCGAGGCCACCGACGCCGATGTCCAGGCGGCGATAGCCGAAGCCGCGCAGCTGGGCGCGTACAGCGTGTGCCTGTCCCCATCGACGTTGCCGGTGACAGTGCCGAACACGCTCAAGCTCGCTGTCGTTGTGGGCTTCCCCAGCGGTAAGCATCACTCGCAGATCAAGGCGGCCGAGGCGGCACTGGCGGTCTCGCAGGGCGCCGACGAGTTGGACATGGTCATCGACATCGGTGCCGCGACGGCGGGCGAATACGACCGCGTCGAGGCCGACATCCGTGCCGTACGCGACGCCGCTCCCGCTCCGACCGTGCTCAAGGTCATCATCGAGTCCGCAGCGCTGAGCGATGAGGCGATCGTCGCCGTGTGCCGCGCCGCAGAAGCCGCCGGTGCCGACTTCGTCAAGACGTCCACCGGGTTCCATCCCGCTGGGGGCGCCACGGTGTCGGCCGTCGAGCTGATGAGGGCGACAGTGGGTGACAGGCTCGAGGTGAAGGCTTCGGGAGGCATCCGCACACGAGCCGCAGCGGAGGCGATGATCGCGGCTGGGGCGACGCGCTTGGGCGTGTCGAGCACCTGGGCTGTCGTCGAGGACGCCGAGACGGCAGGCGACTACTGACGCGTCGCGACGGTGGTATCGCGTCGATCCACCGCAGTGTCGTAGGGAGAGGTTAGGCTCGAAGTTGTCTCTCAGACACTCCAAGGAGGATGCGCATGGCCAGAATCGGTGAAAGCGCGGACCTGTTCAAGTGCTCTTTCTGCGGCAAGAGCCAGAAGCAGGTGCAGCAGCTGATCGCCGGCCCGGGTGTGTACATCTGCGATGAGTGCGTGGAGCTGTGCAACGAGATCATCGAGGAGCGCATGGCGGAGTCCTCCGCCGAGGGCGTCGCCGACTTCGAGCTGCCCAAGCCACGGGAGATCTACGCGTTCCTCGAGGAATACGTGGTCGGTCAGGAGCAGGCCAAGCGCTCGCTGTCTGTCGCCGTCTACAACCACTACAAGCGTGTCCGCGCGCACGGCACGCTGCAGCTGGCCGAGCAGAAGGCTGAAGAGGTCGAGATCGCCAAGAGCAACATCTTGATGATCGGTCCTACCGGCTGCGGCAAGACCTACCTCGCCCAGACGCTGGCCAAGCGCCTGAACGTGCCGTTCGCCGTCGCCGACGCCACGGCCCTGACCGAGGCCGGCTACGTGGGCGAGGACGTCGAGAACATCCTCCTCAAGCTCATCCAGGCCGCCGACTACGACGTCAAGCGCGCCGAGCAGGGCATCATCTACATCGACGAGATCGACAAGATCGCCCGCAAGTCCGAGAACCCGTCGATTACCCGCGACGTCTCGGGCGAGGGCGTGCAGCAGGCGCTGCTGAAGATCATCGAGGGCACGGTCGCCTCGGTTCCGCCGCAGGGGGGTCGCAAGCATCCGCACCAGGAGTTCCTGCAGATCGACACGTCGAACGTGCTGTTCATCGTCGCGGGCGCCTTCGCCGGCCTCGAAGACATCGTGTCCTCGCGCGTCGGCAAGCACGGCGTCGGCTTCGGCGCGCCGCTGCACGACAGGTCGAAGGACCTCGATCTGTTCAGCGAGGTGCTGCCCGAAGACCTGCACAAGTTCGGCCTGATCCCCGAGTTCATCGGGCGCCTGCCGGTTGTGGCATCCGTCACGCCGCTCGACCAGGATGCGCTGATCGATATCCTCACGGGTCCGCGCAACGCGCTCGTCAAGCAGTATCAGCGCATGTTCGAGCTCGACGGTGTCGAACTCGACTTCGACGAAGACGCGCTTCGGTCGATCGCCGACCTCGCCGTCGAGCGCAAGACGGGTGCTCGCGGCCTCCGCGCGATCCTTGAGGACGTGCTCGGCCCGATCATGTTCGAGATCCCGTCGGCGGACGACGTCAAGAAGGTTGTCGTCACGCGCGCTTCGGTCGAAGAGGGAGAACCGCCGACGGTTGTGATGGAGCGCAAGCGCAAGAGCGCCTGATGTCGGAGGTCCGCCCCTGGCGGGTCGTGGACTCCGACACCGTCGTCGCGGACCGCTGGATCCGGCTTCGGGCTGACACCTGCGTGGATGCTTCAGGGCAGACGATCGCGCCCTACTACGTGCTGGAACCTGCGGAGTGGATCTCCGTCCTCGCACTGAATCCCGAGGGCGAGGCGATCGTCCTCGAGGAGTACCGCCACGGCGCGGGCATCGTCGCGCTCGGGACGATCGGCGGAGCCGTCGAATCCGGAGAGAGCCCTCTGGATGCCGCGGCGCGGGAGCTCCGCGAGGAGACAGGTTACGAGGCGCGCGAGCTCGTCGACCTCGGTGCGACCTGGGCGAACTTCGGAAACCACACCAACCGCGTGCACCACTTCCTCGCGCGCGGCTGTGTGCTGGTCGGCGAGCAGTCGCTGGATGATACTGAGACCATCGCCGTGCACGTACTGCCGATGGACGGGCTCGACGAGCACCTCTCGCAGAGCTACCACCAGCTGACCTGGTTCAAGGCGCTCGCCCGCCTCTGACCACGCCGTCGCGCCACGAGTGCCACCCCCGTGCACAACTTCGGATGCGCGGGCGCGACACGCCGCCCGCAGGCCGCTCCGCACGGCGTGTCGGGTGCGGCATCCGAAGCTGTGCACAGGAATCGGGGCGGGATGGGGGCAAGTGCGGCGGCTCAGCCGAGGCCGCGGCGCTTCAGCAGCGGGGCGATCTCGGCATCCCGGCCGCGGAAGTCGCGGTACGCCTCGAGGGGGTCCTTCGAGCCGCCGACGCCCAGCAGCCGTGCGCGGAAGCGGTCGCCGTTCTCGCGTGTCAGTCCGCCGTTCTCGCGGAACCACTCCACCGTGTCGGCGTCGAGCACCTCGCTCCAGATGTACGAGTAATAGCCGGCGCTGTACCCGCCCGAGAACACATGCGCGAAATACGTCGACGAGTAACGGGTCGGCACGGCGGGGTTGTCCAGCCCGATCTCGGCGAGCGCCTCGGCTTCGAACGCGGCGACGTCGGTCACGGTGTCCGAGGCTCCCAGCCGGTGCCAGGCCTGATCCAGCCACGCGGCGGCGAGGTATTCGCTCGTGTCGTGGCCCTGGTTGAAGGTCTCCGTGGCGCGCAGGCGCTCCACGATCACGGCATCCAGGGGCTCGCCGGTCTCGAAGTGGCGGGCGTAGTTGTCGAGAACCTCGGCCCAGAGGATCCACATCTCGTTGACCTGGCTGGGGAACTCCACGAAGTCGCGGAACACGTTCGTCCCGGCGAAGTGCGGGTAGTTCACGGTCGCGAACAGCCCGTGAAGGGCGTGCCCGAACTCGTGGAACAGCGTGGTGACCTCGTCCAGCGTCAGAAGGGTCGGCTCGCCGTCGCCGGGCTGCGCCACGTTGAGGTTGTTCACGACGACCGGTGCCGTTCCCCGCAGCGCGGACTGGCTGACGATCGGGTTCATCCACGCGCCGCCCCGCTTGGCGTCGCGCGTGTAGAGGTCGAGGACGTACAGGCCGAGCGCCGAACCGCCCGGGTTGAACACCTCGAAGACGCGCGCGCCGGGGTGATAGGCCACCAGGTCCGAACGCTCGGCGAACGTCACGCCGTACAGCTGCGTCGCGGCGAAGAACACCCCGTCCTGCAGCACGCGCTCGGCCTCGAACCACGGGCGCAGCGCCGCTGTGTCGATGTCGTACTGCGCCGCCCGCACCTTCTCGGTGTAGAACGCCCAGTCGTGCGCCTCGAGGGCGAAAGGCTCGGCCTCAGTCTCGTCGATGATCGCCTGCAGGGCCGCCTGCTCGGCACGGGCATTGGATGCTGCGGCGGGCGCGAGCCGCTTCAGGAGGTCGGCGACGGCATCCGGGCTCCCGGCCGTCTCATCGGCCGTCACGTACGCGGCGTGGGAGTCGTGACCGAGCAGCGCCGCCCGCTCCGCACGGAGCGCCGCGATCTCGGTGAGGACGGTGCGATTGTCGTTCGCGGTGCCGCGTACGGCGCGCGAACGCGACGCCTCCATGATCCGCCGGCGGCTCTCGCGGTTGGTGAGCGACGCCAGGTACGGATGCCCGGTGAACAGCGGCAGCGTAATGAGGAAGCCGCTGTCATGGCCGCGGTCGGTCGCCGCGCGTGCTGCGGCCGACAGTTCGCCCGCCGCGAGTCCATCGAGCTCGTCCGCGGTCTCGAAGTGGACCGCGAGGTCGTTCGTGTCTGCCAGCAGGTTCTTCTCGAACGTGGTCGTCAGCGTGGAGATCTTCTGGTTCAGGGCAGTCAGGCGAGCCTTGGCGTCGTCGTCGAGCCCGGCGCCGGCGTGCGTCATCTCACGGAAGTGCCGCTCGACGAGATACCGGCTCTCGGCGTCGAGGCCGAGGGCGTCGAGCTGGTCATGCAGTGTCTTGACGCGCCAGTACAGCTGGGCATCCAGCCGGATCGCATCCTCGTGCGCGGCCATGAGAGGTGCGAGCTGCTCGTCGATCTCCTGGATCTCGGTCGTGGCATCCGCCGAGCTGACCGTGTAGAACGCGTGCGCGACGCGTTCGAGCATCGCCCCGGCCTGCTCGAGCGGAACCATCGTGTTCCCGAAGGTCGGCATCGAGCGCACGCGCGTGATCGCGGCGATCTCCGCCCGGTGCTCATCGAAGGCGGCACGGAATGCCGGAAGGTAGTGCTCGGGGCGTATCGCGGCGTAGTCGGGAAGCGCGTAGGGGAGGGCAGAAGGCGTCAGGAGCGGGTTCGCTGCGTCGGTCATCCGACGAGCCTATGTCCATGACGCCGCCGTCCGCAAAGAAGTGGTTGCAAAGAAACGTTTGCAACGATATCTTTGCATTATGACCGAGAACGAGAATGCTCCCGCCGCGAAGGAACGCCGTGTTCTGGATGCCGGAGCGCTCCGCGCCCTGTCGCACCCCCTGCGCGTGCGGATCTTCGATCTCCTCGCCAGCGAGGGGCCGCAGACGGCCAGCACGCTCGCTGACATCCTCGGCGAGTCCTCCGGTGCCACCAGCTACCACCTCCGAGCACTCGCGCGTCATGACCTCATCCGCGAGGTCGAGGGGGAGCGCTCCGGGCGCGAGCGGTGGTGGGAACGGCCTGAGGGCGGGGTCGTCTACGACTCCCGCGCCGTGGAGGGATCTCCCGCGGGCGAAGCCGCGCTCCAGGTCGTCATGACCGAGACGATGCGGCGTCGCAACGACGAGCTCATGGACTACCTCGGCCGCGGCATCAACAAGGAGACGCCGGAATGGGTCGATGCGAGCTCGTCGATGACGAGCGGCATCCCGATGACGGCGGCTCAGACGACCGAGCTCGTGAAGAAGCTCGAGGCCATCATCGACCAAGCATCCGCGACGTACCGCGGGCAGAAGGGCGAGGGCGTCCGGCGCGTGAGCGTGCGCGCCGATGTCTTCCCGCTCACCGATCGCACCAACACCGATCGCACCAACACCGAGGAGTCGGCATCATGAGCGCAGTCGCCATCACCCGAACCGTCGCACTGCCGCGCGGCGCGTCCGCTCTCGAACGAGGAACGATCCGCGTCGCCGACGCCGTCACGCGCTGGGCGACCGCTCGCGCGGAGCGCCGACAGGAGCGCCACGAGGCGATGCTCGCCGCCATCCAGGCCGAGCAGACCACCAAGGCGGACCCGCGTGCCGCCGACCGGATGCTGGCGCAGATGGGCCTGTCGGGTCGCTGAGCGTCCTCAGTCCTGGAACGGTCGGGCGATGACCTCGCCGGATGCCGTGAGCAGGACTTCCCACCCGGCGTCCAGCTCGGCGATCGGACGCCCCTCGAGCCAGGTCAGCGTCCACCAGGGGGTCGGTCCCTGAGCCTGTCGAAGGCCCTGCGCCTCGACCTCGGCGATCGCGGGCAGCAGCGCGGCGGGGACGGATGCCGGAGCATCCGCTCCCGCCGCCCACCGCGTGCCGAGCTGCATCAGCTCTGCTCCACGGGGGCCAGCACGATCTCGGTGACGGCGAGCTCGGAGCCCTCCACGATCTCGAGCTCGGCGATGCGGCCGACGGCGCTGAGGTCGCCTGCGGCGGCCCGCAGGGCCTCGAGCGAATCGGCAGGAGCCGTGATGACGGCGCGCGAGACCGGCGTCTTCTGCGATGCCTTCGCCTCGGTCTTGGCGCGGCGGATGCCGATGAGTGCGGCGCTGGCGGACGAGAGCACCGACGCATCGCCGCCGGCGAGTTCGCCTGCGGTCGGCCAGGCGGCGGTGTGCACCGAGCCCTCCTCGAACCAGCTCCATGCCTCCTCGGTCGCGAAGGACACGACAGGGGCGAGCAGGCGCAGCAGCGCCGAGAGGGCGATCCGCAGCGCGAGCGCCGCAGACGGCTGACCGACATCCGTCTGGTCGTACGCGCGTTCCTTGACGAGCTCGAGGTAGTCGTCGCAGAACGTCCAGAAGAACGACTCGGTGACCTCGAGCGCCCGCGCGTGATCGAAAGCGTCGAACGCCTTCGTCGCCTCGGCCACGACCTCGTCCAGGGCGGCGAGCATCGAGGCGTCCAGGGCGTGCGTCACCTGGGCGCCGGCGGGCACGGGGAACGACAGCACGAACTTGGCCGCGTTGAGGATCTTGATCGCCAGGCGGCGTCCGATCTTCATCTGCGTCGGGTTCTGCGGGTCGAACGCAGCATCCACGCCGAGGCGGCTGGATGCGGCCCAGTAGCGCACGGCATCCGAGCCGTGCTTCTCGAGGATGTCGGCCGGGGTGACGACGTTGCCCTTGGACTTCGACATCTTCTTGCGGTCGGGGTCGACGATGAAGCCCGAGATCGAAGCGTGCTTCCACGGCGAACGCCGGTCTTCGAGCGTCGAGCGCAGCATGGTCGAGAACAGCCATGTGCGGATGATGTCCTGCCCCTGCGGGCGCACATCGAACGGCGCCACGAGGTTCCACAGCTCCTCATCCCGCTGCCAGCCGCCGGCCAGCTGCGGGGTCAGCGACGACGTCGCCCAGGTATCGAGGATGTCGATCTCGGCCTCGAAGCCGCCCGCGACGCCGCGCTGGTCCTCGGTGTAGCCGGTGGGAACGTCGACGGTCGGGTCGATGGGCAGCTGCTCAGCGGATGCGACGAGCACGCGGCCGTAGTCGCGCTCGCCGTTCTCGTCGAGGCCGTACCAGACCGGGATGGGTACGCCGAAGAAGCGCTGACGCGACACGAGCCAGTCGCCGGTGAGGCCGCCGACCCAGTTCTCGTAGCGGACGCGCATGAAGTCGGGGTGCCACTCCAGCTGCTTGCCGTGGGCGAGCAGCTGCTCGCGCAGCTCGCCGTCGCGGGCGCCGTTGCGGATGTACCACTGGCGCGTGGACACGATCTCGAGCGGGCGGTCGCCCTTCTCGAAGAACTTCACGGCGTGGTTGAAGGGCTTGGACACCTCCAGCAGCTCGCCGGTCTCCTCCAGCAGCTCCACCACGCGCTTCTTGGCGCTGAAGACGGTCTTGCCGGCGAGCTCCGCGTATGCGGCCTTTCCGGCATCCGACTCGATGGCGTCGGGCGCATCGGCCACCACGCGGCCGTCGAGACCCAGGATCGTGCGGATCGGCAGGTCGAGCTCGCGCCACCACACCATGTCGGTCACATCGCCGAAGGTGCAGACCATGGCGATGCCGGACCCCTTGTCCTGCTGCGCCAGGTGATGCGCGAGCACGGGAACCTCGACGTCGAACAGCGGCGTGCGCACGGTGGATCCGAAGTACGGCTGGTAGCGCTCGTCATCGGGGTGCGCGACGAGGGCCACGCAGGCCGCGAGCAGTTCGGGGCGGGTGGTCTCGATGTGGATGTCGCCCGATCCGTCGGTCTTGTGGAAGGCGAGGCGGTGGTACGCGGCCTGCTGGTCGCGATCCTCGAGTTCGGCCTGGGCGATCGCGGAGCGGAAGTCGACGTCCCACAGGGTGGGAGCGAGCGCCTGGTACGCCTCGCCGCGCTCGTGGTTGCGGATGAATCCGAGCTGGCTCTGGCGGATCGTCTCATCCGAGATGGTGCGGTACGTCTGCGTCCAGTCGACGCTCAGGCCGAGCTGACGGAACACGTCCTCGAACTGCTTCTCGTCCTCGACCGTGAGCTTCTCGCACAGCTCGATGAAGTTGCGGCGGCTCACCGGCTGCTGGTCGGCGGCCTTCAGGCTCTTCGCATTGCCCTCGAACGGCGGGGTGAAGTCCGGCTCGTAGGGGAGGGTCACATCGACCCGCACGCCGTAGTAGTTCTGCACGCGGCGCTCGGTGGGAAGGCCGTTGTCGTCCCAGCCGATCGGGTAGAAGACGCTCTTTCCGCGCATGCGCTCGTAGCGGGCCTTGACGTCGGTGTGCGTGTACGAGAACACATGGCCGATGTGCAGAGACCCGGATGCCGTGGGCGGAGGCGTGTCGATCGAGTAGACCCCTTCGCGGCCCAGCTCGGCGGCGCGCAGGCGATCGAACAGGTAGGTGCCCTGCTCGGCCCAGACGCCGTCCCACTTCGCTTCGAGACCTTCGAGTGCGGGCTTGTCGGGGATCGATGACATGAGGGTCTCCTTGAGCGATGTATGCGGCACGGTGTGTACGTGCCTGAGTGTGTGGGTTGTGGGGACCAGTCTAACGAAGCGGGCGCGTGGAGGAGACTCCCGGTAGATCGACCCCGTCCAAAAACCACCGATAGACTGGACCCACCCCCTTCACCCTTCCTGAGGACTCGCATGCCCACTTCGCTCGTGCGTCGCATTCTGCCCGTCACCGCCCTCGTGGCGGCATCCGCTCTGCTGCTCAGCGCCTGCGCCGGAACGTCGGGCGGTTCCGGCGACACGAGCGCGGGCGACATGAACGGCGAGGTCGTCTGGGCCATCGAGGGCGCGAACCTCGCTGCCGGTCACATGGACCCGCAGACCAGCCAGCTCGACGTCTCGGGAATGGTGCAGCGCGCCGTCCTCGACTCGCTGGTCTACCAGGAGGCCGACGGATCGTTCTCGCCGTGGCTCGCGGAGGACTGGCAGGTCTCCGACGACAGCACGACCTACACGTTCGAGCTGCGCGACGATGTCACCTTCCACGACGGCGAGCCCTTCGACGCTGCGGCCGTCAAGGCGAACTTCGACCGCATCGTCGACCCCGAGACCGCCTCGGCGCAGGCCTCCAGCATGCTCGGCGCCGACTTCTACGAGGGCACGACCGTCAAGGACGACTACACCGTCGAGGTGAAGTTCAGCCAGCCGTACTCGCCCTTCCTGCAGGCCGCGAGCACGGCGCTCCTCGGCTTCTACTCGCCCAAGGTGCTCGCCGAGTCGGCCGATCAGCTGAAGGCCGGCGGGCCCGGCGTCACGGTCGGCACCGGACCGTTCGAGCTCACCCAGTACACGCCCGACCAGGAGATCGTCTACACCCGCAACCCCGACTACGCCTGGGGTCCTGACGGTGCCGGGGCGGCGAAGTTCGAGACGCTGCGGATCGAGATCCTGCCCGAGGCCTCCGTTCGGGCCGGCGTAGTCTCCAGCGGCGAGGCCGATCTCGCCAGCAACATCCCGCCGAACCTCGCGGTCGATCTGCCGGACACGCTCACGGTCGACTCGGTCGAGTACCCGGGCCTGCCGTACTCGCTGTACCTGAACGAGAAGTACGGCGTGTTCGCTGACGAGAAGGTGCGGCAGGCGTTCGCCCGCGGCATCGACATCGACGCCGCCGTCGAAGAGATCTACTTCGGCCAGTTCCCGCGTGCGTGGAGCATCCTCGGATCGACCACGCCCGGCTACGACGCGTCGCTCGAGGGCACCTGGCCGTTCGATCAGGATGCCGCGAACTCTCTGCTCGACGAGGCAGGCTGGACCGACCGCGACAGCGACGGCATCCGCATGAAGGACGGCAAGCGTCTCTCGGCGCGGTGGATCGCCTGGACCCCTGTGCCCGACGACAAGGCGGCACTGGGCAACGCGATCCAGTCGGACCTCGCGCAGATAGGCTTCGAGGTCAAGCGCGAGGTGCTCGAGCCCGGCGCCTACAACGAGCAGTACGGTCCGAAGACGTTCGACCTGACCGACTGGGGCTTCTCGGGCGTCGACGGCGACCTCCTGCGCAGCCACCTGCACACCGACGGCTTCCAGAATGCATCGCAGGTGTCCGACCCCGAGATCGACGAGCTGCTCGAGCAGGGCATCGCCACGAGCGACGTCGACGCCCGCGCGGACATCTACGCGCAGCTGCAGCAGTGGAACGCCGAGTACACCGCGATCGTGCCGCTGTACAGCCCGTCGCTGATCACGGCGTACAACGACACCGTCGACGGCCTCCAGTACGACCTGTACGGCCGCCCCCTGTTCTACGGGGTCACGGTCGGCTGATCCGGTCGTGAAACCGCTCCTCGTCCGGATCGCGCAGATCGCGGCATCCGTCATCGTCGTCCTGTGGGGCGCGGCGACGCTGGCGTTCCTCGCGTTCCGGGTGATCCCCGGCGACCCGGTGTCGGTCATGCTCGGGCCGCAGGCGCAGGTGAGCGAGGCGGTCAAGGACGGCATCCGCGCCGAGCTCGGGCTCGACCGGCCGCCGCTCGAGCAGTACGTCGCGTACCTCGGGCAGCTCGTTCGCGGTGACCTCGGCGAGTCCTACCAGCTGCGGATGCCGGTTGCCGAGGTCATCGGCCGGCCGCTTGGGGCGACCCTCCAGCTGACCGCGCTCGCGCTGGTGATCGCCGTCGTGCTCGCGCTCGCCGGCGCGCTCTTCGTGCGTGGCAGAGCCGCACGCGGGGTGGTCGCGGGGATCGAGCTCGTCGTGCTCTCGTCGCCGGTGTTCTGGATCGGCATCCTGCTGCTGACGGTCTTCGCGTTCGGGCTGGGCTGGTTCCCGGTTTCCGGCACCCGCAACCCCGCGACGATCGTGCTGCCCGCAGTCACGCTCGCCCTGCCCGTCGCAGCGCTGCTCGGGCAGGTGCTGCGCGACGGGATCGAGGCCGCCGAGCGGCAGCCCTTCGCAACGACCGTGCGCGCCAGGGGCGCAGGTCACGTCCGGCTGACCGCGCACCACACGCTGCGTCACGGTGCGGCCGGCGCCCTCACACTCACGGCGTACCTCGTCGGGTCTCTGCTCGGTGGAGCCGTGCTCGTCGAGACGGTGTTCGCCCGGCCGGGACTCGGACGCGTGACGCTGGCCGCGATCACCGACCGGGATCTGCCGGTGATCAGCGGCATCATCCTGTTCAGCGCGCTCGTCTTCGTCGTCGTGAACGTCGTCGTCGAGCTGCTGCATCCGCTGCTCGACCCGCGTCAACGGCAGGCGTCTCGCGGCGCGGCCGGGCAGGGTGCCGCCGGTCAGGGCGCGGTCGGTCAGGGCGCGGTCGGGCAGGTGCGCCGATGAGCGCCGCGCGCCGTGTGCTGCTCGGGGCGGCCCTGGCCGTGCTCGCGATCATCGCCGCGATGGCGCTTGTCCCCGGCCTCATCGCACCGGCCGACCCGCTGCAGGCCGACGTGCGGGCCGCACTCGAGGCGCCGAGTGCCGCGCACTGGTTCGGGACCGACCAGAGCGGGCGCGACGTGTTCTCGCGCGTCGTGCACGGGGCCGGCCGGTCGGTCGGCATCGGCCTGCTCGCGACGGCTCTCGCGCTCGTCGCGGGTCTCGTGCTCGGCGCGCTGTCCGGCATCGCGCCGCGCGGGGTGGATGCCGCGGCCATGCGCGTCAACGACGTGCTCATGGCGTTCCCCGAATTCCTCGTCGCGCTCGTCGTCGTCGCCGTGCTCGGCCCCGGACCAGTCAACGTCGCGATCGCGGTCACGCTCGCCGCCGTGCCCGTGTACGTCCGGCTCGCGCGCGTGCAGACGCGGACGCTGGTGCTCGCGGAGCACGTCGAGGCGGCGCGCATCCTCGGCGTGCCCAGGTCACGGGCGTTCACCCGGCATGTGGCGCCCGGGGTGCTCAGCACCCTCAGCGTGCTCGCGACCATCGGCATCGGTTCGAGCATCCTCGCCGTCGCCGGGCTCAGCTTCCTGGGCCTCGGACCGACCGAGCCCGTGCCGGAGTGGGGTCTCATGCTCGCCGGCGGGCGGAACACGCTCGGCACGGCGTGGTGGATCGCGGTGTTCCCGGGGCTCGCCATCACGCTCACGGTCGTCTCGGCGACCGTCGTCGGCCGCACGCTGCGGGCACGTCTCGAGGGGAGGGTCGCGTGAGCGCGCTGGTGGTCCAGGACCTGTCGGTCGCAATCGAGCGGCGCGTGCTCGTCGACGGCGTCTCGTTCTCGGTGTCGCCGGGGGAGTGCGTGGCGATCGTCGGCGAGTCCGGTGCGGGGAAATCTCTCACGGCGTCAGCGCTCCTCGGGCTCGCGCCGGGCCGCGTGACGGCATCCGTCCTCGACGTCGACGGGGTCGATGTGCGGCGGCTGTCGGAATCGCAGTGGCGGGAGGTGCGCGGCGCGCGGATCGCCCTCGTCGCGCAGGACGCGCTCGTCTCGCTCGATCCGCTGCGGCGGATCGGTGCGGAGATCGCCGAGCCCCTCGCGATCCACACGCGTCTGTCGCGCGCCGAGCGGCGGGAGCGGGTGATCGACCTGCTCGAGTCCGTCGCGATGCCTGCACAGGAGCAGCGCGCGCGGCAGTACCCGCACGAGCTCTCCGGCGGCCTGCGTCAGCGGGCGCTGATCGCGTCGGCGCTCGCCGGGGACCCGGCCGTCCTCGTCGCGGACGAGCCGACGACGGCACTGGATGCCACCGTGCAGGCGCGTGTGCTCGCTCTGCTGCGTGAGATTGCAGATGCCGGCACCGCGGTCGTCTTCATCAGTCATGACTTCGCGGCCGTCCGCCGGGTCGCCGACCGGGTGCTCGTGATGCGCGGCGGGCGCGTGATCGAGCAGGGCGCGGTGGCGGAGGTCCTGGATGCCCCGACCGAGGAGTACACGCGAGCGCTCATCGCTGCCACGGATCACGAGCCGCGCTCGGACCGCTTCGGGCCCTTCGACAGGCTCAGGGCCGAGATGCCGTGCTCACGGCCATCGGCGTGTCCAGGTCGTTCGCGGGTGTGCCGGCCGTCGCGGATGCGTCCTTCACGCTGCTCGAGGGTCAGACGCTCGGGATCGTGGGGAGTCGGGGTCGGGGAAGACGACGCTCGCGCGCATGATCGTCGGTGTGGAGAGACCGGACGCGGGCGACCTGCGCTGGAGCGGGGAGCACCGCGTCCAGCTCGTGCACCAGAACCCGCTGGGGGCGTTCGATCCCCGGTGGACGATCGGGCGATCACTGCGTGAGGCGCTCGCCGCGGGAGGGGTTCACCGATCCCAGCGTTCCGCGCGGGTGGCCGAGCTCATGGCGGAGGTCGATCTCGCGCCGGAGCTCGCGAAGCGGCGCCCTGCCCGGTTGTCGGGCGGGCAGCGGCAGCGGGCGGCGATCGCTCGGGCGCTCGCTGCGGAACCGGACGTGCTCGTGCTCGACGAACCCGTCTCGGCGCTCGACCCCTCCGTGCGCGAGAAGGTGCTGCAGCTTCTGGCGCGACTGCAGCGAGACCGGGGACTGACCATGATCTTCGTCTCGCACGATCTGGATGTCGTCGCCGCCGTGTCGGACGACGTGCTCGTGATGCAGCACGGGGCGATCGTCGAGCAGGGGCCGGTGGCTGCGGTGTTCGCCGCTCCCCAGCATCCGTTCACCCAGGAGCTGATCGCGGCTGGCAGGTAGGAGCAGTCGCTGCAGCGTTTCGGGTCGTTGAGCGGAGGGCGGAGCCACGAAACGGGTTGAGCGAGCGGAGCGAGTCGAAGCCTTGCCTAGTCCCGCACCTGAATCCCGACCCCTGCGGCGAACACGGGGGCGAGCTGCTGAACCTGGAACGTCGTGAGCGTCGTGCCGCGCAGGCTGTTCGCGTCCGTGAAGGCGATGGCGTCGAGTCCGCGGAGGTCCACGTCCGTCGCGCGCAGGCCGCGCGGGTCGACCTCGTCACTGCGGCAGTCGTCGAACGCCACGCGGGTGAGTTCGGCCTGGGGCATGTCGAGTGTGCGGATCATGCTGGCGGAGATCAGAACGTCCGCGGCCTTCGCCCCGCCGAGATTCAGGTAGTCGATGCGGACGTCCCGGAGCTCGAGCTCGTCGATGCGCGCGCCGCTGAGATCGAGGGTGCCGATGCGCCCGCCGGTGATGCGCAGCCGGCGGATGCTCGCGTTGCGCAAGGGAGCGGATGCCGCGCGCACGTCGCGCATGTCGACGTCGAGGAGCGTGGCACCGGTGAGGTCGAGGGTTTCGACGTCGCCGGTGAGCACGCACTGCTCGAGCGAGGAGTGGGCGAGATCTGCGCTGCCTGCGAGGTCGAGCCGCGCCGCGATGCGGTCCGCCCCGCGGCGAGGCTCGGCGTCGTCGAGGTCGTCCGGCAGATCGGGCGGCGAGACGCGTGGGGCGACAGGGGAGTCCGTGGTGCGGGCCATGTCTTGAGGTTATCGTGCGGCCGTTGCTATATTGCTAGCATGCAAGCAAGTGAACCCAAGAAGGCGCAGTTCAACGTGTATCTGCCCGCCGATCTCATACGCGAGGTGAAGCACCAGGCGATCGACGAGGGTACGAGCCTGTCCGCACTCGTCGAGGCGGCATTGCGCGCATACCTGAGGGAGAAATGATGACCGTGGTTCAGCAGATCCTGTACACCGAGCAGCCGCAGCGCTGGTGGGCGCTCGCCGAGGCGCTCGGATTCGTCGCGCCGTATCCGCCTGCACCGGAATGGGGTGAGTTCCACGCCGACGGCATCCTGGCCGTGCACGGTGCGACAGATGACCACCGGCCCGGCACGGTCGACATCCACCTCATCGTCGAGAGTCTGGATGCCGCGGCGACTGCCCTCTCCTCCTTCGACGTCGAGCAGACCGTCATGGAGGGCGTCGGGAAGATGCTCGTGGTGCGTGCCGCCTCCGGCGTCCGGATCTCAGTGTCCGAGGGTGCCGCGCAGAGCGGAGCCGGGAGCATCGCCGTGCAGCCGATCTGGTTTCAAGAGGACCTCGACGAGTCGCGGGTGATCCTCGAAGCGCTCGGCTTCCGCGCGGGGATCGCTTCGGACCGCGCGGGATGGGTCGAGATGATCGGTGCCGGCGGTTCTGTGGGACTGCACGCGGGAGAGCCGCGGATCGGGCTGTCGTTCGAGGCGCGCGGAGACCTCGATGCACTGGCCTCGCGGCTGCGGGATGCCGGGTTCGAAGCATCCGTCGTCGACGAGGCGTTCGCGCGCACGATCCGCATCCCCGACCCCGACGGCGGCGAGGAGATCTGGATCAACGGAGTCCAGGACGATCTGCACGGCTACCACCGGGAGTCCTGACCCGCGCCGGAATCCCGCAGAACGACAGGAATCTCGCACGAATCAGGCCGAGGGCTGCGAGATTCCCGTCGTTCTGCGAAGGTGCGCCGACCGGGGCCTTGTTCTGCACCGCATCGGAATATGCGCCGCTGTGCACGGAACGTGTACGCGGCGGCCAGATGGACCCGCGGTCGATGTCACGCTCGGAGCATGCACTCGAGGTCAGATGAGCCCGTCAGCCTGTGCGTCGCGGATCTCGGCGGCATCGCGCGGGTTGCTTCATTGCACGAACGGGGTTATCGACGTGCGGAGCTCGAGAAGGCGCTGCGCGACGGGACCCTCGTGCGGATCCGGCAGGGGTGGGTAGCGATTCCGGATGCATCGCCTCAGCTCGTTTCTGCGGCCAAGCGCGGCGTCGTGCTCACCTGTGTCACCGCGGCTCGGCGGCTCGGCATCTGGGTGCATGAGCAGGACCCCGGCGTTGCGCCGACGTGCACGCCGGGAAGTGCCGGGGGAAAACCCCAGAGTCTGCGTGTGCACTGGGCGAAGCCGCTCGTTCCGAGGCATCCCGATGCGCTGGTCGACCCCATCGAGAACGTGCTGGCCATCGTGGCCGAGTGCACACCGTTCGAGCAGGCGCTGGGGACGTGGGAGTCAGCACTGAACAAGGAGCTGGTCACGCTCGACGCGCTGAGTAACCTGCCGCTGCGACCCGCCGCACGGAATCTCCTCGCCGAGGCTCAGCCGTTCGCGGACGCCGGTCTGGAAACCTATCTGCGGCCCCGGCTCCGGTGGCTCCGCATTCGGCTGGTCATCCAGACCTGGATCGCCGGTCACCGGGTCGACGCCCTCCTGGGCGACCGGCTCGTGCTGCAGATCGACGGCAAACACCATGTCGGGGCGCAACGCAGCGAGGACATCCGCCACGACGCCGAAATCCGGCTCATGGGGTACCACGTCATTCGCATCAGTTATCAGCAGATGATGTTCGAGTGGCCTCAGGTGCAGGACCTGATCATGCGCGCGGTAGCGTGCGGGCTGCATCTCGCGAATCGTCGTGCCTGATCGAGCGTGCCAGTGCTCGCAGAACAGCACTTCCTTCGCAGAGAATCCGAGAATTCCTGCGAGATGAGTGGTTTTCTGCGAAGTTCCTGCGGCGGCGGATGCCGCGTACAATGGACGCATCAGCTTTGATCCGGCCATCACCGGGGAGCTCTCGGAAGAACAGCCGCATGGCCCAGTAGAACCGAGCGGGGCAGGCCCGTCATCGCCGCAGTGAGAGTGGCAGCGCCGTGAGGCGCGGCACGCGAGGTGGTACCGCGGTCCGTGTGAGAACAGGATCGTCCTCGCAAGCAGCATCCGCCCACGACACTGCGAGCCAGATATGACCTACCCCCGCACCTCAGCCTTCGGCCCCGCCGCCGTCGCCGCATCCCCGCGCTTCCCCGAGATCGAGAAGGACGTCCTGGAGTTCTGGAAGCAGGACGACACGTTCCGGGCATCCATCGCGCAGCGCGACGGCGCGGACGAGTGGGTCTTCTACGACGGCCCGCCCTTCGCCAACGGCCTCCCTCACTACGGCCACCTGCTCACCGGCTACGCCAAGGACCTCTTCCCGCGCTTCCAGACCATGCGCGGCAAGAAGGTCGACCGCGTCTTCGGATGGGACACGCACGGTCTTCCTGCCGAACTCGAGGCGATGAAGCAGCTCGGCCTCACCGAGAAGAGCGAGATCGAGGAGATGGGCATCGGCGTCTTCAACGCCAAAGCCCGTGACTCGGTGCTCGCGTACACCGAGGAGTGGAAGGAGTACGTCACCCGCCAGGCGCGCTGGGTGGACTTCGACCGCGGCTACAAGACGCTGGACCTCGGCTACATGGAGAGCGTCCTGTGGGCGTTCAAGCAGCTCTACGACAAGGGCCTGGCGTACGAGGGCTACCGCGTGCTGCCTTACTGCTGGCGCGACGAGACGCCGCTGTCCAATCACGAATTGCGCATGGACGACGACGTCTACCAGGACCGTCAGGACCCCTCGGTCACCGTCACCTTCCCGCTCACCGGCGCCAAGGCGGAGTCGCTCGGCCTCACCGCCGTCCGCGCGCTCGCCTGGACCACCACGCCGTGGACCCTGCCCACCAACCTCGCCCTCGTCGTCGGCCCCGACATCGAGTACGTCGTGCTGCCCGCCGGCCCGAACGGCGCGGCGGACATCGTCCCCGGCGACGACCCCGCCGGGAGCGATGCGCACCGCTACCTGATCGCCCGCGACCTCCTCGGCGGCTACGCCAAGGACCTCGGCTACGAGTCGGCTGACGACGCACTGGCCGCCGTCGAGGCATCCCATCGCGGTGCCGACCTCGCAGACGTCCACTACGACCGCCTGTTCGACTACTACGCGGATGCCGAGACCTGGGGCACCGAGAACGCCTGGCGCATCCTCGTCGACGACTACGTCACCACCACCGACGGCACCGGGATCGTCCACCAGGCCCCGGCATACGGTGAGGACGACCAGCGCGTGACGACCGCCGCCGGCATGCCCACGATCCTCTCCCTCGACGACGGTGGCAAGTTCCTCTCCAGCGTCACGGACGTCGCGGGGATGCTGTGGATGGACGCCAACCGTCCGCTCATCCGCCTCCTCAAGGAGAACGGGCGGATGCTGCGCGAGCAGAGCTACGTCCACTCCTACCCGCACTGCTGGCGCTGCCGGAACCCCCTGATCTACAAGGCGGTCTCGAGCTGGTTCATCCGCGTCACCGACATCAAGGACAAGATGCTCGCGAACAACGAGCAGATCACCTGGGTGCCCGAGAACGTCAAGCACGGCCAGTTCGGCAAGTGGGTCGAGGGATCGCGCGACTGGTCGATCAGCCGCAACCGGTACTGGGGCTCGCCCATCCCGATCTGGAAGAGCGACGACCCCGACTACCCGCGCATCGACGCGTACGGGTCGCTCGAGGAGCTCGAGCGCGACTTCGGCGCGTTGCCCCGCAACCCCGAGGGCGAGGTCGACCTGCATCGGCCGTACATCGACGACCTGACCCGCCCCAACCCCGATGACCCCACGGGCAAGAGCACCATGCGCCGCATCGAGGACGTCTTCGACGTCTGGTTCGACTCCGGGTCGATGCCGTATGCGCAGGTGCACTACCCGTTCGAGAACCAGGAATGGTTCGACTCGCACTCACCGGCGGACTTCATCGTCGAGTACATCGGGCAGACCCGCGGCTGGTTCTACGTCATGCACGTGCTGTCGACCGCGCTGTTCGACCGCCCGGCGTTCACCGGCGTCAGCTGCCACGGCATCGTGCTCGGCAACGACGGCTACAAGATGTCGAAGTCGCTGCGCAACTACCCGGACGTCTCCGAGGTCTTCGACCGCGACGGCTCCGACGCCATGCGCTGGTTCCTCATGTCGAGCTCGGTGCTGCGCGGCGGCAACCTCTCGGTCACCGAGGAGGGCATCCGCGCCGGCGTCCGCGAATTCCTCCTGCCGCTGTGGAGCTCGTGGTACTTCTTCGCGACCTACGCGAACGCCTCCGGAGACGGAGGGTACGAAGCCACGTGGCGCACCGACTCCACGGACGTGCTCGACCGCTACATCCTGTCGCGCCTGGGAGAGCTCGTCCGCGATGTCGCGACGGACCTCGACGGACTCGACTCGACCACGGCATCCGCACGCCTGCGCGACTTCGCCGAGGTGCTGACGAACTGGTACATCCGCCGGTCGCGCGACCGCTTCTGGGTCGGCGCCGAGGGCGGAACCGACGCGTTCGACACGCTCTACACCGTGCTCGAGACGCTCACCCGGGTCGCAGCGCCTCTCGTGCCGCTGATCAGCGAGCGCATCTGGCAGGGACTCACCGGCGGGCGCAGCGTGCACCTGACCGATTGGCCGGATGCCGACGCGTTCCCGGCAGCGGACGACATCCGCGATGCGATGGATGCCGTGCGCGAGCTGTCCAGCGTCGGCAACGCGCTGCGCAAGAAGGAGAAGCTGCGCGTTCGCCTGCCGCTCGCGCGATTCACCGTGGTGTCGCCGGTCGCGGACCAGCTGGCCCAGTTCGAGGACATCCTGCGCGATGAGCTCAACGTGAAGTCCGTCGAGCTCGTGCAGCTCACCGACACGACGGCCGCCGAGTACGGCATCAGCCACCGCTTGAGCGTCAACGCCCGCGCCGCGGGTCCGCGTCTGGGCAAGCAGGTGCAGCACGTGATCGCCGGTGCGCGTGCCGGCGTCTGGGAGGAGCAGGACGGCGTGGTGGTCGTCGACGGCATCGCGATCGAGCCGCAGGAGTACGAGCTCGTGCTCGAGACGGCAGGTCGCCCGGAAGGCGAGGCCCTGGCTCTCGTGCCCGGTGGCGGATTCGTGCTGCTCGACACCCGGACCACGGCCGAGCTCGAGGCGGAGGGCATGGCCCGAGACGCCATTCGCGTCGTGCAGGAGGCACGCAAGAACGCCGACCTCGACGTCAGCGACCGCATCGTCCTGGCTCTGAACGTCGCACCGGATGCGGCGCAGGCGCTGCAGGCGCACGCGGAGCTCATCGCGGCGGAGACACTCGCCGTGGCCATCGCGATCCAGGCGACGGACGACATGGAGGAGCTCGTCGCGAGCGTCACCAGCCCCGGTGACGGCGTGTTCTGCAGCGGCTCCACTGCCCTGGGGTCCGACAAGGCCCCGATCGTCGTCACGATCGACACGAACCTCGAAGGAGCCGCGAATGTCTGACCGCGACCGTGCAGACGCCGTCTACGAGGCGCTGATGACAAGGGCAGGGGAGCGCTGGGTGCAGCCGCGCAAGGAGCGCACCGCGCGCATTCTCGAGCTCCTCGACGACCCGCAGAAGACGTACCGCGTCGTGCACATCACCGGCACGAACGGCAAGACGTCGACCGCCCGCGTCATCGAGAGCCTGCTGCGCGCCCACGGGCTGCGCACGGGTCTGTTCACCAGCCCGCATCTTGAGCGGTTCACCGAACGGATCATGATCGACGGCGAGCCCATCGCGGATGCCGCGATCGCCGAGGCCTGGGACGAGATCGAACCGTTCATCGGGATCGTGGATGCCGAGCTCGAGGCCGCAGGCGACGCGCCGCTGACCTTCTTCGAGCTGCTCACGGTGCTCGCGTTCGTCGCGGCCTCGGATGCTCCGGTCGACGTGCTCGTGCTGGAGGTCGGCATGGGCGGCGAATGGGATTCCACGAACACGGCCGACGGCGACGTCGCGGTGTTCGCGCCCATAGCGATCGACCACGCCGATCGCCTCGGCGACACGATCGAGAAGATCGCGGGTGTCAAGGCCGGGATCATCAAGGAGGGCGCCGCCGTCGTCTCGGCGCAGCAGCCCGCTGAGGCCGCCGAGGTGCTGCGGCGGGTCGCCGCCGAGCGCAACGCGACGATCGCGTTCGAGGGCGACGAGTTCGGTCTCGCGGAGCAGAAGCTCGCGGTCGGCGGACAGCTGCTGACGGTCAAGGGTCTCGCCGGGCCCTACATCGAGGAGTATCTGCCTCTGTACGGCGCGCATCAGGGGCACAACGCCGCACTGGCGATCGCCGCCGTGGAGTCGCTGATCGGTGGCGGCACGCAGCCGATCGCCGGCGACATCATCACCGAGGGTCTGCAGGGCGCGACGTCCCCTGGCCGGCTGCAGCTGATCGGCATCGCACCGACCGTCGTCGTCGACGCCGCCCACAACCCGCACGGCGCAGCGGCGCTCGCCCAGTCGCTCGATGACAGCTTCGACTTCGACGAGTGGGGACTCGTCCTCGGCGTGCTCGCCGACAAGGACGCCGACGGAATCGTCGCGAAGCTCGCCCCAGCGGCTGCGCACGTGTTCACCACGGCCCCCGAATCGGACCGCGCGAGCGACGCGGACGCCATCGCCGACCTCGTCGAGAACGCGGGCTTCCGCGCGACGGTGCATCCGTCTCTCGCGGATGCCGCCGACGCCGCCCGCGAGTGGGCCGCCTCATCCGACCGCCGCGCGGTCGTGATCGCCGGATCCGTCGTGCTCGCCGGTGAGGCGATCGCGCTGTCCGAGGAGGAGGACTGGAAATCGGGGTGGCGCGCGTGAGCGAAGCATCCGCACCCCGGCCCGCCCGGCCCCAGCGTACGCTCGTGCAGAAGCTCGCCCCGATCGTCCTCGGCTTCGAGGCGATCGTCGTGCTGCTCGCAGGCCTCACGATCTTCGGATTGAGGGCGCTGCCACCGGCCGTCCCGCAGTGGTGGGCGATCGTCGGTGCGGCGATCGTGGCCGTCGCCATGATCGCCGTCGCCGGCATGATCACCCGTTCCTGGGCGATTCCGGTCGGATGGGTTCTGCAGGCGATCGTCGCCCTGTCCGCGATCTTCGTTCCGGCGATCCTGCTCGTCACCCTCGTTTTCGGAGGGATGTGGGCATATGCGACGATCATGGGGGCCCGAATGGATGCACGACCTCCCTCAGGGGCCCCGACGACCACCGACCCTCACACAGAGAGCGACTGACATGGCCACTGAAGAAACCCTCGTCCTCGTCAAGCCCGACGGCGTCGCCCGCGGCCTGACCGGCAGCATCCTCGCCCGCATCGAGGCGAAGGGCTACGCGCTCGTCGACATCCGCCTCGTCGAGCCCGACCGCGACGTGCTCGCCGAGCACTACGCCGAGCACGAGGGCAAGCCGTTCTACGAGCCGCTGCTCGAGTTCATGATGTCGGGCCCGTCGGTGGCGATCCGCCTCGCCGGCAACCGCGTGATCGAGGGGTTCCGCTCGCTCGCCGGCACCACCGATCCCACCACCGCCGCTCCCGGAACGATCCGCGGCGACTTCGGTCGCGACTGGGGTCTCGCCGTGCAGCAGAACCTCGTGCACGGCTCGGACTCGCCGGAGTCCGCCGCGCGCGAGCTCGGCATCTGGTTCAGCTGACCCGAACAACGACAAACCCGCCGGTGCGTCATGCGACCGGCGGGTTTCGTCGTCCTCAGAACAGCAGGCGCGCGATCTCGCCGAGGAAGTCGATGCCCTTCAGCTGGGCCATCACGACGATGATCGCGTAGGCGACGATGGTCGCCAGCGGCACCCACGCCATCAGGCGCCCTGCGCGCTCTTGCACCTTCTCCGACGATGAGAAGGTGCCGTTGCGGAACAGATGCACGACGGTGGCGAAGAACGTGGGGATCGTCACGGCCCACGTGACCATGCACCACGGGCACAGTACGACGAGGTCGTAGATGCTCTGACCGATCAGCCAGCACACGAACCCGAAGGCGAACAGGATGCCGGCGCCGAACGTCGCCCAGAACCAGCGGGGGAAGCGCGCACCGGCGAGCACCGCGACGCCGACGACGATCGGCGCCATCCATCCGGTCAGGCCGAGAATCGGGTTCGGGAACCCGAACACCGAGCCCTGCCAGGATTCGAGGTTCTTGCCGCACTGGATGAAACTGCTCAGGTCGCAGCTGAGTGTGGCATCCGGATCGGCGAGCAGCACGAACTTCTCGACCGTGAGCTGGAACGCCGCCCACCAGCCGATGACACCGGCGATGATCAGCCAGACGGCGTAGAACACGGGGCGGGTGCGCTGCTCGCTCATATATGGATTATCCCAGTGACGGCTATGGATGGGGCGTGAGGCGGACCGGGAAAACCGCGGTTCGACGGCGGGATGCCACGAAGTGGCGCACATGGTGCGATAATGGCCTGTGATGCACCAGGCGGTTCGGCCGCGGAAGGCATCGACGCAGACTTCGGGGCCCCATGCCCCTCGCGATCAGAGCCATGAGCCGGTCGCACACCGAGTGAGTTCGCGGCACCCGCGGGTGCCGCACGAGATTTCGCGGCACGCAGTGCTCGCGCAGGGAGTACGCCAGAGATGGCCGATGAGACGAATGACAACAACACCCCTACCCTCGACGCGAATGACGCGCTTCCGGTAACACCGGACGCGGCGGTCGAAGCGGAGTCTCAGCCGGCCGAGGAGCCCCAGACGGATGCTGAGGCGCAGCCGGTCGACGAGTCTGCGGACGCTGCGGTCGAGTCTGCGACAGACGCAGGTGGCGATGCTCCCGTCGAGGAGTCCGCAGAAGCGGAGACGGCCGCAGAGCCGGAGAACGCGGCCGAGCCCGAGAAGCCTGCCGAGTCCGAGAAGGCCGCAGAGCCCGAGACGCCTGCCGAGTCCGAGAAGCCTGCCGAGCCGGCGAAGCCCGAGCCGCTCACCGCGGTCAGCCTCGGGCTCATCCCCGAGGTCTTCGTCTCGCGGGTGTCGACCCAGCTGCACTTCTACGCTCCCGAGATCACGCCGCTTCCGGCGCGGCCGGGGCGCGATCGCGACAACGTGCGCGACAGCGACCAGGACGAGACGTCCGGCGGACGACGCGGACGCCGCCGTCGCGGAGGAGACGGCGACGACCAGCAGACCGAGCCGCGTCAGCGCCAGCGCGCCGTCGAGTACATCACCGAGCCGAAGGCCATCAAGGGGTCCACGCGTCTCGAGGCCAAGAAGCAGCGCCGCCGCGACGGACGCGATGCCGGACGCCGCCGCCCGGTCGTGACCGAGGCCGAGTTCCTCGCCCGGCGCGAGTCCGTCGACCGCAAGATGATCGTCCGCTCGAAGAACGGACGCACCCAGATCGGCGTGCTCGAGGACGCCGTGCTCGTCGAGCACTACGTCGCGCGCAACCAGGACGCATCTCTGATCGGCAACGTCTACCTCGGCCGCGTGCAGAACGTGCTGCCGAGCATGGAGGCCGCGTTCGTCGACATCGGCCGCGGCCGCAACGCCGTGCTGTACTCCGGCGAGGTCGACTGGGACGGCGTCGAGACCGGCAACCAGCCCCGCCGCATCGAGCTGGCGCTCAAGCCCGGCGATCGCGTGCTCGTGCAGGTGACGAAAGACCCGGTCGGACACAAGGGTGCGCGCCTCACCAGCCAGATCTCGCTGCCCGGTCGCTACCTCGTGTACGTCCCAGGCGGATCGATGAACGGCATCAGCCGCAAGCTCCCCGACAACGAGCGTGCCCGCCTCAAGCGCATCCTCAAGGAGGTGCTGCCCGAGTCCAGCGGCGTCATCGTCCGCACGGCCGCGGAAGGCGCCACCGAGGAGCAGCTGACGCGCGACGTCCAGCGCCTCACGTCGCAGTGGGAGCACATCCAGAAGCAGGTCGAGAACCAGCAGGCTCCGGCGCTGCTGCACGCCGAACCCGACCTGCTCGTGAAGATCGTCCGCGACGTCTTCAACGAGGACTTCACGAAGATGCTCATCCAGGGCGAGGAGTCGCAGCGGACCATCCGCGCCTACCTCGAGAGCGTCGCCCCCGACCTGCTCGAGCGCGTGGAGTCCTACGAGGACGACACCGACCCGTTCGACGCGTTCCGCATCACGGAGCAGATCGAGAAGGCCCTGGACCGCAAGGTCTGGCTGCCCTCGGGCGGTTCTCTCGTGATCGACCGCACCGAGGCCATGACGGTCGTCGACGTCAACACCGGCAAGTTCGTCGGCTCGGGCGGCAATCTCGAAGAGACCGTCACGAAGAACAACCTCGAGGCCGCCGAGGAGATCGTCCGCCAGCTGCGGCTGCGCGACATCGGCGGCATCATCGTCGTCGACTTCATCGACATGGTGCTCGAGTCCAACCGCGACCTCGTGCTGCGCCGACTCGTCGAGTGCCTGAGCCGCGACCGCACCAAGCACCAGGTGGCCGAGGTCACCTCTCTCGGCCTGGTCCAGATGACCCGCAAGAAGCTCGGCCTGGGTCTGCTCGAGACCTTCAGCGAGGCGTGCGAGGTGTGCGCCGGCCGTGGCGTCATCGTGCACCACGACCCGGTGGTCAAGCACCGGTCGAACTCGGGTGGCGGTCAGTCGGGCGGCAATCGGCGCCAGCGCGGAGGCAATGGTCAGCAGAACCAGAGCGCCCAGCAGAACAGCTCCGTCGCCCACGGCATCCCCGAGGGTGCGAAGTCGGCGCTCGCGCAGATCGCCGCGTCCACGCTCGCCCCGACCGTCGGGCCGGTCATCGAGACGGCCCCCGTCGTCGAGACGGCGCCGGCGGCGATGAGCCGGGGGAGGGTGTCCTCCGGCACGTCGTAGTGGTCGCGATCGAACGACCGCGCCGGCAGATCGTGGGCTCGCGCGAACGCGTGCAGCTCGTCGAGGCTCCGATCGCTGACCAGATGGGCCCAGAGGCGCCCGTGGGCGGGCCAGATGGGGTCGTCGATCAGTACGGTCACTCCGCGATCCTACGACCGCACGACACGGGCCGGTCTCGCTTTGCGAGAGTGTGGCTGATCCGGTAAAGTAGTCCCTTGGTGCGTGAGCTGAGTCGTCCCCAGAGGGCGACGGGCTGAAGTCCTGTGCTCACACCCGTCAGACCTGCGACGAACGCAGGCACAGTCTTCCCGTGAGATTTCCGGAGCTCCCGCTCCCCAACGAAACAGGTATCAAGTGGTTTACGCAGTAGTGCGCGCCGGTGGGCGGCAGGAGAAGGTCGAGGTCGGCACGATCGTTCAGCTCGACCGTGTTCAGGCTGCTCAGGGTGAGAAGATCGAGCTGCCCGCAGTGCTCCTCGTCGACGGCTCCACGGTGACCACCGACGCCGACAAGCTGGCCAAGGTCACGGTGACCGCCGAGGTCATCGGCAACCTCCGCGGCCCGAAGATCGTCATCCAGAAGTACAAGAACAAGACCGGCTACAAGAAGCGCCAGGGCCACCGCCAGGAGCTCACGCGCGTCAAGATCACCGGCATCAAGTAAGCAGAAGAGGCACAGGACATGGCACACAAAAAGGGCGCGAGCTCCACTCGCAACGGTCGTGACTCCAACGCTCAGCGACTCGGCGTGAAGCGCTTCGGCGGCCAGCAGGTCAACGCGGGCGAGATCCTCGTCCGTCAGCGCGGCACGCACTTCCACCCCGGCGTGAACGTCGGCCGTGGCGGCGACGACACGCTGTTCGCCCTCGAGGCGGGCGCTGTCGAGTTCGGCGCGAAGGGCGGCCGCAAGGTCGTCAACATCGTCGCCGCTGCTCAGTAATCGCAGCAGACAAGACATCCGGTTCGGGGCGGGCTTCGGCTCGCCCCGTCCGCGTATCCAGGGAGTAGTACGACATGGTCACGTTCGTCGACACGGTGACGCTGCATCTGCGCGCCGGCAAGGGCGGCAATGGCTGTGTCTCCGTGCACCGCGAGAAGTTCAAGCCGCTCGGCGGTCCCGATGGCGGTAACGGCGGTGACGGCGGCGACATCGTCCTCGTCGCCGACACGCAGACCGGGACGCTCCTGTCGTACCACCACTCTCCGCACCGCTCGTCCGGTAACGGCGGATTCGGCATGGGCGACCACCGATCCGGTTACGCGGGCGAGACGCTCGAGCTGCCCGTCCCGGTTGGCACGGTCGTCAAGAACGCCGACGGCGATGTGCTGCTCGACATGGTCACGCCTGGTGAGCGCTTCATCGTGGCCCAGGGCGGCCGAGGAGGCCTCGGCAACGCCGCGCTCGCGAGTCCCAAGCGCAAGGCTCCCGGCTTTGCCCTGCTCGGCACCCCCGGCTTCGAGGGCGACGTGGTCCTCGAGCTCAAGACCGTCGCCGACGTGGCCCTGGTGGGCTACCCCTCGGCGGGCAAGTCGAGCCTGATCGCCGCGGTCTCGGCCGCACGGCCGAAGATCGCCGATTACCCGTTCACCACCCTGCATCCGAACCTCGGCGTCGTCCAGCAGGGCGACTTCCGCTACACGATCGCCGACGTGCCGGGCCTCATCGAAGGAGCGAGCGAGGGACGCGGTCTCGGGCTGGAGTTCCTCCGTCACGTCGAGCGCTGCTCGGCGCTGCTGCACGTCCTCGACTGCGCGACGCTCGAGCCCGGCCGCGACCCGATCTCCGACCTCGACGTCATCCTCGCCGAGCTCGGCGCCTACGAGGTCCCGGAGGGGCAGACGCCGCTGCTGGAGCGTCCGCAGCTGATCGCGCTCAACAAGATCGATGTTCCCGAGGCCCGCGACCTCGCCGACCTCGTCCGCCCCGAGCTCGAGGAGCGCGGCTTCCGGGTGTTCGACATCTCCACGGTCTCGCGCGAGGGCCTCCGCCCGCTGACGTTCGCGCTCGGCGAGATCGTCGAGAAGCACCGAGCCGAGACGGCCGTCGAGGTCGAGGCGCCGCGCGTCGTCATCCGTCCCAAGGGCGCGGAGCAGCCCTTCACGATCCGCGTCGAGGGCGGCTCCTACGGCACCTACTACCGCATCCTGGGCGAGAAGCCGGTCCGCTGGGTGCAGCAGACCGATTTCCAGAACGAGGAGGCCGTCGGCTACCTGGCGGACCGCTTGGAGCGTCTCGGCGTCGAGGACGAGCTGTTCCGTCTCGGCGCGACGCCCGGCGCGACCGTCGTGATCGGCGAAGGCGAGGGTCTCATCTTCGACTGGGAGCCCTCGATGCGTTCGGCCGCGGAGCTCGCGACCGCGCCGCGCGGCACGGATCCGCGTCTCGCGCCGAACTCGCGACGCACCACGGGCGAGCGCCGCGAGCAGTACTACGAGCGGATGGACGCCAGAGCCGCCTACCGCGCGGAGCAGGACGAGAAGCGCCGTGCCACGGCGGGGCAGGACTTCGACGGAGACGACGCATGACCGCGATGACGCGTGCCGAGCTCGCAACCGCTCCGCGCATCGTCGTCAAGGTCGGTTCCTCCTCGATCAGCGGCGAGTCGTCCTGGCGGATCCCGATGATCGTGCACGCCCTCGCCGGCGCTCACGCGCGCGGCTGCGAGATCGTGCTGGTCTCGTCGGGGGCGATCGCCACCGGCATCCCGTTCCTCGATCTGGATGCCAGACCCACCGACCTCGCCACGCAGCAGGCCGCGGCGGCCGTCGGCCAGAACGTGCTCGTGTACCGCTATCAGGAGGCGCTGCGCCCGTTCCGCATCACGGCGGGGCAGGTCCTGCTGACGACGGGCGACCTCGAGACCGCGACCTCGCGCAGCAACGCCCGCCGCGCCATGGAGCGGCTGCTGGGCCTGCGCATCCTGCCCATCGTGAACGAGAACGACACCGTCGCCACGCAGGAGATCCGCTTCGGCGACAACGACCGGCTCGCAGCCCTCGTCGCCCAGCTCATCGGGGCGGACGCTCTCGTGCTGCTCAGCGACGTCGAGAGCCTCTACACGAAACCGCCGACGGATCCCGCGGCGGAGCCGATCGACCCCATCGCCGCCGACGCGGACCTCGAAGGCCTCGAGTTCGGGGCGAGCGTCGTCAACAGCGTCGGCACCGGGGGAGCGGCGACCAAGGTGTCCGCGGCGCGGCTGGCTGCGGCATCCGGCATCGGAGTTCTCGTCACGAGCGCCGACCTCATCGACCGTGCGCTCCACGGCGACGAGATCGGCACCTGGTTCGAGCCCGTCATCCAGGCCCGGTGACCCCACCGGGTCTCGTAAGCTGACCGGATGACCACCGACACCGTTCAGGACCGTCTCGCGCGCGCCAAGGAGGCCTCCCGAGCCACCGCGCGGCTGACCAGCGATGAGAAGGTCCGCGCCCTCGAAGCCGTCGCCGGTGCGCTCGAGTCGAACGCCGCGGACATCATCGCCGCGAACGCGCAGGACATCGAAGCCGGGCGGGAGAACGGGATCGGCGACGCGCTGATCGACCGGCTGCGCCTCGACCGCAAGCGCGTCGCCGCACTCGCATCGGCCGTGCGCGCGATCGCCGCACTGCCCGACCCCGTCGGCCAGGTCGTCGGCGGGCACCGGATGCCGAACGGCGTGAACCTGCAGCAGGTCCGGGTGCCCTTCGGCGTCGTCGGGGCCATCTACGAGGCGCGCCCCAACGTGACCGTCGACATCGCAGCCCTCGCCCTGCGATCCGGCAACGCGAACGTTCTGCGCGGGGGAAGTGCCGCACGCGCGTCGAACACCGTCCTCGTCCGGGTCATGCGCGACGCGCTGGAGAGCGCCGGCGTCACGCCCGAGGCCATCCAGACCCTCGACGACTTCGGCCGCGACGGCGCGAAGGCCCTCATGCACGGTCGCGGGTACGTCGACGTGCTCGTGCCGCGCGGCAGCGCCGCGCTCATCGAGACCGTCGTCACCGAATCGACCGTGCCCGTGATCGAGACCGGCGCCGGCAACGTGCACATCGTCCTGGACGAGACCGCGCCCGACGACTGGGCGCGCGAGATCGTCGTCAACGCCAAGGTTCAGCGTCCGAGCGTCTGCAACGCAGTCGAGACCGTTCTCGTGCTGCGCCAGGCCGCACCCCGCCTTGTTCCCCTCGTGGCCAGCGCCCTGCAGAGCGAGGGCGTCGCCGTCCACGGCGATGACATGGTCCGCGGGCTCGTGAGCGACGTCATCCCCGCGACGGAGGAGGACTGGGCGACCGAGTACCTCAGCCTCGACGTGGCCATGAAAGTCGTCGACACCCTCGATGATGCGCTCGCCCACATCCGCCGCTACAGCACGGGTCACACCGAATCCATCGTCACGGCCGACGCGCTGAACGCCGAGAGGTTCCTCGCCGAGGTGGACTCCGCCGTCGTGATGGCCAACGCCTCCACCCGCTTCACCGACGGGAGCGAGTTCGGATTCGGGGCGGAGGTCGGGATCTCCACGCAGAAGCTGCATGCCCGCGGTCCCATGGGGCTTTCCGAGCTGACCAGCACCAAATGGCTCGCGCGTGGGTCCGGTCAGACCCGCGCCTGAGCGATAGGATGGGTGAGCCTCTTCTCGCACCCGCCACGAAACGGAGTCAGGATGAACCTCGTCGCACAGATCGCGATGGCAGCCGCTGAAACGGAGCATCACGGCAACGTGGCGCTCGAGACCCTGATCTTCGGGGTCATCGCCGCCGCGCTGTTCGCCGTTCTCGGGCTCGTCACGTTCTCGTACCGCCACGTCGCCAACCGCCACTCCGCCAAGGCCGAGGCCTGGGCGCAGAAGCACGGCGCTGACGCTCACGGGGCAGGACACGGCCACTAGGGCGCATGGAGACGACGGCCACGCGTGCCCCACGCATCGGAGTGATGGGCGGGACGTTCGACCCGATCCACCACGGGCACCTGGTCGCGGCCAGCGAGGTCGCGCACGAGTTCGACCTCGACGAGGTCGTATTCGTTCCGACGGGG
Source organism: Microbacterium tenebrionis (assembly GCF_903645325.1). Taxonomy (GTDB): domain Bacteria; phylum Actinomycetota; class Actinomycetes; order Actinomycetales; family Microbacteriaceae; genus Microbacterium; species Microbacterium tenebrionis. The sequence continues at coordinate 60,761 of NZ_CAHJXQ010000013.1, forward strand.
CGTCCATGGCAGAAGTCGAACGTCTCACCCAGTGAGCACCGCTACCTGATGACGGTGATCGCCACGGCATCCAACCCGCGATTCACGGTCAGCCGCGTCGATGTCGACCGCGAGGGCCCGACGTACACGATCGACACGCTCCGCGATCTGAAGACGCAGCGTCCAGACGCCGAGCTGTTCTTCATCACGGGTGCGGACGCCGTAGCGCAAATTCTCAGTTGGAGGGACCATGATGAACTGTGGGAACTGGCCCACTTCGTCGCGGTCTCCCGCCCAGGACATGTTCTGAGCACCGACGGCCTCCCGAGCGACAACGTCAGCCAGCTCGAGGTCCCCGCGCTGTCGATCTCGTCCACAGCGTGTCGAGAGCGCGTCGAGGAGGACCAGCCCGTGTGGTACCTGGTTCCCGACGGAGTCGTTCAGTACATCGCGAAGCATCATCTGTATCGGAGCAAGGCATGAGCACATCGGATCAGCAGGGCAATCAGCCGCTGACCCGCAAGCAGCTGCGGGAGATCCGCCTCACCGGCGCGACGCCGGTGATCGGAGAAGACGAAGCCGCGGCCGCCGCGAAGAAGACGCCCCCGACCCCGGTCGCGCCCCTCC
>NZ_CAHJXQ010000014.1 GCF_903645325.1 Microbacterium tenebrionis
GCGCATACGTCGCGCAGCACCGCGCCGTCGCCGAGCTTCCGGACCATGTGCTCGGCGACGGCGCGGTGCTGCGCGACGTATGCGCCGCCCTCGCCCCAGTCGATATCGCGGGGGCCGGAGCGCTCGGCATCCGCCGTCGGGATGGAGTGCGTCGAGAAGAGGACGTGGATGTCGGATGCCGCGATGCCCTGCTCGAGGAACGACGCGACCGCCGCATCCACCCCTTCCTGGAAGGGAGCGACGAAACCGGGGTGATCGAAGAACAGCCGCACCTTGTCGGCGGTGACCCGGCCTTCGAGGCCGGCATCCGTGATCGCCCGCGCGATGTCCTCACGGTACTGACGATCGCTGGAGTACGAACTGTAGGCGCTGGTGGCGAGCACGAGAAGAGTCTTGTGCCCATCGTGCGCCGCTGCGGTGAAGGCGTCCTCGAGGTAGGGAGCCCAGTTGCGGTTGCCCCCGTAGACCGGCAGCTCGATGCCGCGCGAGGCGAGTTCGGCCTCGAGCGCCGCCTTCAGCTGACGGTTCTGCTCGTTGATCGGGCTGACGCCCCCGAAGTGACGGTAGTGATGGGCGACCTCTTCGAGACGCTCGTCGGGAATGCCGCGGCCACGAGTCACATTGCGCAGGAACGGGATGACGTCGTCCTGGCCCTCCGGGCCGCCGAAGCTTGCGAGCACGAGAGCGTCGTAGTCGACCGGGGTCTCGACGAACTCGGCGCCGGTGGCGGCGGCCGGCGAGGCGAATGGAACAGGACTCTGATCGGGAGCAGTCACTGCTCCATCCTCGCATCTCCGCGCGCGCCGCCGCGCAGTCCTGGCGTAGGCTGTCATGGTTGCCGTCGGCGCCAGCAGCGTCGACCCGACGCGACACCCCCGAACCCTTGGGAGAAACAGCTGTGCCTGGAGAGAACCTCACCCGTATCGAAGCGCAGGAGCGCCGCGAGCTCATCGAGACTCAGTCCTACGAGATCTCACTCGATCTGACCAAGGGCGCGGAGGTCTTCGGCTCGCGCAGCGTGGTCCGCTTCACCGCGAAGCCCGGCAGCTTCACCTTCATCGACCTGATCGCCCGCGACGTGCGCGAGATCTCGCTCAACGGCGAGCTGCTGGATCCCGCCGAGGTGTTCGCCGAGTCGCGCATCGCGCTGGCCGATCTGCACGCCGAGAACGTGCTCGTCGTCGACGCCGACTGCCTCTACACCAACACGGGCGAGGGCCTGCACCGCTTCGTCGACCCGGTCGACGGCGAGGTCTACCTCTACTCGCAGTTCGAGGTGCCGGACTCGCGGCGCGTGTTCGCCGTCTTCGAGCAGCCCGATCTGAAGGCCACCTTCCAGTTCACGGTCACCGCGCCCGACACCTGGAAGGTCGTCTCGAACTCCCCCACGCCCGAGCCCATCAACCACGACGAGAGCAGCACCGCGACCTGGGGCTTCGAGCCCACGCCGCGTATCTCGTCGTACATCACCGCGATCATCGCCGGCCCGTACGAGTCGACGTTCTCCGAGCTGACCAGCGCCGATGGTCGCGTCATCCCGCTCGGCGTGTACGGCCGCAAGAGCCTGTGGGAGCACCTCGACGCCGACTACATCTTCGACAAGACCCGCGAGGGCTTCGCGTACTACGAGGAGAAGTTCGGCGTTCCATACCCGTTCGCCAAGTACGACCAGCTCTTCGTGCCCGAGTTCAATGCGGGCGCCATGGAGAACGCCGGTGCGGTGACCTTCACCGAGACCTACGTGTTCCGCAGCAAGGTCACCGACGCTGTCAAGGAGCGCCGCGTCGTCACGATCCTGCACGAGCTCGCGCACATGTGGTTCGGCGACCTCGTCACCATGAAGTGGTGGAACGACCTCTGGCTGAACGAGTCGTTCGCGGAGTGGGCGTCGACGATCGCCACGGCTGAGGCCACCGAGTGGACCGAGGCGTGGACGACGTTCAACGCGATGGAGAAGACCTGGGCGTACCGCCAGGATCAGCTCCCCTCCACCCACCCCATCACGGCCGAGATCAACGATCTCGAAGACGTGCAGGTGAACTTCGACGGCATCACGTACGCCAAGGGCGGATCCGTCCTCAAGCAGCTCGCCGCCTGGGTCGGCATCGACGCGTTCTTCGCCGGCGTCGGCCAGTACTTCCAGAAGCACGCCTGGGGCAACACCGAGCTCAGCGATCTGCTCACCGAGCTCGAGGCCACCAGCGGACGCGAGCTGACGACCTGGTCGAAGAAGTGGCTCGAGACCGCCGGCGTCAACACCCTCTCTCCCGTCATCGCCGACGACGCCGACGGCGTGATCTCGCGCTTCGCGATCACGCAGACCGCGCCGGCGGACTACCCCACCATCCGACCGCACCGCCTGGGCATCGGCTTCTACAACCTGGACGGCGGCGCGCTCACCCGCACGCACTATGTCGAGATCGACGTCGACGGCGACCGCACCGAGGTGCCGGAGCTGCAGGGCCTGAAGCGCCCGGACCTCGTCCTGCTCAATGACAACGACCTCGCCTACGCGAAGATCCGACTCGACGAGCGCTCGCTCGAGACCGCGATCGCGCACCTCGCTGACGTCTCCGACCCGCTCGCCCGCTCGCTCGTCTGGGGCGCCGCCTGGGACCAGACCCGCGACGCCGAGAGCGCGGCATCCGACTACATCGACCTCGTCCTGGGCAACATCGGCCGCGAGACCGAGTCGACCACGGTCCGCACCACCCTCGCCCAGCTGCGCACGGCCGCGAACCTGTACGTCGCCCCCGCGGCCCGCGACGCCGCACGTGCGAAGATCGCGGACGGCCTGTGGGATCTCGCCCAGGGCGCGCAGGCCGGCAGCGACAGCCAGCTGCAGTTCGTCACCGCGTTCGCCTCGTCCCTCGTCAGCGCCGAGCACGTCGGCATCGTCGGACGCCTGCGCTCAGGCGAGGAGACGCTGCCCGGCCTCGAGATCGACACCGACCTGTCATGGCAGCTGCTCGTCGGTCTCGCGTCCGTCGGAGCGACGGACGCGGCAGCCATCGACGCCGCACTCGCAGCTGACAACACCTCGAAGGGCGCCGAATTCGCCGCCCAGGCCAGGGCCGCGCTCCCCACGGCCGAGGACAAGCGCACGGCATGGGCATCGCTGGTCGACAACGCCGACCTCGCGAACACGATCGTCCGCTCCGCCGCGCTCGGCTTCGTGCACCCGAACAGCACCGAGGTCCTCCGCGAATTCGTGCAGCCCTACTTCGACATGCTCGTGCCGGTCTGGGAATCGCGCACCTATCAGATCGCGAACTACCTGATCGTCGGCCTGTACCCCACGCCCCTCGCGAACACCGAGCTGCGCGATGCGACCCGCGCGTGGCTGTCGGCGAACAGCGACGCGGCTCCGGCGCTGCGGCGCCTGGTCAGCGAGGGTCTCGCAGACGTCGAGCGCGCGCTGTCGGCACAGGCACGGGATGCCGAGGAAGCGTCCTGACTCAGGGTTCGCAGACCTCCGATCAGTAGGATCGAAGGGTGTTGGACATCCCGTTTGAGACCGCGCCCGCACCTCAGCTGCCGTCGTGGCTGGTGGACTTCTGGTCACGCACGCTCGCCTGGCTCATCGAGGCCGGCGGGAATCTGCTGAACGTCCTGCTGATCATCGTGATCTGCGTCGCGATCGCGTTCGCTCTGCGCTTCGTGATCCGCCGGGTCGTGCACCGCATCGTCGACAGCGCGAAGTCGAAGGCCAACGTCGAGGACACGCAGGCGCTGGAGCGCTCGCCGCTGTCGGACATGCGGCTCGTGCAGCGCACCCGGACGCTCGGGACCATCCTGCAGAACATCGTGAACGTCACGGTCGGCATCGTCGGCATCGTGCTGATCACCAACGCGCTCGCCCCGGACCTCGTCGGCTCGCTCACCCTGCTCACCGCAGCTCTGGGCGCCGGCCTCGGCTTCGGCGCCCAGAACATCGTCAAGGACGTGCTGAACGGGCTGTTCATCGTCGCGGAGGACCAGATCGGAATCGGCGACATGGTCGACATGGGCCTCGCCTCCGGCGTCGTCGAGTACGTCGCCGTCCGGATCACGCACGTGCGCGACGTCAACGGCACGCTCTGGTACGTCCGCAACGGCGAGGTCACCCGCATCGGCAACATGTCGCAGGGGTGGGCTCGTGCCATCGTCGACATCGGCGTCCCCGTCGACGCCGACGTCGCGGTCGTCGAGGAGGCGCTGCTGGAAGCCGCGCAGGGGCTCGCCAAGGACCCGAAGTGGCGCACCCGCATCATCGAGCGCCCCGAGGTCTGGGGTCTGGAGTCCATGGACGGAGATGCTCTCGTCATCCGCGTCGTCATGAAGACGCGGGCGACCGCGATGGACGACGTCGCGCACGAGCTGCGGATGCGCCTCAAGGACGCCGTCGAGAAGCTCGGCCTCGCCGTCCCCTCTCTGGCATCGGTCGTGCCCGAGGGCACCGCGGGCGCACGGCGTGTGCGCGGTGCGAACCCGCCCAAGACCCGCCCGAACGCCGTGACCGGTGTGCCTCCGGCTTGGGGCATCTGGCGCAAGAAGAACCCGAAGCAGCGCCGGAGCCGCCGGAGTCGAAGCCATGACGTTCTACGACGAGGTCGGCGGGCAGGCGACCTTCGAGCGGATCGTCGACGTGTTCTATCGCGAGGTCGCCCTCGATCCCGTCCTGAAGCCGATGTACCCGGAAGAGGATCTCGGCCCCGCCGCCGAGCGGCTGACGATGTTCCTCGTGCAGTACTGGGGCGGACCTGCGACGTACGGCGAGCGGCGGGGGCATCCGCGGCTGCGCATGCGGCACATGCCGTTCCGTGTCGACCCCGACGCCCGGGACCGCTGGCTGCGCTGCATGCGCATCGCCGTGGACGAGGCCGAGCTCTCGCCGCTGCACGAGGCGACGCTCTGGGACTACCTCGAGCGGGCCGCATATGCCATGGTGAACACCATGGAGCGGTCCGGGATCGGCCCTGCTCCCGCCGGGCGGCAGACGCTCGAGACACGAAGCAGCAGTCCGGATTCGACGGAGAACGCATGACGACCGCCCCCCCTGTCCACAGACGTCCTGGTCATCGGATGGGGGTTGTTGGGGCTCGTCGCGGCGGCTGAGGCGACCGCCGGCTGGGCCGAGCGCGGCGGCTACGGCGCGTTGGGGCCCGGCAACTCAGTGCCCCGGTTCCACATCACCTGGGGCACCGGACCCGGCATCGTCACCCCCTTCGAGGAAGCCGCGCGACGCGCCGAGGATGCCGGGACGCTGACGATCCTCCCCCGGCACCGCGTCACCGAGCTGGTCATCGCGGACGGCGCCGTGGTGGGCGCTCGCGGCGACGTGCTCGCCGACAGCGCGACCGAACGGGGCGTGACGTCATCGCGCGATGCCGTCGGCGACTTCGAGATCACGGCGGGCGCGACGATCGTCGCCTCCGGCGGCATCGGCGGCAATCACGAGCTCGTCCGCTCGGCATGGCCGGAGCGGCTCGGCACCCCGCCCGCACACATGCTGTCGGGCGTGCCCTCGTATGTCGACGGCTCGATGCAGACGGTCTCCGCGGCAGCCGGCGCCCGCCTGATCAACGGCGACCGCATGGGGCACTACGTGGAGGGCATCCAGAACTGGAACCCGGTCTGGCCGATGCACGGCATCCGCATCCTGCCCGGCCCCTCGTCGCTGTGGCTGGACGCCACAGGTAGGCGCCTCCCCGTTCCGCTGTTCCCCGGCTTCGACACGCTCGGCACGCTCGAGCACCTGCGCACGACCGGCCACGACCACTCGTGGTTCGTCACGTCGCGGCAGATCGTCGAGAAGGAGTTCGCTCTCTCGGGCAGCGAGCAGAACCCCGACCTCACCGGCAGGGACGTGAAACTGCTGCTGAAGTCCCGCCTGGCGAAGGGACCGACCGGACCCGTTCAGGCGTTCCTGGACGAGGGGGCGGACTTCATCGTCGAGAACGACCTCGAGTCGCTGCTCGAGCAGATGCAGCGGCACGATGGCGGCGGCATCCTCGACATCGACCAGGTGCGGCGGGAGATCATCGCGCGCGACCGTGAGATGGACAACGACTTCACGAAAGACGCCCAGATCGGGATGCTGCGGTCCATGCGCGGGTACCGGGGCGACAAGCTCATCCGCACCGCGGCGCCGCACCGTCTGCAGGACCCGGGTGCCGGACCCATGATCGCCGTCAAGCTGCACGTGCTCACCCGCAAGTCGCTCGGAGGCATCAACACGGATCTGGCCGGTCGCGCCCTCGGCTCCGACGGCGCGGTCATCCCCGGGCTGTTCGCCGCGGGCGAGGCGAGCGGATTCGGCGGCGGCGGCGTGCACGGCTACCGCGCGCTCGAGGGCACCTTCCTCGGCGGATGCCTGTTCTCGGGGCGTCAGGCCGGCCGCGCCGCGGCGTGCTGAGACTACTGCCCGGTCGCGGGGCCGGTCGATGCGCCGGTGGGCCGCACAGCGGTCAGACCGCTGGCGACGGGACCGCGTGCCAGGACGTGACCGCGGCGGAATCCGAGCCGGGTCCACCGACCCGACCGCGTCACGGGCACCTGCTCCTCCCCCGAGATGAATCCGAAGGCGTGGGCTGCGAACGCGACGCCGCGCGGCAGTCCACCGAGGTGCTCATCAGGCTCGCCCCAGATCGCCGCGCGCAGCGCGCGGACGGCCTCTTCACCGGAACCGGGGGCGGCGCCGCGTGCGACGGCGGAGATGCCCCACTGCGCCCGCTCGGCCACCGTGGCGGCGCTGACGGCTGCCGCGCGCTCCCAACCGCCGCGCGGGGGGGAGACTCCGGCCCAGGCCGGTGACCGCCCCGTCTCAGGCAGACGCAGCATCCGCTCGTCGTCGTCACGGGTGAGCTCGTCGACGACGATGTCGCATTCGAGCTCGGGGTCGGCATGCACGATGCGCATCGCGAGGATCGTGGGCGTCTGGTCGAACAGTCCCTGCGGCGCGAGCGCCGCAGCGGTCAGCGCGAGAACACCGCCGCGCGCCTGCAGACGGACGCCATCATCCGAGATCTGAGCTGCACGCCCGACGAAGGTGAGCACATCGCTCGCGGTTCCGGAATCGGCGAGGACGAGGCGTGGCTGCACACGTTCCAAACTACCGGGTTCTCTACACTGGGAGGGTGCGATGGACGTCGCGGGGAGGAGCGCCGATGAGCGCAGAGGCACAGGCTCGGGCATCCGTCGATCAACTCCTCGACGTGCTGGATCTGGATGCGAGTCGAGCAAGGACCACGGAGGACATCTTCACCGGCCGCTCGCACAGCATGCCGACCGGTCGCATCTACGGCGGCCAGGTGCTCGGGCAGTCGCTCCTCGCCGCCGAGCGCACGATGCCGCCCGACCGCGCCGCCCATTCGATGCACGGCTACTTCCTGCGCCCCGGCGACTCGGCGCAGGGCGTCACGATCTCCGTCGATCGCATCCACGACGGCCGCTCCTTCTCGACGCGGCGCGCCCAGGCCTATCAGAACGGCGTGCCGATCTTCTCGATGATCGCCTCATTCCAGGACGAGGCTCCGGGGCTCGAGCATGCGGCGCCGATGCCGACCGGCATGCCGGATCCTGAGGACCTGTTGCCTGATGAGGAACTCGTCGGCGGAGCAGGAGCGACGGCCCTGCGCATGCTCACCGAAAGGCCGGTCGACACGCGGCACGTCCAGTCCCCGATCTACCTCACCGCCGACGGGGAGCGCGCGGCGCACCAGGCGGTGTGGATGCGGATGCGCGCCCCGATGCCCGATGATCAGCGGCTGCACAGGGCCGCTCTCGCGTACCTCAGCGACATGACGATCCAGGAGTCGATCCTGCGTGCGCACGGCGTCGCATGGGTCACGCCCGGCCTGAAGGTCGCGAGCCTCGACCACGCCATGTGGTGGCACCGCCCGGTGCGCGTGGACGATTGGATGCTGTTCGTGCAGAAGTCCCCGAACGCACGAGGTGGCCGGGGGCTGGCGACAGGGCGCATCTACTCCCGCGAGGGAGTTCTCGCAGCCAGCGTGACGCAGGAGATCATGATCCGCGTTCCGGAAGCCGGCTGACCGCCGCCGCTATCGGCGGGGGGCGTAGACGATCGGCTCGCCGAGGTAGGGGTCCCACGCCTCGCGCATCTCGTCCGTCAGGCGCGTGGGCCGGGCGGACTGCGCGTCCACGAGGACGACGACAGCCGTCGAGCGGGCGTAGAGGACGCGTTCGGCGTTCGACGGGTCGTTGAACACCTCGTAGCAGACCTCGATGCTCGAGCCGCCGAGCTTGCCGAACCACATCTGCACCTCGAGCGGGTGCCGCTGGTAGGGCACCGGGGCGAAGTACTCGATCTCCTGCCGGGCGATCAGCGTGAGCACACCCTGATCGATACCGGATTCCAGGACCGCCGTCTCCGGAGCCTCCTCCCCAGGGCCCGCCTTCCAGAACGCCCTCACGCGCGCTTCCTCGAGGAGTTTGAGCATCGAGGCGTTGTTGACGTGGTTGAACGCGTCCAGGTCACCCCACCGCAGGTGGATGGGGATGTGCAGGCGGTTTCCTGCGTGCGCGGCGTCAGTCACGAGTCAGCTTGCGGTGCGTGGAGCGGTGCGGGTTCGCGGCGTCCGGTCCGAGGCGCTCGATCTTGTTCTTCTCGTACGCTTCGAAGTTGCCCTCGAACCAGTGCCACTGCGCCGGGTTCTCGTCGGTGCCCTCGTAGGCGAGGATGTGCGTGGCGATGCGGTCGAGGAACCACCGGTCGTGCGTGATGACCACGGCGCAGCCGGGGAACTCGAGCAGCGCGTTCTCGAGCGAGCTCAGGGTCTCGACGTCGAGGTCGTTGGTCGGCTCATCCAGCAGCAGCAGGTTGCCGCCCTCCTTCAGGGTGAGGGCGAGGTTGAGACGGTTGCGCTCACCGCCGGAGAGCACGCCCGCCTTCTTCTGCTGGTCCGGGCCCTTGAAGCCGAATTTCGACACGTACGCGCGCGAGGGGATCTCGGTCTTGCCCACCGTGATGAAGTCGAGGCCGTCGGACACGACCTCCCACAGGGTCTTCTCCGGGTCGATGTTCGCGCGGGACTGGTCGACGTAGCTGATCTTGACGGTCTCGCCGATCTTCAGGTCGCCGCCGTCGAGAGGCTCCAGGCCCACGATCGTCTTGAACAGCGTGGTCTTGCCGACGCCGTTGGCGCCGATGATGCCGACGATGCCGTTCGGCGGAAGGCTGAAGCTCAGCCCGTCGATGAGGACGCGGTCGCCGAAGCCCTTCTTGAGGTTCTTCGCCTCGATGACGACGTTGCCCAGACGGGGCCCCGCCGGAATCTGGATCTCCTCGAAGTCGAGCTTCCTGGTGCGTTCCGCCTCGGCCGCCATCTCCTCGTAGCGGGCCAGACGCGCCTTGGACTTGGTCTGGCGGCCCTTGGCGCTCGAGCGCACCCAGTCGAGCTCATCCTTGAGACGCTTGGCGAGTTTGGCGTCCTTCTTGCCCTGGATGTCGAGTCGCTCGGCCTTCTTCTCGAGGTAGGTCGAGTAGTTGCCCTCGTAGCCGATGAGGCGCCCGCGGTCGACCTCGGCGATCCATTCGGCGACGTTGTCGAGGAAGTACCTGTCGTGCGTGATCGCGATGACAGCGCCCTTGTACGACTTCAGGTGCTGCTCGAGCCAGAGCACGCTCTCGGCATCGAGGTGGTTGGTGGGCTCGTCGAGCAGCAGCAGGTCGGGCTTCTGCAGGAGCAGCTTGGCGAGGGCGACGCGCCGCTTCTCACCACCGGACAGCGGTGCGATCGCGGCATGCCCCGGCGGGGTGCGCAGGGCGTCCATGGCCTGCTCGAGCTGGGAGTCGAGGTCCCATCCGTCCGCGGCGTCGATCTCTTCCTGCAACACGCCCATCTCGGCGAGGAGCGTGTCGAAATCGGCATCAGGATCCGCCATCTGCGCAGAGATCTCGTTGAATCGGTCAAGCTTCGCCTTGATCGCGACGCCGTCCTGGACGTTCTCGAGCACGGTCTTGGTCTCGTCGAGCTCCGGCTCCTGCATGAGGATGCCGACGCTGAATCCGGGCGTGAGCTTCGCCTCGCCATTGGACGGCGTGTCGAGCCCCGCCATGATCTTGAGGATCGTCGACTTACCGGCTCCGTTCGGGCCGACCATGCCGATCTTCGCCCCGGGGAGGAACGACATCGTCACGTCGTCGAGGATGAGCTTCTCGCCCACCGCCTTGCGCGCACGAACCATCGAGTAGATGTACTCAGCCACCGAGAACCGCTCCTTCTGTCAGCGTCGAGAATCGACTCTCCAGCCTACCGGCTCCGCGTCACCAGTCGATCGGACGGGTTCGCCCCACCAGGCACCGCCCTTCGGCGAGCTGATCCATGACCATCGTGACCGGTTCTCCCGTGGAAGGTCCGACCTGCCCGACCAGGCACTGCCGATCACCCCATCGGACGGAGAACTGGATGCTCTCGGCCGCATTTCCGACGGTCGTGAGGTCTTCGGTGACCTGCATCGCGGACTTGTCGAAGCCGGCGTCGACGAGAGCGTCGATGTACGCGCGTCCGGACGAGCTGGCGGTGTGAGCCCACACGTCTGCCGTGATCTCGGCGAACAACGGCAGGTTCTCCTCGGCCGTGCCGTCCGGCTGCAGGACGGGGGCATCCGGGGTCGCCGTCGGCGCGACCTGCGTCGCCTCCGGCGCGGTCGTCACTGTTCGGGTCGGTGACGCGCTCGGCGTGCACGCTACGAGCCCGCAGGATAATCCCGCAAGAAGCGCGACGACGGCGATGCGCGAGCGGAGGACGGCGGGTCGACGGGTCACGCTCCGATCCTATGCGCGCCCCGTCGACCGAGCCTGACCGCACGCGCCTGCACCGCGAGTCGTCGACGCCAGCCTTGCGCGCGGCCGGCACATGCACGGAAAGGCAGCGCGCGCATCCGTTCACCTGTCAGACGCGGACGTTCACGAGTTCGACGAGCGGGCGCGGGATACCCACCGTCTCGGCGGCCTCGCTGGCGGTCTGCGCCATGCGCACGGCGCCGCGATAGACGCCCCGGTGGGCGCGCGGCAGGTCGTGGAGCGATTCGGTAGCCATCGCCCCGAGGGTACCTGGCGCGACCGAGCGCTGGGCTAGGAGCTGGCGCCGGCCGTCAGCATCGTGAGCAGGAGCACGTTGCGGGCGGGCGCATCGTCAGGGCAGGCCACCTGGTGCACCGTCATGGCCTTGAGGTGCGCGACCCGGCCGGGGACGAGTTCGTAAATCGTGTCATCCACCGTGAGGTTGAGCTGCCCTTCGAGGGACTGGATCGTCACCGGATGCGCCGCCTTGTGTTGCGTCAGCACCTGCCCCGGGGCGTAGGTCATCATGATGAACTCGGCCGCATGGCCGTTGAGGATGCGCTTGACCGCCGGGCCGCGCGCCTCCCGCGCGTCCGGTGCGAGCGACGCATCCAGCACGACGGCTGCTGCGTCGAACGAGTCGGGGTCGTTGCCGATGGACTCGGGCCGCAACAGAAACGGTTGGCTCTTGTCACCCATGACAACTCCTCGAGGTCGGTTGGCGGTAGCGTATCAAGTCGACCTCGGCGGCCTACGAGTCGGGCCCGACGAACGGCACGAGCTCCGCGAAGCGCTCGTAGTATGCGTCCTGCAACGATCGGAGCGTGTCACGGAGGAACCCCGGCTGCGGTGGTGGGCTCGTCCAACCCGTCGAGCATCTCGTCGAAGAGCTCGAAACTACTCATCGTCTCGGCCACGTCGTCGACGGGAAGCGCATCCCCACTCACCGTGCGGGTCTCGTAGATGAAGAGAGTCTGCTCCTCGTCGATCACGCTGCCCTTGAGCCGCACGGCGCGCTGCTCACGAAGCGCCGCCGCGAAGCGGGATGCGCGAATCGGGTATTCCTCGACCATGCGGAGTAGCCCCCACGAACAGCAAAGGCCCTCGAATCGCGAGGGCCTTTGCTACCTGAGCAAGGTAGTAGTAGCAGGAGCGGGGCTCGAACCCGCGACCTCACGGTAGCCAGCCTCGCACCTGTCATCTCACTCGGCGCGTGGGTGCAGGGAATCACTCGCACTCGCATCCATCATGATCCCGAAGGCTGACCGCACGCGCCTGCACCGCGAGCGCTCAGACCGTGACGTTCCACACCTCGGCGCGCTCTTCGGAGGTCGGCTCGACGATGTCGTCTTCGAGCGGATCGGCGCCCGCGCCCTGTGCTGAGGACGTGGCATCCGGACTCGCCGGCGCCGGCTTGGATGCGCTCGCCGTCGGCGCCTTGGCGAAGGCGGCCGTACCCCAGCGCAGATCGTGTCCGATCGCCTCCGCCTCGATATCGGCGCTCATCCCCTTCTTCCCGCCGCTCTCCCACTCACGCAGCTTGAGGCGCCCCGTCACGATAACCGCATCGCCCGAGCGCAGCGACACCTTCGCGTGCTCGGCCAGCCGCCGGAACGCCGAGACGTTGTACCAGTTCGTCCCGGTCTCGACGAAGGTCTGGTTCTTCGCGTCGTACCAGCCCTGCGGGCTCGCGACGCGGAAGTTCAGGACGGGCACACCGCCCGCCGTCCCGCGGTTGGGGTCGCCGCCGACGCGGCCATGGATCGTCACAGTGTCGTTCATTTCCATCTCCTTCGTGGTCCGGGTGAGCCCGGGTCACCTCAGAGTGCTCCGGGTCGCCGACCTGCATTGCGCCCGATCCCGCTGCCGGTGGAGAAGTTGCGTCGCTACCTCATCGGTGCAGGGCGGGTGAGTGATGCCCGCAGATCGAATGTCCGTGGTCGCTCATATGTTCGAATCGAAGGGAGAAGATGATGACCACCACCCAGAAGCACCCTGTTCCTGAGATCCCCTACGCGGCGCCGCGACTCGCCTCCGATCGCGAACATCTGGTGCGCGCGTCCGACCATCTGTGGCGCGTGCAGAACGAGGCAGGCCGCATCCTCGGTCATCTGCGCATCGTCGCCGATCCGCTGGGCCTGCACTACCGCGCCGAGCGCCTGCACCTCGCGACCGGCGCCTTCCGGCTCGTCGGCGACTTCTGGCGTCCGGACGCTGCCGTGCAGGCCCTCCGCAACGGGTGAAGCGCCCCCGGCAGGAATCGAACCTGCGACCAACGGATTAGAAAGCCGATGCTCTTCCTCTGAGCTACGGAGGCGTACCTTCCTACGGTACCAAAGCCGGTGTCGGCGCCCTCACTACAATAAGGGGATGGTATCTGCGTCCGAGAACGACCGACTCGTCTGGATCGACTGCGAGATGACGGGACTCGATCTCTCGGTCGACGAACTCGTCGAGATCGCCGTCGTCGTGACCGACTTCGAGCTCCGCCCCCTCGACCCCGGGTTCCATGTCGTCATCAAGCCGAGCGAGGCCGCGCTGGCGAACATGGGCGAATTCGTCACCGACATGCACACGACGTCCGGGCTCATCGACGAGATCCCGCACGGGGTGTCTCTGACTGACGCCGAAGAGCAGACCCTCGAGTACATCAAGCGGTTCGTCCCGGTCGAGCGCAAGGCTCCCCTGGCCGGCAACACGATCGGCACCGACCGGATGTTCCTCGCCAAGTACATGCCGCAGATCGACCAGTGGCTGCACTACCGCAACGTCGACGTGTCCAGCGTCAAGGAGCTCTCCCGACGCTGGTATCCGCGCGTGTTCTTCCAGGCTCCCGCCAAAGACGGCGGCCACCGGGCGCTCGCCGACATTCTCGAATCCATCCGCGAGCTGCAGTACTACCGCGAGGCCGTGTTCGTCGCGGACCCCGGACCGAACAGCGACGAGGCGCGCGCGATCGCCGAACGCACGGTGTCATCGTTCGCTTCAGAGGTGTAATACACTTGAGGGGTTGTCCACTCGACGGACACATGGTGGCTGTAGCTCAGTTGGTAGAGCACCGCGTTGTGGTCGCGGGGGTCGCGGGTTCAAGCCCCGTCAGCCACCCCATGCACGAAGGCCGGATCGCATGATCCGGCCTTCTCCATCTCCCTAGGATTGTGCTGTGTCACTGACGGTCTGGCTCTCGCTCCTCACCGCATCCGTCGTGATCAGTTTCACGCCCGGAGCCGGAGCGATCAACACGATGTCGAACGCGCTCGCGCACGGGTGGCGCCGATCCGTCTGGGGCGTGATCGGCCAGCAGCTCGCGCTCATCGTGCACGTCATCATCGTGGCCGCCGGCGTCGGCCTGCTCGTCTCCCGCTCCCCGCTCCTGTTCGACATCGTCCGCTACGCCGGTGCCGCCTATCTCGCGTTCCTCGGCATCCGCATGATCCTCGCCCGGGTCCCAGAGCCCGCGGCATCCGACGGCACTCCTCCGCCCCGCGAAGGCCGGTTCGCGATGATCCGCCGCGGCTTCTGGGTCAACGTGCTCAACCCGAAGGCGATCGTCTTCTTCCTCGCGTTCGTCCCGCAGTTCATCCGCCTCGACCAGCCAGCGCTCCCGCAGTATCTGATCCTCATCGGCACGGTCATCGTCGTCGACGTGATCGTCATGTGGGGGTTCTTCGCGACCGCCGCCCGGCCCTTCCGCGCGCTCACCCGGACCCGCCGCGGCGTCCGCACGCTGAACATCATCTTCGGGACGATGTTCCTGTTCGTGTCCGCGCTCCTCCTGTTCGTCCACTGACCCGAAGCGGGCCGTAGGCTGGACGACGATGGAGATGGATGCCGCGACCTTCGAGAAGCTCGTCGTCGACGAGCTCGACCTGCTGCCGGAAGAGATGGTCCAGGACCTCGACAACGTCGTCTTCGTCGTCGAGGATCGGCCCGAGGACGGCAGCCTCGACCTGCTCGGGCTGTACGACGGGCTCGCCCTCACAGAGCGCGGCCACTACGGCATGGGCGAACTGCCCGATCGCATCATCGTCTACCGCGAGCCGCACCTCGCCCAGGCCGAGAACGAGGAGGATCTCCGCCACGAGGTGCACACCACGCTCGTGCATGAGATCGCGCACTTCTTCGGCATCGATGACGACCAGTTGCACGAGCTGGGGTGGGCATGAGCACGCCAGTCGCACTCCCCCATCTCGACGAGACGCTCGACCTTCGGGCCGCGCCTCTCGAGCCGTGGCAGGTCGTCGTCTGGAACGATCCCGTGAACCTCATGAGCTACGTCGTGCGGGTGTTCCGCACCTACTTCGGCTACACGGTGGAGCACGCGACGACGCTGATGCTCGCTGTGCACCACGACGGACACGCGATCGTCGCCACCGGACCGAGGGAGACCATGGAGGTGCATGCGCAGGCCATGCACGACTACGGCCTGTGGGCGACCGTGCGGAAGGCACCGCAGTGACCGCACGCACGATCTCGTTCCGCCTCGCGCCGATCGAGGTTCAGCATCTCGCCGCTCTCATCGACCAGCTCACCGAGGTTATCGCCGCGGCTGACGAGCATCCCGATCCCGCCGTCGACCGTCTCGTCCCGGCACCGTATCCCGACGACCCCGATGCCGCCGAGGCGTTCGCCGCAGCGACCCGCGACGACCTGCTCGACCGCCGCACCGCCGATGCCGCGATCGTTCGCGGAGCGCTCTCACCGTTCATCGACGGCGACGACGACCCCGACGACGAGCGTGAACACGTCGATGTCGCGATCCGCGTCGTCGACATCGATTCCTGGCTGCGCACGATCACCGCGCTGCGCCTGGTCATCGCCGGACGCCTCGGCATCACGATCGACGACGAGCACGACCTCGACGATCCGCGGTTCGGGGTCTACGACTGGCTCGCGTACCGCCTCGACGGCCTGATCGCGATCGCCGACGGACTGGACGACGCCCGTGACCAGGCCTGAATCGCTCTAGGGGATCGCGACGGTCAGCGTCGCAAGCGCGCGCGGGTCATCACGCTGCAGATGACGCTCCTCCTGTGCAGCCCAGCGGTCCCAATGCGGGCGGAATCCGTCGCCGTCGCGGTCCAGCGCGCGGCGCTTGCGCGACGGCGCCGGCGACTCGACCCATACCCGCACATCCGCCAGGCGGGCGGATGCCGCATTGAGAGCGCCGCACCCCTCGAGGATCACTCCGAGCGCGGGAGTGACGGCGTAGGCCTCCGCCTCCACCTCGTCCTCCCAGTCCCAGCGCCGCCACGTGCTCAGCAGACCGCGTGCGTGCGGGCGCAGGATGTCGTGCAGTGCACGCTCGGCACCCGCGTCGAGACCGTCCCAGCCCGGGTACAGCGAGTCCAGGGCGATCAGCTGAGGCCTCCCGGCGACGGGCCAGTTCGCGGCGACCATGCGCGACAGGGTCGTCTTCCCCGCCCCCGCTCGTCCGTCGATCAGCACGACCGGATTGGATGCCGCAACGGCGACGACGGCTTCGATGACCTCGGCGGCGCCGCGGCGGAGCGCCTGTTCGACGGGGTCGTTACTTCTTGAGGGCACGGATCACGCGCGAGAGAGCCCGCCCGGCGACCCAGACGAACGGAATGCCGACAGCGAGCAACGCGACGATGTTGGGCTCGAATCGCAACCCCTCTTCGCGACGAACGTATACGCCGAGAGGAATGGAGACACCGCCTCCTCCGCCGCCGCCGTTCTGGTCCTGGTCGGCGCCGCCGCCGAACCCGGCCCAGGTCAGGGCGACAGGAGTGATGCTCACGCCGTCGACGTCCTGCGGCTCGCCGTAGGCGGCCTTCACGCCGAAGGCGGAGATCTGCTTTCCGAGGTCCAGTGCGATGTTCGGCATGACTCCACGGTACAGGGCGAAACGCCACACCGGGGAGTTCAATCGACCCCGTGATCCTTGGGATGCCGCGCGGCGCCCCGCCCGTCGCCGCGGCCGATGTGCCGAGCGCGCGTGATCGTGGCGTTGCCGAACCGGGCCCGCGCGTCATCCAGCGCTCCCTCGACCTTGCGCCAGTGCTCGTCGTCGTCCCACAGGGCGAAAGCGGCGCTGCCCGCCGACCGCAGCTTCTCGGCGCGCACCCCGATCAGGCGGATCGGATCCCGCCGGTCGATCGACTCGTAGAGGCTCTGCGCTGCCTCGCCGATGCGCTGCCCGACGGAGGTCGGCTCCGTGAGGGTCTGCGACCGGCTGAGAGTGGTGAAGTCGTCGAAGCGCACCTTGATGGCGACCGTGCCGCACTCCCAGTCTGCTCGGCGCAGCCGCACCGCCACCCGATCGGCGAGTCGCAGGAGCTCGGCGCGAAGGAACTCGCGATCGGTGATGTCGACGTCGAAGGTCTCCTCGTGACCGACGCTCTTCTCCACCCGCTCCGTCTCGACCTCGCGCGCATCCATGCCGCGCGCGAGCTGCGCTATGCGCGCGCCCAGGGCGGGTCCGACGGCACGATCGAGCATGTCCTGCGGGGAGTTCCTGATGTCGCCGATCGTGCGGATGCCGCGGGCCTCCAGCGCCTCGGAGGCCTTCGGCCCCACGCCCCACAGCGCACGGACCGAGCGCGGCGTGAGGAAGTCGAGCGTGTCGGCCGCCGCGACGATCAGCAGACCGTCGGGCTTGGAGAGCGTCGAGGCCATCTTCGCGACGTGCTTGGTCGCGGCGACGCCGACGCTGCACGTGATCCCGACCTCGGCGTGCACGCGCTCGCGCACCATGCGCGCGATCCGTCCTGGGCTCCCCCACAGCCGGCGCACCCCCTGGACGTCGAGGAACGCCTCGTCGACGGACAGCGGCTCCACGAGCGGTGTGATCGACTCGAACACCCCCATCACCTGCTTCGAGACGGCCTGGTAGCGCTCGAAATGCGGCATCACGATCTTCGCCGTCGGGCACAGGCGCATGGCCTGACCGACCGGCATCGCGGCGCGCACACCGTAGCGACGAGCCTCGTACGATGCGCTCGAGACGACCGAACGGCCGTCCGGCGCCCCGATGATCAGCGGCAGTCCGCGCAGCGACGGGTCATCGAGCACCTCGACGGCCGCGTAGAACGCATCCATGTCGACGTGCAGGATGCGCGTGCCGCTGTCGTCCGCACCGTCGGGTGAGACGATGCGGCCACGTCCGTCACCGCGCCCCATACGTCCATTCTCGCCGAGGGCACCGACATCCGACGAACAGTCCGGGGGCCGAAACGACGGATGTCGGACCGATCACGTGAATCGGTCCGACATCCGGGCCCGCGGCCCCCGAAGTGTCGGGGCACGAGGCGGCGCTACTGGGCGGCGCGCTCGAGACTTCGCCTAAGCTTCTGGCTCCGCTGCGCGGGCCAGAACGAGCTCGCGCACGCGTGCGGCGTCCGCCTGCCCCTTCATGGCCTTCATCACGGCACCGATGATGGCGCCTGCGGCCTGCACCTTGCCGTCCTTGATCTTGGTCATGACGTCGGGCTGAGCGGCCAGCGCCTCGTCGATCGCCGCGATGAGGGCCCCGTCATCTGAGACGACCGCGAGTCCGCGGGCATCCACGACCTCCTGCGGCGTTCCCTCGCCGGCGATGACGCCCTCGAGGACCTGACGTGCGAGCTTGTCGGTCAGGGTTCCCTCGTCCACGAGCTTCTGCAGGGCTGCGACGTTCTCGGGGCTGACCAGTGTCGCGGCATCCTTCTCCTGCGCGTTCGCGAGACGGGTGATCTCACCCGTCCACCACTTGCGGGCGGCGGCAGGCGTCGAACCCGCGGCGATCGTCGCCTCGACGGCATCGACCAGATCGCTGTTGCGCACGTCCTGGTACTCGAGGTCGGTGAACCCCCATTCGGTCTTCAGCCGGCGACGACGAGCCACCGGCTGCTCGGGCAGGGCTGCGCGCAGCTCCTCGACGAGAGAGGCCGCCGGCTGCACGGGGAGCAGATCCGGCTCCGGGAAGTAGCGGTAGTCGTCCGCATCCGACTTCGGGCGACCGGGCGAGGTCGTGCCGGTGTCCTCGTGCCAGTGACGGGTCTCCTGCGTGATCGAACCGCCGTCATGGAGGATCTGCGCCTGGCGCTGGATCTCGTAGCGGACTGCGCGCTCGACGGACCGCATCGAGTTGACGTTCTTCGTCTCTGTGCGGGTGCCGAGCGGTGCCGGCTCCTCGCCCTCGGCTGTGCGCGGCCTCAGCGACACGTTCGCGTCGCAGCGCAGGTTGCCGCGCTCCAGGCGCGCCTCGGAGATGCCGAGACTGCGCACGATGTCGCGGATCGTCGACACGTAGGCCTTGGCGACCTCCGGCGCTCGGTGATCCGCACCGAAGATCGTCTTCGTCACGATCTCGACGAGCGGGACTCCGGCGCGGTTGTAGTCGACGAGCGAGTACTCCGCCCCCTGGATGCGCCCGGTGGCGCCGCCCATGTGGGTCAGCTTGCCCGCATCCTCCTCCATGTGCGCCCGCTCGATCGGAACGGTCACGAGCGTGCCGTCCTCGAGCTCGACCTCGACGGAGCCCTCGTACGCGATCGGCTCGTCGTACTGGGAGATCTGGTAGTTCTTGCCGAGGTCCGGGTAGAAGTAGTTCTTCCGCGCGAACCGGCTGGACTCGGCGATCGAGCAGTTCAGCGCGAGCCCGAGGCTGATCGACGACCGGATCGCCGTCTCGTTCACGACCGGCATCGCGCCGGGAAGTCCCAGGTCGACCGGTGCGATGAGCGTGTTCGGCTCAGCTGCGTGATACTTCTCGTTGGCCGGGTTGGGCGCGGCCGAGAACATCTTCGTGTTCGTGTTGAGTTCGACGTGCACCTCGAAGCCGAGCACCGGCTCGAACAGTTCGAGCGCCTTGTCGAAATCCATCAGCTTTGCCGCAGCCATCAGCGGTTCCCTCCTGCAAGCTGCGGGGCTCGGGTGAGCAGCGACGCTCCCCACGAGTCGACCAGCAGTGTTTCGAGCGCGGCGCCGACCCGGTACAGACGGGCATCCTCACGCGCAGGCGCGAGGAACTGGATGCCGACGGGCAGACCGTCGTCATCTGCCAGCCCCGAAGGGATCGAGATGCCGGGCACGCCGGCGAGGTTCGCCGGGATCGTCGTGACGTCGTTCAAGTACATCTGCAGCGGGTCGTCGATCCGCTCGCCGATCTTGAACGCCGTGGTCGGCGCCGTCGGCGTCGCGATGACGTCGACCTCGGCGAACGCGCGGTCGAAGTCCTGCTGGATCAGCGTACGCACCTTCTGCGCGCTGCCGTAGTAGGCGTCGTAGTACCCGGCCGACAGCGCGTAGGTGCCGAGGATGATCCGGCGCTTGACCTCGTCGCCGAAACCGGCGTCGCGGGTGGCCGACATGACGTCCTCCACGGTCGGGTTGCCGTCCGGCGTGACGCGGAGGCCGAAGCGCACGGAGTCGAACTTCGCCAGGTTGCTGGATGCCTCGGCCGGGAGGATGAGGTAGTAGGCGGCGACACCGTATTCGAAGTGGGGAGTGGAGATCTCGACGACCTCGGCGCCGTTCCGCTCCAGCAGATCGAGCGAGGCGCGGAAGGATGCCGCGACGCCGGGCTGGAAACCGGAGTCCGGGAGTTCCTTGATGACGCCGACCTTCAGTCCCTTCAGAACGTCCCCGCGTGCGCCCTCGCGTGCGGCATCTGCGAACGACGGCCAGGCGTCGGTGAGAGAGGTCGAATCGTGCGGGTCGTGCCCAGCGATGACGTCGTGCAGGAGGCCCGAGTCGAGCACGGTGCGCGTGACGGGACCGACCTGGTCGAGGCTCGAGGCCAGCGCGATCGCACCGTAGCGACTGACGCCGCCGTACGTGGGCTTGACGCCGACCGTGCCTGTGACGTGCGCCGGTTGCCGGATCGACCCTCCGGTGTCAGAGCCCAGGGCGAGAGGTGCTTCGAACGCGGCGACCGCGGCCGCCGAACCGCCGCCGGACCCGCCGGGGATCCGGTCGAGGTCCCAGGGGTTGCGGGTCGGGCCGTAGGCGGAGTGCTCGGTGGAGGAACCCATCGCGAACTCGTCCATGTTCGTCTTGCCGAGCGGCACGAGGCCGGCCGCGCGCGAGCGGGCGACGACCGTGGCGTCGTAGGGCGACATGTAGCCCTCGAGGATCTTCGACCCGCTCGTGGTCGGCTGATCGGTGGTCACCAGCACGTCCTTGATCGCCAGCGGGACGCCGGCGAGCGGGTGCAGCTGCTCCCCCGCGGCGCGGGCCGTGTCGATCGCGTCCGCGGCGGCGAGCGCACCGTCGTTGACGTGCAGGAAGGCGTGGAGGTCTCCGTCGACGGCGGCGATGCGGTCGAGGTGCGCCTGGGTGGCCTCGCGGCTGGAGACCTCGCCGGCGGAGAGCTTCTCGGCGAGCTCGGCGGCGGTCAGTCGGATGATGTCGCTCACTGCTCCTCCCCGAGGATCGCGGTCACGCGGAAGCGGCCGTCGGCGGCATCCGGCGCGTTCTGCAGCACCTGCTCGTGGGTGAGCGTGTCGCCGACCTCGTCGGGTCGGAACACGTTCGCCAGCGGAATCGGGTGGCTCGTGGCCACCACGTCGGGCGTCGCGACCTGCGAGACCTTGGCGATGTTGTCGACGATGGCATCGAGCTGGCCCGTGAGCCGCGTCACCTCGTCGTCGTTCAGCTGGATGCGCGCGAGCACGCCGAGATGGCGCACAAGATCAGGGGTGATTTCAGACACTCCCCAAGTCTAGTTCTAGGCTGAGACCATGACGACGTTCGTTCCCCCTCGTCCCTGGATCGCCAGCTACGCCGAGGGTGTTCCTGCCGAACTCGCTCCCGTCAGCGGCTCGCTCATCGACATCGTGGCAGCCTCGGCACGGGACTACCCGGATGCTCCGGCGCTGGAGTTCTTCGGCCGGACGACCTCGTATGGGCAGATGCAGGAGGCGATCGATCGTGCCGCCGCAGGGCTCCATGCGCTCGGCGTGCGCGCCGGCGACCCCGTCGCCATCGTGCTGCCCAACTGCCCGCAGCACATCGTCGCCTTCTACGCCGTGCTGCGGCTGGGCGCGATCGTCGTCGAGCACAACCCGCTGTACACGGCGCGCGAGCTGCGCAAGCAGTTCGAGGACCACGGCGCCAAGCACGCCATCGTGTGGAGCAAGGTCGTGAAGACCGTGCAGGACTTCCCTCAAGATCTTGCGGTGACCTCGCTCATCTCCGTCGATGTGACCACGGCCATGCCGACGCTCACCCGTCTCGCTCTGAAGCTGCCGATCGCGAAGGCCCGCGAGTCGCGTGAAGCGCTCACCGAGAAGGTCCGCGGGGCGATCTCGTGGGAGCAGATCGTGCGCTCCGAGCCGCTGCCGGCATCGCACCCGCGTCCGGCCACCGACGACCTCGCGATCATCCAGTACACGTCCGGCACGACGGGCACGCCCAAGGGCGCCGCGCTCACGCATCGGAACCTGCTCGCCAATGCGGCCCAGGCCCAGTCGTGGGTTCCCTCGATCACCCGCGGCAACGGCTGCGTCGTGTACGCGGTGCTGCCGATGTTCCACGCCTACGGGCTCACGCTCTGTCTGACGTTCGCGATGTCGATGGGTGCGCGGCTCGTGCTCTTCCCCAAGTTCGACCCGGACCTCGTCCTCGACGTCGTGAAGAAGCATCCGCCGACGTTCCTGCCGCTCGTGCCGCCGATCGCCGAGCGCCTGCTGGCCGCGGCCACGGCGAAGGGCATCTCCTTGGCGGGAACCGAGGTCGCCATCTCGGGCGCCATGGCGTTGCCGCATGAGCTGGTCGTGCCGTTCGAAGCCGCCAGCGGCGGCTACCTCGTCGAGGGATACGGGCTCAGCGAATGCTCCCCCGTGCTCATGGCGAATCCCGTGGCGGAGAACCGCGTCGCCGGTACCGTCGGGCTGCCGCTCCCCGGAACCGAGTGCCGGGTCGTCGACCCGGACGAGCCGACGAAGGATGTCGAGCCGGGCACCCCCGGCGAGCTCGTCGTCCGCGGGCCGCAGGTGTTCTCCGGGTACTACGGCAAGCCCGAGGTGACGGAAGCGGCGTTCGTCGACGGCTGGTACCGCACGGGCGACATCGTGACGATCGATGACGCCGGCTTCGTGCGGATCGTCGACCGGATCAAGGAGCTCATCATCACCGGCGGCTTCAACGTCTCGCCCACCGAGGTCGAGAACGTGCTGCGTCAGCATCCGTCCATCGAGGACGTCGCCGTCGTTGGACTGCCCAGCGGCCACTCGGGTGAAGAGGTCGTCGCCGCCGTCGTGCTGGATGCCGGCGCAGAGCTCGACGAGGACGCCATCCGCACCTTCGCCCGCAGCATCCTCACCCCGTACAAGGTCCCGCGGCGCCTGTTCGTCGTCGACGAGCTGCCCAAGTCGCTCATCGGCAAGGTGCTGCGCCGCCAGGTCAAGGAGAAGATCACAGCCCTCACCGGCAGTTGACGCGCGTTCTCCCAGACAAGCGCGGGCGCGGGGCGCTACCTTTGATCAGTGACCCCTGAAGACGCACCCCGCACTGAGCCCGCCGACGAGTCGACCACGACACCCGGATTCGAGGAGCTCGGCATCACCGGGCCCGTCCTCAAAGCCGTCCGCGACCTGGGCTACGAGACGCCATCGCCGATCCAGGCGGCGACCATCCCGTTGCTGATCCAGGGCCGTGACGTTCTCGGCACCGCGCAGACCGGAACAGGCAAGACCGCCGCCTTCGCGCTTCCCGTGCTCGAGAACCTCGACCTGTCGCAGAAGACTCCGCAGGCACTCGTGCTCGCCCCGACCCGCGAGCTCGCGCTGCAGGTGTGCGAGGCGTTCGAGGCGTACTCGTCGCGCATGAAGGACGTCCGCGTGCTGCCGGTCTACGGCGGTCAGGGCTACGGCGTGCAGCTGTCGGCGCTGCGACGCGGCGTGCACATCGTCGTCGGCACGCCGGGGCGCATCATGGACCACCAGGCCAAGGGCACCCTCGACCTGTCCGAGCTGAAGTACCTCGTGCTCGACGAGGCCGACGAGATGCTCAAGATGGGCTTCGCCGAGGATGTCGAGCAGATCCTCGCCCAGACCCCGTCCGACAAGCAGGTCGCGCTGTTCTCGGCGACGATGCCCGCCGCGATCCGGCGCCTCGCCCAGCAGTACCTGAACGCGCCGGAAGAAGTCGCGATCACGGCGAAGACCACGACCAACCAGAACATCACGCAGCGCTACCTCGTCGTCTCGTACCAGCAGAAGGTCGACGCACTCACCCGCATCCTCGAGGTCGAGAACTTCGACGGGATGATCGTGTTCGTCCGCACGAAGAACGAGACGGAGACGCTGGCCGAGAAGCTGCGTGCCCGCGGATACTCGGCGGCGGCGATCAACGGCGACGTGCCCCAGGTGCAGCGCGAGCGCAGCGTCAATCAGCTCAAGGACGGCAAGCTCGACATCCTCGTCGCCACCGATGTCGCCGCCCGCGGGTTGGACGTGGAGCGCATCAGCCACGTCGTGAACTTCGACATCCCCACCGACACCGAGTCGTACGTGCACCGGATCGGACGCACCGGTCGTGCGGGCCGCTCGGGAGATGCGATCAGCTTCATCACCCCGCGCGAGCGCTACCTTCTCAAGCACATCGAGAAGGCGACCCGCCAGCAGCCGACGCAGATGCAGCTGCCGACCACCGAGGACGTCAACACCACGCGGCTCGCACGCTTCGACGACGCGATCACCGCTGCCCTGGGCGAAGGCGACCGCATCGAGAAGTTCCGCGACATCATCGCCCACTACGTCCGAAACCACGACGTGCCCGAGGCCGATGTCGCCGCGGCCCTCGCCGTCGTCGCGCAGGGTGAGACTCCTCTGCTGCTCGACCCCGAGAACGATGAGCTGACCGCCGCCGTCGCCCGCGAGAACCGTCCGTCGCGCGAGGGCCGTGACCGCGACCGCCCGGCACGCGAGCCACGCGAGCGCCGCAGCCGCGGTGACTACGCGCCGTACCGGATCGAGGTCGGACGCCGTCACCGCGTCGAGCCCCGCCAGATCGTCGGCGCGCTCGCGAACGAGGGCGGCCTCGGCCGCGACGACTTCGGTGCGATCAACATCCGCCCCGACTTCTCGATCGTGGAGCTTCCGGCGAACATGCCGGCATCCGTGCTCGAGAAGCTGCGCGACACCCGCATCTCGGGACGCGCGATCGAGATCAAGCCCGACCGCGGCCCGCGCGGAGGCGGTGCGCGCCGCCCGCGCGAGGACCGTGACAGCGGCTACGAGCGCGGGGACCGTCCGTCGTACGACGACCGCCCGGCGCGCAAGCCGCGGCACAAGGGCTGAGTTCCTCGAGACGGGGTTTGCAGCATGAGACCCGGGCCACCTGCGCCCGTGTCATGCCGCAAACCCCGTTTCGCTTCGGAAATGCGAGCAAGCTGAAGACATGAAGTCGGTGCGGGTCGTGGTGCGCGGACGGGTGCAGGGCGTCGGATTCCGCTGGTTCGTGCGGGATGCCGCGGACGCTCAGGGCGTCACCGGCTGGGTGCGCAATCTCCGCGACGGGTCGGTCGAGGCGGAGCTGCACGGTTCGGATGCCGCCGTTCAGGCGGTTCTCGACGCGATGGCCACGGGACCGATCGGTTCACGCGTTGACGGCGTCGACGTCACGGCAGCCGCAGCACAGCCGGGGGCGGGCTTCAGCATCCGCTCGACCTGACCTCGTCAGGCGAGCGCGTCGGGGCCCTCGGTCACGAGGAGGTGGAACTGCGCGGCATCCAGGATGCGGATGCCGAGTTCCTCCGCCTTCGCGAGCTTGGAGCCGGCCCCGGGGCCTGCGGCGACGAAGTCGGTCTTCTTGGAGACGCTCGATGCCGCCTTGCCGCCGGCCTTGATGATCGCCTCCTGAGCACCGTCGCGCGTGTAACCTTCGAGCGACCCTGTCGCCACCACGGTGAGCCCGTCGAGCACGCCGCCCAGGGCCGCCGCAGCACCCGGCCCCGGGTGCCCCGGCGTCGCCCACTGGACGCCTGCTGCAGCCCACTGCTCGACGATATCGACGTGCCAGTCGACCTCGAACCAGTCCCGCAGCGAGTCGGCGATGATCCCGCCCACGCCTTCGACGGCGGCGAGCTCTTCACGCGTCGCGGCCCGGATGGCATCGAGCGACCCGAACCACTGCGCCAACGCTCGCGCCGCGACCGGACCGACATGCCGGATGTTGAGCGAAACCAGCAGACGCCACAGCTCCTTGGTCTTGGCCTTCTCGAGCTCGGCGAGCAGCGTCTGTGCCTGCGACGACGGTTGCGGCCCCTCGATCCCCTGCTTCTTCTCGGCCGCGGTGGGATTGCGGCGGAACGGCGCGCGGGTCTTGACGATGCCGTCGTCGTCCTCCTTCGGCAGCCCCGTCTCGGCGTCGCGCACCACGACTTCGATGGGCACGATCTGCTCGAGGGTGAGGGTGAACAGGCCGGCCTCGGTGTCGAGCGGGGCGACGGCGGGCGGCTCGGCCTGCGTCAGCGCCGCAGCGGTCACCTCTCCGAGCGCCTCCACGTCGAGGGCGCCCCGCGAACCGATGTGCTCGACACGGCCGCGGACCTGCGCCGGGCACGAACGCGCGTTCGGGCAACGCAGGTCGATGTCGCCCTCCTTCATGGGCCGCAGCGGCGTGCCGCACTCAGGGCA
Organism: Microbacterium tenebrionis; assembly: GCF_903645325.1. GTDB lineage: Bacteria > Actinomycetota > Actinomycetes > Actinomycetales > Microbacteriaceae > Microbacterium > Microbacterium tenebrionis. The sequence goes on from NZ_CAHJXQ010000014.1 coordinate 26,377, forward strand.
GTCCGCGGGCATGACGAACTCGCGCTCGGTGCCGTCTCGACGTTCGACCACGGGCCCGAGCACCTCGGGGATGACATCGCCCGCCTTGCGCAGGACGACGGTGTCGCCGATCAGCACGCCCTTGGCCTTCACGACGTCCTTGTTGTGCAGGGTGGCCTGCCGGACCACGGACCCTGCGACGTGCGCAGGCTCCATCACCGCGAATGGCGTGGCGCGCCCGGTGCGACCGACGGAGACGACGATGTCGAGCAGCTTCGTCTGCACCTCCTCCGGCGGGTACTTGTAGGCGATCGCCCAGCGCGGCGCCCGTGAGGTCATGCCCAGTTCGTCGTGAAGTGCGAGTTCGTCGACCTTGACGACGATGCCGTCGAGCTCGTGCTCGATGTCGTGGCGATGCTCGCCGAAGTACGCCACGAACTCGGCGACCTCGTCGATCGACGTGCAGACCTTCGAGTGCGGACTGACCGGGAGCCCCCACGACGCGAGCAGGTCGTACACCTCGCTCTGGGCGGCGACGGGCGGGTTCGTCCATGCGCCGATGCCGTGCACGTACAGGTCGAGCGACGCGATCCGCAGCAGCCCAGCCTCGAGTTCGAGCCCGTCCTTCTTGTCGATCTGCTGGCGCAGGCCACCGCTGGCGGCGTTGCGCGGATTGGCGAAGGCCGGGAACCGACGAGCCGCAGCGCTGCGCGCCTTCTCCTCCTCGAAGGGACGCTTCGCGCCGCCGCGGCCCTCCCATCGTGCGAGCGCATCGGCGTACGCCCGCTCGCGGAAGTCGGCCTGCGCGGCGTTGAGGCGCTCGAACGCCGCGACCGGGATGAACACCTCGCCGCGGACCTCGACGATCTCGGGGTGTCCTTCGCCGCTCAGGCGCTCCGGGATCATCGGCAGGCGCAGCGCGTTCTCGGTGACGATCTCGCCGACGCGGCCGTCACCGCGCGTGGCCGCCGAGGTGAGCACGCCGTTCTCGTAGCGCAGATTGATCGCGAGGCCGTCGATCTTCAGTTCAGTGAGCCAGGCGACGTCGCGCCCTGCGGCCGAGCGGGTCTTCGCCGCCCACTCACGCAGCTCCTCGATCGAGAAGACGTTGTCGAGGCTCAGCATCCGCTCGGCGTGCTCGATGGTCGCCAGTCCCGTCGCCTGCGCGGCGCCCACCATCTGCGTCGGGGAATCCTGCCCCCGCAGCTCGGGGTGCAGTCGCTCGAGTTCTTCGAGACGTTGCATCCACCCGTCGTACGTCGCGTCATCCACCAGCGAGGTGTCGCGCCCGTAGTACGCGTCCTTCGCCTCGAGGATGCGTGTGGTCAGCTCTTCTGCCTCGACGCGGGCGTCTTCCAGCGAGATGTTCTCCGGCACCGTCTCAGTTTAGGAGCGCACACCGACATTCTCAGGCCGAGACGGGAACCGCCGACACGGTCCGGTCGATCGTGAACTGGCCGAGCACCCGGGTGCCGACGTAGAGCACCGCGGTCTGGCCTGGCGCCACGCCGTCCAGCGGCACATCCGGCACCACCGTCACCCCGTCGGCCGAGACCGACGCATGCGCGGGGACGGGTTCGGAGTGCGCACGGATCTGCACCTCGCAGTCGAACTCGTCCGACGTGGGCGCGGCCCCTGCCCACGAGTGCCGCTCACCTGAGATCTCGCCGATCGCGAGCGCCTCCTTCGGACCGACGACGACCGTGTTCGTCACCGGCCGGACCTCGAGAACGAAGCGGGGCTTGCCGTCGGGCGCAGGGATGCCCAGCTTGAGTCCTCGCCGCTGCCCGACGGTGAACGCGTGCGCGCCGTCGTGCGATCCGACAACCTGACCGTCGCGGTCCAGGATCTCGCCCTGCTCGGCCCCGACCTTCTCGGCCAGCCAGCCGCGCGTGTCGCCGTCGGGGATGAAGCAGATGTCGTGACTGTCGGGTTTCTGCGCGACGCTGAGGCCGCGCGAGGCAGCCTCGGCGCGCACGATCGCCTTCGACGGCGTCTCGCCCAGCGGGAAGTACGTGTGCGCGAGCTGCTCGGCGGTCAGCACGCCGAGAACGTACGACTGGTCCTTGGCGTCGTCTGCGGCACGGTGCAGCTCGAGCCCCGTCTCGGTGGAGACGAGGTTGGCATAGTGCCCGGTGCACACCGCGTCGAAGCCGAGTTCCAGCGCACGCTCGAGGAGGGCGGCGAACTTGATCTTCTCGTTGCACCGCATGCACGGGTTGGGGGTGCGGCCGGCCTGATACTCCGAGATGAAGTCGTCGATCACGTCGTCGCGGAAGCGCTCGGAGAAGTCCCAGACGTAGAACGGGATGCCGAGCAGATCGGCGGCACGCCGGGCATCCATCGCATCCTCGATCGTGCAGCAGCCGCGACTGCCCGTCCGCAGCGTCCCGCCGGCCCTGGAGAGGGCGAGGTGAACGCCGGTGACGTCGTGGCCCGCCTCCACGGCACGCGCGGCCGCGACGGCGGAGTCGACGCCACCGCTCATGGCCGCAAGGATCCGCATGACCCCAGTCTACGAGCGTCCGGCGGAGCGGGCACCGGACGCCCGCGCGTAGGCATCGGCGATGGCACCGAGCACGGCGTCGACATCGGCGTCTGTCGACGTGCGGCCGAGCGTGAAGCGCAGGACGCTCCGGGCGTCCCGCTCGCTGCCGCCCATCGCCATGACGACGTGCGAGGGCTCGGCGACGCCTGCCTGACAGGCCGATCCCGTGGATGCCGCGACACCGGCGACGTCCAGGAGGAAGAGCAGACTCTCCCCCACAGCGCCCGGAAACAGGATGTGCGCGTTGCCCGGGAGCCGGTCGACGGGATCGCCGAGCAGACGGGCGGCGGGAACGGCAGTGCGGATGCCGTCGACGAGCCGGTCGCGGAGCCCGGTGAGCCGCGCATTCTCGACGTCGAACTCGGACCTGGCGGCCACGAGTGCGGCCGCCAGCGCCGCCGCCCCCGGTACGTCCTGGGTACCGGCGCGAAGACCGCGCTGCTGCGCGCCGCCGTGCAGCAGCGGAGCCATCCTGGCCGTCCGAGCCACCACGAGCGCCCCGACCCCGACCGGTGCGCCGATCTTGTGCCCGGCGATACTCATGGCCACCAACCCGGTCCCGGCCGCGGCATCCGACCGCAGTTCCCGGAAGGAGAGCGGCACGTGTCCGAGGGCCGCGACGGCGTCGAGATGCAGCGGCACCCCGGCAGCCGCAGCCGCCGCGGACAGAGCGCGCGCGTCGTTGAGCGTTCCGACCTCGTTGTTCGCGACGAGCGCAGTGGCCAGCGCAGCGCCGGGGAGCGCGTCGGCGAACGCCGCCGGTTCGATGCGCCCGAGAGCTGTCAGCGCAACCGGGCGGACCAGCGCGCCGGCGGCTGCCAGCGCCATGACGGTGTCCATGGTCGCGTGATGCTCGCCATCGGGGAGGACGACGGCATCGGCATCCGCTGCGCGCGATGTCCACATGCCGTGCAGCGCCGTGTTGATGGACTCGGTGCCACCCGACGTCAGCACGACCTCGATCGGGTCGCACCCGAGCGCCTCGGCGATGGTCTCGCGCGCATCCTCGAGCAGCCGGCGGGCGTCCTGACCCGCACCGTGCGTCGACGCGGCGTTGCCCACGACCTCGGCGGCCGTGAGCCACGCCTCGCGCGCCTCCGGACGCAGAGGGGTCGTCGCCGCATGGTCGAGATAGAACCGCATCCCTCAACTCTCCCCCATTTCGACCGGCGCGGCACCTGGAACCGGGTCCCGGATCCGGCGAGACCCCAGCGCATCGCCCCTATTCTTTACTCATGCCCGAATTCACAGCCCCAGGCGGTGCTGCCCTCGATCACCTCGGCGTGCGCCTGCACGACGGCGTCGCGACCCTGCGCGTCTGGTCGCAGAACGCCTCATCCATCGAACTGGTCGTGTTCGACGAGACCGATCTGGACTGGGTCACCGACGAGGCGGCCCTCGAGCGCGATCCCGACGGGGTGTGGGAGATCACCACTCCCCTTCTGCGGCCGGGCACCCGGTACGCGCTTCGGGTGGGCGGCCCGCACGGGCCCGGCAACATGTTCAACCCCGAGACGCTCCTGCTCGACCCCTACGGACGCGGACTCGCCCAGGGCACGGGCTACGAGGACTGGCGCTCGGTCGTCATCGAGGACGGCTTCGACTGGGGCGGGATCGCGAAACCCCGCGTCCCCCTGGACCGCACTGTCATCTACGAAGCCCATCTCAAGGGCGTCAGCAAACGGCATCCCGACATGCCGCCGGCGCTGCACGGCACGTACGCGGGCCTCGCGCACCCGGCGATGATCGAGCACTTCCGCTCGCTCGGCGTCACCTCGATCGAACTGCTGCCCGTGCACGCCTTCGTGCCCGAGCCGCGTCTGCTCGAGCGGGGTCTGACGAACTACTGGGGATACAACACCCTCAACTTCTTCACCCCGCACGCCGCCTACGCCACCGACGAGGCGCGCAAGCAGGGCCCCGAGGCTGTGCTCGCCGAGTTCAAGGGCATGGTGAAGCTGCTGCACGAGGCCGGCCTCGAGGTGATCCTCGACGTGGTGTACAACCACACGTCCGAAGAGGGCATCGGCGGACCGCGGTCGAGCCTGCGCGGCATCGACAACGCGACCTACTACCGACAGCAGCCGGACGGCGCGTACATCGACACCACCGGATGCGGCAACACGCTGAACACCGCGACGGATGCCGGCGCGCGTCTGGTCCTGGACTCGCTCCGCTACTGGGCGAACGAGATGCAGATCGACGGCTTCCGCTTCGACCTCGCCGCTGCCCTCGGCCGGGATGCCGCGCACGAGTACTCCCGCGAGCACCCGTTGCTGCTGGCGATCCGGGACGATCCGGCTCTGGCGGGCGCCAAGCTCATCGCCGAGCCCTGGGATGTGGGGCTCGGCGGCTGGCAGACCGGGAACTTCGCGCCGGGCTGGCACGAGTGGAACGACCGCTACCGCGACCGCGTGCGCAACTTCTGGCTCAGCGACATCGACTACGCGCGGCGGGCGTCGGCACCGGTCGGCATCGGCGGTTTCGCGACGCGCCTCGCCGGCTCGTCCAACACGTTCAGCAAGGAGCGCGGGCCTCTCGCCGGGGTCAACTTCATCACCGCGCACGACGGCTTCACGCTGCACGACCTCGTCAGCTACGACATCAAGCACAACGAGGCCAACGGCGAGGAGAACCGCGACGGCGCCGACACCAACAGGGCGTTCAATCACGGCGTCGAGGGCCCGACCGACGATCCCGCGATCGGCGCCGCTCGCCGGAAGGCCATGCGGAACCTCCTCGGCACCCTGCTGCTCTCGGCGGGCATCCCGATGATCACCGCCGGCGACGAGACCGGGCGCACGCAGCGCGGCAACAACAACGCCTATGCGCAGGACTCCCCCATGACCTGGCTGAGCTGGGAGCTCGACCCCTGGCAGGAGGACCTGCGCGCGCACGTGGCGGCTCTCACGCGCCTGCGGCGCGAGAACCCGGCACTGCGACCGTCGCGATACGCACGGCGCGACGTCCACACCCCCAACGCGTCGGTCATGGACTGGTACAACCAGAGCGGCGAGACGATGGATGAGACGCACTGGACGGATCCGGGAAGCCGAACACTGCAGTACGTGGCCGAGTCCACGCCCGTCGACGAGCCGGTCAACCGCATCCTGCTGATCGTGCACGGCACGGAGTCCCCCACCGACGTCCGGCTGCCGGAGATCGACGGCGCGACGACGTTCGTCTCGCTCTGGTCCAGCGCCGACGAGCGGCCGAGCGACGCGATGGAGAAGTTCGCTCCGGGAGATCTCGTGCCCACCCCCGGCACGTCCATGCGCCTGTTCCGCGTCGATTAGTCGGCGCGCGCCCGACGACGGGTTCTGCGCGGCACCGCGGCACGGTACATTCGGGGTGTGGCAGCACGTTCTGGCAAACGTCCCGCGGCGCTTCGGAGCCCCGCTCAGATCCCTCTGCGGCCCCGGGCCGCGACACCGTCGCCGGGCACGCTGACCGGCCGCATCCCCCTCGCGGATGCGCGGCCCGCCGCGCCGGGCGGTTTCGCGGCGAAATCCTTCGCCGGAGAGGTCGTGCCGTTCAGCGTCGTCGCCTTCCGGGAGGGGCATGACCGGATCGGCGTGCACGTGCGCCTGACCGCACCGGACGGCGAGAAGTCGCTGCATCGGCTGACGGCGCTGGCCGACGGCACCGACCGCTGGTCGACCGACATCGCGCTCGACGCGCAGGGTCCGTGGCGCTATCGCTTCGAGGCGTTCGCGGACGACTTCGCGACCTGGGCTCACGCCGCGGCCGTGAAGATCGCCGCAGGCGTCGACGCGCCGGTGATGGCGGCGCTCGGACGCGACCTTCTCGCCGACGCCGCGACCGACAGGACCCGCCCGGCGGCCGAACGGTCGACTCTGGCCAGGTTCTCCGCGCTGCTCGACGATGGTGATGCCGAGGCCGCCCTGGCCATCGCCACGGATGCCGATCTGGCGGCCCTCTTCGCCGAACGGCCGCTGATGTCGCTGTCGTCCCAGACGAAGGAGCACCGCCTCCTCGTCGAACGCACGGTCGCCGGGGTCGCCGCCTGGTACGAGTTCTTCCCGCGTTCCGAGGGCGCGAAGCAGGAGAAGGACGGCAGCATCACGAGCGGAACGTTCCGCACAGCCGCAGCCAGCCTCCAGCGCGTCGCCGACATGGGGTTCGAGGTGCTGTACCTCCCGCCCATCCACCCGATCGGACGGACGCACCGCAAGGGGCCGAACAACACGCTGCACGCCGGACCCGGCGACCCCGGCTCCCCCTGGGCCATCGGCGCCGCCGCGGGCGGGCACGACGCCGTCCACCCCGACCTCGGAACGCCGCCGACTTCCGGCATTTCGTGGGCGAAGCACGCCGCAGGGGCATCGAGGTCGCCCTGGACCTCGCGCTGCAGGCATCCCCTGATCATCCCTGGGTCGCCGAGCATCCGGATTGGTTCACTGCCCTCCCCGACGGCACGATCGCGTATGCGGAGAACCCGCCGAAGAAGTACCAGGACATCTATCCGCTGAACTTCGACGGCGACCCGGAGGGTCTCCGTCAGGAGGTTCTGCGCGTGGTCCAGCACTGGATCGCCCAGGGCGTGCGGATCTTCCGCGTCGACAACCCGCACACCAAGCCGCTCCAGTTCTGGGAGTGGTTGATAGCCCGCGTCACCGAGATCGATCCGGACGTCGTCTTCCTCGCCGAGGCGTTCACCCGGCCCGCGCCGCTGCGGGGGCTGGCCGCGGCCGGATTCCAGCAGAGCTACACGTACTTCACGTGGCGGAACACCAAGCGCGAACTCGAGGAATTCCTCACCGGTCTCGCCGTCGACACCGCCGACTACCTGCGCCCGAACCTCTTCGTGAACACACCCGACATCCTCACGGAGTACCTCCAGTTCGGCGGCCGCGCCGCGTACCGGATCCGCGCGGCGATCGCCGCGACCGCCGCTCCCACGTACGGGGTGTACGCGGGCTACGAGCTGTACGAGAACGTCGCGCGACCCGGCTCCGAGGAGAACATCGACAACGAGAAGTACGAGTACAAGCTGCGGGACTTCGCCGGGGCCGAAGCCGCCGGCGATTCCCTCGCGCCGTATCTCCGAAGGCTGAACGAGATCCGCCGTGCACACCCCGCGCTGCGCCAGCTGCGCAACCTGAGCGTGCACTGGAGCGACGATGACGCCGTGCTCGTGTACTCGAAGCACCTTGACGCGGCGTTCACCGGCACCGGAGAGGCCGACACGCTGATCGTCGTGGTCAACGTCGACCCGCATTCCGTCCGCGAGACCACGATCCATCTCGACACGCGGGTGTGGGGGGTCGAACCCGGTGATCCGTTCGAGGTCGAGGACCTCGTCACCGGTGCGACCTGGACCTGGACCGATCACGACTACGTCCGGCTCGACGCGTTCGCCGAGCCCGTGCACATCCTCCACGTGAAGGGCCGCCCATGAGCGCCATGACGAAGCCGCATGTCCCCGCCGACTGGGCGGCCGTCGCCGCCGGCGCCCACCACGCACCGCATGATGTCCTCGGTCCCCACCCGACCATCGATTCCGCCGGGCGCACATCGACCACGATCCGAGCCCTGCGTCCGCTCGCCGAGAGCGTGGTCGCGCTCCTCAAGAACGGCACACGCGTCCCCCTCCAGCATGCCGTTGACGGCATATGGCAGGGCGACCACCTCGGTGCGCCGGTGCCGTATCAACTCGTGACCGTCTACGAGGGCGGAGACGAGCAGACGGCGGGCGATCCCTACCGCCATCTGCCGTCGATCGGCGAGCTCGATCTGCACTTCCTGAGCGAGGGCAGGCACGAACGGCTGTGGGAGGTGCTGGGCGCGGGCGCGCACCTCCTCGACGGCGAGATCGGCGTGGCATTCGCCGTGTGGGCCCCGAATGCGCGGGCGGTCCGCGTCGTGGGAGACCACAACGGATGGAACGGCCAGGGCCACAGCATGCGCTCGATGGGCTCGAGCGGCGTCTGGGAGCTGTTCATCCCCGGTGCGTCCCCGGGGATGACGTACAAGTACGAGATCCTCACACCGGACGGGGCGTGGATCCTCAAAGCCGATCCGATGGCGCAGCGCACTCAGGTGCCGCCCGAGACGGCCTCGGTCGTCCCGTTCTCCGCGTACAGCTGGAAGGACGGCGCCTGGATGACGCGCCGCGCGGCGACCCACGCGGTCGCCCAGCCGATGAGCATCTATGAACTCCACCTCGGATCCTGGCGGGAGGGACTCGGCTATCGCGAGATCGCGGATCCGCTCATCGAGCACGTCACCGAGACGGGATTCACCCACGTCGAGTTCATGCCTCTCGCGGAGCATCCGTTCGGGGGGTCGTGGGGTTACCAGGTCACCGGTTACTACGCCCCGACGGCCCGGTTCGGGACGCCCGACGACCTGCGGTATCTCATCGACCGGCTTCATCAGGCTGGGATCGGCGTCATCCTGGACTGGGTGCCCGGCCACTTCCCCAAGGACGACTTCGCGCTGGCGCGGTTCGATGGGCGGCCGCTCTACGAGCATCCGGATCCCCGCCGCGGTGAGCACCAGGACTGGGGCACCCTGATCTTCGACTACGGGCGCCCGGAGGTGCGCGGGTTCCTCGTGGCGAACGCGTTGTACTGGTTCGAGGAGTTCCACATCGACGGACTGCGCGTGGATGCCGTGGCATCCATGCTGTACCTCGACTACTCGCGCCGTGACGGCGAGTGGGAGCCGAACGTGCACGGCGGGCGCGAGAACCTCGAGGCGATCCGGTTCCTGCAGGAGGTCAACGCCACCGCGTACCGCGCCCACCCCGGGATCATCATGATCGCCGAGGAGTCGACGAGCTTCCCCGGCGTCACGGCCCGCACCGATCAGGCCGGTCTCGGCTTCGGGTTCAAGTGGAACATGGGCTGGATGAACGACTCGCTCCAGTACATCTCCCGCGATCCGATGTACCGCTCCCACCACGAGGGCGAGATGACGTTCTCGTTCGTGTACGCCTTCGGCGAGAACTACCTCCTGCCGATCAGTCACGACGAGGTCGTGCACGGCAAGGGCAGTCTGCTCTCGAAGATGCCGGGCGACCATGCGCACAAGCTCGCGAACGTTCGCGCCTATCTCGCTTACATGTGGGGCCACCCAGGCAAGAACCTGCTGTTCATGGGGCAGGAGTTCGGGCAGCTGTCCGAATGGTCCGAGAGCCGCCCGCTGGACTGGTGGCTGCTCGATCAGCCGGCGCATGCACAGCTTCAGCGATTCGTCGGCGCCATGAACGCCGTCTACCGTGGCACGGCGCCGCTGTGGGAGCGCGACGGCGACAGCACCCGCTTCCGCAGGCTCGGGGCGCCGAGCTGGGATCCCACGGTGATCGTCTTCGAGCGGCGCGACCTGCACGGCGGGCGCGTCGTCGTGGCCAGCAACTTCGCCGGCGTCGAGCGCGCGAACCTCGAGATCGATCTGCCCGTCGCCGGTGTGTGGGAGGAGATCCTGAACACCGACGCCACCGAGTACGGCGGATCCGGCATCGGCAACTATGGACGCGTCGCCGCGCACGCGTCGGACCGCCTCGGCACACCCAGGGCGAAGATCACCCTCCCCCCGCTGTCGACGCTCTGGTTGCGCTACCGGCCGGAGCGCAGCTGAGGACCGGCGTCAGAACAGCAGCGACGAGAGCCTGTTGCGGGCTGCGGTGACGCGCGGGTCGTCCGCGCCGATGAGGCCGAACAGCTCTACCAGCCGCTCGCGCACGAGTGCGCGCTGGTCGGACGGCAGTGCGGCGAACAGGTCGAGGAGCCTGCCGAAGGCGTCTTCGACGTGCCCGCCCGAGATGTCCAGGTCGGCCACGGCGAACTGCGCCTGAACGTCCTGCGGGGCTGCTGCCGCGGCTGCGCGGGCCTCCTGCAGATCCAGTCCCTGCACGCGATCGAGCAGGCGGACCTGTCCGAGCCCTGCACGAGCATCCTCATCGCGCGGGTTCTCAGCCAGCGCCTTCTCGTACGCCGCGATCGCAGCCGCGTAGTCGCCGCGCTCGATCGCGGCGAACGCCTCGGCCTGCAACGGAGGGAGCGGGGCCTCCTGAGGCTCGTCGGCGCCCTGCGCGTCCGCCTCGCCCGTGACGTCGACGCGCCGGTCACGCCGTTCTGCGCCGCGACCTGCAGGAGCTGGTCGAAGACCTGGCGCACCTGCTCCTCGGGCACGGCTCCCGTGAACATCGGCACGGGCTGTCCGGCGATGAGCGCCACGACCATCGGGATCGACTGCGCGCGGAAGCTCTGGGCCAGCTGCGGATTGGCGTCGACGTCGACCTTGGCGAGCACGACCCGGCCGGAGAGTTCGGTGACGACCTTCTCGAGGATGGGGCTGAGCTGCTTGCACGGCCCGCACCACTCTGCCCACAGATCGACGACGACGGGGACCGTGCGTGAAAGCTCCAGAACCTGTCCGAACGTGGCATCCGTCACATCGACGATGAGCCCGCCCTGCACCGGTGTCTGGTCGCCATCGGGCGCGGAGGCCGGATTCGCCGGGGCCGCCGGCCGATTGCGCAGGGACGAGAGGTCGACGGCGCCACGCAGGGCGGCCGGGGAGATGTCGCTCAATTGATCACTTCCACGTTGAGGATGTCCTGGTGCACGGCGAGCAGGCGGACCTGCTCGGTCGAGCCCTGGCTGGGCACGGAGAAGAACAGCTGCAGACCGTAGGTCGTCACGACGCCATTCGACGCCTCCTCGGCACCGGTCAGCGCCTTCGCCTCGGGGTTCTCGCCGAAACGGATCACCGCATCGGATGTCTTCGGCGTGATCTTCTCCTGATCGACGAGCGAGACAGCGACGATCGCGCCGCTGTCGAGCGTCGCCATCGCGACAGCGGGATCGTCGCTGGGAGCGACGTCGAAAGCCGCCTGCGACGTCTCGGCGGCGCCGCCGTCGGCGAGGGCCTGAGTCACGGCGTTGCGGCTCTGCACGATGGAGTCCGCGAGCGAGAGCGCGACCGGATCGAACGAGCCGTAGTACTCGCTCTTCTCCCCCGAATCCACGACGTCCGCGAAAGCGGTTGCGAGCTCGTCGGGGGCGAGGGTGAGGAAGGCCGCGGCGTTCTCGGTGATCAGGCTCGTCCCGAGCCACGCCGGCGCGAGCTGCGGGATCTCGGTCGACGCCTGCATCTCGGCGATGTTCGTGACCATGTAGTTCGACCACGGGTCTGCCTGGGTCATCGTGAGGATGGTCGGCGCAATCGTGTCGTCGCTCTTGCTCTTGCTGAGTACGAGCACGGTGCGCGGCCACTCGTCGGTGGCCTGCGGAAGCAGTACCTCGATCGCCTCGGTCGGAATGGCCGCGGGCGGCTCACGATCGGCCAGGGTCCCGCGCAGCGTGTAGTCCGTGCTGCGAGCATCGAGCGCCATGCCCGAAAGGCGGGTACCCGCCAGGTCGATGTCGCGATCGGCGTCGGCCTGCTCGATCGTCGTGGAGATGCTCTGCAGGATGCGGGAGGCCTGCGCCTGGGTCACTGCCGGCGGTTTCTGGTTCTCGGGCGTGATGACGGTCTGCGTCGGGGTCGGCGTCGGGGTGGCCGCGTCGAACTGCGGCCAGGAGTCGCTCGAGCAGCCGGCGAACATGAGGCCGGCGAGTCCCAGCGCCGGCAGCACCAGAAGGCGGCGACGCTTCAGCGCCCGTCGCTCAGTGCGCTTCTCCTTCGCATCGGCCGCCGCTTCGGAGTCCGATCCGGATGCGGCGTCCGCGTCCTTCGGCT
>NZ_CAHJXQ010000015.1 GCF_903645325.1 Microbacterium tenebrionis
GGCGTCGCAGACGGCCGCAGCATCGTCGTCGGCCGCGAGTCGCTGCTCGCCGACTGGGGCCTGGCGCTCTCCCCCGAGGTCGCGGTCGCGAAGGAGCGGGCCGAGAGCGAGGGCAAGACCGTGGTCGTCGCAGGCTGGGACGGCGCAGCCCGCGGCATCCTCGTCGTCGCCGACACCGTGAAGCCCACCAGCGCGGAGGCGATCAGAGGTCTGCGCGCACTCGGTCTCCGCCCGATCCTGCTGACCGGCGACAACGCCGCCGCCGCTCGTCGCATCGCCGCCGAAGTCGGGATCGACGAGGTGATCGCCGAGGTGCTGCCGCAGGACAAGGTCGCCGTCGTGCAGCGCCTGCAGTCCGAGGGCCGAGTGGTCGCGATGGTCGGCGACGGCATCAACGACGCCCCGGCGCTGGCGCAGTCCGACCTGGGACTGGCGATGGGAACCGGCACGGATGTTGCTATCGAGGCATCCGACATCGCGCTCGTCCGCGGCGACCTGCGCAGCGCTGTCGACGCGATCCGCCTGTCGCGCCGAACGCTCGGCACCATCAAGACGAACCTCTTCTGGGCCTTCGCCTACAACGTCGCCGCCATTCCGGTCGCCGCCCTCGGGATGCTGAACCCGATGCTCGCCGGAGCGGCCATGGCGTTCTCGAGCGTCTTCGTCGTCGGCAACAGCCTGCGACTGCGCGCGTTCCAGTAGGCGACGCGCCTCACATCCGCGCGTAGCGGGCGCGGGCGAAGCAGAACAGCCCGTACAGGATCAGGCCGGCCCCGACGCCCCACAGGATGACGACGCCGAACGGGAGTCCGGCGAGCGCTCGGAGTGCCGCATCCAGACCTCCGGCAGCTTCGGGGTCGTGCATGAGCGCCGCGACGACGAAAAGGATTCCGGTCACGCCGACGGCGATCCCCTTGGCGACGTATCCGACGACGCCGAGCGTCAGGATGCCCGTGCGCCCCGCGCCGGTGGCAAGATCGAGGTCCTCCTCGAACGCGCGCGTGATTCCGCGCACGACGAAGGCGATGCCGATCCCTGTCACCACGAGTCCGATCGCGACGAGCAGTGCGACGCCCGCCGGCACCGCGAGCAGGCGCGCACTGAGCGATTGCGAGGACTCCGATGAGTCGGACCGGCCGCCGAGGGCGTAGACCAGCGCGGTGCCTGAGATGGCGAGGTAGGTGATAGCGGTCCCGATGAACTTCACCCGATGCACCCATCTCTTCCGGCGGTCGGGGTCGCGTTCGAGGAAGATCTCCGCGACCTGCCAGGCAGCGAGCGCTGCGAGCCCGATGACGATGCCCCACAGCAGAACGACACCGAACGGAGACTTCTGAATCTGCGCCAGGGCGCCACCCTGGTCGGCCTCCCCGCCGCCGCCCGTGGCGATCGAGATCGCGATGACCCCGATCAGCAGGTGCAGGATGCCGAGGACCACGTAGCCGACGCGAGCGAACACCTCGAACACGGTGGAATCCTGCGCCGCTCGCGCGGCCCGATCAGCGCTCTTGTCAGCCATCGTCGCCCCTTCACCGTCGATCGATCCAGGATACGGGCGATCGGCAGCGCGCCGGGAGAATTCAGGCGACGGCCCGGTCCCCCACCCGCTGACGCACCGGCTGCGCCTGCCACTCGTGCGCGATCCGCATCACGACCGGGGCCTCCGGCGCGTATGCGGGCCACTCGGGAATGCCCGGATGCTGCGGCGATACGGTGCGCGCGAACGACGCCCAGGCGAGGGCCATGCTCTGCGACACCTCGCCGCGGGCGGGGTCCGTGCCCGTGAACGCCGAACGGTCGGCGTTGGCGAAGACGTAGGCGAGGTCGAGAGAGTGGCAGGCGCCGAGGAGACCGCCCAGGATGTCGGTCGGCTGAGCGAACTCGTATGCGTAGACGGGGGCCTCGCGCTCCGCTGCGAGCTCGAGGATCGTCTGGCCGTCGGATCGGAGCTCCGCGGACCGCACGCCGCGCACGGGGCGGGCGTCCGCGGTGAAGCCGATGTCGAGGTCTCCGGTGCTCAGGAGGTCCATCACGACGCCGCTGGCCAGCTGCGCCTGGAACTGCAGTTCGATCCCCGGATGCTGCTGCCTGACCCGCCGGGCGATCTCCGCGACGAACGGGGCTCCCATGGCACCCGCGAAGCCGATGCGCACGATGCCGTGGTCGTCGCGTTCGGAGTTGTGTGCGGCGCGGATCGCGTCGTCGGCCTTCTTCAGCGCCTTGACCGCGAGGGGCAGGAACGCCTCCCCCGCCGGTGTCAGCGAGACGCTGCGCGTGCTGCGCTCGATCAGCCGGACGCTCACCTCGGTCTCGAGCTTGCGGATCTGCTGGCTCACGGCGGGCTGACTGACATGCAGGGCGATCGCCGCACGCCCGTAGTTGCGCTCGGTGGCGACCGCGACCAACGACCGCATCCACCGCAGCTCCATGAAATGGAAGACTACGACACGGGGCCGGTCGACAGCAGGCGTCAGACGTCCGAAACTAGCCCTTGGCAAGAACGAGGGCGAGTTCTATTATTGAGAAATGCAATCATTTCTCAAGCGTGAGATCTTCGATGAACAGCATGACGAGTTCCGTCACGTCGTGCGCCGCTTCACGGAGAAGGAGGTCGTCCCCCGACTGGAGGAGTGGGCGGCCGCGGGACGCGTCGATCGAGAACTGTTCCGCAGGGCCGGAGAGACCGGAATCCTCGGCATGTCGGCACCCGAGGAGTTCGGCGGGGGCGGCGTGGACGACTTCCGCTTCAACGCGATCGTCATCGAAGAGCTCGCGCGCGTCGGCGCCACGGCCGTGTCGATGTCTCTGTGCGGCTTCAACGACCTCGTCGCGCCGTACTTCATCGCCTTCGGCTCGGACGAGCAGAACCGACGGTGGCTGGCGCCCCTGATCGCCGGCGAGAAGATCGGTGCGATCGCCATGACGGAGCCCGGCGCGGGCTCCGATCTCGCAGGCATCACGACGACCGCGCGACCGGACGGCGACGAGCTCATCCTGAACGGCGCCAAGACGTTCATCTCGAACGGCCTGCTCGCCGACACGTTCATCGTCGCAGCCCGCACCGACCCCGAGGCCGGCCGCTCGGGCATCAGCCTGATCATCGTCGACGCCGACACCCCCGGCTTCACGCGCACGGGCCCGTTGCAGAAGATCGGCCTGTCGGCGCAGGACACCGCAGAGCTCTCGTTCGAAGCCGTCCGCGTGCCCCGCAGCAGCATCCTCGGCTCCGAGGGCGCGGGCTGGACGCAGATGCGGCAGAACCTCTCCGTCGAGCGTCTGCACATCGCGGTGACGTCGATGGCGCGCATGAGGTCGACCTTCGACGGCGCCCTGGAGCACTCCATGCAGCGCCAGGCGTTCGGCCAGCGGATCGCCGACTTCCAGGCGAACCGCTTCTATCTCGCCGAGCTCGCCACCGAGATCCAGATCGCGCAGGTCTTCATCGACCGCTGCATCCTCGAGGCATCCGGCCACGCCCTCGACGAGACCACCGCCGCGATGGCCAAGTGGTGGGTCACCGAGTTGCACCAGCGGGTCATCCAGCGCGCGCTGCAGCTGCACGGCGGGTACGGATACATGAAGGAGTACCCGGTCGCGCACGACTACCTCGACTCGCGGGTGGCGACGATCTTCGGCGGCACGACCGAGATCATGAAGGAGATCATCGGGCGCAAGATCACGCGCCCGAGCTGATCATCGTCCGAGCTGATCACTCCCCGGATCGCCGGAAGGTCACCCCGGCCACCAGCCCGGTGGTCGCCAGCACGCTCATCGCGACCGTCGCCGGCACCGCGCTGCCAGCGCCCATCAGCCCTCCCAGGGGCGAGGCCGCAGCGCCCAGGGCGAACTGCGTGAACCCGAGCAGCGCCGACGCCGCACCTCGGGCATGCGGTGCGCGCCCGAGCGCGAGCGCGGAGGCACACGAGAGGATGCCGCCGCACCCGAGTGCGAAGCATCCCACCAGCACCAGGTACGAGACGAACCCGAGCACCCCGGTCAGCGCGAGCCCCGCGGCGACCGACGCGGCCAGCACGGCGAGCGCCTGCGCGCCGCGCAGTACACGGAGCGCGCCGAGTCTCGTCGCCGCGCGGCCGCTCGCCCACGCACCGGCCATGATCACGAGGGACGAGTACGTGAAGGTCAGGGCGTAGCCGCCGGGCCCTGCTCCGAACACGCCCTGCACGATGAACGACGACGAGCTGATGTACACCATGAGCGAGGCGTACCCCGCCGCGAACGCGAGCGTGAGAGCGACGTACGCGGGCACCCGCACCAGACCGCCGACGTTGCGCGCCAGAGGGGCGAACGAGAGCGGATGGCGGCGCTCGGCCGGCAGCGACTCCGGGATCAGCAGCGCACTGCTGATGAGCATCGCCGTGGCGACCACCGCGAGCCCGGTCAGCGCCGCGCGCCACCCGCCTGCGGTGGCAAGCAGCGCGCCGAGCGGGCTCGCGATCGCCGGTCCCAGAGCCGTCATCGCCCACAGCGCGCTGAATCCGCGCAGGGCCGCATCCCGGTCAGCGAGATCGGAGATCACGGCGCGGGCGAGCACCGCACCGGCTGCACCGGCGAACCCCTGCAGAGCCCTGACGGCCACCAGCATCCCGAAGGTCGGGCTGAGGGCCGCGACGTATCCGCACACCGCGAACGCGGTGAGCGCGATCAGCAGCGTTCGGCGCCGGCCGACGGCATCCGACATGGCGCCGATGAGCAGCTGACCGCATGCCGCGCCGATCAGGAACGCAGTGAGCGTGAACTGCACCGCCGTTGCGCTGACACCGAAGTCCGCGGCGATGCCGGGGAAGGCCGGCAGGTACAGATCAGTCGAGACCGAACCTGCCATGCCGACGAATCCGAGCGCGGCCATCAGGCCGGGACGGATCCCTCCCGGCTGCGCGACCGCGCCGGGGGCAGATCCCCCACTGCCCCCGGACGCGGTCACTTCGGTGCCGGGCCGTCCGGCCGGTACCCCTTCTTGGCGCGCTGGATCTGCTCGTACACGTGGTGACGCAGCTCGGTGAACCGCTGCATCGACCGCGTCTCGAGCTGATCGCGCTGCGGCGGCAGATCGACGATGAGGTCCTCCTGCACGACGGTCGGCGAGCTCGAGAGCATGATCACGCGCTCCCCCAGATACACCGACTCTTCGATGTCGTGGGTGACGAATAGCACCGACAGCCCCAGCCGTTCGCGCACGCCGCGCACCAGGTCCTCGAGGTCGGCACGGGTCTGCGCGTCGACGGCCGCGAACGGCTCGTCCATGAGCAGGACCTCGGGCTGATAGGCGATGGCGCGCGCGATCGCGACGCGCTGCTGCATGCCGCCGGAGAGCTGCCAGGGGTACGAGCGCGGCACGTCGGCGAGGCCGACGTTGGCCAGCGCCTCCTCGACGAGCGCCTTGCGCTCCGCCTTCGGGACGCCGGCGTTCTTCAGCGGCAGCTCGACGTTGTCCGCGACCCGCAGCCACGGGAACAGCGACCGGCCGTACTCCTGGAACACGACGGCCATCTTCTTGGGCGGCGCGATGACCCTCTTGCCGTCGAGGATCACTTCGCCGCTCGTGGGTTCGAGGAGGCCTGCGATGCACTTGAGCAACGTCGTCTTGCCCGAGCCCGAGGGTCCGACCAGGCAGGTCAGCTCGTTCTTGCCGAGGTCGAAGGTGAGATCGCGCACGGCTTCGACGTCGCCGCCGTCGGTGCGGTACACCTTCTTCAGGCCCCGCACCGACAGCAGGGTCTGCTCAGCGGGGAGGGTGCGGCCGTGCGAGACGGTCTGGAGCGGGGAGGAGGTTTCAGGGAGCATTCTCAAGGTCCTTCAGTCCGTGGTACCAGCGCAGGACGCGTCGTTCTGCGACGCGGAAGATCAGGGCGACGGCGAATCCGAGCAGCCCGAGCACGAGGATCCCGGACCACATCTCCGGGATCGCGAATCGGCGCTGGAACTGGATGATCGAGAAGCCGAGGCCGGCGAAGGTCGCGAACATCTCGGAGATGACCATCATGATCAGCCCGATCGGCAGACACTGACGGATACCCGTCATGATCTGCGGGGCCGCCGAGGGCAGCACCTGATAGCGGATGCGATTGAAGCCGTGGATGCCGTAGGAGCGGCT
Source organism: Microbacterium tenebrionis (assembly GCF_903645325.1). Lineage (GTDB taxonomy): Bacteria > Actinomycetota > Actinomycetes > Actinomycetales > Microbacteriaceae > Microbacterium > Microbacterium tenebrionis. The sequence continues at coordinate 6,113 of NZ_CAHJXQ010000015.1, forward strand.
CGTGTCGGTCTGCACCGGGTCGGCCGCACGGACACCCTCGATGGTGTTCAGCAGCACCGGCCACACGGCGGCGAGGATGATCACGAGGATCTTCATGGCGTCGGTCGGTCCGAACAGCAGCAGGAGCACCGGGATCAGCACCGGCGGCGGCAGGGCGCGGAAGAACTCGAACACCTGATCGGCGAATGCACGCAGGTCACGGTTGAGGCCGACCAGCAGCCCCAGCAGCACCCCGATGACGATCGCCACGACGACGCCGATCGCGAAGCGCGTGACGCTCGGGAGGATGTCGACCCACAGCCGCGGCCCGATCCAGGTCTCGACGAACGTCACGGCGAGTTCGCCGGGGGTGGGGACGAAGAAGCTCGGTGCGATGAGCGCCGAGACCCACCACAGCGCGACGAGGATGGCCGGAAGCCCCAGCAGGTATGCCAGGGAGACGAGTGTCTTCTTCATGACGGGATGTCCTCTCGAACCGAGTGGTGCCATGAGAGCAGACGCCGCTCGAGCATCCGGGCGCCGATGTTGATCACGACGCCGAGCAGCCCGGTCGCCAGCACGAGCGCGTACATGGTGGTGTACTGCCTGGCGTTCTGCGCCTGCACGATGACCTGTCCGAGGCCGGGGGTCCCGATGATCAGCTGCGCGGTGATCGCGAGGATCAGCGCGACGGATGCCGCCAGTCGCAGACCGGTCATCAGGTACGGCAGTGCGGTCGGGAACACGATGTCCCGCATGCGCTGCCACCGGCTGAAGCCGTAGCTGCGGCCCGTGCTCATCGCGACGTGGTCGACATCGGCGACGCCGTAGAGAACCTGGATGAAGATCTGCCAGAAGCATGCGTAGACGATCAGCAGGATCGCCGCCGAGGGCGCAGCCCCGAACAGCAGCGAGGCGAGCGGGATGAGCGCGACCGACGGGATCGGGCGCAGGAACTCGACCGTCGAGTTCGTGGCCCGTCGAAGGAACGGCGAGAGGCCGATCACGACGCCGAGGACGGTGGCGGCGACGAATGCGATCGCGAGGCCGATGCCCCAGGCGATCATCGTGTCGCCCACGGCCGTCCAGAAATCGGTCAGCGCGAAGATCTGGACCAGACGCGGGAGCACTTCGGTCGGCGGAGGCAGGAACCGCGCATCGACGGCGCCGACGCGCGCGGCGATCTCCCAGATGATGAGCAGCACGAGCACGCCGCAGAGTCCGAGAACCGCGCGACGCATGCGGAACTTCTTGCGCTGCGAGCGGGCCTGCGCGACGGCGACCACGGTGGTGACCGTCTGTTCGCCGGGTGGGGCCAGTGACATCGTTGTCTCCCTTCGGGATCTCGGGTCAGCGGACGAGCCCTGCGCGCAGATCCGCCTTGCGGACCTTGCCGCTCGCCGTCCGCGGGAGCTCGTCCACGAAGTGGACCTGCTTGGGAATCTTGTACTTGGCGAGTCGCCCCGTCAGGTGCGCGGCGATCGCGTCGTCGGCGAGGGATGCGCCGGGCTTGAGCTGCACGACGGCGAGCGGGATCTCGCCCCAGCGCTCGTCGGGCACGCCGATCAGGGCGACGGCGTCCACCTCGGACAGCTCCATGATGATGCCCTCGACCTCGGCGGAGTAGATGTTCTCGCCGCCGGAGATGATCATGTCCTTCAGGCGGTCGGAGATGTAGATGTACCCGTCCTCGTCGACGTAGCCGAGGTCGCCGGAGTGGAACCAGCCGTCGACGATGCCCGCTGCCGTCGCATCGGGGCGCTGCCAGTACTCCGTGATCACGTTCGGGCCGCTGACGAGGATCTCGCCGACCACGCCCGGGGCCACCTCGTCGCCCCTCTCGTCGACGATCTTGACGTCGGTGAAGAAGTGCTTGAGCCCCGAGGAGCCCATCTTCTGACCGGCCATGTGGGCGGGCAGCGCGGTGGCGCCCGGCGCCGTCTCGGTCATCCCGTATCCGCACGAGAAGCCCAGTCCGCGCGCCTCGTACGCCTTCAGCATCCGCTCCGGCATCGCCGAGCCGCCGCACGTGAGGTGGCTGAGGCTGCTGATGTCGGTGGTGTCGAAGTCGGGGTGCTCCTGCAGCATCTGGAACGTGGTCGGCACGCCGGAGAGCATCGTGATCCGCTCCTGCTGCACGGTCTGCAGCACCTGGCCGGGGTCGAACGTCTCGTGCAGCACGACGGTGCCGCCCTGCAGCAGCGCGGGGAACGCCCCGTTGGCCAGGGAGGCGACGTGGAACATCGGCGAGATGAGCAGCACCTTCTCGCCCGGGCTCACCCCGTAGTCGACGAGCACGTTGAAGCAGTTCCAGGTGAGGTTGCCGTGCGTGAGCACGGCGCCCTTCGGACGCCCGGTCGTGCCGGAGGTGTAGAGGATCATCGCGGCGTCGTCGAGGGTGACCGGTTCATCGCGCGACATGTTCTCGCCCGAGGCGAGCACGTGCTCGTACTCCTCGACGCTGGCTGCCGGCGCCGGTCCGTCGACGACGATGCGGCGTGTGGCGGGCCGCGACCAGCTGCCCGCCCGGGCGAGATCCGTGAGGGAGTGCTGGAAGACCAGCACGCTCGCGCCCGAGTCGTCGAGCGAGAAGTCGATCTCGGGAGGGGCGAGGCGGGTGTTCAGCGGCACGAAGATCGCGCCGAGGGTCGTCGCGGCGAAGAACACCTCGAGGAAGGACGGATGATTGTTGCCGAGGTACGCGACGCGGTCGCCGTGGCGCACACCGCGTGCGGCGAGCGCATCGGCGAGGCGGTTGATGCGGTCGGCGAGCTCCTCGTACCGGAGATGCTGATCCCGGAACGCGATGGCGATGCTGCCGCGCGACTTCTCACGGCGGCGCTCGACCCAGCGGCCGATTCCGTGGTTTCTCATGGCGAGTCCTTCGTTGGGCTGGCGATGGAGGAGGGTCGGCGCCGGTGAGGCGCCGACCCGGGTGATCACTTGCGGATGACGGCGTCCATGTCGGGCTCCGTGTCGAGGAAGCCGTACTTGAGCGCGGTCGCGCTGAGCTCTTCGATGATGCTCGGGTCGAGGTCGCCCGAGAGCGCCTCGAGGCGGATGTTCGCCACGACCTCCGCATCCATGCCCGTGTAGTCGACGATCGCCTGGCGGTAGAGCTCGTCGTCGTCCATCGCGAGCGCCGTCGACTCGGCGATGGCGGCGGCGAAGGCATCCGTCACCTCGGGGTTCGCGTCCGCATAGGCGGTCGAGGTGAACGTGACCATCGTGTACAGGTCGTCGATCGCGGTCAGCGGGTCGCCGAGCCACTTCACGCCGGGCGTCTCGAGTGAGGCGGTGAGGAACGGCTCGGGCGTCCAGGACGCGTCGATGTGCCCCTGTTCGAGCTGTGCCAGCTGATCGGGGAACGGGATCTCGGTGAAGGACACCTTGCTCGGGTCGCCGCCGTCGGCCTCGACCATCGCCATCGTTCCCAGGTCGCCCTGTGTGTTCACCGCGTTCAGCGCGACCGTCTTGCCCTCGAGGTCGGCCCAGGTGTCGATGCCAGAGTCCTCCATGACCACGATGCCGCTGGGCTCGGGGGTGGTGATCGCCGAGTAGCCGGCGATGATCTCCATGCCGAGCCCCTGGCTGACGGCGACGAGCACCGAGAGCGGGTTGCCGACGGCGAACTCGATCGACTGGCTCGACACTGCGGGCAGCAAGGCTGCGCCGCCCTGTCCGCTCTGCACGGTGACGTCGAGCCCGTGCTTCTCGAAGATGCCCTCGTCGATGCCCAGCTGCACAGCGGCGGCGGGGGCGATCGGCAGCAGGCCGACGGTCACGGGGGTGAGGTCGCCGGAGCTGCCCCCGGACGGTGCCGAGCTCGGCTCCTCTCCGCTGAGCGATCCTCCGCTGCACGCGGTGAGGACGAGGGCGGACGCTGCCAGGGCGGCGACGGCGAGGGTGCGGGTGCGGGACATGTCAGTACTCCTTTGTAACTGCGCGGTTATCTGGTGTTCGGGTTTTGGATGAGTCAGGCGTAGTAGCGCTGGATGCTGCGGACCGCCGCTGCGGGCTTGGCGCCGCCGTCGATCTCGATCATGCCGTCGACGGCGAACTGGTAGCCGCCGGCGATCTCGGTGATCTCGGCGATGGTCGCGGTGAGGCGTATGCGATCGCCGACCTTGACCGGCGAGACGAAGCGCACCTTGTCGAGGCCGTAGTTGACTTTGGTGCCGACACCGTCGACCTCGAGCAACGATGCCCAGAGCGGGATGAACAGCGACAGGGTGAGGAAGCCATGCGCGATCGGCGCTCCGAACGGTCCCTCCTGGGCGCGCTCGGGGTCGGTGTGGATCCACTGGTGATCGTCGGTGGCGTCGGCGAAGGTGTTGATGCGCTCCTGCGTGATCTGGAGCCAGTCGGTGTGGCCGAGATCCTTGCCGAGGAGTCCGGGGAAGTCGGCGTAGGCGATCGTCGTGGTCATGGGTTCTCCTTCTGAGATTCGAGCGGTGCGGATCCGGCGTTCAGCCGGCCAGGCCGAGCAGTCGGACGGCGTTGTCCTTGAGGATGGCGGGGAGCACCTCGGGCTTGAACAACTCGGCGGTTTCGGCGTCCTTGAGCCAGCGGTCCGGTGTGATCAGGGGGAAGTCCGAGCCGAAGAGAACACGATCCTTGATGACGGAGTTGGCGTAGCGGACCAGCTCCTTCGGGAAGTACTTAGGGCTCCAGCCCGACAGGTCGATCCAAGTGTTGTGCTTGTGCGTCGCGACCGACAGCGCCTCCTCCTGCCAGGGCACCGACGGGTGCGCCATGATGATCTGCAGGTCGGGGAAGTCGGCGGCGACGCCATCGAGAAGGATCGGATTCGACAGCCCGAGGCGCAGTCCGCGTCCCCCGGGGAGCCCGGCCCCGATGCCGGTCTGCCCGGTGTGGAACAGCGCCGGCACACCGGCATCCTGGATCTTCTCGTACAGCGGGTAGAACCGCTCCTCACCAGGGTCGAAGCCCTGCACGGTGGGGTGGAACTTGAAGCCGCGGACGCCGTGTTCGGTGAGCAGGCGGTCGACCAGGTCGACGGCGTTCGCGCGATGCGGGTCGACCGAGCCGAACGGGATGAGCACGTCGTTGTTGCGTGCCGCGCCTTCGGCGATCTCGCTGCTCGAGACCGGCGCGTGCCCGAGGCGCGTCTCGGCATCGACAGAGAACACGACGGCGGCCATGTTGCGCTCGCGGTAGTGCGCAGCGACGGCGTCGAGCTTCGGCCATCCCTCGGAGCTGCCGAAGTAGCGCAGCGCTGCCGCGTCGAGATCGTGCGGGAGTGCGCTGTGGCCGTGATCGTCCTGATCGACGTGCACGTGCATGTCGATCGCCGCGACTGCGGCGAGGTCGATGGCGGGCTCGTAGCGCGTCATGGTTGCAGCTCCTCCGGGAGGGCCGGGAACTTCTCGCCCACGTCCTGCGCGTTGGCTGCGATGAGGTCGGCGCCCTGCTCCTGCAGCGCGTCGTAGTTCCACCCACCGTCGCGGTACTCGGTGGTGGCCGCCTCGGGGTGCGACCACACCTGCAGGCGGTCGCCGCCGACTCCGATGGCCTGGCCGGTGATGCCCGATGCGGCATCCGAGGCGAGGTAGGCGATGAGGCCTGCGACATCGTCCGCGCCGCCGAAGCCGACCTGCTTGCGGAAGAAGTCCGGCATCGGCTGCCCGTTGGCGTCGGCCTCGACGGCGGCTGCGAAGTAGGGCACTGTCGCGGTCATCGCGGTGGCGGCGACCGGGATGACCGCGTTCGCGGTGATGCCGGCGCGCTTGAGCTCGAGCGCCCACGTGCGGATCATCCCGACGATCCCGGCCTTGGCCGCGGCGTAGTTGGTCTGACCGAAGTTGCCGCGCTGGCCGGTCGGGGATCCGATGGCGATGATGCGGCCCGCGATCTCGTTCTTGCGCATGTACTGGACTGCCTCGCGCACGACTGTGAAGGTTCCGCGCAGATGCACGTCGATGACCGCGTCGAAGTCGTCGTCGCTCATCTTCCACAGCACCGTGTCGCGCAGGATGCCCGCGTTGGTGACGACGATGTCCAGTCGTCCGAACGCTTCGACGGCCCCGTCCACGAGCGCTTTCGCCGTCTGGGTCGATCCGACGGGCGCGACGACCGCGACGGCCCGGCCCCCGGCGCCGGTGATCGACGCGACGGCCTCATCCGCGGTGCCGGCGTCCACATCGTTGATGACGACGGATGCTCCGCGGCGGGCGAGTTCCTGAGCGTAGGCGAGCCCGAGCCCGCGGCCGGATCCTGTGACGACGGCGACTTTGCCTGCCAGTGACATGTGTCCTCCTTGATTTCGACGATCACACCACATTTAGTTGAGTCTGTCAATGATCCAGATTTCAATGAATGTATGATTCCACTATGACGTCACGCGTGAGCACACCCATCGACGGCCGCGAGAGCCTCGAGAACCAGCTGAGCTTCCTGCTGGCACGAGCGAGTGCGGTCTCGAGTGCGGCCGGCAACTCGGCGCTCGCTGGCTACGGGCTGAAGGTGCGCTCCTACTCCGTGCTCGCCCTGGCGTGCGACCCCAGCCGGGTGTCGCAGCGCGAGATCGCCGAGTACCTGCGGCTGGACCCGAGCCAGGTGGTGGCGCTGGTCGACCAGCTCGAATCGTCGGGGCTCATCATCCGTGAGCCCGACGCGCGGGATCGCCGCGCGAATGTCATCGTCGCCACGGATGCCGGTCATCGGCTGTTCGAGACGGCGAATGCCGAGACCATCAGCGCCGAGCACCGGCAGCACAGCATGCTCACGGATGCGGAGCGCGACACACTGCGGGGTCTGTTGCGCAAGATCGCCTTCCCGGAGGCATGAGCGCCGGCTCACTCGCCGGCGCAGGGATCACGGCACGATGTTCTGGTTCTGGCGGAAGAGGTTGCCCGGATCCCACCGGCGCTTGAGGCCCTGGAGGCGCGCGAGGTTGCGCCGGAAGGATGCCGACGTCTCAGCGTCGCCGTCCTCGTTGAAGCCGGCGAAGTTGAGGTATCGCGAGCCGTAGCACAGGGGCGCGAACGCGGCCACGACCTCCCGGCCCCAGGCGATGTTCGCGGTGTCGCCCTCGGGCGCGATCCAGTTCGCCTCCGGCGCGACCATGAAGGGAGCCTGCGAGGGCAGGAAGGCGCCGTCGAACGGCTCGGCTGCCGCACCCCCGCTGTGCCAGATGTCGATCGTGCTCAGCTCCGATGGCGCGCGCTCTGCCAGCGCGACCAGGGCGTCGATCGCGTCGTCCGTCAGGTCGAGCACGTTCGTCGACTTCCAGTAGTACCGGGCGCCGTCGGGGTAGTCCTCGTCGAAGACCTGCTGGACCTCGACGTAGTCCGTCTCACCACTGAGGTCCAGCAGTGGCGTGCCGAACTCGTGCAGCGGACGCAGCAGCGATCGGCCGTCTTCGGCATCGCCGAGGTAGAGGCCGGCGAATCCGATGAACTGCCGCCCCGCGGCATCCGGCGGGTAGCCCTCGGCTCCCACCGGCACCCGGCCGAGGAAGGCGAGCATGCTGACGTTCCTCGGCGCCTCGGCGCAGAATGCGCGGAACAGCCGCAGGCCCCGGGCGGCTGCGCCCGAGCCGCCGTCGTGGATGACGAAGAGGAAGTGATTCCGGGCGGGCACCGGATGGGTGTCGAAGGTGAAGGCGGCGACGGCGCCGAAGTTCCCACCGCCGCCGCGCAGTCCCCAGAGCAGGTCGGGCGCTTCCTCTGCCACCGACCCGATGACGATCCCCTCGGCCGTGACCAGCTCAGCGTCTCGCAGGGAGCGGGCGCTGAGCCCGAACATGTTGCGGATCCACCCGTAGCCGCCGCCCAGCGTGAGCCCGGCGATCCCGGTGCGCGAGAACAGCCCGCCGGGGACGGCGCGTCCGCGCGTATCGGATTCCGGCCTGAACGTCTTCGACGCCGGCGCAGCGGACGACCGCCCGCGGATGCCGATCGATCAGCCCGCTCCACACCGCTCTCGCGTCGTCGTACGCCGGATCGCCCCGCACGATCACCTTTCCGGTGAACTGATCCTCGGGTACTTCTGCATGCTGATTCGCGTCGCCCATGGCCGCTGCCCCATCCGCGTCGACGCCCGGTGCACCCCACATGCACGCTGCTCACGCCGGTCTCGGTGTCAGTACTACACCCGTCTCGGCGCATGTCAAGAGGTGCGTGACCGCTGATGCACCGGATGCACCGCTGGGACAGTTCCGGATATGACAAAACCCCCGGAAAACCGGGGGTTTCATTCTGTAGCAGGAGCGGGGCTTGAACCCGCGACCTCACGCTAATGGCGCGAGGTCCTCTTTCCACCTGATAACCCTGATTCTATGGCACCAACTCGCTGTTCCTACGAGTTCCTACGGGTATGTACACGGTCACAAAGTGGATTTGCGGACACAAAACGGACGACTTTCTGAGAACTGTCCAGGCTCAGATCCGGTAGTCGTGGTTGAGGACCACGCGGCCCGTTCGATCGCCCAGCGAGCATCGTCCAGAAGTGGAGGCATGGCGGCGATGCGGCCTTCTGCTCGACGTAGGAGGGCCGGGCGGAGGCGTCATTTCGCGCTTCGACCCAGTCCGGTGAGCATCACGATCCTGCCAGGTCACCCCCGCACGCAGGCTCCTAGCGATCTGGTCTTTGATGGCGGTGTCGACGCTGCGACCTCATCAACGGATGTCGCGAAGCTCTCGGCGAAGGTGAAGCGTCGATCTAGCACCCAACCTTGCCTCGCTTTGCCGATGAGGTGATGTCGGCGCCGATAGGCTAGTCAAGATGGTTACTAGTCTCACCGTGCGTCAAGCAAAGGTGAAAGATCATCAGGGACTGATAATGAACATCATTCTCAGTCTTGCGGTGATCGTCTTGCTTGCTTTCGGTGTGGCCTCCACGGTCCACATGGAGCGCAGCAGCGATGAGCTGCCATCAACTGCAGCGCAGTCGAGCATCGTTAGTGCTGATCGGGGACTTCTGGCTAGCAATGACGCGGCTCCTGAAGCGGTCGGTGGCGCTGCACTGTGCCTTGCAGGAGCGCTGTTCAGCTTCGTGATGCTCTGGCGGATCCTCACAGGCCCGACGCTCATCGGATGCACGCGTGGGCGCGGCCGCGAGCTGATGCGCGACATGACTCAGTTTTCACGCTCGACACGTTTTCGGGGTCTTCGACCGTCATTGATGCAACTGGCGCTGTCCCGGACCTGATTCTCTGAGCCGTCTTACGAACCTCTCGCAGGCATTCCCCGAGAGATCCGTTGCCGTGCCGATGCCACACTTGGAGAACCTCGATGCCACGTCCTGATGCCCAGCCCACCCCGATTAAGGCCACCCCACACCCGCGTTCACCGCGAGGCATTGCCGTGTTCGCAAGCACCTTGGTTGTTCTCCTTCTCGTCGGAGGGTGCGCGCCAACCGTCGAGCTGAAGCCTGCTGACCATGCGAACGCCCCGGAGTGTGCGGATCTTACGGTCCGTCTACCGGATGTTATCGGCGAGCTTCCCACCCGAACGACGGACGCGCAGGCGACGGCTGCGTGGGGCGACCCCACGGCCGTGGTCGTCAGATGCGGGCTCGAATCGCCCGCTCCCACCACGTTGCAGTGCGTCACCATCGGGGCGGTGGACTGGATCATCGATGACTCCGACTCCCCGAATCTGCGCATGACGACCTATGGGCGAGAACCGGCGGCTCAGGTTTATGTCGACACCACCCGACTCTCGGCGGACAAGGCACTGGAGGCCCTTGCACCAGCAATGCAGAAGCTGCCCAAGACGGGAGCGTGCACCGCTCCTGATATTGATACGGACACGATGTCGGCCCCGCAGGCTCTACCCGATGAAACCGAGAGCCGTTCGTGAAGCCGGCGAGCTTGCGAATGGCAGGGCCCGCGATCCTGATCGCCGCGGGAGCTTTCACTCTGGTTGTCTGTTTGATCATCGGTGGCGGTGCGGCGCCTCGGGTAACCAGCGATCCAGGGGCTCTGGTTCGTTGGGGGCTGCCGACTGCCAAGCTCTTCGTGAACTTGTCCGCCGCAGTCATGTCGGGTTCTGCCGTGCTCACGTTGTTTGCGCTTCGCGCCGGTAAGAAGGAGTACGACACGGCACTGGATCTGGCGTCGGCCGGAGCGGCTGTCCTCACGGTCAGCAGCGGCGCCACCGGGTTCCTTACCTTTCTGTCCTCGTTCAATCCGCAGGTGTCGTTGGGAGCGGAGTTTGGCCAGCAGCTGGGACGATTCCTGTTGGAGACCGAGCTCGGACGCGTGTGGTTGATCACGACGGTCGCCGCGGCCACGATCACGGTGCTCGCTTACGCGTTCCGCCGCTGGGGTGCAGCGGCGCTCATCGGAGTGTTTTCCTTGATGAGCTTGGTCCCGATGGCGACGCAGGGTCATTCGGGCAGTCTCGCAAACCACGACGCTGCCGTCATGGCCCTGGTCCTGCACATCATCGGTGCCGCGGTGTGGCTCGGTGGACTCGTGACTTTGGTGTTCCTGCGTTCCTGCATGCAGGAGACGAGGATGCGCGTCATCGTCGAAAGATATTCGACTCTCGCGCTGGTCGCGTTCATCGTCGTATTCGTGTCCGGCATCGCGAGAGCGCTCACGTCGATCACGGACTGGGGCGACCTGATCAGCGCTTATGGGGCGGTACTCGCTCTCAAAGTCCTAGCTCTGGCCGCGCTCGGGGCGCTGGGGACCGCGCACCGACGGAGGTTCATCCGTCGCGGCGTAGGTGAGCGGGGCGCCTTCTGGGCGTTCATCGCCGTCGAGTTCGCGGTCATGGGGTTGGCCAGCGGTGCGGCCACAGCATTGGCGCGTACCCCCGCGCCCGCCGATACCAGCGCGCCCCCACTGACGACGCCTGCCGAGATCCTCACCGAAGCCCCGCTCCCGGCAGAACTCACGGCCGAGCGATGGTTCGTCAGCTGGGACATCGATCTTCTTTGGATTCTGATTGCCGGCTTCGGGATCTTCTTCTATCTTGTCGGTGTCCGCCGTCTCCGGCGACGCGGCGAGCTATGGCCCGCGTCACGTACGCTCTCCTGGGTCGCCGGGATGCTTCTGCTGGTCTGGGTGAGCTCCGGTCCGATCTCGGTGTATGCGGATTATCTGCACAGCGTGGATGCGCTCAGCCGAGTACTGCTGGCCGCTGTCGTCCCGCTGCTTCTCGTGCTCGGCGCCCCGTTCACGCTCGCGATGCCAGCAATCACCAGCCGCACCGATCAGAGCCGAGGCGTGCGCGAGTGGATGCAGGTAATCGCCCGGGCACGGCCAGTGAGACTCCTCATGCATCCCATCGTCGCAACCTGCCTGTTCGCGGTGGTGCTGTGGGCGACGAGCGCAACCGGGACTCTTCGATGGACACTGGTCGACCCCCTCGCCCACGAACTCCGTGTCGTGGCGCTGCTCGTCGCAGGCAGTGTCCTGGTGCACTCGCTGATCTCCGCCCGACAGGTGCGGTCTCGAGTTCTGCGCGTGATCATCATCGCGTCAGCCATCTTGACACCCGCTGTTCTGGGTGCGTGGGTCGTCATCCAGAACGGCCTTATCGCAGCTAACTGGTTCGGGGCGATGGGACGCACCTGGGGTCCTGATCCTCTTGCCGACCAGCGCACAGCCGGATTCGTGCTCGCGACAGGTGCTGTCGGTCTTGTGCTGGCAGCTCTTTTCGGGCACCGTCAACGAACGCGGAAGCCATGAGCATCTCGGATCCCGACCGGGCTGGTCTGCTGGGCGCCACGATCGTCCACCATCCCGCTGCCAGGCCTCGACGAGCACCTCCCGCGCGCTCATCCCGTCACTTTCGCCCACATTCCCCTTCCTCCAGACCTCGCCGTGTCTCACGACATCCCTAAGGATTAAGCCATGCCCACGAAACTCACACGCTCGATACGCCTGACCGCGATTGCCGTCATCACCTCTGCCATCACGACCTTGCTGTTCGCCGCCCCGGCCGCCGCCCATGACAACCTTCTCGACTCCGCACCGTCCGCCGGCGATACGGTCACAACCCTGGAAGCGGTCTCGCTTACCTTCAGCGGCGAGCTGATCGACTTCGGGCAGGCGAGCTTCGCTCAGGTCCAGGGGCCCGACGGCCTGTACTACGAGACGTCGTGCTCGACCATCGACCTGAATGTACTGACCACCCCGGTCGCGCTCGGCGAGGCGGGGACCTACACGATCCTCTGGAACGCGGTCTCCAGCGATGGCCACCCGATCTCGGAGTCCTTCGAGTTCCAGTACGCACCAGAAGAAGGCACCGAGTCTGCACTCGGATGGGATCTGCCGGCCTGCGAGAACGAGCGGATCCGCGCCCAACCCGGAGCAGTCGTGGCGGCGTCCCCCACGCCCACTCAGAGCGCGCAGGACGAAGCAACCACCCCCACTCCCGCGAAGACGGACAGCGCATCCGACGGATCCTCCGAGGGCGTTGTCGTTCTCTTCATGCTTGGAGGAGTGTTCGTTCTCGCCGCCGTGATTGCGGCGGCGTTCTGGCTCATCCGAGCACGTCGCCGCCGCACCGAATAGGCATGGCTGGCGGCGGTCAAAGGGCTCTCAGACGTCTCTGCTCATCACTCGACGCCTAGCATCGTCAATCGTGATCCCTGCCCGTGCCTCATTGGGCCGACAGTTCCCTGCCCGCTCAAAGAAAGCGCAAACACGGGACGAGTACAATGCGGAGGATGCACCGTTCGTTGCGGATCCCCGATCCCACGCGAACGCACAAGCAGTTATTGATAATGCGGCTCATTACCAGTATCGGGCTATCGCTGCTCCTGCTCTTCAGTGTCGCCGCCACGACGGGGCATACGGACACCCAGAACGGCGAGAAGGTTCCCTTCGCCATGACAGAGTTCGACGGTGCCGGCGTCGATCCCAGTACACAGCAGATCGTCACTGTCCCGGGAGACGTGAACGCATCTCTAGGAGTCGCTCTGTGCGCCCTGGGCATCCTCTGCGGACTTACGGCGATCATCCTGGTCCTGAGGCTGTTCTGGTCTCCTCAACTGGCTTCCCCTCTCCGCGCCGGACCGCGCCCCTTAGCCCGCGCATCGGTGTTCACCTCGCCCCTGCGCACTACTGCATTGTCCCTCACCCAGCTCGGCCTCTCGCGAACCTGACGTCCGATGCGCCGCCTTCACGGCGGCGATTCCACGAGCTCACGCTCATCTTGTCGTTCGTCCTCGTCGTGTCATTGGAGTACCCGTTGAAACCTGGTGTGAAAGCCGGCATCGTCACTGCTGCAGTCGTCGTAGTGCTGATGCTCATCGTGTTCGTCGTCGTCATCGTCAATCAGAACGGAAAGGAGCCGCCCACCTCCGACGGTTCCGCCCCCTCCGCGCCCGTCCAGCGCGAGAACTCGCATGTGCTCGACGACGGCGGTGAAGGTGCCATCACCGTGGTCGAGTTCCTGGACTTCGAGTGTGAAGCCTGCGGCGCCTTCTACCCGATCGTGGAGGATCTGAGGGCAAAGCACGACGGGAAGATCACCTACGTCGTCCGTTACTTTCCCCTCCCGGGTCACCTGAACTCGAGGAACGCTGCCCTCGCCGCCGAAGCCGCCGCGCAACAGGGACGACTCGATGACATGTACCGCGAATTGTTCGAAACCCAAGCGGAATGGGGCGAAGCCCAGGAATCACGTGCAGATGTTTTCCGCGGGTTCGCTGAACAATTGGGCCTAGACATGCCCGCATACGACAAGGCCGTCGCTGACCCGGCTACGACCGCACGCATCGATGTGGACTTCAACGACGGCCAGGCCCTCGGAGTCGACAGCACCCCGACGTTCTACGTCGATGGAGAGAAGCTCCAGTTGCAGCAGTTCGACGACCTGGAGAACGCCATCAAGGCCGCGTTGGAGACGCAGTGACGATTCTGGGACTGTCACACCGTCGTGTGATCATTGTCGGCGCCGGACATACCGGGCTGGCAGTCGCGGGCGCGCTCAGAAGCAGTGGTCTGATCCCGCAGAAGGATTTCACCGTCATCGACGCGAACACGAACGGCCAACGCTCGTGGGCCGCACGCTGGCATTCCATGGTGCTCCTCAGCGATGCGCACCACAGCGCGATCGCCGGCCGACCGCTTCCCGGCGACCCATCCCGACGTCCACGTGCGGACGAAATGGAGGAGTACCTCGCCGCGGTCGAAGCTTCGCTCGGCGTGGCCGTGATGTGGGGTATCCGCGCCGCTAGCGTAGATCCTCGTGGCAGCGGCTCGACTCTCCTGCTTTCGACTAGCGAGGGGCAGGTTCAAACCCGCAACGTGGTGTGCGCGACGGGTTCTTCATCCCGACCTTGGATCCCGGCCTGGGCTGCGGACCTCGCTGTTCCAGGCGCGGCAATACACAGTGCCGACTATCAGTTTCCTCGACAGATTCCCCACGGCGACGTGCTGATCATCGGCGGTGGGGACAGCGGAGTGCAGATCGCACGGGAACTCGCCCACTCACACAGCGTCACGCTGTCGACCCGATCCCGGGGCCGCCCAAATCGCGAACAGGACACGAGACGTTGGTCGTGGCTTGCGCACCGGCGCTCCACGCCACTGGACGGAGCTGTGCACGCAGAGTTGCAACAACACGGAGTGTCGATAGCGCCGCCCGCTCATGGCGCTGACGGGGGATACGTCATCTTCGAGGACGGCATGCGAGCGAAGCCGCAGTCCGTGGTCTTCGCCACCGGGTATCTACCCGGTGATGATTGGCTTCCTCCAGTAGTCCGTGGCTCAGGAGCCAGCCGCGGGCGATTCGGAACGACTTCCATGCCGGGCTTGTTCGTGGCGGGCATCCCCGGTTACAGCAGACCGGGGTCAGACAGCTTTGCCGGTGCGCAGCGGGACGCAGTCTCGATCGCACGGCGCATTATGAATCGCCCCTAGGCAAGAGGAGAAGCATATGGGCGTCCAACATGATCACGCGTCGGTCGGGACACCTCGGCGGCGTCTGCTGATCGCGTTCGCCATCACGTCGATGGTCTTTATCATCGAAGTCGTTGGAGCAGTCATCACCGGCAGCCTTGCGCTGCTTGTTGATGCTGCCCATATGCTGACCGACGTGATCGGCCTTGCCCTTGCCGTCACCGCGGCACACCTGATGAATCGGGAACCGTCCGCCCGGCATACCTGGGGCCTGCGCCGAGCGGAGGTCCTCGGTGCACTTGCTCAGGCGGCGCTCCTTCTCGGCGTCGGGATCTTCGCACTGGTCGAAGGAGTGCGGCGCCTGTTCGAGCCCCCGGAGATCGCATCCGGCAGCTTGCTGTTCTTCGGGATCGTCGGCTTACTCGCCAACATCGCTTCCCTGTTTGTCCTCATGAGTGGACGCAAGGCGAATCTCAACATGCGTGCGGCGTTCCTCGAGGTCTTAAATGATGCACTCGGATCCGTCGGAGTGATCGTCAGCGCGATCCTGATAGCGACGCTCGGCTGGTACCGAGCGGATGCGGTTGCGGGCATCGTGATCGCGCTGCTGATCATTCCGCGCACCCTTATTCTGCTGCGTGCATCCGGGAGCGTTCTTCTCGAGTCCACGCCACCTGGGCTGGACCTCGAGGACGTCCGCCGGCATCTGCGCGAGTTGCCTCACGTCGTCGACGTGCACGATCTGCACGCCTCACAGGTGTCCACCGACCTGCCCACCCTGAGTGCACACGTCGTGGTCGACGATGAACTCTCGCAGGAGGCGTCGTCTGCGCTTCTCCGTTCGCTTCAGGAGTGTGTTGCGGAGCACTTCGCGGTCAGCGTCGAGCATTCCACCTTCCAGATCGAGCCAAGATCTCACCCCGACGAGCACGCGACTCACGCGTGACGAGTTCGAAGCACCCAATGTCCGAAGACCTACCCAAGGAGAATCATGATGAAATGCCCTGTTGACGGCGCTGATCTGGTGGTCGCCGACCGATCCGACGTTGAGATCGACTACTGTCCACAATGCCGTGGCGTGTGGCTAGACCGCGGCGAACTCGACAAGATCATCGACCGCAGCGCGGGTTCGCTGACGCCTGATGCGAGTTATCGAGACCGCCGCCGCGACAACCATGGTGGCCATAAGCGTGGTCGTGGCCGTGAAGGGTTCCTTGGTGACCTCTTCGACTTTTGAATCCCACGAATCACGTACGCCCCACTCGACCGCGTCCAGACGGAAGTCGACGTTTCGTCTGGCCGTCGTAGTTGCGGCACTCAGCGCCGGGTTGCTGTTCATCGGAGCTGAAGCCGCGGCGGCGTCGTCGTCCAACTGGTCTGCCAGTTCCACGCCAGCTCCCACAGAAACGCTATCGCCGACCCCGACCCCGACCGAATCCACGGACAAGCCGCACCAGGAACTGGTTGATGAACAGGGATCGGAGCGCGGTGATCTCGGATTCCTTGGCGTTGTCTTTGTGGCGGGTCTTGGATTTATTCTCGCCGCGGGAGCGGTCGGTGCCCTGTTGGTTGCCCGCGAACGGCGCCGTCGAGATCGAGCCGAGGCCGCATCGAAAGAGGGGCGCTCAACCGATGGATAAGAAGAAGACGCCACCATACGCCGTCGCGTTCATCGTCGCTGGGCTGGTCGTGCTCATTGATCAGGCGAGCAAGGCCGCCGCGCTTGCCGAGCTGAGCGAGTCGGAGCGCATCCCACTGCTGGGCGACCTGCTCGGCTTGCAACTCGCGTTCAATCCAGGTGCGCTCCTGTCGTTCGGATCCGAGGTGACATGGGTGTTGACCGTCCTCGGCGTGGGAATCACGGTCACGCTGTTCGTCGCAGCGAAGCGCTCGCGAAGCATCTGGTGGGCTACCGGAATCGGATTCATCCTTGGTGGCGCCATCGGCAACGTCCTGGATCGCTTGTTCTCCCCGCCCGGATTCGGACGCGGACATGTGACTGACTTCCTGGCCTACGGGAACTGGTTCATCGGCAATCTCGCCGACATAGCCCTCGGAATTGGGGCCGTCATCCTCGGTCTCGGGCTCTGGATTCGCCGGCGGGCCGCATCACAAGAGCCCGGCGCCACGTCCGTACCGGCCGAGGATGCCCAGGTGTACGGATCATGACGCAGAAGAAACGCGCCCCATCCGTCTATCAGCGTAATGCGCTCGCTCCGAGCCTGATCGCTGCCGCAGTGCTCTTCCTCGCACCAGTCCTGCTGACCACTAGTTGGTCGACGGTCGTGCTGTTCGTGACCTCGATCCTCGCGATCATAGTCAGTTGGTTCGCGTTCCAGGCACGGCAATGGTGGTGGATCCCCGTGTTCGTCGCCGTAGCGGTGATCTGGAACCCTGTGCTTCCGTTCCCGTTCACGGGGCCCGTCTGGATCGGGGTGCAGCCCGCCGCTGCGGTGCTCTTCCTCGTTGCGGGGAGTTTGGTCAAGGTCCCGAGGCCGTGACAGTCGACAACATCGTCTGCTGCGTCGTGCTGCGCCCCGTGCAAGGTGCGCCAAGAAGGAGGCAATAACACCGCGATGATCCCGGCTCGCCCACCCGTGCACGTCACCGGAGCTGCCCGCTGCCGTGGCGACGTCCGCTGTGCCCGGTGGTGTCCATCGACGATGCCTGCGGAGCTCGTCGATATCCAGGCTGTGAGGTCTGTTCGATGAGCCCCTGGATCCCGGAATCTCCTCCGACGCTCGCCGACTACTTCGCTGTGCTTCCTGGCCCCCTTCCTGTGTTGCCGATGCTGGCGACGGTCCTGGCCGTGGTGTACCTGGCGGGTGCGATCCGTCTATGGCGCCACGGGCGACGGTGGCCCGTGTGGCGCACGGCCAGCTTCCTCCTGGGATGCGTGCTACTTGCCGGTACCACCGGCCTTGGCGTCGAGGCCTACGGACATGCGCTGCTGTCGGTGTTCATGTTCCAGCAGTTGACGCTGATGATGGCGATCCCTCCTCTGCTGGTGCTCGGCTCCCCCGGGACCCTCCTTCTGCGCGCCACCCCTCACCGCGGGGTGGGACGGGTTGTTCTTCGAGCAGCACACGCCGGGTTGCGTAGCCGTGCAGCCCGGTGGGTACTCAGCCCCTGGTTGGCCCTGCCGATCTATCTGGCGGCGTTCTACGGCCTGTATCTGGCAGGCCTCGCTGACCGCATCCTCGCCACCATCGGGGGCCATATGGCACTCGAGGTCGCATTCCTCGTCGCCGGGGTCCTGTTCACCATCCCCGTGCTCAGCTCAGACCCGCTACCAATGCGGCTCAGCCACGGCGGGCGTGCGATCGATGTCTTCGCCGAAGCTGCTCTGCACGCGTTCTTCGGCGTCTTCCTGATGATGGCGACCACCATGCTCGTCACCCAGTTCGTCTCACCCACAGAGGCTCTCGGTCTCGACCCGCTCGAGGACCAGCGCCTCGCCGGAGGACTGGCATGGTCATACGGGGAGGCACCCACCTTGCTGATGCTCGTGTACGTGATGCATCGATGGTTCCGCGAGGACACAGCCCGTGCTGCAGCGGAAGACCGGTACGCAGACGTGCACGGCACGACCGAGTTAGATGCGTACAACGCCTACCTTGAGACGCTGCATAAGAAGGACGCCTGAATGACGACCACCGAGCTCCCCCGCTCCCAGCCACCGGCAACCGGTCTCAAAGCCCACGCCGTGAGGCTCTCCGACGCGCCGATGCTGCGCCTGCGCATCGCACTGCCCCTCGCCCTCGTCGCCGGCGTGCTCCTCGACCTGTCCACTCCCGACGTCGGATGGTGGCCGCTCGCGTTCATCAGTGTCTCGCTCTCCCTCGCGACCCTTATCGGACGAAGCATCGGCGGTGCCGTCGCGGTCGGGCTCCTGTTCGGCGCCGGCTTCTACACCCTCCACCTCGCCTGGGTGGGCCAATTCTTAGGCCCCGTGCCCCGCCTTGCTCTCTCCGGCCTGGAGACGCTCTTACTGGGCCTCGGGGCCATCCCCCTTGCTCTCGCCTACCGGTGGACGCGCCGTTTCCCGCGTCGTGGCGCGATCCAGATCGTCGTCGTGTCAGTGATGATCGGTGGGCTGTGGACCGCCCGCGAAGTCGCCGTCGGCTCCTGGCCGTACAGCGGGTTCCCGTGGGCGCGCCTGGGGATGACACAGGTGAACGGCCCGTTTCCGGAAGCGGCTTCCTGGATCGGCGTCACCGGGCTGTCGTTCCTCGTTGCTGTGGTTTCTGCCGCGTTGGTGCAGTGGATTCGCGCCGGCGGCCTGACATTCCCACAAGGATCCATCTTCCCGGTCGTCATCATCGGCGTCCTCGCCGTGACACCGCAGTTCCCGACCACCAGCGCCGGGACCTTCACCGTCGGGTGGGTGCAAGGCAACGGCCCGTCCGGATACTTCGACGAAAAGGCACCCGGAGACATCCTCCGGACATATTCCTCGGCCACCGAGCCACTGTATGGGGAGCCGATGGATCTCATCGTGTGGCCGGAGGGAGCCATCGACTCCGATCCGCTCCGCGACCGCGACACCGCCACGAAGTTGGACCAGATCGCCACTGCTGCCGGAGCACCGCTCCTGGTCAACGCTGCAACCGCCCGCGGAGAGAAGACCTTCAACACCTCGATCCTGTGGACGCCCGGAGCAGACAAACCTCAGCTTCACGACAAGGTGAACCCGGTGCCCTTCGGCGAGTACGTGCCCGACCGATGGCTGTATGAGAAGATCGCGCCAGATCTGGTCGGTCTCATCCAACGCGAATACACCCCCGGGACGAACCCACCCGTCGTGACCGTGGGCACAACACGTGTGGGCCTGGCGATCTGCTTCGACGTGATCTTCGACGACGTGATCCGCGCCGGCGTCGAGGGCGGCGCGGGGCTTTACGTGTTCCAGACGAACAACGCCGACTTCCGCGGCTCCGACGAGAACCTGCAGCAGCTCGCCTTCGCGCGAATGCGGGCGATCGAGACAGGCAGGTCGGTGATCAATGTCTCCACGGTCGGAACCAGCCAAGTCATCGATCCTGCAGGGAAAACCGTCGACACGATCGGCGTCGACGTCGCGGCTGCCAACATCACCACGGTTCCGCTGCGCACGGGGCTGACGGCCGGCGTAACCCTCGGCCCTTGGCTGTCCTTGCTCGTGCCCGCGGCGGCGCTCGCGCTCGTCGCCATCGCAGGATTCATCGATTTTCGTCGACGTCAACCCGATCGTCGACCCCACCCGCTGGAGAGGAGACCCGCACCTTGACTTCGCCCCGACCCCACCTCTCGAGTCCCGAGAAGCGTCTGCGTCGTGATCGCACCGGCAGACCGGATACGCACGCCGCTGAGCCGGCGGACGAGGAACATCCACTCACCCGTGCCGCCCTCCGGCGGCAGCGTGCGGTATCCGTCCCGAGTGTGAGCGAGCAATCGCCCCTCCAGTCGGACGAGGCGCGGACCAGGACCTCCCCTAACCGGGAGACCGGCCCCGAGACCCCGCTGGCGCCCTCCGTCTCCCCACGCACCCCTGTGCGGTCGAGGCAGTTGACAATGTCTACCCTTGCCGGTAATCGCGTCGGCAGGAAGCTGTTGGCCATCGGCGTTCTGGCGGTGGCAGGATCGTTCGCGGTCGGGATGACCATCCCCGCCACCGTCGCAGGTGGCCCAAGCTTGGATACCGCAAGCCGGTACCGCACCCCGTGGAGACGACGCAGGTTTCGGATGATCAGATCCGAGCCTTCGTCACTCCGGGCGAGATACGCACCGAACAGTTGGACAGACAAGGCGGCTTCAGCGTCGCTTCGGTCCCGGATCTCGCCGCCGTGGCGGGAACCAGACACTTCACCGGCGCCATCCTCGCCGACCCGAGCGCCGCAGTGCAGTGGCCGTTCCCGGTCGGCGTTCCCACCTCGTCCAATTACGGTCCCCGTGGGGGTCGGCAGCATGAGGGCGCCGATTTTGCTCCCGGGGAGGGAGCGGAGATCCAGACGATCGCCGATGGAGTGGTACCCATCGCCACGGAACAAGGCGGCGCCTTCGGCGTGACCGTGTACATCGAACACGTTGTCGATGGTCGTACCGTCTTCAGCCGCTACGCCCACATGCAGTACGGTTCGTTGATGGTGTCCGAGGGACAGCAGGTCAGCGCAGGACAGAAGGTCGGTCTCGTCGGCAATACAGGCAGGAGCTTCGGGGCACACCTACACCTGGAGATCACGGCTGAGAACGAGAAGGTCGACCCTGTGGCATGGCTGCAGGAGAAGACCGGTAGGTAGTCGGGGTGCGTGATCGATGGATGGATGCCCCCGCGCCGCGGGTACTGCGGACCCTCGCCTCTCTCTGGGGTCAATCAATTGTCACTCGCGAGTTCGAGCGCGACGCGATCGCCGGGATATGCTCGCAGTGATGGCATCACCGGCACGCTTCCCCGCTCTCGGGCGGTCACCCGCGCGTGCCCTGATAACGGGTCTCATTCTCACAGTGTGCACGGCTTTACTCTTCGCCCTCGGTCTCGCATGCGCGAGCGCTGAAAGAGCCACGGACGCCTACAACACCGGCTCGAACATTGCACTTCACGGCTCGTTGACGGACGCCGCAACAGAAGAAGAGACCACCACGGCAGACGCTCCCGCGAACACCGATCTTATGGTGGGCACGCACTCCGGGTGGTCACGCGCCTCCACCGGGTCCGCCCTGTGCGCCCTCGGCCTACTGTGCGGACTTCTTGTCACGATTCTCGCGCGCCGCTTGTGGAACCGTCCGCAGGTGCGTGATCGCGTGCCCAGCCTTATTGCCCCGCCATGCGCAGTGGTGGCACCCTCCCGATTTCGGACGATCGCGCCGTCGCTGACACAGTTGAGCGTGTCGCGAACCTGAGCTCGCGGTACCCGCCGGTCTCGCTGTCACTGCGGTCACAGTCGTAGACCGTGCCACCTTGCGAGGTGCCGCCCTCGTAGCCGACCGGATAGATCTCGCTCACCTCGCTGCGAACCGGAGGCACTCCGATGCGCTAGCTCATAGAGCCGCTTCCCTCATCGCACGATTCTCTCGTCGTCCGTGAACCGGACCAATCCCTGGACTTCACATGAGCCTCGAACAAACAGATTCCCCCGCCCGCCCCTACGGTATTAACAGACGCAGTGCGTATCGCCGCCGGGCGCTCACGGCGCTGACGACGGTGCTCGTCCTCAGCGTGCTCGGCGCCTGCGCCCCGAATGACTCCCTTGCGCAGCAGTACCGCGCCGGCGATGAGAAGGGATATATAGCCGGCGACTTTCAGGTCGTGGAGATTCCCGAATCGGAACGCGGCGAGCCGGTCGTGTTCGATGGTGTCACGGAGATAGGCACGTCGGTTTCCAGTGACGGCTACCGCGGCGAGGTGCTGGTAGTCAACTTCTGGTACGCGGCATGTGGTCCGTGCATCGTCGAAGCGCCTCTCCTCGAGCAGGTCTGGCAGGAGTACCAGAACGATGACGTATCCTTCCTCGGAGTCAACACCTACGACCAGCCGGCCACCGCGCTCTCATTCGCCAAAGACAACGGTGTCACATACCCGAGTGTGATCGACGTCGTTGACGGAAGAGTCAAGCTTGCCTTTGCCCAGGCCACGCCGATTCAGGCTACTCCGACGACCCTCGTCATCGACAGGCAAGGACGGGTGGCCGCGCGGATCATCGGGCAGCTGGCCAGTGCGTCGATTCTGTCGACCTTGGTCAGTGACACCCTCGACGAGGATGTACCGTGAGTCCCGGAGCAATGATTGTCGACGGCGCCCTCTGGGTCGCCATTCCGGTCGCAATCCTGGCGGGCCTGGTGTCGTTCGTCTCCCCGTGCGTCTTACCGCTTGTCCCGGGGTACCTCGGATATCTGGGAAGCGCGACGATCGCACCGGTGGGCCAGTCTAGGCGGGACCGAGCAGTGGCGCCCGAACGTGCCCGACTTCTTGCGGGTGTTGTGCTCTTCATTGCCGGTTTCACGGTCGTCTTCGTCGCAGTGACGGTGCTTGGGGGCGCCTTCGGTCTCGTGCTCCTGCAATACGCCAACGTCCTCACCCGGGCATTCGGCGTTGTCATCATCGTTCTCGGTTTCGTCTTCATCGGTTTCTTCGGCATCGCCCAGCGGAACGTTCGCCCACGAATTCAGAACAGAACCGGCCTGATCGGGGCACCGCTGCTCGGATTCGCTCTCGGAGTCGGGTGGACTCCATGCATCGGCCCGACTCTCGCCGCAATCATCTCGATGTCGTGGAATCTCGGCGACCCAGCCCGCGCGGGGCTGTTGGGACTCGCGTACTCGCTGGGCCTGGGCATCCCTTTCCTTGTCCTCGCTGCTGGATGGGGCTGGGCGTCTCGGTCCGTGACATTCCTGCGTCGTCATGTCCGCGCTTTGAACATAGTCGGCGGATCAATGCTTATCGCCCTCGGCGTGCTCATGGTGACCGGGGCGTGGACGACGCTGATGTCCCAACTGCAACAGGTGGTGATCAATGTCCCCCTCCCGATCTGATCTCCGAACGGAAACGACGACAGATCCGCTGCGCCCCAGCGATCATGCCGACGCTGCCGTTCCTAGCGAGATCGCCCAACCACATTTAGGGTTCATCGGATGGCTCCGCTGGGCATGGCGCCAGTTGACCAGCATGCGCACCGCGCTCCTTCTGCTCCTCCTGCTCGCCATCGCCGCGGTCCCCGGGTCGCTGTTCCCGCAGCGCAGTGCCGATCCGAATGGCGTCACCCAATGGGAGAGAAACAATCCAGATGCGTTCCCGATCGCAGATGCCGTCGGACTGTTCGACGTGTACCTCTCGCCCTGGTTCTCCGCGATCTACTTGTTGTTGTTCACCTCGCTGATCGGGTGTGTCATTCCGCGCGCAAAGTACCACTACAAAGCGCTGCGCTCGCGCCCTCCCCGCACCCCGGCCAGGCTCAATCGGCTGCCAGCATTCGCCGAGGCTACCCTCCCGGGCGCCGGCGACGTCACGGCGACGACCGCGGTCGACCTCGCCGCAGAACAGTTGCGGAAAGCCGGATACCGGGTGGAGCGCTATGATGCGCGCGGCACCTTCTCCGTGTCCGCCGAACGGGGATATCTGCGAGAGACGGGCAACCTGATCTTCCACCTCGCCCTCGTCGGTGTTCTCGTCTCCGTCGCGATCGGAGGATCGTTCGCCTACACCGGGCAACGCGTCGTCGTGGAAGGCACGACCTTCGTCAACGCGCTCAGCGACTACTCCTCCTTCAACCCGGGACGCTTCGTCGACGGCACAGGTCTTGCCCCCTACTCACTGACACTCGACACGTTCGGGGTCTCGTACCGACTTCCGGGGAGCGCAGGAGCAGGACAAGCCGGAGATTTCGACGCGCAGGTCACGATCCGCCAGTTCGGCAGGGAAGACCGCAAGCAGAACGTGATCGTGAACTACCCGATCACTGTCGAAGGCGACCGAATCTTCTTGCTCGGGAACGGCTACGCCCCCACGATCACTGTCCGCAACGCCGACGGAGAGGTCGTCTACAGCGAATCGCAGCCCTTCCTACCTCAGGACTCGAACATGACGTCGCTTGGCATCATCAAGGTTCCGGATGGTCTGCCCGAGCAAGTCGGGCTCGTCGGGTTCTTCTATCCCACACGCGGCGTGCTGGACTCGGGCGCATACACCTCGATCTACCCGGACGTCGTCAAGCCAGTACTGACGTTCAACGTCTTCAGCGGTGATCTCGGCATCGACGACGGCACGCCACGGTCCGTGTACACGCTCGACGTGAGTGGGCTCACCCAGCACACCGGCGGGGAGAGCAGTCAGGACTCCCTCGAGCTGACCCCTGGCGCAACGGTAGATCTGCCGAAGGGTTGGGGGACGGTGACATGGGAGTCCGTCTCCGAAGATAAGCCGGTGAAGCGGTTTGCATCGCTTCAGATACAGAACGATCCCAGTAGCGGCTGGGTGCTGGGATTCTCCGTACTCGCAACGCTGGGGCTCTTCGCTGGACTCTTCGTTCCTCGCCGTCGTCTCTGGGTCAAGGCGCAACCGAGCGCATCTGGCGTGCGAATCGAGTATGCGGGGCTTGCACGAGGGGATGACCCGGCTCTGCAGCGCGCGGTCGACGATCTCGCGATGCATCACGCGGCCGGGCTGCGAAACGAGACACCGGAGAAGTCACTGTGAAGATACACCGCCCACGAAAGAGCACGCATGTCGATACCGGCTCGCCCCCGTCGACCCTGCCCCAGAACCACACGACGACGCGGCGAGTTCTCCGTCGCAACGATCAGGGCCCCGTCCGTCCAAGATCGCGTCACCGCAAGGTGCTACGGCGATCCCGCCAGAAGTCACGCGTCAACCGGTCCGCGCAGAAGGCGACGATCTTTACTGCGGTGGGCGCGCTTGTCGCCGCCTTCGCCCTTCCCGCGTATGCGAGCCCTCCCGTGGATGCCGCAGATTCGCTGACTCTTCAACAGGTCGCCGCGGAAGAGTCAGAATCCTTGGTTGTCGCCTCCGATGTATCGCCGACTCCGCTCCAGCGGGGCACCTTCTCGGCGACGACGCCAGATGAGATCGCGAAGAAGAAGGCTGACGAGGCTGCCGCCGCCAGAGCGACAGCCAACGCCCAGGCCGCCTCGACCCGCTTCGACTTCAGCATGGTCTCCCCAGGAAGCGGTCTCGTGCGCTGGCCCTTGGGCGGACCCTTCACGGTCGGCGACCGCTTCGGGGCACGCGCCGGTGCGCACATGGGCACCGACATGTTGGCCGAGGGCGGGACACCCGTCTTCGCGGCACTCGACGGGGTCGTGCGGGTCTCCCAGGATAGCTACTCCGCGTATGGTGTTGCAATCGTCCTGGAATCGGTCGTGAACGGAAGGCGCGTCAGCACCGTGTACCCGCACATGCGCACCGGAAGCCGTCAGGTCGGCGTCGGCCAGACCGTATCGGCGGGACAACTGATCGGCCTCGTCGGCAGCACCGGACGGTCTACCGCAAACCACCTCCATTTCGAGGTGTACATCGACGGACAAGCCGTTGACTCGCTGAGCTGGCTCGAAGCGAACGCAGGCTGATATGTCCCTCCCGCCGGCCCACCACACACTCGCCCGTAACCGCCCCCTTGATCTGGAGCATGATTCGCAATGAATGACGTCGACCCGCTCTCCCTCGACAGCATCTCCCTTCTGCTCGTCTGGACTGCCATCGCCACCTATCTGTTGGCGTTCGTCGCCTTCACTATCGACCTCGCCCAACGCGCCGCCCGCACAACCGTGCCGCAACGTGAACGGGAGCTCACCGGAGCAGGCAGTCCCGCACGCACTCCCGCGCCTCTGGACCTTCAGGATCCGCCGGAGTCACCAGACAGTATCCTGGTTCCGCCGTCGCAGAGGCCGCGCCTGTTGTGGGCGAGAATCGGGACCTCGCTGACGGCGCTCGCATTCGTGTTCCATCTGGCCGGAACCGTCACCCGCGGCATCGCCGCCGAACGCGTCCCCTGGGCGAACATGTACGAGTTCGCCCTCACTGGCACCGTCCTGATCGTCGCCGTCTACATCGCCGTACTACGACGTTACGACCTCCGCTTCCTCGGCGCGTTCCTTATCGGCATGATCGTGCTCCTTCTCGGTGGCGCCACGATCAGCTTTTACGTCGAGGTCGTCCCGTTGATGGATCCCCTCAAGAGCATCTGGCTCGTCATCCACGTCTTCGTCGCATCCCTCGCCACCGCGTTGTTCGCCATCGCATGCGGCATATCCATCACACAACTACTGCAGAACCGGAAGGCACGCCGACTCGCACGAGCGTCGACCGACGCTCACCGAACTCCCCGGTCGAGCTTCCTGAACACGCTGCCCGCGGCGGATGCGCTGGAAACTCTCGCGTACCGGTTCGCGATCGTCGGATTCATGTTCTGGACCTTTACCCTGATCGCCGGCGCGATCTGGGCGAACGACTCGTGGGGCCGCTACTGGGGCTTCGACGTCAAGGAGGTCTGGACGTTCGTGATCTGGGTGCTCTACGCCGGCTACATCCACGCCAGAGCTACCCGCGGTTGGCGCGGATCCCCCTCGGCGTGGTTGTCCATCGTCGGCTTCGTCGCTGTGCTGTTCAACTTCACGATCGTCAACATGTACTTTCAGGGCCTGCACTCTTACTCCGGTCTCTCGTGACCTTGAGGTTCCGACGAGACGATGGCCATTAGGCGCTGAAAGGGCGTGCACTCGAGCTCGGTCCCACAGGAGTGCAAGACCTCCGATGAGCAGGCAGTCGGGCGGCGTTATCAGACGTAAACGCCGCGCTCCTCCATGAACCTCACGGGGTTGGTGTATCCGCCGTTGATGTAGACCTCGAAGTGCAGGTGGCATCCGAAGGAACGTCCCGTATCACCTGCATATGCGATCACTTGCCCCGAGTTCACCCACTGCCCTTGTCGCACAATGATCCCCCCGGGTCTGATGTGCGCGTAGCCGGTGCCGACTCCCCCGCCATGCTGGATGCGAACGTAGTTTCCGTAGCCACCGTTGGCGCCGGCATAGTCCACGGTCCCCGAATTGGCAGCGTAGATCGCCGCGCCGCATCCGTTGGCAAGGTCGGCGCCGTAGTGGTAGCTCGACGAACAGCCCTGCGGCCCGCACATCGGCGTTCGAGGACCGTAGCTCGAGCTGCGAGCTCCTCCGTGGGGACGGACCCATCCGCCGCTGCCTGCGGTTCCACCGCCTCCCCCGTTGCCTCCTCCGTTGGCGGCGGCTTCCGCAGCTTCCCGCTCGCGGCGCGCCCTCTCCTCAGCCTCTCGTGCCGCGACACCAGCCTGGTACCCGGCAACGGTTTGCGTGGTGGTGTCTGTGAGAGCGGCCAGCTGGGCCTTCATCGTGTCGAGATTCGCAGTCTGTTCGTCGAGCGCAATCCGCGCTGCCTCTGCCGCCTGCTGAGCAGCTTCCATTTTCTGTTCAGCGATCCGCTGAAGACGGTCACGCTCGTCACGTGCTACCTGTGCCTGATCGGAGAGGGACTGCGCAGCATTGCGTGACGAGGCGGCCTTGTCGAAGATCGACTGGTTGTACTCGAGGAATTTCTCCATCGTGCCGAGCCGAGACAGGAGTTCGTCGGCGTTCGCGCCGGAGCCGGAGAAGAACAGCTCGAGGGCGGTGTCGTCGCCCCCGCTCCGGTATAGCTGGGCGGCGACCTGGCCGGCTCGGCGAGCGGATTCATCGGCGATCTTGGCTTGTTCGTCCGCCTGAGCTTGCAGGGATTCGGCTTCGGTGATCGCAGCGAAGTACTCCTGTTGTGCTGCAAAGAACTCGTCGGACGCCGTCTTCGCGGCCGCTTCCGTCTCGGCGACGTTCTGGGTCAGGGACTGGATCAGGCTTTCGATGCGCGTCACCTCAGCCGCTTTGGCGGCCTCGTTGTTCTTGGCGCGTTGCACATCGTCCCAGCTCGGATAGGAGTCCGCATACGCAGCGGACACTCCAGAGGAGACACCGAATGCGGCGAGGGCGACGACTCCGAGCGCGCCGAGCGCGAAGGCACTGCGCCGCGTGATTGTCCTCCCCCAGAGGGAGTCACGCTCCGCGGCGGTGGGGGCGCAACTGCAGTCCTGAGCGGCCGCGGCTGCCGCGTCCGTTGCGAGCCGTTCGTTCACGGTGATCCTTCAGGGTCGTCGTGTTCCACCGGGCAGGATCGTGCGGGACTGCGGAGATCTCGCATCCGGAGAATTCTGTCTCTCCCATGCTCGCGCGGTATCCATCTGGTCACGCCATCGGCGCACCGAGGTGCTCCGTGAAGCGGTGGTGCGACGCGAAGCTCGAATCGCCAAATGGTCCCGCGAGTCCCTGCACGTGCTCGGGTGGGTCATCGAGATCATGCTCGGCTCCGGACTGCGGATCAACGAGGTCCACCTGTGCGACCGTGAGGCTCTTCGGCACCTTCCGCTTCTTCTGCTGACGGCGAAGGGACCTCATGGGGTTGTGCTCGATGACTCCGTTCTCGATCGCCATGGCGAAGGCTCCGTTGAGCGCCACTCGGGCCTGCTGCAGCGCGGCTTCTCCTCGCGCCTCCTCGACGGCTTTCAGCATGCGTTTCACTCGCAGAGGCTGCCGAGCTTCGCCGATCGGGATGGCGCCGATGAGGGGGTCGAGCCATGAGATCGTGCTCTTATAGATCCGGACGGACTGCTTGCGGATCGCGCCGTCGCGGTCTTCAATCCAGAGCCCGAAGAGGACGGAGAGGGGCGTGTCCTCGCTCAGGGACTCCGCTCCGAACACCATGCGGAGGACCTCGGCCTTGAGTGCCATCAAGGCGAGGGCCTCAGTCTCACCGATCGCAGACGGGCGTCGATCGTTTCCGCCGGCGTCTCGAGTTCGGCAGCGCGCCCGGAACCCGCCGCGGACGGGGGTGAAGGTCACGCTGCCGAGCTCGCCGACCTTCAGTGGCCGGCGACCCATCAGGCTGCGCCCTTGCTCGCCGTCGGAGCGATCGGTGTCTGCGCGTTGATCCAGTCGGCAACGTCAGCCTCGCGGTACCGCGCGTGCTTGCCGACCTTGATGCAAGCAGGCCCGTCTCCGGTGATCCGCCAGGATTCGAGGGTCCGTTTGGAGACCTGGAGGATCTCCGCGACCTCGTCGGTGGTGAGCAGTCGAGCGATCGTGATGTCCGTCATGCCGAGCACATACCCGGTGTTAACCGGATCGTGTTCGGGGGTGCTCGTACGAACCGGTAGCACCTGCGCAGGAGGTTCGCGATCGGCCTCGTTCTCGGCGATAAACGGACCAAAAACGGATCGGGCCCCTTGTCGGGGCCCATCTGTGTTCCACATACACGTCCTCGATTTCCGCGGATTTCCGCGTGTATCAAGGTGGAACGAAGTAGCAGGAGCGGGGCTTGAACCCGCGACCTCACGATTATGAGTCGTGCGCTCTCACCAACTGAGCTACCCTGCCGCACGGCTTTCCGCCGGTGAGGCGGAAGCTGCGAGCCCCGAGTCAGGATTGAACTGACGACCCCTTCCTTACCATGGAAGTGCTCTGCCACTGAGCTATCGGGGCGTTGTCACCCGTGAAGGCAACCACACGAGAATACCATCACTTCGGCGTTCTCACGAAACCGGGGAGACCCCGTCGTTCCTCCCGGCGTTCTCGCTGAACCAGGGAAGCGGATCGATCGTCGAGCCGTCGACGATGAGCTCGAAATGCATGTGCGCACCGTACGAGCGGCCGGTGTTGCCGACCTTGCCGATGATGTCGCCGACCTCGACCGTCTGACCCGCCACGACCTGCAGCGAGCCGTACTGCATGTGCGCGTAGTGGCTCGTGATGAGCTTCCCGTCGATCATGTGATCGATGTAGACCGTGACGCCGTAGTTGCCGCCGGATTCGGTCGCGATGCGGACCTTGCCGTCGGCGATCGACTGCACAGGGGCGCCATCGCCGGGGAGCAGATCGAGCCCCTCGTGCAGCGTGCCGTTGCGCATGCCGTACCCGTAGCTCATGCCGACACCGACGATGAACGGCCACTGGATCGCCGCCGTCGGGTCGTTGGTGTAGATCCGGTTGGAGTACGAGATGCCCTGCTCGGCGGCAAGGTCGATCAGCGATGCCGCCGAGAAGCCCTCCGAACGCTGCATGGCCTCGTTCTGGACGTCGGACGATGCGACGTACGCCTGGATCTCGTCGGTCTCGGAGGAGGAAACGCTCTGGGATGCCGCGACCAACGACATCGCGGCGGAGGTCTGACCGCCCTGAGCCGCGGCGAGCGCCTCGGCCGGAAGGGTCATCGAGACGGCGAGCATCCCCGCGATCCCCATGATGCCGACGGTGGCTCCGGCCGCGAAGACCTTGCGGCGGCGTCCAGCGCGACGCGAGGCCGTATGGATCTCGGTGGCCGCGTTGGGCAGTCGCTGCACCGACGGGGCCTGAGCGACCGGGAGGCTGCTGGTGACGGCCGCGAAAGCCCTGGATGCCGCGACGAAGGCGTCCTCCGCGAGCACTGGGTCGTCGACGGAGTCGGACGCGATCGCGGTCGGGGCCGGCTCCTCGATGACCGTTTCGACGACGATCTCGGTCGCGGCGGCGCGCATGCGCTCGCGCAGCGCGCGGCGGGACAGCGGCGAAACCGGAACATCGGAGGGAGCTGCCGGCGACGCCTCTTCGATGGTCACCGAGGTCGCGGAGTCCGCGTTCCGGTGACGGCTGGAGCGGCGCGTGGGCACAGACTCAGCCGGGGAGGTGTCGAAGGGCAATGCAGTCTCTCGGGTGACTCGTCGAACTCGGGGGACCTGCGCATTCGGGTTGCGCCGGTAACGAACGGATAAACCCTACCGCGGCGCCACTGGGAAAGTCATGCGCGCCGCGGTTGAATTCATGTTTCGAGCACAGCCGACAGACGGGCGTGCAGCTCGGGCCCCGCAGCGATGATCATGGGACGGGCGGATGCCGTGTCGATGCGGGTGACCAGCCCACCCGCCTCTTCGACGAGGAGCGCCCCCGCGGCGAAGTCCCACGGCTTCAGTCCGCGCTCGAAGTAGCCGTCGAGCCGCCCCGCCGCGACGTACGCGAGGTCGAGGGCCGCTGAGCCCATGCGCCGGAGATCGCGGGCGAGCGGCATCACCCGGCGGACGGTCGCCAGGTCACCGTCGTGCGTCGCCGGATCGTATCCGAACCCGGTCGCCAGAAGCGCACCGGCGGGGGTGGGCCCCCTCACACCGCGCCCCCGCCCCCC
>NZ_CAHJXQ010000016.1 GCF_903645325.1 Microbacterium tenebrionis
CCGGCGCGGCGGTCGCACGCGGGCTGTGAACGCCACACAGCCCGTCCCAGGGCTCCACCGCGTCCCCGAGTGGCCCCGGCTCGCCGCCGAGGTCACAGCCGACGGCACAGGGACGCTCACGGTCAACGGACAACGGCGCGCGTGCGCGGCCGAGTCCGTCGCCGCGCTGCGCACGGGCATGATCGCGCGCGCCGTGGCGATCGCCACGCAGCTACGCCGGCCGATCCGCCTCGACGTCACCGAGGACGGCCGTACCCACGCCCTCGCCGTACGCCCCGAGGGCTACGTGCAGCTCGTCGGCGCCGACGGCACGATCCCGGCCGCTGACGGCCTCAGCATCGACGAGGGCCGATGCCGAATCTGTCGCCGCCTACAGCCGGTGACGTCGACGACGTGCGTGCAGTGCGCCGTCGACGAGCCGCTGCGCGTCGAGGTCGCCCCCCTGGCCGAACCGAACGCCGTTACGCCGCCGCCCGCGGCCGCGCCGATCACGCGCCCGAATCCCATTGAGCTCCGCGCGCTCGACGAGCTGCACGACGTCGAGCAGACCCGCCTTACCCGTCGCGCGACACCGGCCCGCCCAGCGCTGCGCCTGGCCTTCAACACGCAGCGCAGCGTCTCCGCTGGCCCCCGCGTGGTCATCGGCCGCAACCCCGAGCCGATCGCCGGCCACGAACCCCTCAGCATCGCCACACCGGGCCGGATGCTCTCGCGCACACACGCGACGATCGCCGTCGACGACGCCGGTCACATCGTCGTGACCGACCTCGATTCCGCGAACG
Organism: Microbacterium tenebrionis; assembly: GCF_903645325.1. Taxonomy (GTDB): domain Bacteria; phylum Actinomycetota; class Actinomycetes; order Actinomycetales; family Microbacteriaceae; genus Microbacterium; species Microbacterium tenebrionis. The sequence continues at coordinate 783 of NZ_CAHJXQ010000016.1, forward strand.
GCATCGAACTGCAGTCGACCCCGCCGCGGTGGCTCACCCCCGGCCAGCCCACCACGATCCCGGAGGGATCGACGATCCTTCTGGGGGACGTTGAGTGCACCATCGAGCGGGCGCAGTGAACTACACCTGTGGCCGTCGGCGTGTCCTCCCCTTTGTGTTAAGGAAAACCGAGAGACTGGCGCGCATGGGTACTCAGAACGGAAGGCCGAGCAAGGGACGTCGCGACGCCATTCTGGCGAAGCCCCCCGTAGAGTTCGGCGCGATCTTGAAGCAGAACGCAGATGCCGCCGGACTCTCCTATGGCGAGTACCTGGTGATGCTCGCGGCCGACGCACTGGGAATGCCTCAGTACGCACCGCCGCGCCCGCGCGATCGCGCAGCAGAGCTGCCGATCCCCGAGCTGAACACGGCCAAGGAGGCAACCTCGAAAGCCGCATAGAACGAGCGAACCCCCCGCCTCTACGAGACGGGGGGCCGAAGCTAAGTGCCTGATCCTCTGAGTTTGGCGACCTGGTAGATCAAGGCAGTTCCAGAAAAAGCCGGTAAGGAACCGGACCTTCGCTGTACCCAGCGACCGAAGTCGAAAGGTGGTGCCATCATAGCGCGCGCTCCTCAAAAGCGATATCGCGTTCTCAGCGAGTCGTGGGCACTCACCACAGCAGTGAGCCCGCGGCCGCGCGTGCGCGTGGCCGTCGTCGACGCCTATGGCACCGTCCTGAACGACTACCGGGATCGCGCGATCGGCACGGCCGCTCCTGAGCGCCCGTGGGCTGTCTACCTCGCCGGCCCCGACAAGCGATTCCGTCTCCTCGCGTTCGACCTCGACGCCCACGGCGACCCCGCGGCCGCAGCTCGCGACGCCGACGTGCTCGGCGGCCTCCTCCGCGACGTCGGCCTGCCCTACGTCCTCTGCGAGTCCGGGCCGACCGGCGGCCGGCACCTGTGGGTCGGCTTAGGCGAGTCCGTCGACGCTGAAACCGTCGCCACCCTCGCCCGCCTCACCAAGCACCTGTGCCCCACCCTCGACCTGTCGCCGCTCAGCAACGCCGTAACCGGCTGTGTGCGGCCACCAGGAGCGCCCCACCGTGCCGGCGGGCACTCCACGGTCCTCAGCGGCGACCTGGACGCGCTGCGCGCCCCCACGGCCACCGCGGCACAGGTCCGCGCGCTCGTGAGCCTCGTCGCCGGCCTCGTCGACGACACCGAGCCCGCACGGCCCATCGACCCCCGCTCACCGCTCCCCCTCGACTCCCACGGCCGCCTGCACCTGGCCGGCCCACGCCGCCAGCTCCCCGCCAACAGCTCCGCAGCTCTCCGAGAGACACCCATCGACGCCTCAGCGACGCTCTGGCGCGTCCTGATCGGCGCAGCGGCCGCCAGGTGGCGGCACGCCGACGTCGCCGCCCTCGTCGACACCGAGCCCGGCCTAGAGCACGTCCGCAGCCGCGTCACCACCCGCGGCCGCGCAGCTCGCCCCCGAGGCGAGCAGGCCGCCGTGCTCGGCCGACAGTGGAACAAGGCCGTGCGCTACGTCGCCGCGAGTGACCGCCAGATCGGGGACGATCCCACGTTCGACCGCCGCGCCGACGCGATGGCCGCGCACGTCCGCGACGTGCAGCTCCGCGCCGACGCGGCCGCCGGCCGCTGGACCCGCGGAGGCGGCCCCGCCGATCGCCGCATCCTCGACGTGCTGAGCTTCCTCGCCCTGCACGCCCTCAGCGCCTCCGTGGAGGCCGACACCCGCCGCCTGGCCCTGTTGGCCGGGGTCGGCCGCGAGACGGCCAGGACGGCGCTGCTGCGCCTCGCAGAGGACGGATGGATCGCCCAGACCGCGGCCGCGGACGGCCCCCGCGCCGCTCACTGGACGATCGACCCGCAGAGCACTCTCCACAGCAACACGGATCATGCCCGGTCACAAGCGGACCCGCGCCCCCCTGGGGCCGGGGCCGCTGAGAGAACTACGCTCCTCGCAACGCTGCGCACACGAACGACGGATGCCGCACATGACCTGTTCACCGCTACCCGCCCCGCGCTCGGACACCTGGCCGGGAACCTCTACGCACGAATCGATTCCACAGCTCGCACCCTCGACGAACTCTCCCCCACCATCGGCGCCGATCCTCTCCGAACCCGTCGACTCCTCGACCGCCTCACCTACGCCGGCATCGTCGAGCGCAGCCGGGACGGATGGCACCGCGTCTACGCCCACTCCCCCGACGCGGCCGCCGAGCGCGCCGGAGTCGCCGGCCGACTCGACGCCCGCGTAGACCGCTACCGCGTCGAGCGCGAAGCATGGGCCTGGTGGAAGGCCGAGGAAGCGTGGATGCACGCACCGCGTCGACCCGATGCCCGAAGTCGACCGAGCCGCGGTCAACTCTCCCTCGTCCCCGACGACGGCACCCACGCCTACGGCCCGCACCCGCGCCGAGCCGATGGCCGGCTGGACTACGCCGCAGCTCGACGGATCATCATCGAGGAGCGCGAGGGAACGGCCGTGCGCCCCTACGAGCGCGACGCCGACGGAGATCTCCGCTCGAGAACCGTTGTCGACGAGACCCCCGCCGACGTCGACGCCGACGGCGAGTGGATCGACCCCGGCTATTGCTCCCACGGGATGACCGTCGGCGTCCGGTGCCGGTACTGCGACGGGCCAGCCGTGAAGCTGCTCGACACCCCGCAGCGCCGCGTCGCGTAGAGCCGATCCGCTGCGCGGAGGCGAGCCCAGGGGCTCGCTGGTCGAGCCGGCGGTGCCGGCACAGTCAGGGCCTACGGCCCGTTCTTTTGCCGTGAAGCCTTCGGCAGCATACGGTCGTCAACCCTCCACCCAAGCGGCTGCGCCGCCGGCTCCTCCGAGACTTTCGGCACGCGGTCGCTGCGCTCCCTTATTTCGCGCCGAAACTCTCTCCCCCACCGCCCTACGGGTTGAGCTCCGGGCATCCTCCCTAGCGGCGGTAAACCGCCTTCACGGCAAAAAAACGTGGAGGGGATGAGCAGAGAAATAACCCTATTACCGGCACGGAAGGTTCCGAACATGGCACGCAACGTCAAGACCACCAAGACCCCCGAGCAGCGTCGCGCCGAGGCCGAGGAGCTGCAAGCCACGATCGCGGAGCAGGTCGAGGCGCTGCGCGAGTCGGAGGCGTGGGCGCGGTTCCTGGACTTCACGAAGGCATTCCACCGCTACAGCATCAACAACCTGTTGTTGATCTTCGGTCAGTGCCCCGAGGCGTCCCACGTCGCCGGTTACCGGACGTGGCAGAAGCTCAACCGCCAGGTGCGCAAGGGTGAGCGCGGAATCCGTATCTTCGGCGGCCGCGACGTGCGCGAGACGGTCGAGAACCCCAAGACCGGCGAGGACGAGGAGCAGCGCCGAACGCTGTTCTTCCCGGTGTCCGTGTTCGACATGGGACAGACCGACCTCATCGACCCCGAGGCGGGCGACCCGACCGACATCGCGCGGCCGCTGACCGGAGACGACCCCGCGGGCATCTTCGACGCCGTGGCCGACTACCTCATCGGCAAGGGCTGGACCGTCGAGCGCGAGAGCATCCCTGGCGGTGCACACGGCTACACCGACCCCGAGGGCCGTCGCGTCGTGCTCGATTCCGACCTCTCCCCCGCCCAGGCTGCAAAGACCGGACTTCACGAGGCCGCGCACGTCATCCTGCACGCGGACGAAGATCACGCCGAGTACGTCGAGCACCGCGGCACCAAGGAAACCGAGGCCGAGAGCGTCGCCTACGTCGTTGCCGGGATTCTCGGACTCGACACCAGCGCCTACAGCGTCGGATACGTCGCCGGGTGGAGCAACTGCGACGCCGAGACGATCAAGGCCACCGCGGCAAACGTGCTGCGCGCAGCTCACGCCCTGGCCGACGCGCTCACCGAGCAGCCCGAGGCCGTAGCCGCCTGAGCGGCAATAACTCTATTGCCGTCAAGACCGTCAGAGGAGAAGGAACGATGACCGCGGAAACCCTGTTCGACCTGGCCGAGTTCGAGCGCGAGGCCGTCGCCGCCACCGCATGGGACGGCGCGCCCCTGGCCTACACGACCAGCTACTACAGCCCCGCCGAGCTGGATGCAGCATTCGACCGCTACCGCGCCGAGTTCGGCGGCTTCGGATGCATCCCCCGCTCCCACATGTGGCACCGCAACAGCTACAACCAGGGCGAGCGCGCAGCGACCGCCGACGGCCACGAGCTGCACATGTTCTACGCCGACGCCTGGTGCAAAGAGGCCGACCACGACCACAGCGCCGACCCGCTCCCCGGCGGCGGTCGCTATCAGGCCGTGTGCCCCGGCTGCGCCTGGCACGTCATCAGCGAGCGCGAGAACGACGCCGTAGAGGCGTGGCACGACCACGCCCTGCCCGGCTGGCGATCACTCCCGATCATGCCCCGCCCCGCCGCAGCGGCCACCGACGAGAAGAAGGCACGAGCCGCCGCCGCCAAGTGGTGCGCGGCCAACTACCCCGCCGAGTGGCAGCGCCCCGGCTCCCCCGTCCGCACCATCCGAGGGCCGCACGGCGGCCGACACGTCGAATCCCGCTCGCCCTTCGGCGGCTACGACCTCGCCGCCGACTGACCACCCCGACCAGACAGGAGAACCCCCGTGCACACCCTCACAGAAACCGACGTCGCCGCCCTCCTCGACGACCTCGCCCGACTCCTCCCCTTCCCCACGACGCTCTACACCGACATGGGCGCGGATAGCTGGGCCCCTCAGCTCTACTTCGGCCCCGTCGACCCGTCATCAGACCTCGCCGCACACCGGGCCGGGATCGACGCCGACACCGTGCGCCCGGTCTGGTGGATCGACCTCGACGGCGGAACGCGAACGATCCTCCTCGACGAGGTATCCCCCGACGACGTGTGGAACGTCGCCGCCCGAATCGTCACGCTCTACACCGAACACCGGCAATAACTCCAATACCGCTACGCGGCCCAACGCAATAGGGTGGGTCGCGTCGGCGGCCTAGTCCGCGTCCCCCAGCGAGACACGCAGCCCCGGCACCCGCTCCCCGCCGCCACGTCGCCCCCCAGACCGCGCGGCGGGGAGCCTCTACAGCGGCCGACGCCGGACGGAGCCGGCGCCGGCTAACGGACGGCCGGACGGAGCCGGCCGACTGCAGGGGCCTGTCGGCCCGTTCTTTTGCCGTGAAGCCTTCGGCAGCGTACGGTCGGCCAACCTGCGCGCTAGTGCTTTCGCGGCATATCCTCCCTCGCTGCGCTCAGTCCGGTATTCCACGGTCACTAGCACTCCGGCCGCCCTCCCTAGCGGCGAATGAATTCGCCTTCACGGCAAAAAAACGAGGGGTGGGAGGATTACCAAATGGAAGCGCTAACCGTCTACACGACCGGCCCGCAGTGTGGGAAGTGCCGCATGACGAAGATGATGCTCGACAGCAAGGGCGTCCCCTACGTCGAGGTGAACATCACCGAGAACCCCGACGCGCGCGAGTACGTCACCGAGGAGCTGGGCTACACCGTGGCCCCCGTTGTCGTCGTCGACGATGACGATCATTGGTGCGACCTCCGACCCGACCACATCGAGCGGGTAGCCGCTCACTTTGCCGCCTGACACCCGTAGTAAATAACTCTATTACCGCTTATACTGGTAATACCTACCCAAGGAGGAACCATGAACGCTCGCAAGCTGACCCCGTATGACCGAGGCACCCGCCTAGAGCCGCAGCTCTGGCCGCTCGGGGATGACCCCGACAGCTACGGCCGGGTCGACTTCGACAACGACGAATCGGCAACCGTGCTGACGGCCTACGTCGAGCGCGAGGGCGACGGCTACGCGATGCACGTCGCGGGGATGGCCGAGCCCCTGAGCCTGGTCGTCGACGGCGGCGGGCGCGTCGTCCCGGTCGACGCCGAGCTGTGCGCAGGCATCGACGAGCTGCTGGACACGGCCCGCCGAGGCCGCGAGGAATTCGAGCACCAGGCGAGCTACGGCGACTACACCGCCGAGGATCGCGCGGCCGCCGATCGCCGTTGGCTGCTGGCCCAGAAGGTGGCCGAGCTGCTGCGCGGAGAAGCCGAAAAGGCTTGACGCTAATAGAGTCATTTACTACAATAGAGTTATTACCGAGGAGGACAGCATGACCACTCAGACCATCACCGTTACCCGGCTTGCCGATCTGCGATTCGGTGACCGGATCAAGAGCTGGGACGGCCGCCCCTACACCCCGCCCCGCCGCGTCGTCTCCGAGCTGGGGACGATCACCGCCGGTTCGCCCGTGCAGGGCGTCCGCTTGCAGAACCCCGACCCCACGAGCCCGATCGAGCTGGTGCTGTACCCGTCGCAGATGGACGGCCGCAGATTGGAGGTTGAGCGCGAAGCATTCGACCCGGCAGAATAACACTATTAGCGGCAACACCTGTAATACCGACCGAAGGAGAAGAACCCATGAGCTACATCACCCGCACCGGCAACCTGGCCGCGACGCCCACCCTCCGCGAGGGGGATAACGGCCCGTACACCTACGCCCGCGTCCTCGTCAGCGACCGCATCCGCCAGGAGGACAACAGCTACACCGACGGTCCCACCGTCGCCTACGACGTCGCCGTGAGCGGCAACCAGGCCGTGAACCTCGTCGAGGTGGCGGAGCAGTCGGGCAACGTCCGCGTGACGTTCTCGGGCCGCTACCGCGTCACCGAGTACAAGGGCGAGCAGGGCACCCGCTTGCAGCACGAGGTCCGAGCCGATGAGGTCGCGGTCAGTCTGCGCGGGCAGAGCGTCCGCGTCGTCGGCAAGCCCGTCGCCGACCAGGGCGACGACACCCCGTTCTGACCGACTGGGGGAGGGGCGGCCGCAGGGCTGCCCCTCCCCGTCGTGACGTCGAGAGAGAGGCACGCGAGCATGACCAAGACCGAATTCTGCCTGTGGGGCATCGCCGCGATTCTGGGCGTGTGCGCCGCGATCCTGTGGCTCGTGCAGCCGACCACGATCCCCGACGACTTCCGGCTGCGTCACTGAGCATCCCGCATCACCGTCAATAGCTGTATTAGAGTTGTTCCCGTCAACGGAGGTATTTTCTTATGACCGCTCGAATCCTCGCCCTCTGCAACCAGAAGGGCGGCGTCGGCAAGAGCACGACGTTATTCCAGCTCGCGCGCGCCGCGGTGCTCGCCGGTCGCCGCGTGCTGGCCGTCGACAACGACCCGCAGGGCAACCTCACGAGCAACATCACGGCCGAGGAGGTCGACGCCGAGCAGGCGGGCCTGGCCGACGTCCTGAGTACCCGCGCCGACGACACCATGCGCGACGTCATCGTGCCGGGACTGTGGCCCGGCCTCGACGTTGTGCCGACGTCCGGGGCCACGCTCGGGAACGTCCGGGATGAACTCGTCATAGCCGGCGCCGGCCGAGAGGTTCGGCTGCGCGAAGCGCTGGCCCAGGTGATCGAGGACTACGACCTGATCCTGATCGACTCCGCGCCATCCCTCGACCAGCTCACGATCAACGCCCTCACGGCCGCCGACGCGGCCGTGATCGTCACCCACACGAAGAAGTGGAGCCTTGACGGACTCGGGCAGCTCCTCGACACGATCGGCAACGTCCAGCGGTACTACAACCCCGGACTGAGCGTCGCCGGAATCATCGTCAACCAGCACGAAGAACGCACCGTCGGCGGGGCCGCCTGGCTCGACGAGCTCCGCGCGGCCGCCGAGGGCCGCGGGCTGCGCCTGATCGGTCGACCCATCCCCAAGCGCGTCGTGATCGCAGACGCCACCGAGGCCGCGCGCGGCCTCGACGAGTGGGGGAGTGCCGAGGCAACCGCACTCGGAGCGATCTACGCCGAGCACCTGGCAGCTATCGAAGGAGATCCGTCATGAACCGTCCCGCCCCCCGCAAGTCGAGCCTGTCGAGCGCGAGCCCGTTCGATCACCCCACGGCCCCGGAGGCACCCCAGGAGGCTCCCGCAGCGGCTCCCGCCTCCACTACGCCCGCCCCGGCGGCCAAGAGCGCCACAGAGCCGCTGAGCGCCGCTGAGAAGGGGGAGAAGCCCGGCAAGCCCCCGAAGATCACGATCTACCAGCACCCCGACGACTCCGCCCGCATGCGCGGCGCGATCGTCGCCTACATGCGCAACGTCGGCATGACCAACCTGTCAAAGTTCGCCAACGAGGCGATCATGGAGAAGGTCGAGCGCCTCGAAGCCCAGTACAACGGCGGGGAGCCGTTCGAGCCCGTCGGCCCGGGCGTGCTGACCGTCGGTCGACCGATGGGGGAGTGATGACATGCCGACGCTGAACCATGCCGCTCGAGAAACGTTGCAGCTCGCAGGGCTGACGTCGCGCCAGTGGGCGCAGCGCCACGGCTATGCGTCCGCGGCCGAGTGGCGCGGCGACGAGTGCGGATGCCCGGATGACCGATGCATCGGCTACCACCACGACGCCGAGGAAGAGTGCGGATGCCTCCCGGCCCTCATCGACGAGCTGCGCCGCGATGAGCGCAAGCTGGCCGACGCGCGCCCGGTGTGGGCCGCGCACGTGCGCGCCACCGAGAGCGGAACCCCCGAGGACCGCGCAGCAGCCGAAACGCTCGTAGCCGCGTGGGTCGAGGAGTACGCAGCGGGCACGACCTGGCACGCGCTCAGCGACTCGCCCCGCGGCATCGTCTACCGCAACCAGTGGAACGACTCGACCTGGCTCCTCTACGACGCCGATCGCGACTCGATCGAGACGGCCGAAGTCACCAGGTAGGGCTACGGCGTCCGCTGCACCGGAGTCACCGCAGACGCCCAGACCCAGGCGCGATACTCCGTCTCGCGGATTGAGAACACCACGCCGACGGCATCCGCCGTCCACCGCACCGCTACCGCGTCGACGAGTACAGGTTTCGGCCCGAACCGCACCCAAGCTCGCACCGGCTTAGGTCGAGGGTCGATCGTCAACGGTTCGGAGTCCAGGCGCAGCTCCTCCGGCGTGAGCGACTGCAACGGGCCAGCACTCACCACCGTCTGTTCCAAGATGCGCTCATTCATCAGACGGTCGTAGTGGTCCGCGTATCGCTTATTGCTCCCGATGGCCGTCTCCTCCCCGGCCAGGATGAGACTACCGCTATTCGAACATGTGTTCGATGAAACCGCAGGCGCGCACCTAGTCGGGCCTGACCGAATGTCAGAGGATCGAGAGAGGATGGATCACATGAAGGACAAAGCGATCAACGAGCTGCCCCAGGGGCACCCCGCCTGGATTGCTGCCTACGCGGGTGTACGAACAGGATGAGGGCCTGGCCGTGCGTGCTCAGAAGATGACTGTCGACGGTGATCGCGTCCACGAATCGGATGTCGACGTCGGGGTCTTCGAGGAGGGCGCGGCGAATTGCCGCGAGGGTGCGAGCAACGGTCATGGCCGCGTCGGCAGGCTAGTGGGCCGCGCCGAGTTCGACGAGGAGGACGCCGCCGATGATGAGGGCGATGCCGAGCGCCATGACCCAGGTGAAGGGTTCTTTGAACAGGAACTTGCTGGCCACGGCGGTGAGGGCGACGCCGGAGGCGGCCCAGATGCCGTATGCGACACCGATGCCGAGCCCGAGGGCGAGGACTTGGGTGAGGAAGAAGAACGCGCCGAGGTAGCCCACGACGACGGCGATGTAGAACAGTTTCCGTCCGCCGGTTGCGAGGCGCAGGGAGAGTGCCGCGCCGACTTCGAGGACGATCGCGAGGATGAGGAAGAGCCAGACCATCAGATGCTCGCCTCCCTCTTGCGCTGCGCCGCTTGCGATCCAAGTTCGACGGTGAGAACACCGCCGATGATCAACGCCAGGCCGAGGATCATCACGCCGGTCAAGGGCTGTCCGAACAGAAGTGCCGCCAGCACCGCCGTTAGGGCGACGCCCATCGCGCCCCAGATCCCGTACGCAACCCCGAGGGCCATCCCCTCGCGTAGAACGAGCGCGAGAAGCGTGAACGCGCCGACGTAGCCGATCGCCACGAGGATGTACCAGGCCGGGTGGTCCTGGCCGGCTTGGAGGGCGAGGGAGCCGGCGACTTCACTGATGATCGCGCCGGCAAGCAGGAGCCATTTCTTCATAGTCAGTCCTTCATGAGGTTGTGGGCGAAGGCGCGGAGCTGCGCCAGGTCGCCGGGGGTAGGAGGGGAGACGTTGGAGGCTTCGGCCAGCCACCCGCCGTCGGCCAGGAGGCGGGCGGCGAGCAACCGGGTGCGTTCGTCCGGGGCGACGTCATCCGGCACGACGAGCCAGGGCGCGAGACGTTCGGCCCAGCGCTGCGTGAGCGAGCGGCGCAGCTTCGGATCACTCATCGCCACCAGGTCGGTTTCATCGAACCCCCCGGACAGTGACCAGTCGACGTACGCGCCGATGCGCGCGGCCGGGTCCGCGCCCTCCGGTGACGACCCGAGGCGTGCGACCAGTCCCTCTTCCCAGCGGTCCAAAACGGAGTCCACCAGGGCGAGCATGAGGGCTTCCTTCGTGGGGAAGTGATACATCACTCCCGGCTTGGTCAGCCCCACACTTCGGGCCACGGAATCCAGGGACACCGCCCGCCCCTCGTCGAGCTGAGAGAAGGCGGCCGCCAGGATCGCGGGGCGAGGATCGGTGCGCATGAGTGTAGGTTACCATCCGGAAGGTAACTAGGCCAGGAGTCTCCTACAGTGGAGTTGCACGCATATGTTCATCACCGCGAGCCGAGTAGGCCGAAAACGATCGATTCCGGCACGGCCGCGAGCTGCACCGCGGCGACGTCGACACGCCGTGCCGAAACCCTGTGCCGAAACCCTCTTGTGCCGAAACATTCCATAGACCGTTTTCGGGAAAACCGGTAGACTGGTAGGACGACGAAGGGAGCCCATCGTGGCTGAGGCATTCACGGTCGAGCAGGAGTGGCCGGAGCTGTTCGCGCAGCTCGACGCGACGCAGCGCGACAGCGTGCGCCAGGCCCTCGCCGCCGGATGGCACGAGGGGTTCACCCCGACCCGCGAGGACGTCGAGAACGTGACCGACTACACCCGCGGGGCGATCGACCTCGCGGAGTACCGTCGACGCGGCCACGCTGCCGCTCGCCGCGCTGCCGGCGTCGTCGGCGCCGGCCGCTGACGTGGCATCCCAGTTCGATAGCTGGGAGTCGTACTTCTACCCCGACACGATCGACCCGCTGACGGGGATCGGGACGCTGCGCAACCTCTACGACGAGCGCGACGCACGGGTGCTGTCTCGGATGGAGTACACCGACACCACCGTGCGCGCCGTGCAGCTCGGTAACGGCGAGGTCGACGTGCCGCGCACGTTCGACGGGGAGCACCTACGCGCGATCCACCGGCACCTGTTCCAGGACGTCTACGAATGGGCGGGGGAGTACCGCACCGTGGAAATGTCGAAGGGTCCAGGGCGCGGCTTCGGTGAGGTCAAGACGGGCGAGGTCGACCGGTATCTGTCGGACGCCCGCCAGCTCGTGACGTCGACCGACTGGGCCAAGATCAGCCGCAACGATTTCGTGGCCACGGCCTCGACCGTGTTCGCCTACGTCAACCAGGCGCACCCGTTCCGCGAGGGCAACGGCCGCACGTCGAAGGTGTTCATGGCCCACGTGGCCGAGCAGTCGCCGTATCGGTTCGACTTCGCTCGCGTGAGCCCGGAGCAGTGGAACGCGGGATCGGCCATGAGCCGACCCGACATGTTCGCCTACGCTCCCGAGCCGGCCTCTCTCGTCCCGGTGTTCGCCGCGGTGACCGTCGAGCGCACCGCACCGCCGGCCGCCCCTGACAGGGCCGCTCAGGCACGCTCAGCGCTCAGCGCGTCCTATCCCCGTCCCGCGTCCGAGGCGACGAAGCAGACACCGCAGCAGGGCACACAGGCCCGGCCGCCGAGTGCCGGCTACCGCGGCCCTCAGATGCCGGGCCACGGCTCCAATGTCGGTCGCGATTGATAGAGAGATTCCATGTTCTTTGACTCGCTCGTCCCCAACCTCGTAACCGGGCTCGGAACGCTGTTCTTTGCCGTCGGCGTCGTCCTGCTGCTGACGCTCCGCGATCGGTTCGGAGCGACGCCGGCAGGTGCTCGCCGGCTCCTGTGGGCGATCGGGTTCTCTGAGCTGGGCGTGGTTCTGTGGATCGTCGCCCTGTGGCTCGACGGCACCGTCTGGCTTCCCGGTCGGATCATCGCCACGGTGGCCGTGACGGCGGGCGTCGCATTCGCCGTGTGGCGGTTGACGCGGTTCGTTCGTCAGCGTCGCGCACAGGCAGCTCAGGACGCTGAGCGGGCGCACCCGTGACGAACGTCGTCGGCTACGCGCGCGTGTCCAAGCGCGAGCAGAACCCCGCGGCCCAGGAGGCCGAGCTGCGCGCGGCCGGTGCTTCTCGAGTATTCGTTGACCACGGCGAGTCGAGCCGCATCGCAGACCGTCCGCAGTGGCTCGCCTGCCTCGACTACCTCCGCGAGGGCGACACCCTCCTGGTGCGCCGCCTCGATCGGCTCGGAGGGTCGGAGCGGATCATCATCGAGACGCTGCACGACCTCGACCGCCGAGGGGTGAACATCAAGAGCCTGACGGAACCGATGATCGACACCACAACACCGATGGGCCGCGCACTGTTCGGCATGGTCGCCGTGTTCGCGCAGCTCCGCGTCGACACGATCCGGGAGAACACCATGCGCGGCCTCGCTCACGCGAAGTCGCAGGGAAGGGTCGGTGGCCGGCCGTCGAAGATGACGCCGGAGAAGATCGCACAGGCGCATCGGATGCGCGCCGAGCATCGCAGCCTCGACCACATCGCCGCGGTGCTCAGCGTCGGCAAGTCGACCGTTGCCCGCGCCCTCAACAAGGCCGATCAGGAACTCACTCAGACGCAGCGGTAGCGCCGCCCTGGTCGGCGTGAAGCAGCACGCCGGGCGCGACGTCGAGAGCGCCGGCTATCGCGTTCAGCTCGTCGACCGTGAGGCCGCACGGCCTGGTCAGGTGCAGTCGCCGGGTGAGGGTGCGCAGCTTGATCCCGGTCGCGTCGGCCAACCACTCGACCGTCAGACCCCGAGTGTCGAGCACGCGCCGGATGCGCTGCGCGACCTGCACCGCGATTGATCGCGTCATCGGTCATCGTCCCCCAACTCACCCTCACGAGTGAGCGTGTCGATCACCGTTACGACGTCGCCCCCCGGCACCGTCACGGATGCCGCGAGCCTATAGCCAGAGCGACCGTACTCGTAGAGCTGCTGGTCACGTTCACCCACATTTCGCATAAGCCGACCGCGCTCCTCATCCGACGTCGGCAGTGTCGTTGTCAGCGTTGCGAAACTCACGGGTCTACTCATCGTTCGATCCCAATCCCTTGTTGTGTGTCCGATGAAAGTAGGCAGTTCGGCGGTACGCCGAGGTGCCGGCTTTCTCGGAACACTTGCCGCCTTGCACGCAGCGGAGAGCCGGTCAAGGGGAGCCCGCAGGGCTCTCCCGAAGGGACGCGAAGCGCCCTTGACGGGATCGGGAGCGGAGTGCAACCCCGCAACGCGGGGACACACGAAAGCCCCACGCCGCAGAGCGGAACGTGGGGCCGAGAACGTGGGAGCGATCAGCCCTCCGTAGAAGGCTCCGACGACGCATCGTCAGCCGCCGCGGGTGCCGAGCTGGACGCAGGCTTGCGCGTCGATCGACGCCGGGTGCGCGCCTTCTTGTCGGGCTCCGCAAACCCGATCTTGCGCAGCTCGTCGGCCGACCATCCGGCGCTCAGCGCAGCCGAGTAGGCGCGCACGTCCTCCCGCTCCGCGGTCGCGATCCGCTCAGCGATCCGCGCCTGTAGGTCGGCCAGCTCGCGCGCCGTCTCGTCGCGCACATCGCTGAGCGACTGCCGCGCCTCCGCGACGGTACGAACCGCAGTCAGGCGGTCATCCTGTAGACGTCGCGCGCGCTCGATTGCTTCCTCTGGTGTCAGTTGCGTAGCCATGCACCAATCGTACGGATCGCGCCGTTCGAAGTCGACGCCTGTCGACACATCAAAAGCACGCCGAGGCGAAGCCTCGACCACTCCCGTCTGTCGACGTGAGCGAACCCGCATGGCGTCCCAGACGGAGCAAGCTAAAGGATCAGGTGCCCTGATCCACCTTGACCCCTCGACAGCCGTCGAGCGGTGCGGCACACTTGATGTGTGCAGTCCCCGCAGATGCGGGGTCGCTGCGCTGGGCCGAGGGAAGGGGTTGCCGTGTCTGACGAGTCGACGAAAGAGCGTCAGCAGGGCACGGGCCGGCGACGGCGCATCCCCGGCGGTCGCCCCGGCCGACACAACGTGCGGACGAGCCCCGAGGAAGAGGGCTCGTTGCAGCGCCTCGCCCGCGCCGCGGACATGAGTGTGCCGCGTTACCTGGTCGAGAGCGGCTTGGCTGTCGAGACGGGGGAGACGGTCACCGAGCGACGCAACGCCATCGTGAAGTTGTTCGAGCTGCACCGGCTCTTAGCCGCGGTGTCGAACAACGTCAACCAGATCGCGAAGGCCACCAACGCCACCGGTCAGCGGCAGGCAGAGACAGACGCCACGCTCGCCGCCGTGCGTCGAGTCGCGGAGCGCATCGACGCCGCCGTGGATGAGCTGAGCCTGTCATGATGCCGAACGTCACGCGCGGCGATCGGATGGCCGGGCTGATGACCTACCTCGTCGGGGAGGGTCGTCACAATGAGCACGAGGAGCCGCACCTGGTGGCCGGCGATCACGCGCTCATGGCGTGGTACGACGACGCCGAGCTGAGCGGCGACAACGCGAAGGCGATCGCGCGTCACCTTGACCGTCCGCGCACCGCTATGGGCGTCGACGTGAACGGCGGCCACGTGTGGCACGCCTCACTGTCGCTGCGCGCCGAGGAAGGCATTCGCACCGATCAGGAGTGGGCCGCCATCGCGCAAGACTTTGTGTCCGCGATGGGGTTCGACGACAACGACGGGACCAAGGCTCCGTGCCGCTGGGTCGCGATCCGGCACGGCTTGTCCCAGGCCGGCAACGACCACGTGCACATCGCCGTGAACCTCGTTCGCGAGGACGGCACGAAGGCGTCGACGCACCTGGACTACCAGCGCGCACAGAACGCCGCGCGCGCTCTCGAAGTGAAGTACGGCTTGGAGCAGTTGGAGTCGACGAAGGGGGAGCGCGCGACGCGCGGCTACAGCCCCGCGGAACAGGCCCGCGTCGAGGAGCGCGCCGCGCTGTTTGCGCAGCGCAAGTACGAACAGCACGCGGCCCGTGTCGGGGGAGAGCAGCCCGAATGGCACCGCCTCGACCCGAAGGAACGTCAGGCACGCATCACCGCTGAGGTTCGACTGAACGCACCCCGGAACGACCTCGCGCGCACCGTCCGAGGCGCGGCCGGCGCGAGCGAGAACGAAGCCGAGTTCGTGCGCCGGCTACGCCGCTCCGGTGTCCTCGTGCGCCCCCGGTTCGCGGAGGGCACGACGGACGTCATCACCGGCTACTCGGTGGCGAGCCGACCGGCCGACGGCGAGCGTCCGATTTGGTACGGCGGCGGCCAGATGGGCCGCGACCTCACCCTGCCGAGGCTCCGCGAGGGATGGCCCGACACACCCACCGGGGCGACCGACGCGGCCGCCGAGTGGCAGGCGGCGGGACGAGGCCGGCGGCCCGTTGCACCTGGTCGCGAAATGCGCGAACCGGACCCCGAGCTGTGGCAGCGCCACACCGAGGAAATCGGGCAGCTCCGCGAGCAGCTTAGGTCGATCCCGCTCGACGACCGCGACACCTGGTCGACGGTCGCACGTCAGACCGCGGCCGCGTTCGCAGCCTGGTCGAACGCCGTCGAGGAGACACCCGGCGACCTGGCCGAGGCATCCGACGCACTCGCCAAGTCGGCACAGACCTACCGTCGCCCGGTGAAGCCCCAGCGTGCCGGCCGGGTGGCAATGTCAGGTGCGACGATGCTCCTCGCCAGCGTCGCCCGAGGCGGCCAGGGAACAGCCGCACAGCTCGCCATGCTGCGCCAGCTCATGAACCTCTCCCAGGCCGTCTACGACGCCGCCAAGGCCGCAGGAGAAGCGCGGCAGGCAGCGAACGTCGAGGCCGCCGTGCGGGAGCGCGTGATGAACGTGCGGCGTCAGCTCGAAGCGGTGCCGGCCACCACAGCCGCGTCGACCACGACGGCCCCGACGTCGACCGCCACGGCGACCGCACCCACGATCGACCGCTCCGCGATCGTCGACGCATCCGTGCAGGAAGCGCTCGACAAGATGCAGCGCGCGGAGGAGAAGCGCAGCAACACCACCGGCTCGCCGGTTCCGCCCCAGGTGGAGCCCGCGCGGCCGCGCACCACGACGAAGCCGGGCGCAGATCGCGGCCCGGAGCGATGAGAAGGGAGTCAGATCATGGCCGATGAGAGCGACGGCATCGAGGAAGCATTCGAAGGGCAGCTCCGCATCGCCGTCACCGCGGCGGGCCGCGTAGGCGAAGCGTTCGCCCGTGGCCGCGAGGAAGCGGCGCGACGAGCGCAGGCGCAGAGCGAGCAGGCGGCCCGCGAACTGTCGTCACGGTTCGAGGCAGAGAAGCGCGCAGCTCGCGTCGAGCTGGGTGGTGTGTACCGCTCCGATTGGTGGGACAAGGCGACGCCGCAGCAGATCGGCGGCGCACTCACCACGGCGCGCGCGTGGGGCACGGAAGACCCCGAGGCGCAGCGCGCGGAGGGCCGCATCCGCGACGAGCTCCGCACGCGCTACGGCGTCGACGTCGACAACACCGGCGCCGATCCCGCGGCCGTCCAGGCGGCCGTCGAGGCTGAGCAGCTGCGCCGGCAGTCCGACACCGAGCGTCAGCGCAGCGCCACCGAGCAGGCCGAAGCGGTCGCACTCTCGCGCCAGGCCGACGAAGCTGACCGCGCGGCCGAGGCGTCCCGCGACACCGCCGACACCACTCCCGACGAGGGAGAGCGCGAGCAGGCACAGGTGCAGGCCGAGCGCGAGCAGAACCGCGCCGAGGCCACCCGCGAGAAGGCCGAGCCGCTGTACGACTCGTCCGAGCGGCGCGAGCGCGACGCCGACAAGCTCGAACAGCGCGGCGTGGCCAAGGAGGCCGTCAGCGCGAAGATGGCCGCCGACGTCAGCCAGGGCAAGCCGGCCACCGAGGCGGTCAAGGCGCAGCAGCTACAGAGCACCAAGGCGCGGCCGAACCGGTCGCGCTCGTCGAAGGTGCAGCGCACTGAGATTGGTCGATGAGCGTCCGCGGGAGGCGCATCGCGCAGCTCGTTAGCGTCGGAGTCGTCGCGGCGGCCGTCGGGTTCGGCGCGCGTAGCCTCCTCCCACCGTTCGCGGACGACGCATTTTGGCGCGCGTTCTGGTCAGGCCCGCCGATGGCGGGCCTGTTCGCCATCGGCGCGGCCGCGGTCGCTTTCTACCCGGCCTACCGGTCGACACTGATCGCGCGCGAGAACGCCGCACGCGAGCAATGGTGGAAGCGGGCGGAATGGGCGCTCGGGCAAGCTGGTTCTGACAATCAGACTGACCGCGAAGTCGCGAACGACGCCCTGGTGGCGCTGTTCGACGAAGCGACCGAGACGGAGGGCAAGATGATCTACCGCACGATGCAGAACTTGCAGGACGCGAGCGGCGTAGACAGCGAGCCCGTATCGGCGGAAACTAGTAGTAGATGGAGGTGGCTACCGTGGGTGAAGTGACGAAGAAGGCAAGCAGCTTGCAGCGTCGGATCGCGGCTGGCAAAGCCGAGCCGATCAGCGATCGCGAGCGGGCGCAGCTCCAAGAACTCCGACAGGCCTACATTCGCCGGTTCGGGAAAGACCCCGACGCGCGGACCGTCGCCAAGACTGCCTGAGCAGCCGTCTAAGCGCACGAGAGAGGGACCGACCCACTGGGCCGGTCCCTCTCTCGTTGTGCGCTCAGACGCCCGTAGGCGGCTCCTCGCGCAGGTCCGGGTACAAACCCTTCGGGGGTGCCGTGTACGGCAGCTCAGCGCCCTTCTGATCGTCGTTCGTGTTCACCCGGCCATCACCAGCCCCGGCGGCCGCGAACGGGCCGTGAGGGTCGAGCAGGACGCTCATGTGGTGCTCGGCGTGATCGCGGAACCAGACGCTCATTCCCGTCGTCGGGTCCAGGCGTAGATGCTCCCACGCCCGCCACAGAGCGTCGAGCCGAATCACGGCCTCCGGGTAGTTCCACCAGTCGGCCGCCCACACGCTGCGCTCCCCGTCGACGCGGCGACGGTAGTTCTTCACCAGGTACTCGCGCACGAACTCGTCGACCGAGCCGTAGTACAGCGCCGGCTCCTCGTCGGCCGGCTCCTCCTCGTCGAGGGCATCCATCGCCGCGGTGACCGCACGACGGGCGGCCGTGGCCGCCTGCGCTTGCAGCTCCTCGATCACTGAGGGGTCCAGCGCCTCGTCGACCTCGGCCGCGACGGCATCCTTCACCGCCGCGGTGATGGCCTTCTGCACCGCGGCGCGAATCGCCGGGGCCGCGAGGTTCGTCGCGACGTCGGCAATGTCGATCCCGAACAGCCGGCCGGGCTCGCGCTCCGGCAGCTCCGGCAGCTCGGCGTCGTCGGGGACGTCGCGCGGGTCGGGCTCGTCGCCCTCGTCCAGCTCGAACGGTTCCGCCTCGATCCCCTCGTCAGCGGGAGCGTCGCCCCAGTTGTCGCTCATCAGGCCGCCCCGTTCCCGTCGACGGTGGCCGCGACCTCACGCACCGACTCCTGCGCCTCGATGATCGTCCGCGACGCCTGCGGGTCGTGAGCTGCGATCGACGCCTTGACCTTCTCGACGTGCGGGCCGGTCATCCACGGCTGCGTGCGAATCAGCGTCGGGCGGTTCCCCGACGAGAGCACCACGGCGCGACCCTTCGGCATCGCGGCCAGGTCGGCCACGTCCAGGATGCGCTCACGGTGGAGCTGCTGATTCACGCTGCGCCCGCCACGACCGGAGGACACCGACGACGCCTGCCGGTCGTAGTCACCGATCAGCTTGGAGAGGCTTTCCAGGAACGCATCTTCGGAGACACCGCCGCCGTAGACCTTCACGTTCGAGGCGCTCCACAGCTTCCGCATGCCCGAATCACCCCACACGTCGACGCCCTGCGACCACGACTGCAGGATGGTCATCAGCACGATTCCGCGCGAGCCGTAGTGGCTGTAGAGGTTCGGCAGCTCGCGCCACCGGCACACGTTCGCGGCCTCGTCGAGGACGCCCAGGAGAGGCACCGACAGGCGGCCGCCGGCAGACCCGGCGGCCAGCTCCTCCGCGGCCTCCACCACGGCGACCGTCAGCGCCGTCACGAGCGGGCCGGCGGTTCCGCGGCCTTCCTTGGAGAGCGAGTACAGCGTGCCGCCGTCACGCACGAACGCGGCCGGGTCGAACTGCGGGCGCAGATCGGGCTCACCCTGCGGGTTCACCCACGCGGCCACCTGGCGGTTGGTCAGGCACGACGCCATTTGCTGCGCCGTGCCGTAGATGCCGCCGCGCTGCTTCTCCGGGGCGGTGATGACACCGCGCACCTGGTCGGCCGTCAGGTCGTACCCACCGCGACGGAGGATGCCGATCGGCTCCTCCTCCGTGGGGCGCGTCAGCCACCCGTAGACGTCCGTGATCGGCCGCGAGTCGAGCGCGGCCGCGAGCAGGAGGCCCGCAAGGAGATCCTGCCCCGCGGGGTCGAAGTAGGCATCCGTCTTGGCTCCGGGGTCGCGTGAACCGGACGCGAAGTGATCGGCCAGCTTGGCCGCGCGCACCTCGTCGGTGACGTAGCTGAGCGGGTTCCACCACCACGTAGGGTTCTCGAGCGCGATCCCCTGGGGATCGAACACCCAGACCGGGCCGGCCTCCGCTCGCACGTCGCGCGTCGCGTCGACCACATCGCGCTTGTTCGACGTCACGAGAACGCCCCCAGGGGCTTCCAGGATGGCCGGCACCGCCCGAGAGGTCGTCTTACCGGTGCGAGGCCCCCAGATGTCAATGTGCATGTCCTCCCAGGTGCCGTAGAGCGGCATCTGACCGAGCGTCTTACCGATCGGCACACCGAGGGAGCCGGTCACGCCGAGGCGGGTCGCCTGAGCCTGCGCGTTGCGCTTGCTCAGACCCTCGACGTCCTTCCCCCGGCCCATGTACGAGCTGGCCCGGTCGACGCGAGTCCGCCCCTTCCGGTAGCGGACAACGCCGATGATCGCGAGCACCACGAGCGCGAGGACGACCGCCAACAGGACGATGACGATCCACGTCGCGGATGCCGGCCACGGCACCCGCCCCATGACGACGCCGAGCGTGAACGCGAACGGGTCGCTCGGCAGCTCGACACCGGTTCCGTCGAGCTGGTGGCCGAGGCGCACCGCGACGTTGAGGACGACGATCGCCGCGACCACGCCGCCGATGCCGACGAGCAGCATCATCGTCTCCGCGCCGAAGCCGCCGGGATCGCGGCGGCGGTTGTTCGGAGTGCTCATGACGACACCCGCTCCTCGTGCTCCTCGACCAGCTCCTCGACGACGTGCAGCGCGCGCCGTCCGGTGCGGGACTGTTCGTACCACCGCTGATTCGTGTCGCGGATCGAGCGCTCAGCCTCCGTCAATCGAACCTCGACCGGGATACCCGGCCGAGTGCCGACCTTGACGAGGAACTTCCCGCGGCCGGGAGGGTCGACCTCGCGGCCCGACGCGGCATCCCAGGCGGGCGGGTCTTGCCAGCCGGTCAGAAGCTCTTGCTCGGCCTCCGAGAACGGGATGACCGTCGTCAGCTCCGGCATTTCCGTGTAGGGCAGGCCCGCGCACATCACCATGCCGGCGCGCTCGACGAAGCCCTTCGCCTTCAACCGGTCCTCCTCTGGGAGGGCGCTCAGGTCGGCCATCGTGTGCGAAATCATGGCCGTGCCGACACCCACCTGACGGTTCAGGCGGGTGAGGAAGTCGACGCGATCGACGATGCCGTTACCGGCGCGCAGCGCGCGCCACAGCTCGTCCATGATGACGAAGTAGTGCCGGCGCGGTTCCAGGCCGGCATCCGCGAGGACGTTCGCGATGTTCACCGTCGCGAATCCGTTCGACCAGCAGGCGAGCAGGGTCGCCGCGCGCAGATCGCCCTCAGCCTCACCGATGGCCGAAATGTCGTAGACCACCGGGCGGTCGAGGCGCATCGGGTTGTCGGTCGGCTTGGAGAACATTTCGCCCAGGCGGCCACCGCGGGAGAGGCTGATAAGCGACGCTTCCAGCCCGCGCGTGATCCGCTGATACTCGGCAAAGTCGCCGCGGTCGACGGCCACCTGGCGCAGCTCCTCCGGTCCTTGCTGCACGACGTTCAGCAGGTCGCCCAGCACCGGCACGCCGTCGAAGTTCCGATCGAGGTAGCGCAGCGCCTGGTCGACGATGGATTCCTCGACGTCGCTCGGAGCGGACTTGCGGAGGATCGTCAGCAGGGACGACACCATAGCCAGGCGGCGGCCGTGGGCGTCTTCCAAGACCTCGCCGGCCTCCTTCGGGAAACCGGCCTCAGTGAGCCGCTTCGCGGCGTCCTTCGCCTCGCCGGGGTCGAGCACGTTCAGGTGCCCGCGGCCACGGCCGAGGGTGATGACCTGGCCGCCGAGCGCGCGAATGACCTCCACGTAGTCGGGTCGAAGGTCGCCCAGGACGAGCGGCTGCACGCCGTAGCCGGCGAGGCCGATCGCCATCCGGGCGACGGCGGTCGACTTCCCGAGGCCGGGCTTGCCGAGCACGAACAGCGACGGGTTGCTGATGAGCTTCGCGCGCTGGAACCACGAAATCGGGTCGCAGCAGAGCGTCGCCCCGGTGTGAATGTGGCGGCCCAGCGGGACGCCCACCATCGGCGTGCCGGCACCGATCGCGTACGGCCACAGACCGCACACTTGCAACGTCGTGCCGCGCCACTCAGCCGGGGGCTGGATGAAGTTCGACATGCCGCCGCCGGGGCCGCTCCATCCGCGAGAGGACAGCGACCCGGCCGACGTCGACGAGCCAGCGTCGGCGTTCTTCCGCCCGCTGCGCACGAATAGCAGCGCGCCCACGATGACGACGAGGACGAGGCCGCCGAGCACGGCAAGGGCAATCTGATCAGGGGTCATCACACACGCTCCTTCAACGCCGCGGGGACGGCGACGTGCTTGCTCAGCACGAGGCCCAGAGGCAGCGCGGCGGCAAATGCGCTGTCCTGCGAGCCGTAGACCGGTCGCAGTCGGAGACGAGCTGTCGCGCCCAGGTTGTCGACCGCGGCGCGCGCGTCGGCCTCCTTGGCTGGGTCGATCACCGTCGCGGTGACGAGGATTCCGAAGTTCACCAGACCCGCGCCCGACGCCTCCTCAGATTCCGTCGCCTGAGCCGATCGCAGCGCGAGCGTGTCGCGAGCCGCCGGCTTGTTGTTCGACGTGGCCTTGAACTCCGCAGCTCGCACGTCCGACTGCACGAGCGTCGCCGCCCGCGCCGGGTCGATCGGCTTGTAGAGCAGCGTCACGCGCTTACGGGCAATATCCCGGTGCGGAGCCAGCAGGCGAGCGAGCACGCCCGACTGCACGAGCCCGCGGGGCGCTTGCGTCATCGCCCAGGTGACCGACTTGGCCGAGTCGTGACGGTAGCCGTCCCATCCGGCCTGAGCAGCCGTCGGGCCGACGTCGCTCCACCGCAGGTCGGGCACATCGCCGTCCGCGTGCGCGTCGTCGATCAGCGTCGCAGCCGCCGGGTCGTAGGCGACCCGGATCGTCTCGCACAGCTCTTGGGCCGACAGCGGGTGCGCTGCACCCGCGCCGGTCGCCTGCAACCCGGCCGTCAGACCGGGCAGACGAGCCGCGAGCTCGCGGGCCATTTCGTCGGGCTTGCGAGGCTTTGCGCCCTTCCGCGGCGCAGCGGCGAACGTCAGCGAGACGTACGCCTTCACCGTCGACGAGCCGGCCGGGTAGCTCAGTACAACCTCACCCAGCATCGCCTTGGCGAAGTCCGGGCCGTCGGGGTCGGTGTTCGTCTCGACCTCGCGTCGCAGCCGGCGACCCGAGTCGGGAGCCGTCTCGATCGTCACCGCGGCCGCCTCCATGTTCGGCTCATCACCGAGGTTGCGCAGCCAGTGACCCCAGTCGGCCACCCACAGGTCGACTTGCTCCTGGTCGACCAGCGCTGCGCCGTCAGGCTCGGTCCCGATCACGATCGAATACGTCTTGGCGTGCGGTGAGTAGATCATCGCGAACGGCCGCGCGTACGAGTCCTCATGCTCGGAGAGCTGAGTCTGCGCACCGAGGCCGGGGAGCTGATTCGTTCCCCAATCGGAACGACCCAGCGGGCCGGAGCGGTAGATGTTCGCCTTACGCCGCTTCGTCGACGTCCACGCGACGCGATTCGCGGTACGGGAGAGCACGCTGCGCCCGTCGCCGTCGCGGATCGTCAACAGCAGGATCAGACCGCCGAACACGGCGGCCGTGATGAAGGCGTTGAGGATGTTCGTCGTCATCAGGACGACGATCACGATCAGCAGCGCAACGAACATCAGACCCGTGCCGACCGTGCCGAGGCCGAGGAGGCCCGGCGACGTCGGCTGACGCCAGTTCCCGTAGGTGCGGACGCCCCTACGGCTTGTCTCTGCGGTTGTCATCAGCTCCCGCTCCCTTCACCTGTTGCCTGGTTCCCAATGTCTCGGGCGGCCCCAGCGGCCGCCTGTCCTGCTTCTTTCGCCGCGCCGATCGCGACGCCGGCCGCCATACCGATCGGCCCACCAGCGGCGCCGGCCGCTGCACCCGCAGCAGCTCCACCACCGGCAGCAGCTCCACCGGCCGCAGCGCCACCCGCGGCGGCTCCACCGCCCGCAGACGCCGCAGCAGCGCCCGTGCCGCCACCAGCAGCACCCGAGGACGCCGCGGCCCCTGTCGTGGCCCCACCGCCGCCACCAGCGCCGCTAGACGCCTGCGCAGCTTGCGGGGCAGACTGACCGCCACCGTTCGCCCCAGACGGGCCGGTAGAGCCCGTGGAGCCAGACGAGCCGGTCGACCCGGCCCCGCCCGACGAGCCGCCGCCCGAGCCCGTGGCGAGGCGACCCATCGAGGCCGCCCCCGTCGGGAGGGAGGCGAGAGCTGCGACGCCCAGCGCGCCGCCGGCACCCGCGGACATGGCCCCGACGAGCGGGGTCACGAATCGCATCAGAGCAGGCATCGCGAACAGCGCGAGCACCATCAGAATGAGGCCCGTGAGCACGGCTATGAAGCCCGTCCCGTCGTCCTGGAACACGTTCGTTCCCGCGAGCTGGAACGCCGCGGCGTAGACGATCGCGGCCGCCGGCTTGTAGAGGATGAAGGCGACGAGCCACCCCACGTTCTTCTTGAACCAGCCCTTACCCATTTCGGTGTTGGTGGCCGCAGCCGACAGCGGCAGGATGCCCGTCAGGATGACGAGCATGCCGCCACGCGCGATCATCAGCACGATTTGGAACGCGGTCGCAAGGATCGCGATCAGCCCCAGGATGATGATGAGGAGCGCCCCGAGGCCACCGGTTGCGGGGTTGGTCGTCAGGGCGAGCAACGTCGCGATGTTGTTGCCGAAGCAGGCCGTATCCGTGCCGACGTCGCAGTTCAGCGCGCCGTTCAGAATCCACACGGAGAACGAGTCGAACGCCGACACCAACAGGCCGACGATCGTCACGCCGGCACCCGCGACGACGATCAGAGTCAACAGACTCTTGATCGTGTCCTTGCCCGGCTCGGCGCGCTGCTCCCACGCCATCCGAACGCCGCCGATGATGACGGACACCACCGCGGCCGCACCCATGTACCACCAGAGCGACGACTGCAGAAACAGCACAGTGCCGCCTGCACCCTGTGGCCCGTTCGGCAGGAGGCCCGACACGAGCGCCGTTGCGCCGCTGATGAGGAAGATCGCGCCGAGCACGATTCCCATCCGCCCAGCGGCTTGGAAGCCCTCACCGTTACGCATCCGCGTTGCGATGAGCGCCCCAAGCAAGATGATCGAGATAGCAGCGAAGGCGATCGCGATCCAGGTCACCCAGCCGAGCACCGTAATGATGTCGTCCGAGTTCGGAGCCGTCGTGCCGGCCGCGATCGACGAGCCGCCACCTGTCCCGGTGAGGTTCGGCGTCCCCACGTTCACCCAGAGGGTGCCGAGCGACGCCACCGCCTTACCGAACGCTTCGAGAACGGCATTCGCCATGTTCTCGATCGCGTCGCCCACAGCGTTGTTGACGGCATCGCCTACGCAGGCGAGTGGGTCGGTGATACCGCAAGCCATGTCATGCCCCCCAGGGGATGTATCCCGACGTGTCGGGGATCGTCGCGAAATCGAACGGCGTAGAGACGTTGGCGTTGATCTTCCAATCGCCGTCCTCCCATACCAGCTCGTAGACGGTTGAAGCTGTGACGGTCGTCCCCTCAGAGGAGCCACGCACAGCGAGGTCGACGCGGGCGTTCTCGCCGTCGTAGGAGAGAACGCGGAAGCCGACCACCTGAAGGCGCACGCCCGACGAGTCGGACGTGGTGCCGACCTGTGACAGCACCGAATCGCGGAACTGCCCCTCACTCAGGGCGTACTCGATCCACGGCTTCACCAGCTCGGAGTCGGCAGGCACCGCGAGAGCGGTCGCGGCCGCGAACAGCGCTCCCTCCGGGGAGTGCTGGAAGCACATCGGGTAGCCCTCTGCGCCTGTGTCGGCAGGACCGTACGTCGTCGACGTCGGGTAGGCCACCGTACGGATGAAGGCCCATTCGGCGGCAGGCGCGGTGGTGACCTTGCCCGACAGCTTCTCGCCTTCCAGGCCACAGACACTAGCGCCGCCCGCAACCCCGGAAGGCTCCGGGGTTGGGGCGGCGCTCGTCGTGGCGCTGGACGACGGATCGGGCGCGGGCGGGCCGGCCTCGTTCCCGCGGTTCAGGTTGAGAACCGTCAAGACGATGGCCGTCACGATGAGCGCGGCCACCACCACCGCCCCGACGATGAAGCCGGGGCGGGTGAAGGGGTTCTGCTGGGTGTCGTCCTCAGCCATGACGGCTCCTCTCAGGCGTTGGCGAGGATGCCGACGAGAGCGGCACCACCGCCGATCACGATCGCTCCGGCCATCGGCCAGAGGATCTTCGGCAGGGCGTCGTGGCCTTCACCACGACGGAAGCTGACGGCGATGAGGATGCCGCCGACGATGATTGCGCCACCGACGACGACGTAGCCGATCCACTTCAACCAGGAGAGGATCGTCGTCACCCCTTCGGTGCCGGGAGGCTGTACCGGGTCGGGGTCGGGGATGACGCCGGCGATGTGAACGGCGGTGTCGGCCGCCGCGTGGAACACGTCGATAACGGACATGTGTCTGCCTTTCAGTTCGTGGTGCCGGCGGCACCGAGGAGTGCGGTCAGTTCGTCGACAAGTCGCTGAACTTCACGCGGAGAAGATGCGAGAGCCGGCGGCTCCCCCACACGCCATGCTTCGACCCACGGCACCGTCCAGGTGCGCGGGACGCCTCCGCTGACGACCTGCAAGAGGTCGCGCAGCGAACGAGGTACACGACCAGGTGCGTCAGCCATGACGACCAGGCCCAAGACTTCAACCGAGGGCACGAGGCCCGCCGCCCACTGACGCATCGCGTCCTGCGCGGCGCGCAGTCCCCGAGCGTCACCGCGTGCGACGAGCACCGTTCGCGCGGGCGTAGGAGAGGGCGTGCGCGGCCAGGCGTGGCCGGCCGCTTGTGACCCCGGCATGAGAGCTGCCAGCGTCGACTCTCCCGAGCCGCCGTGCGCCCCCACCCACCAGAGCGCGGCGGTCGTGCCGCGGTCGTGGATCGGGAGCTGGTCGACGCGATCCGGGGCAGGAATGCCCCGCTGCGGAGCCACAGGACCGAACGCATCGGGCACGGAGGCCACGGGCGCAGCTTGCGTAGGTGGCGGTGTCGTTGGCCGGGAAAGCCACGGGTTGAGCGGTTCGCTCATCTTGCCCCCCTAGGTACAGTGAGATTCACCCTTACAGGGAAACACTAACCCCGAACCCCCCAAAGATGGAAGGATCAACCCGAATGATCCCAAACCTGTACTTATCCTCCCGAATGAGTATGCTGGTCGCGTGGCCCCACCAGGAGGAATCCCGATGAGCAACGACGACGATCGAGACGCGGTCGACCGCCTATTCGACCAGAGCCCGCCGACGCTGGGCGCGACAGAGGTCGCGGAACGGCTCGGGGTGTCAGCGAAGAGCGTCTACGCCTGGCTCAAAGACGGACTGATCCCCGGCTACAAGATCGGCACAACGTGGTTCGTCATCCGTGACGAGCTGAAAGACACCCTGCGGAAGGGTGCCAACAAGAAGCGGGACACCGGCCCCGTCCTCGTCATCCGGCCGGAAATCATCCAAGGAGACTGATATGCGGAAGATCGGGCCGGCACTACTCGTCGTCGTCACCGCGGCGACCCTGACCGCCTGCACTGCCCCGAACGATGCGCCCGCGCCGACCCCCAGCGCCAGCAGCTCCGGCCCGATCTATCCCGACCTCGACCAGTTCACCCCCGCGCCCACGGGCGCGCTCGACGCCGACAGCGGAGAGACGCACGGCCCGCGTCCCGTGCCGACGTGGGATGACGAATCGCGCGAGAGCGCCACCACGGCCGCCGTGGCTGTGATGACCGCCTACGCGCGCCCGGATCTTCCGTTCGAACAGTGGTGGGCCGGCTTGCAGCCGCTCCTGGACGGCAAAGCGACCCAGGACTACGCATACATGGACCCGGCGCGCATCGTCGCGACGAGCGTTACCGGTCCCGCCGTCATCACCGACGACACCAGCGCCTACGTCGCGTTCGTCGACGTCCCCACCAACGCCGGCACCTACGGCGTCGTGCTCAGCCGCGCCGACGCTGACTCGCCGTGGCTCGCCTCCCGATTCATCCTCCCCGAGGGCGTGAACTAATGGCCGGCCCCAAGGGCAGCGGCGTCTACGCGATCGCCGCCGTCCCGCTCCTCGTCATGGGGTCGCTGTTCGGCTTGATGCTGATGGGCGACGACGAGTGCGGGCCGACTGCCGGAGGCGGCGGATCGAGCGTCTCGGTCAACCCCGACTCGGTGCCTCAGACCGAAATCGCCGGCTATGGCCACGAGCAGCTTGTGAACGCCGCCAACGTCATGAAGGCCGGCGCCGACCAGGGGTTGAACGTCCGCGATCAGACCATCGGCGTCATGACCGCGATGGGCGAATCCAGCCTCCGAAACATCGACTACGGCGACTGGGAAACCGGCGGCGTCACCAACCCCGACGGCACCCGCACGACCTCGATCGGCCTGTTTCAGCAGCAGGACGGATGGGGCACCCGCGAGGAGCGGCTAGACCCCTACATCTCGTCGACGAAGTTCTTCCAGGCGATGGTCGCGAAGGTTCCCGACCGCGAGTCGCTGGAACCGACCATCGTCGCCCACCGCACGCAGGTCAACGCCGACCCGTACCACTACACCCAGTTCTGGGATGGCGCGGTGCAGATCGTCGAAGGGCTCTCCGGCAAGACCACCGGCCTGAACCCCGGCGACGGCAGCGCCAGCGGCGGCAAGTGCGAGCCCGGCGTTCCCGGCAGCGTCAACGCCCAGGGCTGGGCCTCGCCCGGCGCTGGCCCGATCACCGACCCCTACGGGATGCGCCTGCACCCGATCGACAACGTGTGGCGACTCCACGCCGGCACCGACCTTGCCGGCGGCGGCTGCGATGGCCCGATCTGGGCCGCTCAGTCCGGTGTCGTGACGTTCCGCGGCTTCGACAGCGGCGGAAACGGCGTCATCGCGATCGACCACGGCGGCGGCGTCACCACCCGCTACCTGCACATGTACGACTCCGGGATGCTCGTCCAGGTTGGCGACAAGGTGACCGGCGGTCAGCAGATCGCCCGCGTCGGCAGCAGCGGACAGTCCACCGGATGCCACCTGCACTTCGAGGTGCAGGTGAACGGCGAAAACATCGACCCAGCCCCCTTCATGGCTGAGGTCGGAATCCAGCTCGGACAGTAGATCAGGAGACGACCATGAGCGGCATCGAAGTACCCACGTTCCCCAAGATCGAGGCGCGCACCCACGCGAACGGATCGGGAGAGGTCACGATCAACGGGACGTCATACCCGATCGAGACGACCACTCTCGAGGATGCTCGCGCGGCGATCCTCGCTCGCGTCGCTGAGACGGCCGGGAAGATGCAGCGCCCCGTCCGTGTGACCACGACCGGCCCCGACGGGGAGTGGCCGCTGATCGTCCACCCCGACGGCAGCGTGGAGGCCGACGACAGCCTGCCGGCGAACCCCGCGCCCGTCGAGGAGCCCGAGCCCGAGCCGGAACCGGCACCCGCGCCGATCGACAGCGTGCCCGCTCCCGCGGCCGCGCCGGTCGCTCCCGCGCCGGTCGCTCCCGCCCAGGCAGCCCCGGACGGCAACGCATGGGTGCGTCAGGCCCCGGTGCCAGCCCCCGAGTACCCGAGCCGCCGCGAGGCGCGGCAGTCGTTCCTCACGCAGGAGCAGATCGAGGAGCCAGCGACCCAGGGATGGCGCGGCACCTTGACCCGCTTCGGGATCCGCATGAGCCCCAACGACTCCGAGCGCGCCGAGCGCTCCGACGTCCTCGCCGTCTCGCAGCACTGGCCTGGCCCCCGCACGATCGCCGTCGTGAACGGCAAGGGCGGTGCGGGCAAGACCCCGACCACCGTCCTCCTCGCGGCCGTGTTCGCCCGCCACGGCGGCGCGGGCGTGCTGACGTGGGACAACAACCAGACCCGCGGCACGCTCGGCTGGCGCACCGAGCAGGGGCCGCACGAGGCGACGTTGCTCGACCTCCTGCCCCAGGTCGACCGCCTCCTCAGCACGGGGGCGCAGTCGGCCGACCTCGCCCACTTCGTGCACCACCAGACCCGCGACCGGTTCGACGTGCTGCGCAGCAAGCCGATGGCCCTCGCCCACGAACAGCGCGTGGAGCCGAGCGACGTCGACGCGATCCACGCCGTGGCCGCGAAGTATTACCGCCTGATCTTCATCGACTCCGGTAACGACGAGTCCGACCCGATGTGGCTGCGCATGATCGACCACACCGACCAGCTCGTGGTCGCCACCACCACCCGCGACGACCACGCCGAGGCCGGCGCGCTCCTCCTCGAAGCTCTCGCAGAGCGCGACGCCGGATCGGCCGAGCTGGCCCGCGACGCCGTGGTGATCGTCAACCAGGCCGACCCCAAGTCGACCCCGGCCGAGCTGGCGCGAGTAGCCGACGGCTACCGCTCGCTCGCCCGTGAAGCCGTCACCGTCCCCCACGACCCCGCAATGGTCGACGGCGTGCTGCGCTTCGGCTCCCTGCGCCCCGCCACCCAGCGAGCATGGCTGGCAGCC
>NZ_CAHJXQ010000017.1 GCF_903645325.1 Microbacterium tenebrionis
GCCGGAGTCAGCCGGGCATTAGCGTGGGACACGAGAGACCTCCGTGGACTCGAGGGAACCTAGACAGCTCCAACTCGACTACGGAGGTCTCTCCTACGTCAACAACGATCCGGGTCAGTACATCTAGCCAGCGCAACGTCGCTACACAGGGCTTTGTGCCGTGGTCTGCCACCTCGGGCGGGCCCAGCAGTTGCTCATCTGGCGTGTAGGCCACCTGGACACCTCTCCTTCTGGTTGATACGATGTTATCGAAAGCCCCGGAACGATCCCTGCTCTGAAAGATTGAGCACATCGCCGGGGCTACAGCTTTTTCTGACTCAACCACTGGACTCATTCAGCTTCATCTGCCACACGAGCCTGATCGCACACAGTGGTAAGGAGATCTCATGCCGCAGATAAGAGCCATCCTTGGTCACGCGTCAGTGGAAACTGCGCGCGGAAAGCGCATCTGCTCGCGTCATCGCACCGGCAAAGAGAGACACGACATCCAGAAGGGCCAGCTGTGTCTTGTTGTCCGGGGCGTCCCCAGCGACCTCAACTACTGCGTCGACTCAGCCAGAGATGTCCTCGAAAAGGCGGAGAGTGATCTCATCAGTCTCCGCGGTTTGATAGAGGGCGGGCGTCCAGCAGCGTGAGACTCACGCGAAGTCCACAGTGGTTCGCGGCTCCGCACGAAGATTGATGGTGTTCAAGGGCGCGGCCACAGTGAGTACACGAGCAACGCGACCCATTACCCGATACTGACATAAGATCTATTATCTGCTTTTCCAAGCACCGTCTTTATCGAATATTTATTCGCAATCCAGAATGGGCTAACAAGCGCTATTTCGGTGCGCCTGGGATAGTCCCACTCCAGGTGCTGTGATGGTCGTCCCATGAGATACAGTCCCAAGGAGATTGTGAAACGGCTGATATGGGCGTGAACCCCGATAATGAATCGGTTCCCACTTATGTCGGAGCCCTCCTGCAGTGTCGGAGTGAGCGTAGAGGTCTACAGTGGGGGTGTGTATCCCGAAGCCGCGTCTTTCGCCGCACGCGCCGCCGGCGCCTTCATTGCCGCTGTCGCGACTCCCATGACACCCACAGGACACGTCGATAAGCGCGTGCTGGAGGCTTACTTTGGCGGTGTTATGGAGCGAGGAGCCACCGGGCTCGCCGCTGGCGTCCACACCGGACGCGGTTCGGAACTCTCTCTCGACGAACGTATCCTCGTTGTCGATACGGCGCGATCATCGAGCGAGATCGTGGTCACCGGAGTGTATCCGCAGGATCGGCCGAACGGCGACGCCTGGCTCAAAGCAGCTGTGTCTATTGGCGTCGACGCCCTCCTCGTATTCCCTGACAACTGGTCATCGCCGGAGTCAGCCCGAGACCGCTTTGACGAGATTTGGGAGCTGACTCGCACGCCGCTCATTGTCTTCGACCTCTATACAAAACCAATACCGGATTCTACCCTCGCCGAGCTACTCGAGCATCCTGCTGTCGCAGCATTCAAGCCTGCTCGCCTGCGCGATGCCACAGCATCGGAGCGGGGCATCCGTCGAGCCTCCACCGCCGGACGCTGCGTGCTCACGGGAGAAGACCTCATGTTGACGGAGAGTCTGGGATGGGGGGCTTCCGGCGCGCTTGTAGGCCTAGGAGCAGCGTGTATCGAGCTGACGGCAGCGGCAGTGTCCCGGCGAGCGGAAGCTGGCTTCCTCAGCGAGATGCAGCCATTCATCGATCTGCTCGCAGAGGCAACCTTCCATGAGCCGATGGACGCGTACGTGCAGCGCATGCTCTGGATTGCCGTCGACGAGGGCCTCATCCCGCCCGAGTTTGGGTATGATCCACTCGCCTGCGACCGCACAGGCGATGCGGAGCGTCAGTACGTCGTCGAGGCCGCGCGTCGTGCACGGGCGGGCGTCACTGCTCTGCTACAAAGACGTTCTTTCGGCTGAGGTCCGCGGCGCGGCTGAGCTGACGGAGCACAACGAGGCTGTGCTGCCACGACCTCGGTGCAGGTTCGCCTCGCCCGAGCGCGAGAATCTGCGACGCAGCGGCAACGTATCCGAACGGGTCGGCGGAGTCATCCGGAAAGCTCACCGTGGACGTGGAGGTTGCCGTGTGGTATTCGAACGCATACCGTTCGGAATTTGATGCACCGATGAGGGAAACGGTAGCGCCGAGCCCGTCCGAAAAGCGCAGCAATAGCTGGGCCGAGTCTCCTCCGTTCAACTCAGGGTAGGCCCGCCGTCCGCATTGGACGGCCTCGACTTCGAAGTCTTCCCCGACGGTTGAGGCCAGGACATCGAACGCGTGCACCCCGATCACCGGTACGAGCCCGCGCGCGCCCGATTCTGCGGCCTGCCAGGCGAAGGCGGGGTCCCGCCACCAGGAGACGTCGTGGCGGAGAGTCGCCTCCACGGCGACGAGTTGTGAGCGTTCGATGGAGGCCTGCGCCACTGCAGGGGCGAAGGAAAGCACTGACCCGGTGAGGAATGCGCTCGTCGCATCGCGCAGAATGGCTTCGATTTCGTCCACCTGGGCGATGGTCACCGCGGCGGGCTTGTTGATGAAGACGGGAACGCCGGCGGCGCACACCGCTCGTAGCGCGGCGGCCACCTCTTCGGGGCGGACCGAAATAATCGCGACGTCAGGGCTGGAAGCGAGGACCTCGCTCACGGTCGGGAACACACGTGTACTCGGGTTGTCCGCGGCGAACGACGCCATGCGACCGGGCCGTCCGCAAGCTACTAGTTCGACCGCGGGATCCAGCGCACGCAGGTTGCGCGCGTCCGAGAACGGGTGGCTCGTCTCTAGGCCCACGAATGCGATCCTCATATGCACGTACTCTCCTCTGCAGGTCGGGGCTGCCGCCGACGACTGATTTCGGCTAATTCCGAAATCAACACGCTATCGTGTTCAACAACTTACGCCGAGGACCGAAGGGTATCCGTGAAGGCTGTCATCGGAGTAGTCGGACCGCTCGACCTCATCACTCCTGTCATCAGTGCCGTTTCAGAGCTTCCCGGAACGAAGTTCGTCCCCTATCCGTATACACACGAGTCGGGCGCGCCCGATATCATCACCGCCGCCGCAGCCGAAGTCGATGGGTGGCTATTCACTGGTCTCATTCCTTATTTCATTAGCCGAGAACATCTCACTCGACCTGCTACCTACGCCGAGTACAGCGGATCGACTCTGCTCACGGCACTCATCCAGCTGCTCCGCGCCGGTCACGACGTCACGCGTTTGTCCATCGATTCACTCAGCGGTCACAGTGTCGCAGAAGCGCTCCGGGAAGCGGACGTGCCGACCTCAACCACGAGAGTGCTTGAGTATAAGCCCGGGGTGACGTCCGACGAGATCATCCGCTTCCATCGGGAGGCCAAGTCCGAGAGCTATGTCGTTATTACCTGCATCTCCTCCGTATACGAGGCGCTTCGGGATGAGATGACCTGTATACGCCTTGCTCCTTCACTCGATGCGGTCCGCATCGCAGCGAACGAGCTCCTTCTTGTCTTGACCAACCAGGTCAACGAAGATTCGCACGTGGTGATTGGCCTGCTCAGCGCAGGCCCGCAGCTTTCGCTGGACCACCCTGCGGTGATGGCGGGCGCGGCGGCGCTATCCGGAGTCCTGGCCACTGCGGCCACGGGAGAGATCCTGCTCGTGACGAACCGTGCGGGTCTGCATCGCGCCAGCCGCAATCTCACCACCGCACCGATTATTGATCAGCTAGCGCAGGAGGACCAGGTCGCGCACATCGGCTTCGGCACGGGGAACTCCGCCATAGAAGCCGAACGCCTCGCGTACCATGCACTCGCCCGCGCGAAGGCACATGAGCAGTCGACCGCCGTGGTCTCTTACCGTCACGAGATGGACTTGACCTTCGGCACGAGGCCGATCCCCGACGCCGATGCCTCAGACGCGGGCGCCGGCGTCGCAGCTGCGCGCGCCGGCCTCTCTGTGTCCAACATTCAGCGCTTGCAAAGGTTCTCTCGGGCGGCGCCCGGCCCATGCACGACACGCGATATCGCTGAGCACCTCGACGTCCAGATGCGCACCGCACGCCGGATCGTCCATCGACTCGAGCTGGCTGGATACGCAGTGCGAACAGGCAAGCAACCGACGGAGGCAGCAGGTCGTCCCCTCACCCTGTATCAGCTCCGCCTCTGAAGCTCTTCGTGTCCTGAGTGGTGATCAGTTCAGCCAGCGATCGAGATGTTCGGCGATGAAGGTGTCGTCTCGGAGAAATGGGTAGGCGTCCCAGATCCGGTCGATCTCTTCCGCTTGCCCGGGTGAGAGCACCTCATTTTCATCTAGCAGCCAAGTGCCGCCGAGTAAGCCGTGCCGCCGCAGCACTTCGTGTACACCGGGAATAACGCCGCGAAAGTCGTGGCGCGCGTCGAAGATCGCCGAGTTGGCGTCCGTCAGAGCTTGACTCATCTCTAGCGCCTCCCGCAAAGCATCGTCATCGCCCTCCTTTGCCCGACGAGTGAGCTCGAGGGTGTGTACGGCAGCGCGGGTCCACACGGCCCACTGCCCGAGAAGCCCGCCCCTGAACGAGAGCCGGACCGGCTCTCCGGCACGGTCGCGGGTGGGGAACTCACTCAGAAGATCAAAAATGATGTTGTCATCGTTCCCCGTATACAGCGCGATGTCCTCGGCACGCCCCGATCGGGCCAGTCCGTGGAGGACATCGAGGGTCGCGTAACGATCGAACGGCGCTACCTTGATACCCACGATGCCCTGGATCTCGGCGAGGCGCTGCCAGTAGTCCTGAGAGAGATACTGACCTCCTACAGCCGGTTGCAGGTAGAAGCCGATTACAGGCAGTATCTCCGAGACAGCTCGGGCTCGTTCGAGCAGCTCTTGTTCCTCTAGTCCACCGCAGCCGTAGCTGGAGAGCAGCGCGAAGTCGTAGCCTAGCTCAGCTGCGAGAGCGGCCGTACGTGTGGCAGTGGCCGTGTCACCGGTGACACCGGCAACGAGGAACGGTGGTTTGTCGTACTCGCCGGTCGTCTCGCTCACCAGCTCCAGAAGCGGACTCAGGAGATCGCGATGTCGATCATGGATGCTGAACTGGCTGGAGTGCACGGCGACGGCCAGTCCGCTAGCCCCCGCTTCTATGTGATATCTCACCAGAGCCCTCTGGTGCCGCTCGTCGAAACGGCGGCTGCTGTCCAGGGCAAGTGGTTGAGCTGGGATGACCCCCCCGCTCAGGAGTCGCATACGCGCGTCCGCGATTGTGTCGCTCATCAGAATCTCCCGTCGCTCGTCTGGAACTTGGTGGGTTTGCCGTGGGTGGCTCCGCCCGCAGCGATCCAGTCCGCGGTCGCGTCGATTAGGGCATCGAGAGTGACCGACGGGTATCCAAACAGGCCGAAGCACTTTGCCGCGTTGGAGAGGAAAGCGACTTGGCTCTCTTCCCCACGGAAGTTGACATCCCGTCCGAGGCGTTCGGCCAGCCGCGATGCCGCATAGCGGATTGATACGGTCTCGGGGCCAGTCACATTGATCACAAACGGCGACGCCGGCGCTGCATGAAGGAGCGAACGAAGCGTCACCTCGTTTGCGTAGCCCTGCCAGACGACATTCGCGGCCGGCATGGACAGGTCGATCGGGGTACCCTCGAGGATCATGGTCGCGAGGTCGATCAGGATGCCGTACCGCATTTCGACGGCGTAGTTGAGGCGGATTAACGCGAGCGGCGATCCTGTCCGCGCAGCGAAATGGGTGAGGATGCGCTCACGCCCCACGCACGACATCGCGTAGTCCCCGACGGGTGCGACTGCGGCCTCCTCGGTGCATCCCCCGCTTTCGGCGGCAACCATCGGGTAGACGGTTCCGGTCGACAGCGCCGAGATCCGCGCACCGGCGAACCGCTCGGCGATCCTCCCGGGCAGATAGGCGTTCGTCGCCCACGTGGATGCGGCGCTCTGGGTGCTGCCGAACTTCTCCCCGACGAGATAGACGACGTTCTCCGCATCGGGGAGCTCAGCGAGGGCGCGCTCGTCGGTCACATCGGCGGCGACGGTCCGGATCCCGGGTCCCTGCAGCCGTTCCTCGGCACCGGGGGAACCGAAGCGCGACACGGCGACGATCCGCCTGGACGCCC
This sequence comes from Microbacterium tenebrionis, assembly GCF_903645325.1. Taxonomy (GTDB): domain Bacteria; phylum Actinomycetota; class Actinomycetes; order Actinomycetales; family Microbacteriaceae; genus Microbacterium; species Microbacterium tenebrionis. Next base: position 6,104 of record NZ_CAHJXQ010000017.1, read on the forward strand.
CCGAGGCCCGGGAGGCGTTCGCAGCGAGCCGCACGAGGCTCGGTCCGAGCTTTCCCCCCGCTCCGATGACGATGATGTCCCCGCTCAGCGCCGCGAGATCCTCGACGAGCCCTTCGCTGGGCTCCGCGAGCCTCGTCTCGAGTTCTTCCAGTGTGCGCATACCTCTACCTTCCTCGTCTCCCCCGGATACGCTCCGAGAGGAATCCTGTTCGCGTCGTCATGCACCGCGGGCGCGACGATCCGCCCCGACCCGGCGGAGCGCCACGGCCGCGCCGTGCGCACCGTCTCCCCCGGACATCAGGAGGGGCTGACGAAGCCAGATGATCCTGTCGGCCACCGCATCGAGTCCCGGGGTGGGGACGCGACGGGACTCCGCGGCGACGGGCGCGATCCGGTGAAGACCGGGGTACCCGAGATCGACCGGCAGTCCCTCCGCGTCGAGGGCGCGGGCGATCCACTCCCGCGACATCCCCTCCGCGAGGCGCAGCATGAGCAGGTGGCGGGAGTCGACCGTGGTGCCCTCCGGCGGAGCGACGACCTGGATCGGTGCATCCGAGAGCTCGCCGGCGAGCGCATCGGCGAACTCGTTCCTGCGGGCGATCTCCTCGTCCAGCCGCCCGATCCAGGGAAGCAGGATGGCGGCCTGGATCTCGGTCAGGCGGAGGTTCCACCCGATCGACTGGTGCCCGTACCACTCGCCGCCACGGGTGCGTCCGACGTTCGCCGTCGACCACGCGCGCGCGGCCAGCTCGGCGTCGTCCGTGACGAGGAGCCCGCCTTCGCCGGCCGTCATCGCCTTGGACGACTGGAAGCTGAAGGTGCTGACGTCTCCGATCGCGCCGACGGGCCGGCCGCGATATGCGGCGCCGTGGGCCTGCGCGGCGTCCTCGATGACGGCGATGCCGGCCGTTCGAGCGACGTCGAGGATCTCCGCCATCGGGGCCGGGCTCCCTGCGAGGTGCACGACCATGACGGCGCGCGTCCGTGCGGACATCGCCTCCTGGATCGTCTCCGCGGTCAGGTGAAGATGGTCGGCCGACACATCGGCGAGGACCGGAGTCGCCCCGGCGAGCAGGACGGCCGTCGCACAGGCGACGAACGTGTAGACGGGGACGATGACCTCGTCGCCGGGACCGATGCCCAGGGCCCGCAGAGCGACGAAGAGCGCGAGGGTGCCGTTCCCGACCGCCACGGCGTGGCCGGCGGCATGACGTGCGGCGAACTCCGCCGAGAACCGGTCACAGAGCCCTCCCGGCGCGGCCCCCCAGAGTCCGCTGCCGAGGACGTCGTCCACGAGCGCACGCTGATCGGCATCGAGCGGCGGAGGCCAGGACGGCCAGGAGCCGCATGCCGCTGTCCCTCCGTCGATGGCGAGTCGATCGATGGTCATGTGCCGACCTCCTTCTTGTGGCCCAGGACGACCTTCGCGTTCTCGAAGGCGACACGGTCCCGGTCTTCCCTCGTCAGCGGCGCATGCTGCAGGAGCCCCACCGCGTAGCGCGGATCCAGGAAGACCGCGTCGCTTCCGAAGACGACGCTGTCCCCGCCCGCACGATCGACGAGCCGGGCGAGCAGCTGTCCGGTCAGGCGGGATCCGCTGGTGTCGAGGAAGAGGTTCGCGCGCCCTGCGGCGATGTCGGCGGCCCGGTCGAACCCCTGCGGCCACAACCCGGAATGACCGCAGACGAGACGCACGTCCGGATGCCTGTCCGAGACGAGACCGAACAGGTCCGGGTCCGACCAGCCCGAATCGGTCTGGCCGTGGGCGAGCACGGCCACTCCCGTGGTCGCGGCGAGTTCGAGGTACGGCGCGTAGCTCGGGCTGTCGAGCCGGATCTCATGGAAGTCCGGATGCAGCTTCAGCCCCCAGACCACCGGGTCCAGCAGTTGCTCGTGAAGCTCTGCGGTGTCCTGCCCCGAGTGGGGGTTGACGACGAGCCAGACCCCCAGCGCCCCCCGATGCCGATGCGCGGCGTCGATGGCCGCCCGGTTGAACGCCGCGGGGTCGTGACCGAGGCCGCCGAGATGCGATACCCCGACGGCGGTGACGCCGATGCGCTCGTTCGTCCGCACGAGCCACTCCGCAGAGGTCTGCGGCATGAAGAACGCGTGCCACCCTCCGATGTGTCCGTGGATGTCGATGATCATCGCGTCGCCACCAGCCGTTCCCAGTTCCCCGCGGCGATGAGGCGCCGGGCGTCCTCGGGCAGTTCGAGCATCTCGAGGGTGTGCCGCGCGCCCGCCGCATCCCGCAGCGGCGCCCCCGATCCGAACACGATCCTGTCCGTGCCCGCCGTCTCGGCGAGCCACTCGATCGCACCGGAGGCGATGAGCGTGCCGCTCTCGATCCACACCGTCGGCCCGAGCAGTTCTGCGACGGTCAGGAGATCGCGGTAGCCGGGGTTGAGGACGAGGATCTTGAGCGCGGGATGACGCCGCACGAGCTGCGCGATCGCGCCGAGACCGACCTCCGTCGCGTCGAGGGAGACGGCGGTGGCGTGCTCGGCGAGGCTGGACAGCGAGGCGTCCGCCGCCGGTCCCAGCGGATCGAAACGATGGAGCACGGGGGCCAGTCGCACCAGTGGCGCACCGAGCGGCACGGGCGAGAACGGGTGCCCGGGGATGTGCACGGCCACCCGGGTGAGACGATCGGTGCTGCCGAACGGGGCCGTGCGTCGTTCGTACTCGTCCGCGTCCCGGGGATCGCCGTACAGGTCCCACGACGCCACGACCGCGGCCCTGTCGATGCCGAGCCGATCCAGTTCGCCGAGGAGGTCTGCGGGGGTCGGGACGCCCTCAGCGTGCGGGAGGCGCCCGAGGATCCGATGCGCATCGAGGATCTCCATGCCGGCGCTCACCCCTTGATCCCCGTCATCGCGACGCTGTTGACGAGATAGCGCTGCAGGATCGCGAAGATGATGAGGCACGGGATGACGCTGATGACGGCGGCGGCCATCAACGACGACCGGTAGACGGTCTCGGCGTTCATCGAGGCGAGCCCCACCGTCAGCGTGCGCATCGCATCTGTCTGCGCGATCACGAGCGGCCAGAGGAAGTCGTTCCAGTGCCAGAGGAACACGAAGATGCCGAGGGTGGCGAGGATCGGCTTCACCAGCGGGAGCACGATCCGGAAGAAGATGGTCCATTCCCCTGCGCCGTCGATGCGGGCGGCCTCGAAGAGGTCGTCCGGCAGCCCCTGGATGAACTGGCGCATGAGGAAGACGGCCTGTGAGTTGGCGAGCGTCGGCACGATCAGTCCCCAGTACGTGTTGACGCCGTCGAGAGAAGCGACGAGCACGAACATCGGGATGAGCGTCACCTGCACGGGGACCATGAGGGTCGCGAGGAACGACCACATGATCGCATCGCGACCCGGGAAGCGCTTCTTGGCGAAGGCATAGCCGGCCATCGAGGCGGTGAGGAGGATCACGACGACGGACACGATCGAGTAGATGAGGGAGTTCATCGTCCACGTCGTGAAGCTCTGCGCCCCGAGGACCCGGGCGAGGTTGTCGAGGGTGAGCCTCTCCGGCCAGGAGTAGGGGATCGACGGCGCGCCCTCCGGGCTCAGCGCGAGGATGAGGATCGCGAGGAACGGACCCACCGTGAAGATGCAGCCGGCGATGAGCAGCGAGATCACAAGCCACTGACGGCTCGTTCGGCGCCGCTTCGTGGCGACGGGCCGACCGGTTTCGACGGGACGGAGTGCGCGGGGCTGTGTCGACGGTTGCACTAGTTCTCCTTGTCCAGCACACGTCGCTGGATGATTGACACGACGAACACGAGGACGAACACGGCCACGCCGATCGTGGCGGCGTATCCGAAGTCGAAGAACTTGAATCCCTGTTCGTAGAGCATGTAGATGAGCGAATAGCTCGCACGCGCCGGGCCGCCGCCCGTCATGACGTAGACGACGTCGAAGATCTGGAAGGCGCCGATCGTCTCGATGATCAGGACGAAGAACACCACGGGGCGCAGGAGCGGCAGCGTGATCCGGAAGAACCGCTGGCGCCCGTTGGCGCCGTCGATCCGCGCCGCCTCCAGGAGCTCCTCCGGGATGTTCTTCAAGCCCGCCAGCAGGATGAGCATCGTGTAGCCGAACCCCCGCCACGCGGTCACGACGGCGATCGAGGTGAGCACCGTCATCTGATCGCCGGACAGGAACGGGATCGCCGGAACGCCCCATGTCGTGAGCAGGCCGTTGATCAGTCCGTCCGTGGCGAACACCCAGAGCCAGATCACACCGGCGAGGACGAAGGAGGTGACGTAGGGCAGGAAGAGCGCCCCGCGGAAGAACCCCTTGCCCCAGACCACGTGGTGCAGCAGCAGAGCGCTCCCCATCGAGACCACCAGGACGAGCGGCACGTACACGATCCCGAACAGCAGCGTGGTCTGCAAGGCCTTGAAGAAGACGGGATCGGCGAGCAGCCGCTGATAGTTCTCGATCCCCACGAAGTCGAACTGCCCGTTCAGACGGTAGTCGGTGAAGCTCATCCCGGCGGCGCCGACGATCGGCACGAAACGGAACACCACGAAGAGCGCCAGCATCGGCAGGATGAAGAGGAACGCCGCCCCCGGCTCCTTGATGCGCGCCCACAGGGGTCGCCGCCTGTTCGTGCGCTGCCCGTCGTGCACGCCTTCACCGACCTTCGTCATGGATTGTCCCGTCTCGCTGACTCTACGGAGCACACTGCGGGGGCGACGTCCGCTCGGGTCGCCGCCCCCTGCAGCCCGCCTCTCACTTGCCGAGGATCGTCCGCGCCTCGGCGGCCGCATCGGCCAGCGCCTGCTCCGCCGAGACGGAGCCCTGGAGGGCCGCCTGGATGTGCGGGGCGAGCGCGGCCATCACCTGACGCGCCTCCGGGAAGATCTCACCCGGCGAAGCGTAGGACAGCGCGTCCACGAAGGCCAGGGTCACCTCGTCGTCCGCCGGCGCCTCCACGTCCGTGCGGACCGGGTAGTTACCCGCGGCGATGTTGAGCTCGTGGGCGACCGCCGGCGAGGCGATGAAGTTCGCCACGGTGAGGGCCGCAGCATCGTCCTCGCTCACCGTCGTCAACGACAGCACCCCGGGGGTGCCGAAGGCGACCTGCTCGCGGTCCTTCAGCGGAGCGCCGACGACGACGGTGTCTTCACCGAGCGCCGCCTGCATCTGGGCCACCTGCGGCTGCGTCAGCACGGATCCCATCGCAGCGGAGCCGAGCGCCAGCGGCCCGCCCTCCACGGCGTTGTTCTTCGTCGCGGCGTCCGTGGGGAGCCCGCCGACGGCCTGCAGATCGAGGAGGAACTGCAGTGCGGCCACGCCTTCCTTGCCGTCGAAGGCGATGTCCGTTCCGTCCTGCGTGAACACCGATCCGCCGGCCTGCCAGAGCAGCGGGTAGAAGCTGAGGTTCAGCGTCAGCTCCGGGCTTCCGGAGTAGTCGAAGATCGCGACGCCCTGTTCGGCCAGGAGCGGGGCCGCAGCGAGGACGTCGCTCCAGGTGGTGGGCAGCTCGTCCACCCCTGCGGCCTCGAACAGCGCCTTGTTGTATGCCACGGTGGTGGCCGTCTGATAGATCGGCACCCCGTACACGTCTCCGTCGAATGTCACGGCATCCAGCGGTGCCGCGAGGAAGCTGTCGACGTCGTCGATGCCGTCCGTCACCGGCTTCAGCCCACCGATGTCGACGTAGTTGAGGGCCTGGTCCGCTCCCAGCAGGACGAGGTCCGGCCCCGTCCCGGACGCGATCGCGGTCGCGATCTTTTCGTCACGGTTGTCCCAAGGCTGCAGCTCGATGGTGAGGTCAATCCCCTTGTGGGCAGCCTCGAAATCCTTCTCGACGCCACTCCAAAACTCGGCGCTGCGTTCCTCATCGGGGATTACGGGGTACATCCAGACTGTGACCTCCTTCGATGCCTCAGAACCCGAGTCATCGGCACCGCATCCCGTGAGGGCGAGGGCAGACAACGAGACGACAGAGATGGTCGCGAGTACACGCTTGGTCATACGTTCCTCCAGAGCTGGCTTTCATTGTGATGCGGGAAATTTGGTGATGCGGATGGGCTTCGCGTCGCACACCTCGGCGAGGCGCGTCAGCGGTTGACGAAGTCGATCAGGCCGTATGAGCCCCAACCGACGAAGCCACCTCCGGTCATCCCTGAAGACGAGGCCTCTCCTCCGAGGGCGCCAACGAGTACGCCGTCGTCGTTGACGATGGCGGTGAGCATGAGGATATGGGCGCCCCGGATGGTATTCGCGCTGTCCGCGTAGGGCGCGATGCCGTCACGGGTGAGGCATCTCTTGTGGTGCTCGTAGGTGATTAGGCGACTGTTCGGCTGGACATAGACCATGTGATTCTCACCCAGCACCTGGGTCCGGACGTTGTTGTTGATGTTGTCGGTCGTGCCGGCGAGACAGGCCCTAGTCCCTGTGTCATTGGAGGGGGACGACGGCGGTGGCGGCGGGCACTCGTTGCCCTCCTGTCCGGCTCGATAGTTCGAGCAGCGGCCCGAGGACGACGGAATCCACGCTACGTTCGAGCTTCCGGCGGAGGGCACAACGAGGTCGCGCACCGGCATGTTGATCTGACCCTGCCGGATTGCCCCCGCCTCCCACGTCTTAAACCGGCCAACCCACTCATAGGGCCCGCCAAGTGCGGCGAGCTTACTCGCGGTGAAGTTTGCAGAAGTCCAGGACTTGGAGCTTCCGTAGCCGACCCCCTCCCAGCCTGCGGCCGGGGGTACGAGGGTCATCTTGCCGAGCTTCCCACTGTCGACGAGGGATAGGTCGAACTTCTGTGTCCCACCTCCGGAGCCGGCGCTCCAACTGATCGTGACCTGCCCGCTGGTCCCGCTACCGGTGTACGAAAAGGTTCCTGTGTACGAAGTACCTGCCACATCAGGGGCGGACCCGTACACGGGGCAGTTGTAGCTCTCCCCAGCGACAGGCGAAGGATTGCAATTGTTTACGGTGGCAACCGTCAGCCGCGAGGGGGGCGTATCGAGCTTCTGGATCCAAGTCTGTGCCCATCCATCGACGAGAAGGGACCCATTCGTGTCCGTGTAAAACCGATAATTCATCATCTGCCAACGGACGGGGGGCGTGTCAGTGAGATGCGCGACAACAGCGGTCCAGTGAGGCTTCTGTGCGAGCAGTGCGGGCATCGTTGCCGCGGACGCCGACGAGGCGGGAGCGACCATCGCTACCGCGATCGCCAACGTTCCGATGAATGCGGCGAAGCTGCGAAAAATTGTTCTTCTGTTCACGGTGACTCCTTTCGGTGAGAATAACGGCCTAGGCCGTTACTCGTCAAGGGTTCTATGAGTCTCGGTGGAATATTCCCGTAGAACGGGGTGCCGATGGCGATGAAGTGGGAGCGGATGCTCATCGCGCTACCTCGCATCAGCTGATCCCTATCGCTCTTGGCCGCGATCACGTATCCGTCGACGAGCATCGGCAGCGTCGCGCGCAGCCTGGCTAGCTTCGGTGTCGCGTGCGCTGCGCGCCGTCGCGTCCCCAGCTCGAGCGGGCCGCTTCTTTCGGGCGGTCTCGTTCTCGCGGTCGAGGTCGCGCGTCGAGGTTCTGCTCGATGCCGTCGGGAGGGTTGCGGGCTTGTCGACGTCGACGCCCCACCATGCCGCCTGGGCGCGCTGGCTGTCGGTGTGAGTGCGCGTGCCCGCGGTGCCTTCGAGATCACGAGCGGCGCCGGCGCGCTTCATCTCGATGCCACGGTCGCCGGCCTCTCGGGTCATCGCGTTGACGAACATCTCTCGTGCCTGCAGGCGGGTCTCCGCGACGACGTGCAGCGTGTTGGACTCGCGGCCACGTGTCGCGGAGACATACACGGCCGATGCGCTCGAGGAATCGGTGATGATGCCGTGCCCGGCCTGTACGGTGGCACCCTGGACACCGAACTCGGTGGAGGCGTACGCCAGGTGCGTGTGCGCCTTCACGTACGACGGGGGCAGCTTGACGGCGCGCTTGCCGTTCGTCACGGTGACCTCGCCGCTGCGGTGGACGCGCTTCACCATCCAGAGGTCTCGGTTCGCGACTCCCAGGTCACGATCGTTCTTGCGCGTCATGAGCCGGTCGCCGTTGCGGATCGTCAGCAGATCACTGCCGAAGATTTCGACGACCGGTGCCTTGGTGTGGCCGGCCTGCGCGTGCGCCTGCTGGATGAGCGCATTGAGGTCCGCAGCTTCCTCGTTGGTCGCCGTGGCGATCGCGACCGATGAGCCCGCGTGCGCCCGGGCAATCGCGTCGTCGCTGATCACTGCGCGGGCGTCATCCATCGTCTCGTGGATGACGAGGCTCCCGCGTTCGTGGAGCTCGTCGAACAGTTCGGCCGGTGACTCCCGCGATCGCATCTGGAGCGTCAGCTGGGCGTACTCCGTATCGAGCGCTCCATCGGGTGTGACGAAGCGGTGCAGATCTGTGAGATCCAGCGGCGTCGGGTGAGCGGCGACGGCCATATCGAGCACGCCGCCTCGCCCGACGGCGGGCAGCTGCGCGCGGTCGCCGACGAAGGCCTTATCTCGAAGTGCTGAGGTGTCGGGCGGCTGCCTTCGCGAACGACTCGAAGCCATCCCCTAAGGGCGCAGCGGCAGGAGGCCCTCGAGGTCGGCACGGGTCCCGGATGCATGCACGCGGCCTGCGGCGACGGCATCCGCCCAGTCCTCCGCCCCGGTGGCGAGATCGATCCAGGTCGCGGCATCCATCTCGATCACGTTGGGCGGGGTGCCGCGCGTGTGGCGCGGACCCTGCACGACCTGCACCGCGCCGAACGGCGGCACGCGCACCTCGACGCTGTTGCCCGGAGCCTTCTCGTCGAGCAGCTGCAGCAGGTATCGCACGGCCGTGGCGAGCACGGTGCGCGCGGGCTTCTCCTCTGCCGCACGCGCAGCACGGACGGCATCCAGCGCCGAGCGCCCGAGGAACAGATCGATCTTGCGGGCCATACCTAGAGCCTATGGCGGGCGTAGGCTGAAAGGGATGACCGACCGCCAGCACACGCACGGCGCCCGCGCCGACCTGCTGGCGGCGGCGCGCAACGAGAACTGGGGCCCCGGGGTGCTCCCGCAGCTGCCGGAAGGCGTCCAGGCGCGGCGTTCGGCCGTGCTCGTGCTGTTCGGGGTGCTCGACAGCATCCCGGCGAAGACCCCGGATGCCGCCGTCGCGAAAGACCTCGACGTGCTGCTGCAGCGCCGCGCCCCCACACTGTCATCGCACCCGGGACAGGTCTCGTTCCCCGGCGGCCGACGCGAACGAGCAGACCGCGACGACGCCGACACCGCCCTGCGCGAAGCCGAGGAGGAGACGGGGCTCGACCCTGCCGGCGTCGAGATCCTCGCGACGCTCCCCGCCCTGCCGCTGGCCGTCAGCAATCACCAGGTGACGCCGGTGCTGGGCTGGTGGACGCAACCGTCGAAGGTCGCCGCGGTCGATCATGCCGAGACCGTCGAGGTGTTCCGCGTGCCCGTCGCGCAGCTGCTCGATCCCGCGACCCGTTTCCGATCCGTGACGACGCGCGGCTCGATGACGTTCACAGGCCCGGCGTTCGATGTCGATGGCACGATCGTGTGGGGCTTCACGGCGATGGTGCTCGACCGCCTGTTCGACGCGTGCGGATGGACCGTGCCCTGGGATCAGACCCGCGAGCGACCGGTCGCCGTCTGAAACCGACCCCGAGCGTCAGAGCCGGTCGAAGCGCTGCCCCTGCGCGTTCGAGGGCAGGATCGTGAAGACCAGCACGACGAGACCGCCGATGTAGGTCAACGACAGGAACCAGAAGGGTCCCGCGAAGTTCGCGTCGTGCAGTCGGCGCCACCCGATCGCGAGGCTGGGCACGATCGTGCCCAGCGCGAACGCGATCATGATGAGCGTGAGCAGGATCCCGACGCCGGCGGTCCAGCCTGCGGAGTCCCCGGTTCCGGATGCCTGTGCCGCGCCGACGCCGCCCAGCACGGCGGCGATCACGAACAGGACGGTCCACACCAGCGCGAGGAACAGCTGCACCCACCAGTACTCGCTGCGCGATGCGCGCCCGGAGAACGTGGCGTACTTCTTGAAATAGCGGCTGATCGCGTGGCCGAACGTCGCGCCGTACAGCGGCAGCGTCAGGTCGTCCGGGCTGGCGGCGCCGCGCGGCACGGCCGGGTAAACCGGATAGGTCGGATACGCCGCGACGCCGTAGGCCGGTGCCGGGTAGCCCTGAGCCCCGGGCTGGGCGGGGTAACCGGGCTGGGCGGGGTAACCGGGCTGGGCCGGGTAACCGGGCTGGGCCGGGTAACGGGCTGGGCCGGCGGCGCCGGGTAGCCGGTCCCGGCCGCCGGTGCGGGGTACGCGGGCTGCGCGCCCGGAGCGGGGTAGACCGGAGGCGCACCCGGATACGGCTGCTGCGGCGCGGGCGGCGGCTCGTACTGCTGCTGATCGGTCATGGTGCTCCCTCCGAAGCATCCGGCTGATGCTCCCCCAGCCGAGGAGCCTAGCAAGCCGAGGCGATGCGCCCGGGGGCCAGGCATGGGCACATCTGCCCTCCCACTCGGCTGGGTAGTCTGGACGGGTGAAGATCCTCGTCCTCGGTTCCGGTGCCCGTGAGCACGCGATCATCCTCGCGCTGAAGGCGGAGGACGCCGGCCATGAGTTGCTCTGCTCCCCCGGCAACGCCGGCATCGCCGCGGATGCGACCCTCGTCACGGTCGACCAGCTCGACGGCCGCGCCGTCGCCGCATACGCGGACGAGCACGGGGTCGACCTCGTCGTGATCGGCCCGGAGGCGCCGCTCGTCGCCGGCGTCGCCGACGCCCTGCGCGAGCGCGGCATCCCCGTGTTCGGCCCCGGAAAAGCAGCCGCCCAGCTCGAGGGCTCCAAGGCCTTCGCGAAGCGGATCATGGATGCCGCGGGCGTGCCGACCGGACGCGCCGTGCGTGCGGCATCCGTCGCCGAGGTCGAGGCCGCATTCGACGATCTGGGCGCGCCGTACGTCGTCAAGGCCGATGGGCTCGCGGCCGGCAAGGGCGTCATCGTGACCTCCGACCGGGCCGAGGCCCTCGCGCACGCGTCGCAGTACCTTCCCGCAGGACCCGTGCTCGTGGAGGAGTTCCTCTCCGGCCCCGAGGTCTCGCTCTTCTTCCTCTCCGACGGAGACACGGTGCGCGCGCTCAGCCCCGCGCAGGACTTCAAGCGCGCCTTCGACGGCGACGCGGGCCCGAACACCGGCGGAATGGGCGCGTACTCGCCGCTGCCGTGGCTGGGCGAGCAGTTCGGCGGCGAGCGCGCATTCGTCGACCTCGTCACCGAGAAGGTCGCCCTGCCCGTCATCCGCCGGCTGGATGCCGAGGGCACCCCGTTCATCGGGTTGCTGTACGCCGGCCTCATCCTCACCCCCGCAGGTGTCAAGGTCATCGAGTTCAACGCGCGCTTCGGCGACCCCGAGACCCAGGTGGTGCTCCCGCGCCTGCGCACTCCGCTGTCGCAGCTGCTGCTGGCAGCGGCATCCGGAAATCTCGAGGCGCAGCCGCAGCCGGAGTTCGCCGACGATGTGGCGATCACCGTCGTGCTCGCCAGCGAGGGTTACCCCGAGGCACCCCAGACCGGCCGTCAGATCTCGGGCCTCGCGGATGCCGCGGGCATCGAGGGCGTGCGGATCGTGCATGCCGCCACCGCGGGCCCGGATGCTCCCGGCGGCGACCTCGTCGCGACCGGCGGCCGCGTACTCAACGTCGTCGCAGTCGGATCGGACTTCGCCGACGCGCGCACCCGCGCGTACGAGGCGATGGGCCGCATCGGCCTGGACGGCGCGCACTACCGCCGCGACATCGCGGCCGCCGTCGCCGAGTAGGCGGGGGCGCTCAGACTTCATCTCCACCGGCCACGGCGACGTGCCGTGGGAGGACGCGTTCCGGATGCTGAACGCGATCGGCTACGGGTCGTTGAGCGAAGGCGCACAGCGCCGCAGTCGAAACCTACAGCTCGATCCAGTAGCGCCGCAGGCGCGGGTGGCCCTGCTCCGCGGCATCCACCACGTCCTGCAGCACCCCGCCCGCGCCCTCGATCGTGCGGTACGACCCGGCGTTGTCGTCATCGCAGGTGAGCATGACGCTCTCGAGCCCGAGCTCGCGGGCGCGATCCATCGCCAGCGCGAGTCCGGCGTGCGCGTAGCCCTGCCGACGACGAGTCGGACGCACCGAGTACCCGATGTGCCCGCCGAAGTGCCGAAGCCACTCGTTGAGCTCGTGCCGGAACGACACGAATCCGACGACCTCGCCGTCGTCGGTGATCCAGAACAGGTCGTTGTGCACGCGGCCGTCGGGTGCGGGGATGCTCGTGTCGGCGAGCTCACGGGCCTTCGTGAGCAGTTCGTCGAACGTTCCGCGCTCACTGCCGGTGGGCGCGGTCATCCCCGAGCCGTCGATGTGGATACCGCCGAACTCGTCGACCGCCGCCGCCCACGATTCGTAGAGGTCTGCGGTCGGGCGGGTGAGTGCGATCGTCATCGTCTCAGCGTAGGTGCTTCGGACGACGCAGGAAGAGCACGGCCACGACCCCGAGCAGGATGAACGCCGCCGGCAGCAGCATCGTCTGGGCCATGGCATCCGCGAACGGGGCCGCGATCGCATCCGGCAGCGCACCGCCGCCGAAGCCGCCCGACGCATCGTCCGCACCGGGCAGGTTCGCCTCGAGGCGACTCTGCATGAACGCGGCGATCGCAGCAGATCCCAGCACCGAGCCGATCGTGCGCATCGTGTTGTAGATGCCCGACCCGGCGCCGGCCTGGTGCATCGGCAAGTCGCGCGTCGCCGTCGTCGCGAGCGGCCCCCACATGCCGGCGTTCCCGAAGCCGAGGATCAGCGACGGCAGGAGCATCCACAGGATCGGGGTGTCGGTGTTCATCATCCACGCGAACAGGAACAGCGATACCGCGACGAGAAGAAGACCGGGCACGAGCATGACGCGCGGGTCGACACGGTCGAGGAGCCTTCCGGCGAACGGCGAGACGATGCCGGCGGCGAGCGCCATCGGGATCAGCAGCAGCGCCGACTCGGTCGGGGTGAGTCCGCGGGCGAGCTGCAGGAAGAACATCAGCGGCAGACCCTGAGCCGTGACGGTGAACCCGACGATGGCGATCGTGATGTTCGACCAGGCGAAGTTGCGGTTGCGGAACAGGCCGAGCGGCACCAGAGGCTCGTTCTTCGTGCGGCCCTGATACCAGAGGAACAGCGCCATCACGACAATGCCGGCGCCGATGAGGCCCCACACCGAGATCGGCCCCCAGATCACGCCCCAGTCGTAGGCCTCCGCCTCCTGCAGTCCGAACACGATGAGGAACATCGCGATCGCACTGAGGAAGACGCCGGGCACGTCGAAGCGGTGCGTGTGCGTCTCGAGCTTGGGCACGAGCATCCAGGCCAGCACGAATCCGACCACGCCGACGGGCAGGTTGATGAAGAAGATCCACTCCCAGCCGAGCCCGTCGACGAGGAACCCGCCCGCGAGCGGGCCGACGAGCATCGCGACGCCGGATGCCGCGCCCCACAGCCCCATCGCGGCTCCCCGCCGCTCGGGCGGGAAGGTGCGGGTGATGACGGCCATGGTCTGCGGTGTCAGAAGGGCGGCGCCGAGGCCCTGGGCCGCGCGCGCCCAGATGAGCATGTTCAGACTCGTCGAGAGCCCGCATGCGAGCGAGGCGAGTGTGAAGACGGCGAGCCCGATCAGGTAGAGGTTCTTCGGCCCGAAGCGGTCGCCGAGGCGGCCCGTGATGAGCAGCGGAACGGCGTAGGCCAGCAGGTAGGCGCTCGTGACCCAGACCACCCGGTCGAGGTTGGTGGACTCGGGATCGAGAGCCGCCTTGATCGCAGGGTTCGCGACGTTCACGATCGTCGTGTCGACGAGGATCATGAAGAAACCGATGACGAGAGCCCAGAGTGCGGGCCACGGGCTGCGCGGCGGTGCTGCAGCGGGTTCGGTGCGAGGTGCGGGGGCGTCGGTCACCCGGCAACGGTACACCCGGCATCCGACGACGCCCCCGGGACCGGGATAATGGGCACGTGAGCGAAGCGAAGAGCATCCCCGGCTGGCGTCATCTCTACTCCGGCAAGGTCCGCGATCTGTATGCATCGGAGGACCCGGCCGACACCCGCATCCTCGTCGTCGCATCCGACCGGGTGAGTGCCTTCGACTTCGTGCTCTCCCCCGGCATCCCCGACAAGGGCGCCCTGCTCACGAGACTCAGCCGCTGGTGGTTCGAGCAGCTCGACTTCCCGAACCACCTCGCCGAGGGCGAGGTGCCCGAGGCGGTCGCGGACCGCGCGATGCTCGCGCAGTCTCTGGAGATGCTGCCGATCGAGTGCGTCGTGCGCGGGTACATCACCGGCTCCGGCTGGGCGGAGTATCAGGAGAGCGGAACGGTGTGCGGCATCCCGCTGCCGGTCGGCCTCGAGAACGGCGACCGCCTGCCCGAGCCCCTGTTCACCCCCGCGTACAAAGCGCCGATGGGCGAGCACGACGAGAACATCGACTTCGACCGCGTCGTCGAGCTGGTCGGTGCCGAGCGCGCGGCAGAGTTGCGCGACACGTCGCTGGCGATCTACGCGCGCGCCTCGGCGATCGCCGAGGAGCGCGGCCTTATCCTCGCCGACACGAAGTTCGAGTTCGGGACGGATGCCGACGGCACGTTGCGCCTCGCCGACGAGGTGCTCACGAGCGACTCGTCGCGGTACTGGGATGCCGCCGCCTGGGAGTCCGGCTCCACGCCAGCGGAGCGCATGGCGTCGTTCGACAAGCAGATCGTCCGCGACTGGCTGGCCTCCAACTGGGACAAGCAGGGTGAGCCGCCGGCACTCCCTGACGAGATCGTCGAGCGCACGGCAGACCGATACCGGGAGCTCATCGAACGCCTGACGGCCTGAGGCAGCATCCTCGTCGCGCTGCGGCCCGGCCCGGTCCGACACTTCGGGGGCCTTCTGCACAGATGTCGGACAGATGCGACGGATCGGTCCGACATCCGTCGCCCCGATCCCCGGACTGTCGCGCACACGGCCGGCACTCAGCAATCGGTAATGTTGCTCCGACCCCGAAAATGAGGAGCACCCCATGCCGGTCTGGAAGATCCACGGCGACGGCCGCACCGTCGCGCCGGGCAACGTCGTCCGCCCCGAAGAGCGGCTGAACTGGCCCGCCACCTTCGCGATCGGCGCACAGCATGTCGTCGCCATGTTCGGCGCGACCTTCCTCGTGCCGATCATCACCGGGTTCCCGGTGTCGACGACCCTGTTGTTCTCGGGCATCGGCACGCTGCTGTTCCTACTGCTGACCCGCAACCGCCTGCCCAGCTACCTCGGCTCGTCCTTCGCGTTCCTCGCACCGATCACCGCCATCAACGCCGGGCAGGCACTCGAGACCCCGCAGCAGATCACGCAGGCGCTCGTCGGCGTCGTCGTGGTCGGCGTGCTGCTCGCCGCGATCGGCTTCCTCGTGCAGGCCGTCGGGGTGCAGTGGATCGACCGATTCATGCCGCCGGTGGTCGCGGGATCCATCGTCGCGCTCATCGGCTTCAATCTCGCCCCCGCCGCCTGGAACAACTTCACCCTGCAGCCCGAGCTCGCCTCGGTGACGCTGATCGCGGTGATCCTGTTCAGCGTGCTGTTCCGCGGGTTCCTCGGCCGCATTTCGATCTTCCTCGGCGTGATCGTCGGCTACATCGTGGCGATCTTCACGAACCAGGTGTCGTTCGACGGCATCGAGGACGCCGCCTGGATCGGGCTGCCCGACTTCCACCTCGCCGCGGTCACCGACCCCGCGGCCTGGCTGTACGTGCCGATGTTCCTGCCGGTCGTGCTCGTGCTCATCGCCGAGAACGTCGGGCACGTCCGCGGTGTCGCGACCATGACGAACGACCCATCGATCAACAAGCACACCGGTCGCGCGCTCGTCGCCGACGGCCTCGCGACGACCCTCGCCGGCGGATTCGGCGGGTCTGCGACCACGACGTACGGCGAGAACATCGGCGTCATGGCCGCGACACGCGTCTACTCGACCGCGGCGTACTGGGTGGCCGGCGGCGCGGCGATCCTGCTGGCGTTCTCGCCCAAGGTCGGCGTGATCTTCAACTCCATCCCGCCGGGGGTGCTCGGAGGCGTGACCACCGCGCTGTACGGCCTCATCGGTGTCATCGGCATCAAGATCTGGGTCGACAACCGCGTGGACTTCTCGCGCCCCGTCAACCAGTACACCGTCGCGGTGTCGTTCGTGATCGCCGTCGGCGGCTTCGCTATGAGCTGGGGAGCGTTCCAGCTCGGGGCGATCGTGCTCGGCACGGTGGCGGCGCTGCTGATCTACCACCTGGGCAACGCGATCGCCCGTGCCCGCAAGACCGGCGCGGACGACGGCGGCCCCATCCCGGCCGTCGGCCCGCTCGGCGGCGACCCGGAGTAAGCCGGCGACCGGTCCGATCTGCTGACCTTGCCCCGATCTGCTGACGAATCAGCGAAGAACGTCAGCAGATCGGGCTCCTGTCCGCAGACCGGGGCGCGAGACCGGATGCCCGACGTCAGCCGATGCGGCCGATGACGGCGTCGGCCGCGACCATGTCGCCGACGGATGCCGTCTGCGACAACATGCCTGCGCGGTGGGCGGCGACCTGGGTCTCCATCTTCATGGCGTCGAGGACGGCGACGGCATCCCCCGCCGCGACCTCGGCACCGTCGTCGACGAGCCAGCGGACGAGGCTTCCGGGGGCGGGGGACCGCAGGTCGGCCGGGTCGGCGGATGCCGGCTCCGCAGCGGTCTCACCGGCGCCCGGCGAAGAAGCGGCGAATCCGCAGCAGCGCCGCGGGAACTCCGAGCACAACGCGCTTGCCGTCGATCTCGACGCCGAAGCGCTGCATCCCGGCATCCTCGAGGGGCGCCGGCGCAGCGCGCGCTCGAGCCGCGGAGCAGGGATGCTTCGATCCACTGCGTGTGCACCCCGAACGTCTCGGTGGCGAATTCCGGCTGATCCACGGCGAGCCGGTCGAACGGGACGACAGTCGCCGGCCCCTCGATCTGCAACTCGCGCAGCGCACGGCGCGCCCGAACCAGCGCAGCATCCCGCGAATCGGCGTGCACGATCAGCTTGGCGATCATCGAGTCGAACGCCGGCTGCACGGCGTCCCCCGCCTCGATGCCGCTGTCCCAGCGCACACCGGGCCCGCCCGGAACGCCGAGCGCCGTGACGAGCGCCGGGCTCGGCAGGAAGCCGCGCCCCGGGTCCTCGGCGTTGATGCGGAACTCGAACGCGTGGCCACGCGGCTCGGGCGTCGACGTGAACGACGGCCCCTCGCCCGAGGCGATGCGGAACTGCTCACGCACGAGGTCGACACCGGTGACCTCCTCGGTCACGGGATGCTCCACCTGCAGGCGGGTATTCACCTCGAGGAACGAGATCGTGCCGTCGGCGGCGAGCATGAACTCGACCGTGCCCGCGCCGCGGTAGGACACCTCGGCGCAGATGCGACGGGCGGCCTCGTGGAACTGCTCGCGCTGCTCGGACGTCAGACGCGGCGCCGGGGCCTCTTCGATGAGCTTCTGATTGCGGCGCTGCATCGAGCAGTCCCGGTCGCCGACCACGACGACGCCGCCCTGCCCATCGCCGAGCACCTGCACCTCGATGTGGCGCGGGCTCTCGAGGAACCGCTCGACGAAGCACTCGCCGCGGCCGAACGCGACGATCGCCTCGCGCGTCGCGGCGTCGAAGGCCTCGGCGACCTCGGACAGCTCGCGGACGACCTTGATGCCGCGTCCGCCACCGCCGTACGCGGCCTTGATCGCGATCGGGACGCCGTGCTCCTCTGCGAAGGCGACGGCCTCGGCGGGGCCCGACAGCGGCTGATCGGTACCGGCGGCGAGCGGCGCCCCCACCTTCTGCGCGATGCGGCGGGCGGTCATCTTGTCGCCGAGCGCGTCGATGCTGTCGGGCACGGGTCCGATCCAGGTGAGCCCGGCTTCCTCCACGGCGCGCGCGAATGCCGCGCTCTCGGACAGGAACCCGTACCCGGGATGCACGGCATCCGCGCCGGACTTCCGCGCAGCGTCCATCAGAGCAGGGATCGACAGGTAGGTATCCGCCGCGGCCTGCCCGCCGAGCCCGACGGCCTCGTCTGCGAGGCGGACGTGCAGCGCCTCGGCATCCTGATCGGCGTACACGGCGACCGAACCGTACCCGGCCTCGGCGCACGCGCGGATCACGCGCACGGCGATCTCGCCGCGGTTGGCGATCAGAACCTTCTTCATGAGGGTGCTCCTTCGATGCGGAAGCGGATGCGGGCGCCGGGAGGCAGTTGAGCTGCGAGATCGAGGCAGCGATCGGTGACCGCGCCGATGATCGGATAGCCGCCGGTGAGCGGATGGTCGGGGAGGAACAGCACGGGCTGGCCGTCCGGCGGCACCTGGATCGCGCCGGTCACCGCGCCCTCGCTGGGCAGTTCCCCCGGGGTCTCGCGTTCGAGCGGCACGTCGCCGTGCAGACGGATGCCGACGCGGTCGGAGCGCGGCGTGACGAGCCACTCCTGCGTCGTCAGAGTCTCGAGAGCGGATGCCGTGAACCAGTCGTCGCGCGGACCGAGGGTGATGGCGAGCTCGACGAGGTCGCCGGATGCCGGCAGGTCGCGCGGCCGGGGAACGGGGTCGACGGCTGCCACCGCCGCATCGCCGATTGCGACGATGTCTCCGGCGGCGAGCGCGGCGGGCCCCAGGCCGGCAAGGGTGTCGCTGGAGCGACTGCCCAGGGCCGGGTCGACGTCGATGCCGCCGCGCACGCCGATGACGTAGCGGAGCCCCTGCGCCGGGTGGCCGAGGGCGAGTTCGTCGCCGGAGACCGAGGCAAACGGGGAGCCGTGCGGGATGCTGCGTGCGACGCCGTCCGCGTCGGTGAGCGTGATGTCGCCTGTGGCTCCGGCGACGACCGCGACGCCGTCGCCGTGGAACCGCAGCGCCGTTGCGCCGACGCTCTCGAGCACGGCCGAGCCGGGTGCGTTGCCGACGGCGCGGTTCGCGTCGCGCATGGCCGTGCGGTCGGCGGCCCCGGATGCCGAGACGCCGAGGGCGGCATGCCCGGGGCGTCCGAGGTCTTGGACGAGGAGCTGCAGCGACGGGCGGATGACCTCGATGGCCGGACGAGGCCGGGTGAGGGAAGAAGGCTTCGGCTCGCTCAACGCCCCGTTACTGGACTCATC
>NZ_CAHJXQ010000018.1 GCF_903645325.1 Microbacterium tenebrionis
GACCCGGCCGTCGCCGTAGCAACTGGCCACGAGGTACCCGCCGTGCGGCGCGACGGCGAGGTGACAGACGCCGTCGCCGACCTCGACGGGAGCGCCGAGGGCAGTCAGCGACCGCTCACCGCTGCGGGCGAACGCCTGCACCGTGCCCGATCCCTCGAGCCCGGCGTAGACGACATCGAGCGTCGGGTGCGCGGCGAGCCACGACGGCGAGGCCGCGGCTGTCACGGCTCCCCGGTACGCCAGAGTCGTCGGCTCGCGGCCCTCGTCGCCCTCGAGCAGGCCGATGCCGGTGGCATCCCCGTCCATGTCGGGGCCGTAGCCGCCGACCCAGAACCGCGTCACACGTGCATCCTCACGCTCGAGCCCTCCGACAGGGGACGCAAGTGGTCGTATCCCCGTCGCTCAGGCGACAATTCACGACCCCTCGCTCGCCGCGCGGTTCGGGAGGGGGCGCATCTGGTCGCCTCTCCGTCGCTGAGGCGACGATTCGCGACCCCTCACGCCCTCGCCCATCACGTCAGACGAGGTCGTGGCGGACGATCACCTGGTCGCGCTCCGGACCGACGCCGATGACTGAGATGCGGGTCTTGCTCATCTTCTCGAGCGCGAGCACGTAGTCCTGCGCCGTCCGCGGCAGGTCGTCGAACGTGCGCGCGGTGGAGATGTCTTCCTTCCAGCCCGGGAAGTACTCCAGGATCGGCTTCGCGTGGTGGAAGTCAGTCTGGTTCACGGGAACATCGTCGAAGCGCTCGCCGTCGACGTCGTACGCGACGCACACCGGGATCTGCTCGAGGCCGGTGAGGATGTCGAGCTTGGTGAGCACGAGGTCGGTGATGCCGTTGATGCGCGTGGCGTAGCGGGTGATCGGGGCGTCGTACCAGCCGACGCGGCGGGGGCGGCCCGTCGTCGTGCCGAACTCGAAGCCGGCCGAGCGCAGCCAGTCGCCCTGCTCATCGAACAGCTCGGTCGGGAACGGGCCCGAGCCGACGCGGGTCGTATACGCCTTGACGATGCCGACGATGCGATCGAGACGCCCAGGTCCCACCCCGGAGCCGGATGCCGCGCCCGCCGCTGTCGCGGTGGACGAGGTGACGAACGGATAGGTGCCGTGGTCGATGTCGAGCATGGTCGCCTGGCCGCCCTCGAACACGACGACGTCGCCGCGGTCGAGCGCCTTGTCGATGAGTTGTCCGGTATCGGCGACCATCGGACGCAGCCGCTCGGCGTAAGACAGCAGGTCCTCGATGATCTCGTCGCACGTGACGGCGCGGCGGTTGAAGACCTTCACGAGCAGGTGGTTCTTCTGCTCGAGGGCGCCCTCGATCTTCTGGCGCAGGATGTTCTCGTCGAAGAGGTCCTGGACGCGGATGCCGACGCGGTTGATCTTGTCGGCGTACGCCGGTCCGATGCCGCGGCCCGTCGTGCCGATGTTGCGCTTGCCGAGGAAGCGCTCGGTGACCTTGTCGAGCGTGCGGTGGTACTGCGTGATGATGTGCGCGTTCGCGCTCACCTTCAGCTTCGAGACGTCGATGCCGCGTGCCGACAGCGCGGTGAGCTCGTCGAAGAGAATCTCGAGGTCGATGACGACGCCGTTGCCGATCACCGGTGTGACGCCGGGAGAGAGGATGCCGCTGGGCAGCAGGTGCAGCGCGTACTTCTCGTTGCCGACGACGACGGTGTGACCGGCGTTGTTGCCCCCGTTGAACTTCACGACCCAGTCGGTGCGGTCGCCGAGCAGATCGGTCGCCTTGCCCTTGCCTTCGTCGCCCCACTGGACGCCGACGATAACGATTCCTGGCATGGGTTGTCCCCCTTGCTTTCGCCGGGTTTGCACCGGCCGATGAGCTGGCCCTCTTCGGGCGGATCCATCCTATCGGAGGGGGTCCGACGCGCCGCGGGCGGTGACCGCTGCACTGACCGCAGGTCAGGATCCGTGACGACCTGGTGGCCCTCCTTCCGACTCGCCGCGGCCGACGGGAACTCCTACCCATCCCCAGCCCCGCCGCCACGGGCGCGCCCCGATTACGCTGGCAGGATGAGCGAGTCGAACGCCGCACGGACCGGAGTGCCCGCGCCCCTCCCCTCCGCCGCGCCCGCCCGCACCACGGGTCGCCGCACCCGCGACCCCCTCGACCGCCGCAGGAGCCGGGAGCGCCGCGACATCGACCGGGAACGCCGCGACAGCGACCGGGAACGCCGGCACAGCGACCAGCGCCGGCCCCGCCGTCGCGACGGCCCCGACCGACACCGAGATGCGCCGGGCATCCGGCATCCTCGATGTCATCTCGAAGGCGTACTCGGCGAAGATGGTCGGCCAGGAGCGGCTGCGCACGAGCCTGCTCATCTCGCTCGTCGCCGGCGGTCACATCCTCCTCGAGTCCGTCCCGGGCCTTGCGAAGACGACCGCAGCATCCACCCTCGCCGACACGGTCAAGGCGAGCTTCAAGCGCATCCAGTGCACCCCCGACCTGCTGCCCAGCGACATCACCGGCAACCAGATCTACGACGCGGCGACCGGCTCGTTCCGCACCGTCCTGGGTCCCGTGCACGCGAACTTCGTCCTGCTCGACGAGATCAACCGCTCAAGCGCCAAGACGCAGTCCGCCATGCTCGAGGCGATGCAGGAGCACCAGACCACGATCGGCGGCGAGGTGCACCCCCTCCCCAAGCCGTTCCTCGTGATCGCGACGCAGAACCCGATCGAGCAGGAGGGCACGTACGAGCTGCCCGAGGCGCAGATGGACCGGTTCCTCCTCAAGGAGATCGTCGAGTATCCGAGCCCCGCCGACGAGGTCGAGATCCTCGGCCGCATCGACTCCGGCGTGCTCGACCCCGACCGGCACGTCGCCGGCGCCGTCTCGCTCGCGGACGTCCAGGCCCTGCAGGCGACGGCGTCCAAGATCTACGTGGATGCCGCGATCCGCAACTACATCGTCGGCATCGCCTATGTCACCCGCAACCCCGCCCCGTACATCGGCGAGGAGCGCGCGCGGTTCATCAAGTACGGTGCCAGCCCCCGCGCGAGCATCGCGTTCCTGCAGGCGTCGCGCGCCCTCGCGCTGCTGAACGGACGATCGCACGTGCTGCCCGAGGACATCCGCACCCTGCGACACCTCGTCCTCCGCCACCGCGTGCTGCTGACCTTCGAGGCCGACGCCGAGGGCGTGCGCAGCGAGGAGATCATCGACGAGATCTTCTCCGTCGTCCCCACCCCGTAACCTCAGGCAGGCTCAGGGATCGTGGCAAGTCTGATCACCCAGGTGAAGAGCAAGCTCTTCATCCACTCGTCGCAGAAGTCGATGCACGCCCTCGACGGCGCGTACGCGTCGCTCCTGCACGGCCGCAGCCTCGATTTCGAGGATCTGCGCCAGTACGAGTACGGCGATCAGATCCGCGACATCGACTGGCGTGCGACGGCCCGCCAGGGCGAACCGCTCGTCAAGCGTCACCGCGCGAACCGGATGCACACGATCTTGTTCGTCGTCGACTCCGGGCTGTCGATGACCGCTCTCGCGCACGACGAGAAGCCCAAGAAGGACCTCGCGATCCTCGCCACCGGCGCCCTCGGCATCCTGGCGCTGCGCCACGGGGATGATTTCAGCGTCGTGCACGGCGACGCCGAGCGCATCCGCCGTCGTGCACCCGGACGCAGCGAAGGGGCCCTCGAGCATGCGCTGCGCACGCTCGACGACGCGATCACGACGGCATCCGCCCCCAGCGATCGCGACGCCCTGCTCGCCTTCGTCGCGCGCACGATCGCACGCCGGTGCATCGTCGTGATCGTGACCGACGACGCACCCGTGACCGACGAGACCGAGCGGATGCTGCGCCGCCTGCGCGTGCAGCACGACGTGCTCTGGATCACCCTTCACGACGCCGATCCCGTCCTGGCAGGGCGGTCTCACGCGGCCAGGGCCGACGTCGATTCGCACTGGACGATCCCCGACTTCGTGCACGGAGACGCGGCCG
Source organism: Microbacterium tenebrionis (assembly GCF_903645325.1). Classification (GTDB taxonomy): domain Bacteria; phylum Actinomycetota; class Actinomycetes; order Actinomycetales; family Microbacteriaceae; genus Microbacterium; species Microbacterium tenebrionis. Next base: position 3,970 of record NZ_CAHJXQ010000018.1, read on the forward strand.
TCCTCGACGAGGTCGCCGCCCACGCGCAGGCGGATGCCGCGCGGCGTGACGCCCTCCTCGACCGGCTGGAGATCAGCAGGGCCGCGCTCGACACGCAGGATGCCGCCGTGGGCGCACTGCTGCGCATGCTGAATCGGAGGGCGCATGTCCGCCCCTGACGAGCTCTACCCTCCCGTCCAGTACGGCTGGGGCTGGATCCTGCTCTCCGTCGGGATCATCGCGGTGCTGATCCTCGCCGGATGGCTCGTCGTGCTCCTGACCCGCCCGAGGCGCAGCATCACCGTCGTCGGAGCACCGCCGGTGACCCCGCCGACGAGCGACATGCTGTCTATGCTCCGAACGGAATACACCACGGCGATCGACCGGATCGAGGCGGCCTTCCAGGCCGGAGTGATCGACGCCCGCGCGGCGAATCTCGAACTCAGCCGCTCCGTGCGCTCGTTCGTCAACGAGTACAGCGGCCTGGAGGCACCTGTTCTCGCCCTCGACGACCTCGTGCGGATGGGCGTCCGACCCGAGCTCGTCGATGCGATCGGCCGGCACTACTACCCGAGTATCTTCCAACGGGGCGCCGCCATCGATCCGCACGCCGGTGCCGAGGCCGCGCGGAAGGTGGTCGCGACATGGCACTAGCGAACGGGTGGGTGATCCTCATCGCAGCCGCGCTCGTCATCGCGGCCGTCGTGATCGGGCTGCTGATCGGGATCCGCCGCAGCGCACGGCACCGCGCGCAGGCAGGCGCACCGATCGCGCGGGCCGAGCGACTGCGCACACTGCCGTCGTTCCGACGGGCGGTGAACCGGCGAACGGCCGCTCTCGCCGGGATCCTGTCGCTGAGCGTCATCGCGGCGATCGTGGCCGGCGTCGTGGCGGCGCGCCCCCTGTCGTCGCAGACCATCCAGCCCGTGAACACCAGCCGCGACATCATGCTGTGCCTGGACGTCTCCGGTTCCATGAGCGACGTCGACGTCGAAGTGCTCAGCGTCTTCGAGGAGCTGCTGGACGGCTTCGAGGGCGAGCGGATCGGACTGACGATCTTCAACAGCTCCCCCGTGCAGGTGTTCCCGCTGACCGACGATTACGAGTTCATCCGCACGCATCTGCAGAGCATCCGAGAGAGCTTCGACTTCGTCGACGAGATCCCCGAGCACTGGGTCGGCACGCTCAACGGCCCCGGCGCGTCGCTCATCGGCGATGGCCTCGCCGCATGCGCCATGCGGTTCGACCATCAGGACGACGAGCGCAGCCGGTCGATCATCCTCGCCACCGACAACGAGCTCGCCGGAGCATCCATCGTCACCCTGCAGGAGGCGGCCGACTACGCGGCATCCACCGGCATCCGGGTGTTCGCGCTCAATCCCGTGCAGGGCGTGAACACGCAGCTCAGCGACGAGCTCGTCGCCGCGGTGCAGTCGACCGGCGGCGAGGCATACGGCCTGCGCGACACCACGACCGTCGCCGACATCATCGACGACGTGCAGGAGCAGGACGCCACCGAGCTGCGCGGTCAGGCGCAGGTGGTGCGGACCGACACCCCGAATGCGTGGATCGCCGTGCTGCTCGCGTTCGCGCTCGGCTTCGTCGTGCTGATGTGGAGGGTCAGACTGTGATCTTCCAACCCGTGCTCAACGTGTTCCTGCTGGTGCTGCTGTTCGCGCCGGCGTGGGGGCTCGCGGTGTGGATGCTGGTGCGCGCGGCGCGCGCATCCGGCGCTGGAGCGGGCTCCACGTCGTCGGCCGCCCCCTCGACGGGCGCCGGCGCAGGCTGGTGGGCGCTGCGCCTGGTCATGCTCCTCGCCTGCTTCCTGATGCTGCTGCGGCCGGGCATCCCCGGCGGCACGTCAGAGACCCTCGCGACGGACACCGACATCGTCATCGTGCTCGACACCACGGCGAGCATCGTGGCGGAGGACTGGGACGGCGACCGGCCGCGCCTCGAGGGGGTGCGCGCCGACGTCCAGTCGATCGTCGACGAGTACCCGGGGGCGCGCTTCGCGCTGATCACGTTCGACGCGACGGCCGAGCAGCGACTGCCGCTGACCACGGATGCCACGGCCCTCATGTCGTCGCTCGAGATCCTGCGCCCCGAGGTCACCTCGCAGTCGCGGGGCAGCTCGATCGGCATCGCCGCGGCCATGGCGCAGGAAACCCTCGCCGGAGCCGCGGAGCAGTCCCCGGAGCGTTCGCGGATGGTGTTCTACCTCGGCGACGGCGAGCAGACCGTCTCGAGCGACCCCGAGTCGTTCTCCGGCAGCGCCGCCTACGTCGACGGAGGATCCGTGCTCGGCTACGGCACGACGGACGGCGGCCCGATGAAGGTCACCTCGGGCTCGTTCAGCGGCGATCAGGGCTACATCGAGTACCAGGGCGAACCGGCCATGTCGGTCATCGACGAGGCGAACCTGCAGACGGTCGCCGAGGAGCTGGGCGTGCCGCTGCAGGTGCGGGATGCCGCCACAGCGATCGACCTGCCGGCGGCCCCGGCGACCACGACGAACCACGCCGAGAGCGGTTCGGTCGGCAACGTCATCGAGCTGTACTGGGTGTTCGCCGGGCTGATCGCCCTGCTGCTGTGCGTCGAGATCGCGCGCGCCGCGATGCTCGTCGTGCAGTTGCGCGGCCTCGCGATCCGCGGGGGTGACGCATGACGATCACGACCACGCAGGCGCAGCAGGATGCCGCGGCGGCACTGCTGGCGGCGAACAGGCGGCGGCGCAGCATCCGCCGCTGGATCGCGCTCGGCTCCCTCCCGATGACGCTCGCGGCGATCCTGCTCGTCGGCAAGCTGCTGAGCATGTACGGGTTCGCGCATCAGGCGATCTCGACCTACGTCGCCGGCGACTACGCCGGATCGACCGCAGCGGCCCGGGGTCAGGAGCTGCTGAACTGGTTCGAGCCGTACAAGGCCCCGTACAACGTCGGCACGGCGCTCGCCGGTGCGGACGAACTGGACGCGGCCAGGGCGAAACTCGAAGAGGCTCTGCCCCTGGCATCCGGGCTGGAGGTCTGCGCCGTCCGGGTGAACCTAGCGCTCGTGATCGAAAGACAGGGCGATGCCGCGCGCGCGGACGGTGACGGCGAGGCGGCGGCGCAGCTGTACGGCGAAGCCCTCACGGTCACGGCCGAGACGCCCGCGGAGTGCAGCAGCGACGAGGCGGATGAGCAGTCTCCCGATCCGCAGCGCGACATGAGCGACACGCTCGACGACCTGGAGGACAGGCTGCAGGAGAAGCAGCAGGACCAGAACGGGCAGCCCGCTCCGCCCGAGGACGAGGGCGAGCAGGAGCAGCCGACCGGCCCGGATCAGGACAAGCTCGACGAGCTGCAGGACAAGCTCGAGCAGGGCGCCGAGGAGCGTCAGCAGAACGAGGACGGCGAGGACGGCCCCGGCGGCGGGACGGACAGGCCATGGTAGATCCGAAGCGCGCGCGCTACCTCACGGGTGCCGAAGGTGCACCGCCGGTTCCCCCGCCCGGCGGGTATCACGGCGCCCGGCGCACGGCGGCCGCAGCCCCCGCACCGATCGTCGGCACGGTCACGGAGACGACCGAGAAGCAGTCCGCCAACGCGATCGGCTGGATCGCCCTGGTCGCCGCGATCCTCTTCGCCCTCGTGCTGCTCGGCGCGCTGCTGGCCGGCGGCACCGACCTGCTGTACGGCGTGACGATGCTGACGCTGCAGCTGGTGGTGCTCGGGGTCGTCGTCGCGGCGCTGTGCACCTCGCGCGGCCGAGTGCTCGGCGCATCCGCCCTGGTCATCGTCCTGCTGCTCAACGTCGCGACCGTGGGAGCGGCGAGCGCGCTGCAGACCTCGGCATCCGGCAGCTACGGCGGCGAGAAGACCGCCGAGCAGAAGCACGAGGAGGCCTACCCCGGCGTCAAGGACCGATCGGCGGATGAGATCCTCCTGCAGCCGTCGCTCGAGGAGGTCAGGGAGCAGAGCGACGCGATGCTCGCCGAGATCCGTCGCCGCCTGAGCGACCGGTTCGGGTACACGTGGTCCGAGATCGGCCAGGAGGATCTGCGCCCCGAGCGCAACGGCTACGGGGGCGAGTCGATGCTCGTGCAGTACACCTCGGTGCCGTGGGCGACGAACGAGCCCATCCAGGACTACGACCGCAAGCTCGAGGTGATGGGCGTGATCGAAGAGGTGGTCACGCAGTACGACATGTACGGACTGTACTCGTTCAACGATCCCTCCTCCAGCCTCGACGACACGATCCTGCAGAAGTTCTACGGGTCGAGCGACCCGCGCACCCAGCACACCTGGGAGTGGTACTCCGACAACTACCCCGACCCGCTGCGGTTCTACGCCGTCATCCACGACCTCTCGAACGATCCGGCGGGCGAGCTGCGCGCCGAGCGCGAGGCCGAGAGCGCCGGGTCCGGCGAACCGCTCGAGGGACTGCAGATCTACGTCCTCGCCCCCGAGCTGCTCAGCGACGCCGACCGGGCCGAATTCCAGGAGCGGATGCAGGAATACCCGGGGTTCTGACCGGGTGCGCCATTCGGGTGGTATTCTGATGGCATGAAGGCGACCATGGACAAGGCAGGGCGGATCGTCATCCCCGCTGTGCTGCGCGAGCGCTTGGGAATGGTGCCGGGGCCGGTCGATCTGATCATGGACGGCACCGGGATCCGCATCGAGGTCGAGATGCACGACAACGTGATCGAGAAGGACGGGCGGCTCGTGATCACGGGCGGCCCGGTCCTCACGCCCGAGCAGATCCGAGAACTGCGCCTTGCCGACCAGCGCTGACCTCCTCCTCGACACCAGCGCTGCCCTCGCGCTGCTCCGCGACGTGGATCCCGCGCACGATGCCGCGAACGAAGCGACGTCCGGAGCCGTCCTGGGCCTGGCCGGCCACGCGCTGATCGAGACGTACTCGGTCCTCACTCGCCTGCCCGGTTCTGCCCGCATCCGGCCCGAGCGGGTAGGCGAGATCCTCGAGACGGTGTTCCCGTCCTCGGTGGCGTTGCCCGAGCCGCAGGCACTGCGCGCGGCGCAGACATTCATCAACGCGGGAATCGCGGGCGGCGCCGTGTACGACGGGCTGGTCGGCCTGGCCGCGAAGGCGGCAGTTGTCACCCTGCTCTCGTGCGACCGCCGAGCAGAGCCGACCTATGTGCGGCTCGGGGTCGACTTCCGCATGATCTGACCGCGTCGGACGCGCTCGGTCATTCCGAACTAGATGCGCGATAGATGTCCGCGAACTCTTGATCGCATGGCGTGGCCATGTAGGTCTTGCGCCAGCCGTCGGACATCACCAAAGAATCTTCAGGGACGAGGAGCGTTCGCTTGCCGTCGGCCGCGAGCACGAGCTTGCCGTCATCCGCGAAGGACCACGCGCCCTCTCCGCTCACTGCTGTGATCTCACCGCTGAGGCACCGCCGACCGGCGACGACATCCACCCTGGACCCGAGGACGACCTCCTCGAGCACCGCGCTGCCATCCTCGTGCAGCGTAAATGACCCTTCTCGTTCTTCTTGTTGGAACGTCATGGGAAGACTGACTTCATCGTTGAATGACTTCAGCGCCAGCCTCGATCCCCAAAGCGCATAGACGGTGAACGTGAGCAGCACGCCGACGAGCAAGATCGTCACGGCCACCCACGTGCGGCTAGTGCGTGACAACCCGAGCGTACGACCGACTACCATGTACCCCACCACCGAGAGGATGAGGGTGACCGGGATACCGATCACGGGCGCGAGAACCGAGTTTCCTGCACCGGGTCCGCTCGGATCGAGATAGTTCAGCACGGACTCAAGATAGCAAGGCCGGCGAAAGCTCAGGAAGCGAGCGAGAGCCCCGCGGCGAGCGCGAAGCCGAGGACTGTGGCGAGCCCCGTCGACTCCTTCGCCTTGGACTGGGCGTCGGGCACCATCGAGTCCACGAGCATGACGAGCAGCGCACCGGCGGCGAAGCCGCTGGCTCCGGCGCGGAAGTCGGGGCCGACGGCATCCGCCAGCGCCGCACCCGCGACGGTCGCGAGCGCGCAGACCGCGGCGACACCCGCCCACAGCCAGAAGACGCGCGCACGCTTCATCCCGCCGTCCAGGAGGTCGGCGGCCGAGCCGATCGACTCCGGCAGGTTCGAGACGACGATCGCGATGACGAGGGCGACGCTGACGCCCTCTCCGGATGCCAGGCCGATGCCGAGGACGAGCTGCTCCGGGATGCCGTCGAGCAGTGCGCCCACCGCGAGCGGGCCGCCCGCGCCCTTCTGACCGGATGCCCGGCGCTCGACGATCCGGTCGGCGACGTAGTACGTCAGCGCGCCAGCCGCGACCCCGATGACGAGGGGGATGGGGCCGCCGAGGTCCAGGCCCTCCTCCCACAGCTCGAACGCGATGGACGCCATGAGGGCCCCTGCGCCGAAGCCCAGGACGATGCCGAGCAGACGCTGCGGCCACGTCCGCAGCATCGCGAGCACGGCCCCGACGAGCAGGGGCGCAGACGCCACGGCTCCCCACAGGATCGCCTCTCCCATGCACTCACCCTAGCCCCGGCATCCGTCCGCCGGCATCGGGCCTACGGCAGCAGCCCCGCGATCGCCGGTTTGAATCCGAGCCGCGGGTTCGCGCAGCATCCGCCTCGGCAGACGTCGAACCACGGTCCGAGCTCCGTCTCGTTGAGGCGCCGTTCGACCGGGATTCCGGCGATCCGTTCGCGGACGAGGTCGACCAGGGCGCTGACGAAGGCGGGATGGGTGCCGGGCGTCGGCGTCCGCACGAACCACAGATCGTGCTCGTCGGCGGTCTCGCGCGCCTCGGTGTCGAGGTCCCACATGACCTCCATGTGGTCGCTCACAAACCCCAGCGGCACGACGATCACGGCGGTGCGCGCGTCCAGAGCCTCGATCGCGTCGTTGATGTCGGGCTCGAGCCACGGCTGCGTGGGCGGGCCGGATCGCGACTGGAACACGAGCTGCCACGAGATCCCTGGGGCCGCCTTGGCGATCACCTCGCGCGCGACGGCCAGATGCTGCGCGACGTAGCCGCCGCCATCGACGCCCGCGAACGTCTCGCCGCCGGAGAGCGCGGCATCCTCGGTCGGGATGCTGTGCGTCGAGAACAGCACCTCGATCGCGTCGTCCGCGTGACCGGCCTCTCGCGCCCCGGCGAGCGCATCGCGCAGCCCGTCGACGAACGGGCGGATGAAGCCGGGATGCGAGAAGTACTGGCGCACCTTGTCGATCTGCAGGCTCTGCTGCAGCCCCGCGGCCTCCAGCGCATCGGCCCAGTCCTCTCGGTACTGCCGGCACGACGAGTACGACGAGTACGCGCTCGTCGGAATGGCGATCATCGTGCGGATGCCGTCGGCGGCGGCCTCGGTCAGCGCCTCGTCCAGGTACGGCGCCCAGTTGCGGTTGCCCCAGTACACGGGCAGGTCGATGCCCTCGTCTGCGAGCGCCGCGCGCAGCGCCTGCAGCAGCTCGCGGTTCTGCTGGTTGATCGGGCTCACGCCGTCGAAGTGCCGGTAGTGGTGGGCGACCTGCTCGAGCCGCTCGTCCGGGATGCCGCGGCCCCGGGTGACGTTGCGCAGGAACGGCAGCACGTCGTCCTGACCCTCAGGTCCCCCGAACCCCGACAACAGGATGGCGTCGTAGGGCATCGGGACCGCGGTGTGCTCCGGACCCGCGCTGGTGGCCCTCGTGGCGGAGGGGACGAGCTCCCCCTCCGCCCGATATGCCCCAGTGGCGGCGGCGGGTTTGGCCTCCCGCCGCTGGCTCGTGCTCTCGTCGCGCTGGTTCATCGTGCTCGCTCCTTCTCGCCCGTACCGGCATCCTCGGCGGGGCCCGCCTGGTCCGCCTTCTCCGTCTGCTCCGCCTCGCGCAGGATGCTCGCGGCCATGCCGTTGAAGATGATCCCGTGGAACGGCAGCAGCACCAGCCAGTACAGCCGGCCGCTGAGCCCCTTGGGGAAGTACACGGCCCGCTGGCGGTAGGTGCTCCCGCCCTCGGCGGGCTCCACCCCGAGCTCCAGCCAGCCGCGCCCCGGCATCCGCATCTCGGCCCGCAGGCGCAGCATCCGCCCGCGCTCGATGGACTCCACGCGCCACACGTCGATGACGTCTCCGCTGTTCACCCGCGAGGGATTGCGGCGGCCGCGGCGCATCCCCACCCCTCCGACGAGCCGGTCGATCCATCCCCGAGCAGCCCACGCGAGCGGGAACGAGTGCCAGCCCTTCTCGCCGCCGATCGCCTCGATGACGTTCCACACCGCTCCCGGTGACGCGACGCTGCGGCGCTCCCGCAGATCGGTGAAGACCGTGTGCCCGGCCCAGTCGGGGTCGCTGGGCAGCGGGTCGCTCGGAGCGCCGGGAACCGTCGCGCTCTGCCAGCTCGTCTCGACCTCGCCGTCGGCTTCGCGGCGCAGCGCGAGGCGCACGGCCGTGCGATACGGCAGCAGCCCCTCCCTCGGCGGCGGGATCACCTGGTCGATGTCGTGCTCGCCCACGACGCAGTCGTTCTGCAGCGACGCGATGATGGGCACCGCGATCTGGCGCGGAATGGGGCTCACCAGGCTCACCCACTGGGAGGCGAGCCAGGGCGTGAGGACGGGGAGGGCTGCGATGTGCCGCTGCGGCAGCCCCGCCTCGACCGCGTAGCCGTTCATCATCTGCCCGTAGCGGAGCACGTCGGGCCCGCCGATGTCGAAGGTCCGGTTGAGGTCGCCATCCACGCCGACTGCGTGCACCAGGTACCGCAGCACGTCGCGGACGGCGATGGGCTGCACCCGATTGCGCACCCAGCGGGGAGCCGGCATGTACGGCAGCACCTCGGTGAGGTGGCGGATCATCTCGAAGGATGCCGAGCCGGAACCGATCACGATCCCGGCCTGGAACACGATCGTCGGCACCGGGCAGGCGAGCAGCACGCGGCCGACGTCGGCCCGCGACGCCAGGTGCTCGGACAGGTCGTCGGTGTCGGGGTGCAGCCCGCCCAGATAGACCAGGCGGCGGACACCGGCCGCTGCGGCGGCATCCGCGAAGGTCTCGGCGGTCTGCTTCTCGGCCTTCCGGAAGCCCCGCCCTGCGCTCATCGCGTGCACGAGGTAGAAGGCGACGTCGACGCCGTTCATCGCCCGCCGGGTCGCGACGGGGTCGGCCAGGTCGCCCGAGAACACCTTCACGCGGCTGCGCCAGGGCACGTCCCGCAGCTTCCACGCCGACCTCACGTACACGCTGACGTCGTACCCGGCATCCAGCAGCTGCGGCACGAGGCGGCCGCCGATGTATCCGGTGGCTCCGGTGACGAGTACGCGGGTCATGCGAAGAGTCCTTCCGTCCAGCACAGGATCAGCAGCATCGTGATGCCGAATCCCACGGCGTAGTTGATGACGAGGAAGCGGCGCCAGGCACGATTGGCCGACGCCGACCGACCGTCGTCGATGTTCAGATACGGCGCGACGATCGCGATGTACGGCAGCACGGCGAGCGCCGCCAGGTTCGCCGGCCACGGCGCGAACAGCATGAGCAGGCCTGCGACGAGCCAGAGCCCGACGGCGATCCGCACCGTCGCAGCGGCGCCGAGCGCGGTCGCGATGGAACCGATCCCGGCATCTCGATCGGGGACGATGTCCTGGACTGCGCCGAACGCGTGACTGGCCATGCCCCAGCAGAAGAACGCGATCAGCGTGAGGATGAGCGCAGGCGTGAGCGTCGTGCCGGCGAGCGCTGCGGCGTAGAGCGCCGGGGAGACGAAGTGCGTGCTCGAAGTGATCGAGTCGACGACGGGGATCTCCTTGAAGCGGAGGCCGGGTACCGAGTAGGCGAGCACGGCGAACAGGCTCACGGCGAGGACGACCCACGACACCGGCCGGCCGGCTCCGAGGACGACGAGCGCGACCACGAACGCCCCGCCCAGGACGGCCGACGCCCACAGCGTCGCCCGGTGCAGGGAGGGAGGGAGCTTCGCCCCCTCGGCCCCGCCCTTGCGGGGATTGGCGAGATCGGATTCGTAGTCGAACACGTCGTTCACGCCGTACATCGCGAGGTTGTACGGCACGAGGAAGAACAGCGTGCCGACGACGAAGGCGGCGTCGATGGTGCCGGTCGTCAGCAGGTAGACGGCGGCGAAGGGGTAGGCCGTGTTGATCCAGCTCAGCGGCCGCGACGCGACGAGCAGGGTCCGGACCGCGTTCTCAGGCATCCGCCCTCCTCTGCGGTTCGCGCTCGCCGCCGAGCAACCGCCAGACACCGGCGAGCAGGAGGGAGCCGGCGATCGGGTAGAGGAAGTCCTCGACGGGCATGAGAGCGAGGCGGATGCCGGAGATGCCGTCCTCGCGATAGTCGAAGAAACCGGCGGCGATCATGATGTTGTCGAACACCGCGGTCAGGACGACGAGCACGACCGCCGCCGCAGCCCAGGACGAGAAGTACGCCCGGACAGCACCGGTGCGATGCGCGGCGGCTGCCCCGATGAGGAACACGACGATGCCGACGGCGAGGAACGGCGCGACAGCAGGAGGTACGTCATCGTGAACCCTCCCTGGTGCGCAGGCGCTGCCAGCCGCTCAGCAGGATCAGCGTGAGGTAGCTGAGGAAGACGAGGAACAGCAGCTCCTCCACGGGGAACTCCGGCGCCAGGAGCAGGCCGGTCGCCCAGTGCGAGTCGACGTGGCGGAAGACGCCGAGGGAGATGCCTGCGGCATCCCACGCGATGAAGAAGAGCAGTCCGATGACGAGGGCGGCAACGCCCGCGAGCGGACGCCGCCGGAAGACCAGCGCGTAGCGCAGGTCGAGCAGCACGAGACACGCCGTGCTGACCACCAGCGCGGCCGCGTAGACGAGGTTCATCGCACCTCCGCGCGCGATGTCCCGGGTTCCGCAGGCGTCGCCAGCGGGCCGGGGCCATGGTCGCCCCGCACATGCTTGAGCACGAGTTCGGCGCTGATCAGGCACATCGGCAGGCCGACCCCCGGGACCGTCGTCGCGCCGGTGTAGAAGAGCCCGTCCACGCGACGCGAGCGGGTCACGCCGCGGAAGAACGCACTTTGCGCGAGCGTGTGCGCCGGCCCCAGCGCACTGCCCCGGAAGCTGTTGAACTGCGCCGCGAAGTCGGCGGGTCCGACGGTGCGGCGCACGACGATGCGGGAGGCGAGATCGGGGATGCCCGCCCACTCGGCGATCTGCGCGATCGCGGCATCCGCGACGGCGTTCACGGCGGTATCGCCCTCCGTGCCGATCCCACCGTGCCCGATACCCACGTCCGGCGGCAGCGGGACGAGCACGAACAGGTTCTCCGCGCCGGCGGGCGCGACGTCGTCGTCGGTGGCGCTCGGCCGGCAGACGTAGATCGAGGGCGTCTTCGGCACCCGCGGGGCCGCCCCGAAGATCGCGTCGAAGTTGTCGTGCCAGTCGTCGGAGAAGAACAGCGAGTGGTGCAGGAGTTCGGGCAGCGGCCCCTCGACGCCGAGCATGACGAGCACGGCGCCCGGTCCCGAGACCTGGGCGTCCCAGCGCTTTGCGGGATACGAGCGGTCGGAGGGCGCCAGCAGCACGGTCTCGGTGTGGTGCTCGTCGACCGCCGAGACGATGATGTCGACATCCAGCCGCTGCGTCCGGCCGCCCCGCTCGACCTCGACGGCTCGTGCGCGCCCGTTCTCGCTGATGATCGCCGTGACGTCGTTGCCGGTGAGGATCTCGACGCCGTTCTCGCGGGCGAGCGCGGTGAGCGACGCGACGAATGCGCGGAACCCGCCGCGGGGGTACTGCACGCCGTCGACGAGGTCCATGTGGCTCATCAGGTGGTACAGCGCCGGAGCGTCGAACGGCGAGGTGCCGAGGAACACCGCGGGGTAGCCGAGGATCTTCCGCAGCATCGGGTCGCGGAAGCGGCGCGCGACGAACGACCACAGCGACCGGGACAGCAGCGGGACGACGGCGGGGACGGAGGCGAGCACCGCAGGAGATGCGAAGTCGCGCCATGAGGAGAACGGGTTGTACAGGAAGGAGCGCACCGCCGCCCGGTACGTCTTCGACGCGGAGGCGAGGTAACGGCGGGCACGGATGCCGGCGCCGCGCTCGCGGCTCTCGAACAGTGCGCCGGTGGCGTCGACCCCCGTGCTCACGTCGACGGGTGCCTGGGGGTCGTTCTGCCGGGGCTCGCCGTAGACGCGGTAGCCGGGCTGCAGCGGAACGAGGTCGAGCTGCTCGGCCGTCGTCGTGCCGAGCATCCGGTAGAAGTGCTCGAACACCTCGGGCATGAGGTACCACGACGGTCCGGTGTCGAAGGTGAAGCCGTCCTGCTCCCAGGCCCCGGCCCGCCCGCCGAGATCGGGGTTCTTCTCGAGCACGGTGACACGGTGACCGTCGCGCGCGAGCAGACAGGCGGTGGCGAGGCCGCTCACGCCGCCGCCGATGACGATGACGCGGGATGCCGGTCGCGCCGCTCGCCTGCCGCGAGCGCCCCTTCCCGTCCTCACGCGCGAGCCGCCTTCATGGCCAGGGCGCGCGTCAGGATGCGGGCCTTGACGGATGCCGGAACGCTCACCCGCGTGCGCATGAGCGTCGCCGCCGGGGCCGAGTCGATGCGGTCGGCGAGTTCGCCGAACATCGTCCTCGCGGCCCAGACCGCGGGTCGGCATCCTGCCGTCAGTAGAGGGATCGCCTCGTCGGCGGCCTGCAGATCAGCACGGATGGAACGGACGATCTCTCCCTTCGCCTCGTCGGTGAGCGCTGTCGATGTGCCGGGGAAGTAGGCGCGACCGAGCTGATCATGGTCCTCGGCGAAGTCGCGCAGGAAGTTGACCTTCTGGAACGCCGCACCCAGGCGACGGGCGCCGGAGCGCAGCTGCTCGCGCGCGGCCGCCTCGCGGGTCGCGCCCGCCTCGAACACGGCCAGGCACATGAGCCCGACGACCTCGGCCGAGCCGTGGATGTACTCATCCAGTCCTGCAGCATCGAGAGCCGAGGTGTCGAGGTCCCGGCGCATGGAGGCGAAGAACGGTCGGCACAGGTCCATGCCGATGCCGTGCGCGCGGGCGGTCAGGGCGAACGCGTGCACGACGAGATTGGTGCTGAAGCCGAGAGACAGGGCGCGCTCGGTGTCGGCCTCGAGTTCGTCGAGCAGGATGCCCCGGGTCGCGGCATCCACCCCGACGCTCTCGGCCGGGCCGTCGACGAGCTCGTCCGCGAGCCGGACCAGCGCGTAGACGTGGGCGATGTCGTCGCGCATGGCCGCGGGCAGGAGCCTGCTCGACCATCCGAACGAGGTCGAGTAGCGCCGGATGACCGTCGCGGCGCTGACGTCCGCGGTCGCGTTGTAGAGGTCGATGCCCGCGGCTCTCATGCGTCCCTCGCGCCGCACGCCCGGGTGATCGCGGCGAGTCGCTCGCGGAGGGCGTCGGGCAGCTCCGCCTCCGCGATCAGTCGATGGACCTCGTCGCGCCGCCCGGCGATGACGGATTCCACGATCGCGAGTGCGCCGGATTCCCTGACCACCTGACGCAGGCGCTCCCGCCCGCCTCGTCCAGTCGCGTCGCCGAACAGCGGCTCGACCTCGGACCATCCGGCGCCCGAGCGCGCACACGCGCTCAGCAGCGTCTCCTTGCCCTCGCGCAGATCGCTCACCGTCGACTTTCCCGTGCGCCCTTCGTCTCCGAAGAGGCCGAGCACGTCATCGCGCAGCTGATAGACCACGCCGATCCGCCGGGCGATCCCGGTGAGTTCGGCGATGACGGACGGCGCTGCGCCGGCAAGGATCGCCGCGAGCACGAGCGGCGCCTGGAACGAGTACGCGGCGGTCTTCTGCTCCATCATCGACAGCACCTCGTCGGGGCCGGCGGGCTCGAGGTGCATGCTCAGCCACACGTCGCGGTGCTCTCCGGCTGCGCTCTCGTGCACGGCGTCCTCGAACGCGTCCAGCAGCGCGTGCCGGCGCTCGGCATCGACATCGATGCGGGCGAGGAGCGAGTGGGCCCTCGTGAGCATGAGGTCGCCGGCGAGGATCGAGGATGCTTCGCCCCAGGCGCGCGCGTCGTCGTGGCTCGCGCCGAGCATCACGGCATCCATTGCGAACGCCCCCGTGATGTTCAGCTCGCCACGTCGGGTCAGATCACGATCGATCACGTCGTCGTGGATGACGAACGCCAGGTGGAGGAGCTCGACCGCGCACGCGGCATCCATCGCCGCCCGCTCATCGGACCCGCCCAGGGCCGCGTAGGCGTCCAGCAGGAGGCGGGGACGGAGCTTCTTCCCGCCCGCCGTCATGGCCGCGAGCGTGCTCCACAGGCGTTCGAACGCAACCGAGGACGACGGGGCACGGCGCGTCGCGGCAGTCAGCGCCTCGCGCAGTCGCTCGTTCAACGCGGTCTCGTCGGACGTGTTCTCATCGAACGCGGTGCGCTCGATGGTGCGCTCAGACATGGGCGCCCGCCGTGGTCGTCGCCGTCAGGTGCGGCGCGAGATCCGCGAGGTGCGCCACGAGCCAAGGGCTGAAGGCCCAGGGAGCGGCGCCCACCGCCGCCACGAGATCCGCCGGATCCACCCAGCGGAACTCGGCCACCTCGTCGGGATTCGGTTCCACGGCGGAGACCGCTCGGGCGACGAAGACGGGGCAGAACTCGTTCTCCTGGATGCCGGACGCATCCCGCGCCGAGTAGCCGAAGTCCGGCAGAGCGCAGACGATTCCTGCGACCTCGAGCCCCAGTTCGAAAGCGGCGCGGCGACGGACGGCGTCCTCCATGCTCTCCCCCGGTGCCGGATGACCGCACACGGAGTTCGTCCACACGCCCGGCCAGGTGCGCTTGCTCAGCGCCCTGCGCGTGACGAGCAGACGCCCTTGCGCATCGATGACGTGGCACGAGAAGGCCAGGTGGCGCGGGGTGGATTCGCCGTGCACGGTCTGCTTGTCGTGCATGCCGATGGGTGCACCGGCGTCATCGACGAGAACGACCATCTCCACCTCGACACCGCCTTCCTCGACTCCCATTTTTTAGCCAAGCGAGAAGTATGCCAAGCGTAACAGTTATGATGGGATCGCGCACCGTCGACAGAGAGAAGTCGATGAGAGGCAGCAGCGCAGAAGGGGGCGGTGATGCAGTACTTCTCGCGCGACTCCGACCTCGCCCACCGCTCCGACCTCACGGCTCAGGAGATCGAGCAGTGCTATCGCGTGCTCGAGGCGCTGCGCGAATGGCAGGTCGCATCCCGAGCGCTCGCCGAAGCATCCAAACGGTACATGAAGCTCAACGAGAGCGACATGCGCGCCATCCGCATGATCATCCGCGCCACCGAGAGCGGCGAGATCGTCACGCCCAAGGACGTCGCCCACGAGGTCGGCATCTCCAGCGCCTCGACGACCAAGCTCGTCGACCGGCTTGTCGCCGGCGGGCATCTCGTGCGCGTCCCGCATCCCCACGACCGCCGCACCACATGCCTCGAGGTCACCGAGAGCACCCGGCTCTCCGCCCATGAAACGATCGGCCGGCAGCACGCCAGACGCTTCTCGGCGGCGGCATCTCTCAGCGCGGACGACCGCGAGGCTGTGATCCGCTTCCTCGAGGCGCTCACCGACGCCGACACCCCTCAGGGCGAGCTCGCCTCGTCCTGACGCGACCGCATCGCGGCATCCCGACGCCGGACCCGCGCGCACGGCGCCCGCCCCCGCGTCACCCCACCAAGTCGCCGTGCCGCGCGCCGATAGACTGGAGGGCATGTCCAAGGTCCTGCAGTCCCTCCCCGTCGGCGAGCGCGTCGGCATCGCATTCTCCGGAGGTCTCGACACCTCTGTGGCGGTCGCGTGGATGCGCGACAAGGGCGCTGTCCCCTATACCTACACCGGCGACCTCGGGCAGTACGACGAGGACGACATCGCCTCGATCCCGGGCCGCGCGCTCGAGTACGGCGCCGAGGCCTCGCGCCTGATCGACGCGAAGACCGCGCTGGTCGAAGAGGGCTTGGTCGCACTGCAGTGCGGTGCGTTTCATATCCGTTCCGGCGGCAAGACCTACTTCAACACCACGCCGCTCGGCCGCGCCGTCACCGGCACGATGCTCGTGCGCGCCATGAAGGAGGACGGCGTCGACATCTGGGGCGACGGCTCGACCTACAAGGGCAATGACATCGAGCGGTTCTACCGCTACGGGCTGCTCGCCAACCCGCGCCTGCGCGTGTACAAGCCGTGGCTCGACGCCGACTTCGTCACCGAGCTCGGCGGTCGCCAGGAGATGAGCGAGTGGCTCGTCGCACACGGCTTCCCGTACCGCGACTCGGCCGAGAAGGCGTACTCGACGGATGCCAACATCTGGGGCGCCACGCACGAGGCGAAGACCCTCGAGCACCTGAACGTCTCGCTCGAGACCGTCGACCCGATCATGGGCGTGAAGTTCTGGGACCCGTCCGTCGCCATCGAGACCGAGGACGTCACGGTCACGTTCGAGGCGGGCCGCCCCGTCGCCATCAACGGCGTCGAGTACTCCGACCCTGTGGCCCTCGTCATGGAGGCCAACACGATCGGCGGACGCCACGGCCTGGGCATGAGCGACCAGATCGAGAACCGCATCATCGAGGCCAAGTCGCGCGGCATCTACGAGGCCCCCGCCATGGCGCTGCTGTTCATCGCGTACGAGCGCCTGGTCAACGGCATCCTGAACGAAGACACCCTCGCCACCTATCACGAGCAGGGCCGGCGCCTGGGCCGCCTGATGTACGAGGGACGCTGGCTCGAGCCGCAGTCGCTCATGCTGCGCGAGTCCATCCAGCGCTGGGTCGGGTCGACGATCTCGGGCTCGGTCACGATCCGCCTGCGCCGCGGCGACGACTGGACGATCCTCGACACGGTCTCCCCCAACCTGTCGTACGGCCCCGAGAAGCTCTCGATGGAGCGTGTGGGCGACGCCGCCTTCGGTCCCGTCGACCGCATCGGACAGCTCACGATGCGCAACCTCGACATCGCGGACTCGCGCGCCCGCCTTGAGCAGTACGCGGGCCTGGGCCTCGTGGGCGGCGCGACGGGCGAACTCGTCGGACGCGTGACGGCGGGCGAGGCATCCGAGATCACGGGCGCGGTGGAGGAGAGCGACGAGGCCCTCGCCGAGGCCGTGGATGCCGCATCCGAGGGTGCGGCGTTCGACTCCGGCACCGACTGACCCCCACGGTACGAGGAGGGCGGGTGCTTCGGCATCCGCCCTCTTCTGTGTGATCGTCAGCCCGCTTCGGCTTCCCCTTCCCTCGCTGAGAATTCACCGAACTATATTGCACATCACTGTGCAACATAGTTATCGTTGAACCATGACCCGCTCGCTTCGTTCCGACGCGCTCGCGAATCGCGCCGGCATCCTCGATGCCGCGCGCAGCACCCTCGCACTCGACCCGCACGCGAGCGTGGACGTCATCGCCCGCAGCGCGGGACTGAGCCGGCGCACCCTCTACGGCCACTTCGACGACCGCGACGCCCTGATCCGCGAGCTGATCAGCACGGGAGCGCAGCGGTTCAACGCGATCGCCGAGTCGGTCGCAGACGCCGACGCCCGCATCGCCCTCGCCCGGCTCACCGCGCGCCTGTGGCAGGAAGCCGCGCACGTGCAGTTCGCCGCCGCGCTCGCCCTCGACGAGGCCCACGTCGAGCACACCGCCGCCGCTCTCGCGCCCCTGCGCAGAGCCGTCGCGCAGCTCGTGCAGCGCGGCCAGGACGATGGCAGCTTCCGCACCGACATGGCGGCGCCCGCACTCTCGCGCCTCATCGAGGAGGTCGCGCGCACTGTCGTCGCCCGCACCGACGCTTCCAGCGTGCGTGCTGCGAGCCTCGCTGTCCGCACGGTGCTGAGCATCGCCGGACTGTCGTGGCGCGAGACCGACAGTCTTCTCACCGCCCACCCCGACGTCACGGAGACACCCGCGTGAGCGACCCGACCATCGACGCCAAGCCGAACGCCTGGAGCGTCTACCGCCGCGACCTCGGCCGGCTGGCCCGCGTCAGCAAGGCGTGGATCATCATCATCGGGGTCATCGTCACCCCGTCGCTGTATGCGTGGTTCAACATCGTCGCTTTCTGGGACCCGTACTCGAACACGCAGCAGGTGAGCGTCGCCATCGTCAACCAGGATGCGGGTGCCTCCTCCGACCTCACGGGTCACATCGACGTCGGCGGCGAGCTCGTCGACCAGCTGAAGCAGAACGACCAGCTCGGCTGGCAGTTCGTCGACGAGGACGATGCGATGGATGCCGTGCGCAGCGGTCGCAGCTACGCCGCGATCATCATCCCGCCCGACTTCAGCCGGGACTTCCTGAGCATCACCACCGGCGAGTTCACCCGCCCAGAGCTGAAGTACTTCGTCAACGAGAAGGCGAACGCGATCGCACCGAAGATCACCGACGTCGGCGCCTCGACACTCGACCGCCAGATCAACAGCACGTTCGTGTCGACGGTCGCAGAGGCGATCAGCGAGCAGCTGAAGGATGCGGGTCTGAGCGCAGAAGACCGCCTCAGCGACGCTCGAGACTCGACGGTCAGCGCACTCGACGACGCGACCGGGAAGGTCTCGTCGGCGCGCGACCGGCTCGGGGAGCTGCAGGCGGGCCCCGGCGATGCCGCCAAAGGCATAGACCGGGGAACCGGG
>NZ_CAHJXQ010000019.1 GCF_903645325.1 Microbacterium tenebrionis
CGTCTGTTGGCTCGGCGCGTTCCAGGTCGCGCAGAACGGCGACCTCGCCAACTGGTCGACGGTCGGCCCAGGGCGATCCCTGCCGTGGGCGGCGCCATGGAGCTCGCGATCGGGGCCAAGGACGTCTACGTGATGACCGACTTGATCGCCAAGGACGGGTCGTCGAAGGTCGTGCGCTCGTGCACCTACCCGCTCACCGGCGTCGGCTGCGGCAGCCGCTTCTACACCGACCACGCCGTGTTCGACGTGACCCCCGAGGGCTTCCGCGCGCGCGAGGCGTTCGGCGACAATACCGTCGAGTCCCTTTCAGAGCTGACCGGACTGGAGCTGTCATGACCACCACGTTCATCTATGACGCTGTGCGCACCCCGTTCGGGCGCGCGGGCGGTGCGCTCGCCGGCATCCGTCCCGATGATCTCGCTGCGACCGTGATGCGCGCGACCGTGGAGCGCGCCGGCGTGGATGCCGCGCGCATCTACGATGTGATCTTCGGCGACGCGAACCAGGCCGGGGAGGACAACCGCAACGTCGCCAGGATGGGTGCGCTGCTGGCGGGGTTTCCGACCTCGGTGACCGGTGTGACGGTGAACCGGCTGTGCGCGTCGAGCGTGGAGGCGGTGATCCAGGGGTCGCGGGCGATCGAGGCGGGGGATGCGTCGCTCATCCTCGCCGGCGGAGTCGAGTCGATGAGCCGGGCCCCGTTCGTGGTGGAGAAGTCCGCGAAACCGTACCCGGCGACCGGGAACCAGACGCTGTGGAACACGGCGATCGGGTGGCGGATGACCAATCGCGCATTGCCCAAGGGTTGGACGATCTCGAACGGGGAGGCGGCAGAGAAGACCGCCACCACCTGGGGCATCAGCCGGGAAGAGCAGGATGCGTTCGCCGTCCGCTCGCACGAGTTCGCCGCCGCGGCATGGGCGGCCGGGGTGTACGACGGCGAGATCGTGCAGGTTCCCGGGGCGGAGCTGGCGCGTGATGAGGGCATCCGTGACGGGTCGACGGTCGAGAAGCTCGCGGGGTTGCAGGCGCTGTTCGCCGAGGACGGCTCGGTCACCGCCGGGAACTCGTCGTCGATCAACGACGGCGCGTCCGCCGTGCTGCTGGGCGCCGAGGGCGCCCTCGACGCCGAGCCGCTCGCGCTGATCACCGGTCGTGGGGCGCACGGCGTCGACCCGGACGAGTTCCCGACCGCACCGATCGAGGCCGCGAACAAGGCCCTCGCCCGGGCCGGACGCACCTGGGCCGACGTCGACCTCGTCGAACTCAACGAGGCGTTCGCGTCGCAGTCGCTCGCGTGCCTGCGCGGGTGGCCGGAGCTGGACCCCGAGAAGCTCAACATCCACGGCGGAGCGCTCGCGATCGGGCATCCGCTCGGAGCATCCGGCGGCCGCATCATCGGCCACGCCGCCCACGAGCTCGCCCGCCGCGGCGGAGGAGTGGCCGTCGCCGCCATCTGCATCGGCGTCGGCCAGGGCCTCGCCGTCGTGCTGGAGCGGTGATCGGGGAGCCCGGCGCGCTCGCCTCACCTCTCCAGCACGAACCGATCGCGGCCGGCGAAGAACCCGACCACGCCCTGCAGCGTCATGCTCACGAGCAGGATCACCAGCGAGATCGTCCAGCTGCCGGTGAGGGCGTGCACGGCGCCGAACAGCGCGGGACCGATCGCCGCGATCGTGTAGCCGACCGACTGCGACATGCCCGACAGCGCCGACGAGGCGGTGTGGTCGCGGGCGCGATCGGCCATCAGCGTCAGCGAGACGCCGAGCGACAGCCCGGAGAACACGCCGAGCGGCACGACCCACAGGCCGATGCCGTCGGGCCACACCATGAGCCCCGCGATGCCGATGAGGCCGAGCACCGGCAGCATCCCCGGGGTCATGCGCGAACCGCGACCGCGCATGAGCAACGCGACCGTGAGCGCGCCGACGAGCGAGAAGATCTGATAGACCATCACGTCGACGCCGGCGAGGGCGGCGCTGCGCCCGGTGTCGACGGACATCGTCGCGATCCAGGTGACGAGCACGTAGAACGTCGTGGACTGCACACCCATGTAGGCGGCGACCTGCCAGGCCACCGGATCGCGCCAGATGCCCAGGCGTCCTGCGCCGGATGCCGTCGCCGCCTGCCGCTCGTGACGGGTCACCCGCCACCAGGCGAACAGGGCGAAGGGAGCAAGAGCGGCGCCGGTCACCAGCAGGGCGAGTCGCCAGCCGGCGGCGGCGTCACCGGAGAGGTCGGCGATCGGCACCGCGAGACCGGATGCCCCTGCCCCCGCCCCGCCGAGGATCGCCGAGTACACGCCCATCATCATCGGCACCCGCAGCGGGAAGTCGCGTTTGATCACGGCCGGCAGCAGCACGTTGCCGACGGCCAGCGCGACGCCGATCAGCGCCGTGCCGATCCACAGCCACACGCTCGAGCCGGGGATCGACCGCACCAGCACACCGGCCGCGACCAGGCCCATGGCGACGAGGACCGCTCCGCCGAGACCCAGTCTGCGTCCGAACCCGTGCGCGAACGGCGAGACGATGGCCCAGGTGATGAGCACGATCGTCGACAGAGAGCCCAGCAGGGCCAGCGGGACGCCGGTGTCCGCCGAAATGCGGTCGATGACGGGCCCGACGGCCGTGACCGCCGGACGCATCAGCGTCGCGACGAGGCACAGGGCGATGATCGCCGCGACGGCGCGGCGAGATCCGGTGTCCGAGATGTCCGTGTCCCTCTCTTGCGCAGCGGCGTTCCGTCCAGGTCGCGCTTTCGGTTGTTCTCAGAATCTCACAGCAGCAGGCTGCGCGGATCCGAGCGCCCCGCCCGCGCGTGATATCACGTGGAACGTCGAGTCGCCTCCGAGGACGTCAAGAACAGGCCGTTAGGTTTGACGGCGTTCAAATTCGGCCCGAGGGAGTGATTTTCAATGTCCAGCCGAAAGAAAGCGGTCACGAAGCGCAGGAGGCTCGAGGTCGACGACGTCCTGGTCGTCAAGAAGTCGAAGCTGCGCACGGCGATCTCCGGAACCGTCGTCGGCAACTTCATGGAGTGGTTCGATTTCGGAATCTACGGATACCTCGCCGTCACGCTCACCGCCGTCTTCACGTCGGATGCCCCTGGCGGGCTCGGCCTGCTGCTGACCCTGCTCGGATTCGCCATCTCGTTCCTCGTGCGTCCGCTCGGCGGCTTCATCCTGGGGCCGCTCGGCGACAGGATCGGCCGTCAGCGCGTGCTGTTCCTGACGATGACGATGATGGCGATCGCGACCGCGCTCATCGGTCTGCTGCCGACCTCCGAGGCGATCGGCCTGTGGGCGATCGTGCCTCTCTACTTCCTGAAGATGGTGCAGGGCTTC
Organism: Microbacterium tenebrionis; assembly: GCF_903645325.1. Classification (GTDB taxonomy): domain Bacteria; phylum Actinomycetota; class Actinomycetes; order Actinomycetales; family Microbacteriaceae; genus Microbacterium; species Microbacterium tenebrionis. Next base: position 3,347 of record NZ_CAHJXQ010000019.1, read on the forward strand.
TCGACCGGCGGCGAATACGCCGGTGCGACGACGTACGTCTCGGAGTTCTCGCCCGACCGCTCGCGCGGGTACTGGTCGTCGTTCCTCGACGTCGGATCGTACGTCGGCTTCGCCGCCGGTGCCTCGACCGTCGCGATCACGACCTGGATCGTGGAGGGCATCTCGGGCGCCGGCGCTATGGTCGACTACGGCTGGCGCATCCCGTTCCTCGTCGCGATCCCGCTGGGTGCGGTGGCGATCTGGTTCCGGATGAAGATCCCGGAGACCCCCGCCTTCGAGGCCGAGGAGAAAGACGCCCGCCCGGAGGACGGCAGCGACCCGCTGGGCCGCCTCGGCATCATCGGCATCTTCCGTCACCACTGGCGCGTCATCCTCATCGGCATCGCGCTGGTGTCGGCGACGAACACGGCCGGCTACGCGCTGACGAGCTACATGCCGACGTACCTCGAGACCGAGGTCGGTGTCTCCAACCTCATGGCCGCGATCGCCACCGTCCCGGTGCTCATCGTCATGAGCGCCTGCCTGCCGCTGATCGGAAAGCTCTCCGACAAGATCGGCCGCAAGCCCGTGTACGGCATCGCCGTGGTGTCGACGATCGTGCTGATGATCCCCGCGTTCACGGTCATGCAGATCGGCCAGGAGTGGGCGGTCATGCTGGCGCTGGCGATGGTCGCGATCCCCGTCGCGTTCTACGTCGCGATCTCGGCATCCGCTCTGCCCGCGCTGTTCCCGACAGCCTCGCGCTTCGGCGCCATGGCGATCGCATACAACCTGGCCGTCTCGCTGTTCGGCGGAACGACGCCGCTGTTCAGCCAGGCGCTGATCGATCTGACCGGCAACACCTACATGCCGGCGTTCTACATCATGTTCTTCGCGGCTCTCGGCGGCATCGCGATGCTGTCGATGAAGGAGACGGCCAAGCGTCCGCTGCTGGGCTCGTTCCCGACGGTCGAGACGAAGGCCGAGGCCAAGGAGCTCGTCGCCGAGCAGGACGAGAACGAGCTTCTCGACACGAGCACGATGCCGCTCGAGATCATCGTCCCGGCCGTCGCCGAGATGGAGAACGAGCGACGGGATGCCGATCCCGAGGCCGACCCGTCGGGGAAGAAGCCCGAGCCGGTCTGATCCCGAACATGCCCCGAGTGCGGCCGACGGTTGACCCGTCGGCCGCACTCGTATTGTCTGGAGTGATGCTCTCGCATCCATTCGACCAGCTCACCTCTGCAGACCTGCGTGCCGCGGGAAGTCTCAAGTGGACGATGTTCCCCGACACGATCGGCGCCTTCGTCGCCGAGATGGACTTCGGCGTCGCGCCGGTCATCACGTCGGCGATCGACGAGGCCCTCGCGGCGGGGCTGACCGGCTACCTTCCGCAGCATCTCGACGCCGCGTTGCGGGAGGCGACGGCTCGGCGCTACACCGAGCGCCACGGCTGGACGCTCGCACCCGACCAGGTGCGTCTCGTGCCGGATGTCATCGTGGCCCTCGAGTTCACGATCAAGAACTTCACCTCGCCGGATGCCGCGATCATCGTGCCGACTCCGGCATACATGCCGTTCCTCTCCGTGCCGCCTCGGCATGGCCGCCGAGTGATCGAGGTGCCCAGCATCCGTGACGGAGACCGCTGGGTGATGGATCTGGACGGCATCGCGGCGGCGTTCGCCGCGGGCGGCGAGATGCTCGTGCTCTGCAACCCGCACAACCCGCTTGGCACGGTGGCGACGCGCGACGAACTGGTCCAGGTGGCGGCGGTCGTGACGGATGCCGGCGGCCGGGTCTTCGCGGACGAGATCCATGCCCCTCTCGTCTACGCTCCGGCGACGCACATCCCTTATGCGTCGGTCTCACCCGCGGCGGCGGCGCACACGGTGACTGCGGCATCCGCCTCGAAGGCGTGGAACCTCGCCGGACTCAAATGCGCGCAGATCATCTTCTCCGCCACGGAGTCGCTCGAGAAGTGGGAGGCAGATGGCGGCTGGACCGGCCACGGCACGTCGACGCTCGGCGCGGTCGCGAACCTCGCCGCGTACACCGCGGGTGAGGCCTGGCTCGACGATGTCGTCTCGTACCTCGACGGCAACCGACGGCTGCTGGCCGAGCTCGTCGAGGATCTGCCGGGCGTGCACGTGAGCATGCCGGAAGGGACATACATCGCGCTGCTCGACTTCCGGGAGACCGGACTGTCGGGCGATCTCGGCGCGTGGTTCCGCGAGCACGCCGGTGTCGCGATGACCGACGGGGCCGCGTGCGGCGAGGCGGCGGTCGGATTCACGCGGTTCGTGTTCGCGATGCCGCGCCCGATCCTGCGCGAGGCGATCGAGCGGATCGGGTGGGCGCTGCGGGAGCGGTGAGAGCTCACCAGGTGAGAACCGCTGCCTCCGCTCCCGCTGGACGAGGTCTGCGGCATCACCTCGCCTGGAGAGCCGGCAGGTGCGGGTCACTCGGTCGGCGGCCGCTGACGGGCGGAGTCAGTCGACCGAGGCTGCGGCCTCGTGATCGAGCGTCTGCAGCTCCCGAGCGTCGACGAGCATGCGCAGGAGCAGCTCGTTGACGCGCACGATCTCGCTGGGCTTGAGATGCGCGAGCACGATCTCCTGGCCGCGCATCGAGATCGGCAGCATGTCATCGTGCATCTGCACTCCGGCGGCCGTGAGGTACATCGGGCGCGACCCGCGGGGGCCGTCCATGAGTACGATGAGATCGCGCCCGCTGAGGACGTTGACGCTCTTCGATACGACCGCCTTGTTGACGGCGAGGAAGTCCGAGACCTCGGTGGCGGATGCTCCAGGGTGCAGCGCAAGCGCCGAGATCACACGCCAATCATTGGTGCCCAGGCCGAAACGTCGGCGCAGCTCGTTCGACTCGCGCCACACCAGTGCATTGGACAGCAGCGCGAGCAGGCGAGGCGTGAACTCGTCGGGATCGATCGTGTTGCCGAGTGGCTCGCGCTGAATCCCGTCATCCGCTGTGCTCACTGATCTGTTCCTTCCAGGGCATCCCCTGTCGTTCTCACACACTAGCCGACGTGCGGGTCACGGCCGGGGTGGCCGCGGACCCGCACGTCGTCCGTCCGCGAGTCAGTGGGCCATGGCGGCCAAGGCGTCGGGGTCGATGGTCGCGATCGAGCGGGTGTCCTGGAATGCGCGCACTCCCTCGATGCCCTGCTCGCGGCCGAAGCCGGAGCCCTTCACGCCGCCGAACGGTGCACGCAGATCGAGTCGGGTCGCGCCGTGGTCGTTGACCCAGACGTAGCCGCACTCGAGCTGCGAGCCGACGCGGTTCGCAGCCTCGGGCGAGGCGGTCCACACCGACCCGCACAGGCCTGCCCACGTGTCGTTCGACAGCGCCACAGCCTCGTCCTCGTCATCGAAGGCGATGATCGGGATGACGGGCCCGAACTGCTCCTGCGTGACGACTCGCAGCGAGGGGTCGGCATCGACCACGATGGCCGGCCGGACGAAGTTGCCCTCGGAGAGTTCGCCGCCGGGAAGCTGTCCATACTCGCGGACGTCGGCGCCGGCATCCTTCGCCTCCTGGATGATCTCGTCGACGAACGCCTTCTGCGCCGGCTGGTGCAGGGGTCCCATCGTGGTGCCCTCGTCGAGTCCGTAGCCGAGCTTCACCTGGCTCAGGCGCGCCTCGAGGCCCGCGACCAGTTCGTCCTGACGCGAGCGGTGCACGAACACGCGCTTGGCGTTCATGCAGATCTGCCCGGTGGTGTCGTAGACGGCCGCGAACAGCCGGTCGAGGTGCGTGTCGTCGAGGATCGCGTCCTCGAGGAAGATCGCCGCGTCGTTGCCGCCGAGCTCGAGCGTCACGCGGGTCAGCGTCTTCGACGCCATCTCCATGATCCGCTTCCCGCCGCCGACCGACCCCGTGAAGCAGACCTTCGCGACGTCGTCGTTCTGGATGAGTCCCGACATGTTCTCGTCCTTGCCGGTGATGACGTTGAGAACACCGGCCGGAAGCTTCTCGGCGACGCGCTGGACGACCCGGGCGATGGCCAGCGGTGTGGACGGCGGCGCCTTGACGATGACCGTGTTGCCGGCGAGCAGCGCGTGCGGCAGCGCGGCGCCGAGAATCGCGATCGGCCAGTTGAACGGCACGATGATCGTGACCACGCCCAGCGACTGGAAGCCCACCTCGGTCGAGACGGGGATCGCTCCGGGGATTGCGGGCAGCGTGGTGCCGCTGTCGACCTGGTCGGCCAGCATGAGCGCGAGGTTCCAGCGCAGCTCGAACACGAGGGCGTCGACCCACGCCTCCATCCGCACCTTGCCGTTCTCCTGCGACAGGATCGCCGCATCGGCATCGCGGTCATCGGCGATGCCGGCGATCGCGTCCGCCATCGCAGCGGCGCGCTCCTGGGGCGACAGCGCCGCCCAGGCCGGGTGGGCCGATTTCGCCGCGGCCACCGCATCGGCGACGTCCTGCGGAGAGGCGGATGCCGCTTCTCCGACGATGACGCCCTTCTTGCCGGGATCCGCGACCTGAAGCACTTCTTCGGTGGAGCGCTCCTCGCCCCCGATGAACAGTCCCGTGCGCACCCCTGTGCGCGTGGCGTTCGTTTCCGACATCGTTCCCACCTCTCTGTGACTGAGTCGAAGCAGCGCACATCACTGTGTGTCGCTACCAAACAAAGTTATAGCGTTGCTGCCAAACAAGTTTATAGGCATTCTTCTTTACTTGTAAACGAGAACCTGTTAGCGTCACTCAACATCGCCCACGTCGAAGCGGGTGATGAGAGCAACCGAGAGTCGACGAGGACCCGTGCACCGGTATCCCGTCGACATGTCGATGAGGAGGATGCGATGGGTCGGACATCACTGACCGCGACCGAAGGACGACCCGGCGTCGTCGAGCTCGAGGAACTGGCCTTCGAGCTCCGCGAGAAGCTGCTGCAGCTGTGCGGAACCTACGAGGGCGCCGTGCACATCGGCGGGGATCTGTCCGCCGCGGACATCTTCACGGCGCTGTTCGAGTACGGGATGAACGTCGATCCAGCCGATATCGCCAACCCGAAGCGCGACCGCTTCGTGCTCAGCAAGGGGCACGCCGCCGTCTGCATGTACATCGCGATGGCGATCCGCGGATTCCTTTCGTACGACGAGATCGTCCGGACGTACGGACAGCTCGACAGCGCATACGGCATGCACCCGTGCAAGGTGCAGCTGCCCGGGGTGGAGGCATCCACCGGTTCGCTCGGCCACGGGCTGCCGATCGCGGTCGGGATGGCGCTCAGCGCCCGCGGCCGCGGGGATGAGCACCGCGTGTTCTGTCTGCTCGGCGACGGCGAGACCGGCGAAGGGTCGGTCTGGGAGGCGGTGATGGCGGCCCGGAGCAACAGGCTCGGCAACCTCGTCGCCTTCGTCGACCGCAACCGCCAGCTCATGACGAGCTTCGCCGAGGAGCGGGTCGTCTTCGAACCGTATCCGGACAAGTGGCGCGCCTTCGGCTGGAACGTCGTCGAGGTCGACGGGCACGACATGTCGCAACTGGTCGCCGCGCTCGACGCCCTGCCGGCGTCCGACACCGACACGCCGACCGTGATCGTGGCCGAGACCGTCAAGGGCAAGGGCGTCGACTTCATGGAACGCAATCTCGCCTGGCACGCCGGCTCGCTGAGCCCCGCCGACCTCGAACGCGCTCTCGAGGCGCTCAACGCCTCTCGTGAGAAGGAGACTGTCTGATGCCCGTGACCTTCACTTTCGGAGAGATGCTCTCCGCCCGCTCCGTGATCGGATCGACCCTGGCGGAGCTCGGCGACGAGTTCCCGAACCTCTACGTGCTCACCCCCGACATCGGAGCCACGCTCGTCGAGTTCCGCGATGCCTATCCCGATCGGTTCATCGATGTCGGTCTGGCCGAGCAGGCGTGCGTGGGGATCGCATCGGGGCTCGCCTACGACGGCAACATCCCCGTCGTGTCCGGGATGCTCCCGTTCCTGTCGATGCGTGCGCTCGAGCAGGTGCGAACCGACGTCTGCTATCCGAACCTGCCGGTGAAGATCATCGGTACGCACGGCGGGCTGGTCGGCAACGGCGGGTCGACGCACTACGCCGTCGAGGACCTCACCCTCATGGGCGCCCTGACGAACATGACCGTGACCTCGATCGGCGACCCGCTCATGGTGGGCGAGGTCATCCGCCAGTCGATGACGATGGAGGGGCCGATCTACATCCGTCTCGCCGTCGGCAAGAAGGACAAGGTCCTCTACGAGCCCGGCGAGCACGACGTCCGCATCGGCAAGGGCATCATCGCCCGCGAGGGCACGGACGCCACGATCTTCACGCACGGCACGACCGTCGCCCAGGCGCTCGATGCCGCGGATCAGCTGGCGACGGAGGGCCACTCGGTGCGCGTCGTCGACATGTGGACGCTCAAGCCGATCGATCAGGAGCTCGTGCTGCGAAGCGCGGCTGAGACCGGCGGGCGGTTCGTCGTCCTCGAAGATCACCTCGCCTACGGGGGGCTCGCCACCCGGATCGCCGATGTGGTCGCCGACAACGGCGTGCATCTGAGCGGGTTCGAACGCCTCGGCATCCCGCAGGTATACGCGGGATTCGGCGAGGACGAACAGCTGCGCGACAAGCACGGCTACGGACTGACGGACACGGTCGCGGCGCTCCGCCGTGTGATCTCCGCCGGGCGCTGACGGCCAGATGTCGTCCACACCATTGACATCGGTTCGAAGGAGAAGCGAATGAGAACGGCAGCGGTGACCCGGATCGGGAGCCTGCGCGACCCTGACGAGAGCACGCGCGGACGCATCGGCGTGGTCGATTTCCCCGAGCAGCCGCTCGGCCCCGAGGATGTGCGCATCCGCGTCGCATACTCGGCGATCTGCGGGTCGGACCCCCATCTGGCGGAGGGATTCTTCGGTACAGACGTTCCGATCGGCCTTGGGCACGAGCTGTCCGGGTTGGTCGAGGCGCTCGGCGAGCGGGCGCATCGCAACGGCCTCCGGATCGGAGACCGTGTCGCCGGCAACTTCCTCCGGTTCTGCGGCACGTGCCGCCCGTGTCAGGAGGGGCGGCAGCAGTTCTGCGAGCACATCCAGGAGTACAACCGCCCTGGCATGGCCGAGACCGTGACCTGGCACGAGTCGCAGGTGTACCGGTTGCCCGACGAGGTGTCGCTGCTGAAGGGATGCCTGCTCGAGCCGACGTCGGTCGCCGTGCGCATCGCGGACAAGACGAACATCCGTGTCGGCGACCGCGTGCTCGTCTGCGGCGGTGGTCCGATCGGCCAGCTCGCCCTGCAGGTTCTGAAGATGAACGGCGCGACCTCGCTGACGATGAGCGAGCCGATCGCGGAGCGTCGCGAGATGGCGCTGCGCCATGGCGCCGAGTTCGTCATCGACCCGCTGAACGAGGACCAGTCCGAACGCGCGTCGGCCATCACCGATGGTCGCGGCTATGACGTCGTCGTCGACGCCTCCGGGTCGGTGCACGCCGTTGCCGGGCTGCTCGATCTCGCCGCCAAGGGCGGCACGGTCGTGTACGGCGCGATGTATCCCGAGAAGTTCGAGCTGCCGCTCAACCTCTCGTCCTACCTCTACCTGAAGGAGCTGACCCTCACCGGCGTCTTCGTCTCGCCGTACGCGTTCCCGCGCGCGCTTCAGGTGCTGCCGCACCTGGACGTCGACGAGCTGACGCAGGCGGTCTTCCCGCTGGAAGAGGCCGCCGAGGCGTTCGACGTGCACGTGCGCGGACGATTCCCGAAGGTCGTCCTGCGCTGCAACGACATCGACGAGAAGGAGCGGGCATGAGCACTGTCATCGATCTCGACACCGTCGCTCGCGTCGTCGACGCGCCGATCCTCGAGGTGCGCGGCATCACGAAGCACTTCGACGGCGTCCAGGCGCTGCGCGGAATCGACCTCGAGGTGCGGCCGGGCGAGATCCACGCCCTCCTCGGTGAGAACGGGGCGGGCAAGTCGACGCTCATCAAGATCATCACGGGCCTGCACCGCCAGGATCAGGGCGAGGTGCTCGTCGCGGGTGAGCCGGTCGAGTTCGCGGGCGTGAGCGCAGCGAACCGAGCCGGTGTGGTCGCGCTGTATCAGGAGCTCTCGATCGTGCCGACGATCAGCGTGGCCGAGAACATCGTCCTGGGCAAGGATGTGCCGTCCACGCTCGGAGTCGTGCGGTGGTCCGAGCTGCGCCGTCACGCGCGTGCGCAGCTGGTCCGTCTGGGCCAGCACATCAATCTGCGCCGCCTCGCCGGCGGCCTCTCGCCCGTCCAGCAGACGATGGTCGCCGTCGCCAGGGCCCTGTCCATCGACGCCAAGGTGCTCATCCTCGACGAGCCGACGGCCGCTCTGACCGACACCGAGATCGAAGGACTCTTCACCGTCCTGCGGAGTCTGCGCGATGAGGGCGTCGCCATCGTGTACGTCTCGCATCGCCTCGAGGAGGTCTTCGCGCTGTGCGATCGGCTGACCGTGATGCGCAACGGTCGCACCATCGTGACCAAGAACGTCTCGGACTCGTCGATCGACGACGTCATCTCGACCATGGTTGGCCGCGAGCAGGAGGAGATGTATCCCGCGCGCGGTACCGGCGCGGGCGATGTCGTGCTCTCCGTCGAGGGGCTCTCGGGCCGCCGCGTGAGCGATGTGTCATTCGAGGTGCGCGCCGGAGAGGTCGTCGGCATCGGAGGGCTTGCCGGGTCGGGCCGCAGCGAACTGCTCCGCCTGCTCGCCGGAGCGCAGAAGGTGTCAGCCGGCACGGTGCGGGTGGACGGCTCCGGGCCGGTGGGTCGTGGAGTCGGCCGGGCACTGGATGCCGGCATCGCCCTCGTGCCCGAGGAGCGCCGCGCGCAGGGCGTGATCCTCTCGGCCCCGATCGCCGAGAACATCGCGATCGCCAATCTCCGGTCGGTGAGTCCTGGCGGCGTCGTCTCGCAACGGCGGATCGTGCAGCTCGCCCGCCAGGCGCTCGCCGACCTGCAGATCAAGGCCAGGGGCGTGCGACAGCCCGTCGGACAGCTCTCGGGCGGCAACCAGCAGAAGGTGGTGCTCGCGAAGATGCTCGCGCGCAACCCCAGGGTGCTGCTCATGGACGAACCCACTCGCGGGATCGACGTGGGGACGAAGGCCGAGATCTACCGGCTCATCCGCGAGCTCGCAGCGACCGGAACGGCGATCGTCGCCGTCTCCAGCGAACTCCCCGAGCTCATCGGGCTCTCGGATCGGATCCTCGTGATGCACGAGGGACGGATCTCCGGCGAAGTCGATGCCGACGGCGCCGACGACGAGCTCATCCTCACCTACGCATATGGAAGGGACGCCTGATATGGCGCAGACAGACACTCTCACGATCGCCGCAGTGGAGCGTGACCGCCCCTCGCCCACGCAATGGGTGTGGCAGGGGAGCACCGTGATCGCGCTCATCGTGCTCGTCATCATCTTCACGATCGCCGGCAACGGCGTGTTCCTCACGCCCGGCAACATGACGAACATCCTCAACCAGGTCGCGATCCTCACGATCATCGCGGTCGCGCAGACCTTCGTCATGGTCGTCGGAGACTTCGACCTCTCGGTCGGCACCACGGCGACACTGTCGGGGGCATCCGCTGCCGCGCTCATGATCGCCGGTGTTCCCGTCGCCGTGTCCATCCTCCTCGCGCTCGTCGTGGGGACGCTCGTCGGCGTCGTCAACGGCATCCTCGTCGCGTATCTTAACCTGTCGGCCTTCGTCGCGACTCTGGCGACGATGACCACGGTCGGCGGTCTCGCGCTGATCGTCACGGGAGGCACGACGCTCTACGGCTGGCCGGAGGAGTTCGGCTTCATCGGACAGTCCCGAGTCAACGGCATCCCGTTCCCCGTCGTCTACGCGATCATCATCGCCCTCCTCGCCTGGGCGGTGCTGCGCTTCACCACGATCGGACGCCGCTGGTACGCGATCGGCGGCAACGCGGAGGTGGCCCGGCTCTCCGGCGTCAGCGTCCGCTCCACGCGCTTCCTCGCCTTCGTCGTCGCGGGCTTCCTGTCCGGGCTCGCGGGCATCGTCCTGGTGAGCCGGCTAGGGAGCGCCGGATCCTCCAGTGCGAACGATCTCATGATGTTCGCCGTCGCCGCGGTGTTCCTCGGAATGACGCTGCTGCGGTCGGGGCAGGCGAACATCGGCGGCACCATCGTCGGCGTCGCGATCATCGGCGTCGTCCAGAACGGCCTCAACATCGTGGGCGTCAACACCTACATCCAGCAGGTCCTCATCGGCGTCATCATCATCGCCGCGGTCCTTCTGTCGGGGCTCAAGCAGAAGAACGCCTGACGGGCCCGACGGCCTGCCCTCGCACGACCACATCCCCCGTCGCGGCTCCGCCGCGACGATCCCACCCATGCAGCACGAAACACGACAAAGGAGTTCGATCATGCGCACGACAAACCGGAAGCGGCGTCTCTCGGCCGTTGCACTCACCATCGCCACCGTGGCGGCGCTCGCCGGATGCTCGGTGACCACCGGGGCCGCGAACAACGGCCAGAGCGCCGAGGGCAAAACCGACGGAATGGGCGATGACGGCGTCTTCAAGGTCGCCGCGTTCACCGCCGGATACGCGACTCCCGGAGGCAAGCTCACCCTGGACGCGTTCGTCGACGAGGGCAACGCCCAGGAGAACTGGGAGGTGACGCTGTACACCAGCGCCTTCGACTACGACAAGATCAACAGCGACATCCAGACCGCCATCCAGCAGGGGGCGGATGTCATCCTCGCCGGGTTCCCGGACCCGCGCCAGATCGCGCCGCTCGTCCAGGCGGCCAAGGAGGCCGACATCCCGATCTTCTCGATCGACGGCGGCGTGGAGCCCAATGACGACTTCGTCGTCGACATCACGTTCAACCAGGATCAGATCGCAGATCTCACCGTCGGCGCCCTCGAAGAGGCCATGGGCGGTCTCGAGGGCAAGAACGTCATGGTGATCGGTCACGATCCGCACGTCGGCATCCAGACCCGGTCCAACCTCGCGCTCGACAAGCTCGAGGCGGCTGGAGCGATCATCGCCGGCGGCGATATGAAGCAGGCGCTCGATCCGGGAACCGGGCGCACCGAGGCGCTGAACTTCGTCACCGACTACCTGCAGGCGAACCCGGAGGGTCTGGACGGCGTCTGGGTCGGCTGGGATGACGCCGCCCTCGGCGCGGCACGGGCCATCACGGAAGCCGGTCGCGACGACATCTACGTCACCGGAGTCGACGCGCTGGGCGAGACCGCGGTCGAGATCGCGAAAGACGGCCCGATGTACGCGTCTGTCGCACAGGACTGGATCAAGGTCGTCGACCAGATGATCGGGCTCATGAACGACTACCGCGACTCCGCGACGCTGCCCGACACCAACTTCATCCCCCTCGACGGCGAGCTCATCGATCGCAGCAACGTCGCGACCTACGAGCCGACGCTCTGACAGGGTCATGATGATGGGGACTGCAACGCCGTCTGAGCTGTCGTCGTTGTCCGACCTGCACGGAGATGTCGTCGTCGTGACCGGTGCCTCCAGCGGCATCGGCCAGGCGGCGGCGGAGATCTACGCCGCCGCCGGGGCCACCGTGGTCGTCCTCGGCCGGAGCGAGAGCCGCGTCGACGATGTCGTCGCGGGGATCATCCGCGCCGGGGGAACCGCGCACGGGTACGCGGTCGACGTGAGTGCGCGCGGAGCCGTGGACACGGTGTTCGAGCGCATCACGGCCGAGGTCGGACGACCGACGGTGGTGGTCGCGAACGCGGGCATCGCCGGCGGCGAGAGCTACCTCGGAGCCGGACGCATCGCGGGGTACACGGATGCCGAGTGGGATGAGGTCCTCGCGACCAACCTCACCGGAACGTTCGAGACGCTGCGCGCTGCCGCTCGCGTGCTCGAGACCGGCGGTCGGGTTCTCGTCACAGCCTCGACGGCAGGGCTGCGGACGGACCCGATGGTCTCGTACGCCTACGTCACGACGAAGGCGGGGATCCTCAACCTCGTCCGTCAGCTCGCCCTCGAGCTCGCCCCCCGGGGCATCCGCGTCAACGCGGTCGCGCCCGGTCCGTTCAAGGGCACGCGCATCGGCGACGGGGCGGTCGAGATCACACCCGAGGCCGAAGCCATGTGGGCGGGCACGATCCCGCTCGCACGAATGGGGACGATGGCGGAGATCCAAGGACCCATGCTGTTCCTCGTCTCGCCGGCCTCGTCGTTCATCACCGGGGCGGTGCTCGCCGTCGACGGCGGTGCGCTCGCCCTCTCGCACACCGGATTCTGATCGAATCCGCACATCCCCGCGGGCGGGGCATCGCGCCCCGCCCGCGGAACAAGAACAAGGAGTACTCAATATGAGGTTGGAAGGCAAGATCGCCATCATCACCGGCGGTGCCAGCGGAATCGGTCTCGCGACCGTGCAGAAGTTCGTGCGCGAGGGGGCGAAGGTGCTGATCGCAGACATCTCGCTCGAGCGTGCCCAGCACGCCTCGGATGAGATCGCCGCTGCCGGGTTCGACGGTGCCACCGCCGCGTGCCAGGTGGATGTCTCGGTGTTCGCCGAGGTCGAGGCGATGGTCGCCCGCGCGGTCGAGGTGTTCGGCAGGGTCGATGTCATCTTCAACAACGCGGGGATCGCCGGCGGACGGCCGTTGCTCGAGCACGAGCCCGAGAAGGACTACGCGCCGATCCTCCGCGTCGACCAGGACGGCGTCTACTACGGCATCCTGGCGGCCGGGCGTCAGTTCAAGAAGCAGGGCGGCGGTGGTGTGATCATCTCCACCTCGTCGATCTACGGCGAGCAGGCCGCCGAGCTCTCGTTCACCTACAGCGCGGCCAAGGCCGCCGTGATCTCGTTCACGCGTTCGGCCGCGTACGAGCTCGCGGAGCACGGCGTGCGCGCCGTCGCGATCACGCCCGGCCGTGTGGGCACGCCGATCATCAACCAGTTCAGCGACGAGCTGAAGGCGACGTTCGCGGCCGAGCAGGTGCGCAACAAGCTGACCAGGCCCGAAGAGATCGCCGACGTGGTGGCGTTCCTCGCCTCTGATGAGGCCAACGCGATCAACGGCACCGTCGTGAGCGTCGACGACGGGTACTCGGTCTTCAAGCAACGGCTCGACCTGCCGGTCTTCTGAGTCCGACATGGATCTCGATCTCGCCTGTCATCTGTCGATCGTCACGGGCTCTGCCGAACCCGGCGACCTCGCTCCGATCCTCGGACGGCTCCGTGAGCTGGGCTACCGCCGGGCCGTGCTCGCTCCGCTGGACGAGTCGGCGGCGGATTCGACAGCGCTGCGTGCCGTGTTCGCCGACGCCGGAGTGCTTCCGATCACGATGTGCGGACAGGGGCCGGGTGCGGATGTGTCGTCCCCTGACCCGGCCGAGCGGGCCGCAGGAGCAGCCGCGCTGCGGGCGTCGGTCGACTTCGCCGCGCGGGTGGGTGCCGATCAGGTCGGCGGCGTGCCGTACGGCCTGTTCGGCCGCCCCGGCGAGCCCCTGGCTCCAGACGCGTTCGAGCGGAGCGCGCGGGAAGTCGGGGCTGTCGCCGACTATGCCGCGGACCGCGGCGTGCAGCTGACGTTCGAAGTGCTGAACCGCTACGAAGAGGCGGCCATCAACACGGCGAGAGAGGCGATGGACTATGTCGCGGCGAGCGGCTCGGACAATCTCGGCATCCATCTCGACACGTTCCACATGGCGGTCGAGGAGGCCGACATGAACGAGGCGATCCGTCATGCCTTGCCTCGACTGCGCTATCTCGAGCTCGGACAGTCCGGTCGCGGTCTGCTCAGCACCGGGGCGATCGACATCCCGGGCGTCCTGCAGGAGGCGCTCGACGACGGATACCAGGGCCGCATCGGCATCGAGGCGTTCTCGCGCCCCTTCATGGACGACGCGGTGGCCGACATGCTGTCGATCTGGCGGGCACCGTACGACGATGGGATCGCGCTCGCATCCGACGCGGTCCGCGTGATCCGCACAGGGTGGACTGCGAGCATACCGGGCAGGCGGGCTCGCCGGCTCTCACGAAGCGGCGCCTGAGGCCGCACACCGACGAAGGAGCAACCGATGACCACCGAGACCAGTACGACCGAACGCCTCATGTCAGAGAGCGTGTTCGGCGGGAAGATCTTCATCGACGGCGAGTGGGTCGCCGGTTCCGGAGGCGAGATCGACTCGATCGCCCCGGCGACCGGTGAACCGGTCGCGTCGGTCGGCGTCGCCGGACCCGCCGACGTCGCCCGGGCGGCCGCCTCGGCCGCGAAGGCGCAGCGAGAATGGGCGGCGACCCCGCATCCCGAGCGCGCGGCCGTGCTGCGGCGGGCCGCCCAGCTGTGGGAGCAGCACACCGACGAGATCATGGACTGGAACATCCGCGAGGTGGGCGCGATCCCGCCGCTGGCGGGCTTCGCGCTGCACGTGACAGCGGCAGAGTGCTACGAGGCCGCTGCTCTGCCGTCGGCGCCGCTGGGCTCGATCCTCTCCAGCGAGGAGCCACGGCTGTCGCTCGCGCAGCACGTCCCGGTCGGCGTGGTCGCGGTCATCTCGCCTTTCAACGTGCCGCTCATCCTCGGCATCCGCGCGGTCGCCCCCGCCCTCGCGCTGGGCAACGCGGTGCTGCTCAAGCCCGACCCGCGCACGGTCATCACCGGCGGCGTCTCGATGGTGCGGATCTTCGAGGAGGCAGGTCTCCCCGCCGGGCTCCTGCAGCTCGTCCCTGGCGGGGCCGATGTCGGTGAGGCGCTCGTCACCGACCCGAATGTGCGGGTCATCGCCTTCACCGGGTCGACCCGTGCGGGACGCATCGTCGGCGAACTCGCCGGGCGTCACCTGAAGCGCGCGCACCTCGAGCTGGGCGGCAACTCGGCGTTCGTCATCCGTGAGGACGCCGACGTCGACCAGGCTGTGAACCTCGCGACGTGGGGCGCGTTCCTGCATCAGGGGCAGATCTGCATGACCGTGGGACGGCACATCGTGCACGAATCGCTGTTCGACCAGTATGTTTCGAAGCTCGCGGCGAAAGCCGATTCGATGGTCGTCGGCGATCCTGCTGCGGGACAGGTGCATCTCGGGCCCCTCATCGACGAGACGCAGCGCGACCGCGTCCACGCGATGGTGCAGGATGCCGTCGCCCAGGGCGCGACTCTCGCCGCAGGTGGCTCGTACGAGGGCCTCTTCTACCGCCCGACAGTGCTCGCCGATCCGCCGCGCGAGGCGGCGGCGTACTGCGATGAGGTGTTCGGCCCCGTTGCATCCGTGGTGCCGTTTGCGACCGACGACGAGGCCGTCGAACTGGCTGCGGGCACCGAGTACGGACTGTCGCTGGGCATCGTGAGCCGAGACGTCATGGCGGCTCTCGCGATGGCGCAGCGCATTCCGACGGGCATCGTGCACATCAATGACCAGACGGTCAACGATGAGGCCAACAGCCCGTTCGGCGGCGTCGGCGCATCGGGCACAGGGTCTCGCCATGGCGGTGCGCAGGCGAACATCGACGCATTCACGGAGACCCGCTGGATCACTCTTCGCCGGGAACCGGGGCAGTACCCGCTGTAAGAGGTGCGCGGGGCGTCGACGGCGAAGGGCGGCGCCCCGCAGCGCCCCGTCGGGATCAGGCGCGCGCCGCGATGGCCGCGGCATCGACACCCCGCGGTCGCGTGAGCTCACGGTCGCCGCGAGCCAGACGGTGTCCGCCCACATGATCCCTGCGTGGCTCGTCGCGTTGCGGGACCGACAGGTCCGCGCCGGTCGTGCACCGACCGCCGTGCGGCTGATGACGGTGAACAGCACGGAGGTCGAGGTGCTGGTCCATGAGGGCACGGCCGACCTCGGCTTCATCGAGTCGTCCGCCGTGCCTGCCGGGCTCTCCCGCACGACCGTGCGCATGGACGCGCTCACTCTGGTCGTCGCGCCGTCGCGCCGTCGCATCCGTGGGCTCGGCGGCAGGCGATCCCGATCGAGGAGGTCGCCGACACCGAACTCGCCGCCCGTGAGGCCGGCAGCGGCACGCGTCAGACGTGGGAGGACACGGTGCGCAGGATCGTCGGGCGGGATGCCGTGGCGCCCGCCGTCGTGCTGCCCACATCGGCTGCCGTGCGCATGCCGCAGCCGAAGGGCTTGCCCCTGCCG
>NZ_CAHJXQ010000020.1 GCF_903645325.1 Microbacterium tenebrionis
TCGTCCTGACGCTCATCGCCACGCAGGGCTTCGGCCCCGAGGCGGGTGTTCCGGTGTGGGCGGGAGTGACGGCGCTCGTACTGTCGGTGGGCGCGGCGGCGGTGTCGTACCGGTTCGTGGAGACGCCGTTCCGCCGTTACGGGTTCCGGCACGCGCTGCGCGGGCTCGGCCGCGGGATCGCAGGCGACCCGGTGAGCCGGTTCGTCGGCGTCGGTGCTCTGGTGGTCGCGCTCGTCGGGGTCGGCGGTACGACCGCCGCGATCGTGAACGCGCCGCACACGACCACCGCAGCGGCGGCGATCGGGCGCGGAGAGGATGCGCTGAAGTCGGCCGAGACCCCCGTGCCCGACCCCGTGCCGGAGAAGATCGCGGTCCCCGAGGGCGGGGAGATCACCGCGGTCGGCGACTCGGTCATGCTCGCATCCGCGCCGTCATTGCTCGAGGAGTTCCCTGGGATCGAGGTCGATGCCGAGGTGTCGCGTTCGGTGTGGGCGGGCCCCGAGATCCTCCAGCACCTGGAGGACGCGGGAGCGCTTCGGCAGAACGTCGTCGTCGCGCTCGGCACGAACGGACCCGTCGACTCGGATGTGCTCGAACAGATGTCGCGGATCGCCGGGCCCGAACGCAACCTCATCCTCGTCAACGCGCATGCGCCGCGCGACTGGATCCCCGGTGTGAACGCCGAGCTCGCGACCTTCGCCGCACGGCACCGGCACGTCTGGGTGGCGGACTGGTCGGGAGACATCGCGCCTCACGAGGACCTGCTCGCCGGCGACGGCATCCATCCCGGCAAGGCCGGAGGAGACGTGTTCGCGCGGTCAGTAGAGATCGCGCTCGAGCAGATCGAGAAGGATCGCATCCGTGCCGAGAAGGACTTCGACAAGGCGCCGACCGGTCGCGCCCCGCGCATTCCGTTCCCGGAGTAGGAGCGCGGCCGGCCTCCCCGGGCCGAGGTGTCATGGATGGCGGTCATTCGGCCTCCCACGCGACCATTCGTGACCCCTCTGCCCCCGGCAGCCGGCAAGTGCGCGCGAGGGGTCGCGAATGGCGGGTGTGCCGCGGCGTTGGTGACCGTCTGCGACCCTTCGTTCCGGAGATTCAATCGAGACCATCAACCGTCCCAGCCATGACGTCGGAGTGCTGACATCACGATCGAGACGGCCGGGGGATGCCGACCGCGGATATGCGCGGAAGTGAGGCGGACGACCTCCAGACCCGCGGCCGCGTACGCGTGATACTTCTCCATGTCGCGGAGCCACTGCCGACGCTCCGTGCGATGATGATCGCCCTCGACTTCGACCACCACGCGGTACTGGCGGAAGACGAACTCGGAGATGCCCAGCAGCTCGCCGCTCGGCCCGCGGATCTCGAGGTCGAGCTCCGGTGTGGGGAGACCCGCCGCCTCGGCATCCAGGCGGAAGTCTGTTTCCAGCGGCGACGAACTGCCGACACGGATGAGATCCAGCACTGCCCCGATGTGCGCCGTCGATCGTGGTCGGGGACCGGCGTCGGCCGCTGCTCGCAGATCGGAAATGGTGGCGAGAGCCTGGTCAGGATGCCGGCGACCGTACTCATCGCGAGGGATCTGGACGAAGGCGTCCCCGATCGCGATGAGCTCGCGCGGTGTGACGTCCCGCGCCAGCATCGCCCAGGTGGATGCCGGAGTCGACAACAGAAGTCCTTCATGGGTCGTCGTCGCAGCGAGATGCGGAGCGACCTTGCGGCCACGCACGCCTGCGGCGCGCGGCGCGCGTCGAGGCGAGAACACGGCGACCTCGAGATCGCCCGGATGGTTGATCCATGCGTCGTAGGCGACTGCCGCGGTGCGACCGCAGAAGAAACTCTCCTCCGGCATGACAGTGGCGTAGGCGCGCATATCGTTGAGCACCCTGCGTCGTTGTGCGCGACGCTGTGCGTATGCGCCTGTGTCGGTGGCTGCTTCTGCTTCAGCATGAGCATCCACATCCCTGCGGCGGCGAGCACCGTGGAATGGCGAACTGAGATCGTGCGCACGCAGTCGTGCGCGCGTGATTCCTTGTTGCGCTGCCTGCGTCGTCGAGAACTCGCCGTCGAGTCCGACAGGCAGCGGTCGTGGAGGGCGAGACATGTCACCAGCATCTCGACGGCGGCGGTCATGTGCGTGCGGTGCCGCCGCGACCCGGGGACAACTCTGGGAGCGAAGACGAGTGTGCACAGAAGTCCCATGACGGAAGACCCGGCGCACGAGGTGACGTGAACGGCGGTTGCGTTGCGAAGATGGCGACCACTTGCGACCCCTCCGGGCTCGCGACGACGCGCGGTTCGGCGCGAGGTGGCGCGTATGGCGGTGTTGTTGCGCGGATGGCGTCCAATTGCGACCCCTCGGAGGGAGGGGAGAGGGCGGGGGCGCGGGCGAGTGAGTAGCGCGCGGCCGGGCGGACGATTGGCGCAGGCGGGCTGGATGCCGTAAGCTATCGCTTTGGTGCCGACTGCGTGCACCGCGAACGTGAGCCCTCCACTGGCGTGTTCCGCTTCGACAGCTCAGCGAGTGTGGAAGAGAACCACCCCGGAGTGGGATTCACGAACCTCTCCGTTCGATCAAGAAAGCAGCACTATTGTGACGCGCACATACACCCCGAAGACCGGGCAGGTCCAGCGTGACTGGGTCGTCATCGACGCCACCGACGTCGTTCTCGGCCGCCTGGCCTCGCACGCCGCAGCGCTCCTGCGCGGCAAGCACAAGCCGACCTTCGCCAACCATGTCGACACCGGCGACTTCGTCGTCATCGTCAACGCCGACAAGGTCGCCCTGACCGGCCAGAAGCTCCAGAAGAAGATGGCCTACCGCCACTCGGGCTACCCGGGCGGCCTCACCGCGACGAGCTACTCCGAGCTCCTCGAGAAGAACCCGGTCCGCGCTGTCGAGAAGGCCGTCCGCGGCATGCTCCCCAAGAACAGCCTCGGCCGCCAGCAGCTGTCGAAGCTCAAGGTCTACACGGGTGCCGAGCACCCGCACGCCGCGCAGCAGCCGACGCCGTACACCCTCGACCAGGTCGCCCAGTAAGCGCCGCAACGACTAAGGACATACTCGTGGCTGACATCGAAACCACCGAAACCCCGCAGAACTACTCGACCTCCACCCCGGAGAGCGCAGCGACCGAGACGGCTCCCCGTCCGGTGCTGAACGTCTCCGGCGCTGCCGTCGGTCGCCGCAAGCAGGCCATCGCCCGCGTGCGCGTGGTCCCCGGCTCGGGCACCATCACGGTCAACGGCCGTACGCTCGAGGACTACTTCCCGAACAAGCTGCACCAGCAGCTGATCAACGACCCGTTCAAGGTGCTGAACCTCGAGGGCGCGTACGACGTCATCGCACGCATCTCCGGCGGCGGCGACTCGGGTCAGGCAGGGGCCCTGCGCCTCGGTATCGCTCGTGCGCTCAACGGCATCGACGTCGAGAACAACCGCCCGACCCTGAAGAAGGCCGGCTTCCTCTCGCGCGACGCGCGCGTCATCGAGCGCAAGAAGGCCGGTCTCAAGAAGGCGCGCAAGGCGCCTCAGTACTCGAAGCGCTGATCCCGCAGATGCCGCTCTTCGGCACGGACGGCGTGCGAGGGCTTGCCAACGGCATCCTCACCGCCGATCTCGCGCTCTCCCTGGCCCAGGCGACTGCTGTCGTCCTGGGCCAGGGCCGCACCGCAGAGGCCCGCAAGGCGCAGGGCAAGCGGCTCTCGGCAGTCGTCGCCCGCGACCCGCGCGTCTCCGGTGAGTTCCTCGTGGCCGCCGTCTCGGCCGGCCTCGCAGCCTCCGGCGTCGATGTCCTCGACGCGGGTGTCATCCCCACCCCGGCGCTGGCGTTCCTCGTCGGCGACCACGACGCCGACTTCGGCGTGATGGTGTCAGCATCGCACAACCCCGCGCCGGACAACGGGATCAAGATCTTCGCTCGCGGCGGCGTGAAGCTCCCCGATGTCGTCGAGGAGCGCATCGAGGCCGCGATGGCGGGGGAGAAGCTCCTCCCCACCGGGGCCGGCGTCGGTCGCATCGAGCGCTTCTCCGACGCCGAGGACCGCTACAAGCTCCACCTGCTCGGCTCGCTGCCGCACAGGCTCGACGGCATCCACGTCGTCCTCGACTGCGCGCACGGCGCAGCATCCGGGGTGTCGCCCGAGACCTTCAAGGATGCCGGCGCGACCGTCACGGTGATCGGTGCCGACCCCGACGGTCTCAACATCAACGATGGCGTCGGCTCCACCCATCTGAACAACCTGGCCGAGGCCGTCGTGCGCCTCGGCGCAGACATCGGGATCGCCCATGACGGCGACGCCGACCGCTGCCTCGCCGTGGATGCCGAGGGCAACATCATCGACGGCGACCAGATCATGGCCATCCTCGCCGTGGCGATGAAGGAGCGCGGTCACCTCGTCGAGGACACGCTCGTCGCCACGGTCATGAGCAATCTCGGGCTCCACATGGCGATGCGCGAGAACGGCATCACCGTGCGCCAGACCGCCGTCGGCGACCGCTACGTGCTCGAGGACATGAACCAGGGCGGCTTCTCCCTCGGTGGAGAGCAGTCCGGCCACGTCATCATGAGCGAGTTCGCGACAACGGGCGACGGCGTCCTCACCGGACTCCACTTGGTCGCCGAGATGGCGCACAAGAAGAAGTCGCTCGCAGAGCTCGCCGCCGTGATGACGGTGTACCCGCAGGTGCTCGTCAATGTGCGCGGCGTCGACAAGGACCGCGTCGCCGACGACGAGGGCGTGCAGGATGCCGTCGCCGATGTCGAACGCGAGCTCGGAGATTCCGGTCGCGTCCTGCTGCGCAAGTCGGGGACCGAGCCGCTCGTCCGTGTCATGGTCGAAGCGGCGGATGCGGAATCCGCCCAGGCGTACGCCGAGCGCCTGGCCGACATCGTCAAGGAGCGGCTTGCGCTTTAACCCGCGCTGATCGGGGAGAAGTGCAGAACGTATACCAAGCGGTGCACCGGCTCCGATAAGCCAAGATCACGGAAATGTAACGAGTCTTTCTCGTGATCTTGTTGGCGTCCGGGAGCGCGAATATGCTTACCGCACTTGCACCGAACGTAATCCGAACGTCGGGGCAGGCGGGGACGGAATGCCGCGGGCCTTTCCTGGGGAGGCGCGAGCACATTCCTGAACCATCAGGGTTTTGGGGACCCCTGGGGGAGGAAAAGACGTGAGTTTGTTGGCTTCGCGCAAGGCGCGCGTCGTCGCGGTCGGCCTGCTGGCCGGACGCTGACGAGAACAGGGTCGCGACAGCGGCAGGGCTTGTCAGCACCAGCGGTCGAGGAGGAGCATCACCGGGGAGAGCAGCGCACGACGTTGCGGGATCCTCCCGGCGATCGAGGCACCTCCGGCCAGCGACTCACGATCTGAAGCCGACGGTGAAGTCGCGTCCGGGTCAGCGCACGAACTGCAGAGCCCCGTCGGCCTCACGCGGTCAGCGTGCGCGTCCGAGTTCTTCGACGTAGGTGCGCAGCGCGCTGTCGGCGTCGGTCGGTGTGAACCCCGCACGGGTGACCTTGTCGAGGTCGAGCATGCTGTTGCGGGGTCGTGGTGCGGTGGGCCCTGTCGCGTTCGCGTAGTAGGCGTCGGTGGTGACGGGTGTGATGCGGGCGGGGTCATGGCCCAGGTGCTGGTAGACGTCGCGGGCGATGTCGGCCCAGGTTCGTGCGGGCCCGGTTCCGGTGAGGTTGTAGGTGCCGTGCGGTGCGCGGGTGCCGAGCAGGTGCCGGATGCCGGCGGCGATGTCGCTGGTGACGGTGAGCCGTCCGTGCTGGTCGTCGATGACGGTCGGGTCGATGCCGCGTTCGGCGAGGTTCGCCATGGTGCGGACGAAGTTGTGGCCGTCGCCGATGACCCAGGACGTGCGGATGATGTAGTGGCGAGGGGTGGTCGCGGCGGCGAGGTCGCCGGCGGCCTTGGTCTGCCCGTAGACACCGAGCGGGCTGACCGGTGCATCCTCGGTATAGGCGCCTTCGCTGGTGCCGTCGTGGACGTAGTCGCTGGAGATGTGCACGAGGGTGATGCCGTGTTCGGTGGCGATGCGGGCGAGCGCAGCCGGTGCGGCGGCGTTGATCGCCCAGGCGTCCCTGCGTCCGTCGGGGGTCTCGGCGGTGTCGACGGCGGTGTAGGCGGCGGCGTTGATGATCGTGCCGTAGTCGCGCCAGTGGCGGGCATCCGCGAGGCCGGGGCTGGTGATGTCGAGAGCGGTGCGTGTGGCGTACTCGATGTGCGACGCGTCACCGAACTCGGCGTGCAGGGCCCGACCGACCTGCCCGTCCGCGCCGGTGATGAGGATCTTCCGCGGCGGGACCGGCGTGACGTCCGCGAGCCGCGGGTGCGTCTTGTCCTTCTCCGAGATCTCCACGTCGGTGAGCGGGATCGGCCAGTCGATGCCGGCCGTCTCATCGGCGAGGTTCAGGTTGGCGTAACGGGCATCCGCGGACCAGTGGTCGTTGACCAGGTACGTGTACGCGGTGTCCGGCGCGAGGGTCTGATACGAGTTGCCGACGCCGCGGGGCACGAAGATCGCCCGTGACGGATCGATCTCGGTGGTGAACACGGCCCCGAAGGTGGGGCCCTCGCGCAGGTCGACCCAGGCACCGAAGATCCGCCCGGTGGCGACCGAGACGAATTTGTCCCACGGTTCGGCATGGATGCCGCGGGTCGTGCCGACCGCGTCGTTGAACGAGATGTTGTTCTGCACCGGGCCGAAGTCCGGAAGACCCGCCGCGACCATCTTCTCGCGCTGCCAGTTCTCCTTGAACCAGCCGCGCGCATCCCCGTGCACGGGAAGGTCGAACAGGAGCAGCCCGGGGATCGGCGTGCGCGTGATCGACACCATCACTGACCCTTTCCGGCGTAGAAGGCTTCGGTGGCGTCCTTGGACGGCGCCCACCACGACTCATTGTGGCGGTACCAGTCGACGGTCGCCGCGAGCCCCGCTTCGAAGTCCGCGAACCGCGGGGCCCAGCCCAGCTCGCTGCGCAGCTTCGTCGAGTCGATCGCGTAGCGCAGGTCGTGCCCGGCCCGGTCGGTGACGTGGTCGTACGCATCCGGCTGCTGCCCCATCAAGGTGAGGATCATCTCGACGACGTCCCGATTGCTGCGTTCCCCGTCTGCGCCGATCAGGTACGTCTCGCCGGTCCGGCCCTTGTCGAGGATGGTGAGCACGGCGGAGGAGTGGTCATCGGCATGGATCCAGTCGCGCACGTTCTGCCCGGCCCCGTACAGCTTCGGGCGGATGCCGCGGAGCACGTTCGTGATCTGCCGGGGAATGAACTTCTCCACATGCTGGAACGGGCCGTAGTTGTTCGAGCAGTTCGAGATCGTCGCCTGGACCCCGAACGACCGCACCCACGCGCGCACGAGCAGATCCGACCCCGCCTTCGTCGACGAATACGGCGACGACGGGTTGTACGGGGTGGTCTCGGTGAACCGGCCCGGGTCGTCGAGCTCCAGATCGCCGTACACCTCATCCGTGGAGATGTGATGGAACCGGGTGCCGTGCCTGCGGGCGGCCTCCAGAAGCGTGTACGTGCCGACGATGTTCGTGTCCAGGAACGGCCGCGGATCATCCAGCGAGTTGTCGTTGTGCGACTCAGCCGCGTAGTGCACCACAGCATCCGCCCCGGCGAATAGTTCGTCCACCAGCGCCGCATCCGTGATGTCGCCGCGCACGAACCGCACCCGCTCCGACGGCAGCCCCGTCAGCGACGCGCGGTTGCCCGCATACGTCAGGGCATCCAGCACCGTCACCGTGTGATCGGTGTGCTCGACGACGTGATGGACGAAGTTCGACCCGATGAACCCCGCACCCCCGGTGACGAGCAGTCTCATCGGTCGCCCCGCTCCAGCAGTCCCAGCAGATACGATCCGTACCCCGACTTCACCAGCGTCTCGGCCCGGGAACGCAGCTCCTCATCGTCGAGGAACCCCTTCCGCCACGCGACCTCCTCCGGCACCCCGATCTTCATGCCCGTCCGGCGTTCCATCGTCCGCACATAGTCGGCGGCATCCGTCATCTGGTCGAACGTCCCGGTGTCCAGCCACGCTGTCCCCCGCGGCAGCACCTCCACCTGAAGCTTCCCGCGCTGAAGGTACTCTCGGTTCACGTCCGTGATCTCGTACTCGCCGCGCGCACTCGGCCGCAGCCCCCGCGCGATCTCGACCACATCGTTGTCGTAGAAGTACAGCCCCGGCACCGCGTAGTTGCTCTTCGGAACGTCCGGCTTCTCCTCCAACGACACCGCAGCACCGGCATCATCGAACTCCACCACCCCGTACGCGCCCGGCTCCGCGACCCAGTACGCGAAGATCGCCCCGCCTTCGATCCCGGAGAACCGGCACAGTTGCGTGCCCAGCCCCGGCCCGTACAGCAGATTGTCGCCGAGCACGAGCGCCACAGCATCCGGCCCGATGAAATCTGCACCGATCGTGAACGCCTGCGCCAGACCGTCCGGCGACGCCTGCTGTGCGAACCGGATGCTGATCCCGAACTGCGACCCATCGCCCAGCAGTCGCTCGAAATGCGCCGCGTCATGCGGCGTCGTGATCACCAGCACCTCGTCGATCCCCGCCAGCATCAACGTCGACAACGGGTAGTACACCATCGGCTTGTCGTACACCGGAGCCAACTGTTTCGACACACCCAGCGTGATCGGATGCAGACGCGTGCCGGAACCGCCCGCGAGAATGATCCCCTTCATGAGAACTCCCCAGTCTCATCTGCGCACTCCCCAGTGCGCACTCCCAGTGCGGACAGACTTCCCCGATTCGACCCGCACGGCACAGCGTAGTGGAAGACGCGCTTCCGCGCACAGACATCCTGGGGCACAGGGGCACTTGCGGGGCGCGGCTTCTGTGCCACCATGGAGACCCACAGCTTCGCTTGCCTTCGAGGAGGACATGTGCGCATCGCCCTCGTGCGCAGTGTCGCCGCCGCCCTCATCTTCGTGGTGGTCCTCGTGTTCGCCGTGCATAGCACGTTGGGGCAGCGCCTCGACGAGGCTACTCTCGGTGCGCTGACGTGGTCCCCCGCGGGTGAACTGCTCGGCGAGCTGCGGACCACAGGGTTGATGCTCACCCTGGTGGCGTTCGGCCTGGTGGTGATCACGAGGTTGATCGGCGGTCCGAGAGCGGCGACAGTCCTCCCGGCAGCCGCCGTGATCGTCGTCTATGCGGTGTGCGTCTTGTTGCGCGATGCCGTGATCGTCCGTCCGGACTGGGGGCTCAGCGCCTACGACGCGAACACGCTTCCGAGCGCGCACGCGGCGGTCGCGGCCATATGCGTGGCGGGTGTCGCACGCCTCGTCCCCGACAACCGGCTGGGGAGGTTATCGGTCGTCTTCGCAGCGGGTTGCGCATTCGTAGCATCCGTCGGGTCTGTCGCATCGCACGCCCACAGGATGTCGGATGTCCTGGCCGGACTGCTTCTGGCCGTCGTCGTCGTGCCCTGGCTCAGCCTGTCCTCGCGGTGTCGGCCGCGGCCGACACCGCACTGGATACTGTGGAGCCTGACGATCTGGGCGCCCATCGCTGGGCTCGCGGTGGTCACGGCCGTGAGCCCGACGTGGCCCCTCGTATCGTCAGCCGCACTCGTCTGGATGTGCGGCTCGTTGATCGCCCTCATCACGTGCTGGGCCCGGATGCCGTCTCCTCGCCCGGCGCCTCGTCCGCGAGATACGCCGACGCCTGAAGCCTGAATAGTTCCGCATACACGCCAGACTGTCTCATCAACTCATCGTGCGAGCCCGACTCGATCACCCGGCCCTGATCGAGCACATAGATGCGATCAGCGTTGCGAACGGTCGAGAAACGGTGCGAGATGACCAGGGCTGACCGACCTCGCAGAGTCTCGCGGAGCGAGGCGAACAGATCGTACTCGGCCCGCGGATCGAGCGCGGCCGACGGCTCGTCGAGGATGACCAGAGGAGAGTCCTTGTAGAACGCCCGCGCGATCGCGACCCGTTGCCATTGCCCGCCGGAGAGATCCTGACCGCCATCGAAGAGCCGGGTGAGTGTGGTGTCGTAACCGTCTGGGAGCGAATCGATGGCTGCAGCCGCACCGGACGCCTCGGCGGCGCGCTCGACCTCGGCCTGATCGACCTCGACGTCCGGCCGTCCGAATGCGATGTTCGATCGTGCGTCCACGGCATAGCGTACGAAGTCCTGGAAGATCACGGCGGTGCTTGCCCGCACGGTGCTCGACGTCGCCGGAGTCACAGGCATGCCATCCCATCGAATCTCCCCTGTGGACGGCTCATACAGTCCGGCGACCAGCTTGGCGAGAGTCGACTTTCCCGATCCGTTCTCTCCGACCAGAGCGACGATCTCTCCGCGACCGATCTTCATCGATACGCCGTCGAGAGCCGGTTGCTCCTTACCCGGGTACGTGAACTGCACGGCGTCGACGACGATGCGGTCGAATTCGAGAGGTTGGGTAGGACCCGAGCCCGAATCCTCGGCCGGCTTGCGGGCGAGGAAGTCCTGCAGATCGTCGATGAAGAGACCGGATTCGAAGATCGACTGCACACCGCCCATGACCGCCTGGACCTGCGAAGCAAGCATCCTCACAGCGACCAGCGCTGCACCGGCCTGAGCGACGGTGACCGCCCCGTCGGCGATGAGCCAGACGAGTACGAGCAATGTCGCGACGAGTGCCAGGGCCGACAGGCCCTGACCGGTCGCGTTGAGAAGCCCCCGCCGCTTCAGGTGGACTGCCAACTGACGAAGATACGTGTCGTACAGTGAGTCGTATCGCGCGCGAAGAGTTCGCGGGAGCCCGTACGATCGCACCTCCTTCGCCTCGTCCCGGCCGGTCAGCAGTAACGCCATATACGTCCGCTGCCGTGTCTTCGTGGTCTGGTCCACGTTGAAGGCATACTCGCGCCTGCTCTCCCAGCGACTCGTGAACAGCAGTGGGATGGCCCCGACCAGTAGAAGCGGGAGCAGCAACGGGCTGAATCCGAAGAGCGCGGCACCCAGACCAATGCCCGCGGCGAGAGCCCCGACGCAGCCGATCAGTCCGTTGGTCACCTGCAGCGGTCGTGTCAGCGCGCTTCCGCGCACGCGTTCGAGGTGGTCGAAGAATCCCGGATCCTCGTAGGAGACCAGTCCGACCCGGGTCGAGACATCGAGGATCTCGCCCCACATGTGGCGAGAGACGGATTCCCCGACGAACCGCCCTAGCGAGTTCTGAACAGATCCGACGACCGCACTCGCCGCCGTGAGTCCTGCCAGGATCAGGACCGGTGCTATGACAGCGCGGGCGCCGCCGGTTTCGACGGAGAGGATGGCGTCGAGCACCCACTGGACCGAGAGCACCTGAAGCGCAAGAATCACGGCGTTCACGATCTGGAATGCCATGAGCCACGAGAAAGCAGCTCGAGCCGATCCCCATACCATCCGCAGGCTGAAACGCACCAGTTCATGCAGGCGGCCGACGCTGCGTCGGGTCGGAGGAGGGCTGCGGTCTGCCATAGCCTGAGCGTAGCGGGAGGCGCGCGAGAAGCAATGCACGAAAAAGACTGGACGCGCCTTGCGAACCCTGATACTTTCCTCGTATCGCACGGGGCTTTCCCGGGCGATATCAGTTGATCTGGGGAGTCAATATGTCCTACGAGGCGCCTTTCATCAAGTCGGTCGGCAGCATCGCCGACCTCACCCTCGCGGAAGGCGGACACGGTAACGACGACCGTTTCCTGTTCTTCACCTGGGGCACCGAGGTTTCCTGAACCTCTCGAGTGATCCCCCCGCAGTCATCTAGCTGCGGGGGGATCACTCTGTGGCTGAGCAGATGAATGCTCCTTCCTACATCAGGCTGTCGCAGCGGGAACTCGTCCACGGATCCCCGCTGACCGTCGGCCGCTCCGCAACGGACGGCCGGGCCTTTGCGCCGTCCCGTGATCCGCGGGCCGCGCTCGATCAGGCGATGTCGACCGCATTTGCGCGCGAAGACGTCTTCGTGTCGTTCTCCGGCGGACGCGACTCGTCTGCGGTGCTCGCGCTCGCCGTCGACTTCGCTCGGCGCCACGGACGGCCCGATCCCGTTCCCGTGATCCTCAGGTATCCCGGTCACCCGGACGCCGACGAGACCGAGTGGCAGACAATAGTACTACGCCACCTCGGATTGACGAACGAGATCGTTCACGAACGCCGTAAACCGCAGACCTACCTCGACGACGAGGCCAAACGCAGCCTGCGCGAGCGCGGACTGCTCTGGCCGGCCGCGCTGCACCTCGACCACGTCGTGTTC
>NZ_CAHJXQ010000021.1 GCF_903645325.1 Microbacterium tenebrionis
ACCTCGCTCGTGCCGTTCCTCGAGCACGACGACGCTCAGCGCGCGCTCATGGGCGCCAACATGCAGCGTCAGGCCGTGCCGCTGCTGCGCAGCGACTCGCCGCTGGTCGGAACCGGTATGGAGGGCTACGCGGCCATCGACGCCGGTGACGTGCTCACCGCCGACAAGGCCGGTGTCGTCACCGAGGTCTCGGCCGACCGCGTGGTCGTGCAGCTCGACGAGGGCGGCACGCAGGAGTACCACCTGCGCAAGTTCGACCGCTCGAACCAGGGCACGTCCTACAACCAGAAGGTCGTCGTCTCGGCCGGTGAGCGCGTGGAGGCCGGCGAGGTCATCGCCGACGGCCCCGCCACCGAGAACGGCGAGCTCGCGCTCGGCAAGAACCTGCTCGTCGCGTTCATGACGTGGGAGGGCTACAACTTCGAGGACGCGATCATCCTCAGCCAGGACCTGGTGAAGGACGACACCCTCTCCTCGATCCACATCGAGGAGTACGAGGTCGACGCCCGCGACACCAAGCTCGGCAAGGAGGAGATCACCCGTGACCTCCCCAACGTCAGCCCCGAGCTGCTGAAGGACCTCGACGAGCGCGGCATCATCCGCATCGGCGCCGAGGTCCGCCCCGGCGACATCCTCGTCGGCAAGGTCACGCCGAAGGGCGAGACCGAGCTGTCGGCCGAGGAGCGCCTGCTCCGCGCGATCTTCAACGAGAAGAGCCGCGAGGTCCGCGACACCTCGCTGAAGGTGCCGCACGGCGAGCAGGGCACGATCATCGCCGTCAAGGAGTTCAACGCCGAAGACGGCGACGACGAGCTCGGCTCGGGCGTCAACCGCCGCGTCGTGGTCTACATCGCCCAGAAGCGCAAGATCACCGAGGGTGACAAGCTCGCCGGCCGTCACGGCAACAAGGGCGTCATCGCCAAGATCCTTCCGGTCGAGGACATGCCGTTCCTCGCCGACGGAACCCCGGTCGACATCGTCCTGAACCCGCTCGGCATCCCTGGTCGAATGAACTTCGGCCAGGTGCTGGAGACCCACCTCGGGTGGATCGCCAAGCAGGGATGGAAGGTCGAGGGCACCCCGGAGTGGGCCGTGCACCTGCCCGACGCCGCTCGCGAGGCAGCACCCGGCACGAAGGTCGCCACCCCCGTGTTCGACGGCGCAGAGGAGCAGGAGATCGCCGGTCTCCTCGACTCGACGCTGCCGACCCGCGACGGCGACCGCCTCATCGACCGCTCGGGCAAGACCCAGCTGTTCGACGGCCGCTCGGGTGAGCCGTTCCCGGCACCGATCTCGGTCGGCTACATGTACATTCTGAAGCTGCACCACCTGGTCGACGACAAGATCCACGCCCGTTCGACCGGTCCGTACTCCATGATCACCCAGCAGCCGCTCGGTGGTAAGGCGCAGTTCGGCGGACAGCGCTTCGGTGAGATGGAGGTGTGGGCCCTCGAGGCCTACGGTGCGGCATACGCGCTCCAGGAGCTCCTCACGATCAAGTCCGACGACATCCTCGGCCGCGTCAAGGTGTACGAGGCAATCGTCAAGGGCGAGAACATCCAGGAGCCCGGCATCCCCGAGTCGTTCAAGGTGCTCATGAAGGAGATGCAGTCGCTCTGCCTGAACGTCGAGGTCCTCTCGGCCGATGGCACGGCGGTCAACCTCCGCGACACCGACGATGAGGCGTTCCGCGCCGCCGAGGAGCTCGGTATCAACATCTCCAGCCGATTCGAGTCCGCCTCGATCGACGAGATCTGATCCGGCCGATAACGAATTCTTATTGAGACACAGGAGAACTAGTGCTCGAGTCAAACACCTTCGACGAGCTTCGCATCGGCCTGGCCACCGCAGAGGACATCCGCGGATGGTCCTACGGTGAGGTGAAGAAGCCCGAAACCATCAACTACCGCACCCTCAAGCCCGAGAAGGACGGTCTGTTCGGTGAGCAGATCTTCGGACCTTCCCGCGACTGGGAGTGCGCGTGCGGCAAGTACAAGCGCGTCCGATTCAAGGGCATCGTCTGCGAGCGCTGCGGCGTGGAGGTCACCAAGAGCTCCGTCCGTCGTGAGCGCATGGGCCACATCGAGCTCGCCGCACCCGTCACCCACATCTGGTACTTCAAGGGCGTCCCGTCGCGCCTCGGGTACCTGCTCGACATGGCGCCGAAGGACCTCGAGAAGGTCATCTACTTCGCCGCGTACATGGTCATCTCGGTCGACGAGGATGCTCGTCACCGTGACCTGGCCACGCAGGAGAACAACATCCGCCTCGAGCTGAAGACGCTCGCGGACCGTCGCGACGCGAAGATCGCCGAGCGCATGTCCAAGCTGGAGGAGGAGCTCGCGGCCCTGGAGGCCGAGGGCGCCAAGGCCGACGCCAAGAAGAAGGTCAAGGACGCCGCCGAGAAGGAGATGTCGCAGCTGCGCAAGGGCGCAGACGACGCCATCGCCAAGCTCGAGCGCGTGTGGGAGGACTTCCGCACGCTCGAGGTCGGCGCCCTGCGCCCGGAGGACGACGTCTTCCACGAGCTGCAGGACCGCTTCGGTCAGTACTTCGAGGCCTACATGGGTGCGGAGTCGATCCAGCGGCGCCTGGCCGCCTTCGACCTGCAGGCTGAGGCCGAGAGCCTGCACCTGCAGATCTCCGAGGGCAAGGGTCAGCGCAAGATCCGTGCGATCAAGCGCCTCAAGGTCGTCAACTCGTTCCTCGAGACCGGTATGTCGCCGGCATCCATGGTCCTCGACGTCGTCCCGGTGATCCCGCCGGAGCTGCGCCCGATGGTCCAGCTCGACGGTGGACGCTTCGCGACCAGTGACCTGAACGACCTGTACCGCCGCGTGATCAACCGCAACAACCGTCTTCGTCGCCTGATCGACCTCGGTGCCCCCGAGATCATCGTGAACAACGAGAAGCGGATGCTGCAGGAGGCCGTCGACGCACTGTTCGACAACGGTCGCCGCGGTCGCCCCGTCACGGGCACCGGAAACCGTGCTCTGAAGTCGCTCAGCGACATGCTCAAGGGCAAGCAGGGCCGTTTCCGTCAGAACCTGCTCGGAAAGCGCGTCGACTACTCGGGCCGTTCGGTCATCGTCGTCGGCCCGCAGCTGCAGCTGCACCAGTGCGGTCTTCCCAAGACCATGGCGATCGAGCTGTTCAAGCCGTTCGTGATCAAGCGCCTGATCGACCTGGGTCACTCGCAGAACATCAAGGCCGCGAAGCGCTCGGTCGAGCGCATGCGTCCCGAGGTCTGGGACGTGCTCGAGGAGATCATCCGCGAGCGCCCCGTGCTGCTCAACCGTGCACCCACCCTGCACCGTCTCGGCATCCAGGCGTTCGAGCCGCAGCTCGTCGAGGGCAAGGCCATCCAGCTGCACCCGCTCGTCTGCGCGGCGTTCAACGCCGACTTCGACGGCGACCAGATGGCCGTGCACCTGCCGCTGTCGGTCGAGGCTCAGGCCGAGGCCCGCGTGCTGATGCTCGCGTCGAACAACATCCTCAAGCCGTCGGACGGACGCCCGGTCACCCTGCCCTCGCAGGACATGATCATTGGCCTCCACCACCTGACCACGGTCAAGGAGGGCGCTGCCGGTGAGGGTCGCGCGTTCGGCTCGGTCTCCGAGGCGATCCTGGCCAAGGACGAGGGAACCCTCGACCTGCAGGCGAAGATCCGCATCCGCATCCCCGGTCTGACCTTCCTCGAGGGCCAGGCTCCCGAGGGCTACGAGAAGCACGGCCTCGTCGACGCTTCGCTGGGTCAGGCGATCTTCAACGCCACGCTGCCGAAGGGCTACCCGTTCGTGCGCGAGCCCGCCGACAAGGGCAAGCTCTCGCAGATCGTCAACAAGCTGGCCGAGGAGTACCCGAAGGTCGAGACGGCTGCGACGCTGGACCGCATCAAGGACGCCGGTTTCTACTGGGCCACGCGCTCGGGTGTGACCGTCGCCCTGAGCGACATCCTCACTCCTCCGAACAAGAAGGAGATCGTCGCCGGCTACGAGAAGCAGGCCGCGAAGGTCCAGTCGCAGTACGAGAAGGGTCTCACCACCGACGCCGAGCGTCGTCAGGAGCTCATCAAGATCTGGACCGAGGCGACCGACGAGGTCCAGGCCGCGATGCGCGAGAACTTCCCGGCCGACAACACCATCAACCGCATGGTGTCCTCGGGTGCTCGCGGTAACTGGCTGCAGATCCGCAACATCGCGGGTATGCGCGGCCTGGTGAACAACCCCAAGGGTGAGATCATCCCGCGTCCGATCATCTCCTCGTACCGCGAGGGTCTGTCGGTGGCGGAGTACTTCATCGCGACGCACGGTACCCGTAAGGGTCTGGCCGACACCGCTCTGCGCACCGCCGACTCGGGCTACCTGACCCGTCGCCTCGTGGATGTCTCGCAGGACGTCATCATCCGCGAAGAGGACTGCGGCACGTCGAAGGGCCTCGCGCTCCCGATCGCCGCTCCGAACTCGCAGGGCGAGCTGGTGCGCGACGCGAACGTCGAGAACTCGGTGTTCGCCCGTACCCTGGCCGCTGACGTCGTCAGCGAGTCGGGCGAGGTCCTCGCCTCGGCCGGCGACGACGTGGGCGACGTGCTCATCGACAAGCTCGTCGAGCTCGGTGTCGAGGAGATCAAGGTCCGCTCCGTGCTGACCTGCGACTCCGCTGTCGGCGTCTGCGCGCAGTGCTACGGCCGCTCTCTTGCGACCGGCAAGACCGTGGACATCGGCGAGGCCGTCGGCATCATCGCCGCCCAGTCGATCGGTGAGCCCGGTACCCAGCTGACGATGCGTACCTTCCACACCGGTGGTTCGGCCTCGGCTGACGACATCACCCAGGGTCTGCCCCGTGTGCAGGAGCTCTTCGAGGCGCGTACCCCCAAGGGCGCGTCGCCGATCGCCGAGGCCGACGGCCGCATCACGATCGACGAGACCGAGAAGGCCAAGAAGGTCATCCTCACGCCCGACAACGGTGATGAAGAGGTCGTCTACCCGGTGCTGAAGCGTGCGACGCTCCTCGTCGAGGACGGCCAGCACGTCACGGTCGGTCAGCCCCTGCAGGTCGGCACGCTCGACCCCAAGGAGGTCATGCGCGTCATGGGTGCCCGCGAGGTGCAGAAGTACCTCGTCGGCGGCGTCCAGGGCGTCTACCGCTCGCAGGGTGTGCCGATCCACGACAAGCACATCGAGGTCATCGTCCGTCAGATGCTCCGCAAGGTCACCGTCGTCGACCACGCCGACACGACCCTGCTGCCGGGTGAGATGGTCGACCTCAAGCGCTACCAGCAGATCAACCGCGAGGCTGTGGCCGAGGGCAAGCGCCCCGCGTCCGGCCGCTCGGAGCTGATGGGTATCACCAAGGCGTCTCTGGCGACCGAGTCGTGGCTGTCGGCCGCCTCGTTCCAGGAGACGACCCGCGTGCTCACCGAGGCTGCGATGCAGGGCAAGCGCGACCCGCTGGTCGGTCTCAAGGAGAACGTCATCATCGGTAAGCTCATCCCCGCCGGAACCGGTCTGTCGAAGTACCGCAACGTCACGGTCGAGGCCACGGAAGAGGCCAAGAGCGAGCGCTACCCGAACCGGATCTTCGCATCCGACGGCGCGTACGCCGAGGGCGAGTTCGGCTACGTCGACTTCGACGCGTTCTCGACGGATGACGTGACCCCGGGTACGTATAACTGATCCCGCACGCCGCGAAGGCCCCGCACCTCTTCGGAGGGGCGGGGCCTTCGCCGTACGTCGGCACGTCAGCTAGTCGAACAGGTGCGCGACGATGCTCGCGGTGTACCCGCTCGGGGCGAGGTTCGAGTACCGGGTGTCGATCAGCACGTCCTCGCGCCAGAAGAGCGTGCGGCCATCGGTGACCGGATAGTTCTCATTGGGCCAGGTCTTCTCGCAGCGGATGCCCTTGTCGGGCGTGAAGCAGACGAAGTCCTCGTCATCGGCGAGCTCGTTGAGCAGATCGAGCGCCGGGCCCCGGTTCAGGTGCGAGATGGTCGTCGTGAGGCCCGTCGTGTCGGCGGCCGGGTCGCCCCACGCGCAGATCAGCGAGCCGTCAGGCTGGATGCCCGTGGCGCCGAACGCCGGGTCATTCAACGGGATGCCGTCGAGCTGGGCGAGCACGTCGTCGGAGAGGATCGCACGGCAGTCATCGGGAATCGGGATCGCTTCGGCCGTCGGGGTCGCGGTCGGATCCGGGGTTGCGGATGCCGCAGGCTCAGGAGTCTCGGTCGCAGGAGACTCCGATGGCGACGCGGACTCGCCGGAGGGTGGACCGCCGCACCCGGCGAGGCCGGCGGCGAGCAGGAGCGCGGCGGCTGCGGTGACGATGCGTGTGGCGTCCATGGGTCACAAGGTAGCGCGGGTACGAGACAATGATGGGATGCCCCACGCATCCTCCGTCGTCGTCATCGGCGACGCGCTCATCGACGAGATCCACGACGCCGGGGGAGTGCGCGAGCTCGTCGGCGGGGCCGCGCTCAACGTCGCGGTCGGACTCCGGCGTCTCGGCATTCCTACGACGCTCATCGCGATGGTCGGCGACGACGAGCCCGGCGCGCACATCCGCGAGTACCTCGCCGACCACGGTGTGATTCTGGTGAGCAGCCCGTCTCCGCTCGGATCGTCGCGCGCGATCGTGCGCCGCAACCGCGACGGCGAGCCGACCTACGTGTTCAACGATGCGGCGCAGCAGCGCAGCATCCGATACGGCGAAGAGGCGCTGCAGGCGATCGGGACCGCTGATCTCGCCGTGATCAGCTGCTTCCCGTTCGACCGCGTCGCCGAGGTGGATGCTCTCGTCGATGCCCTCGCAGGGGCGCAGGTCGCCATCGATCCGAACCCGCGGGCCGGCATGCTCGCCGACCGGGCGGAGTTCGTGCGCGGGTTCGAGAGGATCGTCGCCGGTGCCGCGGTCGTCAAGGTCGGTGCGGATGACGCCGCCCTTCTGTACGACGGCGATCTCGACGCGCTGCGGGCGCGACTGCGCGGGCTCGGCGCAGGAGCTGTTCTCGCGACGGCAGGCCGCGAGGGTGCGGTGCTCGAGGCGGATGCCGGGATCTTCACGGCGCCGATCTCAGCGCTGCCCGGACCCGTCGTGGACACGGTCGGTGCGGGGGATGCGACGCTCGCCGCCGTCGCCGCAGGTATGGTCGCCGCCCGCCCGGGGCATGCCGTCGAGTGGCAGCGGCTGCTCGAGGCGGCGATGGATGTGGCGGCCGCGACGTGCCGCGCCGAGGGCGGCCTGCTGCGGACTCCCGAGTCGCTCGACGGCGGGGAACGCGGCGTCCGCGGCAGCTGATCGTTCGATTTCTTCCACCTGCGTCGCGCAGGTATGATGGATACTCGCGCCCCCGGTTGGCTGTACAAGCTGGACGGGTGTGCACTCGGCAAGTTACCCAAGCGGCCAAAGGGAGCTGACTGTAAATCAGCCGTCTTAGACTTCGGGGGTTCGAATCCCTCACTTGCCACCGAACGAATCGAGCGTCGCCCCGTACGGGGTGGCGCTCAATTCGTTTATCGAGCCATGCGGGAGTTCATAGACTGGGGCGATGCGAGCGCTCACCGAGTCCGACGTCCGTGCGGCCTTCATCAACGCGACCGACGACGAGCTGCGGATGATCGAGATGCCGCACGACTTCCTGCTCGTCGACTGGGACTTCCACGATTTCCTCGCCTGGCGGGATCCGGCGTCCAGCAAGCGCGGGTGCATCCTCGTGCAGTCCGGTGACGAGGTGATCGGCGTCGTCGTTCGCGCGAGCGACCCCGGTCGCAGCCGTAACGGCATGTGCAACATCTGCCACACGATGCAGCCGGGCAGCCAGGTCGCCCTGTTCACCGCGCGCAAGACCGGTGAGGCAGGTCGCCGCGGCGACGGCGTCGGCACCTACATCTGCGCCGACCTGTCCTGCCACGACAACGTGCGGCTCGCGCATCCACTCGCCCCGAACGAGATCCGCGCCGCCGGTCAGGTGGACATGCGGCTGGACGGAACGCGCCGCCGTATGGAGGGCTTTGTCGCTCGGGTACAACAGGACACGGACTGAGTGCACGTTCTGGCTAGGCTGGCGAAGTCCGCGCTTCGAAGGAGATGCCCATGAGCGATGCCATCCAGTTCTCGGTCGATGAGGGGCTTGCCCGCCTCACGCTCAACCGTCCCACCCGCCTCAACGCCTTCGGGTCGGAGCTCGCCCACGCGTGGCGGGATGCCACAGCCGAGACGACGTCCCGAGGCGACGTGCGGGCGATCATCCTGGATGCCACAGGCCCCGCCTTCTGCGCCGGCGGCGACGTGATCGAGATGGCCTCCACCATGGGAGACGGCTCGCCGGACTGGAACGCGTATTACACCGGCTATCCGACACAGCAGACGCCGGTGCAGAGCTATTACCCGGCCCATGAGACGACGCCGTCGTTCCCAACCGTGCCGTCGGACGGACATGCGC
>NZ_CAHJXQ010000022.1 GCF_903645325.1 Microbacterium tenebrionis
GACCCACTTCAGCGGCTGCACGTCGAGCGCACGGCCGAACCACGACCCCGGCAGCACACCGGCGAAGATCGCGAGCGCCGACCCGCCGCCGGCCAGCAGGAGCGTGCCGGGGAACGTCCCGGCATCCTGACTCTCCGGCATCAGCGCGGCTGCGACGATAGCGCCGAGCCCCAGCAGTCCGATGAGTAGCGAGCCCGCACGCGCCGGGCGCGAGCTCATCCATGCCCGCTCCGGCATATTCGCGGTGGCCAGCGCCAGCGCGATGCCGATCAGCAGCCCGAACGCGTGCGCGTCCGTGCCGAAGTACGCGCGCGTGACCTCGCCTCCTGCGACGAGCTGTGCCATCCACCACGCCGAGCCGCCGCCGGCGACGAGCACGAGTGCGACGCGCGCCCAGCGCCCGGGGATCAGCAGCACGAGCGGCAGCAGCAGCGGCCACACGACGTAGAACTGCTCCTCCACCGCGAGCGACCAGAAGTTGCGGAACAGCGCGGGCGCCGTCGCGGCGAAGTAGTCGGTGTCGTCTGCGACGGCCAGCCAGTTGTAGCTGAAGGTCGCAGCACCCAGCACCTGGCGCCCCATGCCGACAAGCAGATCGCCGCCGAGCATCCATGCGGCCGTCGCGCACACCGTGACCACCACGGCGAGTGCGGGCAGCAGCCGGCGCGCGCGCCGCCTCCAGAAGTCGACGAGCCGGCGCGGCGAGCCCAGCCGCCCGAGCCGGGACGGGCGGAGCAGCAGCGAGGTGATGAGGAACCCGCTGATCACGAAGAAGACGTCGACGCCGACGAATCCGCCGACGAGCGGCAGTCCGGGGAACAGGTGGTAGGCGACCACCAGGGTCACGGCAACCGCGCGCAGGCCGTCGAGGCCCGCGAATCGTGTCGGTGTCGTCTGGTTCTGCATGTCTCGGAAGTCGCGCCGCGGCTCGCAGCCGGGCGAAGTCAAAGCTCCAGTTTAGGCTGGGCACGTGAGAATCCGCTTGGACATCGCCTACGACGGCACGAACTTCCGCGGGTGGGCGAAGCAGCCCGGCTTGAGGACGGTTCAGGGCACGCTCGAGGCGGCTCTCGCACGGATCGTCGGATCGGATGTGCAGTTCGTCGTCGCCGGGCGGACGGATGCCGGGGTGCACGCCGCCGGCCAGGTCGCGCACGTCGATCTCGATGAGGCGCAGTGGGCTCGCGTC
Source organism: Microbacterium tenebrionis (assembly GCF_903645325.1). Classification (GTDB taxonomy): domain Bacteria; phylum Actinomycetota; class Actinomycetes; order Actinomycetales; family Microbacteriaceae; genus Microbacterium; species Microbacterium tenebrionis. The sequence goes on from NZ_CAHJXQ010000022.1 coordinate 1,190, forward strand.
GAGGCGCGACACGGGCGAGCCGCCACGGACCCCGCAGGATCGATCGCCGCCCGCATGCGCGGAGTCCTCGGCGCGTACCCGGATGCCACGGTGCATCGATCGTCGCTTGCACCGCAGGGCTTCGACGCGCGCTTCTCCGCGGTCTGGCGACGCTACCGGTACCGACTGGCTGACGATGCGGCCGGGTTCGATCCGGCACGGCGCCTCGACACCACGAGCATCCGCGGCTCGCTGGACGTTCAGGCCATGGATGCCGCCGCACGCTCCCTCATCGGCCTGCACGACTTCGCCGCGTACTGCAAGGCTCGCGAGGAGGCGACGACGATCCGCACGCTCCTGGACTACCGGTGGACCCGGGATGCCGACGGCGTCCTGGTCGCCGAGGTCAAGGCCGATGCGTTCTGCCACAGCATGGTCCGCGCGCTGGTCGGGGCGTGCGCGGCCGTCGGCGAAGGACGTCTCGGCGAGGGCGATCTCGTCGTTCTGCGCGACGCCCTGCAGCGCACGAGCGAGTTCAAGGTGCTAGCCGCGCGCGGCCTCACGCTCACCGAGGTCGGGTACCCCGCCCACGACCTGCTCGCCGCGCGCGCCGAGCAGACGCGGGCGCGGCGGGACTCCGAGTAGACGAGTTCACAGAATCGACACCACAGGCTCAGGTGGGCGCAGTAGCGTGGCGATGATGAAGGTCATCTCCTACAACCTGCGCAAGCATCGAGCCGCGACAGAGCTCGAGGAGCTCGTCGAGCAGCACGAGCCCGATCTGCTGTGCCTGCAGGAGTGCGACGTCTCCGCCCTCCCCGACGAGATCGGCGGCCTGACGCTCGCCGACGCCACCCAAGGCAATCGCCTCGGTCTTGCGCTCTACTACCGGACGAACCTGTTCCGCCTGCAGGACATCCGCACGATCGGGCTGAAGAAGTCGCTGCACGACATGATGCTCAAGCCCGCCCACGAGCGCGTTCTCGGTGTGCGGCTGCAGGACATCGACAACGGCAGAGAGCTCATCGTCGCGTCGTTCCACGCCGCACCGCTGACAGCGCTGAACTCGCTGCGCCGCACGCAGATCCGTGCGGCACTGACCGAGCTCGAGATGATGGGACCGGGCCTTCCCGTTCTCATGGTCGGCGACTACAACTACCCGGTCTTCAAGGAGAACCTCGGGCAGACCGTGCGCGATCACGGGTACGCACTGACGCTCAGCGACGAGCGCACCTACACGCGGTACCGCGTGTTCAAGGGGCACTACGACTTCGCGACGTCGGACGGATTCACGATCGATCGCATCGAGACTTTGCCGCAGCGATCGAGCGATCACCGGCCGATCCTCGTCACCGCCGACGCCACCTGAGCGGCGGCGAGTGCGGTCGCGTCAGCGCTCGACGAGAATCCCGTCCTCGTCGGCATACAGGCGCTTGCCCACCGCGAAGGCCACTCCCCCGAACTCGAGGTCGACGTCGACCTCTCCGGCGCCGAGCTTGGCGCTCTTGCGCGGATTCGTGCCGAGCGCCTTCACGCCGAGGTCGAGGCCGCCGATGGCGACACTGTCGCGGATCGCGCCGTGGATCACGACGCCCGCCCAGCCGTTCGCGACGGCCGACTCGGCGATCATGTCGCCCATGAGCGCGGTGTTCAGCGATCCTGAGCCGTCGATCACGAGCACGGCGCCGTCGCCCGGCGTCGCAAGGGTCGACTTCACGAGCGCGTTGTCCTCGAGGCAGCGGATCGTGCGGATCGGCCCCTGGAACGCCGTCCGGCCCCCGAAGTCGCGGAACTGCATCGGCACCGACTGGAGGTCGTCGCCGAACTCGTCGTAGAGGTCTGCGGTGGCTTGGGTCATGTGGCCATCCTTGCACGGCGGCGCTTCGGCAACCGTCGACGGAAATACCCCCAGGGGGTACTATAGTTGTGGTCGACGAACGAAAGGAAGACTCCCATGAGCACCACTGACTCCATGAGTACCACTGAGTACCAGGTGACCGGCATGACCTGCAGCCACTGCGAGATGTCCGTGCGCGAAGAGGTCGGTCAGATCGCCGGCGTCGACCAGATCGAGGTCAGCGCGCAGACCGGCAGGCTCGTCGTGACGGCATCCGCTCCGCTCGATGACGCGCGGTCCTCGCGGCTGTCGACGAGGCCGGATACTCCGCCGTCCGCGCCTGACCCGCCGTACCCGCACCCCCAGAGCCCCGACCGGAAAGCAGCACCATGAGCAGCGTCGAACTCGAGATCGGCGGCATGACCTGCGCCTCGTGCGCGACGCGCATCGAGCGCAAGCTGAACAAGCTCGACGGCATCGAGGCGACGGTCAACTACGCCACCGAGAAGGCGAGGGTCACCGCGCCCGCCGGCTTCGACACGGCGCTGCTCATCGACGAGGTCGAGAAGGCCGGGTACTCCGCGCAGCTGCCCGCCACGCAGCCGGATGCGACGGACGAGGCCGACGCCCCCGAACTGCGCTCACTCCGCCAGCGGCTGTTCATCTCGATCGCCCTCGCGGTGCCGGTGATCCTCATGGCGATGATCCCGCCGCTGCAGTTCACGTACTGGCAGTGGGCGTCGCTCGCCCTGGCCGCGCCGGTGATCGTGTGGGGCGGCTGGCCGTTCCACCGCGCCGCGTGGACGAACCTCCGTCACGGCGCGGCGACCATGGACACCCTGATCTCGATGGGCACGATCGCCGCTTTCGGCTGGTCGCTGTACGCGCTGTTCTTCGGAACCGCCGGGATGCCGGGCATGACCCACCCGTTCGAGTTCACCCTGTCGCGCTCCGACGGGGCGTCGAACATCTACCTCGAGGTCGCGGCCGGAGTGACGATGTTCATCCTGGCGGGGCGGTACTTCGAGAAGCGGGCCAAGCGTCAGGCGGGGTCGGCGCTGCGTGCTCTCCTCGAGCTCGGCGCGAAGGACGTGTCGGTGGTGCGCGACGGCGTCGAAGCGCTGATCCCGATCGAGCAGCTGCGAGTCGGCGACGCGTTCGTCGTGCGTCCCGGCGAGAAGATCGCCACCGACGGCGTCGTCATCGAGGGGCATTCGGCCGTCGACGCCTCGATGCTCACAGGTGAGTCCGTCCCCGTCGAGGTCGGCGAGGGGGATGCCGTCACCGGCGCGACCGTGAACGCCAGCGGCCGCCTGATCGTGCGCGCGACGAGGATCGGCGCGGACACTCAGCTCGCGCAGATGGCGCAGCTGGTGGAGGACGCGCAGACCGGCAAGGCCGAGGTGCAGCGCCTGGCGGACCGCATCTCGGGCGTCTTCGTCCCAATCGTCCTCGTCATCGCGCTCGCGGCTCTCGTCGGCTGGATCGTCGCGGGATTCGGGTTGTCCGCGGCCTTCACCGCCGCCGTCGCCGTGCTCGTGATCGCCTGCCCGTGCGCGCTCGGGCTCGCGACGCCCACCGCCCTGCTGGTCGGCACCGGCCGTGGCGCACAGCTGGGCATTCTCATCAAGGGGCCCGAGGTCCTCGAGTCCACGCGCAAGGTCGACACGGTCGTCCTCGACAAGACGGGCACGGTCACATCCGGTCGCATGGCCCTCGCAGGCGTGATCACCGAGGACGGCGTGGATGCCGCGGAGCTCGTGCGACTGGCCGGAGCGGTCGAGCACGCGTCCGAGCATCCGATCGCGAAAGCGATCGTCGCGGCGTCCACTCGGCTCCCGGCCGTCACCGACTTCACGAACGTCGAGGGCAAGGGCGTGCAG
>NZ_CAHJXQ010000023.1 GCF_903645325.1 Microbacterium tenebrionis
GGGTTGGGCCCCGTCACACCGAGCCCCCGCCCGCCGAGCCACGCTCCCCCGCCCCTGGCCGCCGTGAACAGCTCATCCACGGCGGGCGCGTAGACCGCGGCGGCGAGCACTTCCCACGCGTCGGGATCCGCGCCGCCCCGCACGGCGGCGATGCTGACCTTGTAGGAGGGGATGCCGTACGCGTAGTTCACCGTGCCGTCGATCGGGTCGACGACCCATGTGATGCCCGTCTCGCTGTCCGCCGCGCCCGACTCCTCACCGAGGAACCCGTCGCCGGGCCGATCGGCGCTGAGCCGGTCGCGGATGAGCTGCTCGACCTCGCGGTCCGCTTCGGTGACGATGTCGGCGAGGGTCGACTTCGTCGCCGCGAGTGCGACGCCGGCCGCCCGGCGCTCCCGAGCCAGCTCGCCGGCCTCGCGAGCGATGCCGGCTGCGAGTTCCTGCAGCTCGACCTCGATGGGCAGGTCCACGGTCACCGGAGGGGCGCCGGAGGCGGAGGCGGGAATGCGCCGGGCGCGGCCGGAGGCGTCGGCGGCTCCTCCGAGTGCGGCGGAACCTGCGGCTGCTCCGGCACCGGCGGCTCCACAGGCTCATGCACCTGCTCGGGCGCTGGTGCGTGCTCGGGCGCTGGTGCGTGCTCGGGAGCAGGTGACTTCTCAGGAACAGGTGTTGCAGCCGTGTCGCCTGCGATGCCGTCGGGCGCGGCCGGTGCCCCGGCCGGCGGCACCGGGAATCCGTCCGCTCCGATCGGCGCGTCCGGTGAGGACACCAGCGGCGGCGCATGTCCGTCCGACGGCACGGTTGGGAACGACGGCGTCGTCTCATGGGCCGGGTAATAGCTCTGCACCGGCGTCTGCTGTGTCGGATAGCCGGTGTAATACGCGTTCCAGTCCGGCGAGCCGTCGGGCAGCACCGGGAGCGGGGTCCTGCCGTCCGCGTACGTCGGCCACGGCTGGGCGCCCTGGTCGTTCGGTGTTGCGGGCAGGGCTGCGACGCCCGATCCGGTGAACGCTCCGTGGGCCTGTGCCGCCAGCGGGCCCACCTGCTTCTTCGGCGCGAACAGGGCGTTCAGCAGCGGGATGAGCGTCGTGCCCACGGCGGTGAGGATGGCGAGAGCGACGACGATTCGCCAGTACAGGTCGGAATACTCGAACGTGTCGGGCAACGTCAGGAAGATCACGAGCATCGCGACGAGCAGCACGAGCAACGCGACCGTGACGTAGTAGATCACGCGGGTGAACGTGGTCACGTACCGCTGAGCGGCCGCCGTGAACAGACGCACGTGCAGGAGCCCCAGCTGCAGGACGCCGACGATGACGAGCAGCAGGAAGAACCTTCCGACACCGCCGGTGTACTCACCCGGCTCATCGGGCAGCCAGATCTTGATGGCGCCGGCGATGAGCGCGACGATCCAGGTGATCATGCTCGCCAGCGCCAGCCAGTCGGGGCGCCGGGGCGCGAGCCCCGCCTCGAGGATGGCGATGCCGGCGAACGCCGCGAGCAGCAGGATCGTCAGGAACGCGCGGCCGATGATGCCGTCCTGATCACCGATCAGAACCCACACGACGCACACCAGTGCCGCCGCGATCAGTGCTCCGATGGCGATCCAGATCGCCCCGCGGATCAGCAGCGAAGCGTTCGGCTTCACCCCGGACTCCTTGACCTCTGACATGGTGGTCCCCCCTCTTCGGCCGACGTTGGAATCATCCTCGCACGTGAGGACCGTCCCGCGCGGGGGCGCCGCCGGTCCTGTGGGTAAGTCCGCGCGGACTCAGCGTGCGCGCTTCGCGGATGCCGCGGCGAATGCGGCGACCCGCGCCCTGGCATCCGGGGTGTCGAATGCGGCACCGATCGAGCGCGCCTCCTCCGCGAGCTGCTCGGGGAACGAGCGCGAGGGCTGCGAGCGCACCAGGCGCTTGGCCTGGCCGTACGCGGCTGCGGCCCCGGCGAGCCAGAACCGCGCGACCTCTTCGGCACGGGCGCGGACGCGGCTCGCCTCGTCCTCGGCATCCTCACCCATCACGATCTCGGCGACCAGGCCCCACTCGAGGGCTTCTTCGGCGCTGAGCAGGCGATCCTGCAGCACGAGCTGCAGGGCGCGACGGGAGCCGACGGCATCCGCGAGCTGGGCCGACACCGACAGGTCGGGGGTGAGGCCGATGTTCGCGTACAGGCTGCCGATC
>NZ_CAHJXQ010000024.1 GCF_903645325.1 Microbacterium tenebrionis
GGATGCTGCGCCGACTGAAACCGTTCGAGAACAGCAACCGCGTGCCGACCACGATCGTGGATGCCCTGACGCGCGCGGATTCGCCGTACGCCGAGCCCGCACGGCTGCAGCTGCTGATCGACGGCGTCGGATACGCGATGCAGCCGAAGCTCGCGGCATCCCTGCGTCCGCGCGCGGCAGAGCTGCTGCGGGGCATGCCGCCGGCCGAGCGCGACCGGTACTTCGACCCTGCTCGCCTTGCGCGACTGCGGCTGCCGGGTGCTCCCGCCGAGAGCCTTTCGCGGCGCCTGCTGCGCTCGGCAGGAGGAGTGGGACGCATGGAGGAGCTGCGCCTGACGGTCCACGCCGCCCGCCGTCGGCTGGCACGAGCATGGAAGGCGGTGCGGGGCCTGTGACGCATGCACTCACGGTCGCGATCATCCCGGCCCGCGGCGGGTCGAAGGGCGTTCCGCGCAAGAACCTGCGGCCGGTCGGGGGCGTGCCGCTCGTCGTCCGAGCCGTGCGGGCGGCCGCTGCGGCATCCGCCGTCGATCTCGTCGTCGTGACCACCGACGATGCCGAGATCGCGGAGGCCGCCGCCGCAGCCGGCGCGCGCATCGTGCGGCGCCCGGCCGAACTGGCCGGCGACACCGCATCGTCGGAGAGCGCCGTGCTGCACGCCATGGACGAGCTCGAGGGCGATGGCCTGACGGTCGGCGCCGTGGTGTTCATCCAGGCGACCTCGCCGTTCATCCCGTCAGGCGGGGTCGACGAGGCGATCGAGCACATTCGCGCTGACCGCTCATCAAGCGTCTTACGACC